>NZ_CP054625.1:0-33330 GCF_013347325.1 Cupriavidus gilardii | reverse complement strand
GCCTGCTCGGCCAGCCCGAGGTCTATTTCGAGGCGGGCGACCACGAGGAACTGATCCATATGACGACGGAAGCGTTCCTGGATCTGATGGCCGGCGCCGAGCGAGGGCAGTTCACCCGCCGCATGATGTAGCGGGGCGGGCGCAGCGCCGGCACGCAGCGCTGTCCCGCGCTCAGGGCTGTTCGCCTTCCAGCGTGAAGGCGGCGCCGGCGTCCTGGCCGAGCAGTTCGACCAGCGCCGGCAGCGCCGCCTCCAGCGCGGCGCGCAAGGTCCACGGCGGATTGGCGACGAACATGCCGCTGCCGTGCAGGCCGAGTCCGCCGGGCACCGGGTGCTTGACGGTCAGCGTCGCGTGCAGCCAGCTCTTGAACGGCAGCGCCTTCATCTGGACCGGCAATTGCACGGACTCGCGCCGCTGCACCTGCGGATACCAGACCGCATAGGTCCCCGTGGCAAAGCGCTGCAGCCCGTCGCGCAGGCATTGCAAGGTGCGCGCGTAGTCCTGCTTGTCCTCGTAAGACGGATCGATCAGCACCAGCGCGCGGCGCGGCGGGGGCGGCAGGATGGCCTTGATGCCGCCGAAACCATCACCGTCATACAGCATCACGCGACGGCCCGCGCCGCGGAAGTTCTCGCGCAGCACCTGGATCTCGGTGCTGTGCAATTCGAACAGCCGCAGCCGGTCCGCCTCGCGCAGCGTCTGCCAGGCCAGCCACGGCGAGCCGGGATAGTGCCGCAGGCGGCCGTCGGGATTGAGCGTGCGCACCTGGTCCAGGTATTGCTGCAGCAGCGGCGGCAGCGCACGGCCGTCCGCGGCGGCGCGCCACAGCGGCGCGATGCCGGTCTCGAACTCCGACTTCCTGGTCGCGTAGCCTTCGTCCAGCGCATAGAGGCCGGCGCCGGCATGCGTGTCGATATACCAGAACGGCTTGTCCTTCTGCGTCAGGTAATCGAGCAGGTGGGCGACGATGGCGTGCTTGAGAACGTCGGCGTGATTGCCGGCGTGAAAGGCGTGGCGATAGCTGAGCATGGCAGGGGCGGGCGGAGCAGGGCGCCATGCTACCATCCGGCCGACCTTCCGCGGCGCCCAGCGCCGTCATGCAGCATGCTGCGGCGGTTTTGCCGTGCCGCGAGACGCCTTTCCCCGCAGTCCTCCGCCCCGTTTTTGTTCTCCCGATGCCCCGCGCCCTCGATCCCGCCGAGCCGATCCTGTCCGACCAGGGGACGCCGTACTCGCCGCGCTATGACGACGTCTATCACAGCGTCGAGGGCGGACTGGCGCAGGCGCGGCACGTGTTTCTCGGCGGCAATGGCCTGCCGCAGGCGTGGCAGGGCCGGGAGCAGTTCGTCATCGTCGAGACGGGCTTTGGCCAGGGGCTCAATTTCCTGGCGACGTGGCAGGCCTGGCGCGACGATCCGCGCCGCTGCGCGCGCCTGCATTTCGTCTCGATCGAGAAGCATCCGTTCACACGCGAGGGGCTGGCCGAGCTGCACGCCGGCCTCGGCGCGATCTCGCTGGTCTATTTCGCGCTGCTGAAGGCCGGCGACGACGTGCTGGTGCCGTACAACGTCTACGGTCCCAATCGCGAGCACGGCGAATGGCTGGCGCGCGATTTCGGCATCACGGTACGACCCTACGACCCGATGATCGGCGCCGGCATCGCCGAGCTGATCCGGCCCAATACGCGGCTGATCTGGATGGAGGCCCCGGGCTCCGTGACGATGGAGGTGCCGGACAGCGAGGCCATCGTCGCCGCCGCCAAGGCGCGCGGCGTGCTGACCGCGATCGACAACACCTGGTCGGCCGGCATCTATTTCCGTCCCTTCGACAAGGGCATCGACCTGTCCGTGCAGGCGCTGACGAAGTACCAGTCCGGCGGCAGCGATGTGCTGATGGGCGCGGTGCTGTGCCGCGACGACAAGCTCTACCAGCGCATCAAGCGCGTGCGCATGCTGATGGGCTGGGGCGTGTCGGCCGACGACTGCTACCTGGTGCTGCGCTCGCTGCCGAGCATGCCGGTGCGGCTCGCCGCGCACGACCGCGCCGCCCGCGAGGTCGCCGAGTGGCTGGCGCAGCGGCCCGAGGTTGCCCGGGTCCTGCATCCGGCGCTGCCGGACTGTCCCGGCCACGCTTTCTGGCGCCGCGATTTCTCCGGGGCGAGCGGCCTGTTCGCGGTAGTGCTGCGCGCGCGCTATCCGCGCGCCCAGGTCGATGCCTTCGTCGAGGCGCTGCGACTGTTCTCGATCGGCTGGTCCTGGGGCGGCGCGCACAGCCTGGCCGTGCCGTACCACGTGCCGACGATGCGCCCGGCGGGCAGCTGGCCGCCCGCCGGCTGGCAGGACGCTGGCGAACTGGTGCGGCTGTATATCGGGCTGGAGGATACGCGCGACCTGATTGCCGATCTGAAGGCGGCGATGGAAGCGAATCTGGTCGGTTGAGCGGGCCTCGTTCCGTTGCAGGGCCCGGAAGCCGGATCACGCCGTGGCGAAGCTGGCTCGCCCCATCCCGTCTGCAACCTAAAGTACGGCACATCTTTTCGTCAGCACGAGGTCCCGTGCAAAGGCATTCTTTGCGGCATCTCAACAACGCTGAACGAAGCAATGGCCAGGGACTACGACGCCGGCTACAAACTGTTGTTCGCCATGCCGGAAATGATGCGCGACCTCTTGCGCGAATTCATTCGCAGCGACTGGCTTCGCGCGCTGGACTACTCGACGCTGGAACGGGTTTCCGGCAACTACGTCGCCGACAACATGCGGCAGCGTGCCAGCGACATGGTGTGGCGTGTCGATGCCGGCGATCCATGGGGCCACCTGTACGTGCTGCTCGAATTCCAGAGCACCATCGATCGCTACATGGCGCCGCGCATGGCGGCCTATACGGCTTTGCTGCACCAGGAGCTTGTTCGCGCGGGCCAGGTGTTGCCGGATCGCAGGGTGCCGGCGGCGCTGTCGATCGTCCTGTATAACGGCGATACGCCATGGAGCGCATGTACGAACATCCGCGATGTCGTTGTGTCGCTGCCCAACGGCTTGGCAGCGTGTCAATTGCACCAGCAACATACGTTGCTGGACATCAACCGATTGAGCGAAGCGCAGTTGCCCGATGACAATCTAGCGGCGCTGCTGTTTCGCATTGAGCGGGCAGCCGATTACGATACTGTCGTGTCGCTGATGATCGAATGCAGGACGCGCTTGCGGCATGAGCCGAAACTCAAGCTGGCGTTCGCCAAGACCTTCGCGGCATTGCTGTGCGGCCAACGGGGCAGCGTCCTGACACCCGATCAGGTGTTTCAATTGATGGAGGTCGACATGCAAGTGGTAGGTGCCAATCTACAACGTTTCACCCACAAGCTCCGCGAGGAGGCTCGGCAAGAAGGCGAGGCCCGCATGCTGCAAAAGCAGTTGGCCGAGCGCTTTGGCCCGCTGCAAACGTCCGTTGTGCAGCGGATCGAGATCGCAACCTCTGAAGAACTCGAGCGCTGGGGCATTCAGCTTCTGCGCGCGGAAGTGATCGAGGACGTTTTCCGGGCCTGACGCGACCCTCGCCAAGGACCAGCGCGACAACACGGCGGACCCACCGGTCCGCCTTCCTCGTTTCTGCTTGCGTCTTGCTGCCGCGACGGCACCACGTCAGAAGCTGAACGTCGCGCTGGCCCGCACCGTACGCGGCGCACCCTGGGTCAGGATGAAGCCGTAGCTTGGCAGCCAGTACTTCTCGTTGGTCAGGTTGTCGACCACCAGCCGGAACACCGCCGGCGTCTTGCCCAGCTTGGTCGAATAGCGGATACCCGCATCGAAGGTGTGGTACGCCGGCACCCAGTTGCTGTTGTTCGCCTCCAGCGCCATCTTCGACACGTACTGGCCGCCGGCGGTCAGCACCAGGCCGGGCACGGGCGGTACCGCGTACTCGATGTAGGCGGTGGCCTTGAAGGTCGGCGCGCTGTAGGCCCGCTTGCCCAGCACGTCTGGCGAAGCTTCGACGTTCTCCGAATCGAGCAGCGTGACGCCGCCCATCAGCGTCCAGTCGCGCGCGAGCTTGCCGCGGGCCGACAGTTCGATGCCGCGATAGCGGGTCTCGCCATCCTGCGTGTAGACGTTGTCGTTGCGAAGGTAGTTCAGGCCGCGCTGGATCTGGAACAGCGCCGCATTGATGGTCCAGTCCTCCAGTTCGGCCTTGGCGCCGATCTCGTACTGGCGGCTCTTGAGCGGACCGAACACCTCGCCCGCGTTGCGCGCGGTCAGCGGTGCGGAGCCTCCGGCTTCGAGCGATTCGACATAGCTGCCGTACAGCGTCAGCGGCTGCACCGGCTTGTACATCAGCGCGACGGTCGGCGTCAGCGGCGACTTCCTGTAGGTGCTCGAGATCGCGCCCTCCGGCGTGTAGCCGGTCTGGTCGTAGCGCGTGTAGCGCAGGCCAGCCAGTACCGACCACTGCTCGTTGAACTTGATCGTGTCGCTGAAGAAGACGGACTTCTGCTCGATCTTCGACGCGCGGTACAGCACGTCCGACGACGGCACGCGCGACAGCGGCAGGCCGGTCGGCACGAACTGGCCGGGATCGTACAGATTGCCGTAGCCGATGATGCCGCCGCCGGCGAAGCTGCCCCAGTTCTGCACCAGGCTCTGCCACGACAGGCCCGCGGCGATGTCGTGCTCGATGCTGCCGGTGCGGACCTTGCCGGTCGCCATCGTCTGGGCGTGCTGATAGTGGTAGCGCGAGTACGAGCTGTACTGGTTCTCGGCGTAGTTGCCGGCGTTGTCCAGCAGCAGGATCGCGCTGTCGGCGTTGCCGCGGTTCTGCTGCGTGAAGCGGTACGAGGTGCGCAGGTTCCAGTCGTCGGCGAAGCCCCAGTTGAGCTCCGTGCCGATGCTCTTGATCTCGGTCTCGTAATAGGTGCCCTTGCTCGCCACGCGCTGGCTGCCGTCGAGCGTGCGGGGCGTGTGGACGAATTCGGTCACCGGCGCGCCGAAGTCCTGGCCGGGGATGATGCCGTAGTAGGCGCCCTTGACGTTGCGCTGCTGGTAGAGGCCGTCGAGCGACCAGCGCAGGTTGGGGCTCAGCCTTGCGTCGAGCGCCACCGAGGCGGAATCGCGCTTGATATGGCCGCCGTCGACGAAGGTGTCGCCTTCCTCGTGCACGAAGCCGGCGCGCGCGCCGAACATGTCGTTCGCGCCGAAGCGGCCGCCGACGTCGATCGACTCGCGCAGCACCCCGTCCGAGACATAGCCGAGCGTCGCGCTGCCGGCGAATTTCGAGGTGGGGCGCTTGGTGACGAAGTTGGCGATGCCGCCCGGTGCGCCGAAGCCGTACATGAAGCCGCCGAGGCCCTTGAGCAGCTCGACGCGTTCGAAGTGTTCGAGCGGCACGTCGCTGCCCCAGTTCGGGATGGCGAGGCCGTCGATCTTGTAGCCCTCGAGCAGATCGAGATGCAGGCCACGGATCGTCAAACCCGCCGACTCGCCGATATAGCCGTCGCCGATCGGCGCGACCGACGGATCGCCGCGGAACACGTCGCCCAGCGTGATGGCCTGGCGGTTCTCGATCAGCTCCTGCGGCACCACCGACACCGAGAACGGCGTGTCCTGCAGCGGCTTGTCGCCGAGGGCGCCGGTGCTGGCGTCGCGGGCGCGATAGGCGGGCTCGCTGCCGGCGGTGACGTGGACGGTCGGCAGTTCGGCCTGCGCGGTGGCGGTGGGTGTGGCAGCGGGGGTAGGTGGAACGGCGGCGGTGCCCGTGGCGTTCTGCGCGAGCGCCGGCGTGGCGGCGCCGCCGACGGCGACGATCAGGGCAAGCTGGCGCGCCAGCGGTGTCAGCGCGGGGCGGCCGCGGCGAGGGTTGGACATGGCTCGATTTCCTCTTCGGTCGTGATGCGAATGCGTTATGCGAACGCGCACGGCTCCCCGGACGCCACGGGGGACCGCGTGCGCCTGGGAGCTGTGCAGATTGGGTGGGGGGTGGTGTTGTGGGCCGCGGCGCCGGGAACCGCGCCGCTCGGCCCTGCCGCGCCTCGGTGGGTGCGGTGGGGGCACCGGGGAGGCCCGGTGCGGCCGGTGTTACGGCGTGTCGACCACCGGCGGCGCCGACGGGCCCGGATCGCCGCGGCTCGGGCGCGGCGCCCATACCGAGTCGGCGGGGCCGGTGCGGGCACGGCGCTGCGTGGCGCGTGCCAGCGCGACGAAGCCGACCGCGAACACCAGCGCGCCGATGTCGAAGCCGGCGACGGCCCATTCGCCTTGCCGCACGCTGCGCAGCAGATGGTCGCCGGTCAGGATCGCGTTGGCCACCGGTACCGCCAGATAGGCCAGCGCCGCCGCGTACAGCAGCTCGATCGCGGCGCGCACGGGCGGACGCAGCAGCGCCCAGGCCAGCGCGGCGAAGAACACCGGGAAGTAGACAAACGACGACGGACGCTCGGGCCACAGCAGCGCGCCGGTGAAGGCCACCGCCACGCCGACACAGCAGCCGATGCAGACGCCGACCGTGGCCTGCGCCAGCAGCCGGTGCACGCGCGGCTGCTCGGCCTGGCGTGCCTTGCGGCGCGACTCGATCCACAGCAGATTGCCCGAGTAGAACAGGAAGGCCCCCGCCAGCCCGGCGATCAGATAGACCAGCCGCAGCGCCAGGTCGCCGTAGGTGCCGAAATGCAGCGCGAACAGCGCGCTGTACAGGCCATGGTTGGCGTCCCGCCCGCTGGCGGTCTGATTGGCGATCACGCGCCCGCTGTCGGGCTGGCCGGCGGCGGCATGGATGCCGACCGAGCCGAAATTGCCGAGCGCGCGCTCGCTGTCGCCGCGCACTTCGATCAGCGCATTGGCGTCGCCCACACGCTGATAACGGACGGAATTCGGCTTGAAGCCGTCGCCGGCGGTGCGCTGCGCGATCTCGATCAGTTCGCGCGCCGGCATCAGCGGCGCCGGCTTGCCGGCCGCCTGCACCTCCGGCACCGACGACATTGCGGTAGGCAGGGCCGACATCAGCTTGCCGTCGAAGGTCAGCACGTTGAAGGCCATCGTCAGCGTCATCGACACGCAGAACAGCGCGCCGGTGATCGCGATGACCAGATGGAAGGGCAGGCTGAACAGGCCGATCACGTTGTGCGCGTCCATCCAGAAGCGCTTCAGGTTGCGGCCCGGGCGCACGGCAAACAGGTCCTTCTTCAGCCGCGGCAGATGCAGCAGCACGCCGGAAACCAGCGCCAGCCCGTACAGCACCGACACCACGCCCATGAAATGCATGCCGGCCTGCATCGGCAGGCCCAGCGTGTAGTGCAGGGCGTTCAGGAAGTTCGACAGCTCGCCGCGCACGCCGTCGAGCGAGGTGTCCTGCGGCGAGGTCCGGCCCGCGCCGAGCTTCTCCTCGTTGGTGGTCTGCCACTCGCCCTTGGCGTCCATCCAGTAGGCAGTGGTGTGCGGCTCGCCTTCGGTCGGCAGGCCGATATAGACGCTGGCCGCGGCCTCGGGATGGGCCTTGACCAGCGTGGCGACGAAGCGGTCCAGGTCCTCGGGCGACGGCTTGGCGGCGGTGTGGGTTTCGCCGCGGATACGCGCCGGCGACTGCCACTCGTGCAGCTCGTGGTGGAACACCGTGATCGCGCCGGCGAAGAACGCGATGAACAGGGCCCAGCCGGCCATCAGGCCGACCCAGGTATGCAGCGTCTGATAAACGCGCAGCGTTGCAGCCTTCATGGCCAACTCCTTACGCGGCCGCGCCGGGCACGGCCATCAGCCGCCATCCCCACAACGCACCGAAACAGATCAGATTGGCCGCGCCAAGCCAGAGCCAGGCGGCGCGGCTGCTGGAAAACAGCAGGCTGGTGCTGATGATCGCGACCCACAGCGGCAGGCTGGCGGTCACCGCGCCGATGATGCCGCTCTGCCAGCCGCCCGGCAGCCACAGGATCGCCAGCGTGCAGACCGCCAGCGACAGCGGAAAGCCGAGCAGGGTGCCGGCCAGCCATTTGGTACCGATGCCGCCGTTCATGCCGCCTCCTCGCCGCCGCGGCGCTTGTGCAGATAACAGCCAAGGAAGGGCCACAGCGACAGGCCGGTGCCGAGCGTGGCCAGCGTCGCGGCGATCGAAGAGGGCCAGCTGTGCTCGACCGACCAGCCGACCGCGCCGGCCGACGTCAGCACGATGCCGAGCCACACCATCATCCGGCGTTGGGGCGGCCGGCGCAGCAGCACCTGGTTGGGACCGGCCAGATACAGGCAGGCAGCGCCCGCCAGGCCGAGAAGAGCGGCAAAGAGTTGCATCGCCAATATTTTGTTACGGAATTCAAAACACAAATGGTAATGATTCGTATTTGACGATGCAAGTTATTGATATTGTTTGCAATGTATTGGAAGACGCGGTGACGGGTGCGGCTTGCCACTGCTCAAGCCCCTCTGCCGCAAGCGGGAGAGGGGGCCGGGTGGCGGAGGCGGGAAGCGTTACGGAGCGGGGATGGGGTCGCCGACACCGGCGGCGTTCTCCCTCTCCCGCTTGCGGGAGAGGGTTGGGGACAGGGCAATGCGGCGGCAGGAGACTACGGAGCCTGGTCGGCAGAGAGGTCCGCCGACAGAGGTCGACAAAGGCCGACAGAGGTCGACTGAGGTCGACTGAGGTCGACTGAGGTCAAGCCGCGAACAGATTCAACAACCCATCGAGCCCGACATGGTTGAACGCCACGCTGGCCTGCGCGCGTACCACCGGCTTGGCGCGGAACGCGACCGACAGGCCGGCGATCGCCATCATCTTCAGGTCGTTCGAGCCGTCGCCCATCACGATCGCCTGGCGCGGATCGGCGCCGATCGCTTCGCAGGTCTCGCGCACGGTGCGGGCCTTGACCTCGGCATTGACGATCTCGCCCTCGACGCGGCCGGTCAGCTTGCCGTCGACGATCTCGAGCGTATTGGCGCGGGCGTAATCGAGGCCCAGCCGGGCCTTCAGCTTCTCGGTGAAGTGCACGAAGCCGCCCGATACCAGCAGCGTACGCAGGCCCGCGGCGCGCGCGGCCTCGAGCATCCGCTCGGCGCCCGGCGACAGCCGCAGCCGTTCCTCGTAGACGCGGTCCAGCACGCTGGCATCGAGCCCCTTGAGCAGCGCGACGCGGCGCCGCAGGCTTTCGTTGAAGTCGGTGATCTCGCCGCGCATCGCCGCCTCGGTGATCGCCGAGACCTCGGCCTTCAGGCCGCAGAAATCGGCGATCTCGTCGATGCACTCGATCGTGATCAGCGTCGAATCCATGTCCATCGCGACCAGCCGGAAGTCGGACAGGGTCCGGTGCGTCGGCAGCACCGCCCAGTCGAGCCGGCGCGGCTCGCAGAACGTCTCCAGCGCATCGCGCAGCCGGTCGTCGAGCGGCGCGCAGGCCTCGGCCGTGGCGACGGTGTCGGCGCGCAGGCTCAGGCCGGGCGCGTCGGCAAGCGCGCGCAGCGTGTCGATATCCTGGGAGGCGATGGGTTGGAGGCTTTGGACAATCAGGGGCATGGACGGGTCGGATGCATGCGCCGCCCCGTACGGGGCAGGGGCGGCGGTGAAAGGACGCTATTGTAATCGTCCCGCGCCTGCCCCTGCGCCCGGCCCGCCCGGCCCCTTAGCGCTGGGCCATCGTCATGTAGTCGACCGTCAGGTTCGACAGCGCCCGCACGCCATGGATCAGCGCCGGCTCATCGACGTAGAACTCCGGCGAGTGGTTCGACGGCGCCTTGGTGACATCGGTGCCCTTCGGCGTCACGCCGAGATTGAAGAACAGGCCCGGCACCTTCTCCTGGTAGAACGAGAAGTCCTCCGACGCGGTGGCCTTGGGCGCCAGCATCCAGTTGCCGTCGCCGGCCACGCGCTTGAGCGTCGGCGCCATCTTCTCGGTCAGCGCGGGCTGGTTGACGGTCGCGTTGTAGAGCTCGACCACGCGGAAGGTCGCCTCGGCGCCGGAACTGGCCGCGATCGACTCGGTGGTGCGCTTCATCCGCGCATGGATGTCCTTCTTCATGCCCTCGTCATAGGTGCGGATGGTGCCCATCATCTCGACCTTCTCCGGCACGATGTTCATGCGGTTGCCGCCGTGGATCGTGCCGACGGTGATCACCGACGGCTCCAGCATTGCATTGACCTGCCGGCTCTGGATCGTCTGCAGACCGAGCACGATCTGCGACGACACCACGATCGGGTCGATGCCGCCCCACGGGCGCGCGCCATGGGTCTGGCGGCCCTTGACGTCGATCCAGAACTGGTCGGCGGCGGCCATCGCCGGCCCGCTGCGCCAGGCCAGCTTGCCCGACTCGATGCCGCTGCTGACATGCAGGCCGAAGATCGCATCGACCTTCGGGTTCTCCAGCACGCCCTCGGCCACCATCTGCTTCGCGCCCCAGATATTGGTGCCGTCCGGCTCGATGTCCGCCGGGCTTTCCTCGGCCGGCTGGAAGATGAACTTGACGGTGCCGGGCAGCTGGTCCTTCATCCCGGCCAGCACCTCGGCGGTCGCCATCAGGATCGCGACGTGGGTGTCGTGGCCGCAGGCATGCATCACGTCGACCTCCTTGCCGAGGTACTTGCCCTTGGCCTTCGAGGCGAACGGCACGTCGACGCGCTCCTTGACCGGCAGCGCGTCCATGTCGGCGCGCAGCGCCACCACCGGCCCGGGCTTGCCGCCCTTGAGCAGGCCCACCACGCCGGTCTTGGCGACGCCGGTCTTGACGTCCATGCCGAGCTTGCGCAGGTGGTCGGCGACCAGCTTCGCGGTGCGCGTCTCGTAGTTGCCGAGCTCCGGATGCTGGTGGATGTCGCGCCGCCAGGCGATCAGCCGGGCCTCGGCCGCCTTGGCGCGCGTCTCGATCTGCGCGTGCAGGGCAGGGTCGCCGCTGCTTGCCAGGCTCTGCGCCGCGGCAGGCGTGGCGGTCTGTGCCAGCGCCGGCGAAAGCAGCGCGGAGCCGCACAGCAGGCCGGCGGCCGCCGCCAGCGCGGACAAGGCGGCCGGCAGCGTCAGGAATCGTTGGCTGGGAGCGAAAGCGGGGGAGCGGCGTGCTGCCATGTGGAGTTCTCCTTTGGTGTCGTTGTGGTTGGTGTTGCGATAGGTTCTGCAACGGGGCCTCTGCGTGCCCCTTGAGATTCCGGCCGGACCATGCGCGGCCCGGCCGTTCAGGCCATCGGTGAGCAGGCGCGCCGCGCCCGCGGGGTTGGGTGTCGTGGCTGTCGTGGTGTCCCGACGGGAACCGTCAGGCCGCGAGGCGCAGGCTGTCGACAACCTTGTGCAGGAAGGCCTCGCATTGCGCGAGCTGCTCCAGCGCGACGAACTCGTCGGCCTTGTGGGCCTGCTGGATGTCGCCGGGGCCGCAGACCACGGCCGGGATGCCGGCGCGCTGGAACAGCCCGCCCTCGGTGGCGTAGGCGACCTTGCTGATCGCGTTGTCACCGGTCAGCGCGCGCACCAGCTGCGTGATCGCATCGCGCTCGGCGGCGTCGAGCGCCGGCGCCGCGGCGATGCGCGTGATGCTCAGGTCCGCGTCGGCATGCTCGGCGCGCATGCGCGGCAGCAGCACGTCGTTGGCATAGGCCTCGATGCGCGCGCGGATCGCCTCCGGATCGACGCCCGGCAGGTTGCGGTACTCGAACACGAACTCGCACAGCGCGGGAATCGTGTTCAGCGCGATGCCGCCCTGGATCGTGCCGGTCGATGCGGTGGTGAAGGGCACGTCGAACGCATCGTCGTAGGGCCCCTTGGCGCGGAACTCGTCGGCGAGGTCGCGGATGAAGCAGATCAGCCGCGCCGCGTATTCGATCGCATTGACGCCGCGCGGGGTCAGCGACGAATGCGCGGCCTGACCCTTGACGCAGCAGCGATAGGCGTTGATGCCCTTGTGGGCGACGATCACGCGCATGCTGGTCGGCTCGCCGACGATGCAGCCCGCGGGCTGGATGCCGCGCTCGCGCAGGTCGTCGATCAGATAGGGGGCGCCCATGCAGCCGACTTCTTCGTCGAACGACAGCGCGTAGTGCACCGGTTCGCGCAGCCGCGCCTGCAGCAGCGTGGGCAGCAGCGCGAGGCTGGTGCCGATGAAGCCCTTCATGTCGCAGGCGCCGCGGCCATACAGTTTGCCGTCGCGCAGCGCCGGCCGGAACGGATCGGTGCTCCAGTCCTGGCCGTCGACCGGCACCACGTCGGTATGCCCGGACAGCACGATGCCGCGCTGCTCGCTGCCGTCGGCCGCGGGCACGGTCACATGCAGATTGGCCTTGTTGCGCTGCGGGTTGTAGCTCAGGTGGGGCTTCAGGCCGCGGGCGGCGAAGTGGTCGCGCACCGTCTCGATCAGGCCCAGATTGGATTCGCGGCTGGTGGTGTCGAACTCGATCAGCCGGCGGGTCCAGTCGAGGGCGGCGTGTTCGGGAATGTCCGTGAAGGCGTCGGTGGGAGCAGGGGTATGGGCTGGCATGCGGCAGGATCACGCTGTTGGATGTCCGATCCTACACCTGGACATGTGCCGGGGTCCACTTTGCCGCGCCGTGTCCCCCGGCACATCGTCAAGCCAGCTGCCGCAGCATCTGCTTGATCGTCTGCGCGCGCACCGCCACGTCGGGCATCTTCGCCTCGATGCGCAGCTTGTCCTGGCCGGCCAGCTTGATATGCCGGTTCTTCTGCACCAGGTCGATGATGCGGATCGCGTCGATCGGCGGGTTGGGCACGAACTGCACGCTGATCGACGCCTCGCCCGCGTCGATCTTGCGCACGCCCAGCGGCACCGCGGCGATGCGCAGCCGGTGCGTTTCGATCAGCGCCTGCGCCTGCGCCGGCGGGCGCCCGAAGCGGTCGACCAGTTCCTCGTGGATGTCGTCGACCTGCTCCGGCCGCTCGCAGTTGGCCAGCCGCTTGTACAGCGACAGCCGCTCGTGCACGTCGGTGCAGTAGTCGTTCGGCAGCAGCGCCGGCGTGCCCAGGTTGATCTCGGTGGTCGCCGCCAGCGGCGCCATCAGGTCCGGCTCCTTGCCGGCCTTCAGCGCCTTGACCGCGGCGTTCAGCATGTCGGTGTACAGCTGGAAGCCGATCTCGTGGATCTCGCCCGACTGCTTGTCGCCCAGCACCTCGCCGGCGCCGCGGATCTCGAGGTCGTGCATCGCCAGATAGAAGCCCGAGCCGAGCTCCTCCATCTGCTGGATCGCCTCGAGCCGCCGCTGCGCCTGCTTGGTCAACCCTTCCGGATCGTGCACCAGCAGGTAGGCGTAGGCCTGGTGGTGCGAGCGGCCGACGCGCCCGCGCAGCTGGTGCAGCTGCGCCAGGCCGAACTTGTCGGCGCGGTGGATCAGGATCGTGTTGGCCGACGGCACGTCGATGCCGGTCTCGATGATGGTCGTGCACAGCAGGATATTGGCGCGCCGCGCGACGAAATCGCGCATCACGCGTTCGAGCTCGCGCTCGTGCATCTGTCCGTGCGCGACCGCGATGCGTGCCTCCGGCACCAGCTCGGCCAGCCGCGCGCGCTTGTTCTCGATGGTCTCGACCTCGTTGTGCAGGAAATAGACCTGGCCCCCACGCTTGAGCTCGCGCAGGATCGCCTCGCGCAGCACGCCGTCTTCCTCGCGCCGCACGAACGTCTTGATCGCCAGCCGCTTCTGCGGCGCGGTGGCGATCACCGAGAAGTCGCGCAATCCCTCGAGCGCCATGCCCAGCGTACGCGGGATCGGCGTCGCGGTCAGCGTCAGCACGTCGACCTCGGCGCGCAGCGTCTTCAGCGCTTCCTTCTGGCGCACGCCGAAGCGGTGCTCTTCGTCGATGATGACCAGGCCCAGCCGCTGGAAGCGCACGTCGTCGGACAGCAGCTTGTGCGTGCCGATCACGATATCGACGGTGCCGTCGTTGATCTGCTTGATCGCGGCCTCGACCTCCTTCTTCGTCTTGAAGCGCGACAGCTCGACGATGCGCACCGGCCAGTCGGCGAAGCGGTCCGACAGCGTCTGGAAATGCTGCTCGGCCAGCAGCGTGGTCGGCGCCAGCATCGCGACCTGCTTGCCGCCCATCACCGCGACGAAGGCCGCGCGCAGCGCCACCTCGGTCTTGCCGAAGCCGACGTCGCCGCAGACCAGGCGGTCCATCGGCTTGCCCGAGGTCATGTCGGCGATCACCGCGGCAATCGCCGCGGCCTGGTCCGGCGTCTCCTCGAAGCCGAAGCTCTCGGCGAAGGTCTCGTAGTCCTTCGGCGACAGCGCGAACGCATGGCCCTCGCGCAGCGCGCGGCGCGCGTACAGGTTCAGCAGCTCGGCGGCGGTATCGCGGATCTGCTGCGCGGCGCGACGCTTGGCGCGCTCCCACTGGCCCGAGCCGAGCGAATGCAGCGGCGCGGTCTCCGGGTCGGCGCCCGAATAGCGCGAGATCACATGCAGCTGGTGGACCGGCACATACAGCTTGCTGCCCTTGTCGTAGTCCAGATGCAGGAATTCCTCGTCGCCCTGGCCCATGTCCAGCGTGACCAGGCCCTGGTAGCGGCCGATGCCGTGTTCGCTGTGCACGACGGGGTCGCCGATCTTCAGCTCGGCCAGGTCGCGCACCATCGCGTCGACGCTGCTGGCCTGTTCCTGCTTGCGGCGGCCGGCGCGGCGCGCGGTATTCGCATAGAGCTCGGCCTCGGTGACGAAGGCGAGATCGGGATGGCCGTCGGCACCGGGCAGCACGAAGCCGCTCTGCAGCGGCGCCACCGCGATCGCGAACGTCGCGTCGCCGGCGAGGAAGGCGGCGCAGTCCTCGACCGGGTGCGGGCGCAGGCCGCTGTCGGCGAACAGCTGCAGCAGCGTCTCGCGGCGGCCCGCCGAATCGGCGCACATCAGCACGCGCGCCTGCTTGCGCAGCAGCAGCGCCTCGAGATTGACCAGCGGGTCTTCGGCGCGGCGATTGACCGAGACGTCGGGCAGCGCGGCCGACAGCGGCACGGCATCGGCGCCGGCCGGGCCCTGCTGCAGCACCAGCCGCGCCAGCGGCTTGGCGGCGCTGAAAAACTGCTCCTCGTTCAGGAACAGCTGCGCGGGCGGCAGCAGCGGCCGCTCGCGATCGTGCCGCATGAAGTCGTAGCGCTGCTGCGTATCGGTCCAGAAGCGCCGGATCGCCTCGTCGATCGCGCCGACATAGGCCAGATGCGTGCCGGCCGGCAGATAGTCGAACAGCGTCGCCGCCGACTCGAAGAACAGCGGCAGGTAGTACTCGATGCCGGCCGACGGGACGCCATTGCCGATGTCCTTGTAGATCGGCGACTTGCTGGGGTCGCCCTCGAACACCTCGCGCCAGCGGCCGCGAAACGCCGTGCGCGCGGCCTCGTCCAGCGGAAACTCGCGGCCGGGCAGCAGGCGCACTTCCTTGACCGGGTACAGGCTGCGCTGCGTGTCCGGATCGAACGCGCGGATCGTCTCGATCTCGTCGCCGAACAGGTCGATCCGGTACGGCAGCGCCGAGCCCATCGGGAACAGGTCGATCAGGCCGCCGCGCACGCTGTATTCGCCGGGCCGCATCACCGCGCTGACGTGCTCGTAGCCGGCCAGCGTGAACTGCGCCTTCAGCGCGGCCTCGTCGAGCCGTTCGCCCTGCTTGAAGAAGAAGGTGTAGGCGGCCAGGAAGGCGGGCGGCGCGAGCCGGTACAGCGCGGTCTGCGCGGGCACCAGCATCACGTCGCACTGGCCGGTCTGGATATCGTGCAGCGTCGCCAGGCGCTCCGATACCAGATCCTGGTGCGGCGAGAAGCTGTCGTAGGGCAGGGTTTCCCAGTCGGGCAGCACGCGTACGCGCAGCTCCGGGGCGAACCACGGGATCTCGTCGGCGAGCCGCTGCGCGTCGACCGCGTTGGCGCAGATCACCGCCAGCATCGGCATCTGGCCGTGCGTCTTGTCGTGATGCGCGCGGGCATAGGCAGCCAGAGCCAGCGCATCGGCCGAGCCGTGCAGGCCGGTGATCTGATGGCGCTGGCCGGCCTTGACCAGCGGCAGCTGAGTGGAAACGGGAAGCGCGGGAGGCGAGTTGGCGTCGGACATAAAGCGGTTCGGATCAAACGACGACGCCCCGCCGGCAACGCGGGCGGGGGTGTCGAGAAGAGGGTCGTATTATAGAATGCGCAGCGCCCGGCCATCGGCCGCCACATTCGGGCGCCGCCTGCCTTGCCGCCCGCCGATTCCCTTATCCGCCTGTCCGCCGCATGTCCGAACGACGTTTTGCCCTGATTCCCTGTGCCGGCAGTGGCAGCCGCGCGGGCGCGGGCCTGCCCAAGCAGTATCGCGAGCTGGCCGGCCATCCGATGATCTGGTATGCGCTCGCCGCGTTCTCGGCTTGCGAGTCGATCAGCGCGACCGCGCTGGTGCTGGCGCCGGACGATCTGCCGCTGGAGGCGCGCTTCGGCTCGGCGGCCTTCGCCGGGCTGCGCTTCGATACGGCCTTCGTCGGCGGCTCGTCACGCCATGAATCGGTGTTGAACGGCTTGCGGCATCTGGTCCAGCTCGGCGCCGAGGATCAGGACTGGGTGCTGGTCCACGACGCCGCCCGTCCCGGGTTGACGCCGCTGATGATCGATACGCTGATCCGCGCGGTCGAAGGGGACGATGGCGATGGGCCCGACGCGGCGATCGGCGGCATCCTGGCGGTGCCGGTACCCGATACGCTCAAGCGTGCCGATGCGGAACCGCTGCATCCCTCGCAGCCGTCCCGCATCGGCGGCACCGTGCCGCGCGAAGGGCTGTGGCAGGCGCAGACCCCGCAGATGTTCCGCGTCGGCGTCCTGCGTCAGGCGCTGGAGGACGCGCTCGCCAGCGGCGCGGTCGTGACCGACGAGGCCAGCGCGATCGAGCGGCTCGGCCTGAAGCCGCGGCTGGTCAACGGCTCGCTGCGCAATTTCAAGGTGACCTATCCCGAGGACTTCGCACTGGCCGAAGTCCTGCTCGGCGGCCAGCCCGCCGCCGCTTCTTCTGGTTCTTCTGGAGACCGACCGCGATGATGCCCTTCGATATCCGCGTGGGACAAGGCTACGACGTGCACGCGCTGGTGCCGGGCCGCAAGCTGGTGCTCGGCGGCGTGGAGATTCCCCACGACCGCGGCCTGCTCGGCCATTCCGATGCCGATGCCTTGCTGCATGCGATCACCGACGCCTTGTTCGGGGCCGCGGCGCTCGGCGATATCGGCCGGCATTTCCCCGACACCGATCCCGCCTTTGCCGGCGCCGACAGCCGCGCGCTGCTGCGCGAGGCGGTACGGCGTGTGCGCGAGGCCGGCTATGAAGTGGGCAATGTCGATGCGACGGTGATCGCGCAAGCGCCGAAGCTGGCGCCGCATATCGGCGCGATGGTGGCCAATCTGGCCGAGGATCTGGGCATCGCGGCCGGCCGCTGCAACGTCAAGGCCAAGACCAACGAGAAGCTGGGCTTCGAAGGGCGCCAGGAGGGCATCGTCGCGCAGGCGGTGGTGCTGCTGTGGCGCGGCGCCATCGTCGCGCCGCAGGACTGAGCGCTTGCGCGTCGAGCGCGCGGCGTCGCGCTTTCGGCGCGATGCGCGCCGCTACAGGCCCGGCTGCGGCGCGTCGGCTTCCTTCGGCTCGATCGCGTAGACGTAGTCGACCAGCCGTTCCAGCGGCCCCGAGCGCGCGCCCGCCTCGGTCCGCTTGACGAAGCCCATCTGCTGGCACAGCCGGTTGGCGGCACCCATTTCCGGCATGGTGCGCACCACCAGCGCCTGCGCGCCGATATCGCGCGCCCGCTCGATGCAGATCTGCATCAGCGTCCGTCCGAGCCCCAGGCCGCGCGCCTGCGGGCTGACCGACAGCAGCCGCGCCTCGGGCAGGGCCAGCGTCACCGTGCTGCCGTCCAGCGCCTGCAGCGTCGCGCCCGGGTGGCAGAACAGCACCGCGCCGCTGATGCCGTGATCGGTGTCGGCGACCCACCATTCCATGTCGGACGTATTGGTCGCGAGCACCGAACGCATGCCCTGCTGGAAGGACGCGCGGCAGTCCTCCATGATCTCGAGCTCGTACTGCGCATACGCTTCCTGCGTGACCGCGGCGATCTGGCCCCAGTCCGAAGCGGTGGCGAGACGATAGTGGAAATGCGGCGAGGAGGGCGAGGGCAGTTGGCTCATGGAGGGTCCGCGAAGCAGAATCTGCCTCGATTGTAGGCCGGACCGTGCACAAATGCAGTCGGAGAAATGCGGACGCGCGGCGCCGCCGGCGCGCCGGAAATGACGATGGCCGCCCAAGGCGGCCATCGGCGATGCGGGATGCCCGCGTGGGCGGGATCCGGTCAGGACAGGCGATGCAGCCTTACTCGGCTGCGATCACGTTGGCCGCGGCGGTGATCACGGCGGCGATGCGGCCGACATCGCGCAGTTGCTGCGAGGTCATGCCCTGTTCGTTCTTCAGCAGCTCGTAGTGCGAGCGGACGCAGAAGTGGCACTTGCCGACGATCGACGCGGCCAGCGCGTACATCTCGAAGCGGCGCTTGTCGACGCCGCCGTGAGTGGCATACGCGTTCATGCGCAGGCCCGCGGGCTGGCTCGCCAGATCGGGATCGGCGGCCATCTCGACATACGGGTACCAGACATTGTTCATGCCCATCAGCGCGGCCGCGGTCAGCGCGCCGTTCAGCTCTTCGGGCGACAGCACGCCGGCGTTGCGGATCGCGTCGACGATGATCTTGCTCTTGGCGGCGAAGGCCGCAGCCAATGCCACGCCCACCGCATCGTTACCCTCCAGCGAGGAGCGTGCGATGGTGCCGTCCAGGTTCAGGCGAATGTCCTTCGCATAGTCGGGGATGAGATTCTTGATCGTGTTGAGGAATTCCATCAAATTCTCCTATCGCTTTGGGCGGAAAAAACCCGCGTGAGCGGGTTTCGGTGCGCACTGGGGCGCGGTTGCCGGCGGCGAACCGCCGGCAACATCGACATCGCGCGAATTACAGCGTCGCGCCGCCGACAGCGCGGTTGCACGGGCACAGCTCGTCGGTCTGCAGGCCGTCCAGAATGCGCAGGATTTCGTCCGGGTTACGGCCGACGTTCAGGTTGTTCACCGACACGTGCTGGATCGTGTTGTCCGGGTCGACGATGAAGGTGGCGCGCAGCGCAACGCCGGCATCCTTCTCGCGCACGCCCAGCTGGTCGATCAGCGAGCCGGTGGTATCGGCGAACTGCCACGAGTTCAGCTTGTTCAGGTCCTTGTGTTCACGGCGCCATGCCAGCTTGACGAACTCGTTGTCGGTCGAGCCGCCCAGCACCACGGCGTCGCGGTCGGCGAAGTCCTGGTTCAGCTTGGCGAAGGCCACGATCTCGGTCGGGCACACGAAGGTGAAGTCCTTCGGGTAGAAGTAGATGATTTTCCACTTGCCTTCGAACGACTTCTCGGTGATGTCTTCAAAGGCCGACTGGCCGTTTTCTTCGTGGGCGTTGAAACCCGGCTTGACACCGACGACGTGGAACGGTTCGAGCTTGTCACCAACGGTCTTCATGGACTTCTCCTGGATACGGTTGAACAGACGCCAGCGGGGCATGACAGACGGCCATCGTCGAAGACGATTTTCTCGGGCCGTTGCGCACGCCACGCAACGAATGGGAAGTATGCAGCATCCTGCTCGGCACGGCTAATTGAAAATCTCAAAGAGTCCGATAGGGGCGGGACTGGCTGCTGCGTCGATGCTGTCGTCCTCGCGAACGCGGGGACCCAGCGTCTTCATGCGCCGGTCGAGCCGCGGGTCCCGGCTTGCGCGGGAACGACGGTCGAACTGGAGCATCGCGCCACCATACACCATTGGCGTGACGCCAGCGTGGCGATCGGCGGCGCTGCATCAAGCGCGCCGGAAACAGGCGCTGACCACGAGGCCGCTGCCCGGGGCCGGACGATTGGTCAGCACCAGGCGGCCGCCGTTGCGCTGCATGATCCGGTTGACGATCGACATGCCGAGCCCCGCGCCCTTGGCCTCGCTGCGCGCGGCGTCGAGCCGATAGAACGGCCGCGTCAGCAGCGGCAGCTGCGCGTCGGGCACGCCGTCGCCGCGATCGGCGACCACCAGCATCGCCTCCTTGTCGTGGTTGCGCGTGGTGATCTCGACCTCGGCGATGCCGCTGTCCGGATCCTTGGCATAACGGCGGGCGTTCTCGACCAGGTTGTCGAGGATGCGCTGCACCTCCATCCGGTTCGCCATCGCCATCACCGGCTCGGGCGCATGCACGCGGATGCGGATGTCGTCGTGCGCGGCATAGACGTTGACTGCATCGCGCACCAGCGACGACAGGTCGACCGGCTCGCTGCTCTCCTGCGCGGGGCGGGCGTAGTTCAGGAACTGGCCGATGATCGCGTCCATCTGCTCGATGTCGGCGATCATCGCCTCGCGCGTGCTGTCGTCGACCGGCGACATCTCGGTCTCCAGGCGCAGCCGCGTCAGCGGCGTGCGCAGGTCGTGCGAGATGCCGGCCAGCATCACCACGCGGTCGTCGTCGAGCTGGCGCAGGTCGCGCACCATCTGGTTGAAGCTGTGATTGGCCTGGGCAACCTCGCTGGCGCCGCGCTCGGGCAGCGGCGGGGGATCGCCGCCCGAACCGATCGCGCGCGCGGCATCGGCCAGCCGCTTGAGCGGCCGGTTGACCCGCGCGGTGATGAAGGCCGCGCCGAAGATCGACAGCAGCAGCGCGGCCACGGTCCACCACAGCCATTGCAGCCCCGGTACGCGCTCGAAGCGTTCCGGGCTGATCGCGACCCAATAGTCGTCGCCCTCGATCTCGAAGCTGACCCAGACGCCCGGAATGTCGTTGACCGTGGTCGCGATGACGGTATCGCCGCCGAGCCGGCCACGGATTTCCTGCTGCACCAGCTGGGTCAGGAAGGGATTCGCGGTGGGCGTGGTGAAGTCGTCGTCGCGCTCGCGCGGATAGACCTTGATGCCCTCGTTCTGTACCAGGTCGAGCAGCAGGAAGCGGCGCCGCGCCGGGTCGGAATAGAGCAGGGCCGCGCGCGTCAGCTTGACCACGCTGACCACCTGCATCGCGATCTGCTGCGCGCGCGGGGCGCGTTCGAACAGCCGGTAGCTCTGAAACCAGATGCCCAGCGAAATGGCCAGCAGCAGCGCGATCAGCATGAAGGTCCGCCAGAACAGCGAACCGAAGAAACGCGTGGCCGTGCGGCGGATCACAGTCGCCACGATAACGGCCGGGACTTATTTCACGCCATCGGGAATGAAGACGTAGCCCAGCCCCCAGACGGTCTGGATGAAGCGTGGATTGCCGGGATCGGGTTCGATCAGCTTGCGCAGGCGCGAGATCTGCACGTCCAGGCTGCGGTCGAACACTTCGTATTCGCGGCCGCGCGCCATTTCCATCAGCTTCTCGCGCGACAGCGGCTGGCGCGGATGGCGGGCGAACACCTTGAGCACCGAGAACTCGCCGGTGGTCAGCGTGATTTCCTCGTCGTTCTTGGTCAGCGTGCGCGTGGCCAGGTTCAGCACGAAGTCGCCGAAGGCGAAGGTCTCCGGCGTTTCCGACGGGGCGCCGGGCACTTCGGCCGGGCCCTTGCGGCGCAGCACCGCATGGATGCGCGCGATCAGTTCGCGCGGGTTGAACGGCTTGGGCAGATAGTCGTCGGCGCCCATTTCCAGGCCGACGATGCGGTCCACGTCCTCGCCCTTGGCCGTCAGCATGATGATCGGCGTCTGGTCGTTGGCGCCGCGCAGACGACGGCAGATCGACAGGCCGTCCTCGCCGGGCATCATCAGATCGAGCACGAGCAGGTCGAAACGCTCGCGCAGCCAGAGCTTGTTCATGGCGGTGGCGTTTTCCGCGACCAGCACGGTAAAGCCTTGCTCGCCGAGATAGCGGCGCAGCAGATCGCGGAGACGGGGGTCGTCGTCCACGACGAGAATCTTGTGGCTGGTATTTTCCATGGCGCTAATCTTAGCGAGTCTCGCTAGGGGTCAAAATGGCTTAACAAAAGGTTACATACTTTACCTTGCGGCTCGCCAAGTGCACAGCGGGCAGCGTTTACACTGCGCGCTGCCCGCAAAGGGCAAATCGGTCAGCCTCGATCCGGGAGCCTTGGCGTCGTCCAGCGCAAGCCCGAAGCGGGCAAGCCCCAGACCGCCATTATCAATGAAAGCGAAATCCACCCGGTCCGAACCGCGCCGCGCGTCCGGCGCCCGACGCCGTGTCGCCGGAGCCCTGCTTGCGCTGCTGCTGCCGTCGATGCTGCTGCATGCCGCCAGCGCGTCCGCGCAGTCGCCGGGACTCGGCGCGCTGCTGCAGGGCCACGCGCGCCATCCGGGCCGGGGCGCGGAGGGCTATCCGGGGCATCCGGGCCATGCCCGGCAGGACCGCGAGCGGCCATCGCCGCGCGAAAGCCGGGGCCGCGCCAACCGCCAGCGCGCCGAGCGCGAGGCCGGCGAGCGGCAGGGCCGCAGCGGCAAGCTGTCGGCCGACGAACGGCGCAAGCTGCGGCAGAGCCTGTACGACATCAGCAGGGAGATGTACCAAGGCAACTAGGGCCGGTCGCGACGCCAGTGTCCCGCGTTCCGCGCCGCTCCCGCGAGCGCGAGAGAGAAGTCATGGCGGGGATCGGTGGGACCTTTTTGCCCGCATCAGCCGCCCGCATCAGCCGCTCGCATTACCCGCCCGCACTCTCCGCCCGCATTACCCGCCCGCATTACCGCGGCCGGAAATGCCGCAGGAAATCGACGAACACCTCCGCCGCCAGCTGCGCGTCCTCGGCGGTGATGGTCTCCAGCGGGTTGTGGCTGATGCCGCCGTTGCCGCAGCGGACGAACAGCATCGCCACGTCGGTGATCCGCTGCATCATCATCGCGTCGTGCCCGGCACCGGACGGCAGCTCGAAGGCCTGCAGGCCGCGCTTGTTCAGCACCGCCGCGAACTGCTCGCGCAGCCACGGCGCGCACGGCGCGTTGTTGACCGGCGGCACCCGTTCCACCTCGGCACGCACGCCGCGGCGCGCGGCGATCGCCTCGATGCCGGCGACGATATCGGCGATCGCGGACTCGCGCACCGCGTCCTCGCCGGCGCGGATATCCATCGAGAAGTGGCACGCGGCAGGAATCACGTTGCTCGAGCCGTTCGGCACCTGCAGCTGGCCCACCGTGCCGACCAGCGTCGGCGCCTGCGCGCAGCGCGACTCGACCAGCAGCACCATCTCGGCGGCCGCGGCGGCCGCATCCTTGCGCATCGTCATCGGCGTGGTGCCGGCATGGCTGGCCAGCCCCTCCACCCGCACCTGAAAGCGGCTGCTGCCGGCGATCTGTGTGACGATGCCCAGCGGCAGGTCATGGTGCAGCAGCACTGGTCCCTGTTCGATATGGACCTCGACGAAGGCCAGCAGCGTCGCGGGGTCGACCGCGGCCGCGCGCAGCGCCTCGGGATCGCCGCCGCCCGGCAGGTCCGATTGCGCCAGCGCCTGCGCCAGCGTGATGCCGTCGGCGTCGGCGCGCGCCAGCAGCGCCGGGTCGAAGCGGCCGGCCAGCGCGCTGCTGGCCAGGAAGCTGGTCTTGAAGCGCAGCCCCTCCTCCTCGGCAAAGCCGACCACCTCGAAATGGTAGGGCAGCCGGATGCCGGCCTCGTTCAGCGCGCCGACCACCGCGATCGGCAGCAGGATGCCGAGCCGGCCGTCATAGCGCCCGCCATTGCGGACCGTGTCGAAGTGCGAGCCGGTCATCAGTACCTTCGCATCGGGGCCAGCGGACGGATCGGCCTCGTAGCGGCCGATCACGTTGCCGATCGCATCGACGCGCACCTGCATGCCTGCCGCGCGCATGCGTTCGGCCAGCATCGCGGCGGCGGCGCGATGGGCCGGCGTCAGATAGGCGCAGGTCAGGCCGCCCTCCATATCGGAGAAGCGCGCGAGCGCCTCGGCGGCATCGAGAATGGACTGGCCCAGGGAAGGAGAGGGGGAATGCATGTGCTGGCTCTTCGGTACGTCGATGGGAAGGGAAGTCATGCCGTCGCGGCGGACGGCACGCGTTCGCGTTGCAGCAGCGCCGCGGCCGCCGAGCCGCTGCGCGTCGCCGCTTCGATGGTGGCCGGGTAGGGCCCATAGGCGCCGTCGCGCCCGTCGGTATAGTCGCCCGCCAGCGCCAGGCGCGGCACGCCGATATCGTTGCCGGGACGCGCCAGGCCCGGTATGCAGCGGAACGTGGCCAGGCGTTCGGCGATCACGAATTCGCCGCGCGCGTCGGCAAGGTGCGCGGCACCGGCAATCCACGGTGCGAGTTGCGTGGCAAGCTGCGCGCGCACGCGCCGCGCCAGCTCTGCCTGCGGCAGCGCGGCGGCATCGTCGGCCGCGCTGATCACGACCGACCAGACGTTGTCGTGATCCGGCGCGGCCGACGCGCGGGGCTCGGTCGACAGCGCGGCGCGATCGAAGACGAACTGACCCGGCGCGGCGGCGCTGGCGTCGAGCGCGAGAAACGGACGCGGCAGGCGCAGCGCGCCGACGTTCAGATACAGCGTGACGATCGGCACATGGTCGAAGGCCTGCAGCTTCGCCGCGGCCGCCTGCAGCGCGGCCTGGTGCGGGCCATGCGGGACCTGCGCCAGCAGGCGCGCCGCCTGCCGCGGCGCGGTGGCGACGACCAGCTGCGCGACCTCCTGCCGGCCGGCGTGCGTCTGCAGCAGCCAGCCGTGCGGGCTTTGCGAAATCGCCTGCACCGCGGCGCCGGTCCGTACCGTGCCGCCCGCGGCAACGATCGCGTGCGCGGCGGCCTCGGGAAACAGCCGGCTCAGGTCCCGGCGCGGCACCAGCATGTCGCTGTCCCCGCGCGCCGCCAGCAGGCTGTCGCGCAGCACGCGGCGGAACACGCGGGCGTCGGCCTGTTCGGCCGGGGTGTTCAGCGCGGCCACGCACAGCGGGAACCACAGGCGTTCCCGCAGCGACGACGGTGCCTGCGCCAGCCACGCGGCGACGGTCTCGCCGCCGATGTTGGCACCCGCGCCATCGGTATCAGCAGCATCGTCGTCATCGCTGGCGGCGCGCAGCCGCGACAGCGCCTGCGCCAATGCCGCGCGCTCGCGCCAGCCCAGCCCGCGTGCGGTCAGGCCCATGCCGAGCAGATGCCAGGGCGCCGGCAGGCGCGGCGCCTGCAGCCGCCAGCCATCGGCATAGGCCATCTGCAGCGGCAGCCGCAGCAGCGCGGCATCGGGATCGACGCCGGCGCGGCGCATCAGCGCGAGGGTATGGCGATAGGCGCCGAGCAGCAGATGCTGGCCGTTGTCGAGTTCGCCTGCCACCTGCGGATGGCGCCGCGCGACGCGGCGCGCGCGGCCGCCGAGCACCGGCGCGGCTTCGAACACATGGACGACGCGCCCGGCCTGCGCCAGTTCGAGCGCGGCGGCCATGCCGGCCCAGCCGCCGCCGATGATGCCGACCGCGCCGGCTGCGCCCACCGCGTCGCCGGCTCGCGGCGACGTTGCGGCGGGCGTGGCGGCGGGCGTGGCGGCGCGTTCCGCCATCGCGGTGTTCAGCGGTTGCGTATCCACGTCTTCCATGCGATCCACAGCTTGCGCATGGGGGTCAGCGAGATGCGCTGGTTCAATACCTGGAAGCCGCTGGCCTCGATCTCGTCGAGCAGGGCGTGATAGATCGCGCCCATCAGCAGGCCGGCGCGCTGGGCGCGGCGGTCGCTATCGGGCAGCAGCGCCAGCGCCTCGCGGTAGAAGGTGCGCGCGCGTTCGGCGTGATATTGCATCAGCGCGACGAAGCGCGGCGAATGGCGGCCCTGCATGATGTCGGCGGCCGGCACTTCGAAGCGCTGCAGCACATTGACCGGCAGATAGAGCCGGCCGCGCCGCGCATCCTCGCCGACGTCGCGGATGATATTGACCAGCTGCAGCGAGCGCCCCAGTTTCTCGGCGAATTCGAGCGTGCGTGGATCGCGGTAGCCGAAGATGCGCGCGCTCATCGTGCCGACCACGCCGGCCACGCAATGGCAATAACGGTCCAGGCCCGCCTCGTCCAGATAGCGCGTCTGCATCAGGTCCATCTCCATGCCCTCCAGTACCTCGGCGAGCATCGGCTGCGTCAGGCCGCAGGAGGCCAGATGCGGCTGCAGCGCGAGCGTGGTCGGATGGGTCGGTTCGCCGGCGAACAGGCGCTTGAGCTCGCCGTGCCACCAGGCCAGCTGCTGCTGGGCGACGGTCAGGTCCTGGGTCTCGTCGACGACGTCGTCGACCTCGCGGCACCAGGCATAGAGCGCGGTGATGGCGCGCCGCCGTTCCGGGGGCAGGAACAGGAAGCTGTAGTAGAAGCTGGAGCCGCTCTGGGCGGCCTTGTCTTGGCAGTACTGGTCGGGCGTCAAAGCGGTCTCGCGCTCGCTAGGGGACACACTGGGGGGCTCAATCTGGGGGCTCGATCCCGGACTCGATCCGGATGCAAGCCCGGCTCGGTCCCGAACTCAATGAGCCGGCTTGCTCGGCGCGGTGCCGCTGCGGTAGCGCGCTGCCGCCCGCCATGCCAGCAGCAGCCAGTCGGCGGGCCCGAGCGTCGGACGGCGCCGGAAGACATCGTAGCCGACGGCCTCGATGCGTTCCAGCACGCGCAGGCCGCCTTGCACCACCAGCCGCAGCTCCCAGCCGATACGCCAGTCCACCGTGCGAGGCAGGTCCAGCGCGAGCGAAGCGCCGGATTGTAGCATCGCCTCCGTGCGGATCTTCAGCTCCTCCATCAGCGCCAGCCAGCGCACGTCGCAGCGGCCCTCGGCCAGCGCGTTTTCGTCGACGCCGTGGCGCGCCATCGCGTCGGCGGGCAGGTAGATGCGGCCGCGCGCGAAGTCGATCGCGACGTCCTGCCAGAAGTTGACCAGCTGCAGGCCGGTGCAGATCGCATCGGCACGCGCGAAGCGGTCCGGCGTGGCCGCGCCGTACAGATGCAGCATCAGCCGGCCCACCGGATTCGCGGAGCGGCGCGAATAGTCGAGCAGGCTGTCCCAGTCGGCATGACGGTGCACCGTCACGTCCTGCCGGAACGCATCGAGCAGATCGTGGAACAGCGGCAGCGGCAGCCGGTATTCGGCGATGACCTCGGCCAGCGCGCGCATCATCGGCGTACCGGGATCGGTGCCGGCGCCGATGCGTTCGAGCGCATCGGACAGGGCGCCGAGCGCGGCCAGCCGCTCGGCGGGCGCCGCATCGCCCTCGTCCGCCAGATCGTCGGCGGTGCGGGCGAAGCGGTAGATCACCGCCACTGGCCGGCGCAGCGGGCGGGGCAGCAGCACGCTGGCCACCGGAAAGTTCTCGTAGTGGTCCACGACATCGCCTTCCGCGGCCGCGGGGGCGTCCGGCATTGACGCCGGCATCGGGGACGGCGTTTGCGGGGTATCGGCGGAAGGCGCGTCGGGCTTGGACATGGCGGCAGCATTGTAACCACGCGGCCTGCATGCAAGGGCATGCCGGGACGCCCGGCACCCTACCCATTGGGGGGCCGTCGACACGCATCACGCGCCAATTGGCGCCTAAATCGACGGTTCCACCCCCCAAATGGGGTGGTTCGTCGCGTCGCGTTTGACGCACCCCGAAGGGGTCGATATATTGCTGACCGGCCGGTTATTTACTGCCGGACCCGCCGTCCTTCGGTCGGCGCCCTTGTCGTGTCGCGCGGCAGCCTTGCGGCTTGCCGCCAGTCCGGCCGTGCCGGCGCACGTCGCCTCTCGTCATGCCGTTGCACCCGTCTCATCGCCATCCATGCCAGTGCCTTGCCCTGGGCCGGAAGTCGCGGCCGTCAACGCTTTGAAGCCCCTGCCGTCGACCGTCGGCATGGTGTTGCCGTGCTTGCTTGCCCTGCTGGTGCTCGGCGGCTGTTCGCGCGAGCCCGAGCGCGCGCCGGACGTCCGGCCGGTGCGTCTGTTGCAGCTGCAGTCGGCGACAGGCCAGTCTGCCTATGAGTTCTCCGGCGACGTGCGGCCGCGCATCGAATCGCGGCTCGGCTTCCGCGTCGGCGGCAAGATCGCTGCGCGGCTGGTCGACGTCGGGGCGACTGTGCGGCGCGGCCAACCGCTGGCCCGGCTCGATCCGACCGACCTGAACCTGGCCGAGCAGGGCTCGCGCGCCCAGTACGAGGCGGCGCGCACCGACCGCGACCTGGCGGCGGCCGATCTGAAGCGCTACAACGACCTGTTTGCCAAGGGCTTTATCAGCGCGGCGGAGCAGAACCGTCGCCAGGCCAGCTACGAGGCCGCCGCCGCGCGGCTGCGCCAGGCCGAGGCCGCGCTGCGCGAGCAGAGCAACCAGACCGGATATACGGTGCTGGCCGCCGATGCCGACGGCGTGGTTACCGCAATCGACGCAGAAGTGGGGCAGGTGGTCAGCGCCGGACAGTCGGTGGTGCGGGTCGCGCAGACCGCCGAGAAGGAGGTCGCGATCGGTCTGCCCGAGGACCAGGTCGACTGGCTGCGCGACATCCGCGACGTCAGCGTGCGGACCTGGGCC
This sequence comes from Cupriavidus gilardii, assembly GCF_013347325.1. Lineage (NCBI taxonomy): Bacteria > Pseudomonadati > Pseudomonadota > Betaproteobacteria > Burkholderiales > Burkholderiaceae > Cupriavidus > Cupriavidus gilardii. Next base: position 4,937 of record NZ_CP054625.1, on the reverse strand, counting down.
GAGCCGGAGCGCAGGCTGCCGGGCCGCGTGCGCGAGATCGCGGCGGCCGCGGATCCGGTCACGCGCACCTACGCGGCACGCATCACCGTGCCCAATCCGCCCGCCGACCTGAAGTTCGGCATGACCGCGATGGTCACCTTCGTGCGGACCGGCGCCTCGCCGGCGGTGCGCGTGCCGTTGACCGCGTTGCTGCAGCAGCAGGGCAGCAACCAGGTCTGGGTCTACGACAGCGCGGCCGGCACGGTACAGCCCGTCGCGGTCACGCTGGGCCAGCCGATCGGCAACGAGGTCGAGGTCAGCAGCGGGCTGCGTCCGGGCCAGACCATCGTCACCGCCGGCGTGCATCTGCTCAAGCCGGGCCAGAAGGTGCGGCCGTTGCAGGCCGTCGCGCCCGCCTCGGCGCCTGTCCCCGCCGCGACGCCGGCAAACCCGCCGGCCAGCGCGCCGGCCGCCCGCAGCTAAGGGCGCCGCGATGGAGCACTCCCGATTCAATCTGTCGCGCTGGGCGCTCGAGCACCAGGCGCTGACCCGCTATCTGCTGGTGGTGTTGCTGCTGGCCGGGCTGATGTCGTACTTCCAGCTTGGCCAGGACGAGGACCCGCCGTTCACCTTCCGCGTGATGGTGGTGCAGGCCTTCTGGCCCGGTGCCACCGCCGAGCAGATCGCGGTGCAGGTCACCGACAAGCTCGAACGCCAGCTGCAGGAGGTGCCCTACGCGGACAAGATCCGCAGCTTCTCGAAACCGGGCGAGACCACCGTGATCTTCCAGCTGCGCGACGACGCGCCGGCGAAGGAGACGGCGCAGATCTGGTACACGGTGCGCAAGAAGATCGGCGATATCGCCGGCACGCTGCCCGCCGGCGTGCGCGGGCCATTCTTCAACGACGAGTTCGGCGATGTCTACGGCACCATCTATGCGCTGTCCGCCGACGGCTTCACCTACAAGGAGCTGCGCGAGTACGCCGACCTGGTGCGGCAGCAGCTGCTGCGCGTGCCGTCGGTGGCCAAGGTGTCGCTGATCGGCCTGCAGGACGAGAAGATCTATATCGAGTTCAACCAGACCCGCTTCGCGCAGCTCGGCCTGGACCTGAACGCGATCGCCGACCAGATCGCCGAGCAGAACAACCTGACCGCCAGCGGCGTGCTGGTGACCCCCAGCGACAACGTGCAGGTGCGCGTGTCGGGCCAGTTCGCCGATGTCGGCGATCTGCGCAACATGGTGCTGCGCGGGCCCAACGGCGCGGCCAACATCCGGCTCGGCGATATCGCCCGCGTCTATCGCGGCTATGTCGATCCGCCCGCGCCGCGCATGCGCTTCAACGGCAAGGACGTGATCGGCCTGGGCATCTCGATGGAGAAGGGCGGCGACATCATCGCGCTGGGCGAGGCACTGCGCGCCGAGGCCGACGCGCTGCGCAAGCAGCTGCCGGTCGGCATCGAGATGGAGCAGGTGCAGGACCAGCCCGAGGCGGTCAAGCGTTCGGTGGGCGAGTTCGTGCGCGTGCTGATCGAGGCTGTGGTGATCGTGCTGGCGGTCAGCTTCATCTCGCTGGGCCTGCATACGAAGCCGCTGCGGCTCGATGCGCGCCCCGGCCTGGTGGTGGCGCTGACCATCCCGCTGGTGCTGGCGGTCACCTTCCTGTTCATGAACGTGTTCGACATCGGCCTGCACAAGGTGTCGCTGGGCGCGCTGATCATCGCGCTGGGCCTGCTGGTCGACGATGCGATCATCGCGGTCGAGATGATGGTGCGCAAGCTCGAGGAAGGCTTCTCCAAGATGGAGGCGGCGACCTTCGCCTATACGTCGACCGCGATGCCGATGCTGACCGGCACCTTGATCACCGCCGCCGGCTTCCTGCCGGTCGGGCTCGCGCGTTCGACGGTCGGCGAATACACGTTCGCGATCTTCGCGGTGACGGCGCTCGCGCTGGTGCTGTCGTGGCTGGCAGCGGTCTATTTCACGCCGTACCTGGGCTACCTGCTGCTGAAGGTCAAGCCGAGCGAGGGCGGCCATCACGAGGTGTTCGACACGCCGTTCTATGCACGCTTCCGGCGCGCGGTGGACTGGTGCGTGGACTGGCGCAAGACCGTGATCGCGATCACGCTGGGAACCTTCGCGCTCGGCATCTTCGCCTTCCAGTTCGTCCAGAAGCAGTTCTTCCCCGATTCCAGCCGGCCGGAACTGATGGTCGAGATGTGGCTGCCCGAGGGCGCCAGCTTCGCGCAGAGCGAGGCCGAGGCCAGGCGCTTCGAGGCCGCGCTGCGCGGCGATGCCGATGTCGGCAGCATCACGACGTTCGTCGGCACCGGCGCGCCGCGCTTCTACCTGCCACTGGACCAGATCTTTCCGCAGAGCAATGTGGTGCAGCTGATCGTGCTGCCGGTCGACGTCGAGGTGCGCGAGCGGCTGCGCCAGCGCATCATCGCGCTGCTGGCGAGCGACTTCCCGCAATTGCGCGGACGCGTGAAGCTGCTGCCGAACGGGCCCCCCGTGGCCTATCCGGTGCAGTTCCGCGTGATCGGGCCGGAAGCCGCGACAGTACGCCGGATCGCCGACCAGGTCAAGGCGATCATGAGCGCGAACCCGAACACCGTCGGCGTCAACGACAACTGGAACGAGAACGTCAAGGTCTTGCGCCTGGATATCGACCAGGAAAAGGCCCGTGCGCTCGGCGTGACCACCAATGCGATCGCCCGCGTCACCCAGACCGTGCTGACCGGCGCGCCGGTCGGACAGTATCGCGACGGCGACAAGCTGATCGACATCGTGATGCGCTCGGCCAAGGACGAACGCGAGGCGCTGGCCGATCTGCACAACGTGCAGGTGCCGACGAGCAGCGGCCGCGCGGTGCCGCTGACGCAGGTCGCGCGCATCGGCATCCGCTCCGAGCCGGGCATCGTCTGGCGCGAGAATCGCGACTTCGGCGTGACCGTGCAGGCCGACGTGGTCGACGGCATCCAGGGGCCGACCGTGACGGCGCAGATCGATCCGCAGCTCGACAAGCTGCGCGCCGAGCTGCCGGCCGGCTACCTGATCACGGTGGCCGGGGCCGAAGAGGAGAGCGGCAAGGCCGGTGCGTCGATTGCCGCGCAACTGCCGCTGTGCGTGTTCCTGATCTTCACGCTGCTGATGCTGCAGCTGCATAGCTTCTCGCGTGCCGTGATGGTGTTCCTGACCGGCCCGCTGGGGCTGATCGGCGCCGCGGCGACGCTGTTGCTGCTGCGCTCGCCGATGGGCTTCGTCGCCCAGCTCGGCATTACCGCGCTGGTCGGCATGATCATCCGCAACTCGGTGATCCTGGTCGACCAGATCGAGCAGGACATCCGCGCCGGCGTGCCGGCCTGGACCGCGATCGTCGAGGCCGCGGTACGCCGCTTCCGGCCGATCATGCTGACCGCGGCGGCCGCCGTGCTGGCGATGATCCCGCTGTCGCGCTCGGTGTTCTGGGGCCGATGGCGGTGGCGATCATGGGCGGACTGATCGTCGCCACGGTGCTGACGCTGCTGTTCCTGCCGGCGCTGTACGCGGCCTGGTTCCGCGTGCGGCGGCCGGAGCAGGGGAGCGGCGTGATGGCTTGATGGCGTGACGGCGCGTCGGCGTGTCGGCGTGTCGGCGAAGGGCCGCCCGGGGGCTGGATTCGCGCGAAACCATGCGCTACAATCCGCGGTCTTTGCCGGGCAGCGGTGCAACGCCGCAGGCCGGTCGGAGAAGCAGGGGCGGCAAGCGGTTCCAGTCGCCTCTTTTGTTTTTTCGGCCCGATGTTCGGCAGACCGCGGTGCCTCCCGTCAGGGCGGCACCGCCTGGACCGCGAGGGTGGCGAAATTGGTAGACGCACCAGGTTTAGGTCCTGACGCCAGCAATGGTGTAGGGTTCGAGTCCCCTCCCTCGCACCACACTTCTTCATCGCCACTTCCTGTCGGCGTGCGCCGGCCGGTGTGATCGGCCGAAACATTTGCTTACCGACGTTTCACCTGATGGGTCGCCGGCGTTCCGCGCCGGCGCTAAGCTCTTCGAGAAGAAGAACTCTCCGTCGGCCCGTATCGGATCGGGACACCATCATGACTGCAACCGCAACATCCCTCTGTCTCGCCGCCTTGCTCGCGCTGCCGCTGGCCGCCCAGGCCGATCCCTGGAAGGACGAAAGCGGCCATGGCAAATGGCGCGGCCATCACCATGGCGGCGACTACAAGGAAGAATACTGGACGGCAACTGCAAGGTCGAACGCAAGTTCAAGGCAACGGCGACTACAAGGAAGAGCGCAAGTGCAAGGGCCGCGCTACGGCTACTACGGCCCGGCGCCGGTCTATGTCGAACCCGCCCGGTCTATGTGCCGCCGGGCGTCACCGTGCATGGCACCGTGACCTTCCCCCGCTGATGTCCCGCTGAATTGTTCTGGATGGACGGCGCGATCGCCGCCGCCCGTCTTGCCGCGTCGCGTTCCGCCGCCGCGTCCGCGCGTCATGTCCCCGCGTCCTATAGTAGATACCCGCAGGCCAGCGTTGCACCGGCGCCCCCAGTGATGGCTGATGGACGGCGCGCCACGCGCCTCACGCCAGTGCGCGCCATCCCTGATCTCGATGAGGGGACCCATCATGGCACTGGCAACCACCCTGGCGACTTGCCTGAGCAGCCAAGAACAGCCATTTCGATATCATCCGCCACCCCTATGCGCTGGGCAGCATGGCCACCGCGCAGGCCGCCCATGTGCCGGGCGATCGCCTGGTCAAGACGGTATTGCTCGAGGACGAGGCGGGCTACGTGGCGGCGGTGATGCCGTCGACCCGCCTGCTCGATCTGTCCGAACTATGCGAGCGCACCGGGCGCCGGCTGACGATGGCCAGCGAGGACGAGGTGCGCGAAGTGTTCAAGGACTGCGTGCTCGGCGCGATTCCGCCGGTCGGCATGGCGTATGGCATGCGCACCTATATCGATGACA
>NZ_CP054626.1:2910000-3485840 GCF_013347325.1 Cupriavidus gilardii | reverse complement strand
GTTCCCCGATTTCCAGCGCGTGATTCCGAAGGGCTACAAGAACGCCTTCGCGATCGATCGCGTCAAGCTGCAGCAGGCGCTGCAACGTACCGCGATCCTGACCACCGACAAGTTCAAGGGCGTGCGCTGCATTCTCGATACGCACACCCTGAAAATCAGCTCGACCAACGCCGACCAGGAAGAGGCGCAGGAAGAGCTCGAACTCGACTATTCGGGCGATGCGCTCGATATCGGCTTCAACGTGACCTATCTGCTCGACGTGCTGGGCAACCTCAAGAGCGAGCAGGTCCAGGTCAGCCTCGGCGACTCGAATTCGAGCGCGCTGATCACCGTGCCGGAAGACGACAACTTCAAGTACGTCGTCATGCCGATGCGCATCTGATGTTCCGGTAAAGGATCGCAAGATACGCAGAATCCGGAGCATCGAACGGCAGGCTACGGCGCTCGCAACGAGCAGACAGCCGGTGCGACCGACCCGCAGTAGCAGGGGCAGGATCATGGCGATCCGCCCCTTTGCCGTTTTTATGTAACCGCCATGCGGAGGGCCGATGGCCGCGTCGTGACCCGGCGCGCCGCGCTCCCCGCATTTGCCGTGAGTAGGAAAACATGACCCAACAGCAGAACCCGCAACAGGAAAACAGCTACGGCGCCTCCTCGATCCAGATCCTGGAAGGCCTGGAGGCGGTACGCAAGCGGCCGGGCATGTATATCGGCGACACCTCGGATGGCACCGGCCTGCATCACCTCGTGTTCGAGGTGCTGGACAACTCCATCGACGAGGCGCTGGCCGGCTACTGCACGGAAATCCAAGTCACGATCCATACCGACAACTCGATCTCGATCATCGACAACGGCCGCGGCATTCCGCACGGCATCAAGTTCGACGACAAGCACGAGCCCCGGCGCAGCGCTGCGGAAATCGCGATGACCGAGCTGCACGCCGGCGGCAAGTTCAATCAGAACAGCTACAAGGTCTCGGGCGGCCTGCACGGCGTCGGTGTGTCCTGCGTCAACGCCCTGTCCAAATGGCTGCGCCTGACGGTGCGCCGCGACGGCCAGGCGCATTTCATCGAGTTCGCCCAGGGCGCGGTGCAGAACCGCATCCTCGAAACGGTGAACGGCCCGGACGGACAGCCGGTGGAAGTCTCGCCGATGAAGGTGCTCGGTCCGACCGACAAGCGCGGTACCGAAGTCCACTTCCTCGCCGACGAGGAAATCTTCACGAACGTCGAATTCCATTACGAGATCCTGTCCAAGCGCATCCGCGAACTGTCGTTCCTGAATAACGGCGTACATATTCGCCTGACCGACCAGCGCACCGGCAAGGAAGAGGATTTCGCCTTCTCCGGCGGCGTCAAGGGTTTCGTCGAATACATCAATCGCGCCAAGTCGGTGCTGCATCCGAACATCTTCTACGCCAATGCGGAGAAGGAAGGCATTACCGTCGAAGTGGCGATGCAGTGGAATGACGGCTTCAACGAGCAGGTGCTCTGCTTCACCAACAATATTCCGCAGCGCGACGGCGGCACCCACCTGACCGGCCTGCGCGCGGCGATGACGCGCGTCATCAACAAGTACATCGAAGAAAACGAGATCGCCAAGAAGGCCAAGGTCGAGACCACCGGCGACGACATGCGCGAAGGCCTGTCCTGCGTGCTGTCGGTCAAGGTGCCCGAGCCCAAGTTCAGCTCGCAGACCAAGGACAAGCTGGTGTCGTCGGAAGTGCGGCTGCCGGTCGAGGAACTGGTATCGAAGGCGCTGGGCGACTTCCTGCTGGAAACGCCGAACGACGCCAAGATCATCTGCGGCAAGATCGTCGACGCCGCGCGCGCGCGTGAAGCCGCGCGCAAGGCCCGTGAAATGACCCGCCGCAAGGGCGCGTTCGACGGCATGGGCCTGCCCGGCAAGCTCGCCGACTGCCAGGAACGCGATCCGGCGCTGTCCGAACTCTTCCTGGTCGAGGGCGACTCCGCAGGCGGCTCGGCCAAGCAGGGCCGCGACCGCAAGTTCCAGGCGATCCTGCCGCTCAAGGGCAAGATCCTGAACGTGGAGCGCGCGCGCTTCGACAAGATGCTGTCGAGCCAGGAAGTGCTGACGCTGATCACCGCGCTGGGCACCGGCATCGGCAAGGACGACTACAACCTCGACAAGCTGCGCTATCACCGCATCATCATCATGACCGATGCGGACGTCGACGGCTCGCACATCCGCACGCTGCTGCTGACCTTCTTCTACCGGCAGATGCCCGACATCATCGAGCGCGGCTATGTCTATATCGCGCAGCCGCCGCTGTACAAGGTCAAGCACGGCAAGGACGAGCGCTATATCAAGGACGACAACGAGCTGAACGCGTACATGCTGCGCCTGGCGATGGAGAAGGCCAGCCTGCTGCGCCCCGATGGCAGCGAGATCGCCGGTGACGCGCTGACCGAACTGGCGCGCCAGTACCAGCTCGCCGAGGCGGTGATCGGCCGCCTGTCGCGGGTGGTCGACAGCGACGCGCTGCGTGCGATCGCCGACGGCGTCGAACTGAACCTCGACTCGGCCGAAGCCGCCGAAGCCTCGGCCCGCGCGCTGAAGGCCAAGCTGTCGGAAATGCATGCCAAGCGCCTGAATGGGGCCGCGGTCAATGACGATGGCACCGCCGACGTCTACGCGCAGTTCGACGAGAAGAACGAGAAGCACCGCCTGATGGTGGCCCGCCGCCATCACGGCAACGTGCGCCTGTCGCACATCGATTCCGATTTCGTGCACGGCGCAGACTACGCCGCGCTGGCGCTCGCCGCCAAGACCTTCCAGGGCCTGATCCCGGTCGGCACCAAGGTCCGCCGCGGCGAGGGCGAAAAGCTGCGCGAGCAGACCGTCAACGACTTCCACGGCGCGATGCAATGGCTGCTGTCGGAAGCCGAGCGCGGCGTGTCCCGTCAGCGCTACAAGGGTCTGGGCGAGATGAACCCCGAGCAGCTGTTCGAAACGACGCTCGACGTCACGCAGCGCCGCCTGCTGAAGGTCCAGATCGAGGACGCGATCGCCGCCGACCAGATCTTCACGACGCTGATGGGCGACGAGGTGGAACCGCGTCGCAACTTCATCGAGTCGAATGCACTGGTGGCGCGCAATATCGATGTTTGATCGCGCGGCGCCGTAGCACGGCGGCCCGCTCCAACGAGGCGAGACGCCCGACCGTTCTGCGGTCGGGCGTTTTTTATGCTGGTTCGATCAATTCAAAACACCACCCGATACGTCGACTGCACCAGCCCCGAAGGAAAGCTGCGGCTCGATACCAGCGCAAGATCGATGTCGTGCGGCAGTTCGCCAAACAACGGCCGTCCCGCGCCGATCAGCACCGGCACCGTGGTGATCACCATGTCCGCGATCAGGCCCTCGCGCAGGAACGACTGCACCAGCTGACCGCCGTCGACATAGACGCGGCGCACGTTCTCGCGCGCCAGTGCCGCCATCGCGTCCTTCGGCGTTTGATCGGCGAAGCGGACCTTGCCCTTCAGCGCCTCGGGCACCGGCGTACCGGCCAGCTGTTTCGACAGCACCAGCACCGGCCGATCGTAAGGCCATGGATCGAAGGTCTGCACCTTTTCATAGCTGCCGCGTCCCATCACGATGCAATCCTTGTCCGCGATGAAATCCGTATAGCCATGGTCCTCGCTCGGATCGTCGCGCTGCAGAAGCCAGCCGATGTCCCCATCGCGGCGCGCGATAAAGCCATCGAGGCTGGTGGCGATGAAGACGTGTGCGGTGGTCATTGAATTGCCTCCATGTGTCGGGACTGTATTGTCCGCGAAGTCCGTTCGCCAAGGTGCCGCGCCCGCGCTTCCCGTACCAGCGCCTGCGGCGGCCTGCCGAGCGAGCGCAGGAAGGCGCGACGCATCCGCTCCTCATCGCCGAATCCCGTTTGCGATGCGACTCTCCCGATCGACGTTTCGCCTGCCTCGATCAGCGCGTGGGCGGCCTCGAGCCGAAGCTTCTCGATCGCCTTGGCGGGCGACATGCCCGTCTGTGCCTGGAATGCCCGGCTGAAATGCCGCTTGCTCCAGTGCACGTGCTCGGCCAGCTGTTCGACAGATAGCGGCTCGTGCAGATGCTCGCGCGCGAAGTCGAGGGCGAGCCGGACGCGGTCCGACTTCGGTTCGAGCGCGGACAGCGTGGAGAACTGCGACTGTCCGCCGGTGCGGCGGTAGTGGACCACCATCATCCGCGAGATCGATTTGGCCAGCGCATCGCCGAGGTCGGCCATCACCAGGGCAAGCGCCAGATCGATGCAGGCCGTCATGCCCGCCGAGGTCCAGACCGGCCCGTCGTTGACGAAGATCTTGTCCTCGTCCACCAGTACCGCGGGAAAGCGCTGCTGCAGCTCGCGCGCCAGTGCCCAGTGCGTCGTCGCCCTGCGTCCGTCGAGCAGGCCCGCTTCGGCCATGATGAAGGCTCCTGTGCAGATGCTGGCGATGCGCCTGGCGCGCGGCGCCGCTCGCCGCAACTGCGCGATCAGCGCGGGCTCGGAGGGCGCCTGCGTCGTGGTGCCGGCAACCAGCAAGGTGTCGTAGCGCCGCCTGCCGATCGCCTGCGTCTCGATCTTGACGCGCGACGATCCGGCCACCATGCCGCCGTCTGCGGATACCACCGCAATCTCGTAGCGCGGTTGCGGCGACAGCTCGTTCGCCAGCTCGAAGACGGTCAGCGCCGCCATGTCAAGGATCTGGAAGCCGGGATAGACGACCAGGGCAATGCGTGCGCTCATGATGTCCTCTTTGGAGGGTTCTGGCGATTCGATGCCGGCCATTGTAGCGGCCGGCCCTCCTCTTGTCGGCCCTCCGCCAATGTTCCCGATGTCCCTTATCGTGGGTTTTTGGTCATTTGAGCCACCATGGGCCTGGCCCAGAATGGCTCCTGACGGCATCGCACTCGACACGCCGACGGCACCGCAAGCTCACGGAATTCCAGCGCGAGCCTGCTTCTCATCCATTACGAAACAGGACCTCGTATGCAACTCACCGACAACACGATCTTCATCACCGGCGGCACCTCGGGCATCGGCCGCGGCCTGGCCGAGGCGTTTCACAGGCTCGGCAACCAGGTGATCATCGGCGGCCGCCGCAAGCATCTGCTCGACGAGGTGACCAAGGCAAACCCGGGCATGGCCGCGATCGAGCTCGATATCGCCGACACCGACAGTGTCGCCAAGGCGGCAACCGAACTGACCGCGGGGTTTCCGAAGCTGAATGTGCTGATCAACAATGCCGGCATCATGCCCTTCGACCAGGCCGACGCGGCAATCGACGAAGCGACGATGCAGGCCACCGTGACCACCAACCTGCTCGGCCCGATCCGCATGACCTCGGCGCTGATCGAACACCTGAAGCGCCAGCCACGCTCGGTGGTGATCCACAACACGTCGGTGCTGGCCTATGTGCCGCTCGCCAACACCGCGGTCTACTCGGCCACCAAGGCGGCGCTGCATTCGTACGCGCTGTCGCAGCGCTTCATGTTGCGCAATACCTCGGTGCGCGTACAGGAAATCGCGCCGCCCTGGGTCAACACCGACCTGATCCACAAGAGCGACGACCCGCGCGCGATGCCGCTGGACGCCTTCATCGAGCAAACCATGGCGGCGCTCGCTACCGATGCCGAGGAAGTGCTGGTCGAAGCGGCACGCCCGCTGCGCGACAACCCCGGCGCGGGCGAGCATGCATTCGTCAATGGCTTCAACGAGAGCATCGCGGCCACCCCGATTCCCGTGGGTTGAGGTCGCGAGCCAGTTCGACGGCCGGGCTCCCCGGCCATTCGACTATGGCGAAAACCGCTCCACCGCGTCGACGTTGGACGAATTCGCCCCGCCAATGGCCAACACGGTCCCATCGGAAAGCACCGTCGCCACCGGGGCGCGGCGCGCCACCGACATCGACGCCGCCACGGTCCAGACGTTGGTGTCCGGGTTATAGATCTCCGCGCTCGCCAGCGTCCCCGCGTTCGATCCACCGGCCACCAGGACACGGCCATCGGGCAGGAGCACCATCGCGGGCAGTGTCCGCGCCGCATTCATGACGCTCGATGTCCAGGTCGAGGCAACAGGGTCGTAAAGCCAGCCCGTGTTACCTATGCCGGTCACGAGCACCTTGCCGTTGCCCAGCAATTCGGATTGTGCGACGTTACTGCCCCCGCCCGGGTACGGCACCGGCGTGATCGTCCCACTATCGTCCACCGGATACAGCTCGGCGGTCATGTTGAAACCCATCGTGCCAATGCCACCGACCAGCAGGATTGCGGCGCCCCCGGGGAGGAGCGTCGCGGCATGCTGACCGCGGGGAGAGCCCAGGGCCGTCGTCATCGGCGTCCAGGCGTTGGTAGCCGGATCGTACCTCTCGGCCGTCGAACTCCGGTCGCTAGCGAGGTTGCCGCCGATGACCAGGACCTTGCCGTCAGGCAGCAGCGTTGCCGTGTGCCTGGAGCGGGCCTCCGACATGCTGCCGGTTGCCTGCCAGGTACCTGTGGCAGGATCGTAGACCTCCGCGGTAGCGCTGCCGCCTCCGGCAACCAACACCTTGCCGTCATTGAGACGAGTCGCCGTGGCTTCGACCCGGGAAGTCGCCATGCTTGCCGTGGCCGCCCAGGCGTTCGTGGCCGGATCGTAGAGAAAAGCAGACGCGCTCGGTGCCGATGCCAGATAACCGCCTGCAACCAGAACCTTGCCGCTGTTCAACGTGGTCCCCGTCATGTAATGCATCGGACCGGGCAGCGAGGCGACCGGCGCCCAGCTGCCACGCCCGGTCACCGCAATGCGGACCTGGGCCGACGTACTGCCTGCCTTGTTCGTGGCGGTAACCGTGTAGACCTTCTGCAGTTGGATCGCCGTGGGCGTTCCCGCGATCACGCCGGTCTGGATGTTCAGGCTCAGGCCTGTGGGCAGCGCGGGGCTCACCGAAAAGCTGGCCGCGGCGCCGCCGGTCACGACCGGTGTGTTCGGAACGATCGCTTCGCCCGCGACGTACAGCGCGGAAGGCTGGACGTAGGCCAGCCCAGTGGGCGCCACCACCGCGGCTTCCACCGCGATGCGCAGCGTGGTTGTTGTCTGCCCCGCCGCATTGGTGCCCGTCACGGTATAGGTGGCTTCGGCTGCGGCAACAGTTGGCGTGCCGCTGATCACGCCCGTCTGCGTATCGAATGCGAGGCCGGCCGGCAGCGCCGGCGCAATGGTGTACGCATCGATCGGTCCGCCACCGTTGCCGGGTCCGTTCGCGACAATCGGCTCGCCCACGGTATAGACGACCGCGGACTCGCGGTAAGCCAATTGGCTTGGGGCCACCGCCGCGTTGCGCACTTCAATCTGCACGCGGGTGGTCGCGCTTCCAGCGCCGTTCTCCGCCGTGACGACATGGACCGTCGACGGGACTACAGTCGTGGGCGTCCCAGAAATGACGCCGGTGACCGCATCGAGCAACAGGCCCGCGGGCAATGCCGGTGCGATGCTGTAGCGCTCCACCGTACCCCCGCTCGCGCTGGGACGATTTGGCACGATAGGCTTGCCGAGTTCGTAGACCACCGACGACATGCCGTAACTGAGGCCTGCCGGCGCCTGCAGAGTCGGGGTTGGCGAGGGCGCCTGCTTGTCGTCGTCATCATCGCCGCCGCACGCGGATAGCAGTGACACCAAGCACAGGCACATCAGCAGCAACAGCCATTGGCCCGGCCGCTGCAGTAGGCGCCGCGGGCGAATTGCGGCATGGCGAAAGAGTGTTGTCATTTTTCCCGGTTCCAATTCCGTTGATTTACGGCGCGCTCCCGAATGGCAACGGTATTAATACCTTGCATGCCGATACGCAGCCGTCGCGGCAATCGCGGCAATCGCATTCGATACGGGTCGAAATGCAAAAACAACCCGGCAAATTGGCGATGGTTCGGGAATCGGCGAAATATACACCAGGTAATGCACGGGGTGATTAACGCCAAATGCCGCTGAAATTCCCATGGTTTGGCGAAGGATCTTTTTCCGGCGGCGCTAAATGGATGGTGGTGGAAGAGATGGAAAATCCATTCCGCCGGCGCTATCCGGCGGCTGGCGCGTCGAGCAGGAATTCGCCAATCGCCAAAGACGTCGCTCCGTGCTTCGGCCGCCAATCGGTGAAATGCCCGCCCAGCGGCGCCCACCACGGCGCGGCATCGGCCAGCACCGGGCCGTAGTCCACCGCATCCGACTCCACCACCCCGCGCCGCGGATTCGACAGTACCCATCGCATCCCGGCCACCAGGCTGGATGCGACCTGCAGGCTGGTGGCCGAGTTGTACGGCGCCAGCGAGCGCGCCCGCTCGATGCTCAAGTGCGACCCGTACCAGATGCCACCGTGCCGGCCGCTGAGCAGCAGCACGCCGAGTTCGTCCTCGCCGCTGACGATCTCGTCGCGCAGGATGCGTTCGCCGCGTACGCGCGGCGCGGCGCGCTCGTCGAGCCATTTCATCGAGGCCAGCGTGGCGTCTGTCGGGCGATAGGCGTAGTAGACGGTGGGACGATACGGCGGCAGGCCGGCAGGATCGTCGGCATCGTCGGTCAGATAGGCGGCGATCGAGATCGACTCGTTGTGGGTGATCAGGTAGGCGTCGAACGGTCCGTGCGACGGCGACCATGAACGCACCCGTGTCCGATGTCCGGGCCAATGGATCGCGATCGCGGCACCGCAACCATCGCTATGGCGGTAGCCGCCGGGAGGCAGCGCCGCTTCGTGCGTGCCCCAGCCGAGTTCGGCATCCTGCAGGCATTCGGTGATGAAGCCCTCGGCGGACCAGGTGTTGGCGAACTCGCCTTCGCGCGGGAAGCCGGGCGCTTGCTGGCTGTCGTATTCGCTGATCTGGATCACGCGTAGATCGAGGCGGCGTGCCAGCGCCGCCCACTGCGCGCGATGCCGGGGCTCGGCCTGCTCCAGCGCGGCATGGCCGGCGAGCTCCATCAACGCAGCCTTGACCAGCACCGAGACCATGCCCGGATTGGCGCCATGCGCGACCAGCGCCGTGGGCATCGGCTCGCGGCCGCGAGCGAACGCCAGCATTTGTTCGCGAAGCGCGTAGTTGCTCAGCTGCGCGGCGTTCGCATCGCCGGCATAGTCCCAGGGCTCGATGCCGGCATCGATATAGAAAGCGCCGTGAGACTGGGCCAGGGCGATCAGATCGCGGCTGCATACGGACGGCGCCAGGCTCAGCAGAAATGTCCAGGGGCGCAGCAGCGGGGCAAGAACTGTCGAGAATGTGTCCGCGGTGATGCCAGCCTCGACCGCGTGTAGCCCGTGCGCCGCCACGAGTTCACGACGGCAATCGTCAAACGAGCGATCCACCACGGTAATGGCGGCCCACGGCCAGGTTCGCTGCAGCAGCGGCAGCACGGCCTGGCCGATGCAGCCAAAGCCGACGATGACGATGTGGTCGATCACGTTGAGCCCTTCTGTTCGGCAACGGCGATGCGGCCCGGTTCGAACGTTGAACGGCGCGCCACGGCGGACTGCCGCAGGCCATGGTATCCCCACGCGCCGCCCGAAGCCAACGGGCCTTCGCCGGCGCGGCCCCGAACGCCATTCCGCAAGGTTATGCCGATATTCCCGGCACATCATTGTTGTCCTGCCGCAGCCCGCGCATGATGAGCTGCCCGAGCGGTATCGCGCCGCTCGCACCATGCAATACGGCGGCGCTGTCACCTCACCGCGCCGCATCAGAAGAACGGAGACAGCATGCCAACCCGATCGCCAGGGCTTGCGACCGCAATTCGACGCCATTGGCCTTGCTTTGCCGTCGCGCTGATCGTTGCGTCGCCAGCCGCATCCCAGGTGCGGGATGAACGCCCGACGTCCCCGGTTGCCGAGCACGAAGTGATGCAAGGCTTCCCGCCCTCTCCAGAGCGGCAGCTCAGCCGCGGCAGCGGTCTGCGCCCGCCGTACATGCGCTGGGCCTTCCGGCATGCCCGCGAAATGTCGGCGACCGCCGGCATTCGCCACGCCGATCGACCGCTGGCGCTGGATGGCCAGCCGGACACCGGCTTGGACGGCACCACGTTCACGGTGGGAGACAAGACCGTCTCGCTCGCCGACTATCTGCGCGACACGCATACCGACGGCTTCATCGTGCTGCACCAGGGCAGGATCGTCTACGAGCGCTACCTCGCCGGCTTCGGCCCGTATCAACCGCATATCTGGGCCTCGATGACGAAATCGGTGACCGGTCTGCTGGCGGCCATGCTGATTGAACAGGGCAAGCTCGATCCGCAGGCCCGGCTTGCGCAGTATGTGCCGGAGCTCGCGGGCAATCCCTTCGGTGAAGCGACGGTGCAGCAGAACCTCGACATGGAGGTGCCGGTCGGCTACCCCGAGGGGCTGCCGCCGGACCTGGGCCTGTTCGGTGCGGTCGGCATCGTGCCGCGCAAGCCGGATGCGCCCGATACCATCTACGACTTCCTGAAGGTCGTGCATGCCACGGGCCGGCCCGACCACAGCGTGGATGGCGGTGTCTGGTACTACCAGAACGGTTCGCCGGAAGCGGTGGCATGGGCGTTGCGCCGGATCACCGGCAAGAGCTGGTCGCAGCTGGTCAGCGAGATGATCTGGTCGCGCTTTGCCGACGACGATGCCTATGTGCAGGTCGACCGCCTGACCACGGAAATGGCCAGCGGCGGCATGAACTCGACGCTGCGCGACGCCGCCCGCTTTGCCGAGGCGGTACGCCGCGCGGCGGCGGGCGATGGATCGGCCGGCATTTCACCGGCGGCAGTCCGGATTGCGCTGAAGCCGGCCACCAATCAGGCGCGCTTCGCCCGCGGCAATACCACGCCGGGCCGCGACGGGTATGGCTATCGGAACTACTGGTTCCAGCGCAACGACGGCGACGGCAGCGTCGAGGCCAGCGGGCGCTTCGGGCAGAAGATCTACATCAACCCGGCCAAGGACCTGACGGTGGTGAAGTTCTCCGCCAGCCCGGATGGCGCGGCGCGCGCGACCAGCGCCGCGGGCCTGCGCAAGCGCGACGATCCGGCACGCGTGCTGGAATCATCGGAAGCCATGGTGGCCGCGGCATTGGCCATCCATCGCGCGGTCGGCCGGTAAAGGCACACTGGCCTTCTTCCTGAGGTGGGGCGGTTCAACGGACGGGCGTCGCTGCCGCCGCGCCCTTCAGGATCTTGGTCACGGCGGCGAACTCCTCGTTCGCATATCCCGCTTGCTCCGCCTCGTGCAGCAGCTGCGCGATCAGCGCGGGCAGTTCGCTGCGTAGCCCGTGATGGCGCATCGCCTGTTCGATGCGCCGGGTGGCGTCCACCGAGATCGACAACGGGCTCTGCGAGACCGCGAAATCGCCTGTCTCGACGACATTGCCTTCGTGACGCAGGAATGCCCCGAACGAAGGAGACATCGCTTCGACAATGCCACCATAGACGCCGACGTCCAGCCCCTCGGCCTGCGCCAGCGCGGCGCCCTGGAAGAAGCCCATCGAGGCGCCATAGATGTACGACAGCGTCGCCAGGTCCATGGTGGCCGCCGCGGCAACGTCCTCGCCCAGATAGACGATATTGCCGCCCAGCGTGGCGAGCATGCCCCGCGCATCGGCATGCGCGGCACGGCTTCCCGAAACGAGGATGGTCGTATCCGGCTGGCCCATCTGCTCGGGCGCGACCTGGATGGCGCCATCCAGATAGCCGGCACCGGCCTCGCGCGCCATCGCCGCCAGCTGCCTCGCATCCTGCGGGCTTCCGGTGGTCAGCTGCAACACCAGCTTGCCTCTCAGCGCCGCCTTGACGCCACTCGCCGACAGGATGGCATGCGTGGCCGCGTAATCGTGCACGCAAATGACAATGGCCTCGGCTGCGGCCGCCGCCTCCGCCGCCGTATCGGCAACGACCGCGCCATGGCTCGCCAGCGATGCGGCCTTGTCCGGCGTGCGGTTCCAGACATGGACTTTCATTCCGGCCCGCAACAGCAGGCGGGCGAGCTTCGTACCCATCTGGCCAAGGCCTAACACGGCAATCGTTTTCATCTGCGCACTCCATTCGTGTCAATGTCGGCGCAGTATGCGAAGGTACGGTTTTTCCGGTCAAGTACGCACTAAAATGACAGGTACTATCCAAATGGTAAGTATTGGGAACAGACGGAATGAAACGCGGCCAACCCTATAACTGCGGCATCGGCCCCGCCTTCGAAGTGATCGGCGGCAAATGGAAGGCGTTGATCCTGTACGAGCTGCATGCCAAACCGTTGCGGACCGGAGAACTTCGCCGGCTGCTCGATGGCATCACCGAGAAGATGCTGATCCAGCAATTGCGCGAGATGGAAGCGGATGGGATCGTGCGCCGCGAGGTGTTTCACGAGGTGCCGCCGCGCGTGGAATACTCGCTGACGCCGGCCGGTCGGGAATTGAATCGGGCGCTGGGCCCGGTGGCCGCGTGGGGGCAGAAATATGCGGCATCCCGATGAACCGCGCGAATGGCAACACGCCGAACTGGTGGCGCAGTTGCGCGCGCTCGGCGTGCCGGCCGGCGCCGTGCTGCTGGTCCACACATCGTTCCGCTCGGTCAGGCCCGTGCAAGGCGGTCCGGCAGGTTTGATCGAGGCGCTGCGCGAAGCGGTCGGACCTGCGGGCACGCTGGTGATGCCGTCCTGGGGCGATGACGACGATGCCCCGTTCGAGCCGGCTGCCACGCCGGCAACCGCCGACCTCGGCGTGGTCGCCGATACCTTCTGGCGACTGCCCGACGTGGCACGCAGCCACCACCCGTTCGCGTTCGCGGCGGCCGGGCCGCAGGCCCGTGCCATCGTCGCGGACCCGCTGCCGCTGCCGCCTCATATTCCGGCCAGTCCGGTCGGCCGCGTGCACGAGCTCGATGGACAAGTGCTGCTGCTCGGCGTAGGCCACGACGCCAACACCACGATCCATCTGGCCGAACTGATGGCCGGCGTGCCTTACGGCGTGCCGCATCACTGCACGGTGCTGCGAGACGGCAAGCCGGTCCGGATCGACTATCTCGAGAACGATCACTGTTGCGAGCGCTTCGAGCTGGTGGACGGATGGCTCAAGGAAAAGGGCCTTCAGCGCGAAGGCCCCGTCGGCAATGCCAGCGCCCGGCTGATGCGGGCCCGGGACGTCGTCGATGTCGTGCTGCCGCAATTGGCTCGCGACCCGCTGGTCTTCCTGCATCCGCCCGAGACGGGCTGCGAGGAATGCGAGGCCGCGCGGCGGTCGATCAGGACAGCGTAGCGCGCCTGCGCGTTCAGCCTCCGATGCCGAGCAGTTCCACCTCGAAATTCAGCGTCGCATTCGGCGGAATCGTTCCCGGCACACCGCGCGAGCCATAGGCGGTGCTGCCCGGGCACACCAGCCTGGCCTTGCCGCCGACCTGCATCTTCTGCACGCCCTCGGTCCAGCACGGGATCACGCGATTGAGCGGAAACGAGATCGGCTGCCCACGCTTGTACGAGCTGTCGAACTCGGTGCCGTCGGTCAGCGTGCCGCGGTAGTGCACCTTGACGGTATCGGTGGCTTTCGGCGACGCGCCGTTGCCCTTGGTCAGGTGCTGGATCGAGACGCCCGAGGGCAGGGTCTGGGCCGGTTCGGCGGCATGGGCGGAAAAGGCCAGCGCGCCGATGGAAACCAGCGAAGCAAGGGAAGCGAGCAGCGGGAGTCGGGTCATTGCGGTCATCCGTCGAGTCAAGGAAAGGCACAAGGATAAACCGATTGAAGACCGGGACGGTCCGCCGTGCCATGCCGTGCCCCGCTGCACGTCCCCGTGCAAGTCCCGCTGCACGCCCCTACAGCAAGCAGCCACAGCGAGCATTGACCCAGGCACCGGCAGACCGCCCGACTTCGCCCGCTCCCCGTTCTCACCGTTTCCCCTGTCACCGCCGGATCAAGCCGTCCGCAACCGCTCGCGCAACTGGTACTTCATCACCTTGCCGGTGGGTGTGCGCGGCATCGCCTCGACGACGCGCACCTGGCGCGGCACCTTGTACTTCGCCAGCCGCTCGGCGCAGAAGGCCTGGATGTCCTCGACGTCGACGCTGGCATCGGCCTTTGCCACCACCACGGCCGCCACGCTCTCGCCCCACTCGGGATGCGGCATGCCGACCACGGCCACTTCGGAGATCGCCGGATGGCCGACCAGCACGTCCTCGACCTCCTTGGAATAGACGTTCTCGCCGCCGGTGACGATCATGTCCTTGACGCGATCCACGATGAACAGATAGCCGTCCTCGTCGATCCGCACCAGATCCCCGGTGCGATACCAGCCGTCGTGAAACGCCGCGGCGGTCGCGGCGGGATCGCGGTAGTAGCCCTGCATCATCGACTGGCAGCGCATCCAGATTTCGCCGACCTCGCCGGGGCCGGCTTCGTGCCGATCGTCGCGCATGACCTTGATGGTGCAGCCGCTGACCGCATGGCGTCCGATCGAACCGGCCTTGACGACCTGCTCCTCGGGCAGCAATGCGGTTCCGGTGGGACCGGTCTCGGTCATGCCGAACACCTGATAGAAGCGCTCGGAGCGGTAGCGTTCGGCCAGCATGCGCGCGGTGGCCGCATCGATCGGGCCGCCGCCGTACAGCCAGGCGCGTACGCTCGACAGATCGTAGCTGGCGAAGTCCGGCGCCATCTTCAGCGCCATCAGGTAGGCGATCGGCGCACCGAAGAACAGCGTGCAGCGTTCCTGCAGCACGGTCTCGAGAAACCGCACGGGGTGATATTCCGGCAGCAGCACCACGGTCGCGCCGACAAAGGCGCTGCCGACCAGCAGATTGTTCAGCGGGAAGCTGTGCCAGATCGGCATCGCCAGCAGCACGCGATCCGAGGGTCCGAGGCCATAGACCAGGCTCGATCCGGTGCCCGCGAGAATCACGTTCGCGTGCGAATGCATGCAGCCCTTCGGCTTGCCGGTGGTGCCCGAGGTGTACAGCAGCTCGGCGAGATCGTCGTCGTTGACGTCGACGGACCGATAGGCGAGCTGCTCACCGTCCGGGGCGATCAACGGCAGTCCCGCTTCGTTGCCCGCCGCGGACAGCGCAAAGGCCGGCGGCGCGCCGTCCAGCTGGCGATGCAGATCGGCATCGACCAGCCACAGCCGGCTCTCGCTGTGCTCGAGGATATAGGCGGTCTCGGGCGCGGCAAGCTTGTGATTGACCGGTACGGCGACCGCGCCGATATCGAGGATCGCGTAGTAGGCGATCACCCATGCGGCCGAATTGCGTCCCTGCAGCGCAACCTTGTCGCCCTTGCCGATGCCCTGCGCCTGCAGCCACGCGGCGGTGTGCTTGACGCGCCGTCGCAGCTCGTCGTAGCGGATGCGCTGCGCGCCATCGACGATGGCGATATCCGAGCTGCGCTGCCGGGCGACGCTGTCCAGCGCCTCATTGATCGTCCACATGGTGTCTCCTCCTTGGGGCCGTTGCTGGTTCGGCCGTTTTGTCTACCGTCGTCTGCTGTCCGGCTTGCCACTTCCTCCCCGGTGATTCCGTTCAGGCCGGCGCCATCAGGCGTGCGGGCGCGCCGCGCCCATCGCCAGCGCATCGGCCGCGGCAGCGATCTCGCTGCCGCCGCTCGCCGAAGCCGTACCTGAAATCGTTGCCGGCACCAGGCCATCGGCGCAGAACAGCTCGGCCGCGGCGAGACCCGCCGCATCGCGCTTGGCCCGCAGCCGCCATTCCGCGGCCTCGGCCAGCAGCACGGCCTGGTATGTACGCGCCATGCCCCATGCCAGGCGCCGGCCTTGCGCCTCTTCCGGGGCGTTGATCATCGGAATCAGCGTGTCCAGCGCGTTCTCGATCCGCTGGCGCAGGCCGCGCGTCGCATCGAGTGACAGCCCGCGCAGCCGCCGCACCACGTCCTCGATCCAGGCCTCACCATGTTCCGGGGCGCGCAGCGCGCGCAACACGTCGTGCGCCAGCACCGAGGTCGTGCCCTCCCAGATGCAGTGCACATGCAGATTGCGGAAGAGCCGCGGCAGTCCGGTGTCCTCGATGTAGCCGGCGCCGCCGAAGCTCTCGAGCAGCTCGCTGCCGGCCCAGACCGCCTGGCGTGCACAGGCCAGCTTGGTCAGGGGGGCCATCAGGCGCGACAGCGTGCCGTCGGCACCGTGTTCGGCCGCACCGATCAGCGCGGCGGCCTGGAAGTTGAGCGCGAGCATCGCCTCGTATTCGGCGGCAATACGCGCCAGCCACGCGCGATGCATCGGCTGCTGCGCCAGGGGCTTGCCGAAGACCTCGCGCTTGCTCGCGTAGTCCCGTGCGAGATCCAGCAGGTGGCCAACACCGGCCGGGCCACCCCAGGAGGCCCACAGCCGCGCGATATTGAGCAGGCCGGCCATCTTGCCGACGCCCTGGCCGATCTCGCCGACCGGCACCGCGATGGCGTCCTTCAGGTCCAGCTCTGCCGTGGGCAGCGCGCGCGTGCCCAGCTTGTCCTTGAGCCGCCGAACCTCGATGCCGTTCCAGCTGCCGTCCGGACGGCGCAGCTCGATCAGGAACAGCGACAGGCCGCGGCTGCCCTGCTGCGCGCCCTCGGGCCGCGCCAGCGCCAGCGCCATCTGCCCGGTGGTGGCCGACGTGAACCACTTGGTGCCGTTCAGCCGCCACGTGCCGTCGCTCGAGCGGCGCGCCGTGGTCGAGCTGCGGCCGACGTCGGAGCCGCCCTCCTTCTCGGTCATCCATTGCCCGGAGGTCCACGCGTCGTGCCGGGCGGTCAGCTTCGGCACATAGCGCTGCGCCAGCTGCGGATCGTGCTGCTGCAGCAGCCGCGCGGCGCCGTCGGTCATCACCAGCGGACAGTCGGCCACCGCGCAGACGGGGTCGTACAGATTGACCAGCCCGGCCTGCACCACGCGCGAATGCTCGCCATAGGGGGTTTCATAGGGCAAGGCCACCAGGCCTTCCTCCTGGCCGATCTGCACCAGCCTGAGCCAGGCCGGATCGACACGCAGTTCGTCGACGCGCCGGCCCCAGGGGTCGTAGGGCACGTGCTGCGGCGGATTGCGTTCGGCCTGATCGGCCAGCGGCAGCAGTTCGGCAACCGCGCGCTCGCCGAGCCGGTCGAGCGAGGGACTGGCCTCCGCGAATACTTCCGCGGGGAGCAGCCGCTCCAGCGTCAGCCGCAGCGTCGGATCGGTGCGAAAGCGATTGCCGGGTTTCGGTGCGGCCTGATGGAAGTCACTCATTGCCGTCTTCTCCTTGACGGGTTGGCAGCGCTCGGCTGCGGTCCCAGGGATTGCACGCAGAAGGCGACGAGGCTGGCCACCAGATCGGCGTCCTCCTCGTCCGGATGCGGCGCGCTGAGCGGCCCGACCAGCGTTTCCGCGATGGCACCGACGATGGCGGTGCCGACCAGATGCGGATGCTGCGGCGCGATCTCGCCCGCCTCGATGCCCTGCTGGACCAGCCTGGCGAAGATTGCCCGGTACGGCTCGCGAAACTGCATCCGCGCCACGTCGATCGGCGGATCGACCGGCTCGGCCAGCAGCGCCCAGGCCAGCTGGCGCCCGCGCAAAGCGCGGCGCGCAAAGGTCTCCACCACACGGGCCAGCCGCTCGCGCACGGTGCCTTCGGTGTCGAAGGCGGCGGCGCAGGCGTCGATCTCGGTCTGCGCAGCGCGCTTGAAGACCTCGTTGAACAGATCGGCCTTGGTGGCGAAGTAGCGGTAGATCAGGCCGGCCGAGATCTCGACCTCGGCGGCGATCGCAGGAATGTTGGCGGCGGCGTAGCCGCCACGTGCCACGAGCTTGAGCGCGGCCTTGATGATCCGCTCGCGGGTTTCCGCCAGGCGAGCTTCGACTTTGGGGGTTCGACGGTAGGGCATGAAAGAAGTATCTATGCTTTCATTTCTTCGTGCAAGGTTGAGTTTCTGGTTGTAGACTCGGAAAAAATTCGACGGAAAGGAGACGCGCCATGGACCGGCTGCCACTTCGCCCCTATGCGTTCGGTTGGTTCCAGGTCGAGTACGGCGATGCGCTCAAGCGCGGCGATGTGCGTCCGGTGCGGGCCTTCGGGCAGGAATTCGTGCTGTGGCGCGATCACGATGGCACGGCGCATCTGATGGACGCCTACTGCCGGCACCTCGGCGCGCATCTGGGCCATGGCGGCCGCGTCGTCGGCAACGAGATCCAGTGCCCTTTCCACGGCTGGCGCTATGACGGACGCGGCGAATGCACGCGCATTCCGTACAGCCCGGATGCCTCGCTGCAATCGCGCGGCATGCGCCGGTGGCCGACTGTCGAATCGAATGGCCTGATCCTCGCCTGGTGGCATCCGCAGGACCGGCCGCCGAGCTACGAATTCCCGCGGCTGCCGGAATACGGTCACGGCGAATGGTCGCGCTATCACCGCCACGCCTGGCAAGTGCAAACGGTCTGGCAGGAGATCCAGGAGAACATCGTCGACAGCACGCACTTCCACTACCTGCACGGGGTGGAAAGCCTGGCGGTCGTCGATCGCTTCGAGCCGTGCGGACCGGTGCTCGACGTCAATATCGTCCACCAGTTCAAGACGCCGCGCGGCGTGCAACGGGGCTACATCCAGACCACGCTGTACGGTCCCTATCTGGCCACGGTGCGCTTTCGTATCGGCGATCTGGCCGAGATCCTGTTCGTCGACGCGATCACGCCGCGGGAAACCAACGAGGTGGAATTGCGCTTCAGCCTGATGGCCCGGCTGTCGGGGATCGAAGCGCCCGACATGAGCCTGGAACTCGTCAACGAGGCGATCCGGCAGGTCAGCCAGGACGTGCCGATCTGGAACCACAAGGCGCATCGCCCTCGCCCGAGCCTGGCGCGCGGCGACGGGCCGGTGATGAAGTTCCGCGAGTGGGCGCGCCAGTTCGCGGTCGAGACCGTACCGATCCGGGAGGTGGCCTGTGGCCTCGCCGAATAATCGCGATCCGAAGGGCGTATTCGCCTACGTGGGCAACAACATCCTGCCATCGACGCTGGCGCGCGGGCCGTGGAGCCCGGATGCGCAGCACGGCGGCGCGCCGGCCGGCCTGCTGGCCGCGATCGCCGAACGCGCGATGGCCGACGAGCCGCAATGGTCGATGGTGCGGCTGACGCTGGAATTGCTGCGGCCTGTACCGATCGCGCCGCTGCAGGCCACGCACGAGATCCAGCCGGGCGGCTCGGTGCGGCGCGTGGTCTTGAGCCTGATGCATGACGACAAGCCCGTCGTGCGCGGCGTCGCGGTATTCATGCGCGAGCGCGCGGTAGATCTGCTGGCTGCGGCAACCGCGTGCCCGCTGCCGCTGCCGGACCAATGCAGCGAGCCGATCCGGATTCCCGGCATGGCCGAACAGACTTCCTTTCACTACACGGCGATGGAGAGCCGCGTGGCGGCCGGCAGCGTCGCCGACCCGGGCCCCGCGGCCGCATGGTTCCGCCTGGCGGTGCCGCTGATCGACGGCTGGTCCACGCCGTCCAGCGCCCGCGCGGTCGCGGCCGCCGACTTCGGCAACGGCATCAGCTGGGCGCTGCCGCTCGACCGCTTCGTGTTCGCGAACGCGGACCTGACGGTCTCGCTGCACCGCCAGCCGCGCGGCGAATGGGTCGGCGTGGACGCCGTCACGGTGGCCCAGCCCAGCGGGATCGGACTGACTACCTCGACGCTGTACGACGAGGCCGGTGCCATCGGCGTGGCGCAGCAGAGCCTGGTGATCAAGGCGCGATAGATGGTCGTCGGTGAAGCGCCAGCGCTACACTGAGCGCTTCTCCACGACCGATGCGCGCCCATGCAGATACGCACCTTCCGCCAGTCCGATGAAACCGACGTGGTATCCCTGTGGGAGCACTGCGGGCTGACGCGTCCCTGGAACGATCCGCACCGCGACATCGCGCGCAAGCTCGCCGAACAGCCGGAGCTGTTCCTCGTCGGCGAGGTGGACCGCAGGCTGATGGCCACCGCCATGGTCGGCTATGACGGCCATCGCGGCTGGCTCTATTACCTTGCGGTCCACCGCGATTTCCAGGGCCGCGGTCATGGCCGCCGGCTGACGGCCGAAGCGGAGAGACTGCTGCGCGAACGGGGCTGTCCGAAATTGAACTTGCTGGTCCGCAACGACAACGAAGGCGTGCTCGCCTTCTATCGCGAACTGGGCTATACCATCGATGCCACCGTCAGCCTCGGCAAGCGGCTGATTCCGGACAACTGAATCTGGCTCATTGAACGCCCGGCCCACGGCCATCCGCTTCGGCACGCCGGCACCGGTCTTCCGCGGCTGACGGTGGCGCCGGCACACGCGGGATCCGTAACGTGCCCGGCGGTTCCCGACTCGATCGATGAGGCAGACAGATGAGCAATATCGGATTCATCGGCCTGGGCGTGATGGGCGCCCCGATGGCCCAGCATCTACTCGAAGGTGGACACACGCTGTACGTCCATAGCCGCAGCGGCGCGCCGCAGCCCCTGCTCGACGCCGGCGCGCAAGCGTGCGCGAACGCGGCCGAGGTGGCGCGACGGGCGGAAGTCGTCATCCTGATGCTGCCCGACACGCCCGACGTCGAGCGCGTGCTGTTCGGCGACAACGGCGTCGCCGCGGGGCTGACCAGCGGCAAGGTCGTGGTCGACATGAGCTCGATCTCGCCGATCGACACGCGCGAGTTTGCCGGCCGCATCGAAGCGCTCGGCTGCGACTACGTCGATGCGCCGGTATCGGGCGGCGAGGTTGGCGCCAAGGCCGGCACGCTGTCGATCATGGCGGGCGGCAAGCAGGCCGCGTTCGATCGTGTGTTGCCGCTGCTGCAGCTGATGGGCAAGAACATCACGCTGGTCGGCGGTGTCGGGGACGGACAGATCGCCAAGGTCGCTAACCAGGTCATCGTCGCGCTGACGATCGAGGCAGTCGGCGAGGCGCTGGTACTGGCCGCGAAGGCCGGCGCCGACCCGGCCCGCGTGCGGCAGGCGCTGATGGGCGGCTTTGCCAGCTCGCGCATTCTCGAAGTGCACGGCGAACGGATGATCCGCCGCACCTTCGACCCAGGCTTTCGGATCGCGCTGCATCAGAAGGACCTGAACCTGGCGCTGTCGACGGCCCGCAAGCTCGGGCTGAGCCTGCCCGGCACCGCATCGTGCCAGCAGCTGTTCAATGTCTGCGAAGCGCTCGGCGGCGAGGCGTGGGACCACTCCGGGCTGGTCCGTGCGCTCGAGCACATGGCCGATTTCGCGATCGGCGATACGCCGGCTTCCTGAAGCGAGGCTTGCGAACGGCGCGGCGCCGCCAAGGCCCGATGCAATCGGGCCAAACCCCAATCTGCCCAAACCCCGATCGGCCCGAACCCGCATGCACGGCACCGCACCAGCACGGTGAATTCCTCGGGAATTACCCTTGTTTGCGTTCCAATACATCACGTCATGATGTATTGTTCGTAGCCATCGACGGTTCCGCACCGTCGTGAGGGCGCTGGTCCCGGTTCGTCACCGGTACGTCCGCCAGCCCTTGCCCTGCAGCGTCTCTCGCCACGACGAGGGTCGCCTGCCGTCGCCGCGCCGGCATACGCGCCCGCGCGCCGCGACATTCCCGAGTGCCATCGACACAGGCCTGCGCCGAGACAGGCGGAGATGGCTGTTCCGTTCACCGTTTCGAATCCTGCGGGCGCCATCATGCGAATACGCAAACAAACCGATTTCTTCTCCGGATTGATGTTCATCGTCGTCGGCCTGGGTTTTTCGCTGGTCGCGCGCGGCTACACCATGGGCACCGCTGCACGCATGGGCCCCGGCTACTTTCCGTTCTGGCTCGGCATCGTGCTGGCGCTGCTCGGAGCAGTCGTGGCGATCGGCGCGATGTCGCCGACGGGCGAATCCGACCGGCTCGCACGCTGGGACCTGCGCACCGTGCTGTGGGTGCTCGGCTCGGTGGTGCTGTTCGGCCTGGTGCTGAAGCCGCTCGGCATGGTGCTGTCGGTGATTCTGCTGGTGCTGATCGCGTCGATGGCGAGCCACGAATTCACCTGGCGCGGCGCGCTGCTCAATGCCGCGGTGCTGGTGGTCATCAGCCTGGTTGCCTTCGTCTACGGCATCAATCTGCAAATGCCGGTGTGGCCGGCTTTCCTGTCGGCTTGAGGAGGGCCACGCAATGGAATTGCTCAACCATCTGGCGCTGGGATTTTCGACCGCGCTGTCGCTGCAGAACCTGGCCTACGCGCTGCTGGGTTGCGTGCTGGGAACCCTGATCGGCGTGCTGCCCGGTCTGGGCCCGCTGGCAACCATCGCGATGCTGCTGCCGATCACCTATACGCTGCCTCCGGTCGCGGCGCTGATCATGCTGGCCGGCATCTACTACGGCGCGCAATACGGCGGCTCGACCACCGCGATCCTGGTCAATCTGCCGGGCGAATCGTCGTCGGTGGTGACCACGCTGGACGGCTACCAGATGGCTCGCAAGGGCCGTGCGGGCGTCGCGCTGGCAACGGCGGGCCTGGGCTCGTTCTTTGCCGGCAGCGTCGCCACGCTGATCCTGGCCGCGTTCGCGACGCCGTTGTCGGAGCTTGCCTTCAAGTTCGGGCCGGCCGAGTATTTCTCGCTGATGGTGCTGGGCCTGATCGGCGCCGTGGTGCTGGCATCGGGTTCGCTGGTCAAGGCCGTCGCGATGATCGTGCTGGGCCTGCTGATCGGCCTGATCGGCACCGACGTCAATTCCGGCGTGGCGCGCTTCTCGTTCGACGTGCCGGAGCTGACCGACGGCATCAATATCACGGGACTGGCGATGGGCCTGTTCGGCTTTGCCGAGATCATCGTCAATCTGGAGCAGAGGGAGTCGCGCGAGACCTTCACCGATCGCGTGACCAACCTGTTCCCGACGAAGGAGGACTTCAAGCGCATGATTCCGGCCGTGCTGCGCGGTACCGCGCTCGGCTCGGCGCTCGGCGTGCTGCCGGGCGGCGGCGCGTCGCTGTCGTCGTTCGCGGCCTACTCGCTGGAAAAGAAGACGTCGAAGCATCCGCACGAATTCGGCAAGGGCGCGATCGAAGGCGTGGCCGGACCCGAGTCCGCCAACAACGCCGCGGCGCAGACCTCGTTCATTCCGCTGCTGACGCTTGGCATCCCGTCCAACGCCGTAATGGCGCTGATGGTCGGCGCGATGACGATCCACAATATCCAGCCCGGTCCGCAGGTGATGACCAGCAACCCCTCGCTGTTCTGGGGGCTGATCGCTTCGATGTGGATCGGCAACCTGACGCTGGTGATCCTGAACCTGCCGCTGATCGGCATCTGGGTCAAGCTGCTGAAGGTGCCGTACCGCTTCCTGTACCCCGCGATCCTGACGTTCTGCTGCATCGGCGTCTATTCGGTAAACAACACCGTGTTCGACGTGTTCGTCGCGGCGGCCTGCGGGATGATCGGGTACATCTTCATGAAGCTGCGCTGCGAGCCCGCGCCGCTGCTGCTCGGTTTCGTGCTGGGGCCGATGATGGAGGAGAACTTCCGCCGTACGCTGCTGCTGTCGCGCGGTGACTTCCACGTATTCATCGAGCGGCCGCTGTCGCTGGGGCTGCTGGTCGCGGCCGCCGCGCTGGTCGCCGTGGTGGCGCTGCCGGCGGTCAAGGCCAAGCGCGAGGAGGCGTTCCAGGAGGAATAGCGAGGCCGCGGTGTTCCGTCTCCCCCTCCCTCGCCCGCGGGCGGGAGAGGGAGCCGCCAGTCGCAATGGAGGGGCCTACGCACGCGACTAAGCACGCGACTACGCGCCCGTCCACACGCGGCCGAGAAAGTCCCGGATCAGCGGGCATACCTGCGCGAAATGCGTCTCCAGCAGCCAGTGGCCGCCGTCGGTCATATGCAGCTCGGCCCGCGGCAGATCGCGCAGATAGGCACGGCCGGCGGCCTCCGGCATATAGCCGTCATGGGGGCCCCACAGGATCAGTGTGGGCGGCTGGTGTTCGCGCAGATAGGCCTGGTAGCGCGGGAACCAGTCGAGATTCGCCTTCAGCCCTTCCATCAGCCGCACGGCCAGTTCGCGCCGGACCGGCGTGTCCATCAGGCGCCAGTGCAGCGTCCATAGATCCGGCGACAGGCGTGGCACATGTTCCGGGCGGATTTCGCCGACGAACTCGTCGCGAAACCCGTGCTCGCTGGCAGCCGCCTCCAGCGGCGCGCGGTTGGCCGGCGACGGGTCGGCCCAATAGCGCTGGATGGTCTCGTACTTGGGGCCCAGCTGGTCCTCGTAGATGTCGCCGTTCTGGATGATCAGCGCGGCGATCCGCTCGGGCGCCCGGATGGCGAGGCGTAGACCGATCTGCGATCCGTAGTCATGCAGATACAGCGCATACCGCCGCAGCCCGAGGGCGTCGGCGAATCGCTCGAGACAGGCCGCATAGGCATCGAAGTCGTAGCCGAATGCGCCGAATTCCGGCGTATCGCTATAGCCGAAGCCCGGAAAATCCGGCGCCACGGCGTGCCAGCGATCGGCAAGCGCCGGCAGCAAGCGGCGGTACTGATAGGACGAGCAGGGGTAGCCGTGCGGCAGCAGCACTGCGGGCGCGTCGCGCGGACCGGCTTCCCGGTAGAAGATGCGGATGCCGTCGAGGTCCAGCGTCCGGTGCGTCACCGCATCCTGCCGCTCGGCGATTTCCGTCGCCGAAGCGGTCGAAACCGCGGGCATATCGTGCGGATCGTCCATCGTCGCGCCTCCGAAAAAACGGATTCGGGCCACGATGCAAATTGCGTTCCGACGCCTGGCTCCGCCCCGGCGCCTGCTGTTCGTTGCCCCGCCGCGGCATTACCGCCATCGCGATCGTGCAAAGCGCGCAGTTTTTGCGTGGCGCCTAAGCCGCCACGGGTCAAACGCAAAAACCGCGGACGATTCCCGAGAACGGGCGAGCGCCGCGCTCGTAACATGCCCTCCGTTGTTTACGAGACGGGCAGCTTGCGAGGACCCGGCCACCACCATCGCAATGTCGCGCCCCGGCACCGGAGGTGGTGGCCGGTTTTTTTGAGGCCCTCAAACCCACCCCGCCCGATGCAGCTTGCGCCAGAGCGCCGTGCAGGCCAGCGCGGTGCCCGCGATCACGGCCGGATAGGCGAAGGGCAGCTTCAGCTCCGGCATGAACTCGAAGTTCATGCCGTACAGGCTGAACACCACGGTGGGAATCGCCAGAATGGCGCCCCAACCCGCCAGCCGCTTGACCACCTCGTTCTGCCCCACCGTCACCAGCGCCAAGTTGACCTGCACCGCGGTGGTCAGCATTTCGCGCACGACGTCGAGCGTTCGCAGCAGCCGGCTGGCGTGGTCCTCGACGTCGCGGAAATAGGCCCGCAGATCCCTGGGCACCAGTTCCTCGTGCAATCGGATCAGCTGCCCGCACATCTCCTCGATCGGATAGACCGCATTGCGCAGCCGCAGCACCTGGCGTTTGATGTGGTACAGCCGCTCGATCGCGGTGCGGTCGAACTGGTCGCGGAACAGCCCCTGCTCCAGTTCCTCGAAGGCGTCCTCGAGCCGGTTGACGATCGGCATGTAGTGGTCGACCACGAAATCCATCAGCGCGTACAGCACGTAGCCAGGCCCGTTGGCCAAGGCGTGCGGCTCGTGCTCGCAGCGGTCCCGCACGGGTGCGTAGGTACTGCTGGCCCCATGGCGGACCGACACCACGTAATTGGGGCCGACGAACAGATGGGTCTCGCCGATCTCGACGCTGTCGCCCACCAGCTGCGCGGTATTGAGCACGATGAAGACGCTGTCGCCATAGGCCTCCAGCTTGGGACGCTGATGGGCGTTCAGCGCGTCCTCGACGGCCAGATCGTGCAGGCCGAATTCGAGCTGCGCCTGCCGCAGCAGCGCCAGGTCGGGTTCGTACAGGCCGAGCCAGACGAATGTGCCAGGCGTCTTCAATACCTCGCTGATGTCCTCCAACGGGACCTCGCCAAGCCGCTTGCCGCCGCGGTAGGCCACGCAATTGACGATCGCACCCATGAACGCTCCTCGGTCAGGATGCGCAATCGTAACAAGCGGCGGTGCGGTGGAGGACAAAGGTCGATATTGCGGCTACGCCCGCCGAGGCTGGCCACCGTCGCCGCCAAACGTCGCGCCGTGCAGGTCACCTGAACGACAATTGTTACAGTTCGCCGGGAAGAGGCAGTTAGAATGCGATATTTCCACGCTTACCCGGCTATGTCCCAGAAGAAATCGCCACACTTCGAGCTGCGTAGTGGCAACGTCGACGCCCTCCTTCTTGCGCTCCATACCGCGGATACCTCGGCGCTGCGAGACGATCTGCTGTCGCGCTTCGAAGCTACCCCCGATTTCTTCTCGAACGACGTCATCGCGCTGGACCTGCGCTCGCTGGAAGACGGCCAGCGGCCGGAACTGGGCGCGGTGATCGACACGCTGTCGACGCTGAAGGCCCGCGCGATCGGCGTGGTGGCGCGCCAGGAGCAGCACGACTGGGCCCAGGCCTGCGGGCTGCCGATGCTGGACAGCCAGAGCCGCCGCGGCAACGGGCGCGCCGGCGCACGCGACGCCGAACCGGCCGCTGCGGCCAGCGAAGCCCCTGCTCCCGCTGCGGCTCCTGCTCCCGCTGCGGCTCCGACACCCGAACCGGCGCGCGCCGCCACCACGATGCTGATCGACAGGCCGCTGCGCTCGGGCCAGCAGATCTACGCGCACGGCGACGTCGTGATCATGGACGTGGTCAGCTTCGGTGCCGAGGTCATCGCCGAAGGCAATATCCATATTTACGCCCCGCTGCGCGGCCGTGCGCTGGCGGGAGTCAAGGGCAATCCGGACGCGCGCATCTTCTGCACCTGCCTGGAACCCGAACTGATTTCGATCGCCGGCATCTACCGGACCGCCGAACAGACCCTGCCGCCCGACGTGCTGGGCAAGCCCGCGCAGGTCCGGCTCGCCGACGAAACCCTGATTCTCGAGCCGCTTCGCATGAAGTGAGTCCGGCCGAGTTCCGCAACATCGCAGCGCAAGCTTCAACCCTATTACTGGACCAAGAGCCATGGCAAAAATCATCGTTGTGACCTCCGGCAAGGGAGGCGTCGGCAAGACCACCACCAGCGCGAGCTTCGCCGCCGGGCTGGCCCTGCGCGGCCACAAGACCGCCGTGATCGACTTCGACGTCGGCCTGCGCAACCTCGACCTGATCATGGGTTGCGAGCGCCGGGTGGTCTACGACCTGATCAATGTGGTGCAGGGCGAGGCCAATCTGCACCAGGCGCTGATCAAGGACAAGAAGTGCGAGAACCTGTTCATCCTGCCGGCCTCGCAGACCCGCGACAAGGAAGCGCTGACGCACGAAGGCGTCGAGAAGGTGATCACGGACCTGATCGCCATGGACTTCGAATACATCGTCTGCGATTCGCCGGCCGGCATCGAAACCGGCGCGCTGATGGCGATGTATTTTGCCGACGAGGCGCTGATCGTCACCAATCCGGAAGTCTCGTCGGTGCGCGACTCGGATCGCATCCTCGGCATCCTGTCGTCCAAGACCAAGCGCGCCAGCGAAGGCGAGCCGATCAAGGAACATCTGCTGATCACGCGCTACAACCCGAAGCGCGTGCACGGCGGCGAGATGCTGTCGCTGACCGATATCCAGGAAATCCTGCGTATCAAGCTGATCGGCGTGATTCCCGAATCCGAGGCCGTGCTGCATGCCTCGAACCAGGGCACGCCGGCCATCCATCTGGAGGGCACGGACGTGGCCGACGCCTACGGCGACGTGGTGGACCGCTTCCTCGGCAAGGAAAAGCCGATGCGCTTCGTCGATTATCAGAAGCCGGGCCTGCTGTCGCGCCTGTTCGGCAACAAGTAAGGAGGGCTCATCCCCATGTCGATCCTGTCCTTCCTGCTCGGGGAGAAAAAGAAATCCGCGTCGGTCGCCAAGGAGCGGCTGCAGATCATCCTCGCCCATGAACGCACCGGCCATTCCGCGCCGGCCGACTATCTGCCGGCACTGCAGCGCGAGCTGGTTGCCGTGATCTCGAAATACGTGAAGATCGGCGATCAGGACCTGCGGGTCAGTCTCGAGCGCCAGGACAACCTCGAGGTGCTCGAGGTCAAGATCGAGATCCCGCAGAGCTGATCGTCAGCGGCCGGCCGGCCGGCCGGTCCGGCCGCCCCCCCCTTTGGCGGGGTGTCCCGACGCGGACGCCCTCGCCCTCCCCGCCTTTCCCCTTTTCTGTTTCCGCACGCCTTCGCGGGCCCGACTTTGCACGCCGCAATGCACCATTGCGGGCAACTGTCGCGGCCGGACAACGAATTTGCACCAGCGGCGTCCATTCAGCCCCGCTCCGGCATGGATTGGTGTCGGAACGGGTTACGTTTTGATAAATTTTCGCGGCGTCTACCGACAACGTAGAGCCAATAAATGCCGCCGCGATCCGGCGACAGAACCACAAGACAGAAAAGGAGCACCATGAAGAAATCGGCCTTGACTCTCGCACTCGGCACCCTGTTCGCCGGCAGCGCCTACGCGCAATCCTCCGTCACGCTGTACGGGATCGTCGACCAGAGCATTCGCTACACCACCAACGCCAACGCCAACAATGACGGCCTGGTCGAACTGACCAACGGCGCCATCACCAACAGCCGCTGGGGCATCAAGGGCAGCGAAGCCCTGGGCAACAACCTGAAGGCGATCTTCCAGCTGGAAAACGGCTTCGATCCGGATACCGGCCGCGGCAACCAGGCCACCGGCACGCTGTTCGGCCGTCAGGCTTACGTCGGTCTGTCGGGCGACTTCGGCACGATCAAGCTGGGCCGTCAGTACACCGAGGGCTTCAACCTGTTCGGTGATTACGATCCGCTGACGATCGGCAACTACAACAACAACGCCTGGCCGTTCTTCCTGACCCAACTGCGCCGCGACAACGTCATCAGCTATGACGGCAAGTTCGGTGGCCTGAACGTCGGCGCCAGCTATGGCTTCGGCGAGCAAGCCGGCAGCGTGCGCACCAACCAGTACTGGGGTGCCCGTGCCTCGTACGCCTTCGGCCCGTTCGGCATCGGCGGCGTGTACCAGGAAATCCGCGACATCAACGAGAACAAGCAGCAGATGTGGGGCGTGGCCGGTAAGTACACCATCGGCGCGGCCAAGCTGTTCGTCGGTTACATCGGCGGCAAGGACCACACCGGCGTCATCGACAACGGCTTCCTGAACCCGGATCAGACCACCACCGGCAACCCGATCCCGGCGGGCGGCAACCATGCGGCGAACCCGCGCAAGGACAAGATCGGCTACGTGGGCGCCAGCTATCAGCTGACCCCGGCCCTGGCCCTGACCGGCGCGTTCTACTACGACGACATCGACAACAAGGACGGCGTTGCCGGCAACGATGGCAAGCGCTACACCGGCGTGCTGCTGGCCGAGTACGCGCTGTCCAAGCGTACCCAGGTCTACGGTACGGTCGACTACAACAAGGTCAAGGACGGTGCTCGCACCGAACTGCCGGGCAAGAGCAACCAGACCGGCGTGGCAGTGGGTATCCGCCACATCTTCTGATCGGCGTCGTCTTTCACCGATCCAGAGGCAAGAAAGCACCTTCGGGTGCTTTCTTGCTTTGGGGCAGCACCAGGCGCCAGATCGCCGCGCCGCGTTCCTTGCCCAACGTCAGCTTGCCGCGGTGGCATCGCATCACGCGGCGCACGAACATTCCGGCCGGCGTACTGCGTGTCAGCGCCGCGACGACCTCATCGGGCGACGCCGCCGCGGTCGCCACCTCCACGGAGCAGGCACGGCCAGAGATGCCGATCCGCAGATGCACGGCCGCACCGGGCGAACTGTTCAGAATCGCACGGGCCAGCAGGCGGGTGACCGCCATCTCGAGCATGCGGGCATCGCCTTCCACCCAGGCGACGGTCGGCAGGGCCTGGCAGTGCAAGATCACGCCCGCCTCGTCGGCCGCGCTCCATGCCGCATCGACGCAACCGGCGACCAATGCCGCCAGATCGATCGGCTCGCGGCAATACGAATGAACGGCCTCTTCGATCAGGCAGCCCAGTTCATCGACCCGGTTCAGCGCCTCGCGCGCGTGCGCGACGACCTGCGCCGTAAACGCCGGCCCGGCCAGTGCACCGGCGCGATACAGCCCGGCAAGCGCCAGCATGTCGGTGGGCGGAACGCGCAGATCGTGCGCCAAGCCATGGACCACCGCTCGCCATACCGGATCCCCCCGCCGCGCAGCGCTTCGGGCCCAGCGGCGGCGCCATGCGGCCAGACGGGCAAACCGGTCCCACATGCGGATGAGCACACTCATGGCAGGCTCACCGCCTCGAGCCGATAGCCGTGGGTATAGACGGGAATCAGCCGGAAACCGCGATCCGCGCGCAAACCCAACTTGCTGCGTACGCGGGACATGTGCGTATCGATGGTGCGCGACAGCGGCGAGATCTCCCTGCCCCAGACCGCGGCGACAATATAGTTGCGCGCGACGATGCGTCCCTCGTTGCGAAACAGCAGCAG
This sequence comes from Cupriavidus gilardii, assembly GCF_013347325.1. Lineage (NCBI taxonomy): Bacteria > Pseudomonadati > Pseudomonadota > Betaproteobacteria > Burkholderiales > Burkholderiaceae > Cupriavidus > Cupriavidus gilardii. Next base: position 3,455,440 of record NZ_CP054626.1, on the reverse strand, counting down.
GGCCAGGTCGAATTCCTTCGGCGTCAACTCGACGGGGCGGCCGTTCAGCGTGACGGTGCGTGCGGCGCTGTCGAACACATAGCCGCCCAGGCTGACACGAGCGTCGGTACCGCCGCGGCGGCTGTCGGCACGGCGCAGCAGCGACTGGATGCGCGCAGTCAGCTCGCCCGGCCGGATCGGCTTGACCATGTAATCGTCCGCCCCGGCGCACAGGCCACTGACCACATCTTCCTCGGCGCCGCGGCAGGTCAGGAACATTACGGGCACGCGCCGATCCAGGTTGGCGCGGGTCCAGTGCAGAACTTCCTTGCCGCTCATGTCCGGCATCTGCCAGTCGAGCAGCAACAGATCGAAACTCTCATTGCGCAAGCGCAGCAGCAACTGCCGGCTCAATCCGAAGCTGACGCAGCAGTGGCCGGCCTCGGTCACGATTTGCTGGATCCACGCAGCCTGCGCGGGTTCGTCTTCGAGCGATGCGATCTTCATGCGCAACTCCGTTCACGGTGGTGAGCGATCGAACTCCGGTCTGCCTGCGACCGTTCCATTGCCATCGGGCATCGAACCATCCCGCATTTAAGATTGCGCGCGGCCGTTTACAAATAGGAATTGCCTCAATTTGAGGTTTCAACAAATTCTCACTTTCGGCATGCCGATGCCTGAACGTACGATGCCTGCGCGGATCGACGTTGCCGCACCAATGCCAGCGGCTAGACGGCAAAGGCCAATGCCCGAGCTCCGACTGTCCGCGGCCGGTGAAGCCCGCCAGTGGACTGCCTTGTCGCGCTTCGGGGCGCGCGCCGCCCCCGCGCCATCGAAATCGAGATCGACATGCGAGGAGAGCAGACGCCATGAGAATCGCTGCGCTGCAAGACGATCCCACCCAAGCCGTGGTGCTCGAGCAAACGCTCAGCCTGCAAGGCCATCGATGCATTCGCTTCCGGGAAGGACGGACCCTGATGATGGCGCTGCGCCAGGAAGCGTTCGATATGCTGCTGTTGGACTGGGAAGTGCCGGGCATCGCCGCCCAGGACGTGCTGCTGTGGGTACGGCGCACCATCGGCAGCCGCTTGCCGGTGATGCTGCTCGGCGATGCTGCCGAGGAGTGCCAACTGTGCCGCGGCCTCGCGCAGGGCGCGGATGCGTTCATCGCCAAACCGGTACGGCGAGCGGAGCTGGCGGCCCGCATCCATGCACTGGCGCGACGCATGCTCGATACGGGCGAGGGCTGCTTCGATCTGTCAGTCGGTGCCTATCGTTTTTCGACTACTGAACGGCGCGCCTATCTGACCGGCACGCCGGTCATGCTGTCGCCCAAGGAGTTCGATCTGGCCATTCTGCTGTTCCGGCATCTCGGCCAGCTGGTGTTGCGCCAGACCATGATCGACGAGGTCTGGCACCGCGCGCTGCCGGACGGTTCGCGCACGCTCGACAGCCATCTGTCACGCGTGCGGACCAAGCTGGCCCTGTGGCCGCACAACGGCGTGCGGCTGACCACGGTGTATTCGGCCGGCTGCCGCCTCGATGTGGTCGACCCCATCTAAGGAGCGAACCATGGCTTCCCTCGCCAGAAGACTGCTCGCGGAAGCGGTCGGCACCTTCGGATTGATCTTTGCCGGATGCGGCGTGGTGGTGCTGGCCGGCTGCAAACCGGATACCGCCGCGGATCTGCTGTGCATCGCGCTCGCGTTCGGGCTGGCGGCCTATGCGATGGCGCGGGCGGTCGGACCGATCTCCGGCGCCCATCTGAATCCAGCCATCAGCCTGGGCCTGGCAGCGGCACGGCGCTTTCCGTGGCGAGAGGTGATTCCCTACTGCATCGCACAGCTCGTGGGTGCCGTGGCCGCCGCGACGTTGCTGATGCTGGCGGCGCAGGGCAGGCCCGATTTCGCGTTTTCGTCCGAGCGCTTCGCCGCGAACGGCTACGGTCTGCATTCCCCTGCCGGCTACGACTTGCCCAGCGCATTGGCGATCGAATTCGCGGCGACCGCGATGCTGGCGCTGGTGACGGCCAGCGTCACCCACCGGTGCCGCCTGATCGCTGCGGGTCCCGTGGTGCTTGGGCTCGCGCTGGCGATGGCCCACCTGCTTGCCTTGCCGGTAACCCACGCCGCGCTCAATCCTGCCCGCGCCACCGGCCAGGCGTTGTTCGTGCAGGGCTGGGCGATCGCGCAGCTATGGCTGTTCTGGCTGGCGCCCGTGGCCGGTGGACTGATGGGCGGGCTGGTCGCGTTCTGCCTGCTCGACGAGGATGGCTTGCTGACCGAGCCGGACGAACTGACGGCGCTGGCACAGTGGGCGGCAGCCGAGGCGGCCGAGCCCGGTTGCGATCCCCCGCCGCCCGCGTGAGGGGACGCGCGTCAAGTGAACGGCGGCAGCGCGGACACTGCGCAGCACCGGGCTTGCGCGCCGGCTCAGTCCGCCTTGATGCCGGCTTCCTTGACGATGCGGCCGTTGTCGTCGTATTCGGCCCGGATCGCCGCGGCGAACTGCGCCGCGCTGCCGCCGGTGGGTACCTCGCCGCCCTTGAGCAGGCGCTCACGAACTTCCGGCGCGGCCAGCGCCTTGTTCAGTTCGGCGTTCAGACGCGCCACGATCGCGGCCGGCGTCTTGCCCGGCGCGAACACGCCGAAGGTCGAGGTCAGATTGGCCTTCGGATAACCGAGTTCGGCAAAGGTTGGCACCTCGGCCAGCGCGTCGATGCGCTTCGGCGCGCCGACCGCCAGCGCGCGCAGGCGTCCGGCCTGCATCTGCTGCGTCAGCGCGGGGCTGGCATTGGTGCTCATCACTTCGAACTGGCCGCCGAGCGCGTCGTTCATCTGCTGGCCGGCGCCCTTGTACGGGATCAGCGTCAGGTCCGCTCGCGATTTGGCCTTGACCTGTTCGAGCACGACATGGCCGACCGTGCCGAGGCCCGAGGTCGCCCACCGGACCGAACCGGGCTTGGCCTTGGCCTGCGCGACCAGATCCTGGAAGGACTTGCCGGCAAAGCTCGAGGTGGCGACCACGATCACCGGCGAGTACATCACGCTCATCACCGGCGCGATATCGCGCTGCGGGTCGTAATGGACCTTGCCGACGTGCGGGTTCAACGTCAGCGGACTGGTCGACGAAAAGCCGATCGTGTATCCGTCGGGCGCTGACTTGGCCACCGCATCCATGCCGATGCTGCCACCGGCACCCGCCTTGTTCTCGACCACCACCGACGTCCCCATCTGATCGGAGAGGCGCTCGGCGAGCGCGCGCGCCACCGTATCGCTGATGCCGCCGGTCGGATAGGCGACGATCAGACGGATCGGGCGCGACGGATAGTTGTCGGCGGCGACCGCCGGCGCGCTGGCGACGACGGCAAACGACGAGGCGGCGGCAACGGTGGCAAGGGCGGAGAGTCCGGGCAGGCGGAAGGCAAGAGACATGGCGGCAGAGATTGGCAGAAAGTGATGGCCGTGGGTTGACGGTCAAAGCCGGCATAACGCATGCGCAAGGCAGGCAGAAGGCGGGCGGATGCCTGCCAGGCCGGCGACGGGCGCTATCTTAGCCCAACGCTCGGAGCCGCCAATGGGGCACCCAGGAGACGAACAACTCGTTGGCCCGATCGTACAGGCGCCAGACGGTGCCGCATTCGCGGCACTCGAAGGTCAGCATGCTGAACGGCACGCCGGCGGCGCTCTGGCTGACCAGCGGCGCGGTGTGTTTCAGCGCCAGCCGTTCGTGCGGCTCGCGCCGGCGCATGTCGGCGGCCAGCGCGAGACAGTGGTCGCAGGCATCGGGTACGCCGGGTGCGGGCGATGCATCGCGGGAGCGGGACGGAACTTCGTGGGCGGACACGGCGGCTGGCGGGGCGGCAAACACCCCGCGATGGAATCGGCAACGCCGCCATGATGCCGCAAATCCCACCCCCGCTGACGGACGCCATGATGCGGGACGGTATGCGACGGGTGCGCGATGACCGCGCCGATGCAGGTTCGGCGGCAACTCGACAAGTGGCGACGTGCCGCTTCAAGTGGAATCTGCAGATTGCCGAAAGTCCTTTCTTGACGAGTTCGTCACACTTGCGCGATCCGTTCGTTGCATGGCAACGGCACGACGGCCTGTGCGGCGGTGCCCTGCCACGCCTCCCTGCCCAATCATCACCCCTGCCATCCATCATGCGCGCTCCCCTGACCATTCACCGGTTCGCCGGCATCCAGGACATCCGGCTGGCCGTCCAGCGCTGTCCCGGCGAGCTCTTGCAGCAACTACATGGCGACGGCGCCCATCACATCGTTCAGCTTGGCGGCAATCGCTATCGGTTCCAGCTGAGCGAATGCCCATCGGGACGATGGGAAGGCATGCTGGTGGAAGTGCCGTTCCGCCACATGACGCTGCGGCAGCAATTGCTTGCGATCGTACGGACCTTGTGCCGGCTGCTGCCGTGCGGGTCCGTACGCCTTGCACGCATCCGGCATACCGTCGGGCATTTCAAGCCCGCGGAAGGGCGGGTCGGGCTCATTCCCGAACGGGGCTTTCTGCCCGGTGACGATCGGCTGGTCTGGCTGCATGACCTGTGCCGGCGGTTCCACGCTGGTCCGGACGCGAACATCGACCTGCCGGCCAGCCTCGATTTCCGCGACGCGGTCGTGTCCGACGACGATCTGGAACTGGTCGATCAGCAGCTGCGCGCCTTGCCGGAGATGCTACGGCTCGATCAGCTGGAACTGATCCTCGAGCCGCTTTGCTCGCTTGCGCTGCCCCCCGGCACGCCGGCGCGAGGCCGGCGCGACGACATGGCGGCGTCGCTGTGCGACCGGTTTGCCAACGCACATGGCTTCGAGATGGCGGCGGCCAGGCGAATCGTGCAACTGATGGGCGGGTCGCCCCTCGGACCGGCATTCCGGCAGTGGCTGGAAAACGGCGCCTTACAGCTGGCCGACGGCCTCGCCGCCGCGGTCAACCCCTGTGCGATGGCGCGGACGACGGAGCCGCTTCCGGGAGCGGATGCAGGCACCGTCAAGGGTTTCCAGCTGATCAGCCGGCACCTGAAGGATCTCGCCGCCGTCCTGCCCCTGCTGTCTCCAACGGCGGCCGCCTCGATGCTGCAAGCGATGAGCGACATTGCCGCCGTTCCCGGCGGCGACCGCGCGGCTCGGATCGAGCTTCGGACCATCGTCGCGCGCGCGTATGCGTTGACCACGGAACGCGATCCGGCCGCGACCGAAGCGCCGAAGGCGCCGCGCAAACCCGCGCGCGTCTGGGGCAAGCCACTCGGTATGCCTAAAGAGGCACACCAGTAAGATTCTTCCTCGTCACGCTGTGACGTGTGCCGATCCTTTGCTAATCTGGAATGGCGTACCGCCGACCCGACCGGCGGACCTCTCCCCGCCGCGGATGCCGGCGAGTGGGGCCGCAGTCCTTCCCGACCCGACCAGGAGTGGATGATGAAAACTGCACGACAGGTCCTCGCGTCCAAGCCGACGCAAGCCATCTACAGCATCCAGCCGGGTGCGACGGTCTATGCCGCGCTCCAGTTGATGGCGGAAAAGAGCATCGGCGCGCTGCTGGTGATGGAGCACGGCAAGATCGTCGGCATCCTGAGCGAACGCGACTATGCGCGCAAGGTCATCCTGATGCAGCGAACGTCCCGCGAAACCTTCGTGCGGGACATCATGACCACCGCGGTGGTCTATGTGCGGGCCGACCAGACCACCGACGAGTGCATGGCGCTGATGACGCAACACCGCTTGCGCCACCTGCCTGTGATGGAAGGCGACGAGTTGATCGGCATGCTGTCGATCGGCGATCTGGTCAAGGACATCATCTCCGAACAGCGCTTCATCATCGAACAGCTGGAGCAGTACATCGCAGGCAGCCGCTGACACGCGGACAGCAGCGTCCCAGACGGCATATTCGGTAAACGCATATAATTTTGCGTTTACTGAATAACAGATGAAGCCGGTCCTGCAGGGCCGGCTCCGGCCGCCCTCCCCGCCGCTATCACGGCGGCTATCCCTGGCCGCCCGCCGCCGCCGCTCCGATGTCCCGCCCCGCCGTATCCGACCGCCCTGACCCCGCTTCCGCCCCCTCTTCGATTGCTCCATCCGACACCGCGGTCCCCGCGCCGGCGCAGCCCGTTGCCGCCGCCGCGGACCACCGCGCGATCATGCGCGTGATCGGCGGCATCGTGCTGTGCATCCTGCTCGCCGCGCTCGATCAGACCGTGGTGATTCCGGCCGTACCTGCGATCGCGCAGGATCTGGACGGCTTCGGCCATCTGTCCTGGATCGTCACGGCCTATCTGATTACCTCGACCGTCACCACGCCGCTCTACGGCAAGCTGTCGGACTCGTTCGGCCGACGCCGGCTGCTGATGGTCGCGATCGGACTGTTCGTGCTGGCCTCGCTGGCCTGCGCGATGGCCGGTTCGCTGCAGCAGCTGATTCTGTTTCGCGCGCTGCAAGGCATCGGCGGCGGTGGCCTGATGTCGCTGGCGCAAGCGGCCATCGCCGACGTGGTGTCGCCGCGCCAGCGCGGGCGCTATCAGGGCTACCTGGCGGCGGTATGGGCGGTGGCGTCGGTGGCCGGACCGCTGGTCGGCGGCTGGGTGTCCGACCATCTGTCGTGGCGCTGGCTGTTCTGGATCAATCTGCCGCTTGGGCTGCTGGCGATGTGGTTGTGCCATCGCGGCTTGCGCGCCCTGCCCGCTCCGGCCGGCAAGGCTCGCGTCGATTGGGGCGGTGCGCTGCTGCTGACGGTGGCGATCGTGTCCTTCCTGCTGGCGATGAGCTGGGGCGGCGAGCGATTCGACTGGCTGTCCGCGCCGATGGCCGGACTGGCGGCGCTGACCGGACTCAGCGTGCTGGCGCTGGTCTGGCAGGAACGGCGCGCCAGCGATCCGATGCTGCCGCCGCGCCTGTTCGCCAACCGCAATTATGTATTGGGCGTCGGTGCCTCTGCGTTGGCCGCTTCCGCGCTGTTCCTCTGCGTCTTCGCGCTGCCGCTGCACTTCCAGCTGGTGCGCGGCGCCGACGCGGCGACGTCCGGCATGCTGGTGGTGCCCTTCCTGCTGTCCACCGTTGCAGGCAACTTCGTGGTCGCGATGCTGGCGCCACGGCTCGGCCGGCTGCGCGGGCTGCTGACCATCGGCTTTGCCGCCGCGGCTCTCGGCCTGGCGGCGCTGTCGACCGCGACGCCGGCCACCTCACTGGTGTGGCTGCTGGCCGCGATGATCGTGACCGGCGTGGGCCTGGGCATCTGCATGGTCGGCACGTTGATGAACGTGCAGAACGCCCTCGAGCGCCGCGACACCGGCGCCGGCACCGGCGCGCTGCTGGTGCTGCGCTCGCTGGGCAGCGCGCTCGGTGGCGCGATGGCCGGCACGCTGCTGACGCTCGCCTTCCGCGGGGCCCTGCACGCGGCCGGACACGACAGCGTGGGCGCATCGCTGGATCTTGGCGCCCTGCGGCATGGCAGCGAAGCATTCGCGCAACTGGCGCCGCAGGTGCAGCATCTGCTGACCGGCGGCGTCGAGGCCGGCTTCCACTGGATCTTCGCGACCGGTGCCGCGGCCGCGCTGCTGGCGCTGGGCCTGGTCCGGCGTACGCCGGACGTCGAGCTGCGTGGCGCCGTCCCGGATCACGTCAAGCCGCTGGCGATGGAATAACGCAGGCGTCGGGGCCGGCGTAGACTACGGGTCACCGTTTGCCGGAGATCGACGCCATGACCCGCTTCCCTGCCTCCCCGAGCCAGCCGCCACGGCGCCGCCGCGCCGCCCTGCCCTGGGCCGTCGCACTGGCGCTGTCCGCGCCGAGCCTGCATGCCGCCGGTGAACAAGCTGCGAACCGCCCTGCCGGCGCGGCCGCGCCCACGTCCGAGGCCTCGTCGGGGGCGCGCCCCGCAGCCAGTTGTCCCGCCACGCTGAACTTCCGCTTCCCAAGGTTGCAGGACGAGGCCGAACAGAACCTTTGCCAGTACGCCGGCAAGGTCGTACTGGTCGTCAATACCGCCAGCTATTGCGGCTTCACGCCGCAGTACGAGGGCCTGGAGGCGCTCTACGCCAAATACCGCGAACGCGGCCTGGTGGTGCTGGGCTTTCCCTCCAACGACTTCTCGCAGGAACCGGGTTCCGAAAAGGAGATCGCCGATTTCTGCTTCAACACCTACGGCGTCAAGTTTCCGATGCTGGCCAAGACCCATGTGCGCGGCGACCAGGCCAATCCGATGTATGCGCGGCTGGCCAGGGAAAGCGGCACCGCGCCCAAATGGAATTTCCACAAGTACCTGATCGACCGCGACGGACGCGTCGTCGCCAGCTATCAAAGCTCGGTGAAGCCGTCGGACCGGCAGCTGGTCTCGCGCATCGAGCAATTGCTGGCCGCACCGCGCCAGGCGAATCAGGCGGCGGCGAATTGATCGCTGAATATCCGCAGGAATACCCACAGCCAAAACGAGGAGAACGATGAAGCTGGTACGAATTGGCAGCGCCGGCGCCGAGCGGCCCGGATTGATCGACGCGCAGGGTCGCGTGCGCGACCTGTCCGCAGTGGTCCGCGATATCGACGCCCGCACGCTGTCGCCGGGCGCGCTGGCCGAACTGGCGGCGTTGGACCCTGCCACCCTGCCGCTCGCAGAAGCGCAGCGATTCGGCACGCCATGGACCGGAATCGGCAAGATCGTCGCCATCGGGCTGAACTACGCCGACCACGCGGCCGAGGCCAACATGCCGATTCCGTCGGAGCCGATCGTCTTCCTGAAGGCGACCAGCTCGCTGAACGGCCCGAACGATCCCGTGATGCTGCCGCGCGATTCGGTCAAGACCGACTGGGAGGTCGAACTCGGCGTGGTGATCGGCACGCGCGCGCAGGATGTGCCGGCGGCCGATGCGCTCGCTCACGTGGCGGGCTACTGCGTGGTCAACGACGTCTCCGAGCGCGAATTCCAGATCGAGCGCGGCGGCACCTGGGACAAGGGCAAGGGTTGCGACACCTTCTGCCCGGTCGGTCCGTGGCTGGTCACGCGCGACGAGGTGCCCGATCCGCAGGCGTTGACCCTGTGGCTGGACGTCAATGGCGAACGGATGCAAAGCGGCACCACCGCGACGATGGTGTTCGATGTCGCGACGCTGGTCAGCTACGTCAGCCGCTTCATGACGCTGCATCCTGGCGATCTGATCTGCACGGGCACCCCGCCGGGCGTCGGCATGGGCTTCAAGCCGCCGCGCTTTCTGCGGGCCGGCGACACCATGCGGCTCGGCATCGAAGGACTGGGCGAGCAGACGCAGCGGGTGCTGCCCTATACGCGCTCAGCGTGATGGCCTCGTTCGCGTCGTAACACAATGAAACATGAGGGGGGCTCTGATCCCTTGAAGCCGATCGAGTTCCCCCGACCCTGCGCGCATCAGGGTGGACCGTACCCCGTTAGCAACAGTTCTGAAAACAAATGCGGCGCAAACAGCGAATCGCATAGGCACTCGCGATCCTAAGTGGAATACTGTGCTTCATGGACTAAGCCAGTACGAGCGCCGTCATGTCAGAAGTTGATCCCCCCATTCTCGTGTCCCGCCTCGGAGCCGATCTCACTCCGGCCTATTGCGAGTTGTCCGATACCCTGGATAGCCGCACCGAACTCGAGGCGATCCGCCGTACCATCCACCAACACCCCGAACTCGGATTTGAAGAGCACCGCACCGCCGAACTGGTGGCGCAGCGTCTCGAGCGTTGGGGCTATGCGGTGACGCGCGGGGTCGGCGGCACGGGCGTGGTCGGCACGCTGCGCAACGGCGACAGTGGGCGCAGCGTCGGCATCCGCGCCGACATGGACGCGCTGCCGATCCTGGAATCGACCGGCCTGCCGTACGCCAGCGTCCATTGCGGCAAGATGCACGCATGCGGCCACGACGGCCATACCGCGATCCTGCTCGGCGCCGCGCGCCAGTTGGCGCGTACCCGCAATTTCGACGGCACCGTCCATCTGATCTTCCAGCCGGCCGAGGAAATCGGCGCCGGCGCCAGCGGCGCGCAGCGGATGCTGGCCGATGGACTGTTCGAACGCTTCCCCTGCGATGCGATCTTCGGCCTGCACAACCATCCCGGCGTGCCGGTGGGCACGTTCATGTTCCGCGCCGGCCCGATGATGGCGGCCTGCGACACCGTAACGATTACGATTCGCGGCAAGGGCGGCCATGCCGCGCGGCCCCACCAGTCGATCGATCCGATCCTGGTTGCCGGCAGCCTCGTGATGGCGCTGCAGACGATCGTGTCCCGCAATGTGGATCCGAACGAGACCGCGGTGGTGACGATCGGCTCGCTGCATGCTGGCCACGCTCCCAACGTGATTCCGGAAAGCGCCAAGCTGGAACTGAGCGTGCGTTCGTTCAGTCCCGAGGTGCGCACCACGCTGGAAACACGGATCCGCCAGTTGGTGAGCTCGCACGTCGAGGGCTATGGCGCGGCAGTCGACATCGATTACCGCCCGGGCTATCCGGTGGTGGTCAACAGCGAAGCGGAAACTGAATTCGCGCGCCAGGTCGCCGAAGAGCTGGTCGGCCCGGACAAGGTCGTCGGCCAGATCCCGCTGATCGCCGGCAGCGAGGACTTCGCGTATTTCCTGCAACAGCGTCCCGGTTGCTTCGTGCGCCTGGGCAACGGCGCGGGTCGTCCGCTGCTGCACAACCCCGCCTACGACTTCAACGACGACAACCTGACGATAGGCGCGGCGTACTGGACGCGGCTGGTCGAGCGCTATCTGGGCGCCTGACCGGCGGCTGACCGCCTTCCCTGACGGCAGACCCGCTCAGCGAAAGAACGCGCTGGGCGGCACGCCGAACTGCCGCCGGAACATCGCCGCGAACGCGCTCGGGCTCTGGTAGCCCAGTTCCAGCGCGACCTCGACGACCTTGACACCGGCCGCCAGCCGCTCCAGCGCGGCGAGCAGCCGCGCCTGCTGGCGCCATTGCCCGAAAGTCATGCCGGTCTCGCGCGCAAAGCGCCGCTGCACGGTCCTGCCGTCGATCCCCAATCGCCGCGCCCAGTCGGCCAGCGTCATCGGCGTATCGGGCATTTCCAGAATCGCGGCACAGATACGCCGCAGCGCCGGATCAGCGGGATGCGGAAGGTGCAGCGGCAATGCAGGCAGCAGCAGCACCTCGTCGAGCAGCAGCTGCATCACGCGGCCGTCGCGCGAATCGGCAACATAGGGCGGGACGATATCGATCGCCGCCAGGATCAATTCGCGCAGCAGGGGCGAGACCCCGAGCACGGTGCAGCGCGTCGGCAATCCGTCGGCCGCATCCGGGCGGATATAGGCGGTGCGCATGCGCACGTGGCCCACCATGCGTATCCAGTGATCGGTGCCGCCCGGTACCCAGATCGCACGCGTGGGCGGCACGATCCATTGGCCCTCGTCGGTGCCCACGACCATCACGCCATGCACCGCATGCAGCAGTTGCGCGTGCGGATGGCGGTGGCGCGTCGTCAGGTGGCCGGGCTGATAGTCGGCGGCCATCGCGGCAACCGGCATCGGGCCACGGTCGTACGCCATATAGCGCGGGCGCGGGGGCAGGGCGCCGGGTAGGGAAACAGCGTCGGCCATCTTGGTGATATCGGAATGTGGCGAAAGCGTGGCGTCTTGAGCGCCCGATAAGGCCATTATCTGTCCGTTTCGAGATGGTTGTAGTCTCAATCTCGCAGGACAGGCGCCAACACAAGGAATAGCATCACCGTGTTCGCGCGCGTGCAGCCTTGCTGCCGTGTTGCTCCCGCGCCTTTCCGACTACGCCCGAACGCTCCCGGAAAAAGTCCAAACAGAGACCTTGCCATGGCTTCGCGAATCGATTCCCTGTCTGCCGAACTGGGCAATGTGCCCGATGCCGCCGTGACACCGGCCGCGCCCGCCGCACCCGCGGCGCACAGCGCGGCCGCCGCAGGCGAGCGCACCGGCTTCCGCGTGCTGTCCGCCATCAGCTTCGCCCACATGCTCAACGACATGATCCAGTCGTTGATCCTGGCGATCTACCCGATGCTCAAGGGCGGCTTCAACCTGAGCTTCGTGCAGATCGGGCTGCTGACGCTGACCTACCAGATCACCGCCTCGCTGCTGCAGCCGCTGGTCGGCCTGTACACCGACAAGCACCCGAAGCCGCATTCGCTGGCGGTCGGCATGGGGTTCACGCTGGCGGGTCTGCTGCTGTTGTCGGTCGCGCCCAGCTATGGCGTGTTGCTGGTCGCCGCGGCGCTGGTCGGCACCGGCTCGTCGATCTTCCATCCGGAATCGTCGCGCGTGGCGCGCATGGCTTCGGGCGGGCGCCACGGGCTGGCGCAGTCGATCTTCCAGGTCGGCGGCAATGTTGGCAGCGCGGCCGGCCCGCTGCTGGCAGCGGTGGTGGTGCACACCCAGGGCAGCATCGCCTGGCTGTCGCTGGCGGCCCTGCTGGCGATCGCGGTGCTGTGGCGCGTGGGCGGCTGGTATGGCCAGCGGCTGGCCGAGCATGCCCGCGCGGCGCGCAAGGCGATGGCCAGCGCGCCGCGGCTGCCGGCCCGCACCGTCGCGCGCGCGATGGCGGTGCTGATGGTGCTGCTGTTCTCGAAGTACTTCTATATGGCTTCGCTGGGCACCTATTACACCTTCTATCTGATGGAGCGCTTTGGCGTGCCGCAGCGCTCGGCCCAGCTCTATCTGTTCGCCTTCCTGTTCGCGGTGGCGGTCGGCACCATCCTCGGCGGCCCGATCGGCGACCGCATCGGCCGCAAGCGGGTGATCTGGTTCTCGATCCTCGGCGTTGCGCCGTTCACGCTGATGCTGCCCCATGCCGACCTGTTCTGGACCGCCGCGCTGTCGCTGGTGATCGGCTTCATCCTGGCCTCGGCGTTCTCCGCGATCCTGGTGTTCGCGCAGGAACTGATTCCGGGCAAGGTCGGCATGGTGTCGGGCCTGTTCTTCGGCCTGGCCTTCGGCATGGGCGGCATCGGCGCCGCGGTGCTCGGCGGCATCGCCGACGCGCACGGCATCGAGACGGTCTACCGCTGGTGCGCCTACTTGCCGCTGCTCGGCGTGCTGGCCGTGTTCCTGCCGGAAACCCGCAAGCGCGCCTCGTAGTCCGGATCCAGGCGCGACAGCAGGGCGGTCGCGGCGGCCGGCGCGCGCTCCTTGTCGCCGTTGATGAAGAACACGAAGACGTCCCGGCGGTCCGCCAGGACGTCATTGTTTTCGACGCGCGGAAGGTCTTCCGGCGCCTCGCCACGCGCCCACGCCTGCGCATGCTGGGCCCACGCGTCTAGCGCCTTTGGCGCGTAGCCGTACTTGAGCTTGGCGTTGCTGCGCATCAGCCGTGCGTAGACGAAGTCCCCGGTCACATCGGCGAACGATGGGAATTTCTCGGCGTCGGTGAACACCGTCGCCGCCTTGTATTGGCGAGCCAACGCCAGGAATTGCGCGCAGGCAAAGCTGGCGTGGCGTACTTCCAGCACATGGCGCAGCGGGATGCCATCGGCTTGCGGCGGCAGCAGCGCCAGAAACGCCTCGAAGTCGCCGGGCTCGAACGCCTTGCTGGGCGCGAACTGCCAGACGATCGGCCCGAGCTTTGGGCCCAGTTCGGTAATGCCGCTGTCGAGAAAACGCTCGACCGACTCCCCGGCTTCGGCCAGTACGCGGCGGTTCGTCGCAAAACGCGACGCCTTGACCGAGAAAACGAAATCGTCGGGCGTCTGCTCCTTCCACTTGATGAACGACGCGCGTTTCTGCGTACCGTGATAGGTGCTGTTGATCTCGATCGCCGTCAGCCGGCTGCTGGCGAACTCGAGCTCGCGCGCCTGCGTCAGCTTTGGCGGGTAGAACGTGCCGCGCCAGGGGGCATAGGTCCAGCCACCGATGCCGACGCGGATCACGCCGGCCTCAGTCGATGCATTCGCTGCCATGACGATCCTCCTCCGATTCAGCGATTCACTTCCGATGGCGTGATCGCGGGGTACTTGGCGGCATTGAGCGCGATCTTGTCGCGCACCGCGGCGTCGAGATCGACTTCCAGCACACTGGCCAGCTCGACCAGATAGATCAGGATGTCGGCCAGCTCCTGCCGCACATGCTCGCGCTCGTCCGTCGCCATCACGGTGAGAGACTGCTGCTCCGTCTTCCACTGAAAGATTTCCACCAGCTCGGCCACCTCGACGCTCAGAGCCATCGACAGGTTCTTCGGCGAGTGGTACCGCGCCCAATCGCGGGCGCGAATGAAGTCGTTCAGCACCTGTTGCAAACGCTCGGTTTCAATCAGCTTCATCTGCACGTCCTTGCCTGCCGTCGGTTGTCCGGTGGGCTACTTTACCGTGCCTGGCTCCGGCCCGGTTCGATGCCCCGCCGCTTGCTCCGTCGGTCCGGCCGGTTCGTTGGCGAGCACCTCGGCCGCCCAATGCGCAAAGGCTTCGCCGCGCGTCGAGCCCAGTCGCACGCCAACCAGCAGCACCGCGTCCAGGGCGTAGCAGGTCGGACCTGGCACGACACCATCGTCGCGCTGGGCCTCCTTGCGGATCGACGCCGAACCGAGCCTGCGCCCGCAGAAGGCGGCCTTCAATTGCCTGGCGACATCCTGCTCCGAGGTCCGGTACAGCTTCGCGATATTGTCGAGCGTCATCCACAGCTTGCCGTCGAGCACGCGGCAGGTGATGCGCGTCAGCGAGTCATCGGTCTGGTAGTAGCGCCGGTCGGCGCTGTCGGCATTGGCGTTCTCTGTCAGGGTCGACATCCCATGGTCTCCAGCGTTGAAGAACGAGGTGAAGACGCAAGGTATCGCCTTCCGAAGGTGCGCATGTACAGCCGGCGCCGATCGGGCGACGCTTTCTAGTGAATTTGGCGCGAAAACTAATGCTGGCGGCGGCAACGGGGCGGATACGCGCGAGCAGTCCGGAATCGCAACGGCGCGGCAGGAAACGGGCGAGGGGAGGGCGCAGGCAGGAAAACGGCGGAGCGAGAAAAAAAAGCCAACTACCAAAGGAAGGATGACGTGCGACCCAACGAGGAGCTGGGGTTGGTAGCTGGCTCCCGCAAAACGCTGACGGGCGAACCGACAAACGCGATCGTAGGTGGGTCGGTTGGCCGGTTCTTTTGAAAAACTCGGAACGCTGTAACGGCTGGCAAGCCACTGAGATCAAATCCAGCCTTCATCGACGTATCGCCGCCGAGACGGCTGGTACACCGATTGCAAACCAGCCTACGGTCGCGAAGCGTCTTCGTAAGGCTCCAAGCCCGCGTGCCGAGGACAAGTCGACCGCAGGCCGTCTATGTGCTCGTTGAGATTTGGTGGGATGCGCTGCCACATCGGGTCAAGGATGAAGTCGATTCCCTCACGCCGGGCCTGCTTTGCCGCCGGTACGAAGTCAGCGTCGCCCGCTATCAGCACGATCTGGTCAACCTGCTTTTTGAACGCCGGCGAGGACACATCGACGCCGATTCGCATGTCGACACCTTTTTGCCGGATATCGACCATCACGTCGTCCGGCGTCAGCTCCGGCATCTGAAGCCTTCCGGCTAACAGCTCGGCCACCTTGGAAGCCTTGATGGTCCACTGGCTGTAGCTGGAAAGATGCCCGAGCCGGAGTGCCACCTTGCGCATCCCGCGTAGATGCTCATGTAGCTCAAGTCGGAAAGCCGCCTCTGCCGATTTGGCGAAGTCGACAATTCTCTTGTTGATCGGGTTGTGCATCTTCTTGGTCAACGGAGGGCAGTCGTAAAAGAAGATCCGATACAACTCGCGACGATCCTGTGGCCGTCGCTGGCGCTCCGGAGATGCATCGCTCCCAGTGCCGTTTGGACGTGGCGAAAGATGGGCGCATGCCCACCTATGAGCGCACTCCGCCGCCCGGCGTGCGTCATGGGCATTCTGCGGCTCGATTGCCCGAAAGCGCTTGATGAAGAAGGCCCCGTCGATGAGGATAGCCGTCGGCATGCTGACTCCTGTGGCCCCCATTTCTACGTCAAGACGCAAAAAGCCCAGGGGGTCGGCGCGCTGCTGGATGATTGCAACGGCTTACTGCCAAGGGCTGGATGCAGCGCAATCTAGCATTGGTCAGGGTCCGGGACAACAGCAATCCAGATACCTGTCAGTAAAAGAAAGAAAGCGCCCGAAGGCGCTTTCCTTGTGCTGCCGGACCGCTGCGATCAGCGGGCGGTGCCGTTCTGCGGCGTCGGCGCGGATGCCACCGGGCCGGTTTCCGACAGCCCGCCGCCCAACGCCCGATACAGGTCGATCGCGTTGTTCAGCCGCAGCTGGCGCGCCTGGATCAGTGCCTGTTCGGCGGTGAACAGTTGCCGCTGCGCGTCCAGCGTTTCGAGCTGCCCGGTGATGCCGCTGCGGAAGCGCAGGTTGGCCAGTTCGAAGCGCGCCGCTTCGGCGTTGCGCACCTGCTCCTGGCTGGCGACCTGTTCTTCCAGCGTGCCGCGCGCAACCAGCGCGTCGGCGACCTCGCGGAAGGCCACCTGGATGGTCTTCTCGTAGTTCGCCACCTGGATGTTCTTGCGCACGTTGGCCAGGTCCAGGTTCGACATGTTGCGGCCGAAGTCGAAGATCGGCAGCACCAGCTGCGGCGCGAACGACCACGCCTTGGTGCCGGCCTCGAACAGCCCGGAGAAGTCGCGGCTCATGCTGCCCAGCTGGGTGGTCAGCGAGATGCGCGGGAAGAACGCGGCGCGGGCGGCGCCGATATTCGCGTTGGCCGACAGCAGTTGCTGTTCCGCCTGGCGGATATCGGGACGCTGCTCGAGCAGGTCCGACGGCAGCCCCGGCGGGATGTCGGTGACGAAGCGTTCGTCCGACAGCGTGCGCGGCGGCGGCAGGTTCGGGATCGCGCCGAGCGGGGTGCCGACCAGCACCTCCAGCGCGTTGCGCGCCTGCGCACGCTGGCGCGCCAGCTCGGCGGCCGACACGCGGGCCTGGGCCACCAGCGACTCGTTGTCGCGCAGGTCCAGCGCCGAGGTGGCGCCCGCCTCGAAGCGCTGCTGCGCCAGGCGAAAGGTTTCCTCGCGGGTCTTCAGCGTGTTCTGCGCGATCTGGTACTGCTCGTCATAGGCGCGCTCGGCCAGATAGGCCTTGGCGACTTCCGACACCAGCGAGATCTGCGCGGCGCGGCGCGCTTCCTCGGTGGCGAAGTACTGCGCCAGCGCGGCGTTGGACAGGCTGCGCACGCGCCCGAAGAAATCGAGCTCGTAAGAGGTGATCGCGCCGCCGGCCTGCCAGTACCCGGCGGTATAGCCCTGGCCCGAGGGCGAGGCCGCGCCCGAGACCTGCTGGCGCGTATAGCCGCCTGTCGCGTTGACGGTCGGCAGCAGGTCGGCGCGCTGCACCTGGTACAGCGCGCGCGCTTCCTCGATGCGCAGCGCGGCGGTGCGCAGATCGCGGTTGTTGTTCAGCGCGGTCTCGATCATCGCCTGCAGGCGCGCATCGCGGAAGAACTCGCGCCAGCCGATGTCGGCGGCGCGGCGGCTTTCGCCGGTCTTCACCTCGGACTGGCCGTAGCCTTCGGTAGCGGTCGGGAATTCGGCCGCCACCGGCGCGGCCGGCCGCTCATAGCGCGGCGCCAGCGTGCAGCCGGACAGCACGCCGGCCACCAGCAGCAGCGCGGTCAGTGTCTTGGTCATGTCAGATTTCCTCCTTCGGGTCCAGCCACTTCTGGTCCAGCATGCGCTGACGCTCGCTGCCCTTGAAGCGTTTGCGGATCACCACGAAGAACACGGGCACCAGGAAGATCGCCAGCACGGTGGCGGTGATCATGCCCCCCATCACGCCGGTACCGATCGCGCGCTGGCTGCCCGAACCGGCGCCGGTCGAGATCGCCAGCGGCAGCACGCCGAGGATGAACGCGAACGACGTCATCAGGATCGGCCGGAAGCGCAGGTGCACCGCCTCCAGCGTCGCGTCGATCAGGCTGCGCCCCTGCGCCTGCAGGTCCTTGGCGAATTCCACGATCAGGATCGCGTTCTTCGCCGACAGGCCGATGGTGGCGATCAGGCCCACCTTGAAGTAGACATCGTTGGGCATGCCGCGCAGCGTCACGCCGAGCAGCGCGCCGAGCACGCCCAGCGGCACCACCAGCAGCACCGCGGCCGGGATCGACCAGCTTTCGTACAGCGCGGCCAGGCACAGGAACACGATGATCAGCGACAGCGTGTACAGCATCGGTTCCTGCGCGCCGGCCAGCCGCTCTTCGAACGACTGACCCGACCACTCGAAGCCGAAGCCCGGCGGCAGCTTGGCGAACATCTCTTCCATCGCGGCCATCGCCTCGCCGGTACTGCGGCCCGGCGCGGCCTGGCCGGCCAGCTTGACCGCCGGCAGGCCGTTGTAGCGCTCCAGACGCGGCGAGCCCATGATCCACTTCGACGTCGCGAACGCCGCGAAGGCCACCATGTCGCCGTTGCTGTTGCGTACGCGCAGCTTGGTCAGGTCGTCCGGCAGGCGGCGGTCCGCGCCCTCGGCCTGGGCGATCACGCGGCGCACGCGGCCCTCGTAGATGAAGTCATTGACGTACGAGGAGCCGAACGCGATCGACAGCGTCGAGTTGATGTCGGCGATCGACACGCCCAGCGCGCGCGCCTTCTCGCGGTCGATGTCGATCTGCAGCTGCGGCGCGTCTTCCTGGCCTTCCGGACGCACGCCGGCCAGCACCGGATTCTGCGCGGCCATGCCGAGCATCATGTTGCGCGCTTCCATCAGCTTGGCGTGACCCTGGCCCGAGCGGTCCTGCAGGCGGAAGTCGAAGCCGGACGAGTTGCCCAGTTCCGGAATCGCCGGCGGGTTCAGCGGGAAGATGATCGCGTCCTTGATGAACGACAGCGCGCCGAAGGCACGGCCCACCAGGGCCTGCGCGGTCTCGTCCGAACCGGTGCGCTCCTTCCAGTCCTTCAGCCGCACGAATGCGATACCGCCGTTCTGGCCGCGGCCGAAGAACGAGAAGCCCGCCACCGTGATCATCTGGTCGACGATCTTGCTTTCCTTCTGCAGGTAGTAGTCCTCGATCTGCTTGAGCACGCCGAGGGTGCGCTCCTGCGTCGCGCCATTGGGCAGCTGCACCACGGTGATCGTGTAGCCCTG
Organism: Cupriavidus gilardii; assembly: GCF_013347325.1. Taxonomy (NCBI): domain Bacteria; kingdom Pseudomonadati; phylum Pseudomonadota; class Betaproteobacteria; order Burkholderiales; family Burkholderiaceae; genus Cupriavidus; species Cupriavidus gilardii. The sequence goes on along the minus strand of NZ_CP054626.1, from coordinate 3,436,395 downwards.
GTCCTCGTCAGGCAGGAACGACGACGGCAGGCGCTGGAACAGCAGCACGACGGCGGCGACGATCAGGCCGTACAGGATCAGGTAGCGGCCGGTACGGCCCAGGATCTTCGCCACCATGCTCTGGTAGCCGGTGGCCGCCCGCGCGAAGGTGCGGTTGAACCAGCCGAAGAAGCCCTTCTTCTCGTGGTGATGGCCCGCCTCGACCGGCTTGAGCAGCGTGGCGCACAGTGCCGGGGTCAGCGTCAGCGCCATCAGCGCCGAGAAGGCCATCGACGCGATCAGCGACAGCGAGAACTGGCGATAGATGTTGCCGACCGAACCGGCGAAGAACGCCATCGGGATGAACACGGCGGTCAGCACCAGCGTGATGCCGACGATCGCGCCGGTGATCTGGCCCATCGCCTTGCGGGTCGCCTCGCGCGGGGACAGCCCTTCCTCGCTCATGATCCGCTCGACGTTCTCGACCACCACGATCGCGTCGTCCACCAGGATACCGATGGCCAGCACCATGCCGAACATCGTCAGCACGTTGATCGAGAAGCCGAACGCCAGCAGCATGCCGAACGTACCGAGCAGCGCGACCGGCACCACCAGCGTCGGGATGATCGTGGCGCGGAAGTTCTGCAGGAACAGGTACATCACCAGGAACACCAGCACGATCGCTTCGAGCAGCGTCTTGACCACTTCCTCGATCGAGATCTTGACGAAGGCCGAGGTGTCGTACGGCACGGTGTACTCGTAGTCCGCCGGGAAGAACTTCGACAGCTCCTCCATCTTCGCGCGCACCGCGGTGGCGGTGGCCAGCGCGTTGGCGGTCGGCGCGAGCTTGATCGCGATCGCGGCCGACTGCTTGCCGTTGGTACGGGCGACGGTCGAATAGTCGGCGCCGCCCAGTTCCACGCGGCCGACGTCGCGGATGCGCACCTGCGAGCCGTCCGGATTCACGCGCAACAGGATGTTGGCGAATTCCTCGGGCGTCGACAGCCGGCTCTGCGTGGTCACCGTGGCGTTCAGCTCGGTACCGCGCGGCGACGGCGTGCCGCCCAGTTCGCCGACGGCGACCTGGATGTTCTGCTCGGAGATCGCCGCGGTGACGTCCAGCGGGGTCAGGTTGTAGCCGGTCAGCTTGGCCGGATCCAGCCACACCCGCATCGCATACTCGGTGCCGAACAGGTCGGCCTGGCCGACGCCGGGCACGCGGCGGATCGAGTCCAGCACGCTGGCCGACACGTAATTGCCCAGCTCGATCGCGCTGGCGCTACCGGACTTGGACGTCACGGTCAGGAACATCATGTAGTTGTTCCCGGCCTTCTCGACACGCACGCCCTGCTGGCGCACTTCCGCCGGCAGGCGCGCCTCGACGCGCTTCAGGCGGTTCTGCACCTCGACCGAGTTCAGGTCGACGTTGGTACCCGGCTGGAAGGCGATGGTGATCGTCGCCAGGCCGGTCGACTCGCTGGTCGACTGGTAGTACATCAGCCCGGGCGCGCCATTGAGCTCCTGCTCGATCACCGAGGTGACCGAGTCTTCGAGCGTCTTGGCGGAGGCGCCGGGGTAGGTCGCCGTGACCGAAATGGTCGGCGGCGCGATGTTGGGATATTGGGCGATCGGCAGCTGCGTGATCGACAATATCCCGCCCAGCACGATGATCAGCGCGATCACCCACGCGAACACCGGCCGGTCGATGAAAAACTTGGCCATGAGGCTGGCTCCCTTTGTATTCCGCTATCTGCTTGCGCTTACCGCTAGGCGCGGTGCTCAGCCCTGCTTGGCCGCAGCCGCCGAAGCGGCCGCCGGTGCCGAGGCGCCGCCCTGGCCACCAGCCGCGGCCGCGCCGCTCGCGCCACCGGCCGGGGCCTGTGCCTGGAACGGCACTGCCTTGGCCGGCGCACCCGGCTTGACCTTCTGCAGGCCCTCGACGATCACCTTCTCGCCGCCCTTCAGGCCTTCGGTGACGACCCAGCGATCGCCGATCGCCGGTCCGACCTTGACCGGTACCGCGGCGACGTTGCCGTCCGCGCCGACCACCAGCACCGAGGCGCCCTGGCCGCTGCGGATCAGGCCGCGTTGCGGCACGGTCAGCGCGTTCTCGTCGACACCCTGCTCGACCCGCACGCGCACATAGGTGCCCGACAGCAGATCACGGCGGGGATTCGGGAACTGCGCACGCAGCGTGATCGCGCCAGTGCTCGGGTCGACCGTCATGTCGGAGAACAGCAGCTTGCCGGTCTCGCTGTATTCGGTGCCGTCCTCGAGGAACAGGCGCACCTTGGCACCGCCGTCGACGCCCTTGATGGCGCCCGACTCGATGGCACGGCGCAGCCGCATCACCTCGGTGGCGGGCTGGGTGAACGTCACCCAGATCGGATCGACCTGCTCGACCAGCGCCAGCTGGGTCGCCTGGCCGTTGCCGACCAGCGCGCCCTCGGTCACCAGCGCACGGCCGGCACGGCCCGAAATCGGCGCCGTGACCGTGGTATAGCCCAGGTTGATCTGGGCCGTGGTGACGGCCGCCTTGGCCGAGGCGATCTCGGCGGCGGCCTGGCCGGCAGCCGCGACAGCCTCGTCATATTCCTGCTTGCTGACCGCGTTGACGGCGACCAGCGGCTTGTAGCGCTCGGCCTTCTGCCGCGCGGCGACCGCATTGGCCTCGGCCCGGGCCAGACTGGCCTTGGCCGACGCCAATTGGGCCTGGTACGGCGCCGGGTCGATCTTGAACATCACCTGGCCGGCCTTGACCTCGCCGCCCTCACGGTAGTTGCGCGACAGCACGATACCTTCGACGCGCGCCCGCACTTCGGCGGTGCGCACGCCCTCGAGACGGCCCGGCAGCTCGTTGACGACCGGCACCGCCGTCGGCGTCACCGTCACCACGCCCACCTCGGGCGGCGGCATCGCGCCGCCCTGCGGGGCGTCGTTGCCGCAGGCGGACAGCGTGAGTACCGTCAGCGCAGCGGTAACGGCAAGCAAACTCGAACGTTGGGACTTCCTCATCGATAACCCCGTGATGGCAATTTGAGATCGGCCGGATACGCCAAACGCCGGCCCAGAGCTAAGGGGCCGGCGTGGACGTCCTGTGCGGCAGAACTCCACGACGGACCGTCGTGGAGAAAAAGAACAATACTAGCCACAAACCGCAATGGTGCCGTATGGATTGCGACAGATGGTCGCGTATGCGTCACTACATGCAGCCCGCAGGACCCGAATGGTCAGGATCTCTTGGTAGAAAGATGCGCAGGGCTGGTCCAAATTGTGGCTAGCGCGTAGTATATATACATTCAAGCATGTATGTAAGAGAAATATTGCACCGCAAGGATGCCCCGTCTCTTTGCCGGCCGCCGGCCGCTTTGCCGGTCGGTTTCATGCCTTTTGCAATTGGGCACCGACCGCATATGCGAGGGCAACCGGGATCGGTTAGCATGCCGCCCGTCGCACCGCAGCAAAACAGAGGCAGGAAGTCCAGTGGTATCGCAGTTTCGTGACGGATTCGTTTCTTTCGTGGCTGGCCGGCGACCGCAGGTACCCGCCGCGATCCTCGGCGAAGCCGTCCCATTCGTCCCCACCGCCCACTGAAGACACCGCTTATGGCCAGACGTACCAAGGAAGAAGCCCTCGAGACGCGACATCGCATCCTCGACGCGGCCGAGGCCGTATTCCATGCGCGCGGCGTGGCGCGGCCCTCGCTGGCCGATATCGCCGAGGCCGCCGGGGTGACCCGGGGGGCGATCTACTGGCATTTCAAGAACAAGAGCGATCTGTTTTCCGCCATGTGCGACCGCGTGCATCTGCCAGTCGAGGCGCTGTGCGAACCCGAGCGGATCGCCAGCCAGGAGGACCCGCTCGGCGGCATCCGCGACATCGTCGCGCTGGTGTTCCGCGAGACGGTGGTCAATCCGCAATGGCGGCGCGTGTTCGAGATCGTATTCCACAAGTGCGAGATGGTGGACGACAACGGCGCCATCCTCGAGCGCCAGCGGCAGTCGCACGAGCAGGGCTTGCTGAAGATGCGCGAGCACCTGCGTCTGGCGGTCGATCGCGGCCAGCTGTCGGCGGACCTCGATCTGGACCTGGCGGTCAACGCCTTCCACGCCGCCATCGGCGGCGTGCTGGCCCACTGGCTGTTCGCGCCGGGCGACTTCGACCTGAATGCCGACGCGGAACGGCTCGCCGACGTCTTCGTCGACACGCTGCGCTTCGCCCCGTCGCTGCGCAAGGGCTATGTGCCGCGGCCGATGGCCAGGCTGGACGAGGAAATGGCGGCCCTGCGGCTCAAGGTCCAACAGCAGCAGTGCGCGGGCGGCTGACGCGCCGCGCGGCCACCCGCCGCAACGCGCTCGTGCCGTCCCGTCGCTTCCCCTTGTCCGGACTTCACCCTTTCATCGCCTCGCGCCAGCGCGCGAGGAAGGCCTGCTTGCGCAGCGTGTCCTGCGCCGCCAGCAAGCCCGGACCGACGCTGATCGGCTTGAAGGCGTAGCCCAGCCGCTCGGCCAGCGCCGCCGCGGTATGGCCGCTCCTGGTGTCGGTGCGGATCGTATAGAGCCGCGACGCCGAACGCGCCAGCAGTGCCTGTCCCTCGCGGGACAGCAGGAAATCGAGCCATAGCCGCGCGGCCCACGGATGCGGCGCGCGGCGCGCGATGAAGGCGACGCGCGACATCACCAGCGTGTAGTCGCTCGGCGCCACCACGCCGATCGCCGCGCCGCGCTCCATCAGCGACAGCGCATACGAGCCCAGCAGGTTGTAGGCCAGCACCAGTTCGCCGCTGGCGACCGACTCGACCATGTCGGCGGTCGACGCCGACAGCCGCACGCCGGCCCGCCCGAGCGCCTGCGCCAGATACCAGAACTCGCCGCCCATGCGCGCATCCTGCTGCGCGAGCAGATAGCCGACGCCGGAGCGCTCGATATCGTAGGTGACCACGCGCCCGCGCCAGCGCGCTGCGTTGTCCTGCAGCAGCCTGGCCAGCGCGCTGCGGCTGCGCGGCACCGGCATGCCGTCGAAATGGCGGCGGTTGTAGACGATCACCGCCGGCTCGAAGGTGGTGCCCCAGGCCTCCTCGCGCCAGCTTGCCCAGCCCGGCAGGCCCGCGCGCTCGGGCGACGCGTAGTGCAGCGCGTGGCCGTCGTTGACCAGCTTGATCTGCAGGTCCATCGCGGTACTCCACAGCACGTCGGCGTGATCGGCGCGGACCGGCTGCGCGGACTCGGCGAGAAAACGCTGGTTCAGCTCGATGGTGTTCAGGTCCCGATAGCCGACCTTGACGCCGGGAAAACGCGCCTCGAAGGCATCGAGCAGCGGCCGGGCGACATCCTCGTCGGTCGACGCATAGACCGTGACCATGCCTTCGCGCTGGGCACGCGCGATGATCTGCGGGTAGTCGGCCGGATAGCCGGGCGGCGGGTTCACCGGACTCGGCGCGGCGCCCGGCGCCGCGAATGCGCGTTGCCACGCCAGCGCACCGGCGCCCGCCAGCAGGCGGCGGCGCAGCGAGGAGGGCGGGTCGCCGCGCTCGGCTGATGCAGGCGGATCGGCAGGCATGGAAGGCGGCTGGACAGGCAAGCGGAAGGGGCGCGCGGGGTCGCGGCCGCGCGCGGAAGCGGCGAACCGGCGCGACGGTGGAGCGGTATTATAGGCGCCCGGATCGGGCCGCGAGTCCACGCCCGCATGGCGACATCGGACGCGAACGCAAGCGCGTTCGCCCCCCGCCGCGGACGATTCCCGCATTCGCGTTCCTTCTGGATGTTCCTGTTTCGCGTTCCAACTCCGGCAGGAGGCCGGCATGCGCATTCTGCTGGTCGAAGATGAAACCGAACTCGCGCACTGGGTCGCGCGTGCGCTGGAGCAGGGCGGCTTCGTGGTCGAACACGTGGCCGACGGCCTGCTCGCCGACGCGCGCCTGCAGGCCGAGGAATACGACGCCGTGGTGCTGGACCTGCGCCTGCCCGGCAAGGACGGCCTGTCGGTGCTCAAGGCGATGCGCGGCCGCGACGACCGCACGCCGGTGATGATCCTGACCGCGCAGGACACGCTCGACGAACGCGTGCGCGGCCTGAACCTCGGTGCCGACGATTACCTGCCCAAGCCCTTCGCGCTGGCCGAACTGGAAGCGCGCATCCTGGCGCTGATCCGCCGCAGCCGCGGCCGCGCCCATCCGCGGTTGCAATGCGGCGCGCTGGTGTTCGACGGCGAGACGCGCAGCTTCACGCTCGGCGGCGCGCCGCTGGCGCTGACGCCGCGCGAATCGACGCTGCTCGGCGCGCTGCTGGCGCGCAGCGGCCAGCCGCTGACCAAGGCGCAACTGCTCGACAAGGTGTTCTCGCTGGATGCCGACGTCAATCCCGATGCCATCGAGGTGCTGATCTACCGGCTGCGCAAGAAGCTGTCCGGCCACGGCGTGGCCATCGTCACGCTGCGCGGCTTCGGCTATCTGCTCGAAGCGGAGGCCGCCGCTTGAGCACGCCGGGCGGTCCCCGCGGCGGTCCGCCGCGGCGCTGGCTGCGCGGCAGCCTGCGCCGGCAGTTGCTGGTGCTGCTGCTGCCGGCGCTGGCGGCGATGATGGCGCTCGACAGCTGGCTGACCTACGGCACGCTGCGCGATGCCGCCAATACCGCCTACGACCGCTCGCTGTACGGCTCGGTGCGCGCGATCGACAACGCGATCGGCATGGCCGGCGAAACCGTGCAGCTGACGCTGCCCGACGCCGCCATGGAGATGTTCGAGACCGCGGCGCAGACGCGCGTGTTCTATCGCGTCGCGCTCGAACGCGAGGGCGACGTCGAGACCGTGACCGGCTACGACGACCTGCCGCTGCCGCGCGGCACGCTGTCCAACAACGTGCCGCGCTATTACGACGCGGTCTATCGCGACGCCCCGGTGCGCATCGCCGCGATGGCACGGCCGGTCTACCGGCCCGATGCCCATATGCGCGTGATCATCCAGGTGGCCGAATCGGCCGAGCCGCGCGCGGCCCTGGTCGGCGCGGTGTGGCGCAGCACGCTGGCGCGCGATGCGCTGCTGATCGTGGCCAGCGCGCTGATCCTGGTCGGCGGCGTGACCTTCGTGCTGCGCCCGCTCAAGCGCGTGCGCGACGATGTCGAGGCGCGCCCGCCCGACGACCTGACGCCGCTCGCGGTCGATCCGGTGCCGGCCGAGGTCCGGCCGCTGGTCGATGCGGTCAACCGGCACGTGTCGCGCTCGGCGGCGATGGCGCAGGCCCAGGCGCAGTTCATTGCCGACGCCGCGCATCAGCTGCGTACGCCGCTGGCGATCCTGAAGACGCAGGCGGAATTCGCGCGCCGGCAGCTCGACGGCAGCGGCGATCCGGGCGCCGCGCGCGAGGCGGTCGACGGCATCGTTTCGCAGCTGGAGCAAGCCTCGCGCCTGGCCAACCAGCTGCTGGCGCTGGCGCGGGTACGCCAGCACGAGGCGCAGGCCGGCGACGCTGGCGGGCAAGCGCCGGCACCCGATCCCGTGATCGACGCCGCCGCGGTGGCAGGCCAGGTCGCGCTCGACTATCTGCCGCTGGCGCGCGCCAAGCAGCAGGACTTCGGCTGGGAGGACGGCGGCGGCCGGCCGCTGCCGGTGCGCGCCGACGCGGCGCTGCTGCGCGAGGCGCTGGCCAACCTGGTCCACAACGCGATCCAGTACTCGCCGCGCGGCAGCCGTATCACGCTGTCGGCCGCGCGCGTGCAGGACAGCGCCTGCCTGGCGGTCGAGGACGACGGGCCCGGCATCCCGGCCGAGGAGCGCGAGCAGGTGTTTGCCCGGTTCTATCGCCGCGTCGGCCACGACGAGCCCGGCTCGGGCCTGGGCCTGGCGATCTCGCGCGAGATGGCGGCGCGCTTCGGCGGCAGCGTGACGCTGCACGAGGCCCGCCAGGGGCAGGGGCTGCGGGCCGAGTTGCGGCTGCCGCTGGCCGCCGGCGCGTGAATCGGCCATACCGCGGGCCGCCCCTTTCGATCGCAGCCGATCGCAGCCGACTACCACCGACCACCGCCGCCAGCCCCTTCCAAAGTCCACCCGATCAGCGTAAACCCCAGTCAACAAGCTGAAGTTTTGACAGCTTATTGACAGTTTCCGGCTCCTAGAATCGCCGCCATGGCCGTCCGAGCGGCCACTGGAACCATAAAACCACGATATCGCAAGCAGGAGACGCCATGCGCCGCAACCTCGTTCGACTTCCCCGCCTGTTCCAATTTGCCCTGATCGGCGCCGCCGTGGCGGCCGGTCCGGCGTTCGCCGTCGACACCGCCAAGTTCATGATCGGCGCCAACCCCGGCGGCGGCTGGGACCAGGCCGGCCGCACGCTGGGCGCCGCGATGGTGTCGGCGGGCGTGGCCAAGTCCGCCTCCTACGACAATCGCGGCGGCGCGGGCGGCACCATCGGCCTGACCCAGTTCGTCAACACCGACAAGGGCAATCCCAACGCGCTGCTGGTCACCGGCGCGGTGATGGTCGGCGCGATCGAGACCAACAAGCCCCCGGTCACGCTGAAGAACGCCACGCCGATCGCACGGCTGTTTACCGACACGATGGTGATCACGGTGCCGGCCAGCTCGCCGATCAAGTCGATCAAGGACCTGACCGCGCAGCTCAAGGCCAACCCGGGCAGCGTCAGTTGGGGCGGCGGCTCCAAGGGTTCGATCGACCATATCCTGGCCGGGCTGATCGCCAAGGACATCGGCGTCGATCCGAAGCGCATCAACTACGTGCCGTTCCAGGGCGGCGGCGAGGCCTCGGCCTCGGTGCTGGGCGGCCACGTGACCGCCGGCGTCGCCGGCGTGTCCGAATTCCTGCCCTTCATCAAGAGCGGCAAGATGCGCGCGCTGGCGGTGACCTCGAAGGACCGCGTCGCCGATATTCCGACGCTGAAGGAGCAGGGCATCAACGTCGAGATCTACAACTGGCGCGGCGTCTACGGCGCGCCGGGTATCACGCCCGAGCAACGCAAGGCGCTGACCGACGCGGTGGTCAAGGCGACCGAATCGCCGGCGTGGAAGCAGGCGCTGGCCAAGAACGACTGGACGCCGTTCCTGCTGACCGGCGACGAGTTCGGCAAGTTCGTCGACGCGGAATCGGCCCGCCTGGGCGCGATGCTGCGCGAATTGGGCGTCGCCAAGTAAGGCCTTCCCACCCTCGGCCTGGGCACGCCAGGCCCTTGCCGTCATGGTCCATCGGGCCTGACAGCGGCACCGGCGCCGCGGCCTCCCGGACCGCGGCCCTTCCGTTTCCGCCCCCCGCCGGATGCGCTCCCCGCATCCGGCCTCGATCCGGAGCCCATCGTGAAACCTTCCCACACCGCCATCGGCATCGTCGTGCTGTTGCTGTCGGCCTGCTTCTTCGCCGGCATCCAGGGCATCTCGGGCGAGTCCGGCTATGCCGGCCTGTCGCCGCGTTTCGTTCCGACGCTGGTCGGCGTCGGCCTCGCCATCTGCGGCGCGCTGCTGACCTGGCAGGGCGTGCGCGGCGGCTTTCGCGCGATGCCCGAGGAGGACGCCGAGCTGCCCTCGCAGCCGCACAGCCCCCGCGGCCTGCTGTGGGTCGCCGCCGGCCTGCTGCTGAACATGGCGCTGATCGGCACGCTGGGCTTCGTGCTGGCCTCCACGCTGCTGATGGTCTGCGTCGCGCGCGGCTACGGCAGCCGCCGCTTCGTGCGCGACGCGCTGATCGGGCTGGCGATCACGGTGCCGATGTGGTTGCTGTTCGATTTCCTGCTCGGCATCAACCTGCCGCTGCTGCCGATCGCTGGCCTGTAATCCGCAGGTCAAGGCCAGGAGACAAACAACATGGATACGCTCAATCAATTGATCAACGGCTTTGCCGTCGCGATCACGCCGCTGAACCTGATGTGGGCGCTGGTCGGCTGCTTCCTGGGCACCGCGATCGGCGTGCTGCCCGGCATCGGCCCGGCGCTGACGGTGGCGATGCTGCTGCCGCTGACGGCCAAGGTCGAGCCCACCGCGGCGCTGATCATGTTCGCCGGCATCTACTACGGGGCGATGTACGGCGGCTCGACCACCTCGATCCTGATGAACACGCCGGGCGAGTCGTCGACGATGATCACCGCGATGGAAGGCAACCTGATGGCCAAGCGCGGCCGCGCCGGTCCGGCGCTGGCCACCGCGGCGATCGGCTCCTTCGTCGCTGGCACCATCGCCACCGTGCTGCTGTCGCTGTTCGCACCGGTCGCGGCCGACGTCGCGCTGCAGTTCGGTCCCGGCGAATACTTCATGATCATGCTGCTGGCCTTCACCACGGTATCGGCCGTGCTGGGCTCGTCGCTGCTGCGCGGCATGACCAGCCTGTTCCTGGGCCTGGGCATCGGCCTGGTCGGCATGGATTCGCTGTCGGGCCAGACCCGCTACACGCTCGGCATCCAGGAGCTGTACGACGGCATCGACATCGTGGTCGTCGCGGTCGGCCTGTTCGCGGTCGGCGAGGCGCTGTTCAACGCGTTCTTCCCGCAGCCGGAGGGCACCTTCAACAAGCTCGGGCCGGTGATGATGACGCGCTCGGACTGGAAGCGCTCGATTCCGGCATGGCTGCGCGGCACCTTCATCGGCTTTCCGTTCGGGCTGATCCCGGCGGGTGGCGCCGAGATTCCGACCTTCCTGTCGTACGCCAGCGAGAAGAAGCTGAGCAAGCATCCGGAAGAGTTCGGCAAGGGCGCGATCGAGGGCGTGGCCGGGCCGGAAGCCGCCAACAACGCCGCGGTGACCGCCACGCTGGCGCCGCTGCTGACGCTGGGCATCCCGACCTCGAACACCACGGCGATCATGCTGGCGGCGTTCCAGAACTACAATCTGCAGCCCGGTCCGATGCTGTTCCAGACCTCCGGCGACCTGGTGTGGGGCCTGCTGGCCTCGCTGTATATCGGCAACGTGATGCTGCTGGTGCTGAACCTGCCGGCGATCGGCCTGTGGGTCCGCATGCTGCGCATCCCGACCCCGCTGCTCTATGGCGGCATCCTGATCTTCGCGGGCCTGGGCGCCTACGGCATCCGCCAGTCGGCCTTCGATCTGCTGCTGCTGTTCCTGATCGGCCTGCTCGGCATGGCGATGCGCCGCTTCGACTTCCCGACCGCGCCGGTGATCGTCGGCATGATCCTCGGGCCGATGGCCGAGAAGCAGCTGCGCAACGCGCTGTCGATCAGCCAGGGCGACTGGACGATGTTCCTGCGCCATCCGATCTCGGCGTCGATCCTCGCGCTGACCGTCGCCGTCGTGGTGGTCCCGCGGCTGCTGCGCTGGCTGTCGCGGCGCTCGGCGATGCGGGGCGTGGCCGACGCGGCGAACTGAAGAATTGAAGAACGACATCCGGCGCAACATCGTGCGCCACAATGCGCGACAATGCGCGTGACGCCACAAGGCCCGGAGCTCCCGGGCCTTGTCGTTTGCCTGCTCTCCTCCGACCACAAGAAAAAAGCGGCGGCGTCCTGCGCCAGCCCGCCACCGTCATGCGATCCGTACTCTCCCGTTGGCGTCCGACGCTGCTGACGCTGCTGCTTGGACTGGGCGCCGCCCTGCTGTGCGAATGGCTGCGCACACCGCTGCCGTGGATGATCGGCCCGCTGCTGGCCGTGGCCGCGGCCCGCATGATGGGCGCCGACCTGCGCGCGCCATCGCAGGCCCGCAACGCCGGCCAATGGGCCATCGGCACCTCGCTGGGGCTCTATTTCACGCCGGAGGTGGTGGCCAAGCTGATCGAGTTCTCGCCCTACGTGATCGCCGGCTCGCTGTTCGCGCTGGTGCTCGGCACCGCCGGCGCGCTGCTGCTGCGCCGGACCACCGGGGTCGCGTTCAAGACCGCGTTCTTTTCCACCGCGATCGGCGGCGCCTCCGAGATGGCCAACCTGGCCGAGCGCAACGGCGCACGGATCGACCAGGTCGCGGCCGCGCATTCGCTGCGCGTGTTATTGGTGGTAGTAATCGTGCCTGCGCTTTTTCAATATGGCGGTATTCATGGCCTCGATACCTATATCCCGGGCCCGCGCACCGTCGACGGGTTCGGGCTGGCCGCGCTGATCGCGATCACGGTGGCCGCCGCGCTGCTGATGCAACGGCTGAACCTGCCCAATCCCTTTGTCATCGGCACGCTGATCGCCGCCGCCGTGCTGACCGCCTCGGGCATCGAGCTGTCGGCGATCCCGACCTCGATGAGCCATGCCGGCCAACTGCTGATCGGCGTCTCGCTCGGCGTGCGGTTCTCGCGCGAGTTCCTGCATACGGCCCCGCGCTTCCTGGCCGGCGTGGCGCTGTACACGCTGGTGGCGCTGGTGATATCGGCGCTGTTCGGCTGGGCATTGGCGGCGCTGTCGGGGGCGCATCCGGCCACCGTGATCCTGGGCACCACGCCGGGCGGCATCGCCGAGATGTGCATCACCGCCAAGGTGCTCGAGCTCGGCGTGCCGCTGGTCACGGCCTTCCACGTGATCCGGATGGCCTTCGTGGTGCTGTGTACCGGCCCCCTGTATCATTGGCTGAAACATCGCGCCGCCCCGGAGGAGACCGAGTAGCCGGGCGGCCAGGACAACCGAGGACCACCGACGGGCCGCCATGCCAGAGACGACGCTTGCCATCGCCGACATCGACGCCATCCTGGAGCGCGTGCTTGCGCCCTGGGTCCGCCAGCTGAACCTGCGTGCCGAGCGCGTCGACGCCGACAGCGTCACGCTGCGCCTGCCCTTCGATCCTTCGCTTCGCCACGCCGGCGGCGTGGTCTGCGGCCAGGTGCTGATGTCCGCGGCCGACACCGCGATGATCGTCGCGATCTCCAGCGCGCTAGGCGGCTTCCGCCCGATGACCACCGTCAGCCTGACCACCAACTTCATGCGCCCCGTGATCGAGGGCGACATGCTGGTGCAGGCGACCGTGCTGCGGCTGGGCAAGACCGTCGTGTTCGGCGAGATCGCGCTGCGCGGCCCCGACGGCAAGCTGGCGGTGCAGGCCACCACCACCTACGCGCTGCTGTGACGATGTCTGCCACCCGCCCGCAGATGGCGGCCGACACGCGCACGGCGCCGCGCACACCGCAGTACGGCGGACCGTTCGAGCAGGTGGTATTCGCCGGCGGCGGCAATCGCTGCTGGTGGCAGGCGGGCTGGTGGGACACCGTCGCCCCCGAACTCGGGCTGCGCCCGCGCGTGATCGCCGGCATCTCGGCCGGTGCTGCCACCGCCTGCATGATTTACACGCACGAGTCGCGGCAGGTGATGGACTACTACCGCGGCGTGCTGGCCGGCAACAAGCGCAACGCCTACTGGCGCAATCTGCTGGGCAACCAGCGCGTGTTTCCGCATTACGGCATCTACCGGGCGGCCCTGCTGTCGATCCTCGGCGACGGCCGCCTGGCGCGGCTGCAGGCCGCGCCGGAGATCCGCGTCGGCGTCGCCCATATCCCGCGCTGGTGCGGACCGCGGCTGGCCGTGATGGCCGGGCTGCTGGCCTACAACATCGACAAGCATCTGCTCAAGACGCTGCATCCGCGGCTGGGCCGCACGCTGGGCTTTCATCCGGAGTTCATGCGCGCCCAGGACTGCGCGACGCCCGAGCAGCTGGCAGACCTTTTGCTGCAGTCGTCCTGCACGCCGCCGTTCACGCCCGTGCTGCGGCGCGATGGCCGCGCGGTACTCGATGGAGGGCTGGTCGACAACGTACCGGTCGACGCGCTCGACCCGACGCCGGGCGACGTGCTGGTGCTGATGACGCGGCTGTATCCGCGCCCGCGCCGTTTCGTGGTCGAGTGGAACGGCCAGCGGCGCCTGTATCTGCAGCCGTCGCGGCGGGTGCCGATCTCCAGTTGGGACTACACGCGCCCGGAAGGCATGACGCTGGCCTACGACCTGGGCCGGCGCGATGGCGAAACCTTCCTGCGCGAATGGACGGCCGAGGCGCCAGCCGACCTGGCGCCGGCGTCGTAGCGCGGGAGCGGCGCAGCGGCTGCTCCCTTCGGGGTTCTTGCAATTCTCGCGGCCGGCGCGCCGCGGCAGGAGGCATAGATGACGAAGCGGCAGGCTGGCAACGACAACGAACGCAAGCGCGCAAGCAAGGTATCGGCCGAACCCCGGATGGAGCGCGTGCCGCGCGGCAAGGGCGCCGGCGCCGGCCGCGCGCGCCAGGCCGACTTCGTCGTGATCGGCGGCGGCTCGGCCGGTGTCGCCGCGGCGATGCGGGCCGCCTCGCACGGCGCCAGCGTGGTGCTGGTCGAGCGCGAGCAGATCGGCGGCACCTGCGTCAACCGCGGCTGCGTCCCCAAGAAGATGCTGAGCTACGGCGCGACCTGGGCCGCGATCCTGTCGGGCTGCCTGTCGCATACCGGCGGACGCGAGGACTGGAACGACGCCATCGTGCGCGTCAAGGCCGAGATGGCGCGGCTGCATGCCAGCTATACGCAGCGGCTGCAGGAGGCCGGCGTGCAGCTGCTGCGCGGCGAGGCGACCATCAGCGCGCCGGGCGAGGTGCGTGTGGGCGGCGAAACGCTGCAGGGGCGCCGCATCCTGATCGCCACCGGTTCACGGCCGACGCCGCTGCCGGTGCCTGGCGGCGAGCTGGCCAGCAGCTCGGACGACGTGTTCCAGTGGGACGGCGTGCCGGCCTCGCTGGTAGTGATCGGCGGCGGCTATATCGCGGTCGAGATGGCATCGATCCTGTCGCGCTACGGCGTCAAGGTCGACATGCTGGTGCGCGAGTCGCGGCTGCTGGAAAACTTCGACGAGGACATTGCGCTGGCGCTGGCCGAGGCGCTGACCGCGAAAGGCGTGCGGCTGCATCTGAATACGGAGGTGACGCTGCTCGACCAGGCCAACGGCGCGATCGAGGTCTGCTACAGGCAGGCCGAAGCGAGCGGGAACGGCAGCGGGAAGGGTGACGGGAAGGGTGACGGGAAGGGCGGTGGGAAGAGCAGCGGCAAGGCACGGATCCACAGCGTGCGTGCGCAGGCGGCGCTGGCCGCGATCGGACGCGAACCCAATGTCGAAGGCCTCGGCCTCGAGGCGCTGGGCGTGGCGCGCGGACAGCGTGGCGTGCGTGTCGACCGGCAGTTGCGCACCAGCGTGCGTGGCATCCATGCGATCGGCGACGTTACCGAGGGGCCGCAGCTGACGCCGGTCGCCATCGCCCAGGGCCGCTGGCTGGCGGACCGCCTGTTCGGCCGGCGCGGCGAGCGCGCCGACTTCGACGTGATTCCGACCGCGGTGTTCTGCGAGCCGGCGATCGGCAGCGTCGGCCTGACCGAGGCGGCGGCGATCGAAGCCGCCGGCAAGCCCGAGCGCATCGGCACGCGCATCAAGCGTTTCGTCTCGCTGGAAAACCGCTTCGCCGGCAACCCGATGCCCTCGATGATCAAGGTGGTCTACAACGCGCGCAGCGGTCGCGTGCTCGGCGTGCATCTGCTGGACAACGCCGCGCCCGAGATTGCGCAGTCGATCGCGGTGGCGCTGCGCCTGGGCGTGCGGCTGTCGCATCTGGAAACCACGATGCCGCTGCACCCGACCGTCGCCGAGGAACTGTTCGGCTGAGCGGTTCGGCCGAGCCGTTCGGCTGAACTGTTCCGCTGAACTGCGGCACGGCCGCGCCTAGCGCGACACCACCGCGGTCGCCTCGATCTCGAACAACATGCCGTCGAGCGCCAGCCGCGATACCGGAATCAGCGTGCAGGCGGGCGGCGGGCGCGTGCCCCAGATGCGCCGCAATTCGGCGCCGAACTCCTGCAGCCGTTCGAGCGAATGGTCGACGATCAGCACGGTCAGCTTGGCAACGTCGCGCAGGTCCGCGCCGCCGGCATGCAGCGCGATCTCCAGGTTCTCCAGCGCACGCCGCACCTGTCCGGCAAAATCCGGCGCCAGCCTACCGTGCTGGTCCTCGCCGCCCTGGCCGCTGGCGAACACGATGCGGCCCGGCGCGGTTGCCACCGCGACATGCGAGTAGGCATTCGGACTGGGGTCGTAGAGGCCGTGCGGATTGACGAAGTGCAGGCTGCAGGCGGGACGGCGCGATTCGATCATGGCGGAGATCTCGAAGAGGAGAAACGAAGTCCCGCCAGTATCAAACCTCAAGTCAGGTTAAGGTCAATCGTGACCCTGCTAGCATTGGGTCTTTCGCTGCGAACCGCGACGGAATCCCGCCATGCCACGCAAGCCACCCCATGACGAATCGATCGAGCGGCCGCCGCGCCAACGCGGCCTGCGGGCCGCCGACATGCTGTCGGTCGGCGAAGTCGCCGCGCGCACCGGACTGGCCGTCTCGGCGCTGCATTTCTACGAGTCCAAGGGCCTGATCCGCAGTACGCGCAGCGCCGGCAACCAGCGGCGCTATGCACGCGCGGTATTGCGCCAGCTGGCGGTGATTCGCGTGGCGCAGCGCATGGGCCTGCCGCTGGCATTGATCGCCGAGGCGATGGCGCGGCTGCCCGAAGGGCGCGCGCCGACGGTGGCCGACTGGCGCCGGCTGTCGGCGGCGTGGCGCGAGGACCTGGACGAGCGCATCCGCACGCTGACGCAGTTGCGCGACCAGCTCGACGGCTGCATCGGCTGCGGCTGCCTGTCGCTGAAAAGCTGCCCGTTGCGCAATCCGGGCGACACGCTGGCGGGGCAGGGGCCATGGCCGCATCTGATGTGCGGCGGCGCGCGCGGCCGTCAAGATCCGGGCGGAAACGAGGGCGGCGGCACCCGCGCCTAGCGCGGCGTCTGGTGCATCGCGCCGCAGGGATCGGGGCGCTGCACCGGCGGCACCAGTACCACGTGGTCGTAGGCGCCGGCCTCGTGCGGTCCCGCCGCTTCCAGATACGCCACGGTCAGCACCTCGGCCGGCTTCGCACCGAGCCAGCGCGGCACGCCGATGTCCTCCCGCACATGACCGTTGCCAGCCAGCAGCACCACACCGTGCGCGGCGTGCTCGCGCAGCGCGGCCGCCATCACCGCATCGCGTGCCGCCTGGGCGTTCAGCATGCCGGGCAACATCGCGCGGGGGAAATGGCCGCAATGGCTGTCGTCGAGCACGGCCGTCTGCGCAGCCGCGAGATCGGGCGGCAGCGGCCGCTCCAGGCCCAGCCGTTCACGCTCGGCCGCGCTGAACACCGCACCGCCGCGCATCACGCCGCGCGCATCATCGCGCGACAGATTGGCCGCAATCAGCGGCAGGTCGTGCCGCAACGCCAGCGCGATGACGGGCCGGTACAGCGACCACTCCCATCCGGCCGCGCCGGCCTGCGCGATCAGATGATCGACATCGCCGGGGCGCTCCCGACGCGCGCGGTCGAGATCCGCCTGCCGCTCGCGATCGAATTGCTCCATCGCGATCGCCGGCCGCCAACCCGCCTCGATCGCCTCGGTCAATGACGCGAGCCGGCGCCGATGCCCTTCGGCGTTGTCGTGGACCTCGCCGAGCAGCACATAGCGGTAGGCGGCCAGCCGATGCGCGTCGCCATCCGGATGGGCAGGCGCCGCGCAGCCGGCAAGCAGCGCCAGCGCCGCGGAGAGCGCGGCGGTTGCCGCAACCTTCGCGCCGCGATGCGTTCCACGGTCAGCGGCCCGCATCCGCTCCCACCGTCGCGGCCACGCGGTTGCCATCGGCATCGATCTCCAGCGGGCCGCTGCCGGAGAAGCGATCCAGCGCCAGGTAGATCACCGGCGTGATGAACAGCGTGATGACCTGCGAGAACAGCAGCCCGCCGACCACGGCCAGGCCCAGCGGCTGGCGCAGCTCGGCGCCGGCGCCCAGGCCGAGCGCGATCGGCAGCGCGCCCATGATCGCCGCCAGCGTGGTCATCATGATCGGACGGAAGCGCAGCAGGCACGCCTGGCGGATCGCCCTGGCCGGCGGCATGCCCTGTTCGCGCTGCGCCGCCAGCGCGAAGTCGATCATCATGATCGCGTTCTTCTTGACGATGCCGATCAGCATCAGCACGCCGATGATCGCGATCAGCGACAGCTCGACGCGGAACAGGAACAGCGTCAGCAGTGCGCCGACCGCCGCGGACGGCAGGCCGGCGAGGATCGTCAACGGGTGGATATAGCTTTCGTACAGCACGCCCAGCAGCACGTAGATCACCGCGATCGCCGCGATCAGCAGGATCACCTGCGTCGACTGCGAGGACTGGAACACCGCCGCATCGCCGCCCCAGCTGGTGAAGATCTCCTGCGGCATCGCGGTTTCCTGCTTGAAGCGGTCGATGCGCGCCGACGCGTCGCCGAGCGCCGCGCCCGGGGCCAGGTTGAACGACACCGTCACGGACGGCAGCTGGCCCTGGTGGTTGACCGCGATCGGACCGACGCGGCGCTCGGTCGTCGCGAACGCCGACAGCGGCACCAGCGTGCCGCTGGTGCTGCGCACATAGATCTTCGAGAACGCCGTCTCGTCGACGCGGTCGACATCCGCCGCCTGCAGGATCACGTAATAGCTGTCGATCGAGGTATAGATCGTCGACACCTGGCGCTCGCCGAACGCGGTATAGAGCGCGGTGCGCACGTCCTGCATCTGCACGCCGAGCGAGTTCGCCTTGTCGCGGTCGATCGCCAGCTGCGCCTCGAGACCGGCCTGCTGCGAATCGCTGGTGACGTCGCGGAACAGCGGATCTGCGCGCATGCGTGCCATCAGCTTGTCGGCGGCGGTCTGCAGATTGCCCGACTGCACGCTCTGCAGCGTGTATTGGTAGCGCGCCTTGCTGATGCGGCCGCCCAGCTGCAGGTTCTGCACCGGGCGGAAATAGACGTTCAGTCCGGGAATGCCGGCGACGTCGCGGCGCAGCGATTCGACCACCTGCGGCATCTTCGGCCGCTCGCCGCCGGGCTTCAGCTCGATGAACATGCGGCCGGTATTGATCGCGGGCGAGGGGCCGCCGCCGATCGCCACCACGATGCTCTTGACGGCCGGATTCGCGCGCATCCGCTCGGCCGCGTCGCGCATCAGCGTCGACATTGCATCGAAGGAGATGTCCTGCGGGCCGTCCGCATTGACCTGGATCTGGCCGATGTCCTCTTCGGGAAAGAAACCCTTGGGAATCAGCACGAACAGCACCGCGGTCAGCACGAACGTCATGCCGGCCGCGGCCAGCACGGTGCGCCGATGGGCCAGGCACCAGTCGAGCCCGCGCGCATAGCGGTGCAGCGTGAATTCGAACAGGTTCTCGAACCACTGCGTCGCGCGCAGGCCGACGCTCTGCTTCTGCGGACGCGGCGCGTGCGCCGGCGCATCGCCATAGGCATGCTGCGATTCGTCGACCGGCACGTTCTCGGCCGACAGGAAGCGCGCGCACAGCATCGGGATCAGCGTCAGCGATACCAGCGCCGACACCAGGATCGACAGCGACACCACCGCGGCGAACTCGTGGAACAGCAGGCCGATCACGCCCGGCATGAAGAAGATCGGGATGAACACCGCCACCAGCGACACCGAGATCGACACGATGGTGAAGCCCATCTCGCGCGAGCCGACCAGCGCCGCCTTCAACGGCGCCATGCCTTCCTCGATATGGCGGACGATGTTCTCCAGCATCACGATGGCGTCGTCGACCACCAGGCCGACCGCCAGCGTGATGGCCAGCAGCGACACGTTGTCCAGGCTGTAGCCGAACGCCTTCATCAGCGCGACCGTGCCGATCAGCGAGATCGGCAGCGACACCGTCGGGATCAGCGTGGCGGCGGCGCGGCGCAGGAACAGGAAGATCACCATCACGACCAGCGCGGCGGTCAGCGCCAGCGTGAACTGCACGTCGTGGATCGACTCGCGCACCGAGCGCGAACGGTCGTTGACCACATTGACGTTGACCGAGGCCGGCATCTGCTGCACCAGCCGCGGCAGCGCGGCGCGGATCGCGTCGACCACGGCGACCGTGTTGGCGTCGGGCTGGCGCTGCACCGCCAGCACGATCGAGCGCTCGTTGTTCAGCCAGCTGCCGGTCTTCAGCGTCTCGACGCTGTCCTCGACCTCGGCCACGTCCGACAGCCGCACCAGCGCGCCGTTGGGCTGGCTGGCGACGATGATGTTGCGGAAGGCGTCGGCGTCGGCCAGCTGGCGATTGGCCTGGATCGTCAGCATCTGGCGCGCGCCGTCGAGCGTGCCGACCGGCGTGTTGGCGTTGGCGCGCGAGATCGCGCCGGCCAGCTCGTCGAGCGTCATGCCGCGCGCGGCCAGCGCATCGGGACGCGCGCGTACCCGCACCGCGAAGCGCTTCTGGCCATAGACCAGCACCTGCGCGACGCCGGGCAGCGTCGACAGCGTCGGCGCGATCAGGTTGTCGCCGAAGGCGTTCAGCTCGGCCAGGCTCATCGCCGGCGAATTGATCGCCAGCAGGATCACCGCGGCATCGGCCGGGTTGACCTTGCGGTACGACGGCGGCTCGGTCATCTCGGTCGGCAGCGAGCGCTGCGCGCGGAACAACGCCGATTGCACGTCGACCGCGGCGGCGTCGATGTCGCGGTCGTTGTTGAACTCGATCGTGATGCTGGAATTGCCCAGCGTGTTGGCCGAGCTGATCACCGACACGCCGGGGATCGTGGCGAACTGCTTTTCCAGCGGCGTGGCAACCGACGCGGCCATCGTCTCGGGACTGGCCCCGGGCAGCCGCGCAGTGACCTGGATCACCGGGGAATTGAAGCTGGGCAGCGCGGCGATCGGGATGGTCGGGTACAGCACGATGCCGGTGACCACGATCGCGATCGCCAGCAGCACCGTCATCACGGGCCGGCGGATGCAGAGTTCGGACAGCGTCATGGCGTCAGTGCTTCCCGGGGGCCGGCGCCGCGGCCGGAGCACTGGCTTCTCTGATCGCGCTGCCGGGCCGCAGGTTCTGCACGCCCTCGACCACCACGCGCGTGCCGGCCGGCACGCCTTCGACCACCGCCGCGGCGGCGGTCGCCGCCAGCATCTTGACCGGCATCGACCTGACCTTGCCGTCGCCCTGCACCGCATAGACGAAGCGGCCTTCGGGTCCGGTCACCACCGACTGCGGCGGCACCGAGACCACGCCGGTCAGCGTCTGCACCACCGCCTCGACGCGCGCGTAGGTCCCCGGCCACAGGCGTTGCGCCTCGTTGTCGAACTGCGCCTTGACGCGGATCGTGCCGTACTGCGGGTTGACGGTGTTGTCGACGAAGGTGATGCGGCCCTGCACCGGCTCGGGATTGCCGTCGTTGGGCTGCGCGGTCACCGGCACCGGGCCGCTGCGCAACGCGTCGCGCAGCGCGGCGAGCTGGCGTTCGGGCAGCGTGAAGGTGACGGCGATCGGCTGGATCTGGGCGATCGTGACCATCGGCTGGGTCGCGGTCGGCAGCACCAGCGAGCCAGGGAAGACGTTGATCACGCCAGTGCGGCCGCCGATCGTGGCGCGGATCGCGCCGTAGCTGACCGCGACGCGGCTCGCTTCGATCGCGGCCTGGTCGGCCCGTACCGTGGCCTCCAGCGCATCGACCTTGGCGCGCGCGGTATCGACCGCGCTGCGCGAGATGAAGTTGCGCGCGACCAGCTCCTCGCTGCGGGCCAGCGAGCGGCGGGCGTCGGCCAGATCGGCCTGGTCGCGCAGCAGCTGCGCACGGGCGCGCGCCAGGTTGGCCTCGTCCATCCGGGTGTCGAGCGAGAACAGCAGATCGCCGGGCTTGACGGTCTGGCCTTCGCGGATATGGACGGTGCGGACAGTGCTGGAGACCTGCGGGCGGACCTCGACGGTGGACAGCGCGGTCACGTTGCCGTTGACGCTGACCTGCAGCGGCACGTCGCCCTGGCGCGCCAGCGCGGTGGTCACCGCCACCGGGGCCGGCCCCTGCGCCTGCGGCCTGGCGGCGAACCACGTCTTCCAGCCGAACCAGCCGGCCCCGGCCAGCAGCACGACCAATGCCAGTGCCAGCCATGGCGACACACGACTTCTGCCGGTACCCATGGCCTGGCTCCAATTGCTTTCGACAAAGCCCTTGGCCTGGTCGATACCCTTCGATTTCATGCGAGGACCCTCTGCTGCGCCGCGCTGCGATTGCGCGTGTTCGCTCCCTTTTGTCGCCGTGCCCACCCGGACGGCCACCGCCGGCTTCTGTGAACCGGTGGGCGGCCGGCCGCCCCCAGTGGTACCGCCATGGCGCCATCTCTGGCAAGCATTGGCAGACGCGTCTGTATTACAAACGATTACAGGAGAGGGGCCGTCTTTGTATCAGGGATCAAACATTAGCAGAAAACGGGCCTGCCGGGCCGGCGCGTTCAGGCCTGCTGTGGTGCCTGCCGCCGCAGCCACCGGCAGCCGAGCGCCCGGGCGCGGGCTGACAGCAGCAGGGCGCCGAGCATCAGCGCGGCCGCGCCCCAGTGCAGCGCCTGCGCGCCGGCGGTGGCGTAGATCGCCGCGCCGACCATCGCGCCGATCGCCTGACCCAGATAGATCGACGAGGAATTGAGCGAGATCGACACCGCCGCCCGCTCCGGCGCCAGCGCCACCAGCCGCGCCTGCTGGGCGCTGTTGGTGGCAAAGCCGCCCACGCCCCACAGCATGAAGATCAGCACCAGCGCGACCGCGCCGAGGCCCGTCAGCGGCCATAGCAGCATCGCCGCCAGCGAGGTGCCCAGCGCGACGTGGACCACGCGGGCCGGCGTGGCGCGGTCCATGCGCGCGGCCGCGACCACATTGCCGAGCACGCCGCAGGCGCCGTAGGCCAGGAACATCAGGCTCAGCGCGCCGCCGCTGACGCCATGGACGTCGCGCAGCATCGGCGCGATATAGGTGAACATCGTGAACATGCCGGCCGACGACACCATCGTCACGCCGACCACCATCAGCAGCGGCGTATGGCGCAGCACCGCGCCCCAGGCCGCGCGCCCGACCGGCGCCACCATCAGTCCGCGCGGCAACACCCGCCACAGCGCCAGCGCGACGCCCAGCGCCATCACGCCGACTACGGCCATGCTGACGCGCCAGCCCAGCGTCGTACTGATCCAGGTGCCCATCGGCACGCCGACCACACTGGCCACGCTCCAGCCGAGGAAGACGAAGCTGATCGCCCGGCCGCGCAGCTTCGCGTCGACCAGCAGCGGCAGCGTCGCCGCGGCCTGCGGGGTATAGATCGCGGCGCCGATCGCCGTGACGAAACGCAGCACCACCAGCGTGCCGAAGTTCGGCGCCAGCGCCGAGGCCAGGTGCAGCACGCCATAGAGCCCGAGCGCGCCGACCAGCAGCAGCCGGCGGTCGATCCGCGAACCCAGCGTGGCGAACAGCGGCGCGCCGACGCAGCAGGCCAGCGCGAAGGCGGAGATCAGCTGGCCAGCGGTGGCGGCGCTCAAATGAAAATCGCCGGCGATGTCGTTCAGCATGCCGGTGACGATCATCGCGCCGGTGCCGATGACGAAATTGCCGACGCACAGCGTCAGGAGCCTGGGATCCATGATGGGGATGCGAGGGGAGATGGCGGAGGGGGCCGCCCGTGAATCCCGGCAGTGTAGCGGTTTTGCGACGATCGGGTCGGACGCCGCCGCGGCCGCGGGGACCATCCGGTCCGCCGCGGCGAGGCCGTCCCTCAGCGCGTCAGCGCCTTCGGATTGACCACGCTGCCGTGCTCGCCGGCCAGCACGTCGAGGATGTTCTGGAACGCCGTGCGGAAATAGAGCTCGTAGCTGTCGCGCTCGACATAGCCCAGGTGCGGCGTGCAGATGCAGTTTTCCATCCGCAGCAGCGCGTGGCCCTGCAGGATCGGCTCGGATTCGAACACATCGACCGCCGCCATGCCGGGCCGGCCGCGGTTCAGCGCGGCCACCAGCGCGTTTTCCTCGACCAGCTCGGCGCGGCTGGTATTGACGAACAGCGCGGTCGGCTTCATCGAGGTCAGGTCGGCCAGCTTGACGATATGGCGCGTCTCGTCGTTCAGCCGCAGATGCAGCGACAGCACGTCGCTGTCGGCGAACAGCTGCTCCCTGGACTCGGCCACCGCGAAACCGTCCTCGCGCGCGGCCGTCTGCGAGCCCTCGCGGCCCCAGACCAGCACGCTCATGCCGAAGGCGCGGCCATAGCCGGCCACCAGGCGGCCGATCTTGCCGTAGCCCCAGATGCCGAGCGTCTGGCCCTTCAGCACCTGGCCCAGGCCGAAGTTCGGCGGCATCGTGGTCGACTTCAAACCCGACTGCTGCCAGGCGCCGTGCTTCAGGCTGGCGACGTACTGCGGGATCCGCCGCTGCGCCGCCATGATCAGCGCCCAGGTCAGTTCGGCCGGGGCCACCGGCGAACCGACCCCTTCGAGCACCACCACGCCGCGGTCGGTGCAGGCGTCGACGTCGATATGGCTGCCGACGCCGCCGACTCGGCCGGTCTGGCTGATGATCCTGAGCTTCGGCAGCTTTTCCAGCAGCTGGCGGGTGATCCGGGTGCGTTCGCGGATCAGCACCACGGCTTCGACATCGGACAGGCGCGCCGCCAGCTGGCCCACGCCCTTGACGGTGTTGTTGAACACCTTGACGTCATGCCCCTGCAGCAGCTGGAAGCAGGCCAGCTTGCGCACGGCATCCTGGTAGTCGTCGAGAACGGCAATTTTCATCGTCGGATTCGGTGAGGCGGTTCGGTGAGGCGGTTCGTTGAAACGGTTCGATGATCGATCGCGGCGCCGGTTCGCGGCTCCATTCGTGTCTCGATTTGGCCCGGCAATCCGGTTGGTACGCGTGCCCACAGACCGGCATGCCGGCGGCCAGTAAGGTGGGCGGCCAACGTGCAGCAAAGTGCGGCGACACGCAGCAGCGACAACGGCGTTCCGACCGGAAAGTGCGCCGCCCGCTTGCTGCAGAGCAAAAAACGGAGGACGACAGCGGTGGTATCCTTGCCGCCTTCGGTGACGTCCCGGATTGTCGGTCGAGCTTCGCTCCCGCAACCGGGTTGTCGCCGGACAAAGCTTGACTGGCACCCGCTGCGACATGTCCGCGGGAAAACCGCCACTGTAGCGCAGCCGCAAGGTCCCCCGCGATCGATTGCCGACAGGATCGCGCCGGACTTGTAACGGGATGTGACGGTCCCGAGCGAGCGTGGTCGAGGACCGGCCACCATGCGGACGCCATGCGGGCAGAACGCCCGCCCCGCACGCGGAACCGCTTCCACAAGAAGTGGTCCCTCAAGCATGCGGCCATGGCGCGCGCTCTCGTCGACTCCGCGTTTGACTCCGTGTTTGACCCGGCTGTTTGACGATTTTCAGAGCGCGGCCCCGGGCCAGGCTTTGCCAAAGATTTCTTTTTTGCTTTGGAGTACCACCATGAACCACCCCACCATGCAAGGCACGCCGGCGTTGAACGTTCCGGCCTGGGTCAAGCACCAGAAGCTGGTCGCCTGGGTCGCCGAGATCGCGGCGCTGACCAAGCCCGACAGCATCTACTGGTGCGACGGCTCGCAGGAGGAATACGACCGCCTGTGCGAGCAGATGGTCGCCGCCGGCACGATGAAGCGGCTGAATCCCGCCAAGCGCAAGAACTCCTTCCTGGCCCTGTCGGACCCGTCCGATGTCGCGCGCGTCGAGGACCGTACCTTCATCTGCTCGCAGCAGCAGGAAGACGCCGGCCCGACCAACAACTGGATGCCGCCGGCTGAAATGCGCCAGACCCTGAACGGGCTGTTCGATGGCTGCATGCGCGGCCGCACGCTGTACGTGGTGCCGTTCTCGATGGGGCCGCTCGGTTCGCCGATCGCCCACATCGGCGTGGAGCTGTCCGACAGCCCGTACGTCGCCGTCAACATGCGGATCATGACCCGCATGGGCCGCGCCGTGTACGACGTGCTGGGCGCCGACGGCGAGTTCGTGCCGTGCGTGCATACCGTCGGCAAGCCGCTCGCCGCCGGCGAGAAGGACGTGCCGTGGCCGTGCAACCCGACCAAGTACATCGTCCATTTCCCCGAGACCCGCGAGATCTGGTCGTTCGGCTCGGGCTACGGCGGCAACGCGCTGCTGGGCAAGAAGTGCTTCGCGCTGCGGATCGCCTCGACCATGGGCCGCGACGAAGGCTGGCTTGCCGAGCACATGCTGATCCTGGGCGTAACCTCGCCCGAGGGCAAGAAGTACCACGTCGCGGCGGCGTTCCCGTCGGCCTGCGGCAAGACCAACTTCGCGATGCTGATCCCGCCCAAGGGCTTCGAGGGCTGGAAGGTCACCACCATCGGCGACGACATCGCCTGGATCAAGCCGGGCAAGGACGGCCGCCTGTACGCGATCAACCCGGAAGCCGGCTACTTCGGCGTGGCCCCGGGCACCAGCGAGAAGACCAACTTCAACGCGATGGCGACGCTGAAGGAAAACGTGATCTTCACCAACGTCGCGCTGACCGATGACGGCGACGTCTGGTGGGAAGGCATGACGAAGGAAGCGCCGGCCCATCTGATCGACTGGCAGGGCAAGGACTGGACGCCGGAGATCGCCAAGCAGACCGGCGCCAAGGCGGCCCACCCGAACGCGCGCTTCACCGCGCCGGCATCGCAGTGCCCGTCGATCGACGCGAACTGGGACAACCCGGCCGGCGTGCCGATCGACGCCTTCATCTTCGGCGGCCGCCGCTCGACCACGGTGCCGCTGGTGACCGAGGCCCGCAACTGGACCGAAGGCGTCTACATGGCCGCCACCATGGGCTCGGAAACCACCGCCGCGGCCGCCGGCCAGCAGGGCGTGGTGCGCCGCGACCCGTTCGCGATGCTGCCGTTCTGCGGCTACAACATGAGCGACTACTTCGGCCACTGGCTGGAGCTGGGCAACAAGCTGGAAGCATCGGGCGCCAGGCTGCCGAAGATCTACTGCGTCAACTGGTTCCGCAAGGACGAGGCCGGCAACTTCGTGTGGCCGGGCTTCGGCGAGAACATGCGCGTGCTGTCGTGGATGATCGACCGCGTCGAAGGCCGCGGCCAGGGCACCGAGCACGTGTTCGGCACCTCGCCGCGCTACGAGGACCTGCGCTGGGAAGGCCTGGACTTCTCGCCCGAGCAGTTCCAGAAGGTCACCTCGATCGACCGCGCCGCCTGGGAACAGGAACTGGCGCTGCACGAAGAGCTGTTCACCCAGCTCAAGCACCATCTGCCGCAGGCGCTGTCCGAAACCAAGGATGCGCTGGCCAAGCGGCTGGCGGCTTGATGCGGTAGTAGTGTGACTTCGCGCTTGCCCCAGGCGAGCGCGTCGGCAAGAAAGAAGCCCTCGCGATTTGGTTCGCGAGGGCTTTTTTTAGGTTTGTGACCCGTCCTGAATACGGTTGACACTTTTCCTGTCGAGATTGGGAGAGTGCTGTGGAGAGGGAACGGAAGCGAACGCAACGTGACTACACGCTGGCTTTTAAGTTGGCAGTTGTGGAGGCGGTGGAAAAAGGCGAACTGACGTACAAACAGGCGCAGCGCAAGTACGGCATCCAGGGCCGGTCTACAGTACTGGTATGGTTGCGCAAGCATGGACTACAGGACTGGAGCGGCTCGTTGCCCCGGGGCGTCCAGTACGCCAGGATGGAAAACCAAGACAAGACCAAACCGGTTACGCCAGAACAGCGGATCAAGGAGTTGGAAGTCCAGTTGCGCGAAGCGCAGGAGAAAGCGCGCCTGTTCGAGGCAGTGATTGACGTGATCCAGAAGGAGCACGGGGGGCGCATCGTAAAAAAGCCTTTGGGCAGGTCCTCACGCAAGAGCTCGTCCAAGGGCTAAGCGTTAGCAAGGCCTGCCGTTACTTCGGCATCAGCCGTCAGGCTTACTACAAGCGCCGCGACAGCGAACTGCGGCAGGCCGCTCGGGATAGTGCGATCTGTG
Source organism: Cupriavidus gilardii (assembly GCF_013347325.1). Lineage (NCBI taxonomy): Bacteria > Pseudomonadati > Pseudomonadota > Betaproteobacteria > Burkholderiales > Burkholderiaceae > Cupriavidus > Cupriavidus gilardii. The sequence continues at coordinate 3,408,687 of NZ_CP054626.1, read as the reverse complement.
CGCTGGTCAAGCAGGTGCGGCTGCGCCAGCCTCGCATAGGTACGCGCAAGCTGCAGCAAGTACTGCGGGCCCCGATGGAGAGGGCCGATATCCAGCTCGGTCGTGACCGGCTGTTCGAAGTGCTGCGCGCGGCCAGGCTACTGGTGAAGCCGCATCGGGCCTATCACAAGACCACCGACAGCCACCACCGCTTTCGCCGCCATCCAAACTTGCTCAAGGATGGACCGCAAAAGGTCGTACCCACTGCACCAGAACAGCTCTGGGTCGCTGACATTACGTACCTGCCCACGACGCACCAGACGGTCTACCTTAGCCTGGTCACCGACGCCTACTCACGAAAGATCGTGGGCTACCACGTCCACGATAGCCTGCAGACCGAGCAAGTGAGCCAGGCCCTGAAGATGGCGCTGCGCTCACGCCAGACCCGGCAGCCCTTGGTACACCATTCGGATCGCGGCATTCAATACTGCTCGACTTACTATCAGGCTATCCATCAGCGGCACGGCCTGACCTGCTCGATGACCGATGGCTACGACTGCTATCAAAACGCCATGGCCGAGCGCATTAACGGCATCCTCAAGAGCGAGTTCCTCTTGAACCGTCCGCGAGATCTGCTGCAAGCTGCCCGTATGGTCCGAGAGTCAGTACAGATCTATAACGGCGAGCGTCCGCATCAGGCCTTGAAATACAAAACGCCCGATGAGGTCCATCGGGCGTTGCTCACCTTGGCTCAATAAGACCAGGCAACCGCAAAAGAACTGTCAACCTATGTCAGGACTTGACATTGTTCTCGTAGCGGAGGACGGCCACGCGTCTTCAACAAGAGGCGCGCAGCGTTCTCGCCAATCAACTGCGGAAGTATCTCGCGCGCCGGCCGCATGTTGGCCAACTCTTCGTCGGTCAACGGTGGATTGTCGGGATCCGACTGAGCTGCGCGAGTCAATGCTTCGTCTTCGGCGCCTGTCGGAATATGGATTCTGCTAGCCCGGACCGTCGCGATCGGCATAGCCGCTCTCCTTCTGACTTCGAATTGCCACCACAAAGACCATGTCCATGGCTTCGACATAGTGATACGCGGCAATGTAGCCATGCGAGCCCCGCCCAATCACAAGTTCGCGTATATCGTCGTCGACTGGCCGACCTATCAGCGGACTATGCGTTAGGACTTGCAACGCCTGAACGATTTCGCCAATTCGCGCCTCGGGATTCGGGACGTGATGGCGGTCGAGGTGAACAACGATCCGATCGAAGTCATCCGTCACCTCGGATGCGAGTTCGACGCGAGTCATTGCTATCTGGCCAGCTTCCTGGGCACCGGAGGTGGCGGCTGTTTCCCTGCGGCCCGTTGTTCCATATAGGCGCGCATGTCCTCCCACGCAATGGTCTTGCCGGTGGCGATTATGTTGGCTAAGCGCTTCCGTGCTTCGTCGTGAAATTCGGCACGACGTTCTTCCTGGGCAGTCTTTTCTGCAATGGCTTGGACTATAAAGTTGTGCGGCGTCGTACCCACACGTTCCGCGGCGCGTGCAATTCGAGCTTTCATTTCTTCGGACAAACGAATGGTGGTAGTCGACATGGCAGCCTCCGTTAGTTTTCCGACTGTAGCACAGACGTGCTACTCGACGAAGGAAGCGGGGTGCCAAGGGGGGAAGCCTAGGGAAGGGCACGCACTATGGCTATCCAGAAACGCAGCCGTTATGGCTTTTCGGCCCCTTCACCCAACTGCTCCACCGCATACTTGACCAACCCCGCCCGTCCCTCGATGCCCAGCTTGCGCTTGAGGTTCAGCCGATGCGTCTCCACCGTGCGCACCGACACGCCCAGGGACGCGGCGATTTCCTTGTTGGCCAGCCCCCGGCCGATGCCGTTCAGGATGTCGCGCTCGCGCGGGGTCAGCGCATCGAGCGGATGCGGCGCCGGACCTTCCTCGATCATGCGGCGGGCGATGCGGGCGCTGTAGAAGACCCGGCCGGCCAGCACCGCGTCGATCGCGGCCAGCAGCTCGTCGGCCGGGGCGTCCTTCAGCACGTAGCCGCGCGCGCCGGCGCGCATCGCCTGGCGCACGTATTCGAGGTTGTCGTGCATCGACAGCATCAGCACCGCGATCTCGGGATGGCGCTGGTGCAGCGCGTCGGCCAGCGCGATGCCGCCCATGCCGCGCATGCCGATATCGGTGATCAGCAGGTCCGGCAGCGCATCGGGCCGGCAGCGTGCCAGCCAGGCCAGCGCCGCTTCGCCGTCGTCGGCCTCGCCGACCACGGTCAGGCCGGGCTGCAGCGCCAGATGCATGCGCATGCCGTCGCGCACCAGCGTGTGGTCGTCGACCAGCAGCACGCGCGCCGGACGGTACGGTTCGGAATAGGAGCTCATCGGGACAGCGGGGAAGAGTGGGACGGGGCCGCCGGCGGCGCATCCGCCGGCCCGGCCAGCGCCGGCGTCTCGGGCGTCTCGGGCGTCTCGGGCGTCTCGGGCGCGAAGGCCGTCGCGGGCAGATAGGCGCGGATGCGCGTGCCGCCCGGCGCGGTATCGATATCGAACTCGCCGCCCAGGCTGGCGATGCGCTCGCGCAGATTGCGCAGGCCGATGCCGCCGCGCGGGTCGCGCTGCACGCGTTCCAGATCAAAGCCGCTGCCGTCGTCCTGCACCACCAGCGCGACGCCGGACTCCGCGTACGACAGCGTCAGGTCGACCCGCCGCGCACCGGCGTGCCGCTCGACATTGGTCAGCGCCTCCTGCGCGATGCGGTACAGCGCGGTGGCCGCCTGGTCCGACAGCGGCCGTGGCACGCCGCGGCAATCGATATCGATGCGCAGCCCGCTGGCGTCCTGCATTTCCCGCGCCAGATGCTGCAGCGCGGCCTGCAGGCCCAGATCGTCGAGCAGCGCCGGGCGCAGGTTGCGGGCGACGCGCCGCACCTCGTTGAACACCGTCTCCAGCCGGTTCAGCGCCATGCCGAGCACCGGCGCCACCGCACCGCCGTCGGCCGGCGCCTGCGCGAGCCGGTTCAGCGCGGTCTCGAGCACCAGCTTGACCGACACCAGCAGCTGGCTGACGCCGTCGTGCAGCTCGCGCGACAGCCGCGCGCGTTCGTCCTCCTGCGAGCGCACCACGCGCTGCGCCAGCTGGCGCAGCTTGGCGTCGGCCTCGCGATGTTCGCTGATGTTCAGCGCCAGCCCGCCGGCGCCGACCAGCAGGATGCTGATCGCGGCGATCGCGCCGATCCACGCCAGCGTGGCGCGGATATCGGTCTCGGCACGCTTGTCGAGCTCGCGCAGCGTCGCCTCGACATCGTCCAGATAGATGCCGGTGCCGAGCATCCAGCCCCACTCCGGCACCGCGACGACATAGCCCAGCTTGGGCGCCATCTGCCGCGTCGACGGCTTCTCCCAGCGATAGCGCACGGCGCCGCCGCCCGAGCGTGCCGCCGCGATCAGCTGCTGGATCGTCAGCGCGCCCTCGGGATCGCGCAGGTCCCACAAGTCGCGGCCGATCAGGTCGGGCTGGCGCGGATGCATCAGGTTGCGCCCGCGCAGGTCGTACAGGAAGAAATAGCCGTCCGGGCCATAGTCCAGCCCAGCCAGCGCCTGCATGGCCGCCTGGCGCGTGGCCTCGTCGTTGCGGCCGGACCTGACCAGCGGGGCGATCGCGCTCTGCGCCAGCTGCACGTAGTGGCGCAGCTCGGTTTCCTTGCTTTGCAGATAGGCGGCCTCGACCAGCGCGCGCTCGTGGCGGACCAGCGCGGTGGCCTGATAGTGCACCGCCAGCGCGATGCCGAGCATGGCGATCGCCAGCGGCGCGACCGCGAGCAGCAGGATCTTCTGGCGGAGTTTCATCGTGACCAGGGTAAACACGGATGCCTGGGAAGCGGCCTTTTACCGTCCCGTTGCGTAGTACTACGCAGGATCGCTGCGTAGTTACGCGCTTGTGCCTCGATTGGCGGGTGTCAATACTACACGCCGACGCGCGACCGGGCTCCAGGCCAGGCGCGGCGTCATTCGCAACGGGATGCGCCAGTGCCCGCCACCGGCGTATCGCCCCGCCTGCCAGACAAGATCCGGACCGGAAGTCGAGGGACCGGGCGCCGCTGATATCCGGAGACAGCTTGCCCCCGATCACCCGCCATTCGCCGCCCGGCGGCGCGCGTGCCGCCATGCGTGCCCACCGTCCACCGGCCCTTGTCCCTTCGCGGGCTTTGTTCCATGTGGTCTGAGGAGACCTTCACTATGAATCGCATCGGGCAACACCTGATGTGGCTGGCCGTCGCCGTGCTCGGCGCGTTTGCCTTCGCCACCGTTGCACTGTCGCGCGGCGAAGCCGTCAGTGCCTTGTGGATCGTGGTCGCCGCGATCTGCATCTATCTGATCGCTTACCGCTACTACAGCCGCTTCATCGCCGACAAGGTGATGCAGCTGGACCCCAAACGGATGACGCCGGCCTGGCGCCATAACGACGGCCTCGACTACGTGCCGACCAACAAGGCGGTGCTGTTCGGCCACCACTTCGCCGCGATCGCCGGCGCCGGACCGCTGGTCGGGCCGGTGCTCGCCGCGCAGATGGGCTATATGCCCGGCATGCTGTGGATCCTGGCCGGCGTGGTGTTCGCCGGTGCGGTGCAGGATTTCATGGTGCTGTTCATCTCGACCCGCCGCGACGGCCGTTCGCTGGGCGACCTGGTCAAGGCCGAGATGGGCACGGTGCCCGGCATGATCGCGCTGTTCGGCTGCTTCATGATCATGATCATCATCCTCGCGGTGCTGGCGCTGATCGTGGTCAAGGCGTTGGCCGATTCGCCGTGGGGCACCTTCACCGTGGCGGTGACGATTCCGATCGCGCTGTTCATGGGCGTCTACACCCGCTACATCCGCCCGGGCCGCATCGGCGAGGTGTCGGTGATCGGCTTCGTGCTGCTGATGCTCGCCATCATCGGCGGCCAGTACGTGCACGAGAGCGCCACGCTGGCGCCGCTGTTCACCTTCGACGGCAAGGCGCTGACCTGGATGCTGATCGGCTACGGCTTCGTCGCCGCGGTGCTGCCGGTGTGGCTGCTGCTGGCGCCGCGCGACTACCTGTCGACCTTCCTGAAGATCGGCACCATCATCGCGCTGGCGATCGGCATCCTGATCGTCGCGCCGGAACTGAAGATGCCGGCGTTCACGCAGTTCGCCGAAGGCGGCGGTCCGGTGTGGTCGGGCAACCTGTTCCCGTTCCTGTTCATCACGATCGCCTGCGGCGCGGTGTCGGGCTTCCACGCGCTGATCTCGTCGGGCACCACGCCGAAGCTGCTGGAGAACGAAACCCACGCGCGCTTCATCGGCTATGGCGCGATGCTGGCCGAGTCCTTCGTCGCGATCATGGCGCTGGTGGCCGCCTCGGTGATCGAGCCCGGCGTCTACTTCGCGATGAACAGCCCGGCGGCGGCGATCGGCACCACGCCGGAAGCGGTCGCGGCCGCGGTGTCGAACTGGGGCTTCGTGATCACGCCCGACGTGCTGGTGCAGACCGCCAGGGACGTCGGCGAAAACACCATCATCTCGCGCGCCGGCGGCGCGCCGACGCTGGCAGTCGGCATCGCCCACATCCTGCACCAGGTGGTCGGCGGCCAGGCGATGATGGCGTTCTGGTACCACTTCGCGATCCTGTTCGAGGCGCTGTTCATCCTGACCGCCGTCGACGCGGGCACCCGCGCCGGCCGCTTCATGCTGCAGGACCTGCTGGGCAGCTTCGTGCCGTCGATGCGCCGCACCGATTCGCTGCCGGCCAACCTGATCGCGACGGCGCTGTGCGTCGGCGCCTGGGGCTACTTCCTGTACCAGGGCGTGGTCGATCCGCTCGGCGGCATCAACACGCTGTGGCCGCTGTTCGGCATCTCGAACCAGATGCTGGCCGCGGTGGCGCTGGTGCTGGGCACCTGCGTGCTGGTCAAGATGAAGCGCGGCCGCTACGCCTGGGTCACGCTGCTGCCGACCGTCTGGCTGCTGATCTGCACGCTGACCGCGGGCTGGCAGAAGCTGTTCCACGCCGACCCGAAGATCGGCTTCCTGTCGCACGCCCGCAAGTTCAGCGACGCGATCGCCCAGGGCACGGTCCTGGCACCGGCCAAGACGATGGAGCAGATGCACCGCATCGTCTTCAACGACTACCTGGACGCGGGCCTGTGCGCGCTGTTCATGGCGGTGGTGCTGTCGATCGTCTACTACGGCCTGCGTACCGGCCTGCGCGCCGGCGCCCAGGCACGGCCGACCGCGCTCGAGACGCCGTTCGAGCCGCTGCCGGCGGCCGCGTCGGCGCAACGCTGACCCGGTGGCAAGCCCAACGCCGTAACGTCAAACCCTACGCAGAGGAAGGAACGCCATGCTCGATCCGCTGAACAAGATGGGCCAGATGGGTCGCTACCTGGGTCAGTCGCTGCGCCTGATGGTCGGGCTGCCCGACTACCAGACCTATGTGGCCCATATGGAAAGCACGCATCCGGACCGGGAGCCGATGAGCTATGAGGAGTTCTTCCGCGAGCGGCAGGAGGCGCGTTACGGCGGCGGGCAGGGCAAGTGCTGCTGAAGCTGCTGGCCGGTCCCGCCAAAGCGGGAATCCAGGTTGCTTGAAAGCCACCGGGCTCCCGCACCCGCAGGGACGACCTGGCTGTCGATCGTCTCCAAGGCTGCCCACGGGCAGCCTTTGTTGTGTTTCTGCAGCATTAATAAAGGCTTACAGGCAGTTACAGCAATGTCCGTGCCCAAAATCTACACTTGCATCACAGTTTGGCAACCAGAGGAAAAACACTATGTCTCGCCGACTCGTTCGCAATATGACCGTGGCCCTCGCCCTGGCGGCATCGACGACGCTGCCTGCATTCGCGAGCGACATGAATAACGCACTGGGTGGCGCCCTCGGCGGCGTCGCCGGTGCAGCCGTCGGAGGTGCGCTGGGCGGCTCGACCGGTGCCGTGATCGGCGGCGCGGTGGGCGGCGGCGCGGGCGGCGCGATCAGCTCGAATCGCCGCGAGCGTACCGGCGCCATCCTGGGCGGCGCGCTCGGCGGCGGCGCGGGTACGGCGGCGGGCAACGCGAATAACGCACTGGGTGGCGCCCTCGGCGGCGTCGCCGGTGCAGCCGTCGGAGGTGCGCTGGGCGGCTCGACCGGTGCCGTGATCGGCGGCGCGGTGGGCGGCGGCGCGGGCGGCGCGATCAGCTCGAATCGCCGCGAGCGTACCGGCGCCATCCTGGGCGGCGCGCTCGGCGGCGGCGCGGGTACGGCGGCGGGCAACGCGATGGGCGGCCGCACCGGCGGCCTGGTCGGCGCGGCCCTGGGCGGCGGCGCGGGCGCTGCGCTGGGCGGCAATATCTCGCGCAGCAACTCGTACGCCAACGACCGCGACCGCTACTACCGCGACCGCGGCTATCACAAGAGCAAGTACAAGAACAAGCATCGCCACCACCGCCGCGGCCATCGTGATTGGGACGATTGATCGCGGGGGCAACACCTGACAGCAAGTTCGACGGGCCGCGCAAGCGGCCCGTTTTGTTTGCGGCGGCGAACCCGGGTGTCCGATTCCTCGTATGCATCGCCGGTGCGAATGCGCGGACGCGGCGGCGGCAGGCGCGCGGCCAGGAAGCCGGGCTTTCCGCTTTCGCGGAGGCGACAGTGGTCCGTGCCGTAAACGACGATGCCCGTGCCGAAGCACGGGCATCGGGGGGACCGCCGGGGAAGCGGCCCAGGGGGAGGCTGACTTAGCGGGCGGCGCCTTCGGTGAAGACGTCGAACTGGCCCTGGCGGGCGCCTTCGGTAAAGACGTCGAACTTGCCCTGGCGAGCGCCTTCGCTGAAGACGTCGAACTTGCCCTGGCGGGCGCCTTCGGTGAACACGTCGAATTGGCCGGCCTTGGCGCCGTCGGTGTACGGATCGAACTTGCCGGCCTTGGCGAACGCGGGAGCGGCGGTCAGGGTGGCCGCCAGGGCGGTGGCGGCAGCGGTCAGGGCAAAGCGGGAGATCGTCATGATGTGTCCTTTTTTCTGTTCGGGAGGACGTCCGCGGCGGCGGGATTTCGCTGCAGTGCGGCATCCGATGGATGCATATTAGGCATTTCCCTTATATGAATAAACATTACCGCACACAATGATTAGTTCTATAAAGAACAACAAAAACCCCAAGCTGTGGAAAAATGGGGAAGAAAAAAGGGAGACTGTGCAATGGATCGGCTGCAATCGATGCGCGTGTTCGCCAAGGTCGTCGAACTTGGCAGCTTCGCCCGTGCGGCGCAGCAACTGGAGATGTCCAACGCGGTGGTGACCCGCTATGTCGCGGACCTGGAGAGCCATCTGGGTACCCGGCTGCTGAACCGGACCACCCGCAGCCTGTCGCTGACCGATGCCGGCGAAACCTATCTGCAGCGCTGCCAGCAGATCCTGGAGGACGTCGAGGAAGCCGAGTCGGTCGTGACCGCGCGCAGCCAGTCGCTGTCGGGCACATTGCGGATCGTCACGCCTGTGATGTTTGGTCTACATTTGTTGCCGGACATGCTGGCGCGCTTTCAGCAGATGTACCCCGACGTGGTGTTCGATGTGCTGTTGTCGGACCGCAGCATCGATATCGTCGAGGAGGGCCGGGACGTCGGCATCGTGCTGTCCGACCTCGGTCTGGGCTCGCATCTGGTGGCGCGGCCGCTGCTGTCCGCCGAGGTGATCCTGTGCGCGTCCCCGGGCTATCTGCGCGCCCACGCACCGTTGCGCCATGCCCATGAGCTGACGCAGCACCGCTGCATCGCGATGCGTCTGAGCAATGCGGAGCACGCCTGGACGCTATCCGGCCCGGAAGGCGAAGTGACCGTGCCGATCCGGCCCGGCATGGTCTGCAGCAATGCCGAACTGGCACACCAGGCGGCGCTGGCCAATCTCGGCATCGCGATGCTGTCTTCGTATCTGGCCCGGCCCAGCATCGAAGCGGGCCTGCTCGAGCACATCCTGCCGCAATACCAGCTGCCGCGCCGCGACATCAGCGTGGTCTATCCGAGCCGCAAATTCCTGCCGACCAAGGCACGAGCCTTCATCGACTTCCTGCTGGAAGAGGGGAAGAAAAAGAGTGCGGATGGCGCGGGCGGGACCGTGGACGTCGCCGCGGCGGCCGGCGCGGGCAGCCCGGCGGCGAACTGACCGGACATCGGCGGCGAACGGCGACAAACCCCGAAGAACCCGGAAGTGCACCGAAGCACCGAGGCCCGCGTGTGCCGGCCTCGGTCGCCGCGGCCTATTCGTTGGCGCTGGCCGTCGTCTTGGCCCGCGCGGTCTTCCGGGCGGGGGTCTTGCTGGCCGCCTTGGCCGCGACCTTGGTTGCGGTCTTGCTCGCCGGCTTGCCGGCCGCCGCGCCGGCTTCGGTGGTCGTGGCTGCCGACTTGGCTGCCGACTTCGCCGATGTCCTGGCGCCCGCTGTCTTCGCGCCCGCTGTCTTTGCACCCGCCTTCGGCTCGCGCGCCTCGAACTCGAAGCCGATCTTGCCGTCCGGCTGCTTGACCAGATAAGCCTTGAAGTTGCGGCCGGTACGCGAGGACTTGAAGCCGGTCAGCAGGTCCGTGCGGCCCTGGTCGAGCAGCTTGCCGATCTGTTCGCGCGAGATCTCCTGCTGCAGGATGATCTTGCCGGTGGTGAAGTCGCACGACTTGGGCGAGCCCACCGCGTTCTCGCAGACATATTTCATGCCGTGCTCGAACACCGAGCCGCTGCACTTCGGGCAGGTGCCGACCGGCTCCTGGCCACTGAAGTCGACCGGCTCGCCGTCGTTGTCATCCTCGTTCTGACCGAAGTCGAACTCCATCTTGTAGTTGCCGTCGTCGTCGCGCGCGAGCTTCAGGATCGCGGCGAAGGGGCGGCCCATCTTGCTGCGGAAGCCCTGCAGCGGCCCGATTTCCTTGTCGCGCAGCAGCGTCTCGACCTCGTCGATCTCGAACTGCCGGCCGCCCGGGATCTTGCTGATCGAGAACTCGCAAGCCGTGCAGGCGAAGCGGCGATAGTTCTCCTTGACCTGGCCGCCGCACTGCGGGCACGGCGTCTGCAGCGTCGCGTAGTCGCCGGGGATGGTGTCGCTGTCGTATTCCTTCGCGCGCTTGACGATCTGCTGCGTCATCTGCGCGATCTCGCGCATGAACTCGTCGCGCTTGAGCCGGCCGCGCTCGATCTGCGCCAGCTTGTGTTCCCACTCGCCGGTCAGTTCCGCCTGCGTCAGTTCCTCGACGCCCAGGCCGCGCAGCAGCGTCATCAGCTGGAACGCCTTGGCGGTCGGAATCAGTTCACGGCCCTCGCGCACCAGGTATTTCTCGGTCAGCAGCCCTTCGATGATGGCCGCGCGCGTCGCCGGTGTGCCCAGGCCCTTGCCGGCCATCGCCTCGCGCAGCGCGTCGTCATCGACCAGCTTGCCGGCGCCTTCCATCGCCGACAGCAGCGTCGCTTCGTTGTAGCGCGCCGGCGGCTTGGTGGTCAGGCCCACTGGCTCGACCTTGTCGGTGCGGACCTTCTCGTCCTTGTCCACCGGCACCAGGTTGGCATCGTCGCCCTGGGCCTCGCGGCCGTAGACCACCAGCCAGCCCGGGTTGACCAGCACCTTGCCCTCGGTCTTGAAGTGGTGGCCGGCCACCTCGGTGATCCGCGTGGTCACCTGGTACTCGGCGGCCGGGAAGAACACCGACAGGAAGCGGCGCACCACCAGGTCGTACAGCTTCTGCTCGGGCTCGGACAGGTTCTTCGGCGCCTGCAGCGTCGGGATGATGGCGAAGTGATCGCTGATCTTGCTGTTGTCGAAGATCCGCTTGTTCGGCTTGACCCAGCCGCTGGCGAGGATCTTCTTCGCATGCGTCAGGTAGTTCGGCGAACTGTCCGCCAGCATGTCCAGCGTTTCCTTGACCGTGCCCATATAGTCCTCGGGCAGCGCGCGCGAATCGGTACGCGGGTAGGTCAGCACCTTGTGCTTTTCATACAGCGCCTGCGCCAGGCCCAGCGTGTTCTTGGCCGAGAAGCCGAAGCGCGAGTTGGCCTCGCGCTGCAGGCTGGTCAGGTCGAACAGCGCCGGCGACAACTGCGTCGACGGCCTGGACTCCTCGCTGACCGTGCCCGGCTTGTCGCGGCACGCGGCGACGATGCTCTTGGCCTCGGCCTCGCTCCACAGCCGCGATTCGCGCGCCTCGGGATCGAACTCGTTTTTCTTGAACTTCGGGTCGAACCAGCGGCCCTCGTACAGTCCGGCGGCGGCGATGAATTCGGCGCGCACTTCCCAATAGTCGCGCGGCACGAAGTGTTTGATCTTCTCCTCGCGCTCGACCACGATCGACAGCGTCGGCGTCTGCACCCGGCCCACCGTGGTCAGGAAGAAGCCGCCGCCCTTGCTGTTGAAGGCGGTCATCGCGCGGGTGCCGTTGATGCCGACCAGCCAGTCGGCCTCGGAGCGGCAGCGCGCGGCGTCGGCCAGCGGCAGCATCTCGGCGTCCTCGCGCAGGCTGGCGAAGCCGTCGCGGATCGCCTGCGGCGTCATCGACTGCAGCCACAGCCGCTGCACCGGCTGTTTGGCCTTGGCCTGCTGCACGATCAGCCGGAAGATCAGCTCGCCCTCGCGTCCCGCGTCACAGGCGTTGATCAGTCGGGTGACGTCCTTGCGCTTGATCAGCCGGTTCAACACCTTCAGGCGCGACTCGGTCTTGGCGATCGGCCGCAGGTCGAAGTGGGGCGGGATCACCGGCAGGTTGGCGAAGCTCCACTTGCCTCGCTTGACCTCGTATTCGTCCGGCGCGGCGATCTCCACCAGGTGGCCGACGGCGGACGAGAGCACATAATCGTCGCTCTCGTAATACTCGTCATGCTTGGTAAAGCCCCCGAGCGCACGGGCGATATCGGCCGCGACCGATGGCTTTTCCGCGATGATGAGAGCTTTGGACATGGGTGGGAATCCTTGCCGGCCGCCCCTTGGCGGACCGCGTTTGGCACAGCACTAATATGTAAACAGCACACTTGAGGCCCCCCGGGGGCCATGAGGCGCCAATAATAAGCGGGGTATTGACAACGGTGCAAGGCGAGTTCCATCGCCGCCTTCGCGCCGCATCGTCGGCCCGGACCCGGTTCGTAGCCGGCCCCTGCGGGCTTCAAACGCCGCTTTCTCCCTGTTGTGACCGGGCCAATCCGTCAGGATTCAACCAGCCGAGCAGATCCGGCGGCGCTTCTGCGCCAGCCGGCATGGCCGCGCCGCGGCTCAACAGTCGGGCCAGCGTGTCGGCGTGGGGCAGCAAGGTGCCATAGAACTGCGGCGCCCCGCCGGCGGCATCCTGCACCAGCACGGTCGGGAAGTTCTCGATATCGATATCGCCCAGTGCGTCGGCATGGGTCTCGATATCGATCCAGACGAAGCAGTCATCCGGATGGCGTGCGGCCTGCTCGCGCCAGACCGTCAGATAGTCGCGGCAGGTGCCGCACCACTCGGCGCAAAGACATGCGACCAGGCGACCCTCGGGATGTGCCCGCAGTGCCGCGGCTATCGCGGCCGCATCGCGTTCGGGAAAGTAAACGGCCATCGGAGATCCAAACATGAGCCTTGCCAGTGCTTGATCGAGCGCTTCATCGACGGTCTCGTTGTCGATTTGCGCCGGTTCAGGCACGAGGAACGGCGATTGTAGCGACTCCGGCTATCCGGTGCCGCGCGGCGCCGGTGAGCCCGCCAGACGCCGGTACAGATTGCCGGGCATTCGCTCGACCGCACCGGCCAGCTCCAGTTCCAGCAGCGCGCCGCAGACGGCCTCCGGCGGCAGCCCGGTACGGGCGCACAGCGTGTCGGCGTCGACCGGATCGTACGCCAGCGCGGTGCCCAGCGCATCGGCGCGGCCGCACGGCGCCGCGCCCACTGCCGCTGTCACCCTCCCGCACCTCGTCGCGCCCGGCTTGCCGATGATGCCGGAGCGGTCGTCCAGACCCAGTTCGTCGAACACATCCCGCGGGCATTCCACCAGCTTGGCGCCCTGCTGGATCAGCCGGTGGCAGCCCGCCGCCAGCGGCGCGTGGATCGAGCCGGGTACCGCGAACACCTCGCGCCCGAGCTCGGCGGCCAGCCGCGCGGTAATCAGCGAGCCCGAGCGCAGGGCCGCCTCGACCACCAGCACCCCGCGGGACAGCGCCGCAATCAGCCGGTTGCGCTGCGGAAAATGCTGGCTGCGGGCCGGCGTGCCCAGCGGCAGCTCGCTGAGCAGCAGGCCCTCGGCCGCAATCCGCTGCGCCAACGCCCGGTGCGAGGCGGGGTAGCAGCGGTCCAGGCCGGTCCCGACCACCGCGATGGTGCCGCCCCGGGCGCCGAGTCCGCCGGCATGCGCGGCCGCGTCGATGGCGAGCGCAAGGCCGGACACGACCGCGATCCCCGCGGCCGAGAACGCCGACGCAAACATCTGCGCGTCCCGTCCGCCCTGCACGGTGGCGTTGCGCGCGCCGACCACCGCCAGCGCCGGACCGTGCAGGCGTTCCAGCCGGCCGCGGGCGTAAAGCATCAGCGGCGGGTCGCTCAGGTCCAGCAACGCGCGCGGATAACGCGGTTCGGCCAGCGTCAGCAGGTGGTGGCCGGGTTCGCGCAGCCACGCTACGGTGCGCGCGATCCGCGCCGACAAGGCCGGATCCGGTTGCGCCCGCACCGCGCGGGCCACGGGCAACGGCAGCCAGCGGGCGAGTTGCGCTTCTCCGGCCGACAGCACCTGTTGCGGCAGCCCGAGCTTGTCCAGCAACAGCCGCGCGGCGCGCCGGCCGAGTCCCGGCACCGCGTCCAGACGCAGCCAGGCCGCGACCTCGTCCGGGTCGATCGCAGCGGGGCAGGGATCGGTAGCGGCGCACGGTTCCGGCATGGGCGGGTCAGGTAGGCGGGTCAGTTGCGCGGGTCGGATGGGGGGTCAGATGGGCCGTCTATTCGACTTCTGGCTGTGCGGCCGGCAAGGGCACCAGGACGCTGCCCGGCGTGACCTCGCGCACGGAAGACACCACGGTGACGATCGCCATGCCGCCCGGCGCTCGAGGCGGCGACACCAGTTCGACCGTACCCAGGTTCCGGGCCGGCGTATCGTGCGGCTGCCGAGGCGTGGCGGGGCCAGGCCGTACGTCCTCCGGATTTGCCCCGGATGGCGCGCACACCTGCCAGCGGCTGCCCATCGCGGCATCGAGCGGCATGTCAAGCACATAAGCAAGATCGCCGGCAGCGCCGAACTGCCGCCCATCCGCAAGCGCAACGATGGTGGGGCCGGCGCCGCAGGGCAGGGCCGCCGCCAACCCGGCAACGGCCAGCGCCAGGCGGCGCCACGGCCGCCATGGCCGGAACTGCCACCGCCATCGCGGCGCAGCCTGAGGTTCTTTGGTAAGATCGCGCACTTTGTCGAGCCGGTCGGATGCCTTGGCCGGATTGACCCCTTGGGGTATCCCCAACAGCGCGCAGCGGCCGCCGGCGCGCCTTGATTTTTTCCATTCGCGCCCCGATTTTGCTGACATGGGCCTTGCCGCGACAATGCGACAACGGCCCAAACGACAGCAGCGGCAAGCCGCGGCGGCAACGGCGTCGCGCATCAGCACCATGGCCAAACTCGACATCCTCACCTACCCGGATCCTCGCCTGCACATCGTGGCCAAGCCCGTCGCGCAGGTGGACGACCGCATCCGCCAACTGGTCAAGGACATGGCGGAAACCATGTACGAAGCCCCCGGCATCGGCCTGGCGGCGACCCAGGTCGACGTGCACGAGCAGGTCATCGTGATCGATATCTCGGAGACCCGCGACGAACTGCGCGTCTTCATCAATCCCGAGATCGTCTGGGCCAGCGACAACCGCAAGGTCTGGGAAGAGGGCTGCCTGTCGGTGCCCGAGGTCTACGACCGCGTCGAGCGTCCCGACCGTGTGCGCGTGCGCGCGCTGAACGAGAACGGCGAGACGTTCGAGCTCGAGGCCGACGATCTGCTGGCGGTCTGCATCCAGCACGAGATGGACCACCTGAAGGGCAAGGTCTTCGTCGAATACCTGTCGCCGCTGAAGCTGAACCGCATCAAGTCCAAGCTGCAGAAGCGCGCGCGCACCCGGATGTAAGCGCAAGCCAGCGAACAGCGAGCCCGCGGCAGCGGGTTTGCTATGCTGATGTCCCTTGCAGTTCCCGCACCGGCCGCCCTCGCGGCCGGTGTTGCCTTTCAGAGCCCCAACCCGAGCCCAACCCGGGCCCAACCGTCCAGCCGGAGCGTTCGATGACCAGCCCCGCCCCTCTGCGCGTCGCCATTGCCGGCACGCCCGAATTCGCGCGCGTCGCGCTCGCGGCCATCGTCGAGGCCGGCTTTCCGGTGGTCGCGGTGCTGACGCAACCGGACCGGCCGGCCGGACGCGGCATGCAGCTGCAGGCCAGCCCGGTCAAGCAGCATGCGCTGACGCACGGGCTCGGTCCGATCCTGCAGCCGCGCTCGCTGCGCCGCCATGGCAAGTACCCCGACGAAGCGGTCGGCGCGATCGACGCGCTGGCCGCGCAGGCGCCCGATGTGATGGTCGTGGCCGCCTATGGCCTGATCCTGCCGGCCGAGGTGCTGACGCTGCCGCGCCATGGCTGCCTGAACATCCACGCCTCGCTGCTGCCGCGCTGGCGCGGCGCGGCGCCGATTCACCGCGCCATCGAGGCGGGCGACGCACAGACCGGCATCACGCTGATGCAGATGGACGAGGGCCTCGATACCGGCGCGATGATCGCGCGCGAAGCGGTGCCGATCGGCGAGGACACCACCACCGGCGCGCTGCACGACACGCTGGCGGCGCTGGGCGGCCGCATGATCGTGCAGGCGCTGCGCCGGCTGGCGGCAGATGGCGCGCTGCCTGCCGAGCCGCAGCCGGACGATGGCATCACCTATGCCGAGAAGATCGGCAAGGACGAGGCGCGGCTCGACCTGCGCCGCCCCGCGGTGGAGCTGGCCCGGCAGATCCGCGCCTTCAATCCCTTCCCCGGCGCCAGCGTGCAGATCGGCGAGGCGGCGATCAAGTGCTGGCAGGCCGAGCCGCTGGCACGTGCGCCCGAGCATGGCGACGCGGCAGCAGGGTCGGTACTGGCCGCGGACGCGCACGGTGTGGTGATCGCCTGCGGCGAAGGCGCGCTGCGCATCACCGAGCTGCAGAAGGCCGGAGGCCGGCGCCTGCCTGCGCAGGCCTTCCTGCAGGGCACGCCGCTGCCGGCCGGCACGCGCTGCGCGGTTCCCGACGGCGCGGCATAACCCGGCATAATTCGGCCGATCGAACTTGCGCGAGGACCGACCATCATGCTGGGCATCGTCGACCTGCCGTTGTTTATCGGCGCCGTGTTTCTGCTGAACGTGACGCCCGGGCCCGATACCGCCTATATCGTCGGCCGCAGCGTGGCCCAGGGCCGCGCCGCGGGCGTGATGTCCTCGCTTGGCGTCAGCGCCGGCTGCTGCGTGCATGCGCTGGCGACCGCGTTCGGGCTGACCGCGGTGCTGGCCGCCTCGCCGGTGGCGTTCACGGCGATCAAGTACGCGGGCGGCGCCTATCTGGCATGGCTGGGCTTGAAGCTGCTGTGGTCGAGCTGGCGCACGTCCGCCCGCGGCGCCGGAGCTGCCGCGCAAGCGCCCGCCACCGACCGCCGCAGCCTGCGCGCGCTGTTCATGCAGGGCTTCCTGACCAACGTGCTGAACCCGAAGGTGATCCTGTTCTTCGTTTCGTTCATCCCGCAGTTCGTCGATCCGCGCGCCGGCCAGCAGACACTGGCCTTCCTCGCGCTGGGCGCGATCATGGTGGCGATGTCGACGGTGTGGACCGTGGCAGTCGCGTGGATGGCCGGCACGCTGACGCGCCGGGCCGGCGAAGCGCCGCGGCTCAAGTGCTGGCTCGACCGCGTCATCGGCATGGCCTTCATCGGCCTGGGCGCGCGTCTGGCGATGACGCAGCGCTAGCGCCGGCGCCGGCAAAAAACCCTTGCCGGCATTGAATTCAGCGGTCCGGACCCTATCTAACCGTCATCGCGCGATCGCGCGCGGCGCCTCGACAACGGCTGCGGAACAGCCGGGCACCGGGGGTGCCGCAGCGCGCGACGGCGTTACCACGGAGACCACGGCAATGTTCAACTGGGTCAAGACCTTCATGCTGATGGCGGCCATCACGGCGCTGTTCATCGTCATCGGAGGCATGATCGGCGGCCGCAGCGGCATGATGTTCGCGCTGCTGATGGCGCTGGGCATGAATTTCTTTTCGTACTGGTTCTCGGACAAGATGGTCCTGCGCATGTACAACGCGCGGGAAGTCGACGCGGCCAGTGCCCCGCAGTTCTACGGCATGGTGCAGGAACTGGCGCAGCGCGCCGGCCTGCCGATGCCGCGCGTCTACCTGATCGACGAGGACGCGCCCAACGCCTTCGCCACCGGCCGCAATCCCGAGAACGCGGCGGTCGCCGCGACCACCGGCATCCTGCGCGTGCTGAGCAACCGCGAGCTGCGCGGCGTGATGGCGCACGAGCTCGCGCACGTCAAGCATCGCGACATCCTGATCTCGACGATTGCCGCCACCATGGCCGGTGCGATCGCCGCGCTGGCCAACTTCGCGATGTTCTTCGGCGGGCGCGACGAGGAAGGCCGTCCGGCCAATCCGATCGCCAGCATCGCGATGGCGATCCTGGCGCCGCTGGCCGCGTCGCTGATCCAGATGGCGATCTCGCGGGCGCGCGAATTCGAGGCCGATCGCGGCGGCGCCGAAATCAGCGGCGATCCGCAGGCGCTGGCGATGGCACTGGACAAGATCGACCGCTATGCGCGCGGCATTCCGTTCCAGGCCGCCGAGCAGCATCCGGCCACCGCGCAGATGATGATCCTGAATCCGCTGTCGGGCGGCGGCATCGCCAATCTGTTCTCGACGCACCCGTCCACCGAGGAGCGCGTCGCGCGGCTGATGCAGATGGCGCAGACCGGGACGTATCCGGTCTGACTGGAGCCGCGCGCCAGCCGCCACAGCGGTCGGTCGGCGCCGACAGGGTAAACTGCCCGCCGTGCTCCCTGCGAGCCGGCGGGCTTTTTGATGTCCGCGCGATGGCCGCATGCGCTGCCCCTTGGTCTTGCGCAGCGCGCCGACCGCATTCCTGCACGCATTTCCGCGTCTTCTTGTCAGTTCGTTTCCTCACGGTGTCCGATCCATGCGTTTGCCTCCCGATTCCCTGGCCTTCCAGATGCTTGCCGCCGCGGCCGCGGTACGCAGCGTCAACGAGGGCAGCGCGCTGCCGCAGGCCATCGATGCCGCCTGCGCACAGTACCGGCTCGAGCGTACGCGGGACGCCAGCGCGCGCGGCGCGCTGCAGGACCTGGCCTATCGCACCATGCGCGAGTTCGGCACCGTGCGTGCGCTGGTCACGCGCATGGTGTCGCGCCCGCCCGGCGCGCTGGTCGATTCGCTGCTCGCGGTCGCGCTGACGCTGCTGATCGAAGGCGACAAGGACCAGGGGCAGGATGGCGGGCAGGGCTGTTATGCGGCCTTCACCGTGGTGGACCAGGCCGTCAATGCCGCCGCTTCCGATCCGAAGTCCGCGCATGCACGCGGCATGGTCAACGCGGTACTGCGGCGTTTCCTGCGCGAACGACAGACGCTGCTTGCCGAAGTGCGCCGCGACGAAGAGGCACGCTGGAATCTGCCCGCATGGTGGCTGCGCCTGCTGCGCGAGGCCTATCCCGATCGCTGGCAGGCGCTGGCCGCCAGCGCGAACGAGCGGCCGCCGATGACGCTGCGGGTCAATACCGCGCGCGTTTCGCTCGACGACTATCTGGCCCGGCTTGCCGCCGCGGGCATCGGCGCGCAGCGCGTCGGCGTGCAGGCGGTACGGCTGGCGCGCGCGCTGCCGGTCGCGCAGGTGCCCGGCTTCGACAGCGGCGAAGTCTCGGTGCAGGACGCCGGCGCGCAGCTGGCGGCGCCGCTGCTCGAGATCGCCGATGGCCAGCGGGTGCTCGATGCCTGCGCCGCGCCCGGCGGCAAGACCGGCCATCTGCTCGAACTGGCCGATGTGGATCTGACCGCGGTCGAGAGCGATGCCGTGCGCGCGCAGCGCATCGACGAGAATCTCGCGCGGCTGCACCAGCGCGCGCAGGTCGTGATCGGCGACGCCAGCCGGCCGCAGGCATGGTGGGACGGCAAGCCATACGACCGCATCCTGGCCGATGTTCCATGCTCGGCCTCCGGCATCGTGCGCCGCCATCCCGATATCCGCTGGCTGCGCCGCGAAAGCGATCTGGCCAGGCTCGTCAACGAGCAACGCCGCATCGTCTCGCAGCTGTGGCCGCTGCTGAAACCGGGCGGCATTCTGGTGTATGTGACTTGTTCTATTTTCCCAACGGAGGGCGAGGAGCAGGCGCGCTGGTTTGGTGACCAGCTACCAGATGCGATACGATTGCAGGCGCCCGGCCAGCTGCTGCCCGGCAGCATCCCCAATGGCGTGGCTGATGGCGGGACCGGCAGCCACGATGGCCTGCCGTCGGACCACGACGGTTTCTTCTACGCCCGCTTCCAGAAACGCCTCTGATCCGATGCTCGCACCGCTTCGCTTGTCCGTCCTCCGTGCCCATGACGACAAGGCGTGCGGATCCGCAGCCAACCATGCCGGTATCGGCGTGGCCGCGCTGCGCCGGCTGGCGTGGCTGCTGTTGATGGTGCTGGCCCTTTGCGCGGGCACACTGTCGCCGCGCACCAGCCACGCACAGAACATCGAGGTGCGCGAGGCGCGCATCGAATATCAGGATG
This sequence comes from Cupriavidus gilardii, assembly GCF_013347325.1. Taxonomy (NCBI): domain Bacteria; kingdom Pseudomonadati; phylum Pseudomonadota; class Betaproteobacteria; order Burkholderiales; family Burkholderiaceae; genus Cupriavidus; species Cupriavidus gilardii. The sequence goes on along the minus strand of NZ_CP054626.1, from coordinate 3,388,944 downwards.
GCGGCTTCGAGCTGAACGCCGCCTTCAACTTCGAGCTGTCGCCGGCATTGGAGGACGCGTTGCACAAGGGCATCCCCTTGTATTTCGCGGTGGATTTCCAGCTGAGCCGACCGCGCTGGTACTGGTTCGACGAAAAGCCGGTCAGCACCAGCCGCAGCGTCCGGCTGACCTTCCATCCGCTGACGCGGCAGTACCGGGTCTCGACCGGCGGACTGCAGCTGCCCTTCATGCGGCTGAAGGGCGCACTCGATTTCATCAAGCAGGTGCGTGGCTGGCGCGTGTTCGAGCGCGGCGACGTCAAGCTCGGCGTGCCATACCAGGCCGAGGTCCGCATGCGGCTGGACCTGTCGCAACTGCCCAAGCCGTTCCAGATCAATGCGGTCAATACGCGCGACTGGAACCTGTCGTCCGACTGGCGGCGCTTTGCCTATACGCCGGTCGCCGAGGCACCGCCACCTCCGGCACCCGCCGCGCCTGCGGCACCTCCCGCGCCTGCCGCCCCGGCTTCGCCGGCCGCGCCGACGCCAGCACCGGCGAACGGACACGCGGCTTCGCCCGCGAACGCGTCGGCGGCGCCGGCCGCGTCGGCACCGGGACAGGGTTCGGCCCCGGCCTCGATGCCGCCTTCCGCGCCCGGCGGCGTTCCCGGCAGTGCACCGGGTAGTAGCCCGAGCAGTGCGCCGAGCACTGTGCCAGGTGGTGCGACGGCCCCCGCTTCCACGCCCAATGCCGCGCCGGCCTCGGCGCCGGGCATCGGCAACGCCCGTCCGCCGTCGCCGGCATCCGCTCGCACGGTCGCCGGCATGCTGGCACCGATCTCGCTGTCGTCGCTGGTCGCCGAACCATGATCTCTCCGCTGAACACCGTGCTCGACAGCCGGCTGCGCCGGGTGCTGAGCCGCGTGGTCGCCGGCACCATCGTCTTCCTGGCGCTGGTGCTGGTGGTGCTGTTGGCCGCCGCGTCCGCCAACACCGAATTCTTCGACCGCTATTTCACGCTGCTGTACAAGATCAACCTGGTGATCGGCGTGCTGATGGTGCTGATCATCGGCGCGCTCGCGGTGGCGCTGTGGGTCCGCTATCGCCGCGGCAAGTTCGGCACGCGGCTGATGACCAAGCTGGCGCTGTTCTTCGGCATCGTCGGCGTGCTGCCGGGCGTGCTGATCTACCTGGTGTCGCTGCAATTCGTCTCGCGCAGCATCGAATCGTGGTTCGACGTGCGCGTCGAGACCGCGCTCGAGGCAGGCCTGAATCTGGGCCGCTCGACCATCGACAGCGCGCTGGCCGATCTGCAGGCCAAGGCCCGGCAGATGAGCGATCAGATCATCAGCGCCAGCGAGCCGACCAACTCGCTGCAGCTGAACCGGCTGCGCGAACAGTACGGCGTGCAGGAGGCCTCGATCTTCACCGGCGGCGGACGCGTGATCGCGTCCGCGTCGAGCAATTACGCGATGCTGGTGCCGAGCCTGCCTTCCGGCGTGCTGGTCGAGCAGGCCCGGCTTGCGGGCGGCTACGCGGCGGTCGAGGGCGGCACCGATCCCGGCACCGACGGCGGCAGCGATGGCCATCCGCAAGCCGAGCGCGCCGACGCCAATCACCTGTACCGGTTGCGCGTGATCATTCCGCTCGGCACCGCGGCGCCTACCGACGAAGCGCCGCTGGGCGCGCCGCAGCGTCCCGCGGGCAAGGACCGCTGGGCCGGCTCGGGCCTGTCGCTGGAGCGGCGCGCCGAGGACTATCCGTCGTCGGGCTTCGGCCTGATCGGCGATACGGTGCGCGAGGAGCGCTATCTGCAGATCGTGCATCCGGTCCCCGCGGTGCTCGCGCGCAATGCCGACGAAGTCCAGCGCGCCTATCAGGACTACCAGGAAAAGGCGCTGGGCCGCACCGGCCTGCGCAAGATGTATATCGGCACGCTGACGCTGACGCTGTTTCTCGCGGTGTTCATCGCGGTGATGCTGGCGCTGCTGCTCGGCGGGCAGTTGGCGCGGCCGCTGCTGATGCTGCTGCAGGGGACCAAGGAAGTCGCCGAAGGCGACCTGTCGCCCAAGCGCGAACTGAAGAGCCGCGATGAGCTCGGCATGCTGACGCAGCAGTTCAACATGATGACGCGGCAGCTGGCCGAGGCGCGCCTGGCCGTCGAGCAGAATCGCGCGGCGCTGGAGCAATCGAAGGCCTTCCTCGAAAGCGTGCTGCAGAACCTGACCGCCGGCGTGCTGGTGATGGACCGGCGCTTCTCGCTGGTCACGGCCAACCCCGGTGCCGAACGGATCTTCGGCCAGCCGCTCGGCCCCACCATCGGGCACCCGATCGAGGCCATTCCGGGCATGGCGGCGTTCGGCGAAATCGTGCGGCAGGCCTTCTCCGAGCAGAGCACCAGCGAGGTACTCGGCGGCGCCGCGCACTGGCAGAAGCAGATCGAACTGCCGCACGGCGACGAGGAACAGCCGCTGACGCTGCTGGTACGCGGCGCGCGGCTGCCGGGCGGCGACCATATCAGCGATCATGCCGAGCCGGGCTATGTGGTCGTGTTCGACGATATTTCCGATGTGATTTCGGCTCAACGGTCGGTCGCATGGGGCGAAGTGGCCCGGCGCCTCGCGCATGAAATCAAGAACCCGCTGACGCCGATCCAGCTGTCGGCGGAGCGGCTGCAGATGAAGCTCGCGTCCAAGCTCGAAGGCATCGACGCGGACGTGCTAAAGCGCGGGGCCACCACGATCGTTAACCAGGTAGCGGCGATGAAGCGCATGGTCGACGATTTCCGCGACTACGCCCGCACGCCGCCGGCGATGCTGCAGACGCTGCAGCTCAATGCGCTGGTGGCCGAGGTTCTGCATCTGTACGGTATCGACGATCCCGGCCTGCACGAGCATCCCGTGATTCATCCGTCGCTGGCCGACGATCTGCCCGACATCAAGGGCGATCCGACCCAGCTTCGGCAGGTGATACACAATCTGCTGCAGAATGCGCAGGATGCGGTCGCGGAGAACCTGGCGGCGGGCCGTCCGGCGCCTTGTATCGCTCTGCACACCGAGACTGTAGAATACAAAGATCCTGCCGGCGAAAGCCGCCAGGCTGTCAAGCTGACCATCGCTGACAATGGTCCGGGGTTCGCCCCGCGCATCCTGAGCCGCGCGTTCGAGCCATACGTGACGACCAAGGCCAAGGGGACGGGTCTGGGTCTTGCGATGGTGAAGAAGATCATTGACGAACATGGGGCGCGCATCGAACTGCGCAACCGCATGGAGGGCACCGAAGTCGCCGGCGCCCAGATATCGATCCTGTTCGCCAAGCTGGCATAGTGATGCATGATGATGCGGTCCGACCCGGAACGCCGCGGAGGGGTTAAGAGGAAAGTATGGCAACCATCCTCGTAGTCGACGACGAAATGGGTATCCGTGAACTGCTCTCGGAAATCCTCAGCGACGAAGGCCATGTAGTCGAAGTAGCCGAAAACGCGCAACAAGCCCGTGAATACCGTGCCGGCAATACGCCCGACCTGGTGCTGCTCGACATCTGGATGCCGGACACCGACGGTGTGACGCTGCTCAAGGAATGGTCCTCCCAGGGCCAGCTGACGATGCCCGTGATCATGATGTCCGGGCACGCGACCATCGATACCGCGGTGGAAGCGACCAAGATCGGCGCGCTCAATTTCCTGGAGAAACCGATCGCGCTGCAGAAGCTGCTGTCCGCGGTGGAGCAGGGCCTCGCACGCGGCCAGGAACGTCCGCGCGCGGCCGCCGTTCCCGCGGCACCGGCCGCCGAGCCCGCCGCTCGCGCCGCCGACACCGCGCCGGCGGACGCGTCCGCCAACGGCACGCCGCAGCGCGTCCCCGAGGCCGAAATGCAGTTCTCCTTCGACATGCCGCTGCGCGAGGCGCGCGACATGTTCGAGCGCGCCTACTTCGAATACCACCTGCTGCGCGAGCACGGCAGCATGACGCGCGTGGCCGAGAAGACCGGACTCGAGCGTACCCACCTGTACCGCAAGCTCAAGCAGCTCGGCGTCGAACTGAGCCGCAACAAGCCGGAGCCAGCCGAGCAGTAAGCACGAGATTCGCGCCGGCAGGGGGTTGACCAGTCCCATGCCCGCTGTTATAGTTTCGCTTCTTTGGCCCGGTAGCTCAGTCGGTAGAGCAGAGGATTGAAAATCCTTGTGTCGGCGGTTCGATTCCGTCCCAGGCCACCACTTTTCAACGCCCAACCTCTATCGGTTGGGCGTTTTCGTTTCCGGGTTCCCCGACGCCGCGCGGGGTTCGGCGGCGTTCTGCGTGTGCCACGCAGTGAAGCCGCACCGCCCGAAAGTCGCCCAGTTCGACTCTCTTTTGCTCTCTCTTCTCTCAAAACCGGCGCCAACTTCTTGGCGGAAGCGCACGCAGGCGGCCTCGTACGTCAATGACTTGCGCGTGCGTCACGGCCAGCGGTTGTTCATCGTGCTTGGAAGAGCAAGGCATCAAGCCTGCACGGGGCTCAATGCTGCAGCACAGGGCATCGAGTACAGCCCCGGGCGCCCCTGCACGACCTGGACGAGGGCCCGGTATGCAACGAGTGGCCCTTCGGCTTCCGGCTTGCCCTTGTCGCGCGTCTTGACCTTGAACACGTCGATGGGCTTGGCGCTGTCGAGCCCGGCACGCCGCATGACCTGTTCGGCGGTGCGGGGCTCCCCCTTGAACGACCACAGGGCCTCGAACACTGCTGCCTGAGCCTCGGTCAGCCGGATCGGGCCGTGCGGCCCCTCGGGCAGCGTGACCCAGCGGAAATCCGCCGAGAAAGGCCCCTTCACCGGCGTCGTTGGATCGCTGGCCTGCGGGCCTGGTGGCTCACCCGACATGCCGATGAACGAGATGCCGCCGCCGTAGAAGGCGAACCGATCCTCCAGAGCCAACCACTCCACGCCCGGGCCGAAGGGCGCCCCGCGCGTCTCGCGCGGCTTCGGCGTGATGACGCGGATCGGCCCGCCTGCGACCCGCACCCGCTCCAGCAGGGCCGGCTCGCGCCATAGCCGGATCAGATCGCGCGCCAGCAGGACTGGCGAGCACCGGGAATCGCCAAGGCGCCACACGCCATCGCCGAGGGCGTCGATGCCGTCGCGGCTCTCGATCGAAAGCGCCAGCCGCAGCTTTCGGCGCAGCCAGTCCTCGTCCAGCGCCAACGCGGCCATGTCGTCGGCCGCGACGTCCACCGGCCCGCACTCGGGGCAATGGCAGGTACGCCCCTGGTGCCCGTTGCCCCAGACCTGCGCCCGGTGCTGGTGGCAGTAGGGGCACAGCACGAACCGCTGGTCCAGGGCCGTGGGCTTCACCGCCTGCCCGAGGGCCGGCAAGGCGGCGATCTCGCGGGGAGAGAGCGCCGCTCGAAGGATGGGCGTGCCGCCCGCGAACAAGCGGCACACCAAGGCCCAGGCGTCGTGCGTGGCCACCGGTTAGTCCTCGCCAATCGTGGAGCGATGCGGCTCAGGATTGGCAGTTCCCGCTTCCGGCGGCGCTTCCCGGACGTTCAGCGTCTGGCCGGGCTGCAAGATGCCCAGCGAGACCAGGTAGCCCTCCAACTGCGCCTGCAACGCGGCATCGAACTTGTGCAGGTTCAGCCGTCCGCGACGCGTCACCTCGACCGTGACGACCTTGGAACGAGCCTTTCCGGGTTCGGGCGGGTAGTAGAGGTTGATGCGTGCCGCCGTGATCAACCAGCCGCGGGCCAGCGGGTCCTCACCGGGGAACTCCTCGCGCAGCAGTTCGGTGACGCAGCGCTGCTCGCTCGACGCCATCGCCGTGCAATCGAGCTTCAATGCCGTGCTCGGACTCAACACCGAGAGGGACTTGACCTGCAGCGCCACGAAGCCGTCCGCCACGGCCTGCGGCACGTCGAAGCCGAGGCGCAAGACCGACAGGTCCAGCGTCGGCGGCTTGATACGGTGCGCGTCCACCTTGACGCCCAGCAGGTGCTCGGCGAAGGCGTCCACGAGCATCTGGTGGTACTTGGCGCCACCGCGCACGAGGGTGCGAACGACCCCAGTGGCCACGGCGTACTCCAGCACCATGTGGATGTTCGGGTTGCCGACGCGACGGGTGAGATGGGCGCCCTCGAACTCCAGGCGCAGCATGGCCAGGTCCTTGACGTGGACCGTCAGCAGGAACATGCCGGGGCGGCGTTCCACCAAGTAAGCCACGCTGCCGTCGCCGCACTGCAGTTCGCGCTGATAGAAGGCCGAGATGGCCTGGCGCAGCGCGGCCAGCGCGGCATCCGAGGTGTTCGGCCGACGCTTCACGCCGAGGTCGTGCTGCTGGGCCTGCGATCCGTGGCGCTCCAGGTAGTCGAACTCACAGGCCCGCTCGAACAGCGCCGGGTGGCTGGCATACAGCCAGAAGGAGCGGTGGGTGTCGCTCCGGCATCCCACCAGGCCCAGCAGCGCGGCGCCGTCCCCGGCGGCGGCCTGGAACATCGCCTGCTTGCCGGCCGGGTCGGCCAACTGGACGCTGGCCATGAGGTTGCCGATCAGACGGTCGCGGGCGGCGACGTCGGGCCAGGCGCGAACGGCCTCCACCAGCGCCTGCGAGGTGCGCGGCGTGTCCTCCCAGTCGAAATCGTCGGCCACGGGCAGGCCGTGCGAGGCCAGGAAAGCGCTGAGCGTCGCGTCCACCGGCAGTTCGAGCAGCACGTCGACGAAGGTCTTCTTCATCTTCTCGGTCCTTTCCGCAAGAGGTGTCGAGGGCTGCGGACCGAGGGGCGGGTTCGCGGGCCGGCGACGGGGTTACCGAACAGGGCTCTCACCAGCGTAAAGCAGCGAGATACAGCGCGATTGTGTCCCGCCCCATTCCGCCTGTCAATCATCGCGGCACGTCTGGCGCTTTTTGGTATATCGTGGCTATACTTTTGGGTCTGTTTTCCTACACTGACAGTCGATTCGAGACGGGACATCGCCATGGCTTCGGCGTTTGGAGTACGCCTGCGGCGATTCCGCGAGGCGAAGAAGTTGACCCTGCAGCAGGTGGCCGACGCGGTCGGCTGCACCAAGGCCTACATCTGGGAACTGGAGATGAAGGAGGGTCAACGCCCCTCGGCTGAGCGCGTGCAGGCGCTGGCCAAGGTGCTGGGCGTCACGATGGAAGACATCATGGGCGAGCCCATGCCCCAGGTCCCCGAGGCCAGCCCCGAGGATGTGGCCTTCTTCCGTGCCTATGCCGGCATGACCGAAGCTGAGAAGGACCGGGTGCGCCAAGCGCTGAAGATCATCTTCCCGGACAAGGATCTGCCGGAAAGCAAAAGGTGAACACGCCCCCGGCCCTCAACGGCGCGATCGCCGCCAACAAAGTCCACCACTGGTTGCGGGCTTGGTACGGCGCGGACGTGCCCGAGGCCATCGATCTCGATGTCGTGCGGCAGATGCTGCCGACCACGCCCTACGGCAAAGGGGTTCGGGAAATTCGTCCCCCGGTGCAGTTCAACGACGATGCCTTCGAGGGCCTGCTGGCGCGGGACCCCGGTGACCCTCAGGTCTGGGGTATCGCCTACAACGGCACGGTCAGCCCGCAGCGCCAGCGATTCACCATCGCTCACGAGCTCGGGCACTTCGTCCTGCACCGCGACCGGCAGCCGCGTTTCAACTGTGACAAGGAAAGCGTCCACTCCGGCCACGAGACGATGCGCCTGATCGAGCGCGAGGCCGACGATTTCGCCGGCAACTTGCTGATGCCCGGTGATCGGCTGCGCGAGTGGATCTCGAACCGACGCATCGATCTGCACGTCCTCAGCGCCATTGCCGAGCGCTTCCAGGTGTCGTTCGAGGCGCTGTGCATCCGCTTCATCAAGTTCACCCCGCAGCGCGCCATCTTGGTCTACTGGGACAACGGCTACGCGAAGTACGAATGGCGCAGCAGCAGCGCCGTGAGAACCCGGGCGCGCATCCGGCGCACCGGCGATCCGCAAGAGCCCTTACCCGGCACGCTCGCCGCCGACGCGAGCGTCGAGCAGGCATGGGACGGCGTCGAGATGTCTGCTGCGATCTGGTGCCCCGAGGAGGCGCCCTACATGAAGCTGCGCGAGTTCAAGCACAGCTACGCCTCGAGAGATCGCGTCCTGACCCTGCTGCTGTTGGAGAGCGCCGAGCCGCGCGCTTGGGATCGATCCTGGCAGGATGGCGAAAGCAACGACTGCGATGACCGGTTCGTCTCGACAGGCCAGCACCCGATGCGATGACGCAGGGCGCCGTAGCCCGCGCATCCCCGCCAGAACACGTTACGCGGAGCCCCATCGATTCCTAGCATGACAAGCGTTTTCCATAGGAACGCTTGCGATGCACGAACTCGAACCTTTCTCCCTTTCTCCTGCCGCCGATCAGCCAAGGCACGCGCACCAGGAAGTCGTTGATCTCCTCGCCGCAGGCCTTCTGCGGCTTCGCGCCCGCCGCGAACTCCCGCTTTCCGACACCAGAGACGAAGTTGGCCTTGGCTTTGTCGGCCAACAGCGCGTGAATGCGAACCCCGATAACAACAACGGAGTTCGCCCATGACGGCACACGCACCCACAGTCGACGCTACCACCATCGCCGCTCGCATCGCCCAGCTGCCCCACCTGCCGATGGACAGCCTCTGGGCGCTGTGGGACGAGTACTTCGAGGAGCGGCCCAAGCATCACCACCGCACGTGGCTGGAGAGTCGGCTCGCCTACAGGATCCAGGAGCGCGCCTTCGGCGGGTTGAAGCCCGCGACCCGCCGCAAGCTCGAGGAGATCGGTGAGACGGGCATCCTGCCGCGCCAACTGCGCCGCGACGCGAGTCGGCTGCTACCGGGCACCGTGCTCACGCGGATCTTCGACGACGTCGAGCACCGCGTCCTGGTGCGCGGCCCGAACGACTTCGAGTATCAGGGGCAGCGGTTCAAGAGCCTGACGGCGATTGCCCGCCACATCACCGGCACGCCTTGGTCGGGCCCCGCGTTCTTCGGCCTCAAGACCAAGCACGGCCAGAAGGAGCCGGCATGAGATCACGATGGCCCGCATCCCCGTCGACCATGCCGACGCCTGGTCCCGTCACGCCATCGAGGCGCTGTGCGGTCTACACCCGCAAGTCCACCGACGAGGGACTGGACCAGGAGTACAACAGCCTGGAGGCCCAACGCGACGCGGGGCTGGCCTTCATCGCCAGCCAACGCCACGAGGGCTGGATCGCCGTCGAGGAGGGTTATGACGACGGCGGCTACTCCGGCGGTAATCTCGACCGCCCGGCGCTCAAACGGCTGCTCGCCGACATCGATGCCGGCAGGATCGACATCGTGGTCGTCTACAAGATCGACCGATTGACGCGAAGCCTCGCGGACTTCGCCAAGCTGGTGGAGGTGTTCGACCGCAACGGCGTCTCCTTCGTCTCGGTCACGCAGCAGTTCAACACCACCACCTCGATGGGGCGGCTCACGCTCAACATCCTGCTGTCCTTCGCGCAGTTCGAGCGCGAGGTCACCGGCGAGCGCATCCGCGACAAGATCGCCGCCTCCAAGGCGAAGGGCATGTGGATGGGCGGCATGCCGCCGCTGGGCTATGACGTCGTCGATCGCAAGCTCGTCGTCAACGAGCGCGAGGCCGCACTCGTGCGTGACATCTTCCGGCGCTACGCCGAGCATGGCTCGGCTGCACGGCTGGTGCGGGAGATGGCGGTCGAGGGGCACACCACCAAGGCCTGGGTGACCCAAGGCGGGCGCCGGCGCACGGGCCGACCCATCGACCAGCAGTTCATCTTCGCGCTGCTGCGCAACCGCATCTACCTGGGTGAGATCCGCAACCACGGCACGTGGTATCCCGGCCAACACGAAGCGATCGTGCCGCAAGACCTGTGGGACGCCGCGCACGCGTTCATCGCGCGCCGCAAGCAGGCGCCGCGCGAGCACCGCGCCAAGCATCCGGCCCTGCTCGCGGGGCTGCTGTTCGCGCCCGATGGGCAGCGCATGCTGCACACCTTCGTCAAGAAGAAGAGCGGACGCACCTACCGCTACTACGTCCCCTACCTGCACAAGCGCCGCAACGCGGGCGCGAGCCTGGCGCCGGACGCCCCGGACGTCGGGCATCTGCCCGCGGCCGAGATCGAGAACGCGGTGTTGACGCAGATCCACGCGGCGCTCTCGGCGCCGGAGGTGCTGATCGGCACCTGGCGGGCGTGCCAGCGCCACCCGGCCGGTGCTGCCCTCGATGAAGCGCAGGTGGTGGTGGCGATGCGACGCATCGGCGACGTGTGGGCGCAGTTGTTCCCGGCCGAGCAGCAACGCATCGCGCGGCTGCTGATCGAGCGGGTCCAACTGCATGAGCACGGACTCGACATCCTCTGGCGCGAGGACGGCTGGCTGGGATTGGGGCCCGAGATCGGCGCGCATCCGCTGGTCGAGGAATCCAGCGCACAGACCGAGGAAACACCGGCATGAGCACCACGACGAACCCGCGCAAGCGCGCTATCCGCGTCGAGGTCGGAACCGATGCCCGCAGCTACGTCAGCGATGGCCAGCGCGTCACGCTGGTGCCGCTGACGATCAAGCGCCGCCAGAACCGCAAGCTGCTGATCCCGCCCGCGCCCGATGCCGCCACTGTGACGGGTGGCTTCGACGTGCCGATGATCAAGACGCTCGGCAAGGCGTTCTACTGGAAGCGGCTGATCGACGAAGGCGTCTATCCGACGACCGCCGACCTGGCGCGCGCGCTGAAACTGGAGCCAGGCTGGGCGGCCGAGGTGCTGCGCATGACCATGCTGGCACCGGACATCGTCGAGGCGATTTTCGAGGGCCGCCAGCCCCGGCATCTGAATCTGCACACGCTGCGTGGCCGCCAAGACCTGCTGCCTCGCGACTGGGGCGAGCAGCGTCGGCTGCTGGGCTTTCCTTCAGCTTGAGACTGGCGCTCAGCTGGCGCAACAACTACCTCTGCCACGCTCCTGGATTGGTGGGCACGGCACAGTGCCGTAGGAGCAATAGACGCAGCAGTCCCCGGGCTTGGGCTTGAGTATGGCGTGGCAGGCCTCGCACTCATAGAACCACTGGCAGGCATCGGTAGGCATGGTCTCGGTCTTGGTGTGACCGCACTCCGGACAAGTCAACGTCGATTCCAGAACGACGGCAGTCACTTCACGCTCCCGACCACCGTCGAGGGGTAGCCAGCATCCTGGGTCGCCCGCGTCAGCGCCTCTACATTCGCCCGCGCGTCGTCGAACGTCACGGTCGCCTGTCGTTTGTCGAGGTTCACGTCCGTCTTGGCCACGCCCGGCACCTTGCCGAGCGCCTTCTTGACCGTAATCGGGCAGGCGGCGCAGTTCATGCCCGGCACTGACAGGGTGACGGTCTTTGTCGCGGCGATGACTGGCACGCTCACGATCAGGGCGAGCGTCAGCATCGGAAAACCAAGCAATCTCTTCATAAAACCTCCGTTCAGTAAAACCAGGGCGCGACCAGCGGGAAGCCGAGCGCCACGATCACCAGGGCGACCACGATCCCGAACAGCAGCTCGTAGCCGCGCCGAACCGACGGCACCGCGCAGGCCTGTCCGGGTTCGCACGCCGGGGCTTTCGCCCATATGCGTCGCCCGGCGAGGAACAACGCGACGAGGGCCGCGCCGATGAAGATCGGGCGGTAGGGTTCGAGGGCCGTCAGGTTGCTGATCCATGCCCCTGAGAAGCCCAGCGTGATCAGCACCAATGGCCCGAGGCAGCAGGTCGATGCGAGGATGGCCGAGACGAATCCGGCCGCGAGCGCCGCACGGCCGCCTCCGGTACTGCCTTGCGCAGTTGGGGTGTCTGGTTTCATGGAGTAAGCTTACTTCCGTACTTAAGTACGGAGTCAAGACCATGAACAGCACGCCCGAGATCGAGGCGATGACGATCGGCGCGCTGGCGCGCGCGGCTGGCGTCAATGTCGAAACCATCCGCTTCTACCAGCGCAAGGGGCTGTTGCCCGAACCAGATCGGCCGCAGGGAAGTATCCGCCGTTACGGCGCCGACGAGCTTGGCCGCGTCCGCTTCATCAAGTCGGCACAGCGGCTGGGCTTCAGTCTCGACGAGGTGTCCGAACTGCTCAAGCTCGAGGACGGATCGCACTGCGCCGAGGCGCGTGCGCAGGCTCAGCGCAAACTCGTTGACGTTCGCGAACGACTGGCTGACCTGCAGCGCATCGAAGCGGCGCTGTCCGAGCTCGTGCAGCGCTGCAATGCCATTCGCGGCCGGGTGCGCTGCCCCTTGATCGCCGCCTTGCAGGCGGAGTGACGCACAGCCGTCCTTGACTGATCCTCGACCATGACGGCGGGCCTTGTGCCCGCCGTTTTCGTATCGGCGAGAACTTTGGCGAACCCGAAGTTCCCGCGTGGTTCGCCATTCGGTCCCTCCAAGGTTCGCCACCCGAAGCCTGCAATGACACCTGTTCCTCAACAGCGTCATAGGAGGCTTCCATGCCGACAACGGCAAGCACCATCCCCCGGTCGCCGGTCGATGCGATCAACGGCCTGTCTCCCGGCGACCGTCGGGTCCTCAACGAGAACGAGCTCGCGCAGCGCTGGGGCCTGAGCCCCAAGACCCTGCAGCGCTGGCGCAGCGAAGGGCGGGGCCCGCGCTACCTGAAGCTGTCCAAGCGCGTCAGCTACCCCCTGGAGTCGGTCATCGAGTTCGAGCGTGGCGCCCTGCACGACTCGACCTCCGAGCGCGCGGCGCGCTGAAGGGGGATGCGATGAGCGATTTGACCCTCTACCCCGCCGACATCGCCGCGATGTCCGTCGGCCAGCTGGCTCAACTTCCGCCCGCCCAGAAGGCGGAGATCAGCCGCCACCTGGACGAAGCGCTCGCCTGGCTCAAGCAGGCCCGCGCCAAGTTCGACGCTGCGCTGGAGGCCGCCTACGGCGAGCAGGCCCGTGCTGCCCGCCTCGAGGCGGGCAAGGACTTCGGCGTCGTGCACCTGAAGGACGGGCTGCTTCGCGTGACGGTCGATGTCCCGAAGCGCGTGTCCTGGGACCAGGCGCAACTGGCCGCCATCGCCCGGCGCATCGCCGCCGCCGGCGAGAAGGTCGAGGACTACCTGGACGTCGAGTACTCCGTCTCGGAATCGCGCTTCTCCAACTGGCCGCCGGCACTGCGCGCCGGGTTCGATGCCGCCCGCACCGTCAAGCCCGGCAAGCCCACGTTCCGGCTGGCCCTCGTCTCGGAGGAGTGATCCATGAGCACCGAACTGATCCCGTTTGATTTCGAAGGCCGTCCGGTCCGGGTCGTCACGGATGCCCAAGGCGAACCGTGGTTCGTCGCGGTGGATGTGTGCGCGGTTCTTGAACTGCCGAACACCACCCGCGCCCTGGCGCGACTGGACCCTGACGAGCAAGCCCTGATCTCAATTCAGGGCATCTCGCGCGGCAATGACCAGGTCAACGTCGTCAACGAGCCCGGGCTGTACAGCCTGGTCCTCGGCAGCCGCAAGCGCGAGGCCAAGCGCTTCAAGCGCTGGGTCACCCACGAGGTGCTGCCGGCGATCCGCAAGACGGGCAGCTACACGGCGCCAAGTGCACGCCCGACCCTGCCGGCACCCACCCAGGACCGCATCGCCGCTCTGCTGCTGATCGGCGAGGCCGTGGCCAAGGTGCCGGGGGTCAAACCCGGCATCGCGATGGCGGCCACGCTCTCCTGCATCCAGGAGAACACGGGCCTGGCGGTCGAGACGCTGCGCCGCGCCCTTCCTGCCCGGGACACTGCGGCGAACGAGGCGATCTGCTCGCTCAACGCCACCCAGCTCGGCAGGCTGCTCGGCCTGTCGGCCAAGGCCATCAACCAGCGCCTGGCCCACCACGGCCTGCAGTTGCGCAACGAGCGGGACGAGTGGGAACTGACCGAAGCCGGCGAGGCTTGGGCCGAAGCCATGCCGTACTCGCGCAACGGGCACAGCGGCTACCAGATCCTCTGGAACCCGGCGGTCGCGGAGCGGCTGAAGGAGGTGGCGTGATGGCCCTCCCCATCATCACCGCCGATCAGCGGCTGCGCGAGAAGCAGGGCGTGAAGCTCGTGCTTCTAGGCAAGAGCGGCATCGGCAAGACCAGCCAGTTGAAGACCCTGCCCGAAGCCTCGACCCTGTTCGTCGACCTCGAGGCTGGCGACTTGGCCGTCAAGGACTGGCGCGGCGACTGCGTGCGCCCGAGCACCTGGCCGGAGTTCCGCGATCTCGTGGTGTTCCTGGCCGGCCCGAACCCGGCGTTGCCGGCGGATGCGCCGTACTCCGAGGCGCATTACCGGCATGTGTGCGAGCGCTACGGCGATCCCGCGCAACTGGCCAAGTACGACACCTACTTCGTCGACTCGATCACGGTACTCGCGCGCCTGGCGCTCGTCTGGGCCAAGACCCAGCCGCAAGCCTACAGCGAGCGCACCGGCAAGCCCGACACCCGGGGCGCCTACGGCCTGCTCGGCTCGGAACTGATCGGGGCGCTGACCCATCTGCAGCACGCGCGCGGCAAGCACGTCGTGTTCGTCGCCATCCTCGACGAGCGCCTGGACGACTTCAACCGCAAGGTCTTCGTGCCGCAGATCGAGGGCGCCAAGACCGCGGCGGAACTGCCCGGCATCGTCGACGAGGTGGTCACCTTGGCCGAGATCAAGGCCGAGGACGGATCAATCTACCGCGCCTTCGTCTGCCACACGCTGAACCCCTACGGCGTCCCGGCCAAGGACCGCTCCGGCCAGCTCGAGTTGCTGGAGCCGCCGAACCTGCGCGCGCTGATCGACAAGTGCGCCGCCGCCACCCGCCTTCCGCCATCCGCTACCGCCTTCGAGGAGTGAGCCATGACCGCCTGGAACGATTTCAACGACGCGCAGCAGCAGCCCAGTTTCGACCTCATCCCCAAGGGCACGCTCGCCCGCGTGCGCATGACGCTCAAGCCCGGGGGCTTTGATGACCCGGCCCAGGGCTGGACCGGCGGCTACGCCACGCAGAGCTTTGGAACTGGCTCGGTCTATCTGGCGGCCGAGTTCGTGGTGCTGGAGGGCGAGTACGCCCGGCGCAAGCTCTGGAGCAACATCGGCCTGCATTCCCCGAAGGGCCCGGCTTGGGGCCAGATGGGGCGCAGCTTCGTGCGCGCCGTGCTCAATTCCGCCCGCAACGTCCATCCGCAGGACATGAGCCCGCAGGCCGCCGCCGCGCGGCGCATCCAGGGCTTCCACGAGCTCGACGGCATCGAGTTTGCGGCCCGCATCGACATCGAGAAGGACGGCCGCGGCGACTTGAAGAACGTCATCCGAAACGCCGTCGAGCCCGACCACCCGGACTACGCCCGCCTGATGGGGCTGCCGCCGAAGAACCCCGGCACCGCCCACTCCGGCGCGCCGGCGGCGGTCGCCCCGCCCCGTGCGATGCCCGCACCGGTTGCCCCGCAACGCCCCGCCGTGCCGGGCAAGCCGGCCTGGGCGCAGTGAGAGGAGGGGCGATGAAAACGAGCGAAGCGAAGTTTCGCGAAGCCGAAGGCGAGAGCGAATGCAATGAGCGGCAAGTGCTGGGTCTGCAAACGACAGGCGGGCGGCTACGGCCACTCGGACCTTCGGCATCCGGTGGGCGATGCCCGGCGCTATCCGATCGACTGGGTGTTCTGCTCGCGGCGTTGCCAGCAGGCGTTTCACGCGCTCTACGGTCAGTGGCTGCGGGTGCAGGAAGGACGCACGCCCAAGACGGAGGTGGCCATGATCGACCCGTCTGACGTCGAACTGGCCGCGATGAAGAAGTGCCTCAAGGCCTTCGGCGAGGTCGCGGGCGAGATCGGCTTTGCCAAGCCGCTGGGCGAGTATTCCGAGGCCGAGGCGCTCCAGGTGGTCGACGCCATCGTCACCTGCTACACGGAGGCGATGGTCGAGCACCACGAGGCGACCAAGTATCCGCCGGTGCGGGGCTTGAAAGACCCGGTGTCCGACCCCTTCGCCGACCTCGAGGACGATCTGCCGTGGGAGGAGCCGAAGGCTCAAGCGCAGACGGCACGCACGGCAGCACCCAAGGAGGCGCGGCGATGATGGACTTCAACGCCTCCAAGAGCCTGTCGGGTCAGCTCACGGCGCTGATCGACGCCGGGCTGCAGCAGTCTCGCGCGGCGCAGCCTCGCCGCACCTACCTCGGCGCCTCGCGCCTCGGGGTCGCCTGCGAGCGCGCGCTGCAGTACGAGTTCGCCGACGCCCCGGTCGATCCGGGTCGCGAGACCGACGGCCGCATGCTGCGCGTCTTCGAGCGCGGCCACCTCATCGAGGACTGCATGGTCGGATGGCTGCGTGCCGCGGGCTTCGATCTGCGCACGCGTAACGACGCGGAGGAGCAATTCGGCTTCTCGGCGCTGGACGGGCGCCTGCAGGGCCACGTCGATGGCGTGCTCGTCGCCGGGCCCGACCTGGGGTTCGGTTGCGGCTACCCGGCGCTGTGGGAGAACAAGTGCTTGGGAGCGAAGTCGTGGCGCGAGCTGGAGAAGCACCGGCTCGCGTCTGCCCGCCCGGTCTACGCCGCGCAAGTGGCGCTCTACCAGGCCTACCTCGAACTGCACGCGCACCCGGCCCTGTTCACGGCGGTGAACGCCGACACCATGGAGATTCACGCCGAGCTGGTGCCGTTCGATGCGGCGTTGGCGCAGCGCATGTCCGACCGGGCCGTGAAGGTCATCACGGCCACCGAGGCGGGCGAACTGCTGCCGCGCTCGTTCTCCGATCCCACCCATGTCGAGTGCCGGATGTGTCCGTGGCAGGACCGGTGCTGGAGGGCTGCGGCATGAACGAGACACCGCTGCACCAGGTGCTCGGGGAGCGCCTGATCGACGCACGCGAGGCGGCACTGGCGCTCAATCTGCCGCACTACTGGCTCACGCACGCGAAGGAGCGCCGGCGTCTGCGCCTGCCGCACTACCGGGTGGGCAAGCTGCTGCGTTTCAAGCTCTCCGAACTGATGGCGTGGATGGAGGAACGTCAAGCCCTGCTCACGGCCGACGCAGGGCACGAGGAGGAGTCGGATGCTGGACTTCAATGACACCGCACCCGCGCCCGAGATCCCGGCGTCCGAGCGCCGCGAGGCCGTGCGCGCCGCGCTGCTCGCGAGGCTGGAGTCGGTGCTGTTCACCCTGTTCCCCGCTGGAAAGAAGCGCCGCGGCAAGTTCGTCATCGGCGACGTGCTCGGCAGCCCGGGCGACAGCCTGGAAGTCGTGCTCGACGGCGACAAGGCGGGACTGTGGACCGACCGCGCCGAAGGCTCCGGCGGCGATGTGTTCCACCTGATCGGCGCTCACTTCGGCGTGGACGTGCACGGCGACTTCGCCCGCGTCCTCGACCTGGCCGAGGACCTCGTCGGCCGAGCGCTCACGGCGCCGCCGCGCAAGGCGGCCAAGAAGGCCTCGATCGACGACCTCGGCCCGGCCACCGCCAAGTGGGACTACCTCGACGCACAAGGGCGCCTCATCGCCGTGGTCTACCGCTACGACCCGCCCGGGCGCAAGAAGGAATTCCGGCCCTGGGACGCCAAACGGCGCAAGATGGCACCGCCCGAGCCGCGGCCGCTGTACAACCAGCCGGGGATCCAGGACGCCGCCCAGGTCGTGCTGGTCGAGGGCGAGAAATGCGCCCAGGCCTTGATCGAGCTCGGGATCGTGGCCACCACCGCGATGCACGGGGCGAATGCGCCCGTGGACAAGACCGACTGGTCGCCGCTGGCGGGAAAGGCCGTGCTGATCTGGCCCGACCGCGACAAGCCGGGCTGGGAGTACGCCGTGCAGGCGGCCCAGGCGATTCTGTCGGCGGGCGCGAAGACCTGCCACATCCTCTACCCACCCGAGGAAGCCGCCGAGGGCTGGGATGCGGCCGATGCCGTGGCCGAGGGCTTCGACGTCGCGGCCTTCCTCGCCCACGGCCCGCGTGTGCAGGTGCATGACATTGCGGACCCCGGCGAGCCGGTGATCGGCGCGGATGAATCGGTGTGGGGCACCGAAGATGCCCTGGCGCTGGCCTTCACCCGCCGCTACCACCGCGACTGGCGCTACGTGGCGGCCTGGGGCCGCTGGTTGGTGTGGGATGGCCGGCGTTGGCGCAACGAGGAAACGCTGGCGGCCACCGACTTGATCCGCGGTGTCTGCCGACACGCGGCCCTCCAGGCCGACAACCCCAAGCTGGCGGCCAAGCTGGCCACCTCCGGCACCGTCGGCGGCGTCGAACGCCTGGCTCGCGCAGACCGACGTCATGCCGCGACCACCGCCGAGTGGGACGCCGATCCCTGGCTGCTCAACACCCCAGGCGGCGTGGTCGACCTCAGGACGGGCCGCCTGCGCGCACACGACCGCGCCGACCGCATGACCAAGATCACCACCGCCACGCCCGGCGGCGACTGCCCGACCTGGCGGCGCTTCCTTGCCGAAGTCACCGGCGGCGACGCGGACCTGCAAGCCTATTTGCAGCGCGTCAGCGGCTACTGCTTGACCGGCTCGACCCGGGAGCATGCGCTGTTCTTCCTCTACGGCACCGGCGCCAACGGCAAGTCGGTGTTCGTGAACACCCTGGCCACGATCCTCGGCGACTACGCCGCCAGCGCGCCGATGGACACCTTCATGGAGGCGCGCGGCGACCGGCATCCGACCGACATGGCGGGCCTGCGCGGGGCGCGCTTCGTCTCCTCCATCGAGACCGAGCAGGGCCGGCGCTGGAACGAGTCCAAGGTCAAGGCCATCACCGGCGGCGACAAGGTCTCGGCGCGCTTCATGCGCCAGGACTTCTTCGAGTACACGCCCCAGTTCAAGCTGGTCATCGCCGGCAACCACAAGCCCGCGATCCGCAACGTGGACGAGGCGATGAAGCGCCGGCTGCACCTGATCCCCTTCACGATCACCGTGCCGCCCGAGCGGCGCGACAAACACCTGCAGCAGAAGTTGCTGGCCGAGCGGGACGGCATCCTGGCCTGGGCGCTGGAAGGGTGCCTGGCCTGGCAGCGCCTGGGCCGGCTCGATCCGCCGCCGCAGGTGGTGGCGGCCACCGAGGAGTACTTCGAGGCCGAGGACGCGCTGGGCCGCTGGCTGGAGGAGCGCTGCGTGCGCGAGGCCAATGCCAAGTCACTGACCGCCGAACTGTTCACCGACTGGAAGCAGTGGGCGGAGGCCGCCGGCGAGTTCGTCGGCTCACAGCGCCGCTTCTCCGACCTCTTGATCACCCGCGGCGTCGAGAAATGGCGCAACGCCGCCGGCATCCGGGGCTTCCGTGGCGTGGGTCTCAAGCACCCGATGCAGCCCGCCTACACCCCCTATGCCGACGACTGAACACCCGTGACCACCGACAGGACTGACGCATCTGACGCTGTCCATCGTAAGTCTCTACGCGCGCGCGCGTGCGCGCGCCTCACGGGAACTATCGATATCGTGCGTCGGATGCGTCAGTCCCCACCGAACGAGGACTGACACCATGCACACCACGATCCTGGCCCTGGACCTGGGCACCACCACCGGCTGGGCGCTGCGCGACCGCACGGGCCGAATCACCAGCGGCACCGAATCCTTCAAGCCCCGACGCTTCGAAGGCGGCGGCATGCGTTTCCTGCGCTTCAAGGGCTGGCTCACCGAACTCAAGGCCCACGCCGAGGGGATCGACGCGCTGGTCTTCGAGGAAGTGCGCCGCCACGTCTCGACCGACGCGGCGCACGCCTACGGCGGGTTCCTGGCCACGCTCACGGCCTGGTGCGAGCACCACGGCATTCCCTACCAGGGCGTGCCGGTGGGCACGATCAAGAAGCACGCCACCGGCAAAGGCAACGCCCGCAAGGACGCGGTGATGGCGGCCGTGCGTCGCCGGGGTCACGCCCCGGCGGACGACAACGAGGCCGACGCCTTGGCGCTGTTGCACTGGGCCATCCAGCATCACGACGCGGCGCAGGAGGCGTGAGATGGACGTCCCGACCCCTCGCTACCGCTGCCCGCTGGGGCGCCTGCAGCCCGAGCCGATGGACGTGGAGGCCGTCAAACGCCGCGGCTGGCGCGAGCAGCGCCTGCTCGTCGTCTGCCTCGACGACGACCGGCTCGACTGGATGGAACGCGAGCTGATCCGCCGAATCGGCGAGCGGCTCTACGGCGCACGGGAGGCGCGCCATGGCTGAGTGGACCGTCGAGCGTGTGGCCGAACGCTTCCGGGAGGCGGCCATCACCGCCCACCGCCTGCCGCCCGTGCGCGTGCAGGGCTACTTCAACACCTGGCCCGCGATCCGCCGCATGCCCTGGGAGACGCTGGGGGCCGAACCCTCGATCCGGCGCTTCCCGCCCGCACCCGAGACGGTCGAGCGGATGCTCGAGACCATGCGCTGGGTCTTGTGGCTGGAGGAAGAGGAACGCCACCTGGTATGGATGCGCGCCGAGCGCCACCGCTGGCGCGAGATCTGCGCCCGCTTCGGCTGCGACCGGACCACCGCCTGGCGGCGGTGGCAGCGGGCGTTGCATTTGGTGGCCGATCACCTCAACGGCGTCGCCTTGACGGCGTAGTGTTTTGGCGTGATTTGGCGGGTGCGGTCGCGCATCCGCGCGCATCGGCGGCGAAATGCGGCTTTCGCCGCTGCAACAGATTCGCCGGTCCGGGGGTAGGATTGCAGCTATCTTCTGGACAGCGGTGACGGTCGAGGAAGCCGCCCGGGCATTCACGGGTCCTTCCTGGCCAATAGCCCATGCGGGGGGCGCGAGCGCGGCATTCGCCTAGCGTCCGACTGCAAACCAAGGTTTGCAGGGTTTGCAGTTTGCACCCGCACCAGTCCGCACCCATCACGAGCCCGCCCGCGGTTTTCCGTCGGCGGGTTTTCCTTTTTCGAGGAACCGATTCTGAACACGCTCAACGTCGAGTACCGCAAGGTCGAGGCGCTGATTCCCTACGCCCGCAACCCGCGCACGCACACCGACGAGCAGGTGGCCAAGATCGCGGCCAGCATTGTCGAGTACGGCTGGACGAACCCGGTGCTGGTGGACGGCGACAACGGCATCATCGCGGGCCACGGCCGTTTGGCTGCCGCGCGCAAGCTGGGACTGGATCAGGTGCCGGTCATCGAACTGGCGCACTTGTCGCCGACGCAGAAGCGCGCCTACGTCATCTCCGACAACCGGCTGGCGCTCGATGCGGGATGGAACGGGGAACTACTGGCGCTGGAACTGGCCGAGCTGTCCGAGGCCGGGTACGACCTTGGGCTGACCGGTTTCGAGGATGCCGAGATCGAGGCACTGCTCGCCGACGACGTGGTCTCCGATGAGGCCGACCAGGAGCAGCAGGACGCAACGGACGGCGACGAACCGGACGCCGCTGACGACGTGCCGGATGCACCCGTGGTGCCGGTGTCGCGCACCGGCGATGTCTGGGCCATCGGCCAGCATCGCCTGATCTGCGGCGACGCGACCGACCGTGCCGTGGTCGGCACGCTGATGCAAGGCGACATGGCTCGCCTGTGCTTCACCTCACCGCCTTACGGCAATCAGCGTGACTACACCTCGGGCGGCATCGCCGACTGGGATGGCCTGATGCGCGGCGTGTTCGCCCATCTGCCGATGGCTCAGGATGGCCAGGTGCTGGTCAACCTCGGGCTGATCCACCGCGACAACGAGGTCATCCCGTATTGGGATGCGTGGCTCGGTTGGATGCGCCAGCAGGGCTGGCGGCGTTTCGCGTGGTACGTCTGGGATCAGGGCCCGGGCATGCCCGGCGACTGGGCGGGCCGCTTCGCGCCAAGCTTCGAATTCGTTTTTCACTTCAACCGCCAGAGCCGCAAGCCGAACAAGATCGTGCCGTGCAAGCATGCTGGCCAGGAATCGCACCTGCGTGCTGACGGGTCGTCCACGGCAATGCGCGGCAAGGATGGCGAGGTGGGCGGCTGGACGCACAAGGGCCAGCCGACACAGGACACCCGCATTCCCGACTCGGTGATCCGCGTGATGCGCCACAAGGGCAAGATCGGGCAGGACATCGACCACCCGGCCGTGTTCCCGGTCGCGCTGCCGGAGTTCGTCATCGAGGCCTACACCGATTCGGGCGACATCGTGTTCGAGCCCTTCGGTGGCAGCGGCACGACGATGCTGGCTGCAGAGCGCACCGGTCGGATCTGTCGCACGGTCGAAATCGCGCCGGAGTACGTGGATGTTGCGATCAAGCGCTTCCAGCAGAACCACCCTGGCGTGCCCGTCACACTGCTGGCCACAGGCCAGTCCTTCGACCACGTCGCCAACGAGCGTCTGGCCACCACGGAGGCCGAGCAATGAACGCCTCCTGGTTGGCCGACAAGATCGAGCAGTGGCCCACAGGCAAGCTGCTGCCCTACGCCCGCAACGCGCGCACCCACTCGGATGAACAGGTGGCGCAAATCGCTGCGTCGATTGCCGAGTTCGGGTTCACCAATCCGATCCTGGCGGGTAGCGACGGCGTGATCGTCGCCGGGCACGGTCGGCTCGCCGCCGCGCAGAAACTCGGGTTGGAGGTGGTGCCGGTGGTCGTGCTCGACCATCTGAGCCCGACCCAGCGCCGGGCGCTGGTCATCGCGGACAACCGCATCGCCGAGAACGCCGGGTGGGATGACGCGATGCTGCGCATCGAGATCGCGGCCCTGCAGGACGATGACTTTGACCTGTCGCTCACCGGCTTCGATGCCGACGCGCTGGCCGAGTTGATGGCGGGCGACGAGCCGGATACTGAGGGCGAAGCCGATGACGATGCGGTGCCCGAGGTCAGCGAGACGCCGGTCTCGCGTCCGGGCGACGTCTGGCTGCTCGGTGGTCACCGCCTGCTGTGCGGCGACTCCACTCTGGCCGAAAGCTACGAGCGACTACTGGAAGGCGAGCAGGTGGACATGGTCTTCACCGATCCGCCGTACAACGTGAACTACGCCAACAGTGCCAAGGACAAGATGCGCGGCAAGGATCGCGCGATCCTGAACGACAACCTGGGCGACGGCTTCTGCGACTTCCTGCTGGCGGCGCTGACGCCCACCGTCGCGCATTGCCGGGGCGGCATCTACGTGGCGATGTCCTCCAGCGAACTCGACGTGCTGCAGGCGGCGTTCCGCGCCGCCGGTGGCCACTGGTCGACGTTCATCATCTGGGCGAAGAACACCTTCACGCTGGGTCGCGCCGACTACCAGCGCCAGTACGAGCCGATTCTGTACGGATGGCCCGAAGGGGTGCAACGCCACTGGTGCGGCGACCGTGATCAGGGCGACGTGTGGCAAATCAAGAAGCCGCAGAAGAACGACCTGCACCCGACGATGAAACCGGTGGAGCTGGTCGAGCGGGCGATCCGCAATTCGAGCCGCCCCGGCAACGTGGTGCTGGACCCGTTCGGCGGCTCTGGCACGACGCTGATCGCCGCCGAGAAATCGGGGCGGCTGGCGCGGCTGATCGAACTCGACCCGAAGTACGTCGACGTGATTGTGCGCCGCTGGCAGGACTGGACTGGGAAACGTGCCACCCGCGAGGCGGATGGCATGGCGTTCGATCAGGCGGCCCGCGACTCGTCGGTGATCTCGCAGTGAATCACGAAGCCCGTCAGGTAGGGCAGACCGCGCGGGATGCCGTATTGCTTGCTGGTCTGGCGTCCAATCGTCCAGCCCATCCACTGTCGGGTGGCGGCGTTGATCGCGTCCGTCAAGGTCTGGCCCCGGTACAGCCCGTTCTGAACCTCGTCGGCAAAGTGGCGGCCGTGTCGGCTGTCGAGGAAGATCCGCACCGATTCGAGGGGCTGGCCGGTGGCGTCCGAAATGGCGTTCATCGCCAAGGGCCACGCAGCGCTGGCGTGCTCGTTCATCGTGCCCCAAAAGCCCCAGGCTTCGTTCTGGGTGGCAGGGATCTGGTTGGTGGTCATCTCGGGCTCCTTCGGGTTGATCGTTGCGACGTCCGTAGTAACGCGCTGCTCGATTGAGAAGCCAAGCGCCGCTTGGCCTCTTTCTCGATCTTTCTGATCAGGCGATGCGGTAGACCCGCTCGCCGCCCTGAGCCTTGTCCGAGACGATGGTCAGGCCGAGCTTCTTCTTGAAGGCTCCGGCGAAGGTGCCGCGCACCGTGTGCGCCTGCCAGCCCGTGGCGTCGCAGATCTGGCGCACCGTCGCGCCCTCTGCGCGCTGCAGCATCCGGATGACTTCGGCCTGCTTGCTGTTTTCGCGGGTGCGCGGCTTGGCCTGCGTGGTCTTGTCCTGGGCCCACTCGGCCTCGGCGGCCGTCACGGCGGCCTCGATCTCCGGGTCGGCGTCCAGGGGCGCGGGACGGGCGCGACCCATCGCGTCGTAGCCCTCGGCGGCGACGAACCAGTCGTTGCCGTCGGTGGTGATCAGGGCGCGGTTGAACAGGCCGTCTAGCACTTTCTTGCGTGCGCCGCCTTTGATGTTGTCAGGGAACCAGTCGATCTTGCCGCCGGTGTGTTCGAGGGCGTAGGCCAGGATCGCGTGCTGGGCCGGGGTCAGTTGGCTGGTGGTCATTTGCTGCTCCTTCGGGGTGGTTGATGGGTGACGTGATGAACGCGCTGTTCCAGAGAGAAGCCAAGCTGATTCCGGGGGAATGACGAACAAATGAATGAAGGGGCCGCTGGTTCTCAAAATGGGCATCTCGATACGCGCTTACGCCCGCCACCGGGGCGTAACCGACACCGCTGTTCACAAGGCCATCCGGGCTGGGCGCATCACGCCGGAAGCTGACGGCACCATCGACGCCGACCGCGCGGATCGGGAGTGGGCACGCAACTCGGATGCTCCCAAGGCGGGGACGCGCGCCAAGGCCACGAAGGTCGCCGTACCGGAAGGCGGTGGCGACGGTCCCGCCGCCCTTCCTGCTGGCGGTGCGTCGCTGCTTCAGGCGCGCACGGTCAACGAGGTGGTCAAGGCGCAGACGAACAAGGTGCGGCTGGCCCGGCTCAAGGGCGAGCTGGTGGATCGGCCGCAGGCCATCGCCCATGTCTTCAAGCTGGCGCGCTCCGAGCGCGATGCGTGGCTGAACTGGCCCGCTCGCATCTCCGCGCAGATGGCGGCCAAGCTCGGGGTCGCCCCGCACACGATGCATGTCGCGCTCGAGGCCGCCGTGCGCGAGCACTTGCAGGAACTTGGCGATCTGCGCCCGCGCGTGGACTGAACAGGAACAAATGGACGTCGATTACGAAGGCGCAGCCGAAATCGAACGCGCGTGGCGCGAGGGCTTGACGCCCGATCCGCTGCTCACGGTGTCCGAATGGTCGGATCGGCATCGGATGCTCTCCAGCAAGGCATCCGCCGAACCGGGCCGCTGGCGCACCAGCCGCACGCCGTACCTGAAGGCCATCATGGATTGCCTGTCCCCGACCTCGCCGGTCGAGCGCGTGGTGTTCATGAAGGCTGCCCAGCTCGGCGCGACCGAGATGGGATCGAACTGGATCGGCTACGTCATCCACCATGCGCCGGGCCCGATGATGGCGGTCTGGCCGACGGTCGAGATGGCCAAGCGCAACTCCAAGCAGCGCATCGACCCGCTGATCGAGGAATCGGGCGTGCTGGCCGAGTTGATCGCTCCGGCTCGCTCGCGCGATTCGGGCAACACGATTCTGGCCAAGGAGTTTCGCGGCGGCGTGCTGGTGATGACCGGCGCGAACAGCGCGGTCGGCCTGCGCTCGATGCCGGTGCGCTACCTGTTCCTCGACGAGGTGGACGGCTACCCGCTGGACGTCGAGGGCGAAGGCGACGCGATCTCGCTGGCGGAGGCGCGCACGCGCACCTTCGCGCGCCGGAAGATCTTCATCGTTTCCACGCCGACGATCTCGGGCGCATCGGCCATCGAGCGCGAGTACGAGGCCAGCGACCAGCGCCGCTACTTCGTGCCGTGCCCGCATTGCTCGCACCGGCAGTGGCTGCGCTTCGAGCAGTTGCGCTGGGACAAGGGCGCGCCGGAGACGGCGGCCTATGTCTGCGAATCCTGCGACACCGCGATTGCGGAGCACCACAAGACGTGGATGCTCGAACACGGCGAGTGGCGCGCGATGGTCGAGGACGGTGCGCCGCGCACGGCGGGCTTTCACCTGTCCTCGCTATACAGCCCGGTCGGCTGGCGCGCGTGGCGCGACATCGCCGCCGCGTGGGAAGCGGCGGTCAGCAAGGAATCCGGTTCCGCCGCCGCGATCAAGACCTTCAAGAACACCGAACTCGGCGAAACGTGGGTCGAGGAAGGTGAAGCGCCCGACTGGCAGCGGCTGGTCGAACGCCGCGAGGATTACCGCATCGGCACGGTGCCGCAAGGCGGTCTGCTGCTGGTGGGCGGCGCGGACGTGCAGAAGGATCGCATCGAAGTCTCGGTCTGGGCCTTCGGACGCGGTAAGGAAGCATGGCTCGTCGAGCACCGCGTGCTGATGGGCGACACCGCGCGTGAGCAGGTGTGGAAGCGTCTGGCCGAGATGCTCGACGAAACCTGGACGCACGCCACGGGCGCGGCGATGCCGCTGGCACGCTTCGCGCTCGACACCGGCTTTGCCACGCAGGAAGCCTACGCCTTCGTGCGCGCCTGCCGCGATGCGCGCGTGATGGCCGTCAAGGGCGCATCGCGCGGCGCGGCGCTGATCGGCACGCCGACGGCGGTCGATGTCTCGCGCGACGGGAAGAAGCTGCGCCGTGGCATCAAGGTATTCACCGTCGCGGTCGGCATCGCCAAGCTGGAGCTTTACAACAACCTGCGCAAGGCGGCCAACGTCGGCGAGGACGGCGTCACCACGACGTTCCCCGCAGGCTTCGTCCACCTGCCCAAGATCGACGCGGAGTTCACCCAGCAGCTCTGTGCCGAACAACTGATCACCCGCCGCGACCGCAACGGTTTCCCCGTGCGCGAATGGCAAAAGATGCGCGAGCGCAACGAGGCGCTCGACTGCTACGTCTATGCCCGCGCCGCCGCAGCGGCGGCGGGCCTGGATCGCTTCGAGGAGCGTCACTGGCGCGAACTGGAGCGACAACTCGGCATGGAGCGTCCACCGGACGATTCGCCGCCGCTCGAACCGACACATCCCAACGAGGCCACCCACAGCGGTGGCCTTTCTGCTTCTGGAACCCGCAACGGCAGCCGGCGCGTGATCAAGAGCCGCTGGCTGACCCGATGAGAGAAGACCTTTGACCTACACCACCACCCAACTCGATGCGCTCAAGCGCGCGCTGGCCACTGGCGAGCGCCGCGTGAGCTTCGGCGACAAGACGGTCGAGTACCGCTCGGTCGAGGAACTGCAGGTCGCTATTCGCATCGTCGAAGCGGAACTTGCGCGCAGCGTCGGTCGGAGCACCAAGCGTCAGATCCGTGTCACCACGGGCAAGGGCTTCTGACATGGCGTGGTTCTCCCAAACCGTGCGCCGCCTGTTCGGCCAATCGCCCGTCCATGAAGCCGCCGGCCGTGGCCGCCGCGCGCTGGCGTGGATGCCCGGCAATCCCGGCGCGGTCGCCGCGATGCTGGCCACCCACACCGACCTGCGCGTCAAGAGCCGCGACCTCGTGCGCCGCAATGCGTGGGCGCAGGCCGCGCTCGACGCCTTCGTCGCCAACGCGGTCGGCACCGGCATCAAGCCGCAGAGCCTGTCGGACGACGAAGACTTCAAGGCCGACGTGCAGGCGCTGTGGCGCGACTGGACCGAGGAAGCCGACGCGGCGGGCCAAACCGATTTCTACGGCCTGCAAGCCTTGGCCTGCCGTTCGATGCTCGAAGGCGGCGAATGCCTGATCCGGCTACGGCCGCGCCGTGTCGAGGATGGCTTGGTCGTGCCCTTGCAGCTTCAACTGCTGGAGTCGGAGCACCTGCCGATCCACCTCACCACCGATCTGCCCTCCGGCAACGTGGTGCGCTCGGGCATCGAGTTCGACGCGCTGGGCCGCCGTGTGGCCTACCACCTGTACCGCTCGCACCCCGAGGACGGACGGCTCGCGCCGATGTCGGGCCAGGGCGGGATGGAGACCGTGCGCGTGGACGCGCGCGAGGTCATCCACCTCTACCGCGTGCTGCGTCCCGGCCAGATCCGCGGCGAGCCGTGGCTGTCGCGCGCGCTGGTCAAGCTCAACGAACTCGACCAGTACGACGACGCCGAACTGGTGCGCAAGAAGACCGCCGCGATGTTCGCGGGCTTCGTCACGCGCCAGAACCCCGAGGACAACCTGATGGGCGAAGGCCCGGCCGATGGCGACGGCATCGCGCTCGCCGGGCTGGAGCCGGGCACGCTGCAGATTCTGGAGCCGGGCGAGGACATCAAGTTCTCCGATCCGGCGGACGTGGGCGGCTCGTATTCGGAGTTCCTGCGCACGCAGTTCCGCGCGGTCGCCGCCGCCATCGGCATCACCTACGAGCAACTGACCGGCGACCTGACGGGCGTGAACTACTCGTCCATCCGCGCCGGACTGCTTGAGTTCCGCCGCCGCTGCGAGATGGTGCAGCACTCGGTGCTGGTCCATCAGATGTGTCGCCCGGTGTGGGCGACGTGGATGAAGCAGGCCGTGCTCGCCGGCTCGCTCGATGCGCCGGGTTTCGCGCGCGGTGGGCCGGCGCGCCGCCGCCAGTACCTGCAAGCCAAGTGGATTCCGCAGGGCTGGCAGTGGGTCGATCCCGAGAAGGAATACAAGGCCATGCTGCTGGCGATCCGTGCGGGCCTGATGAGCCGCTCGGAAGCCATCTCGGCCAACGGTTACGACGCCGAAGACGTCGACCGCGAGATCGCCGCAGACAACAAGCGCGCCGACGACCTCGGCCTGATCTTCGATTCCGACCCTCGCTACACGTCGAAGGACGGCGCGAATGTGCGTGATGGGGCGGAACCCAACCGCAACGCCATCGCGCCCGACGCCACCGGCGGCGACTCCTCCGCCTGACCGCTTTCCCCGAAGGATTCCCATGACCGTGCTGCCTCATCTGGCGGCTCGCCTGTTCGGCGTGCCGCTGGCGATCCATCGCCCGAAACTCGACGTCATCCTCTCCGTGCTCGGCGCACGCATCGGCCTCGCCGATCTCGCCGCGCCCGTGGGTTACACGCCAACGGCGCGCGCGCCCACGCCGGTCAGCGGCAAGGTCGCTGTCATCCCGATCCACGGCACGCTGGTGCGCCGCACCTCTGGCCTCGAAGCCGAGTCGGGCCTCGCCAGCTACGCCGGCATCGCCGCGCAACTGGACGCCGCGCTCGCCAGCCCCGAGGTCGCGGCCATCCTGCTCGACATCGATTCACCGGGCGGCGAGTCGGGCGGCGTGTTCGATCTGGCCGACCGCATCCGGGCGGCGTCGCAGCTGAAGCCGGTCTGGGCCGTGGCCAACGACATGGCATTCTCGGCCGCCTATGCGCTGGCGTCCGCCGCCACCCGCGTGTTCGTCGCGCGCACCGGTGGTGTCGGTTCGATTGGCGTCATTGCGATGCACGTCGATCAGTCCGCCAAGGACGCCAAAGACGGCGTTCGCTACACCGCCGTGTTCGCGGGCGAGCGCAAGAACGACCTCAACCCGCACGAGCCGATTTCCGACGCCGCGCACGCGGTGCTCAAGGCCGAGGTGGATCGCGTCTACGAGCTGTTCGTCGAGACCGTCGCGCGCCATCGCGGCCTCGACGCGGGTGCCGTGCGCGCCACCGAAGCCGGCCTGTTCTTCGGCCCGAATGCCGTCGCCACCGGACTGGCCGATGCCGTCGGAGGTTTCGACGACGCGCTCGCCCAGCTCACGCAATCGCTTTCCCCACTCCCGACTCTGGTGACTCCGGCCAGCCAAGCGGGCTTACGCGCCGCCGGGCCGTCCCAAGGCAAGCGCGCCCCCTCGGGGGGCAGCGAGCCGCAGGCGCAGCTTGGGGGCCATTTTCGCAACCACCCGATGGAGTCTTCCATGAATGAACGATCCGACCCCACTGCTCTTGATCGGCCTCTTGCTGATCCTGCTGGCAGTCCTCCTCAACCGTCCGCCGGCACCACGTTGAGTGTGCTTGAGGCCATCGAGATCGCACAGACCTGCACGCTCGCCGGTCGCGCCGACCTGATCGCAGGCTTCCTCGAAACCAACACCGCGCCCGCCCAGGTGCGCAGCCGACTGCTCGCGGCGCAGGCCGAGGCCAGTCCCGAAATCGTCAGCCGCATCGCGCCCGATGCCGCGCGTCCTGCGGCCAGCAATCCGCTGATCGACGCGGCCAAGCAGCTCGCGGCGCAATCCACCAAGAAGGAGATCTGAAATGTCCGTTCTCGCCGAACCGCTGAATCTGGGCGACCTGCTCAAGTTTGAGGCGCCCAACCTCTACTCGCGCGACCGCGTCACGGTCGCCTCCGGCCAGAACCTGCCGCTGGGCGCGGTCATCGGCATCGTCACCGCCACCGGAAAAGTCACACGGATCGACCCGTCCGCCACCGACGGCACGCAGGTCGCCGCCGGCGTGCTGCTGCAAGCTTGCGACGCGACGCTCGCCGACCGCGACGACGGCCTGATCGTCGCGCGCCACGCCATTGTCGCCGACCACGCGCTCGTGTGGCCCGCGGCCATCACCAACGCCGAAAAACTCAGCGTCGTGGCGCAGCTCAAGGCGCTGGGCGTGCTCGTCCGTCAAGGAGCCTGACCATGAATAACCCCTTCAGCAATCCCGCATTCTCGATGGCCGCGCTGACCGCCGCCATCAACATCCTGCCCAACCGCTACGGGCGCCTGGAAGAACTGAACCTGATGCCACCCAAGCCGGTGCGCCAGCGCCAGATCGTCGTCGAGGAAATGAACGGCGTGCTCAACCTGCTGCCCACGCTGCCGCCGGGTTCGCCCGGCACGGTCGGCGTGCGCGGCAAGCGCAAGCTGCGCTCCTTCGTCGTGCCGCACATCCCGCACGACGACGTGGTGCTGCCCGAGGAGGTGCAAGGCATCCGCGCCTTCGGTTCGGAAACCGAAACCGAGACGGTCGCGGGCGTGGTCGCGCGCCATCTGGAGACGATGCGCAACAAGCACGCGATCACGCTGGAGCACCTGCGTGTCGGCGCGCTCAAGGGCGTGATCCTCGACGCGGACGGCTCGGTGCTCTACGACCTGTTCGATGCCTTCGAGATCGCGCAGCAGACGGTGTCCTTCGAGCTAGGCACGGCGGGCACCAACGTCAAAGCCAAGTGCGGCACGGTGCTGGCGACCATCGAGGAAAACCTCAAGGGCGAGTTCATGAACGGCGTCCACTGCCTGTGCTCGCCGGAGTTCTTCGCCGCGCTCACCGGCCACGCCAAGGTCGAGAAGGCGTTCGAGAACTGGCAGAACGGAGCCATCCTCATCAACGACATCCGTCGCGGCTTCACCTACGGCGGCATCACCTTCGAGGAGTACCGGGGCCAGGCTACGGACGCCAGCGGCACCGCGCGCCGCTTCATCGCCGCCGGTGAGGCGCACGCCTTTCCGCTGGGCACCATCGACACCTTCGGCACCTACTTCGCGCCGGCGGACTTCAACGAGACCGTCAACACGGTCGGCCAGCCACTGTATGCCAAGCAGGAGCCGCGCAAGTTCGACCGGGGCACGGACCTGCACACCCAGTCGAACCCGCTGCCCATGTGCCACCGCCCGGGCGTGCTGGTGAAGCTGACCGTCTAATGGTGCGCGTCGAGGAGCTGTACGCGGCGGCCGCGGACGCGGGGCTGCTGGTGGATGCAGAGGTCGGCGGGCAGATCGTCATGGTGGACTTCCTTGCCCCGGACGAGACCGTGCTCGATGGCCTCGCGCTCTCCACCGACTACACGATGCGCTTCCTCGCCTCGGCTCTGCCCGATCTGGCCGTGGGCCAGGTCGTGAGCATCGGTGGCACGAGCTACCGCGTGCGCGACGTGCGGGCCATCGGTGATGGCAGCGAGCGGCGTGCCGATCTCACCCGCATTTGAGGACTCTGCCTATGAACTCCATCCGTGAGCGCATCTTGCGGGAGGTCGTGGCCCGTCTGTCGGCCGCTGTCGCACCCGTTCCAGTGCTGCGACAACCGGCCGTGCCGGTCACCCGCGACGCGAGCCCCGCGCTGCTGCTCTTCGCCGAGAGCGACCGCATCACCGGCTACGCCAACCACCTCGTCGACCGGGTGCTGACGCTGCGCCTCACCGTGGTGGCGCGCGGCGATGACGCGTTCGACCAGGCCGACCGGGCGATGGTAGACGCCCACTCGGCGCTGATGCCTGACGCGACCCTCGGCGGCCTCGCGCTCCTGCTGCACGAGGTCGATGCCGAGTGGGATGCCGAGGATGCCGACGCTGGCGCCGTCGCGCTGCCGGCCCGCTACGAGATCCGCTACCGCACCCATGCCATGGACCTGACCCAGAAAGGATGACTTGCCATGACCGTTGAACTCATCAAACCCCACACCCATGCCGGCGTGCAGTGCGTCCCCGGCACGCGCCTCGACGTCGACGAGGCCACCGCACGCTGGCTGATCGAA
Source organism: Cupriavidus gilardii (assembly GCF_013347325.1). Lineage (NCBI taxonomy): Bacteria > Pseudomonadati > Pseudomonadota > Betaproteobacteria > Burkholderiales > Burkholderiaceae > Cupriavidus > Cupriavidus gilardii. Next base: position 3,356,612 of record NZ_CP054626.1, on the reverse strand, counting down.
CGCGGCGTCGCCAAACCTACCGAGGCGCCCGATGAGCCGGGCGTCAAACCGCAATTCACCGCACGCAAGGGAGACTGACCATGCCGTATTTCTCTGGACAAGGCCGTGTCTACATCGGCGCCCGCGACGCTGCCGGCAACCCGCAAGGGCTGAGTTTTGTCGGCAACGTGCCCGAGCTCAAGGTCTCGCTGTCGGTGGAAACGCTGGAACATCAGGAATCGACCAGCGGACAACGCCTGACCGACCTGCAGCTGATCAAGACCAAGAAGGGCGAATTCGCCTGCACGCTGGAAGAGCTGATCGCGGTGAATCTGGGCCTGGCGCTCTACGGCACGACCATCGAACAGGTCAGCGGCACGGTGACGGCCGAGGCACTGCCCAACCCGGTCACGGCAGGAAGCCTGTACCTGCTCGCCAAGCAGAACGTCTCCTCTGTGGTGGTCAAGGACGCCTCGGGCACGCCCAAGACGCTGCCCGCCGCCCAGTACAGCCTCAATGCGAAGCACGGATCGCTGGTCATCAACGACAAGACGACGGGCGGCCCCTACGTGGAGCCGTTCAAGGTCGACTACGCCTATGGAACCGCGCAATCCACCGCGTTGTTCACGCAGCCGCTGCCGGAGCGCTGGGTGCGTTTCGAAGGCCTGAACATCGCCGACAGCAACCGCGAGGTGGTGATCGACCTGTACCGCGTGGCGATCAACCCGGCCAAGGAACTGTCGGTGATCACCGACGAACTGCTGAAGTTCGAGCTTTCCGGACAGGTGCTGGCGGACACGCTCAAGCCCGCTGCCGGCGACCTCGGTCAGTTCGGCCGCATCGTGCTGCTGTGAGGAGTACACGATGACCACCTCTGACCTGGATGTTCTCGTCCCGCAAACCCAATCCCTGGAGATCGCCGGGCAGCGCCTGACGATCAGCCCGCTGGTAATCGGCGAGCTGCCCGCGATGCTCAAGGCCGTGCGGCCCTTTGCCGAGCAGCTGACCGGCGAGCCGGACTGGCTGGCTTTGCTCTGTGAACACGGCGATTCCTTGCTCACCGCTCTGGCGTTGGCCAGCCGACGCCCGCGTGAATGGGTGGACGCGCTGGCGCTCGACGACGCGATCACGCTCGCCGCCACGGTGTTCGAGGTGAACGCGGATTTTTTCGTGCACCGGGTCGCGCCGAAGGTCAGCACGCTCGCGCAGTCTCTGAGCGGACGGTTGGCTGGAGCGACGCCATCGCCCGCCTGATCCGCAGTGGCCACCGCTACCCGGACATCCTCGGCTACACGCTGGGCCAGCTGAACGCGTTTCTGGCCGCCGACAGCCGTCTCGAGCGCGAACGGCTCTCCACCCAGCTCGCGGTCATGACCACCGCCGCCCAGGGCAACCGCGAAGGCATCCGTCAGCTCCAGGCCGAACTCCAACAGGGAATGCGCGATGAAGATCGATCTGGTCGCTGAGGGCTTGCTGGATCGTCGTCGCTTCAACGCCTGGCAAACCGATACCCACAAAACGATCCACACCGCCGTCGCCCGCGCGATGCGGGATTCCGGCAAAGAGATGGCCGAGCGGGTGCGGGGCGAAATGCGCGCCAGCTTCAAGGTTGCAAGTCCCAAGTTCCTCCGGTCGATGCACGCCAAGGTGTTCGACCGTAAAGCCACGGAATTTCCGGCGCTCTACATCGGCTCGAAGGTGTCCTGGCTGGGCCTGCACGAACAGGGAGGAACGATTCGGGGGCGGATGCTGATCCCGCTGCTGCCGCAACACCGGCGTATCGGACGCAAGGCGTTTGCCCGGGTGATCGATGCGCTGATGCGATCCGGCAATGCCTGGTTCGTCGAAAAGAACGGCCAGCAGATCCTAATGGCCGAGAACATCGGCGAGAACGCCCGGCCGCTGGCGCGCTTCCGCAGCGCCGAGCGGGAGCGCACCGGCGCCAAGCGCATCAAGCGTGGCCAGGAGATTCCTGTCGCCATGCTGGTGCGGCGCGTGACCCTCAAGAAACGTTTCGACCTTACCCGTTCGGTGCGGGTCGATCTTCCCCGCCTGACGGCGGCCATCAGCAAGGCAATGTCGAAGGTTTGAGCAATGGCGAATAATCGCGCGCAGATCCTCATCACCGCCGTCGATGAGACGCGACGCGCCTTCCAGTCCGTCCAGGGCAGCCTCTCGCGCCTGCGCAGCGAAGCAGGCCAGGTGGGAGAAGTCCTGTCCCGCATCGGCGGTGCCATCGGTGTGGGACTGGGTGTGCGCGAACTGGTCGAGGTCGCCGACCAGTACAAGAACCTGCAGGCGCGCCTGCGGCTCGCGGTCACCTCCCAGGAGGAGTTCAACCGCGCCGACGCGGCGTTGTTCGAGATCGCGCAGCGCAACCGCGCACCGCTCGCCGAAACCGTCACGCTCTACGCGCGGCTGGCGCCCTCGGTGCAGGCGCTGGGGCGTTCGCAGGCGGACGTGCTGGCGGCGACCGATGCCATCGGACAGGCCGTATCGCTCTCCGGCGCCTCCAGCGAGGCCGCGGCCGGGGCGCTGTTGCAGTTGGGCCAGGCCTTCGCCTCGGGACAACTGCGCGGCGAGGAATTCAATTCGGTCATCGAGCAGACACCGCGTCTGGCGCAGGCCATCGCCGATGGCATGGGCGTGCCGCTCGGCTCGCTGCGGGCCCTGGCGCAGGAAGGAAAGATCACGTCCAAGGCCGTGCTCGACGCCTTGCTCAAGCAGCGTGGCCGGCTCGCCGAGGAGTACGGCAGCCTGCCCGATACGGTGTCGGGTGCGCTCACCCGTCTCAAGAACGCCTTTCTGCGCGCCTTCGGCGAGCGCGACGCGAGCTCCGGCCTGACCGCAGGTCTGGCGCAGGCGATCCAACTCGTCGCCCAGCATCTCGAACTGCTGATCGATCTGGCGGGGGTCGTTCTGGTTACCGCCTTCGGCCGGATGGCGGGCGCCTTTGCCACCAGCATCGCCGCCGCCCGAGCGGAAGCGGCGGCGCGGCGTGCCAACCTGCGCACGCTGGAAGCCGAGGCGCTGGCACGGGTCCGCCTCGCCGATGCGGCCTTGGCCCAGGCGCGGGCGCAAGGCCTCGCCACCAGCGCACTGGTCGTCGATGCGGCAAAGGCCCGGCTGCAAGCCACCGCCGCCACCGGTGCCGTGACTCAGGCGGTGGCCTCCACGTCGCTGCTCGGTCGCGCGGCGGGTTTGTTGCGCGGGGTGCTGGCACTCCTGGGCGGCCCCATCGGCGTGATCGTGACCACGGTGACGCTTTTGGCCGGGGCCCTCTATTCGGCGCGCAACGCCGTGGTCGAGTTCGGCGGCAAGACCGCTTCGATCAAACAGATCATCAGCGCCACCTGGGACCTGGTGGTCGAGAAGGTCGGCGACGTCGTCAGCGCCCTGGGGCGGCTGGTCGGCGCCAACAATCTGAGCTGGGCGCGCGTCCGCGAGGTGATGGTCGATGCGCTCCGAGCCATCGGATCTGCCATTCGAACGATGGTCAATGTCGTCATCGGCGCCTTCAACGCGGTCGGCAGCGTCGTCGGCGTCACGGCTGCCTTCATGGTCGAGCGCTTTCGCAATGCCTTCTCCGACATCGGGGAACTGGCTAAGGCCTTGGGCCAGGACGTGGCAGCGGCCTTCAGCGGCGACTTCTCGATGCAGTCGCTGCGCGCCGCGCTCGGCCGCCAGCTCGGCGAGGTACGAGATTTCGGGCAGGAACTGGCGGGGGCCGTGCGCGATGCCGTGACGCGCGACTACGTCGGGGAGGTCGCACAGGCCATTGCCGGCCGCATCCGCTCCTCCGATAAGAACCAGCCTGGCGTATTCGGCCGTCCACAACCACCCGCCAAGCCGACACCCGACAAGGGGGTCGAGGCGGCCAAGCTCGAACTCGTGCAGGCGCAGGCCGAGGCCGAATTCAAGATCCTCAAGGATGCGCTGGATCGCCAGGCGCGCGAACTGGACGCGGCGCTCGAAGACCGGCTGATTTCGCTGAAAGACTACTACGCGGCCAAGACCCGGATCGAGCAGCAGGAGATCGATGCGGAAATCCGGCGCGTGCAGGTGTCGCTCTCGCAGCAGCAGCGGCTGGAAAAGACGGGCAAGGACGAGCCCGCACGCATCAAAGCGAAAGGAGAAGTCGCAAAGCTCGAGAGCGAGTTGACCGTCCTCAACCACAAGCGCGCGGACGTCGAGGTCGCCAATGCCCGCAAAGCCGTCCAGGCCGAGCGCGAGTTGCGCGAGGAGCTCGCCAAGGTGCGCGACGAACTGCTCGATCTCACGGGTGCGGCGACCAGCCAGGACCGGCGCGCAGCCATCGAGCGGCAGTACCAGCCCCTGATCGAGCGGCTCCGTGCCGAGGGCGACACCGAAGGGGCGGCCACCGTCGGTCGGCTGATCGACGTCAAAGCATCGGCCGCCGACCTCGCCGAGTACGAGCGCCAGTTCAACGACACGCTCGCGCGGATGCGTGCGTCTGAAGAGTCGATCAATCTGCAGCGTCAGTCCGGGCTCCTCACGGAATCCCAGGCCCGCCAGCAGATCCTTGCGCTGCACCGGCAGACCGGCCAATCGCTCGATGCTCTGCTGCCGCAGTTGGAGGCTACCGCCACAGCCATTGGCCCGGACGCCGTCGCCCGGGTGCAAGCGTGGAAGAACGAGATCGCGCAGGTGAAGTTGGTCGTCGACGACGTGGCGGTGGCCATCGACGGCGCGGTGCAGGATGGTTTCGCGCAACTGTTCCAGGACATCGGCAGCGGCGCCAAGTCGGCCAAGGACGCATTCGCGGATTTCGGGCGATCCGTGCTGCAGACGATCAACCGCATCGCCTCGCAGAAACTGGCCGAAGCCTTGTTCGGCAGCCTGATGGGCGGTGGCACGGCAGGCAGTGCCGGAGGCTTGGGCGCGTTGATCTCGTCGTTCTTCGGCTTTGCCTCCGGGGGCTACGTGACCGGTCCTGGCACATCGACCAGCGACTCCATCCCGGCGCGCCTCTCCCACGGCGAGTACGTGGTCAATGCCCACGCGGTGAGCCGGCTCGGGTTGTCGTTCCTGGATGCCATCAACGGCTTGTCTGCCGGGCCCCGTGTGGCTGGTGGTCGTCTGGCCTTTGCCGCTGGCGGCCTCGTGCCGGAAGCCCCCGCGCAGCCAGCCCCGGGTCAGAACATCCGCATCGTCAATGTCATCGACCCGGCGATGGCGGCCGACTACCTCAACAGCAGCGCCGGCGAGCGCGTGGTGATGAACCTCATCCAGCGCAATGCCGCCTCCGTTCGCAACATCCTTGGAAGATAAGAATGGCCTGGACTTCTGGCACCGCAACCAATGCCGCCGACCTGTTCAACAAGCTGATCACGTTTCTGACCTCCGACGCGACCCTGGTCGCCGGGGGCGAAGCCTGGACGCTGTTACGCCGTGACACCTTCACGCTTGACGCGAAGCGGGATCTGGCCGAACTGCGGGGCCCAGGTTCCTCGGCGGGCGATGCGATCTACGTGCAGGTTTGCCTGTTCGCCGACGGTGCGGCACCCGCGTATTCGATCCGGGTGCTCGGGTCACAGTCCTGGCAAAGCATCGTTTCGATCAACACACCCGAGGGCCAGCCGGGCAGCCTGCTCTCGGGCGCCGGTTCGCTGGGCATCGTGCCGAGGATGCCGCTCTTCAACAGCGCGATCAGCTACTGGTTCGTCGCCAACGGCCGGCGCTTCATCGTGGTGGCGAAGTCCTCGGCGTATTGGGGCGCGCTCTACGCGGGCTTCATCCTGCCTTACGGCACCCCGGCCCAATATCCGTACCCGCTATTCATCGGGGCCAACACGTCGCGCGGCGACAACTACCAGAGTTCGGATCTCGACATCGCGGGCAGCGCCTTCTGGCGCAACGATGGTGAATACGGCAGCTACAGCGCGGCGCTCCTGCAACCGAGCGGCGGCTGGGTCGGCACCAACCGCTTCGATACGACCTACACCGGTCGCGCCTGGCCCTGGGCGATGTCGTTGGAGACCAGGAAAAACAGCGCCGGGCGCTACGACCTGGGCAATCTCACGCAGTTGCCGAGCGGCGCGAGCCCGCTGCTGCCGGCGATCCTCTATGACTGCGCGACGACTCGTCCGTTCTCGATATGGGGCGAGCTGCAAGGCGTGTTTGCCGTGCCGGGCTTCGGAGTGGCCGCTGGCGACACCGTGACCGTGGCCGGCAAATCCCATCTGGTCGTGCAGGCGGCGACTTCCACCAACGCGGCGCGCTTTGCCGCCATCCAACTCGCTTGAGGCGATCATGGCTTACATCACCGGTGCGTCGGCCGACATCAACACGCTGCTGACTGCCATCAAGAATTTCGCGGTCGCCAACGGCTGGACGGCCAATGCAACCGACACCTTTACGCTGACCTTTCCGACCTATGGATCGAATGGTGGCGCCACTCACGCCGGCACGACGTCGATGATTTCCTCGGTCAGTGGCTCCGATGCGTACAAGAACCAGTCGGAAACGAGCCTCGTCGCGAACCGGGTCGTGCTGACCAAGAACGGCTTGTCCTACCAGCTGTTCGCGGTCAACAAGAAGCTCTACAAGAACGGCGTCAATGGCACCTACGCCTGCCTGGAGGCCTGGGTGTGCGACGGCTTCGCTGCCGGCACGGCCGCCAACCTGCAGACCAACAACCGAAAGTTCGTGATGGTAGGTCCCTTGGCCACCTCACTCTATGCCTACCACCTGTTTTCCAACGGCGACTTCGTGCACGTGGTGATCGAGGAAACGCCGGGCCGATTCCGCCACCTGTCGTTCGGCTTCATCAACAAATACGGCGCCTTTGCCGGGGGCCAGTATCTGACCGCAGGATGCCCCATCGAATCGTTCACGACCACGGCCTACGCCTTCAACAGCTCGAATCAGATGGTCCCGTTCGGATCGAACGGCCAAGGGCTGTCGCGATCGGCGCTCGCGTCGAACGGTTATCCCGGTACCTACGTCCGAGCCGACATCGACGGCTGGACGGTCGGCTGGCGCCTGCTTTCGACCGGTGTCTGGGATACGGCCAACCTGGATGCCTACGGCTGCACGACCTATTCCAACTCGGTGAACAACCGCGCAGGCTATATCTCGGGGGGACCCCAGGTTTCCTTCCACACCCTGGCACACGATCTGGCCTACCACTGCTCCCCGCAGAGCTACAACGGCCTGGCACCGATGATGCCCTGCTACGTGGGCGTCAATCGCACGCCCTACGTCGGCACCTGGACGCTGCTCGGTGAATTCCCCGATGTGCGCTTCCTGAACATCTCCAATTTCAACCCGGGCGACGAACTGACCCTCGGCACCGACGTATGGAAGATCTTCCCGCTGTGGAACAAGGCCTACACGCTCGGGGCAGAACCGATCAGCTACGACTACGGCTTGGCTTACCGCAAGGTGGTGTGAATGCCTGACTTTGTCGGAGCCTTCACGTCAGGCATTCTGGGCGGTGCAGCGGCCGCAGGAATGAACGCCCTGTGGGACAACGGTCGGCCCGGGTATTACGAGCCGGCCACCGCCGTTGCCGCCATCGTCGGTGCGATGGGTGCCATCGCGAGCGGCCAGCCATCGCCCGAGGCCCTGATCGAGCGGGCCGGCGCACACTGCGGTTCGTTCTCGGACGACTACTACCACCGGATCTACCTGTCGCCGTCCCGGATCGAGTTCGGCAACCTCGTCATCCCCACGACCCGTACCGTCGAAATCTGGAACGCGTTCCTGGACCCGGTCACGATCTTCCTGCTCGATGGCGATACCGAGGGGCTGTCCCTGGGCTTCTTCCCGCCAGCGAGGATGCGAGCACTGGAGGACATCTTCTACGAGGTCACGGCCACCCTCGACGGCCCGAGCTTTGTCGACACGCTGCTGACGCTGCATTTTTCCGCCGGCGGCACCCGCGACCTGGCGATCAGCTACGGCCGGGTGCTGGTCATGGGCCTGCTGCACGATTGGCAAGGCGGCTTCACCGAGCGCCTGGAATGGCTCACCGACGTGCTGACGATGCGCGATGGCGGCGAGCAGCGGGTGCGGCTGCGAGCCGATCCCCGGCGCTCGTTCGAGTTCGACGTGCTGGAGTACGGCAACGGCGGGCAGCTGGACCTCTTGATGAACGTCTGGCAGTCGCGCGTCTATGCCGTGCCGGTGTGGACCGACAAGGCCTGGCTTGCGGCCGCCATCCATCCCGGCGACACGGTGCTGGCCGTGAATACCACTGACATGGACTATCACCCCGGTGGGCTCGCCATCGTCGGCTCAAGCGCTGGCGCCAGCGAGGCCCTCGAAGTTCTGTCCCTGACCGCCGGAACGATCACGCTCAAGCGCCCGACGTTGGGGAACTGGCCCGCAGGCTCCTGGATCGCCCCGGCCCGGCTGGGACGGTTACCCGCCCAGCAGACCGTCACCCGGCCAACGGCGGCAATCTCCCAGGCCAAACTGCGCTTCGAGCTGGAGGACCTGGCCTCGCCGGTGACGGCGATCAGTTCGCCGATCCAGTACCGAGGCTACGACACGCTGCTGCAGCACCCGAACCGGGTCGAGGACGTCAGCATCGACTATCAGCGACTCGCCGATGTGTTCGACGTTGAGACCGGCACGCCTGCGGTGATCGACATCCCGAATCGTCCCCTCATCGTGCGCCGCCACCAGTACCTGCTACCGGATCGCGCCCGGCTCACTGCGATGCGGGGCTGGCTCGCCGCCCGCGCCGGCCGGCAGGTGCCTTTCTGGGTGCCGACCTGGGAGCGTGGCCTCGAAGTCGCCCAGCCCTTCGCCCTGGATGCCACGGAAATTCTGGTCCAGGGCCGGGGCTTCGCCACCTACTACCAGGCCATGCCCGGCCGGCGGGACGTGGCCTTCCTGCACAACGACGGCACCTGGTTCTTGCGCAGCATCACCGGGTTCGAGTTCGTGGACGGGGTGGTGGAACGGATGCGGATCGACGCCGCGCTGGGACGGGCCTGCGTGCCGTCCGATTTCCGGATCGTCTGCTTCCTGGAACTGGCACGACTGGAGAGCGATGCCGTGGAATTTTTCTTCGAAACGGATCGTGTGGTTCGGGTGACTTTGCCTATTCGGAGCATCAACGGATGACCTATCAGAACATTGAGGCGAGCGTCCATTCCGGGCAGCCGGTCGAGTTGTACCGGTTCACGCTGGGCACGACCGTCTGGCGCTACACGTCGGCGCGGGATGCCGTGACCTACAATGGCGAGCCGTACATCCCGGCGCCGATCCGGCGCTCGGAGATCGAGCAGACGCAGGAATTCGGCCGCGCGATGCTCAATCTCGAAGCAGCGCTCGACATCGGCGTGGTGCAGTCCTTCATCGTGACCCCGCCCGATGGCGTGCTGTCACTCACCATCTTTCGCCAGCACCTGTCCGACCCGGGGACGGAATTCATCACTTGGTGGAAAGGGCGCGTCGTGTCGGTGGTGTTCGGCGGCATCACGGTGCAGATGCGCTGCGAACCGATTTTCACGACGCTCAAGCGTTCGGGGCGGCGGGCGAACTACCAGATCAACTGCCGTCATCCGCTCTACCACGGCGGCTGCAAGGTCAACGCGGCCGATTACAAAACGGCCGGCATCGTCGAGAGCGTGGCGGGGCTGGAGGTGACTGCGTCCGTCTTTCTGCCCAAGCCGATTGCCTGGTTTGTCGGCGGACGCCTCATGGCCGCCGGGGCGCAACGGATGATCGTCGCCAGCTCCGGCGGCGCGGTGACCCTCTCGGCGCCGATCCCCGGCCTGAAAGCCGGCGACGCCTTCGAGGCGTATCCGGGCTGCGACCACACGCTCGCGACCTGCGCCGCCAAGTTTGGCAACCAGCTGAACTACGGCGGTTTCCCCTACATCCCGGTGAAGAACCCCTTCACCGGCGACGCCATCGTTTGAGGCTTTTCCATGTGGCAATACCTGATCGTGTGGGTGATCACGACGGTCCTGTCGTCGCTGCTCGCCCCCAAGCCCAAGACCACCACGCCGCAGCCCGGCGATGTCGATGCGCCGGTCGCCGCGACCGACAGCCCGATCCCGGTGTTGTTCGGCACGCGGACGATCAAGCAGCCGAACTGCGTCTGGTTCGGCGACGTGCGCACGGCGCCGATCAAGACCAAGGGAGGCGGCAAGAAATGAGCGAACCCCGCATTGCTACCCATCTCGATGCCAAGGCGCTCGGCTACTGCAACGCTGGTCTGCGCCGATGGTTTCCGCGTGACGGCGTGACTTTCGATGATTTTCGCCGGCAAGGCGTGAGCACCGACTGGCTGCGCGCCACCGGGGACGCGATGGCGATCCGGCTGGCCGAGCACGTGGAGCGGGCCGAAACGGGAGCCAAGGCATGAGCGGCGGCAAAGGCAGCAAGAGCGTCACGGTCGGCTACCGCTACTACGCGGGGATGCATCTGACGCTGTGCCACGGTCCGGTCGATTCGCTCAACAAGATTGTCGTCGGCGAGCGCACGGCGTGGTCGGGGTCGATGACGTCTAGCGGCCAGATCACCATCAATCAGCCCGACCTGTTCGGCGGTGACGACCGTGAGGGCGGTATCGTCGGCGCCGTGGACCTGGTGATGGGCAATGCGGCGGACGGCCAGAACGACTATCTCGTGGCCAAGCTGGGAACCAATGTGCCAGCTTTCCGGGGCGTGGTGTCGCTGGTGCTACGTCAGCCGCAACTGTCGGCGATGAACCCCTACATCAAGCCCTGGAGCGCGGAACTCACGCGGATCATCCGCCGATCCGACGGCTCGCCGCAGTGGTACTCGGACAAGGCCGCCATCGCGGGCGACATGAATCCGGCGCACATCATTTATGAGTGCCTGACCGACCGCACCTGGGGCCGGGGCTACAGCTCGGCAGAGATCGACGACGCCTCCTTCCGTGCCGCTGCCGACACGCTCTATGCCGAGAATTTCGGGCTGTCGATCCTGTGGGATCAGCAACAGGACATCGAGGCCTTCATCGAACGCATCCTGCAGCACATCGACGGTTCGATCTACGTGAGCCCCCGCACCGGCCTGTTCACCTTGAAGCTGACCCGCGACGACTACGATCCGGCGACGCTGCTGGAGCTGAACCAGACCAACGTGATCCGGCTGGAGTCTTTCGAGCGCACCTTGCCGGAGGAGCTGATCAATCAGGTCACACTGTCCTACCACGACCGCACGACCGACAAGAGCGTGTCGATCTCGGTGCAGGACATCGCCGGCATCGAGCGATCCCTGGGGGAAATCAAGGACGCCAAGGTCAGCTACGAGGGCGTGGCCAACGGCGCCTTAGCCGCACGCCTCGCGATGCGGGATCTGCGCCAGCTTTCGTCCACTCTGGCGAAGATCACGCTGGTGGCCAACCGCACGGCCGCCAGCCTCAACATCGGCGACGTGTTCAGACTCTCCTGGCCCGAGCTGCGGATCGAGCAACTGATCCTTCGGGTCGCGCAGATCAGCTACGGGACGCTGGCCGACGGCCGGGTGCGGATCACCTGCGTCGAGGACGTGTTCGGCCTGCCCGATGCCGTCTATCTCGCACCCGCCGAGAGCGGCTGGGTCGATCCCCGGCAAGCGCCTATCGCCGCGAATTTCGTGTCAGTGAGCGAACTGCCGTACTGGACGATTGTTCACGAGCTGACCGGCGAGTCGGCCGCCGCCCAGGCCGAGATTGATCCGAATGGCGGGTTCCTGTCCGTCTCCGTCGTGCGACCCTCGGATGCGGCGATCAACTATGCAGTGCTGACCCGACAGGGCTCGGCGGCCTTTGAGAAGATCGGCGTCGGTGACTTCGTCCCCTCCTGCGTGCTGGCAAACGATATCGGGCAAACCGAGACAGTACTGAACGTGCTGTACGGGGTGGACTTGGATTTGGTCACGCTGGGCACCTACGCGCTGCTCGATGGCGAGCTGGTCGCGGTGAAGGCGGTGAATGTCGCCGCCGGCACGGTAACGGTGGATCGGGGCGTGCTGGACACGGTGCCTGTCACGCATTTGGCCGGCGCCCGGATGTACTTCGTCGACGGTGGACAGTTCTACAACGCGACCCAATACCTGAGCGGCGAGACGGTGCAAACCAAGGTGCTGCCAGCTACCGGGATGGGCGTTCTGGCCGAGGCGTCGGCACCGGCGATCAACTACACCTTCGCCAAACGGCAGACCCGCCCCTATCCACCCGGCAAGTTCCGCGTAAACAACCTCGACTATAGCCTCAGCTACATCACCGGGGAGGTGACGGTCAGCTGGGCGCACCGCAGCCGGGTGCTGCAGACCGCCTATCTGGTGACGCAAGGCGAAGCGAATATCGGTCCGGAGACCGGCACGACCTACACCGTGCGCATCTACGGCGAGGCCGGCACGCTCAAGCACACCGAGACGGGACTGACCGGCACGAGTTGGACCTATCCGATGGCCACTGAGATTGCCGACAGCGGCCTGAATCGTCCGAACGAGAAACTGACCGTCAAGGTGGAGACGGTACGCGACGGCCACAGCAGCTGGCAGGCCCAACAAATCGACATCCCCGAGTGCCGGGGCTACGGGATGTTCTATGGGGCAAGTTATGGGGAATGACCCCACCACAATCCATTGGAGAGAATGACATGGCAGCTCTGCAAGGCCCGAACTTGGGCGTGAACTACGGCTGGGCCGCCCGCGAGTCGGGCTGGAACACGGGGATGGACGCCAACCTGAAGCTGCTCGATGCGGTGCTGCAGCTGTCGGTGAAGTCGCGCGCGCAAGCCACGCCGCCGGCCTCGCCCGCCAACGGCGACCGCTACATCGTGGCGGCCAATCCCACCGGTGCCTGGGCCGGAAAAGCCGGCCAGATTGCCGTCCGCATCGATGCGGGGTGGTCGTTCTATGCTCCGAAGATCGGCTGGACCTGCTTCATCGAGGACGAGGGCGTGCTCTCAGTCTACAAGGCCTCCGGCTGGAGCCCTGGCCTCGCCTTCTGATCATTACTTTCGCCCACCTGAAACCCGCCCTCGAGGCGGGTTTCGCATTTCTGGAGACCACCCATGACTGAACCTGACAGCAAACCAGCGCTCGTCGAGAACATGCTCCTGCTGCGCAAGGAGGACTTCGACGAACTGCTCGACCGTGCCGCCGAACGCGGAGCCGAGCGTTGCCTCGCCCATCTCGGCCTGGAAAACGGCCACGCGGCGCGCGACATCCGCGAGCTGCGTGATCTGCTGGATGCGTGGCGCGATGCCCGGCGCACCGCGTGGCAAACCTTCATCAAAGTGGTCACCACCGGCATCCTGGCCGCGCTGCTGGTCGGTGCCGCCATCAAACTCAAACTGATGGGAGGCCCCCAATGATCGAGACTCTGCTTGGCGGCCTCCTCGGCGGCGCCTTCCGTCTCGCGCCGGAAATCCTGAAATGGCTCGACCGCAAGGGCGAGCGCGGCCACGAACTGGCGATGCAGGACAAGGCACTGGAGTTCGAGAAGCTGCGCGGCGCGCAGCGGATGGCCGAGATCGGCGCGAGCGCGGATGCGGCGTGGAACGTCGGTGCCATCGAGACGCTGCGCGAAGCCGTGCGCACGCAGGGAGAGAAAACCGGCGTGCGTTGGGCCGACGCGCTGTCGTGCAGCGTGCGGCCCGTGATCACCTACTGGTTCATGGCGTTGTACTGCGCGGCCAAGACGGCGGCGTTCGCGGCCGCCGTGACTGCCGGCACGGGATGGGGCTTGGCCGTCCTGCACGCGTGGACAGAGGCCGACCAGGCGCTGTGGGCCGGGGTGCTGAACTTCTGGTTTTTGGGTCGCGTGTTCGACCGGGTGCGGCCGTGATCGAGGTGCCGCAATCGGCCATCGATCTGGCCAAGCGCTTCGAGGGCTTCCACCGCGTTCCGAAAGCCGATCCGGGCCGCGCGTATCCGTACATCTGCCCGGCGGGGTATTGGACGATTGGCTTCGGCCACCTCTGCGATGCCCAGCACCCGCCGATCACCGAGGACGAAGCGGAAGCGTATCTCGCCCTCGACCTGAACACGGCGCTGGCCGCCACGCTGCGCTATTGCCCGGTATTGGCCTCCGAACCCGAAGGGCGGTTGGCGGCCATCGTGGATTTCACATTCAACCTCGGTGGTGGGCGCTTGCAGACCTCGACGCTGCGGCGGCGGATCAACCAGCGGGACTGGCCCGCCGCCGCGACGGAGCTGCGGCGCTGGATCTATGGCGGCGGCAAGGTGCTCCCCGGCCTTGTATCGCGTCGGGAAGCTGAGGCCGTTTGGCTCCTTTGCAATGCCTGAAAACGAGCAGTTCGCAAGCGCTTGGCTTCACGCCGAAACAGCGCGTTCATGTCATCTCCTTGATTTCTGGAGTGCGCTGTGAACCCACGATTCAAGAAGGCCATCATCGACGACGTCACCGCCGCGAATGTCGACGAATCCTTGCAAGCCCATCTTCTCGATCTCTTCGAGTACGCCATGAAGTCCGTCGCTCCAACGCTGATCCGAGAGGCGCGGTTTGACACCAGCGATTTCGGCACGGCCTGCCAGCACGGCGGCGACGGCTTCGCCATGCTGCTCAGCCGGGCCCATGCCAATTCCCGCGATGCATGGTTTGGCGCGTTCCAGCGCGGCGACCAACGACTTGATGTGGTCGGGCACCTTGAGTGAACAGATTCACGCGCTGCCCTGCGGCGGCGCGGGCGGTGTTGCACCGGGGCGATAGGTCGAATCGAACACCATGTCCGCCAGCCAGCGTTTGAAGTTCGGGTTGTCGCTGAACTGCTTGAAGAGTTCCGTGTGGTCGTCCAGCAGCTCCAACACCACGCGATTGAGCGCCTTGTCGTGCTCCAGCCGCGCGTTCTGTTTGCCCGAGTTGGCCTGCGCGTTCTGGTAGGCCTTGTCCTGCGCGACGCGCGCCGGAATCTCTTCGGTGACGACCTTGCGAATGTTGTCGGCGTCATGCCACTCGATGTTGCCGAACAGGTCGTTGAACTGCTTGATGATGTTCGACAAACGATCCAGTTCCGGCTCGCCGCCACCTCCGCCACCACCGGGCGGTGGAGGTTCGACCAAGGCATCGGTGTCGTCCATGGCCATGCGCATCGAGGCCTGCGCCTGCGCGCGGTAGCTGTCCATGTCGATGGCCTCCAGCACACCCTTGGACAGGTCTTCCTCTTTGGGCGCGGGCAGCTTCGGAATCAGGAAGTTCAGGAAGATCGACAGCTTCTCCCAGGCCGGGTGACCGTAGGGCAGGATGGCCGAAAGGAACGAATAGCTGCGGACGAAGGCCTTCGCCTTGCCCTTGAACTTCACTTGGTCGTCCTCCGAGAGCTTTTCGACGTACTCGGCGACGCACGCATCTAGGATCGGGTCGAGCCGGTCGCGCTCGGCGCCGCCCAGGTACTGCGCAACGAGGTCTTCGACCTGCTGCCAGCTGTAGACCTGCTGTGCGTCCAGGTCGCTCTTCAGGTCGTGGAGCTTGTTCGGGTCAGTCTCCCCCTCCTGGATCGTGGCGCGGTAGTACTCCTGAAACGCCGCCTTCACGGCCTCCGCGTTGTCGGCGAAGTCGAGCACGAAGGTGTCGGCCTTCTGCGGGTGCGCCCGGTTCAAGCGCGAGAGCGTCTGCACCGCCAGCACGCCGGCCAGCGGCTTGTCCACGTACATCGTGTGCAGCAGCGGCTCGTCGAAACCGGTGACAAACTTGTTGGCGACGATCAGGAAACGATACGGCTCCTGCCTGAGCTTGGCCGGAATGTCCTTGCTCGGAAACCCGTTGAGATCGGCCTCGGTCTTCTTCGAGCCGCCCACCTCGAACTCGCCAGAATACGCCACGATGGCCTTGTACGGACTCTTGATCTCGGTGAGGTAGTCCGACACCTCGCGGAAGTAGTCGATGGCCCGGGCGATGCCGTTGCAGACGATCATCGCGCGGGCTTTGCCGCCGATCTTCTTGGCGCCGATCACCTGTTCGGCAAAGTGATCGACCATGATCTCGGCCTTGCGGCGGATGGCCTTGTCGTGGGACTCCACGTAGCGCCGGATCTTCTTCAGCGCCTTGGCCTTGTCCACCTCCGGGTCGTGCTCGACGGTCTTGGCGACGTGGTAGAAGCTCGACACCGGCGTGTAGTTGGCGATCACGTCGAGGATGAAGCCCTCCTGGATCGCCTGCTTGGTGGTGTAGGTGAGCTCCTCGGGCGAACGGAATTGCACCGTGTCGCCCACCACCTGGCGCTCGCCGAAAAGCTCCAGGGTCTTCGTCTTGGGCGTGGCCGTGAAGGCGTAATAGCTGGCGTTGCCCAGCATCCTTCGGGATTCGATCAAGGCGTTGACCTTGTCCTCGACCGACTCCTCTTCTTCCTCGGCGCCCTCTGCCGCCTGGCTGGAGAGCGCCAGATGCATCTTGGCCGTGGTCTTGCCGCCCTGGCTGGAATGCGCCTCGTCGATTAGCAGCGCGAACTTCTTGTCACCAAGGTCCCCCAGTTCGTCCAGGATGAACGGGAACTTCTGCACCGTGGTGACGATGATCTTCTTGCCCCGGCGCAGGAAGGTGCGCAGCTCGTCGGCGCTTTCCGAATGACCGTAGATCGAAGCCACGTGGTCGTAGGCCTTGATGGTGCGGGCGATCTGCGCATCCAGCGCGCGGCGGTCGGTGATGACGATGACCGAGTCGAACTGCGCCTGTGTGTTGTCCGCCGCCGTCTTCAGCTCCACCAGCTGGTGTGCCAGCCAGGCAATCGTGTTGCTCTTGCCGCTGCCGGCCGAGTGCTGGATCAGGTAGCGCTTGCCCACGCCGTCGGCGCGCGAACGGCGCAGCAGCGCGCGCACGGTGCGCAACTGGTGGAAGCGGGGAAAAATCTGCTTGCGCGTCCTGCGTTTGCGGCCATTGGTGTCTTCCTCTTCCTCCTCGATGACCTGCGCGTAGTTCTCGATGATGTTGGCCAGCGACTCCTTGGCCAGCACCTGCTTCCACAGGTAGTCGGTCCTCAGGCCATTCGGGTTCGGCGGGTTGCCCGCGCCGCTGTTCCAACCCTGGTTGAAGGGCAGAAACCAGGAGGTCTTGCCGGTCAGGTGGGTGCAGAAGCGCACCTCGGCATCGTCCACCGCCACGTGGGCGATGCAGCGGCCCAGCTGGAACAGCAGTTCGGCCGGGTTGCGGTCGGTCTGGTACTGCACCACGGCGTCCGCCACGGTCTGCTTGGTCAGTGAGTTCTTCAACTCGAAGGTGAGCACCGGCAGGCCGTTGATAAACACCACCATGTCCAGCGCACGCTGAGACTCGTCGTTGCTGTACCGCACCTGGCGGGTGACGCTGAAGAGGTTCTTGCCGAAGGCCTCGGTGGCGGCCGCATTGCCCGGCGTGGGCAGCAGCTTGTAGAGATCGACGTGTACCGGCCCGTGGCCCACACCTTTGCGCAGCACGTCCACCACCCCGCGCTTGGCGATCTCGCCTTGCAGCCGGTGCAGAAACTGGGTGCGCTGGATGCCATCGGCGTCCAGGTTCAGCGTTTCGACGGCCTTCGGCTGCGTGGCCCGCAAGAAGGCGAGCAACTGGGTCAGGTCCAGCGCCACGTCGCGGTGGTAGTCCGCGGCATGGCCCTGCACGTAGCCGCAGGCGACCAGATCGCGCACGATCAGGGCTTCGAGACCTTTTTCGCTGGTGTCAGTTGTCGCCATCGGCTTCCTCCTCGTCGCTGTTGCCAGCCTCGTCGTCGCCCAAGGCAGCCAGTTCCTCGTCGCTCGCCACATCGTCCGGGCCGGGCTGCCATCCGCGCACATCGATTTGGCCGGTGACCACGTCGGCAATGAGACGGTCGCGGTATTCGCGGATCAGCTTGATTTCCTGCTCGGCGCGGGCGATGGCTTCGTCCAGCGGCGCACTCTCGGTCTTGATGTGCGCAACGATGTCCTGCTGCTCATTCACGGTTGGCGGCAACGCCACAGGGAAGCGCCCCAGCACAGTTTCTGCGATGGCGGGATATGCGATGCCGATGGAATTGGCCGTCACCCGGTTCACGAAGGCGTTGCTCTGGATGACGTAACCGAGGTACTCCGGCTCCACACTGTTGCTGGGTGTGAGCACCGCGAAACCGGTGGATGCGATCAGGTCTTCTGCGTCCTCACTGACATACCAGATGGCCTTCAGGTAAGTCCGCACAGTCGAGATAATGGTGTCGCCTCGGCGCAGGACGCGACGCGCTCGGGACGGCGCAGCCTCGAAGCGGATGCGCTCAAGTTCCTTCGCCAAGCGCCCGGTTCCTACCGAGCCGATGTCCACGTAGCGGAACTCGAAGTCGGGGTCTGTTTTCTCGCCGAGCGTTCTGGCGTTAAGGCGTGCCCACCGTTTCAGTGGCTTCACCTCCCAATGCGCTGGCACCTCGCCCAGCCATGCGATGCCGGAGGGTTTGAGCGGCGCGGCGGGGTTCAGGCCGCGCGTGACGGCGCGGTCGATGATGGCGAGCTTCTGTTCGGTGAGCAGCTCGATGAGCTTGCGCTTGGCGCGGATGAAGCGGGCGATGTGCGCGTCCTGCGCGCGCAGGTAGGCGACGATCTGGTCTTGCTCGGGGCGCGGAGGCACAAGCGAGGGCATCTGTTTGAAGGACTCCCAATACAGCCGGTTGCGGTCAGCCACGATGCCACGCGAGAACTTGTTGACCTCCTGCATGTAGGCTGCTGTGCGGAACAGGTAGCTGCAGTAGTGGCTGTTCGCCTCGTCGTAGGGCCTCACCACGACATAGGCCGGGCTGACCAAGCCGTCGGCAGGAGCGGGGCCGACCGCGCCTTGCCACATGCGCATCATGTTGTAGGCAATGTCGCCCTTGCACGCGCGCTTGTATTTCTCCTTCTGGCTCATCATCTGCTTGCGCTTCAGGTTGTCCATGTCCCGGACGCGAACGCCTGTGCGCAGCGACACCTCCAGAATCGGCAACTCAGGAAAACCCGTTTCCACACGGTGGCTGAACAGCCGACCATTGCGCAGCACTTGCCAGTCAGCGGGCACCCTGGGAGCCCATGGCAGGCCAGAGTCGCGGTAGCACGGATACGCGCTGCCCGCCGCCATCACACCGCCCCCACGATCTTCTTCAGCAAACCCTCGCTCTGCTGCTCCAGCGCGAGGATGTCGGCGCGGATTTCGGCCAGTGTGCGCAGCGGCGCGGGCTTGTAGAAGTAGCGGGCGAAGGAAATTTCGTAGCCGATCTGGGTCTTGCTCCGGTCGATCCAGGCATCCGGGGCGTGGGGCAGCACCTCGCGCTCGAAAAACGCCTCGATGCCGCCGGGCTCCTTGAGCGGCACCTGCTCGGTGTCGCGCAGCTCCGGGTCGGGCTCGTACTCGACCAGGAAGCGATCCTTGCCAACGACCTCCAAATACCTGCCGTCAAAGCCCTGCTCGAAGTGCCCGTCCATTTTCAGCTTGGTGCGCTTGGCAATCACCGGCGGCGCCGATTCGTCGCGCCAGCTCACGGCCTTGAAGATCGCCTTCTTTTCGGCGGCGGTCGGTTTCTTGTCGTGTGCGGCCATGGCGGCGTCGAAGCGCTTGCGGAACACGTTGTGGTCGTCGAAGACGCCGTCGCCCAGCTCCTGCCGAGCCAGTAGCGCCAGTTCCAGCAGCGCCTTGTCGCGTTGCCACGTCGTGGCATCGAGCAGCTTCTTGCGGCGCTTCTCGGGCACTGCCTTCTTTGCGGGCGTGCCCTCGTCCTCATCGCCCTCCAATTCGTCTTCTTCTTCCCCAGTATCGCCCTTCAGCCAGGCTTCGATTTCGGGCTTGAGCTTGGCGAACCGGGTGTAGAGCGCATCGCCATACCGGGCCCAAAGCTCGGCGCGCAGCGCCTCATCGCCGCTGGCAAAGCGCAGGCTCTCGATGGCGCTGCGCTTGAGCTGGCTCTTCAAGCGCAGCGGGCGTTCGACGGTGATCTTCCAGTAGCCGAAGTCGGCGTTGTCGAACCATTTGCATTCGGGTGTGTCTTGCGGCTGCCCGAGGTAGAGGTCCAGAATGCGCTGGATGTCGGCCTCGGCGAGCTCGCAATTCTTCTTGCCCAGGTTGCGGCGCAGCGGCGCAAACCATTTGCTGGCGTCGATCAACTGCACGCGGCCCTTGCGGTGCTCGGCCTTGCGGTTGGCGAGCACCCAGATGTAGGTGGCGATGCCGGTGTTATAGAAGATGTTGAGCGGCAGCGCGATGATGGCTTCGAGCCAGTCGTTCTCGATCACCCAACGGCGGATGTTGCTTTCGCCCTGGCCGGCGTCGCCAGTGAACAGGGCCGAGCCGTTGTGGACGATGGCGATGCGGCTGCCCAGGGGTGAGTTCTTCTTCATCTTCTGCAGCTTGTTCACGAGGAACATGAGCTGCCCGTCGCTGGTGCGGGTGATGAGCCGGAACTCGGGGGCGCCGCCGTGGCTCACGATGAAGCGCGGGTCGGAAAAGCCCTGCTTGCCGCCCATGCGCTCCAGATCGGTCTTCCAGCTCTTGCCGTAGGGCGGGTTGGAGATCATGAAGTCGAACTCGCGGGCGCGGAACTGGTCGGCCGAGAGGGTGGACTTGTCCGCGCCGCCGACGATGTGCTCGGCCTCGTCGCCCTCGCCCTTCAAGAGCAGATCGGCCTTGCAGATGGCGTAGGTTTCGGGATTGATCTCCTGCCCGAAGAGATGGATGGAAACTTCCTTGCCGTGCTCCTCGGCCAACTCCTGAAGCGTCTCCTCCGCGACGGTCAACATGCCCCCGGTGCCGCAGGCGCCGTCATAGAGCAGGTAGGTGCCGGACTGGATTTGGTCGGCGACGGGCAGGAACAGCAGCTTGGCCATGAGCTTGACCACGTCGCGCGGTGTGAAGTGCTCGCCAGCCTCCTCGTTGTTTTCTTCGTTGAAGCGACGGATGAGTTCCTCGAACACGGTGCCCATGCCGTGGTTGTCCAGCGCGGGCAGCTTGATGCGGCCGTCGGCGTCCTTGACCGGCAACGGCGACAGGTTGATGTCCGGGTCGAGAAAGTCCTCGATCAGATAGCCCAGCACATGGGCATCGACCAGGGTCTGGATCTGGTCGCGAAACTTGAACTTGGTGAGGATCTCCTGGACGTTGGGCGAAAAGCCGTCGAGGTAGGCGATGAAGTCTTCGCGCAGGCGCTGGCCCTGGCTTGCGGCCTTGAGCTTGGCCAGCGTGAATTCGGACGTGTTGTAGAAGGCCTGGCCGGCGGCCATGCGCAAGGCCCCGTCCTGCTCGGCGACCTTGTTCGTGTCGAGGAAGCGTTTGCGCTCCAGCACCTTCTGCTTGGTCGGCTCCAGCACCGCATCTAGCCGCCGCAATACCGTGAAGGGCAGGATGACGTCGCGGTACTTGCCGCGCACGTACACGTCGCGCAGGCGGTCATCCGCGATGTTCCAGATGAAGTCGGAGATCCATTTGATCTGGCTTTGGTCTTGTACTTTTCCGCTGTTCATATCGTCATGTTCTGTTCGCGCGGCACGGGCTGGGCTTGGGCATGTCAATCCTTATGGCCTTGCCGCCCCCCTTCGGTCTGCTCCGTGATCCACAGGTCGATTTCCTGGCGCCGGAAGCGCCAGGTGCCCCCGACTTTGAATGCCGGGATCTTCTTGGCCGCTGCCAGGCGGTACACCGTGCGCTTGCCCACCTTGAGGTAGGCCGCCACTTCATCGAGCGTGAATATCTCTGCCGCGTCGTCTGTCATCGCTGTTTCACCCGGTGCCGAAAGTAGGCCGGCATGGTGGTAATCTTGGCTAGGATACGGCAAAATCGTGCAATCTTGAACAGCTAACCGATTTACTTGGCAGGAGGGGGGATGATCGACCCGGCAAGCCAGGCCCAACTGAAGGAGGCCATCGCGGACTGCATCGGCACCGACCAAGGGGTGCTGGATGCGCTGCGGGAAGAGATTCGCCCGCTGAAAAGCGCCACACGCCGCATTCAGCCGCGCGCGACGACGTCCATCTCGCTGGTCGGCACCGATGGCGGAAACAACCAGCTCCAGTTCGACCCCTTTCTGATCCAGCTGGTCCGGGTGGTGGACAGCAGTAACAACGAGTACTGCTTGGAGGCCGTCTCGCCCACCACACCGGTTCAGAAGCTCAATGAGCGTCAGTTCGGGTCGGACGGGTCGGCGCGCACAGCCTTGGGCGAGATGATGGCTTTTTTGGGCGTCGACAACCTGCCGGCGCTCTCTCACATGATTCGACCGACCGACAAGGGCAAGCCGGTCTCTCCCAGCTGGGTGCAGGTCTACCGGGAGCTGGTCGAGTGGGCCATCTTGTTCGCGATCCTGAAGAAGGACTTTGGCACCGATACCTTGATCGTTTGCGACGGCCTGCTGCGCAGCAAGGTCTTCGCCAAGGATCGGTTCCAGCGGCTGCTCCAAGGCATGAAGGAGCGTATCGACGCGCAGTGGAACAAGAGCCGTCGTCGGGTGTACCTCGCTGGTGTGGCCAAGCACAGCAAGGTGCTTTCGCGGTATCGGCTCGCCATGGCCCTGGAAGGCGTGCTTCAAACTGACTACCCGGCCTACGTGGAAGTGCCGCGTGAAGTGGAGGAGAAGGCCTACGTCTGGTCGGAGTTCGCGCGAGGAGATGACCGCGCTGATGATGGCGGGGAGACCAACAAGTTTGTCGGCGGCAAGATGTTCTTGGTGAAATTCGGGTCGCACCGGCGTGACCCGGTGTGGCCGGTTGACGTCTTTGTTCCGCAAGTTGGCGATGCTCAGACCATCCTCGGCTCGATGCTGGCTGACGCGATCAACGGCTTTCCGGTGCCGCACTATCCGCGTTGCCTGCAGAAGGCCCATGAAAACGCAGCCCTGGTCGATTTCGATTTCGACATCCTGCAGGACTTCATTTACGAAGGTGTGCGATCGAGTCTTGGCGGTGACGCCGGGACCCTGGACGCGTTTCAGCTACAGGACGCTGACCCAGCCCAACGCCGGTACGGATAAGGAAGCACAACATGGCAGAAATTCAACTCTTTCCCAGGGAGCAGGTCGTCGGCATCTTCCGGGGCTTCCAGCAAGGCGGCATGGAGTTCCACGCCGACCTGGTATTGCCGTACCGGAACGAGTTCCAGAACATCCCGATGCACGGGCAGTTCCTCCTTGTCCAATTGGAGACGCCCGATGAGGCCGTGCTGGGACGCATCGCCTCCTTCTCCTCGGAGGGCAAACTGTCTTTCGGCTCCGGCGAGGAATTCAATATCCGCGCAGTCCGCGAGGAGCGGCCGATCCCCGAGGATCTGCGCGAGCAATACCTCAAGTACCGGGTCAACATTCGCGTGCTGGGCGTGCTGCGAAAGAATGGCAAGGGGCTGACGTTCGTCCCCTCGCATCGCCGGCTTCCCCATGTAGGCAGCAAGGTGGCCTTCCCGAGCGATGAGGTGCTGCGCGAGATCGCCGGCCACAACATCGACGGAGCTCCCATCGGCCATCTCGCCTTCGGCGAGTACATCTACGCCGCGGGCAGCAAGTCCTTCCAATCGCAGGAATGGATGCAGGTCGTAGACCCGGAGGTGCTGGTCCGCTTCCCCATCGAGTCGCTTGTGTCTCGCCGCAGCTTCATCTTTGCCCGCGCGGGCTTCGGCAAGTCCAATCTCAACAAGCTGCTTTTCTCGAAGCTCTACGAGACGACACCCTTCGTCACCAAGCGTGCCGGCAAGCAAGTTCCCGTAGGCACGGTGATCTTCGATCCGGATGGCGAGTATTTCTGGCCCGATGACAAAGGCCGCCCAGGTCTCTGCGATGTCCCGGCGCTGGAGGACAAGGTCGTCGTCTTTACGGACAGGAGGAATCCAAGTCCCTTCTACCAGTCGTTCGTGGCGGGCGGCATCAAACTGGACATCCGGCGCTTGCGCCCAGGCGATGTGATCTCGATCGCGCTCGGACCCGAGCGCCAGGAGCAGCAGAACGTTCGCAAGCTACGCGGTCTTCCGCAAGACCGGTGGGAGTCGCTGGTCAACCTGATCGACACCAACGGGAATACCACGCCGCTGGACGACATTTGTGGGCTGCTCGACCTTGACCCCCAGCGGCAAGAGGCCGAGGCCTTGGCGGCCCGAGGCAACATGACAGCGATCGTGAAGATGCTGCATGACAAGAGCAGCCAGCTCATGGACATGCTGGTTCACGCGTTGTCCGAGGGGAAGCTGTGCGTCATCGACGTGTCCCAGATGCGTGGCGGTCAGTCATTGGTGCTATCGGGGTTGATTCTTCGCCGGATCTTCGACCGCAACCAACAGGAATTCACCGCAGCCGACCCGAAGACGATTCCGACGATTGCCGTCGTCGAAGAAGCGCAGTCGGTGCTGAACGAGAACGCCCCGGCTGCCGAGCCCTACGTCGCTTGGGTAAAGGAGGGCCGCAAATACGACCTCGGCGCGCTGTTGATTACCCAGCAGCCGGGCAGCATCCCTGTCGAGATTCTCAGCCAGGGCGACAACTGGTTCATCTTCCATCTGCTGTCGGCAGCGGATCTCACCTCACTGAAACGGGCCAATGCCCATTTCAGCGACGACTTGCTGAGCTCGCTGCTCAATGAGCCCATCCCGGGCCAGGGTGTGTTTTGGAGCTCAGTGGGAGGCAAGCCTTACCCGGTCAGCCTTCGCGCCTTGTCCTTCGAGAAGATGTTCTCGATGCGCGATCATGACTACAACCAGCCTGCGGGCAATACCTATGCGCAAACCCTGCGCAGCACTTTCTCCGGGATGAGGCAGATGGCGGCCCGTGTCCCGGAAGCCGAGGGCACCGGCGGCTTGTTTCCAGCGGAGACGGAGCATGAAGAAGCCGACTCCGTGGATGTCATGGCAGCCATTGAGCGGCGCGCTATCGAAGCTCTGCAGGGAAACGACGACCTTCGCCAGAAACTCGAATCCCAAAATGGCATGCCATGGTATGGGGTTCAACAGTTCCTGATCGACCACTTGCCGGAGCACTTGGAGGACCGCCGTCAGTTTGCGTACAACTTGGTCTCGAAGGCCATGAACGCAGTGTTTGGACCACAACCCACAGCGTGGGAGACCTTCAAGAACCCAGGCACAGGAAAGACGTGGATAAGAGTCAGAAAATGACCGTTAACTTTCAGCGTGGCGATACCGCCCTGAATGGAATTTGTCCGTACTTCACGATGTTCCCGCTCGATTTTCCGCTGAACATACTGCAGCGGAAAGCGCGCCCGGGTGATGTCGTGCTTGATCCATTCTGTGGCCGGGGCACCACCAATTTCGCGGCGCGTCTGGTCGGCCTCCGTTCCCTTGGGGTGGATTCCAGTCCGGTTGCCGCAGCCATTACGGCTTCCAAGCTCGCGACAGCCACCGTCGAAGACATCCTTGCCGAAGCGCGCAAGATTCTGACCGAACGTGAGGCGCACCGCATCCCGACCGGTGAGTTTTGGCAATGGGCATTTCACTCCACCGTGCTGGATTCGCTGTGTCGGTTCCGGGAGGCATTTCTGGAGGACTGCGCCACGGACGCGCGCATCGCGCTGCGCGGCATTGTGCTGGGTGCCCTGCATGGCCCGAAGCAGAAGACCTTCCCGAGCTACTTCTCCAACCAATGCCCCCGCACCTACGCTCCCAAGCCTGCCTATGCGACACGCTTCTGGCAAGGGCGGGGACTTGTGCCCGAGCCTATCGACGTGTTGGCCGTGATCGAACGCCGGGCGAAGCGCTACTTCGGAACGTCTTCCGACATCACGGGCGCCGTGCGATTGGCAGACAGCCGCGAGGCGGGAGCGCTCCACCCGAACACTGCGGGCACTCGGTTCGACTGGGTGATCACCTCGCCGCCGTACTACGGGATGCGGACCTACATTCCCGACCAGTGGCTGCGCAACTGGTTCGTCGGCGGTCCCGACGCTGTTGACTACAGCAATCGCGATCAGGTCGTACATTCCAGTCCCGAGGACTTCGCAGCTGATCTGCGCCGGGTGTGGCGGAACGCGGAAGAGGTGTGCGCCGAAGATGCAAGAATGGTCATTCGATTCGGCGGCATCACGGACAGGCGCGCCGACCCGCTGGACCTCATCAAGAGCTCTCTCGGTGACAGCGGCTGGCGCATCACCACGATCAGGGAGGCAGGCTCCGCCACCGAAGGCAAGCGCCAGGCAGATGCCTTCCTTCGCACCAAGTCCAAACCGATGGTCGAGTACGACGTTTGGGCGACCAGACAGTAGCCTGTGGCCCGGGTTGCCTTGAGCTTCCCAGCTTTCACTTTTCTGCCCGCCCGGGTCGAAGAGCGAAAGTGGGCCGCGAAATGAGCGAAATCAACGAAATGAGAGTCCCGACAAGGACTTGCGGGCGTTTTGGTGAGGCGAAGCGAGCGAAATGAGCTTCGCGCCACTACGCGAGTCGGTACACCCGCGTTGGCGTACCCGGCGTGTCGGCAGGCCGCTCGACCCACTGCACGCTGATCCTGGGCGGCGTGCTGGCCAACAGGTGCTCCAGGCTGGCGTCGATCCGCGCCTTGGTCACCTTGCCCCGGAAGCACTCCGCGCTGATCTGGCTGCGCGTGGCCTGGCCACGCTCGTGGAGGAAAGCCAGCACGCGGTTCGACATTTCCAGCACCTGCGCCAGCTTCGCCTCCTCGGCGGCGCTGACGAACACGAAGCGCACGGACGCCGTGGCGTGGCGAATCCATGCCGTCGCCGCGTCGATGTGCTTGGCATCGATGCGGGTTTGCAGATCGGTCAGCGCCATCAGCATCGCCAGCCGTAGCAGCATCGGGGCACGGCGCTCCAACAACGCGCCGACGACGCCGTCGCCGAGATCGTCGTTCAGTTCGCCCCGGTAGAGCTGGGCATAGCGCCATTGCGCCTGCGGCGATAGCTCCATCCGCAGGTGGTCGCGACGGTCGTGCCGATTGGCATGAACGAAGGCCAACACCTCGAGCGTCCTGCACGCCAGATGCTCCACCACCGCCTGCGGCGTCTCCTTCGGGAAGGGCAGCATCCGCGTGCGCTCGGCCCAGATCAACAGGAAGCGATTGGCGAAGCCGTTGGTGAGATCGCGGGCGCTCATCAGGCCCGTCAGTTCGCTGGGCGAGATCGCGCCGCTCAGGCAGACGTGTGGTTGGCTGGCGTAAAGCCGGTTCGACTTGGTGGCGGGCTTCAGATCGACGCCATCCCAACAATCGCGCAGCGCCGCCGACAGCGTGTTGCCGTCGCGCCGTCCCTGATGCAGCACGTTGGCGAATTCGGATTCGACCACCCACAGCCGCTTGTCCTCGATGGCGGGCACCTCTAGTCGGCCTTGCCGATAACCATCGTGCATCAGCGCCACCAACCCCTCGCGGCTGGACAGGCCGCCGCGATGAATCTGCGGCGCGAAGCCTTCGTCCATCGCGCGCAGCGCCTGATCGATGCGCAGCACCAGCGACACCGCGTCGCCCTTGCGGCCACGGCCCGAGCGCCCGACATGCAAGCAGAACAGCCGCGCGTGGTGGCGGGTGTTGCCGACAGGCAGGTACACGCCGCGCCCGACCGCGCAGGACAGATAGGCCATGAAGTTGGCGGCGATGGCGACTGCATTGGTTTCCGTGCCTTCGCTGCCGGCATGGGCCACGTCGCCGATCAGGCCATACAGGCACGCCGGATCGGCCACGGGCGCATTGCGATGCGCGACCATCGCCGCCTCTCCGCCGTCATCGGCATCGTCCGGCGGTGATGTGGCGTGCGGTCGGTGAATAGCATCGCCGATCCGTCGCATTCACTTTCCGTCCAGCGCCACGGTCTGGATGATGTTCTCGAACTCGGCCAGCACGTCAGGCTGGCGCTGCGACAGAAAACGGAACACCGCCTTGTTGTCGATCAGCTTGCCGAGGTAGCCGCGTGCCAGGACCAGGAGTAGCACGTCCTGACCGTAGGACTTTTCGACCAGCTTCAGTTGCCCTTGGATGTTTCCCATCTCGCGCTCCATCTTCACCATCTGTTCCGCCGTGACGCCGGGCAGCTTCCGAGGCCGCTTCTCGCTGACCAGCAGGTGCGGCGGCGTGGCCGCAAGCAGGGCTTCGGCGTAGGCGACCGTCATGTTGTTGGCAGTGAGCATCAGCTCCACGCACTCGACCTGCCGGGTGGGTTTGAGTTTGCGCAGCACCGAACCGAGGTTGGCAGAGAAGTGCTGATCCTTCAGCATCTCGACCGCCTCCGGGCAGATGCCTTCGAGCAGGCTCACCTTCTTGTGGATCTGGCTGATGTCCACGTTCAGCGCCTTGGCCAGCCGCTCGGGCGAAACGCCACGCTCGACTGCTCGCCGAAGCATGTGGTGCTCCTGAATGGACGAGATGCGGTTGATCCGGTTGTTGTAGGTGTAGCTTTCGTCGTCGGTAGCGACCAGGCACGGTGCGTCGACGTAGCCGAGCTGCCGCAGCGCCAGCAGGCGCATGTGCCCGTCGAGCAGGATGTGCTGGCCGGTGGCCTTATCGGCCTTGCCCACGCTCAAGGGTTCGATCAGTCCGACTGCTTCCATCGAGGCCATGATCTGCTTGAACTTTCGCGACGTATTCAAGCCCTCCGGCGTCTTGCGCGACGGCAGAATCCGATCCAGCGCAAGCGTGATCGGTTCTGGGATGAACCCCAGCGGCGGGCGGCTCATGCCGCGTGACCTCCAGCCCAGACGCGCTCGGCCAGTTGCTTGGGCAAGGTGTCCAGTCCTTCGGCGCGCAGCAGGTTGGAGAAATGCTCGTCGGCCAGCAACTGGCGCAGCGCCTCGATCACGAACAGCAGGCGCTGCTGGGTGAATTCGGCCTTCTTGACCATCAGCTTCTGCCGCTCGACCTCGTGCTGGTAGTTGCGCACCAGGCTGGAGGTGGTGACGGACGCTCCCTTGCGCGTGGGCCGGTGGGCCAGCGTTTTGCCCAAGCTGCTGCGCCGCTGAAGCACGCGACGCGCCTGCATCAGTTGCCCGCCGCGCAGTTGGCCGCTTTCGTAGGCGTCCTGCAACGCGGCCTGCACCGCTTCTTCGTCGCTTGCGCCCGCGATGGTGATGGCGACGCTGAGCGGAACCCTTCCGGCCTCGACGGCGGCCAGCAGGCGTTCCTCGCTCTTTTCGAAGAGGAGCAGGATGCCTTTGATGTAGTCGAGACTCAGGCCGGTCTTCTGGGCGATGACGCGCTTGTCGTAGCCCTGTTGGCTCAACTGCTCGATGCTCATCAGCAGTTCCAGCGCACTGTATTTCCTGCGGGCGATGTTCTCGGTCAGGCTCATGATGAAGGCGTCTTCGTCATTGACCCGCACCACCAGTGCCGGAATCTCTCTCTCGCCGAGCGACTTGAAAGCCTTGAGCCGTCCCTCACCGCAGATCAGCAGGTAGCGTTTGCCGTCTTCGAGATCGTCGCGCGGCGTGACCGTGACCGGCTTCTTCAGACCGACGTTCTTGATGTTGCCGACGATCTCCTCGAACACGCGGCCGTTGCGGTCGCGTGGGTTGAGCACCGCGATCTGATCGACCGGGATCATCTGCAGCTCGGTGGCGTGGTGCATTTTGCTCATGCGACTCTCCTCAGACGGCTGCGCTCGGCCATGCCGTAGAGGTAGTCCAGGCTGTCGAAGCGGTAGCTCTCGAATTCGAGGCCGTTGTGATCGGCCAGGTGAATGCGCGGCTGGCCGAAGTCCAAACGCGGCAGCAAGTAGTAGTCCAACGCAGCCTGATTGCTGTCATCCAGACGCACGGCGACCGTGATGTCGGGCGTCAGGCTGGTATCGAAGCGCACCTTCCAGCGGCGGCGGTCGTTGTCCAGCAACTGGCAGCGCGAGAGCACCAGCGAGACGGTGAACTCGCGGTTGACCGTGAGCAGGTCGGTCGCCGGATCGCGCGCGACCGCGCCGCCGACATCGGCGATCATCCGCTCGGTTTGGCCGACGATCTCCGGGTGGAGGCGGCGCAGGAACTGGTTGACCTCCAGATACTGGTAGTCCCGATCCGGCGTGAAGCCCACCGTCTGGTAGGCGCGGATCAGGCTGCCGAAGCGGTGCGCGTAGGCCGCCGCCGACGGCATCCCCTCGGACTCGTCGATGATCAGGCCGGACAGGTAGCCGTGCTGCTGGAAGAGCCGCCGCAGCTTCTCGATCAGCTCCTCGTTGCTGAAGCGGTGGGCGCGTTCGCGCAGGATGCCTTGCGCCGTGTAGAACAGCTCGGGCGGCACGATGCCCTCGAACGCGCCTTCCTTCTTGATCCACATCTCCGGGCGGTTCACCACGCGCACCTTCTTGAGCTTGAAGGAGCGCCTGTTGTAGACGTTGTTGCCGATGTATTTCTCGTTGGACAACACCTCGCGCACCGTGGCCCGCGTCCAGTCGCGCCCGAGGTCGGTCCGAATGCCGCGGGTGTTGAGCCGGTCGGCGATCTCGGATTCGAACAGGCCGTCCTCGACGAACCAGCGGTAGATCTGGTTCACGACCGCCACTTCCTCGTCCGGGCCGGGCTGCAGGATCACGCGGTCGGTTTGCAGGCTCTTGTGCTCACCACGCGAAAGCTGCCCCTTCACCGCACCGGACTGGTCGATCAGCACGCGTCGCAGACCGTAGCCCGCTGGCCCGCCTTGGCGGAATCCGAGTTCGATCAGGCGGCACTGTCCGGCGAACACCTTCGCCGACAGCTCGCGGCTGTATTCGCCCGCCATTGCACGTTTGACGCCTTTGACGATGGTGGACACCGGCGAGCCGTCGTTCTCGAACTGCTCGGCGCAGTAGGCGACCTGAATTCCGGCGCGGCGGCAGATGTATTCGTAGTAGGCGCTTTCGTCGGCGTCCTGGAACCGGCCCCAGCGGCTCACGTCGTAGACGAGGATGATCTGGAAGTCGGCCTTGCCTGCCTGGACGTCGCCGATCAGTTGCTGGAGCGCCTGCCGACCGTCGATGCGCAGACCGCTCTTGCCCTCGTCGGCGTAGGTGCGGACGATCTCGATGTTGCGCCGGGCGGCGTACTCGCGAATTTTGTCGGCCTGGTTCTCCGTCGAGTATTGCTGGTGCTCGGTGGACATGCGCACGTACTGCGCGGCGCGGAACACCGGCCCCGGCGGACTTATAGGCGATTCGTTCGATTGCATAGACCCGGTCACTCCGTGATTGGCGATCTCGGGTCTGCCGCCCCTTCAATGGACACGCCGCCGCCGCACGGCGGCAACGCACACGGTTGGAATCGTTGCCATGCAGGATGTTCGAGAGAACCCGTTTTGGAAGCAAAGTTACGGGCGAATCGACGAGGCGTCGATCACGTCCTCTCTTGACACGTCCATCTTGCACGGACACGTCACGCAGACCGGCGTGATCTCGACGACCCACGAGTCGCCGTTTTCCCTCGGCAATGCCGGATGCAGCGTGATGCGGTACAGGCCGCTCGGCAGGTCGCACGCGTCCATCTTTGCAAGATCGCCGTTTCGGCCCTGGTCCCGCGACCGCGGCTGCTCGCGGTTGCGCTGTGCGTACTCGGGCCGGGCGTCGCGGTAGTTTCGCCAGTAGTCCTGATTGCGCTGCGACCACGCCTGCTGGGCGGCGCGCTGGTTGATCCGGTAGTCCGGATCGGATTGGAGCTTGGCTCGCTGCCACTGGCGCTTGCGGGCGCGCTGGCAGTCGGGCGCGGAACAGAAGGCTTGGTCGGGAACTTGCGGGCGGGGTTCGAAGGGCTCGCCGCAGCAGGTGCAGTGTCGGGTCATCGTCGGGGTCTCCATGCAAATCCGCACGGAAGCCGCGACCGATCACCGTCGCCGGATGATCACGGGGGCGATCAGGCGCTCATGGGAGCGAGGCCGCGCGATTACTCATGGGCGACCACTTCCATGTAGGGCCGCATCACGTTGGCGACCCGGCACACCTTGGCGTACCGCCACAGATCCTCCGCCGAGGCCTTGCGCGCCCTCCAGGCATCTTTCAGCGCCTCCATCGCCACATCCAGACCGATCTTGTTGCGGTGCTTGAAGCAGTCCACGACCGTCTTGGCCGCGCTGTAGACCCGCAGCGTCACGCCGTCGCCCCGGTGTTCCTCGATGCCTGCTGCGTGGGCATCACCCGTCATCTGCACCATCCTGATCGGCGGCCAATCGATGCGCGGCGCGTGGCAGCCGCGCGGCATGGCGATCCAGACCTGGGGTGGCAGTTGGGTGGTCAGTCCGTGGAATTGCAGCGCGGACAGCAGGCAGAACACGGCCTGCGGCGCTCTGGCCGCCACCACCACGAGGCTTTCGTGTTCCGAGACCGGATGGCCGGGTAGGCGGTAGAGGCCGCGCCCGACCCGGTCCAGCAGGCCGGCGGCGATCAGGCGCGTCAGGACGACCCGTGGCGCGTCGATGGCGTCCAGATCGCTGGCGCGCAGCAAACCTTTCTGGCTGGCCAGATCGAGCACGCGCTGGCTGTGGGTGTCGGCGGGCATGGCTGGAGCATGTTCCATATATTCTCTCAATGTAGCATTTTGGAGAAACATAGGAACATCGTGCTGCTGGATGCGGTGATTAGCTGCCACATTCGCCGCACATCATGCGGAGAATGACTTGCCCTTGCGGCGAATAAGGTGTTTAATCTCCGCATGGATAGCGGAGAAAAACTCTACATCTGGCAGGCCAACGACTGGCCGAAATGGCGCTACGACCTGTCGGCGCTCACTGGCCCGTTGACCGAGGTCAGCCGCGCCCAAGGCGTGCTGCTGGGCCGTCTGGCCGACGTGGGCATGGCGCTGCGCGATCAGGCCAGCCTCGCCGCCTTGACCGAGGACGTGGTCAAAACCAGCGAAATCGAAGGTGAAGTGCTGAACGTGGAATCCGTGCGCTCGTCCATCGCCCGGCGCTTGGGCGTGGACATCGGCGCAGTGGCTCCGGTGGATCGGCACGTCGAAGGCGTCGTGGAGATGGTGCTCGACGCCACCTCGCGCAGCGCCGAACCACTGACCGCCGAGCGCCTGTTCGGCTGGCACGCCGCCCTGTTCCCGACCGGGTACTCGGGCATGAATAGGCTCACCGTGGGCCAGTGGCGCGACGATGCCGCCGGGCCGATGCAGGTGGTTTCCGGCCCGGTGGGGCGACGCAAGGTTCACTTCCAGGCACCGCCCGCCGACGTGCTGCCCGTGGAGACGGCGCGCTTCCTCGCATGGGCCAATGAGGAAACCGGCGAGCCCATGCTCATCAAGGCCGGGCTGGCGCATCTGTGGTTCGTCACGCTGCACCCCTTCGACGACGGCAACGGCCGCATCGCCCGCGCCGTGGGCGACCTGTTCCTCGCGCGCGCCGATGGTAGCCCGCAACGCTTCTACAGCCTGTCGGCGCAAATCCAGCGCGAGCGCAAGGACTACTACGACGTGCTGGAGCGCACGCAGAAGGGCACGCTCGACGCCACCGGCTGGCTGTCGTGGTTCCTCGACACACTCGGGCGCGCCGTCACCAGCGCACAGTCCACGCTGGATGCCGTGCTGGTCAAAGCACGCTTCTGGCAACGCTGGGCGGGCATGTCGTTGAACGAGCGGCAGGTGAAACTGCTCAACCGCCTGCTCGACGGCTTCGAGGGCAAGCTCACGAGCAGCAAGTGGGCCGCCATCGCCAAGTGCTCGCCCGACACCGCGTTGCGCGACATCACGCAGTTGCTGGAATTGGGCGTGCTGAAAAAATCGCCCGGCGGCGGGCGCAGCACCGGCTACGAGCTCGCGGACTGAAGTGCATCGACGGGCATGCCCGCACCGCTGCGGCACGGACGCAGGTGATGCACCTCCCAGCGGAAGACTTCTTCGATGCTGAAACGGATGACGTCACCGTTCGCCATCCTGTAGAAAGGAATGCCGAGCCGCTGGCGTTCCTGATTCTGGTGAAGCCAGTGAGCGGGCAATCCAGTGATGTCGGCCACCTCCTTGGCGGAGTAGAAAATCTGATCGCGCCGACCGGGTCGCTGCTGCATCATCTGCTCGATGGCGTCTTCGCGCGCGGTGGACGAGGATTCGGACAAGGCGCGTCCGGCGCTGGATCTCCACGTCACCTGCGCCTTGCGCTCGAAGGCCTCGACCTCCATCAGGAGGTAGCGGACAGACCTGCCGATGTGCCATGCGGGCGGGCCGATGCCCTCCGAACGCCAGCGTTGGAGCGTCTTGGGCGAGAGGTTCCACCTCGAGCACAGCTGCGTTTCGTTGAGAACCGGATACTTGATTGGCGGTTCATCCGGGCCGGTGTCGGCGCGGCGGGTAGTGGAGTCAGCCTTGGGTTTCATCATGCGCCTCCGTCAGGGCGGCCTCGGCCGCCGCAAGGCTGCCGTACTGCGCGATGAGCGCGAAGGCCTCGTTGAGGTAGTACCGCTTCGGCTCGGGCGCGGCTGGCACCTGAGGTTCGACGACGGGCGTCGCCGCCGTCAATGGCGGCAAGGCAGCGTCGTTGGGCATCCCCTGGCGGTTTGCCTGCTCATAGGCCACGATTTCAGCCACCGCGTAGCGGACGGCCTTGGAGAGCTTGAAGTACGGTGGGCCGCGCTCTTCGCTGCGCCAGCGTTGCAAGGTCTTGATGCTGATGTTCCAGCGCAAGGCAAGTTCGGTTTCGGTGAAGGCGGGTTCGGTCAACATGGCGCTCCTTT
Source organism: Cupriavidus gilardii (assembly GCF_013347325.1). Taxonomy (NCBI): domain Bacteria; kingdom Pseudomonadati; phylum Pseudomonadota; class Betaproteobacteria; order Burkholderiales; family Burkholderiaceae; genus Cupriavidus; species Cupriavidus gilardii. The sequence goes on along the minus strand of NZ_CP054626.1, from coordinate 3,322,172 downwards.
CGTCGTTCGTGCTGGGCATTACGGCGGCGAACGCGACGAAAGCCAAGTTGCAGGCCCAGAAGCGCCCGGCATTGGCGACGGCTGCGAGTGCCAATCGGCCTCTCTGAACTTCCGGTCGTGGGCATGCGCGGGGGCGCGGAATCCTTCCTCGGAATCGCGCACATATGGCGGGGTTTCCGACCCGTGGCGAGGCACAGCGGAGAAGCGGGTTTCGTTTCTTGTTAAACTACGCCACCAGATACTTGTCCGACGAGGTTCGTCGGAATCCGAAAAGCCCTTTGTCTTCAACGACTTAGGGCTTTTTTCATTCCGGCGAGGTCCGACGAGGTACGCCCCGATCCAAGCGCCGTTGCAGAAGATTTTGCGGAAAGTCCAAATACCTTCCGACGATCTTCGCAGCGCTCTTCAACGAGTTCAGCGTAAGGAGGCCACAAGATGGCTTTGGAGAAGATCAAGGGCGACCGCGAGATCAAAGCACTCAAGCCCGGAGCGAGTCGACTCAGTGATGGAGGCGGCTTGTACCTGGTGCCATTCGCCTGGGGAAGCACGCATGTGTGGCGAATTGACTACACTTTTGAAGGCAAGCGCAAAACGCTGAGCTTGGGCACCTATCCCAAGGTCGGACTCGAAGACGCACGCCACAAAGCCCGTGAAGTTTGGTCATGTCTTGCTCAGGGTGGAGATCCCATGCAGGCACGGCACGCGGCCAAGCAAGAGCGCAAGGCGCTCAAGGAGGCAGCCCGCAGGAGCAAGGCCGGCGAGCCCCCCATCGGCAGCTTCGAAGAAGTAGCGCGCCGATGGTTTTCGGTGAAAAAGCGCCAATGGATGGATTCCTACAGTTCCAAGATCATCCGGCGCCTCGAGTTGCATGCCTTCCCCCGCTTTGGGCACATGCTGCTTGAAGACATCACACCCAAGACGGTGCTCGAGGCCTGCCGTGCTGTGGAGCGTAACGACACCCTGGAGACCGCACATCGGCTGCGCGAGCACTGTGCGCGGGTGTTCCGCTTCGCCATTGCGGAAGGCAGGGATCTGCGCGACCCATGTCAGGACATCCGTGACGCGCTGCAACAGCCCGTTGTGAAGCACCACGCAGCCATCGTCAAACCTGAGCCTCTGGGAGCTTTGCTGAGGTCGATCGATGGCTACACGGGCACATTCGTCGTGAAATGCGCTCTGAAATTGGCCCCCATGCTGATGCTGCGCCCAGGAGAGTTGAGACAAGCACGCTGGGAAGAGTTTGACCTCGACAACGGTCTGCTTTACGTGCCCTCTTCACGGTTGAAGAGAACAAAGCGTGAGAAGGCCAACGGCCACCGGATCATTCCGGCGTGATGCCGATGATTTACATGGCCGTGGAGGAATGTGGACCCATCATCGTGCCACTGGATGCGGTAGCCCTGTCTGCCATGCGAAGGATGTACTGGGTCGAGGACGATCAGACCGTCATCACCTGGCTGGATCACATCAAGCGACTTCTGCTGGCCGACGCAGGCCAGGGGTTGCTGGGCAACTTGCGCAGGACTGCGCCTTGGTTGGCTCACAACCCATTGCTCAAGATGGAGCGGCAACACAGCCGTGACATGGCCGCGCTCAAGGCGCTTTACACCAGTCTGGGCCATGACACCCAGACCACGCATTGATCAAGTGAAGGAAAGGGAAGGTTCACGATGACAACATCCATCACGTCCTACGAGAAACTCGAAGAGTTCGGGCGCGTCCCCCTGTCCGAGCACTTCTTCATGCGCGATTTCCTGCACAGCGAGATTGCCGCCTGGCACGGTTTGCGCAACATTCCTGATCACCCTGACGCGGCCATCTACGCTGGCGAGCAGCTTTGCCAACAACTGCTGGAACCGCTGCAAGCCACCTTTGGGCGCATTCATGTTCGCTCGGGTTACCGCTCGCCTGCCGTCAACGAGTTTGGCAATCAGAACAAGCTCAATTGCGCCAGCAATGCGTCCAACTACTCGGCTCATATCTGGGACTATCCGGATGCGCAAGGCAAGCGCGGTGCCACGGCTTGCATCGTGGTGCCCTGGCTGGTGGATCACATCGAGCGAGGTGGCAGTTGGACCAACATGGCCTGGTGGATCCACGATCACCTTCCCTACCACTCGCTGTACTTCTTCCCGCGCCTGGCGGCTTTCAACATCCGCTGGCATGAAGCGCCTGTCCGTCGAGTGGACAGCTACGCCGCCCCAAAGGGCTGTCTCATTCAACCCGGTACGCCGGGTGCGCCAGGCATGCATCAGGAGCACTACGTTGGGTTTCCCGACGTGGACGCGCCAATGATTGGGTCCGCCCCAGCCGTCTTCCCCACTCAAACCATCGTCCAGCCAGTCCAACACACCATGCAAACACCTGTCCCGACAAAACCTACAGCGGCTCGTCAAGGGTCAATCTTCTACCGTGCGGTGCATGCCACGACCGCTTGGCGGAAGGTGAACTCACACCACAGTCTGACGTCTGCGCTGACTGGCCCCCGAGGCGCCCGCGTGCTGTTGGCAGGCAAAGGTGCCATTGATTACGACTTGCATGGTGATGCGTTGTATGTGCTCGTGTGGGAAGCCGGTAGCCAAGAGGGGCAGGCTGTGCGACGTCATCCCACTCGAGCGGGCGAGTATCAGTTCGCCAAGGTACCCGTGGCCACACTCGAGCGCTTTGAAGCCGCAGGCCATGCGAGCCAAACTGATCTGGCATCACTTTTCGCGTGAGTTGTACAGAGGGCAACAGAGGCGCGACACCCATGCTTTGCGCATCAGTTGCATGGATGAGGCCAGGGTATGTGATCGCTCACACGCAAGGCTGGGATGGGCGCATGCTCCTCCCGGTCTTCAGTTAAGGACCCGGTGATATGAAACTCATCTCCAACATCCTCTTGTTCATCGCCTTGTACATCGCGGCCAGGATGCTTGATGCCATGCAGTACCACTTTTGGGGCTGGTCGGTCTTCTCCTTTCTTGGCTTCTGGGAGCACACGAGGAGATGACCACTATAGGCTGAGAGCTGCCCCTCGTGCTGCGCGCTTGGATCGGCGGCTATCGACCGATAGCAGGCGTCTATATTTGGCATAGATAGCACAACTTATTTCCCTCACAGGCACCCGCGACCATGTCTCAAAAATGACATCAACGAGTCATCAGGGTGTCATATCACGACATTACCATCGCTGCAATTCAGATTCGTAATCAGGTCATCATTTTTGATTACGATTTCAAATCTGCCGGAGGTGTCATGATCGAACTACAGAATGTCTCAGTCAGTTATGGTGATGCGATTGCACTGTATCCCACCACTCTCAAACTCCATCAGGGACAGTTCACCGTATTGCTCGGATCTTCCGGCGCTGGAAAATCCACGCTACTTCGCTGTATTAATTCGCTGCATGCGTCGCAGCGCGGCACCACCATTGTCGCCGGCTTAGGAAATTTGGCGAACTCGCGTGCATTGCGCATGCATCGCCGACAGACTGGCATGGTGTTTCAACAGCATCAATTGATTGGCCGACTGACGGCTTTGCAAAACGTTTCGATGGGCCGAATGGGCTACCACACGGCATTACGCAGTCTATTCCCCCTCCCGGCGAAGGATCAATCCATATGCCTGCAAAGTCTGGACCGAGTCGGCTTATTGCACAAAGCCTTAAGCCGTGTCGACGCATTGAGCGGCGGCCAGCAGCAACGCATCGGTATTGCCCGGGCTCTGGCTCAGCAACCTAAACTGGTGTTGGCTGATGAACCGGTAGCCAGCCTCGATCCTGCTACTGCAGAGCGAGTGCTAAGTCTGCTGCACCGCATTTGTAAAGAGGACGGGATTTCGGCGGTCGTCAGCCTGCATCAGGTAGACCTCGCTCAACGTTATGCCGACCGTATTATTGGCCTGTCCCATGGCCGAGTCATTTTTGATGCCGCCCCGCAGACTTTGGATCAAGCCAGTTACGACACGCTGTATGAACAAGTACCCCGTTCTTCTTTGAGCGTTCCACAAGACGCTCGAGAGGAACGGCTTATCGATACTTCATTTCCCATGCAACTTGCTACCGTAAAGGATTGATTATGAAAAAACTCGCATCCGCATTATTGTCTGTCTTGCTTGCCGCCGTCTGCAGCATTGGCCATGCATCATCCAATCCCGATCCAGAAACGCTCAAAGTTGCGCTGCTGCCGGACGAAAACGCATCGACCGTAATTAAAAACAACAAGCCGCTCGAAATCTATCTGGAAAAAGAGCTGGGAAAGAAAATTGAGCTGGTGGTTACCACTGATTACTCGTCAATGATCGAAGCCATGCGTCACGGCCGTATCGACATGGCATATTTTGGCCCCTTGTCGTATGTGCTGGCTAAGCAAAAGAGCGACATCGAGCCATTCGCAGCGATGAAGCAAAAGGGTAGCACTACCTACCAGTCCGTATTGATCGCCAATACTGGCGCCGGCATCGCCAAAATCAGTGATATCGTCAACAAGAATGTCGCTTACGGTGATAAGGCATCCACCTCCAGCCATTTGATTCCGAAGTCGATATTGGCGGAAAACGGTTTGAAAGCCGGCGAAAACTATCGCGAACACTTTGCCGGTGCGCATGACGCGGTGGCCATGGCCGTGCAAAACGGTCACGCGCAGGCTGGCGGCTTGAGTAAGCCGATTTTTGAATCCCTGGTTCAGCGCGGACTGGTCGATCCCAACAAAGTAAAAGTTCTTGCCGAATCGAAGCCATATCCGCAATACCCGTGGACCATGCGCAGCAATCTGAAGCCGGAACTGAAGGAAAAGATCCGTGCAGCCTTCTTGAATCTCAAAGATCCGGAAGTCCTGAAACCTTTCAAAGCCGATGGTTTCGGCCCGATCAGCGACAAAGACTATGACGTGGTGCGCAGCCTTGGCACACTGCTCAAGCTCGATCTGTCGAAGTTCTAAGTGAGCGACAGCATGCAAGCTGATTTTGGTTTGATTCTGGCCGAGCGCCAGCGCGTATGGAACCGCACGATACTGCAGTTTGCCGTTGTGCTGGCGATTGTGATCGGTTGCTGGTATTACGTCGGCCTATTTGATGCCGAGCGATTGAAGGATGGCATGCCAAGCCTGGTAAAAATTGCCGGCGAGATGTTCCCACCGAACTTCTCGCAGGCTGGCACCTGGGTCAAACCGGTACTGGATACCTTGGCCATGAGTATCGCCGGTACGGCAATCGCGGTATTGCTATCCATTCCCTTAGGAGTGCTCGCCGCGCGGAATACTAGCCCTCATCCACTCGTGTATCAAGCCACACGCGGCCTGTTAAACGCTTTGCGATCGATACCCGAACTGATCATGGGCATCCTGTTCGTGGCAGCCGTTGGCTTCGGCGCATTGCCGGGTGTTTTAGCCCTAGGCTTACATTCGGTTGGCATGATCGCCAAATTTTTTTCGGAATCGATCGAACATGCCGATCCGGCACCGGTAGAAGCCGCGCATGCAGCGGGCTGCACGCCATTGCAGGTGATTTTTCATGGGATCTTTCCCCAAGTGCTTCCGCAAATGGCCGATACCGCGATCTATCGATGGGAATACAACTTCCGTGCTTCGACCGTGATGGGCATGGTCGGCGCCGGTGGAATCGGGTTCGAGCTGATGGGCTCTCTGCGCATCATGCAATACCAGGATGTCTCGGCTATTTTGCTGGTTATTTTAGGCATGGTTACCCTCGTCGACGCCTTCAGCTCCTTCCTGCGTCGCAAGTTCAAATAACTCCCAAAGCTTACAAAGGTTTTTATGAAGCCCAAAGTCGTCCTCACCCACTGGGTGCACCCGGAAATCATCGAATTGTTGTCCGCTAGCGCCGATGTTATCCCCAACACCACACGGGAAACCTTGCCGCGTTCTGAGGTAATTGCGCGAGCCAAAGATGCGGATGCACTCATGGCTTTCATGCCGGACAGCATCGACAGCGCGTTTCTCGAGGAATGTCCAAAGCTGCGTGTCATCGGCGCCGCGCTTAAAGGCTATGATAACTTCGATGTCAACGCCTGCACACGCCACGGTGTATGGCTTACGATTGTGCCGGATTTGCTTACGATCCCGACCGCTGAACTGACTATCGGCCTTCTTCTCGGTTTGACAAGGCATATGCTGGAAGGCGATAGGCAAATCCGTAGCGGACACTTCCAAGGCTGGCGGCCGACACTATATGGCTCTGGTTTGACAGGAAAAACGCTTGGCATCATTGGTATGGGGGCGGTCGGCCGTGCAATCGCCCAGCGCTTGGCTGGCTTTGAAATGAATCTCTTGTATTGCGATCCGATTCCGCTCAATGCCGAACAAGAAAAGGCTTGGCACGTACAGCGCGTCACGCTCGATGAACTGCTCGAAAAATGTGATTATGTCGTGCCGATGGTTCCGATGGCCGCAGAGACACTGCATCTGATCGATGCCACCGCGTTGGCCAAGATGAAAACCGGTAGCTACCTGATCAATGCATGTCGCGGCTCGGTCGTGGATGAGAATGCGGTGATAGCAGCACTGGCGTCTGGAAAACTAGCTGGATATGCAGCCGATGTCTTCGAGATGGAAGAATGGATACGCGCTGATCGCCCGCAGGCTATCCCCAAGGCGCTGCTCGACAATACGGCACAAACGTTTTTTACGCCGCATTTGGGATCGGCGGTCAAGGAAGTTCGGCTTGAAATCGAGCGGCAGGCAGCGATGAACATCATCCAGGCACTCGCTGGTGAAAAACCGATGGGCGCGATTAATCAGCCGTATCCGGGAGTAAAGGCGGCGTGATAGATCTGGAGCGTGTGGCGACGTTCATTGCCGTCGTCAAATGCGGGGGCTTTCGCGAAGCGGCGAAGCAAACTGGATTGTCCCAGCCAACAGTAACGCAGCATATCAAGCGGCTGGAGCAGTCTTTGCAGGCCCGGCTGATTGACCGCGCAACAATGCCGCAAAGCCTGACATTGGAGGGAAAGATTTTTTTCCCCTATGCGGAACAATTGCTCCGTACTAGCCATAAGGCTACGGCAGCCCTCCACAATAAAAGCCTGGTCGTTGGTGCAAGCTCCAATATCGGCATTTATCTTTTACAACCCTATATCAAGGCGCTCCAAGATAAATTAGCAAACAAGATCGATGTGAGGATCGGCAAAAATATCGAGATTGCCGCTTTGCTGGAAACGCTTGAAGTGGATGTAGCGGTAATGGAGTGGTGGGACTCACGTCCTGGGTTCGTCTCAACAGTATGGCGGCGCGAGAGGATGGTTGTCATTGTTCGCCCCGGCCATCCTTGGGCTGCCGAGTCGACCATTCCACTTAAGTGGTTAAAATCCCAGATCTTGCTTGGAGGCGAAGCGGCTACCGGAACTGGGCGCCTACTACAACAATATGCCGGTGCCGACTCGGCAGAGTTCACAGTGGGTATGCAGTTAGGTAGCACCGAGGCGGTCAAACACGCGGTCCACGCAGGGCTAGGAATCTCGCTTGTGATGGAAAGCGCGGTCAAGCATGAACAGGCAAGCGGATGGTTACATGCAATTCCGATTGAAGAAGATGTTTACAAAGATCTTTATCTCGTACATCGCTCAGAAACTTCGTTAAGCGGTCCGGTGGCAAGCCTTGCAGATTTGATTCTCCATTCTCCGGATTTAGGCTCAATAGAATATAAATAGCAAAACGAATGTCTGCTTCTGGCCGAGAGCTGACCTTCTCTGCGCGCATCTCACTGACCGCAACCGCTGCAGAGCCGCCGGTCGCCCGGCGCCTTAAGGCTGGGTGCGTGGCGACCGGTGGCTTTCGACCCGACAGCGACGTTGACTGCGTCGGTGCCAAGCTGATCAGATAGAAGCGCGCAGAACGCGCAGAGAATATAGCCCATGACCGGGCAGCACATACCCATCGCCACACTGATCGCTTCAAAGCCCAAGAATCCAGATTTGCTGCGCCGTGCTCTGATCTCCGTCATCCAGCAGTACCGACGTCCAGACCTTTTGCTGCTCGCATTTGATCGTCGATTACCAGAGCCTGGCGCATTAGATGGTGTGATCAGTAATCCGTTTATCAATGGCGTCGTTGTCCTGCGGAACGAGCGCATGCAAGGGGCTGCTGGCACCTGGAACACCGGCTTGTCTTGGCTGCAAGAACAAGGCTTTGATGGCTACGTGGCGATACTCGATGACGACGATGAATGGGACCCCGATCACTTGAGCCAATGTGAGCGAGCAGGTGCCCGCGGTGGTGCTGACGTCGTCTTGTCTGGTCTTCGGGTGATGAAGGATGGCGTTGAGATTCCGAGAGCGCCGTTGTCTTCGGTCACAGTGGATGACTTCCTCGCCGGTAACCCCGGGTGGCAGGGCAGCAATACCTTTGTCAAGCTGGAGGCCCTGATGCGTGTCGGTGGCTTCACCGATGGTCTACCCAGCACCAATGACCGAGACTTGGCCGTGCGTTTACTCGGACTGCCTGATTTGAAAGTGGCATTCACCCACCGAATGACAGCGACCTGGCACATTGACAGCCAGGCAGATGCTTTGTCCCGCCCCGGCAGCCCTGAGAAGCGCGCAGGTCTGCTTCAGTTCCTGGCGATGCACGGTCACTTGATGTCGCCTGACGTCATGACCAGGTTCAAGGCGCGTGCCCGTGATCTGTTTGGCGTTGACATGCCATGAGCGTGAACGGGCATGAGCAGCCAGGGCTGCCAGATTGGTCAGAGCCGAGGGTACCCAAGGTACGCCTGACGCACCGAAACATTCACTTCCTCATCGCACCCGGTGACGTCGCCATGCAAGCATCGGTCATCGTGGGTCTGTCTCACCGCAACCACCCGAGTGGTTTGAACGAGGCGTTGCGGAGCGCCATGGCGCAAGACATGGCAGACGATCTGGCGTTCCTGGTGCTGGACGACAGTTCGGATGAGGGTTGGATGCAATCGCTGCATGCCGACCTCTTGTCTGACCCTCGGCTGGTAGTCGCAGCAGGGCACTTCGGTTCGCCCACCCAATCCAGGAATGGCTTGCTCGACCTGGTGGACGAGTGCTTTCCAAATGCGAAGTGGGTCGCTCGATTGGACGCCGACGATCGCTTTGCAGAACCCTCTAGCCTGCGGGCGCTGGTGCAAGCCGGCGATCAGCGTGGCACCTTGTTCGTCATTGGAAGCAATCGCCTGTCGGTCGATGGCGAGTTACTGCCCGCCGTGAACTGGGCAATGGCTGAAATCCTCCTGGATCAAAGCCGTCTCAATGGCTTCATTCAAGCGTTTTGTCGCCAGCAAGTCCCCAATGAGCTGCCGTCATGCAATTTGGTGCTTCGCACATGTTCGGGCATCAGGTACCCCAATGCCAACAGCGCCGAAGACCACTGGCTAGTTGCTGGCTTGCTGATGAATCGGCCAAACGAGGGCTGTGTGGTGACAGAGCCTGCCTACGCGGTGTACTCGCTGGATGGAGTGGTGACGCAGGCCAATCAGAAGTCAGATGCATGGGCAAAGTCCAGGCTGGCGTTGGCTCAGGCCGCGGAGGTGTGGCATCGCGCTCATATGACGTCTGACGCCTCGGTGTTGGGTTGGGGGCAAGAGGGCGTGGTCTGGCGAGATCCGTCTGGCACCTTCAAGAGTTTCTACCCGTACTCGCTGACCTATGAAGCGCTCAGTGAGATCAGGAGCCTGGCGGCATCCGTTGGGGATGCGGTCATTGCATTCGACATTTGCGATGACTCTGACCCTGGGGCACTGATTCGGCTTGACTCAGAACCTTTGCAGGAGCCGGGACGACGTTGGCCATTGGAGTTGTCTCGTCACTTCTTGCAGAAGCTTTATCGCGCAGGTGTGGTGACCAGCAATGTCAAGCGAGACAACCTGCGGATCACCGCTTCAGGCACTTTGCAGTACATCGACATTGGCCGAGACATCGTGCGTCTGACGGCTTCGCGCTTCCTAGATTGCGCCGCAAGGCTGTACGCCATTGGGGAGTTGGGATGGTCCGATCATGAATTGGCACGACGTAGGACACCTGAGCGCCAAGTGGAGGCCTTGAGTGCGCTGCCTGGCTTTGATACCTACTACGGCGAGTTGATGCGGTCATTGCACCCTGCTTGCGCGCTGGATACCGATAAAGAAGTGCCGATCCCCGAGCCGTCAGCTCACCCTGATGTGACGCTCTTGATCAAGTGCTGCCCGCAGGATGCGAGCTCTGCCCACTTGCAGGTGCAGCACCTGGTCAGTGAGTTGGGGATGCGTGCGCGTTTTGCGAAGAGGGTTCTTTTGATTGACCCTTTCGAGGGGCCTTACCTTCGGCAGTTCGCTGAGGGCGATCTGTCCGCGCTGCGTGTCGCAGCCAGTCAGTTGCATCAGTCGGGTTTTATTGACGAGGTGTGGGTTGCGCCCACCGATCCGGTTGAGAGATTCCACCTCAAGGACAACTGGTTTTCATCGAGGACCGGATACGTGATGACTGGCTCTTCCGGGCTGGCCACAACACCCTGTCTATCGGCATCAACCTTGGGCTTCATCGCGCGCCTCCGTCAGCGCGGCCTCGGCCGCTTCAAGACTGCCATACTGCGCGATGAGTGCGAAGGCCTCGCTCAAGTAATACCGCTTTGGTTCGGGGGCGGCGGGCGCGGGAGATTCGACAACGGGCTGCGAGTCGCACAAGGATGGCAACGGCGCTTCGTTGGACATGCCCTGGCGGATTGCCTGCTCATAGGTGACGATCTCATCGACTGGATAGCGGACGGCCTTTGAGAGCTTGATGTACGGCGGGCCGCGTTCTTCGCTGCGCCAGCGTTGCAGGGTCTTGATGCTGACGTTCCACCGACGTGCGAGCTCCGTTTCGGTGAAGGCGGGTTCGGTTTGCATGGCATTTCCTTTCGTCGTTCGTGCCGGGCATTACGGCGACAAACGAGAGGAAAGCCAAGTTGCATCCCCCAGATTCCCTGGCAGTTGCGGCAACTGCGAGTGCCAATCGGCCTCTCCGAACTTACAATCATGGGCATGTGCGGTTGCGCGAAATCCTTCCCCGGAATCGCGCGAGGGTCTCAAGGCTTCCGACCGGGGCTGAGAGACTGCTGATATGTGGGTTTGGTTTTCTGTTACACTCCACCACCAGGTTGAAAGAAAAACGGACGCTTCGGCGTCCGTTTTTCTTTGGTGCTCCGCCTTGCCGGCACCGGTCCCCCGTTTCGTTCTCGCCCCGTCCTGGCCACGCAAGGTGGCCGCGCCGTTCCGCCGCAAAGCCGGCAGAGCCTTCCACCACTCCCGCCGCCACGACCGACGCTGCAACAACGTGCATGCCGTCCGACACGCAGGCGGCAAAGCTTACAAGCGTTGGTATGTCTTACCCAGCCGGCGAGGCTGTCTTGCGCCGCACCGACAGACGGCCGGTCCACCGCCGCATCGCCAACCCGCGATTGGAACGCCGATTGCATATTGACGGGCGGCCCCCGATCGCGGGGTTCATGTCAGCGCTACGGGGACTTAGCGCACCGCTGGAGGAAAACAATATGAGAACGATGACTTCTATCGCCGCCCTGGCTTTCGCCATGGCTTGCGGACTCGCAGGCTGCACCGCCGCCGGCAGCGGCACGGGGTCGGGATCCGGTTCCGTTTCGGGCTCGGGCACGGTGACGCCGACCGACAGCTCGCGGTCGGGCACCGGCACGGGGACCAGCACGAGCGGCAGCTCGTCCGGTACCTCGAGCGGATCCGCCACCGGCACGAGCGGCACGCGCTGAGCGCCGCCGTCCATCCGCGACCACCAGTCGCTGCAAGCGGGCCCATCGGCTGACGTCGGTGCGGCCCGCTTGGCTTTGCGCTGGCATTGCGCAGCCACTGCGTCCCAACCGATTCGAAGGAGCGATGCCATGCCGACAGACCGTGCGATCCCTGTTGCCGGACCGGCCCATCCGCGCGCGTTCGCATGGGCCGGCTACACGCTTGGCTTCGCGATGAGCGGCTTCTTCGACGGCATCCTGCTGCATCAGATCCTGCAGTGGCATCACTTGCTGTCGGGCATCGAAGGCGGCGCGCTCGGCGACCTGCGCGTGCAGGTGATGGCCGATGGCGTGTTCCACGCGCTGATGTACGTGATCGCGGCGATGGGGATGTGGCTGCTGTATCGAAGCCGCGACGCACTATCGATCGCCAACGCTCCCCGGCACCTGCTGGCCAACTTCTGGATCGGCTTCGGCGTCTGGCACGTCGTCGATGCGGTGCTGTCGCACTGGATCACCGGCATCCACCGCATCCGCATGGACTCCCCCAATCCCTTGCTGTGGGATCTGATCTGGCTGTTCCTGTTCGGCGTGATCCCGTTGATCGTCGGCATCCGCATGCGCAAGACGAGCAGGGGTGCCGGACCTCGTGCCGGCGCCGGCCCGCGCGGCCCCGGCATGGCCGCAAGCTGGGTCGTGGCCGTGCTGGTCGGCGGTACGCTGCTCGGCGCCGCGCTGAACCTGTTCCCGGCAAGGGCGGCAACGATCGATACCACCACGGTGGTGATGCGCCCCGGCGCGGCGCCTTCGCAATTGTTCGCCGCACTGGAGGGCAGCGACGCCCGCATCGTCTGGACCGATGCCGGCGGCGGCGTCTGGGTGCTCAGCGGTGCCGAGGCGGTGGACCGGCTGCGCCTGTACCGGCATGGCGCGATGTACGTCAGCGGGACGGCAGCACCGGCCGGCTGTTCGGCCTGGGTTCGTTAGGCGCATTCCGGATCGGCCAATGGCCACGTCGAGCTGGACAGGACTACATCGCTCGCCATGCCGAGGAACGGGGTCTGATTCCGCATGCCGTGGTTCAGCGCACGGTCGAAGGCGCGACGCCCGCGCGAGCCTGGCGAGAACATCTCGGACTGACCCAATCCGATGTCGCGGCCCGTATCGGCATCTCCCAGTCGGCATCTCCCAGTCGGCGTACGCGCAGCAGGAACGCGGCGAGCGTCTGCGCAAATCGACGCGCGAGAAGATTGCCGCCGCGCTTGGCATTCGGCCGCAGCAACTCGACTTCTGATTGCGCGCCGACGCGACTTTCCGCACACCGCGCGCGTGCGGCTGTGCGGATTCCCATCCATGTCTGCCGCGATGCAGACATTGTCCGCAAGGCAAAACGCTTGTCTTTCAGCGACTTAGCTGCCGCCATCGGGCATGGCCTGCAATGGCACGCCCATTGCAACGCAGGCGCCTCGCAAGCTGCCGCGACAGACGGCAGACGCGCTGACCGCTCCGCTGCGGAGCGTGGAAAAGGCAGTGCCGGCGAGGCCGGCCAAACAGGAGACGACGATGCGGCAAACAGCAGCTCGGTGGAAGCGGCCGTCCTTGGGGACCGTCGCGATGGTGGCGGCATTGGTGGCCGCCGGATGCGGCGGCGGCGATGATGGGGGCGGCGGCAATCTGCAGCCGCAGAGCGCCGAGAACGCGCCCGGCCTGGGCCTGGGACACCGGGCCACGGTCGAGGCGACCGTGCTGTCGTCCGCGCCCGAGCGCGTGACGGGCGGCGATGCGCTGATCCGGCTGAGCGCCAGCGAGCGTGCGTCCGGCAACAAGTTCAAGGTCAGCCTCAACGGCGTCGATGTCAGCGACGCCTTCACGCCGACCGCCGACCGCGAGGCGCTCGGCATCGTCAGCGGACTGAAGCTCGGCGAGAACACGCTGGAGGTCAAGCACGGCCCCGCGCGCACCACGCTGACGCTGACCAACTATCCGATCACCGGCCCCGTGTTCTCCGGCCCGCACGAAAAGCCCTATATCTGCGCGACGCAGAATTTCACGCTGCCCGACGGCAGCAAGCTCGGCGCACCGCTCGACGAGAACTGCTCGGTCGAACGCCGCGTGCACTACGTCTACCGCTCGACCGCCAACAGCTTCAAGCCGCTGCCGACGCCGGTCGCCGCGTATCCGGCGGACCTGGCCAGCACCACCAACAACGCGGGCGCGACCGTGCCTTACATCGTTCGCGTCGAGACCGGCACGATCAATCGCGCGATCTACCAGACCGCGATCCTGCACGACCCATTGAAGGACGCCGAGCCGACGCCGCTGGCACCGCCCTCGGGCTGGAACCGCAAGGTCATCTATCCGCTCGGCGGCGGCTGCCAGGGCGGCTGGTACATGCAGGGCACGCCGGTGGCCGTTCTGAACCACAACTACCTGCGCAAGGGCTACGCGGTGGCCAGCGCCTCGCTCAATACCTTCGGCAACAACTGCAACGACCTGCTGTCGTCCGAGACCATCGCGATGGTCAAGGAACGGCTGATCGAGAACTACGGCACGCCGTTCTTCACGATCGGCACCGGCGGCTCCGGCGGCGCCTATCAGAGCCACCAGACCGGCGACAACTATCCGGGCCTGTTCGACGGCATCATCGTGACCTCGGTGTTCCCGGACGTCACCTCGTCGACGCTCTTCAAGCTGCACGACTCGCGCCTGCTGCACCTGTACTTCACGCAGAACGCGCCGGGCCAATACAGCGACGCGCAGCGCTCGGCGATCTCCGGCTACCTGAAGCCGGGCAATATCGCCGCGATGAGCAGCAGCGCGGGCCGTCTCGATCCGGTGGTGTCGTTCCCCGCGGGCTTCCCGGCCGACCAGAAATACCATCCGGTCACCAACCCGACCGGCGTGCGCGCGACCGTCTACGACCACACCGTCAACGTCTACGGCAAGGACGCGCGCGGCTTCGCCAAGCGGCCGATCGACAATGTCGGCGTGCAGTACGGCCTGAAGGCGCTGAACGACGGCATGATCACGGCCGACCAGTTCATCGACCTGAACGAGAAGATCGGCGGCGTCGACGTCGACTTCAAGAAGATCGCGCAGCGCACGGTCGGCGACCTCGACGCGATCGCGCGCGCCTATCAGTCGGGCCGCATCACCTCCACCGGCGGCGGGCTGGCCACGACGCCGATCATCGATCAGCGCGACTACTTCGACGATCGCGTCAACGGCGACATCCACAACAAGATCCACAGCTACTCGGTGCGCGCGCGGCTGATCGCGGCCAACGGGCATGCGGACAACCAGGTCATCGTGGGGCCGGGCACCATCCGCGACGACAACTTCGACCAGATGGACCGCTGGCTGACGGCGATGCTGCGCGACACCGGCCCGGGCAGCAAGGCCGAGAAGGTGGTGCGCAACAAGCCGGCGGATCTCGTCGATGCGTGCTGGGACGCGAGCGGCAACAAGATCATCGAGCCGCAGACCGCGCACGGGCCCGGCCAGTGCAATACCTTGTACCCGGCCGGCATCACGCCGCGCATGGTCGCCGGCGGCCCGCTGGCCGACGATATCGTCAAGTGCCAGCTCAAGCCGATCGATCCGGCCGACTACAGGGTGATGATGACCCCTGCGCAGCTCGCCCGGCTGCAGTCGATCTTCCCGACCGGGGTCTGCGACTGGTCGCGGCCAGGCGTCGAGCAGCAGCCGTTGAAGGGCACCTGGCTGTCGTTCGGCCCGTCGCCGGTCAATCTGCTGTTCGATGTGACGAAGCCCTGACGGCGCGGCCGTGAAGACCTGATGGCCCTGTCAGCGCGGACTGCCCCCTGACGGAGAAAGGGGGCCGGCGCCGATGCATCGACGATCCGATGCATCGGCGCGCCTGATGTTTACGCCGATTGACGCGCCGGGGCGCGGCTTTGCCTAATGGCCGGTCGTTGGCGCACGTCGCCCGCATCCTTCCCGCGCATCGATATGTTGGACTCCACCGCGACTTCCCCTGCGACGCAGACGATGCCGCCGCCGGCATGGCCGCGCGGGCGGGCGCGTCGCGCGGCGGCGATCGCCGCGGTCTGCGCCGTGATGGCGGCCGGTGTCACGGTCGCCTATCTGTGGGGCGAGCGCGTCGGCATCCGCGCGCAGCGCGATGGCACCGCGCACCGCATCGAAGCCTATATCGGCGGACTGCGCAGCGAGATGCGCCGCTACGAGTATCTGCCCGCGGTGGTCGCGCTGAACCACGACGTGCAGCGGCTGCTGCGCGAACCCGATACACCCGGCCTGCCGATGGCGGCCAACCGCTTCCTCGCCGAGGTCAACGCCGCCGCCAAGTCGACCGCGATCTACGTGATGGACGCCCACGGCCTGACGCTGGCCGCGAGCAACTGGAACGAGGCGGCCAGCTTCGTCGGCATCAACTTCTCGTACCGGCCGTATTTCCGCGACGCGATGCGGGGCAAGCCGGGCCGCTTCTATGGCATCGGCACCGTCAGCCGCGAGCCGGGCTACTACTTCTCGCAGCCGATCGTGCGCGAGGGCACGATGCTCGGCGTGGCCGCGGTCAAGGTCAATCTCGACAAGATCGACGAGCCCTGGCTCGCCAACGACGACCGCGTCCTGGTGGTCGACGCCAACGGCATCGTATTCCTGAGCTCGCAGCCCGACTGGCGCTTCAAGTCGCTGCGCGAGCTGCCCAGCGAGACGCGCTGGCAACTGGCGTCGACGCGGCAGTATTCGACGGTCGACTCGCTCGATCCGATCGGCTTTCGCGAGCAGCGCCGCTTCGCCCCCGACATCAGCGTGGTGCAGATGCCCGACGGCGACGAATTCCTCGCGCGGAGCCGGCGCATACCCGATACCGACTGGCGGTTGATCGTGCTGTCCGACATGGAGCCGATCCGCACGCTGGCGCGCAACAGCGCGGTGATCGGCGCCTTCGCGCTCGGCTTTCTGCTGCTGCTGATCCTGTACGTGCTGCAGCGGCGCCGTGCCGCCGCGCAGAACCGCGCCGCCAAGGAGGCGCTGCAGCGCGCGCACGACGAGCTCGAACGCAAGGTCGCGATGCGCACGCAGGCGCTGTCGGGATCGAATCTGAAGCTGCAGAAGGAGATTGCCGAGCGCAAGCGCGCCGAGCAGGTATTGAAGGCGGCGATGGACGAACTGGTGCAGGCGAGCAAGATGGCCGCGCTCGGCCAGATGTCGGCCGGCATCACGCACGAGCTGAACCAGCCGCTGGCGGCGCTGCGCACGCTGTCGGCCAATACCATCGTGTTCTTCCGCCGCGGCCAGACCGATGCGGTCGAGACCAATCTGAACGTGATCTGCCAGATGGTCGAGCGGATGGGCAAGATCACCGCGCAGCTGAAGAAGTTCGCGCGCAAGGCGCCGGTGCAGTCGGTGCCCACACCGGTCGGCACGGTGATCGCCGATGCGCTGTTCCTGCTCGACTCGCGCATTCGCGCCGACGGCGCGGAGCTGGTGGTGTCGGTGCCCGAGCCGTCGCCACTGGCGCTGTGCGAAGGCAACCGGCTCGAGCAGGTGCTGGTCAACCTGCTGTCCAATGCGCTCGATGCGATGAAGGATGCGAGCCCCAACGACGCAGACCACGACAGTGACAGCAAGGACGCCGCCGCACGCGTGCTCGAGATCCGCGTGCAGGCGGACCCGCAGTGGGTCACGATCGAGGTCGCCGATCGCGGCTGCGGCATCGACGACGACGTGATGCCGCGACTGTTCGAACCGTTCTTCACCACCAAGGAGCAGGGCGTCGGTCTGGGCCTGGGGCTCGCGATCTCCGCCGGCATCGTCCGCGAATTCGGCGGCACGCTGCGCGCGGAGAATCGCCGCGCGGTCGGAGTGTCCGGCGACCCCGGCGACCCGGACAACCGCGACGACATCGTGGGCGCGCGCTTCATCGTTCAGCTTCCCGCCGCACAGGAGACCCATGCCGATGCGAACTGATCTGTCGGTCCTCTATGTCGAAGACGATGCCGCGGTGCGGCTGGGCAGCACGCAATCGCTGCAGATCGCGGGGCTGTCGGTGGAAGCGTTCGGGTCGGCCGAACAGGTGCTGCACCGCCTCACGCCCGGTTTTGCCGGCGTGCTGGTCACCGATGTGCGCCTGCCCGGCATCAACGGCCTGGCGCTGCTCGACAAGGCGCTGGAAATCGATGCCGCGCTGCCGGTGATCCTGGTCACCGGCCACGGCGACATCTCGATGGCAGTGCAGGCGATGCGCCGCGGCGCCTACGATTTCGTCGAGAAGCCCTATTCGCCCGGCGAGCTGACCGAGGTCGTGCAGCGCGCGATGGAAAAGCGCGCGCTGACGCTCGAGGTCGAGGCGCTGCGCCGGCAGCTGGCCGACACGCAGGCGATCGAGGCCAAGGTCATCGGCCGCTCGGCGGCCGTCGAGCGGCTGCGCAAGCTGATCCTCGACCTGGCCTGTACCGACGCCGATGTGCTGATCCTGGGCGAGACCGGCACCGGCAAGGAACTGGTGGCGCGCTGCCTGCACGAGTACGGACCGCGGCGGCAGGGCAACTTCGCCGCGCTCAATTGCGGCGGCGTGCCCGAATCGCTGTTCGAGAGCGAGGTGTTCGGGCACGAGTCCGGCGCGTTCACCGGCGCCGCGCGGCGGCGCGTCGGCAAGATCGAATACGCGCAGCGCGGCTCGCTGTTTCTCGACGAGATCGAGACGATGCCGATGTCGCTGCAGATCAAGCTGCTGCGCACGCTGCAGGAGCGGCAGTTCGAACGGCTGGGCTCGAACACGCTGCTGCCGATGGACTGCCGCGTGATCGCGGCCACCAAGGTCGACCTGCTGGCGCTGTCGGCGGAGCAGCGCTTCCGCGCCGACCTGTACTACCGCCTGAACGTGGCGGTGATCGACATCCCGCCGCTGCGCGAACGGCGCGAGGACATTCCGCTGCTGTTCTCGCACTTCCTGCTGCAGGCGGCGCTGCGCTACGAGCGGCCGGTGCCCGAGGTATCGCCGCCGCATATGCGCGAGCTGATGATGCATCCGTGGCCGGGCAATGTACGCGAGCTGCGCAATGCCGCCGACCGCTTCGTGCTGGGACTGCCGGGCGGCGGCACCGGCTTGCCCGGCAGCAACGGCGGTGCATACGGCAGCGCATACGGCAGCGGCAACGCGAATGGAAACGGCAATGGCGGCGACACGCGTTCGCTCGACGAGCAGGTTGCGGTGTTCGAGCGGCATCTGATCGAGGAAGCGCTACGCGCAGCGTCGGGGCGCACCGCGGCGGCGAGCGATCTGCTGCGCGTGCCGAAGAAAACGCTGTACGACAAGATCAAGCGGCTCGGCGTCAATCTCGAGGCGTTCCGCGCGAACGCGGGCACGGAGTGAGTCGCGGCGTCCGTGCCGCGGCAATGCCGTCCACATCGAGGCTGTCCACATCGAGGCTGTCCACATCGGGTCCGTCCACATCCGGCGTGTCCACATCGAGCCTTCCACGTTTCGTCCGCATGTCGCCAGTTCGGCCGGCTCTTGCTAGACTGCGTGCGCGCATGCGACGCGGGGATGGAAGGGCTGAAAGCCATGCGCACTTCGGTGCCGGGCCTGGCGGTTTGCCGGCGCCGTCGCAGCGGTAAATACGACGTCAACAAAAGACAGGACTGCCAGGCGGCGTCTTTGTCGCGAGAGCGGCAAAGACGCCGGTTCTGATCGCAGTCGACATCCGCGTTGTCCACATCGAAGTGTCCACACGCGGTGTCCACATTCCTGCGCCGCAATTTCCCCGCATTTGCCCTTCCCGCGCAGCGCCGAGCGCCTACACTGTAGTGACCGTTTTTCGCGCTCCCACGCTCGCCGCACCATGGCCCATCTCACCTTCGCCCCGGCGATCCAGCGCCATGTCCCCACGCCAGACCGTCAGCTGTCCGCCGACTCGGTGCGGGCCGCGCTCGACGCGGTGTTCGCCGAGCAGCCGGAGTTGCGCGGCTACATCCTCGACGACCAGAACCAGTTGCGCCGCCATGTGACCGTCTTCATCGACGGCACGATGATTCGCGACCGGCAACGGCTCAGCGATCCGTTGCGCGAGGACAGCAAGGTCTACGTGGTGCAGGCGCTGTCCGGCGGATAAGCGGCGCGGGAGCACGGCGGCTTCGACGAACCATGTTCCGACAGCCAACGCGCCGACGGCCACGCGACCGGCGGCCGATCGATACCAGGAGACCTGAACGATGAACGACCGACTTCTCGTGGCAACGCGCAAGGGCTTGTTCGAGATCGAACGCCGGCCCGAGGGACAGTGGCAGCAAACCCGGGCGCATTTTCTTGGCGAGCCGGTCACGATGGTGCTGTCCGACCCGCGCGACGGCACCCTCTATGCCGCATTGAATCTGGGGCACTTCGGCGTCAAGCTGTGGCGCCGCGCGCGCGGGGAGACCGAGTGGTCCGCCTGTGCGGTGCCGGTGTATCCGCCGCAACCGGAAGAGCAGGCCGCCGCTGCAAGCCATGCCGCGCCGGACCCCGACGCGCCCAAGCCGGCGCCCTGGTCGCTGCAGCAGCTGTGGGTGCTCGAGGCCGGCGGTGCCGACGAACCGGGCGTGCTGTGGGCCGGCACCATTCCCGGCGGCCTGTTCCGCTCCGGCGATGGCGGCGCGAGCTGGGCGCTGAACCGGCCGCTGTGGGATCGACCCGAGCGCGCGCAGTGGTTCGGCGGCGGCTACGACTATCCCGGCATCCACTCGATCTGCGTCGATCCGCGCGACAGCCGCCATGTGTCGATCGCGATCTCGTGCGGCGGCGTCTGGCAGACCCGCAACGGCGGCGACAGCTGGGAGGCCACCACGCGCGGCATGAAGGCGGGCTATATGCCGCCGGAACGCAGCGAGGACCCGAACATCCAGGACCCGCACTACATGGTGCAATGTCCGGCCCAGCCCGACGCGCTGTGGGTGCAGCATCACGACGGCGTCTTCCGTTCCGAGGACGGCGGCGCCAGCTGGCGGCGCGTCGAAGGGCGTCCGTCGAAGTTCGGCTTCGCGGTCGCGGTGCACCCGCGCGA
Organism: Cupriavidus gilardii; assembly: GCF_013347325.1. Taxonomy (NCBI): domain Bacteria; kingdom Pseudomonadati; phylum Pseudomonadota; class Betaproteobacteria; order Burkholderiales; family Burkholderiaceae; genus Cupriavidus; species Cupriavidus gilardii. The sequence continues at coordinate 3,301,465 of NZ_CP054626.1, read as the reverse complement.
TCCCGATACCGCGTGGTTCGCGCCGGCCACCAAGGACGAATGCCGCGTGCCGGTCGACGGCAGGCTGGTGGTGTCACGCACGCGCGACGGCGGGCGCAGCTTCGAGGTGTTCGACGAAGGCCTGCCGGCGCCGCCGGCCTACGACCTGATCTATCGGCATGGGCTGGCCGTCGACGGCAGCGGCGAACGGCTGGCGATGGGCTCGACCACCGGCGGGCTGTGGGTATCGGAGAACGGCGGCGAACGGTGGACCTGCGTATCGGCGCATCTGCCGCCGGTCTATTGCGTACGCTTCGGCTAGCGGCGCGCCGCATTCGATACCGCGGATCAGGACACAACTGCACCGGCGCGCATTGACGGCGGGCGGGGCGGGCGGAACACTGCGCGCTTCCCGCGCCGGACAACATCGCGCCGCGCACGGTCCCTGCAGGCCCCTGTCACCTTCGCTCCGCGTTCGATGTCCAGCTGCCGTTCTCACGCCACCTTCCCGGCCGATGCCGCCTCCATGGATTTCGCTGTCTCGCCCGCGCGCAGGCTGGTCGCCGAGGCGCTCGGCACGGCGCTGCTGATCGCGGTAGTGATCGGCTCCGGGCTGCGCGCCGAGCGGCTCGCGGCCGGCAATGCCGCGCTGGCGCTGCTGGCCAACTCGCTGGCGAGCGGCGCGGGGCTCGCCGCGCTGCTGCTGACCTTCGGCGGCATTTCGGGCGGCCATCTGAATCCGGCAGTCACGCTGTCGGCCTGGCTGCAGGGAATGCTGCCGGCGCGCGAGGCGCTGCGCTATGGGCTGGTGCAATGCGGGGGCGCGGTTGCCGGCGTGATCGCCGTCCACCTGATGTTCGGCGAGCCGCCGTTGAACGGGTCGAACCACGCGCGCACCGGCGCGCCGATGTGGTGGAGCGAATTCCTGGCGACGTTCGGACTGATCGCCGTGGCGATGGGCACCGCGCGCGCCCGGCCGGCGCTGCTGCCGTTCGCGGTGGCGGGCTATATCGCCGCGGGCTACTGGTTCACCGCCTCGACCTCGTTCGCCAATCCTGCGCTGACGCTGGCGTGCGCGCTGACGGCGAGCTTCAGCGGCATCCGCGCGATCGATGTGCCGGGCTTCGTGCTGGCGCAGTGCGGCGGTGCGCTGACCGCGACGCTGGTGTTCCACTGGCTGCTGCGCACCGTGCCCGGCGGCAGCCGTGCCGCGGCAAGGTCCGACGGTGCGTGCCCCGGCGGCGCCGCGCCTACCAGCGCCGATTGAGCTGGATGCCGAAGATCGAACCCGTGGCCTGCGAGGCCCAGGCGTCGGCCGGCGCCGCGAAGGTGATGCCGTCGACGTCGTTGGCGCGGCTGTAGGTGTAGAAGGCGCGCAGATTGGCGTTGCCGGCGGCCTTGCCGAGCGTCAGCGTCGGCGCCACCGTCAGCGCGGTGCGCTGGCCGCTGACGCCAAAGCCCGACGAAATCTGGTCGTGCGCGACCTCGAAGCTCAGGCGGAAGCGCTCGGTCGGCGCATAGGCCGGCCGCACGCGCGTGGTCATCCATTGCAGCGTGCCCAGCGCCGAGCGGTCGTACTGCAGGCTCGATTCGACCGAGCCGATCAGGCCCGCGCGTCCCTTCCATTCCATCGATTCGGCGACCCGCACGCGCGACAGCGTGTCGCCCATGCCGGTATAGCCGGTCATCGCGGTGCGGCTGCCGGCGCCGTACTGCAGGCCGAAGCGGTTGGTGCCGGCCAGGACGCCCTTCTGTTCGTGCATTGCCGACGCCCACCAGGCATCGCCGGCGGCATCGGCCAGCGCGTCGGCCTGGACGCGCGTGAAGCCCAGCTGCAGCGTGCCCTTGTCATTGACGCCGATCGGCGCGGTGCGGACCGAGTGATAGCTGGGCAGATGCTGGCCATTGGTGTCGTTGCGGGCGGTGTACTGATAGCTGAGGCCGACGCCGGCGATCCTGGCGTCGTCGACGCCGAAACGCAGCGCGCTGGAGGTCGGCGGCAGCAGGCCCGACGACATCAGGAACGGGGACGTGTCGCGCCGGCCGGCCCACATGGTGGCGCCGTCCAGCGCGGCCACGCCCTTGACCGCGGTATAGAACTGCGGGATCAGCTGATAGGGATCGACCGGAGCAGGCCGCCCATCGATGGTCGTGGTATTGGTGCCGCGCGCCTGCGCCACCACCTCGATCGCACCGCCGCCGTCCAGCGTATAGAGCTGCTCGCGCAGCTTGACCTCGCCGCTGCTCTGGCAGGCCACGCCGTGGCCGATGCCGGTCGACAGGCTGCCGCCCGGACAGGCCCGCATCGCGTGGGTGTTGTCCTCGTAGGCCGCGCGGCCGCTGTACGACAGGCTCCAGACGGTCTCTTCGGCCGGTTCGGCGCTCGGCAGGTTGGAGGCGAATACCGGCGGCGCATCGCTGGGCGTGGCCGCGGCGTCGCCGCCGGCCGGCGCCATGGCCTCGGGCATGAATTCGCCGAGCCGGTTCGGGAACAGCACCACCGGTGGTGGCGCAGGCGGCAGCGGCTCGGGCGGTCCTGCCAGGCCCGGGTCGAGGTCGGCCAGCGCGGTCTGTTCCGGCGTATCCGCGGGCGGCAGGTCCAGCGTTCCGGTGGCGGCGTCGGCCGCGGCCGGCGCCTCGCGCTGAAGCAACCCGGCGAGCGGATCGGCGTCGGCGGCCTGCGGCTGCGGCTGCGGCTGCGAGCCTGCCGACTCCGCCGGCGGCACCGGACCCTCGACCGACGGGTTCTGCGTCGGGTTCTGCATCGGATTCTGCGTCGGATTCGGCCTTGAATCCGGCGTCCAGCTCGACAGCCGCGCAACCGCCGGCACCGGGGCGGCCGGCGCGAACACCGGCGGCGCGATCGGCTCCGGCGCCGGCGGCGTCTGCGCGCAGGCAACGATGCCCCACGCCGCCAGGCCGGCCAGATACAGCCAGCGCGGACGCGGCAGTACGGACGAACGGACGGAGCGGTTCAGCGGACGACGGCGAGAGGAAGACGACGCGGACAACGACATGCGGTGACAACAGGGCGGCAACGGTGCGCAACGGCGAGCACGGGCTCGGCCGTGCCGGACCGACGGTTTTATCAGTCGGGCTGATTGGACAGCAAGAGAGGTTACAAAATCCATCGGCTGTGCACTGCAGATGACGAAAGCGTACGTTCGGCCACCGATGCCGACGCAGCGCGCCATGCCGGATCGCCCCCCGCGAAGGCGCGCCATACCGCACTTTCCTAGCGAAAACCCGGAGCTTGGCGCGGCCCCGTGGCGAATTGGGCACCGCTATAATCGATCAGCCTGCTGGAACGGGTATGAGCGGGCAAACCAGAGGGTGAATCCGGGCCTGTTATCGGCGCAAGCTGCCACGTCGGCGGGTGCGGCGGTAACAGGCCCGTTATTGCGCGCTGTCGTACCACGGCCTGCCGCGCGTTCCCGGCCAGCGTTGGAGTCGACGCACTCTCTCGCCCTCGGCCGGACCAAAATTCGAAAACGAGGAGAGTAGTCGATGGAACGTCGTTCCTTTCTGTTGAAAGCGTCGGCCGTGGCGGCCACCGGTGCGCTGGCCGCCTGCGGCAAGCAAGAGCAGGCCGCCGCGCCGACCCCCGCCAGCGCCCCCGGCACGCCCGCCGCGCCTGCCGTGGTCGGCAGCAACCCGGCCGTCGAATGGCGCCTGGCGTCGAGCTTTCCGAAATCCCTCGACACCATCTACGGCGGCGCCGAGACGCTGTCGAACCGGGTCAAGGAACTGACCGACGGCAAGTTCAACATCAAGGTGTTCGCCGCGGGCGAAATCGTGCCGGGCCTGCAGGTGCTCGACGCCGTGCAGAACAACACCGTGCAGATCGGCCACACCGCCGGCTATTACTACTTCGGCAAGAACCCGACGCTGTGCTTCGACACCACGATCCCGTTCGGCCTGACCGCGCGCCAGCAGAACGCCTGGATGGTGCAGGGCAACGGCATGAAGCTGATGCGCGAGTTCTTCAAGGAATACAACGTCGTCAACTTCCTGGGCGGCAATACCAACGCGCAGATGGGCGGCTGGTTCCGCAAGGAGATCCGCACCGTCGCCGACCTGCAGGGCCTGAAATACCGCGTCGCCGGTTTCGCCGGCGTGGTGCTGTCGCGCCTGGGCGTGGTGCCGCAGCAGATCGCCGGTGGCGACATCTATCCGGCGCTGGAGAAGGGCACGATCGACGCCGCCGAGTGGGTCGGCCCGTATGACGACGAGAAGCTCGGCTTCTTCAAGGTCGCGCCGTTCTACTACTACCCGGGCTGGTGGGAAGGCAGCGCACAGCTGTCGTTCTACGCCTCGGCCAGCGAATTCGAGAAGCTGCCGGCGCTGTACAAGCGCGCGCTGGAGACCGCGACCTTCGAGGCGCACACCACGATGATGGCCAAGTACGACACCGTCAATCCGCAGGCGCTGGCGCGCCTGCTGGAGAACGGCGTCAAGCTGCGCCCGTTCTCGCGCGAGATCATGGAGGCGTGCTTCAAGGCGACCCAGGACGCCTATGCCGAGGAAAGCGGCAAGAACCCGTCGTTCAAGAAGATCTACGACGACTGGCGCGTGTTCCGCAACAACCAGGCCGCGTGGTTCAACGTCGCCGAGCAGGCCTTCGCGCAGTTCAGCTTCGCCCGCAAGCTGTAAGCGCCGGCGGGCGGCATCGCGCCGCCTGCACGGCTCGGTCCGCACCGGTAGAATCCTCGGCTTCTGAGAGGATTCTCCGATGCAGACCGGCATACTCTACGCCCTGCTGGCGTACATCATCTGGGGCCTGCTGCCCCTGTACATCAAATCCCTCCACGGCATCGCGCCCCTCGAGATCCTGCTGCACCGGATGGTGTGGTCGCTGGTCTTCCTCGGCGCCATCCTGGCGATCCGCCGGCACTGGGGCTGGCTGCGCGGGGTCTGGTCCGATCGCCGCCTGCTGCTCGGCTTCGTCGCCAGCGCGGCGCTGCTGTGCGGCAACTGGTTCCTCTATATCTGGGCGGTGTCCAACGATCGCGTCGTCGATGCGAGCCTGGGCTACTTCATCAATCCGCTGTTCAGCGTGCTGCTCGGCGTGGTGTTCCTGCGCGAGCGGCTGCGGCCGGCGCAGTGGGTCTCGATCGCGCTGGCGGCCGCCGGCGTGGTGTGGCTGACCTTCGCCGCCGGGCAGCTGCCGTGGATCGCGCTGGCGCTGGCCGGCACCTTCGGCGGCTACGGGCTGCTGCGCAAGACCGCAGCACTGGGTGCGCTCGAGGGGCTGTCGCTGGAAACGCTGCTGCTGTTCCCCTTCGCCGTCGCCGCGCTGGGCTGGATGTTCTCGACCGGCGAGGCCGGCTTTGCCCATGCGAGCCTGGGCGTGCAGTTCCTGGTGGCGATGGCCGGGCCGGTCACCGCGGTGCCGCTGCTGTTCTTTGCCGCGGCGGCGCGCCGCATCCCGCTGTCGCTGCTCGGGCTGTTGCAGTACACCGGTCCGACGCTGCAGCTGCTGCTCGGCGTCTGGCTGTACCACGAGCCGTTCCCCGCCGACAAGCAGCTCGGTTACGCGATGATCTGGGTATCGCTGGCGCTCTATGCGCTGGAGGGGTTCTGGATGTCGCGGCGCCGCCCGCCGGCGGTGGCGGTCGACTGATCGATCATTGGCGGTATCGATGGAACGTGTTACTGGCGGCGCGCGACCATTCGTCGACAACATGATTGTGCCTGTCGAGCGGGGGACTGACGCGATTGCCATGCGGCGGCGCCGGGCACATCCACGCCATTCCATCGATGCGACCGATGGCATCGGCGATCCGGCCGCCATGTTTGATTATTGGCACGAATAATCGAACGCCGAGCTCCCATGTCCAGTACGACGGTCCCGCCGCTGCGCAAGATCATCCATTGCGACTGCGACGCGTTCTACGCCTCGGTCGAGATGCGTGACGACCCGTCGCTGCGCGGCCGGCCGATGGCGGTCGGCGGCGCCCCGGACCGGCGCGGCGTGATCGCGACCTGCAACTACGAGGCGCGCGCCTATGGCGTGCGCTCGGCGATGTCGTCCGCGCAGGCGGTCAAGCGCTGTCCCGAGCTGCTGATCCTGCGGCCGGCGATGGACAAGTACAAGGAAGCGTCGCGCCAGATCTTCGGCATCTACCGCGAATACACCGAGCTGGTCGAACCGCTGTCGCTCGACGAGGCCTATCTGGACGTCAGCGCGTGCACGCAGCACCGGGGCAGCGCGACGCGCATCGCCGAGGAGATCCGCCGGCGCGTGCGGGAAGAGGTCGGCGTCACGGTCTCGGCCGGCGTCGGGCCCAGCAAGTTCATCGCCAAGATCGCCAGCGACTGGAACAAGCCGGACGGCCTGTTCGTGGTGCGGCCCGAAGCGGTCGACGCCTTCGTCGCCGCCTTGCCGGTCGAGCGCATCCACGGCGTCGGCCGGGTCACCGCGGCCAAGCTGAACCGCCTCGGCGTCAAGACGTGCGCGGATCTGCGGGCGTGGACGCCGGACCTGTTTCATCGGCACTTCGGCAGCTTCGGCGGCCGGCTTTACAACCTGTGCCGCGGCATCGACGAGCGGCGGGTATCGCCCGAGCGCGAGCGCAAGTCGATCAGCGTCGAGGAGACCTATGCCGACGATCTGCCCGACCTGGCGGCGTGCCTGGCCGAGCTCGAGGCGCTGATCGCGCAGCTGCAGGTACGCATCGCGCGCGCCGGTGCCCAGCATCTGATCCACAAGTTGACGGTCAAGCTGCGTTTCTCCGACTTTCGCCAGACCACGGTCGAATGCCGCGGCCAGATGCCCGAGCGCGACGTCTACGCGCGGCTGCTGGCCGAGGGCCATGCGCGGCGGCGCTTGCCGGTGCGGCTGCTGGGCGTGGGCGTGGCCACCAGCGATCCGGACACGGCACAGCTGGATCTGTTCCAGGATCTGGCCGATGCGGGCGACGGCAGGGACAGCGCGCACGAAAGCGCCTGAGCCGGTCCGCCGCCATCGTCACGGCAGCTGATTGCGCATCAGCACCAGCCAGGGGGCATGCGAATTGGTAAAGCCGTCCACCAGGCCGGAATCGCCCAGCTCGACCAGCTCCATCGACACCGACTGCTGCAGGTTCCCGCCGATGGTCTTGACCACGCGGGCGGTCGCATCGACCTCGACCACGATGTCGCAGTGCATCGGCGTGGTGCCGAAGCCGACCTCGTCGACGCTGCTCAGGTATTTGTCGCGGCCGCGCCCCGCGCACAGGATGTCGCCGGGGCGCGGCATCGCGGGCAGCGGCTCGAGGCGGAAGGCCGGCGCGGGCAGGATGCCGTCGCGCGCATCGACCACATACATCGAATGCGATTGCCCGGTCAGGAACTGGCGCTCGTTCAGCCCCGCCTGGCGCAACACCCACGAAATGAACACCGCGGACCACGCCCACCGTCCCTCGGTGATCTGCTGGCAATCGACCTCCTTGCCGACGATGGCCCAATAGCGCTGCGCCAGCGCGCAGCCCTGCGGCGTCGCCTCCATGCCGGTGCCGTCCGGAAAACCGGCGCACCCCGGGGCGGCAGTGGTGCCGAAACTCTCGTCGGTATCGGCCGACGAGGCGGACGCGCCATTCGTCGCGCCATTCTGGATCCGCGCTTCGATGCCGTCGGGCAGCGCCGGCGGCGGCAGTGGCAGCGGACTGCTGACCACGCAGGCGGTGTCGTCGCGCCCGATGCGGATCGTCTGGCCTCCCCAGCGCTGCCACTCCTGCAGCGCGATCTGCACGATGCGCTGGCGCGGCGTGGCGCCTGGCATCGCCGGCGGCGCCTGTACCTGGGCCTGCGGCAACGGGACCGCCTGCAGACGCGCCGTCGGTGGCGGCCCCGGCGGAGCGGGCGGCTGCATCGCGCAGGCGCTCAGCAGGCAGGCGGCAACCGTGCCGGCGAGGGCCGCCAGACGGCGGCGCAGCGCGCGCGACACCGCCCCCGGTAAACCTGCCGGGCGCTGTGGAAAATCATGTGAGAAACGATGTGAATAACGCTGTGGAAATCCGGGTGGCAAGGCGTGCATCGGCATGACCTGAAAACGGCGGACGACGACGAAGGAGGCGCGCGCAATGGCGCCGAAAGACCCGCGCAAGGCTGAAAAGACGCGGAAAAACGCGGGAAAGAACGCCGATCCGGCATGCCGCGCGTGGCATCGCGACGCCGCCTCGGGCGCCGCCCGGCCCGGGGGCCGATGCCGGTGGAAAAACGGGGAAAAGCCTTGCGGCTGCGTTGTGGATAACATTTCCCGCCCGGTGCCCCACGCTCGCCTTGCGGCGACAGGCGGCGGCACGGCGGGACCCTGTGGAACCGGGCTGGTCGGTACCGCCCGGCAGCTTACTGATTGACGGCGTCCTTGAACTTCTGGCCGGCCTTGAACTTGACCGTCTTGGCCGCTTCGACCTTGATCTCTTCGCCGGTACGCGGGTTGCGGGCCATGCGCTCGCCACGCTCGCCCTGGCTGAACGTGCCAAAGCCGATCAGGCTCAGCGTGTCGCCCTTGGCGACGGCGTCCATGATGGCGTTCAGCGTCACGTTCAGTGCCTGCTCGGCCTTGGCCTTGGTCAGACCATCCACACCCGCTGCGATCGCGTCGATCAGTTCGGTTTTCGTCATGCTTCACTCCGTATCGAGTTGAAAAAACACATTGCCTCCCGCCCGCCCGGTGTGCCGGACGTGGCCCCGGAAAAGGCGCTGCGGGCCACATCATACCGTGTCGCGCCAGCCGGTCCCCGCGCGACATTGTTACAGCAACCCTTGCTGGACAAGGCCTGCCGGGATTGGAGCGGGAAGTTGGACGGTTTACGGGCGCGCCAGCAAGGCATGCAGCGCGCCGCATACCGCCATGCATACCGTCACGCAACCGTGACGTATACGGACCCTGCCGAACCGCGTTGACGGCCGTGCAGGGCCCGTATACGCCTGCTGAGCGCCACGGCACCCCTGCAGGTCCCGGAGCCCATCCAGGGACGTTAACGGCGCTCCGGGGGGCTCTCAGGCGCCTCCGGGCCTGCTCGGGCCGATTCCGGCACGTTGCGGGCACAGGTATACGCCGGTTTGTCGGCATTCCACGTCCGGGGTTCACACGGGGTGCGGATGCGGAGTCAAGGCGGGCTGGACGTATACCGGCTCGGCCGACAGCCTTGTCCAAGGTATACGGCGTCCAGCGGTATACGCCCGATACGCCTCGACGGGGTAAACGCCGCACGGGTTTACCTCGTTTTGCCTGTCTTTTCTGGTGTCCCGCGAGGGAGCCGATGGGGGACGTAGTCCCTTTGGTTTAGATAGTTCTTTTGATGTATACGGATAGTAGTAGTAGGTAAACCCGCCCCCTTTCTGTGGACAAGTAGGTAAACGTCAGGCGGATCAATGGTTTACCGAATGCAGAACCATCGGGACGAAATCCCGGTGCAGGTGGATGACTCAGCCGTTCGGTGGAGGGACCCGCCGACAGTGCTAGGACTTATGCCCGAGGCATCCCCATGCCAGCCCCAGGCGGCCCACATCAAACCCGCGTGCTTATCCACAGAAGAAGGCGAGGTTGTCCACAACTTCGGTTCGTTCGTCGCCCCCTTTGCGTCGCGCTACGCGGGTATACGTCGGTGGGCAGCACGTGGTGGATGGACCGCTTCTTGCTCCGTTTCGCGTCGGCCGTTTCCGTAGCGCCCCGGTAAACGGCCACCATGCGGCCACCAGGTATACGCCGCGCCACGCACCATCACGCACGGTCACGCGGCGCGGGTATCATCCGGCATCGCCCGGCCGGCACGCGCCGGCATCGGGAACACGACCAGCAGACAGACCGAACGACGGTAAACAGGATGGATATGGCCGAACAGTCGAAGCGCAAGCAGGACAGCAAGGGGGACAAGAGCGACAAGGCAGGCAAGGGCGCCAAGGCCGAAAAGGACAAGAAGCCCAGGACCGCCAAGGACCGCATCGAGGTCCGCCAGTCCGGCGTGCACGGCAAGGGCGTCTATGCGATCGCGCCGATCGCCGCCGGCGAACGGATCATCGAATACAAGGGCGAGCGGATCTCGTGGGAGACCGCGCTGGAGCGCCACCCGCACGATCCGAACGAGCCGAACCACACGTTCTATTTCAGCCTCGAGGGCGGCGACGTGCTCGACGCCAAGTTCGGCGGCAACCGTTCGCGCTGGATCAACCATGCCTGCGAACCGAACTGCGAGGCACGCGAGAAGAAGGGCCGGGTGTTCATCCACGCGCTGCGCGATATCGAGCCGGGCGAGGAGCTGTTCTACGACTACGGGCTGGTGATCGACGCCCGCTATACGAAGAAGCTGAAGAAGGAGTTCGAGTGCCGCTGCGGCAGTCCGAACTGCCGCGGCACCATGCTGGCGCCCAAGGGCCGGCGCTGACGCGCTGCCGCCGCGGCGGCCGGGGCCAGCGGATCTAGCCCGCCCCGGGCGCCTCGCAAGGAATCCGGATCACGAAGCGCATATTGGCGCGCGCCTGGCCGTCGGCGCGCTGTGATTCCGTATCGGGCACATCCTCGATGCTGATGCTGCCGTGATGCAGGCTGATGATTTCGTGCACGATCGCCAGCCCCAGTCCGGCGCCGCCCGGCGTGGCCTCGGGACTGCGTCCGGGAACATGGTCGCCGCGGAAGAAGCGCTTGAACACCTCCTCGCGCCGTGCCGGCGCAATGCCGGGGCCGTTGTCCTCGACCATCACCACCGCCATGCCCCGATGACCGATGGCCTCGCCGCCGGCCCGCACGGTGATGCGGCCGCCGGCGGGCACATACTTGACCGCGTTGTCGATCAGATTGTTCAGCGCCTCGCGCAGCAGCAGCCGGTTGCCGCGCACCATCGACGGCGCGGCGCCGGTGAAGGTCGGTCCCGGCAACGTTTCGAAGCCCAGGTCGATATGGCGCGCCAGCGCCTGCGGCACCCATTCGGCGCCGGTCTCGAAGGCCAGCGTGGCCAGGTCGAAATGCTCGATCGGGCCGAGCCGCTCCAGCGACAGGCCGGGCTCGGCGCGCGCCAGCGACAGCAACTGGTTCGACAGCCGCACGGCCCGGTCCGCCGCCGACTGCAGCTCGCGCAGCGCATGGCGGGCCACCTCGGCGTTCTCGGCCTCGACCGCGCGGTCGGCATGCAGCTTGACCGCGGTCAGCGGCGTGCGCAGCTGATGGGCGGCATCGGCGATGAACTTGCGCTGGGCGTCCAGCGCATCGCGCAGCCGCGCCAGCAGCGCGTTCAGCGCGCGGATCAGCGGCTCGACCTCGGCCGGCACTTGGGTCTCGTCGAGCGAGGCCAGCGAGCGCGCGGTCTGCCGGTTCAGCTTGTCGGTCAGGATCTGCAGCGGCACCAGCTCTTCCTTCAGCACGTGCGACAGGATCAGGCTGCCGACCAGCAGCAGCAGGATCAGCGGCACCGACACCGACAGCAGGATCTCGTTGGCGGCGGTCTCGCGCCGGTCCAGCAGTTCCGCGACCTCGACGACGATCGGGCCGCGCGACGGGGCGGCGGCGGCCTGCGGCACACTGGCCGCGCCGTTCGCCGCGCTGGCGGGCACGCTGTTTGTGATGCTCGCGGCAACGTCCGCGGCAACGTCGATGTCGCCATCGGCCGGCGCGGCCGGCACCGGATCGAGATGCACCGGCAGCCGCACCGCCCGTACCTGCCGCCCGCTGAACCAGGCGTAGAACAGCCGCGCGTCATGCAGCGTGGTCTGGCCGGTGCCGTATCCCAGCCAGGTGTCCATGCCGCCGATCAGGCCATCGGGTCCATGGATGCGCCAGTAGATCCGGTCGCTGCCTTCGGCCTCGACCAGCGTCTGCGCGATCGCGGGGATATCGTGTTCGAGCCGGGGACCGGCGATGCGGATCTGCTGCGCGATATTGTTGGCGACGCCGTACAGGGCGCGGTCGAACACCTGCGTGGTGTAGTGTGCCGCGAGCCAGTAGGACAGCGAGCCGCTGGCGAGCACCAGCGCGAACAGCGGCGTGGCCAGCGCGCGCAGCAGGTGGATGCGCAGGCTTTGCGTCGAGGCCAGGCGTACCTGCTGGGGGCCGCCGCTGGCGCTCGCGCCCGCGGTGCCGCCGGTCCCCGCGTTGCCGCCGGTCCCCGCGTTGCCGCCGGATGCGCCTTCGCCGCGCGCGCTCCGCAGAGGCGCCTGGAGCCGCCGCACGCCGCGCCTCGCGCTAGGCCTGGCCGCGGCTTTGCAGCAAATAGCCGAAGCCGCGTACCGTCACGATCTCGACGTCGCTGTCCTCGAGCTTCTTGCGCACGCGGTGAACGTAGACCTCGATCGCGGTATCGCCGACGGTGTCCCCGCCATCGCCGGCCGGATGGGCGAAGGTCGCCAGGTGGTCCTGCAGCTGCGCCTTGCTGACCACGCGCCCCTGCCGCTGCAGCAACAGTTCGAGCACCGCGAACTCGCGCGGCGACAACTCCAGCGGCTTGCCGTCGACGAACATGCGCCGGTCGCTGCCCGACAGCCGCAGCCGGCCCAGCCGCACGTCGCGGTCGGGCGCCGCCTCGCCATGCTGGCTGCGGCGCAGCAGCACGCGCACGCGTGCCTCCAGTTCGGGAAAGGCGAAGGGTTTGACCAGATAGTCGTCGGCGCCGGCGTTCAGGCCGGACAGCTTGTCCTCGAGCTCGTCGCGCGCGGTCAGGATCAGCACCGGCGTGGTGCGGTTGCGCGCGCGGTAGCGCGACAGCAGCGTCATGCCGTCGATGCCGGGCAGGCCCAGGTCGAGGATCACCAGGTCGTGCTGCTCCTTGAGCAGATGCTCGGTGGCATAGACCCCGTCATGGACGACGCGCACCTGGTGGCCCGCCTGGAACAGGCCGGCTTCGACGCCGCTGGCGATCTGGCGGTCGTCTTCGATCAACAGGATGCGCATGGGCGAAAGGTTCGGCTACGGGTTCGGCAGGGTGCTGCGGGGCGCCGGAGGGAACGCGGCTGGCGTCGCGCTTCGGGTGCCGGGGCCCCGCCTGGCCGCCGATTGTACCGCGCGTGGCGCGGGCCTTCCTTTCGATTGGCTTGCGGACCGGGGCCACGGCGGGTCCCGGGGACAACAGGATCGGCCTTGCGGTACGCCGGCGCGGTTCAGCGCCTGACGAGAGTCGCGGCGGCCTGCTCGATGAAGCGGGCCAGGTCGATATCGCGCTGGGTCAGGCCGTTGGCGTCATGGGTCGACAGCGTGATGTCGACGCGGTTGTAGACGTTGAACCATTCGGGATGGTGGTCGGCTTTCTCGGCCTGCATCGCCACGCGCGTCATGAAGGCGAAGGCGGCGTTGAAGTCGGCAAAGGTGAAGCGCTTGTGGATCGCGTCGCGGTCGGCGACCGCACTCCAGCCGGGCAGCGACGCCAGCAGCGGCGCGCGTTCCTGTTCGGACAACGGAGAAAGAGCGGGTGAGGTCATGATGGCAAGGCCCGTAAAGTAGGGAATCGGAACAAGGCAGAGCCGGCCCGCCCGACCATCGCGGTCGGACATGCCGGCATTGTTTCATAAAGCGGGAAACGCGGCGGCGTCAGATATCGTCGCTGTCGCCCCAGCCCTCGCGATTGCCCGCCTGCAGCACCAGGTCGCCGTCGGCGATGTCGCCGGCGCCCAGCGTCCGCTGCTGGCGCAGCTCGGCGTACAGAGGCGTGAAGTCCGGGCGGGTCGCCTCGAACAGCTGTTCGAAGCTGTCGATGACGAAGTAGGTCTTCTGGAAGGTGTCGATGCGGTAGCGGGTCCGCATGATGCGGCGCACGTCGAAGCCGATCCGGTTCGGGCTGGCCGAGTCCAGGCTGTAGATCGACTCGCCCTGGCTCGAGACGATGCCGGCGCCATAGATGCGCAGGCCCTCGGACGTGCGGATCAGGCCGAACTCGACGGTGTACCAGTACAGCCGCGCCAGCATGTCCAGCGCGCCCATGCCGGCCGCCTTCAGGCCGCCCTGGCCGTAGGCCTGCATGTAGTCGGCGAAGACGGGGTTGATCAGCAGCGGCACATGGCCGAACACGTCGTGGAAGCAGTCCGGCTCCTGCAGGTAGTCCAGCTGCTCCGGCTTGCGCATCCACCAGCTGGCCGGGAAGCGCCGGTTGGCCAGATGCTCGAAGAAGACCTCGTCGGGCACCAGGCCCGGCACCGCCACCACCTGCCAGCCGGTGGCGGCCATCAGCTTGTCGTTCAGGCGGGCGAAGTCGGGCACGCGGTCGGCGTCCATGCCCAGCGTGTCCAGGCCGCGCAGGAACTCGTCGCAGACCCGGCCGCGCAGCATCGACGCCTGGCGCGCATACAGCTGGCGCCAGACGGCGTGGTCGGCGTCGGTGTAGCGGTGCAGCGGCTGGGCGATCGTGAAGTCCGGATTCAGGTCCGGGTCGGACAGCAGCCCGGCTTCGAACTGTTCCTTCAGCTTGTCGGTCAGCGTGCCGGTGAAGGTGGCGCTGGCCGCGGCTTGCTGCTCTGGGGTCTGGTCGAGGATCGCTTCCATCTGCTTGTCTCCGGCGATTCGGTGCGGGTCGGGCCCGGTGTCGTTTGCGGTATTGCCGCACGCGGTTGGTGGTGCATGCGGGATTTCTGCAAAGTCTACCGAGATGACGCTGCAAATAGCCCGCAAAAACGGCTTGGATTGCCGTTCCGATGCGGGTAATCTGCATCAAACGCAAAACCGATGCAGGATCTTTGTATGCTGAGTCTCGACAACTTCGATCTGGCGCTGCTGGCCGCGCTGCAGGCCGACGGCCGCAGCACCCACCAGCAACTGGCCGAGCAGGTCCATCTGTCGCCCAGCCAGGTCGGCCGGCGCATTGCGCGGCTGGAGGCCGAGGGCGTGATCTCCGGCTACCGTGTCGTGCTGTCGCCGCCGGCGCTGGGGCTGGGCGTGCTGGTCTTCACCAGCGTCAAGCTGGCCCACCACGGCGACACCGCGATCGAGCGCTTCAAGGAAGAGATCCTGCTGCTCGAGGAAGTGCAGGAGTGCTACTCGGTCGCCGGCGAGGCGGACTACCTGCTGCGCATCGTCGTCACCGACCTGCCGGCGCTCGCCGATTTCACCATGCGCAAGCTGATGCGGGTGCCGGGCGTCGAGAGCGTGCGTTCCAATATCGTGCTGACCGCGCTCAAGCGCGAAGGCGCGCTGCCGCTGTCCCATCTGCGCTAGGCCCCGTGCGTGCGGCTCGTGCGCCAACCCGTCGGTTGGCTTGCGCGCGGACGCCTCGCATGTCACTCTCGCCAGGTGCCCGCTGATGCACCGCAGCGGGGCCGACCATGCGGAGAGGGACGAGATGCGAGACCGGGCCACGGGCTTTGGCGGGGAAGGCGAACAGGACGTCGTGGGCCAAACGGGGACGGACGACCCGCCGAACAGGGCGAGGACCGATGCCCGCGGACCGGCCCGCCGGCGCCTGTTTGCGCATGTCGTGGCGGCCTGTTCGCTGGCGCTGGGCGCCCACGCCGCGCTGGCGACGCAACTTACCCGCGTTTCGCCGGAAGGCCAGGTCTCCAAGGTCCGCCAGGTCACGCTGCGCTTCGACCAGTCGATGGTGCCGCTGGGCGACCTGCGCGCGACCGCACCGGCCGCCGTCCAGTGTACCGGCGCCGCGCCGGCGGATCTGGGCGGCGAAGGCCGCTGGGTCGACGACCGCAACTGGGTGTTCGACTTCGTCCACGACCTGCCGCCTGGCGTCTCGTGCACGATCCGGCTGCGCGCAGGCCTGAAGAGCCAGGCCGGCCAGGATTATCGCGGCAAGTCCGATTACCGTTTCGAGACCGGCGGTCCGATCGTGGTGTCCAGCCGCCCCTCCGGCGGCGAGATCGAGGAGGACCAGGTCTTCGCGCTGCGCTTCAACGGTCCGGCCACGCCGGACTCGGTGCGCCAGCATGCCTTCTGCCAGGCGCAGGGCGTCGGCGAGATGATTCCGGTGCGGCTGGTGACCGGCGCGGACCGCGACGCGGTGCTCAAGGCGCTGGGCTGGAAGCCGCGCGGCGCGGACAGCGTGCATCTGCTGGCCTGCCAGCAGCGGCTGCCGGCCGGCGCCAGGATGGAACTGCTGCTGGCGCCGGGCATTGCAACGCCGTCGGGCCTGGCCAGCAAGGAAGGGCGCCGCTTCGAATATCGCGTGCGCGAACCGTTTACCGCCAGCTTCAGCTGCGAGCGGGAAAACGCGCAGGCGCCCTGCACGCCGCTGCGGCCGATCTCGCTGGAGTTCTCCGCGCCGATCGCCCGCCGTGCTGCCGAAGCCGTGGTGCTGCGCACGCCGTCGGGGCAAGTGGCGCCGAAACTGGAGGCGAACCTGGCGGCCGATGCCACGGTCACCTCGCTGCGCTTCGAGCCCCCGTTCGCCGAGAACGCGAACATGACGCTCGAGCTGCCGTCGGGACTCAAGGACGAAAGCGGCCGCCCTTTGAGCAATGCCGATCTGTTTCCGCTGCGGGTGACGACTGCGCCGATGCCGCCGCTGGCCAAGTTCGCCGCGGCGCCGTTCGGCGTGATCGAGCGCTTCGGCGAGGTGCCGAGGAGCCGGACCGACAAGCCGGCCGACGGGTTGGCTGATTACCCGCCGCTGCTGCCGGTCACGCTGCGCCATGTCGAGCGTGAACTTAAAGTGCTCGGCGTGCGCGCCGAAGCCGGAACGGTCAGCCGGGTGCGGGTCGACGACGATGCCGCGGTGTTGCGCTGGCTGGCACTGGTGCGGCGCATGCACGAGACCAGCTGGACCCGCGCCGAGCTCGACGCGATGCTGGCCGGCAAGCCGCCGTCGGCGGCCCGCATTCCGCGCAACGCGCCCCAGATCGAGACGCGCGCCGTGTCGCTGCTGGCCGGGGTGCCGGGCGTGCGCAAGCTGGCCGTGCCGGCCTCGGTGGGCGAGGGCGCCAGCCGGCCGTTCGAGGTGGTCGGCATTCCGCTGCCGGAGGCGGGCTTTCATGTGGTCGAGATCGCCTCGCCGAGCCTGGGCGCGGCGCTGCTGGGCAAGCCGGCGCCGATGTATGTGCGGACCGCGGCGCTGGTGACCAATCTGGGCGTGCACTTCAAGGTCGGGCGCGACAACGCGATGGCCTGGGTCACCACGCTGGACGGCGGCAAGCCGGTGCGCGAGGCCAATGTCGCGGTGCGCGATTGCAGCGGCAAGCTGATCGCCACCGCGCGCACCGACGATGCCGGCGTGGCGCGCTTCGGCCGGCTCGGCGACGATGGCACCGACGGCGCCAGCCGCGCCAGCCGCTATTGCGAGGACACCGGGCTGTCGGGCTACTTCGTGTCGGCGCGCATCGTCGCCGCGCACCCGCAGGCACGCGGCCAGGCCGACATGGCCTTCGTGATGTCGGACTGGAACCGCGGCATCGAGAGCTGGCGCTTCCATGTGCCGACCGATACCAGCCCCACGCCGACCGTCCGCGCGCATACCGTGTTCGACCGCACGCTGCTGTCCGCGGGCGAGACCGTCTCGATGAAGCACTACCTGCGCGTCGAGACCTCGAACGGCTTCGCGCTGCCGCCGGGCGGCGCCGGTGGATCGGCGCAAATGCCGGAGAAGCTGGTGATCCGCCACGAGGGCAGCGGCCAGACCTACGAACAGCCGCTGCAATGGCGCATTACCGCCACCGGCGGGCGCAGCGCCGAGAGCCGCTTCACGTTGCCGCCGGCGGCCAGGCTGGGCCGCTATACGGTCGAGCTGGCCGACGCGCGCCAGCGCAGCTACGACAGCGGCGCCTTCCGCGTCGAGGCCTTCCGCCTGCCGGTGCTGGCCGGCACGATTCGCGCCGCGACCGCCGGCGGCGCCCAGGCGGTGGTCGCGCCGAAATCGCTGCCGCTGGACGTCGAGGTGCACTACGTGTCGGGCGGCGCCGCGGCGGGTTTGCCGGTACGGATATCCGCGCTGCTGCGCGAGCGCCTGCCGCGCTTTGCCGATGCCGCCGGCTACAGCTTCGATGCGCCGCGCGCGCCGGACGAGCAGCGCGACGAATCGGACGAGGTCGAGGACCAGGACCCCGGCCAGCCGGCGGCGCAGGACGGCCAGACGCTGATCGCCGACAAGCGCGCGCTGACGCTGGACGCCAACGGCGGCGGCCGCCTGACGCTCGACACGCTGCCGCCGGTCACCGCGCCGCGCGATCTGCTGGTCGAGGCCGCCTTCGCCGATCCCAACGGCGAGATCCAGACGCTGCGGCAGACGCTGCCGCTGTGGCCCGCCGCGGTGGTGGCCGGCATTCGCGCCGACGACTGGGTGGCGGTCAAGCGCCAGGCCACGGTGCAAGGCATCGCGCTCGATATCGACGGCAAGCCGCGCGCCGGCGTGCCGATGGAGGTGCACGCGCGCGCGCGCATCACGACGTCGGCGCGCAAGCGCGTGGTCGGCGGCTTCTATCGCTACGACAACCGCACCGAGGTGCGCGAGCTCGGCAAGGTCTGCGAGGCGAAGACGGACGCGCGCGGCCGCATGCAGTGCGCGGTGTCGCTGGAACAGACCGGCGAGGTCGAACTGATCGCCCGTGCCCGCGACGATGCGGGCCGGGTCTCGGAAGCGGCGACCAGCGTCTGGGTCACCGGCCAGGGCGAGCTGTGGTTCGGCGGCGAGAACCACGACCGCATCGACCTGCTGCCCGAGCGGCCGTCGTATGCGCCCGGCGATACCGCGCGCTTCCAGGTGCGGATGCCGTTCCGCCAGGCCACCGCGCTGGTCGCCGTCGAACGCGAGGGCATCCTCGAGACCAGCGTGGTGACGCTGGCCGGCAAGGACCCGACCGTCAGCGTCAAGGTCAGGCCCGAGTGGGGGCCGAACGTCTACGTGTCGGTGCTGGCGCTGCGCGGACGCCTGCACGAGGTGCCCTGGTATTCCTTCTTCACCTGGGGCTGGCGCGAGCCGCGCGAATGGTGGCGCGCCTTCCGCAGCGAGGGCCGCGAATACGTCGCGCCGACGCCGCTGGTCGATCTGTCCAGGCCGGCATTCCGGCTCGGTCTTGCCGAGATCCGCGTCGGCAACGAGGCACACCGGCTCGACGTCAAGGTCGTCACCGACCGCGCCAGCTATCCGGTGCGGGGCCAGGCCAGGGTGACGGTGCAGGTCGCGCTGCCGGACGGCAAGCCGGCCGCCAACGGCGAAGTCGCGCTGGCCGCGGTCGACGAGGCGCTGCTCGAACTGATGCCCAATACCAGCTGGAACCTGCTCGAAGCGATGCTGCAGCGGCGCAGCTACGGGGTCGAGACCGCGACCGCGCAGATGGAGATCGTCGGGCGGCGCCACTATGGCCGCAAGGCGGTGCCGGCCGGCGGCGGCGGCGGCAAGAATCCGACTCGCGAACTGTTCGACACGCTGCTGCTGTGGAATCCGCGCGTGCAACTGGACGCGGCCGGCAAGGCCACGCTGACGGTGCCGCTGAACGATTCGCTGACGCGCTTCCGCATCGTCGCGATCGCCGATCTGGGCGTCGCCCGCTTCGGCACCGGCAGCGCCACCGTGGCGGCGACACAGGACCTGCAGCTGATCTCGGGTTTGCCGCCACTGGTGCGCGAGGGCGACCGCTATCGCGCGATGTTTACGCTGCGCAATACCACCGCGCGCGCGATGACGGTGGAGGTCGGCGCGCGCAGCGTGCCGGCTGGTGCCGCCGGTGGTGGCGCCTCCGGCGCCGTGGCCGGCGATCCGGCAGCCGGCGCGGGGACGGCAACGCTGCCCACGCAGACCGTGGCGGTACCGGCCGGGCAGGCGCGCGAAATCGGCTGGGACGTGGTCGCGCCGCTGCTGGCGCAGGCGAGCGGCGAGCCCACGGTCACCGAGAGCGAGCTGCAGTGGGAAATCACGGCCACCGAACAACGCAAGGGCGACGGCAAGAGCGAGGACAGCGCACCCGCGTCGGACCGCATCCGCATCGGCCAGCGCTTGGCCGCGGCGGTACCGCTGACCGTGCAGCAGGGCACGCTGGCGCAGCTGGCGCCGGGCCTGTCGGTGCCGGTCCGCGCGCCCGCGGCCGCGCTGCGCGATCCCTCCGGGGCACCGCGCGGCGGCCTGCAGATCGGCCTGCAGTCGTCGCTGGCCGGCGGCCTGCCCGGCGTGCGCGACTGGTTCGCCCGCTATCCGTATACCTGCCTGGAGCAGCGCGCGTCGAAGGCGGTCGGCCTGGGCGACGCCGCGCTGTGGCAGTCGCTGATGGGGCAGCTGCCCGCCTATCAGGACGACGACGGGCTGGTGGCGTACTTCCCGATGCAGGGCGAGGCGGTGCGCGACGGCGGCAGCGAGGTGCTGACCGCCTATCTGCTGGCGCTGGCCGACGAGGCGCATCGCGCGGGGCTGCCGCTGCAATTGCCGGCGCAGGCGCGCGAGCGGATGGAGCAGGCGCTGGCCGCCTTCGTCGAGGGCCGGCTGCAGCGCCGTGCCTGGGCGCCATCCTCCGACCTGGAGATCCGCAAGCTGGCCGCGCTGGAGGCGCTGTCGCGCGGCGGCAAGGCGCAGGCCCGCATGCTCGGTTCGATCCAGATCGCGCCGCAGCAGTGGCCGACCTCGGCGCTGCTCGACTGGACCGCGCTGCTGCAGCGACTGCCCGATGTGCCGCAGCGCGAGGCGCGGCTGGCCGAGGCGCAGCGGTTGCTGCGCGCGCGGCTGGACCTGCAGGGCACGCGGCTGGCCTTCTCGACCGAGCGCGACGACCACTGGTGGTGGCTGATGGCCGGCGGCGACATCAACGCCGCGCGGCTGCTGACGCTGGCGCTGGAACTGCCCGAGTGGCGCGAGGATGCGCCGCGGCTGGCCAGCGGCCTGCTGGGCCGCCAGAACGGCGGCGCATGGAACACCACCAATGCCAATGCCTGGGGCGTGCTGGCGGTGCGCCGCTTCGCGCGGATGTTCGAGCGCGAGCCGGTCGGCGGCACGACGCGCGTGACGCTGGGCGAGGCTTCGCGCAGCTTCGACTGGCGCTCGGCCGCAACCGGCAAGGACGGTGTGGCGGCGGGCGCGCTGATGCTGCCGTGGCCCGCGCAGCCCCCGCAGCCCCCGCAGCCCCCGCAGTCGCCGCAGCCGACCCCGTCCGCCGCGCCCGCCACGCTGCAGCTGCAGCACGAGGGCGCCGGCCGGCCGTGGGCGACGGTGCGCGCGCTGGCGGCGGTGCCGCTGGCCGAGCCGATCGCCGCCGGCTACCGCATCCGCCGCAGCGTCAGCGCGGTCGAGCAGGCCACGCCGGGGCGCTGGTCGCGCGGCGACGTCTATCGCGTCAAGCTGGAGATCGACGCGCAGGCCGACATGACGTGGGTGGTGGTCAGCGATCCGGTGCCGGCGGGCGCGACGATCCTGGGCAGCGGCCTGGGCCGCGACTCGCAGATCGCCACGCGCGGCGAGCGCCGCACCGGCGCCTGGCCGGCCTTCAGCGAGCGCACGCCGCAGGCGTACCGCGAGTACTACGCCCACCTGCCCAAGGGCACGGCCACCATCGAGTACACCGTGCGGCTGAACAACGCGGGCGAGTTCGCACTGCCGCCGACCCGGGTCGAGGCGATGTACGCGCCCGAGGTGTTCGGCGCCGCGCCCAATGCGGGCCTGAGCGTGGGGCCGCGTTCGTGAGCGATGTCCTCGAACGGCGCGGCTGGACGATGCCGCCGCGCGTGCGCGAATGGTGGATGGCCGGCACCGTCGCCGGCACCATCTACGGCACGCTGCTGGTCAGCGCCGCGCTGGAGCTGCCGCCCGGCACGCCGCTGACGGGCAGCTTCGCCTGGCAGCCGGCATGGAAGACGGCGATGGCGTTGCTGCTGGCGCGTGCGGCGTGGTTCCATCCGGTGCGCCGCGAGCGGCGCTGGCTGGTTGCTGCGCTGCTGTTCTCCGCGGTGGGCGATCTGCTGCTGGCGGTGCCGTGGCTGCCGTTTTCCTTCTCCGGCGGGCTCGGCTTCTTCCTGCTGGCGCATCTGTGCTATCTCGCGTTGCTGCTGCCGCTGGTCGGCGACGACCGGCCGCACCGGCTGCTCGCCAGCGGCGCGGTGATCGGTACGGTCGGCACGCTGCTGGGGCGCTTCTGGCCCAACCTCGGCACGCTCCAGATCGAGGTCTGCGCCTATGTCGTCGCGCTGACGGCGATGGCCTGCGCGGCGCTGCTGGCGCGGCTGCCGACGCCGCTGGCCGCGCTCGGCGCGCTGTGCTTCGTCGTGTCCGATGCGCTGATCGGCATCGCGCGCTTCCTGTCGCCGTTCGATCGCTTCGAACTGGGCATCTGGTGGACCTATGCCGCGGCCCAGGTATTGCTGGTCGCGGGCATCGTCGCGGGGCGGCGGCCATGACGCGGGCAACGCGATGGCCCGGCATCCGGCGCGCGGCGCGGGCGGCGGCGCTGCTTGGCGTGCTGCTGTCCGCGATACCGTCCGCGCCGGCGTTCGCCGACGCGCTGCCCGGCTTCGACCAGGTGCGCGGCAGCTACCGCAGCGCCGACGTGATCGTGCGGGATCGACATGGCGAACCGGTCGCCACGGTGCGGACCGATTTCGGCGCGCGGCGCGGCCAGTGGGTGGCGCTCGACGAGATCTCGCCGGCGGTGCGCACCGCGATCGTGCTGTCGGAGGACCGGCGCTTCTACCGGCACAGCGGCGTGGACTGGCAGGGCGTGGCCGGCGCGGCCTGGGCCAATCTGTGGAACACGCGCACGCGGGGCGCCTCGACGCTGACGATGCAGCTGGCCGCGCTGATCGACGACGAGCTGCGCCGCGGCGCGGGCGGACGCAGCGCGGCGCAGAAGATGAGCCAGGCCTGGCGCGCGGCGCGGCTCGAACAAGGCTGGAGCAAGAGCCAGATCCTCGAGGCCTACCTGAACCTGGTACCGCTGCGCGGCGAGCTGGTCGGCCTGTCGGCGCTGTCGCAGGGGCTGTTCGGCAAGCTGCCGAGCGGGCTCGATGCGCGCGAGGCGGCGCTGGCAGTGGCGCTGGTGCGCGCGCCCAATGCCGCGCCGGCGCGCGTGGCGCAGCGCGCCTGCCAGATCCTGCGCGAGATGGCGCAGCCGGACGGCTGCAACGGGCTGGACGGCTTTACGCAACTGGCACTGGCGCGCGCCGCGATGCCGCCGGCCGGACCGGGCCGCGCGCAGCTGGCGCCCCACCTGGGCCGCCTGCTGGTCGAGCGGACCCTGCACAGTGCAGGCACGACGGCGCGGGCCGCGATCGACTCGACGCTCGATGCCGGCGTGCAGCGGCTGGCGATGGCCAGCCTGCAGCGGCACCTGCGCGAGCTGGCCGGACGCCATGTCGAGGACGGCGCGGTGGTCGTGCTCGACAACGCCAGCGGCGACGTGCTGGCCTATGTGGGCTCGTCGGGCGCGCTGTCTGCGGCGGCGCAGGTCGACCATGCGGCCGCGCTGCGCCAGGCCGGCTCGACGCTGAAGCCTTTCCTCTATGCGCAGGCGCTGGAGGAGCGGCGCCTGACCGCGGCCTCGCTGCTGGACGACCGGCCGGTCAACCTGCCGACCGGCGGCGGCCTCTATATTCCCCGCAACTACGATGGCCGCTACGGCGGCTGGGTCAGCATGCGCGCCGCGCTGGCCGGTTCGCTCAATGTGCCGGCGGTGCGCACGCTGGTGATGGTGACCCCGCACCGCTTCCATCGGCGGCTGGTGGCGCTCGGCCTGCCGCTGACCGAGGCCGGCGACTACTACGGCTACAGCCTGGCGCTGGGCAGCGCCGACGTGTCGCTGCTGACGCTGACCAATGCCTACCGCACGCTGGCCAACCAGGGCCGCCAGGCGCCGGTGCGGATGCGGCTGGCCGAGCCGGCGCCGCGGCCGCTGGCCGTAATGTCGGCCGCGGCGGCGCATGTGATCGGCGACGTGCTGTCCGACCGGCATGCGCGCGCGCGGACCTTCGGCCTCGACAGTCCGCTGACCACCCGCTTCTGGACCGCGGTCAAGACCGGCACCAGCAAGGACATGCGCGACAACTGGTGCATCGGCTGGTCGCAGCACTACACGGTCGGGGTCTGGGTCGGCAATGCCAGCGGCGCGGCGATGCGCGATGTGTCCGGCGTATCGGGCGCGGCGCCGGTCTGGCACGACGTGATGGCCTACCTGCATCGCGAGCGCGCGAGCCGGCCGCCGGCGATGCCTGCGGACGTGGAGCGCATGCCGGTGCGGTTTGAAGGCGTACCCGAGCCTGCGCGCGAAGAGGTGTTCCTGGCGGGCACCGCGGTGCCTGTCGTCGCCGTCGGCAGCCACCACGCGGGCACGGCGGCGGGGCGCGGTGCAGGGCGGACGGCGGCGGCGCGCGGTGCGGACACCGGCCGTGCCGCGGCGATCGCCAGTCCGGCCGATGGCACCGTGTTCGCGCTCGATCCGGATATTCCGCCGCAGGCGCAGCGCGTCTGGCTGCACGCCGAGGATGTCGCGGGCCGGACCGCACGGGCGGTGGCCTGGCGGCTCGACGGCAAGCGCCTGGGCCGTGGCGGCAAGCTGGCCTGGCTGCCCTGGCCGGGGCGGCATCGGCTCGAACTGGTCGATGCCGGCGGCACGGTGCTCGATACGGTCCGCATCGAGGTGCGCGGCGCGACCGTGCGCGAAGGGCGCGACGGTCCTCCGCCAGGGCGGGGCAGGACGGCGGCGAGGCAGGGCGCCGCAGCCGCGGCCGAGCGCGGATAATCGCTGCCTCGCTGCCTCGCTGCCTCGCTGCCTCGCTGCCTCGCTGCCTCGCTGCCTCGCTGCCTCGCTGCCTCGCTGCCGTCGGCCGCTACCCTCAGATTCCCAGCGTTCCCAGGAGCTCGATCCCATGCCTACCGAACCGATTGCCTCGCCGACCGCCTCACAGACCGTCCCGCCGATGCTGCTCGATGCCGCGCAGACGGCGGCGCGGCTGCCGTATCCCGAACTGGCCGTCGCCATTGCCGACATGCTCGGCGAACTGCGCGCCGGCACCGCGATGGCGCCGCCGCGGCTCGCGCTGCCGGTCGGCGACGTGACCGCCGCGGCCCCGGAGGGCGAGGGGACGCTGCTGGTGATGCCGGCCCGCAATGCCGACCTGGTGATGACCAAGAACATCACGGTCCATCCGGGCAATCCGGCGCGCGGGCTGCCCAATATCCTCGGCGAAGTGGTGGTGGCCGACGCGCATACCGGCGTGCGGCTGGCGCTGCTGGACGGACCGACGGTGACGGGGCGACGCACGGCCGCGGTGTCGCTGCTGGCGGCGCAGCGCTTCGCCGCACGGCCCGACGGCGGGCTGCTGATCGTCGGCGCCGGCGTACAGGCCACCACGCACCTCGAGGCCTTCGCCGCCGGGCTGCCGCTGCGGCGGGTCTGGCTGCATTCGCGCACGGCGGACAAGGCCCATGCGCTGGCGGCGCGGGCACGCGAACTTGGCCTGGAGGCCGAGGTGCTCGAATCCGCCGGCGAGGTCGAGGCGGTGCTGGGCCGCGTGTCGATGGTCGTCACCGTGACGTCGAGCCGCACGCCGGTGCTGCCGGACCTGGATGCCGGCTGCTGGCGCGACGACCACTTCATCGCCGCGGTCGGTGCGTTCCGGCCGGACATGTGCGAGTTGCCGCCGGCGCTGTGCCGCGGCGCCGCGCAGGCGGGGCGGCTGCTGGCCGATACGCTGTTCGGCATCGAGGACGAGGCCGGCGACCTGCTGCAGGCCGGCATCGACTGGGCCGCGGTGCAGCCGTTCGAGACGGCGATCCTGGCCGCCGACGCGATCCGCGCGCGCACCGGCAGTCCGCTGGTGTTCAAGAGCGTCGGCTATGCGCTGTGGGATCTGGCGGCCTGCGCGCTGGCCGTGCGAAGCGACCGCGCATGACGGCGCCGACGGTGCCGGCGGTGCGGATGGTGCCGATGGTGCCGATGGTGCCGATGGTGCCGATGGTGCCGATGGTGCCGATGGCGTCGATGGCGTCGATGGTGCCGATGGTGCCGATGGCCCTGGATCACCGCTCGCTGTCACATTACTGAGACACTTCTGCCGCCTCTCTCCCGGCTGTGGTGCCCCTTCGGATACCGCGGATTGCGGTAAACCCTCGATTTAGTGGCGTGCCTCTACAAAATGTCTCTGGAATGAAACGATGACGGCATCGGCGGCGGGATAATGCTGCCCTTGCAGTTGAAAACCACGAAGGAGAGAGGATGTTGAACAACAAGAAAATCCTGGTGGCTGTCGCGGCCATGGTAGTGGGCGGAGCTGCCCAGGCACAGTCGGCCGGCAGCACTGTCGTCAGTGCGGGCTGGTTCCGCGTGATGCCGAACAGCTCGGCCGACCCGCTGACCATCGACAGCGTCGGCGGCCGCCCGGTCGGCATGCAGCGTCCCAATACCGGCGCCGACATCAAGGCGGCCAATACGCTGGGCTTGTCGATCGACCACTTCGTTACGGACCACATCTCGACCGAGTTCGTGGTCGGTATCCCCCCGGAGCACGATGTCGAGGGCGACAAGGGCTACGGCCGGTACGGCAAGCTCGGCACGGTGCGCCAGTGGAGCCCGGCGGTGCTGGTCAAGTACCACTTCCTCGAGCCGGCCTCGCGTTTCCGCCCCTATGTGGGCCTGGGCGTCAACTACACCTGGTTTACCGACGAGACGATCACCAACCAGCAGTTCGTGCGCCAGGAGTTCGGCCCCAACGCCACGATGACCGCGAGCGCCAAGTCGTCGTGGAATCCGGTCTTCAACATCGGCGCGAACTACAAGATCAACGAGCGCTGGCATATCGGCCTGTCGGTGTCCTACCTGCCGCTGGATACCCGCGCGACCTTCGTCACGCGCAATTCCGCGCAGGGCGGCGCCACCGTGGTGTCGCACACCAAGATCAAGATCGATCCGATCGTGACCTTCCTGAACGTCGGCTACCGCTTCTGAGCCGCGCCGACCGGCCGCGTCCGCGTCTCCCCGGAGCGCGGACGCGGTTCCTTCCGGTCAGCCCTTGACCGGATAGCCCGCCGCTTCGATCGCCTCCCGCACCTCCTGCACATCGGCGTCCGCTTCCACGCTGACCGCCTGCGCCGCGATATCGGCCGACACGCGCGCGTCGGGATCGACCTGCTTCACCGCACGCGTGATCGCGCCCACGCAGTGATTGCAGGACATGCCTTCCACTTGAAACTGCATCATCGTTGAACTCCTCGGAATGGGCTGGAAATCCGGCAAGTACCCGGAATGACGCCATTGTGAACCTTCCCATCGTGTCAGGCGCAAGCCCCGCAGCCTCGCTGCGACACCTGGCGCACCGGCCTTGACCTTCCTAGCATGGTAAGGTCCAGCATCCAGTGACAGGCTATGTCAACGAGGATGTCAACCGCCATGTCCACTTCTTCACTTCCGCTGTCGCCGGCCCCGTCCGGTGCCAATACCACGCCGGCCGCGCCCGAATGGCGCCTGCCGATCGAAGGGATGACCTGCGCCTCCTGCGTGCGCCGGGTCGAGAATGCGCTGGCCAAGGTGCCGGGCGTGCGTTCGGTCGCCGTCAACCTGGCCACCGAGGAGGCTACCGTCCAGGCCGACAGCGCGGCCGTGCTGCCGGCGGCCGCCGACGCCGTCGCCGCCGCCGGCTATGCGGTGCCGCGTACCGAGCTGGAGCTGGCGGTGCGCGAGATGACGTGCGCCTCCTGCGTCGGCCGCGTCGAGCGCGCGTTGCGCGCGGTGCCCGGCGTGGTCGATGCCCAGGTCAATCTGGCCACCGAGCGCGCCCTTGTGACGCTGGTGGGCGGCGGTGCGGCCGACATGCTGCCGGCGCTGACCGAGGCCGTGGCGCGTGCGGGCTATGCCGCCGAACCGGTGGCCGAGACGGCGACGGGCGGGCAGACCGCGCCCGAGCGCGCCGCCGGCTTCTGGTCCGGACCGTGGGCCGTGGCAATCCCGGCCGCGCTGTCGCTGCCGCTGGTCGCGCCGATGGTGCTCGGCTGGTTCGGCATCGACTGGAACGTGCCGGCACTGTGGCAATGGCTGCTGGCCACGCCGGTGCAGTTCGTGTTCGGCTGGCGCTTCTATCGCGCCGGCTGGAAGGCGGCACGCGCGGGCACCGGCAATATGGATCTGCTGGTCGCGCTCGGCACCTCGGCCGCCTACGGCCTGTCGCTGTGGCTGGTCTGGCGCGGCGCCGCGGCGCATGGCGCGGGCCATCCGCACCTGTATTTCGAGAGCGCGGCGGTGGTGATCACGCTGGTCCGGCTCGGCAAATGGCTCGAGGTCCGCGCCAAGCGGCAGACCGCGGACGCGATCCGCGCGCTGGCCGCGCTGCGGCCGGATACCGCGCGTGTGCGCCGCGACGGCGTCGACACCACGGTGCCGCTGGCCCAGGTACGCGTCGGCGACGAAGTGATCGTGCTGCCGGGCGAACGCATTCCGGTCGACGGCGTGGTGATCGACGGCGACAGCCATGCCGACGAATCGATGCTGACCGGCGAAAGCCTGCCGGTGCCCAAGCATGTCGACGACCGCGTGACCGGCGGCGCCATCAACGGCGAAGGCCGGCTGGTGCTGCGCACCGCCGCGGTCGGCGCGGAAACGGTGCTGGCGCGCATCATCCGCATGGTCGAGCATGCGCAGGCGGCCAAGGCGCCGATCCAGCGGCTGGTCGACCGCGTCAGCGCGGTGTTCGTGCCGGTGGTGCTGGCGATCGCGCTGGTCACGCTGCTGGGCTGGGGACTGGCGCTGGGCGACTGGCAGTCGGCGCTGCTCAATGCGGTGGCGGTGCTGGTGATCGCGTGCCCGTGCGCGCTGGGCCTGGCCACGCCGACCGCGATCATCGCCGGCACCGGCGCCGGCGCGCGCGCCGGCATCCTGGTCAAGGACGCCGAGGCGCTGGAGACCGCGCATCGCGTCAATGTGGTCGCGTTCGACAAGACCGGCACGCTGACCGTCGGACAGCCCGAGGTGGTGGCGTTGCTGCCGGCGGACGCAACGGCCGGCGACGCGCCGTCGTTGCTGCTGCGGCGGCTGGCCGCGCTGCAGGCCGGCAGCGAACATCCGCTGGCCCGGGCGGTGCTGCACGCCGCCGGGCAGCGCGAGTTGACGGTGCCGGTCGCCAGCGAACTGCGCGCGCTGCCGGGCCGCGGCATCAGCGGGCGCATCGACGGTGTTGCATGGGCGCTCGGCAGCGAGCGGCTGCGCAAGGAGCTGGGCGCGTCGCGGGACGAAGGTTCCGCGCTGCAGCGCGAAGCCGATGCGCTGCGCCGGGCCGGCCGCACGGTGTCGTGGCTGATCGAGATCGATGCGCGCCGCGTCGAAGGGCTGGTCGCGTTCGGCGATGCGATCAAGCCCGGCGCGCGCGAAGCGGTGGCGCGCCTGCACGCGGCCGGCGTGCGCACCGTGATGCTGTCCGGCGACAGCCAGGGCGCCGCGGCGCAGGTCGCCGACGCGCTCGGCATCGACGACGTGCAGGCCGAGGTGCTGCCCGAGGACAAGGCCGCGCGCGTGGCGGCGCTCAAGCGCGCCGGCGCGGTGGTCGCGATGGTCGGCGACGGCGTCAACGATGCACCGGCGCTGGCCGCGGCCGACGTCGGCATCGCGATGTCCACCGGCACCGACGTGGCGATGCACGCGGCCGGCATCACGCTGATGCGCGGCGATCCGGGCCTGGTCGCCGATGCGCTGGCAATGTCGCACCGTACGGTGCGCAAGATCCGGCAGAACCTGTTCTGGGCATTCGTCTACAACGTGATCGGCATCCCGCTGGCGGCGGCCGGTCTGCTCAGTCCGGTGGTGGCGGGCGCGGCGATGGCCTTCTCGAGCGTCAGCGTGGTCGGCAACGCGCTGCTGCTGCGGCGCTGGCGGCCGGCGCCGCGCAGCGAGGCCGTGCAGCGCTGAAACATGGAGGAAGCAAGGCGATGAATATCGGCGAAGCGGCGGCTGCCTCGGGCGTGTCCGCCAAGATGATCCGGCACTACGAATCGATCGGGCTGCTGCCCGTGCCGCCGCGCAGCGAAGGGGGCTATCGGCGCTACGACGAGCGCGCGCTGCATACCTTGCGCTTCGTGCGGCGCGCCCGTAATCTCGGGTTCTCGCTGGACGAGATCCGCAACCTGCTGCTGCTGTGGCAGGACCGCGGGCGTGCCAGCGCGGACGTCAAGGCGCTGACGCTGCGCCATGTCGCCGAACTGGAAACGCGCATCGCGGAACTGGTGGCGATGCGCGACACGCTGCGCTCGCTGGCCGAGGCCTGCAGCGGCGACGAGCGGCCGGACTGCCCGATCCTCGCCGACTTCGCCGAGCCGGGGCACGCGCCGTCCGCGGACACGTCCGACCGCAATGCACGCGACGGCAATGCGCGCCCCGCCTGCCACTGATGAACGCTGACCGGCGTGCGGCCGCGCCGCGTGCCGACGAGGAGAGCGATTGCATGGATGCATCCCAGAGCGCCGCCATTGCGCCGGCCGAAAGCCGCCAGCGCATGCGCGACGGCACCGAGCTGCTGCTGCGCACCTGGCTGCCCGACCCGCGGCTGTGGCCCGAACCGTCGGGCACGCTGCTGCTGGTGCACGGGCTCGCCGAGCACTGCGGGCGCTACGCGCATGTGGCGGCGCGGCTGTGCGCGCTGGGGCTGCGGGTGGTGGCCTACGACCAGCGTGGCCACGGCGCCAGCGGCGGCGCACGCATGGTGGCCGAGCGGCCCGATGTCTTCCTGGACGACCTGGTGGAGATCTACGACGGCGCGGTGCAGCGCTGGCCGGAGTTGCCGATCGTGCTCGGCCACAGCATGGGCGGGCTGGTCGCGGCGCGGCTGGCAACCTCGCGCGTGCGGCCGGTGCGCGCGCTGGTGCTGTCCTCGCCGGCACTGGCGCTGCGCATCGGCGGCGCGATGCTGACCCTGCAGCGGATGCTGCTGACGCTGGCGCCGAACCTGCGCGTACCCAGTCCGATCCGCCCGTCCGACCTCAGCCACGATCCCGCCGAGGTGGCCAGCTATCGCAGCGATCCGTTGGTGCAGCGCACGCTGACGGCGGGCATCCTGCACAGCATGATGCTCGGCATCGAACGCGCGCAGGCCGATGCGCCGCTGCTCGAGGCGCCGACGCTGCTGCTGGTCGCCGGGGCCGATCGCGTGGTCGATCCGGCGGGCAGCCGGCGCTTCTGCGACAATGCGCCGGCCGACCTGCGCGAATGCGTCTGGTTCGAGCACGCCTACCACGAGATCTTCAACGAGCAGGCGGCGCTGCGGACCGAGGTGCTCGACGCGCTGAGCGACTGGCTGCGCCGCCATCTGCAGCCGGTGGCGGACGCGGACCGCTGAAGCGCACGACGACGCGATCGCCGGTATCGATCCAGACCGGACGCCCAGCACCGAACGCACGACGCACCACGCAGAAGGCAGAGCAGAACGCCTCAGCTTGCCGGCCGTCCTCCCGCGGCGGACGGACGCATCCCGATCGACATCCAACCCAGAAGAAGAGCATGGAGACCTACGACTACATCATCGTCGGCGGCGGCACCGCGGGCTGCGTGCTGGCCAACCGGCTGACGCAGGACGCCGACGTCAGCGTGCTGCTGCTCGAGGCGGGCGGCAAGGACGACTACCACTGGATCCATATTCCGGTGGGCTACCTGTACTGCATCGGCAATCCGCGCACCGACTGGATGTACCGCACCGTCGCCGAGCCGGGACTGAACGGGCGCTCGCTGATCTATCCGCGCGGCCGCGTGCTGGGCGGCTGCTCGTCGATCAACGGCATGATCTACATGCGCGGGCAGCGCGAGGACTACGACGACTGGGCGCGCATCACCGGCGACGACGGCTGGCGCTGGGACAACGTGCTGCCGCTGTTCAAGCGCAGCGAGGACCATCATCGCGGCGCCAACGAATTTCACGGCGCCGGCGGCGAATGGCGCGTCGAGCCGCAGCGCCTGCGCTGGGACATCCTCGAGCGCTTCATCGACGCGGCCGAGCAGACCGGCATTCCGCGCACTGACGACTTCAACCGCGGCGACAATTTCGGCGTCGGCTACTTCGAGGTCAACCAGCGCCGCGGCATCCGCTGGAACACGTCGAAGGCGTTCCTGCGGCGCGCCTCCGAACGGCCGAACCTGACCATCGTCACCGGCGCGCAGGTCAGCGAGCTGACCTTCGACGGACGCCGCTGCAGCGGCCTGCACTATGTCGGCGGCGGGCAAGCCCATACGGTGGCGGCACGGCGCGAGGTGATCCTCGCCGCGGGCGCGGTCAACACGCCGCAGCTGCTGGAGCTTTCGGGCATCGGCCAGCCCGAGCGGCTGCAGGCGCTCGGTATCGCCGTGCGGCAGGCGCTGCCCGGCGTCGGCGAGAACCTGCAGGACCATCTGCAACTGCGGATGATCGACAAGGTCGAGGGCGTGCGCACGCTGAACACGCGTGTCGGCAACTGGTGGGGCAAGCTCGGCATCGGGCTGCAGTACGCGTGGAACCAGAGCGGGCCGATGAGCATGGCGCCGTCGCAGCTCGGCGCGTTCGCGCGCTCGGATCCGGACCAGGCGCGGCCCAATGTCGAGTACCACGTGCAACCGCTGTCGCTCGACAAGTTCGGCGAGCCGCTGCACACGTTCAACGCCTTCACCGCCAGCGTCTGCAATCTGCGGCCGACCTCGCGCGGCAGCGTCCACATCGACAGCCCGGACTTCCGCCAGGCGCCGGTGATCGCGCCCAACTACCTGTCGACCGACGAGGACCGCAAGGTCGCGGCGGACTCGCTCAGGCTGACCCGCCGCATCGTGGCCGCGCCCGCGCTGGCGCCGTACCGGCCGCAGGAATGGCTGCCGGGCCCGCATGTCGAGGACGACGAGTCGCTGGCGCGCGCGGCCGGCGATATCGGCACGACGATCTTCCATCCGGTCGGCACCTGCCGCATGGGCAAGCCCGACGATCCGCAGGCGGTGGTGGACCAGCGCCTGCGCGTGATCGGGGTGCAGGGCCTGCGCGTGGTCGACGCCTCGGTGATGCCGCTGATCACCTCGGGCAATACCAACTCGCCGACGATCATGATTGCCGAGCGCGCCAGCGACATGATCCGCGAGGACTGGCGCAGCGGCGCGCGCGGCTGACGCGCCGGCGCAGCATGACGGTCGCGCCGCCGCGTGCGGCGCCGCACCGCTTCCCTTTGGCAGTTCTCCCCGGCAATACGTCCGCACTGCCTGGCAAACATGACAGCTGGTTCATGTTTCAGGCTCAGTGCAAACCCGGATGTTTTGCGACGCAACAGGTGCCCACAATAGACGCCGGACAGTCGTGATGCCGCGCTCACATCCGCGCGGGCTTCCGCGTTGCATCCGACCGCGCCGCCGCTGCCACCCAGCGCGCTGCCACACAAACCAATAAGACATTGCAGACAAGGCGATCCCCACACGCGCGCCGCCATCGCGCAGCGCCGTCAGGGGTCGCGGGTCGAATCCGGGCACGACGGGCCAGAAGCCAAGCGTCGTGCCGAACGAGGACGGGCAGGAGACATGAACCAGCAGGAAACCATCCTGGAGACGCGCAACCTCACCAAGGAGTTCAAGGGGTTCACCGCGGTCAGCGACGTCAATCTGCGGGTCAGGCGCGGGTCCATCCATGCGCTGATCGGCCCGAATGGAGCGGGCAAGACCACCTGCTTCAATCTGCTGACGAAATTCCTGGTGCCGACCACCGGCACCATCCTGTTCAACGGCACCGACATCACCGGCGAGAAGCCCGCGCAAATCGCGCGCCGCGGCGTGATCCGTTCGTTCCAGATCTCGGCGGTGTTTCCGCACCTGACCGTGCGCGAGAACGTGCGCATCGGGCTGCAGCGCAAGCTCGGCACGCATTTCCACTTCTGGCGCAGCGAACGCACGCTGTCGGTGCTCGACGACGAGGCGATGGCGCTGCTCGAGCAAGTCGGACTGACCGAGTTCGCCGACACCGTCACCGTCAACCTGCCGTACGGCCGCAAGCGCGCGCTGGAGATCGCCACCACGCTGGCGATGGAACCGGAGCTGATGCTGCTCGACGAGCCGACCCAGGGCATGGGCCACGAGGACGTCGACCGCGTCACGCAACTGATCAAGAAGGTGTCGTCCGGGCGCACCATCCTGATGGTCGAACACAACATGAACGTGGTGTCGTCGATCGCGGACACGATCACCGTGCTGCAACGGGGCGCGATCCTGGCCGAAGGGCCATACGAGCAGGTCTCGAAGGATCCGCGCGTGATGGAAGCCTATATGGGCACGGCCGACGCCGAGCTGCAGGGCGCGCACTGAGAGCAAGCGGGAACGACGACATGGCAACTGAGAACACACCCGCCCTCGAGATCCGCGGCCTGCAGGCCTGGTACGGCGAATCGCACATCCTGCACGGGGTCGACCTGACCGTGAACCGCGGCGAGGTGGTCACGCTGCTGGGCCGCAACGGCGCCGGCCGCACCACCACGCTGCGCGCGATCATGGGCCTGACCGGCACGCGCAAGGGCTCGATCCGGATCGACGGCCACGAGACGATCCATCTGCCGACGCACAAGATCGCGCACTACGGCATCGGCTACTGCCCGGAGGAGCGCGGCATCTTCGCCAGCCTGTCGTGCGAGGAGAACCTGCTGCTGCCGCCGCAGCTCAAGGGCAACGGCGCCAAGCAGGGCATGAGCGAGGCCGAGATCTACGAGATGTTCCCGAATCTGGCCGAGCGCAGGCACAGCCAGGGCACGCGCCTGTCGGGCGGCGAGCAGCAGATGCTGGCGGTCGGCCGCATCCTGCGCACCGGCGCCAACCTGCTGCTGCTCGACGAGATTTCGGAAGGACTGGCACCGGTGATCGTGCAGGCGCTGGCCCGCATGATCCGGATGCTGAAGCAGAAGGGGTACACGGTGGTGATGGTGGAGCAGAACTTCCGCTTCGCCGCGCCGCTGGCGGACCGCTTCTATGTGATGGAGCACGGCACCATCGTCGAGCGCTTCGGCGCCGGCGAGCTCGAACAGAAGATGCCGGTGTTGCACGAACTGCTTGGGGTCTGATCCCTTCGGGATCGCAGGCATGACCGCAGTCAGGGGTCGCAGGTACGGTGTAGGAAAGGGCGGCGCGAGGCCGCCGAAACACAGGAGACAAGCAATGAAGATCAAACGGCTCGCAGCCGCGATGGCGGCCTTGGTGACGGGCATGGCGGCCGGAGCGGCCTCCGCGCAGGTATCGGGTGATTCGGTCAAGATCGGCTTCATCACCGACATGTCCAGCTTGTACGCCGACATCGACGGCAAGTCGGGTGTCGAGGCCGTCAAGATGGCGATCGAGGACGCCGGCGGCAAGGTGCTCGGCAAGCCGATCGAGCTGCTGTCGGCCGACCACCAGAACAAGGCCGACATCGCCGCGTCGAAGGCGCGCGAATGGATGGACCAGCAGGGCCTGGACATGCTGCTGGGCGGCACCAACTCCGGTACCGCGCTGGCGATGAACAAGGTCGCGCAGGAAAAGAAAAAGGTCTACATCAACATCGGCGCCGGCACGGCGCGCCTGACCAACGAAGAGTGCTCGCCGTACACGGTGCACTACGCCTACGACACGGTGGCGCTGGCCAAGGGCACCGGCAGCGCGGTGGTCAAGCAGGGCGGCAAGTCGTGGTTCTTCCTGACCGCGGACTACGCCTTCGGCCATTCGCTGGAGAACGACACCTCGGCGGTGGTCAAGGCCAATGGCGGCACGGTGGTCGGCTCGGTGCGCCATCCGCTGTCGGCGTCGGACTTTTCGTCGTTCCTGCTGCAGGCGCAGTCGTCGAAGGCGCAGATTCTGGGCCTGGCCAACGCCGGCGGCGACACGATCAACTCGATCAAGGCGGCCAAGGAATTCGGCATCACCAAGAACATGAAGATCGCCGGCCTGCTGATGTTCATCAACGATGTGCACAGCCTCGGACTGAAGAACACCGAAGGCCTGCTGATGACCGACAGCTGGTACTGGGACATGAACGACGAGACCCGCAAGTTCGCCAACCGCTTCTTCGCCAAGAACAAGAAGATGCCGAGCAGCCTGCAGGCGGCCGACTACTCCGCGGTGCGTACCTACCTGAAGGCGGTCGAGGCGGCCAAGACCGACGATCCGGACAAGGTGATGGCCGAGCTGAAGAAGGCGAAGATCGACGACTTCTACACCAAGGGCTATATCCGCGCCGATGGCCGCGCCATCCACGACATGTACCTGATGCAGGTCAAGAGCCCGGCCGAGTCGAAGAAGCCGTGGGACTACCTGAAGGTCGTGGCGACGATCCCGGGCGACCAGGCCTTCACGACGCCCGCCGAGTCGAAGTGCGCGCTGCTGAAGAAGTAAGCGATGGCGGCCGCGCGGTGCGCGCCTGGCGCATCGCCGCGGCCCGATGAACGACCGGCGCCGCGTGCGCGTTCGCTGCCGCCGGCCCATGCCTTCCTCGATGGACGGCGGGCCGGCGCGGAACGGGCCCGCGGCGCCGCATAGCTGAAGCCTGCGATGGACATCTTCGGTATTCCCTTGCCCGCCATGTTGTCCCAGCTGCTGCTCGGGCTGGTCAACGGGGCGTTCTATGCGATGTTGAGCCTTGGCCTGGCGGTGATCTTCGGCCTGCTCAACGTCATCAATTTCGCGCACGGCGCGCTGTTCATGCTCGGCGCGGTGCTGGCCTGGATGGGCATGGAGTACGCCGGGCTCAACTACTGGGTGATGCTGCTGCTCGCTCCGGTCGTGGTCGGCGTGCTCGGCGTGGTCATCGAGAAGACGATGCTGCGCTGGATCTACAAGCTGGACCATATCTACGGCCTGCTGCTGACGCTGGGCATCACGCTGGTGATCGAGGGGGTGTTCCGCTCGATCTACGGCGTGTCGGGCCTGCCGTATTCGACGCCGGAACTGCTGTCGGGCGCGACCGACCTCGGCTTCATGATCCTGCCGAACTATCGCGCCTGGGTCGTGGTGGCCTCGCTGGCGGTGTGCCTGGCGACCTGGTACATGATCGAGAAGACCAAGCTCGGCGCCTATCTGCGCGCCGGCACCGAGAACCCGAAGCTGGTCGAGGCTTTCGGCGTCAACGTGCCGCTGATGGTCACGCTGACCTATGGCTTCGGCGTCGCGCTGGCCGCCTTCGCCGGCGTGCTGGCCGCGCCGGTGATCCAGATCTCGCCGCTGATGGGACAGAACCTGATCATCGTGGTGTTCGCGGTGGTCGTGATCGGCGGCATGGGCTCGATCCTCGGCTCGATCGTCACCGGCCTCGGGCTGGGCGTGATCGAGGGGCTGACCAAGGTGTTCTATCCGGAAGCGTCGTCGACCGTGGTGTTCCTGATCATGGTGATCGTGTTGCTGCTGCGGCCGGCCGGGCTGTTCGGGAGGGAGAAGTGATGGACGGACAAAGCGCATCGCGCGCACAACCCCAGGGCGCGCAAGCTTCGACGCCGGCGCAGGCGGGCGCCGCGCGCGGCGGCGTGCCGCGCACCGTGCCGCTGCTGTTCTATGGCGTGCTGCTGGTCGCGCTGATCGCCGCGCCGATGGCCGGCGCCTATCCGGTCTTCGTGCTGAAGGTGCTGTGCTTCGCGCTGTTTGCCTGCGCGTTCAATCTGCTGATCGGCTACACCGGCCTGCTGTCGTTCGGCCACGCGGCCTTCTTCGGCGGCGCCGGTTATGTGGCCGGACACGCGATGAAGGTGTGGGGCGTGACGCCGGAAGTCGGGCTGGTGCTCGGCACGCTGGCCGGCGCGGCGATCGGTTATGTGGTGGGCGCGCTGGCGATCCGGCGCCAGGGCATCTATTTCTCGATGATCACGCTGGCGCTGGCGCAGATGCTGTTCTTCTTCTGCCTGCAGGCGCCGTTCACCGGCGGCGAGGACGGACTGCAGGGCATTCCGCGCGGCAAGCTGTTCGGCGTGCTGTCGCTGTCGGATGACCTGACGCTGTACTACGTCGCGCTGCTGATCCTGGTGCTGGCCTTCGCGCTGATCGTCCGCACGGTGCATTCGCCGTTCGGCCAGATCCTGAAGGCGATCAAGGAAAACGAGCCGCGCGCGATCTCGCTGGGCTACGACACCGACCGCTTCAAGCTGATGGCCTTCGTGCTGTCGGCCGCGCTGTCGGGGCTGGCCGGCGCGATCAAGGCGCTGGTGCTGGGCTTCGAGACGCTGACCGATGTGCACTGGTCGATGTCGGGCACGGTGATCCTGATGACGCTGGTCGGCGGCCTCGGCACGCTGTCCGGTCCGATCGTCGGCGCCTTCGTCATCGTCGCGCTGGAGAACAAGCTGGGCGACATCGGCAGCTTCCTGGCCTCGGCCACCGGCGTCGAATGGTTCAACTCGCTGGGCGAGTCGGTGACGATGGTGACCGGCGTGATCTTCGTGATCTGCGTACTGCTGTTCCGCCGCGGCATCATGGGCGAACTGCAGGCGCTGTTCTCGCGCAGCCGCCACTAGCGCCATGGACGCCGTCCCGGCGGAGGCAGGGCAGGGCGATGGGGAGTGGCCGCCGGGATACATGCCCGTTTTTAGGGC
Source organism: Cupriavidus gilardii (assembly GCF_013347325.1). NCBI lineage: Bacteria > Pseudomonadati > Pseudomonadota > Betaproteobacteria > Burkholderiales > Burkholderiaceae > Cupriavidus > Cupriavidus gilardii. The sequence goes on along the minus strand of NZ_CP054626.1, from coordinate 3,263,171 downwards.
TAGGGTTTTTTCTAGCTTGTTCGATACGCACCGCTTCGTTACATTGCAGTCACGGTTTTCGCAGGTTAAATGGAGGCGGAAGCGAGGAGACGACAGGCGCGCACCCACGATGAGCATTCCGTGAGGAAGCAGCGTTAAATAAGGAAAGGGCGTTGACGGGTGATCCTCGGCAACGCCCTTTTTAATTTGTGCCGTGCTCCGTGAGACAATGCGCGCCTTGCCCGCGACCGCCATGCCGTCTCCGTCCGACCCCACCTCTTCTGCCAATTCCGGCCGTTCTGGCCCCGCCGGCGCTCCGACGCCAACTCCCAACTATCTGATTCGACAGGCTTTTCCGGCCGACCAGCCGATGCTGGCGGACTGGCTGCAGGCGTGCGCGCCGGCGCCGGTGCTGCTGCAGCGCGGCCGCGCCGCGATGCTCGAGCGGCTGCTGCAGCGGCCCGAGCTGGGCCTGTGCCTGCTGGCGTCGCGCGACGGCGCGCTGGTCGGCTGCCTGCCTGTCCAGCTGGTGCCGCGCCTCGATCTGGGCGGCCTGGCGGCGCTGGCCGCCGAAGCCTGGTGCTTGCCCGGTACGCACGAAAGTGGTGCAATCCTCGCTTCTTGCCGCGACTGGCTCGCCGACTGGTGCCGCGCGCATGGCGTGCGCCATCTGCTGTGGGCGCCGGGGCTGCCCGGTGCCGGTGAGCCGGACGGCGATCCGGACCGCGATCCCGGCGGCGGCCTGAGCCGGCTGCCGTGCGGCCTGTGGCACCGCGACCTGGCCCCGGCCGCCAAGCAGCTGGCCTGATCCGACCGCAGCCCTCGACCGTTCCGGTCTCGGTGGCGTCCCTGGAGTGCCGATCCCCCAGCCGCGGTCTGCGCTTTCCTTTTCCGCTTTCCTGCTTTCCCGCTTCCCCGCTTTTTTCCCGGAAATTCGAATGGAGTTCGCCTTCCTGTTTGCCGCCGCCTTGCTGGCCGGCCTGATCGACGCGGTCGCCGGCGGCGGCGGCCTGATACAGATTCCCGCTATCTTCAGCGCGTACCCGAGCCACGCGCCGGCGACGCTGATCGGCACCACCAAGGTGGCCTCGATGGCCGGCACCTTCAACGCCGCGGTGCGCTACGCGCGCAGCGTGCGGATCTACTGGGGCGCCACCGGGCCCGCGGTGGTGGCGGCGTTCCTCTGCTCGATGGCCGGCGCCTACACGCTGACGCTGGTGCCCGCCGAACCGCTGCGCAAGCTGCTGCCGTTCGTGCTGGCGATCCTGCTGATCTATACGCTGGCCAGGAAGGACCTCGGCGCCGAGCACGCGCCAACGCTGTCCGGCGCGCGCGAGCGCTGGGTCGCCGTGCTGGGCGGCGCCGCGATCGGCTTCTACGACGGCATCTTCGGGCCAGGTACCGGCAGCTTCCTGATGATCATGTTCGTGCGGCTGTTTGGCTACGACTTCCTGCACGCGGCGGCGTCGACCAAGCTGGTCAACCTCGCCACCAATGTCGCCGCGCTGATGCTGCTCGGCTTCAAGGGCCATGTCTGGTGGGAACTGGGGCTGGTGATGGCGGTGGGCAACGTCATCGGCAGCCAGCTCGGCAGCCGCCTCGCGCTGAAGCACGGCAGCGGATTCGTGCGCAAGGTCTTCCTGCTGGTGGTGACCGCGCTGATCCTGAAGACCGCCTGGGACGCCTTCGCCGGTTGACCTTCAGCACCGCCGAAAGCCGCGCCGATGCTGGCGATGCGGGTTAATCCTGCCTTGGCGGCAAGGGACGCTGTGTTAGACTCGGTGCGAATTCCCGACCGATCGGTCGGCGAATCGAAGCCGGCGTCGGCCGAGTTCGTCGCGAACCTGTATTGAGCGCGGACGAACGGCCGCGACCCTCTGCAGAGGGCACGCGCGGACGGGATCGGGCACGACGGAGGAGAGCGGCGCCAGCAGCGCGGCACGGTCCGTCAGAACAACAAGCCAGGCGCGGACCGGCGCAAGCCGGATCGATGCCGACCGGTTTGACAGAAGAAGGAGACACGATGAATTTCAAGCGCGCCAGCCTGCTGGCCTTCGCCGCCGCCTGTCTGTGCGCCGGCGCCGCCCAGGCCCAGATCAAGATCGGGGTCACGGTATCGGCGACCGGTCCGGCGGCTTCGCTGGGCATCCCGGAGAAGAACACCTTCACGCTGCTGCCCAAGGAGATTGCCGGCAAGAAGGTCGAATACATCGTGCTCGACGACGCCTCCGACAGCACCACCGCCGTCAAGAACACCCGCAAGCTGATCAGCGAAGACAAGGTCGACGCCGTGGTCGGCTCGACCGTGACGCCGAACTCGCTGGCGATGGTCGACGTGGTCGCCGAGAGCGGCACGCCGATGATCACGATGGCGGCGTCGGCGCGCATCATCGAACCGATGGACGCCAAGCGCGCCTGGGTCTTCAAGACCCCGCAGAACGACTCGCACATGGCGACCGCCATCTCCGAGCACATGGGCAACAACAACGTGAAGACGGTGGCCTTCATCGGCTTCGCGGATGCCTACGGCGAGAGCTGGTCGCAGGAGTTCGCCAAGGTGGCGGACATCCGCAAGATCAAGGTGGTGGCCAACGAGCGCTTCGCCCGCACCGATACCTCGGTCACCGGGCAGGTGCTGAAGATCATGGCCAGCAATCCGGACGCGGTGCTGATCGCCGGGTCGGGCACGCCGTCGGCGCTGCCTGCCAAGGCGCTGAAGGAGCGCGGCTACAAGGGCAAGATCTACCAGACCCACGGCGTTGCCAACCCCGACTTCCTGCGCGTCTGCGGCAAGGACTGCGAAGGCGCGCTGCTGCCGGCCGGCCCGCTGCTGGTGGCCGAACAGCTGCCCGACAGCAATCCGGTCAAGAAGCCGGCAATGACCTACAAGACCGCCTACGAGAAGGCCTTCGGCGGCCAGGTGTCGACCTTCGGCGGCCACGCCTGGGATGCCGGCCTGCTGCTCGAGCGCGCGATCCCGGTTGCGCTGAAGAAGGCGCAGCCCGGCACGCCGGAGTTCCGCAAGGCGCTGCGCGATGCGCTCGAGCAAACGAAGGAGCTGCCGGTCTCGCACGGCATCATGACGATGAGCCCGACCGATCATCTGGGCCTGGACCAGCGCTCGCGCGTGATGGTGCAGATCGTCGACGGCAAGTGGAAGCTGCAGAAGTAGGAACGCCTCCAGCTTCGCCGCGCGGCAGGGCGCATGGACGCACCATGCGCCTTTTTTGTTTTGGGGCCCCGGTGAAACGAAAGCGGGCGCTAGGGTTCGCGCGGATTTCCTCGAAGCGTAAGACCTTTACTATTTCGTAATTCGCTGCATCGCGGCAACCCCCGAGGAGATCATGGACCTCTCGATTGCGGCCATCCTGGCACAGGACGGCATCACCTCCGGCGCGATCTACGCGCTGTTGGCCCTGGCCCTGGTGCTGGTGTTTTCGGTGACCCGCGTCATCTTCATCCCGCAAGGGGAGTTCGTCGCCTACGGCGCGCTGACGCTGGCGGTGATGCAGGCCGGCCACGCGCCGCAGACCTCGTGGCTGCTGGTGGCAATGGGCGTGCTGACCTTCGTCTACGAGGGCGCCACGGTGCTGCGCAGCGCCGAACTGCGCCGCAGCGCCGGGCGCCGGCTCGCGGTGCTGGCCGGCAAGTACCTGGTCTTTCCGTTCGCGGTGCACTGGCTGACCCAGGCCTATGGCGCGCAGCCTTTGCCGATGCTGGCGCAGATCGCGCTGACGCTGCTGATCGTGGTGCCGATGGGTCCGATGCTGTATCGGATCGCCTACCAGCCGCTGGCCGAGGCCAGCACGCTGGTGCTGCTGATCGTCTCGGTCGGCGTGCACTTCGCGCTGGTCGGGCTGGGTCTGGTGATGTTCGGTGCCGAGGGGTCGCGCACCACCGCGTTCTCCGATGCGCGCTTCGACGTCGGCGCGCTGTCGGTGTCGGGCCAGAGCCTGTGGGTGATCGGCGTGTCCGGCCTGTTGATCGCCGGCCTGTACTTCTATTTCGACCGCACGCTGACCGGCAAGGCGCTGCGCGCCACCGCGGTCAACCGGCTGGGCGCGCGCCTGGTCGGCATCGGCACCACGCAGGCCGGCCGGCTGTCGTTCACGCTGGCGGCCGCGATGGGCGCGCTGTGCGGCATCCTGATCGCGCCGCTGACCACGGTCTACTACGAGTCGGGCTTCCTGATCGGCCTGAAGGGCTTCGTCGGCGCGATCGTCGGCGGACTGGTCAGCTATCCGGTGGCGGCCGCCGGCGCGTTGCTGGTCGGGCTGCTCGAATCCTATTCGTCCTTCTGGGCCAGTGCGTTCAAGGAGGTCATCGTGTTCACGCTGATCATTCCGGTGCTGCTGTGGCGCTCGCTGACCAGCAAACATGTGGAAGACGAGGAATGATGCAACGGCAAGCCACACGGACTACAGGGACGCAGCAGGCGTCCGACACGGCGGCGGCAACGCGGCCGATCCCGGCCCCGAGCGCGGTCTCCGGCAGCGCGACCCTGCGCAACCGGCTGCTCCTGATCGCGTTCGCGGCGGTGCTGGCGCTGCTGCCGGTACTGCCGACGCCGGAGTTCTGGATCACGCTGGGCAACTACATCGGCCTGTACAGCATCGTCGCGATCGGGCTGGTGCTGCTGACCGGCGTCGGCGGCATGACTTCGTTCGGGCAGGCGGCCTTCGTTGGCTTGGGCGCCTACAGCACCGCCTACCTGACCACGCAGTACGGACTGTCGCCATGGTTCGGGCTGCTGGTCGGGCTGGTGATCACGATGGCATCGGCCTATGTGATCGGCCTGATCACGATGCGGATGTCCGGGCATTACCTGCCGCTGGCGACGATTGCCTGGGGGCTGTCGCTGTTCTTCCTGTTCGGCAACCTCGAGTTCCTCGGCAAGTACGACGGCCTGAACGGCATCCCGGTGTTGTCGCTGCTGGGCTTCGAGCTGCAGTCGGGCCGCTCGATGTTCTATCTGATCTGGGTCGTGGTGCTGCTCGCAGTGCTGGCGATGCAGAACCTGCTGGACTCGCGTCCCGGCCGAGCGATCCGTGCGCTGAAGGGCGGCGGCGTGATGGCCGAGGCGATGGGCGTCAATACCGCGTGGATGAAGGTCGTGGTGTTCGTCGTCGCCGCGGTGCTGGCCTGCATCTCCGGCTTCCTGTACGCGCACCTGCAGCGCGCGGTGAACCCGACGCCGTTCGGCCTGAACTATGGCATCGAGTACCTGTTCATGGCGGTGGTCGGCGGCGTCGGCCATGTCTGGGGCGCGGTGCTCGGCGCGGCGATCCTGACGATCCTGAAGGACCTGCTGCAGGGCGTGCTGCCCAAGCTGCTGGGCGCCAATGGCAACTTCGAGATCATCGTCTTCGGCGTGCTGCTGGTGCTGCTGCTGCAGCATGCGCGCGACGGGCTCTGGCCGTTCCTGCGCAAGGCGTGGCCCAGCGGGCCGCCGGTGCGCGCGCCCGAGCAGGCCGCCGCGCTGCCGGTACGGCAGAAGCCGCAGGCCGGCGAACTGATTCTCGACGTGCGCGCCGCGCGCAAGGAGTTCGGCGGGCTGGTGGCGGTCAACGATGTCAGCTTCCAGGTGCGCGCCGGCGAGATCGTCGGGCTGATCGGGCCCAATGGCGCCGGCAAGTCGACCACCTTCAATCTGGTCACCGGCGTGCTGCCGCTGACCCGCGGCGAGGTGCGGTATCGCGGCGAGGCCATCACCAACCTGCCGTCGCGCGAGATCGTCAAGCGCGGCATCGGCCGGACCTTCCAGCACGTCCATCTGCTGCCGACGATGACGGTGCTGGAGAACGTCGCGATCGGCGCGCATCTGCGCGGCGATTACCGTCCCCAGGGCGGCGTGTCGGCGGCGATCCTGCGCATGAACCGCGGCGAGGAAGCCAAGCTGCTGTTCGAGGCCCGGCGCCAGCTCGAGCGCGTGGGGCTGGCCGACTGCATGTACATGGAGGCCGGCAGCCTGGCGCTGGGCCAGCAGCGCATCCTGGAGATCGCTCGCGCGCTGTGCTGCGATCCCGCGCTGCTGCTGCTCGACGAGCCGGCCGCCGGCCTGCGCTACAAGGAGAAGCAGGCGCTGGCCGACCTGCTGCGCAAGCTCAAGGGCGAGGGCATGAGCGTGCTGCTGGTCGAGCATGACATGGACTTCGTGATGAACCTGACCGACCGGCTGGTGGTGATGGAGTTCGGCACGCGCATCGCCGAGGGCGTGCCCGAGGAAGTGCAGAAGAACCCCGCGGTGCTCGAGGCCTATCTGGGCGGCGTGGAATAAGGATCAGCAAGGATTCAGGAGCGAGCGGTGAGCGTGATTCTCGAAGTCAACGACCTGCATGTCCGCTACGGCAAGGTCGAGGCGGTACACGGGGCCAGCCTGTCGGTCGAGGCCGGCAAGATCGTCACGGTGATCGGCCCCAATGGCGCGGGCAAGTCCACGATGCTGAACGCGATCATGGGGGCGCTGCCGCCGACCGGCTCGGCCAGCGGCACGGTGTCCTATCTGGGCCATGACATGGCGGGCATTCCGGTCGAGGGCCGGGTCGCGCGCGGCATGTGCCTGGTGCCGGAGAAGCGCGAGCTGTTCGGCTCGATGAGCGTCGAGGACAACCTGCGGCTCGGCGCCTTCCGCCGCAAGCGCGCCGGCGAGAAGAACTTCCTGGACCAGATGGACGTCGTCTACGCGCTGTTCCCGCGGCTGCGCGAGCGCGCACGGCAGGATGCCGGCACGCTGTCGGGCGGCGAGCGCCAGATGCTGGCGGTGGGCCGTGCGCTGATGGCCAAGCCCGGACTGCTGATGCTGGACGAACCCAGCCTTGGCCTGGCGCCGCTGATCGTCAAGGAGATCTTCCACATCATCAACGACCTGCGCCGTACCGGCGTGGCGACGCTGCTGATCGAGCAGAATGCGCGTGCCGCATTGCAGGTGGCCGACTACGGCTATGTGATCGAGACCGGAGAGATCGCGATGGCAGGGCCGGCCGACGAGCTGGCCGCGGATCCGCGTGTCATCGAGACCTATCTGGGGTTGGCGAAGAAGGCGGCTTGAGCGCGCCAGGCTGGCGTTGCTAGAGCCTCCATCCGGTGGATGAATAACGGCGCGCTTCGGTGCGCCGTTGTCATTTGTCGCGCTTATGTATTCGCGGTGGAGATTATCGGGATGGATGTTTCGATGCTTGGATTATCCGTCTTCATCCATCCGATGAATCGTTGTCCCGGGAGCGGACCACATCCGGATCCTGTGCGGCGGTTTCCAGCAGCCACTGCCGGAAGCGGTTCAGCGCCGGATGGTCGCGCCGCTCCCGCGGCGCGCACAGGAAATAGCCGCGCGTCAGCCGGATCGGCAGGTCGAACGGCGCCACCACCCGGCCGGCCGCGATCTCGTCGCGTACCAGGCAGCGCTGCAGCACCGCGATGCCGATATCGGCCTTGACCGCCTGCACCAGGATCGAGACCTGGTCGAATCCCGTGGCCAGCGTGGGCGCAGCGTCGGGTACGCCCGCCGCAAGGAACCAGTGCTGCCAGTTGGCCGGGGCGCCGGTGTGAAAGAGCAGGGGCTCCTGCAGCAGATCCGCCGGCGTTTGCCATTGACCGGCTTCGCGCCGCAGCTGCGCGCGCTCCGGATGGCAGACCGGCACCATCTCGCTGCCGATCACATAGTCGACCTGCAGGTTGGGCCAGCTGCCCGCGGTGCCTGCCAGCAGCGCCGCATCGGGCGCCGGCCCGGAGAAATCCTCGTCGCGCCGGTACGGCACGAAGTCGAGCCGGATGTCGGGATGGCGCCGATGGAAGTCCGGCAGCCGCGGCACCAGCCAGACGCTGGCCAGCGTGGGCAGGGCCGACAGCGTCAGATGGTGCTGGCGGTCGCCGGCCAGCAGCGCCACGCTGGCCGATTCGATTGCCGCCAGCGGTCCCGACACCGCTTCAAGAAAGCCGCGGCCGGCTGCGGTCAGCACCAGCCGGTGCGCGTTGCGCTGGACCAGCGGCTGGCCGAAGTGTGCCTCCAGCCTGGCGATGGCCCGGCTGATCGCGCCCTGCGTCACGCACAGCTCCTGCGCGGCGCGCGTGAAGCTGCCAAGCCGCGCCGCAGTGGCGAAGGCGTGCAGCTCGGACATCGACGGCGATCGCAGGCGCATGCGGCCTTCTCCGCTCACGGGCACGCATCTGCGGTGCCGTGACAATGAACTTTGGTAATGGAAGCGTGCAATATAGTCGTTTGTGCACGCTCGGTAAACTGGCCGACACTTGACGCGTCGCGGGGCATCGTTGGCCCCTCAATCGGCCCTGTCCGCCACATAAAACACAAGGCAATTCCAAGGAGAACATCGCCATGAATCGAGCCGTGACGACGCGTCGTCGCTTTGTGCTGTCCACCGTCACCACCGCCATCGCCGCCGCCGTGCTGCTGCCCGCGGCGGCCGCCGCCGCGCCGGCCAACTATCCCAGCCGCCCGATTCGCCTGATCGTGCCGTTCGCCGCCGGCGGCTCCACCGATCTGTCGGCGCGCCTGGTCGCCGAGTACGCCGGCCGAGAGCTCGGCCAATCGATCGTGGTCGAGAACAAGGGCGGGGCAGGGGGCTCGCTCGGCATGGGCGAGGTCGCCCGTTCGGCACCGGACGGCTACACGATCGGCATGGCCACGGTCAGCACGCACGGGTCGAACCCCGCCGTCTATCCGAAGCTGAGCTACGACCCGATCAAGGACTTCGTGCCCGTCACCAATGTCGTGGCGATCCCCAGCGTATTCGCGGTCCATCCGAGCGTGCCGGCCAAGACCATGAAGGAGTTCATCGCGCTGGCCAAGGCCAACCCGGGCAAGTACAGCTTCGCCTCGCCGGGCGCCGGCTCGCTGGGCCATGTGAATATCGAGAACTTCATGATGCTGTCGGGTATCGATCTGCTGCATGTGCCGTACAAGGGCGCCGGCCTGGCGCTGAACGATGCGGTCGCCGGGCAGGTCAACGCGATCACCGACAACCTGTCGTCGACGCTGCCGCACGTCAAGGGCGGCCGACTGCGCGCGCTGGCCGTGCTGGGTGCGGGCCGCTCGGCCCAGCTGCCGGACGTGCCGACCTACGCCGAGCTCGGCTTCAAGGACATGGGCGAGGGCGGCTGGTTCGGCATCGTCGCACCGGCGGGCACGCCGGCTCCCGTGGTGGCCAAGCTGAACGCCGCAATCCACAAGGCGATGCAGAACCCGGACTTCAAGCGCAAGGTCGAGGAATCCGGCGGCACGCTGGTACCGACCACGCCCGAGCAGTTCAAGGCCCAGATCGAGCAGGCGATGGCCCGCTACGCGCGCGTGGCCAAGGCCGCCAAGATCGAGCTGAACTGATGGCAGCGGCGTTCGAACCCATCGTCCGCCGCCTGCCCGAGGGCGAACCGCTGCCGCTGGTCTGCGATTCGCCTCACAGCGGCACGCGCTATCCGGACGACTTCGGTGCCGCCGTGCCGATGGCGCGGCTGCGCGAAGGGGAGGATACCCACGTCGACGCGTTGTGGGAGGCGGTACCGGCGGTCGGCGGCACGCTGATCGCCGCGAATTTCCCGCGTGTCTATATCGACCCGAACCGGATGCCGGATGACCTCGACCCGGCGCTGCTGGACGCGCCGTGGCCCGAGCCGCTGGCCCCGGGAGAGAAGACGCGGCTGGGCTTCGGCCTGGTATGGCGCAACATCGACGCCGATACGCCGATCTACGCGCGCAAGCTCGGCGTGGCGGAGGTGCGCAACCGGATCGAGCACTACTACCGGCCGTACCATGCGGCGCTCGCGGAAGCGGTGGATGCGACTTACCGCCGCTTCGGCGCGGTCTGGCATCTGAACCTGCACTCGATGCCGAACAATGCCTATGAGCGGCTGAAGAAGGTCAGCCCGCAGCCGTTGGCGGACTTTGTGCTGGGCGACCGCGATGGCACGACCTGCGATCCGGAGTTTGTCGGGCTGATCGAGTCGGGCCTGCGCGACATGGGCTATACCGTGGCTCGCAATGATCCGTACAAGGGCGTGCAGCTGATCGCGCAGATCGGCAGGCCGGCGGAGCGCCGCCACAGCCTGCAGATCGAGATCCGCCGTCCGCTGTACATGGACGAGTGCACCCGGGAACGCAATGCCAACTTCGGCACGGTGCAGCGGGATATGGGGCGGCTGTTGGAGCGGGTCGCAGACTATTTGCGGCGGCAGCGATAAGTCCTCGGAGCCCGGAAGGGGGCAGGGGCGTCGCATCGCCGCGGGGACGGTAAAAGGCTGGGCCGGTGGCCCGGCCTTTTTGTTTCACGTGGAACACCCTGGCGGCCGCGGCTGCCCGATGTTTCACGTGAAACAAGCGGTGACGGGATATGACTTATGCCTTGTTTCACGTGAAACATGCCCTCGCGGAAGCACAATGTTTCACGTGGAACGGGCGTGTGTCCGGAATGCCCCAATGAATGCCGGTATAATTCGGCATCCCGTTTTTCCCTCTCCAGCCTCCCGGAGGAGGTGCCCCCATGCTTTACCCGAGAGAATTCGATGTCATTGTCGTCGGCGGTGGCCATGCCGGCACCGAAGCGGCCTTGGCCGCGGCCCGCATGGGCTGCCAGACGCTGCTGCTGACCCATAGCATCGAGACGCTCGGGCAGATGAGCTGCAATCCGTCGATCGGCGGCATCGGCAAGGGGCATCTGGTCAAGGAAGTCGACGCACTTGGCGGCGCGATGGCGGCCGCAACCGACGAGGCCGGCATCCAGTTCCGCATTCTGAACTCCAGCAAGGGTCCGGCCGTGCGTGCCACACGCGCTCAGGCCGACCGTGTGCTGTACCGCAAGGCCATCCGCACCCGCCTGGAGAATCAGCCGAATCTGATGCTGTTCCAGCAGGCCGTGGACGACCTGATGGTCGAGGGCGATCGCGTGGTCGGCGCGGTGACGCAGGTCGGCATCCGCTTCCGCGCGCGGGCGGTTGTGCTGACCGCCGGTACGTTCCTCGACGGCAAGATCCACGTAGGCCTGGACAACTACACCGGTGGCCGCGCCGGCGATCCTGCCGCGGTGACGCTGTCGGCCCGGCTCAAGGAACTGAAGCTGCCGCAGGGCCGGCTGAAGACCGGCACGCCGCCGCGCATCGATGGCCGTACCATCGACTTCTCGGTGATGGAAGAACAGCCCGGCGATCTCGATCCGGTGCCGGTCTTCTCGTTCCTGGGGCGCCCGGAACAGCATCCGCAACAATTGCCGTGCTGGATTACCCACACCAATGCCCGTACCCACGAGATCATCCGTGGTGGGCTGGACCGCTCGCCGATGTACACCGGCGTGATCGAAGGGGTGGGGCCGCGTTATTGCCCCAGCATCGAGGACAAGATCCATCGCTTTGCCAGCAAGGAAAGCCACCAGATCTTCCTGGAGCCGGAAGGGCTGACGACGAACGAGTTCTATCCGAACGGCATCTCGACCAGCCTGCCGTTCGATGTGCAGCTCGAGCTCGTGCATTCGATCCGCGGCCTCGAGAACGCGCATATCCTGCGTCCCGGCTATGCAATCGAGTACGACTACTTCGATCCGCGCGCGCTGAAGGCGTCGCTGGAGAGCAAGGCGATCGGCGGGCTGTTCTTCGCCGGCCAGATCAATGGCACCACCGGTTACGAAGAAGCCGCGGCCCAAGGGCTGCTGGCAGGCATCAATGCCGGCCGCTATGCGCAGGAGCGCGAGGCCTGGGCGCCGCGCCGCGACCAGGCCTATCTCGGCGTGCTGGTGGACGACCTGATCACCCGTGGCGTGACCGAGCCGTACCGGATGTTCACCAGCCGGGCCGAGTTCCGCTTGAGCCTGCGCGAGGACAACGCCGATATGCGGCTGACCGAGATCGGCCGGGAGCTTGGCGTGGTCGACGACGCGCGCTGGGACGCCTTCAACCGGAAGCGCGACGCTGTTTCACGTGAAACAGAGCGCCTGAAGAGCGCCTGGGTCAACCCGGCAAGCCTTCCGGCGGAGGACGCGGTGCCGTTGCTGGGCAAGGCGATCGAGCGCGAATACAGCCTGGCGGACCTGCTGCGGCGTCCGGGTGTCGGCTACGAGGCGCTGATGGCGCTGCAGGGCGGCCGCCATGCGCCGGACGCTCCGCTGGCCGACGACCCGCTGCAGGCCGAACAGATCCGCGAGCAGATCGAGATCGGCATCAAGTATCACGGCTATATCGCCCGCCAGGCCGCCGAGGTCGACAAGCTGGAGGCCAACGAATCGACCCGGCTGCCGGACGACTTCGACTACACCGAAGTGCGCGGCCTCGGCTTCGAGGTCAGCCAGAAGCTGAACCAGCACCGTCCGCAGACGCTGGGCCAGGCCTCGCGTATCTCGGGCGTCACGCCGGCGGCGATCTCGCTGCTGTTGGTACATCTGAAGAAGAAGGGCATGGGGCGCGGCAAGACGGCCGGCTCGGGCCGCGAGGCGGCCTGAGTGAGCGGTCCGCACGTATCCCAGGCGCGGCGCCACGGCGCGGTCGACGAGGCCGTGCAGCGCCGCCGCCTCGAGGCGGGCCTGGCCGCGATCGGCCTGCCGCTCGACGGCGCCCGCGTCGAGTCGCTGCTCGCCTATCTGGCGCTGCTGCGCAAATGGAACGCCACCTATAACCTGACCGCGATCCGCCATCCGGACGAGATGCTGACGCATCATCTGCTGGATTCGCTGGCCGCGGTGCCGGCGCTTGCCGATGCCGCACGCCGGCCCGAGGTTGCGCCAGGCGCGCGGGGCAGGGTGCTCGACGTCGGCTCGGGCGGCGGCATGCCGGGCCTGCCGCTGGCGATCGCCTGCCCCGACGTGTCGGTGCTGATGGTCGACATCGTGCAGAAAAAGACCGCCTTCCTGACCCAGTGCCGCGCGCAACTGCGGCTGGCCAATGCTTCGGCGCATTGGGGACCGGTGGAAAAGCTGGCCGATGCCGAGGGCTTCGCCGTGATCACGTCGCGAGCCTTCGCCGAACTGGCCGATTTCGTCACGCTCGCCGGCCATCTGCTGGCGCCCGGCGGCCGCCTGATTGCGATGAAGGGAGTCTATCCGCACGCCGAGCTGGAGCGGATGGAGCAGGCCGGACTGATGTCCGCCTGGCAGGTCGAAGCGGTGCCGCAGCTGGCGGTGCCCGAACTGGACGCGCAGCGCCACCTGGTGGTGCTGTCGCGCCGTGGCGAGCGCAGCGATGCGCGCGCCGACTGAATACAAGCGAGGAGCTGCAGAACCCATGGCAAAGGTATTCGTGATCGCAAACCAGAAGGGCGGGGTGGGCAAGACGACCACCACGGTGAACCTCGCCGCTGGCCTTGCCGCGCAAGGGCAGCGCGTGCTGCTGGTCGATCTCGATCCGCAAGGCAATGCGTCGATGGGTTCGGGTATCGACAAGCAGGGGCTGCAGCACAGCGTCTATCAGGTGCTGGTCGGCTTTGCCACGATCCCGCAGGCGCGCCAGCGTTCGGAGTCCGGCAAGTACGACGTGCTGCCGGCAAACCGGGAACTGGCCGGTGCCGAAGTCGAACTGGTCGAGCTCGAGCACCGCGAACGCCGGCTGCGGCAGGCGCTGGCCGAGGTCGAAGGCGAGTACGATTTCGTGCTGATCGACTGTCCGCCGTCGCTGTCGCTGCTGACGCTGAACGGCCTGTGCGCCGCCCATGGCGTGATCGTGCCGATGCAGTGCGAATATTTCGCGCTCGAAGGGCTGTCCGACCTCGTCAATACGATCAAGCAGGTACACGCGAATCTGAACAAGGACCTGAAGGTAATTGGCCTGTTGCGCGTGATGTTCGATCCGCGAGTAACGCTGCAACAGCAGGTCTCGGCCCAGCTGGAAGCGCATTTCGGCGACAAGGTGTTCAAGACGATGATCCCGCGCAATGTCCGGCTGGCCGAGGCGCCGTCGTACGGCATGCCGGGCGTGGCCTTCGATCCCGCGTCGAAGGGCGCCAAGGCCTACCTCGATTTCGGCGCCGAGATGATCGCGCGCGTCAAGCAACTGGGCCAGATCGCCTGAGCCGGCGAGCGGCAGCAAGCAAGGAGCCACCACCATGAGTACCGCGAAGAAGAAGGGCCTGGGCCGTGGGCTGGAAGCCCTGCTGGGCGGCCCGGCGGAGATCGTCGAGGCGGCGCGCCAGGAGGGCGCGCCGACCGTGCTGCGCGTCGACCAGCTGCAACCCGGCAAGTACCAGCCGCGCACGCGGATGGACGAGGGCGCGCTGCAGGAGCTCGCCGCCAGCATCCGCGCGCAGGGCCTGATGCAGCCGATCCTGGTGCGGCGCGTGGCCGAGCCGGACCGCTACGAGATCATCGCCGGCGAGCGGCGTTTCCGGGCCTCCAAGCTGGCTGGCCTGGACAAGGTGCCGGTGCTGATCAAGGACGTGGCAGACGAGGCCGCGGCGGCAATGGCGCTGATCGAGAACATCCAGCGCGAGGACCTGAATCCGCTGGAAGAGGCGCAAGGCATCATGCGCCTGATCCGCGAATTCAAGTTCACCCACGAGCAGGCCGCCGAGTCGGTCGGCCGTTCGCGCAGCGCCGTGTCGAATCTGCTGCGCCTGCTGAACCTGGCGCAGCCGGTGCAGACCATGCTGATGGCAGGCGACCTCGACATGGGCCATGCGCGCGCGCTGCTGGCGGTGGACGGCGCGCATCAGATCACGCTGGCCAACCAGATCGTCAACAAGCGGCTGTCGGTGCGCGAGACCGAGAAGCTGGTGACCTCGACGTTGAAGCCGTTCGATCTGAAGTCGCTGAAGCAGAAGACCGGCCAGGGCGCGCGCGATGTCGCGCGGCTGGAGGAGGAGCTGTCCGACGCGCTCGGCATGCCGGTGCAGATCAAGCTCGGCGCGCGCGGCAAGGGCCAGCTGACGATCCAGTTTTCCAGCAACGATGCGCTCGACGGTGTGCTCGCCCGCCTGCGCGAACCGGCCGCGGGGCGGCAGGTGGCGTGATCACGGGTGGGCGATGATCGCCCAACGGAATAAAGCGAATGGCGTCGGGTCCTTCCCCCGACGCCATTTTTTTGCTACGCAATCCGATTACGTCTGAGGTCATTGCCGCGCAATATCCGCGCAAGCATGATCGAAGCGAGATAGCAAGAGTTGTGGTGTTTTACCTTGCAAGGCAACTGTAAGCAGATTGACTCGTTATCCGCATTCCCCGTAAAATCGTGCGGTTTGAATACTGGCCGAGGACGAAAAGTTCCTGGTCAGAACTGCAAGCAGGCAGACCGACAAGTTGTAGTGGCGACAGACCCCAAGCCGCCTCGTGCGGGATCGAATACCGACCGTACCGAGCGGATTTCCGAGCGTCAGCCGGATGACTGGGATCAGGACGACTGGCGCGACGACGATGAGCGTCCCGCCCCGATCCGGCCCCTGTCGCACGACGATGCGGTATCGCTGTTCGGCGAACGGGCACTGCGGCCGTCGCGGATGACGCCAGGCAAGGTGGTGCTGGCGCAAGTCGCGGTGACGCTGTTGTCGGCGATCGGCTGGGCGGTGTTCGGGCCCGAGGCCGGACCGTATGGCTGGTCGGCGCTGTTCGGCGGTGCGGTGTGCTGCGTGCCAAGCGCGTTCTTTGCCTTCCGGCTGTGGCTCGCGCGGGACCGTGCGTCGATCGGCGGACTGGTGATCGGCGAGGCGATCAAGGTCCTGGCCACCGTCGCGCTGTTCGTGCTGGTGGTGGTGCTGTACCGCGATCTGCGTTGGGTGCCGATGCTCGTCACGTTCCTGCTTGCATTGAAGACGTACTGGGTGGCGCTGGCGATTCGATAGCCATTCGTTTCGTCGAATTGCGGAACGCCATGCCCCGAACCGGTGCCGCGTTGTTCTGATTCAGGGCAATTGAGGGCCGGTTTCGAGAAAACAAGGTTTGGATGTCGCACCGATCCGGAATCGGGCGCGGCGTCGGGAAGTAACGAAGCGTCTTGCATTGCGGTGACCGGCCGACGAGCCGAAGGCGGTGCAAGAAGCATACCGAGTGTTCGCGATGGCGAATGCCGGTCAAACAGGTTTCGCAATATACGGTTCGATTCGACATGGCAACTGCTCAAGGCGCTGAAAACGCGCTCACCCCATCCGGCTATATCGCCGAACATTTGCAGAACCTGAATTCGATCGGCGGCAAGCAGGCCTCCGTGGTCGACTTCAGCGTGATCAATTACGACACCGTGATCTGGTCGGTGCTGTGCGGCGCGATCGCCGTGCTGTTCCTGTACATGGCCGCGCGCCGTGTCACCGCCGGCGTGCCGGGCCGCTTCCAGGCCTTCGTCGAGATGATCGTCGAGATGGTCGACGACCAGGCCAAGGGCATCATCCACGGCGACCGCTCGTGGATCGCGCCGCTCGCACTGATGGTGTTCTGCTGGATCACCATGATGAACGCGATCGACCTGATCCCGGTTGACTGGGTCCACGGCCTGAACCACCTGCTAGGCGTGTTCGGCTTCCACCTGCCGCACCACAAGGCCGTCGCGACCGCCGACCTGAACGGCACGCTGGGCATGTCGTTTGCCGTGCTGATCCTGATGATCTACTACAGCTTCAAGATCAAGGGCGCGGGCGGCTTCGCGCACGAGCTGCTGTCGGCCCCGTTCGGCGGCAAGTGGTACCTGGCCCCGTTCAACCTGGTGCTGAACATCATCGAATTCCTGGCCAAGGCCGTTTCGCTCGGCATGCGACTGTTCGGCAATATGTACGCCGGCGAACTCGTGTTCCTGCTGATCGCGCTGCTGGGTTCGATGTGGACCTTCGGCGCCGACCTGTCGGCACTGGGCTTCATCGGCCACGTGATTGCCGGCGCGGTCTGGGCCATCTTCCACATCCTGATCGTGCTGCTGCAGGCCTTCATTTTCATGATGCTGACGCTGGTGTATCTGGGCCAGGCACACGACAAGCACTGATTTCCGGTTTTTTGGTTTTTGGTTTTTTTGGTTCTAAGTCTCTTCTCAAATTAAAGGAGTCGTCATGCAAGAATTTCTCGCCAACATCCAGGGTCTGACCGCCATCGGTATCGGCATCATCATCGGCCTGGGCGCGATCGGTGCCTGCCTGGGTATCGCTCTGATGGGTGGCAAGTACATCGAAGCCTGCGCGCGTCAGCCGGAACTGATGAACCCGCTGCAGACCAAGATGTTCCTGCTGGCCGGCCTGATCGACGCGGCATTCCTGATCGGTGTGGGTGTGGCCATGCTGTTCGCGTTCGCCAACCCGCTGCTGGCCGTCATTCAGTAAATCTTTTCGGTCTGCATGATGCTGACGGGCGGCGCAGGCCACTAGCCTGGCCGCCTTTGCGCATTTATCTGTAGTTTGATTACCGAAAGGAACACACCATGAATCTGAACGCAACGTTTTTTGCGCAGATGGTCGTGTTCTTCATCCTGTGGTGGGTTGTCGCCAAATTCATTTGGCCGCCGCTGGTGAAGGCGCTCGACGAACGCGCAAAGAAAATCGCCGACGGTCTCGCGGCTGCCGAAAAGGGCAAGGCCGAACTCGAGCTGGCCAACAAGCGCGTGGACGTGGCTCTGGCCGAAGCCCGCGCCGAAGGTGCGCAGCGCGTCGCCGACGCGGAGAAGCGCGCCCAGATGGTCGCCGAAGAGATCAAGCAAAACGCCCAGGCCGAAGCCGCACGCATCATCGCGCAAGCGAAGGCGGACGCCGAGCAGCAGGTCACCAAGGCACGCGAGCAGCTGCGCGACCAGGTCGCCGTGCTGGCCGTCAAGGGTGCAGAGCAGATCCTCAAGCGTGAAGTGAATGCGCAGGTCCACGCCGACCTGCTCAACCAACTGAAGGCCGAGCTCTAATCATGGCAGAAACCGCAACCATTGCCCGTCCCTACGCCGAGGCGCTGTTCCGCGTCGCCAGCGAGGCCAACGCCGGCAATCTGGGTGCATGGTCCGAGCTGGTTTCGGAAATGGGGCAGGTCGCGGCCACCCCGGAGATCAAGGCGCTGGCCGACGATCCGAACGTTCCCGGCGACAAGCTGGCCGAACTGTTCCTGTCGGTGCTGAAGTCTCCGGTCAACGACGAGGCGCGCCGCTTCGTGCAGTTGCTGGTGGACAACGACCGCCTGACCGTGCTGCCGGAGATTGCCGAGCAGTTCCATGCGCTGAAGAACGCCCAAGAAGGTTCGGCCGACGTCGAAATCACCAGCGCGTTCCCGCTCGACGGCGCGCCGCTGACCGATCTGGTCGCCTCGCTCGAACGCAAGTTCGGGCGCAAGCTGGTGCCGACCGTGACGGTCGACCCCTCGCTGATCGGCGGCGTTCGCGTCAAGGTGGGCGACGAAGTGCTGGACACCTCGGTGCGCGCGCGCCTGGCCGCCATGCAAGCCGCGCTGACCGCCTGATGCGCGGACAGCCGACGGATTGAAGAATTAGGAGCATTGTGATGCAACTGAACCCCTCAGAAATCAGCGAGCTGATCAAGTCCCGCATCTCGGGCCTTGGCGCCGAAGCTGAAGTGCGCAATACCGGCACGGTGATCTCCGTGACCGATGGCATCTGCCGCGTGCACGGCCTGTCCGGCGTGATGCAGGGCGAGATGCTGGAATTCCCCGGCAACACCTTCGGCCTGGCGCTGAACCTCGAGCGCGACTCTGTCGGCGCCGTGGTGCTGGGCGACTACGAGCACATCTCGGAAGGCGACCAGGTCAAGTGCACCGGCCGCATTCTGGAAGTGCCGGTGGGCAAGGAACTGCTGGGCCGCGTGGTCAACACGCTGGGCCAGCCGATCGATGGCAAGGGCCCGATCAACGCCAAGCAGACCGACGTGATCGAGAAGGTCGCCCCGGGCGTGATCGCGCGCCAGTCGGTGAGCCAGCCGGTGCAGACCGGCCTGAAGTCGATCGACGCGATGGTGCCGATCGGCCGCGGCCAGCGCGAGCTGATCATCGGCGACCGCCAGACCGGCAAGACCGCTGTCGCCGTCGACGCGATCATCAACCAGAAGGGCAAGGGCGTCTTCTGCGTCTACGTCGCAATCGGCCAGAAGGCTTCGACGATCGCCAACGTGGT
This sequence comes from Cupriavidus gilardii, assembly GCF_013347325.1. Taxonomy (NCBI): domain Bacteria; kingdom Pseudomonadati; phylum Pseudomonadota; class Betaproteobacteria; order Burkholderiales; family Burkholderiaceae; genus Cupriavidus; species Cupriavidus gilardii. The sequence goes on along the minus strand of NZ_CP054626.1, from coordinate 3,244,199 downwards.
GCGCAAGCTGGAAGAGACCGGCGCGATGGAATACACCGTCGTGGTGGCCGCCGCCGCTTCGGATTCGGCCGCCATGCAGTACCTGGCCGCCTACGCCGGCTGCACGATGGGCGAGTACTTCCGCGATCGCGGCGAAGACGCGCTGATCGTCTATGACGACCTGACCAAGCAGGCCTGGGCCTATCGCCAGGTGTCGCTGCTGCTGCGCCGCCCGCCGGGCCGCGAAGCCTACCCGGGCGACGTGTTCTACCTGCACTCGCGTCTGCTGGAGCGCGCCGCGCGCGTCAACGCCGACTACGTCGAGAAGTTCACCAATGGCGAAGTCAAGGGCAAGACCGGTTCGCTGACCGCGCTGCCCGTGATCGAAACGCAGGCCGGCGACGTGTCCGCGTTCGTGCCGACCAACGTGATCTCGATTACCGACGGCCAGATCTTCCTGGAAACCGACCTGTTCAACGCCGGTATCCGCCCCGCGATCAACGCCGGTATCTCGGTGTCGCGCGTCGGTGGCGCCGCCCAGACCAAGGTCATCAAGAAGCTGTCCGGCGGTATCCGTACCGACCTGGCCCAGTACCGTGAACTGGCTGCGTTCGCGCAGTTCGCCTCGGACCTGGACGATGCCACGCGCAAGCAGCTCGAGCGCGGCCGCCGCGTGATGGAACTGCTCAAGCAGCCGCAATACCAGCCGCTGCAGGTGTGGCAGCTGGCCGCGTCGCTGTACGCCGCCAACAATGGCTTCCTCGACAACGTGGAAGTGAAGGACATCCTGCCGTTCGAAAAGGGCCTGCACGACCACCTGAAGACCAAGTACGCCGATCTCGTCAACCGTATCGAAGACACCAAGGATCTGTCGAAGGACGACGAAGCCGCCCTGCGTGCCGCGATCGAGGATTTCAAGAAGTCCGCCGCGTTCTAACCGCGTGATTCCACGGACCGCGCAACCGGCCTGCGCCTGAAAGGGACGGCAGCCGGAGGCGCGGCACGACTGGAGAGGAAGATATGGCCGGAACGAAAGAGATTCGAACCAAGATCAAGAGCGTGCAGAACACGCGCAAGATCACCAAGGCGATGGAAATGGTCGCCGCATCCAAGATGCGCAAGGCGCAGGAGCGGATGCGGGCTGCCCGTCCGTACGCCGAGAAGGTGCGCAACATTGCCGCGCACCTGGCCACGGCCAACCCGGAGTTCAAGCATCCGTTCCTGCAGGCGCGCGAAGTCAAGCGCGCCGGCTTGATCGTGGTGACGACCGACAAGGGGCTGTGCGGCGGCCTGAACACCAACGTGCTGCGCGCCGTCACCAACGAACTGCGCGAATGGCAGAACCGCGGTGTGCAGGTGCAAAGCACCGCGATCGGCACCAAGGGCATGCAGTTCCTGGGCCGCGTTGGAGCCAAGGTGGTCTCGCACGTGGTGCATCTGGGCGATACGCCGCATCTGGAAAAGCTGATCGGCGCGATCAAGGTCCAGCTCGACGCCTTCACCAATGGTGAGGTGGACGCCGTGTACCTGGCGTACACGAAGTTCGTCAACACCATGAAGCAGGAGCCGATGGTCGAGCAGCTGCTGCCGCTGTCCGCCGAGCGGATGGCGCAGACCGAAGAGGAAAAGCGCGCTTACTCGTGGGATTACATCTACGAGCCCGACGCCCAGACGGTGGTGGAAGACCTGCTGGTCCGCTACGTCGAAGCGCTGGTGTACCAAGCCGTGGCCGAGAACATGGCGTCCGAGCAATCGGCACGCATGGTGGCCATGAAGGCGGCGTCCGACAACGCCAAGAACGTGATTGCAGAACTGCAGCTGGACTACAACAAGACCCGCCAGGCAGCGATCACCAAGGAATTGTCGGAAATCGTCAGCGGTGCGGCAGCCGTGTAACTGACGAGACTGGGCGTCAAGAATTCAAGCTATCGGAGATACGAAATGAGTATCGGAAATATTGTGCAGTGCATTGGCGCCGTGGTGGACATCGAGTTCCCCCGCGACGCGCTGCCGAAGGTGTACGACGCGCTGGTGCTGGAAGAGAGCAACGAAGCGTCGTTCGCCGAGAAGGGCCTGACTTTCGAAGTGCAGCAGCAGCTCGGTGACGGCGTGGTCCGTACCATCGCGCTGGGCTCGTCCGACGGCCTGCGCCGCGGCATGGCCGTGAAGAACACCGGCGCGCCGATTTCGGTGCCGGTCGGCCACGGCACGCTGGGCCGCATCATGGACGTGCTGGGTCGTCCCATCGACGAAGCCGGCCCGATCGCCGCGGACGAAGTGCGCGCGATTCACCAGAAGGCCCCGCAGTTCGACGAGCTGTCGCCTTCGGTCGACCTGCTCGAAACCGGCATCAAGGTGATCGACCTGGTCTGCCCGTTCGCCAAGGGCGGCAAGGTCGGCCTGTTCGGCGGCGCCGGCGTCGGCAAGACCGTCAACATGATGGAGCTGATCAACAACATCGCCAAGCAGCACAGCGGCTTGTCGGTGTTCGCCGGCGTGGGCGAGCGTACCCGTGAAGGGAACGACTTCTACCACGAAATGAAGGACTCGAACGTGCTCGACAAGGTGGCCATGGTGTTCGGCCAGATGAACGAGCCGCCGGGCAACCGTCTGCGCGTGGCGCTGACCGGCCTGACCATGGCCGAGCGCTTCCGCGACGAAGGCCGCGACATCCTGTTCTTCGTCGACAACATCTACCGCTACACGCTGGCCGGTACCGAAGTGTCGGCACTGCTGGGCCGTATGCCTTCCGCCGTGGGCTATCAGCCGACGCTGGCCGAAGAAATGGGCAAGCTGCAGGAGCGCATCACGTCGACCAAGACCGGCTCGATCACCTCGATCCAGGCCGTGTACGTGCCGGCGGATGACCTGACCGACCCGTCGCCTGCCACCACCTTCCTGCACCTTGACTCGACCGTCGTGCTGTCGCGTGACATCGCCGCGCTGGGTATCTACCCCGCCGTCGACCCGCTCGACTCGACCTCGCGTCAGCTGGACCCGCAGATCGTCGGTACCGAGCACTACGAAGTGGCCCGCCGCGTCCAGCAGACGCTGCAGCGCTACAAGGAACTGCGCGACATCATCGCGATTCTGGGCATGGACGAACTGTCGCCGGAAGACAAGCTGGCGGTGGCGCGTGCACGGAAGATCCAGCGTTTCCTGTCGCAGCCCTTCCACGTCGCGGAAGTGTTCACGGGTTCGCCGGGCAAGTACGTGCCGCTGAAGGAAACCATCCGCGGCTTCAAGATGCTGGTGGACGGCGAGTGCGATCACCTGCCCGAGCAGGCGTTCTACATGGTCGGCTCGATCGACGAAGCCTTCGAGAAGGCCAAGAAGCTCCAGTAAGCCTCGCCATGCGACGGCGCGCCGGCACGGTCTGCGTGCCCGGGCGCGCCGCCGTTGCAAGCGAAGCGACTGGACAAAGGAATTCACATGGCAACCATTCTTGTAGACGTCGTCAGCGCGGAAGCCTCGATCTTCTCCGGCCAGGCGAAGTTCGTGGCGCTGCCGGGCGAGTCGGGTGAGCTGGGCATCCTGCCCGGACACACGCCGCTGATCACGCGCATCCATCCGGGTGCGGTGCGGATCGAGAAGGAAGACGGCAGCGAAGAGTTCGTGTTCGTCGCCGGCGGCATTCTGGAAGTCCAGCCCAAGCACGTCACCGTGCTGGCCGACACCGCGATCCGTGGCGCCGACCTCGACGAGGCCAAGGCGCAGGAAGCAAAGCGCGCGGCCGAGGAGCTGCTGCAGAACCAGAGCAGCGAGTTCGATCTGGCGCGTGCGCAGAGCGAGCTGGCTGTCGCCGCTGCCCAGCTGGCGGCCATCGCCCGTCTGCGCCGGAAGAAGTAAGCAGGACCGGTTCGGGCGTTGCTTTTTCGTCAGCGCGAAGGAAAAAGGCAGCCGCGAGGCTGCCTTTTTTCATGTTGCGAGCTATGCTGTTAGCTGAAGTCAGACAAACACTGACAAAAAACAAAAACGACAAAAAAAAGCGCGCGGGCCGGGGAGGCTCCGCGCGGACGGGAAAATCCCTTCGAGGGGTCAATTCGAAGGAACGGGTTCGGCCGGGCGACGGGTAGCGTGTCCTGTTGCATGGACAGCCTGTCTTGCAGGCTTCGCTACCGTTCGCCAGGACCGGCATCCGATCGGGCGCTGATTTCACTACTATTCGCGCCGTCTATCGGGACACCGGCAATACATCCTGCTGCTGGGCTTTCTTCAGGGCGCCTTGGGCTCTCTGGCTTGCGGCGCCGTCACAAGGTTCACAATGTGTCAAAGCATTGTGGGGGAAACTTCCCCTGATGGCAGTAACAAAGTGTATCGGTTTGCAAGTAGTTGAAAGCGAAAAGACGGCAAATTCGCCGCAATAGCCACAAAAATAGGCCCACTCTGTTGGCTGCCGCACGCTGGCATCGTTCTGGTGCATGACTATTTCCGTTTCGGCACTGCTGGTCCCCTCACCTCGTCGGGGTTGACGCCGGGTGCGTGCACCGGCAGTGTTCCATCGCAACGGGCGACATGCCCGGTTGTCGAGGAGCACTGAATGGACACCCTGCAGGCCGATATCGACGGCATGTTGAAGCTGCGCACGGTCGCCGTGGTCGGCCTGTCCGACAAGCCCGAGCGCGCCAGCCACGAGGTGGCCGCCTTTCTGCAGCGGCATGGTCACAGGATCGTGCCCGTCAATCCCAACCACGCCGGCGACTCCATCCTGGGCGAGCGCTGCCATGCCTCGCTGCAGGACGCCGCGTGCGCGTTGGCGGCGGAGGGCGCGCGCATCGACTGGGTCGATATCTTCCGGCGCTCGCCCGATGTGCCGCCGGTCGTGGACGACGCGATTGCGATCGGCGCACGGGGCGTGTGGCTGCAACTCGGCATCGTCAATGATGAGGCCGTAGTCCGTGCGAAGAACGCCGGCCTGATGGCGGTCCAGGATCGCTGCAGCAAGATCGAATCGATGCGCGCTTGAGCGGCGTCGTCGCCTATCATTCGGGCCTTCGATTCGAGCATTCGCATTCCGTCCTTTTACCTCCACTCCACGTTTGCTGCCCAGCGCGCCATGGCCATCGACCCAGACCTGCTTGCCTACTATCGCGGACTCGCCGAGCGTTTTGCCGGCGCGCCGGTGCCCGTCGACGCGGCGCAGCGGCGCGCCCGCTTCCGCGAAGTCGCGGCGCTGTCGTATCGGCCCGATCCGGATGGCCTATCCGTCTCGGAGTTGCCGATCGCGCTCGCGGGCAGGACGTTGAACGCGCGCCAGTTCCGTCCCGCGGCGGTGGACAAGCCGCGCCTGCTGGTCTATTTCCATGGCGGCGGCTGGGTCGTCGGTTCGCACGACACCCACCACGGCGTCGCCGCGGCACTGGCGCTCGATACCGGCTGCGCGGTCGTCAGCGTCGACTACCGGCTGGCGCCGGAGCACCCCTATCCCGCGCCCTGCGACGACGCGCTCGATGCGCTGCGCTGGCTGGCGCAGCGGCGCGACGCACTCGATGTCGATCCGGGTTTTCTCGCTGTCGCCGGCGACAGCGCTGGCGGCCATCTTGCAGCACAGGCCGCGGCATTGGCCAATGCCGATACGCCGGGCCTGGTGCGTGCGCAGCTGCTGATCTATCCGGTCACGGCACCGCGTTTCGCCAGCGAGAGCTATCGCGCCTTCGCGTCCGGGCCGGGCCTGACCCGCGACGAAATGGCGTGGTACTGGGCGCAGTTCATCGGCGAAGCGCGGCTGGCGGACGGTTCCGCGATCGACGATCCCCGCCTGCATCTGATGGCGCCGCCGCCCGGCGGCTCCAGACCGGTTCCTCCGTCGACGGTGGTACTGGTCGCGGCTCACGACGTGCTGCGCGACGACGGCCTGGCGTACGCCGACCATCTGGTCCACGAAGGCGCCGCGGTGATCACCATCGAAGCCAGCGGCATGACCCATGGCTTCGCACGCCTGCAGGGCGAGTCGCCGCGCGCACGGGAATGGATGCGGCGCGGTGCCCAGGCCTTTGCGCAGCTGCTGGACGAGCAGTGAGTGCGGCAAGACGGCGCGCGGTATCATGGCGCCGCAATACCACCGATACTGCCGGCGGCGGTGTGGCGATCCCGTAGAATGGCGGGCTGACGAGGACCGCCATGACCGCACTGCAAAACGACATCTTCCTGCGCGCGCTGCGCCGCCAGCCGACCGAATACACGCCGCTGTGGCTGATGCGCCAGGCCGGGCGCTACCTGCCCGAGTACAACGCCACGCGCGCACGAGCCGGCAGCTTTCTGGGCCTGGCGAAGAATCCGGCCTTTGCCACCGAAGTCACGCTGCAGCCGCTCGACCGCTTCCCGCTCGACGCCGCGATCCTGTTCTCGGACATCCTGACCGTACCCGACGCGATGGGCCTGGGCCTGTCGTTTGCCCAGGGCGAAGGTCCGCGCTTTGCGCGGCCGCTGCGAACCGAGGCCGATGTGGCCAAGCTGGCGGTGCCCGACATGGGCGAGCTGCAATATGTGTTCGATGCGGTCGCCTCGATCCGCCGCGCGCTGGTGCAGGACGGCCGCCAGCGCGTGCCGCTGATCGGCTTCTCCGGCAGTCCGTGGACGTTGGCCTGCTACATGGTCGAAGGCGGCGGCTCCGATGACTTCCGGCTGGTCAAGGGCATGATGTATGCCCGTCCGGACCTGATGCACCGGATCCTCGAGATCAATGCGCAGGCCGTGTCCGGCTATCTGAACGCACAGATCGAGGCGGGGGCCCAGGCCGTGATGCTGTTCGATACCTGGGGCGGCACGCTGGCTGACGGCATGTACCAGCGCTTCTCGCTCGACTACATGCGCCGGGTCATTGCCGGCCTGCGCCGCGAGCACCAGGGCGAGAGCGTGCCGGTGATCGTCTTTACCAAGGGCGGCGGCCTGTGGCTGGAACAGCTGGCTGACAGCGGCGCCGACGCCATCGGCCTCGACTGGACGGTCAACCTGGCCGCAGCGCGCCGGCGCACCGCAGGCCGCGTGGCGCTGCAGGGCAATCTCGATCCGACCGTGCTGTTCGCGGACGAGGCCGGCATCCGCGAACAGGCCCGCCGCGTGCTGGACGACTACGCGGCCGGTGGCGGCAGCGACGGCCATGTCTTCAACCTCGGACATGGCATCTCGCAATTCACGCCGCCGGAAAGCGTGTCGGTGCTGGTGGACGAAGTACATCGCCACAGTCGCGCCCTGCGGCAGCGTGGCGGCGCGGGGGCATAGGCGGCCGGCTGCTGCAGCCGGTCTGGGCTGCCGGTTCGTGCATATGCGGGGCGCCATCATGGCGCTTCGGCGATGAATCGGTGCCTGTCAAGGCTTGACTTATGCACACAAATGGGCTTTCCGCAGTGCACGAGCGGGTAATTACTTAACACGATCGGGGGATATTGCTAAGTCATTGAATTTTAATGACTTGACAGCAGGCACCAGAGCGTGGTCGTGACCCAGAAAGCCTTGTTTCGCGCGCCTTGGCGGCAAGTCGGCCCAAGTTTTCAACAAAGTTATCCACAGGCGATGTGGAGAGATGGGAAAACTGGTCATCTATCATCGACTTAGCCCCACATTTGAAGTTTTACTTTAAGTTGATGCTGCACTGCACCCAACGGGCGGCGCGTCGCCGCCGTGCTCCCGACATCGCGCCGCCGATGCACAGTCTCGGAGACGATGTGTCGGGTATGGTGCACACTCTGGCGGCGGCCGTCCCGGTCTGCCGTCCTGGCCTGCGCTGATCGTGTCGCCCCCGTCTTCCCCCCCGGCAAGCTCGCCGTCACTGACCGAAGCCGAAATCGAAGGCGCCGCGGCGCCGCTGGTGCAGATCGCGCTGGACACGCCCGCCGACGACCGCTTCGACTATCTGAACGCCGATCTGGACGGCGGCCTCGTCCGTCCGGGCGAGGTCGTGGCCGTGCCGTTCGGCCGGCGCGAGATGGTGGGCGTCGCCATTGCGGGCACCGATCGCAGCGAGGTACCGGCCGACCGTCTGCGCCCGGTCTCGCAGCGGCTGGCGTGGCTGCCGCCGCTCAATGCGCACTGGCTGGCGCTGGCCGCCTTTGCGGCCGCCTATTACCACCGGCGGCTGGGCGAGGTGATCCTGCCCGCCTTGCCGCCCGGTTTGCGCGACGCGCAGACGTGGCCGCGGCTGGCGGCACGCGCGCGCACCGAGCGCTTCCGTCTGCGCGACGGCTGTGCCGAGGTGCTGCTGGCCACGGTGCCGCCGCGCGCGCGTTCGGTCGGCGCACTGGCAAAGGCGCTGATCGATGCCGCCTCGCAAGGGCAGTGGTTGACCCAGCAAGGCGCCCGCGCGCTCTGCACGGCCGCGCCGGCGCGCCTTGCGCAGTGGACGGAGGCAGGCTGGGTCGAGCGCGAGACGGTGGACCGGCCGCTGCTGACGGCCGCCGAGCCGCAGGAATCCACCGGGCAGGGCGAGCCGGGCGAACCGGGCAGTCCGGATGAACCGGCCAATACGGCGGCGGCATCGACAGCGCCCACACCGTCAGTCACCCCATCGCCAGCCACCCCATCGCCAGTCTCGCCGATCCCCGCGCTGCACCCGGAACAGCGCCAGGCCGTCGACGCCATCGCCGCCGCTACCGGCTTCGCGCCGTTTCTGCTGCACGGCGTGACCGGCAGCGGCAAGACCGAGGTCTACCTGCACGCGATCGCGGCAACGCTGGCCCGCGACCCGGCCGCGCAGGTGCTGATGCTGGTGCCGGAAATCAATCTGACGCCGCAGCTGCAGGCACGCATCGCGGCGCGCTTTCCGGCCGCGCCGCTGGCTGTGCTTCACAGCGGCATGGCCGACCAGGAGCGCACGCTGCACTGGCTGGCCGCGCATCGCGGCGAGGCGCGCATCGTGCTGGGCACGCGGATGGCAGTGATGGCGTCGCTGCCGGCGCTGGCGCTGATCGTCGTCGACGAGGAGCACGACACCTCGTACAAGCAGCAGGAAGGCCTGCGCTATTCGGCCCGCGACCTGGCGGTCTGGCGCGCCAAGCAACTCGCCATCCCGGTGGTGCTGGGCTCGGCCACGCCGTCGATGGAGTCCTGGTGGCGCGCCGAGCAGGGGGCCTACCGCAAGCTGGTACTGCGCGAGCGCGCGCAGGCGGAGGCGGTGCTGCCGACGGTGCGGCTGATCGATCTGAACCATGAGCGGCAGCGCCAGCGGCCGCTGTACGAGGGCCTGTCGGCGCCGCTGCTGCAGGCGATCGAGGCGCGCCTGGCCCGTGGCGAGCAGAGCCTGCTGTTCCTGAACCGGCGCGGCTACGCACCGGTGATCGCCTGCGACAGCTGCGGCTGGCTGTCCGGCTGTCCGCGCTGCTCGGCGTACCTGGTGCTGCATCGTCCCGAGCGCTGCCTGCGCTGTCATCACTGCGGCTTCGAGGCCCGCATCCCGCACCACTGCCCCGACTGCGGCAACGTCGACATCGCCCCGCTGGGCCGCGGCACGCAGCGGATTGAGGAGGCGCTGGCCGCGCGCTTCCCGCAGGCGCGGATCGCGCGCATCGACGCCGATTCGACGCGCCGCAAGGGCAGTGCGCAGGCAATGTTCGACGAGGTCCACGCCGGCGAGGTCGACATCCTGGTCGGTACCCAGATGATCGCCAAGGGCCACGACTTCCAGCGCGTGACGCTGGTCGGCATCGTCCATCCCGACGCGGCGATGTTCAGCCACGACTTCCGCGCGGCCGAGCACCTGTTCGCCTCGCTGATGCAGGTGTCGGGCCGTGCGGGGCGCGCCGGCCTGGCGGGCGAGGTGCTGATCCAGACCCGGTATCCGGACGCGCCCGCGCTGCAAGCTTTGGTACGGCACGACTACGACGGCTTCGCCGCCACGCAGCTGCGCGAACGCCGGCAGGCCGGGCTGCCGCCTTTCGTCCATCAGGTGCTGGTGACGGCCGAGCACGGCCAGTTGCAACGGGCGCTGGATTTCCTGCATGCCGCCCGCGACCGGGCCGACGGCATCGTCTTGGGCGCCGAGGTGCAACTGCACGATCCGGTCCCGATGTCGATGGTGCGCATCGCCAACCGAGAGCGTGCCCAGATGCTGCTCGAAAGCGGCTCCCGCATGGCGCTGCAACGCTTTGTCGGAGAGTGGACGCAAACTTTCGGCGAGGTTGGGGCCACCGTCAAAGGGGTGCGCTGGCAGTTGGAGATCGACCCGCTACGGATCTGAGGCAGGGTCCTGGAAGGCCCGGAGATCCGGACCGGCCGGATGCATGGTGCAACCACATGACATCGGCACATCTCGACGTGGTTGCACTAATGGGTGATACCAGGTTGCACCTTGGCTTTCTTCGAGGTTATGATCGCTCCAGTTTGCGTCACATCACGCGACTTCCGCACCGACCATTCCGGCCCGCATGACGCTGGCCGGGCACCGAGAGCGGCAAGCGCGTCCCTCGGAGATCTCCTCGCATGGCCACTACCACCCTCGGCGTCAAGCTCGACGACGCCTCCCGCGACCGCCTGAAGCGCGTCGCCCAGTCGATCGATCGGACGCCGCACTGGCTGATCAAGCAGGCGATCTTCTCCTACCTCGAGCAGATCGAGCGCGGACAGGCGCCGCACGAGATCAACGGCAGTGGCCAGCCCGAGAACGATGGCGCCGACACGCTGGAGGCGGTCGCCGGCGAGGGCGCGCCGCAGCCATTCCTCGAATTCGCCCAAAGCATCCAGCCCCAGTCGGTGCTGCGCGCCGCCATCACCTCCGCCTACCGCCGGCCCGAGACCGACTGCGTGCCGGTGCTGCTCGAGCAGGCCCGCTTGCCGCAGCAGCAGGCCGACGCCGCGCTGGCAATGGCCAGGAAGCTGGCCCTGAATCTGCGCCAGCAGAAGGTCGGCAGCGGCCGTGAAGGACTGGTGCAGGGGTTGATCCAGGAATTCTCGCTGTCGTCGCAGGAAGGCGTGGCGCTGATGTGCTTGGCCGAGGCGCTGCTGCGCATTCCCGACAAGGCCACGCGCGACGCGCTGATCCGCGACAAGATCAGCGGGGCCAACTGGCAGTCGCACCTGGGCCAGAGCCCGTCGCTGTTCGTCAACGCCGCGACCTGGGGCCTGCTGGTGACCGGCAAGCTGGTGTCGACCCACAACGAGGCGGGCCTGACCCGCGCACTGACCCGCATCATCGGCAAGGGCGGCGAGCCGCTGATCCGCAAGGGCGTCGACATGGCGATGCGGCTGATGGGCGAGCAGTTCGTCACCGGCGAGACCATTTCGGAAGCGCTGGCCAACGCGCGCAAGTACGAGGCCCAGGGCTTCCGCTATTCGTACGACATGCTGGGCGAGGCGGCGATGACCGAGGCCGACGCGCAGCGCTACCTGGCTTCCTACGAGCAGGCCATCCACGCGATCGGCCAGGCCTCGCGCGGCCGCGGCATCTACGAGGGCCCGGGCATCTCGATCAAGCTGTCGGCCCTGCATCCGCGCTACAGCCGCGCCCAGCACGAGCGCGTGCTCGGCGAGCTGTACGGGCGGCTCAAGTCGTTGACGCTGCTGGCCCGCCAGTACGACATCGGCATCAATATCGACGCCGAGGAAGCCGACCGGCTGGAGATCTCGCTGGACCTGCTGGAACGGCTCTGCTTCGAGCCCGAGCTGGCCGGCTGGAACGGCATCGGCTTCGTCGTGCAGGGCTACCAGAAGCGCTGTCCCTTCGTGATCGACTATCTGATCGATCTGGCGCGCCGCAGCCGTCATCGCCTGATGATCCGGCTGGTCAAGGGCGCCTACTGGGACAGCGAGATCAAGCGCGCCCAGGTCGACGGCCTGGAGGGCTATCCGGTCTACACGCGCAAGGTCTACACCGACGTGTCGTACCTCGCGTGCGCGCGCAAGCTGCTGTCGGTGCCCGACGCGATCTATCCGCAGTTCGCCACCCACAACGCGCACACGCTGGCCGCGATCTACCAGATCGCCGGCCATAGCTACTACCCCGGCCAGTATGAATTCCAGTGCCTGCACGGCATGGGCGAGCCGCTGTACGACCAGGTGGTCGGCCCGGTCGCCGAGGGCAAGCTGAACCGGCCGTGCCGGATCTACGCGCCGGTCGGCACGCACGAGACGCTGCTGGCCTATCTGGTGCGGCGCCTGCTGGAGAACGGCGCCAATACGTCCTTCGTCAACCGCATCGCCGACGACTCCGTCTCGCTGGACGAACTGGTGGCCGATCCGGTCGCGCAGGTCGAACGGATGCACAAGGAGGAGGGCACGCTGGGCCTGCCGCATCCGCGCATTCCGATGCCGCGCAGCCTGTACGGCAAGGCGCGCGCCAATTCGGCGGGCCTCGATCTGTCGAACGAGCATCGCCTGGCCTCGCTGTCGTCGGCGCTGCTGCATGGCGCGACCGAGCGCCTGAGCGCCGAGCCGATGCTGGGTGTCAGCGGCGCCGATGGCGTCGGCGGCGGCGAACCCGCGCCGGTGCTCAATCCTTCGGACCATCGCGATGTGGTCGGCCAGGTCACCGAGGCCAGCGCGGCCGATGTCGAGGCCGCGCTGCAGGCCGCGGTCAACGCCGCGCCGATCTGGCAGGCCACGCCGCCCGAGGTCCGCGCGGCCGCGCTGGAGCGCGCCGCCGATCTGATGGAAGCGCAGATGCAGGCGCTGATGGGCGTGATCATGCGCGAGGCCGGCAAGACCTTCTCGAACGCGATCGCGGAAGTACGCGAGGCGGTCGACTTCCTGCGCTACTACGCAGTGCAGGTGCGCGAGCATTTCTCGAACGACACGCACCGGCCGCTGGGACCGGTGGTCTGCATCAGCCCATGGAACTTCCCGCTGGCGATCTTCACCGGCCAGGTTGCCGCGGCGCTGGCTGCCGGCAACACGGTGCTGGCCAAGCCGGCCGAACAGACTCCGCTGATCGCGGCGCAGGCGGTACGCCTGCTGCGCGAGGCCGGCGTGCCGGCCGGCGCCGTGCAGTTGCTGCCAGGCCGCGGCGAGACCGTCGGCGCGGCGCTGGTCGGGGATGCGCGCGTCAAGGGCGTGATGTTCACCGGCTCGACCGAGGTCGCGCGGCTGCTGCAGCGCAACCTTGCCGGCCGCCTCGATGCCGCCGGCCGCCCGGTGCCGCTGATTGCCGAGACCGGCGGCCAGAACGCGATGATCGTCGACTCGTCGGCGCTGGCCGAACAGGTGGTCGCCGATGTCGTGACCTCGGCGTTCGATTCGGCCGGCCAGCGCTGCTCCGCGCTGCGCGTGCTGTGTCTGCAGGACGATGTCGCGGACCGCGTGCTGGAGATGCTCAAGGGCGCGATGGCCGAACTGACGATGGCCAACCCGGACCGGCTGTCGACCGATGTCGGCCCGGTGATCGACGAGGAGGCGCGCGCCGGCATCGTCAAGCATATCGAGGCGATGCGGGCCAAGGGCCGCCGCGTCCACCAGGCCGATCCGAACGCGGCGATGTCGGCCGCCTGCCGCCATGGCACCTTCGTGCCGCCGACGCTGATCGAGCTGAACCACATCGGCGAGCTGCAACGCGAGGTGTTCGGCCCGGTGCTGCACGTGGTGCGCTACCAACGTGCGCGCCTGGACGCGCTGCTCGACCAGATCAATGCCACCGGCTACGGTCTGACCATGGGCGTGCACACCCGCATCGACGAAACGATCGAACACATCGTCGCTCGCGCCCATGTCGGCAACCTCTACGTCAACCGCAATATCGTCGGCGCGGTGGTCGGCGTGCAGCCGTTCGGCGGCGAGGGCCTGTCGGGCACCGGTCCGAAGGCCGGCGGTCCGCTCTATCTGCACCGCCTGCTGTCGACCTGCCCGCAGGACGCATTCGTTGCCGTCGCCCTTGCCGCCGCCCGTCCCGCCGCGGCAGCCGACGCGCCGGCCGCGGAGCCGCGCGCGGTCCTGCGGCCCGAAGCCCAGGCCGCCTTCGACGCCTATCGCCAGTGGGCGGCGACGGCTGCCGCCATGCCGGAGCTGGCGCAGCAGTGCGAGCGCTTTGCCGCTGCCTCGACCTCGGGCATGACGGTGACGCTGCCGGGCCCGACCGGCGAGCGCAATACCTACACGCTGCTGCCGCGCGACACCGTGCTGTGCCTGGCGCCGAACGAGGCGGATCTGGCCACGCAACTGGCCGCGGTGCTGGCGGTCGGCGCCGGCGTGTTGTGGCAGGACGTCGAACCCGCGCGCACGCTGTATGCGCGCCTGCCGAAGGCAGTACAATCGCGCGTCCGCGTGGTTGCCGACTGGACCGCGGCCGACGTGGCCTTCGATGCGGTGCTGCATCACGGCGATTCGGACCAGCTGCGCGCGGTATGCGAACAGGTCGCGCAGCGGCCCGGACCGATCGTCGGCGTGCAGGGGCTGGGCCATGGCGACACCGGCATCGCGCTGGAGCGTCTGCTGATGGAGCGCTCGCTGTCGGTCAATACCGCGGCGGCCGGCGGCAACGCGAGCCTGATGACGATCGGCTGACCGCAACGACTGACCGCCCGACCCGGTCGGACGTATCGGTCCGACGCCCGGGTTGGGCGCCAGACAGGCGCAGGTGCGGCGGCGATCCCGCCCTCGCTGTGCCACCAAAGAAGGCGTGGTCCGCAGGGGTGGGCCGAACGCTTCCAACAGTGCAGTGAACCGGCCTACAGGCTACCCAAGGAGAACGGATGAACACGACCTTCCACAAGACGGCGCTGACCGTCGCACTGACGATCGCCGGCCTGACCGCGGCGTCCGCCGCGTTCGCGCAGGCGCAGGAGATCAAGCTCGGCTTTGCCGCGCCGATGACCGGCGGCCAGGCGCAGTACGGCAAGGACATGCAGAACGGCGTGGTGCTGGCGATCGAGCAGATGAACGCCACCAAGCCGAAGATCGGCGGCAAGGAAGTCAAGTTCGTGCTGCTGTCCGAGGACGACCAGGCCGATCCGAAGACCGGTTCGGTGGTCGCGCAGAAGCTGGTCGACAACGGCATCCAGGGCATGCTGGGCCATTTCAACTCCGGCACCAGCATCCCGGCATCGATGGTCTACAACCGCGCCGGCATCGCGCAGATCGCGATGGCGACCGCGCCGGAATACACCCGCCAGGGCTTCAAGACCACCTTCCGCATGATGACCTCGGACACCCAGCAGGGTTCGGTGATCGGCAACTTCGTGGTCAAGAAGCTCGGCGCCAGGAACATCGCCATCGTCGATGACCGCACCGCGTACGGCCAGGGCCTGGCCGACGAGTTCGAGAAGGCCGCCAAGGCCGCCGGCGGCAAGATCGTGCGCCGCGAGTACACCAACGACAAGGCCGTGGACTTCAAGGCCGTGCTGACCAACATCAAGCGCAGCAACCCGGACATCATCTTCTTCGGCGGCGCCGAGACGCAGTCCGCGCCGATGGCCAAGCAGATCAAGGAACTGGGCCTGAAGGCACCGCTGGTGTCGGGCGAGATGTCCAAGACCGACAACTTCCTGAAGCTGGCCGGTCCGGCCGCCGAAGGCACGGTGGTGTCGCTGGCCGGCCTGCCGCTGGAGCAGATGCCGGGCGGTGCCAAGTATGCGCAGGCCTACGAGAAGCGCTTCGGCAGCAAGGTGCAGACCTACTCGCCGTACGCCTACGACGGCGCCACCGCGCTGATGACCGCGATGATCAAGGCCGGCTCTGCCGATCCGGCGCGCTATCTGCCGGTGCTGGCGGCGACCAACATGCCGGGCGTCACCACCAAGACCTTGGCCTACGACGCGCGCGGCGACCTGAAGGACGGCGGCATCACCGTCTACAAGGTCGTCGGTGGCAAGTGGACCGTGCTGGAAACGCTGGGCGGCAAGTAAGCCTCGTTCCCGCGGCGCCCCACGTCGCGTCGCGCCCGCGCGGGCGGGAACCCAGCGTCTTCGACAAGTCCTGGGTCCCCGTCTGCGGCGACGATCGGATTGCCCCGGATCGTCCCGGAACCCTCAGCAGACTCACGCCACCTTCCGGTGGCGTTTTCTTTTGGGCGCCGTGCTCGCCCAGGGCTCTTCCGCGCGCTTCCGCGGCCTTGCCTCGCCGGTGGCGCATAATCGCGGTCTTGCCGTTTCCTCGCTATCCCAGTTGTCTCTCTTTGCCCATCACCCTGAAGGAGTACCCGTGTCCGCGCAGCCAGTCAGCTACGACCACGCCATCGAGCTCGCCACGCAGGAGCGCTACGACGAAGCGCTGGCGGTGATCGACGCGTTGGCGCGCCAGCGGCCCGAGGTCGTCGATTACGAGGCGCTGCGCGCCCGGCTGCTGTTCGACAAGGGCGAGCCCGAGCAGGCGCTGGCCGCGCTCGACGCGGCACTGGCCCGGCTGCCCGAGCTGCCGCTGCAGTCGGCGCACCGCTGGGCCTCGCGCGGTGTGCTCGCGCATCGCTACGGCATGCTGCTGATGAACCAGCAGCGCTTTGCCGAGGCGCTGCCCTGGCTGGAGGAAGCAGCGCGGCGCAATGGGCTGGCGACCGGCGAATGGAGCGCGCAGTTGCATGCGGGACTCGCGCATTACCGGCTGGGCCAGTTCGCCGAGGCCGGCCGCTATTGGTACGACCTGCTGTATCGCGCGCCGGATCTGGGCGCGCACGACATCCTGGCGCTGGCTGCCGACCACGTGCAGGGCGCCGAGGCCGAGGGCCGGCGTGCCGAGCCGATGCTGCGGCTGTGCCTGGCCCGCATCGGCCTGGACAATGCCGATCTGCTGGAGATGAGCGAGGAGCAGGGCGACGCGCTGGCCGCGCAGCAGGCGCAGATGGTGCTGGCCGAAGAGCCGGATCACCCGCATGCGCGACGCATCCTCGCGCCGCTGCGGCTGCGGTCCGGAGATCTGGCCGGCGCGCGTGAGGATCTGGCGGTCTACCAGCGCCAGGTGCCGGACCCGAAGGCGCAGGTACGCGAACTCGAGTGGCGCCATCAGGGCGGCGAGGCCGAGCCCTGGCGCGATTTCGCTTTGACCGAGGCGGCCACCGACGCGCATGGCTATTACCTTGCCGGTCTCGCGCTGGCGGACTTCATCGAGCGCGTACCCGCTGCCGCGGACACGTTGCGGCCGCAGCTGCTGCGCGCGTGGCAGACGGGCCTGGCCCGCTTCGAACAGTATTTCGCCACCGGCGAGGGCGGTTACGACGACGCCGATCCGCATATCTATTCGCTGCTGTGCGACCGCCTGGCGCGCCGCCTCGACCTGGACGATCCGGCGCAGCGCGACGAACGCATCGCGTTGCACGAGAAGGGCATCGCGGCCAGCGATTTCATCGAGCACTGGCTCGATCTGCTGGCCTGCCACGATGCGGCCGGGCGCCATCAGCGCGTCGTTGAAATTGCCGGCGAGGTGCTGAACCGCTATCCGCTGGATCGCCATGCGGGCCACGTGACCTGGGTGTTCAGCCGGCTGATCCATGCCTGGAAGGCGATCGGCGGCAACGACGCGATCGCCGCGGCGCGTGCCGCAATCGCGCATATGGAAGCGCGGCTGGACGCGCTGCCGGTCGAGGAGCGCAGCGAGGCCGCGCTGTCGATGGCGCATGCGCGCACGCATTTCGCCACGCTGCTGGCGAACTCGGCCGGCTCGATGGAAGCGCGCGAGCGCGCGCTGGCACTGGACGAGATCGAGGCCTTGCAGGCGCGCGCGGTGGCCATCGAGGATGCCTGGGTCTACGACGCATTCGGCCGCATCTGGCGGGGACTGGCCGACAACGAACGCGCCTTGCCGCTGTTCGAGCGCGCCATCGCGCTGACCGACGGCGATGCCGAGGACCAGGCCGCGGCACGCCTGCAGCGCGGGCTGATCCGGCTCGACGCCGAGCAGTACGCGCAGGCGTTGACCGACTTCCATGCCGCCTTCGCGGTGCGCGACGACTGGGACGCCGACGTGCATCTGCACGCCGCGCAGGCCGCGCTGGGCCTGGCCCGGCGCGAGGAGGCCCGCGCACTGTTCCTGCAGGCCCGCGCGCGCGGCGCCGCGCAGGGACGCACGCGCGCGTTGTACGCGAAGGTCGAAAACGCACTGAAGGCGACACGGCCCGCCTGGAAAATCTGGGGCGTGTAAGCCGGACCTGCAGGCGGTGAGGTCAGCGGAGAAGCGATCCGAAAGAACGTTGGCAGAAACCTCAGCAAAACTCGTGCCTTGTCGGACAAACCCGGACACGGGTTCAAAGGCCCTTCCGTTAGGATGTCACCCATGAATGGATTGAGCCAACTATTTCCGACCTGGCCGCTCGCTCCCAGCGGGCTGTTCTGGGTCGGCCTCGCGCTGGTAGGCGCGGGCCTTGCCGGCGAAGTGTGCCGGATGTATCTGAGATTGCCGCGTATCGTCGGTTATGCCGCCACCGGTCTGTTGGCCGGCACGCTGGGGCGGCCCATCGTCGACCAGACGATGATTGCGCAGACCCGCATCCTGATCGACATGGCGCTGGCGCTCGCGCTGTTCGAGCTTGGGCATCGGCTGTCGCTGGTCTGGCTGCGCGCCAATCGCTGGCTGCTGTTTACCAGCGCCTCCGAGTCTCTGCTGACCTGGGGCCTGGTCACCGCGGTGCTGCAATGGATCGGCGTAAGCCCGACCGTCGCGATCCTGGCGGGCGGCATCGCGGTCAGCACGTCGCCGTCGATCGTGCTGCAGTTGAAGAACGAGTTGCGCGCGGAAGGCCAGGTCACCGAACGACTGATGGCGATGACCGCGCTCAACAGCATGTATGCGGCCGTGATCGTGCAGCTGGCGACTGGCTGGCTGCACTCGGAATACGGCAATCTCGGCGCCGCGCTGCTGCATCCGCTGTATCTGCTGGTCGGCTCCTGCCTGCTGGCGTGGCTGGTAGGCAAGCTGAGCCAGGCAGTCTATGCGCGGATGCCGGCCGACGACCAATACAGCTTTCTGGTGCTGGTCGGCATCGTGCTGTTCACGCTGGCGCTGACACGGCTGCTGAAGCTGTCGATGCCGCTGACGCTGCTGCTGGCCGGCGTCGTGTTCAAGCATCAGGACAATCAGCCGCGCGTGTGGCCCGCGCATTTTGGCAGCGCCGGTACGCTGCTGATCATCGTGATGGTGGTGTCGCTTGGCTTGCCGGTGACCGTGCGCGACTGGTCCATCGCCGGCGTCGCCGCGATCGTGCTGGTGCTGCTGCGGCATCTGGCCAAGCTGGGCGGCGTGGTGTCGCTGGGTTCGTTCTCGGGCCTGAGCCTCAGGCAGTGCGTGGCACTCGGCGTGGCGTTGGGGCCGATGTCGGGTCTGGCTTACCTGTTGATGAGCGATGTGGCGCGGCTCTATCCTGAAACCGGGGAAATGCTCAACGCGATCGTGCTGTGCGCGCTGGCGATCGAGCAGATCGCGGCGCCGGTGCTGGCCGCATGGGCACTTCGCTATGCCGGCGAGGTCAGAGGCAATGGAGGAGGGCGCTGATGTCACTCGAACCGTTCAAGCAATCCGAGGCGCTGACCTTCGGCGTCGAGCTGGAAATGCAGCTGGTCAATCGCCATGACTACGATCTGGCACCGTTCGCGCCCGACCTGCTGAGGTTGCTGAAGGGCGCCCAGCATGCCGGCGATATCAAGCCGGAGATCAGTCCATCGATGATCGAGATCAGCACCGGAATCTGCCACGACTACGCGCAGGCGCTGTCCGAGCTGACGACGATGCGCGACCTGATGGTCGAGGCCTCGCATTCGCTGAATCTGGGCATCTGCGGCGGCGGCACGCATCCGTTCCAGCAGTGGGCCGATCGGACGATCTCCGACTCGCCGCGCTACCAGTACATCTCCGAGCTGTACGGCTACCTGGCCAAGCAATTCACGGTGTTCGGCCAGCATGTGCATATCGGTTGCCCGACCGCCGACGATTCGCTGTTCCTGCTGCACGCGATTGGCCGCTACGTACCGCATTTCATCGCGCTTGCCGCGTCGTCGCCGTATGTGCAGGGCGTCGATACCGGCTTCGCTTCCGCGCGGCTGAATTCGGTCGCGGCCTTCCCGATGAGCGGCCGCGCGCCGTTCATGCTGACCTGGGACGCCTTCACCGCGTACTTCGAGAAGATGCGCAAGACGGGCGTGATCGAGAGCATGAAGGACTTCTACTGGGATATCCGTCCCAAGCCGGAGTTCGGCACCATCGAAGTCCGCGTCATGGACACGCCGCTGACGGTTGCGCGCGCCTGCGATATCGCGGCCTATATCCAGGCGCTGGCGCGTTATCTGCTGCTGTCGCGGCCGTTCGTGCCCCAGGAGGACGACTACCTGGTCTATACCTTCAATCGCTTCCAGGCCTGCCGCTTCGGGCTCGACGGCGAGTACGTGCATCCGAACGAACTGACGCGGATGCCGATCGCCGACCATATCCTGTCGATCTGCGACGTGCTGGTGCCGCATGCCGAAGCGCTCGGATCGCTGGAGGCGCTGGCCAATATCCGCATGCTGGCTGCCAGCCGCCGTGGCGACGCCGAGTGGGCGCGGCAGGTCGATGCCGATACGCGCAGCCTGCGCGAGGCGGTGCGGCAGAGCTGCGACCGCTGGGCCGGCTGAGACAGTCCTCGCGCCGCGCCGCTGGGCCCGGCCTTGACCGGCGCGGCGATCAGACCCCGTGCGGGATGTTGTCGCCGTCGCCGAGGCCGAGCCGCTGATTGGCCGGCACGGCGACCGCCAGCAGCTTCGGTGGCGGCAGGTTCAGCCCTTTCATCATCTCGATGAATTCTTCACGCGTGCGGCCGCACAGCCGGCTATTGGTGGCCCGCTCGTGCCCGATTGTCGAATGGGTGCGGCCCTTGTAGTCATGAGCCGGATACACCAGCGTGTCGTCGGGCAGCGCAAACAGCTTGTGCGTCAGACTGTCGTACAGCGTGCCGGCGTCGCCCGATTGAAAGTCCGTGCGCCCGCAGCCATCGATCAACAACGCATCGCCGGTAAAGACGCGACGCACCACACCGCCGTCCGGCTGCGGCTCTTCCCACAGATAGCTCATGCTGCCGGCCGTATGGCCCGGGGTATGGATCGCGCGCAGCGCCTGCGTGCCGAACGCGATGGTGTCGCCGTCGATCAACTGCTTCAGCGCCGGCCGGATCTCGCAGCCCGACGGCGCAGCGGTATGCGCGCCGGTGCGTTGTGCGACATGTCCTGCCGAGGTGATGTGGTCCGCGTGCGCGTGGGTTTCGATGACCCAGGCCAGGCGTACCCCGGTCTGCTGCACCAGCGCCAGATCGCGTTCGAGCTGACGGTCGACCGGATCGATCAGCACGGCATCGCGCGTCGCGGCATCGATCAGCAAATACGTGTAGGTGCAGGACTCGGGGTCGAACAGTTGATGGAAGGTTTGCATCTGCGGGAATACTGACAATCGGTCGCCAGGGTTCAGGCTTCAAATACGTCGGCGAGGTGTTGGGCGCTGAGCAACCTTTCTCCCCAGGCTTGCAATTGTTCGGCCGAGGCGCCGTTCAATCGTGTTTCCAGCTCGGCCGGCAGAGGGCCGAACCGTTTGGCAAGCATGTTTCGCAGCATCATGGCCTGGCCTTGCTGCAGACCTTCCTGCCGGCCCTCCTGCAGGCCTTCCAGTCGGCCTTCTTGCAGGCCTTCCAGTCTGTAGTTGGCCTTCCACCGTGCGATATTCGTCGACAGCGACATTTCAGCCTCCATCAGGTTGTGTACATTCGTGAAATCCAGACCGGCATGGCGATGCGGTGAGCCTACATCCTTCAGCCAGCGTACGAAAGTGTTCGACAGGACCGGGTTGTCGGCGACGCGCCGCCTGAGCCAGCGGACCGTATCGAGCAACGCTTCCTCGCTGGTCGCGTTCTCGAAGCGGAACACGGCGGCGACCAGATTGTCGAGTCTGGGCTCACGCATCGCAGTTGCGGTGCCTGGAGAATGCCGCGCCGCGGGGACGCGGGATTCCACAAAAGTGCGTGCTACTTTAGTGTTCGAACAGCAGACCCACGTCAGCACTCGACGATATTGACCGCGAGCCCGCCGCGCGCCGTTTCCTTGTATTTGGTCTTCATGTCGGCGCCGGTTTCGCGCATGGTCTTGATCACCGAATCGAGCGAGACATAGTGATTGCCGTCGCCGCGCAGCGCCATGCGCGCCGCGTTGACGGCCTTGACCGAGGCCATCGCATTGCGCTCGATGCAGGGAATCTGCACCAGCCCGCCGACCGGATCACAGGTCAGGCCGAGGTTGTGTTCCATGCCGATCTCCGCGGCATTCTCGACCTGTTCCGGCGTGCCGCCAAGCACCGCGGCCAGCGCGCCAGCGGCCATCGAACACGCGACGCCGACCTCGCCCTGGCAGCCGACTTCGGCCCCGGAGATCGACGCGTTCAGCTTGTACAGCAGTCCGATCGCGCCGGCCGTCAGCAGGAAGTCGATCACGCCGCGCTCGTTCGCACCGGGTACGAAGCGGTCGTAGTAATGCAGCACGGCCGGGATGATGCCCGCCGCGCCGTTGGTCGGCGCAGTCACCACGCGGCCGCCGGCCGCATTTTCCTCGTTGACGGCCATCGCATAGAGATTGACCCAGTCCATCACCGACAGCGGGTCCGACAGCGTCCGTTCGGCGCGCTCGGTCAGATTGCGGTACAGCTCGGGCGCACGCCGCTTGACCTTGAACGGGCCGGGCAGCTCGCCATCGGTGCGGCAGCCGCGCGCGACGCAGGCCTGCATGACCTGCCAGATATGCAGCAGGCCCGCGCGCACATCGGCTTCGCTGCGCCACGTGCATTCGTTCTCGAGCATCAGCTGCGCAATCGACTTGCCGGTGCTGCTCGCCATGTCGAGCATCGCGCGGCCGCTGCGAAAGGGATGCGGCAATTGCCGGTCGGCTTCGAGCACCTGCGTGTTGGCGGCGCCGGCGCTGACGACGAAGCCGCCGCCGACCGACAGATAGCGGCCCTCGCGCAGCGTCGCGCCGGCGGCATCGAAGGCATGGAATTTCATGCCATTCGGATGCTCGGCCAGTGCTTCGCGCCGGTAGAACGCGATGTGTTCCTTCTCGACGAAGGGGATCGGATGCTTGCCGAGCAGGTCCAGCGTGCGCGAAGCGCGCAGCGCAGCCAGCCTGGCGTCGATGGTGTCGGGATCGATGGTGTCCGGCGCCTCGCCGAGCAGGCCGAGGATCACGCCCTTGTCGGTGCCGTGCCCCTTGCCGGTTGCGCCGAGCGAGCCGTACAGTTCGACCCGCACGCTAGCCACGCGCGGCAGCAGCCCGTCGCGCTCCAGCGCATGCGCAAACATGCCGGCCGCACGCATCGGTCCCACCGTATGCGAGCTCGATGGTCCGATGCCGACCTTGAACAGGTCGAAAACGCTGACAGCCACGTTGGTCTCCTATCGTTTGCGGCGGTGTGCAGGCCCGCGCGGCGGCCCGCCCTCCGGCTGGACCGGAACGGGCCGGAGCTAGACCGGCCGATCGTCCTCGGGTCGCTCCCACAGGGAGACGCCGGGGCCGGGCGGTTCCTCCGGCAGTTCCTTGCGCTTGAGCACGCTGATCGCGCCGTCGTTCTCGAGGATTGCGATATAGACGTCGTCCAGGCTCGCGCATCCCTCGCGCCGCAGTACCTTCATCAGGTCGTCGCTGGTCAGCCGCGCGCCGTGCATGACCTCGTCGATCACCTTGCCATGGCGGATCAGCAGTTGCGGATGGCCCTCGACCGCGTACTCGAACTTGCGGCTGCGCCAACTGAGCCAGCTGACCAGCACGTTGATGCCGATCAGCGTCGCGGCGAGGATCAGGCCCGCGGACACCGACTTGTCATCGCCGACCATGGCGTTCTGCACGCCCTCGGACAGGATCAGCAGCAGGATCAGATCGAATGGTGTCATCTGTCCGATCTGCCGCTTGCCACCCAAGCGCATCATGATCAGCAGGGCGAAATAAACGATCAGCCCTCGGACAATGAATTCCCACCACGGCGCGCTCATTTGCCACATCGACAGTCTCCTTACCGATGATGGTTCCGGCCCGGAGGCCGGAACCAGAAAGGCCGCACGCCGTCCAGCGTGCGCGCGGCAACAAGCCGCCGTGCGAGATGCAGCAGGAAGCGTGCCCGCTTACTCCTCGTACGCGCTCATCGGCACGCAGGAGCAGAACAGGTTGCGATCGCCGTAGACGTTGTCGGCCCGGCCGACCGGCGGCCAGTACTTCTGCGTCCGCAGCGAGGCGACCGGATAGGCGGCTTCCTCACGCGTGTACTTGTGGTTCCACTCGTTGGCGGTGATGACCGCCGCGGTGTGAGGCGCGTTCTTCAGCGGGTTGTCCTCGCGGTCGAAGCTGCCGTCCTCGACGCGCGCGATTTCCTTGCGGATTGCGATCATCGCGTCGATGAAGCGGTCCAGCTCGTGCAGCGCCTCGCTCTCGGTCGGCTCGATCATCAGCGTGCCCGGGACCGGGAAGCTCATCGTCGGCGCATGGAAGCCATAGTCCATCAGCCGCTTGGCGACATCCTCGTTGCTGATGCCGGTCGCCTTCTGGATCGGGCGCAGGTCGAGAATGCACTCGTGCGCGATATGGCCGTTGCCGCCGGTGTACAGCACCGGGTAGTAGTCCGACAGCCGCTTGGCGACATAGTTGGCCGCCAGGATCGCGTTCTCGGTGGCGGCGGTCAGTCCGCGCGCGCCCATCATCGCGATATACATCCACGAGATCGGCAGGATGCTGGCCGAGCCGTAGGGCGCGGCCGAGATCGCGCCGATGCCGTCTTCCGCGCGGCGATAGCCGCTGCTGGCGTGGTTGGGCAGGAACGGCGCCAGATGCGCGCCGACCGCGACCGGACCGACGCCCGGGCCGCCGCCGCCGTGCGGAATGCAGAAGGTCTTGTGCAGGTTCAGGTGGGACACGTCGCCGCCGAACTGCCCCGGCGCCGCGGTGCCGACCATCGCGTTCATGTTCGCGCCGTCGACGTAGACCTGGCCGCCATGGCTGTGGACGATCTCGCAGATGCGCTGCACGCCTTCCTCGAACACGCCGTGCGTGGACGGGTAGGTGATCATGATCGCGGCCAGGTTCTTGCTGTGCTGCGCGGCCTTCTTCTCCAGATCGGCCAGGTCGACGTTGCCGTCCTCGTCGCAGGCCACGACCACCACCTGCATGCCGGCCATCTGCGCGGAGGCCGGATTGGTGCCGTGCGCCGACGACGGGATCAGGCAGATATTGCGGTGGCTCTCGCCGCGGCTCGCATGGTAGGCGTGGATGATCTGCAGGCCCGCGTATTCGCCCTGCGAGCCGGCGTTGGGCTGCAGGCTGACGGCGGCATAGCCGGTGGCCGCGCACAGCATCGCCTCGAGCTGGGCGATCATCTCGCGGTAGCCGACGGTCTGGTCGTCCGGCGCGAACGGATGGATGCTCGAGAACTCCGGCCAGGTGACCGGAATCATCTCGCTGGTCGCGTTGAGCTTCATCGTGCAGGAGCCCAGCGGGATCATCGTGCGGTCGAGCGCCAGATCCTTGTCGGCCAGCATGCGCAGATAGCGCAGCATCTCGTGCTCGGCGTGGTGCGTGTTGAAGACCGGATGGGTCAGATAGGCGCTCTGGCGCGACAGCGCCGCCGGATAGCCATCATCGGCCGCGGCTTCCAGTGCGTCGAAGGCCGGCACCGGCTTGCCCTGCGCGAAGATCTCCCACAGCGCGACCACATCGTCGCGGGTCGTGGTCTCGTCCAGCGAGATGCCGACGTGCGTGGCGCCGGCGCGGCGCAGATTGATGCGGCGCGCGGCGGCAGCGGCGTGGATCGCCTCGGTGGCGGCGCCGGTCTCGATCGTCAGCGTGTCGAAGAAGGTCTGGTTGGTGCGTGCGTAGCCCAGCGCCTGCAGGCCGCCGGCCAGCGTCGCGGTCAGCCGATGCACGCGCTGTGCGATGCGCTTCAGGCCCTGCGGCCCGTGGTAGACCGCGTACATCGACGCCATGACCGCCAGCAGCACCTGCGCGGTACAGATGTTCGAGGTCGCCTTTTCGCGGCGGATATGCTGCTCGCGCGTCTGCAGCGCGAGCCGGTAGGCCTTGTTGCCCTGCGCGTCGACGGTGACGCCGACCAGGCGGCCCGGCATCGAACGCTTGTAGGCGTCCTTGACGGCCATATAGCCGGCATGCGGGCCGCCGAAGCCCAGCGGCACACCGAAGCGCTGCGAATTGCCGACCGCCACGTCGGCGCCCCATTCGCCCGGCGCGCTCAAGAGCGTCAGCGCCAGCAGGTCGGCGGCGGCGACCACCAGGCCGCCGGCCGCGTGCACCGCATCGGCGATCGCGCGGTAGTCCGCCACGTCGCCGTTGACGCCCGGGTATTGCAGCAGCACGCCGAACGCGTGCGCCTGCGCCGCGTCGGCGGCGGGGCCGACCTTGACCTCGATACCAAGCGGCAGCGCGCGCGTACGCACCACTTCGATGGTCTGCGGCAGCACGTCGTCGGCCACGTAGAACGTATTGGACGCGTGCTTGTTCACGCGCTGCAGCAGCGTCATCGCCTCGGCCGCGGCGGTGCCTTCGTCGAGCATCGACGCGTTGGCGATATCGAGGCCGGTCAGGTCGGTGATCATCTGCTGGAAGTTCAGCATCGCCTCCAGGCGGCCCTGCGAGATCTCGGGCTGGTACGGCGTGTAGGCGGTGTACCAGGCCGGGTTCTCGAAGATATTGCGCAGGATCACGCCCGGCGTCAGCGTGTTGTAGTAGCCCTGGCCGATGAAGCTCTTGAACACCTTGTTCTTGCCGGCGATGCCGCGCAGCTTGGCCAGCGCGGCTTCCTCGCTCAGCGGCTCGGTGAATTCGCCCAGCGGCATGCCGTCGCGGCGGCGGATCGCGGCCGGGATGATGGCGTCCATCAGCGCGGCGCGGCTGTCGTAGCCCAGCACCTTCAGCATGTGCTGCTGTTCGGCGGCGTCGGGACCGATATGGCGGTGGGAGAAGGCGTCGCGAGCTTCGAGTTCGGCCAGCGAAGGGCGAGCGGATTGAGCGGCGTTCATGGGCAGGGGAGCGTTCATGGCAAGTGACTCGGAGAGGCGGGCCGGGACATGGTGGTCAGCCATGCCCTGGCGCCACGGGCGGGGCGCCGGCTCAGGCGCCGACGCTGGCCTTGTAGGCGTCGGCCGTCATCAGGCCGTTGACGTCGTCGCCGTTGGCCGGCTTGATCTTGAACAGCCAGGCATCGAAGGCGTTGGCGTTGACGCTCTCGGGCGCATCCTTGACGGCGTCGTTGACGGCGACCACTTCGCCGGCCACCGGCGCGTAGATGTCCGACGCGGCCTTGACCGATTCGACCACGGCCAGCGCGTCACCGGCGCCGACCGTCTTGCCGACCTCGGGCAGCTCGAGGAAGACGATGTCGCCGAGCGCATCCTGTGCGTGATCGGTGATGCCGATCGTCAGTGTGCCGTCGGTTTCGACGCGCACCCATTCGTGCGACTCGGTGTACTTCAGGTCAGCGGGGAAATTCATCGAGATTCTCCAATTTCAGATTCTTGTGTCGCGCCGCCGCGTGCCGTCGGAATGAAAGGGGCCGCGGGGCGCAGCGTGACCGGGTGGACGATGTCCGCAGTGAGCCGTCAGCTCACGAGTGCCTTGCCATTGCGCACAAACGGCAGTTTAACCACAGTCGCAGTCAGTTTGCGGTCGCGGATCAGCACCTGGACTTCGCTGCCGAGCGCCACATCCTTGGGCAGGCGCGCGAAGGCGATCGATTGGGACAGGGTGGGGCTGAAGGTGCCAGAGGTGATCTCGCCCTCGCCGGCGGCGGTCAGCACGGTCTGGTGCGCGCGCAGCACACCGCCCTTGTCGCGCAGGATCAGGCCGGCGAACTGCTGGCGCTGGCCGTTGGCCAGCAGCGCGGCCTTGCCGACGAAATCGCGCTCGCTCTGCAGATCGACGGTCCAGGCCAGGCCGGCGTCGAGCGGCGAGGTATGGATGTCCATGTCCTGGCCGTACAGGTTCATGCCGGCTTCGAGCCGCAGCGTGTCGCGCGCGCCGAGCCCGGCGGGACGCACGCCGGCGGCATGCAGCTTTTCCCAGACCGCGGCGACGTTGTCGGCGGGCACCACCAGCTCGAAGCCGTCCTCGCCGGTGTAGCCGGTGCGGGCCACCATGATTTCGCCGATCGCGGCGTCTTCGACGACCATCGCGTTGAACGGCTTGAGCGCTTCGCTGGGCTGGGTCGACGGGAACGCGGCCCACACCTTGGCGCGCGCGTTCGGGCCCTGCACGGCGACGATGGCCAGCGGCGCGGCGTGATCGGAGGCGTTGTCGGTGCGACGGGGAGTAATGGTCACGCCGGCGCCGGTGTCGGCATTGCGCTGGCGGATCCAGTCGATATCGCCGGTCGCGGTGCTGGCGTTGACGACCAGGCGGAAGCGGTCCTCGGCGAAGAAATAGACGATCAGGTCGTCGATCACGCCGCCGTTCGGGTCGAGCATGCAGGAGTACAGCGCCTTGCCGGGGGTTTGCAGCTTGTCGACGTTGTTGGCGAGCAGCCCGCGCAGGAAGGCGCGGGTATTGGGGCCGGCGAGGTCGACGACGCACATGTGCGAAACGTCGAACATGCCCGCATCGCTGCGCACCGCATGGTGTTCCTCGATCTGGGAGCCGTAGTTGACCGGCATGTCCCAACCGCCGAAATCGACCATGCGGGCGCCGAGGGCGCGGTGGATGGCGTTGAGCGGGGTGGCCTGGAGCGTCATGGATTCCTCGGAGCGTGGCATCGTTCGGTCCGGCGCGCGCGGCGCGCCAAACAAAAAAGGGTCATCCGTCGCGCGGCTCGGTTGAACCGTCGCGACGGATGACCCCCTCTGTCCTCGATACCTGAGAGATTACGGCGGGCCTTGCTGTCCTTGCGACAGGCTGGCCACGCTGTGCGCCCCTTCGGTGGACACGCTCATCATTCAATTGATGAATGGCGGGTGTCGCTCTCCAGAGTTCGGCATACATCGTGTGCATGCTGCATGCCGATCCGCCCGGTCCATGGTGCCTGAGAGTTTTCGGGTGATTCCCCTTCGGCGGCGCGAGTGAAAAGCACGTTGCACTAAGCAGGTCGCGCGCTCTCCCGGACGGATGGCGCGACTCTAACCGCAGGCTTGGCGGCTGTCAACGCGAGAGCGGCGCCGCCGAGGAGACCGTCCAGGGGCGGCGGCGAGCGCCGGCCGCCGTGTTAACATCGCCCGCTTCGACCCGTTCGGCCCTTCCGCGGCGCTTCTACAGTTCGGCGGTTGGCCCGCACGGATCGCACCCTCGGCCCGCATCCCTCGCGATGCCGGCGCCGCCTCCCGCTGTACCCGATTTCCGATCCCCGACCGATGACCCACGGACTGAACGCCGCCCAATCCGAAGCCGTCCGCTATCTGGACGGGCCCTGCCTGGTGCTCGCCGGCGCGGGTTCGGGCAAGACCCGTGTGATCACGCAGAAGATCGCGCATCTGATCGAGGACAAGGGCTTCGAGCCCCGCCACATCGCCGCGGTGACCTTCACCAACAAGGCCGCCAAGGAAATGCAGGAGCGGATCGCCAAGCTGATGGAGGGCAAGACCCGGGACGGCAAGCGCATCCCGCTGCGCCAGCTGACCGTCTGTACCTTCCACTCGCTGGGCGTGCAGATCCTGCGCGCCGAGGCCGAGCACCTGGGCCTGAAGCCGCAGTTCTCGATCATGGACGCCGATGACTGCTTCGGCCTGATCCAGGAGCAGTTGGCGACCACCGACAAGAAGCTGATCCGCAGCGTGCAGAGCACGATCTCGCTGTGGAAGAACGGCATGGTCGATCCCGAGACCGCGATCGCCGAGGCCGCCGACGCCGACCAGCACCAGGCCGCGCTGATCTACCGCAACTACGTCGCCACGCTGGCGGCGTACCAGGCGGTCGACTTCGACGACCTGATCCGGCTGCCCGCCGAGCTGTTCGCACGCGACGAAACCGTGCGGCTCAAGTGGCAGAACCGGCTGCGCTACTTCCTCGTCGACGAATACCAGGACACCAACGCCTGCCAGTATCAGCTGCTGAAGCTGCTGGCCGGCGGCTCGCATCTGCGTGCGCCCGCCTTCACCGCGGTCGGCGACGACGACCAGGCGATCTACGGCTGGCGCGGCGCCACGCTGGACAATCTGCGCCTGCTGCAGACCGACTTCCCGAACCTGAAGGTCATCAAGCTCGAGCAGAACTATCGCTCCACGGTGCGCATCCTGCAGGCTGCCAATGCGGTGATCGCCAACAACCCCAAGCTGTTCGACAAGACGCTGTGGAGCGAGCACGGCATGGGGGACCCGATCACCGTGACGCCGATGAACGACGAGGAGCACGAGGCCGAGTCGGTGGTGTTCAAGCTGTCGGCGCACAAGTTCGAGCGGCGCGCGCAGTTCCGCGACTACGCGATCCTCTATCGCGGCAACCATCAGGCGCGCCTGTTCGAACAGATCCTGCGCCGCGAGCGCATTCCCTATGTGCTGTCAGGCGGGCAGAGCTTCTTCGACAAGGCCGAGATCAAGGACATCTGCGCCTATCTGCGGCTGATCGCCAATCCCGACGACGATCCCGCCTTCATCCGCGCGGTCACCACGCCGCGGCGCGGGGTCGGCAATACCACGCTGGAGGTGCTGGGCACCTTCGCCGGCCAGGCCAAGGTCTCGCTGTTCGAGGCGGCGATGATGGGCGGCATCGAAGGCAAGCTGCAGCCGCGCCAGCTGGAGCCGCTGCGCACCTTCTGCGAGGCGATGGTGCGGCTGGCCGACCGTGCCGCGCGCGATCCGGCCACCGAGGTGCTCGACGACCTGATGGAAGGCATCCACTACGAAGCCTATCTGTACGACACCTTCGACGAGCGCCAGGCCCAGGCCAAATGGACCAATACGCTGGAATTCCTCGACTGGCTCAAGCGCAAGGGCACCAAGCCGGAGGCCGCGGACGGCGAGGCGACGGGCTTCGACACCGCCGACGGCTTCGGCGACGAAGGCAAGAACCTGCTCGAGCTGACCCAGACCGTCGCGCTGATGAGCATGCTCGAAGGCCGCGAGGAAGATCCCGACGCGGTGCGGCTGTCGACGCTGCATGCGTCCAAGGGCCTCGAATACCCGCATGTGTTCCTGGTCGGCGTGGAGGAGGGCATCCTGCCGCATTGCCGCGAGGACGAGGACCTGAGCGACGAGAAGATCGAGGAGGAGCGCCGCCTGATGTATGTCGGCATCACGCGCGCGCAGCGCAGCCTCCATATCAGCTGGTGCAAGAAGCGCAAGCGCGCGCGCGACACCTACTCGTGCCAGCCGTCGCGCTTCATCGGGGAGATGAAGCTCGAGGAAGCCCCGGCACCGAAGAACGAGACGCCGGCGATGAGCCCGAAGGACCGGCTGGCGGGACTGAAGGCGCTGCTCGGCAACAAGGCCGCGGCCGGCTGAAGCGCAGCGCCGGGTACGCGCGGCCTTTCGTATCAGTGCCGATACAAAGCAGCCAAGGGCCTGCAACATCGGGCTGCTACAGTGGCGGATCGCCGAGGCCGCTCGGCGCCGCGGCATACCGCTTCTTCCCTTCCTCCTCGATGGACCTGAGTCTTCCCGATGCCGCGCCCGCGGCAATCCGCCTGCTGATCGTCGATGACGACGCGCAAATCCGCACGATGCTTGCCGACTACCTGTCGACCTTCGGCATCGCTGCGGACGGCGTCGAAGGCGGCGCCGCCATGCGGGCCGCGCTGGCCGCCCAAGCCTACGACCTGGTGATCCTCGACCTGTCGCTGCCGGGCGAGAACGGCCTGGCGCTGTGCCGCGAACTGCGGGAGCAGGGCGATCTGCCAGTGATCATGCTGACCGCGCGGGCGGAGCTGGCCGATCGCGTGGTCGGCCTGGAGGTCGGGGCCGACGACTACGTCACCAAGCCCTTCGAAATGCGTGAATTGGTGGCCCGCATCCATACCGTGCTGCGGCGCAGCCGCGCCGGCGAGCGCGGCATGCGGGCCGGCCCTTCGGCGGCAGCGGCTCGCGCCCGGGTCGAACTGCGCTTCGGCGACTGGCGCCTGCACACGGTGCTGCGCCAGCTGGTCGACCGCGACGATACCGTGGTGCCGCTGTCGAACGCGGAATTCCGGCTGCTGCTGGCCTTTCTTGACCATCCGCAGCAGATCCTCGATCGCGAACGGCTGATCCAGTTGGCGCGCGGCCGCGAACTGGATCTGTTCGATCGCAGCATCGACCTGCTGGTGTCGCGGCTGCGGCAGAAGCTGCGCGAGGACCCGCGCGAGCCCGGACTGATCCGCACGGTTCGCGGCGAGGGCTACGTCTTTACCGCCAGCGTGCAGGGCTGAGCCAGTGGCGGCGCGTCGCTTCGACACGATGTTCGTGCGCCTGTTCGTCGCGATGGCGGCGATCATGGTTGCGGTGCATATCCTCGGCGTGACCGTGGTGGAAAGCGTGTTTCCGCGGCACGGTCCCCGGCACGGCAGCCACGCCGTCGGTGGTACCGCCAACCGGCCCGCCGCACCGGCGCACGAGGGCCAGCGTCCGCCGCCGGGCCCACCGCGTCCGCCAGGCCCGCCCGGTCCGGCCAGGCCACCGCCATTCGGCATGCTGTTCCAGTTCGCCGCGATCGTGGCCGCCTCCTGGGTGGGTGCGCGCGTGCTGGCGCGCCCGGTGCAGCAGCTCGCGCGCGGCGCCGGCAGGCTGACCCAGGACGTCCACGCGCCACCGCTCGACGAACAGGGCGGACCGAACGAGGCGCGCGAGGCCGCGCGCGCCTTCAATCGCATGCAGCAACGGATCCAGACCCAGCTGGCGCAGCAGGCTCGCTTCCTGGCCGCGGTCTCGCACGATCTGCGCACGCCGCTGACGCGGATGGCCTTGCGCATCGAGCAGCTCCACGATGCCGACACGAGCCGGCGGCTGCGTCAGGACCTCGCCGAGATGAACGCGCTGATCGATGCGACGCTCGGCTATCTGCGCGAGCGCGAAGGCGCCGTCGGCCCGCGCCAGCGCGTCGACATCGCCGCGCTGGTGCAGGCCGTCGTCGACGATGCGATGGAACTGGGCCAGCAGGTCTCATGCAGCGGCTCGGCCCAGCCGCTGGCAGTCTATCCGGCCGAGCTGCGCCGCGCGCTGGTCAATCTGATCGAGAACGCGCACCGCTATGGCGGCGGCGCCCGCGTGGCGCTGACCGATGCGCCGGACAAGGTCGTCATCGATGTGGACGACGATGGCCCCGGCATTCCGCCGGACGAACTGGGGCGCGTGATGGAGCCGTTCTACCGCATCGAGTCGTCGCGCAGCAGGGCCACCGGCGGCGTCGGCATGGGCCTGGCCATCGCCGCCGACGCGGTGGCGCGCCATGGCGGCGAACTGATGCTGGAGAACCGGCCGGAAGGCGGTCTGCGGGCGAGGGTGACGCTGCCGCGGGAGTAAGGTGGGTCTGCCGCAGCGGCGTTTGGCTGCAGCAAAGCCACGCCGAAGGCCCCGCGCCAGATACGATTCGCCGGCGCTTGATGCCGGTCAAGTCCTGCGGGCGCCGGTCTGGCTAGCATCGAAGCGGATTCCTCAGAAGGCCGCCTCATGGCAACGACCGTTCCCCATTCCGCTCCCGCCGCACCCGCCACCGCTCCGGACTCCGTCATCCGCCGCGGCGACCTCGCCGATTTCCGCGCGCTGGCCGAGCGCATCGACGTCAACGGACCGCGCTACACCTCCTATCCGACCGCCGATCGTTTCCATGCGGGCTTCGGCGAAGACGCGTATCGGTCCGCGCTGGACGACTGCCGGGCGGCGGGTGCCGACGCGCCGCTGTCGCTCTACCTGCATATCCCGTTCTGCGAGAACATCTGCTACTACTGCGGCTGCAACAAGATCATCACGCGCGACCACGGCCGCAGTGCGCGCTATGTCCGCTATCTGGCGCGCGAGATGGCGCTGGTGGCGGCCCGGCTCGGGGAGCGCCGGCCGGTCGTGCAGTCGCACTGGGGCGGCGGTACGCCGACCTTCCTCGATCCCGCCGAAATGCGGCAGGTCATGGCCGCGCTGCACCGGCACTTCGATCTGCGGCCGGACGGCGAGCATTCGATCGAGATCGATCCCCGCCGCGTCGACGACGAACGGATGGCGCTGCTCGCCGAGCTCGGCTTCAATCGTGTCAGCCTCGGCGTGCAGGACTTCGATCCCGAGGTCCAGGCCGCGATCCATCGCGTGCAGCCGGTGGAAGACACGCGCCGCGTGGTGGCCGCTTCCCGGCGGCTCGGCTTCCTGTCGATCAGCATGGACCTGATCTACGGCCTGCCGCACCAGACCCCCGCCCGCTTCGGCGCCACGATCGACCGTGTGCTGGAGATGCGGCCCGACCGGCTGTCGTTGTACAGCTACGCGCATCTGCCGCACGTCTTCAAGCCGCAGCGTCGGATCGACGAGGCCGCGATGCCGTCGGCCGGCGAAAAGCTGGACATCCTGGTCTCGGCCATCGAGCGGCTGACCGCGGCCGGCTATGTCTACATCGGCATGGATCACTTCGCGCTGCCGGACGACGCGCTGGCCCGCGCCCAGCGCGAAGGACGGCTGCAGCGCAACTTCCAGGGCTATGCGACCCACGCCGGGCACGACCAGCTCGGTTTCGGCATCTCGGCGATCGGCGCGGTGGCCGGCCGCTATGTGCAGAACGCCCGCACGCTGGACGAGTACTACGGCGCGCTCGATGCCGGCAGGCTGCCCGTGCTGCGCGGCCATCATTGCGACGCCGACGACCGGCTGCGCAAGGACATCATCGGCGCGCTGATGTGCCATGGCGAACTCGATACCGCCGAGGTCGCGCGGCGGCACGGTATCGACTTCGACGCCAGGTTTGCCGCCGAGCGCGCCGAACTCGTGACACTGGCGGAGCAGGGACTGGTGCGGATCTCCGGGACGCGCATCGCGGTGACACCGCTGGGACGGCTGCTGGTGCGGCGCGTGGCCATGGTGTTCGACCGCTATCTTCGTGACGAGCGGGCGGCCGCGGCGCAGCCGGGTTCGGATCGCGTGCCCGATTCCAAATCGGTGCCTGTTTCGGATCCCGTTTCAGGTCCCGCTTTGAATCCCGATTCGGACCCCGCTTCGCAAAGGCCCGCGGCGCACCCACTGCTGCGGATGCCGCCGACATCCCGCTCCGGGGCGGCGCCGACCGCCCGGTACTCGCGCGTGGTGTAGCGCGGCCAAACGCCGGCCGTAAAAAAGCCAGCGGCATGCCGCTGGCTTTTTTGTCCTGGCGAGGCGAGCGCCGCGCCGGTGTCCCCGGTTTTACTTCGAGGCGTTGACCATGTAGTCGGCTGCGGCGATCACGTCGGCGTCGGGGCCGGCGTAGCCACCCTTCGGCGGCATCACGCCCTTGCCCTTCAGCGCGAAGTTGTGGACCGCGTCCATGCCTTCCTTGATACGCGGCGCCCAGGCGGCCTTGTCGCCGACCTTCGGCGCACCGGCAACGCCGGCGGCGTGGCAGGCCGCGCAGACCTGATCGTAGACGCGCTTGCCGACCTCGGCCGAAGCCGCGGCGGGAGCTGCAGCCGTGGTTTGCGCCGGAGCCGCTGCGGCCGGAGCGGGAGCGGCCGGTGCCGCCGGGGCGGCGGCGGCAGGAGCCGGAGCGGCCGCTGCAGCGTCAGCCGCCGGTGCGGCAGGTTCGGAAGCAGCAGCGGTGGTCGCTGCCGGCGCGGGCGCGGCAGGCTCCTGCAGCTTGCCGCCGGCCGAGTTGACCAGATGCACCATCGCACGGTCCAGTTCGTAATCGGAGAAATCGTCCGGCGAGGTGCCGGCGCGCGGGGGCATCGCGCCCTTGCCGGCCATTACCGATTTCAGCAGGCCGTCGTGGCCCTGGCCGAGGCGGGCGCTCCAGTCGCCGGCGGCGCCAAACTTCGGCGCACCGGCCGCGCCGGTGGCGTGGCAGGCCGCGCAGACGGCGGTATAGACCTGTTCGCCGGTCTTGTAGACGCGGGGGGCATTGGGATCGCGCAGTTCGAGCGAGGCAACCGGCTTGATCCGGTCAACCACCGCTTCCGCCGTATCGGTGGAACCGGCGCCTTCCGGGCCACCGTAGCCGACGAAGCTGACCAGCAGGATGATCACGGTGATCGGCACCACGAAGGCGGCAATCACCACAGCGATCAGCTGCTTCGGGGTCTTGATGGGAGACTCGTGTTCGTTATGGACGTCGCTCATGCTGAACTCTCGATTTTGCAGGAAACCCGTGACCGCTCCGCTTGGCGGCCTTTCGTTGGTCCGTGTCTGGGCCTGACTGCCGCCCCCTCCGCGCTTTCGAGTCTGCCGAGCCTGACAGCCACACCCCATGCCGCCTGGCGCGCCGTCCGAGTGGACGAGACGCAGCCCCGCTTTTGCGCAAATAACGGGCGATTATAGCCGCAAAGCCCTTCCCGATGGCGCGAAAAGCGCCTCGGACGAAACCCGTAGGGCCCGGGGAAAAGATGTGCCGGCATGGACTCGCCACGACAAACGCGGTATCCTATGCGACTTTCCGACGTCGGCATTCGCCGCAGTCGACCGCGCGGCTCCCGCCGCATCTCGTGCGCCCGTAGCTCAATGGATAGAGTACTGCCCTCCGAAGGCAGGGGTTGCTGGTTCGATCCCAGCCGGGCGCGCCAAGTTTTTCTTCAGCGACGATCCCGTTTTTCCTTGTGGTGAAGGCATCTGCGCATGCCTGGCATTTGCATGCGGCGCGAGTGCCGACATGTGCGGCCGTAAGTCGCCCGATCCATCGCCCCATCGTTCCCTCCTGACACCACGCTGTCAGCAGCCCCCTCGCAAACTGCGGTCTCCTTCAACGACCACCGAGGTGGCATCATGCAAAACGTTCTGATCAACTGGCTGGAAATTCCCGTCGTCGACATGGGTCGGGCTGTGCAGTTTTACGAGCGGGTATTCGAGACGAAGCTGCGGCGGGAAACGATGAGCGAGATCGACATGGCAATCTTTCCGCATTCCCATTCCGGTGGCGCGCTGGTGGCCGGCGAGGGCTTCAAGCCGAGTACCGAGGGAAGCTTGCCTTATCTGCATACGCCGGCGCTCAACGACTTGCTGGGCCGAGTTGCCGCGGCCGGGGGCAAGACCGTGTTTGGTCCGATGGAGCTGCCGGACGAGATCGGCCGGATCGCCCATATCATCGACAGCGAAGGCAACAAGATCGGTCTGCACGAGCCCGTGCCGGCCAACCGCTGATCCTGGCCAGACTGGCCTGACTGACCCCCTGACTCACGCCGATGAGCCGCCGCGCCGACCGCCTGTTCCAGATCGTCCAGGTCCTGCGCGGCCGCCGCCTGACCACCGCGGCGCTGCTGGCGCAGCGGCTGGGCGTGTCGGAGCGGACGGTCTATCGCGATATCCAGGCGCTGTCGATTTCCGGCGTGCCGATCGAAGGCGAGGCCGGGATCGGCTATCGGCTGCGGGCGGACTTCGACGTGCCGCCGATGATGTTCTCGGGCCTCGAGGTCGAGGCGCTGGTGGCGGGGCTGAGGATGCTGAAGGCCTGGGGCGGCGGCGCGCTTGCCGCCGCGGCCGATCCGGCGCTGGAGAAGCTGGTGGCGGCGCTGCCACCGACGCGCCGGTTGTCGGCGCAGCAGAGCCGGGTCTTCGCGCCGGCCTATATGCACGACAGCAAGGTTCGCGAGGCCTTCGACGTGGTCCACGGCGCCATGGGCGAGCAGCGGCTGCTGCGGCTCGATTACTGCGACGCGCAGCAGCGGCTCACGGAACGCGTGGTGCAGCCGCTGGGCCTGTTCTTCTGGGGCAATGTCTGGCTGCTGGCCGCCTGGTGCACCGCGCGCGAGGACTATCGCAGCTTTCGCCTGGATCGCTGCCGGGCGATCCGCATGCTGGACGACCGTTTCCACGAGACGCCCGACCGTTCGCTGAACGGCTTCCTGAAGGCCGTCAAGGCGACCGGTTACTGAGGGGCATGCGGAGCCCCGGCAGCGTTCTCCACCAGACGCCCGACCGCTCGCTGGACGGCTTGCTGAAGGCGGCGAAGGCCACCGCTTGCTGAGGAGCGTGCCGTACCCCGGCAGCCTTCCTGTGTTCGGCGCTACACTTGCCGGCTCGATGCACGCCGGCGTCCCGCCGGCGTCGACCCATATCCATCCCGTTCAGGAGAGATAGCCGTGAGCCCGTCCCAGGTCACGATCCGCGAGGTATTGACCGGCACCGCCAAGCCTTATGGCGGGCCCAGCAAGCCCGGGAAGCAGAGCGCGATCGACAAGCATCCCGTCGGCGCTCCCGTCGCGGTGGGTACGCTGGGGCTGCAAGGCGACGAACAGGGTGACCGCCGCATCCATGGCGGGCCGGAGAAGGCGGTCCATTGCTACCCGTGGCAGCACTACGCCACATGGCGGCGGGACATCGGCCCGTTGCCGGTGCTGGAACGCGCCGGCGCGTTCGGCGAGAACCTGAGCTGGGCCGGCGGCGACGAGCAAGACGTCTGCCTCGGCGACGTGTGGCGGATCGGCTCGGTGACCCTGGAGCTGTCGCAGCCGCGGCAGCCGTGCTGGAAGCTGAACGTGCGGTTCAGCCGCGACGACATGTCGGCGCTGGTGCAGCAGAGCCTGCGCATCGGCTGGTATTTCCGCGTGCTGGAGCCGGGCAAGCTGCAGGCCGGCGATGCCGCGGTACTGCTGGAGCGGCCGCATGCCGACTGGTCGGTGGCGCGGCTGGCCGGCCTGGTGCGCGACCGCGAGACCGATCCGGAACTGCTGGATGCGGTGCTGGCGTTGCCGCTGGTCGATTCGTGGCGGCGGCTGTTCGAGCGCCGCCGACAGAGCGGGGCAATCGAGGACTGGACCCCAAGACTGCGGGGATAGCCGAGCGGATCGCGGAGCCCGGCCGCTCCGGCCGCCGGAACTTTGCCCAACGCGCGCCGGACTGACCTTGAAGCGCGCCATCACGCCCCCAGTTGACCGACCATGCCCGTCGCCATCCCCCACCACGAATACCAGATCACCGCGATCCGCGCCCAGGGGGCGGGCGGGCAGAACATCAACAAGGTGTCGAACGCAGTGCATCTGCGTTTCGATGTCCGCGCGTCCTCGCTGGCCGACGACCACAAGCAGCGCCTGCTGCAGCTGCACGACCATCGCATTACGCGTGACGGCGTCGTCGTGATCAAGGCGCAGCAGCACCGCAGTCTCGAACTGAACCGCGACGAAGCGGTCCGGCGGCTGCACGAGCTGGTCGACAGCGTGGCGGTGCCGCCGCCGGTGCGTCGACCGACGCGGCCGACGTTCGCATCGAAGCTGCGGCGGCTGGAAGGCAAGACGCAGCGCAGCCACATCAAGGCCTTGCGCGGCCGGGTGGCGGAGTAGGGCGGCGGCGCGCGCCTTCGCTCTCTCGTCTTCTCGTCTTCTCGTCCCGGGACCTGCGCCGCTCGCACCGCGGCGCCCTCGCATTCCTCGCATTCCTCGCATTCCTCGCATTCCTCGCATTCCTCGCATCCCTCGCATCCCTCGCATCCCTCGCATCCCTCGCATCCCTCGCATCCCTCGCATCCCTCGCACCCCTCGCACCCCTCGCACCCCTCGCACCCCTCGCACCCCTGGTCCGGCCGCTTGGCAGAAATCCACGGATCGTTGTCCGAAGGCCAGGCAACGGGACTCTTAAGCTCGGTGGCATCCCTGCGAACGACAGGAAATGCCGAGGAAAGTCCCGATGAAGCCGATGTCCCCGATGA
This sequence comes from Cupriavidus gilardii, assembly GCF_013347325.1. Classification (NCBI taxonomy): domain Bacteria; kingdom Pseudomonadati; phylum Pseudomonadota; class Betaproteobacteria; order Burkholderiales; family Burkholderiaceae; genus Cupriavidus; species Cupriavidus gilardii. Next base: position 3,204,681 of record NZ_CP054626.1, on the reverse strand, counting down.
CCCATGCCCGCGTGCTGGCGATCTGCCAGGCGCTGTTCACGTCCGCCCTGTCGGTCGACCTGACGCTGACCGGCCTGGTCGGCTACACGCTGGCGCCCGACAAGGCGCTGGCCACGGTGCCGTTCGCGCTGATCACGGTGGCATCGGCCGTGACCGCAATCGCGGCGGCCTTTCTGATCGAGCGGCTCGGGCGGCGGTTGGCCTTCTGCCTCGGCGGGATCGCCTGCACCGCGGGCGGCCTGATCTCGGTCTGGGCCATCGCCCATCACGATTTCCTGGCCTTCTGCGCCGGCACCGCGCTGGTCGGCGTGTTCCAGGCCTTTGCGCGCTTCTATCGGCTGGCCGCCGCCGATGCCGCGCCGGCCGCCGACAAGCCGCGTGCGATCTCGGCCGTGCTGACCGGCGGCGTGGTGGCCGCGGTCTGCGGTCCGGCGATCGCCGCCTGGTCGACCGACCTGATGAGCCCGCTGCCGTTCGCCGGTTCCTACGCCGTGGTGGCGGCCTTCGGCGTGGCGACGGTGCTGCTGCTGGCGTTTGCCTATCGCGAGCCGCCTCCGCCGCCGGCCGGCAGCAATCCGGATTCGCAGTTGCCCGCGCGTCCGCTGGGCGAGATCGTGCGCCAGCCGGTGTTCCTGGCGGCCTTCGCCAACAACGGCATCGGCAACGCGGTGATGATGTTCGTGATGACGGCCACGCCGATCGCCGCGGTCGCCTGCAACCACACGATCGCGCAGGGCGCGCAGATCATCGAATGGCATCTGGTCGGCATGTACGCGCCATCCTTCGTGTCGGGCTGGCTGCTGCAGCGCTTCGGCAATCCGGCGATGCTGATGGCCGGCATCGGGCTGTCGGCGCTGTCCAGCGTGATCGCGCTGGCCTCGACCTCTCTGCCCGCGTTCTATGCCGCGCTGCTTTGCCTGGGCGTGGGCTGGAATTTCATGTTCGTCGGCGGCACGACCCTGCTGACCAGCAGCTATCGCGATGCGGAGCGGGCGCGGACGCAGGCGGTGGCCGAGTTCTCGACCGCGGTGCTGACCGCCGCCGCGACGCTGGCGGCGGGCCAGATCCTGCACCACTACGGCTGGGATGCGGTGAACCTGGCGGCCTTGCCGGCGCTGGCCGTGGCGCTGCTGATCACGCTGGGCTGGCAGCGGCGCAGCCGGGCGCTGGCGCCGGTATGATCGGCCGCATACCGGCCTTTACGCTCGCCTTGGCAAGAACCTTGCCCCGTTCGCCAAGGGAGCCGACCAAGCCCACCAAGCCCACCAAGCCCATGCCCAGCCATCTGCATTCCGTCTCGGACACGCCACGCGTGGTGTTGATCGTCGCCCCGGACCCGGCGCAGGAGCTCGACGTCACCGGCCCCACGGCGGTGTTCGGGCAGGCCAACCGGCTGTCCGGGCGGCCCAATCCGCCCTATCTGATCCGCATCGCCAGCGTCAGCGACGACGCGGTGATCCGCACCGAGAGCGGCATCCGGCTGCTGGCCGACGCGCCGTTTCACCGGATCGCCGAGGCCTTGCCGGACCCAGTCGACACGCTGTTGCTGGCCGGCGGCGCCGGCCATGCGGCGGCGGCCGACAACGCCGCGCTGATCCACTGGCTGCGCGAGATGGCGCCAAAGGTGCGCCGGCTCGGCGCGGTCTGTACCGGCGCCTTCGTGCTGGCGCGCACCGGGCTGCTCGATACGCAGCGCGCCACCACGCACTGGCGCCATGCCGAGAAACTGGCGCGGCGGCATCCGCGCGTGATGGTCGATGCCGATCCGATCTGGATCCAGGCCGGGCGCCTGTACACGTCGGCCGGCGTCACCGCGGGCATGGACCTGTCGCTGGCGCTGGTCGAGGACGATCTGGGGCACGCGGTCTCGCTGGCGGTGGCGCGCGAACTGGTGCTGTTCCTGCGGCGGCCGGGCAGCCAGGCGCAGTTCTCCAGCGCGCTGCAGGCGCAGGCGGCGCAGAGTCCGGAACTGAGGGAGTTGCAGGGATGGATTGCCGACCATCTGGACGCGGACCTGTCGGTCGGCGCGCTGGCCGAGCGTGTGTCGATGAGCCCGCGCAATTTCGCGCGGGTGTTCGCGCGGCAGGTGGGGCAGACGCCGGCCCGCTACGTCGAGACGCAGCGGGTCGAGGCGGCGCGGCGGATGCTCGAGCAGAGCGACCGCCGGCTGGAAACGGTGGCGCGCATCGCGGGATTCGGCAGTGCCGACGGCATGCGGCAGGCCTTTCTGCGCCATCTGCGCACCACGCCGGAACGCTATCGCGCCGCGTTCCGTGCGCAGTCCACGCAATTGCAGATGCAGACGCAGACCGGGGCGCCGCGGGAACCGGTGAACGCGGCCGCGTAATGTGGCCGCGGCCGGTCCCGCGGACCGGTTTTAGCGGGTGCCTTGCAGCGCCGCGATGCGGGCCTCGATCGGCGGATGGCTGGAGAACAGCGCCATCCAGGACTTGCCGCCCGAGATGCCCATCGCCTGCATGTTCTGCGGCAGGCCGTCGGCTTCCATGCCGCCCAGGCGGCGCAGCGCCGCGACCATCGGCGACGGCGTGCCCATCAGGCGCGCGGCGCCGGCGTCAGCGCGGAATTCGCGATAACGCGAGAACGCGGCGACGATGATGCTGGCGAGGATGCCGAACACGATTTCGCAGACGATCACCGTGACCATGTAGCCGATGCCGGGGCCGCTCGACTCCTCGTCGTTACGGCGCAGCATCGAGTCGACGAAGTAGCCGACCACGCGGGCGAGGAAGATCACGAAGGTGTTCACCACACCCTGGATCAGCGTCAGCGTCACCATGTCGCCGTTGGCCACGTGCGCGACTTCGTGCGCCAGCACGGCCTCGGCCTCTTCGCGCGACATGCTCTGCAGCAGGCCGGTCGACACCGCCACCAGCGAGCTGTTCTTGGTCGCACCGGTGGCGAAGGCATTGGGCTCGCCCTCATAGATGGCGACCTCGGGCATCGGCAGGCCGGCGCGCTGCGCCAGCTTCTCGACGGTCTGCACCAGCCAAAGCTCGGTGCTGGTGCTCGGATGGGTGATCACCTGCGCGCCGGTCGACCATTTGGCAATGGTCTTGGACATCAGCAGCGAAATGAAGGCGCCGCCGAAGCCCATCAGCGCGGCGAAGGCGAGCAGCGTGCCCAGGTTCAGGCCATTGGCGGTCAGGAAGCGGTTCACCCCGAGCAGGCTCGCGGTGATGCTGAGCACGATCATGACGGCGAGGTTGGTCGCCAGGAAAAGCAGGACGCGTTTCATCTTGGTTCAGTCAACAGGGGAAAAAAGCGCGGACAGGGCCGCATGGCGAAGGCCCGCGAGCCATCGCGGGGCTTCGGGTTCGGGATCGGCGGATGGCCGGGGTCAGCCGCGCGGCGGGCGCGGCAGCAGTGGCAGGTCGGGTTCGGGCAGCCGCAGCGCGGCGTAGGCGGGCGGGCCGGTGCGGCCGCCGGCGTCCGTCATCGCGGGCGCCGAGGGAAGCAGCAGTTGTTCGGCCAGATCGGCCCCGGACGGCGCGGCTTCGCCGGCATCGGCGAACGGGGACGGCGCGGGGGCGCCGCAGTCCGATGCCGGGTCGGCGGTGGCGCTCAACAGATCCGAAGCGCCGGCCAGCACCGTGTCGATGGTTGCGGCGACGTCGATCGCTCTGGCGGCCTCGACCGATTCGATCGCATGCACGGCCGCGCCGCCCGCGGGCATGCCGGCGCCTGCCCAGCCATGCAGCGGCAGCAGGGCAAGCAGCAGCGGCAACAGCGACAGCCGGAGCAGCCGCTGCAGCGATCGCACGAAGGTGGCGGAGCGCAGCACGAGGTTCCCGTGGGGTATCGAAAGCAAATCCGGGCCAGCTTCTCGGGCCGACCCGGTTGAGCGATTCTACCCGAGATGCGAACGCGTCATTCGTGGTCCTGCCAACGGCATCCCGTGTCGTCCCCGCGAAGCCGGCGACCCGGCGGCTCGTGCGATTCGGCCCGAGCCGCTCGCCGCAAGGCGCACCGCGCTGAACTACACTGGCCCTTGAAAACCCTGTAACTGCTACAAGGTAAGTTGCATGAGAATCGGAGAACTCGCCCGTCAGTCGGGCTGCGACGTGGAGACGATCCGCTACTACGAGCGCGAAGGGCTGCTCGATGCGCCCCAGCGCGAGGACAACGGCTATCGCCGCTACGGCGACGCGCATCTGGTGCAGCTGAACTTCGTGCGGCACTGCCGCTCGCTGGGCATGAGCCTGTCCGACGTGCGCCGGCTGCGCGATTTCGCGCGCGATCCGAGCGCGGCCTGCGACGGCATCAATTCGCTGCTGGACCGGCAGATCGAGCAGATCCACGCGCAGCGGCTCGCGCTGGAGGCGCTGGAGAGCCAGCTGCGGGCGCTGCGGCATACCTGCGAGGAAGGCCACCGCGCCAGCGAATGCGGCATCCTGCAGAACCTGCAGCAGGCGGCAGGCGGTGGACCCTGCGAGTGCCACCGCACCGAAGCCGGCCACTCGCACTGAGCCGCGGCGGTCCGGGGGCGCGCCGCTTTGCCGGTGCTGTGCTAGCATCCCGATAACCGGTCACGCGATTCGTCGCGCCCGCTTTTTTTTTGTGCAGCCGGTTTTAGTTTCCGAACTACGACCTTCGGGACCGCGGCCACGGAGCCGCATCCCCAAACCGAACCCAGTGCCGATGTTCGCTCGCCGCTTCGTCTCGTTCGCCCAGGCCCGCCGCCTTGCCCGGCTGGCCGGCGTACGCGTGGCGCGGCAGATCGCGAACGCGGCCCGGATGCGCGCGCCGCTGATGCGCGCACCGCGCATGGCGGCCGGTCTGGCCACCGTCCCTTCCCGCCGGATCACGCGCCGAATCTCCGCCCCGCTTGATCCCGCCCGGTTCCCAGCCTAGCCGCACCGCAGTCGCGCCGGGCCAGCCGAACCGGGCCCGAGCCTCCTTTTCCGGATCGTTTTCCCGCCACGCGCGCCGCTCGCAGTAGCCGCACGCCGGGCGCCCACCGGCACCATCGCCGCACGGACGCCGATCCGGCCGAATCCAACAGACAAGCAAGACCAGCGCGCCGAGCGGCGCGCCAGCCATACAGGAGCCGCCATGACCGCATCCGCTTCGCTGCAGCCCACGCTGTACCTGACCGAACTCGACGTGACCCGACTGGAGCGCATCGCCAGCCGGGCCCCGGCCAACGGCATCGCCGAGATGCTGGACGACATCCTGGCCCGCGCGGCGATCGTGCCGCCCGAGGCGATCCCGCAGGACGTGGTGACGATGAACTCGTCGGTGCGCTGCGCGCTGGAAGGCGACCCCGTGCCGCGCCAGTGGACGCTGGTGTACCCGGACAACGCCGATTTCGAGGCGGGCCGGATCTCGGTGTTCTCGCCGGTGGGCCAGGCGCTGCTGGGCGCCCGTGCCGGCGAGACGGTCAGCTACCGTCTGCCCGATGGCCGCGAGCAGCGCGTGACGGTGCTGGAGCTGTCCTACCAGCCCGAGGCCAACGGCCAGTTCACGCTGTAGTCCGGGCTGCAGCCTGGCTGCAGTTCAGCCGAAAGGGCCGGCGGCCCGTGCCGCGGCGCCGCGCGCGGGGCGCCGCTGATTCCGCCACGTTGTCGTTTCACGGCGCACAACTCACCGTTCGTCGCAGGCCCATTTGTGGCCGCAGGACCAGGGACTAACCTTCAACCCGTGCTCACATGGCGACATAGATCGCTCAGGGGCAGCAGGTAGCTGACACACAAATAAAGCTCAGTTGAAGGAGTCCCAAATGATCACCAGCCGTATCATCGGCGGCGCATTGGCCGTCATCGTGGCTGCGACCTCGGCGGTCGCCGTGGCCGCGCCCGCCACCTCGAGCAAGGTCGGCAAGTTCGACGTCTATGCCGATGCGCTGCGCGCCGGCAAGTTCAACACCTTCACCGACGGCGCCCGTCAGGGCAAGTTCGATACCTTCAGCGAAGGCGCCCGCCAGGGCAAGTTCGATCCCTATAGCGAAGGGACCCGGCAGGGCCAGTTCGACAGCTTCAGCGAAGGCGCCCGTGCGCCGAGCGGCGAGATTGCCGCGAGCTCGCTGGACAACGCCCGCAGCGGCGACGGCTCGCTGTACGGCTATCGCGTCTGACCCGCGTCTGACGCCGGACCGGCGCCGCGTGCCGGGTGGCCACGGATTACCCCTCACGCCACCGCCACGCACGCGCGCCGGCCGCACCGGTTTATCTCCCACCTGCCCGATTGACCTCCTTTCCTCCTTCTCTCTCTCTCCGGGTGGGTGTTTTTTATTCCGCAGTCCGTTGCCTGCCGAGCGCGCTGGCGGTTACAGCTGGCGCGCCGCGAAGGCGTCGCAGCGGCCGATATCGGCCGATTCAAGCCCCCGCCGCAGCCAGCGGACCCGCTGCTCGCTGGTGCCGTGCGTGAAGGCTTCCGGCACGACATAGCCTTGCGACTGGCGCTGCAGGCGGTCGTCGCCGATCGCGGCGGCGGCCTGCAGTCCCTCTTCGATATCTCCGGGTTCGAGCAGCTGCTGATTGGCGCGCTGCGCGGCCGCGGCCCAGACTCCGGCCAGGCAATCGGCCTGCAGCTCCATCCGCACCGACAACTGGTTGGCCTGCGCCTCGCCCATGCGGCGGCGCGCGCTGTCGACCTTGTCGGCCACGCCGAGCAGGTGCTGCACATGGTGGCCGACCTCGTGCGCGATCACATAGGCCTGGGCGAAGTCGCCGGCCGCGCCAAAGCGCTTGCGCAGTTCGTCGTAGAAGGCCAGGTCGATATAGACCTTCTGGTCGGCCGGGCAATAGAACGGGCCCATCGCGGACTGGCCCATGCCGCAGGCGGTCTGCGTGGCGCCGGTGAACAGCACCAGCGTCGGCGGCTCGTAGCGCCGGTTCAGCTCGGTTTCGAACAGCCGCGACCAGGTGCGCTCGGTGCTGCCGAGCACCTTGCGCACGAACACGGACATCGGGTCGGTGGCGGGCGGGCCCTGGGTGGCCTGCTGCTGCGGCGCGTCGGACTGCTGCAGCACCGAGGCGCCCTGCATGATCACGGTCGGATCGATGCCGAAGAAGTAGGAGGCGGCGAGGGCAATCAGGATCGTGCCGATGCCGATCGTCTTGCCGCCGGCGCCGAAGCCTCTGCTGCCTCGCCGGTCTTCCACATGTTGGCTTTCGGCTTCGTCGTCAAGGCGCATGGTGGCTCCGCTGGTTCATGTACGCGGCCACGGGGGAACGGGCAACGGCGCCCGGCCGCGAAGTGCCGCCAAGTATAGCAATGGCGGCACCGCGCGGGATTGCCGGAGAGCGCCCCGGCTTATGCGGGCACGGCGCTGGCGGTCTCGACCGCGACGCTGGCCGGCGCCCTGGTCCCGCCGACCTCCGCCACGCGCAGCAGATTGGTGGTGCCGCCCTGGCCGAACGGCATGCCGGCGGCGATGGTGATCTGATCGCCGGGCTGCGCATAGCCTTCGGCCAGCGCCGCGCGTGCTGCGGCATCGACCATCTCGTCGACGCTCTGCACATCCGGGCTGACCGTCGAATGCACGCCCCAGGCCAGCGCGAGCCGCCTTGCGATCTCGACATGCGGCGTGATGCTGACGATCGGCGCGCACGGCCGCTCGCGCGCGGCGCGCAGCGCGGTGGCGCCCGACGACGTGTAGGTCACCGTCGCCGCCGCGCCGATGATCTGCGTGACCTCGCGCAGCGCGGCGCAGATCGCGTCCTGGCGGGTCGACAGCGGCGCCTCGTGCTGTGCATCGAGCAGATTGCGATAGAGCGGATCGCGTTCGACCTCGGTGATGATGCGGTTCATCATGGCGACCGCGGGCACCGGGTGGCGGCCGTTGGCCGATTCGGCCGACAGCATCACCGCGTCGGCGCCGTCGTAGATCGCGCTGGCGACATCGGACGCCTCCGCGCGCGTCGGCACCGGCGAGTCGATCATCGATTCGAGCATCTGCGTGGCGATCACGATCGGCTTGCCGAGCTGCCGGCAGACCCGCAGGATGCGCTTCTGCACGCCGGGCACGCGCTCCGGCGGTAGTTCCACGCCGAGGTCGCCGCGCGCGACCATCACCGCGTCCGACACGCGCACGATCTCGTCGAGCTGCTGCAGCGCGGCCGGCTTCTCGATCTTCGACAGCACGCCGGCGCGCGTGCCGATGATCTCGCGCGCCTCGACGATGTCCGACGGGCGCTGCACGAACGACAGCGCGATCCAGTCGGCGCCGAGCGACAGCGCGAACTCGAGATCGCGGCGGTCCTTGTCGGTCAGCGCGGGAATCGGGATCACCGCGTCGGGCACGTTGACGCCCTTGCGGTCCGACAGCGTGCCGTGATTGACCACGCGCGTGGCGATGCTGCCCGCCGACACCGACTCGATCCGCAACTGCACCTTGCCGTCGTCGATCAGCAGCGACTGGCCCGGCGCGGCGACGCGGAACAGCTCCGGATGCGGCAGATGCACGCGCGTCGCATGGCCCGGGGTCGGATCGCTGTCGAGCACGAAGGGATCGCCTGCCTTGACCGCGACCTTGCCGACCGCGAACGTGCCGATGCGCAGCTTCGGCCCCTGCAGATCGGCCAGCACCGCGATCGGACGGCCGGTCTCTGCCTCGACCTGGCGCACGGCGTCATAGCGCTGGCGATGGTCCTCGTGCGTGCCGTGGCTGAAGTTCAGCCGGAACACGTCGGCGCCGGCCTCGAACAGCTGCCGGATCACCGCGATATCGGTGCTTGCCGGTCCCAGCGTGGCAACGATCTTGGCTTTGCGCTGGCGTCTCATGGTGTCTCCTGTTGCGGTGATTGCAGTGGTGCGGTGTTTGCAGCGATCGCGTTGTTCGCGTTGTTGCGGTGGGGGGCGGCACGCTGGCGTGCCGGTGGCGATTCGATACCGTTGCTGTTGTGGTTGTCGTTCCCGGCAGGCGCGGCGGCGTCGCAGGGCCATCGTCAGAGGATCAGCATCGCGCGGAAGTCGTTGACGTTGGTGCGCGTCGGCCCGGTGACGATCAGATCGTCGAGCGCGGCGAAGAAGCCGTAGCCATCGTTGTCGGCCAGCCGCGCACGGGCAGACACGCCGCGCGCGGCGGCGCGCGCCAGCGTGTCCGGCGACAGCAGCGCACCGGCGTTGTCCTCGGAGCCGTCGATGCCGTCGGTGTCGGCCGCGATCGCATGCACGCCGGGCAGGCCGTCGAGCGCCACCGCCAGCGACAGCAGGAATTCCGCGTTGCGTCCGCCGCGGCCCTTGCCGCGCACCGTCACGGTGGTCTCCCCGCCGGACAGCAGCACGCACGGCTTGCGCCACGGCTGGCCGCGCTGCGTGACCTGGCGCGCCAGCGCCGCGTGCACCAGCGCGACCTCGCGCGCCTCGCCCTCGATGCAATCGGACAGGATGTGGGCCTCGATGCCGAGCGCGCGGGCGCGCGCGGCGGCGGCTTCCAGCGCCTGCTGCGCGGTGGCCAGCGTCACGCTGCGATGGCCTTCGAAGCGCGCGTCGCCGGGTTTGGGCGTTTCGCCGGCGCCGCTCTCCAGATGCGCGCGCACGGCCGCCGGCACCTCGATGCCGTATTTGTCGATCACCGCCAGCGCATCGGCGCAGGTGGTGGCGTCGGGCAACGTCGGCCCGCTGGCGATCAGCGTCGGATCGTCGCCCGGAATGTCCGAGATCAGCAGTGTCTCGACGCGCGCCGGCGCGCACTGCAGCGCGAGCCGGCCGCCCTTGAGCGCGGACAGATGCTTGCGCACGCAGTTCATCTCGCCGATATTGGCGCCGCTGCGCAGCAGCGCCTTGTTGACGGCCTGCTTGTCGGCCAGCGTCAGTCCCGGCGCGGGCGCCGCCAGCAGCGCCGAGCCGCCGCCCGAGATCAGGCACAGCACCAGGTCGTCGGCGCTCAGTCCCTTGACCAGTTCGACCATGCGCTGCGCGGCCTGCTGTCCGGCGGCGTCGGGCACCGGATGCGCGGCCTCGACGACTTCGATGCGCGAGCACGGCGCGCCGTGGCCGTAGCGCGTCACCACCAGTCCCGACAGTTCGCCCTGCCAGTTGGCCTCGACCGCCTGCGCCATCGACGCGGCGGCCTTGCCCGCGCCGATCACCACGGTGCGGCCCTTTGGCGGGGGCGGCAGTTGCGGCGGCAGGCACTGGCCCGGACTGACCGCGGCGACCGCGGTGTCGAACAGCTCGCGCAGCAGTGCACGCGGATCGGCAAGACTGTCGCGACGCTGCGGCGTCAGCAGGGCGGCGTGGGAATCGGAATACATGGCGGTGCGGGATGAGCTTGGGCGGATATCGACACGTCATTCCGGCGAAGGCGGGAACCCAACGGCTTTCGAAGTCACTGGGTCCCGCGCATTCGCGGGGACGACGCCATGGTCGGCCATGACGAGGGCGCTGGTAGCGCGCCCCCGCCGGCCGCTTACTTCGCGATCGTATGGTTCGACATCAGCTCGATCGCGCGGCACAGCGCCGAGTGATCCTGCTTGCCGAAGCCATTGGCGGCGCAAGTGTTGAACAGTTCCTGCGCGGTCGCGGTGTTCGGCAGCGCCACGCCCAGCGCCTTGGCGCCCTGCAGCGCCAGGTTCAGGTCCTTCTGGTGCAGCTCGATGCGGAAGCCCGGGTCGAAGGTGCGCTTGACCATGCGTTCGCCGTGCACTTCCAGGATGCGCGACGACGCGAAGCCGCCCATCAGCGCCTGGCGCACCTTGGCCGGATCGGCGCCGGCCTTCGAGGCGAACAGCAGCGCCTCGGCGACGGCCTGGATGTTCAGCGCGACGATGATCTGATTGGCGACCTTGGTGGTCTGGCCATCGCCGTTGCCGCCGACCAGCGTGATGTTTTTGCCCATCAGCTCGAACAGCGGCTTGACCTCCTCGAAGGCCTCGGCCGGGCCGCCGACCATGATGGTCAGCGTGGCCGCCTTCGCCCCCACCTCGCCGCCCGACACCGGCGCGTCGAGGTACGCCGCGCCCAGCTTGTTGATGCGCGCCGCGAAGTCCTTGGTCGCGATCGGCGAGATCGAGCTCATGTCGACCACGATCTTGCTGTGCGAGGCTTCCTTGCCGGCGGCCTTCAGCGCGGCGGCCACGCCCTTGTCGCTGAACAGCACGCTTTCCACGTGCGGGGTGTCCGGCACCATGATGATCACGATGTCGGCGCGCTTGGCGACCTCCTCGGCGCTGGTGCAGACCGTGACGCCGGCGTCGACCAGGGCCTGCGGCGCGGGGTTGACGTCATGGACGAACAGCGTGTGGCCGGCCGCGCGCAGGTGGCCGGCCATCGGCGCGCCCATGATGCCCAGGCCGATGAAGCCGACGTTGCGTTGGTTTGCCATGGTGAGTCTCCTTGGAATGGTGATCAATGAAATCGGTTCTGTCTTCTGTGTGCTGTGCCCAGCTGCAGCGGTCCGGCCGGATCACTGCACGCCGAACTGCGCGCGCCAGCCCAGGCCGGCCTCGGTGGTCGTGCGCGGCTTGTATTCGCAGCCGACCCAGCCGGTGTAGCCGATCTGGTCCAGCCACTGGAACAGGAAGGCGTAGTTCAGCTCGCCGGTGCCCGGCTCGTTGCGGCCCGGGTTGTCGGCCAGCTGCACATGCTTGATGCGCGGCAGGTTGGCCTTCAGCGTCGCGGCGATTTCGCCTTCCATCCGCTGCATGTGATAGATGTCGTACTGCACGTACAGATTGGGCTCGCCGACCTGTTCGATCAGATCGAGCGCCTGCTGCGTGCGCGACAGGAAGAAGCCCGGAATGTCGAAGGTGTTGATCGGCTCGATCAGCAGGTCGATTTTCTCGGCGGCCAGCTTGCGGGCCGCAAAGCGCAGGTTCTCGACCAGCGTCTCCTGCGCCTGCTCGCGCCTGACGTTCTGCGGCAGGATGCCGACCAGGCAGTTCAGCTGTTGCACGCCCAGCACCCTGGCGTACTGGATCGCGTCGCCCACGCCGTCCTGGAACTCGCCGACGCGGTCCGGATGGCAGGCGATGCCGCGCTCGCCCGCTTCCCACTTGCCGGCCGGCAGGTTGTGCAGCACCAGGTCGAGCTGGAAGCGGTTGAGCCGATCGGCGATCTGATCGGCGTGGAAGGCATAGGGGAACAGGAATTCGACGCCGCGAAAGCCCGCGCGCGCGGCGGCTTCGAAGCGGTCGAGGAAACCGACCTCGTTGAACAGCATGGTCAGGTTGGCAGCCAGTTTCGGCATGGATGTCTCCAGAGTCTGGGTGGGTTTGTCGGTGGGGCCATCGGGGCGGCGGGGGCGATGGCCCTGAAGGGCCTGCCTCCGCCGGCGCGCGCGTCAGGCCGTTTCCGCTTCTTCTTTCAGGATCGCTGCGTCGGCTTCCTCGTCGACGCGATCGTCGATCGGCTCGAACTCGTTGATGTTGTCGATCTCGGTGCCCATCGCGATATTGGTCACGCGCTCGAGGATCACCTCGACCACCACCGGCACCGAGAACTCGGCCATCAGGTCGCGCGCCTCGGCGAAAGCCGGCGCGATGTCCTCGGGCTTGAACACGCGGATCGCCTTGCAGCCCAGGCCCTCGACCACCTTGACGTGGTCGACGCCATAGCCCTCGAGCTCCGGCGCGTTGATGTTGTCGAAGGCCAGCTGCACGCAGTAATCCATGTCGAAGTTGCGCTGCGCCTGGCGGATCAGGCCGAGATAGGAGTTGTTGACCAGCACGTGGATGTACGGCACCTTGAACTGCGCCGCCACCGCCAGCTCCTCGATCATGAACTGGAAGTCGTAGTCGCCGGAGATCGCCACCACGTCCGATTCGGGCGAGGCGACCTTGACGCCGATCGCGGCAGGAATGGTCCAGCCCAGCGGGCCCGCCTGGCCGCAGTTGATCCAGTGGCGCGGCTGGTTGACCGACAGGAACTGCGCCGCGGCGATCTGCGACAGGCCGATCGTGCTGACGTAGCGCACGTCGCGCGGGAAGTACTGGTTCATCTCGCGATAGACGCGCTGCGGCTTGACCGGAACGTTGTCGAAATCGCTCTTGCGGTGCATCGTGCGGCGGCGCTTCTGCACCTCGGCGACCCAGGCCTTGCGGCACGGCAGCCGGCCGGCCTGCTTCATTTCACGGGCGACCTCGACGAACTGCTGCAGCGCCAGCTTGGCATCGGAAACGATGCCCAGGTCCGGGCCGAACACGCGGCCGATCTGCGTCGGCTCGATATCGACGTGCACGAACTTGCGGCCCTTGGTGTAGACGTCGACGCTGCCGGTATGGCGGTTGGCCCAGCGGTTGCCGATGCCCATCACGAAGTCGGACGCCAGCAGGTTCGCGTTGCCGTAGCGGTGCGAGGTCTGCAGCCCGACCATGCCGGCCTGCAGCGGATGATCGTCGGCCAGCACGCCCCAGCCCATCAGCGTCGGCACCACCGGCACGTTGACCAGCTCGGCGAACTCGACCAGCAGGTCCGCCGCATCGGCGTTGATCACGCCGCCGCCGCAGACGATCAGCGGCTTGGCCGAGGCGTTCAGCATCGCGATCGCCTTCTCGATCTGCGCGCGCGACGCGGCCGGCTTGTACGGTTGCAGCGGCTGGTAGGTTTCCGGATCGAACTCGATCTCGGCGACCTGCACGTCGAACGGCAGATCGATCAGCACCGGACCCGGACGGCCCGAGCGCATCAGGTGGAAGGCCTGCTGGAAGACCTGCGGCACCAGCGCCGGCTCGCGCACGGTCACGGCCCACTTGGTCACCGGCTTGGCGATCGATTCGATATCGACAGCCTGGAAGTCTTCCTTGTACAGGCGGGCGCGCGGCGCCTGGCCGGTGATGCAGAGGATGGGAATCGAGTCGGCCCAGGCCGAATACAGCCCGGTGATCATGTCGGTGCCGGCCGGTCCCGAGGTGCCGATGCAGACGCCGATATTGCCGGCCTCGGCACGGGTATAGCCCTCGGCCATGTGCGAGGCGCCCTCGACGTGGCGCGCCAGGTAATGGTCGATCGAGCCGGTCTTGCGCATCGCCGAATAGAACGGGTTGATGGCGGCGCCGGGTACGCCGAACGCCACGGTGATGCCTTCCTTTTCCAGCACGGCTACCGCCGCGTCCACTGCTCTCATCTTCGGCATGTCTGTCTCCAAGGGTGATCCAATCCGTTGGAGTCGATGCTATTACCGCCTTGGCGCTGCGATAAAGGGAAGAGAGATCAGTTGATTCCATACCTGAGGTTTGGAATGATGTCGTCGGGCGCGTGCGCAGGCGCACCGTCCGCGTTGATTGGCATTCACCGGCGACATGCGTTCCGGCGCATTGCCGGCATAGCGCGCGGCGGATGCCGCAGCATCGCGGCGCGGCGCACAATCGTGCGCGGGAGGAGACAAGAATTGGACAAACTCAAACAGATCGAGGCCTTCATTTCCGTCGTGGAGCAGGGCAGCATGGCGGCCGCCGCGCTGACCCAGGGCGTCACGCCGGTGATGATCGGCCGGCGCATCAACGCGCTGGAGGCGCGCATCGGCGTCAAATTGCTGCACCGCTCCACGCGGCGCATCGTCGTGACCGAGCAGGGCGCCGCCTTCATGGAGCAGTGCAAGAAGGCGCTGGCCGACCTGGACCGCGCCGAGATGCTGATCGCCGAGGGCCGCCACAAGGCCACCGGCCATCTGATCGTTTCGGCGCCGGCGGCATTCGGCCGCAAGCATGTGGCGCCGCACGCGCCGGCCTTTCTCGCCAGCAATCCCGAGGTGCAGATCTCGTTCAACCTGACCGACCGGGTCGTCGATCTGGTGCGCGAGGGCTACGATGTCGGCATCCGCATCGGCGGTGCGATCGACCCGAACTTCGTCGCGATCAAGCTGGCGACCAACAAGCGCGTCGTGTGCGGCACGCCGGCCTACTTCGCGAAGCACGGCGTGCCGCGTACGCTGGATGACCTGGCGCAGCACAACTGCCTCGCCTTCAACCTGCAGGGCGGACAGCAGCGCGGCTGGTACTTCCGCCACAACGGCAAGGCCGTCAGCGTGCGCGTGACCGGCAATCTCGACTGCAACGACGGCGAGCTGCTGCACCGCTGGACCTGCGAGGGGCTTGGGCTGGGCTGGCGCTCGACGTGGGAAATCCTGCCGCAGCTCGAGAGCGGGGAACTGATCACGGTGCTGGACGAATACGCGCTGCCCGACTACGACATCCTGGCGGTGTACCCGCAGCAGCGACCCGTACCCGCGAAGATCCGCTTCTTCATCGAGCACCTGAAGACCGAGTTCAACCGCCCGGGCTACTGGACCGCGCGCGCCGGCGGCGCGTAAGCATCCGAGTGCCGGCTTCGAAGGGGAGGGCCGATGGCTGCCTGGCTGGCCGACGCCGTGGTGGTGCTGCACCTGCTGTTCGTCGCCTTCGTCGTCGCCGGCGGCGCGCTGCTGTGGCGCTGGCCCCGGGTCGCGTGGCTGCATCTGCCCGCCGCGCTATGGGGCGCCACCGTCGAATGGACCGGCTGGATCTGTCCGCTGACGCCGCTGGAGAACCGCCTTCGGCGGGCCGCGGGCGAACACGCCTATGCCGGCGGCTTCGTCGAGCAGTATCTGCTGCCGCTGCTGTACCCGCAGGCCCTGACGCGCGAGATGCAGCTGTGGCTGGGCGCGCTGGTGGTGGGCATCAATGTCGCGATGTACGCGCTGTGGTGGTGGTCGCGGCGGCGCCGGCATTGACGCGGCGCGCGGCCGACGCGGCCGTCACGCCAGCAGCGCCGTCACCAGGTCCTTGCCGGCCGGCGCCGGTACCTCGTCGAAGTGCAGCGCGCCTTCGACATGGCTCAGGTGGCCGACCATCAGTTCGACCGCGCGCTCGGCGTCGCCGGCGCGGGCCGCCTCGATGAATTCGCGATGTTCGTCCGACGAGCACGCCGCATCCCGGCGCGACTGGTACAGCATCGTGATCACCGCGCTGCGCATCGACAGCTCGTGCAGCATCTCGGTCAGCACCTTGTTGCCGACCACCTCCGCCAGCAGGATATGGAAGTCGCTGAGCAGCCGGGTACGGGTCTGCGCGTCGTTGCCGGCCAGGGCCTTCCTTTCGGCGGCCAGATGCTTGTCGATCCGCTTGTAGTCGGCGGCGGTGGCGCGCGCGACGAATTCGCGGGCCAGCGCGGCCTCGAGGATGCGCCGCACGGCAAAGACCTCGCGCGCCTCCTCTGCGCTGGGCTTGGCGACGAACGCGCCCTTGTCGGGCACGATCTGGATCACCTTGTCCTTGGACAGCATCAGCAGCGCCGCGCGCACCTTGGTGCGGCTGACCCGGTAGACCGCGGCCAGAGCCTCCTCGCGCAGCTTGGTGCCGGGCGGCAGGCGGTGCGAGACGATCGCCGCGACGATGTCGTCGGCGATCGCCTCGGCGGTCATGGCAGGGTCGATATGCTCGGGCATGGGGCGCAGCGCGGGCGGCGCGCTTGGGGGAAATGCCGAATTCTATCGTCCCGTGGCTTTACCCGGCACCGGCGCATACCCGGGGGGATGGCCGCCTTCCACGCCGTCCAGGCCGTCGAGCACCGGCGCGCTGAGCCCTTCGTCCAGTTCGGCCGCCGGGATCTGGCCGTTCAGCACGGCATGCGCGCGTTCGCGGTCGATGTCCTTTTCCCAGGACGCGACCACCACGGTCGCGACGCAGTTGCCGATCAGGTTGCCCAGCGCACGGGCGATGCCGATGAACCAGTCGACCGACAGCACCAGCACCAGGCCGATCGCCGGGATCGCGGGATGTGCGGACAGCGTCGCGGCCAGGATCACGATGGCGGAGCCGGGGATGCCGTGCGCGCCCTTGGAGGTCACCAGCGCGACGGCCAGGATGCCGAGCAGATCGGCCATCGACAGCGCCGTATTGGTCGCCTGCGCGATGAACACTGCCGCCAGCGTCAGGTAGATCGAGAAGGCGTCGAGGTTGAACGAGTAGCCGGTCGGAATGACCAGGCCGACCACCGACTTGCGGATGCCCATGAACTCGAGCTTGCGCATGACCTGCGGCAGCACGCTGTCCGACGAGGCCGTACCCAGCACCACCAGCAGTTCGGCGCGCAGGTACTTGATCAGCTTGAACACCGAGAAGCCCGACATCCGCATCACGGTGCCCAGCACCACAGCCACGAACACGACGACCGCGCCGTAGAACAGCACCACCAGGAAGCCGAGCTGCTTGAGCGAGCCGATGCCGTACTTGCCGACGGTGAAAGCCACCGCGCCCAGCACGCCGAGCGGCGCCAGCTTGATGATGAAGCCCATCATCTTGAACAGCGTCTGCGAGAAGGTGTCGATCAGCCTGACCAGCGGCCGGCCCGGCTCCCCGATCAGCGACAGCGCGCAGCCGAACAGCACCGAGACCAGCAGCACCTGCAGCACGTCGCCCGACGAGAAGGCGCCGATCACGGTCGATGGAATCAGCTTGAGCAGGAAGTCGACGGTGCCGCCGCTGGCCACCTTGGCCGCGTTGTCGACATAGGCGCTCATCGCCGAGGCGTCCAGCGAAGCCGGGTTGACGTTCATGCCGGCGCCGGGCTGGAACACGTAGGCCAGCAGGATGCCGAGCGCCAGCGCGATGGTGGTGACGATCTCGAAGTAGACCACCGCCTTGACGCCGACGCGGCCGACCTTCTTCAGCTCGCCGGCGCCGCAGATGCCGGCGACGACCACGCAGAACACGATCGGTGCGATCAGCATCTTGATCAGCTTGATGAAGGCGTCGCCGAGCGGCTTGAGCTTGGCGGCGAACTCGGGGAAGGCCAGGCCGAGCACCGTGCCCAGCACCAGCGCGATCAGCACCTGGCCGAACAGCGAGCGCGTGAAGCGGTGGACCGGATGGCGGGGGACGGGATTGGGGGTAGGCGTGTGCGGCCGGCCGGCGCCGGGCAGGGCGGGTTGCTGCATGACTTGTCTCCAGACGGGCGGGTCCGTGTCGGTGTGACGGCTCGCCCTGTTCGATTCAGGACTGCCACCGGCGCCGCTTGTCGGCAACGGTGTCTCGGGTCCGGCACACCTCCCGATACGGGGGTGTGAGCTCGCGTGGAAGGCCCCCCTGTTGGGGCGGAATTCACGCCGACGACTGTCTGGACCGGATTGTCCGCAGCGCTTTGTCGGAACCTGGACCGGAATATAGTGCATATCGTTTTTGTATGCAATTTTTGAATTCACTGTGCTAACATGGTCTGCATCGATGCCCCGGGCGCGCCTCTGCGCCGGGGAAACAGCGCAACCCACAAGCACAACAGCAACCGCGCCAGGCGGCCGGCCCAACAGGCTCGCCAAGCCGCAGGCGAGCGCGCTACAGTCATCGCATCCCCGTCCGGGGGCCCGGGTGCCGGCCGACAGCCGGCACGATCCGTTCAGCAGGAGACACGCATGGCAGCATCCACAACGCCCTCCCCGGTGTCCGGCACCGAAGTCGGCGCGCGCATCATGGCCTGGGCCGACGCCCTCGCCGTCCACACCGAGCAGCCCGGCATGCTGACTCGCACCTATCTGACCGAAGCCCACCACGGCGCCGCCGCCCAGCTCGCGGCGTGGATGGAAGCGGCCGGCATGACGGTGCGGCGCGACGCCGCCGGCAACGTGATCGGCCGCTACGAAGGCACCGAGCCGGACGCGCCGGCGCTGCTGACGGGTTCGCATTTCGACACGGTGCGCGATGCCGGCCGCTACGACGGGAATCTGGGCGTGATCCTGCCGATCGCCTGCGTCGCCGAATGGCATCGCCAGGGCAAGCGCTTTCCGTTCGCGATTGAGGTGGTCGGCTTCGCGGAGGAAGAGGGCGTGCGCTTCAAGGCGACGCTGCTCGGCAGTCGCGCGATCGCCGGCACCTTCGACCAGAACGTGCTCGAGAACGTCGACGACAGCGGCAAGACCATGCGCGAGGTGATGCGCGCGGCCGGCTTCGATCCGGCGGGCCTGCCGGCCGCGGCCCATTCGCCTGACAAGGTGCTGGCCTTCGTCGAAGTGCATATCGAGCAGGGGCCGGTGCTGCTGAACGAGAACTTGCCGGTGGGCGTGGTGACCGCGATTTCCGGCGCGACCCGCTTCATCGTCGAACTCGACGGCCTGGCCGGCCACGCCGGCACCGTGCCGATGGACATGCGGCGGGACGCCGCGATGGCCGGCGCCGAGATCGGCCTGTTCATCGAGCGCCGCTGCAGCGGCTCGCCGGGCCTGGTCGGCACCGTCGGCCAGTTCAACGTGCCCAACGGCGCCGCCAACGTCGTGCCGGGCCGTGCGGTGTTCTCGATCGATATCCGCGCCGGCGAGGACGCGGTGCGCCAGGCCGCCGTCGCGGACGTGCTGGCCGAGATCGAACGCATCTGCGCGCGCCGCAAGGTCCGCGCGCAGGTCCGCAAGACCCACGAGGCCGCCAGCGTGCCGTGCGCGCCGTGGCTGCAGCAGCAGTGGGCGGCGGCGATTGAGCGCCAGGGCGCGCCGGTCCGCCTGCTGCCGTCGGGCGCCGGCCACGACGCGATGGCCATCGCCGCGATCGCCGACGTGGCGATGCTGTTCGTGCGCTGCGGCAACGGCGGCATCAGCCACCATCCGACCGAGACCATGACGGTCGAGGACGCCGCGCTCGCCGCGCGCGTGTTCAGCGATTTCGTCGAACACTTCAGCGCCCGTCCTTGACTTCGGCCCTTGCCGGCCGCCCTGATTCCGAACACATTCCCGCGCCGAGCGCGCCCACAAACGACAAGCTAAGAGCCATGACCGCACGAGACAACATGAATCCCACGCAAACCACGCTGACCAACTTCATCGACGCGCATCGTCCCGCGCAGGAGGCCTTCCTTGCCGAGCTGGTCAAGGTGCCCTCGGACAATCCGCCGGGCGACTGCGACGCCCACGGCGCGCGCGCGCGGCAGCTGCTCGAAGGCCTGGGCTTCCAGGTCGAGGCGCACAAGGTGCCCGACGAACTGGTCAAGGCCGCCGGCATGATCAGCGCCACCAACCTGATCGTGCGCAAGACCTTCGGCAATGGCGGCCCGACCATCGCGATGAACGCGCACGGCGACGTGGTGCCGCCGGGACTGGGCTGGACCAAGGACCCGTACGGCGGCGAGATTGCCGACAGCGAACACGGCCCGGTGATGTACGGCCGCGGCGTGGCGGTGTCGAAGTCGGATTTCGCCACCTACACCTACGCGGTGCTGGCGTTGATGGAAGCGGAAAAGCAGGGCGCGAAGCTGAACGGCACCGTCGAGCTGCAATTCACCTACGACGAGGAAACCGGCGGCGACATCGGCCCGAAGTTCCTGCTGGACCAGGGCCTGACCAAGCCCGACTACGCGATCTCGGCCGGCTTCTCGTACGGCATCACGTCGGCCCATAACGGCTGCCTGCACGTCGAGGTCACGGTCAAGGGCAAGCAGGGCCATGCCGCGATGCCGCATACCGGCGTCGACGCAATCGAGGCCGCGACCCATATCCTGCAGGCCGTCTACGGCCTGCGCGCCGAGCTGGCGACGCGCAAGTCCAAGGTGCCGGGCATCGACACCGCAACGCTGAACGTCGGCCTGATCAAGGGCGGCATCAACACCAACGTGGTGCCCGACCTGGTGACGTTCCGTATCGACCGCCGGATGATCCCGGAAGAGATCGGCTTCGACGCGGAAGGCGAGATCCGCGCGGTGGTCGAGAAGGCCGCCAAGGACCGCCCGGGCATCGAGGTCAAGGTCGAGCGCATCATCCTGGCCGAGCCGCTGTCCGAACTGCCGGGCGTGGAGAAGCTGATCGGCGCCCTGAAGAGCCGCGCCGAGGAAGTGTTCGGCGTCGATATCCCGGTGCACGGCGTGCCGCTGTACACCGACGCCCGCCACTACACCAGCCGCGGCATCCCGACCGTGCTGTACGGCGCCGGCCCGCGCACGCTGATGGAAGCCCGCGGCCACAACTCGGACGAAAACCTGCGGCTGAACGACCTGAACCGGGCCACCAAGGTGGTGGCGCTGGCGTTGTCGGATTTGATGTCGTAACTTTTCCGGCGTGTCGGCTTACTAGCTGCATACCAAGGGCCGACCGGACAACCCGCGGCCCGTATCGTGCTATCATCGACCGGTCTTAAAAGCCTTCTGCCGCTTCGGTGAAAGCCAAAGGCCAGCGGAAGGTCCAGCCCGAGCTTGGGTTGGAAAGGCTTAGCAACTAGCGGGGTGTTTGCATCAAAAGCTAAGCGCCGCCTCGGCCCTGCCGAGGTCCCACCTGGAGTGGGATATCCAAGAGAGACCCCGCAACTATTTCCGGACGCCCCCTTTATCAAGGGGGCGTTTGCTTTTGGAGACGCTCTTCTTGCCCCCGGCGTTTCTATGCGATCTGGGGGCCAGGTCGTTAGGGTCGCGCTCTTCCCAGACGCATGCGAGCAGCTTGCGAAAGCTGAAGGGTTTTTTCAGCACCGGCTTGTCGTAGTACAGCACGTCCTCGGGAAATGCGGTCTCGACCCGCACCCGGATGAGTTTCGGCTCTTCCGGCGGGGCGTGCTTCTGGATCCGCATCATGACGTAGTAGTTGATCGTCGTGTGTATTGCGTCCGCCTCGTCATCCACCAACTCCACTTGCACAAAATTGTTGCCGGCTACGCTCCAGACACGGGTCTCGCTTCGGATCAGCGCGCTCATGATTCGCGGCAGATTCAGGGACAGCCGATAACGGCGCGGGCAAAACATGCGGACTTTGGCGCCATCACGAATCAGATATCCGGCTGGTATCTCCTCGCGCAGCGCGTCGATAGGGCGACGACTGTAGCAGTGGTTCGTGTAGGCGATCTCGACGCGCATTCGCTTAACTTGTCCGCCCCGTAGCGGGACGTCGACAACGGTGCGGTACGGTGCCAGATGAGAGATGTCGAAATCAGTGCCTGCAATCTTGATGTAGGTCGGCATAAGGGGCGGCACCGACCGCTGGACCGGTGGGCCGGCAGCCAGCCTACCGAACCGCCCCGCTTATTACTGTCGCAGTTTGCCGGGAACTGACGCTGGCGAGCAAAACACTTCGGCTGGACAGGGCCGGCGTTAGAGCGGCATTGCCAACCGTTTTGACCCACTCCGATCACCGCGCCAGAATCTCTTCAGGCAACGCCGTCGCCCCCGCCCCCAACGGCCTCTGCATCAGCGCCGTATCGATCCACTGTCCATGCTTGAAGCCGACCGCCTCCAGCCGGCCGGCCATGCGAAAGCCCATGCGTTCGTGCAGCGCGATCGAGCCGTTGCCCTCGCCGCCGGCGGGGCAGGCGATCACGGCGACCATCTGGCGCCAGGGGCCGTTCTCGCAACGGGCCAGCAGCGCGGCGAGCAAGACCGCGCCGATGCCGCGGCCGCGGTGGCGCTCGTCCAGGTAGATCGAGTCCTCGATGGTGTGACGGTAGGCGCTGCGGGTCCGATAGGCTGACGCGTAGGCGTAGCCCGCGACGACCGGGCGGCCGTCGCTCTGCAGTTCGGCCACCAGATAGGGCAGGCCCTTGGCCAGCACGGCGGCGCGGCGTTCCCGCATTTCCTCGAGCGTCGGCGGTACTTCCTCGAACGAGGCGCGGCCGTGCAGCACGTGGTAGGTGTAGATCGCGTGGATTGCCGGGAGATCGTCGTCGGTGGCATTGCGCACGGTCGGCGCGGCAAGGTTGGCCTGGTTCGTGGTCATGGGCTGCTGTAGTACG
Source organism: Cupriavidus gilardii (assembly GCF_013347325.1). NCBI lineage: Bacteria > Pseudomonadati > Pseudomonadota > Betaproteobacteria > Burkholderiales > Burkholderiaceae > Cupriavidus > Cupriavidus gilardii. The sequence continues at coordinate 3,182,113 of NZ_CP054626.1, read as the reverse complement.
GATGGGGACGCGCGGCGAACCGGTTCGCCGGCGCTGCTTGTATAGTCCGTCGTGTTCGAAGATGACAACGTTTGCGTTTCGAGGTGACGAACCGATGATCAAGATTTACCACAATCCGCGCTGCTCCAAGTCGCGCGACACGCTGGCGCTGGTGCAGCAGGCCGCCGAGCGCCTGGGCGAACCGGTCGAGGTGGTCGAGTATCTGAAGACGCCGCCGACGCTGGCCACGCTCAAGCAACTGCAGGCGCTGCTCGACGTGCCGGTGCGGCAGATGGTGCGCGACAACGAAGCCATCTACGCCGAGCTCGACCTGGCCGATCCTGGGCTCAGCGATACCGAGGTGCTGCAGGCCGTCGCCGATCATCCGATCCTGCTGCAGCGGCCCATCGTGGTGCGCGGCCAGCGCGCGGCGATCGGCCGGCCGCCGGAGAACGTCGCCGCGCTGCTTTCCTGACCGCCAAATAGAAACCGGCCTCCGTGTGGAGGCCGGCCCGGTGCTGGAGGCGCGGTAGCTTCAGGCGGGTCGTTATTGGACACCCAGCCAGTGCATGGCCTCCTGACCGAAAGCGATGGCCGCCAGCACGATCAGCAGCAATACCAGCGCCACGGTGCTGACATAGACCGTGGCCTTGGCGATGTCGGCTTCATCGTCGGCGGGGTGGGAGTGGGCGACACTGTGCGCGTGCGGTGGCCGGTGCAGCCGTTCGGCCAGATGCCGCCAGTGAAGATCGGGATGGAAACGCATGATCGACACCTCCTCGACAGGAACGCGCGTCAGGCGGTCTTGACCAAAGCGGCGGACCGCCATGCATGGCAAGGCGCCGCAGTTGCGCACGGCGCGGCGTCGGAACGGCCATGCACGCTTTTACTATAGGCGATGGCGGCATGGCGGGCGCCGCGGCGTGGCGCGGACGCGACCTAAGGGTCAACCCTGCTGTGCGAGGTCGTCGGGCGGCGCGGAGGTGTCGCCGGGTTCGGCGGGTTCGGCGGGTTCGGCCGGTTTGGCCGGTTTGGCCGGTTTGGCCGGTTTGGCCGGTTCGGCCGGTTCGGCCGGTTCGGCCGGTTCGGCGGGGGGCTGCGGGGCGATCGCGGCGAGGGCCGCTTCGCGCTCGCGCAAGGCGGCCAGCATGTTGCAGAACAGCGCGCCCTGCTCGTGCGCATCGTCCAGCGCGACATGCGTATGCGGCAGCGGGTCCTTCCAGGCGTCCGGCAGCGCGGCCTTGACGGTGCGGCGGTAGCGCAGTCCCGTCAGCGAGAAACCCAGCGTCTTGATGTCGAGCGCGGCCCAGCCGAATGGCGAACGGCCGGCGAAACGCATCATGTACCAGAACATCCAGGTGAAATCGAAGCCGGCGGGGAAGGCCACGAACACCGGCTTGCCCGGCAGGCTTTCGACCCATTCGACATAGCGCACCATCGCCTGCTCCGGCGGCTGCAGATCGCGCCGGCACGCGGCCCAGGCCTCGGGCTCGGATTCCCACCACTTCATCTGCACCGGGTGGCCGACGGCACCCGGCAGCGTTTCCAGATTCGCCGAGAAGGTGCCGAGCACGGTCTTGTCGGCCAGCATCGCCACCGAGGCGAACGACAGCATCGAGTGCGGGCCGGGGATCGGACCGTCGGCCTCGACGTCGGTGCTGACGTAGATTTCGGGGCGGGTGTCGGGGGCCTGTTGCTTCGCCATGGTCGGATGCGCGCGGTTAGCCGACGTCGATCAGATGATCGGCGACGAAGGGGTTGTCGCGCCGCTCGTCGCCGAAGGTCGAGACCGGTCCATGGCCGGGCACGAAGGTCACGTCGTCGCCCAGCGGCCAGAGCCTGGTACGGATCGAGCGGATCAGGTCGGCGTGGTTGCCGCGCGGGAAATCGGTGCGCCCGATCGATCCGGCGAACAGCACGTCGCCGACGATGGCCAGGCGATGCGGCCGGGAGAAGAACACCACATGGCCGGGCGTATGGCCGGGGCAATGGTAGACCCCGAGCGTTTCTTCGCCGAACTGCACCGTATCCCCCTGATCCAGCCAGCGATCGGGTTCGAACGCCTCGGCGTGGCCAAAGCCGAAGCGCTTGGTCTGCTCGGGCAGCTGGTCGATCCAGAACTGCTCGTCGCGATGCGGTCCTTCGATCGGCACGCCGAACTCGCGCGAGAGCGCGGCGGCACCGGCGCAATGGTCCAGATGGCCGTGCGTCAGCAGGATCTTTTCCAGCGTCACGCCCTGCTCCTTCAGCGCGGCCTGGATCCGGTCCAGATCGCCGCCGGGATCGCAGACCGCGGCGCGCCCGCTGCGCTCGTCGATCAGCAGGGAGCAATTCTGTTGGAAAGGCGTGACGGGAATCAGCAGGACTTTCATCGTCGGGCAGGTGGTGCGAACGCGCGGAGGCCGCGCGGGTGGGGTGGATCTGGCGTCATGGCCGAGCGGACGGCCTGTCTCGTCGCATTGTAGCGTCGGCCTTTGATAGACATCGCCGGGTCAGAACTTTGTGGCGAGTAGTGCCTTTTCGTTGCGTCGAGGTCAACGGCAGGGATAGTCCGGAGAATCCCCGCAATCCGTTGTCAGTTCGGGGATTGCGAGCAATTGCACGCCGTAGCCAGACAATTCGTAACAAAATCACTGTAAATCGCGCGGACGACCGATGTTAGACTCGCGCGATGCTTTGGCCGACCCACCCCCTGACCCATGCTCGCCGCGCGCTCCGCTACGGCTTTCACGCCGTCTGCGCGTTGACGCTGGCCGCCTGCGCGGTGTCGCCGAACGACAATCCCGATGGCGCCGCCGCCGACCAGAATGCGGCGCCGACGGCTGCCACGCCCGCTGCGAAGCAGGCGCAGGCGCGCAAGTCCCGATCCCCGAACCAGGACAATCGCGCCGCCGCCGGCAACGAGCCGTCTACCGCCGCCAATACCGAAACGCCGGCCCCGACCGGCTCGTGGCGCCTGTTCAGCTGGGGCGACGACGACAGCAGCGACAGCGAGTCCGCGTCGCGCGGTACACCGCGCGGCTCTTCGCTGGAAGGCCTGCGCGCGGATATCGGCACCTTCGAGCAGCGCGGCACGGCCTCGTGGTACGGCAAGCAATTCCATGGCCGCAAGACCGCCAACGGCGAGCGCTTCGACATGGGCGCGATGACCGCGGCCCATCCGTCGCTGCCGCTGGATAGCTGGGTGCTGGTGCGCAACCTGCGCAACGACAAGGTGGCGGTGCTGCGCATCAATGACCGCGGCCCGTATCACGGCAACCGCGTGCTCGACGTGTCGTATCGCGCGGCCAAGCGGCTCGGCTTTGTCGACCGCGGGCACACCCAGGTCGAAATCCGCCGGCTGTCGCGCACCGAACTGGCCGCGCTCGGGCCGCTGCGCGAACCGGGCATGGACGATGGCGCCACCGATGGCGGTGGCGACGGCGTGGACGACGACACCGCGGCCAGGACGGTCAAGCCCAAGCGCGTGGTGCTGAAGACGCGCAAGACGGCCAGCAAGGCGAATGCTCGCTGAGGCCGGATTCCCTTTCCTCGCCTCCTTCCTCGCGCATCGGCGCGGCTCCGGCTGCGTCGTCGCCGCCGACCCGGCGACCCGCGGCATCGGCGTTTGCCTCGGTCACCACGTTGGTCTCTTCGCCGGTTCCACCCGGCACCTTCACCGGAGCGCCTGAGCGGCGCGGACCACGATGCCGGCGCGCATGGCTCCGCCTCGCATCTTTCCGGTCTGCATCCTTCCGACCTTATTCCTGCTCGCGGCGCGCCAGCGCCATCCGATAGAGCGCCTGGGTATCGGCCCCGGTGATCGCCGCGGCCAGCTTGGCGGCGCGCTTGGCCGGCAACTCCTCCAGCAGCAGCCCCAGTACCCGCTGCGCGTTCGCGTCCAGCGCGGCCTCGCCCTTGGCCGGTGCGCCGGCTCCCTCGATCACCAGCACGAACTCGCCCTTGCCCCTGCCCGCATCGGCGGCCAGCCAGGCCGGTGCGTCGGCGACCGTCATCGTCTCGGCCTGCTCGAACAGCTTGGTCAGTTCCCGGCCGATCAGCAGCCGGCGCGCCGGCGGCAGCTGCTGCGCGAGCGCGGCCAGCGTGTCGGCAATGCGGTGCGGCGCTTCGTAGATGACCCAGGCATGCTCCAGCGTCGCCAGCGCGGCGATCGCGTCGGTGCGCGCCTTGGCCTTGCTCGGCAGGAAGCCGGCAAAGGTGAAGCGGCCCGCGCCGGTGTCGAGCATCTCGCCGGCAACCGACAGCGCGGCGATGGCGGCGCTCGGTCCGGGCAGCGGCACCACACGATGGCCGGCGGCGCGCACCGCTTCGACCAGCCGCGCGCCGGGGTCGGAAATCCCGGGCGTGCCGGCATCCGAGACATAGGCGATGCGCTCGCCCGCCGCGAGCCGCTCGGCCACGCGCGCGCCGGCCTCGCGCTCGTTGTGCTCGTGCACCGCCAGCAACGGCCGCTGCAGACCCAGCCGCGACAGCAGCTGGCCGGTATTGCGGGTGTCCTCGCAGGCGATCGCGTCGGCAAGGCCGAGCACATGCAGCGCCCGCAGCGTCAGGTCGGCGAGATTGCCGATCGGCGTGGCGACGACGTACAGCGTGCCGGTGGGATAGGACTGGCCGGTTGCCAGCGAGATCCAGTCAGTCATGCTTGAGAACTTCCGTTGATGCGCACATTCAAAACCTCGGCACGCGACCCGGCACGCGGTTCGGCCACAGAGCGGGCCAAGGACGGCACGAAGGACACGGCGAAAGCGCGCGGCGAACGCGCCGAGGCGCGGGCGCTGGCCTATCTGCAGGGCCAGGGCCTGGCGCTGGTGGTGCGCAATTATCGCTGCAAAGGCGGCGAGCTGGACCTGGTGATGCGCGCGCCCGATGGCACGCTGGTCTTCGTCGAGGTCCGTTCCCGCAGCAGCGATGCGTTTGGCGGCGCGCTGGCCAGCATCACGACGACCAAGCGCCAGCGCATCCTGCAGGCGGCCAATCACTATCTGGCGACGCTGGACCACGCGCCGCGCTGCCGGCTCGATGTGGTCGCGATCGGACCGCGGCGGCTCGAATGGCTGCGCGATGCGTTCGGCGCGGGCGAGCCGGAATGACCGGGCAGCGCTTCCTCGCCGGGCGCTTGCATGGCACGGTGGCCGCTGCGGCCAGGCTGTCCGTCATAATGCGCGTTGCGGCGCACGGCCGACCGGGCATGCCCGAGCGCGGCACAGGCCGCCGTGCCGGCTGCCGATCCTCTTTCGCATTACCGCTACAGCAAGGAACGCATGAAGACTTCGCTTTTTTCGCGCGACGCGCTCGCTGAATCGACGCCGGGCCGTGCCCAGCCCGTCCGCGGCGCCAGCCGATTGGCCGCCATCGCCCGCGCCGCCGCCACCGCCACGCTGATGCTGACGGCCGCCACGCAGTTGAGCGGCTGCTTCCCGGTGATCGCCGGCGCCATGGGCGCCGGCGTGATGAGCGCCACCGACCGCCGGCCGACGTCGATCCAGGCGGTCGACCGCGGCCTGCAGCTCGAGATCGAAAACACGCTGGCGACGCGCTACAGCGGCGCCGCGCGCGTCAACGTCACGGTGTTCAACAAGAAGGTGCTGCTGACCGGCGAGGTCAAGGACACCAGCCTGCGCCAGCAGATCGAGCAGTACGTCCGCGGTCTGCCGAACGCCCGCGAGGTCGTCAACGAGCTGGAAGTCGTGTCGTCGCCATCGTTCGCGGCGCAGAGCCAGGACGCCTTCGTGACCAGCAAGGTCAAGACGATGCTGATGACGGCCGAAGGCGTGCCGTCGAATTCCACCAAGGTCACCACCGAGCGCGGCGTGGTCTATCTGATGGGCCTGGTGACCCGTCCCGAGGGCGATCGGGCCACCGAGACGGCGCGCAATGTCGGCGGCGTCAGCAAGGTGGTCAAGGTATTCGACTACATCGACGAAACCGAGCGCGCCCGCCTGGACGCGGCCGCATCGTCGCAGAACGCGGCGCCGGGCGAACCGGTCGGCGGCACCCCGGCACCGGTGCAGACCGCGCCGGGCTCCGCGGCGCCGACCGCCCCCGCCCCCGTCGGCGCCGACCTGTCTTCGCCGGTAACAACGTCGACCACCGCGCCGACCACCGCGCCGACGACGTCGCCCGTCCCGGGCCCGGTCAGCCTGCCTCCGGGCCGCAACCTGCCCTGATTCCGTCCTGACCCTGCCTGACCGCACAGGCGCGCCGGAGATCCTTCGATCCGGCCCGGCGCGCCTTGCTCCGTCCCTCCGCCGTCCGGCTCCCTCCCGCCGCGCCTCCGGCTGACCTACGCTGGTGTTGCGGCGGCCCAATGGCGTTCGCCGTCCGACCATCTGCGAAAACCGCAGTACGCCCGCGCCGGTTGATGTGATAGGGTTGCCCTGCCTTGCGCGTCACACACGCGCCCGACCGGCCGGTCGTTCGTCCGGTCCGCGCCGCGCGGCCGATCGATGCGCCGAGGTGCCGATTCGAGGAGCGAGACCATGAAGAACAACAATCCCCCGCGAACCGCCGCGGCTTGCCTGGCCGCCATGGCGATGCTCGCGATGGCGCCGGCCAGTGCCGCCGATGCCACGACCGAGCAGGCCCGCAACTGGGCGGCCGCCTGCGCCGCCTGCCACGGCCCTTCCGGCCGTGCACCCGCCGGAAGCCCGGTGCCGGGACTGGCGGGCCGGCCGCAGTCCTATCTGATCGAACAGATGCAGGCGTTCAAGACCGGCAAGCGCGAGGCCACGGTGATGCACCAGATCGCCAAGGGCTATACCGACGAGCAGATCGCAGCGATGGCGAAGTGGTTCGCCGCGGTCAAGTAATGCGGTCCCAGGAACGAGCAAGGGGAGGCTGACATGCAACGACGCAAATTTCTCGGTGCGGCCGCAGCCGCCGCGGCGGTCGGCCCGGCGACCCTCGGCACGCTGCTCGGCGGCTGCGCCAGCGCCGGCACGTCCCGCGCCAGCGGTGGCAAGGTGGTGGTGGTCGGCGGCGGCTACGGCGGCGCGACCGCCGCGCGCTATCTGCGCGAGTGGAGCGACAACACGATCGACGTGACGCTGGTCGAGCCGAACCCGACGTTCATCTCCTGCCCGCTGTCGAACCTGGTGCTGGGCGGCAGCAAGCGGATCGAGGACCTGACGATTTCCTACGATGCGCTGAGCCGGCGCCACGGGGTCAAGGTCGTGCGCGACACCGTCGCCGCGATCGACCCGTCGAAGCGCCAGGTACGCCTGGCCAGCGGCGCCACGCTGCCGTACGACCGCCTGGTGCTGTCGCCGGGCGTCGACTTCATGCCCGACGACGTGCCGGGACTGAAGCGGCCCGGCGGCGACCAGATCCTGCACGCATGGAAGGCCGGCCCGCAGACCGTTGCGCTGCGCCGCCAGCTCGAAGCGATGCGCGACGGCGGCACCTATGCGCTGACGGTGCCGCTCGCGCCTTACCGCTGCCCGCCGGGACCGTACGAGCGCGCCTGCCAGGTGGCGCACTATTTCAGCCAGGCCAAGCCGCGCAGCAAGGTGCTGATCCTCGACGCGAACCCCGACGTGACATCGAAGGCCGCGCTGTTCAAGCAGGTCTGGGCCAGCAAGTACAAGGGCATCGTCGAATACCGGCCGCAATACCGGACCGTCGATATCGACCCGGCCACGCGCACGCTGAAGTTCGAGGTCCAGGACGACGAGCGGGTCGACGTCGCCAACGTGGTGCCGGCCCAGCGCGCCGGCGCGATCGCAGTCAATACCGGGCTGGCCACCGCCAACGGCCGCTGGTGCGAGGTCGACTTCCTGACCTTCGAATCGAAGGCCGTGCCGAACATCCACGTGCTCGGCGACGCCATCCAGATCGCGCCGCTGATGCCGAAGTCCGGCCACATGGCGAACCAGCACGGCAAGATCGCGGCGGCCGCGATCGTCGCGCTGTTGTCGGGAAGGCAGCCCAATCCCGAGCCGCTGTACAACAACACCTGCTACAGCTTCACGTCCGATCGCGAAGTGATCCACGTCGCCAGCGTGCATCGCTACGATCCGCAGAAGAAGACGATGGTGACGGTGCCGGACTCCGGCGGCGTGTCGACGGCGCCCAATACGCTCGAAGGCACCTACGCGTTCGCCTGGGCCAACGCGATCTGGGCGGACGCGCTCGGATAAGCCCGGATAAGCGCCCGGGCCGCGCCGCGCCAGGCGAGGACGCGGCAATGCCGGCATCAAGCCACCGCAAATGACGTGACGGCTGCGGCGTCGCGCCGCGGCTTGCTGCTTGCGCCGGCATGAATCTCCTCGCGTGCGCCATAGCGGCTGGTGCATACGCGGCTCCATGTGTCGATGACGGGCGAAATGCGGCAATACTGCGCGACGTAGTTCTTGTTCGGATGCGTGCGCAGCAGCGGCTGCAACGGTTTGGTGTCGCCGTCCGCCGCGATGGCGTCCCGCGCCGACTTGTCGATGGCGGTCGCGATGACCGAGTGGCCCCAGACCAGCTGCAGCGCGCTGCGCGACAAGGCCGTGCCGGGTTGCGCCTGCTTTTCCACGGCAGTGCCCGTCAGAAACGCCGCCACCTTGCGCCCGTTTTCCGGGCTGATGCGCCAGCCGTTGCCGAGCGGATCCATATGAAGCAGGTCCAGCAGGGATAGTCGTATCCGATCGCTGGTCGGCTTATCCGACAGCACGAAGTTCATCGCGCGGTGATATGCCCCCAGGCCGCACGCGACGTGATCGTTCGCCAGGATGGCCGCGTCCTCGCTCGTCGCCACGGTGTCGCGCAGCGCTATCCACAGTCGCGGCACGCGGTCCTGGCCCGCGCGGTCGATGGCAAAAGACGAGTGCGCCCCCTGAATCAGGAAGGGCAGCACCCGCCTGCGGGCATCGCTGAACGACATGCCGCGGATTTCGTTGGCCAGTGTTCGGCAATACGCTGGATGGTCGCATCGTCGTCCAGCATGCGGCACAGCCCGGCCACCGCGCTTCCCTGGTGCATCGGATCACCGGTTTCCGCGAGAGAAAGAATGTGCCGGCTGGTGCTGCACAACGCGACGAGCCGCCGAATGTTGACGGCGTCGCGCCACGCCGCTTCGGCGACGATCGGCACGGAGATCGAGACGGCAATACGTTCGAGCGCGGAGCGATCGCCCTTTCGGCCGGCCGTCCGAATGCGCGCCAATGCCGCCGACGCGTCCCGGATGACCTCCATGGAAGCCGCCATGCAGGCAATGTTCTCGCTTGCCTCGGTTCGCTTCCCTTGCCCGATCGAATCCACTGCGAGTCCATAGAGGCTGTCCACGTACCGGAACGTGTGGAACTGTGTCTCGGTCAGCAATACCTGGCCGTCCAGGCCGATGCCCCGAAACACCTTGTCGAACAGTTTCCTGCAGAGGCTGCGCTGTTTTTGCACCGCTTCATCGAGCTCTGCAATGGCGCGCGTCGGCCGCTTTGCAAGCGGTGGCGTCAGATAGCGCAGACGGCCCGAATAGGGGCCGATCTGCACGGCGCCCCTTTTTTCGAAGTACGGCGCCGTAGAGCCCATCGCGCCGGCCGCGTCGCCATGTGCGGCGGCTGCCGTGCCTTCGGCGGCTTGCAATAGCGCCTCGTGGGAACAGGGAGTCGGATAGATCCGAGCCATGTTTCGGTGCTCCTTCGTCGTGGTGGAGGAGCGCAATGTATGGGCGCCGAGTACCGCGGCTCGATCGTCGAATGCCGCGGACTTTAGCAAGGCTGCGAGCATGGCCTCGACTCTCACGACGCTGCGGGGCGGCGGCCACATGGCCCGAGATGGCCCGAGATGGCCCGAGATGGCCGGCGTGGCCTGAGCGCCACCATCGCCGCAGGCGGGGGTAAACGATATATGCGTCATCACGCATATACGCATATAGTGAATCGCATGAACGAACTGGACCGCGTCTTCGAACAGGTGTCGCATTACTTCGCGCTGCTGGCCGAGCCGACGCGGCTGAAGATCCTGCACGCGCTGTGCGACGGCGAGAAGCCGGTCGGCGCGGTGGTCGAGACGGTCGGTTCGTCGCAGGCCAATGTGTCGCGCCACCTGAACGCGATGTTCCGCTCCGGCGTGCTGGCGCGGCGCAAGGAAGCGAACCTGGTGTACTACGCGATCGCCGACCAGAGCGTGGTGGAGCTGTGCCGGACCGTGTGCGTGCAGGTTGCCGCGCGGATCGAGGACGATGCGCAGCAGGTCGCGATGGTGGACCGCTTCATGCCCGCGGAGCCGAAGCGGCGCACGGCCGCACGGCGCAAGCCGGGGGCTGCCGCCGCGGCGCGCTGAGCGCGGCAAGCCGCGAGCAGGACCAGGCGCGCATCGGTCCCCACCGGCGCGCGCGACCCGATACGAACAAGGCATGCCGACCGCGCCCGCACCGGAGCGCGGCGAGCGGCCGGAGGAGACCGAACGTGCCGGACCGCAGTCGCCCGGGCCGCATCGTGCCCGCGCCGGAACACTTCGTCAGCGCCGACCTGCGGCAAGAGATCGGGCGCCACGGCATCGACAGCCGCCGGCGCGATCTGCTGCGCGGCAGCTTTCTCGCGGCGGCCGGCGCCACGGCGGCAGCGGTGGGCCTGGGCAGGCCGGCGCGCGCCGCGGCCGCGGATAGCGCAACCCACGGCGCCGCCAGCAGCGCAACCAGCAGCGCACCCGAAGGCGATCCCGCGATCCTGAAACCCCAACCGTGGGCCACCTCGCTCGGCCAGCCGGTCGCCGCAAGGCCCTACGGCCAGCCTTCCAGTCACGAAACCGCGCTGATGCGGCGCGAATCGCCGGGTTTGACGCGCGTCTCGGCGGCCTCGGTCAGCTTCGCGCCGCTGCAGGGGCTGTTCGGCATCATCACGCCCAACGGCCTGCATTTCGAGCGGCATCACCAGGGCTGGCACGACATCGACCCGACCCGCCATCGGCTGATGATCAACGGCCTGGTCAAGGCCCCCCGCGTCTATACGATGGACGAGCTGATGCGGCTGCCGTCCGTGTCGCGGATGCATTTCATCGAATGCGGCGCCAATACCGGCATGGAGTGGGGCAATGTCGCGGTGCCGACGGTGCAATACACGCACGGCATGCTGTCCTGCTGCGAGTTCACCGGCGTGCCGCTGCGCGTGCTGCTCGACGACGCCGGCGCCGACCAGCGGCGCGGCCGCTATCTGCTGGCCGAGGGCGGCGACGGTTCGGCGATGACGCGCACGATCCCGATGGAGCTGGCCGACGAGATCATCGTCGCCTGGGGCATGAACGGCGAGATGCTGCGGCCCGAGAACGGCTACCCGTTGCGGCTGGTGGTGCCGGGCGTGCAGGGCGTGTCGTGGGTCAAATGGCTGCGCCGGCTGGAACTGGGCGACCGCCCCTGGAACACCAAGGACGAGACGCTGCACTACGTCGACATGATGCCGGACGGCATGCTGCGGCAGTACACGTCGATCCAGGAGTGCAAGTCGGTGATCACCACGCCGTCGGGGGGCCAGCGCCTGACCGGCAAGGGCTTCTACAACGTCAGCGGGCTGGCATGGTCGGGCCGCGGCAAGATCCGGCGCGTCGACGTATCGGTCGACGGCGGGCGCAACTGGCGCACCGCGCGGCTGGAGGCGCCGGTGCTGTCCAAATGCCTGACGCGCTTCAATCTGGACTGGATCTGGGACGGCTCGCCGGCGATCCTGCAGAGCCGCGCGATCGACGAGACCGGCTACGTGCAGCCGACCATCGCGCAGCTGCGCGCGGTACGCGGCACGCGTTCGATCTATCACAACAACGCGATCCAGAGTTGGCTGGTCGCGGCCAGCGGCGAGGTGTTCAATGTCCAGGTGCGATAGCGGCAATCCGGCCCGCGTCGGCGCCCGCGCGGGCTGGCGCCGTGGCGCCATGCTGGCCGGCCTGCTGCTCGGCATCGCGGGGGCGGCGGTCCTGCCGCAAGCCGCGCAGGCCGAGCCGAAAGGCACGGCGCGCACCGACAGCAAGGACAGCAAGGACACCAGGGCGGCCCGCGCCCAGCTCGGCCGCACCGCCACCGCCGCCGAACTGAAGGCCTGGGACATCGACGTCCGCCCCGACTTCCAGGGCCTGCCGCCCGGCCGCGGCACCGTCGCCCAGGGCCAGGCCGTCTGGGACGCGCGCTGCGCCTCCTGCCACGGCGACTTCGGCGAATCCAACGCGGTCTTCACGCCGATCGCCGGCGGTACCACGGCGGCCGATATCGCCAGCGGACGCGTCGCGGCAATGACCGGCTCGCAGCCCTACCGCACCTCGCTGATGAAGCTGAGCACGGTCAGCACGCTGTGGGACTACATCCGCCGCGCGATGCCGTGGGACAAGCCCAGGAGCCTGACCGTCGACGAGGTCTACGCGGTGACCGCCTACATCCTGAACCTGGGCGATATCGTGCCGGCCGACTTCACGCTGTCGGACGCCAATATCGGCGAGGTCCAGCGCAGGCTGCCGAACCGCAACGGCATGACTACCGAGCACGGCCTGTGGCCGGGCCGCGGCAAGCCGGACACGCGCAATACCGCCTGCATGTCCAACTGCGCCGGCAAGGTCGAGGTCAGTTCGCTGATCCCGGAATACGCGCGCGGCGCGCACGGCGACCTGGCGGCGCAGCAGCGCAGCTTCGGACCGGTGCGCGGCATCGCCACCGGTTCGCCCGAGGACGAGGCGAAGCCGCCAGCCGCGCATCAGGCCAAGGCCGAGGCCACCACGGCGGCCGCTCAACCCGTCGGCGCAAGGCTGGCCGGCCAGTACCAATGCCTGGCCTGCCACGCGCCGGACCGCAAGCTGGTCGGACCGTCGTTCCACGAGATCGCCCAGCGCTATCGCGGCAAGGACGCCCACGGTGCGCTCGCACAGAAAATCCGCGGCGGCGGGCAAGGCGCGTGGGGACCGGTGCCGATGCCGCCGCAACCGCAGGTTCCAGAATCGGATATTCAAGCCATGGTGAAGTGGATACTTGAGGCAAAATAGCGTATTGGGCCGCCTGGCGCCTCCATCGAAGGGGGCCGGGCCGGACCAATACGCCGCCGTGCCGGGCAGATCCACTGCCACACGGCCGTGCCGTCCCCACGGCTCATTCCAGTTTGGAGAGGAGAACAATGAAGCAGTTCGTGATCGCAGCCATGATGCTGGCCGGTGCGGCCTCCGCCCACGCCGCCGTCGACGCGGCCAAGGCCCAGGAGATCGCCACCAAGAACGCCTGCATGGGCTGCCACCAGGTGGACAAGAAGCTGGTCGGGCCGTCCTACAAGGAAGTCGCCGCCAAGTACAAGGGCGACAAGGGCGCCATGGCGAAGCTGACCGACAAGGTCAAGAAGGGCGGTTCGGGCGTCTGGGGCCCGGTGCCGATGCCGGCCAACCCGAATATCAGCGAAGCCGACGTGAAGACCGTGCTGGAGTGGGTCCTGGCGGGCGCACCGGCCAAGTAATTGCCTGGTGAGGGGCCGGCGTGCCGGCGGCGATCGCAGTCGCGCTGCGGTAGCCGGCCCGAAGAAGAACGGCAGCAGCAACAGCAGCTACAGCAGCACAAGCAGCAAACGGGCGGCGATGCACCGCCCGCGCCAGGCCGGCCGGCCTGGCGGCCAAACGAATACCGCGGGGCGGGTAGAAGCAGGAGTGCACGACACCATGAACATCACAAGACGAGAGATGCTGCGGGTCAGCGCCGTCGTGTCGCTGATGGCGGCCGCGGGCCTGATCGGCGAGGCGCAGGCGGCCGAATGGAACAAGGCGGCCTTCGAGGGCAAGAGCGTCAACGACGTGATCAAGGCCCTGGGCGGCGGTGCGCCGGAGAAGAGCGGCGCGATCGCCTTCAACGCGCCCGATATCGCCGAGAACGGCGCGGTGGTGCCGGTGGCGGTCACCAGCAATCTGCCCGACACCGAGCAGATCGCGATCCTGGTCGAGAAGAATCCCAATACGCTGGCCGCGGACTTCGTGATCCCGGCCGGTACCGAGCCGTTCGTCTCCACGCGCGTGAAGATGGGCCAGACCTCCGTGGTGCATGCGGCCGTCAAGGCCGGCGGCAAGTGGTATGTCGCCTCCAAGGAGATCAAGGTGACGCTGGGCGGCTGCGGCGGCTGACAAGCCGAGCGCGGATTCCGCTCCCCCAGACTGCCCATCGCAACAGGAGAACGTCATGGCAGACCCGATGCGCGTACGCGCCACCGAGAACGGCGGCGTGGTCGACGTCAAGATTCTGATGAAACACGATATGGAAACCGGCCAGCGCAAGGACGCGTCCGGCAAGACCATCCCGGCCTGGCACATCCAGACGGTCAGCGCCCAGTGCAAGGGCAAGGAGGTCTTCCACGCGAACTTCGGGCCGGCGGTGTCCAAGGACCCGTTCCTGAACTTCAAGTTCAAGGGCGGCGCCAAGGGCGACAAGGTCACGGTGACCTGGGTCGACAATCGCGGCGACAAGCGGACCGACGAGGCCACCATCTCGTGATGCCGGCGCGGGCGGCAGCTTGCCGGCCGCTCTGGTAAGGTGGCCCTTCGGTAGCCGGGTCGGCGGCCGCGCACGAGGCGCGGCGGACACGGCGGAAGGAAGATCATGCGTCGAGCATTCTTTGCAAAGGCGGCCGCCGCGCTGGCGGCGGTCGGACTCGGGAGCCGGGCCGCGGCCCAGACTGCGGCCGCTCCCCGCAGCGGGGGCGGGCGCCACCGCGTGGTGTACCAGCTGTCGGAAGGCAACGACCAGGCGGTGCGCGCGATCGGCAATCTGCGCAACCATCTGGCGGGCGCGCCCAATACGAAGATCGTCGTGGTCGCGCTCGGCTATGGCGTGGATTTCCTGGTCGAGGGCGCCCGCGATGCGCGCGGCAACACCTTCGATGCCGCGGTCGGCGCGCTGGCCGGCATGGGCGTCGAGTTCCGCGTCTGCCGCAACACGCTGACCGCGCGCCAGATTCCCGAGAACAAGCTGCTGCTCGAGACGAAGATCGTGCAGGCGGGCGTGGTCGAGATCGCGCGGCTGCAGCAGGACGAAGGCTACGCCTATATCAAGCCGTAGCGGGATGTGTGGCGCCACGTGCGGCACGATTCGCGCATCGAACGATTGGCGCATAGAACAACAGCGGCCCGCCTGGTCGGCGAGACCGAGAGGAGAAACCCCATGAGACCGAACCGACGCCGCCTTGGCTGGCCCGCGCTGGCCGTCGCCGGCGCCGTCGCGCTGACGGGCGCGATGGCCGTGCAGGCGCAGGGCGAGAGCAATACCACCGACGAAATCGCCAAATACCGGCAGATGCTGGCCGAGGGCAATCCCGCCGAGCTGTGGGAAGCTGCCGGCGAGGAACTGTGGAAAAAGCCGGCCGGGCCGAAGAACGTATCGCTCGAGCGCTGCGACCTCGGCAAGGGCCCCGGCGTGACCAAGGGCGCCTACGCCGAGCTGCCGCGCTACTTCGCCGACGCCGGCAAGGTGATGGACCTGGAGCAGCGGCTGGTGTGGTGCCGCACGACGTTGCAGGGGCTGACCGAGCAACAGGCCAAGGCCACGCCGTTCTCGTCCTCGGGCAAGCGCTCCGACATCGAGCGGCTGGTTGCCTTCGTCACCGGCGAGTCGCGCGGCGTCAAGATGAACGTCAAGCTCGACCATCCGGAAGAAAAGCAGGTCTACGCGCTGGGCAAGAAGATGTTCTATTACCGCGGCGGCGCCTACGACTTCGCCTGCGCGACCTGCCATGCGGTCGACGGCCAGCGCATCCGCCTGCAGGACCTGCCCAACCTGCTGACCGACAAGGGTGCCCAGGCGGCCTACACCACCTGGCCGGCCTACCGCGTGTCCCAGGGCGAGGTCCGCACGATGCAGCACCGGCTCTACGACTGCCTGCGCCAGCAGCGCTTCCCCGAGCCCGCCTACGGCTCCGATGTGATCACCGCGCTCACGATGTTCCTGGCGCGCAATGCCAACGGCGGCACCTATGACGGCCCCGGCCTGAAGCGCTGAACCAGGGGGAGAGCACGAACATGATCCAGAAAAAACAATCGCGGTGGGGCGCCGCCGTTGCCGCCGCAGCGGTCGGCGGTGCGCTCGCGATGCTGGCGGCGCCGGCGATGGCGCAGGATGGCGCGGCATCGAAGGGCAAGGCCACGCCGAAGGCAGCGGCCAATATCCCGCCGGTTTCCGACGGCGACATGAAACGGCTGATCGCCAACTCGTTCAGCTCGAAAGGTCCGGCCACGCTGCAGGGCGTGCTCGAGCGCGACGAGATGCAACAGCTGTGCAGCGATTATCCGGACCGCAGCAAGGTGCCGGCCGCGGTGGCCAGGAAGATCGAGGCCGCCGAGCAGCAGAAGATCCGCTATCCGGCCGACAACCGCTGGCTCGGCGACTGGAAGGAAGGCGAGAAGGTGGCCCAGCTCGGCCGCGGCATGCAGTTCTCCGACCCGCCCGGCGGCGTCAACGGCGGCAACTGCTATGCCTGCCACCAGATGACCAAGGCCGAGATCTCGTTCGGCAATATCGGTCCGTCGCTGTATCAGTACGGCAAGCTGCGCGGCAACTCGGAGGCGGTGCTCAAGTACACCTGGGGCAAGATCTGGGACTCGAACGCCTTCGCCGCGTGCTCGAACATGCCGCGCTTCGGCCATAAGGGCATCCTGACCGAGCAGCAGATCCGCGACGTGATGGCGCTGCTGTTGGACCCGGCCTCGCCGGTCAACCAGTAAGGGGCGCGCGATGCGGGCCACGGCGGTGGTGACGGTCGGCTGGCGGCAGAGGCTGCATGGCGCGATGCTCGCCGCCGCGGCGGTCCTCGCACTGACAGTCGCCACGCCTGCCGCCGCGCTGGAAGTCGGCGACACCGTGCGGCTGCCGGCGGTGCAACTGCTGGATGGCCGCACCGTGCCGCCCGAGCACTGGGCCGGCAAGCCGCTGGTGGTGCAGATCTGGGCCTCGTGGTGCCCGTTCTGCGCGCTGCAGAACCCGCGCCTTCAGAAGCTCTACGACAGCACGCGCGGCACGCCGCTGCAGGTGCTGACCATCAGCATCGACAAGGATCAGAAGGATGCCGTCGGCTATCTGCGCCAGCGCGGCTATACCTTCCCGGCGGCGATGGACACGCCGGCGCTGCGCGCCGCGATCGGCCCGCGCAAGGGCCTGCCCGAGCTCTACGTGATCGACGCCAGGGGCAAGGTCGTCCAGAAGGAAGTCGGCGAGATGCTGGAGGAAGAGGTCGCCGCGCTGGCGAGGTACGCCAGGCCCTGACGCGGCGGCAACGCGGGTCGTGCCCGGTGCTGCACCGGACGGCACGGCCGCCATCGAGAGGAAACGACAATGAACCGACGCGAGTTCCTGCAGGTGCTGGCCATCGCCAGCGCCGCGGGCATGGCTTTCCCCACGCGCGACGCACAGGCGGCCCAAGCCGCCGCGAAGCTGTACGACGTGCCGCGCTTCGGCAACGTGCATCTGCTGCATTTCACCGACTGCCATGCGCAACTGCTGCCGGTCCATTTCCGTGAGCCGAGCGTCAACCTGGGCATCGGCGACTATGCCGGCAAGCCGCCGCACCTGGTCGGCCAGGCGCTGCTGAAGCACTACCAGATCGCGCCGGACAGCGCGCAGGCGCACGCCTTCACCTACCTGGATTTCACCGAGGCCGCGCGCCGCTACGGCAAGGTCGGCGGCTTCGCCCATCTGGCCACGCTGGTCAAGCAGCTGAAGGCCAGCCGCCCCGGCGCGCTGCTGCTCGATGGCGGCGACACGTGGCAGGGCTCGGCCACCGCGCTGTGGACGCGCGGCCAGGACATGGTCGACGCGGCGCTGGCGCTCGGCGTCGACGCGATGACCCCACACTGGGAAATGACGCTGGGCGCGGAACGCGTGCGCGAGGTGGTCGAGCGCGACTTCAAGGGCAAGGTCGCCTTCCTGGCGCAGAACATCAAGACCAAGGACTTCGAAGACCCGGTGTTCGAGGCCTACACGCTGCGCGAGATGAACGGCGTGCCGGTCGCCATCATCGGCCAGGCCTTCCCTTATACGCCGATCGCCAATCCGGGCTACCTGGTGCCGGACTGGACCTTCGGCATCCAGGAAGAGAACCTGCAGCGCATCATCGACGAGGCCCGCGCCAAGGGCGCGCAGGCGGTGGTGCTGCTGTCGCACAACGGCATGGACGTCGACCTGAAGCTCGCCTCGCGCGTGCGCGGACTCGACGCGATCCTCGGCGGCCACACCCATGACGGCGTGCCGGCGCCGGTGCGCGTGCGCAACGCCGGCGGCACCACGCTGGTCACCAACGCCGGCTCGAACGGCAAGTTCCTCGGCGTGCTCGACTTCGACGTGCGCGGCGGCAAGGTGGCAGACTTCCGCTACCGGCTGCTGCCGGTGTTCGCCGACTACCTGCCGGCCGATCCGGCGATGGAGGCGCTGATCCGCAAGGTCCGCTCCCCCTACGAGCAGAAGCTTGGCGAGGTGCTGGCGGTCAACAAGGAACTGCTGTACCGCCGCGGCAACTTCAACGGCACGTTCGACCAGTTGATCCTGGACGGGCTGATGGACGTGCAGGGAGCGGAGATCGCGTTCTCGCCGGGCTTCCGCTGGGGCACCACGCTGCTGCCCGGCGAGGGCATCACGATGGAAAGGCTGATGGACCAGACCGCAATCACCTATCCGTACACCACGGTGACGCAGATGAGCGGCGAGACCATCAAGACCGTGCTCGAGGACGTCGCCGACAACCTGTTCAACCCCGACCCCTACTACCAGCAGGGCGGCGACATGGTCCGCGTCGGCGGCCTGCAGTACACCATCGACCCGGCCGCCCCGATGGGCAAGCGCATCACCGAGATGCGCCTGAAGGGCAAGCCGATCGAGGCCGGCAAGACCTACAAGGTCGCCGGCTGGGCGCCGGTCGCCGAGGAAGCCCGCCACAACGGCGGCCCGCCGATCTGGGACCTGATGGCCGGCTGGCTGCGCCAGCGCAAGGAAGTGGCCGCGGCGCCGCTGAACCTGCCGTCGGTCAAGGGGATGGGCGGCAACCCCGGCATGGCGGCGTGAAACCTGAGGCGCCGGTTGCGCCGCCCCGGCTTGAAATCGCCGGGAAGCTCACGCTATAATCGCCCGCTACGGGCCGATAGCTCAGCTGGGAGAGCGCTGCGTTCGCAATGCAGAGGTCGGGAGTTCGATCCTCCTTCGGTCCACCACTATTCAGCGCCCAACCGTTCTCGGTTGGGCGTTTCCATTTCCGGGTTCCGCAGACGACGTGGGGTTCCGGGCCGGTCTGCGTGTGCCGACGGTCGGCGGACACCGGGCCATGATGCGCCCGGTTCGCCCCTGTTCCGCTCTCTCTTCTCTCGAAACCCGCGCCAACTTCCTTGCCGTGGCACAGGCGCGCGGCCGAGTCTGGCCGTGATTTACGCGCGTGCCGCCGCCATCGGTTGTCCGGCGAACTTGGAGCAGCAATGCATCACGCCAACGCGCCCGCCGCGCAGGGCATCGAGTACAAGCCTGCGCGTTGCTGCGTGACCACGAGCGCACCGTAGGCCGCGTGCTGCGTCGCAGGTTCCGGCTTGCCCTTGTCCTTCGACTTGATCTTGAACAGGTCGCTCGGTTTCGCGCTGTCCAGGCCTGCGCGTTGCATGATCCGTTCCGCCGTCGTGGCTTCGCCTTTGAACGACCACAGCGCCTCGAGCACCTTGGCCTGACCGTCGGTGAATCGGATCGGCGTGCTGCTGATATCAGGCAGCGTCGCCCATTTGAAGTCCGCCGAGAACGGCCCGTTCACCGGCGTGGCCGGATCGGCGGCCGCCGATTGCGCGGACGGTGATGATGCGCCGATGAGCGCGATCCCGCCGCCGTAGAAGGTGAAGCGCTCCTCCAGCGCCAACCACCCCACACCCGCACCGAAGGGCGATCCGCGCGTCGTGCGCGGCCTTGGCGTGATCACGCGGATGTCGCCGCCGGCGACGCGCACCCGATCCAGCAACGCTGGTTCTTGCAGCACGCGCGTCAGATCGCGGGCCAGCAGCACGGGCGAGCGGCGGGCCTCGCCCAGCCGCCACACGCCGTCGCCCAGATCATCGATGCCGTCGCGGCTTTCGATGCCGAGCGCGAGGCGCAGCTTCTGGCGCAACCATTCCTCGTCCAAGGCCAACGCCGCACCATCGTTCGCTTCCACGGCCACGGGCCCGCAGTCCGGGCAACGGCACATACGTCCACTTCGACCATCGCCCCAAACCTGCGCCCGATGCTGCTGGCAGTGTGGACAGAGCACGAACGACCGATCAACGACCGTCGGCTTGACCGCCTTGCCGAGGACGGACAGTGCAGCCACCTCGCGGGGCGACAGCGTGGTTCGCAGCACGGGCGTGCCGCCCGCGAACAGGCGGCAGACCAAGGCCCAGGCATCGTGCGCCGCCATCGATCAGTCCTCGAACGCCGAGGAGGAACTGATCGCGTCCGCTTCCGGCGGAAGCTCCTGCGCGCTCAGGGTCTGCCCCTTCTGCAAGATGCCCACCGAGACCAGATAGCCTTCCAACTGCGCCTGCATCTTGGCATCGAACTTGTGCAGGTTCAGACGCCCCTTGCTGGTCACCTCGATGGTGACCACCTTGGCGCGCGTCCGGCCCGGCTCGGGCGGATAGTAGAGATTGACCTGCGCCGCCGTCACCGCCCACTGACCTTCCAGCGGGCCCGGCAGTTTCTCCTTCAGCAGCTCATGCACCGAGCGTTGCTGGCTGGACTGCATCGCGGTGCATTCGATCTTCAGCGCGGTGTCCGGGCTGAGGAGCGTGAGCGCCTTCAGTTGCACCATCGAGAAACCGTCCTCGAACGCCTCCGGCACATCGAAGCCGGTGCGCAGCATCGACAAATCCAGGGTCGGCGACTTGATCCGGTGCGCGCTCGCCTTGACGCCCAGCACATGCTCGGCGAAGGCCTCGACCAGCATTTGCTGGTATTTCTGGCCGCCGCGCACCAGCGTGCGCACCACGCCCGTGGACTTGGCGTATTCCAGCACCATGTGGATGTTGGGATTGCCGACGCGACGCTTCAGGGTCGAACCCTCGAACTCCAGCCGCAGCATGGCCATGTCCTTGACGTGGACAGTGAGCAGGAACACGCCGGGGCTGCGCTCGACCAAGTGCGCCACGCTGCTGTCGCCGCACTGCATTTCGCGCTTGTAGAACGCCGAGATGGCGTGGCGCAGTGCAGCCAGGTTGGTGTCCGAACCGTTCGGCTGGCGCTTCAGGCCCAGATCGTATTGCTGGGTTTGCGGCCCGTGATGCTCCCAGAAGCTGAAGTCGTAGGCGCGCTCGAACAGCGCCGGGTGGTTGACGTACAGCCAGAACGAGCGATGGACGTCGCTGCGGCACAGCGTCAGGCCCGCCAGTGCGGCACCGTCCGCCACTGCGGCCTCGAACATCGCCTGCTTGCCCGCCGCATCACCCAGTTGGACGGCGGCCATGAGGTTGGCGATCATCTGGTCACGGGCGGCAGTGTCCGGCCAGACCTTGACCGCCTCCACCAAGAACTGGCTGGTCTCCGGTGCATCGTCCCACGCGAACCCGTCCGGCACCGGCAGGCCATGTGAGGTCAGGAAGTCGCGCAGCGTGGCGTCCACCGGCAGCTCGAGCATCACGTCGACAAAGGTCTTCTTCATCTTGTTTGTCCTTTCTGGATCGGCGTCGGAGGTCTGCGACCGATGTACGGGCTGCACGGGCCAGCGACAGGGTTACTGAACACGCATCTCACGCAAGTAAAGTAACGAGATACAAACGCGATTCTGAACCGCGGATTTCCGCTTGTCAATCAACGGGGCACATCTAGACCTTTTGTGTATCTCGCGGCTATACTGACAGTCTTGATTCATTCACCGGCTGTTTAGCCGCGACAGGAGCATCGCCATGGCTTCGGCGTTTGGAGCACGCCTGCGGCGCTTGCGCGAGGCGAAGAAGTTGACCCTGCAACAGGTCGCCGACGCGGTCGGCTGCACCAAGGCCTACATCTGGGAACTGGAAATGAAGGAGGGGCAGCGCCCCACCGCCGAGCGGATTCAGAAGATCGCTCAGGTGCTCGGCGTGACGATGGAGGACGTGATGGGTACGCCCATGCAGCAGGCACCCGAAGCCAGTCCCGAGGACGTGGCTTTCTTCCGCGAGTACGCCGGGATGACGGACGAGGAGAAGGATCGCTACCGGCAGGCCCTCAAGATCATGTTCCCCGACAAGGGCCAAGGCGGGGACTGAGGATTGAGCGCAGCGCAGAAGGGCGCGGCCCGCGCTACCTGAAGCTGTCCAAGCGCGTCGGCTATCCCGTGGACGCGGTCATCGAGTTCGAGCGCCAAGCGCTGCACGACTCGACGTCCGAGCGCGCGGCGGTCTGAGGAGCGATGCCATGAACGACATCACGCTCTTTCCCGCCGACATCGCCACGATGTCCATCGGCCAGTTGGCGGCGCTGCCCGCCGCGCAGAAGGCCGAGATCGACAAGAACCTCGACGAGGCCATCGACTGGTTGAAGAAGGCCCGCGCCAAGTTCGACGCGGCGCTCGACGCTGCCTACGGCGAGCAGGCCCGCGCGGCGCTGCGCGAATCCGGCCGCGACTTCGGCACCGCGCACAGCCACGGACATCGGTAGGGGCGTCGAGTACTGCTGATTCTCGACACTGGTAGACGTGCGGAAGCTGAATACCGGCTGCTTGTCAGTCAGCGCCACGGCATAGCTAAAAGCTTCATCGGTGGGAGTATCCGCAGCGCGTGTCAACTGGCGTTGCATTGCTGCTTCGATAGCTTCCTGCGCCTGCCGCAGGCGGGTATTCGAGGCGAACCTTTGTGGTGAGTCTGTGAACACGGCAATTGCTCAGATGCCTGCGGAAAGTGGAGTAAGCGCGGATGCGGCGGAGCGATTCTCGCCATCGATCTCGAGCAAGAGCATCAACATCGTGAACGGACGAGGACAGTCTTGCGGGGGGGCGAAGCTTGAGCTTCCGCAGCCTGTCACCATGTCAGTCGGAGGAGAGAGTATTGCCGGCTACGGGCTCGATACACCGACGTTGTTTGGTCCGATGCAGTCGGCTCACGAGGCGGGATTGGCTACCATGCAATCCACCCTGAATCGCCTAGCCCAGCAGTACGTAAATGCGGTGAGCGATGGAAGCGCTCCGCCTGACGTGAGCGCTGCACTGGCTTCGGCAGCACAGGTGTACGAGAACACCATCCGCCAAGCGATTGCCGGATCTCGGGGATCCATCGACTCACTGACCAGCAAGATTGAGCAGAATCTCAAGCGCGACGGTTGGATCATGACGGGGGCCTGGTATCAGACCTTCGCACAGGCTAACGCCCAGGCAACGGCGTTGGCTAATGCAACGGCCGCTGGTATAGCGGGAACGGACGCGAACAATCTGGCGTACCCACAACTGTACCGAAAGGTTTTGAGCGCCTACCAGCAGCAGCGCTCGAGGGAGGGGTCCAGTGCGTCCAGCACTGCAAATGCAGTGGCCGCATTGAAGACGGAATCGACGGATGCAAAAGGCTTTGTTGCGAGCATCTTCAGTGGGCAAGAGTGGGTCAAGGCCGCGATCAATTTGAACGGGAACAACGGAGGAGGCGGCACCACGAATCCGATGATCGGGATGAAGAATCTCGGCGACTACATCCTGATGGGTGGGTGGGCCGCACTTGGAACGTACACGGCTATCAAGGGTGGCCTGGCCGCAGCCGATTCGTCATTGGGAAAGGCCGCGACTGCCGTGGCCGATGTTGTCACGTTCGGAGCTGCTGGCGCTTTAAAAAAAGCGGCCCTGGGTGTGCTGGATGCATTGGGACCGTTCATCATCATCGCGCTGGTAGCGCTCTTCTTCTTCGGCGCGATGTTGTCAATATATATACCACTGGTGCCATTCATTATATGGTTTGGCGGCGTCACCTCATGGTACGCGGTGGTGGGGGAGGCTCTGATCGCATCGCCCCTCTGGGGCATCACTCACCTTGACGGGGATGGTGAAGGAGTAGGGCAGCGATCAACGCACGGCTACATCTTCCTGCTGAATGTCCTATTCCGACCCGCGCTGATGATGGTCGGCTTTGCGCTTGGCGGTGCCGGTGTCATCGTGCTTGGAACGCTGTTGAATACGATGTTTGGCGTTGCCATGGCAAATGCACAATTCGATAGCACGACAGGCTTGGTGAGCATTATCGGCTTCATTGCGGTGTACATCTCCTTGTGCCTGACATTGATCCACGGCTGCTTCAACCTGATTCACGTTGTACCCGACCAGGTTTTCGCCTGGATCGGAGGGCACATGTCTGGGCAGCTCGGCCGCGACACCGATGATCGGGCCAAGCAGGTGTTCCTTGGCGGCACCGCAACCGGCAAGGGGGCAGTGCAACAGTCAGCCTTCGGTGCAGGGAAAAATCTGGGAGACAAGCCGAAGAACCCACAGAGTCCTTCAGCGCCTACGAAGCCGAAAGGCTATGTGGAGTGATTCAGAGAACAAAAAGCCCGCTACGCAGCGGGCTTTTCTTTATCACTCTAGCGCCACTACGATGCACGACGTCGACGCAGTTCTTCCTCGTATGCCGCTTGGCCAATGGCCTGCCGATTTGCCTGGACCAGCATGTAGTTCTTGGGGTCTACTTTGCTAAGTTCAGCCAATGCTGCGTCCCTCACGGCACGAACTCCGCGCAAGTTTGCTTCAGCCTCTCGGAGCTGTGCCTCCAGCTCCCGAGCATACGCAGCCCAGTCGTCTGCGCGGCGACCTTGTGCCCGGGCCAACGTAAGGTTCAACGACTCTAGCATCACCACTCCCCAGTCCGCTTCACACCTAACTATAAAGGTCTCTCAGGCCACCCCGCAAGTCGACCCGTTGATATCCTCGCCTAGGCCTTATGGACATCGCTCGGGCATCGCAAAGGCACGCTGCAGTCATATCTCAATTGTAGCGCCGCCCGGCGAACCTGTGGGCAGCCGCCGACCGGTGGGGAAGGGCAGGGCAACCCGGAGGGTTGTCCTGTGCTTCTCCACGGGAAACCGCGTAGCGGTTAGGCGGGGACCCGCGAAGCGGGCTGTCCATAGGTTGGCCGGGCAAGTCCTTAACCGACGGGTTATCCACAGCGATGCGTCGGTTAACTACAGGGATATATAGGAAAACCTAAAGGAAGAAATACAGGAACTACAGGGTATACGTGCCAAGCCGCCAGCAGCTTGGCTTGGCGGCAAAATGATGCGACCAATTCACCCCTCAGGCGCGACAACTTCACCCCGACAGCGCGACCATTGCACCTCAGGTGCTGCGACCATTTCACCTCGATAAGCGCGACCATTTCACCTAGGATAACTTTAGTTATCCACAGGCTTGTGACAGTGCGTGGCATGCGCGACCAAATCACCCCGTTAATGGTGGCGCGACCATTTCACCTCGCACGCCACTGCCCCTGTAGGTCCACCGCCATCCGTACGCCCGCCGACGAGCGCGACCAAATCACCCCTCGGAGCCGACCGCCAGGGTACCGGGCACACACTAAATTTGTGCAGCATTAGGCGCGCGACCAAATCACCCCTGCGATCTTGAGAAAACGGTGTACGACACTCGCGGATACGACGGCCTGGCCGGATGGTGCGAAACTCAGTACGCTGCCCTCATGTGAGGAGCCTATGCCTGCAAAGAACACTCACGTTGTGCCGTCGGCGAACGGCCGGACCGTCCAGGTTGAAGGTGGTCAGGATGGTGATGTACAGCCGACACAGGATGCGGCGATTGCAGCCGGTACCGTGCACGAGATCCGGGAGCGAAACAGCTTCGGTCATGACCCACGGAATGTGAAGGGCTGATGCCATGTCTCGGCAGCATGCTGCCGCGTCGCTGGATTTGAGCTGCTACCCCCTGATGCTCGCTAAGCCCGGGATGATGCCGCAGAACGGTGACTGGGCTTACGAAATCAAGTATGACGGATGGCGGCTTCTGGCTCGAACTGGAGATCCTGCGCTCCGTCTGCGAGAGGGCGGCGATGCGACCACCTGGTTTCCGGAGATGCACCAGGCACTGGCCGCGCTGCCGGCGGGCTGTGTACTGGACGCTGAGGGCGTGGTCCTAGATGACATTGGCCGCCCTGACTTCAACGCCTTTCATGAGCGTGCATTGCGTAGGCGCTGGTATCGCGGCGCACGTCCAGTCGTCCTAGCTGCTTTTGATCTTCTCGTCTTGCGCGGACGGGATATCCGCGACTGGCCTATCGAAAAGAGGAAGGCGGCGCTACAGAAGCTGCTGCATGGCGTCGATGTTGGTCTGCTCTGCGTGAGCGCTGTAACTGACGGGGAGCGACTCTATCAGTTCGTCAAGCAACTGGGCATGGAAGGGATCGTTGCAAAGCGGGCGAGCAGTGCGTACCAAGGTGGGCTCTCCGACGATTGGCGAAAAGTCAAGGTATGCATTCCTGCCAATCAAGGCGTATCTGGAGACAGGATTGCCGGGGTTCCGCCCAGATCTCGCGGACAAGCCGGACAAGTGGGACCAGGGCGTCTATGATCAGCACGGGTACGCCGATCAAGGCAACGGATCGTCGCTTCACCATCATCGCCAATATCATCCAGAAGATCCGCGAAGGAACGGCGAAGAAGTACCCCGGGAATGACGATCCGATCCTTGCGGCGGTACGCGAGACGTGGCTAAGAATCGAGGAATTGAATCCCAACGAAGGGGCGGTAAATCGTGGAATCGCGTACTACCAGGCAGCGGTCACTGCGATGCGCACGCGCCATCCGGATGGGGAGGGCCGGTTTTGGACGACGGCTGAAGAGGAAGAAGAGCACATTCCCGAGGTCAGTACGATCGAGCGGTACGAAGGTGTTGATTTTGCCGCGGAATCGCCTGCCATTGCGCCTTCGGCAGCGGAGGAAGAATCTTCGAACCGGAGCGATCCCTACCACAATCCTCCCCTCCAGGAGAAGGCCGCGCCAAATGCGTTCGCTGAACTGGTGCGAGAGTTCGCTGAAGCCACACAGCGGCCGGCATCAGTCTTGTCGAGCATCAAGGAGGAGAGTGTAAGCGTTGTCGTGCCAGACGATTATGACGCCTTACCGGAAGCTCAGGCTGGCCCGGTGGATAG
Source organism: Cupriavidus gilardii (assembly GCF_013347325.1). Classification (NCBI taxonomy): domain Bacteria; kingdom Pseudomonadati; phylum Pseudomonadota; class Betaproteobacteria; order Burkholderiales; family Burkholderiaceae; genus Cupriavidus; species Cupriavidus gilardii. Next base: position 3,155,116 of record NZ_CP054626.1, on the reverse strand, counting down.
CCGCGCCAAGGATTCGGTCGCCCCAGCAAGCAACAGCGAGACAGATGGCGGTTTGCACGAATGGCTCGCGCAATATCAAGATGCGCAACAGGGTGATGGTGGCACGTCTGATGATCGCTTGCTGGCGGGTGATCCGAATTCGGACCCTTCCCAAGGGGAACTCCTCAACGCCGAGCCGCCGAGCCGAATAGCGCACGAGGTCGAAACGAATTCGGTCGTTATTGGCTTTAAGCGGGAAGCCGCCGAGATGCTGGTGCGCATGATCGACAATGGAGCATTGGAATAAATCTCATGATGTCTTAATACGAAGATCGAGCGTCCGGCGAGGAAACCGAACACGATCATCTTCCAAAGAACGGGGCCCGGATCGACACCGCGCCTCGTGCGGAACCACGCGGCAACAGAATGGGCAAGCGTTATGCCTGCTAAGAGTAGTGCTACTTGTACAGGGACGACGAGCGGCCCAAATCGTACAGCATCCAAAAAGTGGCTCCCTGAATCGAAATTTGTGAACTTTAACTTGCAGTTCTAGTTGCGAATGAACATCTATTTGGCCGTGACTTGCCTGACGAAGCTGGCGAAATCAGCGGAACCCTGAAGGTTGAACCCCATGGTTTGCGCTTCCTCGAACGTGCGTTCCGCTGTCCACCCATTCTGCTTTGCACGACTAAGCGCGAGCAGCAACGCGGCCCTCGTGCCAGTGGCGCAATGCAGTAAATGCGGCCCTTGTGTTCTCTGCATTACTTGACTTAACTCGTCAATCTGCTGCTCTGACAGGGCTGTCTTGTTGACTGGTACATTGAAGTAATCCAGTCCACTGTTCCTGACCAACTCGGCGTTCGAGGTGGCCGTTTCCCCAGGCGTACGCATGTCAATTACGGTGTGAATGCCTTGCTGCTTCGCCTCCACCAAATCCTGCCCCGAAGGCTGGGGACCGATGAACAGGCCATCCCCTATTTGCTTGAAGTTTGTCATTTCAATTTCTCCGTTGGTTAGCGGCACGTCAGCCCTGCGGGCTCTGGGTCATCTGGCGGCAATAGCTGGCCAAGTTCTCTGGCAGGTCTGGGGGACAGACGCCACATTGCTTATTCCCCGGGACAGCGTAGTCAATGAACTTAGGGTATGGAAGGTTCAGCTTGGCCATGATGTCCCTGAACTCTTCGAGCGTCTTTTCCCCGCCCAGGCGGGGATTACGCTTCTTTTCCTGCGCGATCGAGGAGACAAAACGCTGCTGGTAGTCGTGCGCCGGGTAGACCAAGGTTTCGTCGGGCAAAGCAAACAGCTTCTCTCGCACGCTTTTGTAGAGCGCATCGGCATCACCGTTTTGAAAGTCAGTCCTGCCACACCCCTCGATAAGTAAGGCGTCGCCTGTGAATACGCGGTCATTTAAAAGATAGGCAAAGTGCCCGTCGGTATGGCCGGGGGTATGCAGGGGCTGCAAAGTAATACCCCCGACCTGAAATGGCCTGCCTTCTTCGATGCCGACATCGGCACATGACAACTGATCGTAGGCAGGCGCGGCAATCTTGCTACCCACGGCACGCTTCATTTCCAAAGCTGCGGTGATGTGGTCGGCATGGATATGGGTATCGACCGTGTAAGCCAAGGTCAGACCTAACCTGTGCACCTCGGCCAGATCCCGATCCATGGTCGCAATCACGGGATCGATGAGGACTGCCTGTCCCGTGTCCTCGTCCCCCAGCAGATAGGTATAAGTGCTCGACAGGGGTTCGTACAGTTGTCTAAAAATCATGGGCGCTCCTTAATAGTCGTCGTGATCAGAGTTCGACACATGGATCATCGTCTCTACGTTTAATATATTATGTTATGGTATAATGTTCGTGTAAAGTGTTACTTTTAAACGGATCTACGTGGCCATGCCAAAGCAAATTGATTTAGTGAAACTGCATGCCGCAGCTGGGGAGGCTAGCAAGCTTCTGAAGGTACTGTCCAACCCCGACCGTATGCTCTTGCTATGCCAGATGACGCAGGGCGAGTTCTCGGTCAAAGAGCTGGAAACCATCACTGGGATCTTGCAGCCTACGCTTTCACAGCAGCTGACCGTGCTCCGCGAAGAGCGACTAGTGAATACGCGCCGTGAGGGCAAGCAGATCTTCTACAGCATCTCCAGTAGTGAGGCACTGGCAGTGCTACAGGTGTTGTACCAACTTTACTGCCCAACGTAATAGGAGGCTGTAATGATGATTGACTGGAACAATTTCACGCCCTGGACGTCGCTGGCGGGTGGGCTGATGATCGGAATAGCCACGGCACTGTTCTTGGTATTTAACGGAAGAATTGCGGGCATCAGTGGCATCGTGGGTGGCCTGTTAACGCCCGCAAGGGGCGATATCGCCTGGCGTCTTGCGTTCGTGGGCGGCCTAGTGCTTTCTCCTCTCGTGTTTTCAAGCATCGCTCCCCTGCCCCAAGTGCACATCGAGGCCGGTTACCCGGTCTTGATCCTGGCCGGACTGCTGGTAGGGATCGGTACCCGTTACGGTTCGGGCTGCACTAGCGGACATGGCGTGTGCGGGCTGTCGCGTCGCTCCCCGCGTTCGATGGTGGCTACCGTAGCCTTTATGTCCGCCGGATTCGTGACCGTCTACGTTGTTCGCCATCTTGTCGGCTAAGGGAGCAAAAATGAAAATCTTCATGTCGCTGTTGGTCGGCCTGTTGTTCGGCTTGGGGCTTATTTTGTCCGGCATGAGCGACCCCGCGAAGGTGCTCGGCTTTTTGGACCTGGCCGGAAACTGGGACCCGTCGCTTGCGTTCGTGATGGGCGGCGCTGTAGTCGTCGGCGCGCTGGTGTTTCCGTTCGCGGCCAAACGTCCGAGATCGATCCTGGGCGACGCCATGCGCTTGCCGACGGCTACGCAAATTGACCGCCGTCTCGTGCTCGGCGGACTCGCGTTCGGCGTCGGCTGGGGCCTGGCCGGCTATTGTCCCGGTCCTGCGCTCGCATCGCTCGCACAAGGCGGCGCCAAACCCTTGCTGTTCTTCATCGCCATGCTGGTCGGAATGGCGTTGTTTGAACTGCTCGAACGAGCAAAAGCCAAAGCCGCATCACCGGCCGCGTAACCGGGGCTGTGATGATTACGGGTCTTCTCTTGGGGGCGGTGGTAGGTATTGTCATGGGTCTGACAGGAGCTGGGGGAGGCATTCTCGCGGTCCCACTTCTTGTCTTCGGCATGCACTTAACGATCGCCGAAGCCGGCCCCGTTGGCCTGCTCGCCGTCGGTGTTTCTGCCGCAGCAGGTGCTTTGATGGGCTTAAAGGCTGGGATTGTGCGCTACCGCGCGACCGTGCTCATTGCCGGCACTGGCATCCTGCTCGCGCCACTCGGTGTATGGTTGGCTCACCGTTTGGACACGCGACTGCTCAGCCTGTTGTTTGCCGCTATTCTCGCCTGGGTCGCATATAAAACCTTCCGTGAAATCGTCGGCCGCAGTGTCGAGTCCACCTCTCTTACTCTGGATCGACCCTGCATTCGGGACGACATGAGTGGACGGTTTATCTGGACGAGCAAGTGCGCCGGCGCCTTATCGATCGCAGGTGCCATTGCGGGCATTCTGTCCGGTTTGCTCGGGGTAGGCGGCGGGTTCGTCATGGTGCCGGCCTTGCAGCGTTTCACGGATTTAGCGGTGCAATCGGTCGTCGCTACCTCGCTCGGTGTTATCGCACTTGTTTCGCTAACTGGCGTAGCGGCCAGCCTATCTACAGGAAAATTTCCCCTTGGTGTCGCGCTCCCGTTCGCAGCAGGAAGCATAGTCGGGATGGGAGTCGGCAGTGTGCTCACCTCGCGGCTTCCGCAAAAGTATCTGAAAGCTGCTTTCGGGGTGATATGTCTCGGGGTCGCTGCAATGATGACTTTTAAATCACTGTAGAGGAAACGATCGATAACACAACCCATATGCTCCTGCTGGCTCTCTTGGCCAGAGAATCACTCGTTCGTAGAACAGCATTAAGAAACCCCGTTCGCATTTTCGCCGTCACCTAAGCATGTGAGCTTAGGCTACACCCCAATTAGGCGTCAGGAGGGCCCTGCAAAATGCGTCAGGATAGAGTCATATAAACATTTTATTGACACCTGACCGGAAGGCTCATAGATTTCAGCCTGACATTCACAACAAGGAGGTTCCTTGAAGGGCCAACGAATCGGTTACGTCAGGGTCAGTAGTTTCGACCAGAACCCGGACCGGCAGCTCGAACATGCACAAGTCGACAGGGTATTCACCGACAAGGCATCGGGCAAAGACACTCAACGGCCGCAGCTGGAAGCGCTGCTGGGCTTCGTGCGCGAGGGGGATACCGTGGTCGTGCACAGTATGGACCGCTTGGCCCGCAACCTGGATGACCTCCGGCGCCTTGTGCAGAGCCTGACCAGGCGCGGCGTACGCATCGAGTTCGCCAAGGAGTGTTTGGCCTTTACCGGTGAGGACTCGCCAATGGCGAACCTGATGCTGTCGGTCATGGGCGCCTTTGCCGAGTTCGAGCGCGCCCTGATCCGTGAACGGCAGCGCGAGGGGATCGCGCTGGCCAAGCAACGTGGGGCCTACCGTGGCCGCAAAAAAGCGCTCGCGCCCGAGCGTGTGACTGAGCTACGCACTCGGGTCGCCGCCGGCGAGCCGAAAGCGGTCGTGGCCCGCGACCTTGGCATCAGTCGAGAAACCCTCTACCAGTACCTAAAAACGCGCACCGTATGAACGTTCATGCACTCATGATCGGACAGCCCTGAGCCCGGATTCTCTGCTCCATGTGCTTCTCTTTCATCAGATTTCCAAGAAATCGAACAAATGCCACGCCGCTCACTGCTTTCCGATACTGAACGCGACAGCCTGCTCGTGTTGCCCGAAAGTCAGGATGATCTGATCCAACAATATAGCTTCACGGACGCCGACCTGGCGTTGATCCGGCAACGCCGTGGCGCCGCAAACCGCCTCGGCTTCGCCGTGCAGATGTGCCTGCTGCGCTACCCTGGCTACGCGTTGGCCAGCGACACCATGCTGCCAGATCCTGTGATCCATTGGGTTGCCAAGCAGGTGCGCGGCGACGCCGGCGCCTGGCCGGAATATGGCGGACGGGAGAAAACGCGCAACGAGCACCTGCACGAGCTGCGCGCTTACCTCGGGCTGTCCGTGTTTGGCCTGCCTGATTTCCGCAAGCTGGTACACAGCCTGGCTGACCTCGCCATGCAGACCGACAAGGCCATGATCCTGGCTGCGCATTCCCTCGAAACGCTGCGCCAGAAGCGCATCATTCTGCCGGCGTTGACCGTCATCGAGCGCGCCTGCGCCGAGGCCGTGACGAGGGCGAACCGGCGGCTCTATCGCACGTTGATCGAGCCGCTGGAGCGCCACCACAAGCGCTCCCTGGACAACCTGCTCAACGTCGCGCCTGACATGAGCATTACCTGGCTCGTGTGGCTCCGCCAGTCGCCGCTCAAGCCCAATTCCCGCTACATGCGCGAGCACATCGAACGCCTCAAAGTGTTCCAGTCGGGGGTCATGCCAAGATTCGGGCAATCGGCTATCATAAGCCGCTGGGTTATATAAACAAGAAGAAACATTCCCTTTAGTTATAACTTTGGTCTAGAACTTTGCCATCGTCCTCGGCTAGACTGGCTGGCCCTTCAGAGATTGTCGAGATCCTGTATGGCCACCGTCGAGCGTACCGCCTACCCGCGTTTCCCGAAGGTTTTCTCCACTAAGGAGCTACAGGCGTGTTACACGCCGGATGCCGAGGAACTGGAGTGGGCCACCCGCTCAACACGTGGACAAGTGCCGCGACTTGGCTTGCTGGTGCTGCTGAAGGTCTTCCAGCAACTGCATTACTTCCCCAACCTGGACAGCATTCCCGTCGTCGTGATTGACCACGTGCGCGCCAGCGCTGGTCTGGCGCCAGATGCCGCATTTGGCTATGACCGCAAGCTATCCCCCACGCTGTACCGGCATTACACGGCGGTACGCGAATTTCTCGGCGTCCAGCCCTATATCGGCACCGATGGCAACGAGGTCACGATCCGCGCCGCGCGCGAAGCCGCGGAAACTATGGACCAGCAAGTGGACATCATCAATGCCACCATTGATGCGCTGATCCTGCGCCAGGTCGAGTTGCCAGCGTTCTCCACCCTAGACAACATTGCCGAGCAGATTCACACCCGCACGCAGACCGCACTGTTTCGAAGCGTTGCAAGGCGTTTGTCGGACGAGGAACGGCAGCGGCTGGACCGGCTTCTCACCCGGGAATTCACCAACCGACTTACCGCCTACAACAACATCAAGCGCCACGCGCGCCGTCCATCACGCAAGCATCTCAACCTACTCATAGAACACCTGACCTTACTTGACGGGCTTGGCGATTTCTCTCGCGCAATCGCAGGCGTGCCAGCCTCGAAGCTGCGCTCGCTGGCCAGCCAGGCCATGAGCCTGGACGCGGCCAATCTAAGGGAGATTCTACCTGAGAAGCGCTACACGCTGATCGTTGCCTTGCTCAACCATATGCGCGTGCCCACCCGCGACGATCTCGCGGAAATGTTCATCCGTCGCATGGGCTCCATCCACAAGCGAGCGCGCGACGAGATGGAGCGCATCCAGTCCCGTCAGCGCGCCCAGATGGAGAAGCTGGTCAGCTTGCTCGACGGCGTGGTCGATATCGTCGCCGATGGCCAGGACGACGCGCTGATCGGCCGGCAGGTGCGCCGCTTCCTCGCGCCGTCCGGCGATCTGGAGCCGCTGCGCGAGAGCTGCGCCGAGGTGCGGGCCTTCAGCGGCAACAATTACCTGCCACTACTATGGCGGCATTTCCGCGCGCATCGCTCCGTCATGCTGCGCCTGGCGCAGGTGCTGGAATGGGAGTCGACCAGCCAGTCGCGCACGCTGCTGGCGGCACTTGCGGTAGTGCTGGACAATGAATCCCTGCATCGCGAATGGATCGCCGCCGACGTCGATGTGAGCTTCGCCTCGGAACGTTGGCGAAAGCTGGTGCGTCGCCCCCACGACCAGGGCGCCCCTACCAACCGGCGCTACCTGGAACTGTGCGTGCTCTCGCATATGGTCAACGAGCTGCGATCCGGCGACTTGTGCGTGGTGGGTTCGGATGCCTTTGCCGATTACCGTGCGCACCTGCTGCCCTGGCGCGAATGCGAACGGCGCCTGCCGGAATACTGCGCCAAGCTGGACATGCCAGCCAACGCGCAGGACTTCGTGGTGTATCTGCGCCAGTGGCTCGCCGACACGGCGCGCACGCTGGATGCCGGTTTTCCCGACAAGCGCCAGCACGTCACCATCGGCCAGGATGGCGAGCCGGTGCTCAAGCGCACCGTCGCCCGGGAGATTCCGGCCAGCGCCGTTGCCTTGCAGCAGGCGCTGATCCGACGTATGCCGACGCGCAACCTGCTGGACGTGCTGGCCAACATCGAGCACTGGACCCGCTTCACACGGCACTTCGGCCCGCTCTCCGGCAGCGACCCGAAGATCCGCAATGCGGCCGAGCGCTACCTGCTGACCATCTTCGCCATGGGCTGCAACCTGGGACCCACCCAGGCGGCCCGCCATATCACGCCGCACATGATGTCGTTCGTCAACCGCCGGCATCTGAGCCTGGAGCGTCTCGAAACCGCGCAGCGGGAATTGATCGAGCTGTATCTGCGGCTCGACCTGCCCAAGCACTGGGGGGATGGCAAGACCGTCGCGGCTGACGGCACCCAGTACGACTTCTACGACAACAACCTCCTGGCCGGCTACCACTTTCGGTACCGCAAGATGGGCGCGGTGGCCTACCGGCATGTGGCCGACAACTACATCGCGGTGTTCCGGCATTTCATTCCGCCCGGCGTGTGGGAAGCCATCTACGTGATCGAGGGTCTGCTCAAGGCCGGCTTGAGCGTCGAGGCCGATACCGTGCATGCCGACACCCAGGGTCAGTCGGCCGCGGTGTTCGCCTTCACGCATCTGCTGGGCATCAACCTGATGCCGCGCATCCGCAATTGGCAGGATCTGAAGCTTTACCGTGCCGATGCGAACATCAAATACAAGCACATCGACCGGCTGTTCTCGGACACCGTGGACTGGGACCTGATCGCCTTCCACTGGAAGGACCTGATGCAGGTGGCGCTATCGATTCAGGCCGGAACAATCTCCTCGCCGCTCCTGCTGCGCCGGTTCGGCTCGGAAAGCCGCCGCAACCGCCTGTTTCTGGCGGCGCAGGAACTCGGCAAGGTCGTGCGCACGGCGTTCCTGCTCGAATGGATTGGCAGCCGCGAGTTGCGCCAGGAGATCACCGCCACCACCAACAAGATCGAGTCCTACAATGGCTTTGCCAAATGGTTCTCGTTCGGCGGCGATGTGCTGGCCGAGAACGATCCCGATGAGCAGCAGAAGCGTCTGCGCTACAACGACTTGATCGCCTCGGCCGTGATTCTTCAGAACACGGCGGACATGATGCAGGCCCTGCGCGCGATGGTGAAGGAAGGGATCAAAGTCGACGTGGCCGACATCGGCTTCCTGAGTCCCTACCTCACTAGCAACATCAAGCGCTTCGGCGACTATAAACTCAACCTGGAGCGGGTGCCGGAAGCCTGGATTCGCGACAGCCTCTTTGCCGCTCCCGCCCATTCCGTCCGCAAGCCTCGCCATGCCTGATACCGATACACCTTACGGCAGGGTCGACGCTGAGGCGTTGCAAGCGCTTCGGGACACGTTCGACACGACCACCATCCTGCGCGTGGTGGAACAACTCGATGCGATCCGCGCGCGTTGCTGTGAGCCAGCCGGACTGCGCGACGATCTGCTGCGCTTGCACGGCATGGCACATACTCTGATCAACGGCGCCGCATTGTCGTATCCAACCACTGGCCCGACCCTCGTGGACGAAACCGAGGCCATCATAGAGGAGTTGGATGACTGGATCTTGCTGCTCAAGCGCGCCGTTCAAGCGCTGCGCCCGCTGGAGCCGCTTCGCCCTCGCGACGATAGCTGACTCGGCTAGGTCGCTTGCGCGTCGAGACGGCGCATGTGAGGCCGGTTCCGACGAAGCAGCAGGACAAAAGTCAGTACGATAGCCGGAGCAACTTAGCCGCGTCCATTAGGCCCTTCGGCGCACTTTTTCCGCTTGCAGCGATGCGATCAACTGGCAGTACATTGCCTGTCGGGCATGGCAGGCGAACAAGCTCGGACATCATCAGATGTGTACAGTCGAGGTTGGTGTAGGAAATTGCAGCTATTTTTCTGACTTTCTGGTGCGCGCCAGTGAGTCGGCGCCGCATTGATTGGGCAGCCTTCGGACGGGCTTGTGGGCGTCGCGGATACCAGGCAAACAGTGTAAGCGCTCAATTGACGACGTCTGGTATTGAAGGCTGAACGTTGGCAGGCTTGCGTCCGCAAAGACTTTGCGGACGCAAACATGATCCAAGACGAGATTGACCTATTTCCGCTGCAGGCGGTGCGAGTCCGCTCCAATGGGAAGCGCGACTACGAGCCAGCGGCCAAGCGGCGTCTGATTGAGTTCTGCCTTCAATCGGGAGCATCGGTTTCGGGCACGGCTCTCAAGGCTGGCATCAACGCTAATCAGTTGCGCAAATGGATTCGGGAGTACCGAGATTCAGCGCAGGCGCGAGGTGCATTGCCGGCATTCGTGCCGGTTGTCCAGGAGGTTCTGGATTCGCGGCCGATCGAGACACCTGCAAAGGTCGTGGTGCCTCGCCGCGAAGCGGCCTCAGCGACTGCCGATTCGCCACCGCAGCGAGCGCTACCGCTGGCACTCTTGAGCGCGAAGCTACCCAACGGGGTATCACTCGAGCTCGAATGCGACGAGCGACACGTGGCGCTCGTAAGGGCAATGATCGAAGCCCTGAATGGAGGCCATTGATGTTCCGCCTCGACGCTGGGCTGCGGGTGTACCTGCATCGCGACGCTGTGGACTTCCGTAAGAACATCAACGGCCTGGCACTGCTGGTCGAGCAGGCGCTCGGGCTGGATCCGTTTGCATCTGCTGTATTTGTGTTCCGCAACCAGCGGGCCGATCGCATCAAGATTCTCGGCTGGGATCGCAACGGCTTCTGGCTACTGTTGAAGCGATTGGAGGCGGACCGGTTTGCTTGGCCACGCGAGGCGTCGGTGGCCACGCTGACGGTCGAACAGTTGCACTGGCTGCTCGAGGGAATCGACATCGAGGCGATGCGCCGGCACCCGCACCGAGAATACCATCGCGCTGCGTGAACGCTGCTTGGCGGCAGCGGTCTAACCCGCCATGCCATCCACGCCCGTCACCGTTACCGCCGCCGAGCTGCAACTGTTGCGAGACGCCGAGCGCGAGCTCAAGGCAATACTCGCGGAACGCGAGGCAATCAAGGGCGAGCTGCGTGTGATGACGGTCCAGCGAGACCTGCTCTTGGAACAGCTCAAGGCGTTCCAGCGTAAGCTGTTCGCCGCCAAGAGCGAGGCGCGAGGCTCGGAGCAGAAGGACTTGTTCCTCAATGAGGCCGAAGCCATGGCGGCAGCGGCCGCGCAGCCGGCGCAGGAAGAAGAAGGTACGCCCGAGACCGAAGTGGCCGGGCACACACGCAAGAAGCGTGGCCGTAAGCCGCTCGACCCGGCGCTGCCCCGTGTCGAGGTTCGTCACGAACTACCCGAATCGGAACGCGTCTGCCCCCTCGATGGCCAGACTCTGGTCGAGATTGCCGTTGAGGTCAGCGAACAGCTCGACATCGTGCCGCAACAGGTCCGCGTGATCCAGCACCAGCGGGTCAAGTACGCCTGCCCATGCTGCGACGGCGGCATCAAGACGACGCCGGCACCGGCACGCATTATTCCCAAGGGACTCCTTACCGAATCGGCGCTGGCCTGGTGCATCACCTCGAAGTATCAGGATGGCCTGCCGCTGTACCGCCAGGCAGCGCTGCTGCATCGCTTCGGCGGGGACCTCTCTCGCGGCACCCTGGCCGCAAGCATAGTGCGAGTAGGCCAAGCGGTGCAGCCAATCATCAACCTGCTGCGTGACCATCTGCTGGAAGCAGACGTCGTGTACGGTGATGAGACAACGGTACAGGTGCTCAAGGAGTCCGGCAGGCCTGCCCAGAGAAAGAGCTTCCTATGGGCGCAGATGAATGGCACGGGCCCGCCGGTACGGTTGTTTGCCTATAGCCCCACACGCGAGACAAAGCAGGCTACGGCTCTCTATGCCGGCATCAAGCCTGGGTCGGTGTTGATGACCGACGGCTATGCACCATACGACGACGTCGCAAACACCTATCAGTTGGTGCACCTCGGATGCTGGGCGCACGCGCGGCGCTACCTGGTCGAGGCGGAGCAAGCCTTGCCCAAGGACAAGCGCGCCGACCACACGGTCACCGGATTCCTGCAGCGCATCGGCAAGCTGTTTGCCATCGAACGCCACACGCTCGAGATGAGGCCGGAACAACGGCAGCAAGTTCGCGCCGAACAAAGCCAGCCGCTGCTGGCCGAGATCGAAACGATGCTGCTGCAACACCTGCATACCGTACTGCCGCAAAGCCTGTTCGGCAAGGCGCTGCACTACCTGCATGGGCAGTGGCCAAAGCTCGTGCGCTACATCGAGAACGGAACTTGGCCGATCTCGAACAATCCCTGCGAGAACGCGATTAGGCCATTCGTGATCGGACGGAGAAACTTCCTCTTCTGCGACACCGTGGCCGGTGCCAACGCCAGCGCAAGTCTTTACTCACTGGTGGAAACCTGCAAGGCCAACGACGTCGATCCGTATCAGTATCTCGTTGCCTTGTTCAAGGCGTTGCCACACGCACAGACCGCCGACGACTACGAGGCTCTGCTGCCCTGGACGCTCAAGTCCTCAGACGCCTAGCGGATACCGCCGGCGGCCGCAAGGGACGCCCTCAAAAGACCGCTTACCAAACAGTCATACAAAAGATCCTTGTCAAGGAAATCAGGGGCGACGATCAGCACCAGGTGCGGCACATCAATTGGCGCGAAAGCGTACACAGGCCGCTAGGAGCGAGAGTATGAACAAATCGTCAATTTGGAAAGTCATCTTGATTGTGTGCGCCGCCGTCGGCGTGATTGCCATCCTTGGTGTGGTAGGGATGCTTTTGATGCATCAGCGCATGATGGGCGGTCTGAGCTGTTGCTAGTCCGGGTAAGCAACGTAGCGGCGCCTGGGCACCGGAATGGAAGCCCCCAGCCGTGCGAGCCATTGCAAGGAGGTAACCAGTGGACGCCCCCTTTCCGACCGCTATTTGCTCCGTCTGCTCGACTTCCTGGTGCGCTTGCGCGAGACCGTGCCATGCTGGTCGCGAATTCGCCGGGGGCCGTGCCGTCGTCGCAGATACCAAGCAAACAGTCCGAGCATACAAAGGAGGATGGCCAGTGAGCTCAGGACGACGACGAGGACATCGTGGGGCAGATCAAAAGGGTTGTGGCGCACGGTCTGATTCGATTCGGAGTTGGCTTGCCAGGATCGTTGCGCAGTGGCGCCCATGGCTGCCAGCGTGACGTTGCTAGGCCATGCCGTGACGCGCACGGCCGCCGGCGGCGAACCCGTGCGCGCATGGGGCGATTACTTGCGCTGCATATCCACGACCGTCGGCGCGCCATCCACCTTGTCGAATGTCACCGACACGGCATCGCCTTCCTTGAACTTGCCAAGCGAGGCGCGATCCTTGACCGGGAACACCATGGTCATGCCGGGCATGCCCAGATTCTCGATCGGGCCGTGCTTGAGCGTGACCTTCCCGGTTTGCGCATCAATCTTCTTGATTTCTGCGGGCACCGGCCGAGCTGCCTGTTGCGAGGCGGCGGGCGCCTTCATGTCCATGCCGTCCATCGAACCCGCGGCGAACACGGCCGGCGCGGCAATGATGGCCAGGGCGGCGGCGAGGGTCTTGAGGTGTTTCATTGTGATTCCTCCTGAGGTGTGAGGTTGGGGGAAAGGGAAGCCTGCTTGATCTGACGGCGGCGTAGCAGCAGATACACCGCCGGGACCACAAACATGGACAGCAGCGGCGCCGTCACCATGCCGCCGACCATCGGTGCAGCGATGCGCTGCATCACTTCTGAGCCGGTTCCGTGCGACCACATGATCGGAAGCAGGCCGGCCAGAATTACAGCTACGGTCATCGCTTTCGGGCGCACACGCAGCACGGCGCCTTCCTGGATGGCATCGAGCAGGGCCGCAAGACTGTTTTGCCCATCCTCGAGCCGTTCCTGCCAGGCATGCTTCAGATAGAGCAGCATGATGACGCCGAATTCCGCAGCGACCCCGGCCAGTGCAATGAAGCCGACAATCCCGGCCACCGACAGGTTGTATCCCAGCAGATAGAGTAGCCAGAAGCCGCCGATTAAGGCCAGCGGTAGAGTGCCCATGATGAGCAGCGCCTCATCCAGCCGGCCGAATACCAGGTAGAGCAAGACGAAGATGATCAGCAGGGTGAACGGGACCACTACCTTCAGCTTCGCGGTGGCGCGCTCGAGATACTCGAATTGTCCCGACCAGCTCAGGGAGTACCCGGCTGGCATCGGGACGGCTCTGGCGACTGCCACCTGCATGTCTTGCACGGCAGAGCGCAGGTCCCTGCCGCGAATGTCGACGTAGATCCACCCGGAGAGCCGCGCATTTTCACTGCGCAACATGGGCGGCCCTTGCACAACCTGGATGCGCGCAACGTCGGCCAGCGTGATTTGCAGCCCCTTGTCGGTCACGATCGGTAGTCTGCGCAGTTGCTCGATGGAGTCCCGATAGTCGCGCGGATACCTGACATTGATCGGAAAGCGCGCAAGCCCGTCGACCACTTCGCCGACGTTTTCGCCACCGATGGCCGACGAGACGATCGCCTGAACGTCGTCAATGTTCAGGCCGTACCGACCCGCAGCGCCCCGATCGATATCGACGTCGATGTACCGGCCGCCCGTGAGCCGCTCAGCCAGTGCGGAGGTGACCCCGGGAACCGTCTTGACGGCCTCCTCGATGCGCGTGGCCAGGCGATCGATTTCCTTCAGGTCGGTACCGGCGACCTTGATCCCCACCGGGCTTTTGATGCCGGTCGCGAGCATGTCGATGCGGTTGCGGATCGGCGGCACCCAGATGTTGGACAGCCCTGGCACCTTGACGACCCGATCGAGCTCCTCCACCAGCTTGTCGGTGGTCATGCCGGCACGCCATTGGTCCTTGGGCTTGAACTGGATGGTGGTCTCGAACATCTCGATCGGCGCCGGATCGGTGGCGGTATCGGCGCGGCCCGCCTTGCCATACACCGTTGCGACCTCCGGCACGGTCTTGATGAGCCGATCGGTCTGCTGCAGTAGCTGGGAGGCCTTACCTGCAGAGAGACCTGGCAACGCGGAGGGCATGTAGAGCAGATCGCCTTCATCCAAGGGCGGCATGAATTCGCCGCCAATGCGCATAATGGGCCACGCGGTGGCGACGAGCAGCACGGCGGCGACTGCCAGGGTGGTCTTGGGATACGTGAGCACCTTGCCGAGCAGCGGCTGGTAGCCACGAATCAGCCAGCGATTGAGCGGATTGGCCTGCTCCGACGGGATCTTGCCGCGGATCATGTAACCCATCAACACTGGTACCAAGGTGACGGAAAGTCCCGCTGCGGCTGCCATGGAATAGGTCTTGGTAAAGGCGAGCGGCGAAAAAAGACGGCCCTCCTGCGCCTCCAGCGTGAACACCGGAATAAACGACAGCGTGATGATCAACAGGGAGAAGAAGAGGGCAGGTCCGACTTCGACAGCAGATTCGCCGATGACGCGCCAACGCTCATGCTCGCCGAGGTCGCGCTGCGGGTTGTCGGCATGCCAGTGCTCGAGATGTTTGTGCGCGTTCTCGATCATGACCACCGCGGCATCAACCATCGCGCCGATGGCGATGGCGATGCCACCCAGCGACATGATATTGGCGTTCACGCCTTGATAGCGCATCACCAGGAAGGCGGCCAGCACGCCCAGCGGGAGCGAGACGATGGCCACCAGCGCCGAGCGCAGATGAAAGAGAAACACCAGGCAGACCAGCGCAACGACCGCGAATTCCTCGATCAGCTTGGTGGTGAGATTGTCCACTGCCCGTTCGATCAGCGCCGACCGATCGTAAGTCGTGACGATCTCGACGCCCTTGGGCAGGCTCTTTTGCAAGGTGGCGAGCTTGGCCTTGACCGCTTCAATAGTTTCCAGGGCATTCTTGCCTGAGCGCAGGACGATGACGCCACCAGCCACTTCGCCCTGACCATTCAGTTCGGCAATGCCACGCCGCATCTCGGGGCCGAGTTGCACGGTGGCAACGTCGCCCAGCCGTACCGGGATGCCGGCGTCGCTGGTGACGAGCGGAATCTGGCGAAAGTCGTCCAGCGTTTTCAGGTAACCGGTCGCCCGAACCATGTACTCCGCTTCACCCAACTCCAGCACCGAACCGCCAGTTTCCTGGTTGGCACCCTTGAGCGCTGCGAGCACCTTGGCTTGCGACAGGTTGTAGGCGCGCAGCCGATCCGGCATCAGCACGATCTGGTATTGCTTGACCATGCCGCCAAGCGAAGCCACTTCAGCGACGTTGGGCAGGGACTTGAGCTCGAAACGCAGGAACCAGTCCTGTAGCGCCCGTAGCTGGCTGAGGTCATGCTGGCCGGTCTTGTCAACCAAGGCATACTCATAAATCCAGCCGACGCCGGTTGCATCGGGGCCGAGCGCGGGCTTGGCCGCTGCCGGCAGCCGCGATTGCACCTGGTTCAGGTACTCGAGCACGCGCGAGCGCGCCCAGTACAGGTCGGTCCCGTCTTCGAACAACACATAGACATAGGAGTCACCAAAAAACGAGTAGCCGCGCACGGTCTTGGCGCCGGGTACGGATAACATGGTCGTGGTGAGCGGATAGGTGACCTGGTTTTCCACGATCTGTGGTGCCTGGCCTGGGAACGGCGTGCGGATGATCACCTGCACATCGGACAGGTCCGGGAGGGCGTCAAGCGGTGTGCTCTGTACCGCCCAAAGTCCCCACGCGGTGACCATGACGGTGGTGAGCAGCACCAGGAACCGATTGCGGATGGACGCGAGGATGAGCCGGGCAATCATGGCTTGGCTCCCGCAGTGGCGTCGGCGGTCTCAACGGCGGAGAGGGTTGCCACGCCGTCGCTATCCAGGCGGAAGCGGAATCGGACCCGGTCCCCGGGCTTGAAACCTTTGGGCATGCCGGCTGGCGGCGCGCCAAACTCCATCGTCATGGCGCCCCACTGCGCCGAGGGAATGGCACCATGGGAGATCGTCATGCTCTGCTCGGTGAGGGCCTCGATCCGGCCGACGCCTTGATGCTCCGGCCCGGGCGCCGCAGCGGTGCCAGGCGCCGACGCGCCGGCTGCAGAGGCGGCTGTGGGGGCGGTCATGCGCTGAGTAGTGCCGCGCAGGCTCGCCTCCGAGTCGATCAGGAACTGTCCTGATACGACCACCTTCTGACCCGCTTTGAGCCCTTCAATGACTTCGGTTTGACCGCCTGCCGCCGCGCCGGTCTTGACCTCCACGGGGCTGAAGCCGCCTTGGCCGGATGCGACCATGGCGATGGTGCGCGTGCCGGTGCGAATCAGCGCCTCGGTTGGCACGAGCACACGATCTGGCCCTGGGGCGGCGTCAAAGCGCACCGAGACAAACATGCCGGGCAATAGCTGACGGGCCTTGTTCTGCAATTCGATGCGCACCTTGACCGTGCGGGTGCCGGCGCTGATATCTGGCAAGATGGCGTCGACCTTGCCCGACAGCGGGTGGCCGGGCAAGGCTGCCGCGGTGGCCGACACTGTCTGGCCGGGCCGCAACGGGGCGGCCTGGCTCTCAGGCACCTCGGCGATGACCCAAACGGTTGCTAGGCTCGCAATGCGAAACAGAGTCGTTCCCGGCGAAACCGTCATGCCATCGCGCGCCCCGATTTCGGTGACGATGCCGTCGACCGAACTGGTGATCGTCAGCCGCGGCTGCAGTTTGCCGGTGGACTGGACCAACCGGATATGGCTCTCGGTCATGCCCACCTGACGCATGCGCGCAATGGCGGCCTCGCGCAGCTCGCGCTGGAGGCTGCCGTCCATCCGGCTGATCGCCAGATATTCCTCCTGCGCCGCGACCCATTCTGGCGCATAGATTTGCGCCAACGCTTGACCTTTGCTGACCGGATCGAGGGTGGTCCGAGCGTACGCGTGCTCCACGAATCCGCTGGTGCGGGCCTGCAGCACTTCGATGCTACGTTCATTGATCGCGACATTGCCCGGCACTTGAAGTGCGGCCTCGAGTCGGCCGGTCTTCACCTCGGCCGTGCGAATGCCAAGGTTCTGTGTCACGCGGCTGTCAATGGTGACGGCCGCACCGCCGCTGGCTTCTTCATACACGGGCGACAACGGCATGTCCATGTACGGCGACTTGCCCGGCTTGTCAAAGCGCTGTCCGGGCACCATCGGGTCGTGCCAGTAGAGGATGCGCTTGCCAGTTTTCGGGTCAATGTCGCCCGCCTTGAGGGCGGCACCGCCGGCGCCGGTGCCCGAGTTTGCCGACGCGGGCGACTGGCGCCCTTGCTGTTGACCGAGGTAATAGGCAGCGCCAACGCTTGCCACCACCATCAGGCCTGCCACCGTCCGTGCAATCGTGGTCTTGTTCATGGTTGGGCTCCTTGCAGTGACGTGGGCTGGTTTGCAGTGGGTAACGGCATCAGGAAAGTCAGGTCCGCCCACAGGCGGGCGGTGGCAGCCTCAAGCTTCAGGCGCTCAAGCGAAATATTGAGCGCCTTGCGGCTGGCATCGGCCACGGCGGTCAGGGTGCCGGCACCCGCTCGATAGGCAGTCAGGGCCGCTTCGGTCTGTGCCTTGGCCAGCGGCACCGTGGTGCTCCGATAGCGCTCGAGCCGCGCCTGGCTGAGCGCCAGCTCTGCCTGCTTGCCGCGCAACTGCCCGAGCAAGCCGCGGCGTACGACTTCGGCTTGCGCGCGCGCGGCGTCGGCCTGCGCAAGCTTTGCGGCCAGTTCCCGATCCTGGCGATGCTTCTGGTCCCAGGGAAGCGGCAGTGAGACGTTGAGCGAAACCATGTTGGAGTAGGCGGGGCCGCGCTGGCTGTACATCAGTTCCACGCTCACATCCGGGATCTTGTTCTCCCGAGCGACCCGGCTTTCCGCCTCGGCGACGCCAACCTGTGCCTCGGCCGCCGCCACCTCCGGCAGTTGCGCCACGCCGCCGGCATCCAAGGTATTGAGCCAGGCCGGCGCCTCAAAGCCAGGGCGTTCGGCCAGGGGAAGTTCTGCAGCCTCGCCCACCCAGCGTCGCAGCATCGCTCGGGCTGATACCAGTGCGGCGCGGGCCTCGTCTTCGCGATCTTGCAGTTGACGGAGCTCCAGTTCGGCGGCCAGGATGTCGGCACGGGAGCCGCGGTTGCCGCGATAGGCGGCCTGCGCCGCGTCTACCATCAACTGGATGGAGTGCGCCTGTTCGGAGAGCACACTGTAGGCGCGCTCGGCATACCAGCGGTCCAGCCAGGCCGTCGCGGCGCCGCGCTGCACCGTGGCGAGCGCCGCCGTACGCTGGGCCTCGGCCGACGACGCCTCGGCTTCGAAGCGCTGGGCGCGAGCCTCACGCTTGGCCGATCTCGTGAACTCCTGCATCAGGCTGATCGAGCGCATCGTCATCGATTCCGTGCCGAGGGAAAACCGGTCGGGTCCGTTCGCCGGTACGTTATTGACACCGACTTTGAGCACCGGATCCGGCAATTGCCGGCCAACGACCGCCATCTCGATGGCGGACTGGACCGCCGAGCGCGATGTTTCGGCGTCCGACGAGCCGGAAGACGCGAGGGCTACCGCTTCCTGCAAGGAGAGTGCGGCCGCCGGTTGTGCCCATCCGGGATGGGCAGCGGCCAACAGCGTAAGGGCGAGCGTCAGCCGGCACCCATACGCAAAGGGAGAACGCAAATGCATAAAGCCTCCGCAAAGCAACGACCACCCTGAACACCATGGTTCAGGGCACGATAGTAGGCGTTGCTGCGGAGGCTAGTTTCGGAAACAGCAGTGGAGGATGGGCAGCGGGCGAGGGGGCCCGCGTGGCACCGCGTCGGCGTAGGCGGCTCGCTGGCTGACGACTACCGGCACCAACGCCGGCTCAACCAGATTGACGAGCACGGGCTGGAACGCTGGAATCTGCGGGCTGGGGTGGTCGGCCGATTTGGAGCCAAGCTGGCAGTGCTCCAGGCACAAGCCGTCATGGGCAGCCGGCGCTTCGGCCTTCTGCGTCATGTCGGGACAGGACTCGGTCATACTGGCCATGTCCGTCATACCGTCCATCGAATACCGGCTGCCCGCGCAGGCGTAGGCCGCCGCTGCCAGCTGAACTGTCAGGAAGGTACTCAGCAGGAAGGCGGCAAGGCAAAGCCGGCGAAAGCGGATACGCACGTGGGAAACTCGGTTTGAGCCAAATGGTAGCAGCGTTTGGCCGCTTTCGGCACTTTGCCCTCGCGGCCGTTTGCCACAGATCAAATGCGACCCACTTGTGGCATCGCCCAATCGAGGCGCTCCGATGCGCCACGCCAACGCAGCGCATCGGAGTATGCCGGTTACTTGGGCTGACCCATCATTTCGCGGCACTTTTGCATCATGGCGGCATGGTCACGCCTCATCGCGGTGTGGTCCTCTGCCTGCTGCGCCTTCAATTGTTGCGCCTCAGCCCGCTTGGCGTTGCGAGCCTTTTCGATCACATACCAGTCCGGACCGGCGACTGCTGACAGCGAGAGCCCAAGGGCGACGGCGCCCCCTAGCGCGTGAAAAAAGAATTTCATGATGTTCCTCGTTCTGGGTATGCAGCGCGCGGCCTAAACCCACCAGCGAGCGGCAGGCGACACTGCAAATGTCGAAATCAGACGAGCACGTTGGTGCGATGGCACCAAGTGCGGCACCCTCGCCGTGCGAGACCGCCCTACAGACAGTACCGTTTGGGCGGGCGCTCGAGGCGAGGCGGAACGACGGAGCGATATGCGAACTCCGGATGCGCGACCAACACGCTGGTCCATGCATCCGTGGGGGCGGCGGTGGCCAACGGCGTGCCCGCGAGGATTGCACAAGCGGAAATCGTGCAGGGAAGACGAGACGGGCCGCTGACATGTCGGTCACCGGCGCAACCGAATTGACTGACGCAGTCATGGGGACTGCCGGTCTCGACACTGGCTTGCGCCGCTTGAGCAGGTCCGTGTGCTGGCATTTGAGCGATGCCAGCGATACAGCAGTTGTCCAACGGTCCGGCCTGAGCTCGTAGAGGCAAAGCCAGCGCCAGGGTCAGGAGCACGACGAGACGCCAAAGGCGATTCATAGGCTTACGCATTGGACCTCTCCGAGCCGAGTAGCGCCGTCGCGGGAACCATATTGAGTATAGAACTTCATCTTGCGCGCGGCACGGTTGAGTCCGACAGCGCGTTGCCTGCAGGGCAGGTCGACGCGAACGACAGGTAGACCTCGTCGAGCATGCGATGGTTGTCGCCGGCCAATTGTTCCAGGGCAGCCAGCAGGTGCTCGGCCACGCTGTACTGCTGCTGTGCGCAGGCCAGACGGAACGCAGCGAACACGTCATCAAATAACGTGGCGTTGCAGTCGTCATGCTTTCCCCGCTGGATGCGTGGTACGGCCAAGGCGTGATCGCCGCGATGCCGTCCTCATTTGCACTATGGACCTTCCCACGGGGGTAAGGTCAAGCAGTGCGCAGGCTGGCGTCGCGCTTCGATTGAAAACGACCGGTAAGCGCCACCCATCCGCAGCCGCTAGGCGTCGGGTGTAGAGAACGAACTCGCCGCGAATTGCCCCGCCATACGCGGGGCATGCGTTTCAAAACCGTCGATGCATACACGGTCCACTTCCGGCACTGAGGCGTAACACGCAGTCACGCCACGGATCCGAGTCTTTCTGATAGCCGAGCTTTTCGCAAGCGGGGCCCTCAACGCGTAATGAGGTCTCCATATCGCGCTCGGCGTGCGCGGTACGTTCTGCGACGGTCGCGCACCCGGCCAACATGACGGTAATGAGTAATAAGACACGCATGATTTCTCCTTTGCCCTAGATGACGAGAGTCCGTTGCGGTGGTTCAGGGCGCGACACGACCGGGAAGCCAGCGAAGCGGTGTGCAAACGGCAATGCCGTTATCGTGAATCTAGGTTCTGATTGCTTTTGCACCAAGATCTGCCTTTGCAGAAGGGCCCCGCAGCGTGCCATCTTTCAGCGACCTTACTTCACATTGCTATGCGATGACCCAACCATTACATGCTGGCCATCCATGTTCGGTTGGGCTTTCGTCCTAGTGATGTTCATCGGCAGGAGATTGCGACATTCACGACCAGCTAGTATTACGCGACCATTACGTGCAGGAATTTTTTCTGTGTTGTCTTGGCCCGGGAATGGCAGCAAGCGTTCCCGTTTGGAAATTGCCGCCATCATTACCCAACCATTACGCGGCAGTCATCGAGTTCGACTCGCGCGTCATTGCTGGGGTAATGCCGTTACAACCGCTCACATTTGTAGGGAAACGCGAACACTGCCGGCAATGTAGAAGTCGTATGCTCCCACCCTCTACGCACGCAAAGGAGAAAATATGAAAAAGCTTCCCATCCTAGTCGGCACCGCGCTGGTCATCGGGTTCAGTTACGCCAATGCGCAGACGCATGGCTACACGCATGAGGGCTATGGTCGGGCAGGCCTCTACCCGTCACGGCCGGCGCCTGCCGCTGTGCACGTCGTGCCCGCGGTTGCGGTGGTACATGATGCGCAGCCCTCGTACGGGCATGGCACTGCGCCGCGCGAGTCGCATCGCCAGCCGCGCCACGGCATCGAACATGGGCGACGTGAGCCTGAGCGCCGCTGGCACAATGCCGCTCACGGTTCACGCGACCACTGACGCACTCGCCTGTTATTGATTGCCCGCTGGCGTGCCGACACCGGTAGCCGGAGCGGGGGACTCCCGCATGATACGGATGCTTTCATCAGAGGCATCGCTTCTAGGCTTTGTTCGTTACCGTGACGCCGGCGTCCGTTGAAAAAATCAGGAGAAGCGCCGCGTCTGTCATGTCCACGTCATTCTACTGACAGGCGGCTCGTATAGACTCCCGACTCAATTGATGCTTGATGCCGCCGGATGAGAAGGCTGTTGCGCCACCTATCGCTTTGGCTCGTTGTATTGGTATTGCCGATTCAGAACGTTGGCGCAGCGGCTACTCTTTCGTGCGGCGAGCTGACCGAGTTGCGGCAGGGCGCCGGTCTCTTCGCCATCCTTGCCACCATCGACGTCGCTGACGAGGCGAGCGCCGACCAGGCCGACGCACACTGCGATCCGAGGTCGCATCACTGTCCGGCAAGCAAAGAGCGCGGCAAGGGGCGCGGTTGTCATGCGTGTTCTGCCTGCTCGGCCGCCTCGACACTTGCCATCTTTGCCTTCTCGGGGACCCAAGCATTGTCCATGAACAGCATGCTACCGGCGTCTCTGCTGTGGATATTTGCCAGCACAACGCCTGAAACGCTGCTGCGCCCGCCTTCCCCCCATCTCTGACGCCGCCCAAGCAACTCCTGGGCTGGCTACCTCCACCTTCCTAGATCTCGTCCTTGACCGAAGACGAAACAAGCCTGCCTGCGCTCGTTCCTGTGCGAGAGCAAGGTAGGGCAATTATGGTGCGGCGTGCGATGTCGCGCGCGCGCACATATTGGAGACAGCGATGCGCATCTGTAATCAATGTAAGGCCCCGCTCAAAATTGACGTGTGGGCGTGCAGCGCGTGCGGTTGGCAGCCCCGTGTTCTGGCTGGCGTGCTCTGCCTAGCACCTGCCATGATGGTCGACCATGATGGCTTTCACGAACCGCTCTTTGTCGAGTACGAGAAGCTCGAAGCGACGCACTTCTGGTTCGTCTATCGCCGCAAACTGATCCTGGACGCGCTGCAGCGCTACTTTCCGGCCTTGCGCTCTTTCATGGACGTCGGTTGCGGAACCGCGGAGAACCTGCGCGCGATCCAGGCCCGCTTCCCGCGTGCACGCTTGGTCGGCGGCGAGGCATCGTTGCGCGCCCTGATGCAGGGACAGCGCAAATGCAAAGCTCAATTGTTGCAAATGGATGCCCGTGCCATTCCCTTTGCCCAAGCCTTCGATGTCATGGGGGCGTTTGACGTCATCGAACACGTCGACGACGACGCTCAAGTATTAGCGGAGATGTACCGGGCCTGCAGGAATGATGGGGGAATCGTATTGACAGTGCCCCAGCATCCGTCGCTGTGGAGCCATATGGACGATGCGGCCAAGCATAAGCGGCGCTATACGCGCCAAGAACTGGTGAAGAAAGTGGAGGCGGCCGGGTTCGAAATCGTGGACGTCACCTCCTTCATGACGCTGCTGCTGCCTGCGATGGCCATCTCCCGGGTGTGGCAGCGCGCCAAGCCGCCCGGCGATGCCATGGACGACGGGTTTCGCA
The DNA here is from genome assembly GCF_013347325.1 of Cupriavidus gilardii. Lineage (NCBI taxonomy): Bacteria > Pseudomonadati > Pseudomonadota > Betaproteobacteria > Burkholderiales > Burkholderiaceae > Cupriavidus > Cupriavidus gilardii. Next base: position 3,131,686 of record NZ_CP054626.1, on the reverse strand, counting down.
TTGGGGCGGCCATGAACGGCATGCTCGGGGGTGTTTGCACCCTCGAGCACAACCTAATACGGGCCGGTTTGCGTTTCCCGGCAGGCGGCTCGCTGCTGCTGGTGGCCAGGAAGAAGGGCTGGACTTTGTAGAGGACGCAGTCACGCGTGGGCCCATCGCGGCGTTTAACGTCAATGACGAGGACGCCGCGGGCCGCGTCTCAAGCCTTCGCCAGGCTCGTCTGTGGCGCAAGAGCGGACGCGTCGGCTTGGGTTCTTCCCAAATGCCTCGGTTCGCGCGGCCGTCAGGGCAGCGTCGCAGGCGCGGCCCTCGCGCCTGGCTATCCAGGTCGTTCACCTCGCCGAAGTACCCATTTCTGCGGCGCAGATGGATGCGGGAAAGCTTACGGGGATGTAATTCGCGAGTAACGTCCGCGTGAGTGCCGGTTGCCTACCATGACACTTAAGAGGTTACGCCTCGAAACGTTATGGAGCGCATCATGAACACCAAGAAGACCGCTTTGACCGCTTTGACCGCATTGGCGCTGGCGGCCGTTTCCGTCCTATCCAGTTCACCGGCGTGGAGTGCGGACCAGACCAGAACCAATGCGGGCGACAACTGGGCGGAGCACGTGCGGCGGCAAGCCGCCGACCAAGCCAGCTCATCGGCATCGCTCACAGTGCCCAGCGCAATGGCTACGGCGCAGGCTGCTACCCCATTGGGGCCGCAGGCGACGCTCTTCGGTAGCCTGGCGCCGGCGAACACGGCCGCACGCGCGGTGACTCTCGCTCCCGGCCTGAAGTCTGTCAATGTGGCCTCCGGCGACACCGTTACCTTCCGCAGCGGCGCGCAGCAGGCCACCTGGACGTTCGCCGAATTTGTTCAAGGAAAATCCGTGGATCTTGGCGTCCTATTCCCGGCAATGCCCAACGCCCAAGGCGTGCGCGTCTATATCGAGCGCAGCAAGCTCTTTACCGGTGGCTAAGAATGGCCGGTTTGCCGGGAGTGACAACATGACACATTTGTAATTTTGTCGTCAGGCCCTGGTGGGGTACATCTTTCTACACTGCAAATGCAGGCTCACTGAGCCACTATCGAAACAAGGAGAAATAGAATGCGTACATTGAAGAAGACTGCCTTGGTGGCATTGACCGTGGCAACCCTTGGTGGCGTCGCGGGCATCGCGAACGCTGGCGTCAATTCGCCGCGCGATCCCTTTACCGATGGAGCGCATGCCATGGGCACGCGCGATCCGTTCACCGATGGCAGTCACGCCATGGGCACGCGGGACCCGTTCACAGACGGTAGCCACGCCGTAGGCCCTCGCGACACGTTCAGCGACGGCGCCTAAATCTCGGCAACGCGCCGACTCGCCGGGGCGATGGGCCGCTCGGTGGGCCGGTGCGTTGACGCGGGGCGGGTATCGGGGAAACTGTCCCGATACCCGTTATCGTGCTTGCGCACGCGCCGAGATTCAGCCTTGCCGATGCGCCGGCTCGGGTCGGACCAGGCCCTGATCTAGGCAGACGGCATAGGCTGCAGCGGTCGGACCGCACCCAGCCCAGCGAGTCATCATCGCGCCTTCGGCGCGATTCTTTTTGTCCACCACTGGCTCAACACAGCGTTGCGTACTGCAACGCCTGGGGCTGGTAATGTCCCGCCTTTCGCGCCATGCGCCAATGATGGAACCGAATCTAAACCGGTCGCGCCGTGACCCGGCTTCGCCCGACACACCACCAAGCGGCGCGCGCGCAAAGGTGGGTCGCCCCTGGCGTCTGGAGGTCGGCGTCGAGACCTTGCTACTCGGCTTCTGCCTATACTTTGTTCTCGTCCTGAACGGTCCGTTCTGGCGGGCGCTATTCGCCGAACGGACGTTGAGCGGGCTCCGTGATCTGGGCTACGGCGTGGCAGTGGGCACCGCGCTGGTCACGGCGCATTTTGTGCTGCTGGCGCCGTTCATAAACCGCTGGACGGCCAAACCGTTGCTGACAATTTTGGTCGTAGTGGCCGCCGGTGCCAGCTATTTCATGGGTCAATACGGCATCTACCTTGACCCCAGCATGGCCCGCAATGTGCTGCGCACCGACGTGGCGGAAGCTCGCGAGTTGCTAACGCTGCGTATGATGTGCAGCATCGCGCTCTTGGCACTACCACCATTGTTGTTGTTGCCCTGGGTGACGCTGCGCCAGCGTTCACTGACGCGAAGCGTTGGCCTGCGCGTGGTCGCGATGTTGGTGGCCGTTGTTGTCGGCGTGGGGACGCTGTCCTTGGTGTTTAAGGATTTCGCAGCCCAGATGCGCAATCATAAGGAGATCCGCTATCTGCTCGCGCCGGTCAATGTAGTGTACGCCTTTAGCGGGGCGCTGGCACGCGATGCCAGTATCGCGAACCGGCCGCGCCAGCCGGTGGGCACCGATGCCCGGCTCGGCGCTAGCTGGGGCGAGCACAACAAGCCCCTGCTCTTCGTGATGGTCGTGGGAGAAACCGCACGAGCGGCGAACTGGGGGCTCAGTGGCAGGTCGCCTCATGACACGACGCCGAACCTGGCGCAGCGCGCTGTGATCAATTTCGCTCAAGTCACCAGTTGCGGCACCAATACCGAGGTCTCTCTGCCCTGTATGTTCTCGTCCCAGGGACGTCGCAATTACGACGAAGATGCCATCAAGGCCAGCGAGTCATTGCTACACGTCATCGGACGAGCGGGACTGAAGGTGGGGTGGGCAGACAATCAATCGGGATGCAAAGGCGTCTGTGCAGGCCTGCCCACGTGGCAGCCGGATCCTCAGGCTATGTCGGCGTTATGCGATCGCGACCGCTGCCTGGATGAAGTGTTGTTAGCCGGGGCGGAAGCATTGCGGCACCAGCTACCTGGCAGCTTGGTCGTGGTCCTGCACCAACTTGGCAATCATGGTCCCGCGTACTACCGGCGGTATCCGGCCCGATTCGCGCAGTTCGGTCCGACTTGCGACACCGATGATCTCTCGCGCTGTACCCCAGAGCAAATTCGCAACGCGTACGACAATGCATTGCTGTACACCGATCATGTGCTCGCACGCACCATCGACTGGCTCGAACAACTCGAGGCGCGCTATGACACGGCCATGATCTATGTATCAGACCATGGCGAGTCGCTGGGAGAGCGCGGACTGTTCTTGCATGGCATGCCTTACGCGATTGCTCCGCGGGAGCAGACCGAGGTACCGATGGTGATGTGGTTCTCCGCCTCATTCGCCCAGCGCATGCGGCTCGATGTCTCCTGCCTGCGGGCGCGTGCGCGCGAACCCGCCACGCATGACCACTTATTCTCCACGGTCTTGGGCCTGCTGGATATCCGCACCCAGACCCGGGATGCCACCATGGATTTGTCGGCACGCTGCCGCAACGGATAATGCCCCCATGAGAGAAATGCCGTTGGTTCAGACGCCCGCCAGTCAGCGTTGGCTGCGCCAGCAATGGTGGATGCTGGCATCGGCCGCGCTGGTGCTGGCCTACGTGTTCCAGCGCACCGAACTCGACCTCTGGCTCGAGGGCCGTTTCTACGATGTCGGTCGGACGGTCTTCCCGTTGCGCCAGCACTGGCTATTTGAAGCGGTGCTCCACAAGGGCGCGAAGTGGCTCACTTACGTCGCCGTAGCCGCGGCCATGGGTGTCTGCTGGCTGGGCTGGCGGGGGCGTCTGCCTTGGCTGCCGCGTCGCAATGCGTTGCTTGCCGGTGCGGGCATGGTGGTGATCCCGTTGAGCGTCACGCTCCTGAAGCTCATGACGGGACGCCACTGTCCCTGGGACATGGCTCAATTCGGCGGCAGCTTGCCCTATATGCGGTTGCTGGATCCGCTGCCGGCAGACGTCAAGCCGGGACAATGCTTTCCTGCCGGTCATGCGGCCACCGGCTTTCTCTGGGTCGTCTGGGGGATCGCATTGCGTCCTGCCGGCCGTCGCTGGGCGTGGGTTGGGCTGGCTGGCGGACTGCTGCTGGGCGGCACGCTTGGCGCGGCGCGCATGGCGCAGGGCGCGCACTTCCTGTCGCACACGCTCGCAACCCTCTGGGTGGCGTGGGCGGTCAGCTTGCTACTCGCGTGGGGGCTGCGGGCCGACGTGCGGCTAGGCAGCGCCGCGCCGCACCAGGGCCCGAAAGCTTGCTCGCGCCGTCGCCGACCACCGCCAGGACCGGACTCACAACTGTCTCGCGATGGCCTCGATCGGCTTTAAGCCACTGCCAAAGCGCGCAATGCTTTCGCGATGCTCGCGCAGGCTGGAATAGGGGACATAGCGGATATTGAGTGCCGAGACGCGGCTAAAAGCCGGGCGGCTCAATTGCGCGCGCACGTCGTCTTCGCGATCATCCGGCGCGACCAGGAACAGATGCTTGCGGGCGGACGGGTCGGAGCCGAGGGCCAGATCCAGCAAGCGCACGATACCGGAATAGATCGAGGTGGTATGTTCGACTTCAAAGGCGGCTTCGACCTCAAGGGTGGTGGCATTTAGCCAGACGGTGTCAATCCATGGAACGGTATCGCCTCCCGCCACCAGCAGCGCCGGCGGCAACGTTGAGAGACAGCCCTGGCTCAAGGGCTCGCCGTTGTACAGCCGACTTCGGTCGTTGGTGGCAATCCAAACGGCAAAGCCGAGCGACTTGCCGAGATCGCGCAGCCATCCCTGCACTTCGGTATGGGTGGCGTCTTCGGCCTGCCCCAGCTGAATCTGCCTGGCAAGCGCGGCAGCCTGCTCGCGCACCTTGGCCAGTTCCTGCTGCCAGACGGCCACATCGTGGGCCTGCGCTTGCCGCGGTGGCAGCGGATAGCGCTGCATGCCGATGTCAAACAGCAGGCCCGCGATCGCGCCAAGGTCATTGGAGAGCAAATCCCGATAACGCTGATTCAGGGCGAGCACCCCCTCGCGCATCGCCAGATAGTGATCCCATTTGCCAAGCTTGACCGACGAGCCTGTCAGGGCGTTATAGCCATTGACAATCGCGGTATTGAATGGCATCACCAGCGTGGGATGAATGAAATACAGCAGGTTGGCCGCCGCCGGCCCGAGACCCTTGATGCCGAGGCTGCTCAGCTGGCGAATCGCATCAAGGACTTCGGATTCGGTGTCACAGCAGTTGCAGGTATGGAGCAGTCTGGCAAAAGCACGCTGATTGTCGGCATGCTCATAGATATCTGGAATGCGCAGTTTTGGCTTCCACAGAAAGGCGTGATCCGCGCCTTTGAAAATCTGCCGTTGCTCTGCGATTGAAGACACCACGGTCTCGAGCGATGAGCCCCGATACGCGTTGCCGAATGTACCGGCCTGGATCTCGTCGACCACCGCGCCGATGCCACGCCGAATCGAGCGGAAATTCTTCAGCCGCTCCGGCCAAAGAAACCAGGTTTGATAGGCGCCGGCGGGATCGGTCTTCCAGCGCTCAATGAGGATGCGGATGGTGTCGGTCATGGTGTGCATTTTGCCGGGCAGTGTATCACCGTGAGGCCTTTTGACCTGGCGCATTGTTGACGCGAACCGGCTTGACCTTCCCATTATCGGAAGCTCTACCGTTATCACAAGAAAGCTGAGTGCGGCGATTGGCTGCCGGTCAGCTTCCCGTCATGGTAAGGAGTCTGTCATGAAAGCATGTCATGCCCAATCGACGCATCATGGCGCCAACGCCGGCCAAATCCGTCGGTTTCGCTGGTCGCTGCGTTGGGGGATCGTCCTTGCCGCCGTGGCGATCGTCATCGCCATCGCGCTCGGGATGCCGCGTTGGAGTGCGGTTGCTTCCTGGCTGCCATTTGCGCTAGTGTTATTGTGCCCGTTGATGCATCTATTCCATGGCGGCCACGGGCGCAGCGCGCCTTCAAAAGAAGGCGGCGACCCGGTGGACGGACAGCGCCACGACTAACAGGAGGCCTTCCATGAATGAACCCAGCAGCCAGCGCCACCCACCGAAAGCGGGGCACCCTGACAAGGCAACAAGCCCCGGTCCTGGCGCGCATGCTGACCAGCACCATTCCCATCGCCACGGTGCGCCGCACGACAGCCCAGTGTCGGGCGTCGGCACCGCCAAAGATCCGGTTTGTGGCATGGTGGTGTCGGCCGACTCGGCATTCCAGACCCAACACGCTGGCATTCCCTATTACTTTTGCAGTGCATCGTGTCAGCGCAAGTTCGAGGCGGACCCGGCCAAGCACGCCGCGGCTGCGGCAGCTCCTGCCGCGGCCCCTTCAGCCGCCCCGGATGCGGAATCGGGGCCGCCGGGCACGATCTACACCTGTCCGATGCACCCCGAGATCCGGCAGGATCATCCCGGCAACTGCCCGAAATGCGGCATGGCGCTGGAGCCGCTGTTGCCAGACCTGGACGAGACCGAGAATCCGGAGCTGGTGGATTTTCGGCACCGTTTTTGGTGGACGCTGCCGTTGACGGTGGTGACCACGGTGTTGGCCATGCTCGGCCATCGATTCGGGTGGATGCAGGCGGCGACGCAGAGCTGGGTCGAATTGGTCCTGTCGACGCCGGTGGTGCTTTGGGCGGGTTGGCCTTTTTTCGTGCGGTGCGCCCAGTCGTTCCTGCATCGCAGCCCCAATATGTGGACGCTGATCGGTCTGGGGACCGGTGCGGCCTATGCCTATAGCGTGGTGGCAACCGTGGCACCGGATGCGTTCCCTCAGACCTTTGCCGCCCACGGCCGCATCGGCGTGTACTTTGAGGCCGCGGCCGTCATCATCTCGTTGACGCTGCTCGGCCAGCTGCTTGAACTCAAGGCGCGATCGCAAACCTCCGCGGCGATCAAATCGTTGCTCGGGCTCGCGCCCAAGACGGCGCGCCGCATCGGGCGCGATGGCGCCGAGGAGGATGTGCCTCTCACTCATGTGCATGTCGGCGATTTATTGCGCGTCAGGCCCGGGGAAAAGGTGCCAGTCGACGGCATCGTGACCGAAGGCAGCAGTTCGGTGGACGAATCGATGATCACCGGTGAACCGATGCCGGTCACCAAGCGCGAAGGCGACCGCGTTATTGGCGCCACCATGAATACCTCAGGCAGCCTGATCATCCGGTCGGAGAAGGTTGGCGCACAAACGGTGCTCTCCCAGATCGTGCAGATGGTGGCGCAGGCGCAGCGCTCAAAGGCGCCGATGCAACGCATGGCCGATAAGGTCGCGGGCGTGTTCGTGCTCGGCGTCATCGGCGTCGCCGTGGTGACGTTCTTTGCCTGGGGCCTGTTCGGTCCACCGCCGAGTTGGGTGTTCGGTCTGATCAATGCAGTTGCGGTCTTGATTATCGCCTGTCCCTGTGCATTGGGGCTGGCCACGCCGATGTCGATCATGGTTGCCAGCGGCAAGGGCGCCACCAACGGCGTGCTGTTCCGCGATGCCGCCGCGATCGAGAACCTGCGCAAGGTCGACACCCTGATCGTCGACAAGACCGGTACGCTGACCGAGGGGCGGCCAGCCTTCGAGCGTGCAATTGGCGCCAATGGCTATGCCGACGACGAGGTCCTGCGGCTGGCGGCGAGCCTGGACCAGGGCAGCGAACATCCGCTGGCCGCGGCGCTGGTGGAGGCGGCCCGCATTCGTGGCTTGGCGCTGGAGAAGCCACAGGACTTTGAATCGAGCACGGGCATCGGTGTGCGCGGTACGGTCGGTGGGAAGACACTCGCCATTGGGAACACGGCGCTGATGCAAGCCGACGGCATCGACACCGAGGCGCTGCGCGCCCAAGCCGATACGCTGCGCGTACAAGGCGCGAGCGTTATGTATCTTGGCGTCGATGGCCGTCTGGCCGGGCTGCTGGCGGTGTCGGATCCCGTCAAAGGCTCAACGCCCGAAGCGCTGGCGGCCCTGAAGGCCGAGGGCATCCGCGTGGTCATGGCCACCGGCGACGGCGTGGCCACGGCAAAGGCGGTGGCCGCAAGGCTGGACATTGCGGAGTTCCACGGCGAAGTGAAGCCTGCGGACAAGCTTCAGCTGGTGAGCCAACTGCAGCAAAGCGGGGCGGTGGTCGCCATGGCCGGTGACGGCATCAATGATGCCCCGGCGCTGGCCAAGTCGGATGTGGGCATCGCCATGGGCACGGGCACCGATGTGGCGATGAACAGTGCTCAGGTGACGCTGGTCAAAGGCGACCTGCGTGGCATTGCGCGCGCACGCGAGCTATCCGAGGCAACCATTCGCAACATGAAACAAAACCTTGGCTTCGCGTTTATCTATAACGCGCTCGGGGTACCGTTAGCGGCAGGGGTGCTGTACCCGTTCACCGGTTTGCTGCTTTCGCCTATGATTGCCGCGTTGGCAATGAGCCTGAGCTCGGCCTCGGTGATCTCCAATGCGCTACGCCTGCGGCAGGCAGAGATTTAAGCTGGCGATGAGGCACTCGACCGGTGCTGACTTGTCTATTGACATGATGTTTTTCGGAGAATCCATGAAGTATTTCTTGGCCACTGCCGCATTGCTCGCGGCCGCCACCGGCGCGCAAGCGGCCTCGCCGACGCTAACGGTGTACAAGGATCCCAGTTGTGGCTGCTGTGCAGAATGGGTCAAACACGTGAACCAGGCCGGCATCCAGACCAAGGTCATTGATTCGTCCGACATGACGGCGGTCAAAGCCAGGCTCGGCGTCCCGACCCAGTTCGGCTCCTGCCATACCGCGGTGATCGATGGCAGCGCGCAGGTGGTGGAGGGGCACGTGCCGGCAGCAGCGGTGCGCAAGCTCGCTGCGAAGCCGACCTTGAAAGGGGTCGCAGTGCCCGGCATGCCGGCAAACTCGCCAGGCATGGGGCAGATGGACGGAAAGCTTGTGACAGTGGATTTTAGCGGCAAGCCATTCTCGAAAGACTAGGACTGCAGCGGGGCTGCGCGGGTAAGCGTTGCCAGAACTTCAGAACTGCCAGACAAAGGACATGGAAGAGTCAACTCAGTCGCGCTGGATCGTGGCCTGCGTGTTGGTGGTGGCCGCCGCGGCGGCCACCGGGGTCGCGCTCAAGGCGAAACGCTATCTGGAGCCACCCTCCGGTGGACCGCAGACGCTCAGGGAAGGGCGCCAACTGCGCATCGATGCCACGGATGCCGCGCAGCTCGGTCGCGGCAGGCAGCTGTACGCACAGGCCTGCGCGTCGTGCCATGGCGTCAAGCTCGAAGGCCAGCCTAACTGGCGCGAGCGGCTCGCAAATGGCCGGATGCCGGCGCCCCCGCATGATGCATCGGGTCATACCTGGCACCATGCGGACGCGGTGCTGTTTGCCATCACCAAGAACGGGCTCGTTGCCGGCGTGACCGCGCCGAGAGGCTATGTCAGTGACATGCCAGCCTTCGGCCAGTCGATGTCGGATGACGACATCATTGCCGTGCTCGCGTACATCAAGAGCACTTGGCCTGAGAAAATGGCAGTAGCGCAGCGCGAAGCGACCGCGCAGTATGCGAGCCCGAAGTAGCGACCCAAGCAAACACCGCAAGCAGGCGCTCCGGTCAGCGATGGCGCCTACGTCCGTTTCGAGCCTAGCCTGGGCTGCTGCAGTGACCCTGCACGAGCTGTCGCGGTGTGTACGCCACAGCTGACGAACATGTCGCGTTGAGCGGCCGGCTTGCTGGTATTCAGGCGCTTGGATCGCGCCTGGTAATTTCTGTCTCTTGCCTGCCTGCCCGCTCGCGCGTGGCACACAGCTGTATGCGAGCAGCGGTCGCGCGCCGTCGAAACGGCTCGAACACGCGTGCCGCTACGCCGATGACTCGTCGTGGGCGAAGATCGGCGAACGCTGCGCCGCACTAATCCCCTTACGTCGTCCAGAAGAGATACAAAAGCCCAAGCACGACCAGCGCCGCCCCAATGATCGAGTAGTAGCGCATGCCATGCAGGGGCTGGTCTGGATGGCCTCGCCGGTGAAAGACGAGTCTCATAGCCGTTATGGAAAGTCGAGCATTGCCATATGGTAGACCCAGCGCCGGTGATTTACCTTGACGTGTCTGCACGGCGGTCATTGAATGAATGCTGAAACGCGTCGCCACGAGAGCGGAACCATCCGCCGATTCACTTCTAGGGGTCCTGGAGACTACGATGCTGACACCACATGAAGTGGCCACCCTTATGCTGATCGACGACGCAGCCCCCAATCTCGCCGACCTCGATCACGCGTCGATCGAGGCATTGATTGAGCGGCAGCTGGTGCATCTGGAAAAATTGGCTTACGGCGATCGTCTGCACATCACGCCGCGGGGCAGTGACTTTTTGCATGCTCTCGCTAAATTGCATTAGGCTGGTCTGCAAACGCACTTGCGCACTGAAGGCTATGCGTTGCGCGTTGCGCAGTATGCCGCGATATGGCTAGACCCGGCGGTGCCCCTCGGGTCTGCAAGCGCCAAGTCAGCGGACCAAGGCGGACGTTCCACCGCCTACTGGTCCGGATGCGGCGTGGGGGAGGGCTGTCGAAGTGGTCGTCTGGCACAGCGTCCAGTAAGCAACCAATACGTCATGAGCTGCCCCGATAGAGCGGGCTTGGCGCGATGATGGCCGTGATGCCTTTGGCTTCCGGCAGATCCGGCAAAAGGAAGTTCAGCGCAACTGCCGATCGTCCACTACTTGTGGTCATAAAGGTCCAAGCCACCGTGCGGTTGGCGCCCCGGAAAGCAACGGTTTCTCCAGAGGTGACATTAACGTATCGCGCACCTGGCCGCAGCGTGATCGACCGAGTCGCCGTCTCGCCGGCAGCGACGGTACCATACAAATCGGCCCTAGCAGGTGGCAAAGGCGCACACGCCGACGCCATGCCGAAGGCAGAGAGTGCCAGTGCGATCCGTAAAGCCTGCGTGGTAGTCATAATGAGACTCCCTGTCGATGTGCGGCAAGGTCTAACGGACCCGCCTTTGCGACAACCCGACTTCCACCCGCGCCAAGGACGCACGCAGCTTGGTGCTGCGCTGATCTGTGGGCAACTGGCAAGGCTACCGGCACCCAAACGCGAGTTGCCGCACGATCTAGTCTAATCAGGGCATTCCAACGATAACGTTGCCCAAACGTTACATTCTGGACAGGTAACAATGTGGTCCACGTCATGCCCCACAAGTCAACGCTTCCAAGTGGGGAGGATCACGCGCAAGAAAACGGGTCCGCCACGGCGGCACCATGACCCAACCTACGCTGTCGAACCCTCAGCATCGGTGCGCCGTTTTGTTCGCCGCCGGACGCACCCGTCGTCGCGCTTTTTACTTGACGGCCACCTTGCCGACCATGCCGGCTTCGAAATGGCCCGGCACCAGACAAGCGAAGTCGACGGTCCCAGGACCGTCGAACTGCCACACCAGTGTGCCTTGTTTGCCAGGTGCGAGCATAATCTGGTTCGGGATAGAGTGCTTAGCATCAGGCATGCTGCGCATCATCTGCGCGTGCTCTTTCAACTCAGCGGCGGTACCGATCACCATTTCGTGCTCCACTTTGCCGACATTCCGCACGACAAAACGCACGGTTTCACCGCGCTTGACCTGAATCGAGTCGGGCGCGAACCGCATCGTGTCGCTCATGGTCACGTTAACCGTGCGTGAGACCTTGGCCGGCTTGCCCGGCTGACCGGCAGCGGACTTACTGGCGCTAGCTGGGCTCGCATGCCCCTCCATGCTGCCGGCAGCCCACACCAGCATTGGCGACAGCCCCAACACCAGCAGCAACGACTTGAGCGTCTTCATGGCATCTCCTTGGCGGTTGTTTGAGAGCAAAACAAGCGCAGCCTAGCTGCGCGGTTCGTGAAACGTGGCTACATGCCCGCGGGGGATAGGATGCCGAGCGAGGCGACAAGAGCCAGAATGAGCGTTGCCGCACTGGTCTCGAACATCAGGCTGCGCCGCAAGGTACGAACGGCGACGGCATAGTCGCTCGTCCGTACGGCATGCTCCAGGCGCGGGCTCAGATGAAAACGGTTAGCCGCGGCAAGGGCGAGCATGGTACCGAACAGCGCCAGCTTGGACGCCAGCAGTCCACCGTATGAGTTCAGCGACAGTTCTGGCAAGACCGGACCGACAATCAACCAATAGTTCACTGCGCCGGTAATGACCAAGGTTACGACAACGATCGTACCCACCTGAGCGAAGCCGTTCGAGGTGCGGCTCAGTAGGGCAACCTTGGCAGGTGTGGCAGAGGGATGCGACAACAACACGAACGCGAGCAGAGCGCCGACCCATGCGCCGGCGGCCATTAGATGCGCGATATCCGAGGCAAGGTGAATGTAGCGTCGAATGCCATCATCCATGGCGCCATGGCCGCCCCAGGCAAGCGTGGACAGCGCGACGCCGCCCGCTGCAGCCAGAACCCAGAATTGAAGTTCTGGCCGTTTGCGGACAAACAACGCGACCAGCACGCAGAGGACCAGGGCAACGAGTCGCACGACCCAGGCCGCGCCAAACGCGGTGCCTGTCACAATCATTTCGAAGACATGGCCTTGCAGTTCGGCGTAGGATGCGGCACCGGTCATGCCCTTGGCCATGATGGTGATATTGGCCAGCGACAGGACGATGCCCAGGGCCGCGACCGCCGCGCCAAGCGTCAAAAAGCGCGCACCCGTTGGCGACGCCATTTCCTCACGGCGCAGTGCGTACAAGCCAAACAGCGGCAGACCAAACAGTGCAGTCAGGTCGAAATAGAGTGCGAAACGCACTGCAACAGTTGCCCAGTCCATCGGCGGATCACTTCACGGTGAACGCGATGTTGCCATTAATCGGGTGCGTGTCGGACGACACTGCACGCCAATCGACGCGGTAGCTGCCAGGCGCCAGCGTCTGGGCCGGGGTGATCACCATGGTCTTGGGGTCGTCGCTGCCGGCAACCTTGGCGGCAATTTTCATCGGCGCATGGTTGGCCATGCCGGGCATGCTGGTCATGACGAGGCTGGCCCCGGAGAATTGGGTCGCGAGGTTCTCTGAAAACTTCAGCTCGATCTTCTGCGGCGCCGCCACCTCGGCCTTGTCGGCGGGCATGGACGATACCAGCTTTGGATGGGCGAAGGCTGCAGTACTAGCCAGCACAGCGGCGGCTGCCAGAGCGGCACGAATGGTGAAGCGGGGCGCTTGCATGGTGAACTCCAAATATGAGTGTGGATTGAAATACGTGGTTAGAACCACATGCGAACACCCGCTACAAAACGGGTTTCGCCACTTCGGCCGCCGGCGGTGCGAACCATGTCGGCGGTATTGCCAAAGGTTTGGTACCGTTCAATGCCGATATAGGGAGCGAACTGACGGCTGAACTCATAGCGCAGGCGCAGACCCACGGCACCGCTGGAAAGCCCGCTGCCCACGCCGACCTCGGGATCGTTCTTGCCATAAAGATTGGCCTCGATTCGGGGTTGCAGGATCAGGCGCTGGGTAATTAGCAATTCATACTCGGCTGACAGGCGCAGCGCAGTGCGACCTTCGGTGCCGATATAGCCAGTAGCGTCGACCTCGAACCAGTATGGCGCCAGGCCCTGGATACCGAAGGCCAGCCAGTTTCGGGTTGGCCGGCCATAGCCGGCATCGTTGCGGATACCCAGCTGCGTGTCCCAATAGGTGGCAATGGCATGACCCCACAGCAATTCGGTCCGCGCCTCGTGGATCTTGCGCCTCTCGGATTCGCCTTCGGCCTTGATCACGAGGCGGTTAAAGCTGCTGCCAATCCACGCTTGCGCCTCATAGGCAGCGGCATTGCTCTCATTTCCCTTGACCCATTCCAGCCGGTCAACGAGTACCGAGGCAAATAGGTGTTCGTCTGCCATGTGCAGCGAACGGTGCGGACCAATGGCGTATTGACCCACGCCGAGCTGATAGCCCCCTGAGTAACCGTGCGGGTCGCGCGCATCCGCGGGCGCGCTCCCCCCTTGCATCTGCATGTCGCCATGATCCATGCCTTGCATCGAACCCGTGCCTTGCATCTGGCTGTGGTCCATGCCCTGCATCGAACCCATGCCCTGCATCTGGCTGTGGTCCATGCCCTGCATCGAACCCATGCCCTGCATCTGGCTGTGGTCCATGCCCTGCATCGAACCCATGCCCTGCATCTGGCTGTGGTCCATGCCCTGCATCGAGTCCATGCCCTGCATCTGGCTGTGGTCCATGCCCTGCATCGAGTCCATGCCTTGCATCTGGCTGTGGTCCATGCCCTGCATCGAGTCCATGCCTTGCATCTGGCTGTGGTCCATGCCCTGCATCGAGTCCATGCCTTGCATCTGGCTGTGGTCCATGCCCTGCATCGAGTCCATGCCTTGCATCTGGCCGTCGGTGGCAGCGGTGCCGCCAACCTTGCCCGAAGACTTTGCTTTCGGAATGGACTTCGCCTTTTCCGCGACGGCGGGCGACGAAGTTTGCGTTGGAACCGCTTCGGTGTGGGCGTGCTGGGCCCAAGCTGCGCTCATGCCAGCGGAAGCAAGCACGGCGGCAAGTACTGTTCTTGTTGGTTTTTCCATGTGCATATCGGTTAGGGTCAGGCCACCACCACTTCGCGGAACATCCCGGCGTCCATGTGCAACATCAGGTGGCAATGCCAGGCCCACCGGCCCAAGGCGTCGGCGGTGACGAGGAAGCTGATGCGTTGCGCCGGTTGCACCGCGATCGTGTGTCGACGCGCGAGGAAGGCGCCATCCGGCGATTCGAGTTCGCTCCACATGCCATGCATGTGCATTGGGTGCGTCATCATGGTGTCGTTGTGCAAAATGACGCGCAGCCGCTCGCCATACTTAAAGTGCACCGGCGTCGAATTTCCGAACTCCACCCCGTCGATGGACCACGAGTAACGCTCCATATTACCGGTCAAGTGCAGTTCCACTTCGCGCCCGGGACCGCGTTTGTCCAACGGACCGCCAATGGTGTGCTGATCGGCCAGTGTCAGGACGCGGCGCCCGGTGTCGCGCAAACCGATGCCCGGGTCGTCCAAGTTGGTGCGCGCCATGTCAACGCGCATATCGGTGGTGGCGCCATACTCGGTCTTGGCGTGGCGCGCCTTGGTGCTGGGCACCTTCAGCGACGCATCGGTCGCCATGCCCCCCGACATGCTACCCATGGCATGCTGGCTGTGATCCATGGCCATAGCGCCATGGTTCATGCCTTGCATGCCCATCGAGCCGTGGTCCATGCCTTGCATGGCCATGCCGCCATGGCTCATTCCGCCCATGGCGCTGTGATCCATGCCGCCCATGCCTCCCATACTGCCCATCATGTCGGCCATGGTGAGCCACTGCGGCTTATCCACGGCGGGCACCGGTGCCGCCAGCCCGGCTCGAGTTGCCAGGGTGCCGCGGGCATAGCCGGTGCGATCCATCGACTGCGAGAAAATGGTATAGGCCTCGTCGCGCGGCTCGACCAGCACGTCACAGGTCTCGCCCGGGCCGAAGCGGAACTCATCGACGGTTACCGGTTCGATGTTCTGTCCATCGACTTGGATGACCTTAAGCTTGAGGCCGGGAATGCGCACATCGTAGAACGTGTTGCCTGCGCCGTTGATAAACCGCAGACGAACCTTCTCGCCCGGCTTAAACACGCCGGTCCAGTTGCCGGCCGGTGTGACGCCGTTCATCAAGTAAGTCAGCGTGGCGCCCGAGAGATCCGCCAGATCGGTCGGGCTCATCCGCATCTCGTTCCACATCTTGCGCTTAGCGAGCGCGCTCTTCATCCCTTCACTGGAGACGTCGCGGAAAAAATCGATAACCGTCGGCTGGTTATAGTTGTAGTAGTCGCTCTGAACCTTCAGTTTCGAGAGCACGCGCATCGGATCTTCGTCGGTCCAATCCGAGAGCAGCACGGTATAATCGCGATCGGCTCGCACGCCATCCACGCCGGTGGCTGGATCGATGACAATGCCGCCATACACGCCGGTCATCTCCTGGAAGCCCGAATGCGAGTGATACCAATAGCTACCAATCTGGTCGACCTTGAAGCGGTAGGTGAAGGTCTCGCCCGGCGCAATGCCCGCAAAGCTGATCCCCGGCACGCCGTCCATCTCGAACGGCAGAATGATCCCGTGCCAATGAATCGACGTGTGCTCGCGCAACCGGTTCGTGACCCGAATCGTCACCGTTTCGCCTTGACGCCAGCGCAGCGTCGGCCCCGGCAACATGCCATTGATGGTGGTCGCGACGCGTGGCGTCCCGGTGAAGTTGACCACCGACTCGCCGATCACGAGGTCGAAGTCGGTCCCGCGCAGCACTGGTGCTGTGCCGGATAAGACATCTGCCGGTCGGCCTGACGGCTGAGCCCAGGCCGCACCGCCCAAGCCAGACAGCCCCGCCATCACGCCACCGGCGGCCAGACCCTGTACAAAACGGCGGCGCGGCAGATTAGGCAGCACAAGGCCAGACGGTCGATCACGTCGCATGAAATAGTCCTTTTTGCTTGAATGGCCGCGTCGGAAGGCGGCAGCAAGAGAGTAACGACAGCGAGGCTACCGTCAACTTACCCAAACATTACATTCCGGTAAGGTCTGGGTTACCCACAGAGCGTCTCGGTAGACTACCCCGTATTAGAGCCGGTCCAACAGGCGGGCACATAATCCGAAAGACGAGGGGGAGGGCACGAAGATGAAGCTGCTGGTGGTAGAAGATGAATCCAAGACCGGCGAGTACCTGCGCCAGGGGCTGACCGAGGCAGGATTCGTGGTCGACTTGGTCGCCAACGGGCTGGACGGACAGCACTTGGCGCTTAACGAAGCGTACGACCTGATTATCCTCGACGTCATGCTACCCGATCTCGATGGCTGGCGTATTTTGCAGACGATCCGCGCCGCGGACAACCCGGTTCCGGTGTTATTTCTGACCGCCCGCGACAGCGTGGCCGATCGGGTCAGGGGGTTGGAGTTGGGCGCTGACGACTATCTGGTCAAGCCATTCGCGTTCTCGGAACTACTGGCGCGCGTACGTACGCTATTGCGGCGCGGTACTGTACAGCTAGCGATGGACCGCATTCAGGTGGGCGATCTGGTGCTGGATTTGGGCAGGCGCCGGGCGTCGCGGGCCGGGCGCCGCATCACGCTGACCAGCAAGGAGTTTGCGCTGCTGGAGTTGCTCGCTCGCCGGCGCGGCGAGGTGCTGCCACGCTCGTTGATTGCCTCCCAGGTCTGGGACATGAACTTTGACAGCGATAGCAACGTGATCGATGTGGCCATTCGCCGCTTGCGGGCGAAGATCGACGATGACTTTGATATTAAGCTGATTCAGACCGTGCGCGGCATGGGCTACGTGCTGGAAGCGCCGGAGGAGCAGGCATGACGCATCGCCTGTCCCTGACGATGCGTCTGACCATCCTGTTTTCGCTCTGCTCTGCCGTGGTGCTGCTGGGCTTGGGCGTTCTCATCTGGCTGGCGATGGACCGCCACTTCGCCACCGAGGATTATGTGGTGCTCGGCGACAATATTCGCCTGATCGAAAAGATCGCGCAGGAAACGCCGGCCGAGCGCTTGCCCCAGCGGCTTCGGGAAATGGTCGATCACCATCCTGGCTTCGTCGCGCAGGTGCAGACCGCACAAGGCCACAAGCTGTATGCGACCAAGGACTTCGATTTTGCGATTGCTTTCGAGGCGATTCCGCGCGAATTGGCGCGTGACAATACCTTCGTCTGGCAGCAAGGCGAGCAGGAGTATCGCGGCATGCGCGCGCAGGTTGGTGCGGCTGACCCGCGCATTGCACCTTTGCGCGTCGTGGTCGGCATGGACACGGAAATCCACGCGCACTTCATGCATGCATTTCGTCGTTCGCTGGCCTTCTATACCACATTGGCGGTGCTCGCCAGCGGTCTCTTTGGTTGGTGGGCGGCGCGACGCGGGCTCGCACCCCTGCGCATGATGGTCTCACGCGCCAAGGGCGTCACCGCGAACAAACTGGATGCGCGCATGCCGGTCGAAGCCGTGCCGGTCGAGATGGCAGATCTGGCGATCACGTTAAACGCGATGCTGGAGCGACTGCAGGATGATTTTCGGCGGCTCTCGGAATTCTCCTCCGATTTGGCGCATGAGCTGCGCACGCCCATCACCAACCTGATGACGCAGACGCATGTCGTGCTATCGCAGCCGCGAGATGCCGCCAAATATCGAGAGGTCCTGGCCTCGAATGCCGAGGAATTGCAGCGGCTTGGGCGCATGGTGTCCGATATGCTGTACTTGGCCAAGATGGAGCACGGCATCACACTGCCGAATGAGGAAGCGATCAACGTGGCTGATGAAGTACAGGCGCTGTTCGAATTCTACGACGCGCTGGCAGAGGACAAGGGCGTCAATCTACGGCTTGATGGGCAGGCGAAAATTACCGGCGACCGTCTGATGTTACGCCGAGCGCTCAGCAATCTGCTCTCGAACGCTCTACGCTATACGCCGTCCGGCAAAGAGATCCGGGTCGAGACGCGCGAGCAGGGCGGCAGCACGTCGATCGTAGTCGAGAATGAGGGCGAGGAAATCAGTCCCGAGTTGCTGCCATCGCTATTCGACCGCTTTTTCCGTGCCGACAAATCAAGGACCCGTGCGGAGTCCGAAAGCGTGGGACTGGGTCTCTCCATCACGCAAGCCATCATGTTTGCGCACGGGGGCCAGATTTCGGCGGAATCGTCGGAAGGCACTACGCGCTTCATTTTGACGTTTCCCCGCCAGCGAAACGCCGCCCGGAGCTAGACGGTTGGCCTCCAGCGCGTCGCCGCATAAAAATAGCCACGGCGTTGCGGCGCCGTGGCTAGTGGTCCTTCGGTAAAAGGACCGTTCAACCTATTGATCCGGCATTGTATCTAGAATCTCATGCGGCATCACGAAGCGGTTTGGGCTCGAAACTCGCTTTTGGTCCGCTCGGGCTGTCGTTGACACCTTCACAGGTACATGGACGTCGCCTTGACCAGTTGCAGCTTGGTGCGCGCCGGCGCCAGCGTTGTGACGGCCGGCTTGAGGTCGGCGAAGGCCCTCTCGTCCGGGGTTGAGTTCGGGTCTGTAGCTTGGCCGGTAGAAGACTTCGATTTCGTGCTTGTGCTCGGCCAACCACGCCTTTACGGGCTTGCTGTGATGCACGCGCAGATTGTCCAGGATCAGGTAGACCTTGCGCTTAATACCCTTGACCAGCCGTTTCACGAACTTGATCAGGATGTCGGAATTGAGCGCGCCGTCGAATATCTTCCAGCGCATCGTTCCCTGGTTGGTAACGCTGGAGATGACCGACAAGCCATGGCACTCGTTGTTCGCCCGTACCACCGCCGCCTGGCCTTGCGCAGCATGGCCGCGCATGCGTACGTCGTTGCTGCGCAAGCCGGTCTCATCGCCCCAATGGATCTCGGCGCCTTCTGCCTTGGCGCTCGCTAAAATGACCGGATACTCCTCATCGAGCCACTTCTTCACTGCCGCTGGCGGCTCGTAGGCCTTCTGGATCGGCCTCTGCGGCGTGAAGCCCCAGCGTTCGTGGTAAAGACCTAGGGTGCGTGCAGCGAGTTCGATGCCGTAGCGATCGCGGATCAGTTTTGCCACCGCCTGGCGCTGCCACAGCGGGTACCCCATCTTCATCTGATCGGGCGTACGGTCGCGAATCAGGCGCAGCACTTCACTCTCCTGCTCGGCCGTCAGCGTGCGTCCAATGCCGCGGGGTCGTCCCGGCCGCGTAGTGTCCACCGCCTTCCAGCCGCCCGCTTCATACGCCTTGAATGCCGCACTCACCGTCGCGCGCGTCAGCTCGCACTGCGCCGCCGCCTCGTTCACGCTCACGCCTTGAAGCCGCATTCTCACCGCTCGCCGTCGCCGCTCGTTCAACGCGTCGACCGACAGCGTCCTCGAGTCGATTTTGTCATGCATCATCTGACTAACCCTCTCGAGAACGTCCCCTATTTGTGTGCCGGATCAACAGGTATTCAGGCGGCTTTGCTTAAAACTTATGGCGTAGACCCAGCACGACACCGGTCTGGTTGTCGCCCGGCACGACATTGACCGGCGCGCCACTGCTGGCGTTAAAGCCGTTCAAGCCCAACTGTGAGCCACCTTTGTTACGGACATAGCCGACATTGAAGTACATGTCGGTGCGTTTGGAAAACGCGTAATCGGTCGAGGCCACGAACATCAGCGGATCGGCGCCGGAACCCCGCACATCGGTATAGTACGCTGCGCCGGTGAGCGACAGCGCCGAGGTCAGCTGATAACGCAGGCCTGCCCAATACAAGTTGGAGCGCATTGCGCTTACCGCGCTCGAGATATTTCCGTTGAGCCAACGATATCCGGCATACAGCTTTGCTGGTCCGATCCCATAGCTGATCCCCACTAACGCGCGCCGGTCCTTTTGCCCCTGCGATGCAACGGTTGACCCCTGGTACTCGTCGTACAGGGCGCCCAGGGAAAGCGGTCCAGTCGAATACACCAGACCCGCACTCATCTCCCGGTCCACCTTCAGCTCGCCGGGGACTTCGCCGCCGCCAGTGCGGCCGAAGCTGTACAGTGCCATGGCGGTCACGCCGCCAAACGTGCCCTTGTACTTGACGGAATTGTCCGCGCGACCGGCAATGGTATCGTCGCTCTTGAAAAGCGAGTATCGCGGCGCGAAACCCATCGGATCAAACTGAATGGCGGTGTCGTATAGCACCGTGGTCTGGCGACCAAGGGTCAGCTGACCATATGGGCTGGACAGCCCGACCAGTGCGCCCCGGTCAAATAACCGGCCGGCGCTACTCGACTGCGCGGTATCAAGGGCGAAGCCGCTCTCCAGTTCGAACACCGCTTTGAGGCCACCGCCGAGATCTTCCGTACCCCGCAAGCCCCAACGCGAGGTCGACATATTGCCGGCCGACATGCGCACCTGGTTGGTGCCGCCGCTCGACGATGGCACATTCGATAAATATTCGATGCCGACATCGGCGACGCCGTATAGCGTGACACTCGTCTGCGCATAAGCCCCCAATGACAGCGACCCCAGCAGCATGCCAGCGGCGGTCATCTTTCTTCTTTTCATAGCGTCTCCAGTTCGCCACGTTATTGGTATTCGATAGGCACTGAAGTCTAGTGAGACCAAGCTTACTGCGACATTGCAAGCCGGTTACATTGTTGGGGCGGATGCAACTTGTGCAGCGCGCAGCGGTCGCCCATTCCCACGGAGTTAGCAGGCATGCGCTCGCGCTGGGCTAATGGGAAGTAGACGACAGGAGAGTGCGCGATGGCGGGATGATGTCTTGTCATGTTCTCGTAATCTCTGTGACAGACCGGCCGCCCTAGAATCAATCGCGTTGCCGCCTTGGGTCAACAGGAGCGCCCCGTTCTTTCCAGGTGCCAGGTGGCATGCCGCGTCATGATGCTGGCCGTCAGATCCCACGAAGACAGCCTGCGTCCAGTTCTTTTTTAGGGAGACTTCGATTGAATCTGATCCGAACCGGCTTATCGGCGTTGCTTGTTAGTCTTAGCGCTTCTGCGTTGGCGCACGCCCCCATTTTGGATCTTGATCGGGGTCCTGCCGCTTTCGTGCCCGGTGGCCTGGCCGAGCCGCGCCCTACGGAGTGGCTGATCGACGTCGGGGCGCGGGTCAACGCGACCTGGCGCCGAACACTTGGTGCGGGGGAGGGGTGTGTGCTGGTTTTGGACAATCCCCGCAACGAGCCAGCCGAGGTCACCGTAGTGATTTCCCAGGATGACGCCGGACACGCGATGCCCGGAACGCGCCCGGTATCGCTGCGCATCCCTGCTCATGGTCGCCATGCCCTGACACTGCAGGCCTCTCGGTCGCTTAGCGTGTCCGTGTACGCTGAGAAATAATGCAGCGCTCGCTCATCGCTCGGGCCGCGTGGGTGACGCTGAGCATGGCAAGCGGCCCGGACGGGCTCCGAGCAAGGGCACTGCACGGCGCCCGCTTGCTCAGAGCCCGTGTCAGGTCGCCCGCTTAGCCGCCTTCGCGGTGACCTTTGATGAGGGCGTCGTCCAGACGGAACACCTCATTGCCCTTCATCAGGATCTTGCTACCGTCTTTGGTCTCCATGACCTTGCCTTCTGGCATGCTGACGGACTTGCCGTACTTGTTCTCCATGCCCATCTTGCCGTCTTTGAAAACGTGGACTTTTGATCCGTCTTTGAGCTCATAGGTTTTCACGACCGTGCTCAAATCGGTCGCGGCGGCAGTAAGCGATACCGCGGCAATCAGGCTTGCAACGACAAGTTTGCTTTTCATCTTCGAGATCTCCTTTGGCTCGGTGGCACAGGTTGAGACTGCGTTGGCACACGCGGAAAGCGCGTACCGAAAAAGGGGGAACGTCTAGACTATTGCGGTGGCGCCGGTCGGGGCTGGCCGCAGTCACGGTTTTGTCGCTTCGCCTCTCGCGACGGCTTAGATTTGGCAGTATTCGATGGCGCCGCGGCGCCGTTGCCGTGCTTGAATAAGCGGTGCCGGGGGTTCACGGCAAGCGCATACTGCGGGGTTTCCTTGTCCCGCTGCGCTGTACAGTCCAGCGACCTGCTTTCCCATTCATGGTCCACGGCAGGCCACATCGCGGGCGCGGCAGGAGCCGGCACGCCACCGCACTGCAGCCACCAGTTACTGCTGAGCTCTTGCCTGGGCTCCCAGCCGATTTGAATGGCGCCAATCGCACCGGGCGCGATGCCCATTGCCGCGCCACCGAGCAGGACCAGCAGCTTTCCGACTTTCATGGGTCCTTTCCTGAGTTGGCCGGCGACGTGTGCCACGCGCGCCAGCATGGCACGCGGAGAGGACGCAGACTAATGCCCCATCAAACGGGGCCCCCCTATGGCTGCTTGCACGTGCGTCATAATGACCATTCTATTTTCCCGCGCGCGGCCTTCGCAGGCGTGATACGAAATGTAATCGCACAGTAAGTTGGCGGTTAACCAGCAGCGGGCTTGAACCTGGCCGGCGTCTCAAATGGGTTCAGAACCAGATTCGCACGCCGGCAACGATTTGCTTGTCGGTGGTCCGCTCTCCGGCAGCACGCGCAAAATCCGCGGTATTGCCCAGCTTCTTGCCCCACACCACGCCTAGGTAGGGGGCGAACTGGCGACGGATCTCGTATCGCAGTCGCAAGCCAAGCTTGAACTCGGACACGCCGCTGCCAATGCCTCGCGCCTCATCTGCCTTGCTATAGGCGTTCGCCTCGAACTCCGGCGTCAACAGCAGACGTTGGGTGAAGCGAATATCGTAGGTAGCCCGCACTCGGGCGGCAGCGCGTCCCGACGACCCCAGATAAGCCGTGGCTTCGATATCAAACCAATAAGGCGCCAGGCCTTGCACGCCAAAGGCGCCCCAGGTCCGCGGCGGCCCATTGCCGAAATCCTGGCGCACGCCCAGTTGCCAATCCCAGAACGGCGCAAAGGCGTGTCCCCACAGTGCCTCAGCTCTGGCATCCTCTGTGTTGCCATACAGACGCGTGCCTTCCGACTTGACCCATAACCGGTTCAGATCCCGTCCTACCCAGGCGAGCATGTCCCAGGCCAGTCCAGAGCCGCCGGGTGCCTTGACGTACTCGAGGCGATCGAATAGCACCTGATAGTAGATATCGTTATCGGCCATCGTATCCCCAGGCATGGGAATGCCTCGGTTCGGATCTGCCATCGGCACCGGGGCCTCATTCACCTGGATGATCGCATTCGCGCCGCCGGGCACTGAGGCAGATTCTGTCGGACTGACTGCGGGATGGCTTGGCGCTGGCTTCCCGGCTGGAGCTGCGGTCTTTGGTGGCATCGGGGCATCGTGCGCCATGCCTGGCATCGGCGTATCGTGTGTCATACTTGGCATCGGCGCCATCGTCTGCGCCGCCACGCTGTGGCACTGCACGCTGGCCAAGAGAGCCAGGCTTGCGAGAAGGATGAGACGGTGGTTGGGCACGTCAATCTCCCTGGCGTTGGCGAGGTTCAACCCGCTCATGCGACCACGACCTTGCGGAACATGCCGGCTTCCATGTGGTAAAGCAAGTGACAATGAAAGGCCCATTGTCCCGGCGCATCGGCCGTCACCAGGAAGCTGACTTGTTTGGACGGCTGGACGTTGATCGTGTGCTTTCTGACCAGCGCCTGGCCTTCGTGATTTTCCAGCTCGCTGAACATCCCGTGCAGGTGCATCGGGTGGTTCATCATGGTGTCGTTGATCAGCGTGATGCGCAGGCGCTCCCCGTAGTAGAGCCGGATCGGTTCGGCTTGGGAAAACTTCTTGCCGTCGAGGCCCCAGATGAAACGGCGCATATTGCCGGTCAAGTGCAGTTCCAACTCCCGGCTGGGCGGGCGCTTGTCGATCACCGGGCCGAGCGTTTTAAGGTCCGCGTAGGTCAACACTCGCCTGCCGTTGTTGCGCAGTCTTGGCCCCGGATCCGACAGCGAGCGGGAAGGGTTCATCGAGCGCATGTCGACCTGTGGCCCCATGCCAGGCATATTGCCCATCTTGCCCATGTCATGCCCCATCTCGCCACCGGTTTTCTGCATCCCCGGCTTCGCGTCGGACTTGCCGTGGTCCATGCCGGCCATTCCGGCATGGGCGTCCTTCGCTGGCCCGGACATGGTCGACATGTCATGCCCCCCCATGCCCCCCATGGCGCCCATGCCCGCCTCCGGCGTCATTGGTTGCATCGTGGGTGCGCCACCCATGGACTCCATCCCCATGCGATCCATGGCCATGGATGGTTTCTGATCCATCTTCATGGCCCCCATTTCCATGCTGCCCATATCCATGTCCGCCATGTCGCCCATGCCCATATCGGCCATGGTGAGCCAGGTCTTCGGATCGAGCTTGGGCACGTCGGCTTCCATCCCGACTTCCGGTGCAAGTGTCGCCCTGGCGTAGCCGCTGCGATCGATCGACTGAGCAAAGATGGTGTGCGCCTTATCGTCCGGCATCTGCACCACTACGTCGTAAGTCTCGGCGACGGCAATGCGGATTTCATCCACCGGTACCGGTTCGACATCCTGCCCATCAGCCGATACCACCGTCATCTTCACGCCGGGAATTCGGACGTCAAAGTTGCTGGTCGCCGAGCCGTTGATAAAGCGCAACCGCACGCGCTCCCCGGCTTTAGCGATCGCTGTCCAATTTTTATCTGCGGGCGTGCCGTTGATCAGGTAGGTAAAAGTGGCTCCCGAAACATCGGCCAAATCGGTCGGATTCATTCGCATCTGGTTCCACATCGCGCGCTTAGCCAAGGCCTCGGACAGCCCCATTTCGGACACATCTCGGGCAAAGTCGCCCACCGTCGGCATCTGAAAGTTATAGACGTCGCTCATCTTCTTGAGCTTCGCGAACACCATTTCCGGGTTTTCATCCGTCCATTCGCTGAGCATCACGACATAGTCGCGATCGACCTTGATCGGGTCTGGATGCATTGGCTCGATGACCAGCGGTCCGTACAAGCCGGTCTGCTCCTGAAAACGGGTATGCGCGTGGTACCAATAGGTGCCGGCTTGCCGCACTTGAAAGCGATACACGAACGTCTCGCCCGGCCCGATGCCGGGAAAGGAGATACCGGGCACGCCGTCCATCTGAAACGGCAGCAAGATGCCGTGCCAGTGAATCGATGTTTGGGTATCGAGCAAGTTGGTCACGCGCAGCGTGACCTCGGTGCCTTGCTTCCAATGCAGAATCGGCGCGGGGATGGAGCCGTTCACACTGGTGGTAGGCCGGATACGGCCGGTAAACGACATGGGCGTCGCGCCAATGGCCAGGTCAAACGTGGTCCCTGTCAGCACGACCGGATAGCCTTGGCTCTTCAAGGCCCAAACGGCGCGTGGATACGCGCCCAGGCTCGCCAAGCCGCCTCCGGCGATCAGACTTCCCAGCAGTCGGCGGCGGCTCAGTGAGACGGGGCGAAGCATGGCATCGCTAGGGCGTTCGAACACGTTGTCTCCTCGCGCAATGGTGAAACGTCCACTTAGCATAGTGCGCGCCACGTCGAAGCAAAAGCTCCTTTAGCGTCATCAGCCTGGCCAAAACATGTGCTGTCACCGGTTTCGTCATCGTCGCGTAATGCTCCTGTAAGGCAGTCGCTCCCATGCTGTCGTCTGCTTCCTGTGGCGCGCGAATTGCTCTCAATTTGGCGGCGTCTCGCAACGCTGGTCGAATTTCTTTAGGAGCTTTGCCATGCCACATGAAAACTATCTATCTTGTATTGAAGCCTGTCACGCCTGCACAGTCGCCTGTCATCACTGTGCTGCGTCTTGTCTGCGTGAGCCAGAGGTTGAGGCCATGAAACGCTGCATCGCACTCGACCTGGACTGTGCCGAAACATGTGCCTATGCCGCGGCGATGATGGCGCGCGACAGCCAGTACGCGCGCGCGATATGCGCGCTGTGCGCGAAGGTCTGTGAAGAGTGTGGGACGGAGTGCGCCAAGCACGAAGCGCAGCATTGCCAAGAGTGCGCACGTGCCTGTCAGGAGTGCGCGCAGGTCTGTCGCGCCATGGCGTAGATCCAGGTAGCCCAACGACTCGATCTTGGACGGCAACGCGCGGCTCGGGTGGTGAAGCCATGGCACGCCGCGAACTTGAGCCGTGTAACGGCAGGCATAGCGCGTTGTAGTTCTTTCCCGCGCTAGCGCCAGATGTAAGCCAGGATCCCGACCTCGGCAACGCGTGTTGCCAGCGTGGCGAGGGTCAAGGAGACGGAGTGTTCACCAACCCCAGGTATCCGCCCATTGCCGACTATGCCGTCATTGGCAACACGCATAGCGTGGCGTTGGTGAGCACGTCGGGATCCATCGACTGGTGCTGTATGCCGCACTTTGACGCCGGCGCCGTATTTTGCAGATTGCTCGATGCTAACCGAGGAGGCTACTTTCAAATCCGGCCGACGGGTCGTGCGATCAGTTCGCGCTATTACCGGGTCCCAGGGGGCGTACTGGAAACCATGTTTGAAGCCAGCGGCGGGATCCTTCGCCTGACCGACTTCATGCATAGCGAGCGTCTCGCACGCAGTCGGCTGGACCATGACTCACCCGAGTGCCATCGGCTGTTGCGGCGCATTGAGGCGACCGTTGGCGAGGTGAGGGTGGAACTAGTGTTCAGTCCGAGCTTTGACTATGCGCGCAAGCCCCACCAATGGGAAGTCGGTTCGCATGGCGTGACCGCTGTATGCGAACACCAACGTCTCAGCCTGGTATGTTCGCCGCCGCTGCCGCTGGCGACCGAAGCGCACCGCGCCAAAGGCGTGGCCATCGTGCGGCCCGGCGCGCCGCTGTGGGCGATTGCGTCCTTCCAACAAGACGGGCCGGACCGGCCTGTGCACGACCCCCAGGCGGTCCTTGATGAGACCCTACGACATTGGGGCGAGTGGCAGCAGCAATGCACCTATCGCGGTCCCTTCGAACGAGAAGTGCGCACCAGCGCCTGTGTTCTCAAGTTGCTGACGTTTGGCCCGACCGGAGCACTGGTGGCGGCGCCAACCACCTCGCTGCCGGAGTGGATCGGTAGCAGCCGCAATTGGGACTATCGGTTTTGTTGGCTGCGCGACTCGGCCATGGTGCTGCGCGCGTTGATGGCGCTGGGCCATCACGAGGCCGCAATGGACTTCTTTCGTTGGATCGAGCGATTTTGCGATCTCAAACGACTGCAGATCATGTACCGGATCGATGGCAGCCCGAACCTGCCTGAGCAGGAGCTTCGCCATCTTGACGGGTACCGTGCGTCCCGTCCGGTGCGTATCGGCAATGCGGCGGCGGAACAGGTGCAACTGGATGTCTATGGGCATGTCCTCGACGCGGCCTGGGTGTGCCAACAGGGCATGCCAATGACACTGTCCGCCCCAATGCGGCGCGTGCTCGCCCGGCTAGCCGACGCCGCCGCGGCGCGCTGGCGTGAGCCGGACCAAGGATTCTGGGAAACGCGCGGGGTGCCCCAGCATTTCGTATCATCCAAGCTGATGTGCTGGGTCGCGTTGGACCGTGCCATTGCGCTGGCACAGGCTGGGCAACTCGACGGAAACGTTGCTGTCTGGAAGCTCGAACGGGACGCGCTGCGTCGCGTCATCGAGGGGCAGGGGTTTCACCACGGGACTGGCGCGTTCACGCAAAGTTTCGGATCGCCAGCTTTGGATGCGAGCGCGCTACTGATCCCGCTGACCGGCTTTCTCCCCCCAACTGACGCGCGCGTGAAAGCAACCGTGGCCCGCATTCAGCGGGATCTCACCAAGGATTCGCTGGTCTATCGGTACCGCATCCACGATGGCGTGCCAGGAGAAGAGGCGACCCTCGCCATCTGCAGCTTCTGGCTGGTACAAGTCCTGGCCCGACAAGGCCGGGCCAAGGAGGCGATCAAACTCTTTCGGCACATCTGCTCGTTTGCCAGCGATCTCGGCTTATTCGCGGAAGAGATCGACCCGGATAGCAAGGCGCTGCTGGGCAACTATCCGCAAGGCTATACCCATCTGGCACTGATCCAGGCTGCGCTGGACATTCAGCAAGCGCAGCAACGCGGGGAGGCCTGAATGCATCCGCCCAACGTTGTTGTCGTCACCGGTGGCACCGCAGGCGTGGGGCTCGCTGCCGTGCGGGCCTTTGCGCAGCGCGGGGACTGGATCGCAATCCTGGCAAGAGAGCCGGATCGCCTGGCCCGGGTCTGTAGCGAATTGCGCGACCTGGGGATCCTGGCGCTGGGCATCCCCGTCGATGTCGCCGATGCCCAGCAGGTGGAGGCAGCAGCGTCGCGCATTGAGCTCGAACTGGGACTGATCACGATTTGGGTGAACAATGTCTCGACGACCGTGTTTGCGCCGGTCGCCGAAACAACGGCGGCCGAGTATCGCCGCGTCACGGAAGTGGTCTATCTGGGCGCGGTGCATGGCACGTTGGCCGCGCTGAAACGCATGTCGGCGCGCAATCATGGCTGTATTGTGCAGACCGGCTCGGCGCTGGCCTATCGGTCCATCCCGCTACAGTCAGCATACTGTGGGGCGAAGGCGGCGATCCGTGGCTTTACCGATTCCCTGCGTTCGGAACTCGTTCACGATCATTCGTCGGTGAGACTGACGATGGTGCATTTATCGGCGTTCAATACGCCGCAATTCGATTGGTGCCGCAGCAAGTTGCCACGCCGTGCCCAACCAGTGCCGCCAATATTCCAGCCGGAAATCGCCGGCGAGGCCATTGTCTGGGCAGCCACGCACGGCCCTCGCGAGGTATGGGTGGGCTGGCCAGCCGCCAAAACCATTCTGTCCAGTCGATTTTTCCCAGGCCTGGGTGATCGTGTGGCGGCCAGACAGGCCTATGAGGCACAGCAGACCCAGGAACCCGCCCACCCCGATCGGCCCGATAACCTGTTTGTACCGGTCGTGGGCTTGTTTGCAGCACATGGCCGCTTTGACAATCAAGCGAAGTCAACCAGTGCGCAGTGGTGGATCTGCGTGCATCGCTGGCAAGTGTCCGCAGCGATCGGTGTGGCCGCCGTGGCTGGCCTGCTCGGTCTCTTCATGATAGTCAGATAACACCCCGGCAAGGAGTCGGCGTTGGCACATAGCACGGACACGATTTTGGTAGTGGGGGCAGGATCGCTGCTCGGCCGCGCCGTAGTGGCGCGCCTGTTGCAGCAATACCGTGTGGTCGCGCTCGATGGCGAAGACCTTGCCGCAGCGTTCCCCAGTGCGCTAGCGCTTCGCATCGACGCGACACGTGAAAAAGATATGGCGCAGGCATTCGATGCGGTGATAGCCGGTCACGGCGAGCTTATAACGTCGGTCGTCTATGTGGTCAGCGAGATGGAAGACGCGCCCAATGCGGACGGCAGCGTGCAGCGGATCGCGGCGGAACTCGACCTTGTCGGCAACCTGCAACGCATCATTGTTGAATTGCTGCGGTGCGCGGTGGGTCAATTCGTGCTGGCCGGCACCTTGCTAGTCCATGCCCCGTCGCAACCCGGCAATCCGATCAATGAAGCCTCGCCCATCGATCCCAAATCGCCATTGCGGGCGATGATGATCAGGGCGGAGCACCTGCTCCAGCACGAACTCGGCGCCGTACCGCGGTTGATGCTGCGGCTCGCGCCGCTCTACGACGATCTCGGTCATAACGCTTTCCTGGTGCAGCAGATCGCGGCAAGCTACGAGTCCAGCCTTGTCGCCCGGGCCGACGCACATCCGGACACCGCCCATGTGTTCCTGCACGTCGATGACGCGGCAGCGGCGGTCGCGCACGCTGTCGCAGCGCGCGGCCAGTTGCCTTGCAAGTTGTCGTTAGTGCTTGCCGAGGAGGAGGCAGTGACACCAAGGCAACTGCGGGCAGCAATTTTGCACGCACTGGATGGCCCGGGCGAAGCGATGCGGCCGCAGGCCGGCGTCGGGGCGCGCCTTTACTCACGCTGCCAGCATGCGCGAAATGTCGGTGACGCCTCTGACCCGGAACTGCGATGCCTGGCAAGCGATCATTATGAAGTGGACAGCGCCAGCGCGCGCGAGAGGCTAAATTGGCGGCCTGAGCGCCGAATTCTAGAAACGATGCCTCGCATCATCGCGGCGCTGAAGCAGGACCCGGTCAGTTGGTATCGCGCTAACCGGCTAAACACGGCCATCATCGCCGACCATCACCCCGTGGTGCGACACGGCAGCGTGACCGTCAAGGGCGCGCCGGAAATCAGCGGCTCCGCCGCTAAGCACGAGCACGAGCACGAGCACGAGCACGCGCAGCATATGCGCGACGCCCATTACAGCCTGTTATGGGCGCATTATCTCAACATCTTGCTTGGTGCCTGGTTACTCACAAGCCCTTTTGTCTTGGGCGCCTTTGATACTCGGGAGTTTGGCACGCTGGTAATGCAAGTGACCGCAGAA
The DNA here is from genome assembly GCF_013347325.1 of Cupriavidus gilardii. Taxonomy (NCBI): domain Bacteria; kingdom Pseudomonadati; phylum Pseudomonadota; class Betaproteobacteria; order Burkholderiales; family Burkholderiaceae; genus Cupriavidus; species Cupriavidus gilardii. The sequence continues at coordinate 3,101,041 of NZ_CP054626.1, read as the reverse complement.
CGCGGTCTTGCGCCCCCTGCGTTGCGCATGACGTGGCTGGGCTGGAGCGACATGGCCAGCGGCAGCCTGATCATGGGCTTCGCCACATTGTCTCTTTCGCGTCGCTTTTCATGGGCGCAGTGGGGCAACGCCTGTGTCGGGCTCTGGTTGCTGTTCGCGCCACTGGTGTTCTGGGCGCCGTCCCCGGCCGTCTACAACAACGATGTGATCGTCGGCGGCTTCCTCATCGCCTTTGCCATCCTCGTACCCATGATGCCAGGCATGAGCATGGCGTCGATGAAGGACCAGTCCGATCTGCCGGTCGGGTGGACGTACTCGCCGTCCACCTATTTGCAGCGGCTGCCCATTATCGGGCTGGCCCTGTTCGGGTTCCTGATCGCACGCCAGCTCACGGCGTATCAACTCGGCCATGCGGCGGCGGTTTGGGAGCCGTTCTTTTCTCCTGACGCGCAAAAAAACGGGACGGAAACCATTATTACCTCCGCCGTGTCCCGGTCCTGGCCGATTCCGGACGGTGGCCTTGGCGCGGTCAGTTATCTGCTGGAGGTGTTGATGGGCGCGATGGGTGGGCGCCAGCGTTGGCGCACCATGCCTTGGATGGTGGCGGCATTTGGGATCGTCGTCGTGCCCCTTGGCGTGGTGAGCATCTATTTCATCATTATCCAGCCAATCGTGATCGGGACCTGGTGCACGTTGTGCCTGATCGCTGCGGGCGCAATGACGCTGATGATCCCTTATACGTTGGATGAACTGGTTGCAATGGGTCAGTTTCTGGGACAAGCGCATCGGCGCGGCGAGCCGGTACTTCGCCTCTTCTTCGTGGGCGGCGCCTCGCCAGGAAGCCAGCGCGACCGGCGTCCCGGTTTCGATAGCGCATTGTCCGACGCGATGGCGTCGGCGTTGCGTGGTGTGCAATGGCCCTGGACACTGGTTGCGTGTGTCGGAGTTGGCATCGCGCTGATGTTCACGCGCCTGTTGTTTGGCACCATTCCGCCGTTAGCGGACAGCGATCATTTGATCGGTGCGCTCGTAATTGTTGTCGCTGTGGCCGCGCTCGCAGAGGTAGCAAGGTTACTGCGCTGGATCAATGTCGGCTTTGGCGCTTGGTTGGTCATCGCACCGTGGGTGCTCAGCGGCGGAAATTCCGCGGCGGCGGCATTTGGGGCCGTCGCAGGGCTTGCGTTGATCGGATTGAGCCTGCCGCGCGGCTGGCGCAGCCGGGAGCACTATGGTAGCTGGGTCGGCTCATTCGGTAGCGGAATGCGGCGAACTGGCGGCGGAGTCGCCGCCAGTTTGACCGTCGGCCAGCGTGCCTTTGTTATCGGACCTCGCCTTCATGCATCATGCCTAACAATCATCTAGCCATCATTAACCTCTCCCGCCTTGACATCCTGATTGCGTCGCTTCAGGCAAACGCCGCCTTGCAACGTCGCCGACTTGTGCGCAGTCGGCCAGCAGCAGCGAAGGACGGCCGGGCGCAAAACTTGCTGGAAGTACAACTCGCAGCGCTCACCGCCCTACGGGCGATACGCTTTAATCTAGTAGAGTCGGCACCAGCGCCACGCAATGTTGATGGCGCCGCAATATTTGATCAGGCCGCACGGCGGCAGTCTGGCTGCCATCGATACGATCCGGACGATGAACGTCAACGATGTGCGCAAAGTCCCGGCCGACGCGCCGACCTCCTTCATCAAGAAGCGCTGGGAGCCACTGGTACGCACCAAGAACGGCATCGATCGTCGCTACTATGAGCTGTGCGCGCTGTCCGAACTCAGAAACCGCCTGCGCTCCGGCGACATCTGGGTCCAGGGCTCGCGCCAGTTCAAGGATTTCGATGAGTACCTGCTGCCCGCCGAGAAATTCGTCGCACTCAGACAGAGCCGCTTGCTGCCCCTGCCCATCGCCACCGATTGCGAGCGCTACTTGAGCGAGCGGCGCGGGCTGCTTGAACTGAAGCTGGCCACCGCCAACCGGTTGGCCGCCGCCAACAAGCTGCCGGACGCGATCATCACTCAGTCGGGCCTGAAGATCTCGCCGCTCGATGCGGCCGTCCCGATGGAAGCGCAGACCCTGATCGATCAGACCGCGCTCATGCTGCCGCGCGTCAAGATTACGGAACTGCTGATGGAAGTCGACGGCTGGACCGGCTTTACCCGGCATTTCACGCACCTGAAGACCAGTGAGCCTGCCGCCGACAAGACGCTGCTGCTCACGACCATTCTTGCCGACGCCATTAACCTCGGGCTAACGAAGATGGCGGAATCCTGCCCGGGCACCAGTTACGCCAAGCTCTCCTGGCTGCAGGCCTGGCATATTCGGGACGAGACCTATGCTCAGGGCCTGGCGGATCTGGTCAACGCGCAGTCCGCCCATGCGTTCGCTGCCCATTGGGGCGATGGCAGCACCTCATCGTCGGATGGCCAGCGATTCAAGGCGGGCGGCCGTGCCGAAAGCACCGGCCACGTCAACCCAAAGTATGGCTCGGAGCCCGGCCGGATGATCTACACGCACATCTCGGATCAGTACGCGCCGTATCACTCCAAGCTGGTGAACGTCGGCGTCCGTGACTCCACCTATGTGCTCGACGGCCTGCTGTACCACGAGTCGGACCTGCGGGTCCAGGAGCACTACACGGACACCAACGGCTTCACGGACCACGTCTTCGCCCTGATGCATCTGCTCGGGTTCCGGTTCTCCCCGCGCATTCGCGACCTCGCGGACTCAAGGCTGTACATCCCCGGCAATCCTGACGACTATCCGGCATTGGCCCCTATGATCGGCGGCGCGTACAAAGAGAGACTGATTCGCACGCACTGGGACGAGGTGCTGCGCCTCGCGACGTCGATCCGGCAGGGCACGGTCACCGCCTCGCTGATGCTGCGCAAGCTCGGCAGCTACCCGCGACAGAACGGACTGGCGGTCGCCCTCCGCGAGCTCGGCCGCATCGAGCGGACGATATTCACCTTGGACTGGCTGCAGGACCTGGAACTGCGTCGGCGCTCCCATGCGGGGCTCAACAAGGGGGAAGCGCGCAACGCCTTGGCACGGTCCGTGTTCTTCTACCGGCTTGGCGAGATCCGCGATCGCAACTTCGAACAGCAGCGCTACCGTGCCAGCGGACTGAACCTGGTCACCGCGGCCATCGTCCTGTGGAACACGGTCTACCTTGAACGTGCCGTGCAGGCGCTGGTGGAGCGCGGCATGCCCATCGATCCGTCCCTGTTTTCGTACCTGTCGCCGCTCGGCTGGGAACACATCAACCTGACCGGCGACTACGTGTGGCGTCAGAGCCAAAAGCTCCAAGATGGAAAATTCCGCCCGCTGCGATCGCTTCCGGAGGTGCGTTGGCCTAGCGCTGCCTGAACCCGCAATTCACCGGCGTTACGACTTCACGACCGTTCTCGGGCAGGGCCAACACCGGCATGGCACTTACACGGCGCCACATTGTCGTATCCAACCACTGGGCCGCCCCTCGTTGGCCAAGCCGAGGGCGTCGTAGAGGAATGTACGACTGGATCTTACAGCACAAGCGCGCCTTGCAAGCGCTGCGCCCGCTGGTGCCGCTTTGTCCCCCCGACGATGTCTGACTCGACTAGGTCGCTTGCCCCTCGATACGGGGCATATGAGGCTGGCTGCGCCGAAGCCGTACAAAAGAAGCCGGAACGAACTGGGGCAGCGTAGCCCGCGTCCACTACGTCCTTTGGCGCACTTATCCCGCTTGCAGCGCTGCGATCAGCGGGCAGGATACGTTACCCTGGCTGGCATGACAGGCGCCCACCAGTTCGGACAGCACGGCCTCCATGCGTCTCAGGTCGGCCAGCTTTGCGCGCACGTCATTGAGCTTGCGCTCGGCTAGGCTGCTCGCTTCCTCGCAATGGGTGCCGTCCTCCAGGCGAAGCAGTTCACCGATTTCTTCCAGACTGAATCCCAGCCGCTGCGCCGATTTCATGAAGCGCACCCGGACCACATCCGTTTCGCCATAGCGACGAATCCCGCCGGCGGGCTTATCTGGCTCTGGCAGCAGCCCCTTGCGCTGGTAGAACCGGATCGTTTCCACGTTGACACCAGCCGCCTTGGCGAAGGCGCCGATGGTCAGGCTCTCCAATCCGCTCCGCATATCGCTTGACTCCGTACATAAGTACGGAAGTAAGGTTACGCTATCCCTACCTACTAAGAAAGGAAAAACGCATGTCACGACTGCAAGCCGGGCGCCGTGCGCTCTTTGCCGGTGGCATCGCCGCAATCCTCGCCTCCACCTGCTGCTTGGGGCCGCTGCTCCTGATCGCGCTCGGTTTCAGCGGGGCCTGGATCGGGAATTTAACGGCGCTGGAGCCATATCGGCCGCTGTTTCTCGGCACCGCAGTGCTGGCTCTGTTCGTCGCCTGGCGGCGCGTTTTACGCCCGGCGCAAGTCTGCAAGCCGGGCGAGGCCTGCGCTATCCCGCGGGTACGCGCCACCTACAAGCTCATTTTCTGGGTCGTCGCCCTGCTGGTTCTGGTTGCGCTCGGCTTTCCCTACGTGATGCCATGGTTCTACTGATCAGGAGTTCGCCATGAAGAAGCTGTTTGCCGCCCTCGCTCTCGCCGCCGTTGCTCCGGCGTGGGCCGCCATGCAAGCCGTCACGCTGTCCGTGCCGGGCATGACTTGCGAAACCTGCCCGATCACGGTCAAAAAGGCGCTCTCCAAGGTCGACGGCGTGACCAAGACCGAAGTGAGCTTCGAGAAGCGCCAGGCCGTCGTCACCTTCGACGATGCCAAGACCAGCGTGCAGAAACTGACCAAGGCGACCGAGGACGCGGGCTATCCGTCCAGCGTCAAGCGGTAAGCCCCGGATCGAACATGGGAGTGACCGCATGGGACGGATCACGCGCGTGACCAACAAGGCAGGGGCGCTCGGCGGTATCGTCTCGGCGATGGGTTGCGCGAGTTGCTTTCCCGCCATCGCCGGCTTGGGCGCGGCTATTGGCCTAGGCTTCCTGAGCCAGTACGAAGGGCTGTTCATTAGCGTTCTGCTGCGGGTGTTCGCTGGTATCGCGCTACTCGCCAATGCGACTGCCTGGTTTAGCCATCGGCAGTGGCAACGGACCGCACTCGGCGTGATCGGCCCACTCCTGGTACTGACGGCGGTGTATTTGACGGTTGGCCGGCGCAGCGAGGCGCTGCTCTATGTCGGCCTGAGTTTCATGGTCGGCGTATCGATCTGGGACTTCATCTCGCCGGCAAAGCGCTGCGGGGCACCGAACGCCTGTGAACCCCCGGTCAAGCGCGGCTGACCGCATTGGCCGCTGCCGAAGTGAACATTGGAACTGTGGTATGACCCACTTGAAGATTACTGGAATGACCTGCGACTCGTGCGCCGTCCACGTCAAGGATGCCTTGGAGAAGGTGCCGGGCGTGCGGTCTGCGGTCGTGTCCTACCCGAAGGGGACGGCGCAAATCGCCGCCGAACCCGGCACGTCGCCAGATGCGCTGACTGGCGCCGTGGCCGGACTCGGCTACCGGGCCATGCTCGCCGAGGCCCCGCCGGCGGAAAAGCGCGGCAGCCTGCTCGACAAGGCGTTCGGCTGGCTGGGCCGCGGTGAGAAATCCGCAGGCGAAGGCTGCGGGCTTCGCATCGCCGTCATCGGCAGCGGCGGCGCCGCGATGGCGGCGGCCCTCAAGGCCGTCGAGCAAGGCGCCGAGGTGACCCTGATCGAGCGCGGCACCATCGGCGGCACCTGCGTCAACGTTGGCTGTGTGCCGTCCAAGATCATGATCCGCGCGGCCCACATTGCCCATCTACGCCGCGCAAGCCCGTTCGACGGGGGCATCCAGGCCACGCCACCGGCGATCCTGCGCGAGCGCCTGCTCGCCCAGCAGCAGGGGCGTGTCGATGAGCTGCGCCACGCCAAGTACGAGGGCATCCTCGCGAGCACGCCGGCCATCACGGTGCTGCGCGGCGAGGCCTGCTTCCAGAACGGACACACCTTGAGCGTGCGCCTGGCCGAAGGCGGCGAGCGCGAGGTGGCGTTTGACCGCTGCCTGATCGCTACTGGTGCCAGTCCGGCTGTGCCGCCGATCCCCGGTCTGAAGGACACCCCGTACTGGACCTCGAACGAGGCGCTGGCCAGCAACATCCTTCCTAAGCGGCTGGCCGTGATCGGCTCGTCGGTGGTGGCCGTGGAGCTGGCGCAGGCCTTCGCCCGGCTCGGCAGTCAGGTCACGATCCTGGCCCGCAGCACGCTGTTCTTCCGCGAGGATCCGGCCATCGGCGAGGCCGTCACGGCCGCCTTCCGTGTCGAGGACATCACGGTGCTGGAACACACGCAGGCCAGCCAAGTGGCCTACGCGAACGGCGAATTCGTGCTCACTACCGGGCACGGCGAAATCCGCGCCGACCAGTTGCTGATCGCCACCGGCCGCGCGCCGAACACGCGTGAGCTGGCACTGGAGGCGGCGGGGGTGACGGTCAACGCGCAGGGCGCCATCGTCATCGACAACGGCATGCGAACCACCGCGCAACACATCTACGCCGCCGGCGACTGCACCGACCAGCCGCAGTTCGTTTACGTGGCCGCGGCGGCCGGCACCCGCGCGGCGATTAATATGACCGGAGGCGATGCCGCGCTTGATCTGAGCGCCGTGCCGGCGGTCGTGTTCACCGACCCGCAGGTCGCCACCGTGGGCTACAGCGAGGCGGAAGCGCACCACGACGGCATCGAGACCGATAGCCGCCTGCTCACGCTCGACAATGTGCCGCGCGCGTTGGCCAACTTCGACACGCGCGGCTTCATCAAGCTGGTTGCCGAGGCAGGATCGGACCGCCTGATCGGCGTGCAGGCGGTGGCGCCTGAAGCGGGTGAGCTGATCCAGACGGCGGCGCTGGCGATCCGGGCGCGGATGACCGTGCAAGAGCTGGCCGACCACTTGTTCCCATACCTGACGATGGTCGAGGGGCTGAAGCTCGCGGCGCAGACCTTTGCCAAGGACGTCACGCAACTGTCTTGCTGTGCGGGTTGAGAAAAAGCCAACCGTCTGGAACTCGGCGATGGCCAAGCTGGCCAACTGGAATACCGCCCTCGAACTGTTCCGCGGGGACTACCGGGTGCCGCTGGTGCCCTCGAAGTCTGCGGCCTACCTGGCGGTGTCAATCGAGCTGACCGCCCCAGCTCTGCTGTTGCTGGGACTAGCGACCCGCGCCGTGGGGATGGTCCTGCTCGGCATGACGGCGGTGATCGGCGTCCCCTTGATTTCGGTGCAATTTACCGGGGTAGCCACCCTTAGCATTCACGCGGGTTTCCGGGCGGCGTCCGGGAAAATACCCCAGTAAATCAATAAGTTGCTGTCTACTGTCGCCAGTTGGGCGCGATTGCCTCATAGCGCACTTATTGTGTCGAAACGTTGCGTCCCGGTCTCATTGCCGATAACCTCAGCGGTCCGTCTTACGCTTGGGAGAGCGCGATGGATCACTGGCAACTGGCGTATCTGGGCATGCGGCAGATTCCGCGCGAACTCAGCGAGTTTGAGCTTACCACGTTCTTCACCTTCTCCGCCAAAGAGCGGGCCCTGATCCATGCGCGGCGCAGCCATTTGTACCGCTTGGCCTGTGCCGTTCACATTGGCTTTGTCCGCATGACGGGGCGCACCCTCGATGCCTACAAGCAGGTGCCAAAATTCCTCTGGGCCTTTGTGGGCGCGCAACTCGGCATCACGCCGCCGGACATGGGCACGCTGAGCGCGCTGTATGACGGGCGCACCGATACCTTGGTGGACCATCAGATGCTGGCCTACCAAGCCCTGGGGTTCAGCCCGATGGCAGAGCATCAGCGACGTTACGTGACGCGCTGGCTCAAGGAGCGGCTGGCAGGGCAACCGAGCCGCAGTGACCTGCTGCACGAGTTGAAGCGCTGGCTCTACGAGCATCGCATCCTGATTCCGCATGACCGAGCGCTGAAGCGGCTGATCAGCCAGGCCGGAGAGGCATTCGAGTCGGCCCTGGCTGACGCGCTGGTGCAGGCCTACGGCGAGGTTTCCCTCGATGCGTGGGGTGCCCTGCTACCGCGGCCAGAAAACGACCGGCCGAGCCTACAACAATGGCTGTGGGCTGTCCCGCTACGCAATTCGACCCATCAGATGGGCGAGTTGTTCGACAAGATCGACCGCCTGTACAAGCTGGGCATCCACAGCGGTTGGCCGGCAGCCTGCAATGAGGCGGTGGTGCGGCACTATGCGCGGCGCTGTGCCAACCGCCCGGCGTCGGTCAGCAAGCGGGTCGCGCAACAGTCCCGCCGCCTGGAATCGGCTTGCTTTTTACGCTATGCCTTATGCGCGGCCACGGATCAATTGTCGTCCATGCTGCGGCACTGGATTCGCAAATGCGTCAACGATGCCGGACGCCTAATTGACGCGGGCCGACCGGACCCAGGTACCAAGTTGGGGGAATTCGCTGCCGCCGTCAAAGCGCTGGTCGCAGACGAGACGCAGACAAGGGATGCCCTCTGTCAGCAACTGAGCAATCTGGCTGACGAGGCAGCTGGTCAGCATCTAGCGAGCCGTGCCAGCCTCATCCGCGCGCAACTCCTGTCGCGACACAGGCTATCCCGTGCCTTGCTGGGCAGACTGGTTCATCTGCCATTTGCGGCACAGTCGGCCCACCCGGTGATCGAGGCAATGGAGGTACTGCGCAAGCTCTATGCGCGCAGGGCCGACTGGCTCCCTGATCGGGTGATGGTTCGATTGGGACGCGCCTGGCAGCCAGCACTAGAGGGCTTGGATCGCAAGCGGGCCCTGGCCGCCTTCGAGTGGGGGACGCTGTTTGCCCTGCGGGTGGCGCTGCGCAATGGCTCGGTCTTCCTGGACCACAGCTTCGCCTTCCGCAGTCAGGCGGCCCTACTCATCTCCAAAGAGGATTGGCAAGCCCGGCGTAACCATTTCTACGGTCATCTCAAGCTGCCGCAGGACGCCAAGGCGTTCCTCGATCCTGTGGTGGCGCACCTGGACGCGGGGCTCGCCAGGTTGCGCGATGCAGTCCAGCGTGGGGAGCTGAACATTGATAGCGCCATCCATATCGATCCGCTCACGGCAAAGAAACCGGAAGCCTCTGTGGAGGCGCTGCGACGCGCGCTGTTCGAGCGGCACCCCGGTGGACAATTGCCCGAAATCCTGCTGGAGATTGACAGCAGCACCCACTTCAGCTGGCTCCTGCTGGGTCGGGAACCGCATTCGCGCAGCGAGCTGCTGATGATCTACGCTGCAGTGCTGGCGCACGGCACCTCAATGTCGGCGGCGGACCTCGCACGGATGGTGCCGGAGTTGTCGCCCAGCGCGATCCGGCAAATGATGCATCGCATCGCGGACGAGCGCAAACTGCGCCAGGCCGCCGATGCCGTCCTGATCTTCATGCATCAGCACCCGATCGCCCAGCACTGGGGGCGCGCCGATCTGGCGTCGTCGGACATGATGTCGCTGGAGACCACGCGCACAGTCTGGCGGGCACGGGCTGATCCGCGCCGGCGCACGGCATCGATCGGTATGTACACGCATGTCCGGGACCGCTGGGGCATCTTCTATGACCAGCCGATCCTACTGAACGAGCGGCAGGCCGGTGTCGCCATTGAGGGCGTCATCCGCCAGAGCGGATCGGAAGACGTGGCACAACTAGCGGTCGATACCCATGGCTACACCGATTTCGCCATGAGCCTGTCCCGGCTACTTGGCTTCGATCTCTGCCCGCGGCTTGCCCACCTGCGCGATCGCCGCCTGCATGTGCCCAGGGATCACGAGATACCGGCGGAATTGGCTGCGGTGGCGGACGCGGATGTCCGGCTGGTCTTGATCGAACGTGCCTGGGACGAACTGGTCCGGATCGCGGCATCGGTGCAAAGCGGGGCAATGTACGGCAGTGCAGGCCCTGATGCGTTTCGGTGCAGCGGCGAAAGGTCAACCCATCTATGAGGCTGGCGTGCATCTCGGGCGGCTGTTTCGCACGATCTTCCTCATCGACTATTTCACCAATCCCGCGTTCCGCCATGAGATGCAGCATGCCTTGAACCGCGGCGAGGCGGTCCACACGGTGCAGCGGGCCATCCACTATGGCAAGATTCCGTTGGAATTGACCCGGCACGATGCGTCGCTGGCGGCGGTGTCGTCGGCTCTGACCTTGTTGTCCAATGCCGTGATGGCCTGGAACACGCTGCACATGCAGCGCGCGCTGGACGCGATTGAGGCCATCGGCGGCGAATCCATGCGTGCCGAGGATTTGCGCCAGATTGCGCCGACTCGTCTGGAAGGCATCAATTTGCGTGGTACTTTCGATTTTCCGATTGCACGTTACGCCCATCGGCTGCTGCCGAGTGCGACGAGCACGCCGGACTCACCATCGCAGTGGCGCACTGCATAGCCCATTTTTTTTCGGATTGTGCCGTTATCCTCGCGGGTTGGAGTCGGTGATGTCATCCTTAGGGCCTGCCTTCCTTACCGAAGGCGCGCTCGAGGCTATCAAGGAAACGCGATGCGGATTGATAGCCGATGACCCGCACCGGGCTCTCTCGCCCATCGGCGCCGAACAAGATGATGCCGGGCGGCCCGAATAGGCCGAAGCGCTTTAGCAACGCCTTGTCGTCGGCGTTGTTTTGTGTCACATCAGCTCGAAGTACGACAACCCCGGCCAACTGCGTCTGAACTCCGGGATCGCTGAAAGTCGTCTCCATCTCCTTACAGCTGACACACCAGTCGGCATAGAAATCGAGCAGTACCGGCTTGCGGGCCGCAACGGCCTGCGCCAGACGTGCGTCGAGCTCGGCCACCGAGCGGATCCGCGCGAAGTGCACCACCGCGTGGTCGGCGGCGGTGGCTGGCGACGACTGGCGAGTGCGCAGGTGCGACAGAGGCTGCAGCAGATCCCGCCCGCCCGACGCCAGCCCGACCAACAGGATGGTTCCCGCCAGCGCGGCGATCAGGCCCAGGCCCTTGCCCAGCCGGGCCACGCCATGCGGTTTGGGGCCAAGCGAATCGAAGGCGCCCAGGAAAACTGCGGCGATCAGCAGCAGAGCGGCCCACGTTGCCATCACGGCCCAGGGTGGCAATAGCGGGGTGATCACCCAAGTTCGCCTCGCCCAGCAGCAGAAAGCCAAGGCAACGCTTGGTCACCTCCAGCCAGTGCCCGGCGCGCGGCGGGAGATTGCCGGCGGCGACGCCGGCCAGCACCAGCGACAACCCCATGCCGATCGCCAATGCGAATAACGCACCGCCTCCGGTCATGGCATCACCGGTTCGTGCGAGATAGGCGAGCGTGCTCGATAGCGGCGCCGGCATGATGCGCGCGACGGCCAACGCGGACATCGCCCCCAGTGCTGCGGCAGCCCGACGATCCAGCTGCTGTGCGGATGTCGTCGATCGGGGCTGCCGCAGCAGCGCGCGGAGCCCGAACATCGATAGCGCCAGGGCCACGAGCAACGTGGCGAAGGCCCCGAGCGCCCAGGGCGTCAGCAGCCCTGTCAAGACCCTCTCACCGAGCCACCCGGTGGCCATGCCGACGCCGGCATAGGCTACCGCCGAGCCGAGCACGTAGTCTAGCGAGATGATCAGCGCACGGCTGCGTGTCACGTGCTCGCCCACGACGATGGACCAAAGGATCGGCACCATCGGCAGCACGCTCGACGTGACCGTCAGCAGCAGGCCGAAGCCGAGGAAGAGCAGCGCGATTGCCCCAAGCTGGTGGCTGGTCAGCGCGCGAATGATGCGGTCGCCGTCATCGCCATGTGGCACGATCTCCGGTATCGCATGCCCGCCCTGGTATTCGCCCGCTCCGGGAGAGGTTACTGCAGTCGGTGGCACAAGCATCGCCATTGGCGTGCCACCCTCGCGCTTATCAAATAGGCCCGCCGAGCGGGCTGCCGCCCACCTTGTATACGCTCTCCATCGGTGGATAACAGATTCCCTTGTCGGCGCAGCCTTGCGATGTCACGACCAGCGTCCATTCGCCATCCGCAGGAGTGACCTCCACTGGCACGCGAATCTTGACGCCACCATGGTAGATCTCCATCTCCTTGCCAAACGCCTCGTCGTACTTAACCTGCCCTGGTGGAAGCACAGGTGTACCGAGCTTCACCCCTGCCGGCCGGGCAGCAAAGGCGAATCGCTCACGGTAGAGGTGATAGCCGTCCGCGATGTCGAAGTGCACCTCGATGGCGTGTTCGTCGAGTTGCCGGGCCGCAAAGCGCAAGGCCCGCTCAGGCGGCAGAAGATCTTCCTCGCCCACGGCGCGGGAAACGCCAGCGGCGCCCGCGATACAGAGCCACGTGACGAGGAGCAGCCCCAGGAGGAATTGCCCCGGAGCCAAGCGCCATACTCGCCCGGTGTCGCCCGTACGCGCCACTGCCATGCCAGTTTGCATAGCCCACCTCTGGAACTGAATTACCGGCCACGCAATGCCGCGGCTCGTGCCACTTGCATTCCGACCGGTGCCACGTGCCGCCGCAACTCCGTTCAACGGGCATCGTTATCTGGCCCTGCGGCCGATCTGTGCCTCGCCGCATTCATGGGCGCTCATCCCCGCCGGCACCCAACGCACCAGCCGATTCGGGTCATTCGGCTGTATCCACTGACGCTCCCGGGGGAACGTGTAGATGCAAGAACCTCTCGACGGCGATTACCGCCACAATCCCGGCGCCTGGCACGGTGGATTGTCCTACCTCGATGATCGCTTTGGTGATGGCCTCGACGTCGCTTTCCTCCGCGAAGATCTCGATCTTGGTGTGCACGGGTGGTCAGATCGCTCGAGAAGAAATTCCGATACTCGCCGTACCCCTTGACTTTCGTTGCGGTCAATCCGGGCGCGTGGACGGTTGCGAGGCGCTTCTCCAGCTTCTCCAAAAGCTCAGAGGGCACGATGGCAATAACACATATGGTACTCATGGGCGCCTCCTTGACAACGCAGGGTTGGACGATCAGCAGTGCACTGTCGGGGTAAGTCATCATCCGGTTCCATTGCGATCCTGGCCGATCACCAGACGGGTTTCGCCTTGATACGCGTGCGGTGGGATCTCCAGATTGAGCGGCGCTGGGACGTTGCGGAACACGCGGCCGGCCAGGTCAAACTTGGAACCATGGCAAGGGCAAAAAAAGCCACCAGGCCAGTCATCCCCCAAGTCCGCCGCGCCGACGTCCGGGCGATAGGTCGGTACGCATCCCAGATGGGTACAGATGCCTACCGCCACAAAGAAGTCCGGGCGGAGCGAGCGTGTCGCATTACTCGCATACGCGGGCTGCTGGTCCTTCTGGGACAGGGGATCGCTCAACAGGCGATCGTGCCTGCCCAGACGCGCCAGCATGTCGCGGGTCCGGTGCAGTATCCAGACGGGCTTGCCGCGCCAGGCGACGGTGACGAGTCCCCCTGGCTCCACGGCGCCGAGCCTCACATCGACGGGCGCGCCCCGCGACCTTGCGGCGTCGCTTGGCGCCATGCTGGCCACGAATGGCACCATGGCGCCGACCAGGCCTACGCCTCCCATGGCGCCGGTGGCCAGCAGAAGCAATCGGCGCTGGCGTGCGCTCTGTGTGTCTGCCGTCGGATTGTTCATGGCGATTTACTCCAATCCCGGGGGGGCATGTGGCCAGCAACGTGACTGGCTGCCCAACCGCTCACTCCCAGAGCTTGCCCAATAGCTGCGCCCATTGGCAGCGGCCCGGCAAGAACACGGGCACCCGCTTGCGATACGCCTCATAGTCCGCCGCGAAGCGGTGGGCCAGGTCTTGCTCTTCCTGCCTTGCAAGCATCAATTTCCCACAAGGTTGCCGAGTCCCCTTGCTTCGCCATGGCAGGAGGGCACGCACTTGCCCGTCTACTTCAGGCGCTGCTCCCCAGCTTGCACCCGGGCTAGCAAAGACTGAACCCGCCCATCATGCGTTGATGCATCACGAGCATGCCTACCGCGCCAAAGGATGCAGCACGCCGATGATGGCGAACACGATCAAGAGGACTCTCCATATCAACGATTTGTTCACGTGTTACCTCTCTCTTCGTTGGCGGCCCGGGTACGCGTCCGCCATGCGTGCCAATTGCTCTGCCGTCCTGTCACTCCTTGATTCGAAATGGATGGGGCTTCTGCTTTGGCGCTTGCTCGGTCATTCCGCCCACTTGATCGTCCTGCGCGCTCATGCTCTTCATCATCAGCCACATCGACAATGGGCAGATCAAGAGCAGGAGATACGGCCCAATACCCAGGACAAGCGCTCGGACCGGCGGCAATAGGGCATAGGCGGCTGCCAGCATTGCCGCCAGAGCGATGCCTGCGGTGATCATTGCTTTCGGATTGCATTTCATGGTGGTGGTACTCCTTTTCAAATGGTTCGGATCTGGACAGCGTCCTTACTTCGTCGGTGGCGTCTGGATCTTGTCCGCGTACTTGCGCATGATCTCGCCCATCGCCTGCATCATGTCCGCATGCATCTGCATCGAAAGCTTCTCGTTGCCAGGTGGCAGGCCCATCATCGGGCAGCTTCCCATCATGCCGCCGCCCATCATGTGGTCCATCATCATGTCGTGCCCCTTGTCCTGTGCACCCGTCTTGGCGCTTTCGGCGCCACGGGTTGCACCGGCCGCTGCGGACCAGCCGCTGGCGCCAAGCATCACCACGGCTAGGGTTGCGGCTACTAGTGATTTCGTATTCATGGCGATCTCCTTATCGATCGCGATTCAATGACCACGCGCCAATCCAGTACCAGACAAGTGGGCGGGCAGACAGTCAGTCCGGCTCCCTCAGGGCGGATGCCAGAGGCCGGATTGCACGGATGCATGCTTTGCCTGGTCGGCCGAAGCACCCTCAGTCACTTGGACTCGGAAGGCCCCATCGGGCTGCCGCCGCCGGTCGACTGGGAATCCATTTGTTTCATCATTGCATTGCAGCGCGCCAACATCGATGCCTGAGAGGCTGATGTACTGGAGGTCGCCGCAGGGTGTTGCGCTGCAGTGCGCGCGCGATTGATGACGTCCCAGTCGGGACCCGCGAGCGCCTGCGCGGTCGCGACGGCGAGTGAAATGAGAACGAGAGTCTTGAGAGTGGAATGCATGATGATCTTCCCCAGTATTCGGTTTTGTCTGGCTCAACCGCAACGGGTCAGAGCACCCACGCTCGGGTAGAGCCACCAAAGTCAAGCACGTGGCCGAAGTGGGCCACGCGTAGGGATAGATCAGATGCGCAAGCGGGCCGTTGCGAGATAGACCGGACCAGGCGAGTTGTTCGCGCTGTCAGCCGTGTGGAAGATGCGGAAGGTGTATGGCGTGGGCGGCAGAACGTGTTCAAGCCCAGCCATAGTCGGCAAGACACCGAGATCGGGCCCGTGACCGTTGCTGTCGGCCCAGTGCCGACCGTCCTGTTGATGGTCAGCGCACAAGGCCAACAACAGCAGCGCAAGCAAGCGAGTGAAGGGGCTGCGGCTATGCTTCATGAATCACGCCAGCATTTGTCCTAGTCTAGCCCCCCGATCTGGGCAGCAAGGCAAGGAGACACGGGTTGGTAGAGTCGAATTCACACATGACAATAGCTACGCCACGCGGCGTCTGAGTCGTAGCGCATTGGAGATCACTGAAACGGAACTCAGGCTCATGGCCAATGCCGCGATCATCGGCGACAGCAACCAGCCGGTGAACGGGTACAGCAACCCCGCCGCCAGCGGGATACCCAGCGCGTTATAGATAAAGGCGAAGCCCAGGTTCTGCCGCATGTTGGCGATAGTGGCCTCGGAGAGTTCGCGTGCTCGGGCGATACCGCGCAGATCGCCCTTGACGAGGGTCATCTGGGCGCTGTGCATCGCCACATCTGTGCCGGTTCCCATCGCAACGCCCACATCGGCCTTTGCCAATGCCGGCGCGTCGTTGATGCCGTCGCCCGCCATCGCAACCACGCGGCCTTCCCCTTGCAGCTTCTCGACGAGCGCCAGCTTGTCGGCCGGCTTCACTTCGTCATGAAACTCGTCGATGCCCAGGCGACCGGCTACCGCCTTCGCCGTGACAGCGCCGTCACCTGTCGCCATCACCACGCGGACCCCGGCTTGCCTGAGCGTCATCAGAGCCTCGGGCGTGCTGGCCTTGACGGGGTCGGAGACGGCAAGCAGACCGGCCAATGTTCGATCTGCCGCCAGATACATGACACTGGCGCCTTGCTGCCGCAGGGTATCCGCCTGAGACGCCAGTGGTGCAACGTCGACCTGTTCCTGCTGCATCAGGGCGGTGTTGCCCAGCACGAGCTGGTGGCCACCGACGCGGCCGCGTACCCCCATGCCCGTGTCCGAGGCGAAATCCTCCGCCTTCGCCAGGGCCAGGCCGCGCTCACGCGCGGCGGTGACGAGGGTCGCGGCTAGCGGATGTTCGCTGCCCTGGTCGAGGCTCGCGGCCAAACGAAGCACCTCGGTTTCCGTGAACGGATCGACACGATAGGCCCGTTCAAAACTCGGACGGCCTTCTGTCAGCGTGCCGGTCTTGTCCACGATCAGGGTGTCGACCTTGCGGAATTGCTCGATGGCCGCCGCGTCCCGGAACAGAATGCCCTTGGTCGCGCCATTCCCGCTGGCCACCATGATGGATGGGGTGGCCAATCCCAGCGCGCAGGGACAGGCAATGATCAGTACAGCCACCGCATTGACCAGGCCAAAGACCCAGCTCGGCTCGGGGCCGAAGACGCCCCAGGCGAAGAACGTGAGCAAGGCGATGGTTACGACCACCACCACGAACACGCCGGCGACCCGGTCCGCCATCCGCTGCATCGGCGCCTTGGAGCGCTGTGCCTGGGCCACCATCTGCACGATCTGCGACAGCACCGTCTGGGCGCCGACCTTTTCTGAGCGCATCACCAGGCTGCCCGAGGTGTTGATGGTGGCGCCGATCACGTGGTCGCCGACGCGCTTGGAGACGGGCAGAGGCTCACCGGTGATCATCGATTCGTCGATGGCGCTGGCCCCTTCGTTCACGACGCCATCCGTGGGCACCTTTTCGTCGGGCCGGACCCTCAGGAGATCGCCGACATGCACGTGCGTGAGCGGAATATCGGCCTCGCTGCCGTCCGGATTGAGGCGGCGTGCCGTCTTGGGGGCCAGGCCGAGCAGCGACTTGATGGCTGCCGAGGTCTGCGAGCGCGCCCGCAACTCGAAGATCTGGCCGAGCAACGTCAGCGAAATGATGACGGCCGCGGCTTCGAAGTAGACCGCGATCCGGCCGTGCATGAGAAAGGCGCGGGGAAACAGCTCTGGGGCAACGGTGGCGGCGACGCTGTAGACGAACGCCGTACCCGTACCCAGACCGATCAGCGTCCACATGTTCGGGCTGCGGTTTCGGAACGACTGGAGGCAGCGGACGTAGATGGGCCAGCCTGCCCAGAGGACCACCGGTGCGGACAAGACGAGTTCCACCCAGCTTTGCGTCGCGGGCTCCAGCACCCCGAGGCGGTCCCCAAGCATCACCAGCGACACGACGGCGATCGTCAGCGGCAAGGTCCACCAGAAGCGATGGCGAAACGCCGCGAGTTCGGGATTCTGGTCGTCGTCGAGGCTTGGCATGAGCGGCTCGAGTGCCATGCCGCACTTTGGGCACGTCCCGGGATGGTCCTCGCGGATTTCGGGGTGCATCGGGCACGTATAGGTCGTGCCCGGCGCCGTCTCGCCTTCATCGGGCGCCGAAACGCTTGGTGTCTCGACATAGCGCGTCGGCTCGGCCTCGAACCGCTTCTGGCAGCCGGCACTGCAGAAGAAGTATTGTGCCCCGGCATAGCTTGCCTGGTATGGCACATCCCGCATGACCGTCATTCCACACACAGGATCGCGTGCACTGGCCCCACAGACGGCAGCGCCGTGACTGGTGGAATCATGGTCTCGTCGATTCGGCGCATTTCCGCTGCCGTGCCCTACGTGCTCATCGTCTCGCGCTGCTGCCATCGCGTGATGTGAGGCAGGGTCGAGAGATTGCCGTTGTCGATCGCTCGTGGTCATCGCGCTCACTGCCTGGTTGCACGTACTGCCGCTCGATGTTTCGGCGGTTCGCCGCTGAACTCATCCAGGATCGGGCATTCGGGGCGGTCATCGCCTTCGCAATGTCGCGACAAGTACAGGAGCGTGTCACGCATGCTGGACAGTGAGGCAATGCGGGCGTCCAGCTCCTGGATTCGCTGTTCCGCAATCGCCTTTACCGTTGCACTCGCGCGCCGTTTGTTTTGCCACAACCCGAGCAACTCGCGGATCTGGGCCATCGAGAAGCCCATCGCCCGCGCTCGCCCAATGAAGCGCAGGGTATGAATGTCAGCTTGACCATACACCCGGTAGTTCCCCGCGCTGCGTGCGGCTGAAGTCACAAGACCAACGCTTTCGTAGTAGCGGATCATCTTGGCCGAGACGCCGGATGCGCCGGCGGCTTGTCCAATATTCATGATGTGCTCCTTACCTTCAATCCCTGTTGTCTCGGACACGCAACTTGAGCAAGCTGCGGGGTGGATGGCATCCAGGGTTCGATGACTCAACGATAGACCTTGCCCCGGTGGGAAGGTCAAGGACACGATCCTTCGGAAACTTGGGCCACGTTGCGAGAAGACCCGGGGCGAAAGGTCCGGTTGCATTACCCGCAAAAGACAGTATCCTTGCGACTATCACGCCCACCGCAAAGAACTCTTGCGTCACTCGGTCCGCCGGCATCCCTGGTTCGCCGGCCTCCTTCTCGTTGTGTTTCTGACAGTCCAACTGGCAGCGGCCGCGTACGCCTGTACCGGTAGCCGCTATCAGGTGGAAGGCAGCGGCACGACGGCGGCAATGACCGAATCCTGTGCCGATATGGCGGCTGGCGGTAGCGACCAAGCACTGACCAGAGTGCGCTCTGCTTGGCGCACTGCCAGGCAGATTCCAAGAGCGCGGACCATGTTTCACCGCAGCTTCCGGCCTTCCTGCCAGTGCTGAAGAGCGTCGTGGAACCCACGCGCGTGGTCACGGCCGAGGTTCGCATCGCGCTGCGCGCCGAGGTCGAGGCGCGCGGCCCGCCGCCCCTGAACATCCTTCACTGCAGTTTTCAAACGTAGCCTCCAGATCGACGCCCATTCGGTGCTGCCCAGCTAGACTCGGGTAGCTGTCGTCGTTCATGGAGGCTTTATGCTTTTTCCTCGTCGCCTGACGCTGGCGCTGCTTTGCGCGCCTGCCTTCAGCATGGCGGTGTCGCATGCCGCGGCTGCGCAATCTGCCCCTTCTCTTTCCCTCGAGGAGACCGTCGCGCTCGCGACCACTCACGCCGGCGATGCCGAATCCTCGCGAGGCGCCGTCGAGGCAGCCGTGCAAATGGCGGTTTCCGCCGGCCAATTGCCGGACCCGGTGCTCAAATGTAGCAGGACCCATAACCTAAGATTTTCCTCCCTTAAAAATCAAGACCTTACGGACGGCGGGAAGCATCCTGTGAGATTTTGGGAAGCATAACGTGAGATTTTTCCTCTCACGGTAGCGGCCACCTAGCCGCCGGTTGCCATCTTGACGAACCTCACCCATCACCATCGCCCATCAATGCGCGCACAAACGAACTATGTTTGAAGATTTTTGGATAACGGGAAATAGCGCCGAGCCGAGTCTCAATCAGCGAAGCCTACGCCTATAATCCAGCCTTCGGCCCGAACCGCAGTTCGCTTAGCGATCTGATGCCAAACAGCTTTGCAGAGAGTTTTCTACCGCAACCCTATGTCGATTTCGGACCAGATTTGGTAGCAAGTTAAGGTCTTAAGCGAACATTGGAGTTGACCCGGCCCAATAACGCAAGCGTCGATGCCAAAACAAGCCTCGTTTCACTACCCTTTTGAAGGGCGCCCCACGCATATTCAACGCCAAGGTCCCATATTGGGTGCGGTGCGCCTCGTCGCTGATGACGATGACGTCGCCGCGGCGCGAATACGGATTAACCATTCCGGCAGCGACGCCGACCGACTCATCAACGCTCAAGTCCAGAACGCCGATGAGCTCGCCAGACTGTATGGAGCACTGGCCCTCGAAGAGCGCCATACGCAACGCTGGGCGATTGCATCCCACCTCATATCTCTGGTTGGAAAAAAGGTTGACGAAGCCCAGCAGGCGGCACTGCTAGAGGTAGCCATTGACCACGTCAGGCAAATCGTGGGCGACGCCTCACCGGCGTCGTTCGCATACATCGGCAACTTTGCGGCTGGTGCTGCGTCTGAGGCTCTCCTCGAACTCTTGCTTTGGACACTTGACCATCCAGCTTGGGAGCGCCATGACAGCGGAGCGGCCATGGTGCTGTGGGTTGCACGTACGAACGGAGATTGGCTCTCAAAACTCGCCCGTCTTGCTGTCTCGATGGAGAGGCGAAACCGGGCAGATAGCTAGCCCGAACAAATTTCACAGGACGAATAAGGTTGACCGTGGTTTTTACTCACCGACCCTTTTCATTTTGTCGCCAGTTACGCCTGCTTCAGCACTGCCTACCATCTCCGTACTAACCTCACTTTCAGTCTTCTTAGCGACTACGCCCCTAGTAGCCATCTCCGCTGCAAATTCTTGAGCGGCGATGTTGTGAGATGCTTCTTCCTGAATTGTCTTCAAGACCTGAGGCATCCACTTTGGACGAAATTCTTCCTTCTGACTTGCATAATCAACGGCATCCATTCGGTTACCCTCTCGGATGACATATTTGCCCCGGCCAAATAACGGCGAAAAGTATCTTGCGTCAGTACTAAAAATACTTTTTTCAGTTTTTCCGGGGCATTTCTCTTTTGTCAGAATCAGAGCATGACCAATTGGCTTATCGGGAGCCGGAGGCAGAACCACGCCAGTGGACTCCTGAATTTCCTCCCAGTCTTGCGCGAATTCAACCATCACGCCCCCGTATTGACACTTGTCTACCCAGAGCGGCGCTTGTTGACGCATAGAGATGGCGTACACGCGAACATTCTCTTTGATTGCAATATCTGAGTCGGCGTTGGCCACGATATTGATCGCTTGGCTTCCTACGGTTACAGCTAGATAGAAGATATTTAAAGCGTCAAGCATCACGCCTCCGCATCGTCGACAGGACGTTGCTTTGCTTTTCTATTTGCGCGCGAATCTCCCTCTGTCCGGCAAAGGAAAGAGAAATATGTGACAAAGAGGAAATGCATTTCATAAGACATAAGACCCAAGAATTTTCTGTTTATTACGCGGCGCCTTGCCTCGAAAGCAAGCGTTTTCCCCTTGGCCTACTTCAACGTTTAATTATCTACGCCCCTCATTTCTATTTTAAACAATATTTCCATATGGAAATTCTACAAATCGGATTATTTATCAGAAGTATCAGTGCGGCTTGGAACGTACTTCGTCGAGTCGAGGGCATCCAACAAACGATAGCGTAAAGAACTCGGCGGTATGCACGAGGAGTACCGCGACAATCATGTTGGCCACCAACACCAAGGCCGCAGCGCGGGTCCAGATGCCAGCCAGAATCAATAACGGCGCGACGACTTCGCCGATGTCAACCAGGTAGCCACGCAGCGGGCCGCTGCGCCCGCCGACTATCTCGTACGACTTCTCTGCTCATCACGAATTACAAGCAGTGCCTCGCCATCGCGACAGGGCCGATGGGTGCGCTCGGGTCGCTCGACCTGCAAAAACGTTGGTCTATAAGGACATTTCAGGGTGGTATTCGCCAACGTTGATGCAATCTACCCATGCGAAGAAGGTGGGCCAGGTGAGCACCGAAGCCCAGTTCCACCAATAGGGTGAGCGGGTGTTCGAGTTCGATGGGTTGGACCTCAAGTAGCCCTGATCGAGCGGTAGCCGCGGTGCGGGGCCTGCCGTCAATGGAATTGCTCGTCCGCGCCAGGCCGTGGTCGGCGGCGTCAGCGGTCGGGCGTCTCCTGGGGAGCCCGGGCGTTCCGTGGTCCTCCCTTGGCCCGTCCCCGCTGCCGGGGCGTCGCGGTCTTCGTTATGGTCACCGGGCTGATGGTGGCGATCGGCGCGACCGTGTTTACCCTCGATGTCTGAAAAGCACTCGATCACCCAGCGATGCTGGGTAAAAATGTCTGAAAAGTAGTTGATTACCGCTTGTTTTGTCTGAAAAGTAGCGGATTACTGCCTGCTATGTCTGAACACTAGAGCCTGTTATGGGCTTATCGGAGTGCCACAGTGTGGGTGGAAATCATGGTGGCCAACGGCTTGCCCCGTGGCTCATGGTTTTTCAGCAAACCTACCTACTGGGCG
Organism: Cupriavidus gilardii; assembly: GCF_013347325.1. Taxonomy (NCBI): domain Bacteria; kingdom Pseudomonadati; phylum Pseudomonadota; class Betaproteobacteria; order Burkholderiales; family Burkholderiaceae; genus Cupriavidus; species Cupriavidus gilardii. The sequence goes on along the minus strand of NZ_CP054626.1, from coordinate 3,078,859 downwards.
CGCCGTCACGGACACTCCCTGTCTACTCCAGAGCGATAGTGCCCTCGAATGTCACATTCAATTTGACGCCGGCAATCTCAAGCGTCATCGTGGCAGGGAGCTTTTCATTCCCGGTTATGGCCTTCTCGGCCAGCGCGCTGGCGACCGCTTTCTCGATTTCGTTCTGGGAGCGGACGCCCACCATCTTCAGAAATTTGCGCAGACTCAGGTTGAATGTTTCTTCGTTCATGATTCCCTCTTCCAAATGCCCCTTAGCACGCTCCCCCTTCCCTACCGTACGTGATTCGTATGGGTTGCAGCGGTTGGCCATTTGTCCCGCTGCGCCCGACACACCTCGAGCTCTCGGGCCAACGAGTCGATTTGCGACTGCATGCTAGCGGCCCGCCTAAGCAACTGGCCGACTTGGTCCCAGTATTCATAACCTAGGTCGCCGTCTGCCAGTGCGAGTTCATGGAGCTTGCGAAGGGCGACGTCCAAGTCGATGTGATTGTCTGATGACATCATTTGCGTCCCCCGGGTTTGTCCGCACCATCATTTATTCGAAACCCAAAACGACCGCGCCTTTTCTCGCTTAGTGTAAGCGCTTTCTCGCGCGGGTCGTAGTTCGAGTCAGCTTGAGCAGATTGATGGTCGAAGTTAGAGCAACGGTTTCTGCCAGTCAATCCAGAATCCGCTAATCGCTTGGCTCGCCGGCAGCGCGGAAGTCTGCATCCTTCAGAATTTGCCGTGTGCGTGACATGCGCCACGAACTCTCTGCGGCAGAGAAATCCCACGCGCCGGAGCGAACCTTGTTCTCGACGCCCAACTCGACCCGGCGCAAGCCCTCATCGAAGCCCCCTCCTTTGGTGTCGATTTTGCGCTGGGTGTAGACCGCAAGCTGTTGCGCCAGGTCTTTGCCCGCGGCATACCGCTGGTACAACTCATCAGGCGTCAAACCAGCAAAGTACTTATTGCCAACTTTGCGCAGCAGCAGTTTCGGACCCGAGCCTGCAAGCGCGCCCGCCTGCGTCTCCCGCAGGAAATCTTCCGGCATAGCATGTTCATTCGTCATGGCAGCCTCCTGCTGGACAAGGAACTACGGCGCGGGCACGAACAGGTCATGTCCGGCTCTCGCGCCGATAACCGCCAGCCGGCCGAGGTCGGCGATTCGAATCAGTCCGCCGCGCATGGCACCATCTGGCAACTGTTTCGCACCGACCAGTTTGATGCCGGGCAGCAAGCGAGACAGCGCTGACGCCTTCTTGTCCATGGCGCGCGCGAGGTCTGCCAGCGGGATATAGCTCTGGCGGAACGCCAGCAACTGACGCGGCAACACGACACGGCAAGGCTGGCCACGGCGTTGAATCGACTCGGACGCCAGCAGCCCTTCGTCCACCCAGTGCGCGATGGACTCCCATTTCCAGCCTGTCGCTTTGGCCAGTTGCTGAATCGACATGCCGGCCTCGAGCAGCGGCGTGCCGAAATACCGTGACACGTCCGCCCTCAGAAAGGACATTTCGCCCAGTGTTCGAGCATGTGCGACGGCTTTCACAGCGCCGTTCGCAATGGCCTGCATCAGCGACTCGATGGCTTGCTTCTCGCCCATGCGCCGGCTGGTCAGTTCCGCCCAGGTGAGTGTCGCATCGTCGGCGACCGCAACGGGTGCGGTCCACCGGTCCACACGCGCATATAAATCCAGCACGGATTGGCGCTCGACCGGGCCGCCTTTCAGGAGGTCTTCGCGCCAGCGGATGTCGGACCGGATATCGGACACGGCTCGACCATTTCTTCATATATCGGCCACCTCTTTCCATGTCCGCTCAATTCAGGTACTGCACTCACCACCGTCAAATAACCCCTGACCTTGAATTCCCTTCACGAGAAAGTGAACGAAAGTTTGAGCGATGTCGGCGCCGGAGAGATCGCCGTCGAGTCTGTACCAGCGTGGAATGCTGGTGATCGCGCCCATGAACCAGAATACGGCGAGTTTCGGGTTGCACTCGGCAATAGTTTTGTCGTCTATACCTTCCTGTATTAAGTCGCGCAGGCGAAGATCGAATTGCCGACGGCGCGCCATGATCTGCTTGCGGTCGTTAGGTGTCATCCCGCTGTATTCGTGAAGGACGGCGGAAGCTCCCAGTTCGCTGGCAAAGTCTCGAATGTATTTCGACACAAACTTCTCAAGTTTTTCGAGGCCATTTTTCCCTGTTGTCATCGCCTCCTCAAGCGCCATATCGCCGATCTCCATCGAGAGATTGTGGCATTCGTATAGCAACTCCTGCTTACTCTTGAAGTAGTGATACAAGGCCGGCTTGGTCACATTTAGGCTTTTCGCGATCTCGTCCAGCGAGACGTTGTGGTAACCACGATGTCCGAACGCGCGCGAGGCCTCTGCGATCACCGCCTGCCGTTTCAACTGGTATTGCTCGTCTTGGCTCTTGACCAAATTGTTCCATCGTCTGGGCGCTATTGCCTTCCTCTTGGTACCCGCCTTCTTCGCCTCAGCGCGTTCGATGATGCTTTCAACCTTTTTCATTTTTTCCCTCGTCGCTGTGCGGTGACAGTCTACTTGCCGATAAAAGGCCCTACCAAAGATTCAATTATAAGACCCGGGCTCGCTGCGCCCTATTACGAGAGGCGCTTTCCACTACGTTGCAGTTGCATTTCCACATCAACACCAATGATGAGCGAAACCTGTACCCTACCGTCGCGCTCAGACTAGAAAGTCGCTGTGGACGGATGTCTAACCGAATAGTAATATTATTGACTAATAAGTAGATTTTATACCAGTGCACGCTGACGCTCATGCCAGGCAGATTTTGGATGACTGCCGCGTACCCAGGAAGTCAGCAGCCGCTGGATTCATTGACAGACTGAGTAATGGCAGCTCATCCATGATATTCAATCGCTCCTCGTATGTTCCTCGACCGCATGCCGTGCCCGTCATCGTGGCGCCGATGTTTCTCATCTCTGGTCCCGAACTAGTAACCGCCTGCTGCAAGGCTGGAGTGATCGGCTCCTTCCCATCGATTAATGCCCGCACGCCAGAATTACTGGAAGATTGGCTCGTGGACATAGAGACATCGCTCGCCGCTGCCCGCGCGGCAAAGCCTGAACAAATCGTGGCCCCCTACGCAGTCAATCTCATCATGCATGCAAGCAACAGCAGGCGTGACACCGATCTCGCCATCCTTGTGCGGCATCGTGTACCGCTGGTCATTGCGAGCGTCGGGAACCCGGGGCCGGCAGTCAGAGCAATACACGACTATGGCGGCAAGGTGTATTGCGACGTGGCGACGGTCAAGCACGCACGCCGAGCCATCGAGGCGGGGGTAGATGGCCTGATCCTATTGTGCGCCGGCGCCGGGGGACACACGGGGTGGATCAATCCCTTCGCCTTTCTTCGGGAAGTACGCAGCTTTTTCGATGGCCCCGTCGTCCTGGCCGGGGGCATCACGGATGGCCGGGCAATACGGGCCGCGCAATTACTCGGCGCTGATGGCGTCTACATGGGAACGCGTTTCCTAGCGGCCCAGGAAAGTCTCGCCTCGGAAGACTATAAACGCACGTTGGCAGCTAGCAGTGCGGACGACATCGTCCTGACCACGGCGGTGACCGGCATGCCTGGTAATTTCCTGCGTAGCAGCTTGGAACGCTACGGCCTGTATCCAGAGCACGACAACGACCAAATTTTTCGCATCCCTGGTCAGGAAAGCGAAGGCAAGCGCTGGCGCGATATCTGGAGCGCCGGCCATGGAGTGGGCACGGTGCGCACCGTCGAGCCGGCCGCCGAGATTGTGAGGACGCTGATCAAGGAGTTCAACCAATCCGCCGTCTGAGTAGTCGCACCCCCGCCCTTTTTCACATCCAGGCCAGCGCCTGCCCACCGTCCACCGGTATCGCCGCACCTACAATGTAGCGGCCTGCATCGGACGCCAGCAACAAAGACACGCCGTCCAGGTCGTCCTGCCTGCCGAAGCGCCGCAGTGGTGTGCGCTTGAGCAAACCCTCTTGGAAATCGCTCAAGGCATCGTGCATGTCACTCTCGATCGTGCCGGGGCAAATCGCGTTGACACGAATCCCCTTCGCCGCCAGTTCGAGCGCCATCACCTTAGTCAAGTGGATCAACGCCGCCTTCGACGCTGCATAGCTCGCGAGCCAGCCGCCAGCGCGCATGCCGGCCACCGAGGCGATGTTGACGATTGCTCCCGCGCGCTGCGGCAGCATGCGACGTGCTGCCTCTTGTGCGACCAGCATGGCGCCCTTTAAGTTGGTATCGAAGATGCGCGCTATTTCCTCTTCCTTTTGCTCGACGAAGGGGCTGACGTGGATGACACCCGAGTTGTTGTAGAGGATATCGATGGGGGCTCCGCACTGCTGCTCCGCACGATCAAAGGCCGCCGCGATCGTCTCTGTCCGGGTGACATCGAGATAAACCCCATGGGCGGCGTGGCCTTGCTCACGCAAGGCGGCGACTGCCGCCTCGATGCGATCCATGCGCCGCGCAGCCAAAACCACCGTGGCGCCGGCACGCGCAAAAACGCCAGCGACATGCTGGCCGATCCCGCTCGAGGCTCCGGTGATGAGAGCCGTTTTGCCGTGCAGGCTAAACAGGTTTTCCATCATATTTTTCCATGATTGAAGGGGCGCCGGCTACCGCGGCGAGCGCCTCGGGATGATTCAGGGCTGCCGGCCGATCCACTGCGGAGCGCGCTTTTCCACGAAGGCGCGGATGCCTTCCTTGGCGTCGGCATGCGCCATGTTGCGTGCCACCACTTCACCGCAGTACTCATAGGCATCCGCCAGCGGCATCGGCAACTGCCGATAAAACGCCTGCTTGCCGAGCGCCAGCGTATATGTGGACTTGCTGCCAATCTCGTTTGCCAGTGCCGCAACCGCTGCATCCAGCTCGGCTGCTGGCACCACCTGGTTAACCAGGCCAGCGCGCAAGGCAAACTCGGCATCATGCAGACGGCCGGTGGCGAGCATTTGCATGGCGTGCTTGGGCAGGAGGCCACGCCCGAGCGCCACCATCGGTGTCAGGCACCACAGGCCGATGTTTACGCCCGGCGTGCCAAATCGGGCGTCGCTGGCGGCGATCGCCAAGTCGGCACTGGCTACCAGTTGGCAGCCCGCGGCCGTGGCGACGCCTTCCACGCGCGCGATTACGATTTGCGGCTGCTCGCGCATCGCTTGCATCATGGCCGAGCAGCGCACAGAAACGGCCTTGAAGAATTCAGGGTCCGTTTCATCGTTGAACTCGGTCAGGTCGTGCCCGGCGCAAAAAATTCTTTGCCCGACACCGCTCAGAACGATCACGCCGATGCCGGTTTCTGAGCGCAGCTCGAGCAGGCGCCGGTGCAGTGCATCGATCATCGCCACCGACAGGCTGTTGCCGCGCTGCGGCCGGTTCAGGGCTAGAAAGCTCACCGCGCCACGGTCCGAGCGGGTAACCAGTTCCTCCTGCGAATCAGTCATGCTTTCCTCCTCCATGGTTTCCCAGCTCAGCCGAGCCAGCGCTTGCGACGACGGTAATGCTTCATGTCACGATAACTCTTGCGTTCGCCATCCATGGTGAGGCCGAGGTAGAACTCGCGCACATCCTCGTTCGCCTTTAGGTAGGCGGCGGCGCCTTCAAGCACGATGCGGCCGTTTTCCATAACGTAGCCGTAATCCGCCAAGTCGAGCGCAACGCGCGTGTTCTGTTCCACGATCAATAGCGTGAGGCCGCTCGCCTTCAATTGCGCCAGCAAGGCATACACTTCTTCGATCATCAGCGGCGCCAGGCCTAGCGAAGGCTCGTCAATCATCATCAGCTTGGGGTCAGCCATCATGGCGCGGCCAATCACCAGCAACTGCTGTTCGCCGCCCGACAGATAGCCCGCGGTACGCCCGCGCAAAGCTGCGAGGCGGCCGATGCGCTGGTACACCTGGTCCAGGCGCCGGCGCGCCTCGGCGCCGCCCACCATGTGACCGCCGACGATAAGGTTCTGCTCGACCGTCATGTGTCGCAGCACCTGCCGACCTTCGGCCACATGCACGATGCCGTGCCGGACGATGTGCGCCGGCTCCTGATTGGTCAGCGGCGCACCATCGAAGGAAATGCCGCCACCTGAAACCCGGCCGTCCTCGCAACTGATCAGGTTCGAAATGGCCTTCAGGGTCGTGCTTTTACCAGCCCCGTTGGCGCCTAGCAAGGTTACGCATTTCCCTTTCGGAACCTTAGCCGAAATTCCTTTCACGGCGAGGATGACGTCGCTGTACAGCGCTTCCACGTTATTCAATTCAAGCAAGTGTCTCTCCCAAGCAGTTCACGCGCCCCGCAAGGAGCGGGGCGCGTCACGCAGGTCTTACCATTTGTTCAGGACAGGAACGGCCACGTTTTGGTCCACGATCGTGTACTTGCCGCCTTGCACCGTGCCGATGTTCACCGTCAGGCCGCGCGTTGGAAACGGCGCGTCTTCGGAATAGGTCAACGTCGGCAGTACGCCGAAGCTTTGCTCGGCTGTGATCGGGGTCGTCACCAGCGTCTTGCGCACGACTTCGCCGGTCAGCTTGGTCGGACCCACCGCCTTTGCCGCGTTTTCGATCGTGCGCACCGCCACGATCGCCTGGTTCAGGCCCATCAGGCAGGGAACGTTGTAGCCGGCGGTGACCTTGTACTTGTCGCGCAGCTTTTCATAAAAGCCGCGCGCCGTGGTCTTGTCCTCGGTCGGGATCGCCATGCCGTAGGCTTCGTAATTGCCTTCCATTTGCGCGAGACCGCCGATGGCCTTGCCGGACGCCAGCAGGCTGTTATGGGCACTCATCATGATGGGGATGTTGGTCTTGCCCAGGCTTTGCAGTGCGCGCCGGGTCGCTACCACCGCCGCCGTGTTGGTCTGGATCTGGATGACTTCCACGCCTTTGCGCACCAGGCGTGCCACCTGGGGTGTCAAGTCCGTCGGCTGCACTTCGGTGTAGATGGTTTCAACCACTTCCAACAGCTTCGGGTTTTCCTTGGCGTACTTCTCCATGCCCTTATGGATATCCACGTAGGCGGGCGAAGCTTCCGAGGAGATGATGCCCAGCTTCAGGGCACCGTCGCCGCCGCGTTTCTTGCGGAACCACTCCATGAAGGCTGTCGCTTCGTGCGGATAGGTGGGACGCGCATTAAAAACCCAGGGATTTGGCTTCCAGCCGTAGCCGTAGCCGGCGGTGGCCATGATCATCGGCACCTTGTCATTAGGCAGGCGCTCCTGCAACGCCGCGGCATCCGGTCCGCCGATGCCGAACACCAGGATCGGATTCAATTCCGATTTGGCCCCTGGCCACAGGCTCGCCACCTGCGCCACGTCGTAGCGGGTGTCGTAATCCTTAATCTTCAGCGCCACGCCCAGTTCCTTCCCGACCTCGGAGTTCCACCAGTCGACGACCCCGCGGCGACAGCCAGTGACGTCCTTCATGATGTCGGCGTAGGGGCCGGTGAAATCGGCCAGCCCGGCGAGGTTGTAGGTGGTCTGGGCCTGCGCTCCGGCGGCGGCAAACAACATGCTTAACCCTCCAGCCGCGGCGAACATCCAAGCACGCGACTGGACCGGACGTTTGTTAAATTTTTTATTGAAAGCACCCATTTTTCATCTCCTTGATAGTTATTGAACAAACGCACCGACAAGGGAGACGGCGTATCTTGCCGCTCCCATTTTCTTCAATAGGGAAATGGCCACAAGCGGTAGGAGCGCTTGATGGTTTGCCATCTGTGCATCAGGCCGCGCGGCTCGAAAATCAAGAAGCCGGCGATCATCGCCCCCAGGAAGATGTTCATGGCGGCGAATACGATGTCACCACCCAGGAACGGCACAAGCTCCACGATGGTGGAACCGGCCGAACTGATGATTTCCTGCGACAGCTTGATCACCAGCACACCAATCAGGGCGCCGGTGATTGAGCCGACGCCGCCGACGATGATCATGGCGATTAGCCAGATTGAGTGAAACAGCGTGAATTGATCGACCGCGACGAAGCGCACGTAATACGCCCATAAGCCACCGCCAATGCCGGCATAAAAGGCGCCCAGCAGAAATGCCACGGCCTTGGTTCGCACCACGTTGATGCCCATCATCCCGGAAGCGACATCGTCGTCGCGTACCGCCAGAAAGGCGCGTCCGTGCCGGCTTCGCGCCACGCTGTAGGCCCCGAACAGCATAAGCGCCGCCACCGCTAAGCAGAGGTAGTAGATCGAGCGGTCCGAATCGAAACGGAACCCCAGAATCTCCGCCGGCTGTACTGTGATGCCGGCCGAACCACCGAGCCAGGAAGCGGGCAGGTTGAGCACCAGGAAATGGAACAGAATCTGAGCCGCGATCGTTGTCAGGGCCAGGTAGAAGCCCTTGATGCGGACCGCCGACATGCCGAAGATAAAGCCGAATACGGCCGCCGCCACGCCGCCCACCGGCAACGCTGCCCAGATCGGCCATCCGGCCTTGCTGGCCAGGATTGCTGTGGTGTAGGCGCCGACGCCCATGAACGCGGCTTGCCCGAGGTTGATCTGTCCCGCCAGGCCGGTGTTAATCTGGAGGCCGAGCACCACCACCACGGTGATGAGCATGGTGGTCACGATGGCGACGATGCGCGGCTCGAACAGCAGCGGCATGGCCATCATGAACAGCGCGAACAAAACCAGGGTCCAGCGCTGCTTGGAAGTGCGGATCAGCGCCTGATCCCCGGCAAAGCTGGTTGCGAATACGCCTGCTGGATCCATGATTTATACCCTCTCGATAGTCTTCCAGCCGAACATGCCGGTTGGCCTGATCAGCAGCACTAAAAGCATGATGACGAACGGCAGCACGGAACCGACCGCACCGCCCACCAAGGGATCGAGGTAGGCCATGGCCAGCCCTTGGACGATGCCGACCAGCAGCCCCGCCAGCAACAGACCGCCGATCGATTCGAGGCCGGCCAAGAGTGCGACCGGCAAAGCGGCCATGCCGATTTCCGAGGTCAGCAGGTTGAGCGATTTCCCGCTCAAGTAAACGATCGCACCCAAGGTCGAGAGCACTGAACCCAGGGCCCAGGCGAATGCCACCGAGCGCCGCACCGAGATTCCCATCGACATCGCGACCTGGTGGTCTTCCGCCACTGCGGTCATGCGCAGGCCGGCCCGTGTCTTGTTGAAGAACCAGGACAGGCTGAAACCGATGACGATGGTCAGAAGTCCCCCATAGAACAATGAGCGCGGAATCAGCAGGTCGCCGACCATGATTGGCGCCAGGGGAAACACGATGGGGAACGGCCGCACCTGGGGACCAAAGGCAACCAGGATGACGCCGCGGATCAGGATCAGCAGGCCAATGGTTACCATCACCATCGAGAAGACCGATTCCCCGACTAAGCGCGAGAAAAACAGACGCTCGATCAGAAGGCCGAATGCGGCGGCGGCCGCAAATGCCAAGGGCAGGCCGGTCCACATCGGCAGGCCGAGCTCCATGACCATCCACCAGACCAGGAAGCCACCGAACACGACCAGCTCGCCCTGGGCAAAATTGAACACTTTGGAAGCGCGGTAAATCACCACGAAACCCATGGCGATCAGCGCATACAGCAAGCCGATCAGTGCGCCGTTGATCAGGTAATTCAGAAACTCAATCATGCTACCCTCCGCTGAACGACAGCTTTCCCGTGCCGCTGCGCGGGTGTCTCGCTGTCGTGAATGGCTACCTGGGCGGCCAGGCTGCCTTGGCGCCCGTCCTGATAAGTGACGGGGATCTTGATATCGACCGCATCGGCCCCGGCGTACAAACCGTCAATCACGGCGGCGTAACGCTGCTCCAGGAATTCGCGCCGCAGTTTGCGCGTACGCGTCAACTCCCCCTCGTCCGGGTCTAGCTCCTTGGGGAAATTGGCGAAACGGCGAACCCGCGCATGGGCCGGCAGGAAGGAATTGACACGCTGTATCTCGGTGCGCAGCAAGTCCGCCACTTCGGGCTTTTGTGACAAGTCAGTGAAGGTGGAAAAGCTGAGATTCTTTTCCTCGGCCCAGCGCGACACCACGTTCATGTCGATATTGATCAGTGCCACCACGAACTCGCGCGTGGCGTCGCCGACCGTCATGATGTCCTTGATGAACGGACTGAAGCGTAGCCGCGTTTCGACGAATTGCGGTGGAAAGCTTTCCCCCGACGCCAAGCGCCGTAGATCGCTCATGCGCTCCAAGAACACCAATTCGTCGCGTCCGCTGCGCGTGACCGCGTCGCCGGTGCAGAACCAGCCGTCGACGATCTTTTCGGCGGAGGCGTCGGGACGCCGGTAGTACCCGCGGAAGTGCGTGCCACCTCGGAGCTGCAACTCGCCTTCCTTCGTCAGTTGCCATTCCAGCGGCGCATCGGCATCGGGATGAGCGCGCAGCCAGTGCCCAACCGTTTCCAGGTCGTAGCAGTCGCCCTGATGCATGGTCAGCAGGCCGGTTTCTGTTGATCCGTAGATGTTACGCAAAGGCACGCCGATCGCATGGAACATGCGAAACACGTCCGGCGCCATGGTCGAACCACCGCAGCCGGCAATCCGGAGGCGGGTCAGACCCAGTTGATCGCGCAACGGCCGCAGCACTAGCGCCTCGGCCAGCGGGAATGCCAGCCGCGCTCGCGTGCTGATCGGCCGCCCCTCCAGGCGTGCGACATTGACTTCGTGGCCCACGCTTAGGCCCCACTCGTAGACGCGGCGGCTGATCTTGCCGGCATCAAGCATGCGCGCCTGCATGGTCGATGCCAGGCTTTCCCACTGGCGCGGCGCGAACACCATCGCTTCCACTGCCAGTTCGCGGATATTGCTCAGCACCTGTTCCGGCCCCTCCGGAAAATTCACCACGAAGGGCAGGCCTACGCCGAGCGTGATGCCGATGATCTGCTCGGTCGCCCAGGCTGGAGCGATATAAGTGAGATATTCCATGCCCGGCTTGGCGCCGGTGGCGTCGATGACGCGCTGCGCATTGTCGATCAGGTACTTGTGGCTCAGGATCACGCCCTTGGGCTTGCCGGTTGTCCCTGAAGTGTACGAAAGCACCGCGATGTCGTCGGGCTTGCCCTCTTGCAAAAAGGCACGGTACAGCTCAGGCTGTTCGCGATGCAGGCGCCGGCCCTCCTCCTGCAATCCGGCCACCGTGCGCAGCACATCCTCGCGATAGGACCACATGCCGGTATCGTCCCAATAGGCGATCCCTCGCAGGAGCGGTAGACGGTCCCTGATAGCCAAGCCCTTGTCGACCTGCTCCTGGTCCTGGGCGAATAGGTACACCGTTTCGCTGTCTTCCAGAACGTAGGCAACCTCCTCCGCTGTCAGGTCGGGGTAAAGTGAGACGACCTTGCAACCCAGTGCCTGAGCCGCGAATTCAGCCCAGAAGTGCTCGGGTTCGTTTTCACCGATGATGGCAATCGTTTCACCGCGCTGCATACCGAGTCGATGCAGGCCGAGTGCCAGCTCGCGCACGTTTTCCTGGACCTTGGCGAAGCTGAACTCACGCCAGATACCGCGATATTTGTGACGCTGCGACAGGCGCTCCGGCGTCCGGTCCGCATGCTGCTGGAGCAGTTGCGGAAGCGTTGACATGGGTAACATCATTTTCCTCCGTCGCCAAGATAGGCCTTCAAGACCGCCGGATCGACCTGGATCTCGGCGGGCGTACCATCCGCGATCTTGCGGCCGAAATCGAGCACCGCGATGCGATCGGCCAGATCCATGACGACACCCATGTCGTGTTCGACCAGCACGACTGGAATGCGCTTTGCCTCCCGCACATCGAGGATGAAGCGGGCGAGGTCCTCCTTCTCTTCCGAGTTCATGCCCGCCATCGGCTCGTCCATCAGCAAGATCTTCGGTTCCTGCGCCAGGGCGCGACCAAGATCGACCCGCTTGCGCAAGCCGTAACCCAGGCTTCCAACCGGCTGGTGCCGGATCGACTGAATTTCCAGCAGCTCGATGATTTCTTCGACGATTTCGCGATGCGCGAACTCTTCGCGCTGGGTGCGGTTGAAATAGAAAAACGCTTCGGGCAATGTGGCGCGCATGTGGATGTGGCGGCCCACCATGATGTTGTCCACCACGCTCATGCCGGAAAAAATGTGTGTACCCTGGAACGTCCGGGCCAGCCCTGATCGCGCGATCTCGTGGACTGGCTTGCCTTTGATGTCCTGCTGGTTGAGCAGGATCCGCCCCTGCTGCGGGCGATAGAATCCGCTCAGGCAATTCATCAGGGAAGTCTTGCCGGCACCATTTGGGCCGATGATGGCGAACAGCTCGTCGGCGCGGACTTCGACCGACACATTGTCGAGCGCAACGATGCCACCGAATGCCATGCGGATTCCCTCCGCGGCCAGCACCACGGGCGCACCTTGCGTCGCGGCCCGGGGCGCGCTCATGCCGCCCCCGCTGCGTTGATACCTTGTCTCATCTCGTCTCCTGTCGTTTTATTCGCAGCGCCGGCGCGTAGCCCACGTGCCGCAGTTCCTTCTCTGCCGGCGCTCCTCCCAGCGCCTCCGGCGTGGCGACCCCGCTAACGGGTGCCGACGCGACCGCCGCCGTCGATGCTGATGGTAGTGGCGTTGATATAAGAGTTTTCCACGACATGGCGCACCAGGCCGGCGAACTCCTCCGGCTGCCCCATGCGCGCCGGATACAGCACCATGTTATTGATGAGCTTGTCCGCCACCTTAGGCGGCATGCCCGCCGCCATGCCGGTATCGAATAGGCCTGGCGCGATCGCCACCATGCGGATGCCATGCTCGGCCAGGTCGCGTGCGATAGGCAGGGTCATGCCAATGACGCCGGCCTTGCTGGCGCTGTATGCAGCCTGCCCCATTTGGCCCTGCCAGGCGGCGCCGGACGCGGTGTTGACGATGACCCCGCGGTCGCCGCTCTCATCCGGTTCGTTGCGCGACATGGCAAGCGCCGCATGGCGGATCATGTTGAAGGTGCCGCTCAGGTTCACAGCGATAACGCGTTCCCACAATTCGGTCGGGAACATCTGGCCTTTCGACAATGTCTTGCAAGGGCCGAGGATGCCGGCGCAATTGACCACGATATGGATGGCGCCGTGCAGCTCCAGAACGGTGTCGATACCAGTCTTTATATCGGCCTCGTTGGCGACATCGACCGCCAGTCCTCTGATATCCGGAGCCAGCGCGGCCTGCACAGTCTCGGCATCCAGGTCGAAGCCCACCACCCTGGCGCCCGCTGCGGCCAAGGCCTTGCAGGTGGCCAATCCTAGGCCAGAAGCGGCTCCCGTGACGACGGCGACTTTGTTGTTGACGTTCATGTACTAATTTCCTTGTTGTCTGAAGTAAATGTCTATGAAACGGCCTCTCGGGTCGGGCGCGCCTTTCCTATTGAAGTGGCGCTCGATCAGTTACACTGAGCGCCACTGGCCCTGCCAGTACTTTTCCCGTATGTCGCGCTTGAGCACTTTGCCGACAGCGCTGCGTGGCAGTTCGTCCCAGAATTCAATGCTTTTCGGTGTTTTGACGCTGCCGAGCTCGCGCTTGCAGAGAGAAATGAGTTCATCGCCGCTAGCCTGATGGCCAGGTTTCAGCTGGATTACCGCCTTCACCGCCTCACCCCATTTCTCGTCGGGCACGCCGACAACGGCGCAGTCCAAAACAGCAGGATGAGTGTTGATCACCGCTTCGATCTCGCTCGGAAAGACGTTGAACCCTCCACTGACGATCATGTCTTTCTTGCGGTCGACAATGGTGATTAGCCCGCGCGCATCCTTGATGCCGACGTCAGTGGTGTGATGCCAGCCGAATCCAGACACTTCTGCCGTTTCCTCCGGCTTCTTGTAATAGCCCTTCATCACCATCGAAGATCGCACCACAATCTCGCCCTTTTCGCCGGGAGCGAGCAGCTTGCCGTCGTCGTCCATGATTTCGACGCGGGCATAGGGAACGGCGCGCCCGGCTGAGCGTAGCGCCTCCTCATCGAAGCTGCCGTCTGCACGGATGTAGTCCTCCGGCTGCTTGGCCACTACCGGAAACAGACATTCACTCTGGCCGTACACCTCATAAATCACTGGCCCGAACACCCGCACCGCTTCCTTCAGCTTTTCCGGCGCAATCGGGGCGGCGCCGACTGCCAGGCAACGTAGCGGGCTTAGGTCCGTCATCGCGACTTGCGGCGTCGCGAGCAGGGCGTACACGACGGTAGGCGGCATGAATAGATGGGTGATGCGCTCGCGCTCGATCGTGGCCAGAACCGCTTGCGCGTCGAAGCCGGGCAGCACCACCGTGCAAGCGCCGCGGGCGGCGCCGGCCAAGGTGATCATGGCGGCGGCATGCGTCAGAGGCGCGACGGCCAGAATACGAGAGCCCGAGTCAATCTTCAGCATATCGAAGATGGAAATCAGGGTCATTTCCAGCGAGCGGTGGGAATGTAGCGCACCCTTTGACGGGCCAGTCGTGCCACCGGTCGGCTGTAGTACCGTCGCTCGCTGGGGGTCTTCCGGCATAGCGACGTACGGCTCGCGATGTGCGGCAATCCAGGTGTCCAGGAACTCCCCGTGCTCGGACGGCCGATCGATGCAGATGAAGCGCTGCACTTGCGACAGGTCAGCCTTCCAGGACGGCACAAGATGCTCGAAGCTGCTATGGAAAAAAATCAGGTCGCAGTCGGCGTATCCCAGCATCGCCAGATTGGTGGCGGGTGAATTTCGCGTATGCAATGCGACCCATACCATGTCCGCCCGGTTGACCGCAGTCTGTAGCAAACTTATGCGGTAATCGTTGGGCGCATAGATCGCGATATGAGCACCGTCGCGTAGCCCCGGCTCACGGGTCAGAGCGTGCGCCGTGGCGTGCACCATTGCCTGTGCCTCTTTGTAGACTAGGCGTGTTCGCCCATCCACGAAGGCTTCATGGCGCGGAAAGTTCGCCGCGGCCGCGTCGAAATAATCTGCTAAACGCAATTTTCGTCTCCTCGTCCAAGCTGCGTCGCCGGTCTGCGCCAACTTGCAGCTTGCGATTGATGTTTTAGCGACCCAGGATGGTGACGCAGGCGACCGCCTCTTCGATGCCCTGAAGCCCACCACCGTTTTCAGCCAGCGCCAGTCGCGCGCCGGCCACCTGCCGGACGCCGGCCTCGTTGCGTAACTGGGTCACCAACTCATGCACCTGGGCGATACCGGTGGCGCCTACAGGGTGTCCCTTGGACTCCAGGCCGCCGGAGGGATTGACCGGAATCCGACCGCCAATGCTGGTTTCACCGCGCTCCGAAAATGGGCCGCCTTCACCGAACTCGCAGAAACCGAGATTCTCGATCTGAATGATTTCTCCCATCGCGGTGGCGTCATGAACTTCGGCCACCGAGATGTCGCGCGGCCCCACGCCGGCCAGCTCGTATGCGCGGCGCGCAGCCAGGGCGGTGCAGTGATTGCGGTATTCGGCATCGTCACGGTCTGACCCGGTATGGACGATCGAGGCCAGTACACGGATCGCGCGCGACGGGTCGATATTCCAGCGCTTGAGGCCCGCTGCGGTGCAAACGACGGCGGCGGCAGATCCGTCGGAAATCGGCGAGCACATCGGCAAGGTCAGCGGATAGGTAATTGGAGGGGCCGCCAGAACCTCGTCGGTCGTATATGAATTGCGATATTGCGAGAGAGGGTTGTGAACGGAGTGAGCGTGATTCTTAGCTGACACCGCGGCAAGCTGTCTTTGCGTTGTGCCAAAGCGCTTCATGTGCGCGCGGGAGAACGCAGCATACACATCCATGAAAACGCTGTACGGCTTGGACGAGACGCTCCCCTCTGGGACCGCGACACCCGCACCAAGTTGCAGCAAGCGCTCGCGGATCTGCTCGGCCTCGTGCACGTCCCAGGCGCTGTCAAACACCGAGAACATGCGGTCGCGGTCCGCTGAGTACATCTTTTCAGTGCCGACTGCCAGCGCCACATCGGCGGCTCCGGCGCGCAGGTGGTTAACCGCAAGAGTGAAAGCGCTGCTTCCGCTGGCGCAAGCATTCTCTACGTTGACAACCGGGATGCCACCCAACCCCATCGCGCGCAGTGCCACCTGACCGCGAATCATGTGTTGGCCTTCCATGTGGCCCTGCGACGCATTGGCGAAAAAAGCCGCTTCCAGCGCCTCCTTGCCAAGTCCCGCATCGGCCAACGCCGCTTCGACCGCCTGTCGGGTCAGGGCCTTCATGCTGACATCCAGGTGGCGTCCAAACGGCGTCATGCCAACGCCCACCACATAAATCTGTTCCATGTGTCACTCCTCCATCATCCAGATTGTTTTCTTTGTCTGCACAACGGCCTTGCAGACACCATACACATTTTTTACCGCAGAGTAAATAACATACCTAACGGGTAATTAGTATTAACTTATGAGTTATCTTTTGTGATTGGCCAGCACGGCATCCGTGTCCGCGCCCAAGGGAGAAACGTCGGTCAGCGGCCCCGGGTGGAAGCCTCCGAATACCAACGGCTGTGCCACGTGCCAAGAAGAACCGCCGTCGTTACGCGCCACTTGCCTGAACATGCCGCGATGCCGGAAATGCTCGTCGGCGACCACTTCCTCCAGGGAATTGACCGCCCCCCACGGAATGCCGGCCCGGTCTAGCTCGGCGCCCCATTCTTCTCGCGATCGGTGCTTCAAAGCGGCTGTGATTCGCGCTCGCAATACGGTCTGCTCGGCGACGCGCTCTGGATGCCGCAACGCGGCCACGTCGTCCATACCCAACAGCGGGCACAGCGGTTGCCAGAACCAGTCCTCATGCGCGATTGACAGCGTCAGTAACTTTCCATCCGCGCATTCGAACGTGCCGTAACCTGGCTCATCGTTGACGAAACCCTCATTCATGCCGTTCATGCGCGGCGCCAGCATGGTGGTCATCAATGAAACCAAGCAGTCCGTCATGGAAACGTCAATATATGCACCCTGGCCGGTGCGCTCGCGGCGCAGCAGGGCCGACAGCATGCCGGTCAATGCGAACATTGCGGATGACAGGTCGCCGATTGCAAGGTCCGGCGGTGCTTCGATTCGGCCGGTTTTCGCCTGGCGAGACAGGAGGCCGGCCAGCGCCTGATATGACAAGTCGTGTGCCGGCCGATCGCGGTAAGGGCCGGTTTGCCCGAATCCCGAGATCGACAGATAGACAATGCGTGGATTGATTGTGGCTGCGGCGGCGTAATCGAATCCGAGGCGAGCCATAGTCCCGGGCCGATATCCCTCCATCAGGACGTCGGCGTCACGTATCAGACTACGCAGACTTTCCTTGCCCTGCTCCGTCTTCAGATCCAGCACCACCGACTTCTTGTTCCGGTTCAGTGACGCGTGAAAGCCAGGATATTGGCGCGCCGGGTCTCCGGAGCTTCGTTCAACGATGATTACCTCGGCGCCGAGATCGGCAGCCACCAGAGTGGCGAACGGCCCGGGATACTGTTCGGCCAGGGTAAGAATACGTATGCCTTCAAGCGGGAGAATCATTGCTTTCCTCTCATGCGAAACAAAAAAGCCACCGATCCGAACTTGTGAACTCCACAGCACGGTAGAGAATTCGAGTTTTGATTCTACCGACTGGTAAGATAAATTACCACATAATTATTTGACTTTCCAACTGGAAGAAAATAGTTCAAGATAAGACACTCAATCCAAACCAGAGGAGACAGCCCATGAATGAGGAAGAGATCATTTCCGAGGTGCGCGACGGCGCCATGTGGATCACCCTAAACCGTCCTGAAGCAATGAACTCATTGACGCCACGGGTGCTGGCCGGAATTTCCCGAGCCTTGGATCAGGCGCAGAACACTGACGGCGTACGTGCCGTGGTACTGACCGGCAATGGACGCGCTTTTTGCGCCGGCGCCGATTTGAAGTACGTGCAAAGCCAGGTCGGCGACACCGACAATGGAACACGGCACTTCCTGAGCGAGGTACTGGCCCTCATGAACCGCGTGGAGAGCTTTCCGATGCCGGTCATTGCCGCAATCAACGGCTTGGCGCTAGCCGGCGGCCTCGAGCTGGTACTGTGCTGTGATTTGGTCATCGCGGCCCGCTCGGCCAAGCTGGGCGACGCGCACGCCAACTACGGCTTGCTTCCGGGCGGCGGCGGATCGGTACGACTGCCGCGAAAGATAGGACCGAGTCGTGCGAAGTATCTGCTCTATACGGGAGAATTCCTGCCGGCCGAGGAATTGCTGGCCGCCGGCCTGGTGAACAAGGTGGTGGAAGATGCGGAGCTGCTTTCCGCTACCGGCGAGCTGGTCGCCACGTTAGCCCGGAAGAGCCCTCTTGGCTTGCGCCGAATGAAGGCACTGGTTGATGATGGACTGGCCCAGCCGATCGAATCGGCCTTGCGGCTAGAACTGCTGGCTTCCGAGGTGCATGCCCATAGCGCGGACATGAAGGAAGGCCTGGCCGCATTCAACGAGAAAAGAGCGCCGGTGTTCACCGGTCGCTAGGAACGCCTGTTTGTGAGGAGAGAGACCATGACACCCCTCGACCGCTTCGCCCGCCTGCGTGCCACGCAGGAAACCGCTTGGCAGATGGCGCCGGCCATACGGGCAATCTATGAAAGAGCCGGGATGACGCCAGCCCACCTGCGCACCGCCCAGGATATGACACGTCTGCCGGTCACCAGCAAGGACGAACTGCTAGCGCTTCAGCAATCACATCCGCCGTTCGGCGGGTTCCTCGCCGCTCGGGAAGAGGATATCGCGCACATCTTTGTCTCGCCCGGCCCCCTGAACGAACCGCACCTGCGCTCCGACCGGGATGGACATGGTTTTGCACGGGTGTTTCAGGCTGCCGGTGTAGGGCCGGGCGACCGCGTTCTGAACACCTGGTCCTATCACCTCGTTCCCGCCGGCCTTCTGCTTGACCAGGGCATTGTCGCCTGCGGCGCCACCGTCATTCCTGCCGGGACCGGCGGCGCCGAATTGCAGGCAAAGATTGTGCTCGACTTGGGTGTCACCTGCATCTGCGCTTCCACCGCTTTTTTCATGACCTTGGTCGAGACACTGGAGGGCCTCGGTCACGAGCTGCCGCGAGCTTGGAAAGTGCGCTCTGCTCTACTGGGCGGCGAGATGGGAGATTGGATGGGCAAGCGCCGCCGCCTCGAGGAGCGCTATGGCATTCGAACCTTCTCCACCTACGCCACCGGCGATTTTGGATTGATTGGCTACGAACAGAAGGGCCAAGAAGGTTATGCAATCCACGAAGACCGTCTGGTGCAGATTTGCGACCCAGTCACCGGCTTGCCAGTCGCTGCGGGCACGCCGGGCCAAATCGTCGTTACCACGCTTTCGCCCGGTTGGCCGCTGATTCGCTTCGGCACCGGCGACGTCGCTTGCGCCCTCGAAATCGGTGATGACGGATGTGTTAGCAGGATCGGCCAAATACAGGGCCGGGTCGGGCAGGCGGTCAAGGCCAGGGAAATTTTCATTTATCCTCGGCAACTGGAGGAGTTGGCCATCCGCATTCCTGGAGTGCGCGCCGCTCAGGCGGTGATCACCTGCCCCGGTAACCGCGAGGAAGTCACACTACGCCTGGCGGTCGAACCCTCGGCACGACAGGATTCGTTGGCGCAGACGGTGGCCCAGGAATTCCAGACCCTGTCCCGGCTCAAGCCCGATCACTTCGAATGGCTAGCGGCCGATGCCCTGGCGGCGGAAACCGTACTAGTGGTAGATCGCAAGAGCGGTACTTAGCGAATCGCTGTTAGGCGGCGGCCATCTGATACCAGGCGCAGCCGTCGTCTCCGATTCGCACCGAAGCTTCACCTCGAGCTACGAGATAGTTGAGATGGGCCAAACTTTCTCCCGTCGCCATGCTCATCAAATGGTGGTCCGAGGTGATGGCCCGGGCGAACAGTGCCCCGTATACGTCGATCACACGCCGCGGTTCGCACAGAGCTTTCCGCAGCCGCTCGAGCGCGCGCTGCTGGCTCTGCAAAAGAGAGTCGATCCGATGATGCAAGCCATGAAACGGCTCATTATGTGAAGGAAGCACCAGTACGTCGTCCGGGACTTCGCGCCTCAGTTTTTCAAGCGAATCCAGCCAGTCTGAGAGTGGGTTAGCTTCCGGCTCAGTGGGAAATACCGAGACGTTGGATGATATGCGGGGCAATATCTGGTCGCCCGAGATCAGCTGCTTTAGCTCAGGGCAGTACAGGCAAACATGCTCTGGCGAATGCCCCGTGCCCACCACGACGCGCCAGAGCCGTCCGCCGATATGAAGCTCTTCGCCATCCCGCAGGCGCCGATAACTGTCGGGCAAAGCATAGATCATCTTACCGAAGGCGCCGAACCGCGTGCGGTAGTTTTCGATGTCTTCGTCATTCCAGCCGGCCCGACGATAGAATTGCACGGCGTCCTCCGGCGCTTCACGACCGGTATCGGCGCCTAGCACGCGACAGCTCAGGTACTCCAGGCGACTGATCCATAGCTTGCAGCCAAACTTCCGGGTCAGCCAGCCCGCCATGCCGATATGGTCGGGATGCATATGGGTGACGAAGACGCGCGTCACAGGATCCCCGAGCACACCGGAAAACAACCGGCGCCAAGCCGCCGCCGTATCGGGCGACCAGATGCCGGTATCCACCAGCGACCAGCCGGCCCCATCACGGATTGCCCACATGTTGATATGGTCGAGTTGGAACGGCAGGGGCATGCGTATCCACTGCACCCCCTGCGCGATTTCCCTGGCGGTTCCCGCCTCTGGAACCTCTCCGCACGGATATGTCAGGCCAGGCTTGGCAGCTGTGCTACCTTCGTCTTCAGTGTTCATGGCGGACTCCTCACGATACGCCGGCCTTATTACATCCGCCCGGCGTTATTCCTAGGCCAGACTACGCGCAATGATGAGCTTCTGAATATGGCTCGTGCCTTCATAGATCTTGCAGACACGGACGTCCCGGCAATAGCGTTCGACCGGGAAATCTTTGAGGTAGCCGTACCCACCATGGAGTTGTAGCGCGGTAGAGCACACCTTCTCCGCCATCTCGCTAGCGAACAGCTTCGCCATCGACGCTTCCTTCGCGCATGGAACGTTCGCATCGACCAAGCGTGCGGCATGCAACACATACTGATGGGCAATCTCTACATGCATCGCCATGTCTGCCAAGTCGAAGCTGACCGCCTGCAAGTTGATGATCGGGGCGCCATACGCTTCCCGGTCCTTGGCGTACCGCAAGGCCGCCTCCAGCGCGGCACGAGCGACCCCAACGGCCTGCGCCGCAATGGCGACACGGCCGTGCGACAGTAATGCCATCGTTTGCTGATAGCCTGCGCCTTCGGCACCAATGAGATTTCCGGCTGGGACGCGACAATCCTTCAATTCGATCTGCGCGAGATGTGCGGTGTGTTGACCATATTTACTTTCGACACGTGCGACCTCGTATCCGGGCTGCTTCGGGTCGACTAGGAACAAGCTTTTTCCGCGCTTGCCGGCGGTTGGATCGGTGACCGCAAGCACGATCGCCAAGCCTGCCTCGCTGCCGTTCGAAATGAATTGCTTGCTGCCGTTCAGGACGTATTCAGTGCCATCTCGTCGCGCGGAGGTGCGAAATGCCGCGGTGTCGGATCCGGCGTGAGGCTCGGTAAGCAAGAAGGCGCCAATGTGCTCACCGCTGGCAAGCTTTGGCAAGTATTTACGCTTCTGTTCTTCGCTAGCCGACCACATCAGCGTCAGACCCAGACTGTTGTGGACATGAACGATAGTCGCAAATCCAGCATCCGCCGCCGCGAACTCTTCAATGGCCAGACAGTATTCGACAAAGCTTGCGCCCGACCCGCCATACTCGTCTGGCACCAACATACCCATAAAGCCGAGTTCACCCACAGATTTCAGCTCGTCATGTGGCCAAGCTTGCGACTGATCGCGCGCGGCCGCGGTCGTTGCGACGACTTCGTTGGCCACCTTTCTGGCGGAATCGCGGATCATGACTTCCTGTTCGCTCAGGAAGACTGCGGAAGTATCGGACATCATATCTCCTTGAATGGAGCCTTGCGGCGCCTTGTTGTAGTGATCAATGCGTGCCATATGCTGCCGGGCTTTCCGGAGCACTTTTCTCACCAATTTTCGACTTATTGGAAGATCGTTTTACCTATTGAACATGAATTCTACTCTTCGGTCAATTATGTTCCCGCCTCTTACCCTTGTCAATCATGTCATCGGCCCCTCTACTCGTCTTTTGATGAGCGCGCACATTGCGGTGGTGGGTAATACCACCTCTCGAAGTTTTTTGGTTGGATTCACCACTGCCAGTACCCTTGGCCGGCGCCAGCGAAGGGGCCGTACGGCCGCCGCCACTCCTCGGCGTTTCCTCTCTCGTGGTGCCAAGACAGGTCATGAGTGTCTACATGTGGGCAATTTGACCGACAGCTGCGAAAAAATAGCCACCGTACCTCGAGCGCTGTATTAAGCAAAAAGTCCTTAATGTCATGGCACTAAGTGAAGCTTCACGCTTTGAGTGCACCTGTTAGCGTCACCATCTGAGAACTGTGTGCAGTTGCAAGTTGAATCGCTCCCTGTGTCCTAGACACTGACGAGTCTCTCGAAATACTGTTGCTCGCAGTTTACCGGCGCGAGCCGGTTGTTGTATCTGCCGCAAAGTTAGCACTTTTGGCGAATCAAACAAAATTCAGACAAGACTCGGGGAGTCATGCATTTTTCAGACATTTTTCCAAATTTCCTGATGCAATCAAGCATAAATCAGACACCCTGGATTAGGGATGGGTTTCCCGTCTTCTGACGGCTCGCTGCCTATTCGAATCAGCCCATCTCGAGCGCAAAATTTTTCAAGCTTATTCGATTCGCGTGGCATGCCCTCCAGCGACACATATACTGTGATGCAAGAACCTGCATGCCACCCGCCGCGCGCCATGCCGCCGGGTCGAAGAACCGCCCCATCCCATTGGTGGGCTTCGGTGATGTGGTAATTGCCGCCGGCGTGGACGAGGTGCCGACCACCAGCACGCCGGGGAAACCGATTCTGGGGGGAAGTTCTGAGAAATCGGCGCGCTGGCGAAGGCAGAGGCGTGGAACGAAAGTCTGCCGGGCGAGGCCGGCTCCATACCGTAGCAGTGGGGGTGACGGCTGAGTGAAGGCGCATCCGGGCAAATCTGCCAGGGAGGGCTGGGCTCAGCCTCACCACCCGTAGCAAGGCTGTGAAGGTGTTCACCTGCTTTTAGGCTGAGCCATTTGGGTAAGCATGAGAATGGCGAA
Source organism: Cupriavidus gilardii (assembly GCF_013347325.1). NCBI lineage: Bacteria > Pseudomonadati > Pseudomonadota > Betaproteobacteria > Burkholderiales > Burkholderiaceae > Cupriavidus > Cupriavidus gilardii. The sequence continues at coordinate 3,055,688 of NZ_CP054626.1, read as the reverse complement.
TCCATTTATCAGTTGGGGGGATGTGTTCAGAAGCGCCAATAGAGGTACCGGGTGGGTATTGGGATGTAGTCACATTCGAGTACCCAACGACAAGGCCAGATGCATGGATGCATGTTAGCGAGTGATTTTCTTCGACTTGCGGTGGCTACGAAAATCTCCCATCAGCACGCGCACGATTGAACGGTTAGCCTCCGTGAGGTGCGCGAGCTCCACCTGGTAACCATAGAGCTGATGGAGAGCGAGGGCGATGGCGCATGAGCGCGAATAGCCTCCTTCACAGTGGATAACCAATGAACATATCTCATCGGGCAGTGCTTCGACGAAGGAGCGAATGGCTTCTGCCTGCTCTTCGGTGAAGGCGTGAGCCAGCTTTCCCCGAGCGCGCTCGGATAGGTCCGGATTGAGGAAATCGACGTCGGCAAAGCTCAGGCGCAGCACGTGAGCGAAGTCGCCAATGGCAGCTGGTGGGCGCTCCGGTGCAGTGATTGAGATGACAGCAATCGATGGCAAAACAGGCAGCTTTTCTGCATCAGGCCGCGACAATGCGAAAACTTGGCGCGTCCCGTCAGTCGGCGGCCTGTAAAGTTTATGGAGAATGTCTTGCAAGCGTTGTGCCATTTCATGTCTCTCAAAAGCCTGGTTGGGTAAAGTGTTGCTTGCTACCGCGCAGTGCCCAAATGACTATCGTCCTCTCTTTACCCGTAGCAGCGGTTTCACGACACTTGAGAAGTTTCAAAAGTAATGGCACCGCGCGATACCCGAAGAGCTGGGTAACCATCATCACTCCTGCGCTAATGGAACAAACAGGTCTTGCCCTGCCCTTGCTCCGAGAACTGCCAGGCGCCCCAGCTCTGCCATGCGAATCAGCCCGCCGCGAATGGCTCCGTCTCGGAGATGCCGCGCACCGACCAGTTCGATGCCAGACAACAGTCTCGACAGCGCAGATGACTTGGTACCCATGCCACGCGCCAAGTCGGCAAGAGGCACGTAGGCTTGTCGGAATGCCAACAGCTGATGCGGCAACACGACGCGGCAGTGCTGGCCGCGGCGTTGAATCGACTCGGACGCCAGCAACCCTTCGTCTATCCAGTGCGCGATGGACTCCCATTTCCAGCCGGTCGCTTTGGCCAGCTGCTGAATCGACATGCCCGCCTCGAGCAATGGCGTGCCAAAATACTGTGCCACGTCCGCCCTCAGGAAGGACATTTCGCCCAGCGTTCGAGCGCGCGTGACGGCTTTCACATCGCCATTCGCGATGGCTTTCATCAGCGACTCGATGGCCTGTTTCTCCCCCAGGCGACGGCTGGTCAGTTCCGCCCAAGTGAGTGTCGCCTCATCGGCGACCGCAGCAGGTTCGGCCCACCGGTCCACCAACGCATATAAATCCAGCAGGGATTGGTGCGCGACCGGGCCGCCTTTCAGGAGATCTTCGCGCCAGCGGATGTCTGACCGGATAACGCCGGCCGCTTTCATGCGTTCGAGCACGACGGGGGGAATCTTTGCCAGCTCGCAGGCCGCGGCGTCGGAAATCCACCCGGCACGTTGCTGCTGGATGCGCTCAACCTCGGCGCAGGGAATTTCATACACCTGGCCCCGCGTGCCGGTACGCCGCGTGCGGTGTGCGCATTCGCCCGCCTGAATCGAGTCGTGCAGACGCGAGACGCTCACGCCGATGGCTTTGGCGGCATCCGGCGCCCGCAGGTATCCCGTCGCCTCCTCGGCCATGGCCTTGGCCGAATCCAGGCCCAGTACGCAATCGGATTTTTCGGCGGCGACGTCGAGGATGATGTGCAGGAGCGGCTCGAGCGTCGTGCCCTGGCACAGCTTGCGCAGGCGGATATACCAGTCCCCCAGCAATGTGTTCAGCGTGCGGGCATCCTGGCGGCCGGCGGCAATGCGTTGCGCAACATGGGCCCGGAAACCCGTTGGCCAGTCGGCCAGCAAGGCGTCGAGCGGCGCGAGGAATTCGACCGCTTCCGCGACCGATTTTGGCACGACTGCGCCACGCGACAACCCGGGCTGCTTCGGGCCTGCATACAGGCAGAGCGTCCGAATGACCTTCACCAGCACGTTGGTGTCGACGCCATGCAGCACCGGTTTCATGCTGCCCGATTGCCGGCCATTGCGCGCAATGAGCGTCGACAACCACAGCTGTGCCTGGGTCGCCGGCACCCGCGGCAGGCTGCCCAAGTCATGGCCACACGAGCACAATCCGATATAGAGTCGCTCCGGCGACAGGTGTTTGCCACAGGCGTTGCACTGGTCGACCAGGCGCAGGCGGTGCTGCGGACAGGCGGTGACATAGGTGTGTTCCCACGTGTGTCGCAGGTACGGCGATTCAGCCAGGCACGCCGGACACACCGCGTCCGATTGCGCCCGATGCAGTCGGCCCCAGTCGCGGCAGAGGTCTTCTTTCTGCCTGGCGGATTCGGTCCACGCCGGCTCCAGGCCGAGATTGCGCGCTACCTCGTCCGTGCGCATCAGCAATGCGCGGCGCTTACGTTCGACGCCCGCCGTATCCGTCAGGTTACGCCAGCTGAACAGCGCATTGTCGGCGGACAGTCGACGGTAGTACCCCATGCCGGACTCATCGTCCCGAGGCGCAGAGGGGACGATGAGGCTCATTGCTTAACTCCTGATTTTTTACGAACCGGGACGGACGCCAGGTTGCTGGTCAAAACATGGACGTAGGCCTGCTTCAGGGCTGCCGGCTCGACGTCCACGTCGTCGATGCCCGAATCCCGGAAGGCCAATCTGTGCGGTGACCCGGCGTGGTTGACGTCTTCCAGTGCCTTCTGGCAGTCTGCGTAGGTGATGGCGCGCGGCGTTTGGTACGCCATTAACTTGGCCAACTCACGCATGAAGTCGGCGAGTACCCCAATCAGGCCACCGGTGAGCAGATAGCTTTGCTGCGTCAGCACGCGGGGGCGCACGTCAATGGGATAGCCCGCCGCAGCGAACAGGCGGGCATAATTGGTGACGCATGCAATGTATGCCGCCATCTGCTTGGCATCGCTGGCGTCATACGGCAAAAAATGGCGCGCGGGATAAGCCCGGCGACGCAGTTGTTCATTCGCTGAAAAAAGTCGTTCGAGGCGCGGAATACCGAACAGAATCAGCGTCATGTCGAGTGTGTCGGCCAGAGCCTTGAGCCAGTCGCTGGAGGCGCGCGGGGGCACCCGTGATCCTTCATCCACGAGGTGGGATATCTCGTCAAAAATAATCACCCGCGTGCCGGCCAGGCGCAGCTGCGTCACCATGAAATCGAACAACGCTCCCGCCGTCATGCGGGCAGGGACCCCGATGCCCAACGCGCGCAGGACACTTTGGGGAAGCAGCTTGGCCGTTGCGGATTGGGGCACCGCCACCACCAGTACGGGCACATGGCGCCGCCCATCGATACGGGTTTCCGGGTAGTCGCGCGACAGGGTGGCAATGAGCGAAGATTTGCCCACGCCGCTCGGACCGGGGACGCGAACGATTTTGGGTGCAAAGCCAGCGAGGGCGTCATCGATGCGCCGTTTGAGCGTAGCGAGGTGCTCCACGAACATGGGGTGCGGCAGTTCGCAGGTCTCGATATCTCGGCGCAATTGTTGGGCTGGGGTCACAGCAGTTTTTCTCCAGTGGTTCTGTTTACAATGGGCATCAGCGGCGCATCGTCGTACGAGATGGCAACCGGCTGAAGGTCTTCCGTGGGCAATGAGGGATTGGTCGAAGGGGCAGGCCCAAACGGCCCAGTCGACAAAAGCGGCCGGTCGATGCTGCGCTGGAGGGCCGAGTGGTCTTTGGCCCGGCGTACGGTTTCCTGGTTTTCTGCGCGCTTGCCGCGCGGTTTCCGTGCCTTGCCATGTCCAGTGACCGCAGCGTCCAGGTCGCGCAGGAATTGCACCTTGTCGTCCGGGACCGTCCAGTCCTCCATGCCCGAATCGAAGCGGGCTTTGGCTTCCGCAAACGTCCAGGCCGGCGTTTGCGGGCGGACGTGTTCGTGCGTCAGCGTGACGAGCGGAAGGGCATCGTCCTCGTACACGTACGCCTGGCGGAAATCGTCGGGGTTGTAGACGACGTGGAGCTGCGCGTGGTCGCCGTACTTGGTCAGCAGATAGGACATGGCTTCGCCCTTGTAACGGAAGCCATGCTCAAGCGTGATGCCGGTCTTGGCGCTCAGCGTGCACCGCTTGTGCTCGAAGAGCGCGGCCATCCATTGCTGACGGGGTGGTGGCATGGTGATCGGATGTCCCCTCTCTTCGGTCAGGTAATTCAGACGCGCAAGCGGCGTCTTGCCCTTGACCGCATCGACCAATAATTCGTCCCAGCGCAGACGCTCGAGCGGCGTGTTGACCCAGTCCTCGTACAGCCACCGGACGATCCACGTCTCGAGCGCGTCGACGGTCATCAGCGCGTCGCCCAGCGCCTCCGGGTCACGCTTGCCATCCTTTCCTTCGAAACGCGTGCAGCCCGGCAGGCGCTGCAACGCCTCCTTGAGCGCCCGGTTCAGGCGCTCGATGAAGGGCTTGCCTTGCGCTTCCTTCGCCTTGCAATGCTTGACGTCCATCGCCAGCAACTCAAGGCGAACGATGCGGCCCCCCTTGGTTTCCGGACCATTATCAAAAATGACCTGGGCAGGCGTGCCATATAGATTCCGTGCATGGGCGATGGCCAGCTCCTTGAAGCGGGTCGCCTTGGCCGGCGTCAGATACATTTCGAGGCACCGCAGCGAATCCATCTCGCGCGGCGCGCCAATGACCAGATGCCATCCCACCGGATACCCGGTGCAGACATCAATCGCCAGCACCAGATAGACGGTCCGAGCGACGCCATGGGGTGTGCGCACGACGAAGGGCAGATGCAGGGCATCCTGCTCGATGCGGGCGAAAGGAAATGCCGCCCGGATACGCCTCTTTGCGAACGACTTGCCGGCGACCCGGTTGAGCGGGTCCATCCGGTCGTATTCGGCATCGACGCTCAGGCGATGAATCGTGGCGACGACGAATTTGCGGCTGATAGCGTGCTTGGCAACATGCAGGCCGCGACGGCGGGCTTCCCGGTTGATATATCCCGTCAGGTCCAGGACCGTCCACTTGGATTCCGTGACCAAGTACCGGTCCTGGATGACCCCCTCGGCGAATTCCACCAGGTCCCTCGCATACCTGGGCGTCGCGTTGCCTTTGTTTTTGTCGCCTTTGAGCACCGGCAAGCCGAGCAGTTGCTTCTTGTGCGCCCGGAACAGGGTCGGACGAGATGGAAACGCGCAGACCACCAATCCGTCTGCGTTCTCGCTCACGTAGGCCTCACGGGCCAGAGGGATCGCGGCGTCAAACGACAGACCCCGTTGCGCCCGGAGGGCATCGATGCGCCGCAGGGCGTCGTGCAGAAAACGGTCCCTGGCGTGCAGTGCCGGGTTGTCGTACTGGGCGACGAGGCCGACGCGCGGCATCCCCTTGCGATGCAGCATCAGACTGCCGGCCGCAATTCCGGCCCGGATGGCGGCTTCATCGACATACCGGGCTTCGCGCTTCTCGGCATCGAAAATTTGGATAGTGCCGGCATGGACACGACCGTCCAGCACCTCGAAGTAGCGGTCCGGCTCGCCAGATGGCGCCAATTTGTCTCCGACGCGCAGGTCGGACATCATGACCGCAGCTCCTCAAGCAGGCAGAGGTGGCCCAGGTCACCATAGGCGGCGGACAGCTCCAGCGTGGCGCAGATGCGGTGATGCGCCACGTCTGCTTGCAACACACCGATCGCCAGCAGGGGTGGAATCAGGCCCGTCGGAATCTGGAGGTCGGCACACAGGTCGCCTTGCAGCACCGGGCCGGATTCACAATAGCGCTGGACGCGGTCGATGATGTCCGGCGTCAGGTATTCCTGGGCGCGCACGAGCGCGGGCTTCAGCAGTTGGGCATTGACGACGACCGGGTGCCGTTCGTCCGCTGGCACAACCAGCGTGGAGAGCGGATAGCAGTACGCCGTCATGATTTCGCGGGCGCGCTCGATTTTCGCCCAGTAGCGGTCGTCGCCCTCGTAGCCCTCGAGTTTGACTTCGTACGCGCATTGCAGGCCATCGAGCTGAACCGTGGCGAAGTCGGGTGTGTATTCCACCTCTCCGGTGCGGCCGCCCCGCATCCGGCGTGCCTCGGAGACTTCTTCGCGCGTCAACAGCAGCCGTTCGCCGACCAGGTCGACGGTGAACGGTTGTGGCTGGAAGGAGCGCACGCGCGGGTCGACGCTCAGCATGTGCGCCACCAGGCGTTCGGCGTCGGAATCGACGGTGATGTGGCCACCGGCCTTTTCGGCATAGGTGCCGATGCGGGCTTTGCCGTACGTCCGGGCCGTGAACCGGACGCCGGCGTTCGCCATCGTCCGGCGGCTGCGCACGCCATAGGATGGCGCGCTTCTCATTGCGCACCTCCGAGGCTCGGCAATTGGAGGGTGGCTCGGTCGGTTGCCAAGAGCACAACGGCCATCTGCCGGAGCGGCGGGGTGGTAGGTAAAGGTTTTGCCAACAATTGGTCCTCAAAAAAATGACTGCCTGAGAACATGTAATGCTGGCGGTTGGGTATCAGTCGTATACGACTGAAAATAGCCGTGAGAGAATACTGGCAGGAAATGAGCAAAAGCCTCTTGAAGGCCGAGGGAGAGTGATGGAGAGACTGCCACGCCATGGTGGCCAGCAGACTCAGCCTTACGAGGCTTGGGAGCAGACCGCGAAAGAGTTGATAGAAATCGAGATGCTGCGGCGCGGGATTCGCTACAAACAGCTTTCGCGCCTGCTCGCGGAGCTGGGAATCGACGAGTCGCCCGACCAGATCAACCGCAAGATCAATCGCAAGCGGTTCAGCGCGGCATTTCTGGTCGCCTGTCTGCGCGCCATGGGGGTGGAAACCCTCCCACTTAAATAGGGACAGAGTCGCGCGACCTGAGCCGCATGCCCTCCCTTGCGCCCGATTCGCCCCCAGCCAGACCTGTTTCATCGCCCGCTCCCGCGTCGTACCCTCTCATAAATAGGGGGCACGACCGGACAGGCGGTCAGCAAGGCGACAACTGGCTCATCGTGGCGTTACTACGTGCCGGCGTTGCACCGACGTAAATTTGCAAAATAGACAATAGTCGTGGGATTTTCAAGCTCGACGGTGCCGAACTGTGAGCTACAGCAATAAGTCCCTGCCAGACAGCGAATATTCCCCGAAACCCATCGAGTCGCGACTAAACGCGGCAGGTACTGGTCAAGAACGGCTTGTTCTGACAGGTGGCTACGTTTTCCCGTTTTCGATTCAACTGCCTTAGCAGCAAGCTGCCGGGCCAAGGTTGGTAGAACCGCCCGGCAAACTTCACCACGCGGAGCTTCGGTACCAGGCCTGACACAGCACCGGGTACCGGTGTCCTTGGAAAATCCGTAGGCACTTGCGCAAACTTCTCCAGTATCTCTTGGGCGACGGCGTCGGGTAATTCGTGGGCATCATCGGACATGGCATCCCCTTTTGAATTGAGGTGCAGCGATTTACCGCAAAGGGAGCCTACTGAAATAGTCGAGCCAGCCAGGGAACTGTGGACGGTGCCAGCGGTGGCTTCTGCATGTGGCCTCCTAAAATCGTTCGAGCATGATCCGAATGGCGTTTTGAATATCGGGAGCGCTGATACCAAAGCAGCCGTTTGTCTGAAAGTGCGCCAAGGGCGGCTTCTGATCTTACCCACGAACGGTGGACGAATTGAATCGGGCGTTGGTTGATCCCTCGAAGGCCAGCGGCGCCTCATACCCATTCGTCGAGTGGCGCCGCTGGCGGTTGTAAAACACTTCCATGTATTCGAACAGGCTGGCGCGAGCTTCGTCACGGCTCTGGTAGTCACAATGCATGACCAGTTCGGTCTTCAACGTGTGGAAGAAGCTCTCCATCGGCGCATTGTCCCAACAGTTTCCTTTGCGACTCATACTCTGGCGGATCGCATACCGGCCCAGCAGTGCGCAATATTCGGCCGCCGCGTACGTCGATCCCTGATCTGAGTGCAAGACCGTAGGACTCGATCCCCGTCGCCTGATCGCCATCTCAAGCGCGCTGATGGCGAGCTGGCAATCAAGCGTCTTGCTCATACCCCAACCGACTATCGCACGTGAATACACGTCCAGGATGGCCGCCAGGTAGAGCCAACCCTCGCGCGTCGGGATGTAGGTAATGTCGCTCAACCAGCAAGCGTTTGGTTCATCGACCTGGAAGACGCGGCCCACCAGATTTGGGGCCGCCTTGGTGTTTCGAGAGTCGGTGGTCACCCGAAACCACCGGATGGCTTTCGGTATGAGCTTTGCCTGCCGCATCAGTTTGGCCACGGTGTTCAGGCTGCACGCAATCCCCTGCGCACCAAGCTCGGCATGCACGCGCGGCGCGCCGTACGTACGGCGGCTTGCCACGTGAACGGCTCGAATCTGCGCTGTCAACAGCGTCTGCCGCTCGCTGCGCATGCTGGGCGCTCGAGTACGAGCCGCATAGTAGCCGCTGGACGAAACCTGCAATGCCCGGCACATTGCCCGCACCGGGTAGCGATGCGCATGCGTGGCAATGAACTGATGCTTCACGTTGATCCCCGCGCGAAGTAGATGGCCGCTTTTTTTAAAAGCTCATTCTCCCCCTTGAGTCGAGCGTTCTCACGTCGCAGCAGGGCGATGTCCTCCTGTTGCACCGGAGCACGCTTGGGCGCGCCGGTCCGGTCCTCTGCTTCGAACTCCAGTCGCCACTTGCGCAACTGATTCACACGAATCCCCAGCTCGCGGGCGATCTGCGCTTTGGGCCTCTCCCCCAGTGCTGCCAACCGCACCGCCTCTAGCTTGAACTCGCGACTATATCGTGTGTATTCCTTGCGTTCCATAAGGCACCTCTCTCAGAACTAGTATGGCCCTTTCAAGGTGTCCATCAAACGTGGGTAAGATCATTCCGACCCGAAGCTGTCGATGCACCTATTATTTCAGAGGTCCGCTATGCAGCGATAGCCGACAGCTATGGATGCACCAAATCTGACTGCTACGCAACCGACTAAGGTCCCTTGGGTGAGCAAACATGCCGCGCGATAGTCGACGTTGCACGCGGCCCAGTTGGTGGCGTGCTTCACTGCCTCAGATTCCGTTGAACCTCGACGTGTATTAATGTAACGTGGTGATTCATTCCTTGAGAACTGTCGCGCCCGGCCGGTTTCCTACCTCGCTTGATCGGGGGGCGGCTAAGCTCCCTATCGACCACATAGTTTCCCAAAAACAGATACGCCAATGTTTCTCAACGACCGCGAGACAGCGACAGATCTCTTGTACTACGAAGCCATCGCGAGAACGGTAGTCCGTTTCATTCGCGAGACCCCAGTCGCCCCGATCACCATCGGAGTCCATGGAGACTGGGGAGCCGGAAAATCTAGCGTCCTGAAGATGACGGAGGCCGCGTTCAAGGATGAGGAGCGTGTCCTCTGCCTGTGGTTCAACGGCTGGACTTTCGAAGGTTTCGAAGATGCCAAGACGGTCGTCATCGAGACAATCGTAGAAGAGCTTCGTCGCGCCCGGCCAGCCTCGACGAAGGTGGCCGATGCAGCCAAGAAAGTCCTACGGCGCGTGGACTGGCTCAAGATGGCGCACAGGGCTGGTGGCCTTGTATTCACTGCCGCCACAGGTATCCCAACCCTGGATCAGGTACGGGGTGTTGTCGACACGGTTACGGCCTTTCTGGCAAAGCCCCAGGACCACATCTCTGTCGAGGATTTGAAGGGCGTGGCGGCCCATGCCAAGGAGTTCGTCAAGGATGCTCCGGAAGACGCCGATCGCCTGCCTGCCCATATGCACGAGTTCCGTAAGGAATTCGAGGAGTTGCTCAAGGCGGCCGAGCTGGATCGACTGGTCGTGATCGTCGATGACCTCGACCGATGCCTCCCAAAGACGGCCATCGCGACTCTCGAGGCGATCCGCCTTTTCCTGATGGTGGATCGCACGGCCTTTGTGATCGGCGCCGACGAACTCATGATCGAGTACGCGGTGAAGGAGCATTTCCCAGATCTCCCGCCCAGCACCGGCCCAGTCAGTTACCCAAGGAACTACCTCGAAAAACTGATCCAGGTTCCATTTCGGGTCCCCGCGCTGGGCGTGGCCGAGACACGGGTGTACATCACGCTCCTACTTGCCGAGCTCGCGCTCACGTCCGAGGACCCGCGCTTCAAGAAGCTGCTGGCAGTCGCTCGCGAGGATATGAAGCGACCATGGCAAAGCCGCGGGCTGGATGCCAGGGCGGTGGCGGAAGCTGTAGGCGAGCCGGTGCCGACGGAGGTGAGGCAAGCTCAGTTGATCAGCACGCATCTGACGAGATTGCTGACGGAAGGAACGCATGGCAATCCACGACAGATCAAGAGATTCCTGAATTCGATGATGCTCCGCCAGGCCATCGCCGAGGAGCGCGGCTTCGGTGGTGACGTCAAGCTCATCGTCCTTGGAAAGATCATGCTCGCGGAGCGTTTCTATCCTGACTTCTACAAGCAACTCGCCCAGTTGGCGACGGCGGAAGGCGGCAAGCCCGAAGCCCTTGCGCAGTTCGAGCAAAGCATTAAGAACAGCAGAGGGGAGCCTGCTGTAGAGGCCCAAAGTTCGGAAGCAACGCCTGAATCCGTCGGCAAGAAGTCGGCAACGAAGGCTGCCGCACCGAAAGCCCAGGCACCAGAAGTTGCCGACTGGTCGAAGAACGAATGGATCAAGGGCTGGGCTACGATCGATCCTCCGCTCGCGGGCGTCGATCTCCTTCCCTACGTGTTTGTCACTCGGGACAAGCGGGGATCGCTCGGCGGGATCACCGCGTCAGCGCATCTCGAAAGCTTGGTCGCGAGACTCATGGGCGGCAAAATGGCGGCACGAGGTTGCGTGACCGACGTCGCGAATCTCTCGCCACAGGAAGTTGATGAAGTCTTCAACGCGGTCAGTGACCAGATCCTGCAAGCCGATGACATGCGTTCCGAGCCGAAGGGGATGCATGGGCTTCTCGTTCTTTCCGAGCGCGGCCCAGAGACGGGACGGCGCGTTCTGGAATTTGCGAAGTCGTTGGACCTCTCCAAGGTAGGGGTATGGCCACTGAACCTCGTGTCGGGCATCAAGGCTGCTGCCCTTGTGAACAACGTCAACGCCCTGCGGAAGAGTTGGGGCGAGCAGGACGAAAACCCGCAACTGAAGAAGGCTGCGACCCTGATGGAGTCGTTGGGTAAGAAGAACTGAGGAATCGATGGGTACATCAAAGGGATATGGCGGCCCACCCAATGGGCTGGTTCCTTCATGGCTTGAATCGCCTGCGGGCGGATCGGGAGGCGGCAATGGAGATGCCGAGGACAACGGTGACGCAGGTGGAGACGGCGCAGACGGTTCCACCGATGGAAGTTCGGTGTCCCAGGCACCCGGCAGCGGCGCTCTCACCGGGGCAAGGACGGCCTTCACCCGCTTCTCGAAGAATGGCAGTAGCAGCACGCTCGGCGCTGCACTGGCCGGGTATGTACGGGGCGGCAACGGTCGCGGGAGTGGAGGCGGTAGCGGTGGCGCTCGCAGGGCGGCGCAACGAATGGGGGCGTCCCGAGCGACCGGGTCGAGACTTCTGGGCGTCGTCAGGGACTTCCAGCGGATCGGCGCATTGGACACTCTGCGTCGCCTCGATCTTGATCGCATGGTCGACCGGCCGGCCACCGAAGTCTTCCTCTCCATGCTGGAGTTCCTTTGCCCACCGGGTGGAGCCATCGATGAAGCCATTTCGAGGCAAGCGATGCTTGAGGCGATTGGCCACCTCGACGGTGCAGGCCCGGCTGAATTTGGTCAGCTCACGCCCGAGCAGTTGCGCGAATTCTTCCTGGATTTCGTCTCGCTATCGATCGAAGGGCGGGTGATTGCCGACATCGGATCTCGCGGCATCACGCTCGCCGCCGACGTGGAGTCGGTTGAGCGAACCCACGAACAACTTCGGGACTTCATCAACGGTTGTTGCAGGGCCCATCTTTCCGGGTTGTTGACAGGTGTCGATCGGTTGACGGACCGGGAGGTCGAGCAGAGATCCAATGAGATCTATGAGGCTGCTTTTCAATTGATCGCCGACGCAGGAGAGGATGCGCAATGAGGCAACATACCTTGGTGAGCAGACTGGGGGCGTCCGACGATGCACCCGTTACACCCGCTCGCCCTGAGGCTCACGTCACAGAGATCGACTTCCTCGATAGCTATGAGCGGTTGGGCTTCGGCCTTGGGCAAGCGCTTGAACAGCTCGATGCGCTTGGCCTGTCACCGAGCGAGCGAGCTGTTGATTTCGCCTTGCTCGCAGCGACCGTCACCGCGGCGGACACGCGAATTTCTCGCGAAACAGAAGCACAGGACGGCTGGACGCGAGAGATCGAAATCAGCGTGCCGGTGGTGGAGCCGACACTCTGGGAGGCCGTCACGCCTCTCCTGCATACGACGCTTGATTTTTTGACCGGTGACAAATGGACCCTTCGATTCCGAGCGCGACCAAGCTCACGAGGAATTCTTGTGCCGCCAACCGAAAGCCTTCGAACAGCGAATCCCACTTGCGTGTGTCTTTTTTCGGGAGGGCTCGACAGCTTCATCGGCGCGGTCGACTTGTTCGAAGCGGACGAAACGCCTTTGCTAGTGAGTCACTACTGGGATGGCATTACCAGTCAGCACCAGACGATCTGCGCCGAGGCTCTCAAGGCCAAATATGCGGAAGCCGAATTCAGCCACATTCGGGCCCGAGTCGGCTTCCCCAAGGATACCGTCGACGAGTCTCCGGTCGAGGACACGCTCCGCGGCCGCTCCTTCATGTTCTTTGCGCTGGCTGCCCTTGCCGCCGATGCAGTGGGTGACGACGTGACGATCCACGTGCCGGAGAACGGCCTGATTTCATTGAACGTTCCACTCGACCCTCTTCGGCTCGGGGCGCTGAGTACCCGGACCACGCATCCCTTCTACATGGCGCGCGTGAACGAACTTATAAGTAGGCTTGGTCTTCGCTCACGTTTGCACAACCGGTACGGTCTGATGACCAAGGGCCAAATGGCGCTTGGATGCGCTGAGCGCGAATTTCTGGCAACGCAGGCGAAGAACACCATGTCCTGCTCGTCGCCGGGGAAGACACGGTTCGCAAAAGAAGAGAGTCAACGCCAGCCCAAGCATTGTGGATACTGCGTGCCGTGCCTGATCCGTCGAGCTTCGCTCCTAGAAGGCAGAATCGACGATGACACGCCATATCAAGTTCCGGATCTACATGCGCAGGTCCTCGATTCGGAGCGGGCCGAGGGCAACCATGTCCGGTCGTTCCAACTCGCAATCTCGCGGTTGCGCTCACGGCCGGAACGTGCGCGCTTCGACATTCATAGGCCGGGGCCGCTTTCCGATCACCCCAACGAGCTTCCCGCCTATATGAATGTCTATGCCGCGGGTCTCGAGGAGGTTGCCCGGCTCCTCGAAGGCGTGAGGGCAGAGCCTCTGTGAACGCGACGGCCCCTGTAAAGCCCAATTGGGTCGATTTCCACTGTCACCTTGACCTTTACCCAGACCATGCCGCACTGATCGAGGAATGCGATCGGGAGGGCGTCGCGACGTTGACCGTTACGACCACGCCGAAGGCGTGGGCTCGGAATCGGGACATGGCCGCGCACGCCAAGCACGTTCGCGTTGCCTTGGGGCTGCACCCACAACTCGTTGGCGAGCGAGAATCGGAAATCGCGCTTTTTGAGAGCCTCTTGAGCGAGACCAGGTACGTCGGAGAAGTCGGCCTAGATGCGAGTCCGCGGTTCTACAAGAGTTTTGCGGCACAGGAGCGCGTATTTGAGCGTGTGCTGAGGGCGTGTGCCGAACACGGTGACAAGGTTTTGACCGTACACAGCGTTCGATCAGTGTCGAAGGTGCTGGGACATGTCGAGAAAAGTCTACCGCTCGGACGAGGCCGGGTAGTGCTGCATTGGTTTACAGGTTCCCTGTCCGAGGCGAGGCGTGCGATCGACCTCGGCTGCTATTTTTCGGTTAACTCGGAAATGCTTAAGGGACCTCGGCACCGTGCGTTGGTCGAGCAATTGCCCGTTGAACGCATTCTGACCGAGACTGATGGCCCCTTTGTGCAGAGCAATGGAGTAGCCGTGCGTCCTCAAGCAGTCGCTGACACGGTGATCAATTTGGCTTTGATCAAAGGACTCAATCCATCAGTAATGGCGGCCCTGATTTTGCGCAATCTTTCTGGACTATTGAGTCGCTGAGGGACACGGACTGGACGACGGCTCCCGCCCTGAAGCAGATATAGAGGCGATGAGTTGAACGACCGCTTTTGGCCGATTTTGTTGAAAATCTCGGAAGCAATATCTTTTAGAGATGAAAACGGCGGAATTAGGTTGAAAAAGCATGACAATTGCCAGCTTTTCGGCTCCACTAATTTATTCTGCGAATCGCTGTAGCGACACTTAAATTTTTTTCATATTGCTGGGCGGCTTTTTCAACACAATCGGCCGAGACCGGAAGTTTGGCAAGGGCTGTTTCCGACCCGTTGCGAAGGGTGATGCGTACGTCATCACCGGCCTGGTATTTGATGGACGCCGAAGACGATTGCTCCGGGAAAGGCCTGAGTACCGAAATATTTATATAAGCTTGTTTATGACGCGACGACAGGTCGAGCCTGGGCCCATTGGATTGAAAACACGAACGAGGGCCGTGCTGGACGTCCCATTCCATATGACGAGCTAGTTCACCGCACCGAAATTGAGTTTCTTCCGGGCGTTAATGTTAAAAATTAGCGCTGGACGTTTTATCGGTAACCGCCGTGCTCAGGCGGCGAACCACGAAATTCGGTGTTCGTAAACCGTCACTCAAGAAAATGATTTCTGCTCGAACGTTATCCCGCGGTGGACAGGGCCGGCTGCGACAAGCTCGCTGAAGCGCCGGTCATGTCCACCATCAAATAGCGCTATCCCTTGGCATGAATCATGGAGTGCCATTCCGCAGCTCGTTCGATAGCTCGGGTGGGCGCGTTTCGAATCAACGTAGTACCGGACAATGTGGAACGAGTCAAGGAATCTGTGAAAGCATTGCCGTAGTTATACTTGCTCGTAAGAGGGACTGCGCTTTATAGAAGTTGTGGTGCAGGAAGGAGTTCTATCCTCGCCAATGAGAAAATGCAATTGTTTGCCAGTAACTTATCAGCTCCTCCAACCAAATGCATGCCATGCCTTGCGTCTTTTGCACCCTGCCTGCGGCAAGAATCATCGCTGAGAACGAATTCGCAATTGCAATCCGGGATGGATTTCCTGTAAGCCCTGGACACACATTGATTATTCCGCGCAGGCATATCGGGTCTTTTTTTGACACGACTTTGGAAGAGCGAAGCGCGCTCCTTGCGCTGCTCGATAAAACAAAAGTCGATTTGGATAAAGAATTTGCCCCGGCGGGCTACAACATTGGCATCAATGATGGCCAAGCCGCGGGCCAAACTGTCATGCACCTCCACATGCATTTGATTCCCCGGTACGCAGGCGACTTACCCGACCCACGAGGCGGGGTCCGCTGGGTAATTGCGGAAAAGGCCAATTATTGGAGCAATCGCTAACCATGCCGGCAATCCCGTCTCCGGAGGAGCAGCTGTCCTTCCTTGACCATATCCAGCGCCTGTTCGAAGAAGGCGAATTCGTTGCCACCTACAAGTTTGCGCTACTGCTGGCACTGACTGAGTTGGCTGTGGAACATGGCACTGATTCCGGTGACACACTTGACCTTTCGTATGCGGCCATTGCCGATAAATTTCTGGAGTTGTATTGGCCTCAAGTGATGCCGTATACCGCCGGCGCTCAGGTTGGCGTACTCATGCAAAACAATGGTCGTCAGGCGGCCACGGTTTTACTCCTTCACGACATCCGTAGCCGCCATGGCACGCTCCCAAAAGCGCGCGCCTCAACGGAATGGCCGAACGCTCTCCGGAAAACGGTCGCCCTGCTAAAGGAGATGCCGCTGTGGCGCCTACAAATCTTGCGGCGGCAAGAAGTGAATTTTCTGTATGTCCCTGGACCAAGCGCGAGTATCCGCCTGTTGCCGGGTGTGATGTACAACTTACGGCGTTTTCAGGGACTGGTACAGCAATTAGCGCGCAGCGCGTGGATTAACCATATTCGAGCCAATCCGAACAACGCCACAGTCATCGGCGAGGCGTCAGACCTGGAGCAGGCGCTGTTTGGGACGAGTCGCGCCAATTTGGCGACTGCGCGGCCGGTGCTAAGGGAGATTCAGTCGGACACCTGCTTCTACTGCCAAGGCGCACTGCGCAATACGGGCGAGGTAGACCATTTCATCCCTTGGGCTCGTTATCCGAGGGACTTGGGACATAACTTCGTTCTGGCCCATAAGACTTGCAATAACGATAAGCGAGATTTGCTGGCGGCCACCGTGCATTTGGAAAAATGGTGCGACAGGAACGAGCGTCAAGGAACGGTGTTGGCGAACGAGCTGGGTAGTCATTTCGTATGTGACAGTTCTACGATGGCTCGCGTAGCCCATTGGGCATATCACCATGCCTTCGTGACGGCATCCCAATCCTGGTTCGGACGAGCACAGGTAATTCCGCTTACGGCCGATTATCAACGCATTCTGCCAGCTCAGTAACCTACGGCGGAGAAGGACTACAAGCCACGGTCTGTAGGTTTTCGGCAATCTTATTCGGTGTTGCTGCATCTAGGTAATGCGTTCAGCGCCTGCTCGAGAAATCGCGATAGCCTGCGTGCCTTGTGCCGGCCTATATAACTTCGCGATGACGTCTTTGACCTTGGCGTTCAGCCCTAATATCTGTTCTCACCTAAGCTTGGCGGTCAAACAGGCGGCAAAGCTTCTAATCACCGTAAGCGGCACATTTCCGCCCCTTGGCCCCAAATTCCGTACGAAGAGGCGCATTTCTGCCGCTTATGGAAATCAAATATTTTTGGACCTGGCCGTTACAGCAAGTCATTTCGGACCTGTACCGAGACCATCGATTCCGAAGAGTGCTTAGAGAAACACGCACTCCGAAGCTTGTGAACGAGCGTCCAAATGCAGTCCAGACTATTGTGACGTGTGCGGTCAGGATTGTTTCGTGGCTTGAAAGAACGACGGCCACCTCAATGAGGCGGCCGTCATTATTTACGGAGTGGCGGTGGGCTAGACGCCATCAATCTGAGCTATCGAGGCACATCCGCCGATAAATGTCTCAATGGATGCTTCCCAAAATCTCACATTATGGTTCCCGCTACATCAAACTTGGACTCAACAACGTCCCCGTGACCGGGCCGGACCAGTTCTCGCTCACGCGGGATTTCATGACCATGCGGTCCATCAGCGTGATGCAGGAATTCACGCGCTCGGACAAGCGCCGCGCCAAGGCGGCGCGCTTTGAAGCCGAGGCGACTGCCGCCGAGGCGCAGCGCGCGGTCGGACTGGCCAACGTGCAACGGAATGCCGTCGGTGCCTGGCTCGATCGGTGGTATGCCGAGCAGACCGGTGTCCTGCTAGGCCATCACGGCCATCCCCTGGACCTGGCGCTCCAGGCGGCGACCGCCGCCTATCGCAGCGGGCGTGGCACGCGTGCGGATGTCTTGGCGATGGAGCTGGAAGTCCAGAAGCTGCATGACCGCCTCGACGAAAACCGGGCCGCCGTAGCCACCGCCATGCTTAATCTGCAGCGCTGGGTCGGGCCTGCGGCTAACCGCACACTGTCGCAGCGCCCGCCGCTCGACGTACCCCAGAGCATTCAGCAACTGGCGAAAGACGAATTCGACGCGGTTCCCGAGATCGCGGCGGCACGGCGCGACGTGGCCCTGGCCGAGTCGGAGATCCAGGTGGCAACGGAGGCCAGGACACCAGATGTGACGGTCGAGCTGATGTACAGCCAGCGCGGCCCAGCCTTCTCCAACATGGGGTCGATCAACGTCAGCTTCCCGGTGCCCTGGGACCGGGGCAATCGCCAAGACCGCGACGTCGCTGCCCGGCTGGCACAGGCCAATGAAGCGCGTGCCAAGTCCGAAATCATCCGGCGCAATACCCAGGCCATGGTAGGCGCCAAACTTGCCGAGCTGCAGCGCAACCTTGAGCGGCTCCAACGCTACGACGAGAAGACCTTACCGCTCGCCAATCAGCAGGCGGAGGCAGCGCTCACGGCATACCGGGCCAATACCGGATCGCTGCTTGCCGTCGCCGAGGCCAACCATCGCGCCATCGACACAGCGGTGGAGCGGCTGACGCTGGAGGCCAGGACGGCAAAGCTGTGGGCCGACTTGACCTTCCTGATCCCGCTGCCTACCGCGCAGACCGAGCCAGCCACCAAGGAACGCAAATGAAGAAACCAGTCATTGCCGCGGTCGCCGGCGTCGTTGTCATCGGTGCCGCCCTCTATGGCGCCTACCACCTCGGCGTCATGCGCGGCACACAATCTGCGCAGACGGCCGCGCCAGGCGCGGCGTCTGCGCTCAAAGCAGGCGACACCGATCCGAACACTGGCAAGAAGATCCTGTACTGGCACGATCCGATGGTACCCGGCCAGCGTTTCGACAAGCCAGGCAAGTCCCCTTTCATGGACATGCAGCTCGTGCCCGTTTATGCGGATGGGGATGCCGGAGGCAGCGGAGGCAGCGGCGTCACGGTCGACAGCCGTGTCGCGCAGAATTTGGGCATCCGCACGACTGAGGTCAAGGCGAGCCGGATGAGCGCCGTGCTCGAGGCACCTGGCAATGTCGCCATTGACGAGCGCAGTGTCCAGGTGATCCAGGCGCGGACGAATGCCTTCGTCCAGCACGTAGCGGTCAAAGCGACCCTCGACCCGGTCCGGCGCGGCCAAGCACTGGTGACGCTGTACTCGCCCGATTGGGTGGCCGCGCAAGAGGAATATCTTGCCGTGTCCCGCATGGCCGCGGGTGGCCAATCCGACCTGCGCAGCGCGGCCAAGGCCCGCATGCTGCAGGCTGGCATGACCCCCGGCCAGGTCAGCACCGTCGAATCATCCGGCAAGCTCCAGCCTACTCTTGGCATTGTGAGCCCCGTCGACGGCCTTGTGACAGAGGTTGCGGTCCGGGAGGGCATGACTGTGTCTCCTGGCATGACCCTGTTTCGCCTGGCCGACCTGAGCCAGGTCTGGGTGATTGCCGAGGTACCGGAGGGACAAGCCCACGCCATCGCTCCGGGCCGGGCGGTCAAGGTGTCGCCGACCGGCGCAACCGAGTCAATCGTTGGCAAGGTCGATACCGTCCTGCCCGATGTCAATCCGGCCACGCGAACCATCAAGGTGCGCATTGTCCTGCCCAACAAGGGCAGGCACCTGTTGCCGGGGATGTTCGTGACGGTCCGGTTTGACAGCGGTGATCAGAAGGAATTGCTGATGATTCCGCTGGAGTCCGTCATCCGCACCGGCCAGCGCAGCATCGTCATGGTCGATGCGGGCAAGGCCGGCTTTGTGGCAACCGAAGTCAAGACCGGGCGCGAGGCCGCCGGCATGGTCGAGGTGCTGGACGGGCTGAAAGCGGGGCAGAAAGTGGTCACCTCCGGGCAGTTCCTCATCGATTCGGAAGCCAGCTTGCGTGGCACGGCCGAACGCATGAGCGCCACGACAGCGGCTTCCGCGCCGGCTGCGGCTGCGCCCGAGCACGAGGGCGTCGGGCGCATCGAGGCCGTGACGCGCGAAGGCCTGACCATCTCGCACGGGCCGATTCCCTCGGCACAGTGGGGCGCGATGACCATGGATTTCGCCGCGCCGCCTGCCGGCCTGCCGAAGGGGCTCAAGACCGGCGACCGCATCCGGTTCCGCTTCCACCTGGACAAGGATGGCCTGGCGATCCTGTCCGCAGTCGAGCCGGCCGGCACCACCCAGGGGGCCAAGCCATGATCGCCCGGCTCATTCTTGCTTCCATCCGCAACCGTTTCCTGGTCCTGCTGGTCACGGTCATGCTGACCGCCTGGGGACTGTGGGCCGTGCGCAGCACGCCGCTCGACGCGTTGCCGGACTTGTCCGATGTGCAAGTGATCATCCGCACGCCGTTTCCCGGCCAGGCGCCACAGATTGTCGAGAACCAGGTCACCTATCCACTGACCACGACCATGCTGTCGGTCCCGGGCGCCAAGACCGTACGCGGCTACTCGTTCTTCGGTGACTCGTTTGTCTATGTGCTATTCGAGGACGGCACCGACCTGTATTGGGCGCGCTCCCGCGTGCTGGAATATCTGAACCAGGTGCAATCCCGCCTGCCCGGCGCCGCCAAGCCGGCGCTGGGGCCGGACGCCACCGGCGTCGGCTGGATCTACGAGTACACGCTGGTGGACAAGACCGGCCAGCACGACCTCAGTCAACTGCGTGCGCTCCAGGACTGGTTCTTGCGCTTCGAGCTGAAATCGCTGCCCAATGTTGCCGAGGTCGCGTCCCTCGGCGGCATGGTGAAGCAGTTCCAGGTCGTCCTGATGCCGGACCGGCTACGCGCCTACAACCTGTCGCAGGGCAAGGTGCTTACGGCGCTCAAGGGCGCCAACCAGGAAACCGGCGGCTCGGTGCTGGAATTGGGCGAGGCGGAGTACATGGTCCGGGCCAGCGGCTACCTGAAGACGCTCGATGATTTCCGGCAGATCCCGCTGGTGACCAGCGACGCCGGCATCCCGGTGCGGCTGGGCGATGTCGCCACCGTCCAGCTTGGTCCCGAGATGCGGCGCGGCATCGCCGAGCTCGACGGCCAGGGAGAGGTCGCCGGCGGTGTCATCGTGATGCGCTCGGGCAAGAACGCGCTGGAAACCATCGAAGCGGTCAAAGCCAAACTCGCCACGCTGCAGAAGAGCCTGCCGGCAGGCGTCCAGATCGTCACCACGTACGATCGCTCCGCCCTGATCAACCGGGCGGTGGAAAACCTGACCCACAAGCTGATCGAAGAGTTTATCGTCGTCGCGGTGGTCTGCCTGGTTTTCCTGTTCCACCTGCGCTCCGCGCTGGTTGCCATCGTTTCATTGCCGCTGGGTGTGCTGGCCGCGTTTCTGGTCATGCGATACCAGGGTGTCAATGCCAACATCATGTCGCTGGGCGGCATCGCCATTGCCATCGGCGCCATGGTCGATGCCGCGGTCGTCATGATCGAGAACGCGCACAAGCATCTCGAGCATTGGCATGCGGATAAGCCCGGCCTGGATCTCACCGGCCATGAACGCTGGAGCGTGATCGGCGAGTCGGCGGCTGAGGTTGGACCGGCGCTGTTCTTCTCGCTGCTGATCATCACGCTGTCATTCATTCCGGTGTTCACGCTGGAGGCGCAGGAGGGCCGACTGTTTTCGCCGCTGGCCTTTACCAAGACCTACTCCATGGCCGCGGCGGCGGGCCTCTCCGTCACCCTGGTGCCGGTCCTGATGGGCTACATGATCCGTGGCAGGATCCCCACGGAGCAGTCCAATCCCCTCAGTCGGTGGCTGATTCGCGCCTATCAGCCAGTGTTGGCCAAGGTGCTCACCTACCCGAAGACCACTGTAGCGATCGCGGCAATTCTGCTCGTCGCGACCGCCTGGCCGATCATGCGAATTGGCGGCGAGTTCATGCCGCCTCTCGATGAGGGTGACCTACTCTACATGCCGTCGGCGCTCCCGGGGCTGTCCACCGGCAAGGCAGCGCAGTTGCTGCAGCAGACCGACCGCCTAATCAAGACCGTTCCCGAGGTAGCCACCGTGTTTGGCAAGGCCGGCCGCGCCGACACGGCGACCGACCCGGCGCCCATCGAGATGTTCGAAACCACCATCCAGTTCAAGCCGCGCGACCAGTGGCGTTCCGGCATGACGACGGACAAGCTGGTGGAGGAGCTCGACCGCGTGGTGAAGGTGCCCGGCCTGTCCAATATCTGGGTGCCGCCGATCCGCAACCGCATCGACATGCTCGCCACCGGCATCAAGAGCCCGGTCGGCATTAAGGTGGCGGGCACCGACCTGAAGGAAATTGACCGACTGGCCACGAGGATCGAGGATGCTGTCAAGGCGGTGCCGGGCGTCACCTCTGCACTCGCCGAACGCCTGTCCGGCGGGCGCTACGTCGATGTCGACATAGACCGGATGGCCGCCGGGCGATATGGGCTCAACATCGAGGATGTCCAGAGCATCGTGTCCTCGGCCATCGGTGGCGACAACGTCGGGGAAGTGGTCGACGGGCTGGCGCGCTTTCCGATCAATGTGCGTTATCCACGGGACTACCGCGACTCGGTGGAACAACTGCGCAGCCTGCCCATTGTCACCGACCGTGGCCAGCATATCACGCTGTCCGACGTGGCGCGCCTCCAGGTGGTGCAAGGACCGCCGATGCTGCGCAGCGAAAACGCCCGCCTGTCGGGCTGGGTGTACGTCGATATTCGCGGACGTGACCTGCGTTCGGCCGTCCAGGACATGCAGGCCGCCGTGGCCAAGGCGGTCCCGATGCCAGCGGGCTATTCCCTCAGTTGGTCGGGTCAGTTCGAGTATCTGGAGCGGGCCACCGCGAAGCTGAAGGTGGTGGTGCCGTTCACGCTGCTGATCATCTTCGTGTTGCTGTACCTGGTGTTCGGCCGTCTCGATGAAGCGCTACTGATCATGGGCACGCTGCCGCTGGCGCTCATCGGCGGATTCTGGCTGCTTTACTTGCTGGGCTACAACCTTTCGGTAGCGGGGGTTGTCGGCTTTATCGCCCTTGCCGGCGTGGCAGCCGAGTTCGGCGTCATCATGCTGCTCTACCTGAAGCAAGCCTGGAGCGAACGCGAGGGCCGAGGCGAAACCAGCGTGTCCGCATTGCTGGACGCCATTCAGGAAGGGGCAGTGCTGCGGGTCCGCCCCAAGGCCATGACCGTCGCTGTCATTCTTGCCGGCCTGATTCCCATCATGTGGTCGCATGGCACCGGCTCGGAGGTCATGCAGCGCATTGCGGCTCCGATGGTTGGCGGCATGGTCACCGCGCCATTGCTTTCCCTGTTTGTTGTGCCGGCGGTGTACTTGCTGATACGCAGACGGCAGGCCGAATCTGTCTCACTTTCCACCCACCCCTCACTCCCGGAGGAATCACAATGAAATACGTCAAAACTCTTGCCATCATGGCTGCTCTCGCTGCCACACCGGCTGCGTTCGCGGCAGGGTCGATGGACGGCATGGATATGAAGGGCATGGACATGAAGCCGTCAGCCGAAACGAAGCAGGCCCCCCACCCGGTTGCGGCAGAGGTAAAGAAGATCGATGCGAAGGCAGGGAAAGTTACCCTCAAGCACGGCCCGATCGAAAATCTCGGCATGTCCGCCATGACCATGGCGTTCCCGGTCAAGGATCGCGCTTCGTTGAAGGACTTCAAGGAAGGTGATGCGGTTACCGCCGTATTCGACACGGTCGACGGCAAGCCGACAGTCGTGGACATGCAGCGCAAGTAAAACTCAGGCGGCACCACCGCTCGCATCGGGGCAGTGTGCCGCCTGCCATGGCCAAAATCCTCCGTCACGCCGCTTCGGTAGACCTCCGAATGGCGTCGTCGGGATCGAAACCGCTTTCCATGAACGTTCGGCCACAGTGAGCCGCCCACCCTTCGACCTGCCACGTGAAGTCATCGTTGTCATCGTGTTTGCCGTGGCGTTCACGGTGTGTGCTACAGGTTCGCTTGCCTGGCATTTTCGTCGCCAGATGCGCATCAAGCGCGGCCTCGAGAATGACAGATCAGGTTCGTCCACGCGACGTCGCATAACTTCAAGACGGCGCAAATAGTCCTGTCAGATCCCACCTGAGCATTCATGCTGGATGCAGCTTGCGAGCCGGTTTCACCAACGAGAGCGGCTTTAGACATCAGCATCGCGGCCCTGCGAGACGTCTTCGGTGGCCAGACGAACTTGCGGATCCGGTCGTTCAAACGGATAAATCAGTTGCTCGCCGTAGCGGTGCGGCACCGGGTCGCCTTCGATGCCGATTGCGCCCAGTGGCGCCTGCGGTTGATAGAAGGTACCGAAGAGGTGGTCCCATACCAGCCAGAACTCCCCGAAATTGACCTGCGCGTCCGCGAAGCGCTCCCGATGGTGCCAGCGATGGAGTTCTGCCACGCCTAACATATACCGCACCGGCCCCAGGCTATAGTCCAGGTTGGCATGCTGGAATGCCAGATGGACCGCCAGGATTGCGAACCAGCCGGCCACTACCTCGGCCGGCGCGCCTAGTATGCCCAGGACCAGTAAGCCCGGACCCGCCATCAGGGCTGCATGCAGCGGGTGGCGGCGTTCCCCGTTTAGCCAGTAGAGCCGCCGCGACGAATGATGAATGCTGTGCAGCCGCCACAGAAAGCCGTAGTGGTGGCTGAGCCGATGGACGGCATACAGCGACAGGTCCAGTGGCGCCCCTGCGAGTAATACCTGCAACAAGTATGGCCATTCCGCAGGCCACCATAGCTTGGGCCAACCCGTTCCTTCCCGCAGCACCACGAACCCCAGCACGGCACCGTGCATCACGGCCAAATTCACAACGGCATGGGCGACATCCGCCGGAAAGTCGAGATCCCGCTTTTGCCACCGTGCATCGAACGGGACAATGCGCTCCAGCCAAGCAACAAGAAATAGCCCGGCGGCGGCCCACAACGCCAGCCAAGCCAGCGGCGTGCCGTGGGATGGGGCGACCGAAACCCCTGTGATTACCAGGGCCATGATGGTCGGATAGGCGCCGTACCGCACCACAGAACGCGCTGTCATTGCGACTCCAGAGTTCAATTTCCTCCAGTTTCTCCAAGCGACAGACAGCTAGCTTGAATAAACATGCTGTGTGCGGGCGACGTCTTGACTCTATAGCAGGTACGGGGTGTGAAATTACTCAGATCTTCTGTGGAAACAGGCGGGTTAACAAAGGAGTTGCATGAACGACCACTTCCCCGACAAAGAACGCCTTGACCTCGACGCGAGTCAGGCGGCCGACCGCCGGATTCTGTGGCTGGTACTACTGATTAATGTCAGCCAATGTCTGGCAGGTATGGGCGTGGGCCTTTGGGCGGCGTCCACGGCGGTGCTTGGTGCGGCTCTGGACAACCTTGCCGACGCGTTGGTGTATGGCGTCAGCCTGTACGCCGTCGGCCGATCGCGAGCCATCAAGGTGCGGGCAGCGCGGCTATCGGGGTGGCTTTTGATTGGGCTGGCCCTGATGCTATGCGTGGAAGTCCTGCGCCGGTTCTTTGGCGGCGAGGCGCCATTGGGGCCGGCGATGATGGTCATGGCAGCGATCAATGCGGCGCTGAACATTATTTGCTTGCGCTTACTGAAACGCCACCGCGGGGAAGACGTCAACTTCAAGGCTTCCGCCATATTCACCAGCAACGACTCGATTGTGAATCTGGCCATTGTGTTGTCCGGAGCGCTCGTGATGTGGTCGGGCTCCAACCTGCCAGACCTGGTTCTGGGTCTGGTGGTATCTGCGATCGCCGCTAACGGAGGTCGTGAAATCCTGGTTGACGCGACAGAACATGAGGAAAAGGCCCGTTCCGAGGCAACTTAACCTCCGACCAGGAGGCAGAGCCCTTGACTCTGTATCTACTTTAGGGTGTGAAATTCTGACATATACAGAAAGAGGCGAATGATGAAACTCGACCAAGCCCATGCCGAAAGTGATGCGAGATCAACTCAAGAAAGGAAGAAGGCGGAGGACCTGAACGGCGCGACATCCGTCTTCCGCATTCCCAACATGGATTGCCGCAACGAAGAAGCGGCAATCCGTGCACGGCTTGCCAAATTGCCAGCGGTAGAGTCCCTTTCGTTCGACCTTCCCCAGCGCCGCCTCACCGTCCGGCATGGGCTACCGAACCCGGGGCCGTTGCTGGAGGCCCTCCATGAGATCGGCATGCAAGCATCGATGGAGGACGACGGCGAAGCCGCGGGCAACGCCGCTTGCGGATCCGCGTGCGCTGGATCCTGCGCCGGCAGCCAGAGCGCTGCGTTAGAAGAGTCAAAAGACACATTCACGATTCCAAACATGGATTGCCGCTCCGAAGAGGCGGCGATCCGCGCGCGGCTGGAGCCGTTGGCCGGCGTCCGGTCGCTCGAGTTCGACCTACCCGCACGCCAGCTGTCTGTCGTCCACACCTTGTCCTCGGTGGAACCCCTGCTGACGGCGTTGCAATCGATCGGCATGCAGGCAAGGCTGGGCGAAGACACAACTCCTCCGGGCGCGAATTGCGCAGCGACAACGGAGACTGCCTGCGGTCCCTGCGGCACGCCCCCCGTCTCCTTCGTCCCTGCAGCCACGGGCAATACCACGCAGTTCCTGATCACAAACATGGACTGCCCCACCGAGGAAGCTTTGATCCGCAAGCGCCTAGGCAAGGTGGAGGGCATCGAACGCCTCGACTTCGACCTGATGAATCGCCGACTGGAGGTGCAACACCGCCTGCCCGATCCGGCACCGGTCCTCGGCGCACTGCGCGAGATCGGCATGCATGCCACGGTCGAGCGCGAGGCAGGGGCAAGTTCCAAGGGACGAGCCACCTACTTGATCGAAAAGATGGACTGCCCGACCGAAGAGGCGCTGCTGCGCAAGGCGTTGGAAGGCATGCCGGGTGTCAGCAGCCTGCAGTTCAACCTGATGAGCCGGACCCTGACCGTCAGCCATTCGCTGAAGGACGAGGTGCCAATCACAGCGGCCATTGAGCGACTTGGCATGCAGCCGGTGCTGCGCGACCATAGTCGGCCTGCCCCCGCAGTCACGAGGGACTTTGGCACCGGCATTTCGAAGGCGGAGTGGCTGCGCATGGGGGCCGCCGGCGTGCTGGCGGTTGGCGCGGAAGTCCTCACATTCGCCGGGATGGGTGAATCGGCATGGCCGGTGGTGGCCGCGTCGCTGGCGGCCATTGCGTTGGGCGGTATCGAGACCCTGAAGAAAGGCTGGATCGCGCTGCGCACGCTGTCACTGAACATGAACCTCCTGATGACGATTGCCGTCATCGGTGCCGCTTTGATCGGCCAGTGGCCGGAAGCCGCCGTGGTGATCTGGCTGTTCGCCATCGCGGAGATGATCGAAGCGCTAAGCCTGGACCGGGCGCGCAACGCGATTCGCAAGCTGATGGACCTGGCGCCGGAAACCGCACTCGTCCGCCAGGACGACGGTCGCTGGCAAGAGGTCAAGGCCGAGACAGTGCCGCTTGGAGCCGTCGTGCGCGTTCGTCCCGGCGAACGTATCGCCTTGGATGGGGTCGTGGTGTCGGGCGCATCAGCCATCAACCAGGCGCCCATCACCGGCGAAAGCATGCCCGTGGAAAAGAACCCCGGCGACACGGTGTTCGCGGGCACGATCAATGAGCGCGGCACATTGGAATTCGAAGTGCACTCGCGCAAGGGAGAGACCACGCTCGACCGTATCGCGCGCTCGGTCCAGGAAGCCCAAGGCCAGCGCGCGCCGACGCAGCGTTTCGTTGATCGTTTCGCGAGCGTCTATACCCCCTCTGTCTTTGCGCTGGCGATCGCCATTGCCGTGATCCCGCCGCTGTTCTTTGGGGCGCCTTGGTTCGAATGGGTCTACAAGGCGCTGGTGATGCTGGTGATTGCTTGTCCCTGCGCCCTGGTGATCTCGACACCGGTGACGGTCGTCAGCGGCCTGGCTGCGGCCGCGCGGCGTGGCATCCTCGTCAAGGGTGGCCTGTACCTGGAGCAAGGGCGTCTGCTGCGCGCGGTGGCACTGGACAAGACTGGCACCCTTACGCACGGCCGCCCGGCGCTGACCGATACGGTACCGACGGGCGCGCTCTCGGAGACGGAAGTGCTGCGCATTGCCGCCAGCCTGGATGCGTTGTCCGAACATCCAGTGGCCACAGCTATCGTCAACGCCTACGGCGACAAGCCGCACGCCTCAGTGCAACGCTTCGAGGCTCTGGCTGGCCGTGGCGTCAAGGGCGACATCGACGGCCAGACCTACTACGTCGGCAACCACCGCCTGGCAAATGAGCTTGGCGTGGCCAGCGAGCAGGTCCGCAAGCTGCTGGAGAGCCTGGAAGCGCAGGCCAAGACAGCAGTGGTGCTTGCCACCGATAAGCAGGCACTGGGTGTCCTGGCAGTTGCCGACACGGTCCGGGACAGCAGCAAGCGTGCGGTAGCGGCGCTCAAGCAGTTGGGCGTAGAGCCGGTGATGCTTACCGGCGACAACCGCAAGACCGCGGAAGCGGTGGCCGCCCAGGTGGGCATCACCGACGCGCGCGGCGACCTGCTGCCGCACGACAAGTTGGCTGCGATCGCAGAGCTTGGCGCGAAGGCGCCGGTAGGCATGGTCGGGGATGGCGTCAACGATGCGCCCGCGCTGGCCAAATCGAACATCGGCTTTGCGATGGGCGCTGCTGGCACCGACACCGCGATCGAGACCGCCGACGTGGCGCTGATGCAGGACGACCTGCGCAAGCTGCCTGAGTTCATCAAGCTGTCGCGCCGGGTGGGTGGCGTGCTGAAGGCAAACATCGCCTTCGCGATCGGTACCAAGGCGGTCTTCATGGTGCTGGCCTTCACCGGCCATGCCAGCCTGTGGCTCGCGATTCTTGCCGACATGGGCGCAAGCCTGGCCGTGGTGTTCAACGGACTGCGCCTGCTGGGGACCAGCCCCTCCACTGAGAGTGACCACCATGCGGGCTGATCGCAGCATTGGCCTGGGTTTCGTATTGGCGGCCCTTATCGTGGCGATGGATATCGGGACGAAAGTAGCCATCGTGGCCTGGGTCGACTACGGTGCAAGCCTCGACTGGCTGCCCGTCCTCAACGTCGTGCATGTGCTGAACCGAGGTGCCGCCTTCAGTTTTCTGCACGGCGCGGGGGGCTGGCAGCGATATTTTTTCATTGGAATTGCCTTGGCGGCCTCCGCGTTCCTTGTGTACATGATTCGGCGTACTGGTACCACCGATACCGAGCGGATCAGCTACGGACTGATCTTGGGCGGCGCGTTGGCCAATATGATCGACCGGGTCGCACGCGGAGCGGTGGTCGACTGGATCGATCTTCATTGGGGTTCGTACCATTGGCCGGCCTTCAATGTGGCTGACATCGGCATCACACTCGGTGCTGCCTTGATCGTGTTCCATGAGCTCTTCGGCAGAATGCAGGCACGCCCAGCCCGCGGATGAACACGAAGCATCCGACAGGCAGCCGCTGCTGACCATCGGCCGCGGCTGGGCCATTTACATCGGACCGATAGAGGCCGGTCGGTTGCACCGACATCAAGCAGCTCAGTTGGCATGGAGCAAACAGGGGATGTTGCTCCTCGAAGGGGCCTGGGGCGGATTGCAGGCCCCGGGACATTTTCTTGCGGCCGGGGTGCCGCATCGTCTCGTAGCGGCCGGCCCGGTGCGCATGGTGTTTCTCGACCCGACCATGCACAGCGTTTGCCCTACTGGCCGTCGGCCCGCAGCCACGATGGCGCCGAGCCCCGTGCAGGCGGATATGCTGGAACATGAGCTGGACCGCTGGCTGCGAGGCGCAATGCCGTCTGAAACAGCGAATGTGTCACAACCTGCCACGGAGGCTTCGCGTTGGGCTGCGGTCCTCCAGTGGCTGGAAACGTCGCTGGAGGGACCCGTGCATGTCGCACATGCCGCCGACGCCGTAGGCCTGTCGTCCTCCCGTTTCATGCATTGGTTCGCGGAGGCGAGCGGACTGTCGTTCCGGGCGTACGTGCGTTGGTTGCGCCTGCAGCGTGCGGTGCGCACCCTCTCCGATGGTTGTACGCTCACCGAGGCTGCTCATCTCGCCGGCTTCGCCGACAGCGCGCACCTGACGCGCACCTTCGTGTCCACATTCGGAGTCCGGCCAGCGCCGCTGCGTGGCGCTCGGATTGTCTGTACGGCACAGTCCAAACCTCCATTCACACTGCACGGACTTGAATTTGTCGACACCATCCGGCATGGAGGGCGTCAGACAGGAGCCCAACAAAGGGGAAAAGCATGAAGATCGGCAAACTTGCTCAAACCGCCGGCACCACGGTGGAGACTATTCGCTTCTACGAGCATGAAGGCTTACTGCCGGCGCCGGCTCGTTCCTCTGGAAACTACCGACTCTACGCTTCCCAGCACCTTGAGCGGTTGGCGTTCATCCGCCATTGCCGCTCGTTGGACATGACCCTGAACGAGATTCGGTCCTTGCTGCGTCTCAAGGATGCGCCCCACGAGGACTGTGGAGAGGTCAACGTCCTGCTAGAAGGCCACATTCGACACGTGGCGCGCCGCATACAAGAGTTGATGGCATTGGAACGTGACCTGAAGCAATTGCGCAGTCAATGCGGTCTGTCGCGAGAGGCCAAGGACTGCGGCATTCTGGAGGGCCTTACGAAAACAGCCCATCAGACACCACAGCTGTTGGGAGAAGAGTAGGGACGCGGATCCCACGAAGGACTACAGGCAGATCCGCCTTCAGCGAACGCTTTCCTGTCGCCGGCGCTAAGCGGCATGTGCGCCACCCCAAACAGCGCAGGCGGAAGCGTTCCCGACGCGCAAGGCAGCCTCTGCCATAGCCCCGCAGAAAGGCACAGACTCCCAAGTGCGCCTCCCAAGCCGCCAAAACGTCTGCCGGGAAATGCATGCCTGCGACCAGACGCGACCAGCCAACAAGGTCCACGCCAGTTTGGGCTAGCCCCTTCTAGTGCTTCATCTAGCACTGTGTAGCTGCCATAGGGTCAAGGAAAACGCTACGCGTTTGCCGAACTTTTCTCCTGAAGTGCGGCGCGGGTGCTTTGTTCGTAGCAGGCGGCATATATGCGTGCAGCCTTGTCTTGACCCTGTAGCCACTACATGGTGTCAAATCGCACCGACATATCAGCTGACAGGCTGCCAATGAGAGGCGCTGGGCTAAAGGCGACCGGCCATATCATTGGGGCATGCCTCGGCACTGCTCTATAACCTGCCGAGCGCGGGATCCAAGCCGACCGATCCAATGTGCTGCAACATCTTCGATTTCACTACACTCGAGCCCATGAATTTCTGCATGCCAAACGCCACTCCGAGAAGTAACCGGTAACCGCCATACACTCACAAAAGGTACGGCTCCGTCGCTCATGCAAACGCCAACCCCACATCCGAAAACTCTGATAGCGGCGGCGCTGTCCGCCGCCATGCTGTGCGCGGTAGGACCGGTGCTAGCGCAGCCAGCGCGCATTGCCGTAGTCAATTCCGAACTTATTCTGCCGGACTCGTTGCCAGCCAAGCAGGCCCACAACAGGCTTGCACAGGAGTTTTCCACGCGCGACCGTGAACTGCAGGACATGGACCGGAAGACCAGGGCCTTGGCTGACAAGCTCGAGAAGGAAGCGGCCGTGCTCACAGATCTTGACCATCAGCGCCGCCAGCACGAAGTGGCCGAGCTGACCCACGAATTCCAGCGCAAGCAGCGTGGATTCCGAGAGGACTTGCAACAGCGCCGCAACGAGGAACTGAATCGCCCCGGGTTTTGCGGAGGCTCTCACTCTTGAGAGAATGCGAGCCATGAGCAAGAACAACGCAAACAAGTTTTCCCCGGAAGTGCGCGAGCGCGCCGTGCGCCTGGTGCAGGAGTCGCGCGGCGAGTACCCGTCGCTGTGGGTGGCGGTCGAGTCCATCGCGCCCAAGATCGGCTGCTCGGCGCAGACGCTGCTGACCTGGGTCAAGCGCCACGAAGTCGACAGCGGACAGCGCGAAGGCGTCACCACCAGCGAGCGAGAACGCATCAAGGAGTTGGAGCGGGAGAACCGAGAGCTGCGCCGCGCCAACGACATCCTGCGCACTGCCAGCGCTTTTTTCGCGCAGGCGGAGCTCGACCGCAAGCTGAAGTCGTAAACACCTACATCGACCGGCACCGGGAGGTTTACGGGGTCGAGCCGATCTGCAAGGTGTTGCAGGTTGCCTCGTCGGCCTATCGGCGCCATGCCGCACGGCTGCGTGATCCGTCACGGCGCAGCGACCGTGCGCGTCGTGATGAACGGCTCATGCCGCAAGTCCAGCGAGTGTGGCAGGAGAACCATCGCGTCTACGGCGCCGACAAGGTCTGGCGGCAACTGAACCGCGAGGGCGTGACGGTTGCCCGCTGCACGGTCGAGCGATTGATGCGCGCCCAGGGACTGCAAGGTGTGCGGCGCGGCAAGCGGCTGCGAACGACCATCGCTGACGACGCCGCCAGTCGCCCGGTGGATCGCGTCAACCTGAACCGCCCCGGGTTTCCCGGAGACTCCTTGGGTTGAGTCACGCCGACATGACGGACTCGTTGGGTTGCGAATAGTAGTTGGCTTCGGCTTCGGCCGGCGGGATATTACCGATCGGTTCAAGCAATCGGCGGTTGTTGAACCAGTCGACCCAATGGAGCGTGGCCCACTCGACTTCGTCGCGCGTGCGCCAGGATGACTTCCGATGGATCACCTCGGCCTTGTAGAGGCCGTTGATGGTCTCGGCCAGTGCGTTGTCGAACGAGTCGCCCACGCTGCCCACAGAGGGCTCCAGGCCCGCCTCGGCCAGCCGCTCGGTGTATCGGATCGACACGTACTGGACGCCTCGGTCGCTGTGGTGGATCAGGCGATCCGGGCCGACCGGCTTCCTCGCGTACAACGCCTGCTCGAGCGCGTCGAGCACGAAGTCCGTCTGCATCGAGCAGGAGGCCTTCCAGCCCACGATGCGACGGGCGAACACGTCGATGACGAAAGCGACGTAGACCCATCCTTGCCAAGTCGAGACGTACGTGAAGTCGCTGACCCACAGCGCGTTCGGCCGATCGGCCTTGAATTGCCGCTTCACGTGATCGAGCGGGCACGGCGCCTTCGGATCGCTCACCGTCGTGCGCACGGCCTTGCCTCGAACAACGCCCCTCAGCCCAAGCCGCTTCATCAGCCGCTGCACGGTACAGCGCGCAACGTCGACTCGCTCGCGCCGCAGCTGCCGCCAGACCTTGCGTACCCCGTAGACCTGGTAGTTGTCGTCCCACACGCGCTGCACCTCGGGTATCAGTATCTCGTCGGTCTTCACCCGCTGCGATCGCAGCTCCGGATCGGCCTGCCTGGCCGCATGCGCGTAGTACGTCGACGGGGCGATCTGCAGCACCTTGCAGATCGGCTCGACCCCGTGAACGTCTCGCTGCTCATCGACGAATCGCTTCATCGTTTGAAGGGGCGGTCGAGCTCCGCCTGGGCAAAATACGCCGACGCCTTGCGTAGGATCTCGTTGGCCTGGCGCAGCTCGCGCACCTCGCGTTCGAGCGCCCTGATGCGCTCCTTCTCGGCCGTCGTTACGCCGTCACGCTTGCCCGTGTCGCGCTCGTGCTGGCGAAGCCAGCCTCGCAGCGTCTCGGCCGTGCAGCCAACCTTGGCCGCCACCGACACGATCGCCGCCCACTGCGACTCGTACTCGTCTTGGTGCTCCAGCACCATCTTCACCGACCGTTCCCGGACTTCCGGGGAGAACTTGCTTGCTCTGCTCATAGCTCCATCTTCTCAAGGAATGGAGCCTCCAGATTTTCCGGGGCGGTTCACTGGCACGGGTGCAAGAGCGCGCCCAGCAGGCGATTCGCCAGCTTGCCGAGCAGCGCGGGTACGACCTTGTCATACAGGCAGTCTATGTGAATCCGCGCATTGACATCACTGAAGACGTCATGAAAGCGCTGGACGCCAGCAGCAAGTAGGAAACCTTCATGGGAGGTCGCAGCAGGCTGCGCGGAGATGCTTGGCCCCGCTCTGTAGGTAATTCATGTTCACTCACGCGATGTGACCCTTCAAGGCATAGAAGCATCATCCACTTTGTCTGACATGGTGCAATGCTGGGTTCATTCCATCGAGGCCGGCTGAGGTCCCTGCGGCACTGCCATCTCGCTCGTCCCTGCAGCCACGGGCAACACCACGCAGTTCCTGATCACCAACATGGACTGCCCCACCGAGGAAGCCCTGATTCGCAAGCGCCTGGGCAAGGTGGAGGGGATAGAACGACTCGACTTTGACCTGATGAACCGCCGGCTGGAGGTGCAATACCGTCTACCAAATCCGTTACGGCATGCATGCCACGGTCGAACGCGAGGCAGGGGCCTGATCTGTCCGATGAAACGGCCCCCCTCCTTCAGCGCCCCGAGAGAATGAGAGCCACCGCAAGCGTGTAGGCACCACAACGGTCGAAATCCCAGTCATCGCCATCCCAAAAGCCGACCGGTAGGATGCCGCGCATAGCCAACCGCGAACGTGATACGACCGAGCAGATACAAGCTCACCAGAATCGGCATCAGCCTAAGTTCGGCGCCATACAGCACTGTCGCAAGAATCAAATGCGCGCCTACCGCCAGTACGGTCTGTTCGAGCGAGTTCTGTAGCACCGCCACGCGCAGCTCAATAGCGGGACTAGGACGCGAAAACGCCGAGCCCTGGATATCGGCTTGCGATAAAAAGCGTCCCTTGCTTACGGCTCTCACGCAATCTGCTAACCATAGGAAAACAGGGAGATCGGCCTTGAGCGCAAACGCGACACGGTCGCCAATACCAAGCTGTCCATCGAGGCCGAACAGAGCGGGGGGAAGCCAGATATAACCCGCGCCAAGAACTACCGCGCAAACTAAGCAGGCAAGCATCGAATCGCGTACGATGCGACGTTGTTGCAGACTCCATGGCATGGTTGCACTCCTCGCCTGTTACCCCGGCACGACGATCCTTGGTACGTTAAGCAGCCCCCTTCAATAACCGGCTCGAAAGAGCCAAACTGCCGAGCGCTACTAACCAGCCCGCCAAGACGTCCGCCGGGAAGTGCATCCCTGTGGCCAAACGTGACCAGCCGACTAGCGCGACATAGGTAAGTAGAGCCGGTCGCCAGTGGGCGCGGACCATTGGCCATAACCCACCAGCAACCAGAGCGGCGTACGTGGAATGTCCACTCGGAAGACTGTAGTGCGTCTCAATTGAACCGATTGAATGCCACAGGTGACCGAACACGGCAGCCGGCCGCGGGAAATCGAAGAGAAACTTTGATGCTCCAACTACAGCAAATGCCATACCGAATGCGACTACAAATCGTGCCAAGTGAGCCTGTAGCTCCAACGAACGATCTACATCCGAGGTTGTTCTTGACCAGACCCAAAAGCCTCCCATGACAACAGGCGCGGTCCAATAGTTGCCCAATAGGTAGCTAAACAGCTTGGCCAAAGGCAAGAACATTGCCGGCGTGCCTTCATTGACCAGTAGGAAGATCTCTCGATTCCAGCCGCTCCAGTCGTAGAGAACAAGTGCCCAACTCATCGGATCACCATCCTCCGCCCCTCGCATCCCACCATACGGTAAGGACTCGCGATATGGGAGCGTTGGGTTCTATTGTTCGCAATCGTGCGAACGCCTGAAAGCCGAGGCGGAGGGTCGCCCGAAGTTGTGCGCACCTCACGTAAGCGCATTGCACCCTCCCGCATCTTGCACGCGGCTGCACTTGGCTCGACCCCATACGAGCAATCCGCCGGAAGTCCCCATCGGTTTGTGTTGCGCTGACTCAAAGTAGGTCGCCAGTATTGACTAACGTTGTTATTTCTACGCCCTCTAGCGGCTATAGAGTCAAGCGCGATTCCCCATACTTCCATCACCAAGATGGGTCGCTCGCGCAAACGATATGAATTACAATCATTCGCATTTGTCCGCGAAAACTGCCGCCCGCCCGGCGTGTTCCTCATGCAAGCCCTGCGCATCCTCTCCCTCGTTCTAGTCTCCTTGGCGCTATCCGTCTCGACGGCTTTGGCCGAGCCTCTATCCACGCAAGACAAGGCCAAGCAAGTCTGGCAATTGCTGGACTACCTTGCCGTTGACTATGGCGGTTCAGTCAACGATGGCCGCATCACCAATGAGGCTGAATATGCCGAGATGCAAGAGTTCGCGCAGACGGTCGCGCGACAGCTAGGCGAATTGCCGCCAGGACCCGCCTCCGAACAACTAGGCAAGGAAGCTGGCGCATTGCGTTTGTCCATCGCAGCGAAGGCCTCGCCAGAAACTGTCGCCGAACTGGCTCGGAAGTTGGCCAGCGGCGTCCTCACAGCCTATCCGGTTCCTATGGCACCAAGCAAGGCGCCTGATTTGCAGAACGGGGCGAAGCTCTATCAAAGCCATTGTGCGTCCTGCCACGGCGTATCCGGTAACGCGGACGGCCCCCTCGCAGCGAAACTCAACCCGCCCCCGATTGCGCTGGCCGACCACGCGCGCGCGCAGGAACGCAGCGTCTTTGCCTTGCAACAGATCATCACGCGCGGCGTGGAGGGAACATCGATGCCGGGCTTTGCCCATCTCTCCGAAGACGACCGATGGGCTCTGGCCTATTTTGCTTCGACGCTGTCTTATTCAGATACTGACCGCCAGGCGGGCGCCAAGCTTTGGACTGCTGAACCGGGGCTGCGCGCGGCGGTTCCCACGCTCGACAAGCTTAGCCAGACCTCGGAGGCGGCACTTGCTAAATTCGTGGGTGCACAGACCTCTCGTGATGGTCTTGCATACCTGCGAAGCTCACCGGACGTACTGGCCGCATCGACCACCGATAGTCTCTCAATCGCCAAGGAAAAGCTGAAGGAAAGTGTCACTGCGCTTGACAAGGGAGACACGCGGGCCGCATCGCAACTGGCTTTGTCCGCATATCTTGATGGGTTCGAACCAGTTGAGCCTGCGTTGGCTGCCAAGAACCAGGCTCTCTTCCTGGACATCGAGAAGACGATGGGACTCTATCGAAATGCCGTCGCGAATGGCCAGGCAGAGCGCGCGCATGACATCGCAGCGCAACTGCAGTCAAGGCTGGACGAGGCGCAGGAAGCGCTCGCAGGCGCCAATGACGCATTCTCGACCTTCCTTGGCGCCTTTACGATCCTGCTTCGTGAAGGGCTTGAAGCGCTGTTGGTAGTCGTAGCCATGCTGGCGTTCCTCAAGAAGGCCAATCGCACTGACGTCCTTCCCTACGTTCACGCGGGTTGGGTCACTGCGCTGGGAGCCGGTGGATTGACGTGGGCGGTAGCTACCTACGTCGTTGATCTGAGCGGCGCTAGTCGCGAAATGACCGAAGGCTTCTCCGCGGTCTTCGCGGCGGTCGTCCTACTCGGCGTCGGCATGTGGATGCACCAGAAGAGTCTGGCGGGACGCTGGCAATCGTACGTGAAGGAAAAGCTGTCGTCGGCATTGAACAGGAAATCGGCGTTTATGCTCTTCCTGCTATCGTTCGTCACGGTCTACCGGGAAGTATTTGAGACCGTGCTCTTCTACGCGGCCCTGTGGTCCGATGGCAACGGTGCCTACATGCTCGCGGGACTCGGTTGCGGTATTGCTGTGCTGGCAGTGATTGCGTTTCTGCTCCTGCGATCGACGGCGCGTTTGCCGATTCGACAATTTTTCGCGTTCAGCTCCGCCTTGGTTGGCGTGCTTGCCGTGGTCCTGATTGGCAAGGGCGTGGCGGCACTGCAGAAAGTTGGCCTGTTGCAAGTGACGCCGCTCTCTATGCCGCGTATCGATGTCTTGGGCGTTTACCCCTCTGTGCAAACCATTGCCGCGCAAGTGGCTATTCTCCTCATCATCGTTGCCAGCGTGACCTATAACTTGCGATCGCAACGTACCGCGAGGGTGTGAGCCCCTGTCAGGCGCGAAGCTTTGTTCGTCGACCATTTCAAAGTCAGCGATTTGGCCCAAATGTGGCGGACTTTTTGCGACTACCTTCCATTCGCGGCAGGATCGATGGACGGCATGGACATGTAGGGCTGCCAAGGATGTCACGCAACTGTCGTGCTGTGCGGGCTGAGAAAAAGCCAACCTTCTGGAACTCGGCGATCGCCAAGCTGGCCAATTGGAATGCCGCCCTCGACCTGTTCCGCGAGGACTACCGGGTGCCGCTGGTGCCCTCGGAGTCTGCGGCCTGCCTGGCGGTGTCAATCGAGCTGACCGCCCCAGCTTTGCTGTTGCTGGGACTGGCGACCCGCGCCGTGGCGATGCGACAAGGCAACGCGCGCTGTCGCTACGGCCCATCATCCGCAAACGTGGCATCGACAAAGGCCCGCAACTGCGTCAGGTCGGTCCTGGCATAGGCCGCCGTGGTCTGCACCGAGGCGTGGCCGAGCAGCGCCTGGGCGGCCGGCAGCGGCACCTGGTGGTCGACCACCAGTGTGCGCGCATAGGCATGGCGCAGCCAGTGCGGGGAGGCCGCGCGCAGTAAGAGCGCCTGCGCCGGCTCGCGCGCCTGCAGACCATCGGCCACGGCCGCAAAGATCGCCTTGACCTCCCGGTACAGGCCTGCCGACTGTAGCGCTTCGCCCTTGTTGCCGTGGATTACAGGCAGCGCCTCGTGCGCCGGCGGCTCGGACGGCAGGCCGCGTGCTTGTCGGTAGGCGCGCAATACCGTCACGCACGGCACCGGCAGCGGAATGGCCCGTGCCTTGCGCCCCTTGCCGCAGACATAGAGCGTCCACCGCCCGGGCGCCTCGGCCTCCAGGCGGGGCAGTGCGATCTCTGTCGACCAGGCCAGTTCCGCCAGGCGCACGCCGGCGTAACGATACAGCGCCCAAATCGCGCGCCGCCGCTGCGCCGCCAGCGTGTTGGTCGTGTTGGCGGCGGCAAACTCCGGCGCCTCAAGCCAGGCATCGCACGCGGCCAGCAGCGCTGGCGGGATCAGCCGCGTCGGCGCGAAGCCGGCCCGGGTGCGGCTGCCGGCGGACAGGCCCGCGGCCGGATTGGCATGCAAGTAGCCGGTGTCGTACCAGTAGCCGTAGAGGCTTGCCACCACCGCCAGCGCGCGCGTGCGGGTCGCTTCTGACAAGGGCGGCGCGGCGTCCTCCCTGCCGGTCTCCCCGTGCTGCAGCGCGTGCCGGTAGCCGAGCAACCGCTGGCGCGTGAGGTCCGAGAGCGGCCCAAGCTCGTGCGCGCCGCACCAGCGCATCAGGCGGCGCAGTTCTGGTCGGGGGTGGCGGCGAGGCGGGGCATGGCAGTTTCCGGAGGCGCATTTCAGCCTATCTTACGCACATACCTAACGTTAGAAAAGCCATTTATGTGTTGCTTGGGAAAACCAAAGACGGATAAATCTAGTTATCTTGCGGAAACAATGGCTTCCAGCCACAGGGCGCGCTTGGCCGCGCGGCGGGGGCGGTCAACGTTCCAAAACCAAGGGGAAAAGGACCAGTCAGCAAGTGACTGATTTGACTAGGGTTTTAGGGTGGGCATCACCCTGGAACCCGCATGGCTGCTACGGGTGGCTACCCCGGTAAATTGCGGCGAAATCAAGGGGACCCCTGATCCAGACATTCGTCTATTCGCTGGCCTGGCCGCATATCCAGTGGGCGGCGATGCTGGTGGTGCGGCTGCGCCCGGGTGCGGGTAACTAGTCGCTGGACGAACTGTAGGGGGCGAGCACTAACCGTCTCGCGCGGCGGCTTGCGAACCATAGGTCGGCCCGCGGCCGGAAAAATGCTTGACCTTCCCTGCCGTGGGAACGTCCATATTAACCATGGGGGACAGAAGCCCCTGCGGCGTGGCAGGACCAAGTCGGCAGAGAGCATCGGATTTTCCGCCGGAGGTTAGTCAAATGGGCGTTCCGGGGCGCACGTTGTATGAAGAGGTCTTTGCGGTGTTCGAAAGGGCATGCCAGGAAAGCGATTTCGAGCTGGCCGAGGACCTCCTGCTCGCCCTAGAAGCGATGGATCGCCGGCAGGAAGCTCATCGGCAACTCGACCGCGCCTACCTGCTGCTAGCCGATCTCTGAGAACGGGAGTCCCCCGACTTTGGTTTCTACCTGCTTGCCATCGGCTGGCCAATGCCCCTGGGGACAGCAGTGGTCCTCTTCCATGCCTTAGCGTGCAATATTTTCCGTTTTCTGAAGTGACCCCTTCTTTACGGAGTCCCGCGTATACCAGTCGTTCTTCTCGACAACCGGCTCTTTGCGATAGTGCCGCATGACCCGAAGAAAGCACTCGAGAGGCTGTTCTTCTTTCGTAACCATCGGGCCTAACGTCGTCGGAGACAATTGCACGTTCCGGCTAATTCGAGAAACATCGTCTATTTTGCAGAAAGCGGCCGCTAACCGATCGAGCGGGGGAGTATCCGAAGGTCTTGCGAGCGCCGAGGCAATTTCTTCCATGTGCGCCGGGCTGCAAGGAAACTCATGTCGATCGGACAGTGCGCTCACTTTGGCTTGCAGAGCCGGGTTCGTGCCCTCGTGAAGGTACGCAAACAGGTTGTAATCCAGGTAAATTCTCATGCGATGGAGTTTGCGTATTGTTAAGCGCGCTCATACGTTTGGGAAATGCTGGCCGAACCTGAAGTTGGCGCATTCGCGCTGCACGTGGCTTGGGAGCAGTGGGAGTCTTACTTCTTCGACATTTGAAGGATTCTGAGCACGATGAGTGCGAAGGCAGTCGCGACGATGGCCGTCACCGCATGGCCCATGCCGGCGGCCACGCCGATCGCGGCAGCAATCCAGATGCTCGCGGCAGTTGTGAGCCCCCTGACGTGTGTCTCATTGTCCGGCTTCAGGATCGCCCCTGCACAAAGGAATCCGATGCCTGACGTGAGACCCTGAAGCACGCGGCTCATGTCGGCAAGCTGCACGCCCGCCTGGAGGGGAACCACGACAAAAACGCATGCCCCCAGCGCGACGAGCATGTGAGTGCGCACGCCTGCGGATTTTCCCGAGCTCTCCCGCTCGTACCCCAGCAAGCCCCCCAAAACGATAGAGACGGTCATTCGAACGACGGCACGTACTGCCTCGGCAGCATTAGCGAGATCGGAGAATTCCGAGCTCAATGTGCGGATGATGTCGTTCATTGCGGAGCGTCTCTGGGTGTGTCCTGAAAATGGCCAAGACAGTCTATGTCGCAGAAGATGACTGTCAGATTGCCGAGCTATGACACAACCGGATTCGCTGGCCCGGGGGCAAGATTAACAACGTATTACATTTCGGCAATAAAGCCTGACAACGGAAGGGCAACCTTAGAATGCCGGCCATTAGTGCTCGTTTTCGCGCCAGTGTGTCCACTCGAAGTGCGCGACATTCTCCTCCAGCCCCCGAACCGCATGACCGATTCTTCAATCTCCCCGTCCCAACCCGCTGGTCTCTCGAGGGCGCTGGACAATTTCCTGACACGCCACCGCATCGGCGTTTGGCGTGTTGTCGTAACGTTTGTCCTGGCAAGTCTGGTCTTTGGCCATTCTCGCTGGGACGGTACCTGGGTGTCGCCGCTGCTGCTGACGCTGGGGATGTTGGGGGTGAGCCTGGCCACGGTCGGGCGGCTCTGGTGCGCGTTGTACATTTCCGGGCGCAAGAACAATACCTTGGTGACCTCGGGTCCATATTCACTGTGTCGCCATCCGCTCTATGTCTGCAACTTGCTAGGCATTATCGGACTAGGGGCGATGACCGAGTCGCTGGCGGTTACCGCAGTCCTGGCGCTCGCATTTGCGCTGATGTACCCGGCTGTCATCCGGACGGAAGACCGCTTTCTGGCTTCCGCCTTCCCGGAATTCGCCGAATACGCACGCCGTACACCAGCGTTCTTTCC
This sequence comes from Cupriavidus gilardii, assembly GCF_013347325.1. Taxonomy (NCBI): domain Bacteria; kingdom Pseudomonadati; phylum Pseudomonadota; class Betaproteobacteria; order Burkholderiales; family Burkholderiaceae; genus Cupriavidus; species Cupriavidus gilardii. The sequence continues at coordinate 3,014,267 of NZ_CP054626.1, read as the reverse complement.
CCGTCTGTCGCTGTATAGGGGGGAGTCGACATGGACGGTCCATGTGTCTTCCTTTCAACGCAATATTGCGGACTCGGTCTGGTTTCTCGGCCTGTCGGTGGTCGTGGAGTCGTTTGATTTGTTCCATGACGCCGGCGTCCTCCGGGCGGTCGTGACGCTTGCCTGATGCGGGCAACTCCGCATACACGTACAGCCATGCACTACGCTCACGTCTCCGATTCTGTTGTCGAGAGCATGCTCGTGATGCTGGTCGGCCTGATCGTCCTGTATGTGGGGTTCGCTGTCTATTTGCGGTGGAAGCATGGGCCCGCCCCCAAGCGTAAGACTGATGAGGGGCGAAAGCGGCACCCCAAAACGAGCAGGCGAAAGCGATAATCGTAATCTGCTCTTAATGCTGGTGATCGAGGATTCATGTAAACTTCGGCGACGGCCCAGCCGTTAGTACTTCAACCCCAAGCCCCCCGCACAGTCTCCCAAGGAATGCGACGTTTCGTTCTGATCTTCGTGCTGCTCATTTTGCCGTTCCAGTTTTCCTGGGCGGCAGCGGCACGCTATTGTCAGCACGAGAAAGCCACGGCCACTTGGCACCTTGGGCACCACGAGCATCGTCATCAGCAGCCGGAAGGTAAAACGGATGCCGAGAAAAAGCCATTCGTGGATACAGACTGCGGGGTATGCCATCTGGTCTCCCTCCCGTTCGTCTATGGACAGACGCAGGACGTGTTGATAGCGAATCGGGTAGAAGTGACCGATACTCAACATGCGTCCGAGTTCTCGTCTCTGAATGCCAGGGCTCCCGACCGTCCTCAGTGGCAGCGTCTCGCTTGATCGGCGAGACGACGACTCTTTTTCTCCTTTCGTCTCTCGCCGAATTCTCCTGGTCACATACCTTGGTGCAATTCGATGCGAAGACTATTTCTGCCGCTCGGGCTGGCGGTAGCATTTCTCAGCCCAAACTTTGCCGTAGCGCAATCTGACACCGGCACGTCCATGGTGCCCGTCTTCCCAAGGGAAGCGGCGGGACCGTTGACCCTCGAGGCCGCGTTGTCGCTGGCGGCAGGAAGCAATTTCAACCTGTCCGCCGCCGCCAAGGAACTCGATTCCACAGAAGGTGGGATCATGCAGGCCCGGGTTATTCCGAACCCGGAACTCCAGACGCTGGTCGAGGACACGCGGAAATCCACCCGTACATCCACCGCCCAGATGAATATCCCCATCGAACTGGGCGGCAAGCGCTCGGCTCGTATCAATGCCGCGGAAAGGACGCGCGAACTGGCGCAGGCAACGCTGGCTGGCGTTCGCGGTGACATTCGGGCGCAGGTAATCGAGAGCTTTTTTTCCGTCTTGATCGCACAGGAACGCGTCAAGCTGGCAACTGGCTCCGCGGATATCGCTGCGAGGGGCGCGCAAGCCGCTTCACGCCGCGTCGCGGCCGGCAAGATCTCCCCGGTTGACGAAACTAAGGCACGTGTCGAACAGGCCAACGCCGAACTTGAATTGGCCGAAGCAACGGCGAGCCTGCAGTCCGCCCGTCAGGCGTTGACGGCGTTGTGGGGCAATGCATCGCCGCAGTTTACCGAAGCACAGGGCAATCTGGACGCGCTGCCATCCAGGCCGGCGCCTGAACTCCTTCTGAAGGAGCTGGAAAACTCACCGCTGGTGGCCGCAAGCCGCGCTGAACTTGACCGCCGCCAGGCATTGGTGGGCGTTGAGCGCAGCCGCCAGTATCCGGATCTGACAGTCAGTCTGGGTGCCAAGCGAGATACAGAAGCCAACCGCAACATGGCGGTGATCGGTGTGGCGATCCCGTTGCCGATTTTTGACCGGAATCAGGGCAACTTGTATTCGGCCATTCGCCAGGCGGACAAGGCCCAGGATGAATATCTGGCCAATCGCATCAGCCTGACCCGAAATCTCCTGATGGCATCGAACCAGCTGTCGGTATCGCGCGCCTCGGCACAAACGCTGAAGCAGACCGTCTTGCCAGGCGCCGAGCAAGCCTTCAACGCGGCGACCATTGGCTTCGAGGCCGGCAAGTTCAATTATCTGGACGTCCTGGATGCCCAGCGCACGCTGTTCCAGGCACGCATCCGCTATCTCGGCGTGCTTGGACAAACCTATCAGGCGGCGACCACGATCGATCGCATTCTGGGACGTTAAGACGGGATTCATAAAACATGGCTATTTCGAACAAACAAAAGGCTGCCATTGCGGCCATCGTACTGGTGGGCGGCGTCGCGACTGGTGGCGTTCTGCTGAGCGGGCGCTCTGCGCCGGAAGAGCAGGGTGGGCACTCGGAATCCAAGGGGCATGGCGACACCGAGCACCATGGCAAGCAGGCGGCGGAAGCCGACCACAAGGATGACAAGTCACACGGCGACGGCGAGCATCACGAGGTCAAGAAGGGCCCCAATGGTGGCGCGCTCTTTTCGCGTGATGGCTATGACGTCGAAATTGGCACGGCCGAATCCAAGGGCGAGGCCCGTATTCGGCTCTGGGTTAGCAAGTCTGGGAAGGCGGTGGCAAATGGCGTGGCAGCGACAGGCCAGCTCGTGCGGGCTACGGGCGAGTCTCAAGCGCTCAAGTTCGTGGTGTCTGGCGACGCGCTGGAAAGCCAACAGCCAGTTGCCGAGCCCCATGTCTTTGACGTGACCGCAAATGTGACCTTGCCCGGTTCGTCTTCGCCACTCGCCGTGCGGCTCTCGAAAGAGGAAGGCAAGATTGAGTTGACAGCGGACCAGCTGGCCAAGACAGGGGTAGTGGTTCAAACCGCGGGCTCGGCAAAGGTCCAGGCTGGCGTCCAGTTCCCCGGCGAAATCCGTTTCAACGAAGACAAGACAGCCCACGTGGTGCCGCGACTGGCTGGCGTCGTAGAGAGCGTTCCGGCCAATATTGGGCAACAGGTTAAGAAGGGACAGGTTCTCGCGGTCATCGCGAGCACCGGACTTTCTGACCAGCGCAGCGAACTGCTCGCAGCACAGAAACGTCTGGATCTGGCGCGTGTCACTTATGACCGCGAGAAGAAGCTCTGGGAACAGAAGATCTCTGCGGAGCAAGATTATCTGAGCGCCCGCAACGCGCTGCAGGAAGCGCAGATCAGTGTCCAGAACGCGCAGCAGAAGCTGACCGCCATTGGCGCCAGCAACAGCTCGACGGCACTCAATCGCTACGAGCTGCGCGCACCGTTCGACGGCATGATCGTTGAAAAGCATATCTCGCTTGGGGAAGCGGTGGCGGACAACGCCAACGTGTTCACGCTGTCGGATCTGTCGTCCGTCTGGGCCGAGTTCGTGGTGTCTGCCAAGGATGTCGAGCGGGTGCGCATCGGCGAAAAGGCGTCGATCAATTCGGCATCGTCCGATGTGAAGGCAGATGGCACCGTTTCATACGTGGGTTCGCTGCTGGGCGAGCAGACGCGGACGGCGAAGGCCCGCGTAACATTGACCAATCCACAGATGGCTTGGCGACCGGGTCTCTTCGTCACGGTCGACGTATTCGGTGCTGATGTCGAGGTGCCCGTTGCGGTGAAGACCGAGGCCGTCCAGGACGTCAATGGCGAGAGCGTAGTCTTTGTCGCGGTTCAAGGTGGATTCGTGCCGCAGCCGGTGAAGGTCGGCCGGACAAACGGCAAGGTCATCGAGATTGTCGAGGGCCTGAAGCCGGGCGCACGTTACGCCGCCGCCAACAGTTTTGTTCTGAAGGCCGAACTTGGCAAATCCAGCGCCGAACACGGCCATTGATACGGGGGAAACAGCAATGTTTGAACGTATCATTAGTTTCGCCATCCAGCAGCGATGGCTGGTCCTGCTCGCCGTGTTTGGAATGGCCGGGTTAGGGATTTTCAGCTACAACCGACTACCGATCGACGCGGTCCCTGACATTACCAACGTTCAGGTTCAGGTCAATACCTCGGCACCAGGCTATTCACCGCTCGAAACCGAACAGCGTGTTACGTATCCGATCGAGGTCGTGATGGCCGGCCTGCCGGGACTCGAACAGACGCGTTCCCTGTCCCGCTATGGCTTGTCGCAGGTGACGGTCATCTTCAAGGATGGCACGGACGTCTATTTCGCGCGCCAACTCGTCAACCAGCGCATCCAGGAAGCCAAGGACAATCTGCCTGAAGGCGTTGTGCCGGCGATGGGGCCTATTTCGACCGGCCTCGGGGAGATCTATCTATGGACCGTTGAAGCCGAAGAGGGTGCTCGCAAAGCTGACGGGACTGCCTATACGCCGACAGATTTGCGCGAAATCCAGGATTGGGTGGTACGGCCGCAACTGCGTAACGTGCCCGGTGTCACCGAGATCAATACTATCGGTGGTTTCAACAAGCAGTACCTGGTCGCGCCGAGTCTTGAACGGCTAGCGTCGTACGGGCTGACGCTGACCGACGTCGTCAATGCGCTGAACAAGAACAACGACAACGTGGGTGCGGGCTACATCGAGCGTAGGGGCGAGCAGTATCTGGTTCGTGCGCCGGGTCAGGTTGCGTCCGAAGACGACATCCGCAACATTATTGTCGGTACAGCGCAGGGGCAGCCGATCCGCATTCGCGACATCGGGGATGTGGAGATTGGCAAGGAACTGCGTACCGGTGCGGCAACCGAGAATGGCAAGGAAGTTGTGCTGGGCACGGTATTCATGCTCATCGGCGAAAACAGCCGGGCTGTGTCAAAAGCGGTCGATGAAAAGGTCGCTTCCATTAACCGTACGATGCCGGAAGGTGTGAAGATCGTAACGGTATACGACCGGACACGTCTGGTCGACAAGGCCATTGCGACCGTCAAGAAGAACCTTCTTGAAGGCGCGGTGCTCGTCATCGTAATTCTGTTCCTTTTCCTGGGTAACATCCGCGCGGCGCTGATTACCGCGACGATCATTCCGCTGGCGATGTTGTTCACCTTCACGGGGATGGTGAACTACAAGATCAGTGCGAACCTGATGAGCTTGGGCGCGCTCGACTTCGGCATCATCATCGATGGCGCGGTGGTGATTGTCGAAAACTGTGTGAGGCGACTGGCGCATGCGCAGGAACACCATGGCCGGCCATTGACGCGCTCCGAGCGGTTCCATGAGGTGTTTGCCGCAGCGAAGGAGGCGCGTCGCCCACTGATCTTCGGTCAGCTCATCATTATGATCGTCTACCTGCCGATCTTTGCGCTGACGGGGGTGGAAGGCAAGATGTTCCACCCGATGGCGTTCACGGTCGTCCTGGCGCTGCTGGGCGCGATGATTCTGTCCGTGACGTTCGTTCCGGCTGCGGTCGCCTTGTTCATCGGCGAACGGGTGGCCGAGAAAGAAAATCGTCTCATGCTCTGGGCGAAGCGTCGCTACGAGCCGCTGCTGGAAAAGTCGCTCGCGAACACGGCCGTTGTATTGACGTTTGCCGCGGTGTCAATTGTTCTGTGCGTGGCCATTGCGGCCCGCCTGGGCAGCGAGTTCATCCCCAATCTGAACGAAGGCGACATTGCCATCCAGGCGCTGCGCATTCCTGGCACGAGCCTGTCGCAGTCCGTGGAGATGCAGAAGACGATCGAGACGACCCTCAAGGCAAAATTCCCCGAAATCGAGCGCGTGTTTGCGCGGACAGGTACGGCGGAGATTGCATCCGATCCGATGCCGCCGAATATTTCGGATGGCTACATCATGCTCAAGCCTGAGAAGGATTGGCCAGAGCCGAAGAAAACACATGCCGAACTGCTGTCCGCCATCCAGGAGGAAGCCGGCAAGATCCCCGGGAACAACTACGAGTTCTCCCAACCGATCCAGCTGCGGTTCAACGAGCTGATCTCCGGGGTCCGCTCGGACGTCGCAGTCAAGATCTTCGGCGATGACAACAACGTGCTCAGCGAGACGGCGAAGAAGGTATCGGCCGTGCTGCAGGGCATCCCCGGCGCGCAGGAGGTGAAGGTAGAACAGACCACCGGCTTGCCGATGCTGACGGTCAAGATCGATCGGGAGAAGGCGGCGCGATACGGGCTTAACATGAGCGACGTGCAAGACGCGGTGGCAACGGGCGTCGGAGGCCGTGATTCCGGAACCTTCTTCCAGGGCGATCGTCGTTTCGATATCGTGGTCCGCCTGCCCGAAGCTGTGCGCGGCGAGGTCGAGGCTCTGCGCCGATTGCCGATTCCGTTGCCAAAAGGAGTGGACGCGAGAACGACGTTTATCCCATTGAGCGAGGTGGCGACGCTGGAAATGGCGCCCGGCCCGAACCAGATCTCGCGCGAGAACGGCAAGCGCCGCATCGTGATCAGTGCCAACGTTCGTGGACGTGATATTGGTTCATTCGTGCCCGAGGCGGAAGCGGCTATCCAAAGCCAGGTCAAGATCCCGGCTGGCTACTGGATGACATGGGGTGGCACCTTTGAGCAACTGCAGTCCGCCACCACCCGCCTGCAGGTGGTAGTGCCGGTGGCGCTGTTGCTGGTCTTCGTACTGTTGTTTGCGATGTTCAACAACATCAAGGATGGCTTGCTAGTCTTCACGGGCATTCCCTTTGCGCTGACTGGCGGGATTCTTGCCCTGTGGATACGCGGCATTCCGATGTCCATTACTGCAGCGGTGGGCTTCATCGCGCTGTGCGGGGTGGCGGTGCTCAATGGTCTGGTGATGCTGTCGTTTATCCGATCGCTGCGCGAAGAAGGGCATTCCCTCGACAGCGCGGTCCGAGTTGGCGCCCTGACGCGACTGCGTCCGGTGCTGATGACGGCCCTGGTGGCATCCCTGGGTTTCGTGCCGATGGCCATCGCCACCGGTACGGGCGCTGAGGTGCAACGTCCCCTCGCAACGGTGGTAATCGGTGGCATCTTGTCGTCCACGGCGCTGACCCTACTGGTGTTGCCGGTGCTCTATCGACTTGCTCACCGCAAGGATGAGGACGCGGAAGATACTCGCGAGCCAGTCACTCAGACGCATCAACCGGATCAAGGCCGCCAGCCTGCATGACGTAAATCCTTGGGCGGTCATCGTACCGCCCAATTTTTATAGGAGTTTCTATGGGCGCAGGTCACTCACACGACCATCCCGGTGGCAACGAGCGATCGCTCAAGATCGCCCTTGCGCTGACCGGTACGTTCCTGATTGCCGAAGTGGTCGGTGGTGTCATGACGAAGAGCCTGGCGTTGATCTCCGACGCCGCGCACATGCTCACGGACACCGTCGCACTGGCCATCGCACTGGCTGCTATTGCGATCGCCAAGCGACCCGCGGACAAGAAGCGGACATTTGGCTACTACCGTTTTGAGATTCTTGCCGCGGCCTTTAACGCATTGCTGCTGTTCGGTGTGGCTATCTACATCCTGTACGAAGCCTACCTGCGGCTGAAATCGCCACCTCAGATTGAGTCAACCGGCATGTTCGTCGTGGCTGTGCTGGGCCTGATCATCAATCTCATCAGCATGCGCATGCTGTCCTCCGGGCAAAGCAGCAGCCTGAACGTGAAGGGTGCTTATCTGGAAGTCTGGAGCGATCTGCTCGGGTCGGTTGGCGTCATCGCCGGTGCGATCATCATCCGCTTCACGGGCTGGGCGTGGGTCGACTCCGCCATTGCGGTGCTGATCGGCCTCTGGGTACTGCCTCGCACGTGGATCCTGCTGAAGTCGAGCCTGAATGTGCTGCTCGAAGGCGTACCCGATGACGTGGATCTGGCAGAGGTTGAGAAGCAAATTCTGGCGACGCCCGGGGTAAAAAGCTTCCATGACCTCCACATCTGGGCACTTACCAGCGGCAAGGCGAGCTTGACGGTTCATGTCGTGAATGACACGGCCGTCAACCCGGAAATGGAAGTGCTACCGGAATTGAAGCAGATGCTGGCTGACAAATTCGATATCACGCACGTGACCATTCAGTTCGAACTGGCACCATGCGAACAAGCGGATGCAGCTCAGCATTTCAATGCATCGCCAGCACTGGTCGGATCGAAGTCGCTTGCTGCAGGAGGAAACTAAGGTGCGGGTACTTGTTGTAGAAGACGAACCGCGTACTGCGGAGTATTTGCAGAAGGGATTGTCGGAGTCGGGTTTCGTGGTCGACATCGCGAACAATGGTGGCGATGGGCTCCACATGGCGGAAGAGACCGACTACGACGTCATCATCCTGGACGTCATGCTGCCAGGTATGGACGGGTGGACGGTCATCAAGTCCATTCGATCCAAGTCCGAGACACCCGTACTGTTTCTGACGGCGCTGGATGATGTGGCGGATCGTGTCAGAGGCTTCGAGTTGGGGGCAGACGATTACCTGGTCAAGCCCTTCGCCTTTGCCGAGCTCCTTGCCCGTATCCGGCGTTGCTTGCGCCAAAGCACCTCGAAGGAGTCCGAGCGATTGCGCATTGCCGATCTGGACATCGACGTGCTTGGAAGGCGGGTATTCCGGGGAACTACCCGCATTGAATTGACGAATCAGGAGTTCTCGCTGTTGCACCTGCTCATGCGCCGGAGAGGGGAGGTGCTGTCGCGAACCACGATCGCGTCCCAGGTCTGGGACGTCAACTTCGACACGGATACCAATGTCGTTGACGTCGCGATCCGGCGCCTGAGATCCAAGGTGGATGATCCCTTCGATCAAAAGCTGATCCATACCGTACGGGGAATGGGCTATGTCCTCGACCCAGAGCGCGGCCGGTGACGGAATGAGGCCCGGGACTTCGATAACCCCGCTGTCACTGACGAGGCGGCTTGGGCTCTTCTTTGCATTGGTACTGTCTATCGCGCTGGCCAGCATGGGCGCCTTTGCTTACTACTCGCTCGCCGCGCAACTCGAGGCCAGAGACGATGAGGTTGTAAAGGGAAAACTCGAACAGGTCGAGCATTTCTTGCGCGAGGTGGACGGGGTGCAGGGCGTCCCGGCGGCGCAGCATCGCTTCGATGATCTGGTGCGAGGTTACTCGGACCTCATCGTTCGCGTCACGGCGCTGGATGGCCGGCTTTTGTTTCGCACGGGCAACGATGCATTGCTGGAAGGCACTGACCAAGCGGCGGTCACGGGAAAGTCATCGCTCATGTTCCAGTCCGCCGATGCGGTGTTGGGGCGAGACGGTACGCGGGCGACGGTGTTCGTGGCGAAGTCTGGCGAGGACAGGAAGCAGGTGACTGCGCGATTCCGGACGACGCTCGTGCTTGGTACCACCGTCGGTGTGATATTGACGGCCCTGGTGGGGGCGGCCATTACGCGCCGTGAGCTGGAGCCGGCGCACGTACTTATCAAGCAGATCAACCGGATCAGTGTGGAACGGCTGAGCTACCGGGTGGACATGCCACCCAAGCCCACCGAAGTGCGTGATATCGCCTCTGCGTTCAATGCGATGCTGCAACGCCTCGAGGATGGTTATCAGAAGCTGTCGCGGTTCTCCGCCGATCTTGCCCATGATTTGCGCACGCCGCTTAACAACCTCATTGGACATGCCGAGGTCGCCTTGTCACGAGACCGCACCGGGCCCGAGTATGTCGCCTTGGTGGAGGAAAGCCTGGTCGAATACCAGCGACTTGCGAGGATGATCGATGCGATGTTGTTCCTCGCGCGAGCTGACAGTGCCAATGTGGCGCTCGAGTTGACGGAACTCCAGTTGAATGCAGAACTTCGCAAGTTGTCCGCCTACTTTTCGGTGCTTGCAGAGGAGCGAAGCGTCGTAATCAGGGTAAGCGGGGATGCCACCCTGGTCGCTGATGCCATTCTGTTCCAGCGTGCGATCAACAATGTTCTGTCAAATGCGGTCCGTCATGCGTGGCCGAATTCGATGATAGATCTGGTGGTGCGCCGCGAAGCGGCACATTGTTGCATCGACATCACGAACGTTGGAGACCCAATCCCGGAGCGGGAACTTTCCCTCATCTTTGATCGGTTCTTCCGTGGGGATAGGGCGAGATCCAACTCGTCACAGTCCACGGGGCTGGGCCTGGCCATCGTCCTGTCGATCATGGAGCTCCATGGCGGCGACGCGTCAGCCGTGAGCGGCTTGGATGGGAAGACACGCTTTACATTGCGCTTCCCGCTCAACGGTGCTGAAGCCTCAGCGCGGGTTTCGGTGGGTAGGCCGAGTCAGGACCGACCAGTCGTTGGGTAGAGTGGTGCAATGAGCCCGATTGCCTATTTGTAATCGCCGGGCAAGGCTGCAGCATGCGTACAATTTATACACTCGTTTTCATAGATCAACGAAGTCTCTAGAAAGGAGATGACTATGAAAACGAAGAAACACGCCTTGCTGTTTGCGGCGTTGCTGTTGGGTGGGATGTCGGCTTCGTATGCTTTGGAAATGACCGGGTTGAAACCGGGCGTGCCTGCGTCGACGGCGACGGCGCAGGCGATGGCGAAGCGTCACGCGACCTTGTATGGCGATCCAGCCGGCCAATCTCAGGCCAGTCGCATTATCGACGTGAAGCCAGGGATGCGGTATGTCAACGTGGACTCTGGCGAGACGGTGGCGTTTCGGGCCGGCGAGAAGATCGTCGCATGGACCTTCGCCCAGATGGTCAGGGATACGAGTGTGGACCTTGGCTTGTTGATGCCGGATCTGCCGGGTAGCGCTGGCGTGCGCGTCTATATTGATAGAAGCGACCTCTTCACAGGTGGCTGAACGTTGCTGAACCGGTGAACTACAGGCCCCGCACAATGCGGGGCCTTTTTCATCGTCATTGGCGTCGGTTCTGCCGCTTAGCAATACACGAGGCGATGGGAAGTTGTAGCACGCGCCACCGCATCATGAACGGCACCGGATTGACGCCGATGGAGGGAAAAAAAGCTTGCCCTCCGGGGAGGGCAAGCTTCGGAAGCTTTCGCCATCGGGATAAAGCGAAAGAGCACCAAGAGCCAAGCAACTGACGGGTGCCTGGCTCCCCCACAGAGGTCGGTCTGAGTTTCAGGGACGGCTTGCGTCAAATTCCGCGTGCGCCATCGGTGAACACATCACGCGGCCCAATACGCGAGCCGTCGGTAAATACGTCACGCTGGCCGAGGCGTGCGCCGTCGGTGAACACGTCGCGCTTGTCGATGCGTGCACCGCCGGCGTAAATGTCGTTGACTGCGGCGCGTCCGCCGTCGGTGTAGGGGTCGCGGGGACGGTGGATCTGGCCATCAGGGGTAGCAGCGATGGCGGAGCCGGCGGCAGCAATCGTGAGGGCAGCAGCAATCAGGGCAGTGTGAATCGTCTTCATGGAATCTCTCCGGAGTCAATGTTTGTGAGTCTCTAATCGCTCACCGTGTTCACAGTCTAGCTACCGGACCTGCTCCACTGAATTACCCGCGTATTACGATCCTGTCATAAAAAAATGCCTCCCGGTTGGGAGGCACAAACTCTCTTGAATTAACAAGAAAGTGTCGATTCTTTTGAGCTCGCTCAGAACTTGTGGCGTACGCCTACGACGACGCCGGTCTGATCCTTGCCAGGGACAACGTTGGTCGGGCTGCCGGTCGTCGAGTTGTAGCCGTTCATGCCCAGCTGCGAGTTGCCGCGGTTCAGTGCATAACCGACGTTCATATACACATCGGTACGCTTCGAGAAAGCGTAATCTGCCGAGGCAACGAACAGGAACGGGTCTGCGCCAGAATTGCGGCTGTCCGTGTAGTAGGCGGCGCCGGTCAGCGTCAGTGCGGGCGTCAGGCCATAGCGCAGGCCGGCCCAGTAAATGTTAGAACCGTTCGTCGGCAGCGCACCGACATTGCCGTTGTACCAGCGATAACCAATAAATGCCTTAGCCGGTCCGAAAGCGTAGCTCGCGCCAATTAGAGCGCGGCGGTCCTTGCGGTCGGCCGTGGCGACGGTGCTGCCCTGGATCTCGTCGTACACCGCGCCGACAGCGAGGGCGCCGGTTTCATACATGAGCGATACGCCCATGTTTCGATCGACCTTGTAGTTCCCCGGCACTTCGCCGCCGCCGGTGCGGCTAAAGCTGTAGAGGCCGGTGACCGTCAGGCCACTGAAGATGCCACGGTACTTGATAGCATTGTCAGCGCGACCCGCCAAGACGTCATCCATCTTGAAGAGCGAGTAGCGCGGCGCGAAGCCCATCGGGTCGAGTTGCAGCGTGGTGTCATACATTGGTGTCGTTTGACGACCCAACGTCAGTTGACCATATTTGCTACCCAATCCTACGAAGGCACTACGATCAAAAAGACGGGTGCTGTTGTTCTGTGCGCCGGTGTCGAACGAAATGCCGCTTTCCAATTCGAAGATGGCTTTCAGACCGCCGCCAAGGTCTTCGACGCCACGCAGGCCCCAACGCGACGTCGACATGTTGCCGGAGGTCATGCGAACCTGGTTCGAGCCACCGGGCGAAGCCGATGGGACGTTGCTCAGATACTCGATACCCGCGTCGGCCACACCATACAGCGTGACGCTCGATTGAGCGAATGCGGTTGTAGCGAACAGACCGAGGGATGCGACGGCAATGCGACTAATCTTCATGGATTCTCCTCATTAAGACCCGAAATTAATTTGGTGGGGGCGAGTATAGAAATCTGCAGATGACGGTCAGATTGCGAAGTAATTACGTGGGGTCACTTCGTCGCGTGATGACGACAAGGTGGAACGTACCGGGGTTATGTGGATTGACATGGCTTTCGCGCGGACGCGTCAACCTGTGTGCGCGCGAACATTGCGGGCCGGTAATGGGAAACTCACGAAAAGAGGTCGCTTCTCTCGAAGCAAGATCGACTGCCTTTGCAATACGCTGCGGGTTCCGATCTAGTTGGAGAGTAAGGATGGACACGCCATACGTCGCAAAATGGGCGCGTAGCGAAGACAGCGTTCATGAGCAAGCGCTGCGACTTCGCACACGGAGGTTCGAGCTGCTGTCTGCAAATATTGCAAATGCGGATACGCCGAACTACAAGGCGCGCGATATCGACTTCAGCGCCGAGTTGGATAGGGTGATGGGCAGTGGCCAGAATTTGGTTCATCGAGGAATACCGGGGAAGGCAGCGCGGATTTTGAGGAAGAAGTACTCCTCATCGCGATAGCCGTAAGCGCGCCGCTTGATGACCTTGATGGTGTTATTGATGCCTTCGACGACGCTGGTGTTCAGCGGGTGCCGGCACCGGGCCACAATGCCGTGCCAGTAGCCGCTCAAGCGATGGGCGAACTGCTGTAACGGACCAATACCGCTTTGCTGCGCTTGCTCAAACCAGTTGTGCCATGCCCGCTGCGCCCATCCCGGGCGGCGGTAGAACCACAGCCGCTTGAGTTCGTCGCGCAGGATGTAGACCGTCATCAACGGTCGGTTCGCAGCCAACACCTCGTTCAGATGAATGGCCTGACCCTCGCTCAGATTGGCCCGATTGCGCAGCAGGAGCCAACGCGTCGACTTCAGAACGCGTCGCGCCTGCCTGTCGTGGCGTAGCCGATTGGCTTGATCGACCCGAACCCGATCAATGACCTCGCGTCCATATTTGGCCACGATATGGAACAAGTCATAGACGACTTCGGCCTGCGGGCAATGCTCGCGGATCTCGAGTTCATATGCCGTCGTCATGTCGATGGCAACCGCTTCAATCCGCTCTGCCGCGCCCGCTGGCAGTTGCTCGAAGAAGGCGCGCGCCGTCTCGCGTGAACGGCCCTTGCCAATCCACAGCACCTGCCGGCCGATCGGGTCCACGACGACCGTGGCGTAGCGGTGGCCCTTATGCAGCGCAAATTCGTCCATCGCCAGATAGCGGATGTTGGCCCAGTCCGGCTCCGTCACCGCCTCGCGCAAGCGCGCCTTGTCGATGGACTTGATCGTGTGCCACCCAAGCTCATAGAACGCGGCGACAGCGCGCACCGAGCAGTCGCGCAACAGTCGACCACAAGCCTCGGCCAGGCGCGCTGTCACGCGCTGATAGCGCCCGAGCCAATCCAGCCGCTCCAGCCGCGGGCCGCCACATTGATCACACCAGACACGCCGGCGCGGCACGTGTAGAACGACGCGATAGTCGAAAATCGGCAGGTCTCGTACCCGCCGAACGGTGGTCTCGTGTACCTGCTTGCAGCGCGCGCCGCATTCCTGGCAGTGCATGACCTTGCTGGTCGGCTTCAGATAAAGCGATAGCGTCCGACTGTCGCCTTCGGGCCAGACTACCCGCTCAAGACGGTATCCGGTCCAGCAACCCAGCGCCTGCAACGTCTTCCGATCCAGCATTCCCGCTCCTGACCCCTGAAATAACAGGCATCAAGCATACGAAAAACCGGAACCCTTCACGGAATTCTGCGAAGAACCCAGAATTTTGCGGGCATGACCATGACTTCGCCGCGACACATCGAGGCAAGCAAGCCCGCGCTGGAAGAGGATCTGATGTATCGCGTCCCCCTGCAGTCGAGTATGGACGGCAACACCGTGGAGATGGACGTCGAGCGTGTGGCGTTTGCAGAGAACGCGCTGCGGATGCGGTTCTCCATTCAAAAGACTGCCGACGAGTACAAGGACATGCTCAAGCTCTACCAGGACATGCGGCCCTAGCGGGGAAACCGCGACTACTGGCAGGGCGGCTTGGGTGCGGCGACAGCGCTGGACGCGTCTCTGGAAGACGGCTCCGGTGTGCTCGCTGCGGATTCCTGCTTCGACGGATGTTTGGCTGTGCGATGTCGCGGGTTGGCCGCCCAGGCAACCCGTTGGTCGCGGGAGGCGTATCCCGTGTCTGAATGTCCAATGGCGAGGGTGTGCCACTGGGTCGGCTTCTCGCTGAGTCGATCACCGGTCGCAGGAGCCGGCAAAGCGTAGGCCAGCAAGGCAGAGCATGCGACGGCGCTAATCATCTGTATGGTTCCTGGACGGATGACATGAGGATCCTGTCATCCGCAAGATAGTACGCTCAGATTGCGGGCACATTACCAACGCATTACGGCGGGGCATTGGGGCGCTGACTCGTTGAGCTTTGTTGTTGCAATGCGGGGCACACTAGTTGCTAATAGTGTGCAACGGCGTGAATGCCGATTCAGACTGACTGGAGCCCGCGACAATGACCGAAAAGCTGCGCCTGGACATTCCTGTCTTGCTTCCTGGCCTTCCCGATTCCTCTGATCCCTGTGTAGAACGGTTGCTGTCCGAACTGAGAGGGAAAGAGGGCGTCGAGGCGGCGCATATAAAAACTGCAAATGTTGATAGCGATTCACAGATATGTGTCCACTACGATCCCGCAGCGATTTCCCTTGCCCGCATCCGGGAGCTGGTGACAAGCACGGGTGCGGTGATTTCGTCGCGGTTTGGTCATGTGCTTTGGCAATTGAAGGGCGTCTGGCACGAACGACGAGCGCGAACCGTAGCTAGCCAACTGCGGGCCTTGCCCGGCGTCATCGAGGCCGAAGTCAGCGCCTCCGGCATAGCGCGCGTCGAATTCGACAACGATCGGATCTCCGCGGCAGGGATCGAGCAGGCCCTGTCAAAACGCGGGCTCGCGCCGGTTGAGATCGGTGCCCGGAAGAGCGGTCATGCAGACCATGAACACCGCGAAGGCGTCAAGGATCATGCACATGGGGAAGGCGAGGGGCATGAGGCCCACGCACACGGCAGCGTGTTTGGCCCGAATACTGAGCTAATCTTCTCCCTGATCTGTGGGGCCTTGCTTGGTCTCGGATTTGCCGTTGGTAAGCTGTTCGGCAGCCTGCCAGCATGGATTCCGGTTGCCTTCTTTGTCGGCGCGTATTTTTTTGGTGGTTTCTATACCGTTCGGGAAGCGATAGAGAACCTCCGGCTAAAGAAGTTCGAAATCGACACACTGATGCTGGTAGCCGCCGCAGGGGCGGCGGCGTTAGGCGCTTGGGCGGAAGGCGCGCTACTTCTCTTTTTGTTCAGTCTCGGCCACGGGCTCGAACACTACGCCATGGGGCGCGCCAAGCGGGCGATCGAAGCGTTGGCGGCGCTCGCACCGGCTACAGCAAGTGTGCGGCGTGAAGGCGAGGTACGAGAGGTCCCCGTCGAGGAATTGCAGGTGGGGGATGTGGTGGTGGTTCGGCCGAACGAACGCCTCCCCGCCGATGGTTTTCTGGTAAAGGGGGCTTCCGCAGTCAATCAAGCGCCGGTTACTGGCGAAAGCATCCCGGTCGACAAGCAGCCCGTGGATGACGCCGCCGCAGCCAGGAGGAAGCCCGATGCCGTAGGGGCCGTGTCCCGCGTGTTCGCCGGAACCATCAATGGCGCCGGCGCCATTGAAGTGGAAGTGACGCGCCTTTCCACGGACAGCGCCCTGGCGAAAGTCGTCAAGATGGTCAACGAGGCCGAAGCGCAAAAGTCACCGAGCCAGCGGTTCACTGAGAAGTTCGAACGGATCTTTGTTCCTGCAGTGCTTGTGCTGGCGGTATTGCTGCTGTTTGCAGGGCTAGTGATCAATGAGCCGTTCAGTGCGACCTTCTACCGCGCCATGGCGGTGCTGGTTGCCGCCAGCCCATGCGCGCTCGCCATCGCGACACCGAGCGCGGTGCTGTCGGGGGTAGCGCGCGCCGCTAGAGGGGGTGTACTGATCAAGGGCGGGGCGCCGCTCGAAAACCTGGGTTCACTGAAAGCCATTGCATTCGATAAGACGGGGACGCTGACGGAGGGGCGCCCCCGTATTACCGATGTGATGGTCGCCGAAGGAGTAGCTGAAGCGGAATTGTTGAGCGTAGCGGTCGCCGTGGAGTCGCTCAGCGACCACCCGTTGGCTGCGGCCATTGCCCGCGATGGCCGCAAGCGCCTGGAAGGCAGTTCCATCCCGGAAGCGTCTCATCTCCAAAGCTTGACCGGACGCGGGGTCACGGCGACGTTGTGCGGTAAGACCGTCTGGATTGGCAAGCCTGACATGTTCGGCGCCGACGGGATTGCACCGCTTAGCGAATCGATGGCGAGCGCAGTGCAGACGCTGCGCAGCACTGGCCGCACGACAATGATCGTCAGGCAGGGAGATCGGGACCTCGGCGCCATTGGGCTGATGGACACGCCGCGCGCCTCGGCGCGCGCTGCCCTCGAGGCACTGCGCAGGCTGGGTATCACACGCATGATCATGATCTCCGGCGATCACCAGCGCGCAGCCGAAGCCGTCGCCAAGGACGTAGGTATCGATGAAGCCTGGGGCGATCTGATGCCTGAGGACAAGGTCAAAGCCATCCAGACGTTGCGCGCGGAAGCCAAAGTGGCCATGGTCGGCGACGGCGTCAACGACGCGCCGGCAATGGCCAACGCCACGGTGGGCATCGCAATGGGTGCGGCAGGTTCAGATGTGGCACTGGAAACGGCGGATGTTGCGCTGATGGCCGACGACCTCCAACACCTGCCTTTTGTGGTCGGTTTAAGCCGACATACGCGGGCCATCATCCTTCAGAACGTGTATATCAGCCTCGGCGTCGTGGCGTTCCTTCTGCCAGCCACGATCCTCGGCCTCGGTATCGGGCCCGCCGTGGCCATGCATGAGGGGTCGACGCTGATCGTCGTGTTCAATGCGCTTCGACTGCTAGCCTATCGCGACAAATCCCCATGACGGGCCCCGGCCGCAATGATGGCGATGCCAGATGCGGCGGCAGCTATGGCCGCCGACTCATTTGGCGGCATTGCCGCAACTTCCACAGAACTTTGCGTCGCGTGGGAGTAAGGTGCCGCATCGACTGCACGGCGCCGGAGCCAGTGAACTGCCGCATTGCTGGCAGAAGCGCGCGCCCTGGGCGCTCACCGTGCCGCAGTTGGGGCAGTGGACGCCGGCGGGGCTTTGTGGTGGCAAAGGATTCCCATAGCCGTAGCTGCCGCCACCATCATGATGACCTCCTCGACGACCGTGCTCACTTCCGCCGCCGTGATGACCGCCGCTGTGACGGCCCATGAGCCTTTCCAAGAAACCCATCATTCCTCCTAAGTGGATGGATCGTCGCTGCGGCCCCGTGGTGTCGGGTGCTGCGACGACTTGCGCTGCTACGCGTCAGCCAATGCCTGTAGTAAATAGTCTGTAGTGACTACAGGGTCAATGGTCGGTGGATGCGAAGAACGGAATAAGTTGAATACGAGGCTCTTTCTTTCGAAAACGTCATGATCCCGATAGTTGCTGGCCATGTCGTGAGAGCGCATGGAAGGCGGGCTGTCTATCGGCTTGGCGCAAGGGTTTCCGTGAGGATGGCATCCCGCTGAGGAGCCTCGGGGAGGCCAGGAGCTTTGCCTTCCGGGCATCCGGGTGCGTGAAAGATTGCTGCAGGCGGGGTGCCACCCCGTGTCGCTGCGGCCACCTGCCCCGGCTCAGCGGTGGGGGTGCCGGGGCCGATCGGCGCCGTATAGCTTGCCACCAGATACACCGGCCGCCGCTTGACTTCATTGAACAGACGCCCAACATATTCCCCGAGCACGCCTAGGAAAACCAGTTGCAGGCCGCCCAGCAGAAGCAGGGCGGTCATCATGGATGGGTAGCCGTGTACGGGGTCGCCGTAGAGCAGCGTCTTGCCAACGATGAAGGCGGCCATGCCAAAGGCGGGAACGGCAACAAGCAGGCCGATCGAGGTTGCAAACTTGAGCGGCACGGTGGAAAAGGCAGTGATGCCATCCACGGCAAAACGCAACAGCTTGCGGTAGTTGAACTTGGTCGTCCCGGATGCCCGCGCGTCACGCCGATACAAGACGGCCGTCTGCCGGAATCCTATCCAGGCATACAGCCCCTTCATGAAGCGGTGCTGCTCCCGGAGTTGTCCGAGTGCGGCAACGGCACGACGGCTCATGACGCGGAAGTCGCCGGTGTCGGCCGGAATCTCCGTATCGCTGAGCTTGCCCATCAGGCGGTAAAACCAGTGCGCGGTGAACTTCTTGAGGAACGATTCGCCATCCCGGGAAGTGCGCGTGGCGTACACCACGTCGAACCCCTCGCGCCATTTCTCGATCAACGACGGAATCAGTTCGGGCGGATCCTGCAGATCGGCGTCGATGATCACAACGGCGTCGCCGCTTGCCACGTCGAGGCCCGCCGTTAGCGCGGCTTCCTTGCCGAAGTTGCGACTCAGCTCGACAATGCCGACGCGCGCTTCGGCCGCCTTGAGATTGTGTGCAACCGCCAGTGATCGATCGCGGCTGCCATCGTCCACGTAGATAATCTCGTAGTCCGATGCCAATCCATCCATCACGCGGAGAAGCCGAAAGTGAAACTGTGGCAGGACAGCTTCTTCATTGAAGAGCGGTACGACGACCGAGATCTTCTCTGGCAGCAGGCTGGCGGCATTCATCGCATCGCTCCATTCATGAACGTCCAATTTGCATGGAGTACGTAGTTGACCAACATGACGAAAATTGTCGAGAGGATTTGAGCAACCAGGTAGTGAAGCCCCAATGCTAGTCCAGCCCACATCAGAAGTGAGTTAAGAAAGAACGCCAGCGCGGAAACGAGAATGAACCGTCCGAAAGTGGCGCGTTGTGGTCGGACTGGTGTGAACACCCATCGGCTGCTGATGCAGTAGTGCGTCAGAAGGCCTGCAACACTGCCGGCGGCAGACGCCGGTAGCGCTGCAACCCCGAAACCGACCAGCGTGATCAGTGTTGCGTAGTGTGTAGCGGTTGCCGTCGCCCCCGCGCCCAGAAACCGTACAAATCGTGATGGGATGTTCATGGTTTTTGCACCAGAACGTTGACGCCATGTCGTCCGATCACAGTTGTGTTGCCGCCGAGCAGCGGTCTCAGTCGATGAAACGTCTCGTGCCGCATGACCGCGAGCTTGTGACCAGGGGTCAGCCATCGCTGCGCAAAAGCTTCTTCATTAGCAATCCACTTGTCGGGCTCGACCGAGAAGCCGAGATCCAGCTCGGATCTGGCCCCGACAATGATCGGTTCTCGTTCGGCGTAAAACGCCAGACCTCGGTCAATCTGGCCCACGTTGAACAGTTGTGTGTTGTCGCGGGACGCCGCCTTGGCTTCCAAGCCAAGTGGTTTGATGGAGAGGGACCCAAACGCCCGAGACGCCATCAAGCCAGCCTGAAGGCTGGCCAGCGTCGCCAGCGAAGCGACGGCAACCGCGCAGAGCCTGTGGCCGCGCAGGGCGATCCCAAAGGCCAGGAAGCCACCGATGACCAGAATGCCCATCGTGATGGCGCCCCAGGTATGCAATGAGGCCGGATTGCTGATATTGAGCTTCAGTACCGCATTCGACATTGTCGGATGCCATAGCAGCACGGCGATGGCAACGCCGAGCACAGGCATGGCAAGAAAGCTTGCCGCCAGTGTGGGGCGGGCTGCAGTCATGGATCTGTACGCGAGCAAGACGGCCACCGGTGGTAAGGCGGGCAGGATATAGAGCGGCAGCTTCGAGCGCGAAATCGAAAAGAAGGCAATGACAACGACTACCCACAGCGACAGAAACAGTCGTGCGTCGAAGCCAGGCGTTGCCTGTGCGCTGCGAGAGCGGAGTGCGATAGCACGGGGAATCAAGCCCATGAACGGCAGGACGCCTGCCGCACCAACGGCCAGGAAGAACCAGAATGGCTTGTCCCGCTCGTGAACCGAGGACGAGAATCTCGCGAAGTGTTCGTGGATGAAGAAGTAATTCAGAAATTCGGGGTTGCGCTGGGACACCACGACAAACCAAGGCATGGTGATGGCCACCGCAAGCAGGCTCCAGCGCCAGAATCTCGCGCTAAAAAATGCGGAAAATTGTCGAGTGACCGCCCCGTATAGCAGCAGCGTGATTCCTGGCAGTACCAGGGCAATCAGGCCTTTGGCAAGAAATGCCAGACCGACCAACAACCAGATCAGGGGGTATAAGCGAGGTTCCCGATTCTGGTAGGCCACGGCGAAAACGAGAGCGGCACTGCCGAGCAGTGCGCCGACACCAATGTCTGTTGTTGTCAGATTCGAGCCGAGAATCCAGAGGGGAGCGCCGATGAGCACCAGCGCTGAGGCGAGGCCTATGCGCGTGTCATAGAGCGATCGCGCCGCCCACCATGCGGCGAGTGCGCCCAGCAGTCCCACAAGCGCACTCCAGATCCTTGCTGTCCACTCGGACGGCCCGAAGAGCGTATAGGCGCTGGCGGTCGCCCAATACTGCAGGGGCGGCTTGTCGAAGAACTTGATGCCGTTCAACCGCGGCGTGACCCAATCGCCGGAGACGAACATCTCGCGCGGAACCTCGGCGTAACGACCCTCGTCGGGTTCATAGAGGGGACGCACGGATAGCGTGGACATCCAGAGGACCACCGTGAGTGCGATGGTCAAAGCCATGAAAATCTGTCGCTTCAAGAGACTGCCCGTCCAGGTGTGCGGTGGCCACTGCTACCGCGCTTGGTCAAATGCTCTCAGGGCGCAACGACATAGATGCCGGATGTGGTTCGTCGCCGTCGTGATGTTGGATCATGGAGCAGTTCACGCGGCGCCGCTTGACGCCCCACGAGCCGAGGATGCGATTCACGCGGGAGTCCGAAGGATGGCGACTTGGCCAGCAGAGAGCGAACAGCGGGATTCTAGGGCGCTCACCTGTCGGGGGGGTTACGAGATGATGACGGCGCAGTCCGCCGTCGAGTGCTTTGCGGCAGAAGAAGTTGCCTGACGAAGCGTCAGCGTTAGCTCATGGTAACCCAAGTGCTTCGGAGAACGGGCGTCGGGTTCGATGCGTTGGTGCGTAACCATTCGGCAATGTCGCCGCAATGTTCTGCATAGTAAACTTGACGCCCCGCAGTTGTCAGCGGGCCTCATCACCCTTAGTGCTCAAGCCTAGGAAGTCGCTTTCCATCAGATGTTCTTAGGCGCAGCCTCTTTCGAAGGTGCTTGTCTTTCGCGCTGCGCTTAGATCCGGGGTGTTCGTTGTCAACCCCAAAAAGTCGCAAGGACTTCGCTGCTATGCGGTCGAGACTGACGGCACTTCTGATGGCAATCTCGACCTATCAGGCGTGGGATTTCTACCACCTTGCAACGCGAACACCGGACGCTCATGTCGTCGCCGACGCAGTCGCGTAGGTAGTGGGCGGCCTCGCGATCCTTTGGTTCGTGATTCGAAAACGGTGTCGTCGTGTCAGCCCAAACCGACCTGTTTCTGAGGCGCTACCTGGCGCAGCCAAGGTACGAGGGCAGGTGATGGCGGAACGAAACGAGGTGGCAATTCAGGCGACGCGGCAGTTGTTGCAGTCGATGCTGCTGCAGTTCGAGCGCTGGAAATATACGCCATCGGAAACGGAAGTGGCGATGCTTCTCATAAAAGGGTTGACCCTTGAAGAGTGCGCTCACTCGCTAGCGTGGCATGATGTGACGGTGCGGACAATTGCCGCGGGCGTATTCGCCAAGGCGAACCTCAGCAATCGCCATCAATTTGCCGCCTACTTTTTCGGTGATCTGTTGGTTGAGCCGATCGAGCCTGCACCTCGATCAAAAACCGGTGAGTGTAGGCACGACGCCGGCATGTAAGTTGTCGCGCTTGACCTTCAAGCAAAGACCGGAACGGTAAAAATCCGATTATTGGTATCTGTGCCACAGTACGGTGCTGTGGCTGTATCTCTATTTCGATGAACAAACTTCTTCAAGCTATACACGAAAGCTTGCCGCAGTGGCTGGCAGATTGGTTCGACATTCTTGTTCCCGCTATCGAGGTCGTGCTGATTGCGGCTGGCGCATGGTTAGCAGTGCGCATCGCGCGGCGGTTGCTTAGAAAGCTGACCAATACATATTCTCTGCCAGGAAAAGTTGCGGCGCTGTCTTTGCGTGTGGTCGCGACCATCGTGTACGTAGCTGCCACGCTCTGGGCTCTGGAGCGAATGGGCGTGTCTGGAACCGTCCTGTGGACCGCATTCACGGGATTTGCCACTGTCGGGGCGGTCGCGTTTTTCGCCGCGTGGAGTGTACTCTCGAACCTGTTCTGCGCGCTCCTGATATACGTCACCGGTGCGTTCCGCATTGGGGATGTTGTGGAGCTTCTTGAGAACGGGGAAAAGCCGGGAATTAAGGGCCGTGTGCTCGACGTAAATCTCGTCTATACCACCTTACTGGAAACAACAGTCGAAGGACAAGAGGTGGTGCTGCAGCTGCCGAACAGTCTGGTGTTTCAACGTGTGCTACGAAGGTGGAAGTAACCGCAAGGGTGGCGCGGTCAGGCAAGGACGGAGACCGGCGCAAGAAGGGAAGCCCCGCTTCGCTTTTTTGAGGCCGAGCAAACTACTCAAGACCTTAAGCCGCTGGCGTCCGCGATGTCGGCGGACGCCGCAATACTGCTTGACTTCAGTGGCAGTGACGAATGCCGGTCTTGTGGTCCATATGGCAGCCTTGGCTGTCAGTCCCACCACTATGCGCCCACACGCCGCCCGACGCACAGGCCAGAACGGCCGTGAGAATGATGGTGATCCGTTTCAAGAAAGGTCTCCCTGGAGTGTTGGTTAGCGGTCTCAGTCTGCCGCAAGTTCCACACTATCATCACTGCGATTGCCAGCCCTCCCCGCCGCGGTAGGGCTGTTGCGGCTGTGTCACAACTGTCTGCGCTCGCTACGGCCAACGCACCTCAGCAACTTAACGAAAATGCTGACGGCCGCTGGCGCCCAAGTTTGTAGGTGAATCGACGCATAGCGTCCCCGCAATCCCGATGGCCTCGCCGATGGCCAGGCCATCAGGGTTCTGCGTGCTCTGCCTGCGCCGCAGCCACAGGTCACCGACGACATTGAACTGTGGCTGGCACCGCGGGCCGTGCGCGCATTGCGAGCCCACGGCATTTCCACACTGGCGGACCTGACCGTGCGCGTGCCGCGCCGGCGCCGCTGGTGGGGCGCGATCCCGGGGCTGGGGCAAGCGAGCGCGCGGCACATCGAGGCCTTCTTCCACGCCCATCCGCGGTTGACGGAGCGTGCGCGTGCCCTGATCGTCGGCGCGCCGCCAGGCGAGGTGGTCCCGTGGGAGCGGCTGAAACTGCCCGACGAGGTGGACGGCTCGCGAGGCAGCTTCCGGGCACCGCGACAGGCCTGCACGCTCGACGCATCGAACGACTACGAAGCCGTGCAGGCCTGGCTCGCCCTGCACGAAACCCAGACCACGCAGCGCGCCTATCGCAAGGAGGCGGAACGCCTGATCCTGTGGGCGATTATCGAGCGCGGTCGGGCGCTGTCGTCGCTTACGACCGAGGACGCCATCGCCTACCGCGGGTTCCTGCGGCGACCAACTCCGCGTGAGCGCTGGATCGGGCCACCGCGGGCACGCAGCGCGCCCGACTGGCGCCCCTTCGCACGGGGGCTATCGGCACGTTCGACGGCCTACGCCCTCACGGTGCTGGGCGCCATGTTCCGATGGCTGATCGAGCAGCGCTATGTATTGGCCAACCCGTTTGCCGGCATCAAAGTCCGCGGCCGCACGCGGGTCGCGCCACTCGATACCACACGTGGCTTTACTGAGGGCGAATGGCTGCTGGTGCGCACCATTGCCGATGGCCTGGAATGGTCGTACGGGTGGGACGTGCCCGCAGCGCAGCGCTTGCGCTTCATTCTCGATTTTGCCTACGCGACCGGCCTGCGGGCCAGCGAACTGGTTGGCGCGACGCTGGGCGATATCCGCACTGACGAGCGCAACGACCGCTGGCTGCACCTGGTCGGCAAAGGTGGGCGCCCGGGAAAGGTGGCGCTACCGCCACTTGCGCGAACCGCACTCGATCAGCATCTTGTACAGCGCGGACTGCCGGTGACACCAGCCCGTTGGGACCCCAGGACACCCTTGATCGCCAGCCTGGAGCAGGACAGCGTCACTAACATCACCGGCACCCGGCTGTGGATGGTAATGCGGCGCTTCTTTGGCCAGGCCGCGGACATCATCGCCGGCGACCACCCGACACTCGCCGAAAAGCTGCGCCGAGCCAGTCCCCACTGGACGCGGCATACCCACGCTACACACGCCCTCGCTCGCGGCGCGGAACTGACCACCGTGCGCGATAACCTACGCCACGCGTCGGTGGCCACCACCTCGATTTACTTGCAAAGCGACGAAGTCAAGCGGGCACACCAAATAGGTCAGGCCTTTGCCGCTCGGTAGCCGACGTCCGTGCCGACTGGCTTAGCGTGCAATATTTTCCGTTTTCTGAAGCGACCCCAGGTACAGCGAACTCCAACGGCTCTGCGCGCCGATGATCTGATCAGTAATGATGTGGGCCGCGACTGTGCCGTACACCAGCCCGTCGGTGGAGAAACCAGTGGCGATGAAAGCCCCTGACTCGTCCCGGCCGATGTAGGGAAGGCCGTCCGGAGAATGAAAGTGTTGTGCCGACCAGCGCTGAACGGGTGAACCGACAGCCAGGTATTCCTGCGCGGCCCGTTCAAGTTGAGCGAGTGCCGCGGCTGCATCATGCCTTCCCGTTTCGTGGTGTTCACCGATGCAAAGCAAGTAATGCTTGCCGTTTGCCTCCAATCCGCGGACCGATAGCCTGGGATGGGCCTGCGCCCAGAAGATGCCAGCCGGAACGGCTTGTTCGTGGAAGGCCAAACCATATTCGCGGCGCACAGCCATGCCGGCTTGCACCAAGTGAAAACCCAGCGGGGAATGGGTGGCCAGCACAATATGGTGGCCGAAGGCGGTACCGGTCCGTGTGCGAACGACGCCGACTTCCAGGTCCAGCTCGAGGGCAGGGGAGTTTTCGAAGAGGCGGGCGCCGGCGTGTTCGGCTTGCAGGGCCAAGGCGTGCAGATAGCCGATCGGATGGAACTGCGCTTGTGCCGAAAGCAGAAGCACCGCGCCCTTTGCGGCGGGCAAGCCGGGGGGCATCTCAGAGGCCAACTGCGCGTCCAGACCTGCTGCGCGCAATGCCTTCAGCTCCCCCAGTATGGTCGGCTCGGCATCCGGGCTTAGCGGATACTGGTACATCGGGCAGCGGCGGAAGCCGCTGCTCGGCCCCATCGCCTGCGCTTGCTGCTCGATCCAGGCGATCGCTTCCCCGCGAGACGCTACGACGGCGCGGGCGGTGTCCGCTTCGCACTTAGCCGCCAGCGTTTCGAGGCCACCGGTGACGGTCTGATACAGGTTACCGGTGGAGCCGCCGCTATCACCCGCGCCTACGGCACGGGCTTCGATCGCCGCCACCGACCGGGCGGTCTTTGCGAGCAGCAGGGCGGCGGTCAGGCCCGTGATGCCGGCACCGACGATCACCACGTCGACGCGCAGGTCGCCCTCAAGGGCCGGTCGAGGCCGACGCGGGCGCGTGGCCGCCCAGATGGAGATCGAGCCCATCATGCCTCCTTGTACCGAGTTTCATGGCGGCACAGGTTATCGGCGCAGGCGTCCAGGACTTCCCGACATCGCGGGTCAACGCCATGGTGCTTGCGTGCGCCGGGCGCCGTCCCTTGGTGGCGCGGCGGCACTGGCAGCCCAACAGATAGCAAAGCAGATAGCAAAGCGCGTGCCGTGATTGGATAGCCCGCGCGTGAATGCTGGTCTCAAATTGAGCGCCGGGCATCGCGCGGGAGAACGCTCGTCGGCGAAGGCAACGCGAGAAGAGGCGCGTGTGCGGGACGAACTGGTCAGCCCGAGCAATGTTGGCATCGCCCCTCCCAAGGAAGCGAATCAAACGGAGTCATCCGCGCATGACCAGCGAAATACTAAGTCGCCATAAACTCGAAGTGCCGGCAGGCCACGACATTACCGGGCTGTAATCAACGCGCAAGCTTATTCCTGAAAGATATTCCTCGCCTTGTAATTTGGCCTCAATCTTTAAGCGGAAATGAGCGCGGTCATAGCACCGTCGCGAGCAAAGGGAGGGCAAAACGTGCGAGCGCTGCGGCCTCGCGGTGCGGCCGGTCCAAATATTGCTGTGACGATAGCGGCGCCGACGTGGCGTCATCACTTCAAGGAGCCGACCATGCCGCATCAGAATTTTCAACACTGTATCGACGAGTGCAATGCTTGCGCAGTGGCATGCGAGCACTGCGCCGCCTCGTGTCTAAGTGAGCCGAACGTACACGAGATGGCCGAGTGCATTCGCCTGGATCTCGATTGCGCCGCAATGTGCCGGATGGCCAGCGCCTATATGGCGCGGGGAAGTCGCTTCGCCAAGGATCTGTGCAACCTTTGCGCGACCGCTTGCGAAGCATGCGGTGCCGAGTGCGAGCGACATGCGGCTCAGCATTGCCAGGAATGCGCTCAAGCGTGCCGGCGTTGTGCGCAGGCATGCCGCGCCATGGCGTAGCACGATCGGCTGCCAACGGCAGAACGGCCATGACGCTAACTTTTTGGCTCTCTACGGTCACGCGAAAGCCCGCGCGGACTACAGGACTGCAACGTCGCTGTCATTAAACGCGTCGGTTCTTCCGGCCGCCACCAGCGGCGACGGGATGCCGTCTCAGCGTCCGGTCGAGCATGGCGAAGACATCCCTAGCGTCGATTCGTTGCGCCGTCACCGTTGACGAAGTCGCTCATTCGTGCCGGCGGCTGCGGCGTGCCACCCATCGCGGGTCCATCGGAAGAGCCGCCTCCGTGCGAGTTGTGTGCACAATCATCTGCGTGATTGCCATCCTGGCTGTGGTAGGCATGCTGTTGATGCATAAGCGCATGATGGGCGGGCTAAGTTGTTGCTGGACCGGCGGCCGCGTAGTGCGCCGGATAAGGGCGGTGGCCGCCTAGTTGATGCCCGCCCGGAGATCGCTCCGGCGACCGCGCGCACGCAGCGCACCGGAGAGCGGCTGGGTTACTTGGTCTGATCCATCATTTCGCGACACTTTTGCATCATGGCGTCATGGTGGCGCAACATCGCCTTGGAGTCGTCCGGCTTCTGTGGCTTGTGTTGCTGCGCTTCAGCCCGTTTGGCGGTACGAGCGCGGCTTGTCTGATGCTTGGGCCCACGCGATGCCCCCAAGACCGGACAATCCTGCCATCACACCCCCCGCAGCCAGACCCTGCACGAAGCGGCGGCGCGGTAGGTTGGCCAGCACAATGCCAGACTGTCGATCACGTCCCATGAAATAGTCCTTTTTGCTTGAATGGCCGCATCGGACAGCGGCAAAGAGAGAGTAACGAGGACGAGGCTACCGACAACTTACCTGAACATTACATTCCGGTAATGTCCGGGCCACTCGGAGCAGGGCTGCGTAGACTCGCCATGGGCTGACCCAAGCGCAGCCATACAATCGGAAAAAGGAAGCTCGAACATGAAACTGCTCGTCGTAGAGGACGAATCCAAGACAGGCCAGTACCTGCGCCAGGGATTGACCGAGGCCGGATTCGTTGTCGACCTGGTTGGCAACGGGCTTGATGGACAACACCTGGCGCTCAACGAGTCTTACGATCTGATTATTCTCGACGTCATGCTGCCGGACCTCGATGGCTGGAGAATTCTGCTGAGCCTGCGCGCGGCCGAGAGCGCGGTTCCGGTCTTGTTCCTTACTGCCCGCGACAGCGTCGCTGATCGGGTCAAGGGACTGGAGCTCGGCGCGGACGATTACCTGGTAAAGCCATTTGCATTCTCCGAACTGTTGGCTCGCGTCCGGACGCTGCTGCGCCGCGGCACTGTGCAGATGGGGCTGGACCGCATTCAGGTGGGCGACCTGGTGCTTGATCTTAGTCGACGTCGCGCTTCGCGCGGAGGTCGCCGGATAGCGCTGACCAGCAAGGAGTTTGCGCTGCTCGAACTGCTCGCCCGCAGGCGGGGAGAAGTTCTGCCCCGCTCGTTGATTGCGTCCCAGGTGTGGGATATGAACTTCGACAGCGACAGCAATGTGATCGACGTTGCGATTCGCCGCTTGCGAGCCAAGATCGACGACGACTTCGACGCCAAGCTGATTCAGACGGTGCGAGGCATGGGGTACGTGCTGGAAGCGCCCGAGGGGCAAGAATGAAGCGCCGTATGTCGCTGACCATGCGGCTGACGTTGTTGTTTTCTCTGACGTCGGCATTGGTGCTACTTGGCCTCGGAATACTGATCTGGCTTTCCATGGACCGGCATTTTGCCGACGAAGATTATGTGGTGCTTGGGGACAACGTTCGTCTGATTCAAAAGATCGCTCAGGAGCAATCCAGCACGCACCTGCCGAGCCGTCTTGCGGAAATGGTGGAACATCACCCCGGTTTTGTCGCCCATGTGAGCACCGCGAAAGGTGACGTCATTTACCGCACCAATGGGTTCGATTTTGGCGCCATGCTCAACGTTATTGGCCGGCTTGGACCGGATGAGACGACCTTGAGCTGGCAGCAGGGAGACAAGGAATACCGAGGTATGCGCGCGCACGCGACAGTGCCCGGCGAGTCGGTGCCCTTGGCGGTGATGGTCGGCATGGACACCGAAATCCATGCCCACTTTATGCACGCGTTTCGTCGCTCGCTGGCCTTCTATACCACGTTGGCGGTGCTCGCCAGCGGCTTGTTCGGCTGGTGGGCAGCCAGGCGCGGTCTGGCGCCGTTGCGAACGATGGCCTCTCGCGCCAAGGGTGTCACGTCGAATCACCTTGACGCCCGCATGCCCGTGGAGACCGTGCCGGTGGAGATGGCCGATCTGGCGGCGACGCTGAATGCCATGCTCGAGCGCTTGCAGGACGATTTCCGGCGATTGTCCGAATTCTCGTCCGACCTGGCTCACGAATTGCGCACGCCGATCACCAACCTGATGACCCAGACCCATGTCGTGTTGTCGCAGCCGCGCGAGGCCGCCAAGTACCGCGACGTGTTGGCCTCCAACGCCGAGGAGCTGCTGCGCCTTGGCCGCATGGTGTCCGATATGCTTTACTTGGCCAAGATGGAGCACGGCATCACGCTGCCCAACGAGGAGTCGATCCATGTCGGCGACGAGGCCCGCGCGCTGTTTGATTTCTACGACGCCTTGGCCGAGGACAAGGGTGTGCAGCTGCGCCTGCAGGGCGACGCCAGCATCGTGGGCGATCGCCTGATGTTGCGCCGCGCACTGAGCAATCTGCTGTCGAACGCACTGCGGTATACGCCCAGCGGCAAAGCGATTGTGATCAAGGCATGCGAGCAAGACGGCGGCGCCACCATCGTGGTCGAGAACCAGGGCGAGGGGATCGATCCCGAGCTGTTGCCGTCGTTGTTCGACCGGTTCTTTCGGGCCGACAAGTCCAGGGCGCGCGCTGATTCGGACAGCGTGGGGCTTGGCTTGTCGATCACGCAAGCCATCATGGTGGCGCACCGCGGTGGAATCTCGGCTGAGTCGTCAGGCGGTCTCACCCGCTTTATTCTGACCTTCCCGCGGCGCCAGCCACGAGCTTAGGGAGGCCGGTCCCCCATGGCGAGCTGCGAGGCACGTGCTGATGCCAGCAAGATCGGCATACTGTTAGGCCATGTGCCGGATCCCGCTGCCAATAGCGACGCTATTGAGATAAGTATCCTTATCGTAATAGCCAGTTCGCTGCGCTAAACTGGCCCCCATGAAATCACGCCTGACCCTACCTAACTCCACATCATCCGCCAGCACGGGTATGGATACGGCCCCGACCGATGCCTCCACGGCACTCCCCGATGCCGCGTCCCTGGCCGCGCTGCGTGCCTGGCATGCCGGCCTGAGCTCCCGGCAAGCCGTGGCGCAATACCTGGGGGAGGAGAGGGCGCGCGGCCAATCCTCGCGCGCCGTGCTGGGCCGCATTCGCCGCCGGCTTGCCTTGCTGGCACGCGAGCGCGGCCGCGACGATCTGGCCGCGTTGTTCGAGATGCCGGCGTCGGCGCGGGTGGCGCAGGGCAGGGTGGCCGACCGTGCTATCGAGGTCCTGCGCACGCTGCCGACGCCACAGCCAGCGATCACCGACGACATCGGCCGCTGGCTACCGGCCCGCGCCGTCGCCGCCCTGCGCGCCCACGGCATCGAGACGCTGGCGGCGCTGACGGTGCGCGTGCCCAGGCGCCGACGCTGGTGGGCAGCCATCCCGAGGCTGGGCGCGACCGGTGCCAGACAGATCGAGGCGTTCTTCGCCGCGCATCCCGAGCTGACCGAGCGGGCCCGCGCGCTGATCGTGCAGGAGCGGCGCAGCAGCGTCGTGCCGTGGGAGCAGCTACGCTTGCCCCATCAGGTCGACGGCTCCGAAGGGCGCTTTCGCGCCCCGCGCGCGACGTGCACCTTGACCGCGGACAACGACTACGAGGCGGTGCAGGCCTGGCTGGCGCTGCACGAGTCACCGGCTACTCACCGCACCTACCGCAAGGAAGCGGAACGGCTGATCCTGTGGGCCATCGTCGAGCGTCAGCGGCCGCTGTCGTCGTTGACCACCGAAGACGCCGTGGCCTACCGCGCCTTCCTGCGGCGTCCCATGCCACGAGAGCGGTGGGTCGGGCCGCCACGCCCGCGCTCGTCGCCGGACTGGCGGCCGTTCACCGGTGCGCTGGCCGCACGCTCGGTCGCCCATGCGCTGTCCATCCTTGGGGCGATGTTCCGGTGGCTGGTCGAGCAACGCTACGTGCTGGCCAATCCCTTCGCCGGCATCAAGGTGCGCGGCGGCGGCCGCACCGCGGCGCTGGACAATTCGCGCGCCTTTACCGACGGTGAATGGAAGTTGGTGCGGACCATTGCCGACGGGCTCGAGTGGTCCTACGGTTGGGAGGCCGCCGCGGCGCAGCGCCTGCGCTTCGTGCTGGATTTTGCCTATGCAACGGGGCTACGTCCCAGCGAGCTGGTAGGAGCCACGCTCGGGGATATCTGGACCGACGCGCAAGGCGACGAATGGCTCGAGCTGACCGGCAAGGGCGGCCGCAGCGGCAACGTGGCAATGGCCCCGTTGGCGCGGCGGGCGGTGGAGCGCTACCTGACGGAACGCGGACTGCCCATCAGTCGGCGTTTGTGGCGTCCCGAGGTCCGCCTGGTCGGTGATCTGGGCA
The DNA here is from genome assembly GCF_013347325.1 of Cupriavidus gilardii. NCBI lineage: Bacteria > Pseudomonadati > Pseudomonadota > Betaproteobacteria > Burkholderiales > Burkholderiaceae > Cupriavidus > Cupriavidus gilardii. Next base: position 2,982,615 of record NZ_CP054626.1, on the reverse strand, counting down.
GCGAGCCCGAGATCGGCATCTCCAGCACGCGGCTATGGCATGTGGTGAAGCGGTTCTTCAAGCTGGCTGCGGATGTCATTGGTGCAGACCATCCCGCGGCGGCGGACAAGCTGCGCCGCGCCAGTCCCCACTGGATGCGCCATACGCACGCCACACACGCGCTAGGAAGCGGCGCGGAACTGACCATCGTTCGAGACAACCTGCGGCATGCGTCCGTGTCGACGACGTCGATCTACCTGCACAGCGACGAGGTAAAAAGGGCAAGGCAGATCGGAGAGGCATTTGGGGCGTAAATGACACCCGCAAGGGCGCCAATAGCGGGCTGTACGGACGAATAAGGGACTACAATCTTGCCCCTTCGTTGCCGAGCGGTTCGGGCTCAAAACACGGAATCCTTCAAGCCGAATCCCCTTGTTGGCATCACGGCGACCGTCATGCTGTCGGCGTGTGGCCCCGCCGCGCACAGGGCGATCGCGCGCCGTGCATGGTGACGGCTGCGCAAATCGACGAACTCGAGCATCAGAAAGGCCAAGCAGATGGCCGCCAGCACCAAACCGCCCACGCCGCCGGAAGTCTTGCCATAGGTGAATGCCGCGACGGCCAGGCCGAACATGGTCACGGTGCCGAAGCAAAATGCCCAGAAGCTGGGCGTCACCTGACCTGGTCGGAGCGCGACGTAGGTGGGGCCGGCGGTAAAGCCATGGTCCTCATTGAACCGCAGATAAGGCCAACCGGAGGCCGCCCAGCGCGCGAGCGACAGCGCTGCCGAATGCTGCGCGATGTAGCGCAGTTGGGCGACTGAAAAGCTCCGGCCATAGGCTGCATACATCCGTCCGCAATCGGCCAGCGTCGGTGCGGCAGGGGCCATCACCTCCCACGCTCGCGCTACAGCATCCGGATTTCGCACACATGGCTCGCGCGCCAGCCAAGACAGTACTTGCACGCCCTGTGACCAAGGCACCGCCGAAGATTCCATGTCCGCCCCCCGAATTGTCTGCCACGCCACGGCAGTGTCCTAAAGTAACTTTGCGTCACTTTACACGGCTAGCAAAGAGGCCGACAACTCGGACAGGGGTATCTCGCAGGCGGGGGCGCGAGCACGTGCAAACGGTAGAGAGAGCACACGGCGCTCCCGGCATAGTCGCCGGCTGTGCCGTCATCGAAACTGCCAGCCTCCGAAAGGTAAGCGCCTAGGGGCGGGTAACAAATTTATGCAAAAACGGGTAACAAATTTATGCAAATTAACGTCCGCGCCATGCTCCGCGCGGTCTCAGGTCTGTCATTTGTCATAATAACTATTTTCGGCGAATATAGCGTTACGGCTACTTGCTAATGTCGGACTAAGACTAGACAGAGCGCGAGGTCTCCACGTGCACGCAGATCAGCCGCTGCCGGCGACATCCATATTACCGCGAAGGTGCGGCCAGCGGTGGCGGTGCAATAATAGGCGATGCGACGCCTATGCGGATCCCAGTGCGCCATTATCAGCCGCTCCCGACGCTGCCGAGCACCATCAGTGCCTATTGAACGGAGGAGATGTGATTCGAGGATACACGGAAGACGAGTTCGGAACGAAGCTCGGTACCATCCTGTCTGCTTCGCGACCAATTCATAGTATCGAGTTTCTGAAGGGCCGCGATAAGGAGTTAGAAACTATCAAGCAAAGCCTTTACGCGCCAGGGCGGCATGTGTTCATTCATGGTGATCGTGGTGTCGGCAAGAGTTCGCTGGGGCAGACCGCTGCCGTCCAGTATCAAAGCGCGCAGGCAGCCCCTGTCTTTGTTTCCGGCTCGCCAGATGACACGTTTTGCACAGTAATTGCGAATATCGTTATGCAGGCTCTCCGTCAACCACGGACCGAGAACATCAAGACGACCCGCTCTGCCACCCTTGACCTGGCCAAGATCAAGATGGCGGCGGGTACAGAGATCAGCGCAGCCGACATTGCCGCCCGGATCCGGTCCATCGGGGACGCCGTCGCGCTTCTAGAGGAGGTTGCCGAGAAGCGCCCCGGCAATACAGCGGTGGTAATTGATGAGTTCGATGCGATTTCCGACAGCGCGGAGCGCAACAAGTTTGCTGCCCTTCTCAAACAAATGGGCGATCGGTCAATCGACATAAAGTTCATCTTCACGGGCATAGGCCACTCACTTGACGAACTCTTGGGGGCCCACCAGTCGTCGTATCGGCAACTCGAGCAAGTGAACCTACTCCGCTTAGGCTGGAACGCTCGCAGGGAGATCGTTCAGGCAGCAGCCGATGCGTTCGATCTCCAACTCGACAACGATGTCAACTGGCGCATCGCCATGGTCAGCGATGGATTTCCCTACTACGTTCACCTGATAACGGAAAAGATCCTATGGGCCGCATTCACTTCTGATTCCGAAGTGACTGAAATCGACGCGGATCTGTTCCTTCACGGGTTGGGCGAGGCCATTCTTTCTACCATTGGGGAGCTAAAGCGCCCCTACGAGAAGGCCGTCGTTCACCATCCTGAAATGGAGGATCTTGTTTGGGCAACGGCGGATCACGAGGATCTGACACGAACCGTGGATGGCATCTTTCAGTCATACCAAATGGTTCTTTCGAAGCGAGCTGACGGGCGACAACCGTTGGAACGAGCGCGATTTGCGGCACAGCTCCGGAAGCTCCGTGGGGCAGCCTATGGCTCTTTGCTGACGCAGCCTCAAGGCGGGCGACAGGGACTCTATACCTACACGGAGAAGATGCTGCGCGGATACGTCCGCATGCAGGCTGAAGCAAACGGCATAGCGCTAACCGGCGAGCAGCCAGCACGAAAGCAAGCGATGCATATCGGCAACGCACGCAGCGGCTATCGTGGACCGAGCATTCCCCGCGGCGTCCGCACCGAGACGTCGGTGTCCGAGTGGGAAGACTCCGCTTCGTAGACATGCCAGAACTGCGGCGCTACTCCTATCCGGGAGCTTTGCGACATGTGACCGTAGGATATATTTGCGCGACCGCAGACAGCTCCGATCTTCGACGAATGAATGCCAATCCAATAACAGGCCCGGTACGTCGGGCATATCTTTTTCAGTTTCGGCTGCGATCCAATCTGCATTGGCTTCTCGGCGTGGCTTTGTGCTTCCTGCCGACGGTCTCGATCCTTGGCATTATGTACTTCAGCGATCTTCGCCTGGAGTCGTACTACTATGGGTCGCTTGCTGCCGGGGCCCTCGTTTGCCGTGGCCTCTCTTCACGAATGCACGGATTGGAGATCGCACTCGGACGGCGCAAAGAGCTTAGGATTCACCTGCCAAAGTCGTTCGTCGCGTCGGCCCTAGAGAAGCGTTCCACCCTGACGCACTTCGTCGCTGAGGCCGTGCGAGTTATCAATTGGGCCCAGCGAAGCGGCTTTAGGACCGTCAGCATGGATTCGCCGCTTCTTCACAAGGCCCGGCGACGGGAGCAAATAGCGTCGGCTTTACAACAGGCCCTAGGCCATACCGTCAATGTTTCTGCCATGGCAGATCTGCGACGGATGACGTTCCTGGAACATTGGGCCTTCCTGCTGTCCCGAGGTATGTTGGCTGCTGCTGTCGTACGCCTGTGGAAGTCAGTCGCTTGCGAGCCCCGTGCTCCCGATCCTGGAGCGGACGGCTTGAGTCGCCAGAATGGTCGTCTGATGAGCGGACGGATTACCATTTCGCTTCAGCCGAACTGCGGTCGGTAGTCTAGGGGGCCTCCCAGTAGCGGCCCCCGGGGAATGCCTACATGCGCATCCGGGTTGATCTTGGCAGTGCCTCAAAAGTGCTCTTGTCCTCCGAAGAAGCCACCATGCCTTCTGTGCGAAACCTCTGCTTTGCGCTTCTTACTGCAGGAGTGTCCGTCGATAGCGGCGCGGGAAGCGCGTCGACCGGCGACAATGCGCTCACGACGGCATGGCCGTCGCGATAACGGATTTCCACTGCCTGGCCAAGCTTCGGAATCTCACGCAGCGACACCGCCTCATGGAGGATTCCGGTGAGATCGCCTACCTGCTGCACAACCACATCTTTGCGCACGGCGACGATCCGCCCGACATAGCGGCTTTCCTCCCGCTCAGGCCGTTGCAAGTCTTCCACAACGCTTGATGCCAGATGAGCAATCTCCCTGTCCAAGCCGAGCTGCTCTTGGAAGCGAGCAGCAACGCGGTTTTCCATCTCCACTTCTGGACGCCCGGCAAATCGGTTCACCGAATTCCCAATGTGATGTCCGACATCGGCAAACTTTTCATAGACGACTGACTGCCCAAGCATCTCATGCTTCATTGTCTCAGAGGCGTCGCCTAGTAGATGAGGGGGAATCTGCTTGAAGCGCGCGTGTTCGGCAGGCGTGAATTGCCGCATCAGCGATGGGATGCTCGGATGCCTTAGCTTCGGATCGGTCGACCTGATTTTCGCGTAGCCTTTGGTCAGCGTGGCCACACTGTCATCCCCTTCCTCAAAGACCTGCATCTTGAAGTTCTTGCCTGCTGCGCGGTCTCTGGCTTCCTTCTCAACTAGGCCCTTCATCGTTCCCCAGCGTGCGTCATCCGCTGGAATGTCATCCAATAGGTCACCGATCACCCTCCGCATTGCCTTCGGCGGCATCAGCTGGTCAAAGTCGAAATCGATTCCCTGGGTTACAGCCACCATGCACCAGCGGTCCCGATTCTCCATAGCGCCCCACTCCTTGCCATTGAGAATGCGCTCATGTGTGGTGTAGCCAAGGTCGCGAAGCTGGGACCGGAGGATACTGGCGGATGCTGTATTCGCGTAGGTCGGCACGTTCTCGATAGTGACGATTGCCGGCGCCGCCTTGTTGAGGATGATCAGCGCCGACACAACCAGGTGGCCGACTTCGGGGTGGGCTTCTGGGTGCTTAAGGCCTCGCTTGGCTGTGCCTGCGCGACTCGCTCCCGAGCACGGAATGCCTGCTTCAAGAACCTCGACCTTCGGTATGTGTGCCAGCCCACGATCATCGAAGGCCAGCTCTTGCATCGGAGCGGCCAACGGCACCGTGTCAGACTCCCATGCGTCATTGAAGGTGGACGCGTGCTCAAGAAGCTCCGGCCGGATCTCGTTGGCAAATTGCAACTTTGCCTTCAGCCCGGCGCGCTCGAGGCCGGCGTGAATTGCATGTGACATGATGCCGCCACCGTGCGAGAGACTACCTAGTGCGATGTCGCCCGTCGATAAGGGAGACGATAGGTACAGATCGCTTCGGCCGAAGCGCCCACCAAGGGCGGGGAAATTCCCGGACGTGGGCTGAGGCACGCGGAACATTAGTCGCGCCGCCCTTCTCATCGAAATACCTCTCGATCTCAACCCGTTTGGAGCGAGGCCAAAGTCCGACCGGACCAACAATGTAGCGATCGCGTTCCCAACAGCAAAGTAGCTTCTCCGACTTCACAAGGATTACCGGCCACTCGACGATGTCTTCGATGTCCGGCTTGAAGACAACCGCTTTGATGGGAACTCGGGCCGCATGCAGCGTCACGCGCCAGCGTACCTGCGAATTTGGCTGGAGCATGATGATCAGGAGTTCAGCGTGTAATTCGACGTGACGAAGCGCGGAATCACTGTGAGCCCGCCCATCTCGTAGCGTTCGAAGACGGCACCCCGTAGACGGGAAGCCCGCTCCAGCTCCAAGAATCCCGCCATCAGTTGCGCATCTGCCTGGCTGTCCGCGCTTTCGGTCGTGATGATTGCCGTCACGTTGCCATGACAGTCATAGCTGATGACCTTGACGCATCCGCCTAGCATCTCTGCCTCGGCTGAACGGGTTGCGACACCATGCTTCAAGTCGACATCGAGCATTCGCTTTCCGATGCACGACAGGCACCTGCCTTGCGAGACTTGGCCCTCGCCATAGTTAAGGCCGAGGTTGACACGGAGGACGACGTGTTCAGAGATGACAAGAGCGTTCCGGACGCCGTGTTCAGCCGCCGACTCTCGCGTATTCGAGCGTTTCTTGCTCCTTGATTCGGGGATCTCCATGCGTGCATTGCAACGGTTACAGCAGAGGATCCTCACGGAGGATCACCACCTTGTTCGCAGCTACGACCTGACACCCCGGGCACTGCGGCTTCACGCAAAGCTGAAGCAGAGAGCGTATGTCAGCGCCACCGTTGTCGCGTTTGGCGGCGCGATCGCCTTCGGGGTTGGTAGCGACGACTATGATCCAACCAAGTTGTATGTTGGCAATGTTTCAGAGAGTTGGAAGGCGCAACGAAGTCTCTACGACACACACCTGCGGCTGCTGGCCGCTGAAGAGCGGGCACGGGACATCAAAATGGAAATGCTCAATGCATCGTCCGTGAGCGAGATGGATGCGCTCCGAAAAGCGTACCAACTGGAGCACACCAAAATCGAAGCATTGAAACTCGACCATCAGGTGCTGACGAGCGGCCAGGACCCTGCGCAGGTCGACCAGATTACACGCGAGGCCGACGCGGACTTCGGCCCGCGCCCATCGCGTCCTCGCACCTAATGGTCAGATACCGTATGCTCCATCCGCGCGCTGTCCACGTCTACACGTCGCCAAATGGCGACCTCGCTGGAGAGGTGTCAACGACCACGCCTGTCGACAAGTACGTTGGTGCAATGCGAGTAGTGCAAACTCGCACTGGAAAGGCTCCGCGAACTGCTTTGGAAAATACGTTGCCTGTTGTGATCACCTCGGACGAACCGGTCCTGTCGACCGCCCGGACTAGCGGGATCCCTCACGGACAACGTCCGGAACACGAGCCCGTGGTACAAAGCTGTCGAGAACAGGTGCTCTTCCTCAAGCGTGGGGATCTGATCATGGTCCAGGTGGATAGCCAAGGGGAACGGCGTCGTCTGCATTTGGGCGTGACATTTGACGTGACGCCGCGGGTCGTGGTATCGGAAAGGCCGATTGCAATGCCGTCGCCCTGGGCACAGCCCATCGCTGACGCTGACGCTGTACAGTTGCTGGAGGTCGCGTTGCGGCGCGAATTGACGCGGGCCGAGCAATTCTTCGCCGCGGTCACGATGCCGCAAGCGTGGCAGAGATGTGGCGGCGGCCCCGTGGCCTCGATTTCGAGACCAGGGAAAGAGGACGTCGATCAGTGCAGAACGTTTGCTGCATTGTTCAGCGAGCCGGGCGAGAAGCTTCGGCTTCTCGCCAGCGCAGATCCGGCGTGGGCGTCGATCCTGTCCGATAGGAGCGTGGCGCTGACCGGACTATCTGCTGCTCCGCGTGTCCGATTGTAGGTGGCCGCTTGCTCCGTAGCCCGCGGCCTGTAAAGTCACGATCATTGCGGCCAGCTGCGCAATTAGTCTTTGATCAAAAATCTCTCTGGCCGCTTACCAAGCCAGCCAGGGGCTCGGCCTCGGCCAGACCAGGTCTTTCCTGTCTTCGGATCCCTGTATTTCGCCGGAGCAGCCTTCCTGGTGCCGCCTGCGCCACGCGGACGGCCTCGGCCCCTCCGTGGCGCGAGGTCATCTATCGTGAGGCCATAGTCTTCCATCAAGGCGCGGATCTTCTCGATCACAGCGCCTATCTCACTTTCTCGGGCCTCGTTCAGTCTTTCTTCCAATGCTTGCTTTTCGGCGAGCAGTTCCTTGTACGTTGGCATCTTGGAATTCCTTTGAAGTTTGCGTCTAAGATCGATGCAAATATGCGGTCATACTTTTCGGCCATTGCGATGCTACAAGCTGTCTGGCTTTCGGGCCACTGCGTTGCGTCTAGACCAGCGCTATGGACACGCAACGGCATAGAATATCGCCTTGGCCGAGAGGCGCTCCGTACCGGCCGGAAGACGGACTCTAAATCAACGGGTAACCACATAGTTCAACATGGCAAGCTACTACAAGGGAATGGAGTTCAGGACAAAGCTACTTGCGCGCTGGGCCGCCTTCTTTGATTTAGCGGGATGGACTTGGCACTCCAACCCGGCTCCCGTGGGAGACTGGCAGCCAGATTTCTTTGTCTCGTTCCGGTGCGGTCACTCCGAATGTTCTGAGGAGCACTCGCTACTGGTGTCGGTCCTTCCGTTAGAGAACATCGACAACACCACGCGCCATCCAGCGCTGGAGCACCGGTACCAGGTCGTCGACGGTACCGGTGCATCTCGTGCAGATGCGGGAGCATTGTTTGGCGTGAGCGCTGCGGTGTCGTGGTGGGAGATGGCCCACGGGGCTGGCGCAGGTGTCGACCACGTGTCGAGTTGGGTGCCAGGCTACACGAGCCTCTGGTCCCAAGCGGGTCAGCTGGTGAGGACCTGAGCGGCCCAAGGTAGGAGGGCGCCTGCCTGGGCGGCAGGCGCTAGAGTCGCGCCGCGCGCTACAACTTGGGCCGCTGGCTACCTTTCTCTTCAGGGACCGCGGCGGCAAGCAATCCCGCGCGGTCGATCTTACCTTTGGCGTACCTATATTGCAGGCACTGCCAAGCACCATCCTTGATGACGTCCGTGGCCAGCAACTGGCGGTCGTGCAGAACGTATTCGCCTTTCGCGTTGAGCTGCAGCACGTGGTGGTCAGTGTGAGAGAGCACTAGCCCCATGTAGTCGGCACCATTGAAGGCTTCCGCCCACTTCGGCTCAGCAGGCGGTTCTTCGCCCCGCTCGACTGCCCGCTCGACCATAACCGAAAGAAGCTCCGAACGGGAGGCCACCCGCTCGCGCCACGGTCGCTCCAATGCATTCGTTGCCCAAGACGTATCCCGCTCGGCGTAGGAAAAGAACTGGACTTCGCCCTCGAACTTCCTCGCTACGACAACATGCTGGGCATTGGTTGCTGAGTTGTCATGAACAAGGGCGGCATCCGCATGCTCGACGGCACAAGCCAATAAATCGTGCGCTCGACGGTAGCGGTCCCGAACCGCGTCTGGATCTACGGCGTGGCCACCTAGCGCCACGCGGTTCGCAACGCGGGCCACGTTAATCTCCGGGTCATTGGTAGACACGAAGATAAGAGCGACCTCATAACCCTTCGCCTTCGCTTGGGTCAGCAGTGCAACTTTCTCCGGGGTCGACATGACCGTTTCGAAGGCAAAATCCTTACCGGATTCCAGCGCAGCCAGCCGGCGCTGCTCAGCAATCTCAGCGGCCCTTAGGTTACGCTCGCGATAGTCGAAGATTTCGCCTTCAAGGGACTTGGCGATATCGTCGGCATTGATATATGCCTCCGGGGGAAGTCCATAGTCCTCGACGACCTCGATTATTGCGGTGCTCTTGCCGGACCCGTTTGGGCCGGCGAAGCAGATTACTGTGGATTCGTTCTTATTCTCTGTGTCAGTCATGCAACTCGCAAAGTCTTGCGCCTCGGTTTCGCTGGCGTGGGGCCTTCAACGATCACCGTAGTCGCAGGACGAGTGCTTGGCTTGATCTCCGGATCGCCAGCGGGCGTCAGGCCAGCTGCGCGGGTCCTAGCAACTGCCTTGTTGACACCCTGGCCAACAACGCTCTGGAAGCGTTCGCTCATGATGTACTTGGTCAGTTTAGAAGCCATTTCACATCTCCATGTCGCCCATGGATTCCATTATAGGCCCATCACGCGGGGCACGCTTGGACATCGCCGAAGCGTGTGTCCGGTCCTACATTTTCATCCCTTGCGGGGCTGCTACCACGCGACCGTGACCATGGGCGAGCGCCGAGATTGTGCGCTCCAGGACACAGATGATGCCGCGGTGATAAGCGCTCAGGGGCTTACCGGTCAGCGCAGCATCCAATGCGGCGCCGACAGCCGATGCAGTTTCCCACGGCGACTGCCCGTAGCTGCCAGGCCAACTTAGGTGCTTTGTCTCCCGCCAAAACTGGATGAGCTGGGACTTCGTCGCTCCCCCTCTAATCAGGCCGACAATCCTTCGCTCTTGATCGCCGAACCGGTCATCGATGCAGGCGTCTTTAAAATGCGCCCACCTTTCGAGCGCGACATCTTTGGGAAGAGGCTTGACGTCATAGAACTGGCGCTCCCCTTGCGACGCCGCATCCTTGGTGTAAGCGTTGGCTTGTTTCCCGCCAGGAACGTCTGTGGAACTAGTTGTCATCTTGGCGCCCTGTCACATGCGTGGCTTCGCCGGCTTTGCGGGGAAGGCATGCTGGGAGCCATCCAAGCCACGCCGGAAGCGCGCCAGCGCCGACGTAGTGGACGCAGCAGCCCGCTCGCGCAGCCAGGCGTCTGCCGACCGGGCGAAGCCGAACGTTTGCGTGAGCAGCGCGGATGGAGTCACGCCGCACTGACCATGAGCACCAGCGCGGGCCGTCCTGCTCGGTTCGACGAACAGTTGGTTCCCGATCACGCGGTCGGCGCTCGCCATCCCGCAGGCGAAAGACCCGCTCGGCCAGTTGATCCAGGACGGGTGGGAGTTCTTCGACGATCTGGATTCCGAGACTGCCGTCGCCGTTACGGTGAAGACGCTGAAGAAGACCGGAGCCTTGCCGGGCATCGACAAGTACCCGGCATCGGACATCTGGGCGGCTATCGAAGCCCATCGCAACGGCGGCGGCCAGGAGACGGTTGGCGAAGCCGACATCAAGGGGCCGGAGTGGGATGTGCTGACGGCGGCCAATCCGCCTGCCGACTACCCGCACTTCATGAGCAAGAAGGTCGCCACGCCTCCCGGCTTCGAGAACCGGATTGGCAGGGTGCTGCTGCTGGAGCGGCTGCGCGAGGTCAATGCACTGCTTGGTTTCACCCGCGTGGAAGCGCCCGAGGAAACGAGCGATCCGAACGAGCGTCCGCAGATGGCGGGCCTCGCGCGCCGCAAGCCGGATTGGGTTCCGGCGAATCAGGTTCACGGCGAGGGCATCTTCATCCAGTTCGACGAAGCGGCGTTGCAGACGTGGGAGGCGCAGGCTGGCGTCAAGCGTGTGGATGGGATGCTTGAAGGTGGCCATCGCGGATGGCGCAATTCGCGCCACCTCGACCCGAACGAGGGCTACCCCGGCATCCGCTATGCCATGCTCCACACGCTCTCGCACCTGCTCATCCGCGAACTGGCGCTGGAATGCGGCTACAACGCGGCGAGCATCCGCGAACGAATCTACGCCGACACGTCGGGCGCGAACCCTCAAGCGGGCATCCTCATCTACACGGCGGCAGCCGATTCCGATGGGACGCTGGGCGGCCTCGTCGATCTGGGCAAGCCTGAAAACCTCGGGCGGCTGCTGCGGCAGGCGCTGAACCGGTCGAAGGTCTGTTCGTCCGATCCGCTGTGCTCGGAGCACGATCCGGGCAAAGACCGCTCGCTGCACGCGGCGGCCTGCCATGCGTGCAGCTTGGTCGCCGAGACTTCGTGCGAAAGGGGAAACCGTTACCTCGACCGATCGTTGCTGGTGCAGACCCTCGATCGAGGGGATGCGGCGTTCTTCGCGGGGCTGTGACATGGAAAGGTTGCTGGAAGCCGTCACAGCCGTAGTCTGTCTCGTGTCGCCGGAGAAGGTGCGAGCACTGGCGGGCGCGATTCGGAAGATTGGGGACACGAAGACGAACGTCGCCCTGTCGGATGTCGTCGGCACGGCCACGGCCAAAGCCGTCGTCGAACGACTCGTCGAGGCGTGGCAAGCCACGTCGGTCGGTTCCGGCGAACTGGCCTCGATGCTGCTCGCCGCCAGCCATGCGTTCGAGAACGTGTCGAAGCACCAGTCCGCCGAACTCGTGTGGACGGGGCCGACGACGCCCTTCGTTTCCGCCCGGCGCACCGAGCAGGCGCTGCTGCAAGTCATCGGCGCGGCCAAGCAGACCTTGTTCGTCACCAGCTTCGTGGCCTACGACGTCTCGACCATCGTGAAGGCATTGAACGGCGCGAGCACGCGCGGCGTGAGCATCTCGATGCTGCTGGAGTCGTCGCAGGATCACGGTGGCAGCATGTCGTTCGACGTGATCGGCAAGATGCGGACGCTGGTTTCCACCGCGAAGCTCTACGCTTGGCGCGAGCGAGCGGCCCAGTTCGCGGACGGGCGGGTTCACGCCAAGGTCGCGGTCGCCGACGGCGACGTGTGTTTCATCACCAGCGCCAACCTGACCGGCCATGCGATGGAGCAGAACATGGAGGCCGGTGTGCTCCTCACGGGCGGGCAAATCCCGAAGTTGCTGCACGATCATTTGCAGGCGTTGGTCGACACGAAGACGGTGTCACCGGTCTGACCCCTCATCTTCGAAACCCATCCGTCACGACCAACGCTGCCTGCCGGGTCAGTCCCAGGCGATTTCACAGCCGAGATATTCCCGAAGCACGATCCTCACGGTCAACCCGTTGGCTTGGCTGGTGCGATAGCGATAGTTGCCTTCTTGTACGGCCAACCATCCCTCGGAGAAAGTATCAGTGCCGGCCACAAGCAGCCTCTGCATCGCACGGCTCCCGACTTCCGGCCAGGCATCGAGCGCATCGTCATCGCGTTCGAAGGTGGCGCGCTCTTTTTCCGTCATGAGCGGAAGCGGCTTGAACCCGAGATGTGATGGCTCCTGGAGTTGTGGCTCGTTGAGCTCAAATGCAGCATGACAACGAGCCAACTTGAGCACGACGCGACTTACGCGATCGTTTTCGGCTGTCCAGACCGGGCCTTCCGCGCCATCCGTTCGTGCCCGTTGCAATCGGGCCAAGAGCGAAGAATTCGCCCGCAAGATGCGAGCGACCTTGGACCTGCGCAGCTTTTCGGGCGCGGTGTCCCCGGCGATGACGCATTCGAGCAGGCAGGCCAGATACTCTTCGTCCAGCGAAAGGCCGTTGTTGCATTGGCGGCACGCTGATGTCGCCATGAGGTTCTCCGGATACGGCTCGTCCAAGAGAACTTTCGACGGGACATGATCGACGGTTTCGCTTGGCCCGCCGCAATGCACGCAGAACCCTTTGTTTCTGTCATCACCGTAGCATCGCAACTGCTGCAACTGACCTGCCTCCAAGCCTGTAGGTACGAATCGCACCGCATGCTTTGGGCGACCCTGCTGATTCTCAGATGGTAGAGCAATCGACGAAAGCACACCGCGAAATTAGCGAAATCAGCGAAATTAGTGCCGTGACAAGCACTTGCGATTGATTAGCCTCGGCGAAATCAGCGAAAAATCCCCCGTCCGCCGCTACGCCGTCGGCAGCCGATACACCCGCAGCGGCGCGCCTGGCGCACCGTCGCTGCGCCCGACCCACTGCACGCTGATCTTCGGCGGCGTGCAGGCCAGCAGTTGCTTCAGGCTGGAGTCGATCCGCGCCTTGGGCACCTTGCCCCTGAAGCATTCCGCACTGATCTGGCTGCGCGTGGCCTGACCGCGCTCGTGCAGGAAGGCCAGCACGCGGTTCGACAGTTCCAGCACCTGCGCCAGCTTCGCCTCCTCGGCGGCGCTGACGAACACGAAGCGCACGGATGCCGTGGCGTGGCGAATCCATGCCGTCGCCGCGTCGATGTGCTGGGCATCGATGCGGTTTTGCAGATCGGTCAGCGCCATCAGCATCGCCAGCCGTAGCAGCATCGGGGCGCGGCGCTCCAGCAACGCTCCGACTGCTCCGTCGCCGAAATCGTCGTTCAGTTCGCCCCGGTAGAGCTGGGCGTAGCACCATTGCGCCTGCGGCGAGAGCTCCATCCGCAGGTGGTCGCGCTCGTCGTGCCGATTGGCACGAACGAAGGCCAACACCTCGAGCGTCCTCCGCGCCAGATGCTCCACCACCGCCTGCGGCGTCTCCTTCGGGAACGGCAGCATCCGCGTGCGTTCGGCCCAGATCATCAGGAAGCGGTTGGCGAAGCCGTTGGTGAGTTCGCGAGCGCTCATCAGGACCGTCAATTCGCTGGGCGAGATCGCGCCGCTCAAGCAGACGTGCGGGTGGCTGGCGTAAAGTCGATTCGACTTGGTGGCGGGCTTGAGATCGACGCCATCCCAACAATCGCGCAGCGCCGCCGACAGCGTGTTGCCGTCGCGCCGTCCCTGATGCAGCACGTTGGCGAACTCGGATTCGACCACCCACAGCCGCTTGTCCTCGATGGCAGGAACGTCCACGCGGCCTTGCCGGTAGCCGTCGTGCATCAATGCCACCAACCCTTCGCGGCTGGACAGGCCGCCGCGATGAATCTGCGGCGCGAAGCCTTCGTCCATCGCGCGCAGCGCCTGATCGATGCGCAACACCAGCGACACCGCGTCGCCCTTGCGGCCACGGCCCGAGCGCCCGACATGCAAGCAGAACAGCCGCGCGTGGTGGCGGGTGTTGCCGACAGGCAGGTACACGCCGCGCCCGACCGCGCAGGACAGATAGGCCATGAAGTTGGCTGCGATGGCGACTGCATTGGTTTCCGTGCCTTCGCTGCCGGCATGGGCCACGTCGCCGATCAAGCCATACAGGCACGCCGGATCGGCCACGGGCGCATTGCGATGCGCGACCATCGCCGCCTCTCCGCCGTCATCGGCATCGTCCGGTGGTGATGTGGCGTGCGGTCGGTGAATGGCATCGCCGATCCGTCGCATTCACTTTCCGTCCAGCGCCACGGTCTGGATGATGTTCTCGAACTCGGCCAGCACGTCGGGCTGGCGCTGCGACAGGAAACGGAACACCGCCTTGTTGTCGATCAGCTTGCCGAGGTAGCCACGTGCCAGGACCAGGAGTAGCACGTCCTGACCGTAGGATTTTTCGACCAGCTTCAGTTGCCCTTGGATGTTTCCCATCTCGCGCTCCATCTTCACCATCTGTTCCGCCGTGACGCCGGATATCTTCCGGGGCCGCTTCTCGCTGACCAGCAGGTGCGGCGGCGTGGCTGCGAGAAGGGCTTCGGCGTAGGCGACCGTCATGTTGTTGGCAGTGAGCATCAATTCCACGCACTCGACCTGCCGGGTCGGTTTGAGTTTGCGCAGCACCGAACCGAGGTTGGCAGAGAAGTGCTGATCCTTCAGCATCTCGACCGCCTCCGGGCAGATGCCTTCGAGCAGGCTCACCTTCTTGTGGATCTGGCTGATGTCCACGTTCAGCGCCTTGGCCAGACGCTCGGGCGAAACGCCACGCTCGACCGCTCGCCGAAGCATGTGGTGCTCCTGAATGGACGAGATGCGGTTGATCCGGTTGTTGTAGGTGTAGCTTTCGTCGTCGGTAGCGATCAGGCACGGTGCGTCGACGTAGCCGAGCTGCCGCAGCGCCAGCAGGCGCATGTGCCCGTCGAGCAGGATGTGCTGGCCGGTCACCTTGTCCGCCTTGCCCACGCTCAGGGGTTCGATCAGTCCGACCGCTTCCATCGAGGCCATGATCTGCTTGAACTTGCGCGAGGTATTCAAGCCCTCCGGCGTCTTGCGCGACGGCAGAATCCGATCCAGCGCAAGCGTGATCGGTTCTGGGATGAACCCCAGCGGCGGGCGACTCATGCCGCGTGACCTCCAGCCCAGACGCGCTCGGCCAGTTGCTTGGGCAAGGTGTCCAGGCCTTCGGCGCGAAGTAGGTTGGAGAAGTGCTCGTCGGCCAGCAACTGGCGCAGCGCCTCGATCACGAACAGCAGGCGCTGCTGGGTGAATTCGGCCTTCTTGACCATCAGCTTCTGCCGCTCGACCTCGTGCTGGTAGTTGCGCACGAGGCTGCCCATGACGTTGACCTGCTCCTTGCTGGCGACAACCCGCAAATTGGTGTCGCCCGTCAGCAGGGTGCAGGCCTCCTGCTTCGCAAGCGCCAGTGCCAAGTAGTCGTTGTGACTGGGCTTGGGGCCGTTTTTCGCCGGAAGCAGATGGTTGTGCTGGCCTGGCAATTGCTGGGCATACGCTACGAAGTCGCCGCTGACCTCCATGATCTGCAAGCCCAGGTCTTCAAGGCCCGGGCTGCCTGGCTCAATTTCTTCGTAGTACAGCAGGTCGGGGATGCCGAACTGCATCGGAAGCTGAAAGAGCGTATCCATCAACGCTCCTGCTTCCATGTCGATCAAGATGTTGGCATCACTGATGAGCAACCGCATCCGATGACTCCAACTGGCGTTCTTTGTGGAAGCGCATCATCGGGATGCCCAGCAGTTCCGCCGCCTTGCCCTCCGAAATGTATTGTTCGGCCAAGGCGCGGTACACCAACTGATCAAACAGTCGTGGATGCTCTTGCGGCAGCGGATCGCCCGGCTCGTTCTTGCGCCAGCCCTTTGCCGAAAACCGCTTGACCATCGAAAGGTGGGCGGCCTCGGTGATCACGCCACACTGTTTGGCGCGCTGCAGCCATCCGGACATCGATAGGCCAAATTCATGTTTGAGCACATAGAGCTCTTGCCATTCCAGCGCATGGCGTTGCTCCCCGAGCAACTGAAGTACTGCGACACGCGGGGCCAAGAATGCACCAGCGAAACGGTCGCAGGCTTTCTCTTCGTCGATGCCGTCAGCCAGTCGTCCTTCGAGCAGCAGGTGCCCCAGTTCATGCGCAAGGGTGAACCGTTGGCGATCACCGGGCCAGCGCTTGGAGACAGCCACGACCGGATACTCCCGGCCATCTTCGGTTCGCGCCTTGGCCGTCAAGCCAGAGAACCCAGGATTCCCTTCATCGACCACGATGACCAGCAGGCCAAGCCCTTCGAGGGTGTCGGTGAGGTCAGCAATCGGGTTCATGCCCAACAGCCAAGCGTTGCGAACCGTATCCGAGAACCCGTCGATCTCATCCAACGAAGCGACGTGTTCAGGCAGGTTAGCGGGAGGTGCAAACGCCGGGAACGGTAGTTCGGGAAAGGCACCGAGCAACTCCACGCGTTTTTCCACCAACTCGACGACCTTAATCTTCAGCGCATCCTGCGCCGTCTTGCCAAAGGTCGAGAGCTTGCGGAACTCGGGCTGCAGCAGTTCGACTGTATGCGTGCGGAAGAAGTACTCGGTCCGGATGCCGCAGGCACGGGCCAGCTTGAGCAGCTGAGACGATGAGGGGGTCAGAAGACCCTTCTCGTACTTCTGGATGGCGGTGTGAGAAACACCCACCTGTTCACCCAAGGCACCCAGGGTCAGACCTGCCGCCAATCGTGCTTGACGAATGCGATCTGCAATCATGACGCCTCCTTGGGTTTAGTTTAAAACGACCAATATTCTACCAAATTTTTAAACCAAAGAGAATCCCACGCCTCCAAGGCGGCAGCGACGTCACCCGTGGGCGACCACTTCCATGCTGGGACGCATCACGTTGAGAATCAGGAACATCTGGCACGACGCGCTCGACCGATGCGGCGATTGGCATCTTCATTCTCCGCACTTTGTGCGGTTAATCTCTTGCCTTTGCGGCGAATAAGGTGTTTAATCTCCGCATGGACAGCGGAGAAAAACTCTACATCTGGCAGGCCGAAGACTGGCCCAACTGGCGCTACGACCTGTCGGTGCTCACTGGGCCGTTGACCGAGGTCAGCCGCGCCCAGGGCGTGCTGCTGGGCCGTCTGGCCGACGTGGGCATGACGCTGCGCGATCAGGCCAGCCTCGCCGCGCTGACCGAGGACGTGGTCAAGACCAGCGAAATCGAAGGGGAAGTGCTGAACGTCGAATCGGTGCGTTCCTCGATTGCTCGCCGTCTGGGCGTGGACATTGGCGCGGTCGCCCCGGTGGATCGGCACATCGAAGGCGTCGTGGAGATGGTGCTCGACGCTACTTCGCGCGCCGCCTTCCCACTGACCGCCGAGCGCCTGTTCGGCTGGCACGCGGCCCTGTTCCCAACCGGGTACTCGGGCATGAACAGGCTCACCGTGGGGCATTGGCGCGACGATGCGGCCGGGCCGATGCAGGTGGTTTCCGGTCCGGTGGGGCGGCGCAAGGTTCACTTCCAGGCACCGCCCGCCGACGTGCTGCCCACCGAGACGGCGCGGTTTTTGGCATGGGCCAACGAGGAAACGGGCGAGCCCGCACTCATCAAGGCCGGGCTGGCGCATCTGTGGTTCGTGACGCTGCACCCCTTCGACGACGGCAACGGCCGCATCGCCCGCGCCGTGGGCGACCTGTTCCTGGCGCGCGCCGATGGCAGCCCGCAACGCTTCTACAGCCTGTCGGCCCAGATCCAGCGCGAGCGCCGCGACTACTATGACGTGCTGGAGCGCACGCAGAAGGGCACGCTCGACGCCACCGGCTGGCTGTCGTGGTTTCTCGGCACACTCGGGCGCGCGGTCGCCAGCGCGCAGTCCACGCTGGACGCCGTGCTAGTCAAAGCACGCTTCTGGCAACGCTGGGCGGGCCTGTCGTTGAACGAGCGGCAAGTGAAACTGCTCAACCGCCTGCTCGACGGCTTCGAGGGCAAGCTCACGAGCAGCAAGTGGGCCGCCATCGCCAAGTGCTCGCCAGACACCGCGCTGCGCGACATCACGCAGTTGCTGGACCAAGGCGTGTTGAAAAAATCACCGGGCGGCGGGCGCAGCACCGGCTACGAGCTGGCGGACTGAAGTGCATCGACGGACGTGCCCGCATCGCTGCGGCACGGACGCAGGTGGTGCACCTCCCAGCAGAAGACTTCTTCGATACTGAAACGGATGACGCCACCGCTGGTTAGGATGTAGCAAGGAATGCCACGTCGCTGGCGTTCCTGATCCTGTTGAAACCAGTAGACAGGTAGTCCAGTGATGTCGGCCACGGCCTTGCACGAGTAGAAAATCTGGTCACGCCGAGCGGGCCGCTGCTGCATCATCTGCTCGATGGCGTCTTCACGCGCTGTGGGCGAAGATTCGGACAGGGCGCGTCCCGCACTGGATTTCCATGTCACCCGCGCCTTGCGCTCGAAGGCCTCGACTTCCATCAGGAGGTAGCGGACAGACCTGTTGATGTGCCATGCGGGCGGGCCGATGCCTTCCGAGCGCCAGCGTTGCAGCGTCTTGGGCGAGAGGTTCCACCTCGAGCACAGCTGCGTTTCGTTAAGCACAGGATACTTGATGGGCGGTTCATCAGGGCCGGCGGAGCCGGCGCGACGGGCAGTGGCGTCAGCCTTGGGTTTCATCGTGCGCCTCCGTCAGGGCGGCCTCAGCCGCTGCAAGGCTGCCGTACTGCGCGATGAGCGCGAAGGCCTCGTTCAGGTAGTACCGCTTTGACTCCGATGCAGCGGGCGCGGGAGGTTCGACGACCGGCGGGTCGGCGATCAATGGCGGCAGGGCTGCGTCGGCGGGCATTCCCTGACGGCTCGCCTGTTCATAGGCGACAATTTCATCCACCGGATAGCGGATGGCCTTGGAGAGCTTGATGTATGGTGGGCCGACGCCATCGCTGCGCCAGCGTTGAAGGGTCGCGGCGCTGACGTTCCAGCGTAGTGCCAGCTCGGTTTCGGTGAAAGCGGGTTCGGTCAACATGGGCTCCTTTCGTCGTTCGTGCTGGGCATTACGGCGACGAATGCGAAGGAAGCCAAGTTGCAGGCTCGGAAGTGTCCGGCATTGGCGGCGACTGCGAGTGCCAATCGGCCTCTCGAAACTTCCGGCCGTGGGCATACGCGGGGGCGCGAAATCCTTCCCCGGAATCGCGCGAAGGTCGCGCGGTTTCCGACCGGGGACGAAGCCCGCAGAGACCGCGGGTTTCGTTTCTTGTTGAACTACGCCACCAAATACAAAAGGGCGCGGATTTTGATCCGCGCCCTTTTTTGTATGGGCCTGCGGCAAGGTCTGCGGGTCAATGCCGGTCTGAGAGGTGGCTCGGATGGACAAGCAGGCGTTGCATCAGCAGTTCGCGTTGTTTGATACCGAATCGTCGACTACTGCGCAAGATACGAGTGGAGCGACATCCCCTACGGGGCGGTTCAGCAATTTCGTGGTCTACGTTGACGAAAGCGGCGACCATGGCATGCAGACGTTGGACCCTCACTATCCGCTCTTTGTCCTTGCGTTCTGCGTGTTCTACAAAAGGCACTACAGCGAAAAGGTCGTGCCGGCGCTCCACAAATTCAAGTTCAACCACTTCGGCCATGACTCGATCGTGTTGCATGAACACGAAATCCGGAAGGAGAAGGGCGAGTTCAAGTTCATGAGTCGACAGCACAAACAGGCGTTCCTATCCGAACTCACCGGCATCATTGAATCCAGCAATTTCATCCTGATCAGTTGCATCATCGACAAAGCGAAGCTGCGTGGAAGGGGCGAGGACGGTAATCCTTATCACATGGCGCTGGGATTCTGCCTGGAAACGCTTTACGAACTGATGCTCGAGAAGAACCAGGATGGCGCGCTTACCCACGTCATTGTCGAATGCCGGGGTAAAAAGGAAGACAACGAACTGGAGCTCGAATTCCGGCGTATCTGCGACGGGGCAAACCGGTTTGGAAGGACGTTGCCATTCGACATCGTCTTTGCCGACAAGAAGGTCGATTCACCTGGCCTTCAACTGGCGGATCTTGTGGCGCGCCCAATCGGTATGAGTGTGCTTCGCCCGGGACAGGAGAACCGCGCGTTCGAGGTACTCCGGCGCAAGTTTTTCTGCAGCGGAGGCCGCGAGCGGTTGGGCGAGGGCATCGAGAACTGGGGTCTGAAGATTTTCCCACCCCAGGAAAGCGAAAGGCCCCGATGATCTCACCGAGGCCATGACGCCGACCGGGAACTCCCAGTCCACTTGCGCGCAGTATATGCCAATGCGCCAGCGATTTACAACGTAAGCTTGTAACCTTGGCTCCTTGAACGACTTACCGCATTTGCCTGGCTGACGCCGCCGCTACCGGCCGCCCCCCCGCAACTTCCCCGTCCCGGCCGACCGCCTCAATCAACGCCGCCGACACCGCCGACACCAACCCGGCAAACATCACGTAAGCACAGATCTGCCAAGGCTTGCCCTCGCCCGACTTCAGCAGCGCGGTGGCGATGATCGGCGTGATGCCCGATGCGAAGATGCCGGAGAGCTGGTAGACAAAGGAGAGCCGGTATAGCGGGCCTCGGCGTCGAGCAGCTCGCAGAACAGCGCCGCCTCGGGCCCGCAGACCGCGGCGTAGAAGATGCCGAACGGCACGATGATGGCCAGCCACAGCAGCATCACGTTGCCGACGCCGTTGAGCATCAGCCAGAACGCGGGGAAGCCAAGCACGCGGTGATCAGCGATCCCCAGACGTAGACGCGGGTACGCCAGATCCGGTCCGACAGGTGGCCGAAGAACGGGATGAAGAAACACATGACGATGGCCGCGGCCATCACGCCGGCCATCACGCCGGCCAGCGCTTCGGTGCGGCTGAGTCTGTTTCCAGGGGCTGATTTCCACGTCGGCTTATCTCCGATGCCGTCCATGGCACGTCGACTATACTTTTCCCATCGGAGGACAAGCGATGAAAGCCACTGTCAGGAACACGGTCAAGCTGATCCGCAGCGATCCCGAGAGCGACAAGGCGCTGCGCGAGTTCATTGCCACCGGGAAGCTGAACTCCACCAGGACGTTCAAGATCCGGGACGCCGCCAACGGCGTTGAGCGCGAGGTCAAGCTGAAGCTGATTCCCGCCCAGGGCTGACCTTGAACATCGCGCTGCCCGCGATCCTGCTGTTTTTCCTGGTCACGCCGGGCTTTCTTTACCACCACTACAGCCAGGCCAGAGAGGCGCGCGAAGCCGACATGACGCCCTTCGGGGCGACGGCGATCAAGTCCATCGTGCTGGCGCTGATCGTGGATGCCGCGGTCGGGCTCGCCGCCACCGAATATTTCGGCTACCAGCTTTATCTCGGCGACGCCTTGCGCATGCTGTCAGGCGGTACCGCGGCGGCCAGCGTCCCGCCGCACCGCTATGAATGGCTGAACGAACACCCTTGGCCGGTGTTCGGTTTCTTTGCGGGGACGTTTGGCCTCGCCTTCGCGCTGGCCATGCTGCGCCGCTGGCTGGTCAGCCGATTTCACCTGGACCATCCGAACAGCTGGGCGAGCGGCTTTTTCCGGCAGCAGGCGCCCTGGTATTACCTCTTCAGCGGCATCGATTCGGGCATCAGCGACGGCGCGATGGTGGTCGTCAGCGCCGTGGTGCCGATGAAGGACCAGTCGTATCTCTACACCGGCCTGCTGGAGGATTTCGAGTTCAAGAGCGATGGGGAACTCGAGCGGATCATCCTGTCGGCCGCGTCCCGGCGCAAATTGACCGACGACCGTGGACGCGGCCTGGAGGAGCACGGGCGCTTCTACCCGATCGAGGGCAATCGGCTGGTGATCCGCTCGAGCGAGTGGACGACCTTGAACGTCAAGTTCCTGGTCGAAGAAAAGGCCGAAGCCTCAGCTCCGGCCCTGGCCGACGGTTGACGTTTAACGCATCGGCCTGGCAGGCGCCGCGGCTACCCCTGACGCCTCGCGTACCTCACCGGTCCCCGACGACCGCCCGATCAACGCCGCCGACACTGCCGACACCAGCCCGGCGAACATCACGTACGCACAGATCTGCCAAGGCTTGCCCTCGCCCGACTTCAGCAGCGCGGTGGCGATGATCGGCGTGATGCCCGACGCGAAGATGCCGGAGAACTGGTAGACGAACGAGATGCCGGTATAGCGGACCTTGGCGTCGAACAGCTCGCAGAACAGCGCCGCCTCGGGACCGTAGACCGCGGCGTAGAAGATGCCGAACGGCACGATGATGGCCAGCCACAGCAGCATCACGTTGCCGCCGCCGTTGAGCATCAGCCAGAACGCGGGGAAGGCCGAGCACGCGGTGATCAGCGATCCCCAGAAGTAGACGCGGGTGCGGCCGATCCGGTCCGACAGATGGCCGAAGAACGGGATGAAGAAACACATGACGATGGCGGCGGCCATCACGCCGGTCAGCGCCTCGGTGCGGCTGATCTTCACCGTCTGGGTCAAATAGCTGATCGAAAACACGCCGAAGACATTGAAGAACACGCCGTCGATATAGCGCGCGCCCATGCCCTTAAGGATATTGCCGGGGTAGCGCCGCATCATGTCGACGAAGGGAATGCGGGTCTCGGCGTTGCGCTGCTTGACCGCGGTGAACTCGGGCGTCTCCTTGATCGACAGCCGGATATACATGCCGACGAAGACCATGCCGGCGGAGATCAGGAAGGCCACGCGCCAGCCCCAGCTCCGGAACTGCGCGTCGGTCAGCGTCAGCGACAGCAGTGCCACCACGCCCGAGGCCAGGCACAGGCCGATCGACAGCCCGATCTGCGGCAGCGAGGCATAGAAGCCCTTGCGGCCCGGCGGCGCGTATTCGTAGGCCATCAGCACCGCCCCGCCCCATTCGCCGCCCAGGCCGATGCCCTGCAGCACGCGCAGCAACAGCAGCAGGATCGGCGCCCACAGCCCGATGCTGTCGTAGGTCGGCACCAGGCCGATCAGGAAGGTTGAGATGCCCATGATCATCAGCGTGATCACCAGCATGCTCTTGCGGCCGACGCGATCGCCGAAGTGGCCGAAGATGACGCCGCCGAGCGGCCGCGTGACGAAGCCCACCGCGAAGGTGGTGTAGGCCAGCATGGTGGCGACCACCGGATCGCCGGCCGGGAAATACAGCTTGTTGAACACGATGCCGGCGACGACGCCGTACAGGAAGAAGTCGTACCACTCGATGGTGGCGCCGATCACTGCGGCCATCGCGACCTTGCGTACCGCCTGCTCGTTGGGGCTTGCCATGCTTGTCTCCTTTGGGTGGACGGCGCCCTTGGTCGAATGAGTATGCGGGCGCTCGCGCTGCTGGGGCTCGGCCTTCGGTTGCGCAGCGAACCGAGCCCGGGTTCGCTGCGATATGCGTGGGCGGCGCGATGGCGGGCCGGGGTCAGACCGGCTCGGTGATGCGGCGCTCGGGTTGGCGTTCGGTCCCGGCCTCAGCCTGGCGCTCGGTATCGCGTTCGGCTTGATGCTCCGGCACGCGTTCGACCCGGGCGGAACCGGCCGCCGTCGCGCCGACGATCTCGCTGACGGTCTCGGCCCGCGCATCCTCCCGAATGAAGTCCGCCGCGCGCTCGGCCATCATCACCACCGGCACATTGGTGTTGCCCGACACCAGCGTCGGCATCACCGAGCAATCGACCACGCGCAGCCCCGCAACGCCAGGCACGCGCAGCCGCTCGTCGACCACCGCGAGCGGATCGCTGGCCGGGCCCATCCTGGCGGTGCCCGACGGATGGAAGATGGTGGCGCCGTACTCGCGGCAGAAATGCAGGATCTCGTCGTCCGACTGCACCGCGTCGCCGGGCCGGAACTCGGCCTGCATCAGCGAGCGCATCGGCTCGGTCTGTGCCACGCGGCGGGCGAAGCGGACCGAGGCGATCGCGCTGCGCCGGTCCAGCTCGGCCGACAGATAGTTGGGCTGCATCGACGGCGGCGTGAACGGATCGGTCGAGCGGATCCGCACGGTGCCGCGCGATTCGGGCCGCAGCTGGCAGACCGAATAGGTGCAGCCCGAGAACGGATGGACCTGGCCCCCCGCCATGTCGGCCGACAGCGTCGCGAAGTGGAATTGCGTGTCTGGCGTCGCGCTTTCCTGCGGCAGCACCCGGCAGAACATCGCGCCCTGGTTGATGCCGATCGCCAGCGGCCCTTGCCGCCACAACAACCATTCGAGCCCCATGCGGGCCTTGCCGAACAGCGAGCGCAACTGGTCGTTGGTGGTGATCGGCCGCGCCACCTGGTAGATCAGCCGGATTTGCAGATGGTCCTGCAGGTTTTCGCCGACGCCGGGCAGCGCGTGCACCACCGGCACGCCGAACTCGCGCAGCAGGGCCGATGGGCCGATGCCGGACAGCTGCAGCAGCTGCGGCGACTGCAGCGCGCCCGCGCACAGCAACACTTCGCGGCACGCGCGCAGCACGTGCTGGCGGCCGTTCTGCATATAGCGCACGCCGACCGCGCGCCGCCCTTCGAACAGGATCGCGGTCGTATGCGCGCCGGTCTCGATGCGCAGGTTGGGGCGCGACTGCGCCGGCCGCAGATAGGCCACCGCGGTCGAGCAGCGCCAGCCCTTGCGCGTGGTCAGCTGGTAGTAGCCGACGCCTTCCTGGTCGCCGGTATTGAAATCGGCCTTGTGCGGCAGGCCGAGCGACTGGCCGGCTTCGATGAAGGCATCGACCAGCGGATGGCGCCGATCGATCGAGGTCGCGTTCAGCGGCCCATCGGTGCCACGCGTCGGGCCGGGGCCGAGGTCGTTGTTCTCGAGCTTGCGGAAGTAGGGCAGGCAGTCGTCCCAGCTCCAGCCGCGATTGCCTAGCGCGGCCCAGTGGTCGTAGTCCTCGCGTTGCCCGCGCACGTAGATCAGGCCGTTGATCGCGCTGCTGCCGCCGAGCGTGCGGCCGCGCGGCCAGTAGATGCGCCGGTTCAGCATGTTCGGGTCGGGGTCGGTATGGAAGCCCCAGTTGACCTCCTTGTGGAACATCGTCTTGCCGTAGCCGATCGGGATATGGATCCACGGGTAGCGGTCCGGCGGTCCGGCCTCGAGCAGGCACACCGCGTGGCGGCCATCCTCGCTGAGCCGGTTGGCCAGCACACAGCCGGCCGAGCCGGCGCCCACCACGATGTAGTCAACGGTTTGCGACATCGTCGCTGTCTCCTGGTCGGGTGTTGCGGGCAGGGTTTGTCCGAAGCGGATTGGCGCCGGGGCCTGCGAGCAACGTTCTTATAATGGAACGAATTGTCCCGATTTTATTTGCCGACCCGAAAATGAAAAGGCAATACGCGTGGAGGCGCGGAAAGTGAAACAGAACGTGCAAATTCCGTTTCAGAATCGCAGTGCAGCAGATAGCGCGTCGGACCCCCGGGCGGCCGAGGAGGACGCGCGCAGCCTGCGGGTGCTGATGGTGCTCGATGCGCTCGCGCGCGCCCAGCATCCGCAGACCTTGGCACAACTGTCGCAGCGCCTGCACGTGCCCAAGACCACGCTGATGCGCTTGCTGGCGGCGATGGAGCACGCCGGCTTCGTGCTGCAGATGCCGGCCGAGCGCGGCTTCGTGCCGGGACCGCGGGCCGCGGGGCTGGCGCTGCAGACCTTGCGCAGCCCGCCGGTGCTGCGCGAATGCCGCGCGATCCTGGGCCGGCTGGTGGCGGCGTTGGGGGAGACCTGCAATCTGACCGCGCTGGACGGCGATCGCGTGCTCTATGTCGAACGCGTCGAAACGCACGAGCCGCTGCGGCTGCAGCTGTCGCCGGGCATCCATGTGCCGCTGCACTGCACCGCCAGCGGCAAGCTGTTCCTGTCGGCGATGAGCCGGCTGGAGCGGCAGCAGACGCTGCAGCGGCTGGTGCTGACGCGCAATACGCCGCGCACGCTGGCCGACCTGTCGTTGCTGGAGGCCGAGCTCGACCGGCTCGGCGCCCGCGGCATGGGCGTCGACAACGAGGAATTCGTGCGCGGCATGACGGCGGTGGCGGTGCCGGTGCGCGAGTTGGGATCGGAGGCGAACGGCACGGCGCGCCGCCAGCGCGCGCCCGGTGCTGGCGGCGATCGCCTGCCATGCGCCGACCGCGCGCGTACCGCTGGAAGGGCTGCTGCGGGCGGTGCCGGTGCTGCAGGAGGCGGCGCAGCAGATGGCGCGGGTATTACGGACTGAATGACCAGCGCGCCGAGACCAGCGAACCGCTACACACCCCCCTGCCGCGGCACCCACACCGTGAAGGTCGTCCCTGCCCCCTCGCGCGACACCACCTCGATATCGCCGCCATGCAGCATCGCCAGCTCGCGCGCGATATGCAGGCCCAGCCCGAGCCCCTCCGATTCCGTCGCGGAGCGCCCCGAGCGGAAGGCGTCGAACAGATGCGGCAGAAGATCGGGCGGGATCGTCCCGCCGTTGCTGACCGCGACCGTCACGCGTGCATCGCCGCCCTCGATGCGCACGCGCACCGGCACCGCGGCGTCGCCATGCTGCAGCGCGTTGCCGATCAGATTGGCCAGCACCTGCGACAGCAGCCCGGGGTCGACCGTGGCGACCGTATCGCCGAAGCGTTCCAGCAGCAGCCGGCCCTTGCCGTGCCGGCTCTCGTGTTCGTCGACGATCGCCGCGCACAGCGCATGCAGGTCCTCGCGCTGCAGCGAGGGCTGCATGCGGCCGCCGTGCAGCCGCGCGACATCGAGCAGCTGATCGACCATGCGCACCATGCGCGTGCCGCTGCGGCGGATGCGCTCGACCGCCGGCGCGGTCTTCTCATCGTGGCAGAAGCGCTCGAGGAAGGAGGTCGAGGCCAGGATCGCCGACAGCGGCGTGCGCAGGTCGTGCGCCAGCACCGCCATCAGCATCTCGTTGGCCTTCAGCAGCCGCTGCGTGGTGGCGAGCTGCTCGGCCAGCTGCTGCTTCTGCCGCGCCAGCTGCACGAACACGTCGACCTTGGCGGCCAGGATGTTGGCGTCGAGCGGCTTGTAGAGGAAGTCGACCGCCCCGGTCGCATAGCCCTTGAAGGTGCGCTGGCTGTCGTAGCCGGCCGCGGTCAGGAACAGGATCGGGATATGGTTGGTCCGGGTGCTGCCGCGCATCAGCTCCGCCAGCTCGAAGCCGTCCATGCCCGGCATGTGCACGTCGAGGATGGCCAGGCCGAACTCGTGCTCCAGCAGCAGGTCCAGCGCCTGCGGGCCCGAGTTGGCATGCACCAGTTCGACATCGGGCCGGGCCAGCACGGCATCCAGCGCGGTCAGATTGCTGGCGATGTCGTCGACGGTCAGGATCTTGATGGGATCGGACATGGCAGGGTTTTCAGTGGACGGCAAGCCGAAGCCGGCTGCCGATCGCTTCCAGGGTCAGCACCTCGTCGACCGCGCCGCGCGCGATCGCCTCCGCCGGCATCGTCTCCGCCGACGCGGTATCCGGGGCCTGCACCCAGGTTCGTCCGCCGCAGCGGCGGATGGTCTCGAGCCCGCGTGCGCCGTCATCGTTGGCGCCGCTGAGCAGGATGCCGATCAGCGCTTCGCGCCAGGCGTGCGCGGCGGACTCGAACAGCACGTCGATCGACGGGCGCGAGAAGCGCTCGGGCGGATCGACCGACAGCGCGAGCCGCACGCCCTGTGCCGGCGCGCCGCCATGGCCGCCGCCGTGCCCGCCGTCGCGTTCGACCAGCAGGTGGTAGTCGGGCGGAGCCAGGTACAAGTGGCCGTGCCGCACCGGCATCTTGTCCTCGGCCTCGCATACCGGCAGCGCGCAACGCAGCGAGAACAGCTGCGGCAGCAGGCTCGGCGTATCGGGCCGCAGATGCAGCACCACGATCAGCGCCGGACGGAAGGCCGCCGGCAGCATCGGCAGCAGCACGTTCAGCGCCTCGATGCCGCCGGCCGAGCCGCCGATGACGACGGCCTCGGGCGAGGGTTTCAGCTCCGCGCGCGGCGCGTACGGTGCGTCGTTCATGCGGCGCTCATCGCTTGCGGTACAGCCTGTCCGAAGGCATCACCGCCTCGAAGGCCTCGGCGTGCGCGCTGAACTGCAGTGTCTCCTTGCTGCCCAGGCCCAGAAAGCCGTGGCGCACCAGCGCGTCGCGGAACAGCCCGAGCGCGCGGTCCTGCAGCGTACGGTCGAAGTAGATCAGCACGTTGCGGCACGAGATCAGCTGCGCTTCCTGGAACACGCTGTCGGTGGCCAGGCTGTGGTCGGCGAACACCGCCCGCGACACCAGGCCGGCGTCGAACTTCGCCTTGCCATAGGCGGCGTGATAGTAGTCGCCCAGCGAATGCCGGCCGCCCGCGGCCAGGTAGTTGCGGCCGAAGCCGCGCAGCCGCCCGGCGTCGTAGACCCCGGCGCGCGCCTCCGCCAGCGCCGCCGGATTGATGTCGGTCGCATAGAAGGTGGTGCGCTCGTGCAGGCCCTCCTCGGCGAACAGGATCGCCAGCGACCACAGTTCCTCGCCGCTGCTGCAGCCGGCCACCCATACCGTGATCGACGGATAGGTCTTGAGCACCGGTGCCACATGCTCGCGGATCGCGCGGAAGTACGACGGGTCGCGGAACATCTCGCTGACCTGCACCGTCAGGTACTGGAACAGCCGGGCGAACAGCGCCGGATCGCGCAGCATGCGGTCCTGCAGCTGCGACAGCGTGTCGAGCTTCAGGTCGCGCAGCGCCTGCGACAGCCGGCGGCGCAGCGAGGCGCGCGAATAGCCGCGGAAATCGTGCTGGTACTTGCGGAAGATCCCCTCGAGCAGCAGTTCCAGTTCGATATCGAAGTCGTCGGCGGGCACGGCCGTGAACGCATCGTCCGCCGGCACCTGGCCGGACGACGGCGGGGCAGGAGGGGTCAGCGTGCGTGCAGCCATACCCGGCACAGCGAAAGCAGCTTGTCGATATCGATCGGCTTGGCGATGTAGTCGTTCGCGCCGGCCAGCAGGCAGGCCTCGCGGTCGGACGACATCGCCTTGGCGGTCAGCGCGATGATCGGCAGCCGCGCATGGCGGCCATCCTGGCGGATGTGCCGCATCGCGGTCAGCCCGTCCATCTCCGGCATCATGATGTCCATCAGCACCAGGTCGATATCGTCGCGGCCATCGAGAATTTCAAGGGCCTGGCGGCCGTTGCGCGCGATCTCGACCTGCGCGCCGAGCGGCTCGATGACCTTGGACAGCGCGAAGATATTGCGCGCATCGTCTTCGACCAGCAGCAGCCTGCGGCCCTCGAAGGCGTCGTCGCGGCTGCGCACCGCGCGCAGCATGCGCTGGTGTTCGGGCGGCAGCGCCGATTCGACGCTGTGCAGGAACAGCGTGACCTCGTCGAGCAGCCGCTCGGGCGAGCGCGCGCCCTTGATGATGATCGACTTGGAATGGCGGCGCAGCTGCTGCTCGTCCTCCGCCGACAACTGCCGGCCCGTGTAGACGATCACCGGCGGCATCGAATACGAGGCATCGGCCGCCATCTGCTCGAGCAGGTCGTGGCCCGAGCCGTCGGGCAGCGCCAGGTCCATCACCACGCAGTCGAAGCGGCGCTCCGACAGCCGCGCCAGCGCCGCGGACACGGTGTCGGCCGTGACGATCTCGATATCGGCCGATTGCAGCAGCGCACGGATGCTGTCACGCAGCGTGGCGTCGTCCTCGACCACCAGCACCGTGCGCATGCCGCCGCGCGCCATGCGCGCCTCCAGCTCCCGGATCACGCTGGCAAGGTCGTCGCGGCCGCTCGGCTTGAGCGTGTAGCCGATCGCGCCGCGATGCAGCGCCGCCTCGGCATGGTCGCTGATCGACACCAGATGGGTCGGGATATGGCGCGTCGCCGGGTCGCGCTTGAGCCAGTCGAGCAGCGTCAGTCCCGAATGGTCGGGCAGCGCGACATCGAGCAGGATGCCGCAGGGCTGGTATTCGCGCGCCAGCTCCAGCCCCTGCTGGGCGGTGGTCGCATGCAGGCAGTCGAAGTCGAGCTCGTGGGCCAGATCGTAGAGGATCTGCGCAAAGGCGACGTCGTCCTCGATCGCCAGGATCAGGCGGTTGCCGCGCGAGCGGCGGTTGCGGTCGTCGTCGATCGGCGCCGGGCCCAGCATCGTGTGCAGCGGCGGCGCGCTGATCGTCATCGGCGGCGCGGTGGGCGCGGTCTGCGGCTGCCTGGCGCCGGCGGCGGGGGCGGCGGCGGAATGGACGGCGACCGCGTCGGGCACCGGCGCCGGCTGCGGTGACGTGAGGGCCTCGGTCACGTCGATGCCGCCCTCGGCCGCGACCTGCGCCGCCGCTTCGAGCACCGCGGCCGGGGCCGGCGGCACCGACGAGACCGCCGCCGCCGGCGCGGCCGGGCCGACGAATTCGAGCGGCAGCGTCAGCGTGAAGGTGCTGCCCGCCCCCGGCTCGCTGTCGACCGTCAGCGTGCCGTTGAGCAGCTGCGCCAGCTGGCGCGAAATCGACAGTCCGAGACCCGTGCCGCCATAGCGCCGGCTGGTGGTGCCGTCGGCCTGCTGGAAGGCCTCGAAGATGATGGCCTGCTTGTCGCGCGGGATGCCGATGCCGGTATCGCGCACCGCGAAGCGCACGCCGTCGTCGCCATCGCGCGTGACCGACAGCGCCACCTCGCCGCGCTCGGTGAACTTGAAGGCGTTGGACAGCAGGTTGCGCAGGATCTGCTGCAGACGCACGTTGTCGGTGACCAGCGTCGCGGGCAGGCCGGGCGCGCGCTCGATGCGGAACTGCACGGACTTCTGCGCGGCGATCGGCGCGAAGCCTTGCGCGAGTCCGCCGACCACGGCCTCGATATCGACCGGCTCGGGCTGCACCGTCAGATGGCCGGCCTCGATCTTGGACAGGTCGAGGATGTCGTTGATCAGGTTCAGCAGGTCGGTGTTGGCCGAATGGATGGTGGCGGCATAGCGCACCTGCTCCGGCGTCATGTTGCCTTCCTTGTTGTCCTGCAGCAGCTTGGCCAGGATCAGCGCGCTGTTCAGCGGGGTCCGCAGCTCGTGCGACATGTTGGCCAGGAACTCGGACTTGTACTGGTTGGCGCGCTCCAGGGCTCGCGCGCCGGCGGCGAGCTCGGCCTGGTACTGCAGCAGGTCGCGCTTCTGCGCCTCCAGCAGCTGGGTGTGCTCCTCCAGCTGGACATTGCTCTGCTCGAGCTCGGCCTGCTGCGTCTCCAGCCGCGCCTGCGATTCCATCAGCGCGCGCCCGCGCTCTTCCAGCTCCTCGTTGGAGACGCGCAGTTCTTCCTGCTGGACCTGCAGTTCCTCGGCCTGGCGCTGGGTCTGCGCCAGCAGCGTCTCCAGCCGGGCGCGATACGCCGAGGCGGTCAGCGCCACGCCGGCCGCCTCGGCGACGCGGCCGATCAGTTCGACGGTATCGTCCAGCTTCGGCTGCGCGCTGGCGAACGCCAGCTCCACCACGCCGACCACATGGCCGTCCGAAGTCAGCGGCGCGGCCACCACCGCCTGCGGCACGTCGCGCCCGAGCGCCGAGCCGATGCGCAGATAGTGCGACGACAGCCCGCGCGCCATGAGCGGCCGGTTTTCGCTGGCGGCCTGTCCGGCCAGCGTCTCGCCCAGCGCCAGGTGCTCGGGGGTGTCGGCCGGCGCGGCCCAACCGGCGAGCCGCTTCAGGCCGCCGTCCTCGAGCCGGTAGACGACGCCGGCCTGGGCCTGCGCCAGCGGCACCAGGGCGCGCAGCAGCGCCGTGCCGACCTCGGCAGGCGTATCGAGCCCGCGCGTCTGCTGGACCACGCGCACCTGGCCCTCCTGCAGCCAGACAAAGCGGCGCATCTGCAGCTGGCTGGCGATATAGCGATAGATTGCCGCGGCGAGGAACCACATCACCACGGTGCCGCACAGCCGGTTGATCAGGCCGACGGTCGGATCGCCACCGCCCGGCGAGAAGATATAGCCGGCCGCCATCAGCAGGGTCGCCCCGGCGGCCGTCCATAGCGGCATCATCGGCCGGTCGACGAACACGCACAGGCAGATCGGCAGCAGATAGAAGATCCACTCGGCGACGCCGAGCGGGGTCAGCAGGTCCGCGACCAGCAGCGCGGCCAGCAGCACGGGAATGACGAGCGTACGCAGCAGATCGCTGCGCGCAAGGGATTGGGGCATGGGCGACCGGGTGGATTGGGAAGGCGGTGGCGCCGGCGCAATAGCCGCCCGGTGCCTGCGCATGACGCCCCATGCTACCGATCCGAGTGACGTAAAAAAATCAGACAAAATCCGACATGCCCGCCATGCTGGAAGCGCGACGGGCTATGGCAGTATGGCGCGATGGCGGCGCCACTCGCGGTCCCCGCCGCGGTCCGCGGCGCCTTGCCGACTCTCCAACCCCCCAGGAGTCCGAACCATGCCGAGTTTCGATCGCCGTACCGATGCAGGCCAACTGCCGCAGGGAGACCGCTGAGATGGCCGGTGCCAGCCTGCTTGCGCTGCTCGACGATATTTCGACGATCCTGGACGACGTCGCCACGATGAGCAAGGTCGCCGCGCGCAAGACCGCGGGCGTGCTCGGCGACGACCTCGCGCTGAACGCGCAGCAGGTGACCGGCCTGAAGGCCGAGCGCGAGCTGCCGGTGGTGTGGGCGGTGGCGCTCGGATCGCTGCGCAACAAGGTGATCCTGGTGCCGGCGGCGCTGGCCATCAGCGCCTTCGCGCCATGGGCGGTGACGCCGCTGCTGATGATCGGCGGCGCGTTTCTCTGCTACGAGGGCTTCGAGAAGCTGGCCCATCGCTTCCTGCCGGGCCACGCCGAGCCGACCGAGCGCGCCAGGGAGGCGGTCGAACGCGCCGCGCTGCGGCAAGCGGCGTCCAACCCCGCGGTCGACCTGGTCGCGCTGGAAAAGGAAAAGATCAAGGGGGCGGTCCGCACCGACTTCATCCTGTCGGCGGAGATCATCGTGATCTCGCTCGGCACCGTCGCCAACGCGCCGTTCGGCACCCGGCTGGCGGTGCTGACCGCGATCGGCCTGCTGATGACGGTCGGCGTCTACGGGCTGGTGGCCGGCATCGTCAAGCTCGACGACGCCGGCCTCTATCTGAGCGAGCGCGGCAATGGCTTCGCGCGCCGCGTCGGGGACGGCCTGCTGCGGCTGGCGCCGATGCTGATGAAGACGTTGTCGGTCGCCGGCACCGTCGCGATGTTCCTGGTCGGCGGCGGCATCCTGGTCCACGGGCTGCCGTGGGCGCATCATCTGGAAGAGAGCGCCGCGCAATGGCTTGGCGGCATTGGCGGCGTTGGGCCCTTCCTGTCCTGGCTGGGACCGCTGCTGATCAATCTGGTCGGCGGCGTGATCGCCGGTGCGATCGTGCTGGCCGGCGTGATACTGGTGCAGCGAGGCCGGCGAGCGTTGCGGCCGAGTTCGCACTGAACGCTGCAGAGGTGGCAATGGCGCCCTGGGGATAACTCCGGGGACAACCCTGTGCCCGTCCTGTGCGCCGCACGAGGGACAAGCGCTGGGCAGCTTGTGGGCCAGCTGTGGAGCCCGCACGGACAAGTCCGGCCCGTTCCGAACCCGTTTCCGCGGGGGCGCAGGGTTATCCCGTATACGTCGGGTTTTCCCCTGGGGTTTATCCGGTCCGCCAGGCCTTGTGCCGCAAGGGCGCGACGCCCTTATCCACTGCCGAGGGCGCCGTTTACCTACTACTACTATCTACGTATACGTAAACAATCTTTAAAGACCATGGGGCACCGTTGCGCGGGGCGGAGGCTGGATGTGCGTTTACGCACGTTATGCACGTCGCCGCAGCAGCCGCAGATACGGCCACGGCGGCCGACGGTCAACGCGGCACCTTGAAGGCCGCCCGTTTACGCTGCGCTTCCTCGCGCGCCCAGCAACCCTGCTGGTGGTCGTTGACCATGCCCATCGCCTGCATCAGCGCATACATCGTGGTCGGCCCGACGAAGCGCCAGCCGCGCTTCTTCAGGTCCTTGGACAACGCCGTCGCCTCGGGGCAGGTCGTCATCGTGCGCAGTACCTCGGGCGTCAGCACGGCCGGCCGGCTCTTCGGGTCGGGCTCGTAGCGCCACAGATAGGCGGCCAGCGACGACTCCGTCTCGAGCAGTTCGAGCGCGCGCTGGGCGTTGTTGATCGCCGCCTCGATCTTGCCGCGGTGGCGCACGATGCCGGCATCGCCGAGCAGCCGCTCGATGTCGCGCTCGCCGAAGCGGGCCACCTTCTCGACGTCGAAGTTGGCGAACGCCTTGCGGAAGGCCTCGCGCTTGCGCAGGATCGTCAGCCAGCTGAGCCCCGCCTGAAAGCCCTCGAGACACAGCTTCTCGAACAGGCGGCGGTCGTCGTCGACCGGATACCCCCACTCGTTGTCGTGGTAGTGGCAATAGTCCTCGAGCGTGCCGCACCAGCCGCAGCGGGGCAGCGGCGTGACGGGCGCCGGTCCGGCCTGCTTCGGTCTGGTGGTGGCGGGCATGGTGGTCATCGTCTCTCCGTCGTCTCGGTAGTCTGGGTTGTCTCGAGGGCGTCGATCGGCCGGGGCTGGCGACCCGGCAGGCAAGCCGCCATGTTAGTGCCACTTCGCCCCCGCTGGCAGGGGACCACGCCGCAACGCTGAATTTCAAAATATTTGACCGACCCGTCCGCAACGCTTCACGCCCGGGCGGTGGGGATTTGTCAAACTAGGCCGCCCACGATGTCGAAAGGACCCCCCATGCTGCCCGCGCTCTATGTCTCCCACGGCTCGCCGATGCTGGCGATCGAACCCGGCCCGGTCGGCCCGGCGTTCGATGCGCTGGGCGAGCGCCTGCGCGCCGTGAAGCCGCGCGCGGTGCTGGTGATCTCGGCGCACTGGATCTACAGCACGCTGGCCGTGACCACCGCCGAGCGGCAGCAGGCGTGGCACGACTTCGGCGGCTTCCCGCCGGAGCTTTATGCGCTGCGCTACGACGCGCCGGGTTCTCCCGCGCTGGCGGGGCGCGTCAAGGCGCTGATCGAGGCCGCCGGCATCCCGGGCGCGGGCTTTGTCGCGCTGGACGAAGCCAGGCCGCTCGATCACGGCGCCTGGCTGCCGATGCGGTATTTCTTCCCGAAAGCCGACGTGCCGGTGGTGCAGCTGGCGCTGAACCCCTACCTGGACCCGGCCGTGCAGATCGAGATCGGCCGCGCGCTGGCGCCGCTGCGCGACGAGGGCGTGCTGGTGGTCGGCTCCGGCAGCTTCACGCATAACCTGCGCGAGGTGTTCGGCGAGGAACGGCCGGTCCAGCATGGCGGCGCGGCCGAGCCCTATGTCGAGGCGTTTCGCGGCTGGATGGTCGAGGCGCTGGACGAGGCGCTGCGCAGCGGCGATACCGCGCGCATTTCACGCTACCGCAGCGAGGCGCCGCATGCGCGCCGGGCCCACCCGACCGACGAGCATCTGCTGCCGTTCTTCGTCGCGCTGGGGGCCGCGCTGGGGCCCGTCGGCGCCAACGCAGGCCCTGCAAACGCTGGCTCGCCTGCCCCCGCCAGGGCGGCGGAGGTCGTGCGCGCGACCGACGCGGTGACCTACGGCGTGCTGGCGATGGACACCTTCGTCTTCGACGGCATGGGCGTGGCCGCAGCGGCTTGAGTATGGTGGCGGCCGGCTAGGCCCCGGCCGGCGGCGCCCCCAGCATGCCGCGCCGGCGCAGCGCATAGGCGAACGCGCCCAGCGCCGCCAGCCCCAGCAGCACCATCGCCCACAGCATCAGCCAATAGCCGCCGGCCGCGCTCCACATCAGCGCGCCGAGCCACGGGGCGATCGCCTGCATCAGCAGCACCGGCGTCATCATCAGTCCGTTCAGCGTCGCATAGTGGTGCCGCGAGATCAGCTCGGGCATCGCCATCGCGCGCAGCATCGTGTTGATGCCGTTGGCGCAGCCGTACAGCACCGCGGCCAGCATCAGCCATTTGCCATGGCCCAGCGCCAGCGTCAGCAGGCCCAGGCACATCACCAGATAGACCGGCATCGCGATCCTCACAGGCTGCCGCGACGGCATGCGCGCCATCGCCAGGCGGCCGATCACCTGCGCCGGTCCGATCAGCGCGGCCACCATCAGCTGTTCGCCGACCGGCAGGCCCTTCTCGTTGAGCATCGGGATCAGGTGCGCGCCCAGCAGCGAGGCCACCACCGCCAGCGCGGTGAAGGCGAGCACCACGGCCCAGAACACCGGATCGCGCAGCGCCAGCGTGGCGATGCCTGGCGAGCCCGCGCCCAGCGGCGCGACCGGCTGCACGCTGGCATAGGTCGGATGCGGCTTGAAGCGCAGCCTGGCATGCAACGGCGCGCAGACCAGCAGGTTCAGCGCGGCGAAGATCAGCAGCGTGCCGCGCCAGCCGATATGCAACACCAGCCATTGCGCCAGCGGAATGAAGATGGTGCTGGCAAAGCCCGCCACCAGCGTCACGATGACGATCGACTTCTGGTAGCCGTCGCCGTAGGCCTGGCGCAGCACGACAAAGGCCGGCTCGTACAGCGTGGTGGCCATCGCCAGGCCGAGCGGCACCCACATCAGCAGGAACAGCGTCGGATTCGGCGTCCAGGCCCACAGCATCAGTCCCAGTCCGGCCAGCACCGAGCCGCTGCCCATCACCCAGCGGGCCGGTGCGCGGTCGAGCAGCCGGCCGACCGCAAACGAACACAGCGCCCACACCAGCAGCCCCAGTGAATAGCCGCCGGCCAGGAACGGCTTGCCGTAGCCGAGCGTCCGGCTCATCGGCTCGATGAAGACGGTGAAGGTGAAGTACAGCGTGCCCCACGAAATGGTCTCGGTCAGGCCCAGCACCCACGCAAGATGGCGGGGCGGTTCGGACCAGGGGGCGGGATGGGGCTGTGGCTCGGTGGATTCCGCGGCGCCGGTGGCGCTTGCCGCGGCGGGGGCGGAGCCGGCGGTGTCGGGGCGCGGACCGGAAGAGAGGTCGGGTGTCGTCATGGCATGCGCCGGGGAGGCCGGCGCCGTGGCCACCGATGCGATGCCGGCGGCGCATGTTAGGGGGAAACCCGATTGTAGCGGCGCTCCGGCGCCGCGTGCGCGGGGCGTTGCGCAGCGGCATCGCGCGTCGGCTCCTTTGCTCGTCCAGGCGCTATGCCCTGGTGTCGGGCGGTCCCTTCAGCTCGATCACATTGCCATCGGGGTCGCGCAGATAGATCGACGGTCCGGTGCCCTCGGCCCCGTAGCGCGATTCGACCGGTCCCGCTTCGACGCCGTGCGCGTGCAGATGGGCGGTGATGGCCTGCACATCGAAAGGCTCGACGCGCAGGCAGAAGTGGTCCAGATTGCGGCCCTCGGGACCGGGTGCCGCGCCCCCCGCCTTGCCGAGCGGGCCATCGAGCGAGACCAGATCGATCAGGCTGGCGCCGGCGCGCAGCTGCGTCAGCCCCAGCTTCGGCTGCTCGCGCTCCAGCGTGCAGCCCAGCACGTCGACGTAGAAGCGCAGCAGCGCCGGCACGTCGGCGCTGCGCAGGACCAGATGATCGATGCCCCGGATCGTCAGCATGGCTTCAGTGCGGCGGCATTAGAGGCAACACTACAGGCGGCGCCCGTCGAACGGGATGACCTTGAGCTTGTCCAGGTCGATCCCCTCCAGGCAGCGCGCATTGACCGCCGCCGTCGGCTTGCCCTTCGGATCGATGGCTTCGCCGAACGGGCCGCAGCCGCACACCGGGCAGAAATGGTGGGCGATCTTCATCGAGTGGAAGCGATAGGTCGAGTAGTCCGACTCGGGCGTCTTCAGGTGCAGGCGCTCGCGCGGCACGAACCACAGCAGATGGCCGCGACGCTGGCAGATCGAGCAATTGCATGACAGCACGGCGTCGATCTCGCCCTCGACCTCGAATGCGATGCGGCCGCAATGGCAGCTGCCCTGGTATGGCATGGTGTTCTCCTCGGTTCCGTGGAAGGTGACGCGGGTCGCTTCAGCGAGTGGGCTCCAGCCGGTGGGTCCGGGCCGGTGGCGGCGATTGTCGGTATCCCGACAGTGTAGCGGCATCAACCGGTGTCACAATGCCGGAATCCCCAAGAGCGCATCAGCGCCGACCCCACCAGGAGACCACCATGAGCGAATCCCACCAGGCGCCGCGTGCGCGCTTCAGCCATATGGAACAGGGCACCCGCGAAGACTGGGCCGCGATCTCGGCCGAGTTCATGCCCTATGCCGCCGCGCTGCCCGACCGCGTGCTGGCCCATCTGCGGCTGCTCGACGGCGATTGCGGCGGCTTCCCGATCGACCGGCTGACCCACTGCCTGCAGACCGCCACGCTGGCCCACCGCGACGGCCGCGACGAAGAATACGTGGTCTGCGCGCTGCTGCACGACATCGGCGACACGCTGGGCAGCTACAACCATCCGGACATCGCCGCGGCGATCCTGAAGCCCTTCGTCAGTGCCGAGAACCTGTGGATGGTGGAAAAGCACGGCGTGTTCCAGGGCTACTACTTCTTCCACCACCTGGGCCTGGACCGCAACCTGCGCGAGCAATTCCGCAGTCAGCCCGAACTGTTCGAGCGCACCGCGGAGTTCTGCGCGAAGTACGATGCGGCGGCCTTCATGACCGACTACGACACGCTGCCGCTGTCGTTCTTCGAGCCGATGGTCCGGCGCGTGTTCGCGCAGCCGAAGAACTCGATGTATGTGAAGAAGGGCGAGGACAAGCTGGCGCAGGTGGAGTAGGGCAGCGACGGCATCCCGCGCCGGTTTTCTCCCCCTCTCCCACAAGTGAGAGAGGGGAGCCAGCCCGCGGGGATCCAGGGTAGCCTCAAGCCGCCTGCTGCCCCTGCGCCGGATTCCTGAACTGCGCCAGCAGCGTCTGCCAGCGCGAGCGCGCCGCCTTCAGGTTGTTGGCCTTGACGTGGCCGAAGCCGCGGATGTCGTCGGGCAGGCTGGCCAGCGCCACCGCGGTGCCGTGGTTCGCGGCGTTCAGCCCTGCCACCAGCTCGTCGAGCAGCGCCCGGTATTCGCCGATCAGCGCGCGCTCGGTGCGGCGCTCCTCGGTCTTGCCGAACACGTCCAGCGGACCGCCGCGCAGGCCCTTGAGCCTAGCCAGCAGCTTGAAGATCGTCATCGTCGACGGGCCGAAGCGGCGCTTGATCAGCCGGCCCTGCTCGTCGTGCCTGGCGATCAGCGGCGGCGCCAGCCAGAAGTTCAGCTGATAGTCGCGGCCCGGCTCGCCCTCGAACTGGTTGCGCAGCTTGTCGAGGAAGACCGGATCGGTATAGAGCCGCGCGACCTCGTACTCGTCCTTGTAGGCCATCAGCTTGGCCAGGTTGCGTGCCACCGCCTCGGTCAGCGGCAGCGGCTTGCCTGCACCCACCAGCGCGCTCTCGGCCGCGCGCACGCGATTGACCGCATCGCGATAGGTCTGGGCATAGGCCGCGTCCTGGTAGGCGGTCAGGTGCTCGGCGCGATGGGCGATCAGCTTCTCCAGCAGCGCGCCCGACGAGGTCGGCAGCTTGACCACGTCGGCGCCCTCGGCGGTGCGCTTCAGTTCGCCGGTCAGCGACAGCACATGCTCCGGGTCGTGCGCCATATGGCGGCCCCATTCGAACGCGGCCTTGTTCTTGTCGACCGACACGCCGTTCAGTTCGATCGCGCGCACCATCGCGTCCAGCGACAGCGGCACCCAGCCCTTCTGCCAGGCATAGCCGAGCACCAGCGGATTGGTGTAGATCGCGTCGCCGAGCAGCGCCACCGCCAGCGCGCTGGCATTGACGAAGTCGCATTGCTCGCCGACCGCGTTGCGCACGTCCTGCTCGGCAGACAGACCGGGGAACTGCCACTTCGGATTGCGGATGAACTCGGCGGTCGGGGTTTGCGCGGTATTGACGATCGCGCGCGTGCGTCCGGCCTGGGCCTTCGATAGCACCTCGTCGGTGGCGGACACGATCGCATCGCAGCCGATCACCAGGTCCGCCTCGCCCATCGCGATGCGGGTGGCATGGATGTCCTCGGGCCGCGCGGCGATCTGCACGTGCGACAGCACCGCGCCGCCTTTCTGCGCGAGGCCCGCCATGTCGAGCACCGTGACGCCCTTCTGTTCCAGGTGCGCGGCCATGCCGAGCAGGCCGCCGATCGTCACCACGCCGGTGCCGCCGACGCCGGTCACCAGCACGCCGTAGGGCTTCTCCAGCGCGGGCAGCGCCGGCTGGGGCAGCGGCGGCAGGCTGGCCATCGATACGCCGTGCGCCTCGGGCTTGCGCAGCTGCGCGCCCTCGGCGGTCACGAAGCTGGGGCAGAAGCCGTTCAGGCAGGAGAAATCCTTGTTGCAGGACGACTGGTTGATCTTGCGCTTGGTGCCGAGCTCCGTTTCCAGCGGCTCGACCGACAGGCAGTTCGACTTGACCGAGCAGTCGCCGCAGCCCTCGCAGACGGTGTCGTTGATGAACACGCGGCGGGCCGGGTCGGGGAAGCTGCCGCGCTTGCGGCGGCGGCGCTTCTCGGTCGCGCAGGTCTGGTCGTAGATCAGGATGGTGCAGCCCGGCACCTCGCGCAGCTCGCGCTGGACGCGGTCCAGATCGTTGCGATGGTGGATCCTCACGCCCGCCGGCAGCTTGATCGCGGCGCTGTACTTCTCCGGCTCGTCGGTGACGATGTCGATCCGCTTCGCGCCCTCGGCCGCGACCTGGAACGCGATGTCCTGCACCGACAGCTGGCCGTCGACCGGCTGGCCGCCGGTCATCGCGACCGCGTCGTTGTACAGGATCTTGTAGGTGATATTGACGCCGGCCGCGATCGACGCACGGATCGCCAGCAGGCCCGAATGGAAGTAGGTGCCGTCGCCGAGATTGGCGAACACGTGCTTGTCGCCGGCGAACGGCGCCTGGCCGATCCAGGCCACGCCCTCGCCGCCCATCTGGCTGAAGGTGCTGGTGCTGCGGTCCATCCAGACCGTCATGTAGTGGCAGCCGATGCCGGCCAGCGCCCGCGAGCCCTCGGGCACGTTGGTCGAGGTGTTGTGCGGGCAGCCCGAGCAGAACCAGGGCTTGCGCTCGGCCGCGACGCGGGGCGTGGCCAGCGCGCGCTCCTTGGCCTCGATCACCGCGATGCGCGCGGCGATGCGCGCGCGCACGTCGCTGGGCAGGTCGAACTTGTCCAGGCGCGTGGCGATCGCCTTGGCGATGATCGCCGGCGACAGCTCGTAGTGTGCCGGCAGCAGCCAATTGCTCTGCGGGATCGACCACTCGCCGCCGGCATTGTCCTTCTCGTCGAACTTGCCGTAGACCTTGGGCCGGACGTCGTCGCGCCAGTTGTACAGCTCTTCCTTCAGCGCGTACTCCATGATCTGGCGCTTTTCCTCGACCACCAGGATTTCCTGCAGGCCTTGCGCGAACGCGCGCGCGCCCTGCGCTTCCAGCGGCCAGACGCAGCCGACCTTGTACAGCCGGATGCCGATGCGCTCGCAGGTCTCCTTGTCCAGGCCCAGGTCGGTCAGCGCCTGGCGCGTGTCGAGGTAGGCCTTGCCGCCGGTCATGATGCCGAAGCGCGCGTGCGGCGAATCGATTTCGATGCGGTCGATCCGGTTGGCCCGCACATAGGCCAGCGCCGCGTACCACTTGTAGTCGAGCAGCCGCGCTTCCTGCTCCAGCGGCGGATCGGGCCAGCGGATGTTGAGGCCGCCCGGCGGCATCGCGAAGTCCTGCGGCAGCGCGATCTGCACGCGGTGCGGATCGAGCTCGACCGAGGCCGACGATTCGACCACGTCGGTGACGCACTTCATCGCCACCCACAGGCCCGAGTAGCGGCTCATCGCCCAGCCATGCAGACCGTAGTCCAGGTATTCCTGCACGTTGGCGGGGAACAGCACGGGCAGCCCGCAGGCCTTGAAGATGTGCTCGGACTGGTGCGCCAGCGTCGACGACTTGGCCGAGTGGTCGTCGCCGGCCAGCACCAGCACGCCACCGTGCTTCGACGAGCCGGCCGAGTTCGCATGCTTGAAGACGTCGCCGGTGCGGTCCACGCCCGGGCCCTTGCCGTACCACATGCCGAACACGCCGTCGTATTTCGCGCCCGGGTACATGTTGACCTGCTGCGAACCCCATACCGCAGTGGCGGCCAGGTCCTCGTTCAGGCCCGGCTGGAACACGATGTTGTGGCCGGCCAGGTGCGACTTGGCCTTCCACAGCGCCTGGTCCAGCGCGCCCAGCGGCGAGCCGCGATAGCCCGAGATGAAGCCGGCGGTATTGAGGCCGGCGGCGCGATCGCGTTCCTGCTGCAGCATCGGCAGACGGACCAGCGCCTGCGTGCCGCTGATGTAGATGCGGCCGCGTTCGAGCGTGTATTTGTCGTCGAGGGTAACGTTGGCGAGCGCGCGACGGATGGCGTCGCTGACCGGGGCGGTCAGGGGGGCATTCATGGGTGCTCCTCTTCGGGCATGTTGTCGGGATCGCCGACACACTTCAGTGGTGGGCAGCCGCGGCAGGCCTCTTGTGAAGGCGTTGGCGACCGTGTCTCTGCCCGGCATGGTAGCACCGGCGACGTTGACACGGCACCCTGCGGCGCAGCATCCCAAGCC
Source organism: Cupriavidus gilardii (assembly GCF_013347325.1). Lineage (NCBI taxonomy): Bacteria > Pseudomonadati > Pseudomonadota > Betaproteobacteria > Burkholderiales > Burkholderiaceae > Cupriavidus > Cupriavidus gilardii. The sequence continues at coordinate 2,940,003 of NZ_CP054626.1, read as the reverse complement.
CCTTCCGGCTCGGCGATTTCCCGAATGGACAAGCCCCGGCGTGTACACTGCACTGCATCCAAGCCCGGCAGCGGGCGGCGTCCGCCGGATGCCCCCCGCCGCGGTGGTGCAACCTCCCACTGCTGGAGCGACCGCTCCCCCAGGACAAACCGATGAATCCAAATCCTCGCCAGGGCACCGCGACCCTGGCCGTTCTGATCGACGCCGACAATGCCGGGCCGGGCATCGTCGAAGGCCTGCTGGCCGAAGTGGCCAAGTACGGCGTGGCCGCCGTCAAGCGCATCTACGGCGACTGGACCAAGCCCAATCTGTCGGGCTGGAAGGAATGCCTGCTGTCGCATTCGATCCAGCCGATCCAGCAGTTCCGCTACACGGTCGGCAAGAACGCCACCGACAGCGCGATGATCATCGACGCGATGGACCTGCTGTACACCGGCCGATTCGACGGCTTCTGCATCGTCTCCAGCGACAGCGATTTCACGCGGCTGGCCTCGCGCATCCGCGAGCAGGGCCTGACGGTCTACGGCTTCGGCGAGCGCAAGACGCCCAAGCCCTTCGTCACCGCCTGCGACAAGTTCATCTACTCGGATCTGCTGCGCGGCGACGTCGGTGCCGACGAGGCGGACGAGGCCGCCGCGCCTGCGCGCCGCCGCAGCGGCGGCGAGCTACGGCAGGACACGCGCCTCGTCCGGCTGCTGCAATCGGCCGCGCAGGCGGTCTCGGACGAGGAGGGTTGGACCACGCTGGGCAGCATGGGCACCCACATCGCCAAGCAGGCGCCCGAATTCGATTCGCGCAACTACGGCTACGGCAAGCTGTCGGAGCTGGTCGCCGCGACCGGCCTGTTCGAGGTCGAGACCCGCAACGGCGGCAACAACAAGACCATCTGGGTCCGGCTCAAGCGCCGCGGCGAGCAGCGCGGCGGCGAGCAGCGCAGTGGCGAACAGCGCAGTGGCGAACAGCGAGGCGGCGAACAGCGCGGTGGCGAACAGCGCGGTGGCGAACAGCGAGGCGGCGAACAACGCGGCAGCGAGCAGCGAGGCGGCGAACAGCGCGGCAGCGAGCAGCGGGGTGGTGAGCAGCGGGAAGCCAGGCACGACCACGCGGGGCAGGGTGGCCAGGGGCGGGGCGGTCAGCGCGGACGCGGCAGCGCGGCCCCGGAACCGGCACTGGAACCCGCACTGGAACCGGCACCGGCCGAAGCCGCGCTGGCCGTCGGCGAACCTGTGCCTGCGCCCGAGCCGGAGCAGTTCGACGAGCCGGCGGTAGCCGCCGCGACCGAGCAGGCCGGCCATGCCGCCCATGGCAATCCCGAACCCGCGGCGGCGCCGCGCTCGTCGCGCGGCCGCCGGGCCTCCCGCCGTCCGGACGTGAAGCTCAGCGACACGCCATGGCCGATCGACAGCACGGTGTTTGCCGCGCCGGCCGCGGCGGGTGAAGCGCTGGAGGTTCCAGGCGCCGACGCGCCGGCGATGGCCGAGCCGGAGGAACCGGTGGAAACCGCCGGATCGGTGCAGTCCAGCGAGGCCGCGCCGCCCGCACGCAAGCGCCGCAGCCCGGCTCCGCGCAAGCGCGCAGCGAAGAAGTCGGCGGCTGCGGAATAACGCCGAGAAGCCGATCGTTCCGGTCCGCCTCGCGCGGCGGACCGCGCGCTACCTCACCAGCTGATTGATCTCGATGATCGGCATCAGCACCGCCAGCACGATCAGCAGCACCACCACGCCCATCGTCAGTATCAGCAGCGGTTCGAGCAGGCTGGTCAGGAACAGCGTGCGCCGTTCCAGTTCCTGCGCCTCGCCCTGCGCGGCGCGCTCCAGCATCGTCGGCAGATTGCCGGTGGCTTCGCCGGAGCGGATCAGGTGCACCAGCACCGGCGGAAACTGGTTCTGCGCGGCCAGCGCGCGCGCCAGCGACGAGCCCTCGCGCACGCGCGTGGTGGCGTCCTCGACGTTGGCGCGCAGCGCCTCGTTGCCCAGCGTCTCGCCCGCGGCCTGCAGGCTGCGCAGGATCGGCACGCCGGCCGACACCAGGATCGCCAGCGTGCTGGCAAAGCGCGCGGTGTTGTAGCCGCGGATCAGCTTGCCGGCCAGCGGCGCGGTCAGCAGCCAGCGATGCCATTCGAGCCGCACGCCGGGCTGGCGCAGCATGGCGCGGACCGCCATTACCGCCAGCACCAGCACGATCAGCGCGGCCCACCACCATTGCCGCACGAAGTCGGACAGCGCCAGCATGATCACCGTCAGCAACGGCAGCTTCTGCTTGGTGTTGGCGAACACGCTGACCACCTGCGGCACCACGTACGACAGCAGGAAGATCACGATCGCGAACGCCACCACGGTGACGATGGCCGGATAGGTGAAGGCCAGCCGGATCTTCGCGGTCAGCGCGTTGCGGGTCTCGATGTAGCCGGCCAGCTTCTCCAGCACCAGGCCCAGGTGGCCCGAGTGCTCGCCGGCGGAGACCAGCGCGCGATAGATGTCGGGGAAGTCGCGCGGGTGCTGCGACAGCGCGACCGACAGCGCGCTGCCGCCCATCACCTCGGCGCGCACGCCGGCCAGCAGCTCGTGCACGTAGGCGCGCTCGGCCTGGTCGGCCAGCGCCGCCAGCGCTTCATCCAGCGGCAGGCCGGCGACGATCAGGCTGGCCAGCTGGCGCGTGAACAGCGCCAGCTCCTGCGTCGACAGCCGGCGGCCGAAGCCGACCGCGCTGCCGCGCGCGGCCTGCGCCGCGCTGCCCAGCGCATCGACGGTCAGCGGGGTCAGCCCGCGCGTGCGCAGATGGGTGCGGGCCTGCTTCGGGCTGTCGGCCTCGATGACGCCGCGGTCGGTCTTGCCGGCGGCGTCGACGGCTTCATAGCGGTAGGCTGGCATGGCTCAGGTCACGGGGTTCGGTGGCACGGACCTCGGCACGGGGCGCGCTCGCAAGCGTTCCATCCCGGCTTCAATCGCGCTTCGATCGCGCTTCAATCGCGCGTCACGCGCAGCACCTCTTCCAGCGAGGTCGCGCCGCTGTCGATCCAGCGCTGCGCGTCGCCGCGCATCGTATGCATGCCGTTGGCGAGCGCGGTTTGCTTGATTTCGGATTCGGGCGACTGGCGATGGATCATCGTGCGGATGCGGTCGTCGACCACCAGCAGCTCGTAGACGCCCATCCGGCCCTGGTAGCCCGATTGCCCGCACTTGTCGCAGCCGACCGGGTGCCACAGCTTCTGCAGCGGCTTGCCGTCGGCCAGCAGCGTCTCGGCTTGCGCCGGCGTTACCGCGATGGTCTCCTCGCGTTTGCACTGCGGGCACAGCCGGCGTACCAGCCGCTGCGCCAGCACGCCGAGCAGCGACGACGACAGCAGGAAGGGCTCGATCCCCATGTCGACCAGCCGGGTCACCGCCGAGGCCGAGTCGTTGGTGTGCAGCGTCGCCAGCACCAGGTGGCCGGTCAGCGAGGCCTGCACCGCAATCTGCGCGGTTTCGAGGTCGCGGATCTCGCCGATCATCACCACGTCCGGGTCCTGGCGCAGGATCGCGCGCAGCGCCTTGGCGAAGGTCATGTCGATGCGCGCATTGACCTGGGTCTGGCCGATGCCGTCGAGGTCGTATTCGATCGGATCCTCGACCGTCATGATGTTGGTGGTGCGCGCATCGAGCCGCGACAGCGCCGCGTACAGCGTGGTGGTCTTGCCGGAGCCGGTCGGGCCGGTCACCAGCACGATGCCGTGCGGCTGGCGGATCAGCTCGTCGAAGGCGTGCAGCGTGGCGGGCGCCATGCCGAGCTTGGCCAGGTCGAGCCGGCCGGCCTCCTTGTCGAGCAGACGCAGCACGGCGCGCTCGCCGTGGCCGGTCGGCAGCGTCGACACCCGCACGTCGACCGGCCGCCCGCCGACCCGCAGCGTGATGCGGCCATCCTGCGGCAGCCGCTTCTCGGCGATGTCGAGCTGGGCCATGATCTTGATCCGCGAGATCAGCGCGCCGTGCAGCGCCTTCTTCGGCCGCACCACGTCGCGCAGCGTGCCGTCGACGCGAAAGCGCACCACCGAGGCCGATTCGAACGGCTCGATATGGATGTCCGAGGCGCCTTCGCGCGCGGCCTGCGTCAGCAGCGCGTTGATCATGCGGATGATCGGCGCGTCGTCCTCCGATTCGAGCAGGTCCTCGACCGCGGGAATGTCCTGCATCAGCCGCGACAGGTCGACCACGCCCTCGACTTCGCCGACGACCTGCGCGGCGGTGCCGTCCTGGCGGTTGTAGGCGTCGGACATCGCCCGTTCCAGCGCTTCGGGGTCGAGCACGCGCAGATGCAGCGGGCCGTGCACGCGCGCGAGCTCGGCCAGCGCCGCCGGCGAGGTCGCGCGGCTGACCCAGACCTCGAGCCCGTCGGCGCGCTGGTGCGCGACCAGCAGCCTGGCCTCGCGCGCGAAGCCGTAGGGCACCAGGCGCGCCGCGATCGGCGAGGACAGCGGCGTGTCGACGGGGCTCGCGGCGGCGTTGGCGTTGGCCGGGGCGCCGGGCGCCGGCGCGGCCGGGCCGGGAAGGGAAGAGGGGACTGTCGCCATCGTGATCGCCTGTATGGTCGGCCCGCGTTCAGGCGCCTTCGCCCTGGTTCGGCGCGCGCGAGGTCGGGCCCGGCGGCGGCAGCGTCTGCTCGAGCGGCAGCGGACCGGGCACCGGCCCATTGTTGCGCGGATCGACGAACGGCGCGGCCGGCGCGTCTGCGGGCGGCAGCACCGGCGTCTGCGTGTCGCGCATCATCATGTTCGGCGAGACGAAGCCCTGCTGCTCGCCGCGGATATAGCCGTAACGGTCCTGCGTGATGCGGTCGGTGGCGCCGGAGGTGCGCATCACGTAGGGGCGCAGGAACACCAGCAGATTGGTCTTCGCGCGCGACTTGTTCTCGTAGCGGAACAGCCCGCCGATCCACGGCAGGTCGCCCAGCCCCGGCACCTTCTGCACGCCGTCGCCGTAGTTGTCCTCGATCAGGCCGCCCAGCACGATGATCTGGCCGTCGTTGACCAGCACATTGGTCTCGATCGAACGGACATTGGTGGTCGGGCCCTGGATCAGGTTCGTCGTGCCCGGCACCACCGACGACGACTCCTGGTAGATCTGCAGCTTGACCAGGCCGCCATCGGTGATCTGCGGCTTGACCCGCAGCGTGATGCCGACATCCTTGCGGTCGAACGTATTGAACGGCGTGCCGCCGCCGACCGCGTTGTTCTGCGCGTAAGAACCGGTGGTGATCGGAATGTTCTGGCCGATCAGGATCTTGGCTTCCTCGTTCTCCAGCGTGATCAGGTTCGGCGTCGACAGCAGGTTGACGCTGCCCTGGCTGCCCAGCGCGCGCAGCAGCGCACCGAGGCCCAGCGCGCGGTTGACCACGCCCAGGTTCAGGCCGCCGATGTCGGGCACCAGCCCGGCCGCCCGCTCGATCCCCGCGGCACCGTTCTGCGAGATGTCGTAGACCGCGCCGCTCAGGTTGATGATGTTGCTGCCGCCGGTGCCGAAGTTGGTGCCGGCGAAGAAGTTGTTGTTGCCGCCCGCCGAACTGAGGATGCCTTGCCACTGGATGCCGAGCTCGGCCGCCTGCGTCGAAGTCACCTCGACGATCATCGACTCGATGTAGACCTGCGCGCGGCGCGCGTCGAGGTCGTCGATCACCGCGCGCAGGCTGCGGTAGACCGCTTCGCTGGCGGTGATGATCAGCGAGTTGGTCGACGGATCGGCCTGGATGATGCCGCCGGTGGTCGGAATCTGGTTCGGCGCGAACGAGGCGGAGAAGGCCGAGCCGGTTCCTCCCGTGCCGCCGCCGAAGCCGCCGCCGGTGCTGCCGGTGCGGCCGTAGCCGCCCATGCCGGTCGTGCCGCCGGTGAACTGGCCGGTCGGCGCGGCGATGTTCTGCGCGCCGGCCATGCCCGCCGCGCCCCCGGCGGCGCCGGCGATCCCGCCGATGCCGCCCTGGCCCTGCTGGGCGACGTTGAAGCTGGCGTCGGCCGCGACGATCGCGCGCAGCGTCGGCGCCAGCTTGACCGCATCGGCGTTCTTCAGCGGCACCACCCAGATGTTGCCCGGGCGCGCGTGCGGCTGGTCCAGCTTCTCGATCAGCTGGCGCGCCTGCTGCAGGCGCGCGCGGCTGGTCGCGCGCACCAGCAGCGCGTTGCTGCGCGGCTCGGCGACGACCGAGGTGCGCAGGCTGGCATCGACCGCCGGACCGGCCGCGCCGCCCGGCGCGCCGCCGGCCGCGCCCGGATCGAGCAGGCGCTGCAGCACCACCGCGGCATCGCTGGCGATCGCGTATTTCAGCGGGATCAGCTCGACCTCGCCCGACGCGGGCGCGTCGATTGCCGCGATGATCCGGCCGATGCGCCGCAGGTTGTCCGCGTAGTCGGTGATCACCAGCGTGTTGTTGGCCGGATAGGCCGTAATCGTGTTGTTCGGCGCGATCATCGGGCGCAGCACCGGCACCAGCGCGTTGGCCGACTCGTAGTTCAGCCGGAACACCTGCGTCACGACCTGGCCGCCGCGGCTGGCGCCGGCGCCGACCACGGTCGGCGAGCCCTGCAGCTTGGCGTCGGCCTCGGGCACGACCTTGGTGAAGCCGTTGGCCTCGACCATCGCATAGCCCTGCATCCGCAGCACCGAGCCCAGCGTTTCCAGCGCCTGCGCCCGCGACACCGGCGCCTCGGTGACCAGATTGACGGTGCCCTTGACGCGCGGGTCGATCACGAAGTTCTTGCCGGTGGCCTGGCCCACCGCGCGCACGACCGCTTCCAGGTCGGCGTTGACGAAATTGAGCACGACCTCGTCGCGGTTGCGCGGCGTAATGTCGGGCGGGGCCGGCACGGCGGGGCTCGCCTGTCCGGGTGCCTGCGCCCAGAGCGGGGCCGGCGCCATCAGCGACAGGGCGCACAGCGCCGTGACGGCGCGCGCGCAGGCGGTGGGCAGGATGGGGCGTCGGTCTGTTGTCGTCATAAGCGTCGGTTGGTTGCGCGGCCCGGTGCCTGGCGCGGTGCCTGGCGTCGTGCCAGGCGTCGTGCCTTGCGCCGGATCAGAAGCGCAGCCTGGTCACATTGTTCTCACGTCTTCCCAGCAGGCTCAATAGGGAGGCCAACTGATTGGCGGCGTCGGGGTCCGCGTGGGCGGTGCCCTCGAAGCGTGCCTGACGGCCCAGCGGTCCGCTGCCTTCCAGGTGCAGCGGCCCCGCCACGGTCGAGAGCCGCAGCATGCCGGTGGGGCCGGTCCAGTCGATCTCGGCGCGGTAGCTGCCGAGCGGCCGCAGCCGGCTGACGGCCGATGATACTTGGTCGATGCGAAGCGTCAGGTGGCCGTACAGTCCGGCCGGCCGGCCGCCGCTGTCCGCATCCGCGCGGAAACGGCCCTCCAGCGCGCTCCAGTCCAGCCGCATCGCGCCGTCCGGGCGCAGCGTGTTGAACGGCGCGCCGATCCCTTCGAGCAGCGAGGCCGGCAGCCGCAGCGATCCGGACTGGGCGCGCCAGCCGGACGGCGTCACCGTGACCGTGACCGGCGCCGGCATCGCCTCGGTGTGCTGGGCGACCAGCCGCAGCGAGCCGGTCAGCAGCGGCCAGAACGCGACCTGCCACTGCAGGCGGCCGGGCAGCACCGTGGCGGTGCGGCTGCCGGCGCCGGCGGACAACGCCAGCGTGGCGCTGCCGCGCCACAGCGAGCCGGCGGCATCGGCCAGCAGTACGCGGCCCTCGGTGCGGCTGGCGACCGCGTCGGCGATCCAGGCGGCCGGCAGCGCGGCAATCATCGTGACCGCGACCGTGGCCAGGCCCAGCAGCGTCCAGCGCAGCAGGCCGCGGTGGCGGGCGGGCCGCGGCTCGCGTCGCCGCAGGCGCAGCGCTTCCAGCCGCGCCATCAGCCGCGTCCGCCCGGACGCTCGGGGCCGGCCCCGGGTCCCTGCAAGGTGGCGGTGACGTTGACGATGGCGGTGGCGCCGACGTAGACGATGCGGGCGTCGGTGACCTTCAGGCGCTGCTGCTGCCGCACGTCCGACAGCCAGGCCGCCACCGCGCCGAACGGCACCTTGTCGAGCTGCACCTGGATCGTGTTGTCGCCGGTCGGTGCGACGCGGCTGGCGCTCAGGCCGTGCTGGGCGAGGCCGTCGCGCAGCGCCTGCACCAGCGCCTCGCCACGCAGTGCCGGCGCAGGGCTGGCCGACAGGCCGCGCGCCTCCTGCGCCAGCGTTTCCATCTCGGCCAGCTGGGCGCGCAGTTCGGGCAGGCTCTTCTGCAGCCGCTCGCGGCCTTCGGCGGCGGGCTCCCACAGCACGCTGTAGCCGATCGTCAGCGCCAGCAGCGCGCCGCCGACCGCCAGCAGCGTCTGCTCGCGCGGATTGCGCGCGGTCCAGAAGGCCTCGGCCTGTTCGCGCCAGCGTGCCGGTATGCGCGGACGCAGCTTGCCGAGCTTCGCCGCCAGGCCGGCGGAGGTGGTGGTGCGCATCACGACAGCGCTCCGGGCTTGATGATCCAGCGCGAGCCGGCGGGCGCGGGGCCGCCGCCGGAACGGGCGGGTTCGGCCGGCGCGCGGTCTTCTTCCATCGACAGGCCGGCCTGGCGCGCGGCCTGGCGCAGCGCATTGGTGTCGGTGCCGGGTTTGAGCGTCGCGTGCAGGGTCTTGCCGCGGTATTCGAGCGCCAGCAGCGCGTCCGGCGGCAGCTGACGGCCGGCCTGGGCGAAGCGGTCGGCCAGCGGCAGGAAGTCGTCGGGCGTGCTGCGGCCGCTGGCCAGGCGCAGCTGCTCGACCTGGCGGCGCATCTGCAGCGGCGGATCGACCACCACCGGCATGCGCGGGAAGGCGCTGCGCAGCAGCTGAGTCTGGGCCTGCTGCAGCCGTGCCTGCTCGCCGCGCAGCATCAGCCAGTGGATGTTCAGCGCGGCCAGGTGGACGAGCAGCAGCGCGGCGGCCAGCGCCAGCGGCGCGCGCCACGCGCGCAGGTTCCAGCGGTCGGCGCGGCCCTGCGCGAAGTCGAACTGCGCCAGATCGAGCGCGCTCTCGCGCAGCGCGGCTTGCGCTCCCTCGATCCAGACCGGCCAGCCGAGCGGGCGTACCGAGTTCAGCGTCGGCAGCGCCGCGGCCTTGCGGTCGCCGTACCAGACGCCTGCCGGCGCCAGCGCCTGCCAGGCGGCCAGTGCGTCGTCGCCGAGCAGCAGGCCGTAGCCCTGATAGCGGTCGGTGCGCACGGTCAGCTGCCAGACCGGCGCGGCCTGGCCGGTGTCCGCCTCCCCGTCCAGCAGCGGGGCCGCGGCGGCCAGCGCGCTGGAGGCGGCCTCGAGCGCCAACGTGGCGGGCGGCTCCGACGGCTGGGACGGGGCGGCCGGTTCGGGCGCCGCGGCGGGACCGGCGGGGCTCGATGCGTGCGCGGCGGCGGCCTGGTCCGCCGCCGGCAGCAGCGGCAGGCAGAACTGTGCGGCGAGCAGATGGCGGCGGCGATGGCGATGCTCGGCGAAGGCGTCGAGCACCGCGCGCAGCCAGGCGCGCTCGGTCACCATCAGCAGGCGGCGGCGCGGACCGCGCGCCGCGGCGGCCGCACTGCTGGCATCGGCAGCGGCTTGCGGGGCCTCCGGCCCGACCGCGATATGGCAGGCCTGGGCATCGGCTGCCAGCGAATCCTCGACCAGGTTCGGCAGCGCCAGCTTGAGCCGGTTCGGCGCCAGCGGCGGCACCGCGGCGGTGGTCACCAGCACGTCGGCGGCGGCGACGATCAGCACCAGCCGGTCGGCCGCCGGCAGCTCGGCGATCGGCGCCTGGCCCTCGCGCAGCAGATGGCCCGCGGCGGGCGCACGCTCGCGCCGGCCCTGGGCGGCGACGGCATCGCGCACCAGCGCGAACGGCATCGCCCCGAAGCGCCAGGGCTGCGGTTGATCGTGGGGGCGATGCGGCAGGCGGACGAACAGGGTGGTGCTCAAGGTTTCCTTGGGACTGCGCGGCAGTGAAGATGGATGGCGGAATCGTCGACGGCGTGGCGGCGCGTCTGCAATCTGGCCCGGTTCCATGCCAGGGCTTGGTCCGGCCCGGTCTCGGCTGTGCCGGCAGCGATCGCCGTTTGCATAGCCGGGTGCCGGTAAATGCCTTTCCGCCAAGGCATCAGCATACCTTGCCTTTGTGGCGGATTCGCGTCAACCGTTTCGGGGACGTGCGGCAGGCCGCGGTGCGGGCGGTTTGCGCGTTCGCGGCGGCCGGCGGCGATCGGCATCCCATCCATCAGCGCAGCTCCGGCATCCGCTCGAGGTCGCGGGTCCAGACCACCTGGGTCGCCTGGGCGCTGCCCAGGATCGCCGCGCGCCGAACCAGCGAGACCTGCATCCGCACCGCCCGCTCGTGGCGGATCAGCCCGTAGATCAGGAAGTAGTGCGAGCGCGTCTCCAGCGCGGTGCCGACGCCGGCATCGGCCTGCGGCGCGATCGCCCGCAGCTGGGTCTGCAGGTCGCCGACGTTGTTGAAATAGGCTCGGTCGCGCTGGCGTACCAGTTCGCGGGCGCGATCGAGCGGCAGCTTGTCGATGACCGCGGCCAGCACCTCGGGATCGGCGGTGTTGGCGTTGACCGGCGTGCGGTCGGGCAGCAGGTCGACGAAGGGTTCGAGCACCGGCAGCATGTCGGGCTCGTAGCCGGGGATGGCCATCAGGTCGGCCAGGCTGTCGGGCGGCCGCGGCGCGGCGCGGCCGGCGCCGGCCCGCTCCGCCTCGAGCAGATAGCGCGCGGTCGCCTCGGCCAGCCCCTGGTTCAGCCCCAGCACGCGCAGCAGGCGCCGATAGGCCGCGAGCCCGGCCGGGTCGATGGTCACCGAGATGCCGCCGTTGGCGCCCGCGCTGGTGGTGACCAGGTTGCGCAGATTGAAGCGGGCCTGTGCATCGAGGATGCGGCCGGACAGGAACGAGGTCTCGCCGGCGCGGTCGGTGCGCAGCGCGGCGCCGAGGAAGTCAGACAGCCGCGTCTCGGCGATCGGCACCGCCCATGGCTCGCCGAGATGGTCGACGTTGGAGCGGCGCAGGTCGTCGCGCAGGATCAGCCGCGCCCAGTCGACCGCGGCACGTTCGATCCAGGCGGCCTGGGCCACCAGCCGCTGGTTCTCGACCGAGCGGATCTGCACCTGCTGGCGCCACAGCAGACCGGACACGACGACGACCGCCAGCGTGACGATCAGCAGCGCGGTGACCACGGCGGCGCCGCGGTGGCGGCCGGCTCGCGGGCGCACGGAAGGGGCGCGGAAGGTGCCGTTCATCGCGCTCATTGCCCCGTCATGCACAGCTTGTCGAAGCGGCGCGGCGTGTCGCCGTCGCCCATCCGCGCCACCACCACCAGTTCGAGCCCGCGCAGCGCGCCGGCCGGCACGCCGATCTGCGCATTGCTGGCCGGTACCGCGCTGGCCGCCCCGATCCGCAGCGCCGCGCGCAGCTCGCCGCTGGTATCGCGCCAGCCGCCCGGCTCGACCCAGGCGCGCGCGGCCAGTCCCTCCGCGTTCGGCACCAGCGGCCGCACCAGCTCGCCGCCGCCGCCGGGCTGCCGCAGCGCGATCAGGGCCGCCTGCACCCCCTGGCGGTTGTCCAGCGGCGGCGAGGCGGCGCGCACCACGGCGCCGTTCTCGACGCGGTATGCGACCACCTGCCACGCACCGGGCAGTCCCGGCTCGCGGCGATCGCGCACCAGCAGCAGCCGGCCGTCCTCGAGCTCGACCGGGCTCTGCTGCAGCGCCTCGGGGCGGGCCAGGTTCTCGCAATCGGTCTGGAACTGGCCGTACAGCAGCTTCAGCGCGTCGAGCCGCTGGTCGTGGTCGACCAGGCGTTCGCGGCCGCGCGTCATCGCGTCCAGACCTCGCCAGCCCATCACGGCCATCACCGCCAGCAGCGTGATGGCGACCAGCATCTCGATCAGCGTGAAGCCACGCGCCTCAGAGCAGGTTGCGCGTTTCATTGGGAACGATGGTGACCAGCCAGGCGAGCCGCACCGAGCGGTCTTCGGCCGACGGGTAGACCGCGATTTCGACGCGGCGGAAGGCGGGGTTCGGGGTCGGCGCGACGGTCTGCTCGCAATAGAGCGCGATGCCGCCCTGCGGGCAGGGCGCGCCGCGCGTGCCGGGTTCGGGCCAGGTCTTGGTCAGGCGCAGCGCGACCAGCTGGTTGTCGGCGCTCCAGCCGGCCAGCATGCGCTGCTGCAGCGAGCCGCCGGCCTCGATCATCGAGCCCATCGCCCGCATCGCGGCGGTCAGCGCGACCGCCAGGATCGTCAGCGCGACCAGTACCTCGATCAGCGTGAAGCCGCGCGGGCGGCGGCCGGGCGTTCCCGCACGAGGGAGGCGGGCGCGGCGGTGCGGAATCATTGCGCGCTGGCGAAATAGCGGCCGGTGCCGTCGCCGGTCACCTCGACGCGGACATTGCCGCGTACCAGCACCAGCTGCCGCGGGGCGTCGATCCATTCGCGGCCGAACACCAGCCGCGCGCCGCCCTGGCCGGCGGCGCCGGCGGTCACCGCGACCTGGTCCAGCGGCAGCCGCCACTGGCCCGGCGCGAAGACGTCGTCGAGCAGAGGCATCCAGCCCGACGGCGTCGCCTCGAGGAAGCGCCAGCCCTGCGGGTCGGCTTCCCAGGCCAGCGGCCGGGCGCGCAGCTGCGCCTCTTCCTGCGCCAGTTCGAACAGGCGGGCGACCTTCTGGCCGTCGTCGAGGATGCGGCCGCGCTCATTGGGCGTGGCGTTGATCGCCACCATCGACACCACGATGCCGGCCAGCACCATCACGACCAGCAGCTCGAGCAGCGTGAAGCCGCGTGACCGTCTGCGCGGCGGGGGCGCGGCATGCGAGCGTTGGGTGCGGTGCGGGCCGGTGGCCATGATGAAGACGGGCGTCGGCCGGCGGCGGGACCGTCAGTCCCAGTTGCCGATATCGGCGTCGTTGCCATTGCCGCCGGCCTGGCCGTCGGCGCCGAAGCTGAACACGTCGATCTCGCCGCGCACGCCCGGGTTCAGGTACTGGTACGGCTGGCCCCACGGATCGCGCGGCAGCTTTTCCAGATAGCCGCCGCCCTTCCAGTTGTTGGGGATCGGCTCGGTGGTCGGGCGGGTGACCAGCGCCGCCAGTCCCTGCTCGGTGGTCGGATAGCGGCTGTTGTCGAGGCGGTACAGCTTCAGCGCCTGCATGATCGACGAAATGTCCTGGCGCGCCGCGACGATGCGCGCTTCGTCCGGGCGGCTCATGATCTTGGGCACGACCAGTGCCGCCAGCACGCCAAGAATCACGATCACCACCATGATCTCGATCAGCGTGAAGCCGGCACGGCGGCGGCGCAGGCGGGCGGCGCCGGATTGGCTGGTTCGGGCGAGGGCGGAGCGGGACGGAGTGTTTCTGCGCATCGGGTTTTCAGGCCTAGGTTGTCGACGGAGTCGAAGCCGGCGCGGCGACCGCGTCGCGCACCGGTGGGATGGTCGTCCAGTATACCCGCGGCTTGTGACGCCTCGGTACCGGACAGGCACCGACATCGCCGCTGTCCTCGCGAGGGCGGCGGCCGTCATGCGGGCCGCAAGACAATCGACATGACGCTCTGTTACGCTTGCCGCCATCGACAACCTGCGGCGGCCCATCGCGGACCGCCCGACGCGATCTCGTGCCACTGTCCCTGCCATCCGCTTTCCGTTTCGATGCCGGCGCCGCCTGGCTGCCTCGCGTCGCCACGCTGCTGCTATTCGTCGCGCTGTGCGCGCTGGCGACGCGTTGGGTGCTGACGTTCAGCGCGATGGATACGATCCCCGTGCCCAAGACCGCCCGCGTCGCGCAGACCGAGGCGGTCGAGACCGGCGCCATCGCGACGCTGTTCGGCGGCAGCCCGCAGGCCGGCGTGCGCGACGTGCAGTTGCTCGGCGTGATCGCCGACCCGGCCGGCGGCGGGGCGGCGGTGGTGTCGATCGACAACGGTCCGCCGAAGGCGTTGCGCGCCGGCGCCGCGCTGTCGCAGCAGATCCGCCTGGTCGAGATCCGCGACCGCGCGGTCGTGATCGAACGCAATGGCGCGCGCCAGACCATCGCGCTGCCGGCCCGGCCGCTGGCGGCGCGCGGCACGCCGCCGCGCGCCACGCCGGCGCCATTGGCGACCCCGCCGTCGGGCGCGGCCGCGCCGCTGTCGACGCCGGCCACGCAGCCGGTGCCTGCCGTACCTCCCGCCGCGGCTCCCGCGGCGAATCAGCCGCCGCCCGCGACGGCGCCGAACCCCGGCATGGCGGGGCAGGTTCCGCCGCCACAGGTGCCGAATCCTGGCTTCAATCCCGGGGCCAATCCGGCTGTCAATCCCGCCGTCAATCCCGGTATCAATCCAGGCATGAACCCCGCGGTGAATCCCGGCATGAACCCGGGCATGAATCAGGGCGACGACGCGGCGATGATGTCCAAGGGCTGAATGGGCGAAGAACGACGCGAAGAAGCGGTATCCCGTGCTTCTGTATCGCGTTCGTACCACGCTGTATTGCTTCGGTATTGCGGCCGTTTACAGCCCCGAGCCGATTCTGTGAGCCGAGTAACATCCTATTAATCCGGCCAACTTCCCGCCATCGTCTGCGTTCTAATCGGTACATGGTCAATCCGACCAGTCGACCGAAACAAGGAAAACAGACATGTCACGAAACACCATCAAGCCGCGCCCTGTTCACCAGTTCCTGGCCGCTTCGGCGGTGTTCCTGGCGATCGGCGGCAGCGCGATCGCGCAGACCCAGGCGCCGGCCCCCGCCCTCCCGGGCGTGCCGCAGGCCGCCGCCTCCGCGGCCCAAGCCGGGCCGGCACACAAGGGTCACCGTGCCGACGGGCATCACCACCGTCACCATCGCCACCACGGCCACCACGGCGGCATGTCGCTGCGCGCGGCCGATACCGACCGCGACGGCGCGATCTCGAAGGCCGAGGCCGACGCGATGTTCGCCCGCGTCGATGCCAACAAGGACGGCAAGATCGACAAGGAAGAAATGCGCGCCTACCACAAGGCCCGGCACGAGCAGCACCGCCAGCAGATGCGCGAACGCTTCGACGCGCGCTTCAAGGCCGCCGACAAGGACGGCGACGGCGCGCTGAGCAAGCAGGAAGCCGAGGCCGGCATGCCGCGCATGGCGAGCCACTATGACCGTCTCGACGCGAACAAGGACGGCAAGCTGACGCGCGACGAAATCGGCGCCGGCATGCGCCAGGTCCATATGCAGCGGATGGAGCGGATGCACCGCCACCACCACGGCATCCACGGCGCACCGGGGGCTGTGGGCAACACCGGCACGCCGCCCACGCAGCCGAACAACCCGGCGGTGCCGTCGACCGAAGGCGGTTGAGCGGCCACTTCCCGGCCTCCCGCGGCAACGCGGCGAGGTCGATGCAGCGCCGACAGCAAAGCGCGCGGTCCGAAAGGGCCGCGCGCTTTGTCATTGCGCGCTGGCGCCGCGATACGACACGTCAACTCACAATAAATTGCAACCTTGTGCCCGTCTTGCTAAATTTGCGCAAAAAAATTGCTGACTGTCTTATTGCGGAGCAACAATATCGTGAGCAAGGTGGAGCTGGACAAGATCGACCGCAAGATACTCGAGGTACTGCAGACCAACGGGCGGTTGACCAATCTCGAAGTCGCGGAGCGCGTCAGCCTGTCGCCGAGCCCCTGCCTGCGGCGCATCCGCCGGCTCGAGGAGATCGGCGTGATTCGGCAGTACGCGGCGCTGCTGGAGCCGGGCAAGATCGGGCTGGGCCTGCTGGCCTACATCAACGTCCGCCTGGAGAAGCACGGCGGCGCGCCCAAGGGCAAGGCGCCGCTGGACCTGTTCCGCGCCGCCATCGCGATCTGGCCCGAGGTCGCCGCCTGCCATGCGATGACCGGCGAGATGGACCTGCTGCTGAAGGTCTATGTCGAGGACATGGACCACTTCGCCCGCTTCATGAAGGACCAGCTGCTGGCCCATCCGGCGGTGATCGACGTGCGTTCGAGCTTCGCGCTCGAATCGATCAAGGACACCACGGCGCTGCCGGTGATCGGCGGCTGAGCACGAGCACCGAGCACCCGAGCGCCGAGCACCCGCGCGCCGTCCCGCGGGCGGTTCCCAAATGAAAAACGGCGCGCCAGTCGGCGCGCCGTTTTCCTGTCGGCGGGCTGTCGATGCCGGTCAGGCCGTGCTCTTTTGCGGCATGATCGAGCGCCAGAAGCGCTGGCCGAAGCGGCGCGCGTCGCGCAGATTGCGGCGCACCACGTAGTCCAGGTCCGCCACCTGTTCGTCGATCGCCTCGGTCAGGCGGCTGACGGTATCGGCCGGCGGCAGCTCCAGGTAGGCGTCGGCCTCGCCGTACGCGTACTGGACCTTCATGCCGGCCTTCTTGGCGATGTGCATCATCGCGGCATTGCGCGACAGGCAGTGCATGTACAGCGTGCGCACATGCGTGTTGCGGCCATGGATCGCGGCGCGCTCGAACAACGCGCTGCCGATGCCGCGTCCGCGCGCGCTCTGCGACACCGACACGCCGAACTCGGCCACGCGGCCCTGGGCGTTGTCGCGCAGATTGGCGAAGTGGCCGACGCCGACCAGCTCGATATGTTCGTCGTAGACGCCGAACACCGTGTCGTGGTCGAAGTCGATGCTGTCGACATAGGCCTCGATCACATGGTCGCCCACCGACTGGCCGAAGCGGAGCAGGCGATCTTCCTCGCCGAGCGCGAGAAAATGCTTCAGCAGGCGCGAGCGATGCTGGGCTGCCAGCTCGCGCACCAGAATGGTCGGACGCTGGGCGGCCTGCGAGGCAGCGGCTGCTTTGCGAAGATCTTCGTCGGTCAGGGCACCGACGGCCTTGCTCAGTTCGAGCGGATTCACTTTCTGTTCCTTGGGCGATTCAGGGTATAAACGTCACATCGCGGCAAGCAGACTTGTCAAAGTAGACCATCCGAATGCGATTTCCTAATGGATGGGGCAAATCCTATCTTGCTGCAACGCGAAAAGTATTGTAGTGCATTTGTCAGTTTGGCGTAAGCATGGTGCGTTGCAGAGCGCGGCATGGTCCAGCTGACTTCCGTGTAACTCGTTATAAATCAAGGGCTTGCTGTTCGATGATGCGCCGCGCGGGTGTGGAAATGTTGCAACGCCACAGCGCGCCGCGGCCTCCTCGGGGATGGCGCATCGTTCCAGATACCGCCCGCTACGCACCATGCCCGCCCGACCCATCGTTGTGATCTATGCCAATGCGCGCGCCCGCCGCTCGCATGTGAACCGGCCGCTGGCCGAGGCGCTCGCCGCGCTGCCCGATGTCGAGGTGCGCGATCTCCATGCGCGCTATCCGGACTACGACATCGACGTGGTGGCCGAGCAGCGCGCGCTGTCCTGCGCCGACACTGTCGTGCTGCAATTCCCGACCTTCTGGTTCAGCGTGCCGCCGCTGCTGAAGCTATGGATGGACGAGGTGCTCGAGCGGGGCTGGGCCCACGGCCCGGGCGGCACCGCGCTGCGCGGCAAGTCCTGCCTGGTGGTGGCCAGCACGCGCGGCACCGAGGAGGACTATTCGCCGGAAGGCGTGCACCGCCATCCGCTGGCGTCGTTCCTGTTGCCGCTGGAGCAGATGGCGCTGGAATGCGGCATGACCTGGCGGCCCCCGATCGTGATTCACGATGCCTACCGGCTCGACGAGTCCGGCGTGCAGCGCGTGATCGCCGAGGTCATGGGCGCGCTCGGCCACGGCGATGCCGATGGTCCGGCAAACGCGGCCAACGCGGCAAGCACCGCCGCCAGGCTGGAGCTCGCATGAATCCGCATGATGCGTTGCGCGTGGTGCTGGTGTTCCTGGTCGCCGCGGTGGTGGCCGTGCCGCTGGCGCGCCGTTTCGGACTGGGCGCGGTGCTCGGCTATCTGCTCGCGGGCGCGGCGATCGGGCCGTGGGCGCTGCGGGTGGTCACCGACGTCGAGTCGATCCTGAGCTTCTCGGAATTCGGCGTCGTGCTGATGCTGTTCGTGATCGGCCTGGAACTGGCGCCCAGCAAGCTGTGGGCGCTGCGCCAGACCATCTTCGGCTATGGCGCGTTGCAGATGGCCGGCTGCGCGCTGCTGATCGGCGCGCTGGCCGCGGCCTTCGGCGCCAGCTGGCAAATCGCGCTGGTGGCCGGGCTCGGGCTGGCGCTGTCGTCGACCGCGATCGCGCTGGCCACGCTGGGCGAGCGCAATCTGTTCGCGACGCCGGCCGGCAAGGCGAGCTTCGGCATCCTGCTGTTCCAGGACATCGCCGCGATCCCGATGATCGCGCTGCTGCCGATGCTGACGCTCGACGGCCCCCAGCCCGCCGACGGCCAGGCATGGATCGGCGCCGTCAAGGCGGTGGCGGTGATCGCCGCGGTGGTGGTGGGCGGCCGCTACCTGGTCCGTCCGGCGCTGCGCTTCATCGCCCGCACCGGCATGCGCGAGATGTTCACCGCGTTCGCGCTGCTGCTGGTGGTCGGCATCGCCGCGATGATGGAAGCGGTCGGCATGTCGATGGCGCTCGGCACCTTCCTGGCCGGCGTGCTGCTTGCCGATTCGGAATACCGCCACGCGCTCGAGGCCGACATCGAACCCTTCAAGGGGCTGCTGCTGGGGTTGTTCTTCATGGCGGTCGGCATGTCGATCGACTTCGGCGTGATGGCGCAGCAGCCGTGGCAGGTGCTGGGGATGGTCGCCGCCGTGGTCGGCGCCAAGGTGCTGGTGCTGCGGCTGCTGGCGCCGCGCTTCGAGATCGCGCGCGGCCAGCGGCTGCTGTTCGCGCTGCTGATCTCGCAGGCCGGCGAGTTCGCCTTCGTCGTGTTCGGCGTGGCGCGCTCCGCCGGCCTGCTGCCGGAGGACGTGGCCGCGCTGCTGGTGCTGGTGGTGGCGCTGTCGATGGTGACCACGCCGTTGCTGCTGCTGGCCTACGACCAGATCGTCGCGCCGCGGGCCGGCAAGCTGCGCCAGCGGGCGGACGAGACCATCGAGCCGCAGGACAACCCGGTGCTGATCGCCGGCTTCGGGCGCTTCGGCCAGATCGTCGGGCGCCTGCTGTATGCGCAGGGCATCGGCGTGACGGTGCTCGACCACGACCCCGACCAGATCGATTTCCTGCGGCAGTTCGGCTTCAAGGTCTTCTATGGCGATGCGACGCGAATGGACCTGCTCGAAGCCGCGGGCGCGGCAAAGGCGAAGATCCTGGTGGTCGCCGTCGACGGCATGGACGAGAGCCTGGCGCTGATCGACCGCGTGCGCCAGCGCTTTCCGCATCTGCGGATCTACGCGCGCGCCCGCCATGTGTCGCACGTCTATCTGCTGAAGGACCGCGGCGTCGAACTGTTCGAGCGCGAGATGTTCGAGGGCTCGCTGATGCTGGGCCGGCGCGTGCTCGAAGGCCTGGGGCTGGACCCGGCCGAGGCGCGCGCGGCCGCGATGAAATTCCGCCGCCACAACATCGCCGCGATCGACCGCTTCTACCCGCACTACACCGACCAGAAGACGATGGTGTCGCTGGCGCGGCAGGCGCGCGACGAGCTCGAGGAGATGTTCAGGCAGGACCGCGAGCAGCGGCGCCGGCGCGAGGAGGCCGAGTGGTCGTGATCCGGCACCGGGGGCGCCGCGCCCCGCCGCCCCGGTTGCGGCCCGGGTTACGACGACAGCTTCAGGCCGACGATGCCGGCCAGCACCAGGCCGGCGCTGAACAGCCGCCAGAAGCTGGCCGATTCGCCGAACAGCAGGATGCCGACCGCGAACGAGCCGACTGCGCCGATGCCGGTCCAGACCGCATAAGCGGTGCCGAGCGGCAGCGCGCGCATCGCGAGCGACAGCAGCCAGAAGCTGACCACCATCGTGACGATGGTGAAAGCCGATGGCCACAGGCGGGAAAAACCTTCGGAGTATTTGAGGCCGGTGGCCCAGGCGATTTCGGTGAGGCCGGCGAGCAGAACGTAGAGCCAGGGCATGATGGGCTGCGATGGTGTCGAGGCATCGGGGCCGTCCCCGGTTGGTCGGGCGCCGCGCGATTCGAATCGAAGCCGAAGGGCTTGCCGCGGCGGCGCGGGGTCGTCCCCGGCGCAGGCGGCATTCTAGCGTGGCAACGCCGCGATGTCAGGGACGCGCGTGTCCCGGCAGCCCGCCCGCCAGCAGCTCGATCACCATCTCGGCGAAGTCGGCATAGGACAGCTTGCCGCCCGGCTTGAGCCAGGTGAAGGTCCAGTTGATCATGCCGAACACCGTCATCGTCAGCGCGGTCTGGTTCTCGCGCGTGACCCGCTCCGGGTACGCGCGCCGCAACTGGCGCGAGAACGCCGCGACCACATCGCGCTCGCGCTTCAGGATGATGTCGCGCTGCTCGGACGCGAGGAACTTGACGTCGTTGATCAGCGCGATATGCCGGGTCTGCGAGGTCTCGTACTCGGCCAGGAAGGCTCGGATCAGGTTGGCGAAGCTGTCGCGCTCGCTGTGGCCCTGGCGCTCCGCCTCGGCCTCGACCTCGGTGACGATCAGCATCAGCCGGCGCGTGTAGCGATCGAGCAGGTCGAACAGGATCGCTTCCTTGCTCTCGTAGTAGTGGTACAGGCGCGCCTTCGAGGTGCCGCAGGCCGCGGCCAGGTCGGCCATCGACGTGCTCGGATAGCTGCTGGCGGCAAACGCCGCCGCGGCCAGTTCGAGGATCTGCTCGCGTTGGGCCTCGAAGTCGGGCGCCTTGGTACGGGCCATCAGGAATCGGCCGCCAGATTGCGCCGCAGCTCGCAGCTTTGCAGCGAATCGGCATTGCCCCGCAGCACCATCTGGCCGGCGCCGATCAGTTCGCGGCAGCGCCAGAACACGAACCAGTCGCTGGCCAGCAGCCCTTCGATCGCGCCCATCACGCTGCCGACCACCTGGGCCGCCGGTGTCCATTCGAGCGGCGCGCGCTCCAGGATCACCTCGTCGACCGTGTGGTAGGCCGCGGGCACCAGCGTATTGCCCTTCCACAGCCGCACGTCGGCGTTTTCCTTGACGTTCTGCTGCCACTCGTAGCCGAGCCGGCCCAGGCGCAGCACCGAGACCGGCGCGATGGTGGAAAAGCGGCGCGCCAGCCGGGCGGCCGGATACATGCCGATCGCGGTCAGGTTGCCCTGGGTGGTGCCGTCGAGCTCGCGGCTGTCCATCGCGACCTCGTTGATCCGCTGCGGGCTCTGGTACAGGTGGAATACGACCCGGCGCAGCATCAGCTGGTCGGAGGCGCTCTGGCCGTGCCAGATCGCGACCTCGGGCTCGCTCTGGCGCAGGCCCTGCAGCTGGTCGAGCGCCTGGCGCATCTCCGCGGCGAAGTCGATCTCGCTGTGCGGGGCCACGCGCTGCCAGAAGCCGGAGCGGATCAGGCCGCTGCTGTCCACGTCGGCGATCGGGCCGACGGCCAGGTCGTCGCGCAGTACGACGACGGGGTCCGGACGGGCGGCTTGCGCCAGCGCCTGGCGCAGCGTGTTGCCCGCCATGTCACCGTTGACGACGTGGATGTATTGCATGGCCGTGATTGTATATGGAGAAGACGGCTCAACAGCACCGCGCATGCCCGGCGGCCAGGACTGGCGCGGTAGGCGGGCCAGCGGCGCGGGCGTCCGT
Organism: Cupriavidus gilardii; assembly: GCF_013347325.1. Taxonomy (NCBI): domain Bacteria; kingdom Pseudomonadati; phylum Pseudomonadota; class Betaproteobacteria; order Burkholderiales; family Burkholderiaceae; genus Cupriavidus; species Cupriavidus gilardii. The sequence goes on along the minus strand of NZ_CP054626.1, from coordinate 2,918,441 downwards.
TCCGCATCCGGTCCGGCGCCCCGTGTCAGGCAGCGGCCATTTTAACCATGCATCACTGGGCGACGGCGGCGGTGCGTGCGCCCGCGCGCGCAGCGTGGCGCCGTCCCGATGCCGTCGCGATCGGCCTATCGCTCGTCGTAGCTGACCACCACCCGCTCGGTCAGCGGCCGCGCCTGGCAGGTCAGCACGAAGCCCTTGTCCATCTCCCACGGCTCGAGCGTGTAGTTCTTCTCCATCTCGACCTTGCCCTCGAGCACCTTGGCGCGGCAGGTGCAGCAGACCCCGCCCTTGCAGGCATAGGGCAGGTCCAGACCGGCTGCCAGCGCGGTGTCCAGCACGTTGGCGTCCTGCAGCGGGATGCGCATCGCGTGCTGCTTGCCGTCGAGCACCACCACCAGCTGCGCGGTGCCGGCCTCGTCGGTGGTCGCCTTGACGGGCTGGCGCCGCGGCTGGGCCAACGGCACGCCGAAGCGCTCGGCGTGGATCTTGTGCGGGTCCAGCCCGGCGTCCTTCAGCGCGGCCTCGACGTCGTCGATCATCGACGCCGGGCCGCAGACGAAGGCGGCGTCGATGTCGTCGACCGGGATCAGCGTCTCGAGAAAGGCCTGCACCCGGGCACGGTCCAGCCGGCCGTGCAGCAGGTCGACTTCCTGCGGCTGGCGCGACAGCACGTGGTACAGCGTCAGGCGCGACAGGTACTGGTTCTTCAGGTCGTCCAGCGCCTCGGCAAAGATGATGCTGTCGACATTGCGGTTGCCGTACACCAGCGTGAAGCGGCTGTTCGGCTCGACCGCCAGCGTGGTCCGGATCAGCGACATCACCGGCGTGATGCCGCTGCCGGCGGCGAAGGCGACGTAGTGGCGCGCCGCCTCGGGGTCGAGCGGGACATGGAAGCGGCCGTCCGGCGTCATCACGTCGATCGTGTGGCCCGGCACCACCGCGTCGTGCAGGAAGTTCGAGAACAGCCCGTCGTCGACCCGCTTGACCGCGACGCGCAGCTCGCCGCGTTCGTCGTAGTCCTGTACGCCGCAGCAGATCGAATACGAGCGCCGCACCTGCTCGCCGTCGATCGACGTGCGCAGCGTCAGGAACTGTCCCTGCTTGAAGCGATAGGCATCGCGCAAGTCGGGCGGGACCTCGAAGGCGACCGACACGGTGTCGGCGGTTTCGGGGCGGACCTGCGCCACGCGCAGCGGATGGAACTGAGGGGTCATGGCGGCGAGGGGACGATGGGCCGCGGCACGCGGCGGACGGCCCGGTGTTCCGGTGGGCTAGTACGGTTTGAAGTAATCGAACGGTTCGCGGCAGGCCCGGCAGCGGTACAGCGCCTTGCACGCGGTCGAGCCGAACTGCGACAGCGGCTCGGTGTCTGCGCTGCCGCAATGCGGGCAGGCCACCGTGTCGGAAGCCCGGGCGCCCGTGGCGCGGTGGCGCGGCACGAAGCGCAGCGGCCGGGTATGCACGCCCGAGTCCGCACAGCGCGCCGGCGGCGCGATGCCGTAGGCGCGCAGCTTGTCGCGGCCTTCGGCGGTGATCCAGTCCGTGGTCCACGCCGGCGCCAGCACCGTGCGGATCTGCCACGGGCCCAGGTTCGCCCGGTCGAGCGCGCGGCCGATGTCCTCGGCGATCTCCGCCATCGCGGGGCAGCCTGAATAGGTGGGCGTGATTACGATCTGCAGCGCGCCGTCATCGGCGACCGCCACCTCGCGCAGGATGCCCAGATCGCGGATCGACACCACGGGGATCTCGGGATCGGGCACGGCTTCGAGCACCGTCCACGCGCGGGCCACGCGGGCGGCGTGCGCCGGCGCGTCGGCATCGGCGGGCAGCGCATGCACGCGGGTATCGGAGTGGGTCAGCGTGGCTGGCATGGGGTTCGGCCTCGAGGCGCGCGGCGTCAGGCGTTACCAGTGCGCGCCGGGATGGGCGCGCGCCAGGCTCTGCATCTGCGCCAGCAGGTAGCTCATATGCTCGGAGTGCAGGCCCTGCTTGCCGGTCGACACGAAGCCGGTGATCGGGGGCAGCGTCAGCGTGGCCTCGGCCACGGTCTGCTCGACGGTCTCCTGCCAGGCCGGCCGCAGTTGCGCGGTGGGGACCGCGATGCCCTGCGCCGCCGCTTCCTGCTCGACCGGATCCGGCGCGAAGCATTCGTTCATATAGGGCAGCAGATGGTCCAGCGCCCGCTGGGTGCGCCGATGCGATTCGTCGGTGCCGTCGCCCAGCCGCACCAGCCAGTCGGCGCCGTGATGCAGGTGGTAGCGCGCTTCCTTGATCGACTTCGAGGCGATCGCCGCCAGGCCGGCATCCCGGCTGCCTTCGAGCGCGCCCCAAAGCTCGACCATCAGCGCGCTGTACAGGAAGTTGCGCACGATGGTGACGGCGTAGTCGCGGTCCGACGAGGCGGTGCCGGCCAGCGGCCCGCTGTGCGGCAGCTCCAGCAGCGTCCAGTTGCGGAATTCGCGCTCGCCGCGCCAGTAGGCGTAGTCGTCCTCATGGCGCGCCCGGCCGGTCAGCTCGGCCTCCAGTTCGCCGGCGCGCGCATAGAGCAGGCGCGCCTGGCCGATCAGGTCCAGGCTGATATTGGCCAGCGCGATGTCTTCTTCCAGCACCGGGCCGTGGCCGCACCACTCGGCGTTGCGCTGGCCGAGGATCAGCGCGTTGTCGGCCAGGCGCAGCACGTACTGCCAGCCGGCGGTGCGCGCCAGCGGCAGGTTGGACAGCAGTGAGGGAGTGGGACTGAGCGTGGCGGTCATGCGCGGCCCTTGTTACATATGGTTGACTTCATCGGGCAGCTGATAGAAGGTCGGATGCCGGTAGATCTTGTCGGCCATCGGGTCGAACAGCTCCGCCTTCTCGTCGGGCACGCTGGCGGTGATCGCCGACGACGGCACCACCCAGATCGACACGCCTTCCTGGCGCCGTGTATAGACGTCGCGCGCCATGCGCAGCGCCTGGTGCGCGTCGGCCGCGTGCAGGCTGCCGCAATGCTTGTGTTCCAGGCCCTGCTTGCTGCGGACGAACACTTCCCACAGCGGCCATTCCTTTTGCGTCATCTTGGTGGTCTCCTGTCGGGCGGCTTGCTGGAGCGCTCGGGCTCAGGCCGCTGCGCGGTCTTGGGCCGCCTCGCGCTGCGCCACCTTGGCGGCGTGGGCCAGCGCGGCCTCGCGTACCCACGCGCCGTCCTCGTGCGCCTTGACGCGCGTCGCCAGACGTTCGCGGTTGCATGGGCCGTCGCCGTTGATGACCCGCCAGAACTCGTCCCAGTCCAGCGGGCTGTAGTCGTAGTGGCCGCGTTCCTCGTTCCAGCGCAGGCAGGGGTCCGGCAGCGTGACGCCCAGCACCTTGGCCTGCTCGACCGTCGCATCGACGAATTTGTGACGCAGATCGTCGTTGGAGATCCGCTTGATGCCCCAGGCCATGGTCTGCGCGCTGTTGGTCGACGCCACATCGGGCGGGCCGAACATCATCAGCACCGGAAACCACCAGCGGTTGACCGCATCCTGCACCATCTCGCGCTGCGCGTCCGTGCCGCGCATCATCGCCAGCAGCGCGTCGAAGCCCTGGCGCTGGTGGAACGACTCTTCCTTGCAGATGCGGATCATCGCCCGCGCATACGGACCGTAGGAGCAGCGGCACAGCGGGATCTGGTTCATGATCGCGGCGCCGTCGACCAGCCAGCCGATCACGCCGACGTCGGCCCAGGTCAGCGTCGGGTAGTTGAAGATCGACGAATACTTGGCCTTGCCGCGATGCAGGGCGTCGACCATCTCGTCGCGCGAAGTGCCCAGCGTCTCGGCCGCCGAATACAGATAGAGGCCGTGGCCGCCTTCGTCCTGCACCTTGGCCAGCAGGATCGCCTTGCGCTTGAGCGACGGCGCGCGCGTGATCCAGTTGCCCTCGGGCAGCATGCCGATGATTTCGGAATGCGCGTGCTGGGAAATCTGGCGGACCAGCGTCTTGCGATAGGCCGCCGGCATCCAGTCCTGCGGCTCGATCTTGCCGTCCGCGGCCAGGCGCGCGTCGAACGCGGCCTGCGCCTCGGCATCGTCGATGGGGCTCGCGCCTTCGCTGGCCGGGCGCTGCGTGTCGGCCGGCAGCGGCTGTTGGGGCAGATCCAGGCTTTGGGTGTACATAGCGCCTCCTCTGGCGGGTCCCGGCCGTGCGTAGGCCGGGCGGTAGGAAGCATTATATATAAACCGACCGTTCGGTCAATTAATTGGCGGACGTGCCGGGATCGCGCCGGTTTGGGCCCGCAATCAGGATTCGGGAACGAAGCGCACGTGCCCGCTGCGCAGCACGATGTTGCGCGAACGGGTCATCTCGAACAGCGACTGCGCGATGCTTTCGATGCGCGGCCGATGATCGGTGAACGCGCGTACCAGGTCTTCCTCGCGCGGCGAGCGCGCGCCGAAATGCGACTCCAGCGCTTCGGCGGTGATCGAATAACGGGACGGTTGACCGTTGACGGTGGCGGGACACGACAGCGTCAGGCTGGCTGCGCAGTAGGTGGGGACGCTGCTGGGAAACAGGATCTCAGGCATGGCGTGCCTCGGCCGAAAGAGACGGGGGTCACGACCATTCTAGGATATCGGGCGGCACACGCCAGCCGGGCGCCTCGGCCGCCGGCGGCTCCATGCTCACGCTCGCGCCGAGCCTCCGGGAGCGAGCGCCCGCTTACTTCTTCGCGCCGCGGCCTGCTGCATTGCAGCAACGTTCCACCAGCCCAGGCAGGCTGCTTTCGTTCGGGCGCAGCAAGATGTGGACGAAAAAAAACCCGCGCAGGTTGTGCGCGGGCTGGAATCCACCGAGGTGGTGGAGGAGACAGACTTCACTATACGCGGCTTGTTGCGACGCACCAAGGCTCGCATAGGAAAAAGGCATCGGTGAGCCCGATTCGCCCCAGTTTCGTTGCATCGACGCAACGGTTATCTGTCCCCGAGCGAGGGCAACCCAGGTCATCCATGGAAGAAGAGGTAGGCAATGCCGATGGCGGCGGCCAGCCCGACCGCGTCCGCAAACAGCGCGCAGCCCAGCGCGTGCCGAGTACGACGCACATTGACGCTGCCGAAATAGACGGCCAGCACATAGAAGGTGGTTTCGGTCGATCCTTGGATGATCGCCGCCAGCTTGCCCTGGAAGGAGTCGACGCCGTAGGTCGTCATCACGTCGACCATCAGGCCGCGGGCCCCGGCGCCGGACAGTATCTTCATCAGGCCGACCGGCAGCGCCGGCACGAAGTCGGTGTTCAGTCCGAGGCCCGCAATGCCGGCCGCCAGCGCCTGCATCAGCCAGTCCATGCCGCCGCTGGCGCGGAACAGCCCGATCGCGACGAGGATCGCGACCAGATAAGGAATGATCTGCACCGCCACGCCGAAGCCTTCCTTGGCACCGTCGACGAAGGCCTCGTAGACGTTGACCCGCCGCACCGCTCCGCACAGCAGGAACAGCACGATCAGGCCAAGGATGAAGATGCTGCCCGCCAGGGCGGTCACGGTGTCGACCTGGGGCGCCGGCGCGTGGCGCAGCCAGACGGCCAGACCGCCTAGCGCGGCCACGATGGCCACCAGCGTGCCGAGGATGGCGGGTTTGAACAGATTGAGCCGCTGGGTCCACGCCACCGCGACCAGTCCGGCCAGGCAGGACACGCCGGTTGCCAGCAGCGTCGGCAGGAAGATGTCGGCGGCATTGAAGCCGACCAGCCCTTGCTTCAGCGCGACCGCCTGCCGCATGGCGATCACCGAGGTCGGAATCAGCGTCAGCCCCGCCGTATTAAGCACGATGAACATGATCTGCGCATCGGTCGCGGTGTCGGGCTTGTCGTTCAGCGTCTGCAGCTCCCGCATCGCGTTCAGGCCGAGCGGCGTCGCGGCGTTGTCGAGCCCCAGCATATTGGCCGAAACGTTCATCATCATCGCGCCCTGCGCAGGATGGCCTTGCGGCACCCCGGGGAACAGGTGACGCAGTACCGGATTGACCACGCGCGCAAAGCCCTGCACCACGCCGCCACGCTCGCCGATCCGCATGATGCCGAGCCACAGCGCCATGATGCCGGCCAGGCTCAACGAGATCTCGAAGGCAGTGCGGGCGCTGTCGAACAGGCTCGCCAGCATGGCCGGAAAGATCGCGGTATCGCCATGCGCCAGCCGCACGCAGCCGATGGCAAAGGCGGACAGGAAAAAGGACAGCCAGACCAGGTTCAATGCCATGGGCGTGGTGGCAAATTTGCGGGCGGACGGGACAGAACGGACGCACGGCTCCGGGGTGGGGCCGCAAGGATGGGCGCGTGTCGCGCAAGGCGCCTATCATAGCGCGCCGCTTGCCGAGACCTGTGGCGCGGCGGCCTCTTCAATCGGTCGGTGGCTAGACAGCCTGGGCAAGGGCCGCGCCCCGCCTGGCCAGCAGCTTGCGCAGGATCGAGCGGTGGCAGCGCTGTTCGTCCTCGCAATAGCAGCCGATCGCGAAATCGGTCTGGTGCGACAGCGCGGCCAGCAGGTCCAGCGTGCGGCTGGCCTCCGGCTCCGCCATCTCGGCCTGAAAGCGCCGTTCGAAATGGCGCCAGGCCTTGTCGTCCTGGTCTTGCTGCGCGTGCCTGGCCTCGGCAACGAGTTCCGCAGAGGGCGACAGCAGCGGGAACCAGACATCGTAGTAGTCCCGGCTCGCGTATTCGCCGCGCGGCACGCCGCGGGGCGGCCTGCGCACGGTGCCGATGCGCAGGCCCTCGCCGGCGCTGCGTGGGGTTCCGAGCCTGACGATGTGGACGGCCATGGCGGGCGCTCCTGTCTTGGCGATGCGTGCGGTGCGGGCGGCCGGCGCGGCGGCGGGTAACGAAGACCCGCCCGCCGCCACGGCATCGACGAAGTGTCAGGCAGTCGCGGCCGGCTCGAGCCCCAGTTCGCGGATCATCGCTTCCCGCATCACGAACTTCTGCACCTTGCCGGTGACCGTCATCGGCATGTCGTCGACGAAACGAACATAACGCGGGATCTTGTAGTGGGCAATCTGGTCGCGGCAGAACTCCCGGATCTCGTCCTCGGTCGCGCTCTGCCCGGGTTTGAGCACGATCCACGCGCACAGCTCCTCGCCATACTTCGGATCGGGCACGCCGAATACCTGCACTGCCTGCACCTTCGGATGGCGGAACAGGAATTCCTCGATCTCGCGCGGGTAGAGGTTCTCGCCACCGCGGATCACCATGTCCTTGACCCGGCCGACGATATTGCAATAGCCCTGCTCGTCGAGCGTCGCCAGGTCGCCGGTATGCATCCAGCCGTCGCGGATCGCCTCGCGCGTGCGCGCGTCATCCTCCCAATAGCCCAGCATCACCGAATAGCCGCGGGTGCACAGCTCGCCGGTGGCGCCGACCGGCACGACCTGTCCGGTTTCGTCGACGATCTTGCACTGCAGATGCGGCTGGACGCGGCCGACCGTCGCCACCCGCTTTTCCAGCGGATCGTCGGTCGCGCTCTGGAAGGAGACGGGGCTGGTCTCCGTCATGCCGTAGGCGATGGTGACTTCCGCCATATGCATGTCCTTGACCACGCGCTTCATCACCTCGATCGGGCACGGTGCGCCGGCCATGATGCCGGTGCGCAGCGAGGTGAAGTCGAAGCGGGCGAAGTCGGGATGGTCGAGCTGCGCGATGAACATCGTCGGCACCCCGTGCAGCGCGGTGCAGCGTTCGTCGTGCACCGCCTGCATGGTCGCCAGCGGGTCGAAGGCTTCGCCGGGGAAGATCATGCGCGCGCCGACGCTGACGCAGGCCAGCACCGACAGGACCATGCCGAAGCAGTGGTACAGCGGTACCGGAATGCACAGCGAATCGCGCTCGGTCAGCCGCATCGCCATCGCCACGAAGCGGCCGTTGTTGACCACGTTGTGGTGCGTCAGCGTGGCGCCCTTCGGGTTGCCGGTGGTCCCGCTGGTGAACTGGATATTGATCGGGTCGTGCGGGCCGAGCGCCGAACCGATGGCGTCCAGCCGGGCGGTATCCGGCGTGGACAGCACTTCGGCATAGCGGACCATGCCGGCGGTTTCTTCCTCGCCCATGCGCACCACCCATTGCAGCGTGGGCAGCCGTGCCGCGCGCAGCGCGCCCGGCTGGCTGGTGGCCAGTTCCGGCGCCAGTTTCTGCAGCATCTCGATATAGTTGCTCGACTTGAAGCGCGCGGCGGTGATCAGCATCCGGACACCGGCCTTGTTCAGCGCGTACTCGAGCTCGGCCAGCCGGTAGGCCGGATTGATATTGACGAGGATCGCACCGACGCGGGCGGTCGCGAACTGGGTCACCAGCCACTCCTGCCGGTTCGGCGACCAGATGCCGACGCGGTCTCCGCGCGCGATGCCGCGCTGCAGCAGGCCGGTGGCCAGGCGGTCGACCTGCTCGCTGAACTGGCGCCAGGTCCAGCGGATGCCTTGTTCGCGGAAGACGACGGCTTCCGCGT
>NZ_CP054626.1:1440000-2907500 GCF_013347325.1 Cupriavidus gilardii | reverse complement strand
GCGTTTGCCTTTGGCGTTGGCCAAGACGATGCACGGCAAGTGCGTTGGCTGTTCTTTAACAAAATGGGATGTAGTAAAGGTGTCGCGACGCGTTGATGAGGCGCGTGGACGATCGAATCTGATCGCGCGATACCGGGTTGTGATTGTATCAACCAAAGTATTTAAGTGATCGAAAGATGACTTGGAATACGGCACAAATGCGAGAACTCAACCTGTAGCGGGAGGCGTCGTAGACGCACTCGTTATAGGGTCAAGCGAACAAGTGCATGTGGTGGATGCCTTGGCGATCACAGGCGATGAAGGACGCGGTAGCCTGCGAAAAGCTTCGGGGAGCTGGCAAACGAGCTTTGATCCGGAGATGTCCGAATGGGGAAACCCGGCCCGTATGGGTCATCCCACACTGAATCCATAGGTGTGGGAAGCGAACGCGGCGAACTGAAACATCTAAGTAGCTGCAGGAACAGAAATCAACCGAGATTCCCAAAGTAGTGGCGAACGAAATGGGATGAGCCTTGTACCTTTTAGCAGTGTGGTTAGCAAAACGGGATGGAAAGCCCGGCCATAGCAGGTGATAGCCCTGTATGCGAAAACCGCGTTGTGGAACTAGGGGTACGACAAGTAGGGCGGGACACGTGAAATCCTGTCTGAAGATGGGGGGACCATCCTCCAAGGCTAAATACTCGTGATCGACCGATAGTGAACCAGTACCGTGAGGGAAAGGCGAAAAGAACCCCGGGAGGGGAGTGAAATAGATCCTGAAACCGCATGCATACAAACAGTCGGAGCCTGGAAACGGGTGACGGCGTACCTTTTGTATAATGGGTCAGCGACTTACATTCAGTGGCAAGCTTAACCGGTTAGGGAAGGCGTAGCGAAAGCGAGTCCGAACAGGGCGATTGAGTCGCTGGGTGTAGACCCGAAACCAGACGATCTATCCATGGCCAGGTTGAAGGTGCGGTAACACGTACTGGAGGACCGAACCCACTAACGTTGAAAAGTTAGGGGATGAGCTGTGGATAGGGGTGAAAGGCTAAACAAGTCTGGAAATAGCTGGTTCTCTCCGAAAACTATTTAGGTAGTGCCTCGTGTCTCACCTTCGGGGGTAGAGCACTGTCATGGTTGGGGGGTCTATTGCTGATTACCCCGCCATAGCAAACTCCGAATACCGAAGAGTGCAATCACGGGAGACAGACATCGGGTGCTAACGTCCGGTGTCAAGAGGGAAACAACCCAGACCGCCAGCTAAGGTCCCCAAGATTGGCTAAGTGGGAAACGAAGTGGGAAGGCTAAAACAGTCAGGAGGTTGGCTTAGAAGCAGCCACCCTTTAAAGAAAGCGTAATAGCTCACTGATCGAGTCGTCCTGCGCGGAAGATGTAACGGGGCTAAGCCAGTCACCGAAGCTGCGGGCGCACCTTGTGTGCGCGGTAGGAGAGCGTTCCGTAAGCCTGTGAAGGTGTCTTGTAAAGGATGCTGGAGGTATCGGAAGTGCGAATGCTGACATGAGTAGCGATAAAGGGGGTGAAAGGCCCCCTCGCCGTAAGCCCAAGGTTTCCTACGCAACGTTCATCGGCGTAGGGTGAGTCGGCCCCTAAGGCGAGGCAGAGATGCGTAGCTGATGGGAAGCAGGTTAATATTCCTGCACCGTCGTATGATGCGATGGGGGGACGGATCGCGGAAGGTTGTCCGGGTGTTGGAAGTCCCGGTCCCTGCATTGGAGAAGGCGCTTAGGCAAATCCGGGCGCGTAATTCAAGGATGTGGGGCGAGCGGCCTAGTGCTGCGAAGCAATCGGAAGGGGTCCCAAGAAAAGCCTCTAAGCTTCAGTCATACGAGACCGTACCGCAAACCGACACAGGTGGGCGAGATGAGTATTCTAAGGCGCTTGAGAGAACTCGGGAGAAGGAACTCGGCAAATTGGTACCGTAACTTCGGGATAAGGTACGCCCTGGTAGCTTGACTGGCCTGCGCCAGAAGGGTGAAGGGGTTGCAATAAAATGGTGGCTGCGACTGTTTAATAAAAACACAGCACTCTGCAAACACGAAAGTGGACGTATAGGGTGTGACGCCTGCCCGGTGCCGGAAGATTAAATGATGGGGTGCAAGCTCTTGATTGAAGTCCCGGTAAACGGCGGCCGTAACTATAACGGTCCTAAGGTAGCGAAATTCCTTGTCGGGTAAGTTCCGACCTGCACGAATGGCGTAACGATGGCCACACTGTCTCCTCCCGAGACTCAGCGAAGTTGAAGTGTTTGTGATGATGCAATCTCCCCGCGGCTAGACGGAAAGACCCCATGAACCTTTACTGCAGCTTTGCATTGGACTTTGAACCGATCTGTGTAGGATAGGTGGGAGGCTTTGAAGCGAGGACGCCAGTTCTCGTGGAGCCGTCCTTGAAATACCACCCTGGTTTGTTTGAGGTTCTAACCTAGGCCCGTGAATCCGGGTCGGGGACAGTGCATGGTAGGCAGTTTGACTGGGGCGGTCTCCTCCCAAAGTGTAACGGAGGAGTTCGAAGGTACGCTTGGTACGGTCGGACATCGTACCTAAAGTGCAATGGCAAAAGCGTGCTTAACTGCGAGACCGACAAGTCGAGCAGGTGCGAAAGCAGGACATAGTGATCCGGTGGTTCTGAATGGAAGGGCCATCGCTCAACGGATAAAAGGTACTCTGGGGATAACAGGCTGATACCGCCCAAGAGTTCATATCGACGGCGGTGTTTGGCACCTCGATGTCGGCTCATCTCATCCTGGGGCTGTAGCCGGTCCCAAGGGTATGGCTGTTCGCCATTTAAAGAGGTACGTGAGCTGGGTTTAAAACGTCGTGAGACAGTTTGGTCCCTATCTGCCGTGGGCGTTGGAATCTTGACGGGGGCTGCTCCTAGTACGAGAGGACCGGAGTGGACGTACCGCTGGTGTACCTGTTGTCTCGCCAGAGGCATCGCAGGGTAGCTATGTACGGAAGAGATAACCGCTGAAAGCATCTAAGCGGGAAACTCGCCTGAAGATGAGGATTCCCTGGAGCCTCGAGCTCCTTGAAGGGTCGTTCAAGACCAGGACGTTGATAGGCTGGGTGTGGAAGCGCAGTAATGCGTTAAGCTAACCAGTACTAATTGCCCGTAAGGCTTGATCCTATAACCAGTGCGTTTAGCGCGTTCGACGCGCACCGCTGGTATCCGCATACGTGCCATACAGCACAACCCGACGCTACATCCCAATACGCCCGATTGGCCCAGCCAGTCCGGCAACCCTTTATGCCTGGTGACCATAGCAAGTCGGAACCACCCCTTCCCATCCCGAACAGGACCGTGAAACGACTTCGCGCCGATGATAGTGCGGACTACCCGTGTGAAAGTAGGTCATCGCCAGGCTCTCCTTTGAAAACGCCCCAGATCCTCAAGGTCTGGGGCGTTTTGCTTTGCGGCGGGCTGAATCAAAACGACATGGTGTGCGCCGGCCCGCAGACGGAATACAACAGATTGGCCGCCCGCGTGAAGTCACCGGTTCCCGGCCCGAACGGCCTCTGCTATGGTGTCGCTCGGCATTGGCATCCGCCCTGTTTCAGGGCATGGCAGGCCGGCGTCATGCAATCAGAGCCGCGGTCGAATCAGCGCCCGGCGATCGGAAGTTCGGGGAGAGAGGGATGGCCGCAAACAGGGCCGGAATCATCGGCATGGACCTGCGCAGGCCTGCATTTGCAACAGCAGTTGCCGTGCTGACCGCCACGTTGGCGGCTTGTTCGACCTCTTCATCGCCACCGATCGACTCAGCGGCCCGCGCGCCGTCGGCGAAGCCATCGGTCAAGATCGCCGCGACCGACTGCCGCGGCTTTCATAAGCGGCTCGCCGCTTCCTCCACCGCCAAAACGCTGCGCACGCAAGCATCGGCCGGCACGGACGCCGCGGGCGTGTTCCAGAAAGTTGCCGACGGAAGCGAGCAAGAAGACAGCGAGCCGGCGCCGTTGTCGCATCTTCCATTATTTTCCGCGTCTGATCCCGAGCAATCGCTGCCGGCCGGCTGGCGCAGCTGGACGGTCAACCGCAGCAAGACGCCGACGCAATATGCGCTTGCCGAAGTCGATCAGCGTGTCGTGCTGCATGCCCGCGCCGAGGGCTCGGCATCAGGGCTCTATGTCCCGCTGACGCCGCGCGATCCGGGCAAGTTGCGTTGGGCCTGGAAGACCCGCGACGTCATCGCCGACGGCGACAACGCCGCCGGGCCGCGCGAAGACGCGCCGCTGCGGGTGTTCGTGGCGTTCGATGGCGACAAGAGCACGCTGTCGCTGAAGGACCATCTGATGGACGAGATGGCGCGGCTGATGACCGGGCGCGAGATGCCGTACGCGACCTTGATGTACATCTGGGGTTCGAAACGTGCGGAAGGGACCGTCATTCCGAATCCCCATACCGAGCGTGTCCGCATGATCGTGGCCGACTCGGGCACGCGTCACGCCAGGCAATGGCGCTGTCATGAGCGCGACCTGCGCGCGGACTATCGTGCCGCCTTCGGCAAGGAGCCGGGCCGTCTGCTGGCGGTCGGCATCATGACGGACACCGACAATACCAAGAGCCAGGCCGAAGCGTGGTATGGCGACATCGCGCTGGACTAGCCGCAGGCAGACCGATACGACCATTGATCGCCGAATATCGATCGCCGAACATCGATCGCGGAACATCGATCGCCGAACCTCGATCGCCGAAAATCAATCGACGAAGAACGATCGCCGAACATCAATCGTCGAAGAACAGGCGCTCACGCCGTCAGCACGGGGTCGGTCAGGGCCAGCGCCGCGAACGACGCCAGCCAGTGCGTACCGACATAGTCGCCGCTGACCGCCTGCGCCAACGACGCGTCCAGATGATCGGCCCAAGCGCCCGCCGCTTTCGTCCGCAGCGGTTCCGGCAGCGACGGCCCCAGCAGGCGCCAGCACCAGGCGCGCGACAGGTTCAGTCCATCGAGGTGCACCAGCTTGGGATCGGTGCGATCGGCGACCACCACTGGCGTCAGCCAGGTCGCCAGATCGTTCGGCGCCGGCGCAAACATCTCCCACCATTCGGCGAACGCGCAGTCGTCCAGCACCCTGCGCATCAGCACCGCCTCCATCAGGCCGCCTGACAGGAACTCGTCGCCGCCCGGCTCATAGCGGGCCGGGTAGCGCTGGTCGTGGCCGAACCAGCGATGCGCGCGCCGCGCAATCGCCCGGCGCAGCGCCGGGTGGCCGTCGGTGCGCGCATAACCGTCGGCCAGCACCAGCGCGAAGGCGCTGTTGGCGTGCGTGCCGGTGCGGATCGGGAAGTCGGCGATATCGAGATAGTCGGTCAGCCGTCCCGCCAGCTCGGTCGCCAGCGGCTCGCAGGCCTTCGCCCAGCGCTGGACTTGCTCGTCGGCCCCGGGGAATTCGCGCAGCTCCGCCTGCAGCCGCAGGATCCAGGCCCACCCATAGGGGCGTTCGAAGGTGGCGCAACCCGGCCGCTGGAAATAGGCAAGTTCGGCCGCGACCGCCTGCGCCTGCCACTGGATATCGAGCGTCGAGCGGATCGCGCCGGCCTCGGGAAGATCGGGCCGCTGCGCCAGCAGCCGGACCAGCAGCCAGTGCATGTGCACGCTGGAGTGCCAGTCGTAGCTGCCGAAATAGACCGGATGCAGCGTGCGCGGCTCCGCCAGGTCGCCGGCGCCCATCATCATGTGGTCGATGCGGTAGGGATAGGGCCGCAGGATGTTCTCGAGCGCGACCTGCGCGAAGGCGCTGGCGGTTGCGATATCGAGCGCCGGCAGCGCGGTCCGCCCGGCCGTGCCATTCACGCCGGCAACGTGCTGGTCGCTCACGCCGGCGCCAGCCACTTCTCGACCAGCTTGACGAAGAAGGTCGAGCCGACCGGCAGGATCTCGTCGTTGAAGTCGTAGCTGGGGTTATGCAGCATGCAGGGCCCGATGCCGTGGCCGGCCTCCCGGTGCCCGCCCTCACCATTGCCGATGAACAGATAGCAGCCGGGCCGCTCGAGCAGCATGAAGGAAAAGTCCTCGGCGCCCATCGTCGGTTCGACGTTGGCCTCGACGTTGTCGACGCCAACCAGCTCGCGTGCGACCTCGACCGCAAAGGCGGCTTCCGCGGCGCTGTTGACGGTCGGCGGATAGTTGCGCTCGAAGCTGAATTCGATGGTGCAGTCGAATGCCGTGGCGACGGCACGCGCCACCTCTTCCATGCGCCGTTCGATCAGGTCGAGCACCGGCAGCGTGAAGGTGCGTACGGTGCCGCCGATCCACGCCTCGTTGGGCACGATATTGGTGGCGTCGCCGGCGTGGAACTGCGTGACCGAGATCACCGCCGCGTCGATCGGCCGCTTGTTGCGGGTAATGATGCCCTGCAGCGCGCCGACAATCTGCGCAGCGGTAAAGACCGGGTCGTTGCCGTTATGCGGCATCGCCGCATGCGCGCCCTTGCCGCGCACGACGATGCGGAACTCGTTGCTCGATGCCATCAGCGGCCCGGCGCAGGTGCCGAAGGAACCGGCCGGCATGCCGGGCCAGTTGTGCATGCCGAACACCGCGTCGCACGGAAAGCGCTCGAACAGCCCGTCGCGGATCATCTCGCGGGCGCCGCCGCCGCCTTCCTCGGCAGGCTGGAAGATCAGATGGACGGTGCCGTCGAAGTTGCGGTGCCGCGCGAGGTAGCGGGCCGCGCCGAGCAGCATCGCGGTATGGCCATCGTGTCCGCACGCGTGCATCTTGCCGTCGTATTGCGAGCGGTGGCCGAAGGTGTTGGCCTCCTGCAGCGGCAACGCGTCCATGTCGGCGCGCAGGCCGATGCTGCGCGCGCTGCTGCCGTTGCGGATCACGCCGACCAGGCCGGTCTTGCCCAGGCCCCGATGGACCTCGATGCCCCAGTCGGTCAGCGTGCGCGCGACCACGTCGGCGGTGCGCTGCTCCTCGAATCGCAGTTCCGGATGAGCATGGATATCGCGGCGGATCGAACGGATCTCGTCTTGCGCCTGGAGGATTTCGGGGATCAGTGTCATGGCCGTGGCAGCAGCGGTAAGCGGTGATAAACGAGAAGGTAATGACCCGGGGAGAAACACCGGGTCGGCAATACGGAATGGGGAAACCGCAGGGGGTGAAACAACCGGATCATACGACGCCCCGCCGGAATGCGCCAAAACCGCCTCCAATAGCGGCACCAACATCGCCGCCAAGGCCAGGGCCCAACAGCCCCCGCCAAAACCATCGCGCCGCGAGATTTCTGCTGCGAGGTTTCCCCTGGATACCGGCGCCAATATACCGCCGGCCTTGCCGCCCGCATTCGTCATCGTCGCGCCCGGAGGTGGGTTTCCCCGCATTGCCGCCGGTGCTTCTCTACTGGAACAGTTAATGCTTGCCGTACCGCGTCCGCGAGCCGGGCCGCGCATGTGTCCCGACGCCTGCACCAATTTGCGGCGTCGCAGCTTGCGACGGTCACAGGCCGCTCGTTATAGTTGCCCCCACTTTTCGGGAGAATCGCTCGATGCCGCTACGCCACCACCAGAAGGCATTTGCAACCGCCCTGCTCGCCGCAGCCATCAGCTTCGGCGCCGGCGGTCAGGCACTGGCAGCCGATTTCAAGCTGGCCATGAGCTCGCCGCCGACCTCGATGGACCCGCACTTCTACAACCTGTTCTCGAACATCAACGTGTCGGAGCACATCTTCGACAGCCTGATCAAGATGGACGCGGACAGCCGCATCATTCCGGGCCTGGCCGAGTCGTGGAAGCTGGTCAACGAGACCACCTGGGAGTTCAAGATCCGCAAGGGCGTCAAGTTCCATGACGGCTCGCCGCTGACCGCCGAGGACATCCTGTGGTCGCTGGACCGGCCCGCGACGATCCAGAACAGCCCCGGCAAGTTCGATGTCTACACCAAGGCCATCGTCGCCAAGAAGGTCATCGATCCGAACACGATCCAGTTGATCACCGCGCAGCCCTATCCGCTGGTGCTGAACGACCTGACGTCGATCTTCATCGTGCAGAAGAAGGCCACGCAGGGCCTGAACTCGGACGATTTCGCGCAGGGCAAGGGCATGATCGGCACCGGTCCGTTCAAGTTCGTCAGCTATGCGCGCGACGACCGGGTCGAGCTGACGCGCAACGCCGACTACTGGGGACCGAAGCCTGCGTGGGACAAGGTGACGCTGCGCTTCATTCCGAACCCCGCGACGCGCCTGGCCGCGCTGCTGTCGGGCGACGTGCAGGCGATCGAGAACGTGCCGACGCCGGATCTGCCGCAGGTGCGCAAGAACCCGAAGCTGTCGTTCTTCTCGAAGATCTCGCACCGCGTGATCTACCTGTATTTCGATGCCAAGCGCGACAAGTCGCCGTACGTCACCAGCAAGGACGGCCAGCCGATGGACAAGAACCCGCTGAAGGATGCGCGCGTGCGCAACGCCATCAGCATGGCCATCAACCGTCAGGGCATCAAGGACCGGCTGATGGAGGGCCTGTCCGAGCCGACCAACAACCTGGTGCCGGCGACGCTGTTCGGGCATAACCCCAACCTGAAGACCGTCAAGTACGACCCCGAGGGCGCCAAGAAGCTGCTGGCCGAGGCCGGCTATCCGAACGGCTTCGGCGTGACGCTGCATACGCCGAACAACCGCTATGTCAACGACGAGAAGATCGCGCAGACCATCGCGCAGAACCTGACGCGGATCGGCATCGCCACCCGCGTCGAGGGCATGCCGATGGCGACCTACTCGTCCAAGGGCATCAAGCACGAGTGGTCGTTCGGCCTGCTGGGCTGGGGCGCGCAGACCGGCGAGGTCAGCTCGCCGCTGCGCGCGCTGCTGGCGTGCGAGGACGCCAAGAAGGGCTTCGGCACGACCAACTGGGGCGAGTACTGCAATCCGAAGATGGACGCGGTACTGGAGAAGGCGCTGCGGACCGTCGACGATGGCGAGCGCTCGAAGCTGCTGCAGGAGGCGACCGCGATCGCGATCAACGACGGCGGCATCATTCCTATTCATCAACAGGTGACCACCTGGGCCACGCAGAAGGGCATCACCTACGTGCCGCGGACCGACGAGCGGACCTACGCGCACAACTTCAAGCCGCAGCAGTAATCTCGGCAGGGCTGTCGGCGGGCCGTTCGCTTGACAGCCCGGGCGCGCGCGGTGCCCAATGGCGCCGCGCGTCCCAACCGGCCCGCGCCGCGCAGTCGGCCCCGCCGCCCGCGGGTCCGGCGATGCGCCGATCGCCACGAAAACAGCCGCCCGGCGACGATCGGGCGGCGATAGCCGTCAGCCGGTGCCGCGCTCCGCCGCATGCCTTCGCGCGACCCCTCGCGCGGGACATGGCGGTGCGCGGCGCCGGCGGCGAAGGAAAAGCGTCCCGACTATGCTGGTCTTTATCATCCGGCGCCTGATGCAGAGCGTGGTCGTGCTCTTCGTCATGTCGCTGCTGGTCTTTCTCGGTGTGTTCGCCATCGGCAACCCGGTGGACATCCTGATCAATCCGCAGGCCGATCAGGAAGACATCAAGCGCACCATCGCCGCGCTCGGCCTCGACAAGCCGCTGTGGGAGCAGTACTGGATCTTCCTGACCAATGCGCTGCAGGGCAATCTGGGCATCTCGTTCGCGCACGGCACGCCGGCGCTGAAGCTGATCTTCGAGCGGATGCCGGCGACGATGGAGCTGGCGGTCTGCGCGATCCTGCTGGCGATCGTGCTCGGCATCCCGCTCGGCCTGTGGGCCGGCCTGCGGCCCAACGGCATCGCGGGCAAGTCGATCATGACGGTGTCGATCCTCGGCTTTTCGCTGCCGACCTTCTGGGTCGGGCTGATGCTGATCATGGTGTTCGCGGTGCAGCTGGGCTGGCTGCCGTCGAACGGGCGCGGGCAGACCGTGTCGGTGCTCGGCATCCCGGTCAGCTTCCTGACCGTCGACGGCATCCGCCATCTGGTGCTGCCGGCCGTCACGCTGTCGCTGCTGAATATCGCGATGGTGATCCGGCTGACGCGCGCCGGCACGCAGGAGGCGATGCTGCAGGACTACGTCAAGTTCGCGCGCGCCAAGGGCCTGTCGAACACCCGCATCGTCGGCGTGCATGTGCTCAAGAACATCCTGATTCCGATCGTCACCGTGATCGCGCTGCAGTTCGGTTCGATCATCGCCTTCGCCATCGTCACCGAGACGATCTTCGCCTGGCCCGGCATGGGCAAGCTGATCATCGATTCGATCCAGCTGCTGGACCGGCCGGTGATCGTCGCCTACCTGATGGTGATCGTGACGCTGTTCATCCTGATCAACCTGGCGGTCGACATCCTCTACAGCGTGCTCGACCCGCGCGTGCGCATCGCCGACAACAAGGGCTGATCCCAATGACCATCGCTACGCAACCGGGCACGCCGGACGGGCTGCCGGCCCCGACCACCGATCTCGCCGCCGGTCCCCCGGGCACCCCGACCGGCACGCCGACGCCGTCAGCGGCGGCCGTCGATACGCCGTGGCGCCGTTTCGCCCGCCAGTTCTTCTCCAGCAAGATCGCCGTGGCCGGCCTGGCTGTGCTGATCGCGATCGTGCTGGTCGCGATCTTCGCGCCGTGGCTCGCGCCGCAGAATCCCTACGACCTGGCGACGCTGGACGTGCTGGACGCGCGCCTGGCGCCGGGGGAGGTGGCCGGCAACGGCATGACGTTCCTGCTCGGCTCGGACGAGCAGGGCCGCGACATCCTGTCGGCCGTGATGTACGGGCTGCGCATCAGCATCGGCGTCGGCGTGGTCAGCACGGTGATCGCGCTGGTGCTGGGCGCCACGCTCGGGCTGATCGCCGGCTTCGTCGGCGGACGCGTCGAGGCGCTGATCATGCGCGTCGCCGATCTGCAGCTGTCGTTCCCGCCGATCCTGCTGGCGCTGATCCTGCTGGCCTTCCTGCGGCCCGGTATCGGCAATATCGTGATCGCGCTGGTGGCGGTGCAATGGGCCTACTACGCGCGCACCACGCGCAGCGCGGCGCTGGTCGAGCGGCGCAAGGAATATATCGAGGCGGCCACCTGCCTGGGGCTGCCGGCGCGGCGCATCATGTTCCGCCATCTGCTGCCGAACTGCCTGCCGCCGCTGATCGTGATCGCCGCGCTGCAGGTGGCCTCGGCGATCACGCTGGAGGCCACGCTGTCCTTCCTCGGCCTGGGCGTGCCGATCACCGAGCCGTCGCTCGGTTCGCTGATTTCGAACGGCCAGCAGTACATGCTGTCCGGCAAGTACTGGATCAGCTTCTTCCCCGGCATTGCGCTGGTGGTGACCATCGTCGCGATGAACCTGGTCGCCGACCAGCTGCGCGACGTGCTGAATCCGCGCCTGCAGACGCTTTGACAGACGACGCCAACAAGGGAATGACCGGATGAGCAGCAAACCAACCCTGCTGGTCGAGGACCTGGAAACGCATTTCTTCACGCGCGGCGGCGTCGCGCGCGCGGTCGATCGCGTCTCCTTCTCGATCGGCCGCGGCGAGATCATGGGCCTGGTCGGCGAGTCCGGCTCGGGCAAGTCGATGACCGGCTATTCGATCATGGGACTGATCGACCCGCCGGGGCAGGTGGTCGGCGGACGCATCGAGCTGACCAGCCGCGACGGCGTCACGCGCGACCTGCGCAGGCTGACGCCGGCGCAGATGCGCAGCGTGCGCGGCAACCGTATCGCGATGATCTTCCAGGATCCGATGATGACGCTGAACCCGGTGCTGCGCATCGACACGCAGATGATCGAGGCGGTGCTGGCGCACGAGAAGGTCGACAGGGCGGTGGCGCGCGAGCGCGCGCGCAATGCGCTGGCGCGGGTCGGCATTCCG
This sequence comes from Cupriavidus gilardii, assembly GCF_013347325.1. Classification (NCBI taxonomy): domain Bacteria; kingdom Pseudomonadati; phylum Pseudomonadota; class Betaproteobacteria; order Burkholderiales; family Burkholderiaceae; genus Cupriavidus; species Cupriavidus gilardii. Next base: position 2,895,695 of record NZ_CP054626.1, on the reverse strand, counting down.
TCGCCGGACGAGCGGCTGCAGGCCTATCCGCACCAGTTCTCCGGCGGCATGCGCCAGCGCGTCGCGATCGCGATCGCGCTGCTGAACAAGCCGGACCTGATCATCGCCGACGAGCCGACCACCGCGCTCGACGTGACGATCCAGGGCCAGATCCTCTACGAGATGCAGAAGCTGTGCCGCGAGTCCGGCACCGCGCTGATCTGGATCACGCACGACCTGTCGGTGATCGCGGGGCTGGCCGACAGCGTCTGCGTGATGTACGCCGGCAGGATCGTCGAGGCTGGCGACGTGCGCCAGGTGCTCGAGCGTCCCGAACATCCCTATACGCACGGACTGATCGGCTCGGCGCCGTCGCGCAATCCGCGCGGCGCGCCGCTACGGCAGATCCCCGGCATGACGCCGTCGCTGCTGAACCTGCCGGGCGGCTGCGCGTTCCGCGAGCGCTGCCCGCGTGCCACCGAGATCTGCCGCACCGAGCCGCCGCTGAGCAGCGCGCCCGACGGACGGCGCCTGCGCTGCTTCCATCCGGTGCTCGAAACCCAGGAGGCCGCATGACCGATATGTCCGTGATCGACGCGCCCGCCGACGCGGCAGCGAAGCCGGCCTCGGCGTCGGCAACCGGCGCGCCGCTGCTCGAGCTGCGCGGCGTCTCCAAGCGCTTCGTCAAGTCGCTCGACGCCGCCGCACGCATCGCCAATCTGTTCGGCGCGCATGCGAAGGAAGAAGTGGTGCACGCGGTCGACCATGTCGACCTGGCCATCCGCGCCGGCGAGGTGGTCGGCCTGGTCGGCGAATCCGGCTGCGGCAAGTCGACGCTGGGCCGGATGGCCGTCGGCCTGCATACGCTGACCGAAGGCACGCGGCTGTGGAAGGGCGAGGACCTGGAGCAGCTGCCGGCGGAGAAAAAGCGCGAGAAGCAGCTGGCGATCCAGATGATCTTCCAGGATCCGTACGCCTCGCTGAACCCGCGGCTGCGCGTGCTCGATATCGTCGGCGAAGCGCCGGTGGTGCACGGCATCGTGCCGGCCTCGGGCCAGAAGGCCTATGTCGAGGAGATGCTGACGCGGGTCGGCATGGACCCGACCGTGCTGCGGCGCTTTCCGCATCAGTTCTCGGGCGGCCAGCGCGCGCGGATCGGCATCGCGCGGGCGCTGGCGGTCAGGCCGGAGTTCCTGGTCTGCGACGAATCGGTGGCGGCGCTGGACGTGTCGATCCAGGCCCAGGTACTGAACCTGTTCATGCGGCTGCGCCAGGAGCTGAACCTCACCTACCTGTTCATCAGCCACGACCTCGGCGTGGTCAAGCACATCAGCGACCGCGTGGTGATCATGTACCTGGGCCGCGTGGTCGAATCCGCGCCGACCGAGCAGGTGTTCGCCGCGCCGAACCATCCGTACACGCAGGCGCTGCTTGCCGAGGCCCCGAAGCTGGAGGTCGGCAAGAAGACCTATGTCGCGATCCAGGGCGAGATCCCGTCGCCGCTGCATCCGCCCTCGGGCTGCCACTTCCATCCGCGCTGCCCGCATGCGATGCCGCGTTGCCGGCAGGAGGCGCCCGCGCTGAAGGAGATCGCCCCGGGGCGGATGTCGGCCTGCCATCTGAACGACCAGCGTTGAGCGCCTGACGCGGACGACGGGACCACTGGCCGGAGGAGGCGAGCAGGGGACGCAGGGAGGCGGCGGCGCCTGCGCCGGCTGCCCCTAGATGGAATCCGATCGAATCCGACGGAATCCGATCGAATACAATCGGCCACAAAGACCATCGCCCCCGGAGAACCCATGTCCACCCGCATCGTCCGCGCCGCCTGCCCGCACGATTGTCCCGACAGCTGCGCGCTGCTCGTCACCGTCGAGGACGGCCGCGCCGTCAAGGTGGCCGGCGATCCCGACCATCCGGGCACGCAAGGCGTGCTGTGCACCAAGGTGTCGCGTTATACCGAGCGCACCTACCATCCCGACCGCCTGCTGAGCCCGATGAAGCGGGTCGGCCCGAAGGGCAGCGGACAGTTCGCGCCGATCGGCTGGGACGAGGCGCTCGACATCGTCGCGCAGCGGCTCGGCGCAATCGCCGCCCGGGATCCGCAGGCCATCGTGCCCTACAGCTACGCCGGCACGATGGGGCTGGTGCAGGGCGAAAGCATGGCCGCGCGCTTCTTCCACAAGCTCGGCGCCTCGCTGCTCGACCGCACCATCTGCGCCAGCGCCGGCGCCACCGCGCTGCGCTACACCTATGGCGCCAGCGTCGGCATGGACATCGAGCATGTCGAGGACGCGAAGCTGATCGTGATCTGGGGCGGCAACCCGATCGCCTCGAACCTGCACTTCTGGACCCGCGTGCAGCAGGCCAAGCGCCGCGGCGCGACGCTGGTGGCGATCGATCCGTACCGCTCGCTGACGGCCGAGAAGTGCCATCGCCATCTCGCGCCGATGCCGGGCACGGACGGGGCGCTGGCGCTGGCCATCATCCATGTGCTGATCCGCGACGACCTGCTCGACCACGACTACATCGCGCGGCACACGGTCGGCTTCGACGCGCTGCGCGACCGCGCGGCGCAGTTCTCGCCGGCGCATGCCGCGCAGATCTGCGGCATCGATGCCGAGGACATCGAATGGCTGGCCGGCCTGTACGGCACGCTGGCGGTGCGCGAGCGGCAACCGGTCGCGATCCGCCTGAACTATGGCATGCAGCGCGCCCACGGCGGCGGCCAGGCGGTGCGCGCGGTGGCCTGCCTGCCGTCGCTGGTCGGCGCATGGCGCCACGCCGCGGGCGGCTTGCAGCTGTCGACTTCGGGCTTTTTCCCGATCGACAATGCGGCGCTGCAGCGCCCGGACCTGCTGCCGAGCTGGCCGAAGCTGCCGCGCACGATCAATATGTCGACGATCGGCGATGCGCTGCTCGGCGAGGGGCTGCCGGCCGGCACGCCGCCGATCGAGGCGATCGTCGTCTACAACAGCAATCCGGTCGCGGTCGCGCCGCAGTCGGGCAAGGTCGCGGCGGGCTTCGCGCGCGAGGACCTGTTCACCGTGGTGCTCGAGCACTTCCGCACCGATACCGCCGACTACGCCGACATCATTCTGCCGGCCACCACGCAGCTCGAGCACGTCGACGTGCACAAGGCCTACGGCCATACCTACTTCCTCGCCAACAACCAGGCGATCGCACCGCTGGGCCAGGCGCTGCCCAATACCGAGATCTTCCGCCGGCTGGCGCGGCGCATGGGCTTTACCGAGCCGTGCTTCGCCGACAGCGACGAGGACATCGCCGCGCAGGCGATCGCGCGCAGCGACCCGCGCGCGGCCGGCATCGACTGGACGACGCTGAAGGAAAGCGGCTGGCAGAAGCTGAAGCTGCCGGCGGCGCCGTTTGCCGAGGGGGGCTTTCCCAGCCCCACCGGCAAGTGCCAGTTCTACGCGGCCGAGATGATCAAGGACGGCCTCGATCCGCTGCCGGGCTATGTGGCGCCGTACGAGGCGCCCGCCAGCGCGCCGGAGCTGGCGGCGCGCTATCCGCTGGCGATGATCTCGCCGCCGGCGCGCAACTTCCTGAACAGCACCTTCGTCAACGTCGACAGCCTGCGCGCGACCGAGGGCGAGCCGCATCTGGACATCCATCCGGACGACGCCGCCGCGCGCGGCATCGTCGACGGCATGATGGTGCGCGCCTTCAACGACCGCGGCAGCATGCAGGCGCGCGCGCGCGTCACCGACCGCGCGCGCCAGGGGCTGGTGGTCGGGCTGTCGATCTGGTGGAAGAAGCTGGCGCCGGACGGCAAGAACGCCAACGAGCTGACCAGCCAGCGTCTGACCGACATGGGCCGCGCGCCGGTCTTCTACGACTGCCTGGTGCAGGTGGAGGCCGCCGCGCAGGCGGTGACGTGATGGCACGGCGGCCGGCTCGCGTCCGCCTGGCGGCCGCGCTGGCCGCCCTTGCCGCCCCGGCGCTCGGCGCGCTGCTGGCCGGCTGCGAGGCCGTCGGCTACTACGCGCAGTCGATCAGCGGCCATCTGGGCGTGATGGCCCAGGCCACGCCGCTGTCCGACGCGATCGCCTACGCCAACGGCAGCAACGACAAGCGGCTGGCCGACCGGCTCGCGCTGGCCGGGCGCATGCGCGACTTTGCCTCGCGCGAGCTGGCGCTGCCGGACAACGGCAGCTACCGGCACTACGCCAATCTGCATCGTCCCTATGTGGTGTGGAGCGTGTTCGCCACGCCCGAGCTGTCGATGGAGCTGCACAAGTGGTGCTTCCTGGTGGTCGGCTGCATCAACTACCGCGGCTACTACGCGATCGAGGACGCGCACCGCTATGCCGCGGGGCTGCGCAGCCAGGGGCTGGAGACCTATGTGGCGGGCGTGCCCGCCTATTCGACGCTGGGCTATTTCGACGATCCGTTGCTGAACACCTTCGTCTATCTGCCCGAGGGCGAGCTGGCGCGGATGATCTTCCACGAGCTCGCGCACCAGGTGGTCTACGTGCGCAACGACACCACCTTCAACGAGTCGTTTGCCTCCGCGGTGGAGATCGCCGGCGTCGAACGCTGGCTGGCGCGCGAGGCCTCGGCCGACGCGCGCGCGAGCTATCGCCAGTACGATGGGCGCCGCCGGCAGTTCCGCGCGATGCTGCTGCAGACGCGCGCCGAACTCGACGCGCTGTACCGCAAGCCGATCGACGACGAGGCCAAGCGGGCCGGCAAGGCGGCGATCTTCGCCGCGCTGCGCCAGCGCTATGCGGCGCTGAAGGAATCGTGGGGCGGCTACAGCGGCTACGACCGCTGGTTCTCGCAGCCGCTGACCAATGCCCACCTGGCCGCGGTGGCCACCTATCAGCAATGGGTGCCGGCGTTCCTGGCGCTGCTCGAGCAATGCGGCGGCGACTGGAAGGCCTTCTATGCCGAGGCCGCGCGCATCGGCAAGCTCAAGCCCGAGCAGCGCAACGCGCGGCTGCGCGCGCTGGCGCCGAAGGAGCCGACGACCGCGGCGGCGACCGTGAACGCCGCCACCGGCAACACTGCGGTACACAACACTGCGGTGGACAACGCTGTGGCCGGAAATGCCGCGGTGGACAATGCTGCGACCGGCAATGCTGCGACGGCCCACGGTGCGGCAGGCAACGGTGCAACGATCGCCGAACCCGGCGGATCCTAGGGTATTCCCGCGCCGGCGCGCGCACCGACGGCACGGTCGGCCGCCGTTACACTGGCAGCGGTCCAGAGGACTTCATCTAACGTGTTGTCCTGGTGTTGTCTTAAGGGTGCCCGCCGTTTAGCATCGCCGTTTAGCGTTGCAAAAAATCGAACGATCATTCAGAAACCAGGAGACGGCATATGGAAAAGCAGTGGCTGAAACACTATCCGGCAGGCGTCCCCGCCGAGATCGACGCCACCCAGTACCGGTCGCTTGCCCAACTGCTGGAGGAATCCTTTCGGGACTACGCGGACCGGCGCGCCTTCGTCTGCATGGACAAGGCGATCACCTATGCCGAGCTGGACCGGCTGTCCGGCCACTTCGCCGCCTGGCTGCAGTCGCGCGGGCTGAAGCCCGGCGCACGCGTCGCGATCATGATGCCCAACGTGCTGCAATATCCGGTGGTGCTGGCCGGCGTGCTGCGCGCGGGCATGGTGGTGGTCAACGTCAATCCGCTGTACACGCCGCGCGAGCTCGAGCACCAGCTCAAGGACAGCGGCGCCGAGGCGATCGTGATCCTGGAGAACTTCGCCGCCACGCTGCAGCAGGTGCTGTCCGCCACGCCGGTCAAGCACGTGGTGGTGGCCAGCATGGGCGACATGCTCGGCGGGCTCAAGGGCGCGGTGGTCAACTTCGTCGTGCGCAACGTCAAGAAGATGGTGCCCGCGTGGGAGCTGCCGAACTGCGTGCGCTTCCCCACGGCGCTGGCCGAGGGCAGCCGGCTGCAGCGCAAGCCGGTCGATACCGGCCCGGACGACATCGCCTTCCTGCAATACACCGGCGGCACCACCGGCGTGTCCAAGGGCGCGGTGCTGCTGCACCGGAACGTCGTCGCCAACGTGCTGCAGTCGCAGGCCTGGATGCAGCCGGCGCTGGCCAAGGGCGCGCCGATCGACCAGGTGGTGACGATCACCGCGCTGCCGCTGTACCACATCTTCGCGCTGACGGTCTGCGCGTTGCTGGGCATGCGCAGCGGCGGCCTGAGCGTGCTGATTCCGAATCCGCGCGACATCCCGGGCTTCATCAAGGAACTGCAGAAGTACCGCTTCCACATGTTCCCGGCGGTCAACACGCTGTACAACGCGCTGATCAACCATCCGGACATCGACAAGGTCGACTTCTCGGGGCTGCGCGTGGCCAACGGCGGCGGCATGGCGGTGCAGGAGGCGGTGGCCAAGAAATGGCTGGCCAAGACCGGCTGCCCGATCATCGAAGGCTATGGCCTGTCCGAGACCTCGCCGTCGGCGACCTGCAATCCGACCGACAGCGACGCGTTCTCGGGCACCATCGGCCTGCCGCTGCCTTCGACGGAAATCGCCATCCGCGACGACGACGGCCGCGACGTGCCGCTGGGCCAGCCGGGCGAGATCTGCATCCGCGGGCCGCAGGTGATGGCCGGCTACTGGAACCGGCCGGACGAGACCGCCAAGGTCATGACGCCGGACGGCTTCTTCAAGACCGGCGACATCGGCATCATCGACGAGCGCGGCTATACCCGCATCGTCGACCGCAAGAAGGACATGATCCTGGTGTCGGGCTTCAACGTGTACCCGAACGAGATCGAGGGCGTGGTCGCGGAGTGCCCGGGCGTGCTGGAGGTCGCGGCGGTCGGCGTGCCGGACCAGCACTCGGGCGAGGTGGTCAAGCTGTTCGTCGTCAGGAAGGACCCGGCGCTGACCGAGCAGGACGTGATCGCGTTCTGCAAGGACCGGCTGACGGGCTACAAGCGGCCGAAGTACGTCGAGTTCCGCACCGAGCTGCCGAAGACCAACGTCGGCAAGATCCTGCGCCGCGAGCTGCGCGATTCGCGCAAGGCGGCCTGATCGCCGCCACGGCGCCGACGATGACGGCGCCGGCTCAGCACTCGTTGGACGGCGCCAGCCCCGGCTCGCGCCGTCCGTCCGCGTAGACCACGCGCACGCAGCTGCCGACATCGAGCCCTGGCGCCGCCGGGCCGTTGACCGTCGCGGCGGTGCCGTCGTTCAGCTTGATCTCGTAGGCAAAGATGTCGACCTGCTGCACCGGCGCGCGATTCAGCAGCCGGCCCAGGTCGAACGCCAGCCCGACCCCCACGCCGCCGCCGCTCCAGCCGCCCCCGCTGGCGGCGCCGACCCCGACCCCATAGCCCGAATAGCCGCGCGCCTGTTCGACGTCGACCCGTGTGACGAAGCGCTTCTCGGCGATCCGCCCCAGCTTGACCGTGGCGTTGACCGGCGTGATCCGCGGCGCGGGGGGGACGCCCGGCGAGCTGGCGCAGGCGCCGGCGAGGACGGCGACGGCGGTGGCCATGGCGGCCACCGCGGCGGCCCGCGCCGGCAGGCCCAGGACACGCAATGCTTGCGGTTGGGGCCGCTGTTGCAACGGTAGGGGTTTCATGCGGACACCAGAGTCGATTTGAGACGGCCCAGCAGCTTGAACAGCGCGCGCCGCTCGGTCTCGGCGAGCCCTTCGAACAACTGCTCGACCCATTGCTCGTGCGCGCGCGCCATGCGCGTGAAAGCCGCGCGGCCGGCCGGTGTCAGCCGGATCAGATAGGCGCGCCGGTCGTTGGCGAGCGGCTCGCGCGAAACCAGCCCTTCCTGCTGCAGCTGATCGGTGATGCCGGTCACGTTGCCGCCGGTCACCATCATGCGGCGCGACAATTCGCCCATCTTCAGGCCCTCGGGATGGCGCTCGAGCTGCGCCATCAGGTCGAAGCGCGGCAGCGTGCAGCCGAACGACTCGCGCAGCCGGCTGCGGATATCGGCCTCGACCAGGTTGGTGCAGGTCAGCAGCCGCAACCACAGGCGCAGCGCCTCGTGGCTGGCGTCATCGGCGCGGGTTTCGAGATCGACTGGCGCCGCGTTGGGCGCGGCGTCGGCGGCGGAGGTCGGCATTGCAGGCGGGCATCGGGAAATGGTTGACGCCTGAAGTATATGCGTTCGGCCGGCCGCCAGGCTCGCCGCGGCAACCGGCACGGCGCAGCGCAGGAGGGGCGATCAGTCGACCTTGGCGCCCGAGTCCTTGACCACCTTGGCCCACTTGGCGGTTTCCGCGCGGATATGCTGCGCGAACTGCTCCGGTGTATTGCCGACCGGCTCGGCGCCCTGGGCCTGCAGTTTTTCGCGGATCGCCGGGGTGCCCAGCGCCTTGGCGACTTCCTGCTGGATGCGCGACACGATCGCGGGCGGCGTGCCGGCCGGCGCCAGCAGGCCGAACCACGAGCTGGCCTCGTAGTTGGGCAGCTTCGCGGCCTGCGCGATGGTCGGCAGGTCCGGCAGCGCCGGCGACGGCCTGGCGCTCGTTACCGCCAGCGCCTTCAGCTTGCCGGCCTTGATCAGCGACATCGACGACGGCAGGTTGTCGAACATCACCTGCATGGTGCCGCCGGCCAGATCGGTCAGCGCCGGGCCGCTGCCCTTGTACGGGAAGTGGACCATGAAGGTCCGGGTCTGCGTCTTGAACAGTTCGCCGGCCAGGTGGATCGAGGTGCCGTTGCCGCTCGAGGCCATGTTCAGCTTGCCGGGATTGGCGCGCGCGTACGCGATCAGGTCGTTGACGCTGTTGATCCTGTTCTGCTGCGCGAACGCCGGGTTCAACACGAGCACGTTGGGCACCGCGGCGACCAGCGTGATCGGCGCGAAGTCCTTGATCGGGTCGTACGGCAGCTTGCCGTACAGCGACTGGTTGATGCCATGCGTACCGACCGTGCCCATCAGCAGCGTATAACCGTCGGGCTCGGCCTTCGACACGATCTCCGCGCCGATATTGCCGCCCGCGCCGGGACGGTTGTCGACCACCACGTTCCAGCCCGGCAGCTTCGACAGCTCGGCGGCGACCGCGCGCGCCAGGATGTCGGTGGTGCCGCCGGGGGCGAAGGGTACGACCATGCGGATCGGCTTGGCGGGGTAGCTGCCGGGATCGGCGGCGTGCGCGGGAATCTGCCATGCCGTCGCGGCGAGCCCGCTCAGGGTAGCGGCCAGGGTCAGGCGCAGCGCGCGGCGGCGGGTTGCTTGCATCGGTTCGTCTCCTCGGGCGCCTGGCTGGCGCATCGTCTTGTGCTTGCCGGCGGGCCGGCGGGACTGCTGCATTCTAGTGGCGCCGGCGCGGCGCTGCCGATGAGGTGAAGCCCTATGGCACCGCCGCCAGGCCAACAAGAAAGGCACCCGGAGGTGCCTTTCCAAAGCGGGCGTGCCCGCGGTATTGCCGTTGTTCTTAGAACTTGTGGCGGATGCCGATGCCCACGCCGACCATGTTGTCTTCGCCGGCGCCCAGCGGGTAGCCGTTGGCAAAGCTGATCACGGCGCTGTCGAAGTTCAGGCCGGCGTTCTTGGTGTAGGCAGCGGTCAGGTAGATGTCGGTCCGCTTGGTGATGTTGTAGTCCGCCACGAAGCTGACCTGCCACGGGTTCGGAGCGTTGACGCCGTTCAGGTTCTTGACGTCGGCGTAGTAGTACGCCAGCGTCAGGCCCAGCGCGGCGGTGGCCTGGTAGTTGGCGCCGGCCCAGTAGTAGTCGTCGCGATAGATGGTGGCGTCGTTCGGGGCCTTGTTCTGGCCCCAGCGGTAGCCGGCCATCAGCTTGGCCGGGCCGAACGCGTAGCTGGCCGCGGCGCCTGCCTTGCGGAACGTCGCCGTGTCGCCGCCGGTGTTGGCCACGGTCGGGTTCGACTGGTCGTAGGCGATGGTCACGCCGAGCGGACCGGCCGCGTACGCCACCGCGCCACCGTAGCCGGTGTCGCGCCGGAACTGGCCCGGGACTTCGCCGGTGCCGGCGACGCCGTTGCCGAACGACCAGTGCGCGATGGCCGTGACCGGACCGAACTTGCCGGTGTACTTGGCGGTGTTGTCCGAACGGAAGTTGGTGCCCAGCTGATAGGCGATCGGCTCATACTGCGTCGCGTAGCCGGTCGGCGAGAAGTTGGCGAACGCATCGAACATCGAGGTGTACTGGCGGCCGAAGGTGATGCGGCCGACCTGGTTGCTTTCGATCCCGACGTACGCCTGACGACCGAACAGGCGGCCGCCCTGCTGCATGCGGCCATCGTCCACGCCGAAGCCGCTTTCGAGCACGAACAGCGCCTTCATGCCGCCGCCCAGATCTTCCACGCCGCGCAGACCCCAGCGCGAACCGGACAGGCCGCCGGAAGTCACCCCGAACTTGTTCTCCCCACGACCCGGGAATCCGGCGGTGCCGGCCGCGGTCGAGGACATGTTGCTGACGTATTCGATGTTGGCGTCGACCACCCCGTACAGCGTGACGCTCGATTGGGCCTGTGCAGTGCCGGCGAATGCGCCGAGCGCGGCCAATGCAAGAAGCGACTTCTTCATGCTGGTTTATCTCCTGTAGTAAGAATTATTGGTGTGATGCGCGAGGCAGCCTCCTGAGCTCTCCATGGCCCACGCACCCAACTTCGCGAGAAGTTGTCAGGTACTGTAACAAACGGCCTTGTTTGCACAATCGCACAGTCGTTCTATTGTCGGCTTTTCACAACTCAGGGTTTTGGAGTAGCCCGCCAGCCCAAGCCAGTACTGGCAAGGCGCCCCGCGCGGGCGGTCCGAAACGGGGGCGGTACAATGCGGGAATTCCCCGAACCGACCCAAGGCGGCTCATCGTCACTTTCACCGTTACGCGGGCCGCCGCCGTACCGACATGGACAAGCTGATCCACGAATTCGACGTCGCCCTGCGCGCCATCACCGGCGCGACCCGAGCGGGGCGCCCCAGCCCGGCCGAGCCGCTGGCCGAACACGACGACACGCAGCTCGACGCCGGAGAGCGCCGGCATGTCGCCGGGCTGATGCGGGTCAACCATGTCGGCGAGGTCTGCGCCCAGGCGCTGTACCAGGCGCAGAAGCTGACCGCCCGCGATGGTGCGGTGCGCGCGCAGATGGATGCCGCCGCGCGCGAGGAAGAGGATCACCTCGGCTGGTGCGCCGAGCGGCTGCGCGAACTCGGCTCGCGGCCTAGCCTGCTCAATCCGCTGTGGTACGCCGGCGCCTTCGCCATCGGCTGGCTGGCCGGACGGGCCGGCGATCGCGCCAGCCTGGGCTTCGTGTCCGAAACCGAACGCCAGGTCGAGCAGCACCTGACCGGCCACCTGGAGCAACTGCCTGCCGCCGACGCACGCTCGCGCGCGATCCTCGAGCAGATGCGCGACGACGAGGCCCGCCACGGCGCCAGCGCGCGGGAAGCGGGCGGCATCACGCTGCCCGCACCGGTGCGCGCGGCGATGCGCGCGGCCTCGCGCGTGATGACCACCACCGCCTACCGGATCTGAGCAGTTACCCCGGCAGTTACCCCGGCAGTTACCCAATGCTGCGCGCGTTCGGATCGCCGCGATCCGACGCGCGCCGCGGGCTCGCCCCGAGGGCTATCGGCACCGAATCGTTGTATCCTTTGGCCGGGCTCGGGACCGCGGTATTTCCTTGCGCCAGCGACTTCTCCCCTCGTAGTTCTCAGGTGGTTTCTCGGCTTTCTCCCCTAAGACCTTCATTTCATTAGGAATTCACCTTCCTGGTGCGCGCTCGCCCTGCGCTAAGTCTTTGTTCTGATTCCGAAAAACGCCTTTTTGGCACCGTTGACGAGCCTTGACCGCCCAATAGGCTTCCTCTAAAGTGGGGAATAGTGTGAGGAAGTGTATTTTTGTGTGAGGAAAGGGCTTCGGTGTGGGATGATGTGCACTAGCCGAAGCGGACCAGTCAACGCCACGCCAAGCCGCCGCAGGCAGGCGCGGGACGGGGGTGAACTTGTTTCAGGGAGCATCGGCGCTCTCCCTCGATGCCAAGGGTCGGATGTCGATTCCGACGCGGCACCGGGAAGCGCTGCAACAACAGGCCGAGGGCCGGGTGACGCTGACCAAGCACCCGGATGGATGCCTGCTGCTCTTTCCCCGGCCGGAATGGGAAACCTTTCGCACACGCATTGCGGCGTTGCCGATGGACGCGCACTGGTGGAAGCGCATTTTTCTGGGCAATGCCGCGGACGTCGAAATGGACAGCGCCGGGCGCGTGCTGATCGCGCCGGAGCTGCGCAGCGCCGCCATGCTGGACAAGGAAGTGATGCTGCTCGGCATGGGCAGCCATTTCGAGGTCTGGGATGCCGCGACCTACGCCGCCAAGGAACAGCAGGCGATGGCCCAGGGCATGCCTGAAGCATTGAAGAACTTCTCTTTCTGAAGTGGTTATGGAACCGACCCGTACGCCGGGGCCCACCCCCCTGCGCCATCGCACCGTGCTGCTCGACGAAGCCGTCGATGCGCTCGTGTGGCGGCCCGACGGCGTGTACGTGGACGGCACCTTCGGCAGGGGAGGGCACAGCCGGGCCGTGCTGGCGCGGCTGGGACCCGAAGGGGCACTGGTCGCCTTCGACAAGGATCCGGCAGCAATCGCAGAAGCGGGCACCATCAAGGATGCCCGCTTCTCTATTGAGCACGCGAGCTTCGCCGCCATGGGCGAGCGCCTGGCCGGCGCGAAGGTCGCGGGCGTGCTGCTCGACCTGGGGATCAGCTCGCCCCAGATCGACGACGCAGCGAGGGGGTTTTCGTTTCGGTTCGAGGGCCCGCTCGACATGCGCATGGACACCACGCGCGGCATCACTGCCGCCGAGTGGCTGGCGCAGGCCGACGAGCAGGACATCGCGAGGGTGATACGAGACTATGGGGAAGAACGGTTTGCTGTACAGATTGCAAAGGCGATTGTTGCTCGCCGGAGCGAACCCGGCGATGGCGGACGCCTCGCCACTACTGCCGACCTTGCCGCGCTCGTGGCGAAAGCCGTCAAGACACGCGAGAAGGGTCAGGACCCTGCGACCCGCACCTTTCAGGCTCTACGGATTTTCATCAATCAAGAGCTTGCGGACCTCGAAAGCGGTCTGAACGCGGCCTACGATCTGCTCGAGGTAGGGGGACGGCTGGTGGTGATCAGCTTTCATTCGCTGGAGGACCGCATCGTCAAGCGGTTCATGCAGGCGCACGCACGCCCGCAGCAGGACGCCGATCCGGCGCTGCGGCGCGCGCCGCTGCGCGCGGCCGACCTGCCCCAGCCGACCATGAAGCTGCTCGGCCGCGTCAAGCCCGGCCCGCAGGAGACCGCCGACAATCCGCGCGCGCGCTCGGCGGTGATGCGCATCGCTGAAAAACTGGCGCCCGTCGCGCCGCAGGGCGGGGCGCGCGCATGAACCGCCTGACCTTCTTCCTGCTCGGCGCGCTGATCCTGTGCGCGCTGTCGCTGGTCAGCGCCCAGCACGAGGCGCGCACGCTGTTCGTCGCGCTCGAGCGCGAGCAGTCGGAGGAGCGCCAGCTCGAGACCGAGTGGTCGCGGCTGCAATACCAGCAGAGCGCGCTGTCCAAGAGCGCGCGCATTGCCGACGCGGCCCGTGCGCAACTGAAGATGTCGCCGGTCAGCCCCGGCCGCACCCAATACCTGCAGGGCATCGTGCTGCCGCGCGCCGACGGCGCCGCGGCCGGCGAAGGGGGCGATGGCGCAGACAAGCAGCAGTCCAGCGCCAACGCGGAGGCCCGTCCATGACGATGGCCCGTCCCAGCCTGCACCGCCCGCGCGCCGCGCGGCCCGCCGCCACGCGTCCGCGCTCGGGCCAGTTCTCGGCCAGCCCGGTGCTCGGCCTGCGCCTGCCGATGTGGCGCTCCAAGCTGGTGGTGTTCCTGATGTTCGCGGCCTTCGTCGCGCTGGCCGTGCGCGCGCTGTGGATCCAGGGCCCGGGCAACCAGTTCTACGAGGCCGAGGGCAAGAAGCGCTTCCAGCGCACGCTCGAGCTGCCCGCCACGCGCGGCAAGATCCTCGACCGCAACGGCCTGGTGCTGGCCACCAGCCTGCCGGTCAAGGCGATCTGGGCGGTGCCCGAGGACGTGCCGTCGAACCTCGATGCAAGCAAGCTGCGCCAGCTCGCGAAGCTGCTCGACATGTCCGAGAAGGACCTGCGCAAGAAGCTGACCGAGGACAAGAGCTTCGTCTATCTGAAGCGGCAGGTGCTGCCCGACGTCGCCGAAAAGATCGCCGCGCTGAAGATCGACGGCGTGCACCAGAGCGGTGAGTACAAGCGCTTTTACCCGGAAGGCGAGGCGATGGCGCACATCGTCGGCTTCACCAACGTCGAGGACCGCGGCCAGGAAGGCATGGAACTGGCCCGCGAAGGCGTGCTGGCCGGCAAGGCCGGCGCCCGCCAGGTCATCAAGGACCGGCTCGGCCGCGTGGTCGAGGACATCGGCGTGCTGCGCAGCCCGCGCGACGGCCAGGACCTGCAGCTGTCGATCGACGCGAAGATCCAGTACCTGGCCTTCAACGAGGTCAAGGCGGTGGCCGAGCGCAGCAAGGCCAAGGCCGCCAGCGCGGTGGTGCTCGACGCGCAGACCGGCGAGGTGCTGGCGCTGGCCAACTGGCCCAGCTACAACCCGAACGACCGCGCGCGCCTGTCCGGCGAGCAGCTGCGCAACCGCGTGCTGACCGACACCTTCGAGCCCGGCTCGATGATGAAGCCGATCACCGCCGCGCTGGCGCTGCAACTGAAGCGCGTGACGCCGTCGACCGTGTTCCAGACCGACGGCCGCTACACCTTCGAGCGCGCGACGATCTCGGATACCCACAACTACGGCCCGCTGACCGTCGCCGGCGTGATCCAGAAGTCCAGCAACATCGGCACCATCAAGATGGCGATGCTGATGAAGCCGCAGGAAATGTGGGACATGTTCACCAGCCTGGGCCTGGGCCAGGCGCCCAAGCTCGGCTTCCCCGGCGCCGCCGCCGGCCGCGTGCGCCCGTACAAGAGCTGGCGGCCGATCGAGCAGGCCACCATGTCGTACGGCTATGGTCTGTCGGTGTCGCTGATGCAGATGGCGCACGCCTATACGATCTTTGCCCACGACGGCGAACTGATCCCGATCACGATGTTCCGCACCGACGGTCCGGCCAGCGGCGAGCGCGTGATCTCGCCCCAGGTCGCGCGCGATGTGCGCGGCATGCTGGAAATGGTGACGGCGCCGGGCGGCACCGCGACCCAGGCCCAGGTGATGGGCTACCGCGTCGGCGGCAAGACCGGTACCGCCTACAAGCACGTCGGCCGCGGCTACGACCGCAGCAAGTACCGCGCCTCGTTCATCGGCCTGGCGCCGATGTCGAACCCGCGCATCATCGTCGCGGTCAGCGTCGACGAGCCGACCTCCGGCAGCCACTATGGCGGCGCGGTCGCCGGCCCGGTGTTCGCCGCGATCACCGGCGGCACGCTGCGCGCGCTGAACGTCCAGCCCGATTCGCCGATCCGGCAACTGGTGGTCACCGAGAGCGTGCCCGAGACCCTGCCCGATACGCCGCCCGAAACCCTGTCCGCCCGCGGATCCGGGAGCACCGCCCGATGACCGCCCGCAGCAAGCACGCCGCGCTCGAACAGGCCGCTGCCAAGGCAGCGGCCTGGTTGCGCCAGCACGCAGCCGGCACCGCCCGGCTGACCGGCGACACGCGCCGGCTGCGCCAGGGCGATGTCTTCTTCGCCTATGTGCTCGGCAACGCGCGCCTGTCGACCGACGCCCGCCCGTATATCGCCGAGGCGCTGGCGCGCGGCGCCGCTGCGGTGGTCTACGAGAGCCGCGGTTACGACTGGCAGCATGGCGACGCCGTGCCGCATCTGCCGATCGAAGGGCTGGAGCGGCTGGCCGGCCCGATCGCCGCCGCCTGGTACGGCAACGTGGCGCGCGGTCTGGCAATCACCGGCATCACCGGTACCAACGGCAAGACCTCGTGCAGCCAGTGGCTCGCGCGCGTGCTGCAGGCCGCCGGCACCCGCTGCGCGACGATCGGCACGCTGGGCAGCGGCTTTCCGGACGCGCTGCAGCACACCGGCTTCACCACGCCCGACGCGGTGCAGCTGCAGGACAGCCTGGCCGAGCTGCATGCCGCCGGCGCGGCCGCGGTGGCGATGGAAGTGTCCTCGCACGGCCTCGAGCAGGGCCGCGTCGCCGGCACGCCGTTCCGGGTCGCGGTGCTGACCAATCTGACCCAGGACCACCTCGACTATCACGGCAGCATGGCCGAGTACGAGGCGGCCAAGACGCTGCTGTTCCATTGGCCCAAGCTGCAGGCCGCGGTGGTCAACCGCGACGACGCGATGGGCCGGCGCCTGCTGGCGGCCGGCATGGCGGCGCGGCAGGTGATCGAGTACGGCATCGGCGGCCCCGCCGGCGCGACCGGCTTCAGCGGCGGCGCGGCGTGGCTGCGCGCCACCGGCGTCAAGGCGACCCCGACCGGCACCGTGTTCAAGGTCGACGGCAGCTTCGGCAGCGCCGAGGTCGCCACGCCGCTGATCGGCGAGTTCAACGTCAGCAATCTGCTGGCCGTGCTCGGCGCGGCGCTGGCCAACGGCGTGGCCTGGGACGCGGCGCTGGCGGCGCTGCGCGCGCTGCGCCCCGTGGACGGGCGCATGGAGCTGTTCGGCGGACAGGAAGGGCCGCTGGCCGTGGTCGACTACGCGCATACGCCCGACGCGCTGGAGAAGACGTTGAATGCGCTGCGGCCAGTGGTGGCGGCGCGCCAGGGCCGGCTGTGGTGCGTGTTCGGCTGCGGCGGCGACCGCGATCCGGGCAAGCGTCCGCAGATGGGCGCGGTGGCCGAACGGCTGGCCGACGAGGTGGTGCTGACCAGCGACAACCCGCGCAGCGAGGACCCGCAGGCGATCCTCGATGCGATCGCCGACGGCATGCGCGACTTCCGCCGTGGCCGCCAGATCGAGGACCGCGCCGCGGCCATCCTCTATGCGGTCAAGCATGCCGGCGCAAACGACGTGGTGCTGGTGGCCGGCAAGGGCCACGAGGCCACGCAGGAAATCCAGGGCCGCAAGCGGCCGTTCTCCGATCGCGAACATGTCCGCCTGGCGCTGGCGGCGCGCGGGGTATCGGCATGACTGTCGGCATGAGTATCGATATGAACGCGAAGGCGACACCGGAACAGGCGATGACCGACCTGCAGCAGGCCGCGGGCTGGATCGCCGGCGCGCGCGTGGAAGGCGATGGCACACGGCGGTTTACCCGCGTGCATACCGACAGCCGTACCGTCGCGCCCGGCGACCTGTTCGTCGCGCTGCGCGGCGAGCGCTTCGACGCGCACGATTTCATTGCCGACGTGGCCGCCAAGGGCGCCGCCGCGGTGCTGGTCGAGCGCGATGTCTCCGCCGCGGCGCCGGGCTTGCCGGCGATCGTGGCACCCGACACGCGCATCGCGCTGGGCCAGCTCGGTGCCGGCTGGCGCGCCCGCTTCACGCTGCCGACGGTGGCCGTGACCGGCAGCAATGGCAAGACCACGGTCAAGGAAATGATCGCGGCGATCTTCGCCGCGGCGGTCGGCGAGCCGCAGCGGCTGGCCACCGGCGGCAACCTGAACAACGACATCGGGCTGCCGCTGACGGTGCTGCGGATGCGTCCGAGCCACCGGCTCGCGGTGCTCGAGCTCGGCATGAACCATCCGGGCGAGACCGCGTCGCTGGCGGCGATCGCGCAGCCCACGGTGGCGGTGATCACCAACGCGCAGCGCGAACACCAGGAATTCATGGTCAGCGTCGAGGCCGTCGCGCACGAGCACGCCAGCATCCTGGCCGCGCTGCCGGCCGGCGGCACCGCGGTGTTCCCGGTGGACGCGGCCAGCGGCGGTGCGCATGCCGGCATCTGGCGCGCCGCCGCTGGCAGCCGGCCGGTGCTGACCTTCGGCCTGGCCGAGGGCGGCAATGCGAGCCAGGCCGACGTCAGCGCCGAAGTGAGCCTCGACGACGGCGTACAGCGGCTGCAGGTGCGCGCGCCCGGCCGCGTCTTCGAGGTCCGGCTGGCGCTGCTCGGCATGCACAACGTGCGCAATGCGCTGGCGGCGATCGCCTGCGCGCTGGCCGCCGGCGTCGAGATCGACGCGATCCAGCGCGGCCTGGCCTCCTTCGCGCCGGTCAAGGGCCGGCTGCAGGTCAAGCGTGCCGCTGTCGGCACCGTGGTGATCGACGACACCTACAACGCCAACCCCGACTCGATGCGCGCGGCCATCGACGTGCTGGCCGGCTTCGCGCCGCCGCGCGTGCTGGTGATCGGCGACATGGGCGAGGTCGGCGATCAGGGGCCGGCGTTCCACGCCGAGATCGGCGCCTATGCGCGTGCGCGCGGCATCGAGACGCTGTGGGCGACCGGCGAGGCCTCGCCGCATGCGGTGCAGGCGTTCGGCGAGGGCGCGCGCCACTTTGCCGGCGCCGGCGACCTGGCGGCGACGCTGGCCGCCGATGCCGACGGTACCGTCGCGCGGGCGAGCGCCGTGCTGGTCAAGGGCTCGCGCTTCATGCGGATGGAACGCATGGTCGATGCGCTGGTCACGCCGGCGGCCGGGCCGGCTGCGTCCGCCGAGCCGGCGAACAAGGGTTGAGACTGAACGGCAGTGAAGCTTAACGATTGATTGGAATTGGCCGCAGGCCCCGAACGAGGGACACCGCGGCAGCAGACTGGAAACCGAAGAACGATGTTATTGGCCCTGGCCCAATGGCTGCAAGATGACTACAGCTTCCTGCGGGTCGTCAACTATCTGACCTTCCGCGCCGTGATGGCCAATCTCACGGCGCTGGTGATCGGCCTCGCGCTCGGTCCGTGGGTGATCCGCAAGCTGACCGAGATGAAGATCGGCCAGGCGGTGCGCACGATCGGCCCGCAGACCCATCTGGTCAAGTCCGGCACGCCGACCATGGGCGGCGTGCTGGTGCTGCTGTCGATCGGCATCTCGACGGTGCTGTGGTGCGACTGGGGCAACCGCTTCGTCTGGGTGGTGATGCTGGTGACCTTCGGCTACGGCGCGATCGGCTGGGTCGACGACTACCGCAAGGTCGTCTATCGCGACCCGCGCGGCATGTCGAGCGGCGAGAAGTATTTCTGGCAGACGCTGATCGGGCTGGTGGCCGCGGTCTACCTGGCGTTCTCGATCTCCGAGGCCAGCAACGTCAAGGTGTGGGAGCTGTTCCTGAGCTGGGTCGAAGGCGGGCTGTCGCTGGACATGCCCTACAAGTCGAACCTGCTGGTGCCCTTCTTCAAGGAGGTCAGCTACCCGCTCGGCGTGGCCGGCTTCATCGTGCTGACCTATTTCGTGATCGTCGGCTCGAGCAACGCCGTGAACCTGACCGACGGCCTCGACGGCCTGGTGATCATGCCGGTGGTGCTGGTCGGCAGCGCGCTCGGCGTGTTCGCCTACGTGATGGGCAACGCGGTCTACAGCAAGTACCTGCTGTTCCCGCACATTCCGGGCGCGGGCGAGCTGCTGATCTTCTGCTCGGCGATGGCCGGCGCGGGGCTAGCGTTCCTGTGGTTCAACGCGCATCCGGCGCAGGTATTCATGGGCGATGTCGGCGCGCTGGCGCTGGGCGGGGCGCTCGGCACCATCGCCGTGATCGTGCGCCAGGAGATCGTGCTGTTCGTGATGGGCGGCGTGTTCGTCGCCGAGACGGTGTCGGTGATGCTGCAGGTCGCCTGGTTCAAGTTCACCAAGCGGCGTTATGGCGAAGGGCGGCGGCTGTTCCGCATGGCGCCGCTGCACCACCATTTCGAGCTCAGCGGGTGGAAGGAAACGCAGGTCACCGTCCGCTTCTGGGTGATCACGCTGCTGCTGGTGCTGATCGGGCTCTCGACGCTGAAGCTGCGCTGACGCGCACGGATCGCAAGTTCAATCGACGACAGGAAATCAAAGGCAGGAAACGAAGTGTTTGGCGAGTTGCAGACCCCTGATGTGCTGGTACTGGGCCTCGGTGAATCGGGCCTGGCGATGGCGCGCTGGTGCGGCCGGTATGGCTGCGCGCTGCGTGTCGCCGATACCCGTCCGGCGCCCGCCAATCTTGCCTTCCTGCAGGCCGAGCTGCCCTCGGCCGAATTCGTCGGCGGCCCGTTCACGGCCGCGCTGCTCGACGGCATCGGGCTGATCGCGATCAGCCCGGGCCTGTCGCCGGCCGAAGCCGACACCGGCGCGCTGCTGGACGCGGCGCGCGAGCGCGGCATTCCGGTGTGGGGCGAGATCGAACTGTTCGCGCGCGCGCTGGCGCATCTGCAGGCCGAAGCGGGCTACGCGCCGAAGCTGCTGGCGATCACCGGCACCAACGGCAAGACCACCACCACCGCGTTGACCGGCCGGCTGGTCGAGCGCGCCGGCAAGACCGTGGCGGTCGCCGGCAATATCAGCCCGTCGGCGCTGGACAAGCTGTCGGCCTGCATCGCCGCGGCGACGCTGCCCGACGTCTGGGTGCTGGAACTGTCCAGTTTCCAGCTGGAGACCACGCATACGCTGGCGCCGCACGCGGCCGCGGTGCTCAACGTCACCCAGGACCACCTCGACTGGCACGGCACGATGCAGGCCTACGCGGCGGCCAAGCAGCGCATCTTCGGGCCTGCCGGCAGCGACGGCTCGCACTGCGTGCAGGTGCTGAACCGCAACGACCGGCTGACGATGGAGATGGCGCGCCAGGGCAGCGTGCCGGTGACGTTCGGTACCGACCTGCCGGAAGTGCCGGGCAGCTTCGGCATCCTGCGCGAGGGCGGCATGCCGTGGCTGGTGCTGGCCGAGCCCGACACGGAGGCCGACGAAGCGAAGCCGCGCCGCCGCAAGGGCGCGGCCGGCGACGACGCCGCGCCGATGCCGGTGCGGCACAAGCGCCTGATGCCGGCCGACGCGCTGCACATCCGCGGCATGCACAACGCCACCAACGCGATGGCGGCGCTGGCGCTGTGCCGCGCCATCGATCTGCCGCTGAACGCGCTGCTGCACGGCCTGCGCGAATACCGCGGCGAGCCGCACCGGGTCGAGTGGCTCGCCACGATCGACGACGTCGAGTACTTCGACGACAGCAAGGGCACCAATGTCGGCGCGACCGTCGCCGCGCTGTCCGGCCTGGACAAGCGCGTGGTGCTGATCGCCGGTGGCGAGGGCAAGGGTCAGGACTTCTCGCCGCTGGCGGCGCCGGTGGCGCAGTACGCGCGCGCGGTGGTGCTGATCGGCAAGGCGGCCGGCGAACTGCGCGCGGCGTTGGAAGGCACCGGCGTCGCGTTGTTCGACGCGGGTTCGGAAGAGGGCGCGCTCGAGGCCGCGGTGCGGCTGGCCGCCGCACAGGCGCAGCCGGGTGACGTGGTGCTGCTGTCGCCGGCCTGCGCGAGCCTGGACATGTTCCGCAACTACGTGCATCGCGCGCAGGTGTTCCGCGCCGCGGTCGAAGAACTGGCGCTGTCCCGGGGGATCATGCCATGAGCGAGATGCAGGCAGAGCGCCAGGCCAAGCGCAGCGGCTTCGTCGGCGCCACCATCGTCGGCGCGACCATCGGCAATGCCTGGGAAGGGCTGCGCGATGCGGTGTCGGGCGTCAAGCCGACCCGCTCGCGGATGATGGAGTACGACCAGCCGCTGCTGTGGGTCGCGATCGTGCTGCTGTCGCTCGGCCTGGTGATGGTCTATTCGGCCACCATCGCGCTGCCCGACTCGCCGCGCTTCGCCAATTACCGCGAGAGCCATTTCCTGATCCGCCATGCGTTCTCGCTGCTGATCGGGCTGGGCGTGGGGCTGCTGGCCTTCCAGATCCCGGTCAAGTACTGGGACCGCTATGCGCCCAAGCTGTTCGTGCTGGCGCTGGTCCTGCTGATCATCGTGCTGGTGCCCTTCATCGGCAAGGGCGTCAACGGCGCGCGCCGCTGGATTCCGCTGGGCCTGATGAACTTCCAGCCGTCCGAGCTGATGAAGCTGGCGGTGGTGCTGTACGCCGCCAACTACACGGTGCGCAAGCAGGAATGGATGCAGAGCCTGGGCAAGGGCTTCCTGCCGATGGGCGTCGCGGTGGCGGTGGTCGGCATGCTGCTGCTGCTCGAGCCCGACATGGGCGCGTTCCTGGTGATCGCCGCGGTGGCGATGGGCATCCTGTTCCTCGGCGGCGTCAACGGCAAGCTGTTCGGCGCGCTGGTGGCGATCGCAGTCGGCACCTTCGCGCTGCTGATCGCGGTGTCGCCGTGGCGGCGGGAGCGGATCTTCGCCTATCTCGATCCCTGGCGCGAGGAATACGCGCTGGGCAAGGCCTATCAGCTGACCCACTCGCTGATCGCCTTCGGCCGCGGCGAATGGGCTGGGGTCGGGCTGGGCGGCAGCATCGAGAAGCTGCACTACCTGCCCGAGGCGCATACCGACTTCATCCTGGCCGTGATCGGCGAGGAGCTGGGCTTCATCGGCGTGCTGACCGCGATCGTGCTGTTCTACTGGCTGGTGCGCCGCGCCTTCTCGATCGGCCGCACCGCGCTGCAGCTCGACCGCACGTTCGCCGGCCTGGTCGCCAAGGGCATCGGCATCTGGATCGGCTGGCAGGCCTTCATCAACATGGGCGTGAACCTGGGCCTGCTGCCGACCAAGGGGCTGACGCTGCCGATGGTCAGCTACGGCGGTTCGGGGATCCTGATGAACTGCGTCGCGTTGGCGCTGCTGCTGCGCATCGATTATGAAAACCGCGTATTGATGCGTGGAGGGAAGGTATGACCGGAACGCAGCAATACGCGGTTTCGGCGCAGGCTAACTTCCCGCGCCAGCGGGAAGTCAAGCGCAGCGGCCGTAGCCACAATCGGGTGTTGATGCGTGGAGGGAAGGTATGACGGCCACGCAGACACGCACCCTGCTCGTGATGGCGGGCGGCACCGGGGGCCATGTGTTCCCGGGGCTCGCCGTCGCGCATGCGCTGCGCGCGCAGGGCTGGCGCGTGGTCTGGCTCGGCAACCGCACCGGCATGGAAGCGACGCTGGTGCCGAAGCACGACATCCCGATGGAGTTCATCCAGTTCGGCGGGCTGCGCGGCAAGGGGCTGCTGACCAAGCTGCTGCTGCCGCTGAACCTGCTGCGCGCGTTCTGGCAGAGCATCGGCGCGCTGCGCCGGGTGCGCCCGAGCGTGGTGCTCGGCATGGGGGGCTATATCACGTTCCCGGCCGGCATGATGGCCTCGCTGCTGGGCCGGCCGCTGGTGCTGCACGAGCAGAACTCGATCGCCGGCCTCGCCAACAAGGTGCTGGCCAGGGTCGCCGACCGCGTGCTGTGCGCATTTCCGCAGACGCTGCCCGGCGCCGAGTGGACCGGCAATCCCGTGCGCGAGGAAGTCGCGGCACTGGCAGAGCCGGCCGCGCGCTACGACGGCCGCCAGGGTCCGCTGCGGGTGCTGGTGGTCGGCGGCAGCCTCGGCGCCGCTGCGCTCAATTCGGTGGTGCCGCAGGCGCTGGCGCTGCTGCCCGAAGGCGAGCGGCCGCTGGTGCGGCACCAGGCCGGCGTCAGGCAGATCGATACGCTGCGCGCGAACTACGCAGCGGCCGGGGTCGCGGCCGAGGCCGTGCCCTTCATCGACGACATGGCGCAGGCCTACGCCGAAGCCGATCTGGTGATCTGCCGCGCCGGCGCGATGACGGTATCGGAGGTGGCGGCCGCCGGCGTGGCCGCGCTGTTCGTGCCGTTCCCGCATGCGGTGGACGACCACCAGACCACCAACGCGCGCTTCCTGTCGGAACAGGGCGCGGCGCTGCTGGTGCAACAGGACGCATTGACCGCGGAGGGGCTCGCGCAGACGCTGGCGCAGCTGTCGCGGCCGCAACTGAAAGAGATGGCGCTGCGCGCGCGCGGACTGGCCAAGCCGGATGCGACCCGGCGCGTGGCGCAGGTCTGCAGCGAGCTGGCCAGGGATTAGTACGGGGAACCGAGCGGATCGAGGTCCACCGACAAGCAGGATTCATGAAGCATATCGTCAAGAACATCCACTTCGTAGGCATCGGCGGCGCCGGCATGAGCGGCATCGCCGAGGTGCTGCTCAATCTCGGCTACCGGGTGTCCGGTTCCGACATGGGCAGCAATGCCGCGACGCGCCGCCTCGCCGCGCTGGGCGCGACGGTGATGCACGGCCACGATGCCGCGCATATCGCCGGCGCCAACGCGGTGGTGGTGTCGACCGCCGTCAGCGGCGACAACCCCGAGGTGCTGGCCGCGCGCGCCAAGCGCATTCCAGTGGTGCCGCGCGCGGTGATGCTGGCCGAGCTGATGCGCCTGAAGCAAGGCGTCGCCATCGCCGGCACGCACGGCAAGACCACCACCACCAGCCTGGTGGCGTCGGTGCTGGCCGAGGGCGGACTCGATCCGACCTTCGTGATCGGCGGCCGGCTGAACTCGGCCGGCGCCAACGCGCGGCTGGGCACCGGCGACTTCATCGTCGCCGAGGCGGACGAATCGGACGCGTCGTTCCTGAACCTGTTCCCGGTGATCGAGGTGATCACCAACATCGACGCCGACCATATGGACACCTACGGGCATGACTTTGCCCGTCTGAAGCAGGCCTTCGTCGAATTCACGCAGCGGCTGCCGTTCTACGGCATCGCGGTGCTGTGCGTCGACGATCCGAACGTGCGCGAGATCCTGCCCTTCGTGTCCAAGCCGGTGGTCCGTTACGGCTTCGCCGAGGACGCGCAGGTGCGCGCCGTCAACGCCCGCGCGGTCGACGGCCAGATGCATTTCACGGTGCTGCGCCAGCTGAACAACCATGCCGAGCCGCCGCTGGACGTGGTGCTGAACCTGCCGGGCCTGCACAACGTGCAGAATGCGCTGGCGGCGATCGCGATCGCCACCGAGCTGGAAGTGCCCGATGCCGCCATCGTCAAGGCGCTGCGCGAATTCCACGGCGTCGGCCGGCGCTTCCAGCGCTACGGCGAGGTGGCCTGCGCGGACGGCAGCGGCACCTTCACGCTGGTCGACGACTACGGCCACCACCCGGTCGAGATGGCCGCGACGCTGGCCGCCGCGCGCGGCGCGTTCCCGGGCCGCCGGCTGGTGCTGGCGTTCCAGCCGCATCGCTTCACGCGCACGCGCGACTGCTTCGAGGACTTCGTCAAGGTGCTCGGCACCGTCGACGCGCTGCTGCTGGCCGAGGTCTATCCGGCCGGCGAGGCACCGATCGTCGCCGCCGACGGCCGCGCGCTGACGCGCGCGCTGCGGGTCGCCGGCAAGGTCGAGCCGGTCTTCGTCGAGCAGATCGACGACATGCCGCAAGCGATCCTCGACGCCGCGCGTCCGGGCGACGTGGTGGTGACGATGGGCGCCGGCACGATCGGCGCGGTGCCGGGCCTGCTGGTGTCGGGCCAGGCCGGGGCCTCCTCCGCATCCACGGCATCGGCGGCGTCTTCCCCTTCGCAACCCGCTGCCCAGTCAGCGTCGCAACAACCAGTGCAAGCGGCCGTGCCGCAAGCCGGAGGCCAGGCATGAGCTTCGTCCCCAATCCCCAGATCGATCCGAAGACGCTCGGCAAGGTCGGCGTGCTGATGGGCGGCCGTTCGGCCGAACGCGAAATCTCGCTGCTGTCCGGGCAGGGCGTGCTGGCCGCGCTGCAGTCGCGCGGCGTCGACGCGCATGCCTTCGATCCGGCGCTGCGCAGTGTCGCCGAACTGGCCGCGGCCGGTTTCGACCGCGTCTTCATCGCGCTGCACGGCCGCTACGGCGAGGACGGCACCATGCAGGGCCTGCTCGAGCAGCTGGGCATTCCTTACACCGGCAGCGGCGTGCTGGCCTCCGCGCTGGCGATGGACAAGCCCGCCACCAAGCGGCTGTGGAGCACCCACGGATTGCCGACGCCGCGCTTTGCGATGCTGACGGCCGACTGCACCGAGCGCGAGTTCGATGCAGTGGTGGCGGACCTGGGCCTGCCGCTGATCGTCAAGCCGGCGCGCGAAGGCTCGTCGATCGGCCTGACCAAGGTCACGGACGCCGGCCAGATGCGCGCCGCCTACGAGAAGGCCGCCGCGCTGGACAACGACGTGATCGCCGAAGCGTTCGTCGACGGCGCCGAGCTGACCTGCCCGATCGTCGGCGAGGGCCGCGAGGCGGTGGCGCTGCCGGTGATCCGGATCGTCGCGCCCGACGCCAACTACGACTATCAGAACAAGTACTTCACGGACGTGACCCAGTACCTGTGCCCCGCGAACCTGGGCGACGAACTCGAGCAGCGCGTGCGCAGCCTCGCGGTCGAGGCCTTCCGCGTGCTGGGCTGCCGCGGCTGGGCGCGCGCCGACGTGATGCTGACCGCCGACGGCCAGCCCTACCTGCTGGAGATGAACACCTCGCCCGGCATGACCGGCCATTCGCTGGTGCCGATGTCGGCGCGCGCGGCCGGCATCAGCTACGAGGACTTCGTGCTGCAGGTGGTCGCCGCGGCGACGCTGGACCTGCATCCGAACGAGCACTGGAAACCCGAATAACCCCGCGCCTTCCGAATCGACATGTGGCACAACGCACGCCTGCTGAACCTGATCGCCACCACGCTGTACGCCGTGGTGGTGGTGATGGCGCTCGCGGCCGGCCTGATGTGGCTGGCGCAGCGGCCGGTGTTCGCGATCACCCATGTCGAGCTGGCGCCGATGTACGGTGGCGCGCTGCGCCACGTCAACGCGCCGGCGGTGCGCGCCAATGCGCTGGGCAAGCTGTCGGGCAACTTCTTCACGCTGGACCTGGACGCCGCGCGCCAGGCCTTCGAGTCGGTGCCCTGGGTGCGCAAGGCCAGCGTGCGGCGCGAATGGCCGAGCGGCCTGACGGTCAGGATCGAGGAACACGAGGCGCTCGGTACCTGGGGCGCGCCCGATACCGGCCGGCTGATCAATACCTATGGCGAGCTGTTCGTGGCCAATCCCGCCGAGGCGGAAGAGGACGCCCGGCTGCTCGCGCTCGATGGCCCGCCCGGCAGCGAGGCGGACGTCGTCGACAAGCTCGAGATCATGCGCGACTGGTTCCGGCCGCTGAAGGCCGAACCGCTCGCGGTGACGTTGTCCGGGCGTTACGCCTGGCGGGCCAGGCTGTCCAACGGCATGGTGGTCGAACTGGGACGGGAACAGACCGACCTTGACCGGATGGCGATGGAGGAGCGCGTCAAGCGTTTCGTCATCGCCTGGCCGCAGGTGACGGAGCAGTGGGGCAAGCAGATCGAGTATGCGGATTTGCGCTATCCGAACGGGTTTGCCATCCGGGCAGCCAATGTGCGCTTCCTGACCGAGGCCCAGGCGGCAGCCGCCGCCAAGGCACGCGAGCAGGGAACGAGCAATGCGAACGGCGCCAACCGTGCCAGTGCCAGTGCCAGTGCAAGCAGCACGAAGCGTGGCCCGGCTTCCAACAACAATCCGACGCGACTGAGAAAAGAGAACGCGGAGAAAACCCGATGAGCAAGGAATACAAGGACCTGTTGGTTGGTCTGGACATCGGCACCTCGAAGGTGGCGGCGGTGGTCGCGGAATTGCGCCCCGACGGCAGCTACGAAGTGATCGGGATGGGCCAATCCGAGTCCAAGGGGTTGAAGAAAGGGGTCGTGGTCAATATCGAGGCCACCGTGCAGTCGATCCAGAAGGCGCTCGAGGAAGCCGAGCTGATGGCCGACTGCAAGATTGCCGAGGTCTTCACCGGCATTGCCGGCAGCCACATCCGCTCGTTCAACTCGAGCGGCATGGTGGCGATCAAGGACAAGGAGGTGACCCAGACCGATGTGGCGCGGGTCATCGAAACGGCGAAGGCGGTCAATATCCCGACCGACCAGCAGATCCTGCACATCCTGACCCAGGAATTCATCATCGACGGCCAGGAGGACGTGCGCGAGCCGATCGGCATGAGCGGCATCCGCCTGGAGGTCAAGGTCCATATCGTGACCGGCGCGGTCAGCGCCGCGCAGAACATCGTCAAGTGCGTGCGCCGCTGCGGACTGGAGGTGCACGACCTGATCCTGCAGCCGCTGGCGTCGAGCCTGGCGGTGCTGACCGAGGACGAGAAGGAACTGGGCGTGGTGCTGGTCGACATCGGCGGCGGCACCACCGATATCGCGATCTTCAGCGAAGGCGCGATCCGCCATACCGCGGTGATTCCGATCGCCGGCGACCAGATCACCAACGACATCGCGATGGCGCTGCGCACGCCGACGCCCGATGCCGAAGACATCAAGATCCAGTACGGCATCGCCAAGCAGGCGATCGCCGATCCGGAGGAAATGATCGAGGTGCCGGGCGTGGGCGACCGCGGTACGCGCACGCTGTCGCGCCAGGCGCTGGCGGCGGTGATCGAGCCTCGCATCGAGGAGCTGTACTCGCTGGTGCATCAGGTCGTGCGCGAGTCCGGCTACGAGGAATTGCTGTCGTCCGGCATCGTGATCACCGGCGGCACCGCAATGATGCCCGGCATGGTGGAACTGGGAGAGGACATCTTCCTCAAACCGGTTCGGGTTGGCGTTCCCGAGTACCGCGGCAACCTGCACGAGGTCGTCAAGAGCCCGCGCTACTCGACGGTGATGGGCCTGCTGCTGGAAGGCCGCGTGCAACGGATGCGCGGACGCAAGGTCGCGGTGCAGAGCGGTTCGGTCAAGCAGATCTGGACGCGCATGAAGGAATGGTTCGTCGGCAATTTCTGATTGGCCGGCATCGAATTGGCGACGCGCTTGTTGCCGGCTTGTCCACCGTGGCGGGCGCGGCGCGTTGATGGAGCAGTTTCTTTCTTTTGGTTCTTTGTTCAGGAACCAAGGGTTGCGGCGGGGAGGCCGCAGCGTTTGGCGACTGATTTTTCTCGGAGGCAGTGATGGACTTTGACATGATCGAATCGGAAATGCAGGACGGCACCATCATCAAGGTGGTCGGCGTGGGCGGCGCGGGCGGCAACGCCGTGCAGCACATGATCAACCGCGGGGTGCAGGGCGTCGAATTCATCTGCATGAACACCGATGCGCAGGCGCTCAAGCGCTCGACCGCGGCGCGCGTGCTGCAACTGGGCAATACGGGCCTAGGCGCCGGCGCCAAGCCGGAAGTCGGCCGCACCTGCGCCGAATCGGCGCGCGAGCAGATCGCCGACGCGCTGCGCGGCGCGCATATGGTCTTCATCACTGCCGGCATGGGCGGCGGCACCGGTACCGGTGCGGCGCCGATCGTGGCGCAGGTCGCCAAGGAGATGGGCATCCTGACCGTCGGCGTGGTCAGCAAGCCGTTCGACTTCGAAGGCGCACGCCGCGCGAAGGTCGCCGAGCACGGTTCGGCCGAGCTGGAGAACAACGTCGACTCGCTGATCGTCGTGCTCAACGAGAAGCTGTTCGAGGTGATGGGCGACGACGCCGAGATGGACAAGTGCTTCCAGTGCGCCGACGACGTGCTGCACAACGCGGTGGCCGGCATTGCCGAGATCATCAACGTGGACGGCCTGGTCAACGTCGACTTCGAAGACGTCAAGACCGTGATGGGCGAGCAGGGCAAGGCGATGATGGGGACGGCCACGGTGTCGGGCGTCGATCGCGCGCGCCTGGCCGCCGAGCAGGCGGTCGCCAGCCCGCTGCTGGAAGGCGTGGATCTGTCCGGCGCGCGCGGCGTGCTGGTCAACATCACGGCCAGCCGCTCGCTGAAGCTGTCGGAGACCAAGGAAGTCATGAACACGATCCGCAGCTATGCCGCGGAAGATGCGACCGTGATCTTCGGTACCGTCTACGACGACTCGATGGGCGATGCGCTGCGCGTGACCGTGGTCGCCACGGGCCTGGGCCGCTCGGGCAAGAAGCAGCAGCCGATGACGCTGCTCAAGACCGGTACCGACAACATGCCGGTGCAGATGATGGCCGGCCTGCAGCATGGCTCGGCGCTGCACAGCGCGCCGGACTACAGCGGCCTCGATACGCCGGCGGTGTTCCGCAGCTCGCGCGAAACCGCGTCGGCCCACGTGGCTGCGCTGCAGGAAAAGGGTGTCGACACGTACGACATTCCGGCCTTCCTGCGCAAGCAGGCGGACTGAGCACGGCGCGACGTCGACCCACGGCGAGCCGACTGCTCGGCTGGCCGATCGCATCGCCGGCAGGTTGCCGGCCGCGCATCCGCGACAGCGGGGCACGATGGGCGCTCCCCATCCGCCCGTGCCTGCGCTACGGATGACGGCCGCCGGCCT
The DNA here is from genome assembly GCF_013347325.1 of Cupriavidus gilardii. NCBI lineage: Bacteria > Pseudomonadati > Pseudomonadota > Betaproteobacteria > Burkholderiales > Burkholderiaceae > Cupriavidus > Cupriavidus gilardii. The sequence continues at coordinate 2,865,597 of NZ_CP054626.1, read as the reverse complement.
TGCGCGCGAGCGAGGAGACTGACGCCGCCCGCTGTCCTCCGTCCGCATCCCGTGCCGGGACAGGCGCGCCGCCGGCCGCCTCCCCGGACTGGTCTCCCGCCGTATCCCGGCCGGGATGTGCCTCCCGTCCGCGCGGCGAGCGCAAGCTCGCCGCGCCTGTTTTTGTCAGTTCTGCTTGCCAGCCTGTCGGCATGCGCCGACAGCCGTGCGCGCCGCCGTCCCACTTGGGATGCCGGAAGGCGGCAACTATGATGCAGACTGGGTTTGGCCAGGGCGATCGCCGTCGTTGCCGATGTTCGAGGTGGACGCCGGACGCCGTGGCGCCTGAGGAAATCGCCATGATCGAAATTGGTGCACGCGTGCCGGACGCGACGCTGTACGAATACTTCGAAACCGAGGCGGGCGGCTGCGCGCTCGGTCCCAACGCCTTCTCGGTCGCCGAGCTGGCCAAGGATCGCCGCATCGTCGTGTTCGGTCTGCCCGGCGCGTTCACGCCGACCTGTTCCGCACGACACGTGCCCGGCTTCGTCGAGCAGGCCGACGCGCTGCGCGCAGCCGGCGTCGACGAGATCTGGTGCGTGTCGGTCAACGACGCCTTCGTGATGGGCGCGTGGGCGCGCGAGCAGGGCACCGCCGGCAAGGTCCGGATGCTCGGCGACGGCAGCGCCGACTGGACGCGTGCGCTCGGCCTGGAGCAGGACCTGGGCAAGCGCGGCATGGGCGTGCGCTCGCTGCGCTATGCGATGGTGATGGACGACGGCGTGGTCACGCATCTGGCCGTCGAAGCCCCGGGCAAATTCGAGGTCAGCAGCGCGGAAGCGGTGCTCGCGATGTTGCGCGGGTAAGACGGGATTCCGTACCTCGGCGGCTGTGGACGTGCGGAAAGCGGCAATGGAAGTGATTGGGATGCCGCTTATCGGGCCTTCCGCGACGCGTTCTCCGTCGATCGCCGCATCTTTTTCGGGGCTTTAACCGTCGAATGCCACACCGTTAACACGACGAAACAAAACTGGTGCAGCGCAATATCCGTGCCGGTGGTAAGATACGGTTTATTAGATCTCACGCCCGATAGATTTTAATAATTAGCAGAGGCCGTCATGCTCAAACAGCGCACTATCAAGTCCCTGGTCAAGACCGTTGGCATTGGCTTGCACTCGGGCCGCAAGGTGACGCTGACATTGCGGCCCGCGCCGACCGATACCGGCATCGTGTTCACCCGCGTCGACCTGGCCGAGCCGGTCGAGATCCCGGTCAAGGCGTCGGCCATCGGCGATACGCGCCTGGCGTCCGTGCTGCAGAAGAACGGCGCGCGCGTGTCCACCATCGAACATCTGATGTCCGCCTGCGCGGGTCTCGGCATCGACAACCTGTTCGTCGACGTCGACGCCGAGGAAATCCCGATCATGGACGGCAGCGCCGCGTCCTTCGTGTTCCTGCTGCAGTCGGCGGGCATCGAGGAGCAGCCGGCGGCCAAGCGCTTCATCCGCGTCAGGAAGGCGGTGGAGGTGCGCGATGGCGACAAGCTGGCCCGGCTCGAACCCTACTTCGGCTTCAAGCTGTCGTTCACCATCGATTTCCGCCATCCGGCCGTCGACAAGACCGGCCAGACCTTCGAGATCGATTTCGGCGACACCAGCTATGTCCGCGAGATCGCGCGCGCGCGCACCTTCGGCTTCGCGCACGAGGTCGAGGCGCTGCGCGAGATGGGCCTGGCCCGCGGCGGCAGCCTGGACAACGCGATCGTGCTCGACGAGCACCGCATGCTGAACAACGAGGAGTTGCGCTATGGCGACGAGTTCGTGCGCCACAAGATCCTCGACGCGATCGGCGACCTCTATGTGGTCGGCCATCCGCTGATCGGCGCCTACGTCGCCAACAAGTCCGGCCACGGGCTGAACAACCAGCTGCTGCGCGCGCTGCTGGCCGACGAGCAGGCCTACGAGATCGTCAGCTTCGAACGTCAGGAAGAGGCCCCGGCCGCCTTCCTGCCGCAGCTGCAGCCCGCCTTCGCCTGACCCGCGGGTGCGCCCGCTCTCCGCTTGCGGTTGCGCTAGCCACGTCCCTGGCGGTGCCGCGACAGCATCGTCTGCACCGCGTCCCGCAGCGGCGAGTCCGGCAGCGTCTGCGCCAGTTCGCCCAGGCTGTTCAATGCCGCCGCCGGCACGCCCGTCTTCTTCGGCCGCTCGGCCGGCTCCACGTCCCAGTCGCCGCGTGCGGCGTCGGGCTGTACCCGTACCTTGACCGCATCGATCCGCGCGCCGCGCTGCTGCAGCCGCGCCAGCAGGCTCGGCACGATCTGCCGCACCCGCGCCGCGGCGGCGCCGTGCGCGGCCAGCAGCAGCAGCGTGTTGGGCTGCCCCGGGCTGCGGGTGTCCTGGCGCACGCCGCCGACCGCGATGCCGGCGCGCATGCCGGGGGGCAGCAGGGCCATCACCTCGGCTTCCAGCGCGGCCAGCTCGCGCGCCGCCTGCATCAGCGACGACATCGGACCGGCCTTGGCCAGCCAGTCGTTCAGCGGCTTGGCGTGGGGCGTTTGCAGGGCGTGGTGGGTGAACAGGCGCATGCCGCATTCTAGCCTCTGGCTGCCTCGAGCGGCCCCGCCGCGGCACCGGCGGTGCCGTGCGCGAGACACCGTGCCGGCAGGGCCGGCAGCCACGCCCGGCGTCTCGGAAACCGCGCGGGACCGGCCACGGAACCGCCCGCCGCGCGTGATAAACTCGGCGTTTTGCGCTAATCCTCTCTTCGCCACGCGCGCTTCGCGTCCGGCCCTCCGGCTCGGACGGCGGGACCGCAATCGTGCGCAGGTGACACCAATCGATGATCACGGGCCTTCTCAAGAAAGTCTTCGGCAGCCGTAACGAGCGGCTGATCAAACAATATCGACGGACAGTCGAGCGGATCAACGCGCTGGAGCCGAAGTTCGAAGCGCTGTCGGACGACGAGCTGCGCGGCATGACCGAACAGTTCCGCCAGCGCCACGCCGGCGGCGAATCGCTCGAGTCGCTGTTGCCCGAAGCCTTCGCGGTCTGCCGCGAGGCCAGCAAGCGCGTGATGAAGATGCGCCATTTCGACGTGCAGCTGATCGGCGGCATGGTGCTGAACGACAACAAGATCGCGGAGATGCGTACCGGCGAGGGCAAGACGCTGACCGCGACGCTGGCGGTCTACCTGAACGCGCTGACCGGCAAGGGCGTGCACGTGGTCACGGTCAACGACTACCTGGCGCAGCGCGATGCCGAGTGGATGGGCCGGCTGTACAACTTCCTCGGGTTGTCGGTCGGCGTCAACCTGTCGCAGATGCCGCACGACCAGAAGCAGGCGGCCTACAACAGCGACATCACCTACGGCACCAACAACGAATTCGGCTTCGACTACCTGCGCGACAACATGGTCTACGACCCGGGTCAGCGCGTGCAGCGGCCGTTGCACTATGCGATCGTCGACGAGGTCGACTCGATCCTGATCGACGAGGCGCGCACCCCGCTGATCATCTCGGGGCAGGCGGAGAACCATACCGACCTGTACCAGCGCATGAACGGCATCCCGAAGCTGCTCGAGCGCCAGATCGGCGAGGAGAAGGCGGACGGCACCGGCGTCGAGAAGCCGGGCGACTACTACGTCGACGAGAAGGCGCACCAGGTTTACCTGACGGAGGCGGGCCACGAGAAGGCCGAGCAGATCATGGCGCAGCTGGGCCTGATCGGCGAGGGCGAGTCGCTGTACGCGCCGCAGAACATCACGCTGATGCACCATCTGTACGCCGCGCTGCGCGCGCACAGCCTGTTCCATCGCGACCAGCACTACGTGGTGCAGAACGACGAGGTCGTCATCGTCGACGAATTCACCGGCCGCCTGATGACGGGCCGCCGCTGGTCCGACGGCCTGCACCAGGCGGTCGAGGCCAAGGAAGGCGTCACCATCCAGCAGGAAAACCAGACGCTGGCGACGATCACCTTCCAGAACTACTTCCGGATGTACGAGAAGCTGGCCGGCATGACCGGTACGGCCGACACCGAAGCCTATGAATTCCAGGAGATCTACGGCCTGGAAGTGGTCGTGATCCCGACCAACAAGCCGACCCAGCGCAAGGACTTCCAGGATCAGATCTTCAAGACGTCCAAGGAGCGCTACGACGCCGTGGTCCGCGATATCCGCGAATGCTACGAGCGCGGGCAGCCGGTGCTGGTGGGCACCACGTCGATCGAGACCTCGGAATACCTGTCGGACCTGCTGAACAAGGAAAAGCTGCCGCACCAGGTGCTCAACGCCAAGCAGCACGCGCGCGAGGCGGAGATCGTCGCGCAGGCGGGCCGGCCGCAGATGATCACGATCGCCACCAACATGGCGGGCCGCGGTACCGACATCGTGCTGGGCGGCAACGTCGAGAAGCAGGCCGGCTTCATCGAGGCCGATGCCAGCCTGTCGGCCGAGGACAAGGCCTCGCGCATCGCGCAGCTGAAGTCCGAATGGCAATCGCTGCACGAGCAGGTCAAGGCCGCGGGCGGCCTGCATATCGTCGGCACCGAGCGCCACGAATCGCGCCGGATCGACAACCAGCTGCGCGGCCGCGCCGGCCGCCAGGGCGACCCGGGGTCGTCGCGCTTCTATCTGTCGCTGGACGACCAGCTGCTGCGCATCTTCGCCGGCGACCGCGTGCGCGCGATCATGGACCGCCTGAAGATGCCCGAGGGCGAACCGATCGAAGCCGGCATCGTCACGCGCTCGATCGAATCGGCGCAGCGCAAGGTCGAGGGCCGCAACTTCGATATCCGCAAGCAGCTGCTGCAGTACGACGACGTCGCCAACGACCAGCGCAAGGAAATCTACAAGCTGCGCAACGAGGTGCTCGAAGCGCAGGACGTCGGCGAGATGATCAAGAGCCTGCGCGAGGGCGTGCTGGTCGATCTGTTCCGCGAGTACGTGCCGGCCGAATCAATGGAAGAGCAGTGGGACATCGACGGCCTGGAGAAGCGCCTGCGCGACGATTTCGGCCTGGAGCTGCCGCTGGCGCAGACCATCGAGAACGCGCAGAGCATCGAGGACGAGGAACTGCTGCAGATGATCGTCTCGGCCGCGGCCGAGCGCTACGAGGCCAAGGTCGCGCAGGTCGGCCGCGAGGCCTTTGCCGGCTTCGAGCGCTCCGTGATGCTGCAGAGCATCGACACGCACTGGCGCGAGCACCTGGCCGCGCTGGACCACCTGCGCCAGGGCATCCATCTGCGCGGCTATGCGCAGAAGGATCCGAAGCAGGAGTACAAGCGCGAGTCGTTCGAGCTGTTCGCGCGGCTGCTGGACGTGATCAAGAGCGAGGTCACCCGCGTCGTCTTCAACGTCCAGATCCAGTCGCCGGAAGAACTCGAGCACGCCTCCGAGCAGATCGAGGACGATCTGTCGCATCTGGGCAATGTGCGATACCAGCATGACGAGTTCGGCGGCGCCGGTCCCGACACCGGCGAGCGCGCGATTGCCGCCGCGGCACGCGGCGCGCGCGACGACAGCGAAGTGGCGACCATGCCCCGCGTCGGCCGCAACGATCCGTGCCCGTGCGGCTCGGGCAAGAAGTTCAAGCAGTGCCACGGCAGGCTGAGCTGAGCCGGCCGCAAGACACTGGCACTGGGTATCGCATCGAAGCAAGGAATCGAACATGGCCGTCAACTTGCCGCTGCCGCAGGCAGAGAATCTGAAACCGGTCGCCGGCGTCGAGCTCGGCTGGGCTGAAGCGGGCATCCGCAAGGCCAACCGCAAGGACGTGCTGGTGGTGCGCCTGGCCGAAGGCAGCACCGTGGCAGGCGTCTTCACGCGCAACCGCTTCTGCGCCGCGCCGGTGCAGGTCTGCCGCGAGCATCTGGCGGCAGGCCGCGGCATCCGCGCGCTGGTGATCAATACGGGCAACGCCAATGCCGGCACCGGCGAGCCGGGTCTGGCCAACGCACGCGCGACCTGCGACGCGGTCGCCGCGGCGCTGTGCATCGGCGCCGACCAGGTGCTGCCGTTCTCGACCGGCGTGATTCTCGAGCCGCTGCCGATGGAGCGCCTGCTGGCCGGCGTGCCGAAGGCGATCGAGAGCGCGCGCGAGGACAACTGGCTGGCCGCGGCCGAATCGATCATGACCACCGACACGCAGCCGAAGGCCGCGTCGCGGACGGTGACGATCGGCGGCAAGACCGTCACGCTGACCGGCATCAGCAAGGGCGCCGGCATGATCCGTCCCAATATGGCGACGATGCTGGGCTTCATCGCCACCGATGCGGCCGTGGCGCAGCCGGTGCTGCAGGCGCTGGTGTCGCACGCGGCCGACCACTCGTTCAACAGCATCACGATCGACGGCGATACCTCGACCAACGATTCGTTCGTGCTGATCGCCACCGGCCGCGCCGGCGCGCCCGCGATCGAGCGTGCCGACGGTGCCGAGTTCGAGGCGCTGCGCGATGCAGTGACGTCGCTGGCGCAGGAGCTGGCGCAGATGATCGTGCGCGACGGCGAAGGCGCGACCAAGCTGATGACGATCCAGGTCGAGGGCGGACGCGATGTCGCCGAGTGCCGCCAGATCGCCTACGCGGTCGCCCACTCGCCGCTGGTCAAGACCGCGTTCTACGCGTCCGATCCCAATCTGGGCCGGATCCTGGCCGCGGTCGGCTATGCCGGTGTCGACGATCTCGATGTCGGCGGCGTCAACCTGTGGCTCGACGATGTCTGGGTCGCCAGGGACGGCGGCCGGCACCCCGACTACCGCGAGGAAGACGGCCAGCGCGTGATGAAGCAGGCCGAGATCACGGTGCGCATCGCGCTGGGCCGCGGCAATGCCACGGCCACGGTCTGGACCTGCGACCTGTCGCACGATTACGTATCGATCAACGCGGACTATCGTTCCTGATCGTTGCCCGACGATGCCTTGCCGCCTGGCGAGGCATCGCCGGCGATGGCGGCCCGGCATCGGGCCACCGCCATCCCCTCGCTGTTCCGCTTCTCCCATCCCCCGCCTCTCCGGATTGCCGCCATGTCCGATCTCGCCTCCCGTCTCGACCAATTTCTCGCCCGGCTCGAACAGTGGCTGCCGCCGCAGCTGACCGAGGCGGACTGGCAACAGGCCGTCGCCTTCCGCTGGCGCAAGCGGCAGAGCCTGTTCGGCAATATCGGCTATCTGCAGGCGATCCGCCAGCTGCCGCCGATCCATCTGGACGACCTGAAGAACATCGAGCGCCAGAAGGACGCGATCGTCGCCAACACGCGCCAGTTCGTGCACAGGCTGCCGGCCAACAACGTGCTGCTGACCGGCGCGCGCGGCACCGGCAAGTCGTCGCTGATCAAGGCCTGCCTGAACGCCTTCGTGGACGAGGGGCTGCGCCTGGTCGAAGTCGACAAGGCCGACCTGGGCGACCTCGGCGATATCGTCGAGCAACTGACGCAGCGGCCGGAGCGCTTCGTGATCTTCTGCGACGACCTGTCGTTCGAGGACGGCGAATCGGGCTACAAGTCGCTGAAGTCGGCGCTCGACGGCTCGGTCGCCGCGCAGTCGGACAACGTGCTGGTCTATGCGACGTCGAACCGCCGCCATCTGCTGCCGGAGTACATGAAGGACAACGAGACCTACCAGCACACCGCGGATGGCGAAATCCATCCCGGCGAGGTGGTCGAGGAAAAGATCTCGCTGTCCGAGCGCTTCGGCCTGTGGCTGTCGTTCTATCCGCCGAAGCAGGACGAATACCTGAATATCGTCGCGCACTGGCTGCGCCAGTTCGGCTGCAACGATGACGATATCGCCGCCGCGCGCGGCGATGCGCTGGTCTGGGCGCTGGAGCGCGGCTCGCGCTCCGGGCGCGTCGCGTGGCAGTTCGCGCGCGACTGGGGCGGCAAGCATGGCAAGCCTTACGGGGGACATCCGGGCGCGCACCAGGGCGAGCCGGCATGAGCGGCGGACGCAAGGTCACCGAGGTCGCGGTCGGCGTGCTGGTACGGCCGGACGGCCGCTTCCTGCTGGCGCAGCGGCCGGCCGGCAAGCCCTACGAGGGCTACTGGGAGTTTCCCGGCGGCAAGCTCGAAGCCGGCGAATCGGTCGAAGCGGCGCTGGCGCGCGAGCTGCACGAGGAACTGGGCCTGGACATCACGGCCTCGACGCGCTGGCACGTGCTCGAGCACGATTACCCGCACGCCTATGTGCGGCTGCACTTCTGCAAGGTCACCGGCTGGACCGGCGAGCCGGTCGGGCGCGAAGGCCAGGCGTTCTCGTGGGAGCGGGTGCCCGTTACCGTCGGCCCGCTGCTGCCGGCGACGATTCCGGTGGTCCAGTGGTTGGGTGAGGAGGCGGCCTGAGGGCTGCCGCCGTGCGCGCGCGGGCGCTCAGTCCTCGTTCCGGTCCTGCTCGTCCTCGGTCGGATCGGCCGGCTTGCCGCCGATCACGTATTTCTCCGAGGCCCAGGCACCCAGGTCGATCTGCTTGCAACGTTCGGAACAGAAGGGGCGGAACTTGTTTTCCGGCGCCCAAACGACGTCCTTGCCACAGGTCGGGCATTTGACTACGGATGGCATGGCAAATCAGAAGTTGCAGAGTTTGAGCAGGAAGGGGATGTCGGCGTCGACCGAGCGCGGTCGCATGTCGCCGTCCTGCTGGGTGAAGCGCACCCACAGCATGTACTTGTTGGCGCTCATCTCCGGGATGAAGGCCAGCAGCGAATCGTCGAGCAGCACCTGCATCAGCTGGTAGCTGCGGCCGGACAGCATCTGCTGATAGCTGCCGCCGGTGGCGATCACCTTGCCGCTCTGTCCGGATTCGCGCAGCAGCTTCAGCACCGCATCGGTACCCACGCGCAGCGGAATCAGCGGACGCACCCACTTCAGGATGTCGGCGCGCCGCTCCTCGGCGGGCCGATGCTGCCAGGCGTAGTACGAGGGCAGGTCGAACTCGCAGGTGCCGCCGGGAATGATCGCGCGGCTGCGGATGCTGGTCAGCCACTCGTTGTCGGTCAGCAGCTGGCCCGCCTTGCCGACGGTCTGGTTCAGCTGCGCGATGGCCTGCTCGAGCTCGCCGATCACCGCGTCGAGCGTCTGCTGGTCGATCTGCGGGCTCGAACGCAGCGCGCTCAGCGCCTGGCGCTGGCGGTCCAGTTCCTTGATCAGATCGGTCTTCAGGTCGGCGCGGCCAGCGACGTCGATGATCTCGAACAGCGTGGTCAGCGCGACATGATGCTGCAGCGCATGTTCCTGTCCGAGAAAGTAATCCAGCCGATCGAACAGGTCCTCCAGACGCAGGAGTGTCCTGATGCGTTCGTTGAAAGGATATTCGTACAGAATCAAGGGGAAGTCCGTGCAGCGCGGCGTCGGCCAGCTTGCCGGCCCGGTGCTGGATTCGACAGACGAATCGGCTCAGGCTGGCGCGCGAGGCGATCGGTACAGAATGCATGCGAAGCTCGCATGCGGCCGTATGCATGCACTTGGCAGCATATTCCAACGCATTCTATGCGAGACAGCGCGCAAGGACAATGAAACGCCGCCGATGGTGGCCTCGGCGGCGCCTGACGGAAAGTGCGCTTGCACGCCGGCGTGGCTAGCGCGCGGCGGGTTTGGCGGACAGCGGCTGCATCGCACGATAGCGGCGATCGAGCGTCTCGACCTGCGGCGGCAATGCCTCGACCGGGCCATCGTTGTCGATCACGTCGTCGGCGACGGCCAGCCGTTGCGCGCGTGTGGCCTGCCTCGCCATGATGGCCTCGACCTGCTCGCGCGAGAAGCCGTTGCGCGCCATTACGCGGGCGATCTGCGTCGCTTCGCTGCAATCGACCACCAGCACGCGATCGACGCGCTCGCGCCAGCGGCCCGATTCGACCAGCAGCGGCACGACGTGGATCAGATAGGGATGGGCGCCGTCCGTGCGGATCCGGGCGGCCCGCTGTTCGGTGACCTCGCGGATCAGCGGATGCGTGATCGCCTCGAGCCGGGCCTTGGCGGTTGGATCGGAGAAGACCAGCGCGCGCATCGCGTCGCGGTCCATCGCGCCGTCGGCGCGCAGACACTTGGGGCCGAAGGCCTCGACCAGCGCGGGTATTGCCGCGCCGCCGGGCGCGGTGATCTCGTGCGCGATCAGGTCGGTATCGATCAGCGCGGCGCCGCGCTCGGCAAACAGATCGGCGACGCGGCTCTTGCCGGAGCCGATGCCCCCGGTCAATCCGATTTCCAGCATAAGTCTCCAGGGTCAGTGGGTCTGCATCGCGCCCGCTTCGATGGCAATGTCCGGCGCCAATGACGGCAGCAGCCAGTCGGCACCGGCGAACAGCACCAGCAGTCCGGCGCCGGCAATGAACGGCCCGAACGGGAACGGCGTATCGCGATCGTGGCGGCGCAGTGCGATCTTGGCAAGACCGTACACCAGGCCAACCACCGACGACACCAGCACCAGCGCAGGCAGCGCCTGCCAGCCGAACCAGCCGCCGAGCGCGGCCATCAGCTTGAAGTCGCCATAGCCCATGCCCTCCTTGCCGCGCAGCAGCTTGAACAGCCAATAGGTGGTCCACAACAGCAGATAGCCGGCGGCCGCGCCAATCACCGCATCGCCGATCGGCGCGAACAGGCCGGTCAGGTTCAGCAGCAGGCCGAGCCACAGCAGCGGCTGCGTGATCTGATCCGGCAGCAGTTGCGTGTCGGCATCGATCAGCGCCAGCGACAGCAGCGACCAGATCAGCACCAGCGCGGCCAGCGCCTGCCAGGTGGGCCCGAAATGCCAGGCCGCCAGCGCGCACAGTGCCGCGCTGATCAGCTCGACGGCGGGATAGCGCAGGCCGATCGGCTTGCCGCAGGCCGAGCAGCGGCCGCGCAGCAACAGATAGCCGAGCACCGGGATGTTCTCCCACGGGGCGATCGCATGGCCGCAGTGCGGGCACGACGAGCGCGGCACCACGAGGTCGTAGCGATCGGGGTAGGGCACGGGCTCGTGGCGCAGCGCCGCCAGATAGTTCGCCTCCTCGCGTTCCATCATGCGCGGCAGCCGATGCACCACCACGTTGAGGAAGCTGCCGACCACCAGACCGAGCAGCGCGGCCGCGCTCAGCAGGAACCACGGCGGCAGCGCGGCCAGTGCGGCAATGGTCCAGGTACCAGCGGGCATGGCCGCGTTCCAGTTCGACAGGAAGCCTTGCATCTCAGACCACCTGGGCGAGCTTGAAGATCGGCAGATACATCGCGATCACCAGCGCGCCGATCAGCACGCCCAGCACCACGACGATCAGCGGCTCGACCATGCCGGCGACCGCGGCGACGCCCTCGTCGACCTCGCGCTCGCAGCATTGCGCGACATGGAGCAGCATCGTGTCGAGCGCGCCCGATTCCTCGCCGATGCGCGTCATCTGCAGCGCCATCGGGTCGAACGCGGCACTGGCGCGCATTGCCGTCGCCAGGCTGGCGCCGCAACGCACCGCGCGTTCGATCTGCCGCGTGGCATCGCGGTACACACGATTGCCGGCGGCTCCCGCGACCAGCGCCATGGCCTCGACCAGCGGCGTGCCCGCGGCGGACAGCGTCGCCAGCGTGCGCGTCCAGCGTGCCACCGCCGCCTTGCGCAGCAGCGGACCGGCCAGCGGCAACCGCAGCACCGCGCGATCGCGCGCATGGCGCAGCGCAGCCGAGCGCCGCAGCGCGTGCCGCAGGCCCAGCCACGCCAGCGGCGGCAGCAACAACAGCAGCTGCCAGTTGGCAACCAGGCCATCCGACACCGCGATCACGAATTGCGTGGGTCCGGGCAGTTCGGCGCCGGCGCCGAAGCCGACGAAGACCTGCTTGAAGGCGGGAATGACGAACAGCATCAGGATCGTCGTCACGGCGGCGGCGACCGCCAGCACCACCAGCGGATAGCGCAGCGCGGCGCGTACCTGGCCACGCAGCGCGATCTCCTGTTGCTGATGGACGCACAGCCTGTCGAGCATGCCGCCCAGCGCGCCGCTGTGCTCGCCGGCTTCGACCAGGCTGCAGTACAGCGCGTCGAACGTGCGGGGATGGCGGCGCATGGCCTGCGCCATGCCGCTGCCGCCCTCGATGTCGGCGCGCAATTGCGCCAGCAGGCGGCGCCACGCCGGGTCGCCATGGCCGCGCGCGATGATGTCCAGCGCCGGCAGCAGCGGCACGCTGGCGCCCAGCAGCGTCGACAGTTGGCGGGTGAAGCGCGCGATGTCCTCGGCATGGAATCGGGGTGGCGCGATGACGCGCGCCATGGCCCTGAGGCGGACGGCGGCGCGCGGTGCCGGCGCCGCCATGGTGGACCCGGATGGCATGATCGTTCGGTCGATCTTCGTGATGGATTGTCGTTATGGATTGGTCGTCGCCAGCACCTCGGCCAGCGAGGTCGTGCCCGCCCTGACCTTGAGCAGCCCCGCCTCGCGCAACGATAGCACGCCCTCGCGGCGCGCCTGCTGGGCCAGCGCACGGGCACTGCCCCGCGACAGGATGATGTTCTGCATCGCGTCGGAGACCGGCATCACCTGATGGATGCCGCAACGCCCGCGATAACCGCTGCCGCGGCAGGCGGCGCAGCCGACCGGCTGGCAGGGCTGCCAGTCGCCGTCGAGCAGCGTGTCCGCGAAACCGGCCTCGCGCAGCGCGGACAGCGGCACCGGGACCGGACGTTTGCAGGCGCACAGCATGCGGGCCAGCCGCTGCGCGGTGATCACCAGCACGCTGGCGGCCAGGTGAAAGGGCGCGACGCCAAGCTGCGCGAGCCGTGTCAGCGTGCCCGGCGCATCGTTGGTGTGCAGCGTCGACAGGACCAGATGGCCGGTCTGCGCCGCCTTGACCGCGACATCGGCGGTTTCGGCATCGCGGATCTCGCCGACCATGATCACGTCCGGGTCCTGCCGCAGCAACGCGCGCAGCACGGTGGGGAAGTTCAGGCCGATCTTGTCGTGGATATTGACCTGGTTGATGCCGGCCAGCTGGATCTCGGCCGGGTCCTCGGCCGTCGAGATATTGCGCTCGTGCTGGTTCAGCAGATTCAGGAAGGCGTACAGCGAAACGGTCTTGCCGCTGCCGGTCGGACCGGTGACCAGCACCATGCCGTGCGGACGGCGCAGCCGCTCGAGCAGCACGGCCAGCTGCGTCGGCTCGAGGCCCAGGCTGTCCATATCGAGCCGCACGCTGGACGCGGCCAGCATGCGCAGCACGATCTTTTCGCCGAACAGCGTCGGCAGCGTCGATACGCGCAGATCGACCGCGCGGCCGGCGGCCCCGTCAGGCGTCGCCTCGCCGTCGCGCCGCGGCACCACGAACCGCATGCGGCCATCCTGCGGTACACGCTTCTCGGCGATGTCCAGCCGCGCCAGCACCTTGATCCGCGTCGCGATGCGATCGCGAATGTCCAGCGGCGGACGGGCGACCTCGTGCAGCTGCCCATCGATGCGAAAGCGCACGCGATAGAAGCCTTCGTACGGCTCGAAGTGCAGGTCCGAGGCGCCGCGCCGGCAGGCCTCGGCCAGCAGCCTGTGGACGAAGCGCACGACCGGCGCGTCGTCGGCCGACGGCATGGCGGGGTCGTATTCGATCGGCGCATCGATCGGCGCATCGATCGGCGCATCGGACGGCGCATCGGACGGGGAGGTCACGGCGATCATGGCGGGCGGGGCGCAGTGGAGGAGTGGCCCAGTGTGCGATGCGCGGGCAGGGAGGGGAATGCGCCCAGTCTCAAATGGGAAGCGCCGGCCAAAGCCAAAACGACCAAAACAAAAGGGCCGTGCATCGCTGCACGGCCCTTTCGGAAAAACTGGTCGGGGTGAGAGGATTCGAACCTCCGGCCTCTACGTCCCGAACGTAGCGCTCTACCAGGCTAAGCTACACCCCGTTTTCTGTTCCCCGCCGCGTCAGGACTGACGTTGCAGCGAGAAAGCACATAACTTTATCAGCGTTTCCTTCAGTTGTGAAGAGGGAAATTGCATTGCCGCGCGTTCGGCCGCATCGGCCTCGCGTTTTGCGGCCTCGAAGGTCGCATCCAGGGCCCCGCATTGATGGATGGCCGAGAACACCGCGTCGAAGTGTTCGGTGCCGCCCTGGACGATCGCCTCGCGCGCCAGCGCGCGTTGCTCGGCGCTGCCATGCTCCATCAGATGCAGCAGCGGCAGCGTCGGCTTGCCCTCGCGCAGGTCGTCGCCGGCGTTCTTGCCCATCTGCTCGGCGCTGGCGGTGTAGTCGAGCATGTCGTCGATCAGCTGGAAGGCGGTGCCGATGCGGCGGCCGTATTCGGCGGCCGCCTCTTCCATCGCCGCGTCGGCACCCGCCAGCACCGCGCCAAGCTGGGCCGAGGCCTCGAACAGCTTGGCGGTCTTGTAGCGGATCACCTGCAGATAGCGCTCCACCGTGACGTCGGGGTCGTGCATGTTCAGCAGCTGCAGCACCTCGCCCTCGGCGATCACGTTGGTCGCGTCCGACAGGATCTGCATGATGCGCATGCTGCCGGCGTCGACCATCATCTGGAACGCGCGCGAATAGAGAAAGTCGCCGACCAGCACGCTGGCGGCATTGCCGAACACCGCGTTGGCGGTCTGGCGGCCGCGCCGCAGCTCGGATTCGTCGACCACGTCGTCGTGCAGCAGCGTGGCGGTGTGGATGAATTCCACCACCGCGGCCAGTTCGTGATGGCGATGTCCGTCATAGCCCAGCGCGCGTGCGGACAGCAGCAGGATCACGGGGCGCAGGCGCTTGCCGCCCGCGCCGATGATGTATTCGCCGATCTGTTCGATCAGGGGCACTTCGGAAGACAGGCGCTGCCGGATGACTGCATCGACGGCGCGCATGTCGGCAGCGACCGGAGCGAGCAAGGCAGAAGCGGAAGACTCGGACAAGATGATCACCGTTACGCAGAACGAGCGATTATATGCGATGGCCGTGTCCAGATGGCCCGGATGGCACCTCGTGCGCGCGAGCGCGCGGCGCGTTCGCCGGCGGATACCGGCTTGCGGGCCGGGGCGGGACCGGCGCCTATAATGCCGCCATGAACAAGCCCGCCGCTCCCGATGGCCATGGCCGCCGCCCCTCCCGCCGCCTCGCGTGGTGGGTCGCGTTCGCCGCGTTGGCCGGATTTCTGCTCGCCGAGGCGACCTGAGGGGCCACTGCATTAAGTGCGCTGCCCGTCTCTGCGGGCCTATGTGTTTGTTTTCTTTGCACTTTTCCCGCTGCTCGTATAGAATGCCAAGTTTCCTCCGGCTGAACTGCTGTTGTTGCGTCCGTGCCGGCGGGAGATAACCGGGCCGAAAGCGCGTTGCATGGCCGCTTCGCCTAGCCGCGAAGCCGCGCCAGCGCTGGCTTTTGGGCGTTTATTCACATCGAGAGGTTCGACAATGTACGCGGTCGTAAAAACCGGCGGCAAGCAATACAAGGTTGCTGCTGGCGAAAAACTGAAAGTAGAACAGATACCGGCAGACATTGGCGCAGAAATCACGCTCGACCAAGTGCTCGCAGTGGGCGCTGGCGACCAGATCAAGTTTGGTACGCCGCTGGTCAGCGGGGCTTCCGTCAAAGCTACCGTTATCTCCCAGGGTCGTCACGACAAGGTGAAGATCTTCAAGATGCGCCGTCGCAAGCATTACCAGAAGCGCCAAGGCCATCGCCAGAATTACACCGAACTGCGCATCGAAGCGATCGTTGCCTGAGTCCCCGCGGACCGCAACGACAGCAAATCGGTGACATCCAGGTAAAGCGACAGGAGTTAAGTCATGGCACAGAAAAAAGGCGGCGGTTCCACACGGAACGGCCGCGATTCCGAATCGAAGCGTCTGGGCGTGAAGGTGTTTGGTGGCCAGGCCATCAACGCCGGCGGCATCATCGTCCGCCAGCGCGGTACCCGTGTGCATGCCGGCGAGAACGTCGGCGTGGGCAAGGACCACACCCTCTTCGCCCTGGTTGACGGCCACGTGAAGTTCGCCGTCAAGGGCGCTGCCAAGAAGCAGCAGGTCAGCGTCGTTCCGGCAGCCTGACCACTGCCTTGCAGCACGAAGGCCCCGCAACCCTTGCGGGGCTTTTTCTTTTCTGGCGACAATGTCGAACGTCGCCCGCCGCCGGCAGCGCCTGACAAGGTCTTTCGACGCGGCACGCTCCAGCACGGATCACCATCATGAAGTTCATCGACGAAGCCCGAATCGAAGTCATTGCCGGCAATGGGGGCAATGGCAGCGCGTCGTTCCGGCGCGAGAAGTTTGTGCCGTTCGGCGGGCCGGACGGCGGCGATGGCGGCCGTGGCGGCAGCGTCTACGCGGTGGCCGATCGCAACATCAACACGCTGATCGATTTCCGCTACGCCAAGAAGCATGTCGCCCGCAATGGCGAAAACGGCCGCGGCTCCGACTGCTACGGCGCGGCCGGCGACGACGTGACCCTGCGCATGCCGGTCGGCACGCTGATCACCGACATGGACAGCGGCGAGGTCATCGCCGATCTGACCGAGCACGGCCAGAAGGTGTGCCTGGCCGAGGGCGGCATGGGCGGCTGGGGCAATCTGCATTTCAAGTCCAGTACCAACCGTGCGCCGCGCCAGCAGGTCGACGGCAAGCCGGGCGAGCGCCGCATGCTGAAGCTCGAACTGAAGGTGCTGGCCGACGTCGGCCTGCTGGGCATGCCCAATGCGGGCAAGTCGACCTTCATCTCGCACGTGTCCAATGCGCGGCCCAAGGTCGCGGACTATCCGTTCACCACGCTGCATCCGAATCTCGGCGTGGTACGGGTCGACCACGAGCAATCGTTCGTGATCGCCGATATTCCGGGGCTGATCGAAGGCGCCGCCGAGGGCGCCGGGCTGGGACATCAGTTCCTGCGCCATCTGCAGCGCACTGGGCTGCTGCTGCATATCGTCGATCTGGCACCGTTCGACGAATCGGTCGATCCGGTCGCCGAGGCGCGCGCCATCGTCAACGAGCTGAAGAAGTACGACGCCGAGCTGTACGAGAAGCCGCGCTGGCTGGTGCTGAACAAGCTCGACATGGTTCCCGAGGACGAGCGCGAGGCGCGCGTCAAGGACTTCATCAAGCGCTACAAGTGGAAGGGACCGGTGTTCCGCATCTCGGCGCTGACCGGCGAGGGCTGCCGCGAGCTGGTCTACGCGATCAAGGACCATCTGGCCGCGCTGAAGGCCGAGGAGGCCGCGGCGCTGGCCGAGCCGGACGTGCGTCTGGACGAACGGCTGCACAACGTCGATCGCGACGAACGACAAGGCTGATCGCCTCGCCGGAATTCTGTCCCGGATCTTTGCCCGGCACGACCCTACTTCAGGAGACACAGTTGCCCACCCAATCGGTCATCGCGCAGGCCCGGCGCATCGTCGTCAAGGTCGGATCGAGCCTCGTCACCAACGACGGCAAGGGGCTGGACCACGATGCCATCGCCCGCTGGGCGGCGCAGATCGCCAGGCTGCGTACCGCCGGCAAGGAAGTCGTGCTGGTCAGCTCGGGCGCGATCGCCGAGGGCATGCAGCGGCTGGGATGGGTGCGCCGTCCGCGCGAGATTCATGAGTTGCAGGCCGCGGCCGCGGTCGGCCAGATGGGGTTGGCCCAGGTCTACGAGAGCCAGTTCGGCCGCTATGGCATCCGCACCGCGCAGGTGCTGCTGACCCATGCCGACCTGGCCGACCGCGAGCGCTACCTGAATGCGCGCTCGACGCTGCTGACGCTGCTCGGCCTGGGCGTGGTGCCGATCATCAACGAGAACGACACGGTCGTCACCGACGAAATCAAGTTCGGCGACAACGATACGCTGGGCGCGCTGGTCACCAACCTGATCGAGGGCGATGCGCTGGTGATCCTGACCGACCAGCGCGGCCTCTACACCGCCGATCCGCGCAAGGATCCGGCCGCCGAGTTCGTGCACGAGGCGCTGGCCGGCACGCCGCAGCTCGAGGCGATGGCCGGCGGTGCCGGCACCGCGATCGGCCGCGGCGGCATGCTGACCAAGATCCTGGCGGCCAAGCGCGCGGCCAAGTCGGGCGCCCATACGGTGATCGCGTCCGGACGCGAGGCCGACGTGCTCGCGCGTCTGGCCGGCGGCGAGGCGATCGGCACGCAGCTGCTGGCGCCGACCGGGCGGCTGACCGCGCGCAAGCAATGGATGGCCGACCATCTGCAGCTGCGCGGGCGCGTCGTCATCGATGCCGGCGCGGTCGACAAGCTGACCGCGGGCGGCAAGTCGCTGCTGCCGATCGGCGTGGTGGAAGTGCAGGGCGAGTTCGCGCGCGGCGAGGTCATCGCCTGCGTCGATGCGCAGGGGCGCGAGGTGGCACGTGGCCTCACCAACTACTCGAGCGCCGAGGCGCGCCTGATCGCCCGCAAGCCGTCATCGGAAATCGAAGCGGTGCTCGGCCATCTGAACGAGCCCGAGCTGATCCACCGGGACAACCTCGTACTCGTCTGAGCGGACGCAAGAAGGCCGGCGATGGCAATCCGCCGCCGCCGGCCTTCATCGTAGTCTGTCGATACCCCTTACTGGTACGCGCCCTGCCGGGCCACGCCGTCGCGGATCGCGCGCACGATGTCCTCGGTCTTGCCCGCCACCGCGCGGCCGTCGCAAAGATATTCGGACGCCAGCGTCGCCGCATAGCTGTTGCGCACGCTGGTGCTCATCGTCCGCCATTGCTCGGCGCCCGCGCTCTGGTTCGGCACCCAGGTCTTGCTGCCGGGCGGCATGGTGGCGAACAGCTTGCGCTGGAACACGTCGCAGCGCACCCCTTCGTAGCTGATGTTGCGCACGCCCGTCGGGCTGGTGATCACCGCGGTGTAGCGCACCGCGCCGTCCTCGCCGACCACGATCGACTTGGCGTCCACCGCGAACGACAGGCGCCCCGTGGTGCTGACGTCAAACGGCAGCAGATCGGCGTCGGCCGGCGGCGGCGGCAGCTTGGTCGCGGCCTCCTGAAAGCCCTTGGAGGCGAGCCGGTCGAGCAGGAAGACCGGTTCCTCGGCCTCTTCCGCTTCGAGCTGGGCGGCGCGCTTGGGCGTCTCGGTGCTGGTCGAACAGGCGCTCACCAGGGCGAGCGCGAACAGCGTGGCAAGCCCGGCAGCCAGACCGTTGAGGGTCGCGCTGCCGGTGTGGCGTCGGCCGAAGCCGGCGGGTTTAGTCATCAGTGCTCCGCGTTTGCACGCAGACCGGCGCTTCCGGCTGCGTCAGGGTAGGGGACGGCTGGCTGGCGGCCGGCGTATTGCCCGGGGCTTGCCGGCCCGCGCGCTGGCCGCCGGCGCGGCCGGCGTTGCCGTGGGTCCCGGCATGGTGGTTGCCGTAGGGACTGAGCGGCGCCCGCTGGCCGCGATGCAGAAAGCGCGACAGCTCCGTCAGCGCCATCTGGTAGACCTCGCGCTTGAATTCGATCACCGCATCGAGCGGCACCCAGTACTGGCTCCAGCGCCAGGCGTCGAATTCCGGGTGGTCGGTGGCGCGCAGGCAGATATCGCAATCGCGCGCCGCCATCCGCAGCAGGAACCAGATCTGTTTCTGCCCCTTGTAATGCCCGCGAATCTCGCGGCGTATGAACTTGTCCGGCACCTCGTAACGCAGCCAGTCGCGCGTGCGACCGACGATCCTGACGTGCTCGGGCAGCAGTCCGACCTCTTCATGCAGTTCGCGGTACATCGCCTGTTCCGGCGTCTCGCCGTATTTGATGCCGCCTTGGGGAAACTGCCAAGAATGTTCGCCGATTCGCTTGCCCCAGAACACCTCGTTCCGTGCGTTGATGAGGATGATGCCGACGTTCGGGCGGAAGCCTTCACGATCGAGCATGACTGCACCTCGAATCCTTTAGAATTACGTCGATTATAAAGGAAGCGCGGGGTCCGTCCGGACCGGTCCGGCGTGCTGGTTTTCCCCGACGAAATGCGCCGTTTCAGGCGCCTTTCGCCGGCCCAGACACCGTGTCGCGACCGTGTTCCTGGCGGCGTTTTCTGACGCTGTCCTCGACCCTGTCGCACCCCTTGCCCTTTTCCCATCGATCCGCGCCGCGTGCGCCGTCCCAACCTGCTGTCCCAACCGAAAGCCACGGATGAAAGCTTCGCAATTCTTCATTTCCACTCTCAAGGAAGCCCCCGCCGACGCGGAGATCGTCTCGCACAAGCTAATGATGCGCGCCGGCATGATCAAGAAGCTGGGTGCCGGCATCTATAGCTATATGCCAACCGGCCTGCGCGTGATCCGCAAGATCGAGCGGATCGTCCGTGAGGAGATGAACCGCGCCGGCGCCGTCGAACTGCTGATGCCGTTCGTGCAGCCGGCCGAGCTGTGGCAGGAGACCGGCCGCTGGGACAAGATGGGCCCGGAGCTGCTGCGCCTGAAGGATCGCCATGAGCGCGACTTCGTGCTGCAGCCGACTTCGGAGGAGGTCGTCACCGACATCGTCCGCACCGAGATCCGCAGCTACAAGCAGCTGCCGCTGAACCTGTACCAGATCCAGACCAAGTTCCGCGACGAGCGCCGGCCGCGCTTCGGCATCATGCGCGGGCGCGAGTTCACGATGAAGGACGCCTATTCGTTCGACCGCGACGAGGAAGGCATGAAGGTGTCGTACCGCCAGATGTACGACGCCTATATCCGCATCTTCCAGCGCTTCGGCCTGGAGTTCCGCGCGGTGGCGGCCGACAACGGCGCGATCGGCGGCTCGGGCTCGCACGAGTTTCACGTGATCGCCGATACCGGCGAGGACGCGATCGTCTACTGCCCCGAGTCTGACTACGCCGCGAACATGGAGGCGGCCGAGGCGCTGCCGCTGCTGGCCGAACGCGCGCCCGCGCGCGAGGCGCTGACGCGCACGCCGACGCCGGGCAAGGCCAAGTGCGAGGACGTCGCCGAGCTGCTGGGCATCCCGCTGGAACGCACCGTCAAATCGATCGTGCTGGCGACCGAGGGTCCTGCCGGCGAGCCCGCGCAGATCTGGCTGCTGCTGCTGCGCGGCGACCACGACCTGAACGAGATCAAGGCGTCGAAGGTGCCGGGCCTGGCCGAGTTCCGCTTCGCCACCGAGGCGGAGATCGTCGCGACCTTCGGCACGCCGCCCGGCTATCTGGGCCCGATCGGTGCCAAGGCGCCGATCCGCGTGGTGGCCGACCGCACCGTGGCCAACATGAGCGACTTCGTCTGCGGCGCCAACGAGCGCGACTATCACCTGACCGGCGTCAACTGGGGCCGGGACCTGCCCGAGCCGCTCGTGGCGGACCTGCGCAACGTGGTCGAAGGCGACGCCTCGCCCGACGGCAAGGGGCGGCTGGCGATCTGCCGCGGCATCGAGGTCGGCCACGTGTTCATGCTGGGCACGCGCTATTCGGCCGCGATGAACGCGACCTTCCTCGACGAGAACGGCAAGACCCAGCCGATGCAGATGGGCTGCTACGGCATCGGCGTGACCCGCATCGTCGGCGCGGCGATCGAGCAGAACTACGACGAGCGCGGCATCATCTGGCCCGCGGCGATCGCGCCGTTCGAGGTGGTGGTGTGTCCGGTCGGCTACGACCGCTCGGAAGCGGTCAAGGCCGAGGCCGACCGCATCCATGCCGAGTTGCTGGCGGCCGGCGTCGACGCGATCCTGGACGACCGCGGCGAGCGCCCCGGCGTGATGTTCGCCGACTGGGAACTGATCGGCGTGCCGCATCGCGTGGTGGTCGGCGACCGCGGCCTGAAGGAAGGCCAGGTCGAGTACCAGGGCCGGCGCGACGCCGAGGCGAGCCGCGTGGCGGTGGCCGACATCGTCGGGCATGTCCGCAAGCTGCTGGCCAGCTGACGCCATGCTCACGCCGCGATGCGCCGCCATCGCGGCGCTGCTGTCCGCGCTGGCGTTGCTGACCGCGCCGCCCGCGCACGCCGGCGCCCAGCGCGAGGAGCAGCTGGCCGACGCCGTGCGCGGCGCGCTGGCCGCGGCGATTGCCGACGCGCGTCCCGCCCGGCCGGTGTTTGTCTCCGCCGGCGAGCGCGAGGCCTATCTGCGCTGGGTCGCCGAGATGTCGCGCCGCCTCGAGCGGCGCATTCCCGAGCCGCCGCTCCGCACCGAGCTGGTCGAGACCGTCTACTACGAAGCCAGGCGGGCCGGACTCGAGCCGGCGCTGGTGCTGGGGCTGATCCAGGTCGAGAGCAACTTCCGCAAGTACGCGATCAGCACGGCGGGCGCGCGCGGCCTGATGCAGGTGATGCCGTTCTGGGCGCGCACCATCGGCGACGGCGACGCGCGCAAGCTGTTCCATCTGCAGAGCAATCTGCGCTACGGCTGCACGATCCTGCGCCACTACCTGGACCGCGAGTCCGGCGACCTGTTCCTCGCGCTCGGCCGCTACAACGGCAGCCGGGGCCGCGCCGAATACCCGAACGCGGTGCTGGCCGCATGGAGGCGCTGGCAAGAGGCCGAGGCCGCGGTGACGGTGGCGAACACTGCCGCCCCTGCCGCGTTCCCATCCACCCGCCTGTCCGATCCGTCATGACCTCCCGCCCGCATCCGCAGGCCGGCAAGGCCGGCTACGCCACCTCGTCGCCCGAACTGGAACGCTGGCTGGCCCGGCATATCGCGCAAGGCTTCGGCGCCGACGCGCTGGTGCGGTCGATGTGCCAGTCCGGCTACGATGCGGCCTTCGCCCGCGCCACGGTGCAGGCGGCCCTTGCCGGATCCGGGGAGCGCGGCGCACGGCCGGGGCATTCGCCATCGCCGGGCGCCAGGCCGAAGGCCGCCACGGACCTCACGACGAGCGCCGCGCGCGACGGTGCGGCCCCCGCGGCCGCGGCGATCACGGCCCCCAACGCGCTGCCCGCCGGCGATGGCCGCGACGTGCCGGTGCTGTTCGCGATGGAATCGCCGCGCATCGCGCTGTTCCAGCGGCTGCTGATGCCGGACGAATGCGAGGCGCTGATCGCGCTGTCCCGGGGCCGGCTGGCGCGCTCGCCTGTGGTCAATCCCGATACCGGCGACGAGAACCTGATCGATGCGCGCACCAGCATGGGCGCGATGTTCCAGGTCGGCGAGCATCCGCTGATCGAGCGGCTCGAGGCGCGCATCGCCGCGGTGACCGGTGTGCCGGTCGAGCAAGGGGAAGGACTGCAGATCCTGAACTACAAGCCCGGCGCCGAGTACCAGCCGCACTACGACTACTTCAATCCGCAGCGCCCGGGCGAGGCGCGCCAGTTGCGCGTCGGCGGGCAGCGGATGGCGACGCTGGTGATCTACCTGAACGACGTCCCGGCCGGCGGCGCGACCGCGTTTCCGAAACTGGGTTTGCGCGTCAATCCGGTACAGGGCAATGCGGTGTTCTTCGCCTATCTCGGCGAGGACGGCGCGCTCGACGAACGCACGCTGCACGCCGGGCTGCCGGTCGAGCAGGGGGAGAAGTGGATCGCCACCAAGTGGCTGCGCGAGGCGCCGTATCGCGGGGAAGGCTGACCCGCCGCCGGCCGGCGGCGTCTGGCTTCGCGCTGCGCCGAGCCGCCCCCCATCTGTGCCGAACCGGCAAGCAGCACTGTGCCGGGCTTTACCGGTGAATCTGTACCGGTACTGTATAGGGTTGCCGCGCTAGACTGCCGCTTCCCCTGTATTCAAGGAGTTGCCATGGCACTGTCGGAACTGGCGGCGGGCTCTGCCGTGTTTGCCGCGTTCGGCGGCTTCGTGCTGGTGTCGTCGATCACGCCCGGACCGAACAACACGATGGTGCTGGCCTCCGGCGTCAATTTCGGTTTCGCGCGCACCATTCCCCATCTGCTCGGCATCAGCAGCGGCTTCGCCGTGATGATCGCGCTGATCGCGCTCGGCCTGGGCTCGCTGTTTACCGCCGTGCCGTGGACCTGGCCGCTGCTGCGCGTGGCGGCCACCGCGTACCTGGTCTACCTCGCCTGGAAGCTGGCCATCGCCGGCCGCGTGCAGGACCGGCAGGTGACCAGGCCGATGAGCTTCCTGCAGGCGGCCGCGTTCCAGTGGGTCAATCCGAAGGCCTGGGTGATGGCGGTGGGCGCGTGCAGCGCCTATGTGCTGCATCCGAATGTCTGGCTCAACGTGCTGCTGCTGCTGGCCAGCCTGTCGGCGATCATCAATCTGCCAAGCGTGGCGGTGTGGGCGGTGTTCGGCGCGTCGCTGCGCCGCTGGCTGGCGAGGCCGCGCGTGCTGCGCGTGTTCAACGTGACGATGGCGCTGCTGCTGCTCGGCTCGCTGTGGCCGATCCTGGCGGCCGGACACTGAAAGCAGGCGCGTCCGGCCGGGACGGGGAAGGGGCGGGGAAGAAAGGCGGGTGCCTCAGTCCTTCAGCGCGCGGATGGTGCCGAGGTTGCGCCAGTAGCCCTTGGCATCCATGCCGCAGCCGAATACATAACGGTCGGGCACCGTGAAGCCGCAGAAGTCGGGGTGCATCGGCTTGGCCTTGGCCAGCGTCTTTTCGCACAGCACCGCGGCGTAGAACTCCCGCGCACCCATGTCCATGATGCGCTGGCGGATCGCCGCCATGGTCTCGCCCTCGTCGAGGATGTCGTCGAGCACCAGCACGGTCCGGTCCTTGACCGACTCGCGCGGCGCCACGCGCCATTGCATCTCGCCGCCGACCGTCTTGTTGTTGTAGCGGGACAGGTGGATGTAGTCGAACTCGAGCGGGAATTCGAGCTTGGGCAGCAGCATGCCGGTGAACACCACGGCGCCGCCCATCACCGACAGCACCAGCGGGAAGCGGTCTCCCATCTTGTCGGCGATCTCGCGCGCCATGCGGTCCAGCGATTGCTGCACGTCCTGCGCGCTGACGATTTCCTCGGAGTTGGCCCACAGTTCGCGGGCCTGTTCGGCAGTCATCATGGTGTTCGGTCCTGATTCTGGTGTTCTCTTGCGGGCAGGGTCGATGCGGCGGATCAGCGGTTGAACAGGCCCTTCATGCCGCCCTTCATCGCGCCCATCGAGCGCATCATCTTGGCCATGCCGCCGCCCTTGAGCTTCTTCATCATGCTCTGCATCTGGTCGAACTGATTGAGCAGGCGGTTCACTTCCTGCACCGGCACGCCCGCGCCCGCGGCGATGCGGCGCTTGCGGCTGGCCTTGATCAGTTCGGGCTTGGCGCGCTCGGCCGGCGTCATGCTGTTGATGATGCCTTCCATGCGGCGCACCTGCTTCTCGGCCTGATCCATATTGGCGCCCTGGGCCTGCTGGGCGAATTGCGCGGGCAGCTTGTCGACCAGGCTGCCGAGGCCGCCCATCTTTTTCATCTGGCCGATCTGGGCCTTGAAGTCCTCGAGGTCGAAGCCGCCGGTCTTCTTGATCTTCTTGGCCAGTTTCTCGGCCGCTTCCATGTCGACGCCGCGCTGCGCCTCCTCGACCAGCGCGAGGATGTCGCCCATGCCCAGGATGCGCTGGGCCATGCGGTCGGGGTAGAAGGCCTCGAGGCCGTCGAGCTTCTCGCCGACGCCGACGAACTTGATCGGGCGGCCGGTCACGTGCCGCACCGACAGCGCGGCGCCGCCGCGCGCATCGCCGTCGAGCTTGGTCAGCACGACGCCGGTCAGCGGCAGCGTGTCGTTGAAGGCCTTGGCGGTGTTGACCGCGTCCTGGCCCAGCATCGCGTCGACCACGAACAGCGTTTCCGCCGGCTTGAGCGCGGCGTGCAGCGCGGCGATCTCCTGCATCATCGCCTCGTCGATGCCGAGCCGGCCGGCCGTGTCGACGATCAGCACGTCGTGATAGTGCTTGCGGGCCCAGTCGAGCGCCGCGCGGGCGATGTCGACCGGCTTCTGGTCCGGCTGCGACGGGAAGAAGTCGGCGCCGACCTGGTCCGACACGGTCTTGAGCTGCGCGATCGCGGCGGGGCGGTAGACGTCGCACGAGACCGTCAGCACTTTCTTCTTCTTGTTTTCCTTCAGCCATTTGGCGAGCTTGCCGACCGTGGTGGTCTTGCCCGCGCCCTGCAGGCCGGCCATCAGGATGATCGCCGGCGGCTGCACCGCCAGGTTCAGCTCGGCCGCCTTGCCGGGCGTACCGTCGGCCGAGACGGCTTCCTCGCCGCCGATCACCGCGGTCAGTTCGCGTTGCACCACGCCGACCAGGGCCTGGCCCGGCGTGAGGCTGCCGACCACTTCCTCGCCCAGCGCCTTTTCCTTGACGCGGGCCACGAACTCGCGCACCACCGGCAGCGCGACGTCGGCCTCCAGCATGGCCAGGCGAACCTCCCGCAACATCTCGGCGGTGTTGGCTTCGGTCAGGCGTGCCTCGCCGCGCATGGTCTTGACGACCCGCGCCAGGCGTTGAGTGAGATTGTCCAGCATGGCAGAAATCCGGAGGTGGGCTTTGTAGGGTTGCGGCGCGCCGCCGCGTTTGTCGGCCTGTCGTCGGCCTGTCGCCGGCCTGTCGCCGGCCGATGGCCGACCGGTCATCGACCGTGCGGCGCGGACCGTGGCGTGCGGGCGGGGCCGACCGCGCGGGTCCGCCGGGCGTCCATCGCGGCGCCGCCATCCGCCTTGCCGCCGCGGGTCATTGCCGCCGGTCACCGCGGTCAGTCACCGCCGTCGGTCACCGTAACAGGCGCTAGGGTAAACTGCGCGAATGGCGATTGTACTGTATGCCCTGACGGCACTCCTCTATTGCGCGCTGGCCTATCACGGCTGGGCGACGCGCCACGCCGGACTGGCCGCCACGACGGCCGGTGGACCTGTCGGCGGTCCGGCGGGCGGTCCGATCCTGGGCGGCCAGCCGGGTTCGATGGTGCTGGTGCCGGGCCCCGCGCCGGGCGGCAGCGCGGAAGGGCAGCCCGCCTGGTGGCATCTGCTGATGGTCGCGGTGCTGGCCAGCCACGGCATGCTGCTGCACGAGACGATCTTTCCGGCCGACCGCATGGTGTTCGGCTTTGCCTTCGCGCTGTCGGCGATGCTGTGGCTGGGCGTCGGCATCTACTGGATCGAGAGCTTCTTCTTCTCGCTGGCCGGACTGGGGCTGGTCGTGATCCCGGTGGCGATGCTGGCCAGCCTGATGCCGCTCGCCTTCCCCGGCGCGCAGATCCTCGGCTATGCCGCGCGGCCGCTGTTCAAGCTGCATTTCATCATCGCCAACGTCGCGTACGGGCTGTTCACGCTGGCGGCCTTCCACGCCTTCCTGATGCTGCTGGTCGAGCGCCGGCTGCATGGTTTCAACCGCGGCCACGGCGTACACGTGCCGGGCGGCGCGATGGCCGCCGGCGCGCCGCAGCAGGCCGGCTGGCTGGGCCGCTGGCTCGACCTGCTGCCGCCGCTGCTGACGCTGGAGAAGCTGCTGTTCCGGCTGATCGCGGCCGGCTTCGTGCTGCTGACGCTGACGATCGCCTCGGGGCTGCTGTTCTCCGAGGAGCTGTTCGGGCGGGTCTTCCGCTTCGACCACAAGACCGTGTTCGCGCTGGTCTCGTGGGTAATGTTCGCCGGCATCTTGGCCGGCCGGCGGTTCTACGGCTGGCGTGGCCGCGTCGCGCTGCGCTGGGTCATCGCCTCGTTCTGCATCCTGCTGCTGGCCTATGTCGGCAGCCGCTTCGTGATCGAAGTGATTCTGCATCGCCTCTGAAGCAAGGCATCGTCGATGGCACGTCTGTTCCTGTTGCTGGCGGTCCTGCTGGCCATTTTCTGGTGGCTCGGCAGCCGCGTGCGCGCGCGCCGCGCCAAACCCCCGCCGGCCGATGCCGCTGCCGATACCCATCGCCGCGCGCAGGAGCCGATGGTGCCGTGCGCCCACTGCGGCGTGCATCTGCCGCGCAGCGAGGCGATCGCCTACCAGGGCCTGCACTACTGCCGTGCCGGCCATTTGCCGGAGGCGCAGCAGCGATCCGGCGACCGTGGCGGCGACCGTGGCGGCGGCCGCGGCGGTCCCGCATGACCGGGCCGCATCCGTCGCGGCTGCGCCTGGATGACGCGGGCTGGGTCGAGGGCGCGCGCCGCGTGCCGTCGCCGAACTTCGATCCGCGCCCGCCCGGCATGCCGGTCGATCTGCTGGTGATCCACAACATCAGCCTGCCGCCCGGCGAATTCGGCAGCGACGATATCGAGGCGCTGTTCCTGAACCGGCTCGATCCGGCCCGCCATCCGTTCTTCGCGACCATCCACGAGGTCCGCGTGTCGGCGCATTTCCTGGTGCGGCGCAGCGGCGAGCTGCTGCAGTTCGTCTCGTGCGCCGAGCGCGCCTGGCATGCCGGCCAGTCGGCCTTCTTCGGGCGCGAGCGCTGCAACGACTTCTCGATCGGCATCGAGCTGGAAGGCTGCGACACGCTGCCGTTCGAGCCGGCCCAGTACGACACCGCGGCCGCGCTGTCGCGGCTGCTGGTGCGGGCCTATCCGATCGCGGCCGTGGCCGGCCACAGCGATATCGCCCCCGGCCGCAAGACCGACCCCGGTCCGTGCTTTGACTGGCCGCGCTTTGCGCAGGCCGCGGGGCTGGCGCCGGCGATGCTGCCGTACCGTTGCGGCGGCGCCGCGGGCTAGCCGAAAACCCCGCGTCGGCGCGGGGCTATCGGAAGTGTGGCGCTAATCAAAAAAAATTCTTTCGTCGGTGCGCCAGCCGACCAAACCGCCGCAACCCTTGAGCCGCTTGGTCTGGCGGGGAGCCGGGGGGCCGGCGTCGGGCCGGACCGGCCCGCGCAAGCGCTTGTCAAGACTGGTCAACGCGATTCATTTCACTATACTTAGTCCAGCTTTTCGTTATGACCACTATATCTAGTGGTGCTTTCGGGGAGCCGACCTAGGCGTGCAGCGTTCGCCACGGGCTCGGCAGGTTGCCTTCGCGCCACGCGCGTCAAGCGTTTCCAGCCGGCCGGCAGCGCGTACACCGGCGCGCCACAGGGTCGGCACGTCACAAGAGCCCTCCACGGGAATGCAGCAAGGCAGTAATCCGGCACGGCGTCGCCGCGCCCGGGATGTCTCTTTTTGCGCATTTTCCAAGGGGCTCTTTGTCGTTGATAACACTGGTCACAAAAACAGGAGTGCTTCATGCAGACGGCCCAACAAGAATTCGCCGGCAAGGCCGGTTCCGCCGCCGTGGCGCAGCCGAGCCCCGCCGCTGAGAACGCCGCTGGCAACTACCAGGATTACAAGATCATCCGCCGCAACGGCGCGGTGGTCGCTTTCGAGCCGAGCAAGATCTCGGTGGCGATGACCAAGGCCTTCCTCGCCGTCAACGGCGGGCAGGGCGCCGCCTCGGCGCGCGTGCGCGAGCTGGTCGAGCAGCTGACCCAGAACGTGGTGCGCGCGCTGCTGCGCAGCCGTCCGAACGGCGGCACCTTCCACATCGAGGACGTGCAGGACCATGTCGAGCTGGCGCTGATGCGCTCGGGCGAACATGAGGTCGCGCGCGCCTACGTGCTCTACCGCGAGAAGCGCAACCAGGAGCGCGGCCAGGCCAACGCGCAGGCCGTCGCCCGCGTGGCGCAGTCCGTCGCGAACTTCAACGTCACGGACGGCGGCGTGACCCGACCGCTGGACCTGGTCGCGCTGCACGCGCTGATCGATACCGCCTGCGCCGGGCTGGGCGACGGCGTCGATGCCGAGCCGATCCTGAAGGAAACGGTCAAGAACCTGTACGACGGCGTGCCGATGAGCCAGGTCTACGACTCGGCCATCCTCGCCGCGCGCACGCTGATCGAAAAGGACCCGGCCTACAGCCAGGTCACCGCTCGCATCCTGCTGCACACGATCCGCAAGGAAATCCTCGGCGAGGAAGTGACCCAGGCCGAGATGGGCAGCCGCTATGCCGAGTACTTCCCGAAGTTCATCGCCCGCGGCATCGAGGCCGAGCTGCTCGACGAGAAGCTGGCGACCTTCGACCTGGCGCGGCTGGGCGCGGCGCTGGACGCCTCGCGCGACTTCCAGTTCAACTACCTGGGCCTGCAGACGCTGTACGACCGCTACTTCCTGCACATCGACGAGACCCGCATCGAGATGCCGCAGGCCTTCTTCATGCGCGTCGCGATGGGCCTGGCGCTGAACGAGACCGATCGTGAAGGCCGCGCCATCGAGTTCTACAACCTGCTGTCCTCGTTCGACTTCATGTCGTCGACGCCGACGCTGTTCAACTCGGGCACCCGCCGCTCGCAGCTGTCCTCGTGCTACCTGACCACGATCTCCGACGACCTGGAAGGCATCTACGAGGGCCTGAAGGAGAACGCGCTGCTGTCGAAGTTCGCCGGCGGCCTCGGCAACGACTGGACCAATGTGCGCGCGCTCGGCTCGCACATCAAGGGCACCAACGGCAAGTCGCAGGGCGTGGTGCCGTTCCTGAAGGTCGTCAACGACACCGCCGTGGCGGTCAACCAGGGCGGCAAGCGCAAGGGCGCGGTCTGCGCCTACCTGGAGACCTGGCACCTGGACATCGAGGAATTCCTCGAGCTGCGCAAGAACACCGGCGACGACCGCCGCCGCACGCACGACATGAACACCGCGAACTGGATTCCGGACCTGTTCATGAAGCGCGTGATGGAGAACGGCGAATGGACGCTGTTCTCGCCGTCGACCTGCCCGGACCTGCACGACAAGGTCGGCAAGGAATTCGAGAAGGCCTACCTCGGCTACGAGGAGAAGGTCGCGCGCGGCGAGCTGAAGCTGTTCAAGAAGATCCCGGCGATGCAGCTGTGGCGCAAGATGCTGGGCATGCTGTTCGAGACCGGCCATCCGTGGATCACCTTCAAGGATCCGTGCAACATCCGCAGCCCGCAGCAGCATGTCGGCGTGGTCCACAGCTCGAACCTGTGCACCGAGATCACGCTGAACACGAACGACAGCGAAATCGCGGTCTGCAACCTGGGTTCGGTCAACCTGGTCGCGCACCTGAAGCAGCAGGCCGACGGCAGCCACGCGCTCGACCACGCCAAGCTCGAGAAGACCATCCGCACCGCGATGCGCATGCTCGACAACGTGATCGACATCAACTACTACGCGGTCGACAAGGCGCGCAATTCGAACCTGCGCCACCGTCCGGTCGGCATGGGCATCATGGGCTTCCAGGACTGCCTGCACGTGCTGCGCGTGCCGTACGCCAGCGAGGCCGCGGTGCAGTTCGCCGACACCTCGATGGAGGCGGTCTGCTACTACGCCTACCAGGCGTCGACCGAGCTGGCCGAGGAGCGCGGCCGCTACAGCACCTATGAGGGCTCGCTGTGGGATCGCGGCATCCTGCCGCAGGACTCGTTGAAGCTGCTGGCCGAGGAACGCGGCGGCTACCTCGAGGTCGACCAGTCGTCGACGATGGATTGGGACAAGCTGCGCGCGCGCATCAAGCAGCACGGCATGCGCAACTCGAACTGCATCGCGATCGCGCCGACCGCGACGATCTCGAACATCATCGGCGTGTCGGCCTGCATCGAGCCGACCTTCCAGAACCTGTACGTCAAGTCGAACCTGTCGGGCGAGTTCACGGTGGTCAACGACTACCTGGTGCGCGACCTGAAGGCACGCGGCCTGTGGGACGAGGTGATGGTCGCCGACCTGAAGTATTTCGACGGCTCGCTGGCCCGCATCGACCGCATTCCGCAGGACCTGCGCGACCTGTACGCGACCGCGTTCGAGGTCGAGCCGACCTGGCTGGTGGAGGCCGCCAGCCGCCGCCAGAAGTGGATCGACCAGGCCCAGTCGCTGAACATCTACATGGCCGGCGCCTCGGGCAAGAAGCTGGACGATACCTACAAGCTGGCGTGGATCCGCGGCCTGAAGACGACCTACTACCTGCGTACCATCGCCGCCACGCACGTCGAGAAGTCGACCGTGTCGCGCGGTTCGCTGAACGCGGTGTCCTCGGGCGCCGCCGCCGGCGGTGCCTCGGCCTCGTCGATCGACCAGGTGGCCGCCTCGGCCCCGGCGATGCCCGAAGCCGAAGGCGCGGTCTGCACGATGCGCCCGGGCGATCCGGGGTTCGACGAGTGCGAGGCCTGCCAATAAAAAGGGAACGCTAAGGAGGCTGCAATGTTCAAGATAAAGAAGTTGGAATTGCCCAAGCCGCCGAAGCCGCCAAAGCCGCCTGATCGGCTCCAAAACATGAAGACGTTGCGCCCGTTGGGTGCCACCAAGTGGGTAAAGGCCCATTGGCGATGGGATTACAAGACCCACAAATGGGAATGGGTAACCGGTCACTGGAGTAAGTGACACACCCTCAAGCGAATACTCGTAGGGCTCCATTGCGGAGCCATTTGGAGAAACTCATGCTGAGCTGGGACGACGACGTTCAAGCCAATCCGCAGGCTGCACCGCAGCCCGCGCCTCAACCCGCCCTGCAACCTGCCGTCGGCGCCGCCACCGCCGACCAGCAGGGCGTGCTGCCGCCCGCTGCGACGCAGCCGGGCGCCGGCATCCTGGGCAACAACCCGAACGCCGCGGCCGCGCAGAGCACGCGCCGCGTCAACGCCGCCGACAAGCGCGTGATCAACGGCGCCACCGACGTCAACCAGCTGGTGCCGTTCAAGTACAAGTGGGCCTGGGAGAAGTACCTGGCCGGCTGCGCCAACCACTGGATGCCGCAGGAAATCAACATGTCGCGCGACATCGCGCTGTGGAAGGACCCGAACGGCCTGACCGAGGACGAGCGCCGCATCATCAAGCGCAACCTGGGCTTCTTCGTCACCGCCGATTCGCTGGCCGCCAACAACATCGTGCTGGGCACCTACCGGCAGATCACCGCGCCGGAGTGCCGCCAGTACCTGCTGCGCCAGGCCTTCGAAGAGGCCATCCACACGCACGCCTACCAGTACATCGTCGAGTCGCTGGGGCTGAACGAGGCCGAGATCTTCAACGCCTATCACGAGGTGCCGTCGATCCGCGACAAGGACGAGTTCCTGATCCCGTTCATCGACACGCTGACCGATCCGTCGTTCAAGACCGGCACGCCGGAGAACGACCAGAAGCTGCTGAAGTCGCTGATCGTGTTCGCCTGCATCATGGAAGGCCTGTTCTTCTATGTCGGCTTCACGCAGATCCTGGCGATGGGCCGGCAGAACAAGATGACCGGCGCGGCCGAGCAGTACCAGTACATCCTGCGCGACGAGTCGCTGCACTGCAATTTCGGCATCGACCTGATCAACCAGATCAAGCTCGAGAACCCGCATCTGTGGACCGCGGAGTTCAAGGAAGAGATCGTCGGCCTGTTCAGGAAGGCGGTCGACCTCGAATACCGCTACGCCGAGGACACCATGCCGCGCGGCGTGCTGGGCCTGAACGCGCCGATGTTCAAGAGCTATCTGCGCTTCATCTGCAACCGCCGCTGCCAGCAGATCGGCCTCGACGCGCTGTTCCCGAACGAGGAAAACCCGTTCCCGTGGATGAGCGAGATGATCGACCTGAAGAAGGAGCGCAACTTCTTCGAGACCCGCGTGATCGAATACCAGACGGGCGGTGCGCTGTCCTGGGATTGAGATTTCCAGGCTCGCGCTGCGTTACCGGACGGTAGCGAGGCAGCGGTAATGAGGGGGACGTTTCGGTCGGAACGTCCCCTTTTTTTATGACGGAGGATGCGGGTGCGATCGGAGCGGGGTGGCAACGCCATGCAGCAGGACCGGAACGCGGACAAGGAAGCCGGACTCGGGCGCATGCAGCGCGTGGCGCTGGCATGCGTCGGCGCGGCCGCGGCAGTGTTCGTGGCGACGCTGTTCCTGCCCCCGACGTTCTGGGTCCGGCTGGCAAGAGCCGGCGCCGAGGCGGCGATGGTCGGCGGCCTGGCCGACTGGTTCGCGGTCGTGGCGCTGTTCCGGCGCCCGCTTGGCTTGCCCATCCCGCATACGGCGGTCATCCCGAAGAGCAAGGAGCGCATCGCCGCCAATCTGGCGGCCTTCATCCGCGACAAGTTCCTGAATCCCGAGGTCGTCACGGATCTGGTCCGGCGCAGCGATCCCGCCCAGTGGCTCGCTGCATGGTTCAGCGAGCCGGCCAATGCGCGCCGCATCGGCCGGCATTCGGCCGAGCTGATGGGCGTGCTGCTCGATCTGGTGGATGACCGGCGCATCCAGGCGTTCCTGAACGACGCCGCGCGTACCGTCATCGGCCGCATCGATTTTTCGCAGGCGGTGGGCGCCGTTCTCGAGATGCTGACCCGGGGCGGCAGCCATCAGCAACTGCTCGACGCCGTGCTCAGGCATGCGATCGGCCTGCTCAGAAGGCCCGAGACCCAGCAACTGATCGCGCAGCGCGTGGTCAGCTGGCTCAAGAGCGAACACAAGTGGAAGCAGATCGTGCTGCCGACCGAATGGCTGGGCGACAAGGCCGCCGAGGCGGCGCGCAGCAATGTGATCGACTTTCTCGACGAGGTGGCGCGGATGCCGGCGCACGAGCTGCGCGCGGCCTTCGACGACGCGCTGGAAGGCCTGATCGCCAGGCTCAGGACCGACGAGGCGTTTGTCAGGAAAGGCGAGGAGATCAAGGACTTCGTGCTGCGCAATCCCCAACTGGCCGACTATGCGCAGAACGTGTGGGCCGCGCTGCGCGACTGGCTGTCGAATGACCTGGCGTCCAGCTCGCCGCAGCTGCAGCAACAGGTCGAACGCGTGGGGCTGTGGTTCGGCCGGAGGCTGTCGGAGGACCGGGAGTTGCGCCGCTCGATCAACGACCACGCCGAGTCGTTTGCCGCGGCGGCCGCGCCCCGGTTCGCCGACTTCCTGACATCGCATATCAGCGACACGGTGCGCAACTGGGACGCGACGGACATGTCGCGGCAGATCGAACTGAGCATCGGCCCCGACCTGCAGTACATCCGGATCAGCGGCACGGCGGTCGGTTGCTGCATCGGCATCCTGCTATTTCTGGTGTCGCACCTCGGCGAAATGTTGTGAGGCCCATCGTCGTGAGGCCCGCATCACCAACGCCGCAAGGAGTAGACCAAAACCGATAGTCTGCTGCCCTAACGCATGGTCGTACCTCTGCACCACGGGAACAATGGCTGCCATTCGATCCACCGGTCGATCCGACCGTTGAATCGATCCTTTGGCCCAGCAGCCTGATTCCACAGCGGGAGAGCCGAGATGACCATTCCCAGTATCCACCGCGGCATTGCCGCACCCTCCGCGCCGCAGCAGAGCGGCGCGACCCCTCCGGCGTCGACGAAGCCGCTGAACGCCGGCATCCAGCTCGCCGTTCATGATGTGCGCCAGCCCGAGCCAGCGGGCCATGATGCCGCGCCGCGGCAGCGCAGCTGGCAACGCTTCCTCGAGCTGGCGCGGCGTCTGGTCGGGCTGCGCGCCGGCGATGCCGCGCGGGCCAGGTCGCCGGCTGCCGCGCAGCGCAGCGCCCTGCTGCGCGGCCTGAGGCTGGAGCCGGAAGACGAGGCGCCGCTGACGGCGCTGGCCTTCGATTTCAGCCATGCCGACCTGGCGGGCGCCGATCCGCCGATCGCCGGCGTATCGCACCTGCGTTTTCACGGTGCCGATCTGCGGCAGGCGACGCTGCGCGAGATCAGCCTGGCGTGGACCGATTTCAGCGGTGCGCAGCTCGAGGGTGCGCACATCACGATTGCCGCAGAGACGCTGGCGCGACTCGCTCGGCCCAGCGTGCTGGCGCTGACGCTGCAATCGATCGCGACCATCGACCCGTGTCATGCGCAGTTGCGGCGTGCGTTGATGGAGCAGGTGCTGGGCGCGCTGCGGCAGGCCGCGGCGCTGGCGCGCCGAGACCGCGCGATGCTGCCGGCCGAGCTGCGCGCGCTGGTGTCGGTGCACCCGCTGTTTGCCGGCATGACCGGCGTGGAGGCGGTGCTGGAACGGTGCGCGCCGGCGCGTGCCGACCGGCATCCGGCCCGCTGAAGGAAGGGGCAGTCAAAGTCCGGGCCGGCATCGACGCCGGCCCGTATCGTTTCCGGACGAGCCGCCGTCAGCCCTGGCGTTCGCCGCCGAGCGCCTCGGTCAGATCGCCGAGCATGGCCGACAGCTCGCCGGCCATCAGCGCGAAGTCCGCGTCGAAGCGCTCGTCCTCGTCGCTCATGGTGCCGTCGATCTGTTCCTTGACCACGTCGAGCGGCGCGACGCGCTTGATCGCCAGCGCGTCGGTCAGCACGAACGAGACGCGGTCGTTCCAGGTCATCGCCAGCCGCGTGCAGCGCTTGCCGGCCGCGATATGGCGGCGCAGTTCCTCGGCATCGAGCGGATGGCGGACATAGCGGACCGTGGCCTTGCTCTCGGCACTGGCCTGCAGCTCGATTTCCTGATCGACGGTAAAGCCGGCCGGCGCCGCATCGTCGGCCAGCCAGCTGGTCATCGCCGCCACCGGCGACTGGTTGACCTGCAGCGAGGTCAGCGGCAGCGGGTCCAGCGCCTTGAACAGCAGCGTGCGGACCTCGTCGGCCTTGATCGCCGAGGCCGCGTCGATCGCCAGCCAGCCGCGCTCCGGATCGATCCAGACGCGGGTATCGCGCCGGATGCTGAACGCGCGCGGCAGCAGTTCCTCGGTGATCTGTTCCTTCAGCTCGCGCAACTGCTTGCGGCCCGGCTTGTAGCCTTGCTGCTCCTCGAGCTCGGCCGCGCGCGCCTTGGTCACCTGGTTGACCACGGTGGCCGGCAGCAGCTTCTTCTCGGCGCGCATGGTCAGCAGCATCTGCTTGCCCACGCGGTGCACCAGCGCGCCGTTATCGCGCGGCGAGGCCCATCCCTGCGTCTGCATTTCGAGGCTGGTACCCGGATAGAAGGCGTGCGAGGCGAGGCAGGCCTCGACCTCGTCGGCGTCCTTGTTCCAGGGGGCGGAGAAGCGGTGTAGCTGAAGATTCTTGAACCACATGAGAATTCGGGACCTCGGCCAGTTGGCGAAAGGGACGAATTCTAGCGGCTTGGCGCGGCCGATGTCGCATGCGGCGACACGGGCGGTAACGACAGACGCGAGACGAGCCGAGAGACGAGCCGAGAGACGAGTCGAGGGACGACACGCGGCACGACACGCAAACGGGACACGAAAAGGCGCCGCGGCCCCCTGCCAAGGGCCGCGGACGCGAGCTGCTGCAAGGCAGCGTCCGCAGAACGGTGCCTTGCAGCGCCAGCCTTACAGGTCCAGTCGGGTGATCTTGGTGCCTTCGAGGCTCAGGCCCGCCATCAGGCCCGCATTGGTCAGCGCGAAGCCGACCACCGGCTGCTGCACGGTATTGGTATCGAGCGCGCCGTTGGCGCCGACCTTGGCTACCGCGACGGTGGCGTCGACCCCCGCGGTCCAGCCTTCGCTGGCGAGGAATTTGTCGAGCGCCTGCTGGTTCATGAACATGAAGATCAGCGCCTTCGATTGCGCGCCGATCTGCCAGCCCAGCGAACCGGAAATGGTGCGGTAATAGCCGCGGGTGGTATTGCCCACGCGCAGCGCGCCATCGCCATATTCGCCGCCCACGAAGAAGCCGGCCGACAGCGTGCGCGGAAACACCAGGATGCCGCGGGCGCGCGAGGCGAGATCGCGCGAGCCGTTGACCGAGCTGTACAGGCGGTCCAGCGTGTTCTGCACGCCGGAATCGATCTCGCGGCGGCGCGTCGCCTTCTCGGTCGGGGAAGAGGCCGAATCCCGCGTGGTGGTGCACGCGCCGAGCAGCAGGCCGCTGCCGGCCACCGCCAAACCGAGACCCGCGCTGGCGTTCAGGAATGCCCTACGTTCCATGTTGTTCTCCTTTGTTCCTGTCAATCACTGCGATGCCAACCAGGATGGCGTCCCCGCCGACGGTCGTCGCGCCGGGCGATGGCGCGCCATCACGCTGCCCTCCGTTTGTGCAATATACAAAGCGCACGCGGCGGCTGCTGTAGGACGACCGACTCAGGCGGGGTGGTGTCTGTCCTACAAAGCACTTTCTGCGGCACCATTGCAACGCGATGTAACCGGCGGTTACCTTGCCGGAACGCTGGCGCTACCATGCGGCATGCCTAAAGTCCTTGCCCTGATCCCCGCCATCCTGCTGGTCGGCGCCTGCGCCTCGCATGCGCCTTCGGACCAGCAGGCCGCCGCTGCCGCCACCGCCGCTGCCGCCGAGAGCCAGGCCGCCTCCGGGCCGCCGCCCGAGTGGCAGAAGAAGCGGCAGCAATACACCGACTGCGCGCGCGAGAAGGCCGAAGCCCGCTCGGCCAAGCCCGGCACGACCCAGGCCGTGGTCAACGATGCGCTGCGGGACTGCCGCGGCGAGCTCGATGCCGTGCGCACGTCGTTCCGCGAGTATCTGGATGGCCAGATGTCGTCGGCCCACGGCAAGCGTTCGGCGCGCCAGGCGGCCGACCGCGTGGGCCGCGATACCGAGGACAAGGTGCGCGCCTATCTGCTGCGCCACGTCGAGTACCACCGCGCCGTCGCCGCCCGCCAGTAAGGCGGCGATCCGGCTTCCGCCCGATCCTTCGCTCAATGCGGCGCGCCAGTGCGCGCCGTTTTTGCGTCCGCCTTTGCGTCGGCCTGCCGGATTGGAATGCCGCGCAGTTGACCCGCGCCATTGGCGCCATGCGTGCTGTCCGGGCGCGGATAGCGCTGCGCGTCGAAGCGGTGCAGCAGCTCGGCCGCCCGCGCCGCGGCGACGGCATGCGCGGCCAGCTTGATGTGGCCGAAGCCGCGTACCTTGGCGGGCAACTGCGCGATCTCGACCGCGATCGGCAGCCGCGCTTCGGTCAGCGCCGGCAGCAGCGCGCGGATGCGGGCCTCGTAGTCCGCGATGGACTGCCGCTCCAGCCGGCGCTCGGCGGTCCGGCCGAACGGATCGAAGCGGGTGCCGCGCAGCCGCTTGCCCTTGGCGAGCCATCCCATCAGCGGCCATAGCCAGGCGCCGAAGGCGATCTTGCGCGGCGGCTCGCCATGCTTGCCGGGGCGCGACAGCAGCGGTGGCGCCAGATGGAAGCGCAGCCGCAGCGGGCCGTCGAAGCGCTCGCGCAGCGCCTGCCGGAAGGCCGGGTCGCTGTGCAGCCGCGCGACCTCGTATTCGTCCTTGTATGCCATCAGCCGCGCGAACTGCTCGGCCACGGCCCAGGTCAGCCGGCGCTCGCGCCCGGCCTCGCCCAACGCGTTCTCCGCGGCCTGCACCGCCTCGACCAGCGCGGTATAGCGCGCCGCGTAGGCGGCGTCCTGGTAGGCCGTCAGCAGCGCCACGCGGTCGGCCACCAGTTGCGGCAGCGGCGTGGCCGACATTGCCGCGGGCTCGGGCGCGATCAGCGCCAGGCCGTCGGGCTTGCCTTCGCCCGCGGCGAGCCGCGTCAGCGCGAGAGGATCGCCGGCGGCCAGGCGCCCCAGCGCCAGCGCCTCCAGATTGGCGTCCACCGCGACGCCATTGAGTTCGATCGCGCGCGTCAGCGCCGCCAGCGAAACGGGCACCAGGCCCTTCTGCCACGCAAAGCCGAGCACCACGATATTGGCGGCCACGGTATCGCCGAGGAAGGCGGTGGCGAGCGCCTGCGCGTCCAGCGTGTCGATGCCGCCCGAGCCCGTCGCGTGGCGCAGCTTGGCCAGCAGCGCGTCGGCATGCAGGTCGGCATCCGGATTGCGCTGGAATTCGGCGACCGGGGTCGGATGGGTATTGGCGACGATCTGCGTGCGCCGCGGCGCGACCGTCTGCAGCACGTCGGGCGAGGCGCCCACCGCCAGGTCGCAGGCCAGCACCGCGTCGGCCTGCTGCGCGTCGATGCGTGCCTGGTTCAGCCACTGCCGGCCCTGCGCCAGCCGCACGAAGGACAGCACGGATCCGCCTTTCTGCGCGAAGCCCATGAAGTCCAGCACGCTGGCCACGCGCCGCTCCAGATGCGCCGCCATCGCGATCAGCGCGCCGACCGTGACCACGCCGGTGCCGCCGACGCCGGCCACCAGGATGTCGAAGGGGCCGGGGCCGAGCCGCGGTGCCGGTTCACGCAATGCGGCGGCCCGCTCGCGCAGCGCCGCCACGCCGCGCTCGTGCCCGACAGGATGGCGCGGCGCCGCGCCCTCGACGGTGACGAAGCTCGGGCAGAAGCCCTTGATGCACGACTCGTCGTGATTGCAGCTGGCCTGATCGATCTGCCGCTTGCGCCCCAGCGCGGTTTCGACCGGCTGCACCGCCAAGCAGTTGGACTGCACGCTGCAGTCGCCGCAGCCCTCGCAGACCGCCTCGTTGATGAAGACGTGGCGCGCCGGTGCCGGCGCGCGCCCGACCTTGCGGCGGCGCCGCAGCTCGGCGGCGCAGGTCTGCTCGTACAGCAGCACGGTGACGCCCGGCACCTCGCGCAGTTCGCGCTGCACCGCGTCGAGCGACTCGCGCGGATGGAAGGTGGTGCCGGACGGAAAGCGGGCGTGGCGGCCGCGATGCACGCCGATGCGGTCGCTGACGAGCGCGACGCGCGCCACGCCTTCGGCGCTGACCTGGCGCGCGATCGCCTCGACGTCGAGCGGGCCGTCGACCGGCTGTCCGCCGGTCATCGCCACGGCATCGTTGCACAGGATCTTGTAGGTCACGTTGGTGCGCGCGGCGACCGCCTGGCGGATCGCCAGATAGCCCGAGTGATAGTAGGTGCCGTCGCCGAGGTTCTGGAACACGTGCGGCGCCGCGGTGAAGCGGCTGTGCGCGACCCAGTCGACGCCTTCGCCGCCCATCTGGATCAGCCCCGAGGTGTGGCGGTCCATCCAGCTGGCCATGAAATGGCAGCCGATGCCGGCTTGCGCGCGCGAGCCTTCCGGTACGCGGGTCGACGTATTGTGCGGGCAGCCGGGACAGAAGTACGGCTGGCGGCGGATGCCGTCGGCCGCATTGGACAGCAGCGGATGCTCGCTGAACTGCGGCACCAGCTCGCGCCGGTCCAGCCCGCGGCTGAGGCGGGCAAGCCAGTCGGCCACCGGCTGCATCAGCCGCGACGGCCGCATCTCCTCGCGCTCGGGCAGCAGCGGCCGGCCATCGATGCCGAGCTTGCCGGCGATGGCCGGCCGCACGCCGTCGGGCGCGTTATAGAACAGCGCCTGCAGCTGCCGCTCGACCAGCGGGCCCTTTTCCTCGACCACCAGGATCTCCTCGAGGCCGCGCGCGAAGGCCAGCAGCCGGGTCGGCTCGACCGGACAGGCGAGCCCCAGCTTGTAGACGCGGATGCCGGCGTCGGCCAGCGCCTGTGTCGAGATGCCCAGGCGCCGGAACACTTCCATCAGATCGTGATGGGCCTTGCCGCAGGTGACGATGCCCGCGCGCGCTTCGTCGGCCTGGACCACCATGCGGTCGATGCTGTTGACCCGGGCAAAGGCGCGCACCGCCTCGAGCTTGGCGCCAAGCCGCTGTTCGATGCGCGGCGACGGCAGGTCCGGCCAGCGATAGTGCAGGCCGTCGGGCGGCGGCACGTGGCCAGTGGCGCGGCGTATCGCGTCGGCATCCTGCCAGCAGGCGACGCGCGCATCGACCTGATCGAGGTCCACCGTCATCGCGCTCTCGACGGTCTCCGACAGCGCGGTGAAGCCGACCCAGTTGCCCGAGTAGCGCGACAGCGCCCAGCCGTAGAGCCCGAATTCCAGATATTCGGCGACGTCGGCCGGCGCCAGCACCGGCATCGACCACGCCTGCATCGCGAAATCGCTCTGGTGCGACATCGACGACGACACGCAGCCATGGTCGTC
This sequence comes from Cupriavidus gilardii, assembly GCF_013347325.1. Lineage (NCBI taxonomy): Bacteria > Pseudomonadati > Pseudomonadota > Betaproteobacteria > Burkholderiales > Burkholderiaceae > Cupriavidus > Cupriavidus gilardii. Next base: position 2,824,188 of record NZ_CP054626.1, on the reverse strand, counting down.
GCCGGCGACCACCAGCACCCCGCCGTGCGGCGAGCTGCCATAGGCGTTGCCATGCTTGAGCGCATCGCCGGCGCGATCGACGCCGGGGCCCTTGCCGTACCAGAGGCTGAATACCGCGTCGACGGTGCGCTGCGGATCGCCCTCGACCTGCTGCGTGCCCAGTACCGCGGTGGCGGCGAGTTCTTCGTTGATCGCGGGCAGGAAGCGCACGCCGGCCGCATCGAGCAGCGGCGCGGCCTTCCACATCGCCTGGTCGACCATGCCGAGCGGCGAGCCGCGGTAGCCGCTGACGAAGCCGGCGGTGCCCAGGCCGGCGGCGCGGTCGCGCCGGGCCTGCTCCAGCACCAGGCGGACCAGCGCCTGCGTACCGCTCAGAAAGACCTGGCCAGATGGCGCGGTCAGGTTGTCCGCCAGCCGATAGTCGGTGCGCAGCGTGCCGGCTTCCATTGCAGCGTCCATCTCGGTCTCCTTTCGGCATCATGACCAGCGTTCCGCCAGCCATGCGCGGCCGGTGTTCCGGCCGTCTTGCCGCGCCTGTCCTGAAGACCATGTTAGGCACGCGATCGGAGAAATGGATTTCTCAATTTTGCCGCCACGGCCTAGATTGGAGAAAACCCATCTCGATATCGAGCGATATGAAGAACGAAGAGGTTCTCGACGAGTACTCGCGCCGTATCCTTGCCGAACTGCAGCGCGACGCGCGCCAGTCCCTGCAGCAACTGGCCGGCGCGGTGGGCCTGTCGGTCACGCCCTGCTGGAAGCGGCTCAAGGCGATGGAGGAGAGCGGGGTGATCCGCAACTACACGGTGTGGGTCGATCGCGAGCGCGTGGGCCTGTCCAACTGCGTGCTGGCCGAGATCAATCTGACCCGCCACAGCGAGACCGTGGTCGATGAATTCGAGGCCGCGGTGCGCCGCTGCCCGGCGATCGTCGAGTGCTATCGCACCACCGGCCAGGCCGACTATCTGCTGAAGGTGCTGACGCCGGATATCCGCGCCTACGATGCCTTCCTGCACGACGTGATATTCCGGCTGCCCGGCGTGACGGGCATCCGCTCCAGCATCGTGCTGTGCGAGGTCAAGAGCGGGGCGCCGCTGCCGATCGGCGTTCAGGCCGGGGCATGAACGCCGGCACACGGCCGGCGGCCTGCCCGGCAAGCGCTACAGCATCTCCAGCGGACGCGGGCCGCGCGGCGGCGGAAACAGGGCATCGAGCTCCGCCAGCTGCGCATCATCGAGCGCGATCGACAGCGCCGCCGCATTCTCGCGCAGCGCGTCGCGCCGGCCCGTCTTCGGGATCGCGATCACGTTCTCGCGCGAAAGCAGCCACGCCAGCGCCGCCTGCGCCGGGGCGATGCCATGGCGCGCGGCGAACGCCTTCAGGCCGGCGTGGCGCAGCAGCCGGGCCTGCTCGATCGGCGAGTAGGCCATCACCGGCACGCCGCGCTCGCGCAGCCACGGCAGCAGATCCCACTCGATGCCGCGGCGGCCCAGGTTGTACAGCAGCTGATTGGTCTGGACGCGGTCGCCGCCCGGTACCTTCCACAGCTCGCGCATATCGTCGAGGTCGAGGTTGCTGACGCCGAAGTGGCGGATCTTCCCGGCCTGCTGCAGCGCGACGAAGGCTTCCATCGTTTCGGCCAGCGGCACGCCGCCGCGCCAATGCAGCAGATACAGGTCGATGCGGTCGGTGCGCAGCCGCCGCAGGCTGCGTTCGCAGGCGGCCACCGCATCGCGCCGTCCGGCGTTGTGCGGATAGACCTTGGTGACCAGGAACACCTCGTCGCGCCGGCCCGCGATCGCCTCGCCGACCAGCTCCTCCGACAGTCCCTCGCCATACATCTCGGCGGTATCGATCAGCCGCAGGCCGAGGTCCAGGCCGAGCCGCAGCGTGGCGATCTCCTCGGCGCGGCGGGCACGATCGTCGCCGATATTCCAGGTTCCCATGCCGAGGGCCGGCACGCGTTCACCGCAGGGCAGCAGCACATCCTTCATGGCGCATCGCTCCTTGTGTTCGGGGTTGGGGTTGCCGATGTCCTGAGCGGCCTGGGCCCGGTCATTGGCGCTTCAGCTATCGGCGCTTCTGTCGCCGGCGCGGGCATCGATGCCGCTCTGCTGCACCAGCCATTGTCGAAAGGCACGGGCCGCGGCAGGCTCGGCGCGTTCGCGCGGCCAGACCGCGTAGTAGCCGCCGCCCAGCGTCGCGCTCGCCTCGGTGGCGCGCACCAGCAGGCCGTCGCGCAGGCACGCATCGATCATATGGCGCCAGGCCAGCACGATGCCGTGGCCCTCGATCGCCAGCTGCAGCAGGATCGGATACTGGTTGGCCACTACGCGATGGTGCGGCCGTGCATCCGGCAGGCCGTTCTGGCCGAGCCAGGATTCCCATGACATCCAGTTGCGCTGCGCGTCTTCCAGCACCAGCAGCGTCTCGTCGACAAGGTCGGCGGGCGCCAGCGAGCGGCCGCGCAGATAGCCGGCCGTGCAGACCGGGAACACTTCTTCGTCATAGAGCCGCCGCGCCGCGAACGCGGGCGGCGGTCCTTCGCGCAGGTAATAGAGGCCGATATCGAACTCGGCGCCCGACATCGCGGCGAGGCTGTCGTTGACGACCAGGCGCAGGTGGATGTCCGGATGCGCGGCGCGAAAGCGCGCCAGCCTCGGCGTCAGCCACAGCACCGCGACGCCGGACGAGCAGGCCACCGACAGCTCGGTATGCCCCTTGCGCTTCATCACATCCTCGGTAGCCTCGGCGCAGCCGACCAGCAGCCGCTGCACCACCTCGGCATAGCGCTGGCCGCTGACGGTCAGCCGCAGCGCGCGCGGCTCGCGCACGAACAGCTTCTTGCCGAGGAATTGTTCGAGCTGCGCGACCTGCCGGCTGATTGCGCTCTGCGTCAGATGCAGCTCGGCGGCGGCGCGGGTGAAGCTGCCGTGCCGCATCGCCGCCTCGAAGGCGATCAGGCAGGGCAGCGGAGGAAGCGGGGAAATGCGCATGGCGGTGTCCGGTCGGTCAAGCCGCCATGATAGTGGAGCGATGGGCCAGGGCATCGAGCGCGCCCGCGCAAGGTCCCTCTCCCGCTCGCGGGAGAGGGGTCGGGGAGAGGGAAAGGGCGGCGATCATGCCATCGCGGTTCGAATCCACCCCCTCTCTCCAACCCTCCCCATGAGCGGGCGAGGGAGAACGGCAAAGGCGGACGTACCGAAGCGCTACTGCGCGCCGCGCGTATGAATCCGCCCGCGCTGCATCACCAGGGCCAGATGCTCGCCCTGTCCCATCAGCAGGCCGATGTCGGCCAGCGGGTCGCCGTCGACCACCAGCAGGTCGGCCAGCGCGCCGGCGCGCACGGTGCCGAGCTCGTTCTCGCGCTGCAGCAGCGCGGCGGCAATCGACGTCGCGGAGCGGATCGCCTCCAGATTGCCGAGCGCGTCGGCGCGGATGCGGAACTCCTCGCTCTGGCACTGGTGCATCTCGCCGAGCAGATCGGAGCCGAAGGCCATCGGCACGCCCGCCTCGGCGTAGATGCGCAGCGAGTCGTGGCCGGCCTGGCGCACGGTCTCGATCTTGGCCACCGACTCGGCCGGCAGGCCCAGCCGCGCGCCGTCGCGCGCCAGCGCCTCGTAGGTGATCACGGTCGGCACCACGAAGGCGCCATGTTCGCGCATGACCTCGGCGGCGGCGCGGTCGACCAGATTGCCGTGCTCGATCGAGCGGACGCCGCAGCGCACCGCGCGGGCAATCGCGCGCGGCGTGTAGGCGTGCGCGGCGACATAGGTCTGCGCGGCCTCGGCCTCCGCGACGATCGCGCGGATCTCGTCCTCGCTGTATTGCGTGTTGGCGATCGGATCGGTCGGCGAGGCGACGCCGCCCGAGGCCATGATCTTGATCTGCGTCGCGCCCTTCTGGATCTCCTCGCGCACCGCCAGCCGCACCGCGTCGACGCCGTCGACCACGCGCGCGATCGCGCCGGCGCGGAACGCGCACGAGCACGGTTCCAGCGTGTCGCCGCGCGGGCGGAAGTCGCCGTGCCCGCCGGTCTGCGACAGCGCCTTGCCCGACGGGAAGATGCGCGGACCCGGGATCAGGCCGCTCTCCACCGCCTGCGACAGGCCCCAGTCGGCGCCGCCGGCATCGCGCACGGTGGTGAAGCCGCGCTCGAGCATCGCGCGCATGATCGGCAGCGCGCGGATCGCCACCAGCACGTTGGGCTGGGTCGCGTTCAGGCCGAGGTTGGCCAGCGACGCCAGCACGTGCACGTGGCAGTCGATCAGCCCGGGCATCACGGTCTTGCCGGCGACGTCGATGCGCCGCAGGTCGGGGGCGTCGGGCAGGTCGAGCGGCGTGGCCGATACCGCGGCGATGCGCTCGCCGTCGATCAGCACGTCATGGCGGCGCAGCAGGCTGCCGTGCGCCGGGTCGAGGACGTTGCCGCCCTGAAGCAGGATTCTGGTCATGAGTCTCTAGTGTCGTTGCAGATAGGCCGGCTCGCGGACGAAGCGCGTGCCGACGAAGCTGATGGCGGCGGCGATCATCACGTAGAAGGCGGGCGCCATGGTGCTGCCGGTGCTGGCGATCAGCCAGGTGATGATGAACGAAGCGAAGCCGCCGAAGATCGTCACCGCCAGGTTGTAGGCGACCGACAGGCCGGTCGACAGCACCTTGGCCGGGAACAGTTCCGAGAAGGCCGCCAGGATCGGGCCGGTGTACGCGGCGATCAGCACGCCGAACACCAGCTGGAACACCAGCAGCGAGGCGAGGCCGGGCACGTGGTTGATATAGAAGAACATCGGATAGGCCAGCAGCAGGATCAGCAGCGCCGAGCCCGACAGCAGCGCACGGCGGCCGATGCGGTCGGCGAGCCAGCCGACGATCGGCGAGAACACCATGATCGCGAGTCCGCCGACCATGCCCGCGATGAAGCCGGTGGACTGCGGCACTTGGAGCACTTTGACCGAGTAGGTCGGCATATAGAACAGCAGCACGTAGGTGCAGACCGTCCACAGGATCACCATCGAGAAGCTGGCCGTGGTCTCGCGCGGGTAGGTCTGCACGATCTCCTTCAGCGGCGAGTCCGAGCGCTCGGCGTTGTCGCGGAAGGTCGGCGTCTCGTCCAGGTGATGGCGGATGTAGTAGCCGACCGGACCGATCACGATGCCCAGCAGGAAGGGCAGGCGCCAGCCCCAGCTGTTCAGCGCCTCGGGGCTCAGCGCGCTGGTGACGAAGGTACCGACCGCGGCGCCGAGCAGCACCGCGACGCCGATGCTGGCCTGGATCCAGCTCGAATAGAAGGCGCGCTGGCGGACCGGCGCGTACTCGGTCAGGAAGGCGGTCGCGCCGCCCATCTCGCCGCCGGCCGAGAAGCCCTGCATCAGCCGCGCGATCACGATCAGCAGCGGCGCGAACACGCCGATCTGGTCGTAGGTCGGGGCGATGCCGATGATGGTGGTGCCCAGCGCCATCAGCAGGATGGTCAGCGACAGCGCCTGCTTGCGGCCGACGCGGTCGGCATAGATGCCGAGCACGATGCCGCCGACCGGACGCATGAAGAAGCCGACGCCGAAGGTGGCGACCGCCAGCAGCAGCGACGACAGGTCGTTGCCGGTCGGAAAGAACAGCCTGGCGATGATCACCGCGAAGAAGCTGTAGACGGTGAAGTCGAACCACTCGAGGCCGTTGCCGATCACCGTCGCGACGATGGCGCGGCGCCGTTCCCTGGCGTGAGTGGCGGGCAGCGCGTCCGCGTGGGCTACGCTCGCTTGCATGGGGTTCTCCTCTTCATGGCGTTCTCCTCTGGGATGGGCAGGCGCCCGCGTGCGGCTGGCGCAGCGGGCCGGACGGCCGATGTTAGAAGCGGGAGCGGCGCGGACGGTAACGAAATCTGCGCATGTCCGCATGCCGTCGGCGCATGCATCCGGGACCGATGGCGGGACGGCATTGCGCGTCCGCATCGATGCCGCGCATGGCCGCTGGTGTCCGCCATCGTCCGACAGCGAGCACGCGCGAGCCGTCGGGCTCGACGACGATCGATGGTGCGGGTCGACCGCGGGCAATGACATCGACGGTCATCGATCGAGCGTCGTTCGGCAGTCGGTCGAGCATCGGTGGCGTGTCGATCGGGCATCGATCGGGCATCGATCGGGCATCGATGCGGCACCGATACCGTGCTCACGAATGGCAAAGCGTTGCGTCGACGCATCACCCGAACGACGCTCGCGCGCGATGCGCGACGACCCGCGATGCGAGGTCGATGCGCGATGCGCGCTTCGCTGTCGCGATGGCCGCCGGCATCATCGGCGCGCTCGTCGCCGCACTGCCGTCGCCGCTGTCGCGCACGGCCGCCTTGCGCTTCGACGCCGCCGCATCGCGCGACGCGCAGCGCGCGCCCGGCACGCACGACCGCTCTTCACTGCTTGCCGCAAAGCCTTGTTGCACGCGGCTTTGCGGCGAGCATGCGGGTTCTCCCTCGTGTCTTCGCCGCGTCCTCGCGAGGGCTTGCGAAGGGTCTTCGTCAACGTCGCGGCAAGCTGCGCGCGCGCACGTCGGCCAGCGCGTCGTCGGGATGTCGACGGCGTCGCGATGCGAGCAACGCGGAGGGTCTGTCGGCGTGTCGTCGCGGCATGCGATGCGTGTCTCGACAGCGCGTCGCGCGTGTCATTGCATCGATGCGTTCGTCATCGCAAAGCGCGCGCATTCGATGGCGTGTTTTTTTGGAACTTTTTTCTTAACATCACCGACCAAACGAATTATGATTCGCCTTGACAAGAGTCTCTCTTCATTGCATGAAGCAGGACATCGCAAAGCGAAGAACTCGAACAACAACCGCGGCGCGATTCGATGCAGTGATGCAGGTAGCCGAGGAGCAACAGAACTTTGACGCAGACCAGACCGGGCTGGCTTCTTACAACGCGTACAGTCTCCTGTGGCCCATTGACGGGATGGGTTCGCTACCTCGAACAACACGGCGTCTGCCTGGCGCGGGCCAAGACCGCGAATGCAGGTTTGCCGTCGGAATACTCCTACTTTGAAGCCGCGTGTCGTCGGGCAACCACGCGCGAGCGGATCGAATACTGCGGGACGCGACGAGCGTTGCGCGCGGGTCATCGCGTTGCACGTCGTCACGGAAGCCTTGCCCTGCGCAAGGCGCCCGCCAAGGAATTCATTAGCGTGCGGCAGCCGTATTGCGGCACGCCGATGAATCGCTCGCTCGACTGGGGTTCGCAAGCCTGCGGCTTGCAGGCATCAACGCCTCGGGTCGGTCGGGTCGCCAATTTTGGACATTCGATATTCACGCTTTAGTGAAGGAGTCATCCATGGCAACGACTGCGAAGAAGAAACCTGCGGCCAAGAAGGCCGCGCCCGCCAAGAAGGCAGCCGCCAAGAAGGCCGCACCGGCCAAGAAGACCGCGGTGAAGAAGGTCGCCGCGAAGAAGGCGGCGCCGGCCAAGAAGGCCGCAGCGAAGAAGGCCCCCGCCAAGAAGGTCGCGACCAAGAAGGTAGCGGCGAAGAAGGCGGCGCCGGCCAAGAAGGCCGCAGCGAAGAAGGCTCCCGCCAAGAAGGTCGCGACCAAGAAGGTAGCGGCGAAGAAGGCGGCGCCGGCCAAGAAGGCTGCAGCGAAGAAGGCCCCCGCCAAGAAGGTCGCGACCAAGAAGGTAGCGGCGAAGAAGGCGGCACCGGCCAAGAAGGCCGCGGCCAAGAAGACCACCGCGAAGAAGGCGACCGCCAAGAAGGCCGCGCCGGCCAGGAAGGCTGCCGCGAAGAAGGCGCCGGCGAAGAAGGCCGCCGGCAAGAAGGCCGCTGCGCAGCCTGCCGCGGCCCCTGCCTCGTCGCCTGCCTCGGCTCCCGCGCCGGCCGCCAAGACCGCGCTGAGCCCGGCCGCCGCCTGGCCGTTCCCGACCGGCAGCCGTCCGTAAGCGTTGAAGCGCGACCCGCGCGCGCTCGATTCCTGCGGGAATCCTCGGGGCACCTTCGCGTGCCCGAATGACCGGATACCCCGTATCCGGTCGGCATGACAGTGGTCCTGCCAACCCGCCGCCGGCGATCCGCCGCGGCGGGTTTTTTATTCGGGCCGGCCGCTGGCGGCGAACGTGCAAACACGAAGGTGCAAACAAAAACGCCGCCCCCCGAAGGAGGCGGCGTCCGGTTCCGCGGCCGGTGAAGCGCGGCGTTCAGTGCGTGACGCGCGTGACCCCGCCCGAGGACAGCAGCCGCACGCGCTCGCCCGGACGGAAGATCTCGTCGGCGTCCTGCGTGATCGCGCGCATCTCGCCGTTGTCCAGGCGCACCGTGATCTCCAGCCCGCGACGCTGGTCGACCCGGTTCTCGATCGCGCTGCCGGCCATGCCGCCGAGCACCGCGCCGAGGATGCCGGCCGCGACCGAGCCGCTGCCGCTGCCGATCGAGCTGCCGGCCGCGATGCCGCCGATGGCGCCGCCCGCGAGCGTGCCGACGCCCGATTGCTGACCCTGGATCATCACCTCGCGCACGCTCTCGACCACACCATAGCGCAGCGTCTGTTCACGCTGCGCCTGCCCCGGCGTATAGATGCTGGCGGAGTTCGATTGCGTGGCGCAGCCGGCCACGAGACTGGCGGCCGCCACGAGCGCGACGCCGCAGGTTCGGATAAGGGTTTGCATGGTGATTCCCCAGCAAGGGTTTACGCGTAACGGTAGCCGAATGCCGACTCGAACATCTGGCCGATCTGCTCGCGCGAGACCTTGTAGTTCTGCGGTCCCTGGTGCGCGATCTTGATCGCCCCCATCAGACTCGCGAGCCGACCGGTAGTTTCCCAGTCGAAGCCCTGCTCGATGCCGTACAGCAGGCCGCCGCGGAAGGCGTCGCCGCAGCCGGTCGGATCGACGACCCGTTCGGCCTGCACCGCGGGAATATTGTACTGCCGGCCATCGGCGTGAATGGTCGCGCCGCGCTCGCCATGCGTCACGATGAAGGCGCGCACGCGCGCCGCCACTTCGGCGCTGCTCCAGCCGGTGCGCGACAGCAGCACCTGGCCTTCGTAATCGTTGACGGTCACATAGCTGGCCAGTTCGACGAACTGGCGCAGGTCTTCGCCGCCGAACAGCGGCATCGCCTGGCCCAGGTCGAAGATGAACGGAATGCCCGCCTCGGCGAATTGCCGGGCATGGTGCAGCATCCCTTCGCGGCTGTCCGGCGCGACGATGCCCAGCCGCGGCGCGCGTTCGCCCTTGAGCGCGTCCTGCACGTGCGACAGCTGCGAGTGGTTCATCGCGCCCGGGTGGAAGGCGGTGATCTGGTTGTTCTCCAGATCGGTGGTGATCATCGCCTGCGCGGTGAAGGTATCGGGCAGCATGCGGATATGTTCGGTGCCGATGCCGAGCGCGCGCAGGTAGTCCAGATACGGGCCGGCATCCTCGCCGACCGTCGCCATCACCACCGGCTCGCCGCCGAGCAGCTTCAGGCTGTAGGCGATATTGCCCGCGCAGCCGCCGAACTCCCGGCGCATGCCGGGGACCAGGAAGGACACATTGAGCATGTGGATCTGGTCCGGCAGGATGTGTTCGCGGAACCTGCCCTCGAACGTCATGATGGTGTCGTAGGCGACGGAGCCGCAGATCAGGCTGGGCATGGATGCTCCAAGGTGTTTTGGTTCTGGTGGATCGCTGGTGGTGCTGCTGGTGCTGCTGGTGCTGCTGGTGCTGCTGGTGCTGCTGGTGCTGCTGGTGGTTTGTCTCCCCTTTCCCGCCTGCGGGAGAGGGGCGGGGGAGAGGGCAGGGCGGTGGGCATGCCACTGCCGATTCACTGCCGATTGAAATCACCTTCCTCTCCCCGGCCCTCTCCCCTGAGGAGGAGAGGGAGAACACATGCGCGTGGGGTTGGACCGCGCTTACTTCAGCGCCGCCAGCGCTGCGTCATAGTCCGGCTCGTTCTTGATTTCCGGCACCAGCTGGCTGTAGGTCACCGTGTCGTTCTGGTCGAGCACCACGACGGCGCGGGCGGTCACGCCGGCCAGCGGGCCGCTCTTGATGTCGACGCCGTAGTCGTTCTTGAACTGCGCGCCGCGCATCGTCGACAGCGGCACCACATTGCTCAGGCCTTCCGCCGTGCAGAAGCGCCCCATCGCGAACGGCAGGTCGGCCGAGATCGTCAGCACGACGGTGTCGGCCAGCGCGCTGGCCTTCTCGTTGAACTTGCGGGCGGAGGCCTGGCACACCGGCGTGTCCAGGCTCGGCACGATATTGAGGACCTTGCGCTTGCCGGCGAAGTCGGCCAGCGTCACGTCCTTCAGGTCCTTGCCGACCAGCGAGAACGCGGGGGCCTTGTCACCGGGGTGGGGAAATTTGCCGCCGACTTCGATCGGGTTGCCGCCGAGGGTCACAGTGCTCATGGTCGCTCCTGGGTTGATGGGGACGCGGCGTGCGCGGCGGGATGCCGCGGCGGCGCGTCCGGGGATTCGGGAAGGGCTCGGGCAGGTTCAGGGATAAAAGACCGACACGCGGTAGTTGTCGGCGGCCTGCCGAGTCCGGAATCGTACCTGAAGGGGGAGCTCGGCGCCCGCCTGCAGGCCCGCGGCGCCATCCGGATCGTGCGTCCGCTGCGCGGCGGGCAGGTAGTCGGCCGGCATCAGCACAAGCCGCTGCAGCGGGCGATCCTGCGCATCGGTCAGCACCAGCTCGATCGCCGGCAGCGCCACCAGCGCGCGGCTCTCGTTGCGCAGTGTCATCGTCAGCAGATAGTCGTCGCTGCCGGCATCGGGCATCTGCAGCTGCGAGCCGTCGATGCGCAGCGCGGCGAGTTGCTGCGCCGGCGGCACGCGGCAGCCCAGCGGCGCGCAGGCCGCCTCGAGCCACGGCCGCAGTGCGGGTGCGCGCGCCGCCAGCTCGGTGCGCCACAGCAGCGCGGCGGCAAGCAGCGCAAGCAGCGTGGCCAGCGCCGCGGCGCCGATGGCCCAGCGCAGCCGACGGCGGCGCGCGGCCGCACGCCGTGCCGCCAATGCAGCCTCTTCGGGCGTGCCGGACAGGTCGGCGGAGAAGGGGACGGTGTCGGGCGCGGCGCCGCCTTGCCAGCGGCGCATCGCCTGTTCGCGTGCGATCGCGCTCGGCGCGATCTCGTTGGATTCGACGGCCCGTGCGCGCAGATAGCCGCCGGCGCTCAGGCTGCGTTTGTTGCCGGTGCGGCTACCGGTGCCGGCGTTTGCGGCGGGGCTGGCATCGCTGCCGGTGTCCGTGCCGGCATCGCGGCCGGCACGCTGCGGCCCGGCCTCGCGCCGGGCGTCTTCGGGAGGTTCGGGATGGCCGGCGTCAGGCGCGGGTGCCATGCAGACAGACCCAGCCTTCGTCGCTGCGCCAGACGGTCAGCGGCAGCCACGGCGCATAGGCGGCCGCGACCTCGTCGGCCTGCCGTTCGAGCACGCCCGACAGCACCAGCCGGCCGCCCGGCCGTACCCGCGCGCTCAGCATCGCGGCCATCAGCTTCAGCGGGTTGGACAGGATATTGGCGACCACCAGGTCGTAGGTCGCGGTGCCGGTGGAGGCGGCCAGTGCCGCGGCCTCGTCGGGCAGCGCGAAGGTCGCGCTGACGCGGTTGCGTTCGGCGTTGTAGCGCGAGGCCTCGACCGCGTTCGGATCGATATCGACGCCCAGCGTGTCGCCGGCGCCGAGCTTCCTGGCGACGATGGCCAGGATGCCGGAGCCGCAGCCATAGTCGAGCACGGTCTCGCCCGTCCTCAGGTTCTGCTCCAGCCACTGCATGCACAACCGCGTGGTCGGATGGCTGCCGGTGCCGAAGGCCAGGCCCGGATCGAGCTCCAGCACGACGGCATCGGGGTCGGGCGCATCGTGCCAGGACGGCACCACCCAGATGCGCTCGCCGATCCGGATCGGTTCGAACTGCGACTGCGTCAGCCGCACCCAGTCCTGGTCCTCGACGCTGCGCACTTCGCTGGCGGGCACGGCGCAGCCGAGCGCGTTGGCCGCGGCGGCGAGTACCAGCGCCGGATCGGTGTCCTGATCGAACAGCGCGACCAGCCGCGAGTGCTGCCATGCCAGCCGGGTCGGTTCCATGCCCGGCTCGCCGAACAGCGGCTGCTCATCGGGCGTGTCGGCGTCCGCGTCCTCGACCGAAACCGACAACGCTCCGAGCTCGAACAGCGCGTCGGACCAGGCCTCGGCCTGATCCTGGGCAATCTCGATTACACATTCCTGAAATGCCACGCGCTTTCCCCATGCTGGCCGCCTGCCCTGGTGGGCGGGGCGGCCGTCAAACTGCCGTTGCTGCCATTGCTGCCGCTGCTGTCCGGAACTGCCCCCGGGCCTTCTCAGACCTTCTCGCCCTTGGCCACGCTCTTCTGCGCCAGGCGGTGCTCCAGATAATGGATGCTGGTGCCGCCTTCGACGAAGTTGGCGTCGAGCATCAGCTCGCGGTGCAGCGGCACATTGGTCTGGATGCCGTCGACCACCATCTCCGACAGCGCGATCCGCATGCGGGCGATGGCCTGCTCGCGGGTGGCGCCGTAGGTGATCAGCTTGCCGATCATCGAATCGTAGTGCGGCGGCACGAAATAGCCATCATACGCGTGCGAATCGACCCGCACGCCGGGGCCGCCCGGCGCGTGCCAGGCGGTGATGCGGCCCGGCGACGGCGTGAACTTGAACGGATCCTCGGCGTTCACGCGGCATTCGATCGCGTGGCCGCGGAACTGCACGTCCTTCTGGCGATAGCGCAGCTTCTCGCCGAACGCGATGCGGATCTGCTCCTGCACGATGTCGATGCCAGTGATCATCTCGGTCACCGGGTGCTCGACCTGCACCCGCGTGTTCATCTCGATGAAGTAGAACTCGTTGTTCTCGTACAGGAACTCGAACGTGCCGGCGCCGCGATAGCCGATCTTCTTGCAGGCCTCGGCGCAGCGGTCGCCGATCCGCTCGATCAGGCGGCGCGGAATGTGCGGTGCCGGCGCTTCCTCGATGACCTTCTGGTGGCGGCGCTGCATCGAGCAGTCGCGCTCGCCCAGCCAGATCGCCTGGCGATGCTGGTCGGCCAGCACCTGGATCTCGATATGCCGGGGGTTCTCCAGGAATTTCTCCATGTAGACCTCCGGATTGCCGAACGCGCGGCCCGCTTCCTCGCGCGTCATGTTGACGGCGTTCAGCAGCGCGGCCTCGGTGTGCACCACGCGCATGCCGCGTCCACCGCCGCCGCCGGCCGCCTTGATGATGACCGGATAGCCGACCCGGCGCGCGGTGGCCAGGATCTCCTTCGGGTCCTCGGGCAGCGCGCCCTCGGAGCCCGGCACGCACGGCACGCCGGACTTGATCATCGCCTGCTTGGCCGACACCTTGTCGCCCATCAGCCGGATGCATTCCGGGGTCGGGCCGATGAAGACGAAGCCGGACTTTTCCACGCGCTCGGCGAAGTCGGCGTTTTCCGACAGGAAGCCGTAGCCCGGGTGGATCGCCTGTGCGTCGGTGACCTCGGCCGCCGAGATGATGGCGGGCATGTTGAGGTAGGACTGCGGGGAGGGGGCCGGGCCGATGCAGACCGCTTCGTCGGCCAGCTTGACGTACTTGGCCTCCTTGTCGGCTTCGGAATAGACCACCACGGTCTTGATGCCGAGCTCGCGGCAGGCGCGCTGGATGCGAAGGGCGATTTCGCCTCGGTTCGCGATCAGTATCTTTTCGAACATAGTCTCTCTCTGCGCAGCGGAAAGGGCGGTCACGCCGGAGGGGCGCGCAACGGACGCCGCGTCGTCGACCGGCGGCCGGCGCCGCATGCCGCCACGCGAAACGCCCGCATGGTGCGGGCGTGGGCAGCGCATGGGGCCGGGCGTGCCGTCCTCAGTATCAGCCGATGACGAACAGCGGCTGGCCGTATTCGACCGCCTGGCCGTTCTCGACCAGGATTTCCTTGATCACGCCGGCCTTGTCGGACTCGATCTCGTTAAGCAGCTTCATCGCCTCGATGATGCAGACGGTCTGGCCTTCCTTGACCGTGTCGCCGACGTTGACGAAGGGCGCCGCGCCCGGCGACGGCGCGCGATAGAAGGTGCCGACCATCGGCGAGGTCACGACGTGGCCCTGGGGCAGCTGGGGCGCGGCCGGTTCGGCGGGGATCGCGGCAGGCGCGGCGGCCGGAGCCGGCGCGGCCGCGATCGCCGGAGCGGCGGCCTGCATCGGCATCGGCTGGGCCATCACCTGGGGCGGCGCCTTGACGATGCGCACCTTGCCTTCGCCCTCGGTGACCTCCAGCTCGGAGATGCCGGATTCGGCCACCAGGTCGATCAGCGTCTTCAGCTTGCGCAGGTCCATCTTCTATCCTCCTGAATCGGGTTGTCCGGAACCGCCCGCGATGGCGGCGGCGCCCGGAGAAATCGTTGCGGCCGGCAATCGCGCCGCCGCGCCGGGCGCGCGAGGCAGCCGGCGAGGGCGCGCACACCGGCGCGCGCCAAGGGTACTGTGTCTGTTTCTGACGACGCGGGGTCAGGCCCCGGGCGGCGCCTGTTCCTGCCCGAGGGCATAGTCCAGCGCCAGCAGGTAGCCCTGCCAACCGAGCCCGCAGATCACGCCGACCGCCAGATCGGAAAAATAGGATCGGTGGCGGAAGCTCTCGCGGCGATGCACATTCGACAGGTGTACTTCGACGAACGGGATCGACACGCCCGCCAGCGCGTCGCGCAACGCCACGCTGGTATGCGTGTAGGCGGCGGGATTGATGATGATGAAATCCACGCCTTGCTCGCGCGCGGCATGGATACGGTCGATCAGCGCCCCTTCGTGGTTGGACTGGAACGTCGCCAGTCCGATGCCCGCGGCGGCGGCGCGCTGCCCAAGGGCGGCATCGATGTCGGCCAGCGTGGTCGTGCCATACGTCTGCGGCTCCCGCGTGCCCAGCAGGTTCAGGTTGGGTCCATGGAGGACCAGCACCTGACGGCAGCGGGCGGCGCTAGGGCTTGGACGGATATCGGTCACGGCAGCTCGACCAGTTCTACGAAATTGCGCGGAGATTACCGTAGCTTAGAGGGATTTGTCTAGCACACGGTACAGGGCGGATCCGCGAATCCCGCCTTGGAGGGGCACGATACATCGCATTGGAATGTGCTCGACCCGGTAATTGCCGCGGGCTGCGCGATTTCGCCGCAATTGCGAACCGGTTCGCGCCAGAAGGCGGCAAAACCACGCCGGCAGCACCCCGCCGGCAGGCGAGGCCATTATCCCCTGGGCAGCACGGCGCGCAGCTCGTCGGGCATCACGCGCCCCATCTTGCGCAGCCGCACGACCCCCTGCGCATCGATCACCACTGTATAGGGCAGCCCGCCCGCCGCATTGCCGAAGCTGCGCGTCAGTTCCGTGCCGGCGAATCCGGCCACCGCCAACGGATAGGCAACCGGCACCTTCTGGACGAACTCGCGGATATTGCTGGCCGAATCGATGCCGATGCCGACAAATTCGACGCCGCGGGACTGGTATTCCTGGTGCAGCGCGGTCAGGTCCGGCATTTCTTCGACACAGGGTCCGCACCAGGGCGCCCAGAAGTTGACGACCACGGTCTTGCCCCGCAGCGTATCCATCCGGATCGGCTTGCCGTCCGCGTCGGGCAGTTCGATGCGGTACAGCGCCTCGACGGCCTGGTCGCTGGCCGGCTGCGGCGAGAAGACCCGGTTACCGACCACCGCGCCGGCGATCGCGGCGGCAACCGCAATCGCCAGCCAGAACAGCACCCGGCCGCGCCGTGCCGGTTGCGGCGGCGAGGGCGGGGCGGAAGACGTGGGGGAATCGGCTTTCATGATGGCCTCGAGCAGGAAAGAGGAATGTTGGCGCTGGTTGGCTGCGACCGCGGCGCCCGTTCTACTTATTTAGATGGCGTCGCCGTTGGCTGCCCGGTCGTCCGCGGCCGCCTCGTCCGCCGCGATCAACGTGCGCAAGGCGTCCTCGTCGATCCGCAGCGGCCGGCCGCCGGCCTCGCCGCGCGCGCCGCGTTCGTCATTGGCGTCGTACAGCGCGATATGGATGCCGACCGGCGCGCCCAGTTCGGCGCGGACCTCGCCGGCCAACAGGCGCGCCTCGCGCTGCGCCGGCCACTGGCCGCGCCACAGGAAGCTCAGCGTCTCGACCTCGCCCTTGTTGGCGAAGTGCCGCGTCTCGCTGGTTTCGAAGTCGACACCGGCGTTGAGCAGATGCAGGGCGACATCCTTGGGGCTGTCGCAGAAGCACTGCAGATGGATATCGGAATGCTCGGTCGCGGTGCCGTTGAGCACGGCGCCGGCCAGATACGGGCGGAAGCCGGCCAGATCCTGCATCGCCAGCAGCGCCACGCGGCGCAGCAGGGCGAGGATGCGCGGCTGGCTGTCGGCATGGAACAGCGCCTGATAGGCGCGGACCTCGTCCTCGACCATCTCGTTGTCTGGCAGCCAGTCGCCGGCGATGCGCACGTCGCCAAGCAACTGGCGGGCGGCCTTGCGCTTGGCGGTGGCGTAATCGGCGCCATCCTCGGCGATCATCCGGGCGGCGGCTTGCGCGATCTCGTTGCGCAGACGCGCCGGATCGATGGGGGTACGTCGTGACATCCCACGATGATACCCGCTGCCGCCGAGGCTCGGCTCGCACGGTACAATGCGGCACTGCGGCACGGTGCGGTCGCGCCGATGTCCCTGTCCAGTGCGCCATCGACGCCGGCCATCGCCGCCCGCCGACGCGCCACAGTCAAGCTACCGTCGCGCCACCGTCAAGACCGCAGCGACCTTCGCCGCGGGCTCGCGCCATCAACCCTCGCTTTCCATCCGGCTGTTCACCGATCCCCATGCATATTCATATCCTCGGTATCTGCGGCACCTTCATGGGCGGCCTTGCCGTGCTGGCCAAGCAGGCCGGCCATCGCGTCACCGGCTGCGACGCCAATGTCTATCCGCCGATGAGCACGCAGCTCGAGGCCCAGGGGATCGAACTGATCGAAGGCTTCGATCCGGCCCAGCTGTCGCTGGAGCCGGACCTGTTCGTGATCGGCAACGTCGTCTCGCGCGGCAATCCGCTGATGGAAGCGATCCTGGACCGCAACCTGCCCTATGTGTCCGGCCCGCAATGGCTCGGCGAACACGTGCTGCGCGGCAAGTGGGTGCTCGCGGTCGCGGGTACGCACGGCAAGACCACGACGACCTCGATGCTCGCCTGGATCCTGCAGGATGCCGGCTACGAGCCGGGCTTTCTGGTCGGCGGCGTGCCGCAGAACTTCGGCGTATCGGCGCGGGTCACGCCGTCGGACTTCTTCGTGATCGAGGCCGACGAGTACGACACCGCCTTCTTCGACAAGCGCAGCAAGTTCGTCCACTACCGGCCGCGCACCGCGATCCTCAATAACCTGGAGTTCGATCACGCCGACATCTTCCCCGATCTCGCCGCGATCGAGACGCAGTTCCATCATCTGGTGCGCACCGTCCCGAGCCAGGGCCGGCTGCTGGTCAACGGCCTCGAGGAGAGCCTGGCGCGCGTGCTCGAGCGCGGCTGCTGGAGCGAGGTCGAGCAGTTCGGCACCGGCGACTGGCGCGCCAGCGATGCGGCCGAGGCCGCCGGGGCCGATCCCGCGCTGGACGCCTTCGATGTGTGGCACGGCGAGACGGTGGTCGGCCGCGTGCAATGGACGCTGCAGGGCGTGCACAACCGCATGAACGCGCTGGCCGCGATCGCCGCCGCTCGCCATGTCGGCGTGCCGCCGGCTCAGGCGATCGACGCGCTGGGCCGCTTCGCCAACGTCAAGCGCCGCATGGAAGTGCGCGGCGTGGCCGGCGGCGTCACCGTCTACGACGACTTTGCCCACCATCCGACCGCGATCCAGACCACGCTCGACGGCCTGCGCCGTCGCGTCGGCGCGTCGCGCATCCTGGCGGTGCTGGAGCCGCGCTCCAATACGATGAAGCTTGGCGTGATGAAGGCGCAGCTGCCCGCCAGCCTGGAGCTGGCCGACCTGGTGTTCGGCTATGGCGCGCCCAGCGGCAAGGACGCGCTGGGCTGGGACCTGGCCGAGTCGCTGGCGCCGCTGGGCGAGCGCGCCGCGGCGTTCGACAACCTGGACGCGCTGGTCGCGGCGGTGCGCGCTGCCGCGCGGCCGGGCGACCATGTGCTGGTGATGAGCAACGGCGGCTTCGGCGGCGTCCATCAGAAGCTGCTGGACGCGCTGGCGGCGCCGGCCCGGGGCTGAGCGGAGCGGCGCCGATGCTGTTGTATCTGCACGGATTCCGTTCGTCGCCGCGCTCGTTCAAGGCGCAACTGGTGCAGCAGCGCCTGCGCGAACGCGGCCTTGGGCGCTACTACGCCTGCCCGATGCTGGACGTGTCGCCGGCGCGTGCGATCGAGCAGGCCGAGGCCGCGATCGCCGCGGCGCGGCTCTCGTCTTCCAGCGATCGGCCCCTGGCCATCGTCGGCTCCTCGCTCGGCGGGTACTACGCACGCTGGCTCGGCGAGCGGCACGGCTGCCCCACAGTGCTGCTGAACCCGGCCGTGCATCCGTGGACCGATCTCGAACGCCATCTCGGCGAGCAGCCGCTGTGGCATGGCGGCGGCTCCGTCAAGGTCGAGCGCCATCATCTGCAGGAACTGCTCGATCTGCGCGTCGACACACTGCGCCACCCGGAGCGCTTCTATCTGCTGGCGGCCACCGGCGACGAGGTGCTGGACTACCGCGAGATGGTGGCGTCCTGCCCGGGCGCGCGCATCCGCGTGATCGAGGGCAGCGACCACGGCATCAGCGAGTTCGCCGACTATGTCGACGAGGTGCTGGACTTCTGCGGCTACGGCACCGCCGGGGAAGGGCGCGACGACAGCGGCGCCAGGGACGACCACACGGACGGCCACAAGGACGGCAACAAGGACAGCAACAAGGACGGCAACAAGGACGGCAACGAGGAAGGTGGCAATGCCTGACGCCCGCGCGGCGCGCGTGCGCCGCTGTGCCTGGAGCGGGCACCTGCCGTTCGACGCGGCGCTGGGGGCCAACCTGCGCCGCTGGATCACCGGCGAAGGCTCGCTGACCGCGCGGCTGATCACCGCCTCGTCGCGCTTTCGCGTCAGCAAGCTGTCGCAGCGGATGGAGCGCCCGCTGGCCGACGAGTGGCACACGCTAGGGCTGGGCGCGCCGCTGCCGGTGATCGCCCGCGACGTGCTGCTGGTCTGCGACAACACGCCGGCCGTGTTCGGCCACACCATCGTCCATCCGCGCCATGCGCGCCGCGACTGGCCGTTTCTTGGCGGACTGGGCGACCGGCCGCTGGGCGGCGCGCTGTTCGTCGATCCGCGCGTGCGCCGCGATCCGTTCGAATTCGCCCGCCTGCTGCCGCATCATCCGCTGGCGCAGCGGCTGCGACGCGCGCTGCCCGGGTTCGGCGAAGAGCTGGCGGCGATGATGCTGCCGGCGCGGCGTTCGGTGTTCCGGCGCGGCGCCGGCGTGATGCTGGTGACCGAGGTGTTCCTGCCGGACCTCGCCACGCGGCCCGCGCCGCGCACCGCGACCGGCATGCCGGTACCGATGCGTCCGCCGCGGTAGACCCCGGCGGCGCACCGGCCCGTCGGCCCGGCCGGCGCTCCCACAAATCGATAACGACAGCCAACCCCACTACCACGAGAACACAACGATGAAACTACAGGGACGGATTGCCATCGTCACCGGCGCCGCCGCCGGTATCGGCTTTGCGACCGCGCGGCGCTTCGCCGCCGAGGGCGCCATCGTGATCCTGTGCGACGTCAACGCCGAACGCGTCCAGCAGGCCGCCGCGCAGTTGGCCGCTGGCGGTGCCACCGTGCGCGCGCACCGGGTCGACGTGACGCAGCGCGAGCAGGTCGACGCGATGGTCGCGGCGACGCTGGCCGAGCACGGGCGGATCGACATCCTGGTCAACAATGCCGGCATCACCAAGGACGCGCGGCTGGTCAAGATGACCGAGGCCCAGTTCGACGCCGTGATCGACGTCAACCTGAAGGGCGTGTTCCATTGCGCGCAGGCGGTCGCCGGTCCGATGATCGAGCAGGGCCGGGGCGTGATCCTGAACGCCTCCAGCGTGGTGGGCCTGTACGGCAATTTCGGCCAGACCAATTACGCCGCCAGCAAGTTCGGCGTGGTCGGCTTCACCAAGACCTGGGCGCGCGAGCTCGGGCCCAAGGGCGTGCGCGTCAATGCAGTGTGTCCGGGCTTCGTCGCCACCGAGATCCTGCAGACGGTGCCGGACAAGGTGCTCGACGGCATGAAGCAGGCCTGCTGGCTGGGCCGGCTGGCCGAGCCCGACGAGATCGCCAGTATCTACGCCTTCCTTGCCAGCGACGACGCCAGCTATATCAACGGCACCGCGATCGAGGCCAGCGGCGGCATGTCGATCTGAGGGCGCGATTCTGCGTCGCTCGCCCGGCGCCGCCGGACACGTTTTATTGCGTGGCCGGGCAGGCGGCCGCGCGAGCCCGGTACGGTATCATTGACGACCGGCCGCCGCCGCGTGCGCGCGGCCGGCGACTCCCCCGCCCGGCACGTGCCGGGCGGTGACGCTTATCCATTTCCGAGGCGGGCAGCGCGCCTCGCCGACGCCCGGTTTCCGGCATATCTGAAAGACCCGATCCCATGCAGTTGTTGTTCGAGGAAGGCGGCGAGATCCGCGCCGGTACCGTGCTGAATCAGCAAGGCGAGGCCTATCAGGTCGAATTGCCCGCGGGCAAGCGCACCAAGGTCAAGTCGCGCGACGTGCTGCTGCAGTTTGCGCAGCCGAGCGCGGCCGAGCTGCTGTCGCAGACCGCGGCGCTGACCGGAGACATCGATCTCGATTTCCTGTGGGAATGCGCCCCCGCGCAGGAGTTCGGCTTCACCGAGCTGGCCGCCGAATACTACGGCGCGTCGGCCAGCCCCGCGCAGCAGGCGGCGCTGGCGATGGCGCTGCACGGCAATCCGGTCTACTTCCGCCGCAAGGGCCGCGGCCGCTACCAGCGCGCGCCCGAGGACCAGTTGAAGGCGGCGCTGGCCGGGCTCGAGCACAAGCGCCAGCAGGCGCTGGTGCAGGCCGAGTACGAGCAGCAGCTGAAGGCGGGCACGCTGCCCGAGGCGTTCCGCGGCAAGGTGCTGACGCTGCTGTTCAAGCCGGACAAGAACAGCCTCGAATACAAGGCGCTCGACGCCGCCTGCACCGCGCTGGGCAAGTCGCCGATGCGGCTGATGATCGAGGTCGGCGGTGTGCCGAACGCGCGCGCGCTGCACGAGGCCCGTTTCCTGTCGGAATGCTTCCCCAGGGGCACCGGCTTTCCGGAGGTCACGGTGCCCGAGCCCGCGGGCGAGTTGCCGCTGGCGCCGGTCCAGGCGTTCTCGATCGACGATGTCACCACCACCGAAATCGACGACGCGCTGTCGGTGATGCCGCTGGACGAGGGGCGCCTGCGCATCGGCATCCATATTGCCGCGCCGGGCCTGGGCATCCGCCGCGGCGATCCGCTCGACGCGATCGCGCGGCAGCGGCTGTCGACGGTCTACTTCCCCGGCGACAAGATCACGATGCTGCCGGATGCGGTGGTCGAGCGCTATACGCTGCAGGAAGGGCGGCAGTGCCCGGCGCTGTCGCTGTACGTGATCTACGACCCCGCGGCGCAGCAGATTCTCGCCAGCGAGACGCGCGCCGAGATGGTCAGCATCGCCGCCAATCTGCGCCACAACCTGCTCGACGAGGTGGTGACCGAGGCCGCGCTGACCGAAGGCACCGGCGACTATCCGTTCCGCGAAGCGCTGACCGCGCTGTGGGGCTTCGCCAATTTCCTGTACGACGAACGCCAGCGCGCGCGCGTCGCCAGCGGCCTGCGGCCCGAATCGCACAGCCGCGCGGACTACAGCTTCTATCTGGACGAGCAGGACGACGGCAGCCAGCGCGTGCGCATCGAGCAGCGCAAGCGCGGCTCGCCGCTGGACAAGATCGTCGCCGAGCTGATGATCCTGGCCAACAGCACCTGGGGCAAGCTGCTGGCCGACCACGGCGTGCCGGGCATCTACCGCACGCAAAAGGCCTGGGGCATGCACCGGACCCGCATGCAGACCTATCCGGCCCCGCATGAAGGCCTGGGCGTCGCGCAGTATGCGTGGAGCACGTCGCCGCTGCGCCGCTACGTCGATCTGGTCAATCAATGGCAGATCATCGCGGCGGCACAGCATGGCGTGACCGCCAAGCTGGTGGCGCCGTTCAAGCCCAAGGACGCCGATCTGCTGGCCGCGGTCGCGGATTTCGAGGGCACCTATGCTGCCTATGCCGAGCACCAGTCGACCATGGAGCGCTACTGGTGCCTGCGCTGGCTCGCGCAGGAGAACCGCGAGCGCATGATGGCGACCGTGCTGAAGGACGGCGCGGTGCGCTTTGCGGAGATCCCGCTGGTCACGCGCGTACCCGAGCTCGCGCAGGCCGCGCGCGGCACGCAGGTGCTGCTGGAGATCGCCGGCACCGACGAGCTGACGCTGGAAGTCAGCTGCCGGGTGCTGGAGGTGTTTGCCGGCGAGGGCGAGCTGCCGGCCGAAGAGCTCGAAGGCGACGAGGAGTCGGCGGAGGTTTCCGCCGAAGCCGCGGCCGAGGTGGCGGCCGAGCAGGCCGCGGAAGAGGCCGCCGAGCAGGGTACGGAGACGGTGCCCGAGACGCTGGACGGCGCCGGTGCCGATGCCGGCGCCGAAGCGGCGCCCGGCACCGGCGTCGGCGACAGCGGTCCCGACAGCGGCCGCGCTGCCTCCTGAGCCAGGCCCGCCGTGAACCTGCGTCGCGCTTTCGGCCAGTGGTGGCAAGGCAGCAGCACGATGGCCAGGGCCGTCGCGATCTCGCTGGCCGTCCATGCGCTGCTGCTGGCCGTCCGCTTCGGCGCGCCGGAAGCCTTCGCGATCAAGCGCAGCGATACCGCGCTCGACGTGGTGCTGGTCAATGCCAAGTCGGGCCAGCAGCCGCTCAAGCCCGCCGCGCTGGCCCAGGCCGATCTGGACGGCGGCGGCGACCACCAGCAACAGCGCGCCACGACCCCGCTGCCGTCGCAGCCGGTGCCGCGCGACGGCGATCTGGTGCGCCAGGTGCAGCGCCGCGTCGATCTGCTCGAAGCGCGCCAGCAGCGGCTGATGACGCAGCTGCGCGAGAGCGCGCCGCCGGTCCACAGCCAGCCGCTGCGCCCGGGCGAGCGCCGTCTCGATACCCCGGCGCGCGGCCAGGACGAACACGATTCGCTCGACGAGATGGCGCGGCTGGAGGCCGAGATCGGCCGCAATCTGGAACACTACGCGCGCCGGCCCAAGCGCCACCAGATCACCGCGACCAGCGCCCAGCAGGTCGTCTACGCCCGCTACTACGATCGCCTGCGCAGGAAGATCGAGGCGCGCGGCACCGCGGACTTTCCGCGCCGCGCCGGCCAGCCGCTGTACGGCGAGCTGATCGTGGCGATCAACGTCGACGGCCATGGCCGGCTCGGCTACGAGCGCGGCGGCTATCGCGTCGACGGCGTCGAGCTGGTCAAGAGCTCGGGCAACGCGGCGCTGGACCGGCAGGCGATCGCCATCGTGCGCGCCGCGGCGCCGTTCGGCGAGTTTTCGCCGGAGATGCGGGCCCGCTACGATATTCTCGAAGTGATTTCGACGTTCGAGTTCTCGCGCAGCGGGCTGGAAACCCGGCTGCAATCCCGCTAAATGACGCCGATCGCGGACAGCATGGCCGATCGCGCCTTGCCAGCAGACTGAAATGACTACGCCTACCCAGATGCCCAACGCAGACCTCGCCGTGGACCGCTATGCCGTGGTCGGCAATCCGATCGCGCACAGCCGCTCGCCGCAGATCCACGCGGCCTTCGCGCGCCAGACCGCGCAGGCGCTCAGCTACGAGCGCCTGCTGGCACCGCTGGACGGGTTTGCCGACACCGTGCGCCAGTTCTTCGCCGAGGGCGGCCAGGGGCTGAACGTGACGACGCCGTTCAAGGTGCAGGCCTTCGAACTGGCCGACCGGCTGACGCCCGGCGCCGAGGCCGCCGGCGCGGTCAATACGCTGTGGATGGAGGACGGCCTGCTGCACGGGGACAACACCGATGGCGTGGGCCTGGTGCGCGATATCGTCGATCGCCTCGGCGTCGAGCTCGAAGGCCGCCGCATCCTGCTGCTGGGCGCCGGCGGCGCGGCGATGGGGGCGATGCTGCCGCTGATCGATTGCCGGCCCGACCGCATCGTGGTGGCCAACCGCACCGCCGACCGCGCCAGCGAGATGCTGGAGAATTTCGCCGAAGCCGCCGGCGAGGCTGGCGTCGAACTGTGGGGCGGCGGCTTCGATGCGCTGGCCGGGCTGTCCGAAGATGACGGCTGCGAGGTCGTGATCAACGCGACCGCCGGCAGCCTGCAGGGCGATGTGCCGCCGGTACCCGAGGCGCTGCTCGGCGAGGGGGTGCTGGCCTACGACATGATGTACGGCGCCGAGCCGACCGTGTTCCTGCGCTACGCGGCGGCGCAGGGCGCGCGTACCGCCGACGGCCTCGGCATGCTGGTCGAGCAGGCGGCGCAGGCCTTCTATCTCTGGCGCGGCGTGCATCCGGACACCGCGCCGGTGCTCGACGAACTGCGCGCGCTGCTGCAGCAGGAAGCGCAGGGCGGACGCTGAGTCGCCGCGTTCTTGCCGCCGTCATTTCGATTTCCGTTTCTTCGTCCACATCGCTTACCGACCGACGCGAGTTCCGCCTTGGCCCAACGCAAACGCGCCGTCCGTTCTCGTGCCGCCGCCGCGTCCGCGCGCGCGGGCGCTTCCTCGCCGCTGCGCTGGCTCGCGTGGCTGGCGGGCAGCGTGCTCGCCGGCGTGGCCGCGATGCAGGTCTATTTCTTCCTGCAGATCGCCGCGTGGCAGGTCGTCGATCCCGGTCCGACCTCGTTCATGCGCGCCGAACGCTGGCGGCTGTGCGGCTGGAATGTCTGGAGCTGCGGCATCGAGCGGCAGTGGGTGCCCTATGCCGATATCTCGCGCAATCTGAAACGGGCGGTGATCGCCAGCGAGGACGCCGACTTCGTCAATCATCCGGGCTACGACTTCGACGCGATGCTCGAGGCCTGGGAGCGCAACAAGAAGCGCGGCCATATCGTGCGCGGCGGGTCGACCATCACGCAGCAGCTGGCCAAGAACCTGTTCCTGTCGCCGGAGCAGCATTACCTGCGCAAGGGCCAGGAGCTCTTGATCACCTGGATGCTGGAGTTCTGGCTCGACAAGCAGCGCATCTACGAGATCTATCTGAACTCGGTCGAGTGGGGCGAGGGCGTGTTCGGCGCCGAGGCGGCCGCGCGCCACTACTTCAAGACCAGCGCCGCTCGCCTCAGCGTGGGCCAGGCGGCGCGGCTGGCGGCGGCGCTGCCGGCGCCCAAATGCTTCGACAAGAAGCAGTACTGCGCCCATGTGCGCGTCAACTTCCGCGCCAAGGCCGGCATCATCGCGCGCCGGATGGGGTCGGCCACGCTGCCGGACTGATGCCTTCGGGCGGCGACCAGCCCGGTCGCCGTCGCGGCGCCGGGCCTTGCCGCCTCAGCTGAGCCAGCCCTTGCGGCGGAAATAGATCAGCGGAATCGCCGCCGACACCGCCATCAGCGCGATCGCCCACGGATAGCCGGCGGCCCAGTCGAGCTCGGGCATCACCTTGAAGTTCATGCCGTAGACGCTGGCGATCAGGGTCGGCGGCATCAGCGCCACCGACACCACCGAGAACAGCTTGATGATCTTGTTCTGGTTGATGTTGATGAAACCGACCGTCGCGTCCATCAGGAAGTTGATCTTGTCGAACAGGAACGCGGTGTGGTTCTCGATCGAGTCGATGTCGCGCAGGATCTGGCGCGCCTCGTCCTGCTGCTCGGCGGACAGCAGCTGGCTGCGCATCAGGAAGGACAGCGCGCGCCGGGTGTCCATCACGTTGCGGCGGATGCGGCCGTTGCGGTCTTCCTCGCGCGCGATGGTCTCGAGCACATCGGCCGCGGCGGCATCGGTCACGTTCTCGGCCAGCACGCGCTTGCTGGCGTCCTCCAGCCGTTCGTAGATCTCCTCGATCGAGTCCGCCGAGTATTCGGCGTCGGTCGCGTACAGATCCATCAGCACGTCCTTGGCGTTGCGCACCGAGCCCGGGCGCATGCGCGCGCGCAGCCGCACCAGCCGGAACACCGGCAGGTCCTCGTCGTGGATGGAGAACAGCACGTCGCGCGTCAGCACGAAGGCCACGCGCACGTTGCGCGAGACCTCGTCCTCGTCGAGCAGGAAGTCGGTGCGGATATGGATGTTCTCATCCTCGCCCTCGAAATAACGGGCCGAGGCCTCGAGGTCGCCAAGGTCCTCGAGCTCGGGCAGGGCCACGCCGTAGGCTTCCTTGATCCAGTCCAGTTCCTCGTCGTCGGGGCTGACGACATCGATCCAGATGGGCTTGTGCTGCAGCAACTCGTTGCGGTCGTCGACCTGCTCCTGGGCGAGCCGGCCTTTCTGCAGGACGAACAGATTGATCATCCCCGGTATTCCTTATGCCGTTCGATGAAGAAAAGCGGCAGGCAGGCTTGCGGCACGGCCGGGCCGCACCCTTCGCGACGGCGAATGGCGGGCTCGAAGGCAAGCGTGATCGCGCTGCGCGGACGGGCCGTGCAAGGCGATGGCGTTTGCCGTTGATGGCTGGCAAGCCGGGTGAGGGAAGTCCGCAACAACGCGGCGGGCCCGTTGCATCGATGGCCGCCGGTGGCAGTACGGAAAAAACACTCGCCCGCAGTGTGCTGCGGGCGGGTTCGGCGAGCGTCCGACCAGCATGGTCCGGACGGGTTCGTCGTTACGCAGCCCGCAGTGACATGGCATTCGTAGAGGTCGCGGCTTTGCCGCGGCAACTCGAACACCCGATGCTACTGCCCACGTAATTTCTCCGGGATTATGGATGGGCGCGAGTGTAGCCCAACGCGACCGCGTTTGTTAAGTGAAATCTGGATGAAGCGTCACCGCGGCCAGTGGGAGCGGGGCCGCGCGTCAGCGCCGGCGCAGCCGCGGCAGCAACAGCGGCACCAGCAGCACCGAGGCCAGCGCGGCGAACATCAGCACGATGGCGGCGTAGTCCTGCCAGTGCGGCTGCTCGCCCAGCATCCACATGCCCGAGAACACGCCGACCACCGGGATGAACATGATCGACAGGCTCGACACGACCGGCGGCAGCGAACGGGCCAGCGCGAACCAGACCAGATGGCAGAAGGCGAACACGACCACCGCGTTGTACAGGATCGCCGCCCATTCGATCGCGTTCGGCATGCGCCAGCCGTCTTCGAACAGCATCGTGCCGACCAGCAGGAACGGCAGCGCGACGGCCAGCATCCAGAAGGTCAGCGTGCCGAGCGGGATATCGACCGGGGTGCGCTTCATCAGCTGGGTGCCGTAGCCCCAGCCGGCGGCGGCCGCCAGCATCATCACGGTGCCGGTCGGGCTGCCGGTCAGCGCGCCGAACTCGCTCGACATCAGCAGCAGCGTGCCGGCCAGCGCGCAGCCGATGCCGACCCAGGCCCAGCCGGAGATCCGCTCGCGAAACAGCAGCAGCCCCCAGACCACGGCCCAGATCGGCATCGTGTAACCGAGGATCGCCGCGCGGCCGGACGACAGCATCTTGACCGCCCCGATCGCCAGCAGGTGCCAGATCACCATATTGGGCAGCGCCAGCTTGAACACCGTGCCCCAGGCCTCGCGCGGTACCGCCAGCGGGATGCCCTTGGCACGCAGCGCCAGCCCCAGCGCGATCAGGCCGCCGGCCATGCACAGCAGGCGGAAACCCAGCGGCGGGAAATAGGCCACGCCGATCTTCATCACGGGCCAGTTGACGCCCCAGGCGAGCGTCAGCGCGACGAGCAGGGCAAGGTTGCGGCGATCGAGAGTCATGGAGGGCAGGCGGCTACGGGTGCGTTACCGCTCTTTCTATTGGTTTCGTCTGTCGGAAAAGCGCAAGGAAGATAGCATGCAACGGGTAAAATTGCCGGCAACGACCCGCCCGTCGCCGGCCGCCGCGATTGCCTTCGCGTGCCGGCGCACGATGGCCAACGGTCCGCCGCGGCCCATCCCGGGCCCCGACGCCACGCATTCGAGCGATCCATGACCCGTTCTTCCGTTCCTCCCGTCCCGTTCACCGAGCAGCTGACCCAGGCCTGGCGGCGCAACGATTCGCTGCTGTGCGTCGGGCTCGATCCGGACCCGGGCAAGCTGCCGCTGTCGCTGACCGGCGCCGGCGGCGCGATCTTCTCGTTCTGCCGGGAGATCGTCGACGCCACCGCCGACCTGGTCTGCGCCTTCAAGCCGCAGATCGCCTACTTCGCCTCGCAGCGCGCCGAGGACCAGCTCGAACAGCTGATCCACTATATCCACGACGCGCACCCCGGCATCCCGGTGATCCTCGACGCCAAGCGCGGCGATATCGGCTCGACCGCGCAGCACTACGCGATCGAGGCGTTCGATCGCTACCAGGCCGATGCGGTCACGGTCAGTCCGTATATGGGATTCGATTCGGTCGAGCCGTATCTGGCCTATCCGGAGCGCGGTGTCATCGTGCTGTGCCGCACCTCGAATCCGGGCGGCTCCGACGTGCAGTTCCTGCAGGTCGAGGGCAAGCCGATCTATCAGCTGGTCGCCGAGCAGGCCGCGGCGCGCTGGAATACGACCGGGCAGATGGGGCTGGTGGTCGGCGCGACCTTCCCCAACGAGATCGCCAGGGTGCGCGAGCTGGTCGGCGACATGCCGCTGCTGATTCCGGGCATCGGCGCCCAGGGCGGCGACATCGAGGCCACCGTCAAGGCGGGCCGCACCGCCGACGGCACCGGCATGATGATCAATTCGTCGCGGGCGATCCTGTACGCCAGCCGGGAGAAGGACTTCGCCGCGGCGGCCCGCCGCGCCGCGCTGCAGACGCGCGACACGATCAATCGCTTCCGGCAGGGTTGAACGGGCGGCCGGGGTGCGGCGGCGCTCAGGCCTCGTTGCGGACCAGCTCGAGCAGGCCGCGCATCGCATGCTCGGCGGCCTGGCGGCGGATCTGCTGGCGGTCGCCCTTGAAGCGCTGGGTCTCGACCCGGGTCACGATGCGGTTGCTCCAGCCGAAGCAGACCATGCCGACCGGCTTCTCCGGCGTGCCGCCGGTCGGACCGGCGACGCCGGTGATCGACAGCGCCACCTGGGCGCGGCTGTTGAGCAGCGCGCCCTCGGCCATCGCGTGGGCGACTTCCTCGCTGACCGCGCCGTAGTCGCGGATCAGCTTGGCGGGGACGCCCAGCATCGTGCTCTTGGCCTCGTTCGAGTAGGTCACGAAGCCGCGTTCGAACCAGCCGGACGAACCGGCGACGTCGGTGATCGCGGCCGCCACCAGCCCGCCGGTACAGGACTCGGCGGTGGCGACCATCAGCGATTTTTCCTTGAGGGCGATGCCGGCCTGGACGGCAAGCTGGTCGAGCAAGCGGCTGATGGACATGATGACGGCTCTCGTGCTGGCGGTGAATCGATGCGGTACGGTTTCGGCGGCGCGGATGCGCTCAGAACGAGCGCCACAGCGCGAACACCAGCAGCGTGTAGAACGCCGCCACCAGATCGTCGAACATCACGCCGAAGCCGCCGCGCAGGCCCGGGCCCTTGAGCGTGCGGTCGTAATAGGCGATCGGCGCGGGTTTGGCCATGTCGAACAGCCGGAACCACAGGAAGGCGGCGAACTGGCCCCAGAAACCGGTCGGCATCACGAAGGCCAGCACCAGCCAGAACGCCACGATCTCGTCCCACACCATGCTGCCGTGATCGTGCACGCCCATCGCGCGCGCGGTCCGTGCGCAGGTCCACAGGCCCAGCAGGAAGCCGCCGATGATGATCCACAGCCAGGCGGACGGCTGCACCCACAGCGAGATCACGACGAAGGACAGCCAGCCGTACAGCGTGCCCACGGTGCCGGGCACCACCGGCGACAGGCCGGAACCGAAGCCCAGCGCGATGAAATGCGCGGGATGGGACAGCATGAAGCGCGCCGTCGGGCGCAGGATCTTGGCGGTCTGACCGGCCTCCAGCGTCATCGCGGGATCGGTCGACGCCGAACCGGGAGGGTAGGCGGACATCAAGGTATCTGGCTCGTTTGTTATCGCGGTCGGAGGCGGCCGGGGCTCGTCGGCCTATCCGCGCGGCAAGCGCGGCAGGCTGCCGCCGGACGCGGCGCTCCGCCGCATGGCGGCATCATGACATGCCGCCGTCCCGCTGTCAGGGGTTGGCGAAATGATCGAAGCTTCTGGCCTGGAAGGAGACGGGCTCGCCACCGGCATCGACAAGGCGCAGCCCCGGCTCGGCGGTGATCGTGCCGACCCGGGTCAGCGCCAGCCCCAGCCTCAGCCCCAGCGCGGCCAGCGCCTCGCGAGCGCCGGCCGGGGCGGTGAAGCATAGCTCGTAGTCGTCGCCGCCGGCCAGCACGCATTCGAGCTGGCAGTCGCGCGGCTGGCTCGCCAACACCTCGGAACGCGGCAGCGCGTCGACGTCGAGCAGCGCGCCGACCTGCGAGCGCTCCAGGATGTGGCCGAGATCTCCGACCAGCCCGTCCGAAATATCGAGCGCCGCGTGGGCCAGCCCGCGCAGCGCCATGCCTAGCGCCACGCGCGGCGTCGGCGTGTCCATGCGCGGACGCACCAGCGTGAAGTCGGGCTCGGGCAACAGCCATTCGCCGCGGCAGTCCCCGAGCGCCAGCCGCGCGTCGCCAAGCGTGCCGGAGATCCAGATATCGTCGCCAGGCCGGGCGGCGTCGCGGCGCAGCGCGCTGCCGCGCGGCACGTCGCCGAACACCGTCAGCGACAGCGTCAGCGGGCCGCGCGTGGTGTCGCCGCCGACCAGCTCGCAGCCATGCGCGTCGGCCAGTTCCAGCATGCCCGCGGCCAGCTCGGCCAGCCAGGCGGGCTCGGCCTCGGGCAACGCCAGCGCCAGCGTGAAGGCGCGCGGCTCGGCGCCCATCGCCGCCAGATCGGACAGATTGACGGCGAGCGCCTTGTGGCCCAGCGCGCGCGGCGGCACGTCGGGAAAGAAATGGCGGCCGCTGACCAGCATGTCGGTGCTGACCGCCAGCAGATGGCCCGGGCGCGGGTCCAGCAGCGCGCAGTCGTCGCCGACGCCGAGCACCGCCTTGCGGGCCGGATGGGTGAAATAGCGGCGAATCAGCTCGAACTCGGAAAGCTGCGCGGATGGATGCGTGGAAAGGTGCGCGGCGGCGTCGCGGTCGGTCGGAGGCATGCTGGAGTCGGCTCGGAAGCCCGCCGGGTGGGGCGCGGTACGAAGGCGGGGCAGTCCTGGGAGTCTCGTGGTGGGGCCGCCGGACGAAGCCTTGGACGGCATGCACGGCTGGTCAGTACCGCCGGCATCCGGCATATTGTACCGAAACGCAAAGGTGCCTCTCGCAAAACGCTTATTGTGAAATAAAATTTCACAATATAAAATGCGGGGCTCGATCAGGAGACAGCGGGCAGGTGGAGCCGGCCCGCGAGGGTGTGTTCCCACCGTTTTCCGCTTCGTCAAACACGGCTCCACAGACCGGAAGATGCGCCGATGACCAGTCCTTCGCAGCCCGATTCACAGCCGAACTCGCAGGCAATCTCGCAAGACGAGCTGAAACAGCAGCAGCGCGAGGCGCTGCGCAAAGCCGCCCTCGAATATCACGAGTTTCCGACCCCGGGCAAGATTTCGGTCACGCCGACCAAGCCGCTGTCGAACCAGCGCGACCTGGCGCTGGCCTATTCGCCGGGCGTCGCGGCCGCTTGCGAAGAGATCGTCGCCGATCCGGCCAATTCCTTCCGCTACACCGCGCGCGGCAATCTGGTCGGCGTGGTCACCAACGGCACCGCGGTGCTCGGCCTGGGCGACATCGGCCCGGCGGCCTCGAAGCCGGTGATGGAAGGCAAGGCGGGCCTGTTCAAGAAGTTCGCCGGCATCGACGTGTTCGATATCGAGATCGACGAGAAGGACCCGGAAAAGCTGGTCGACATCATCGCCTCGCTGGAGCCGACCTTCGGCGGCATCAACCTCGAGGACATCAAGGCGCCGGAGTGCTTCTATGTCGAGCGCAAGCTGCGCGAGCGGATGAAGATTCCCGTCTTCCACGACGACCAGCACGGCACCGCGATCGTGGTCGGCGCGGCCGTCATCAACGGGCTGCGCGTGGTCGGCAAGGACATCAAGGACGTCAAGCTGGTCGCCTCGGGCGCGGGCGCCGCGGCGCTGGCCTGCCTGGACCTGCTGGTCGATCTCGGCCTGCCGCTGTCGAACATCTGGGTCACGGACCTGGCGGGCGTGGTCTACGAGGGCCGCACCGAACTGATGGATCCGGAGAAGGCGCGCTTCGCGCAGAAGACCGACAAGCGCAAGCTGGCCGAGGTCATCGACGGCGCGGACATCTTCCTGGGCCTGTCGGCCGCCGGCGTGCTCAAGCAGGACATGGTGCAGCGGATGGCCGACCGCCCGCTGGTGCTGGCGCTGGCCAACCCGAATCCGGAAATCATGCCGGAGCAGGTCAAGGAAGTGCGGCCCGACGCGGTGATCGCCACCGGCCGCACCGACTATCCGAACCAGGTCAACAACGTTCTTTGCTTCCCGTTCATCTTCCGCGGCGCGCTGGACGTGGGCGCGACGACCATCACCAAGCAGATGGAAATCGCTGCCGCGCACGCCGTCGCGGAACTGGCGCGGCAGGAGCAGAGCGATATCGTGGCGACCGCCTACGGTATCCAGGACCTGTCGTTCGGCCCCGAATACCTGATTCCGAAGCCCTTCGATCCGCGCCTGATCGTCAAGGTCGCGCCGGCGGTGGCGCAGGCGGCGATGGATTCCGGCGTCGCGACCCGCCCGATCGAGGACATGGACGCGTACAAGCTGCAGCTGCAGCAGTTCGTCTACCACTCGGGCACGCTGATGAAGCCGATCTACGCCGCCGCCCGCAAGGTCGCGATGGAGAAGAAGCGCATCGTGTTCGCCGAGGGCGAGGAAGAGCGCGTGCTGCGCGCGGTGCAGGTGATCGTCGACGAGAAGCTGGCCAACCCGATCCTGATCGGCCGGCCCGCCGTGCTGACGCACCGCATCGAACGCTTCGGCCTGCGCCTGCGCATGGGCGTCGACTTCACCGTGGTCAACCCGGAGCACGACGAGCGCTTCCGCGACTACTCCGACACCTACTACCGGATGATGGCCCGCCAGGGCGTGACGCCGCAGTACGCCAAGCTGGAGATGCGCCGCCGCACCACGCTGATCGGCGCGATGCTGGTGCACAAGGGCGAGGCCGACGGCATGATCTGCGGCACCGTCAGCAATACCGCCGCGCATCTGCGCTATATCGACCAGGTGCTGGGCGGCACCAACGAGGTCTATGCGGCGATGAACGGCCTGGTGCTGCCGGGCCGGCAGATCTTCCTGGTGGACACCCACGTCAACGTCGATCCGAGCGCGCCGCAACTGGCCGAGATCACGATCATGGCGGCCGAGGAGCTCAAGCGCTTCGGCATCGAGCCCAAGATCGCGCTGCTGTCGCATTCGAACTTCGGCTCCTCCGAGGCGCCGTCGGCGCAGAAGATGCGCGAGACGCTGGCGATCCTGCGAGAGCGCGCGCCGGAACTCGAGGTCGACGGCGAGATGCACGGCGACTGCGCGCTCGACCAGAAGCTGCGCGACCAGCTGGTGCCGGACGGCACGCTGAAGGGCGAAGCGAACCTGCTGGTGTGCCCGAACATCGACGCCGCCAATATCGCCTACAACCTGCTGAAGACGGCCGCCGGCAACAACGTGGCGATCGGCCCGATCCTGCTGGGCGTCAACGCACCGGTGCATATCCTGACGCCGTCGGCAACCGTCCGCCGCATCGTCAATATGACGTCGCTGGTGGTGGTGGACGCGGCGGCGAAGCGGTAAGACCTCGCCAGGCGAGTGCAGGAGCCGGGGCATGCCCCGGCTTTTTTATTGCTCCCCAGAGGCGGTTAGTGTGCGCATACATTCCATTAACGCCTTGAAACAATTCAGGTTTTCGGCGTCACCCGGGCGCGGGGATTGATTATTTAACCGCTTGCGCGTAACCTAGCGCCTTCGATGCAGGCGATCCGTCGACCGCGCTTGGCGTTGGATTGCTGCGCCACCAGACCAGACAACGTGGGTTCCCCGACTTCTTTGCCGCAACGCGCACCGCGCTCCGACAAGATCCTGCAACGGGTCCAGCCTTCGCTCCAACGGATTGCGCGCGGCGCCCTGCCTACGCTCGCGGCGCTGGCCATGGCGGCCACGCTGACGCAACCGGCGCAGGCGAAGCAGTCCTCGCAGGTGCTGCCCGATACGCTGGGAACCATTGCAGTGCAGCAACTGCCCAACGAAGCACAGCAGACGCTGCAGCGCATCGAGGCCGGGGGGCCGTACCCCTACGCGAAGGATGGCTCGCGGTTCGGCAACTACGAGCGGATTTTGCCTCGGCGGCCGCGCGGCTATTACCGTGAATACACGGTTGTCCGTCCAGGCAGCCGCAATCGGGGGGCAAAGCGAATCGTCTGTGGCGGCGAACAACGGGCCGCCAACGACTGCTATTACACGGAAGACCACTACAACAGCTTCAAACGGATAATCAGATGATGACTGACATTTTCGGACTGGGCGACGCCCTTGCCGCCCGCGAAGAGCGCGGCGCCGGAGATGGCTGGCAGCGGGCTCAACAACATGCCCAGAACCTTTATGACAGTGTGCTGATGATGCCCCGCTACGAGGTCGCGCACAATAAACTGCCGCCGGCGTCGCCGCAGGACGGCAATGCCGAAGTGGCCTGCGGCAGAGAGGCCGCGCTGAACCTGTTCAAGACCGTGCGACCCAATATCGTTCAGTCGATCCGCGCCTTCCGCGTGCCCGAGCTGGCACAGGCTGCCGCCGATCTCGGTCAGCATTTTCTCTACGCGAATTGCGCCCATTGCACGACCAAGGGCGAGGTGCTGGAAACGATCGCCACCGCCTTCCTGTTCCCGAAGCACTTCGGCAAGAACTTCGATGCGCTGGCCGATTGCCTGACCGACATGATCCACAAGGCCGGCGTGCAGCCCGGTTTCGTCATCGTGCTCGAGGGCCTGCCCTGCGCGCAGAAGTTCGACAAGGAAGCGCGCGAGACGCTGCTCGACGTGTTCCGCGACGCCGCCGAATTCTGGGCCGAGCGCCGCGTGCAATTCCGCGTGTTCTACTCGTTCGCCTGAGCGCTCTGGTCCCGTCGGCCGCGCGATGCCGCGCAGCGATCGCCGATCGTAGACGGTGTCAAGTCCTGACATAGGTTGACAGTTCTTTTGCGGTTGCCTGGTCTTATTGAGCCAAGGTGAGCAACGCCCGATGGACCTCATCGGGCGTTTTGTATTTCAAGGCCTGATGCGGACGCTCGCCGTTATAGATCTGTACTGACTCTCGGACCATACGGGCAGCTTGCAGCAGATCTCGCGGACGGTTCAAGAGGAACTCGCTCTTGAGGATGCCGTTAATGCGCTCGGCCATGGCGTTTTGATAGCAGTCGTAGCCATCGGTCATCGAGCAGGTCAGGCCGTGCCGCTGATGGATAGCCTGATAGTAAGTCGAGCAGTATTGAATGCCGCGATCCGAATGGTGTACCAAGGGCTGCCGGGTCTGGCGTGAGCGCAGCGCCATCTTCAGGGCCTGGCTCACTTGCTCGGTCTGCAGGCTATCGTGGACGTGGTAGCCCACGATCTTTCGTGAGTAGGCGTCGGTGACCAGGCTAAGGTAGACCGTCTGGTGCGTCGTGGGCAGGTACGTAATGTCAGCGACCCAGAGCTGTTCTGGTGCAGTGGGTACGACCTTTTGCGGTCCATCCTTGAGCAAGTTTGGATGGCGGCGAAAGCGGTGGTGGCTGTCGGTGGTCTTGTGATAGGCCCGATGCGGCTTCACCAGTAGCCTGGCCGCGCGCAGCACTTCGAACAGCCGGTCACGACCGAGCTGGATATCGGCCCTCTCCATCGGGGCCCGCAGTACTTGCTGCAGCTTGCGCGTACCTATGCGAGGCTGGCGCAGCCGCACCTGCTTGACCAGCGCACAGATCGCACTATCCCGAGCGGCCTGCCGCAGTTCGCTGTCGCGGCGCTTGTAGTAAGCCTGACGGCTGATGCCGAAGTAACGGCAGGCCTTGCTAACGCTTAGCCCTTGGACGAGCTCTTGCGTGAGGACCTGCCCAAAGGCTTTTTTACGATGCGCCCCCCGTGCTCCTTCTGGATCACGTCAATCACTGCCTCGAACAGGCGCGCTTTCTCCTGCGCTTCGCGCAACTGGACTTCCAACTCCTTGATCCGCTGTTCTGGCGTAACCGGTTTGGTCTTGTCTTGGTTTTCCATCCTGGCGTACTGGACGCCCCGGGGCAACGAGCCGCTCCAGTCCTGTAGTCCATGCTTGCGCAACCATACCAGTACTGTAGACCGGCCCTGGATGCCGTACTTGCGCTGCGCCTGTTTGTACGTCAGTTCGCCTTTTTCCACCGCCTCCACAACTGCCAACTTAAAAGCCAGCGTGTAGTCACGTTGCGTTCGCTTCCGTTCCCTCTCCACAGCACTCTCCCAATCTCGACAGGAAAAGTGTCAACCGTATTCAGGACGGGTCACGGCTCGAAAAAAAGCCCGCCAAACCGGCGGGCTTTTTTGCGTCGCCGGCAGCACGGCGGCCGCCTCGGCATCCGCGGGACGATCAGGCTGCCGGCGGCACCTGTCCCTGCGGCGTCAGCTGATCGATCAGTTCCGGCAGGCCGGCGCTGAGCTGCGCGGCGACGTCGTCGCGCGACAGGCCGGTGGTCGACGACAGCGTGTCGAGCGCGCCCGTGCCCTGCAGCGCCTCGGCCAGCGACGACGGCGATACCGGCTGATTGGGACCGGTGCCGATCCACGAGGACACCTGCTCGCCCAGGCCCGCCTGCGCCAGGATCTGCTGCAGCGCGCCGATGCCGCCCGCCGCCGCGCCGATCGTCTGCGCCTCGCCGGCTGCGCCGCCCTGGCCGCCGAGCAGCCCGCCCAGCACCGAGCCGAGATCGAGTCCGCCACCGCCACCGGCCAGCCCGCCGAGGATGCCGCCCAGACCGCCGGCCATGCCGCCCGGATCCTGCGTCGCCTCGGCACCGCCTTGGCGGCCGCGCATCGCCAGCATCGCCAGCAGGCCGAGCGCCAGCATCATCTTCGGATTCATGCCGGTTTGGCCGGATTCGCCGGCCTGCGCCGGGTTGGTTTGGCCGAGCACGCCGCCAAGCACACTATCGAGCAGTCCCATCTTCAGCTCCTTGTTGTTGATTCGTTTATCGGACCGGCCGGTGCGATGCCGCGCGCCGGCTCGGTCGATAGCGGTCGACGGCGCGGTGCCGTCAGAATCCGCCCAGCAGCGCATCGAGCGCAGCCAGGCAGGCCAGGCCGGCGGTCTCGGTGCGCAGGATGCGCGGTCCGAGCGACACCGCCGTGAAACCTTGCGCCAGCGCGGCACGTTCTTCCTCCGGCGACAGTCCGCCTTCGGGGCCAATCAGCAACGTGACGCCGCCGGCAATCCATTCGTCACGGTGCGCCTGCGCCAGCGCCACCAGCGTCGATTCGGCGCGCGGCGACACCAGCAGCCGCTGTCCCGCGTCGGTCGGGATCGCCGCCAGCCACGCCTCCAAGTTAGCCACCGGCGATACCGCCGGCAAGCGATTGCGTCCGCATTGTTCGCAGGCCGCGGTGACCAGCGCCTGCCAGTGCGCGTGGCGCTTGTGCGCACGTTCGCCGCTGAGCCGCACCACGGCGCGCGCGGTCTGCAAAGGCTGGATCGCGCCGACGCCAAGTTCGACTGCCTTCTCGATCAGCCAGTCCATCTTGTCGCCGCCGGCAATGCCCTGGGCCAGCGTCACGCGGAACGGCAGTTCGCATTCGGTGGCGTCGCGCGCGCCGATCTGCGCGGTCGCGCTGCGTTTGCCGATCTCGACCAGCGTCGCGGCATGGCTGCCGCCGCGTCCGTCGAACAGCGTGATCGGTTCGCCGGGATGCAGCCGCAGCACCTGCACATGGCGCACCACCGCCTCGGGCAGCGGCAGCAGGGTATCTGGGGCAAGCGGTTGATCGACGTAGAAGCGGGGAGGCATCGAATCCAGGGAAATCGGTCAGGCGCGGCGGGCCCCGCGAACGCGCCGACCTCGGCGCCGGCGCGGCAGCGGGCCCCCGCACGGAAATGAATCAGGCTGCCTGCGAGCCCGTTGCGGCGGCGACGGCCTGGTCCAGCGGCCGGGCAAAGCCCCAGCGGTAGCCGTCGAGGTCCTCGACCATGCAATAGCGGTCGCCCCAGAACTGGTCGCCCGGGGCCATCAGGCTGATCGCGCCGGCCGCCACCGCGCGCGCATGCATCGTGTCGACATCGTCGCAGTACAGGTAGAAGGTCTGCGGGCACTCGAACCCGATCGAACGCGGCGTGCGGGCGGTGCTGCCCCAGGCGCCTTCCGGGGCGAACATCACGACCAGTTCGCCGTGGTAGTGCATCTCGGCATGGGTTGGCACGCCGTTTTCGTCGACCACATTGCCGGGCACGAAGCCGAAGGCGCGGCTGTAGAAGTCGAGCGCGCGGCGTGCGTCGCCGACCGTCAGGTAGGGAATCAGCCAGGGCGTGTTGGCAGGTTTGGTCATGATGGTGTCCTCCCGGGTTCCGTGCGACATGCGTGCCGGGGTCGGCGCCCGGGGAGGCGCCAAGGGCAGCCGCACGCTCGCGCACGCTCCACGGTGGCGGACATCGCGCGCGAAGCAAACGCCGGACAAGCGCCGCGCCTGCCTTGCCGGAAGTCCCCGGTGGAGCGGTCAGCCGAGCATATCACGCCGATGTGGCGCCGCCGTCGAACAGCGATTGCAGGTGGCGAGGCAGCGCGAACAGCGCCGCATGCAGGCCGGCGTGATAACAGCGCAGCGCGCCATCGAGCCGCCAGTCGGCGAGCCGGGCGGCCAGCATGGCCGGGTCGGCGGCGCGCACGTCGAGCGTGTCGCTCGCAACCGCGATCGCCCACAGCGCGCCATAGACCGGAATCGCCACCGTCATCGGTTGTACCAGCCGGAATTGATCGCGCAGCCGCCGCCACAGCAGCCGCACCGTGTCGGGCCGGTGGAAGGGCGGCCCGAGATGCAGCGACATCGCGCCGCCCGGCGCCAGGCAGTCATGCGCCGCCCGCAGGCCGCGCGCGCCGAACAGCGCAGCGGCGGGGCTGCCATCGTCCGCGTCGGTCAGGTCGAACACCAGCAGGTCGAAGCGGCGGCCGGCATCGCGCAGCGCTTCCATCGCGGCCAGGCCGTCGCCGATCTTCACCGTTACGCGCGGGTCGTCGAAGGCGCCGTGGTGGATGCCCGGCAGCCAGCGCCGCGCCAGTCGCACCACCTCGGCATCGAGTTCGGCGACCACGACCTCGAGCATGCCGGGCAGCCGCAGCAGTTCGCGCGCGGAACCGCCGTCGCCGCCGCCGATCACCAGCGCGCTGGCGGGAGCGCCATGGGCCGCGGCCATCGGGTGGATCATCACCTCATGCTGGATGAACGCGTCGGCTTCCGCGCTCATGACGCGGCCATCGAGCCGGAAGACGCGGCCGAACAGCGGGTGTTCGCCGATCTCGATGTGCTGGTGGGGCGAGCGCACCGAGGCGCGCGGGGTGACGTTGCCAAGTGTGGAGCCAACGCCGCTCGATAGCCGTTCGCGCCATTCGAGGGCCGCTTCGGAAGGCGCCGCCAAGGCCGCCGCCGTACCGGAAACGCCGCCTCCTTCTGGTAAAATCGCGCTTTTCCCGCCGCCAACTTCCCGCCGCATGTCTCACCTCGCACACCCAGCCACCAGCCCCTATGCCAGCCAGCCCGCGTCGCTGATGGCCAATGCGATCCGCGTCCTGGCGATGGACGCCGTCCAGCAGGCCAATTCGGGCCATCCGGGCATGCCGATGGGCATGGCCGATATCGCCGTCGCGTTGTGGAGCCGTCATCTGAAGCATAACCCGGTCAATCCGAAGTGGGCCGATCGCGACCGCTTCGTGCTGTCCAACGGTCACGGCTCGATGCTGCTGTACGCGCTGCTGCATCTGACCGGCTACGAGCTGCCGATCGAGGAGCTGAAGAACTTCCGCCAGCTGCACAGCAAGACCGCGGGCCATCCGGAATACGGCATCACCCCGGGCGTCGAGACCACCACCGGTCCGCTGGGCCAGGGCATCACCAACGCGGTCGGCATGGCGCTGGCCGAGCGGCTGCTGGGCGAGGAGTTCAACCGTCCCGGCTTTGACATCGTCAACCACTACACCTACGTCTTCCTCGGCGACGGCTGCCTGATGGAGGGCATCAGCCATGAGGCCTGCTCGCTGGCCGGCACGCTGCAGCTGAACAAGCTGATCGCACTGTGGGACGACAACGGCATCTCGATCGACGGCGACGTCGAGCACTGGTTCGCCGACGACACCCCGAAGCGCTTCGAGGCCTATGGCTGGAACGTGATTCGCGCGGTCGACGGCCATGATGTCAACGCGATCGACGCGGCCATCGCCCAGGCCAAGGCCAGCGACAAGCCGACGCTGATCTGCTGCCGCACCGTGATCGGCAAGGGCTCGCCCAACAAGCAGGGCGGCCACGATGTGCACGGCGCCCCGCTGGGCGGCGCCGAGATCCTGGCGACGCGCGAGGCGCTCGGCTGGAGCCACGCCCCGTTCGAATTGCCGGAAGAGGTCTACGCGGCATGGGACGCCCGGGCCAATGGCGCGGCGCTGGAGAAGGCCTGGGCCGCGCTGTTCGAGGGTTATTCGGAGCGTTATCCGTACGAAGCCGGCGAGTTCGAGCGCCGTATGCGCGGCGAGCTGCCGGGTGCGTTCGACGCCGCGGTGCAGGCCTATCTGGCCAAGTGCGAGGAAAAGGCCGAGACCATCGCCACCCGCAAGGCGAGCCAGAACGCGATCGAGGCGCTGGCGCCGGTGCTGCCCGAACTGCTCGGCGGCTCGGCCGACCTGACCGGCTCGAACCTGACCAACTGGTCCGGCAGCAAGGCGGTGCGCGTCGATGCCTGGGGCAACCATATCAACTATGGTGTGCGCGAGTTCGGCATGAGCGCGATCATGAATGGCATCACGCTGCATGGCGGCTACATTCCCTACGGCGGCACCTTCCTGACGTTCTCGGACTACAGCCGCAATGCGCTGCGCATGGCGGCGCTGATGAAGATCCGTACGTTGTTCGTGTTCACGCACGATTCGATCGGCCTGGGCGAGGACGGTCCGACCCACCAGTCGATCGAGCACGTCGCCAGCCTGCGGCTGATCCCCAACATGGACGTCTGGCGCACCGCGGATACCACCGAAACCGCGGTAGCGTGGGCCGAGGCGATCCGCCGCGAGAACGGTCCGAGCTGCCTGATCTTCAGCCGCCAGAACCTGCCGTTCCAGAAGCGCGACGACGCCACCCGCGCCAACATCGCGCGCGGCGGCTATGTGCTGCGCGACAACGTCAATCCGCGCACCGGCCTGCCCGATGCGGTGATCGTCGCGACCGGCTCCGAAGTCGGTCTGGCGGTCGGCGCGGCCGACCAGCTGGCCGCCGAAGGCATTCGTGTGCGCGTCGTGTCTGTGCCCTCGACGACTGTGTTCGACAAGCAGGATGCGGCATACAAGGCGTCGGTGCTGCCGGCGGGCGTGCCCCGCGTGGCGGTCGAGGCCGGCGTCACCGACTTCTGGTGGAAGTACCAGGTGCAGGCGGTGGTGGGCATCGACACCTTCGGCGAATCGGCGCCGGCTGGCGTATTGTTCAAGCACTTCGGGTTCACCGTCGAGAACGTGGCGAACACCGTCAAGAGCGTGATCTGACTTTCCGGGACGTGCGGGCGCGGCGGCGCTGCCGTCGCCGGCCCGGGCGCCCGCAGCTTTTTCTACTTCCCGTTCAGGAGACGTACCATGACTATCAAGGTTGCCATCAACGGCTATGGCCGTATCGGCCGCAACGTGCTGCGCGCCCACTACGAAGGCGGCAAGAAGCATGACATCGAGATCGTCGCGATCAACGACCTCGGCGATGCCAAGACGAACGCCCACCTGACGCAATACGACACCGCCCACGGCAAGTTCCCGGGCACCGTGTCGGTCGAGGGCGACTACATGGTCGTCAATGGCGACAAGATCCGCGTGCTGGCCAACCGCAACCCGGCCGAACTGCCGTGGGGCGAGCTGGGCGTCGACGTGGTGATGGAGTGCACCGGCTTCTTCACCTCGAAGGAAAAGGCCTCGGCTCACCTGGCCGGCGGCGCCAAGAAGGTCATCATCTCCGCGCCGGGCGGCAAGGACGTCGACGCGACCATCGTCTACGGCGTCAACCACAACGTGCTGAAGGCCTCGGACACCGTGATCTCGAACGCCTCGTGCACCACCAACTGCCTGGCCCCGCTGGTCAAGCCGCTGCACGAGAAGCTGGGCGTGGTGACCGGCCTGATGACCACGGTGCACGCCTATACCAACGACCAGGTGCTGACCGACGTCTATCACGAGGACCTGCGCCGCGCGCGTTCGGCGACCCAGTCGATGATCCCGACCAAGACCGGCGCCGCCGCCGCGGTCGGCCTGGTGATGCCGGAACTGAACGGCAAGCTGGACGGCTTCGCGATCCGCGTGCCGACCATCAACGTGTCGCTGGTCGACCTGTCGTTCGTCGCCGCGCGCGAGACCACCGTCGATGAAGTCAACGCGATCCTGAAGGCCGCGTCGGAAGGCGAACTGAAGGGCATCCTCGACTACAACACCGCACCGCTGGTGTCGGTCGACTTCAACCACAACCCGGCCTCGTCGACCTTCGACGCGACGCTGACCAAGGTGTCCGGCAATCTGGTCAAGGTGTCGAGCTGGTACGACAACGAGTGGGGCTTCTCCAACCGGATGCTCGATACCACCGTGGCGCTCATGAACGCCAAGTAAATCGGCCCGTGTTGAATGGCCGATGTCACCGCGCTGGCGGGGACTCGGAAGCGGCGCCCATGTGGCGCCGTTTTTTATGGGCTTTGTGCGCCAGCCCACGCACGGACTGTAAAATATGGTAAGTACGACACAGGGACCCCGCTACGGAGGGGTTCCAGGGCGAGTAAAAATGGCGTTTTCGCTTCCCCGAAGTGGCGATTTGATCTTACACTAGCCTTAGTGTCCTCGCGTGCGCTCGCCTGGCCACGCGTATCAAACCTGAACTGGGCGTGATCATGGTGAACGTTGACACCAAGCTGCTCGTGATCTTCACCGAGTTGCTCAGCAAGCGGAACGCGACTTATGTCGCCGAGAAGATGCACATGACGGCGCCGGCGGTATCGCACTCGCTGGGACGGCTGCGCGAGATCTTCGACGATCCGCTGTTCATCCGCGTCCCGCATGGCCTGACGCCGACGCCGCGCGCGCTCGAGCTCGGTCCGAAGATCCGCGAGATGCTGGATCTGTGGTCCTCGATCAACGAGGGCGACGTCGACAATTTCGATCCCGCTGTCGCCTCCGGCACGCTGCATATCGGCTTTGCCGCGGAACTGGGCGATACGGTGTTCAACCGCTTCGTGTTGCGCCTGGCACAGCTCGCTCCCGAACTGCATATCCGGCTGGTCGAATCCCAGTCGTGGGAGGCCGATGTGGCCTCGATGCGCGCCAACGAGCTCGACCTGGCGTTCTGCGCGCTGCCGACCGGCCATCCGGAGATCGTCGAGGAAACGGTCGCCTCGCTGAATCTGTGGGTCTGCGCGCGCAAGGGGCATCCGCTGCTGCAGAGCGCCTGCACGCTGGACCACTATCTCGAGTGCGGCCATATCTTCATGGCGTCGGCGGGCGGCACCGGACGCCCGGCGCCTTCGCTGATTCCGCTGGACTACGCGCTGCAGCAGCGCGGTCTGAAGCGCAACGCGGCGCTGACCGTGCATTCGTGGCGGGCCCAGGCCGAACTGGCCGCGCAGACCGACATGATCTTCACCGTCAACGCGCTGACCAAGGACGTCGCCTGCGAAAGCTACGGCCTGAACGCCTTCCCGCTGCCGGCCGAAATCCAGACCACGCTCGGCCTGAACATGTTCTGGCACCGCAGCCGCAACACCCATCCGATGCTGGTGTGGGCGCGCGGTCTGTTCCGCCAGGTCGTGGCCGAATTTGTCGGCGTGCCGGTGCCCGGGCTGCCCCAGCGCATGGCCGAGATCGAGCGCGAGCAGGTCTAGGCCTCCAGGCCTCGCTGCCCAACAAAAAACCGGCGCCAGGCGCCGGTTTTTTGTTTGACGATGACTCCAGCCCGGTACTTCGCTGGACTGCGCCGTAGCTCGATACAGCAGGTTTATCAAGAACTTACGCGCGTCCATCATATGCCGGTGCT
Organism: Cupriavidus gilardii; assembly: GCF_013347325.1. Lineage (NCBI taxonomy): Bacteria > Pseudomonadati > Pseudomonadota > Betaproteobacteria > Burkholderiales > Burkholderiaceae > Cupriavidus > Cupriavidus gilardii. The sequence continues at coordinate 2,779,887 of NZ_CP054626.1, read as the reverse complement.
TTCTGAAACTTGACCCGGTTTTCCCTCGCGCCGCTCCTATCTGGCTCTTGGAATTCGGGTCGTTCCAAGGAGTCATCATGGCGAAGATCAAGCTCACCAAGACCGCCGTAGAGTCGGCGCAACCCCAGGCCAAGGACATCGAACTACGGGATACCGTGGTGCCGGGTTTCCTCTGCAAGATTACCCCGAAGGGCCGCCGGGTGTTCATGCTCCAGTACCGCACGAACTCCGGGCAGCCCCGCAAGCCTTCGCTGGGCCTGTTCGGGGAACTGACCGTGGAGCAGGCCCGCGTCATGGCGCAGGACTGGCTGGCGGAGGTTCGCCGGGGCGGCGACCCCGGCGGCGCCAAGGCCGAGGCGCGCAAGGCGCCCACGGTCGAAGCGCTGTGCAAGAAGTTCATGGAGGACTACTCCAAGAAGCGCAACAAGCCCAGCACGCAGCGCGGCTATCAGGCGGTCATCGACCGCTGCATCGTCCCGCTGATCGGCCGCAAGAAGGTGCAGGACGTGAAGCGGCCCGACATTGCCGGGCTGATGGAGAAGCTGGCCTACAAGCCGGCCGAGGCGAACAACGCCTTCGGCGTGCTGCGCAAGATGTTCAACCTGGCCGAAGTGTGGGGCTACCGCCCGGACGGCACGAACCCGTGCCGCCACGTCCCGATGTACCCGCCCGGCGAGGAAACCCGGCTCATCGTGGACGACGAGCTGGCGCTGATCTTCCGCCAGTTGGAGAAGCTGGAGGCGGAAGGACTGGAAAACTACGTCATTCCGCTGGCGATTCGCCTGCAATTCGAGTTCGCCGGCCGCCGCTCCGAAATCTGCATGCTCGAATGGGATTGGGTCGATCTGGAGAACCGGCGCGTGGTCTGGCCCGACAGCAAGACCGGCGGCCTCTCCAAGCCCATGAGCGCGGAAGCCTATCGGCTGTTCTCGACGGCACCGCGCCGTGAAGGCTGCCCCTATGTCCTGCCGTCGCCCAACGACCCGACCAAGCACCTGACCTTTGGCGAGCACTATGGCGGATGGTGCCGGGTGCTCAAGGCCGCCGGCGTCCCGCACGTCGGCACGCACGGCATCCGCCACCGCTCCACGACCGACATTGCCAATTCGGGCGTGCCGACCAAAGTGGGCATGAAGCTGACGGGCCACAAGACCGTGGCGATGTTCATGCACTACGTCCACACCGAGGACAAGCCGGTGCGCGATGCGGCCGAGCTGGTGGCGAGCCGGCGCCAGGCCATCACGGGCGCGCGGCGCCCTGCGGAGGCCACGGCATGAGCAAGAAGACGCTTTCGGTGGCGCCCCCCCACCGCCTTGCCGGCCGACTATCCCCGTTCCGCAATTTCCGAGACAGTGTCTGGGAAATTCGGCCTCGCCGAGCTGGCCAAGGTCTTCACGCTGCCGTGATCGGCCTATGCGCTGCTGATTTCGGTCAAGGATGCCCGCGTGACCGGGGCGGCCGGCATCCCGCCCTGTCGGCTCCGATTGTCGTGCTGGCGTCACGACAATCGGGCGGACCATCCCTTCCGTCTAGGTGCTACACCGGAGACTGGAAAAGTATGCCCGTTTCGGGTATAGTTTGGAGGTCGAAATGACGGACATCCTCAAGCGAAAGGACTTTGCACGCTGGCAGTCGGGCGAGAAGCTGCCCGATGCCGCCTTGTGCAAGGCGGTTCAGGAGATGGAGAGTGGTCTGATCGACGCGGACTTGGGCGGCTCCCTCTACAAGAAGCGGGTAGCCCGTGTCGGCGGTGGCAAGAGTGGCGGCTATCGCACGCTGGTATCGGCCAGGATTGGCAGCCGCTATGTGTTCCTGCATGGTTTCCCGAAGAACGACAAGGCGAACATCACGCAGGACGAAAAGAAGGCGCTGCAATTCGCCGGCAAGGTGTTCTTGGAACTGTCTGCTGAAGTCTTGTCGAAGGCGTTGCAGTCGGGTGTTTTAGTGGAGGTGCATTGTGAGCAAGATCATTGAATCGCTGCGTGGCGACCTAGCTGCGCTCCACGAAGTGGGCGCGATCAGCAAGGTGACGATGCGCAAGTTCGACGCGGTCTGCCCGCCACCGGTGCGGGAGTTCGGTGCTGCAGACATCAAACGCCTGCGCGAAGCCTTGAAGTTCAGCCAACCGGTGTTCGCGCTTCACCTGCACACCACAGCCTCGACGGTGCGCAAATGGGAGCAAGGCGAGACTCGCCCGGCCGGCCCTGCCCTCAAGCTGCTCAACGTCATTGCAGACAAGGGCTTGCGGGCCATTGTCTGAGGCCTATTGGTATCTACTAACCGCGGCCGCCATCAGTGTTTCGAAAAGGGATACCGATTCTTAATGTTGGCATTGAAGTACGTCCCTTTGGAGTCCGCGTTCATAAGCCCAGTATGCTCGCCCTCAGGAACCCCTGAGTATTCGTAAACAGCTCCATTATTGAACTCTATCTCCAGTATCTGGCTGTCGGCATCATAGCCAATGGAGTTGATGTTGCTTGAAGTGACTGAGGTGCGTTCCATAGTGTCGTCTCCTTCGGTTAAAAATCAGGTTTCTGAATCCGCTGCCTGTGTTTTGCCAGCATTAGGATCTTGCTTGCGCCACGCCTCGACTAGAGGCTTGTAATTTTCATCTTTGACAGGTTCTGTCCATCCGCCAGACCTTATACGCTTGCCGCCTTCCCCCTTGGGCACAACGACCATAGGATCGTCACTTTCCGGGCGTCGGCCCTCAGGTGGACGGTCAATGATTGCCCGTATTGGCATATTGACGGCTTCGCCCACGATCAATGCTTCACCAGTTCGGAGAACTGGAAGCATTGAAAAGAGCCCTTTGAGATTGTCCGATGCGCAGGAAGTTACCTGGGATCGATCAGAATCGTTGGTTAAACGTAAGGCGACAACCGTACCGCATTGGGAAAGAATTGTGGTGTCCACTTCGGATGGTCGTTGACTGACTAGCATCAAGCCAACGCCGTATTTCCGGCCCTCTTTGGCTATGCGCCGTGCTGCAATCGCAGCTCTATTCTTTGACTGAGGGCCAAGGTATACATGTGCCTCTTCAAGGACGACGAGAAGAGGCCGCTCTCTACCGCCTTCTTGCTTATTTCTACCCCAAAAGATTGCGTCATACAGAATACGCAACACGGCCCCTACCAAATCATCCACAACAGCGGTAGGAATACCTGATAAATCGAAAACAGAGATAGGCTTATCTGCGCCTATCCATGCCTCAAGCAAAGCGTCAAGATCAGCGGCCGTTGTTCCGTCCTTGTCAGGCGCCCACTGGCCGGGGCGGAAAAGAAATTGCATGCGAGGATCACGAAGCTTGCTCTCCAATCCATCCAGGTGCGCGCGAGGCATGTCGCCATACAAACCTCCGTATACCTTTTCCGCGCCTGCTTCGGTAGTAATGGGGCGGAATCGCGGGCGAATAAGTTGATCTCCGTCGCCAAGAGCTTTGGCGGGCGGTGCGCCATCTTCCATATATGATCGCGTGGCCTCGGTCTGATTCTGGTTTTTGCTTACACTATGAGTTGCGCAATGCAGCGAATACAAGTCGTGCCAGAGTTGGTAAACGGAAAACGGCAGCGGGGTGTCGATCGTGACCGTGGTGTCTGGCAGGCCATGTGCAACGCCCGCCGCCTTTGACGCGCGTTTGCTTGATAGGAGTCTCTCTTGCAACAAGGTAAGAGGCGTCCCTGAGACCGATCCCATCGTTATTGAAATGAATTCTTCGGCCGTCAGTGCCCAAAATGGAACATGCAGCTCATGCTCACCTGCGGTCGCATCGGCTCCAACTCTAAATACCCTAGCTTGATCGCCAAAGGCCTTTGCGTACTCTCCGTGAAGGTCAAACAGTACGACGCGCGCAGACTTGAATCGTGCTTGGTCAGAAACTGCTCCCAATAGGTTTGCAACGGCATTGGACTTTCCGGATCCAGTGCTCCCAACGACAGCCGAGTGACGAGTAACAAGTCGATTCACATCCAAGTATGCTCGGATCGATTCGGCGCTGGCTACGCGTCCTACGGCGACGTATCCATCATCGTCCCCCGGTGCGTACACCGTCTTCAAATCTGACTCAGTGACTACGTGAACCGAGTCGCCGATAGAGGGGTACTGCGCTATGCCCCGCTCGAACTTTGTTCCCCGTCGTCCCTGACCAACGAGTTCAACTCTGAGCCACCGATTGCCGAGCTGAGGTGCAAGCTCGGGCGGCCCGGGTGCAGCTCCGGCTCCGACCTGAGATATCACTCCATACAGATCGACATATCCTGATGGAATACGAACGAATCCTCCAACTTGTCCGACACGGTATGCCTCCCCGTTAACAAAAAGAAGGCCGCCAGGCGTGCTCTCTGAGAGCTTTACGCTCACACTCGAACCGTTGACATCTTCAACGGTTCCGAGCCGTGATGGGTCTGGGTTACCCGGCTGGTTGTGCATCGTGAGTGCCCCCGCCACAAAGCTGTTCAAGAAAAAGGCCAAAGTAGTGGAAATCGCCCAAACGGCTGCGCGGTTGTTGCTCTTTGGAACCATCCCCAACCTCGGTCTCTTCTTCAACGAGCCAAGGGGTGTGCTCATTTCCGCCAATGGTTCCGGGTCGATATCGGCCTACTCGTGTTCCTACGACCGCTCCGTCCCAAGCAAGAACGGTGAGATTGCTTTGCTTTACTGCATAGTCCACAGCTCTAGAGTGCTGTCCAAGCCCGGAATACATCAGCGCAAAGCACTGGGCATTGCGATTCCCTCTCAACCCATCAAGCAAGACTTCATTCAAATGATCGTCAAGAAAAGAATATCCACACACCACCAATCTAGGAGCATCCTTCCCATGAAAGAAGGCTCTTAGTCGATCAAGCATCGCAAGGTACGGCATGCGACGGCTTTGGTCATACTTGAGATGAGATGGAAAGATCATGACCTTGCCCGCCTCTGCCTCACGGGTCACGCGAACGACGCGGGTTACCTTCGCCCCATTTACGATCTCTTCGCTTTTCTCCCAATTGATTGATCCGTGAAGCTTCCACAGCCTCGTCCATCTGGAGGGGATAACGTCGTGCTCGATCGAGGCCAAATCAAACCAAGGCTTGTGCGAACCAACAAATCCGTCGAAGTGCGGGAGCGGGTGCTGCTCAAATGCCTGCTCAAAGAGAACATCGTAGTTTGGAGTAAATATTTCAGCAGGTGAGCTTCGATATACCCCACCGATCCAAGACGCAAAACGGTTGTACGCGTTGCGATACACAGGCAATGGCTTCCGTATTTCCGTTGCGATTAACGCGCAAACTTTCTCGTCAAGGTCGCTCAAGTCATTTTTCGTCATCCCCAGAATTTCCGCACTTCCTCGACGATTCGCCAAAGTACGCAATTCCGTCAGCACGTCTTCCACGGTAGGGTCTTTGCCATCTGCTGGTTTGCATTCTTCACACAATGCGTCCCAATGCTTCTTGAACTTCGACGTAGCTTCAGGTGCTTCATCTGCCGACAACAGCCCAGCAGCAATACGTTTTGTCAATTCCACGACCGCTGGAATCAGCACGATGCTATTTTTTCCTTCGGCATCGTAGACGCCAAGAGGGCAGCCAGCCCCAAGGAAGCAACCTATGCGCTGCTTGTCGTCTTGAAGTACCAGCCGAAGATTTCGGGCCTGCTGCGCTGCGTCGTGTATGGCGGGCAAAGGCGGTGTTTTTGCAGGCACAACATCAGCAGGTGATGGGACTGGCGCATCATTCGTATTTGAATTTTGAGTCACGGTTTTCAGCTTCCCTGTTCTTCATCATTTGGGCCGGGCAGAGCCACCAGGCTCAGGCCTTCGATTTCCTGCAGTGACTTACCTGCTATGCCTTGCAGATCCCCATACATGCCAACAGTGGCGCCCATCACACGCTCGATCTGCTCTTCACGCTTCGCCCATTGCTTCATGATGGCTTTTCGTTCTTTATCCAAGTCTTGCTGCATCGAGGAGAATGCTTCAACGATCGCTTCCACGCGATGACGGAATCGCGGTCCGGTCAGGTACTGATAAACCATTTCGGTCTTGGTTTGCTGCCCCTCGCTGACCTGCCTAGCCATGCTCACCTGAAGCAGAGTGTGGCGGAGTATCGTTGCTACTGGCAGAACCGCCCGCGGGCTGGTTACCCAAACACCATCAATAACATCAAAAGTTTCAATGCCTTTTGGCAATACCTGACTAACGAGAACCGACACCTCCGCTTTGGCAGTTCGCTGATCATCGCGCAACTTGGAGAGCCAGCCGTCGCTCCAATTCTTGGTTCGCTTTGACTCCCAGAGTATTTCGCCGCTTGGTTGTCCAGCTTGGCTGATCACACGTTGCAGCACGTCACCACCGAACTCTCCCTTTGCAACAGGCTCGATAGAGTCAAATGGAAATTTTGCGCGCAGCAGGTTTTCAAGATCCATTTCCTGGACTTCGCCCTGAAGTTGCTGAGAGCCTTGTTCTGCCTTTTGCTTCAATTCCTCGATCTTCTGCTGCATCGACGCGATGGTTTGATCTTTCTCCATCACCTTGAGCTTCAAACCATCTTCAGCCTCTCGCCGTGCCATGGCCCGCACTTCTGTTAAACCCTCTTGAACACGTTTCTCAACAGTCAATTCCAGTTCGCGCTTAGCATCGTCGAGTTCACGCTGCTTCTTGATCAGGTCAGCCTGCGCCTTCTGGGCTTCGGCCAACTTCTCATCACGTGACTTCAATACTTCCTGAAGCTCAACTAGCTCACGTGCTTTCGCGTCGAACTCTGCCGCACTCGCGAGCTTGGCTTTCTTGGCTTCATCGGCTATGACTCGTGCGCGCTCGGTCTTTAGTTGTGCTGCAACCTGATCTGCAACTTGGTCATCGAGAGCGCGTTTTTCTTCGGCGACCTGTTTTTCCTTTTCCCGCAGGCTTTGTTCGCGCTTGGCGAAATCCAAGTCTTTTTGTGCGATTTTCTGTTCGTACTGCTGACGCGTCGCAGCGATAAGCGGAGCTGCAAGAGACTCTGTTAACCGAATCTCGGTCTTGCAGTTTGGGCAAATGATCGTTGGCTCTGTCATTGCGAGTCCTGAAAGATATTTCGCATACTCATGGAGTCTTGCGCTTCAGCGGAGAAGCGACACGATTCAGATCGAAAGGCAAGGCCTTATCGGTCGCGATGCGTGTTAGCAGCATGCGAATCGCATCCGAAATCGACAGCCCCATTCCGGATAAGACATGGCTGGCTTCCTCCTTGATTTCTTTATCAATCCGGGCGCGAACGACATCACTGCTTGCCATGGACACAGACTCTAGAAAAGTGTAGCCACATCGTAGCCCATTTGTGCCATCATGTAACCGATACGCGGGAGCGTTCCGCCGTCGGGCTCGCGGGCTGCGCCCCACGCCTCTGCGAGTCGTGGCCATTCGGCTTTGATCCCTAACGCCTTCGACCCTTGAGGGCCTGCGCGCTCCGCTTGCCCAAAGACGGGTGTGTGCAGTGTGGGGGGCGGTCTTGCTGTTTCCTTCACCGTACCACGGCGTGCTCGCCGTCAAGGGCGGCGCGTGCCTTGCACGCTGGCGTCCTGCGGCCGTCTTCGACCCCTGACTGCTTGCGCTCCTCCGTGCTCCCGACGGTTCCGGGCAATTCCGCCCGAGCAACCGGAGCACGATCATGTTGCAACTATCTTTTTCCTCGATCGATACCGCTGTGCTGGTGCGTGACACCCACGGACACTATGCGCCGGCGACGGCCGATCAGATTCTGGAGGCCGCGCGCCAGGTCATCGACCAGAAGATGCAGCGGGGCGCTTCCTTCTCCTCGCCTGCTGCGGTCAAGGCGTACCTGCAGCCCAAGCTGGCGGGGCTGGAGTGCGAGGTGTTCGCGGTGCTGTTCCTGGACACCCGGCATCGGCTGGTCGAGTACACGGAGATGTTTCGCGGCACCATCGACAGCGCATCGGTCTATCCGCGCGAGGTGGTCAAGGAAGCGCTCCGGTTCAATGCGGCGGCGGTCATCCTGTCGCACAACCATCCCAGCGGAGATCCAGAGCCCAGTGCGGCCGATCGGGCGCTGACCCAGCGGCTCAAGGATGCGCTGGCGCTGGTGGACGTGCGCACCCTGGATCACGTCATCGTTGCGGGAGCGAGTACGGCATCCTTTGCCGAGCGCGGGCTGATCTGACGTCGGGGGCTTCGGTCCCCTGTCTCATTATGTTTGCGCTTCGAGATACCGCGCCATGTCATCGAAGCCGGCGATCACCGTGCAGTCCAGGAACGTGTCCAGTCCGATCCGCTTGTCGGCCAGCAGGTTTGCGAACTTCCTGTCCGTGAACAGCGCATGGGCAACAGGGAGAGAGGACGCGGCGACAAGGAAGTCGTTGGGGTCGCCATCCTTGTACTTGCGGTTCGGGTCGAATCGCATAAGGCCATACAGCGCACTGAGGATACGCATGGTCGGCAAGGCGCGCGATGACGGTTCTTGCTGCCAGTGGTACATCGCGCTTGCCGCATACAAAGTGATCTGCTGGAAGTCGGGTGCCACGCCTTCATTGACGAACCACGCCTCAATGCCGCCCTTCAACTCGACGAAGATGCCGGTATTGAGATTGACGATCTCGGACTGGTGCTGGGCCTTGCCGTCGTTGAGGTCGGCAATGCCTCGTGAGTTGTCCCACTTCTTGCCCGGCGCGTTGGCGGCCACTTGCATCTGGACCGAGAACGGGAGTTCGGACAAGGCGTCGAAGAACGCCTTGTTGAACGTGGACTGGTCCACATGCGACTTGACGAAATCAGGCAGTGAAATCGTCGGTATCCCCATCATTTCGATGGGGCTGCACACGAAGCCCTCCAGGCCTTCGGCCTGATCCAGCCGGTTCATCCGCAACTGCTGCAGTTCCGAGCCGAGGCGGTCATGGAATGAGGTGATGCAAAGCCCTTGGGAGAACTCGTCGACCAGGCTTTCCAGTGACTCCCGCGTCGCCGGGTGGACCATCGAATCCAGTTCGAAGTACGTGGGAACACTGATCGGAAATGCGAAACGTCCCGTTTGTGCGGTGCGCTCCATGGCCGCTCCGAACTCCTTCATTGCTGGCGTCAGGTTGGTCTTGCCCTGCCGGTAGTCCGCCAAGCACTTCCAGGCAAGCGTGTCCAGGTAGACAAGTTTGCGGGAGCTGACACGGGCAGCCCTTTCTTTGCACCGCCGCCGGACATGCTCCTGAAAGCTGACCTCGGGATGGCCGCGGTGCACCTCGATGTAGTGGCTGATACGGGTGGCCGATGTCCTGATGGCCGAATCGAGGGATGACGACATGGTGATGCCAGTAGTTTCCTGCAGGTTGGTGAGACAGGTGTCTGCTCGCTGCTTCGGATCAGCATAACAAGCTGCTCAACCAAGCTGCGCGTCTCCGCTTTGCGGACCGGGCTACTCCAGGTTCGCTGGCCGCTCATCCCTGACGGGACTGGCATTCGCCAGCCTTGCGTATCCCTGACGCCTCCGGCCCGGCTTCCAGATCCGGGCCTGCGCGCTTCGCTTGCCATGCAGTCAGCGCAAGGGGAAGGCCGTTGCCGTGTCCAGCCGTCTCCCCTGACTTCATCACCTTGTCCGCGACTGTAGCCCGCGCCCGTGTGCCGTCAAGGCGCGCAGGGCCGTGTCCTCGGCTGCGCCTGCGGGCCGCACCAACCCTGCGCTTGCCTCCTTGACGGCACCCGTTCGCGCGCTCCTGACCGTCGCGGGCGATGAACTCAGGAAAGACGGTGGCAACAGGGCCAACCGGGTTCCTCGTGCCGACCGCACCGAACAGCCGAAAGGCTGGGCTTCCGAATCTAGGAATCCGGTGTGCGGTGTGAACAGCAAACCCTTCTTTGTCAGGAGAAAGACCATGCAACTCGCATCCCGTTTCGCTTCCCGTTCGCCGGTGCTGCGTTCGGAACGTCCCTTGTCGGATGACCAGATTCGCGCCGTAGCGCCTTCCATCTTCGCGGAAGCCCCGCACGAAAGCCGCTCCGAGCGGTACAGCTACATCCCCACCGCAACCGTGCTGCAAGAACTGCGCGGGGAAGGCTTCGAGCCTTTCATGGTGACGCAGACCCGCGTGCGCCACGACGACCGCCGCGACTACACCAAGCACATGATCCGGCTGCGCCACGCCAGCCAGATCAACGGCCGCGAGGCCAACGAAATCATCCTGCTGAACTCCCATGACGGCACCAGCAGCTATCAGATGCTGGCCGGGATGTTCCGCTTCGTTTGCAGCAATGGCCTTGTCTGCGGCGACACCGTGGCCGACGTGCGCGTGCCGCACAAGGGCGACGTGGCCGGGCACGTCATCGAAGGCGCTTACGAAGTCCTGCATGGCTTCGACCGGGCGCAGGAATCGCGCGATGCGATGCGCGCGATCACGCTGGACGCCGGGGAATCGGAAGTGTTCGCCCGGGCTGCGCTGGCGTTGAAGTACGACGAGGACAAGCCCGCGCCCATCACGGAATCGCAAATCCTGATGCCACGCCGCCATGACGACGACCGCCGCGACCTGTGGAGCGTGTTCAACCGCACGCAGGAGAACTTGACCAAAGGCGGCCTTTCCGCCCGCGCCGCGAATGGCCGCCGCCAGACCACCCGGCCCGTGCAGAGCATCGACCAGAACGTGCGCCTGAACCGCGCCCTGTGGCTGCTGGCCGATGGCCTGCGCCAGTTGAAAGCCTGAATCCCCACGCTGCAGGGGCAGGCAGCAGCCCTTGCCGCTTCTCTCGCTGCTGCATCCCAACCGCTAGGAGAAATCACCATGAACGCCGTACTCAAAACCGAAGCCGTCGCCATCGAAGCCGCTGCACCGCTGGAAGTGGCCGACCCGACCAAGAACTTGATCTTGGTTCCCCTTTCGCAACTGTTGCCGCGCCGCTCCAAGCGCAACGTCCGCACGACCCCGCGCCAGTCCATCCCCGAACTGGCCGCGAGCATTGCCCGCATCGGCCTGCTGCAAAACCTGATCGTCATCCTTTCCGCCGATGGCGAGGCTTACGAGGTGGTGGCCGGTGATCGCCGCCTGACCGCCTTGAAGCTGCTGGCGAAGAAGAAGCGCATCCCCACCGACTACGAAGTGCCGTGCCTGCTGGTGGCCGATGCCAGCGCCCGCACCGTCAGCCTCGCGGAGAACGTGCAGCGCGAGAACATGCACCCCGCCGACCAGTTCGCGGCCTTCGCCGCGCTAGTCAAGGAAGGCCGGCCCATCGAAGACATTGCCGCCGACTTCGGCGTGTCCCCGCTGGTGGTGCAGCGGCGCTTGAAGCTGGCGAACGTCTCGCCGCGCCTGATGGCCGACTACCGGGCCGGTGGCGTGACGCTGGAACAGTTGATGGCCTTGACCATCACCGACGACCACGCCGCGCAGGAAGCCGCGTTCTATGGTGCGCCGGAATGGCAGCGCAGCCCGTCCAAGCTGCGCGAGCGCCTGACCGAGCGCGAAATCGACGCCGCGCACGCGCTGGTGCGCTTCGTCGGGCTGGACGCCTACCGGCAGGCAGGCGGCGGCATCCGCCGTGACCTGTTCGCCGAAGGCGATGCCGGAACCTACGTCACCGATACCGCAGTGCTGGAAACGCTGGTGCGCGACCGGCTGGCAACGCTGGCCGAGGATGTGCGCGCCGAGGGCTGGGCATGGGTGGAGGCCGTGCCGCATCTGGCCTACGAGGAACGGCAGGCTTTCCAGAACGCCCCGCGCCATCGCCGCGAGCCGACCACCCGCGAGGCCCGCCGCATCGCCTCGCTGGAATCCCGCCTCGAAAAGATCGACGCCGAACTGGAAGAAGCCTGCGGCGCCGAGGACGAGGCCAAGGCCGAGAAGCTGGAACAGCGGCGCGATCAGGCGGTCGGGGAACTGCAAGACGCGGAGGACGCCTTACAAGGCTACGCCCCCGAGGTGCGCGAGGTGGCAGGTGCCATCATCACCATCGACCGCAACGGCGAGGCCGTCATTCATCGCGGCCTGCTGCGCGAAGCCGAGGCGAAGGCGCTGCGCACGCTCGACAAGCTGCGGCGCGGTTTCGGCAGCACCGAAGGCGAAGCCGCCAACGACGAGCACGAGGACGCCGACGACGCACCCAAGGCCGCGAGCCTGTCCGACCGGCTGGCGCAGCGGTTGAGCGCCCACCGCACGGCGGCGCTGCAAATCGAAGTCGCGCGGCATCCGCACGTCGCGCTGGCCGCGCTGGTGCATGGCATGGTGCAGACCGTCTTGCAGGAGCGCCACTATGGGCATGACCTGCCGCTGGGCGTGAGCCTTAAAGTGCAAGACCGGCTGGAGGGCATGGCCCCGGACTGGCCGGAATCGCCTGCCGCCGTGGCGCTGTGCGAACTGCAACAGGTGGCAGGTGTTGCCTTGCCGGAGGACGGCGCCGAACTGTTCGCCGCGCTGCTGGCGAAGCCGCAAGACGAGCTGGTGCGGTTGCTGGCCGTGTGCGTGGCTTTCACGGTGGACGTGATGACGCCTCGCGCCACGGCGCACCGGCCCGGCGAGGAACTGGCGCAGGCCGTGCGCCTCGACATGGCCGCATGGTGGAAGCCGACCGCAGCAGGCTACTTCAAACACGTTTCCAAGGCCGCGATCCTGCAAGCCGTGGGCGAGTACGCACCGGAGCAGGTTGCCCGGCTGGCGAAGTTGAAGAAGGCCGACATTGCCAGCGAAGCCGAGCGGCTGGCCGATGGCACGGGCTGGATGCCTGCCATCTTCAAGGCCGAAGCGCCGCAAGCCTCGCAGGCAGAACCGCAGGAGCAGGACGACGCACCGGAGGGTGCCGAGGCAATGGCGGATGAAGCCACTGTGGCGCTGGCCGCTTGACCCGCGCCGACAGCAAGCGCCTCGGCCTCGATGACCGGGGCGCTTTGCGTTGTATGGCGGCTCATCGAAACGAAGAAATAACCCGACCAGCACCGCACCCAAGCCGTTCCGCCCTGGGCGCGGTGGACGAAAAAATCCGGGCGCGGCAGTGGCCGCGCCCGGTGTTCAAAGCGGGCAGCCGAGTCAGAACGCCGCCGCCTTCGCAGTGGCTCAGGCGGCGGAGTTGACGGCATCGCGGCCGCGATGGGCGCAGTGCCATTACTGCGCATGGCATCCTTTTGCACCATGACCATCAGCATCACCTTGAAGACCTGGGCCAAGCGTATCAAGCGCGATGGCGTGACGCTGTGGTTTGCGGGCAAGCATCCTCTGACACCGTGGTATGCCAAGGCCCTGGGGCTGTTCGTGGTGGCCTATGCTTTGAGTCCCATCGACCTGATTCCCGATTTCATCCCCGTGCTGGGTTATCTGGATGACATGATCCTGCTGCCTGTCCTGATCTGGCTGACCGTGAAGCTGCTGCCGGCCGAGGTGCTGGCGGAATGCCGTATCCAAGCCGATGAATGGATGCGGGTGGAAGGGGCCAAGCCCCGAAGCCGATTCGGTGCAGTGCTGATTGTGGCTGTGTGGCTGGTGGTGGGTGCGGGGCTGTGGTTCTGGCTCCAGTCGCATCTGTAGCTTGTCGTTGATTTCGGGATGACCGGCCTAGGCGTGTCGGCGCACAGCGCCGCCGGGCTTTCGGGCTGCGCCCCGTGCCGACTTCGCTGTCACGGCCATTCGGCTTCAATCCCTCACGCCTTCGCGCCTGCGGCGCTGCGCGCTTCGCTTGCCTCCAGGGGAAAGCCCTGCGGGCTATCCCCGCCGCGCGATGCTTGGCGCCCCTCGATGCCGCCGAACCGGCTGCGCCGGATCGGCCCGGCCAGCGCCCCGCCGCGATGGGCGGGGCGCCGGCGAACACGCTGGCGCTCGCTGCGGCAGGTTGTGCAGGTGCGTGCCGTCCTCAACGCTGGTGGTTCCTGCCCATCACGTCACGAAGGACGGTTCACGGACAACCCGCCCGGCATCGCTATGGAGCTTGCACGCCACGCCTCAAGAGCGGCGCCGCCAGGTGCGGCGGGGGCGTTCTCGCTTGTCGTCGGATGGTTGACCTGGCCCGCGTCAGTGGGCAAGCCGGAGAAGCCTTCGGGCAGGGATGCCGAGTCGGCCCCATCTCCTTTCGGAGCGGTTCGGCCCAAGGCGTCCTTGTCTCGTTGTGAATCCTGGTGGGGGCGCGGCTGCGCCTCGGGCTTATGGCTGCAACCGTCCGGCGAAAACAATTTCCCCGCCGCTACGCGGCTTCCTCGCGCAGCAAATTCTTTTCGCCTCCCGGCTCTCCACTGCGTTGCGACCGCAAGCGGTGCAGCCAGCCCGTCCCCCGCCGGCCGGATCACAACAAGGACGCGATGGGCGCGAACCTTGTTCAACCGAAAGGAGAAACATCATGGCCAACATCGGCACCTTCACCGCAGACAAAGACGGCTTCACCGGCACACTTCGCACCCTGACGCTCAACGTCAAGGTCAAGCTGGTTCCCAACGACAAGGGCGACACCGAGAACGCCCCCGACTTCCGCCTGCAGGCGGCCGGCCACGACATCGGCGCGGCGTGGAAGAAGACCAGCGAGGCCGGGCGGTCCTACGTGTCCGTATCCCTCGATGATCCTTCGTTCCCGGCGACGATCTATGCCCGCCTGATCGAGAACGAGGACGGCACGCACGACCTGATCTGGTCGCGCAGCAAGCCCAAGGCGGCGTGACCGCCGCAGCGCCCCGCCCATCGCGGCGGGGCGCTGTCCTGGCAGCACTGTCGCCTTTGCTTGCCTCGCAAGAATTCGTCGGCCAGCGCCGACTACGAAATATCGACGGTCAGAACGTAAACCGATATTCGCTTGTCGGGGAATCCCCACTTCCCAGCCGGATAGTTTGTATTCACCTGAAGTTCCGATCTCAACGACAGTTCCGCACCTGCGGCGAACAGGACTTCGCTTTCGTGGCCAAGATTGGTCCCTTTCCGCCTGTAAGCAAAGACCTTGGTCTTCGGGCTGATCGCTCTTAAAACAAACAGGTCAATCCTATTTGCGTCATAGCCTTTACCCTTATGGTCTGCGTTGCGCAAGGCGACCTGGGGGCAGAATGAAGTGGACAGTGGACGATCTGCAACAAAGCCATTGCCGCCGGGCCATAGTCCTGCGTGGAAAAGGCATTGACCTTCACTGAGCACGCCGCCGACCGCTTCTATCTCTGCGGAAACCTGCTTGAAATCGCAGTGCGGGTAGAGTTTCTGATACCGTGAGAGTTCGTCTGGCGTCTTGGACGGCATCGCCTGTCTCCAAGACTTGTATGCAGCGCTGCGATCCAAAGCATCGTCGATGAAGTTTCCAAGACCATTGTCAGCACTGACTGCCGCCATGTAGTTGGCCGCTTCATTGGCGTTGGAGATAGTTGCTTTCAGTCTGACTTTGACAGGCAGATGGGGATTTCCTGCTGCCAGCATTTCTTCGAGCGTGGCATTTCTCGTTTCCCAAGCCTCATAGGGAGGGGAAAACGTATCTACAAGCGGGAGGTTCACCAACAAATACCCTGTTCAACGTTTCTTCTGATGGGTTTCTACGTCAATCTGCGCAATGAGGTCCAGTTCCTGGCGCACCTGCGCCAGCAGCTCGTCGGCCTTGCGTGGGCTGTCGCCCGCAAAGGCAAGCGTCAGCAGCGTGAGCGGGTGGATCTCCATCACCTCGCACAGCTCGGTCAACTTGTGCAGGGTCGGACTTTTCAGGTCGCGCTCCAGGGTACTCATATAGGTACGGCTGGACACGTCAGAGAAGGCTTCCTGGCTCAAGCCACGCGCCTTCCTGACTGTCTTCAACGCCTTCGCCAATGAGTTCCCAGCCGCCACCTATGGTTTCCCTCGAAAAACCAAGATGACAGCCTATTGCGCCCTATAGAGCTACAATCTATAGTGTTCATTTGGTGTTCTACGTTTTTGTGCCTTTACGGAAATCCGCATCGGCGGGTTCCAGCAAAGCCACGCAAGCGCATCCGTGCTTGCGCACGAAGGCGTAAATCCGGTTTCGCGGTTCTGCGCTTCGACGTGGAACCGCGTTCGTGCATCATTGGATTTGTGGGATTGCCGACCATGCCCCAGCCACTCGCCACCGTCCCGGAGCGCGCGCAACTGCTCGCCAACGGCGAGGCCCGCGCCGCTGGCCGGGCCATCGACCCGGTACCCGTGGTGCGGCTGTTCACGCCGGACGCGCATGTGACCTGGCTGCTGGCCGCACTCGATCCGGTCGATGGTGACACCGCCTGGGGACTCATCGACCTGGGAATCGGGATGCCGGCGCAGGGAACCGTCAAGCTGTCCGAGCTGGCCGGCATCGTCGGGCCGCGCCAGCAGCCCGTGCTGCGCGACCGCTATTTCCACCCCACGCGCACGCTGTCGGAGTACACCCGGCTGGCCGAGCGCGACGGCGCGATCCCGGACTGAATACGGCCGACTGTGACTTTTTCAGTCTGACGTCATACCGGGCAGGTCTTAATCAGCATTCTTGCGGCGTAGCCCCACCAGTCTGATCCAAATAGACATGATGCCCAGCGCGGGCTGCGGCAGGCTGGCCTGTGCAGCACTCCAAGTTCGGGGCGCTGCCGCCGCATCATTGAGACGAATATCGCAACGCATCGGAGCCAATCGGTCTTGACAACCTCATCCGCCTTTTTAACCCATGACGCTCTGACGATGGCGATGTAGCGCGTAGTTCTTCCGTGGCGGCGAGTCCTGTTCGCAGGAGGAGGCGTCATGGTCAATCCTCATCACCTCGCGCATTGGTATCCGACTGCCGCATACCTGTATGTCTTTTGGCTGGATGCGCTCGCGCTCGCTTGGGAGTATTTGCGCAGGCATCCCGACTACCGGCTCGACTGGCTTCGCCGTCATCGCCGGCCAGACATGGCGCATCGCTGGGGCTTGCGCCTGCTGGAAGACCCGGCGCTCGATGCGCGCGACGCGCATCCGGCTTGGCTGCCCGGCCATGCCGCCTTGGTGCAGCTCTACCCTGATGCCGATCCGCCACAGGATGCGGCGACCTTCGCGTTCTGGCGCATCCCCGGCCACAAGCAACTGTTGCATGACGGCAAAGGGCTGGCGCTGATCGCGCGCAGCCCAGGTCATTGCCTGCGCTTCGCGCTCGCCCCCGGCCTGGAAGACGGCATGGCCGTGGCCTATGCCCACCGCGGCGAGGCTGCCGCACCCGCGCGCGGTCATTCGCTCCAAGCGGCACTGGCGGCCGCCAAGCCCCGGCCGACACCTACCGCGCTGCTGGAACTGCACAGCTTGCAGGCGCTCGACGCGACCCTCGCGGGCGCGTCCTTGCGTGAAGTCGCGGAAGGACTGTTCGGCGTAGATGCCGCAGCCGATTGGTACAGCGATGGCGGGCTGCGCTCCAAGGTGCGCCGCCTGGTGCATCGCAGCGATGCGCTGATGCGTGGTGGCTACCGCCGATTAGCACAGCTTCCGCCGCTTGAGAAGGGTCGTTTTGATGTGGATGCAGAACGGCCCTGATCTAAAACCCCTCGCTTCTTGAGACTGCCTCCATCCGGTCGCGCTGTGTGGCCGGGCGCTTTCAACCGATGGAGGTTCACACCATGCGTCCCGCTCCCTTGCGGCCTGCCGCCACTGTCTCGACCGCTGCCGCGCAGCCCCAACGCTATCTCACCAACGACGAAGCCGCCGAGTACCTGCGCTTGTCGCCGCGCACGCTGGAAAAGCAGCGCGTGATCGGCGGCGGCCCGCGCTTTCGCAAGTTCGGCCGCCGCGTCATGTACGCCGTGGCCGACCTCGATGCCTGGGCCACCGACCGCAGTTTCGAGACGACTTCCGACCCCGAATACGCCGAGCACCACTCGGCCGACAGCCGTGCGCGCTGATCGGCGGCGCGCGGCAGGCCATCGCCATGTCCAGCACCGCGCTGCCGTCCCGGCAGCGGCCGTTGCAGGAGCGCGAACAGCTCGACCTGTTCCGCGCCTTGCCCGGCGACGTGGCGCCGCGCGACAGCCAGGATTTGATGGCCTATCCGTTCTTCTCGCTCGGCAAGTCCAAGCGGGTCAAACCCATCGACTTCCGCGCGGGCAACGTGACGATCCGCGTGGAAGGCACGCAGGAGCACGGCATCGCCACGATCTGGGATGCGGACGTGCTGATCTGGGCGGCCTCGCAGATCGTGGAAGCGAAGGACGCGGGCCTGCGGCCGTCGCGGCTGATGCACGCCACGCCCTACGAGATCCTGCGCTTCATCGGGCGCGGCAAGTCGCTGCGCGACTACCAGCGCCTCAAGGCTGCGCTGGATCGCCTGCAATCGACCACGGTGGCCACGTCCATCCGCGAGACGACAGGCCGGCGCCTGCATCGCTTCTCATGGATCAACGAATGGAAGGAACTGGCCGATGCCAGCGGCACGCCGCTGGGCATCGAGCTGATCCTGCCGGACTGGTTCTATGCGGGCGTGCTCGACGCTGCCCTGGTCCTGACCATCGACCCGGCGTATTTCCGACTGACCGGCGGCATCGAGCGGTGGTTGTACCGGCTGGTGCGCAAGCACGGCGGCAAGCAGGCATACGGCTGGCAGTTCGACTTCCGCTACCTGCACCAGAAATCCGGCAGCACCGCCAAGCCCTACGACTTCGCCTGCGACCTGCGCGCGCTGGTCGCGCGACAGTCGCTGCCCGGCTACGTCCTGGGCATCGAGCGGATGCCCGACAACGGCATGGAGTTGCTGACGTTCCGACCCGTGCCGCAGACGGCACGGGGATAACTTCGGGAAAGCCTGTGAATGGTGTCGTGCTATCAGGCGTGCGGGGTATCGTGCTATCAGGCGTGGGACTATCGTGCTATCAGGCGTGCCGATCGACCGCAAACCCACGCCAGCATTGGGTTTGTGCGCCCTCTAACTTCCCTAACTTAATTTCTCTAACTTTTAGTAGGGAAACGCCGCTGCGGTGGACAACCACCACGCGGCCACAAACGGCAGGCAATACCAGCCAGCAGCCGACAGGTTTTGCAGACCGATCAAAGCAAGGCTTTCCAGCATGGAGGGCCGCGTCATGATCGTCGCTCTGCTCAACCAGAAAGGCGGCGTGGGCAAGACCACGCTCGCCACGCACATCGCCGGCGAGCTGGCGTTGCGCGGCCAGCATGTCGTTCTGCTCGATGCCGACCCGCAGGGTTCATCGCTGGACTGGACACAGCGCAGAAGCCAGCAAGGCTTGCCAAGGCTGTTCAGCGCCGTGGGCCTCGCACGCGAAACGCTGCACCAAGAGGCGCCAGAACTCGCCAGGCGAGCCGATCACGTCATCATCGACGGCCCGCCACGCATCGCGGCACTGGCGCGCTCCGCGCTGCTGGCGGCCGAGCGCGTGCTGATCCCCGTGCAGCCCAGCCCCTACGACCTGTGGGCCAGCGCCGAGATGGTGGCGCTGATCCGCGAGGCGCAGGTGTTTCGGCCTGCGTTGCGTGCGGCCTTCGTCATCAATCGGCGCATCAGTACCACCGTCATCGGGCGCGAAGCGCGCCAGGCGCTGGCCGACCAACCGCTTCCTGCGCTGCGCTCGGAAGTGCATCAACGCATCGTGTTCGCCGACAGCGTGGCCGCTGGCCGGCTGGCACGCGAGACGGCGCCGGACAGCGCCGCCACGCGTGAAATCACCGCCCTGGTGGACGAACTGCTGCGGTGGCCGACATGACAGCGAAGCCGCCACCAAACAGCAAACGCACGGTAAAGCGCGTCGGCATCGGCGCGCGTCCGCCCGCGAATCCGCACGCCGAGGCGTGGATTCGCCAAGGCGACGCCGATGCGCTGGGCAAGGGCGACCTCTACACCGCCCGCCTGACCCTCGACATCACGCCCGCCATGCGCGCGCGCATCAAGGTGTCTGCCTTCACGCAAGGCGTGACCGTGGCCGACCTGCTGCGCGGCCTGTTGGAGCGGGAGTTTCCAGAGCATCGCAGGGAGAACACCCCATGACCGCATCCGCTTCGCCTGCCGCTGGCGCGGCTACGGCTGCGCTCGCAGTACCTTCCGGCCAGCCTGCCAGCGCGCCGTTGACGCGCGTGGCACTGGCCTACATCGAACCGCGCTTCAAACTCTACCTGCGCTTCGGCGAACCTGCGCGCACGCACCAGCTCGACCGCTGGCGGCGCTGCGCGGTGTTCCTGCCGGGCGCCATGTTGTGCCGCATCCGCTGGCAGGCCAACGACTACGGCACGATTCGCTGGCAGCTCATGGTGATGCAGGCTTGCACGCCGCTCGATGCGGCGCAGCGCATTACCGGCGTGCAGCCGGGCGCGCGCCTGCTGCTGCACGCTGAGGGCGAAAATCAGGTGCGCGCCGTGCTGGAGCGCATCGACGCCATCGAGGCGCTGGGCATCGCGCCTGTTGGCGCCTCTCCCGTGTACTGGCACACGCTCGCCAACCGGCTCGCTGCGCGCCTGCCGCTGCCCGAATACACCGCCGAGCGGCACGCCGCATGGCTCATCGGGAGCGCGCTGCCATGAACGCCGTTTCGACTACCGGCACCGCCCCACGTCCTCGCTCGCGCCTGCGCGCTCGCATCGTGCTGGCGGGCCTGTCCGCCTGCGGCCTCGCTGCGTTGGCCTGGGCGTCCTTTGTGCATCCGCTGCCGCGCCTGATCTACAACCCGTCCGACAGCGTGGCGGTCGGCTGGTATCGCGTCGATCCGCAGGGCCACGGCACCGACTCGCTGCCACGTCCTTTGTCCGTGGACAGCATCGTCCTGACCACGCTGCCGCCAGATGCCGCTGCGCTGGCCGCGCAGCGCGGCTATCTGCCGGCGCGCGTGCCGCTGCTGAAGCGCGTGGGCGCCGTCGCGCCGCAGGAAGTGTGCATCGCTGGCGGCATTGTCCGCATCGACGGCGTGCCTTCGGCCGCCGTGCTGCCTGCTGACCGCTGGGGCCGGTCGCTGCCATCCTGGCAGCAATGCCGCCGTCTCGAACCCGGCGAACTGTTCCTCTTGAGTGTGACCAACCCGGCGTCGTTCGACAGCCGGTATTTCGGGCCGGTCAGCACATCCGCCGTGATCGGGGTCGCGCATCCGGTCTGGCTGGAGTTCCGCCCATGATGGCCGCCGATTCGCTGCACGTCGCCGTGCATCTCATCGTGCCATCGGGCGTGTCGTTCTGCTGGCCGTCGCCGTGTCGTCGCGCGTGCAGTGCGGGTGCAGTCGCACCGCACTTCGCGCTGCCTCCGGCGCAGCCGTCCACCGTGCAGGCGTCTTGCCTCGAACGCGCCCGGCCTATGGCCGTCGCCGCGTTCGCCGGCGCGCTGGCTGCTCACGCAGCAGCGCCGCCGGGCCGCCGCTGCCCGGAGCGACAGCGAGGGGCAAAGGCGGAAGGCAAGACAAAAGGACGCGGCACCGGGCCGCGTCGAAAGCCAGTCTGCACATGGGGGTGGCGCGGCACGGAGCGGCTTTGCCGCCGTGCCGCGTTCGGCGCGAAGGTCGCGCCAATGCAGGCATGTCCGCGTGCTTCGCACGACAGGACACGCCAGAGCTTGCAGGGAGCGCAGCCATGACCGACCGCCGCGACGACGATTTCCGCGTGCGCCCCAGCGCCCCGAAGAACCGGGGCAAGGGCCAGGGGCAGAGCTTCGTTTCCAAGGTGCTCAAACAGGCGGGCAAAGCCAGCAGCGGCAAGTCCACGGTGCGCCGTCCGGCATCGGCGAGTGGCACCGGCCAGCGGCCCGGCTCGCGCCTGGGGCGCGGCCACACGGCAGCACGCTTCGCCGGGGCGAAGCTGACGCCTATGTCGCGGCGCGCGACCATCAAGACGCTGCTGGTGAACCACCAGCGGGCCAGCCCGCAGTCGCTCGCCAAGCACCTGCGCTACATCGAGCGCGACGGCGTGGGCCGCGACGGCGAGCCGGGCCAAGCCTACGGGCCGCAGACAGACGTGGCCGATCTCGACGCCTTCAAGGAACGCTGCGCCGACGACCGGCACCATTTCCGCTTCATCCTCTCGCCCGAGGATGGCGCGGAGCTGGAAGACCTGCGCACCTACACGCGGCACCTCATGGGCCGCATGGAGGCCGACCTGGGTACGGGCCTCGATTGGGTGGCCGTGAACCACTGGAACACCGACAACCCGCACACGCACATCGTCGTGCGCGGGCGCGACGACACCGGCAAAGACCTCATCATCGCGGGCGACTACATCGCCGATGGCTTCCGCTATCGCGCCGCCGAGCTGGCGACCGAATGGCTGGGGCCGCGCACCGAACTGGAGATCCAGCAGACCTTGCAGCGTGAGGTGGAGCAAGAGCGGTGGACGAGCCTGGATCGCACCCTCAAGCGTGAGATAGGCGAGGCCGGCGGCGATGGCCTGGTGCGCGTCGAAAGGTTCAACGCCCCCCGCTTGCAGCGCCAACGCCTGATGCTAATCGGCCGCCTGCAACACTTGCAGCGCCTGGGCCTGGCCGACGAGACGCAGCCCGGCACCTGGGCCATCCATGCCGATGCGGAAAAGACATTGCGCGCGCTGGGCGAGCGCGGCGACATCATCCGCACCGTGCAGCGGGCCATGCGCGGCGAGCCGCGCGAGCTGGCCGTGTTCGAGCCGGGGGACGATGGCCGAACCATCCTCGGCCGTGTGGCCGCGAAGGGGCTGGCCGACGAGCTGCGCGACCGGGGCTATCTGGTCATCGACGGGGTGGACGGCAAGGCCCATTACGTCGCGCTCAACGCCCGCGACGAGCTGGCGAACTACCCGAGCGGCGCCGTGGTGGAGGTGAAAGGCTCGGCCGACGTGCGCGCAGCCGACAAGAACATCGCCGCGCTGGCGAGCGATGGCCTGTACCGCACTGACCATCACCTGGCGATCGGGCAGGGCCGGGCCAAGGCCGGACGCGACCCGCAAGAAGTCGTCGCCGCCCACATCCGCCGGCTGGAGGCCCTGCGTCGGGCCGGCATTGTGGAGCGCGTTGCCGAAGGGCTATGGAAGGTGCCGGACGACCTGGCCGAGCGTGGCCGCCAGTACGACGCGCAGCGCCTGGGCGGCGTGGCCGTGGAGCTGAAATCGCACTTGCCCATCGAGCGGCAGGCCCGCGTGATCGGGGCCACGTGGCTCGACCAGCAGTTGATCGGCGGCGGCTCGGGCCTGGGCGACCTGGGCTTTGGTGGCGAGGCCAAACAGGCCATGCAACAGCGCGCCGACTTCCTGGCCGAACAGGGGCTGGCCGAGCGGCGCGGGCAGCGCGTGATCCTGGCGCGCAACCTGCTGGGCACACTGCGCAACCGGGAACTGGCACAGGCCGCGAAGGGCATTGCCGCTGAAACCGGCCTGGAGCATCGCCCGGTGGCCGACGGGCAGCGCGTGGCTGGCATCTACCGGCGCAGCGTCATGCTCGCCAGCGGGCGCTACGCGATGCTGGACGACGGCATGGGATTCAGCTTGGTGCCGTGGCGGCCGGTGATCGAGCAGCGGCTGGGGCAGCATATCGCCGCCGTGGTGCGCGGTGGCGGCGTATCTTGGGAGCTTGGACGGCAGCGCGGGCCAAGTATTTCTTGAGACCCTTCATCTACTTGTCGAACGGCCGAGCGCCTTCATCAGCCCCGGCTTCTGGCTCGCAAAGGTGCCATAGAAGACCTCATTACCGATGAGCGTGATCGGAGCCACGCGCACGCCGGTTCGTGACTTGGCTTCCGCAGAAATCTTCGGGTCGGTCAGGTCGCGTTCTTCAAACACGATGCTCTGCTGGGACAGCCACTCCTTCAGCACCCGACAGTCCGGGCAGGCTGGAGTGCTATAGATGATGATGCGCGGGGTGCTGGCTTGGTTCATGGTCGTGCCTTCACTTTCCCCGAGCGGCAAGCCAGCTCTTCATCATGGCGATCTCTCCTTCCTGCGCAGAGATAACCTCCTGAGCCAACTCGCGGACCTCCGGGTCCTTGCCGTACTGCAACGCCACCTTGGCCATGTCGATCGCGCCCTGGTGATGCGGGATCATGCCGCGCATAAAGTCCACATCGGCATCGCCGCTGAAGTCAATCATCATGTCGGCGTGCATGCGGTCATTGCCGGCACGGTAGGCGGTCGTCGAGGCGTCGCCCGAGCTGCCGGTCGCCGCCTGTTGGCCGCGTTCTCCAAGCCACTTATTCATCATGGCGATCTCGCCTTCCTGCGCAGAGATAACCTCCTCAGCCAACTTGCGGACCTCCGGGTCCTTGCCGTACTGCAACGCCACCTTGGCCATGTCGATCGCGCCCTGGTGGTGCGGGATCATGCCGCGCATGAAATCGACGTCGGCGTTGCCAGTGAACTGCGCTCCCATCCCCGCGTGCATCTGGTCGTTCACGGCGCGATACGCGGTCGTGGAAGGGCTGTCATTGGCCGAGGCGCTGGAGGGCATCGCGTGCCCTTGGTGATCTCCGCTCGCATTGGCCTGCATCACTTCACCCGACGGGACCACCTTCTTCTGAACGGCCATCAGGCCGATGGCGACCACGACGGCGCCCGCAATGAACAACAGGCTGAACTTGTTGACTCTCATGAAAAACTCCTTGAATGAGATTGATGGAGTCACTGTAGGGCTTCCCATTGTTGGAAGGTCAAGCCCCTCATTTCGCCGTTGATGCCGATGAAGACCCTCGGCGCAAGATCCAGTCCTTCACTTCCGCCGCCTACGACAACGCGCTGTCGAAGCTGCAGCGGTGGAAGCAGGTGATGTAGCGCCTGAGGCGACCGCTAGATGGAACACCTCCCGCATCGGCCCGATCAGCCCGGACCTAGCCGCACCGGCTTTCGCGCGGTCTGCCACAGCAGCGGCACCAAGATCAGCGCCAGGGCCGGGAAGATCATCCAGTTGACCGCCTGCCAGCCCGAGCTGTGCAGGATCGATCCCGCGAGGAACGACACGGCCGCCGTGGCGGCGAAGACGAAGAAATCGTTCATGCCCTGCGCCTTGCTGCGCTCGGCCGGGGTGTGGCAATCGGTGACCACCGCCGTCGCGCCGATGAAGCTGAAGTTCCAGCCGATGCCCAGCAGCGCCAGCGAGCCCCAGAAGTGGGACAGGCCGAGCCCGCCCAGGGCCACCACCCCGGAGGCGGCGAGCAGCACCATGCCCACGGCGGTCACGCGCTCCTTGCCGTAGCGCACCATCAGCCGCCCAGTGAAGAAGCTCGGCCCGAACATCGCCAGCAGGTGCCACTGGATGCCCAGGGCGGCGTTGTCCACCGAATGCCCGTGGTTGACCATCGCCACCGGCGCGGCGGTCATCACGAACGCCATCACCCCATAGGACACCACGCCCGCGGCCACGGCCAGCGCGTAGCGCGGCATCGCCAGGAGCTGCAGCACCGTGCGGCCGCTGTCGGCGGCGGCTTCGGCCGGGGTCTGGCGCGGCGTGCGCAGCATCAGCAAGATCGGCAGGGCGATCAGCGGCAGCAGCGCCTGGCTGAGGAAGCTGCCGACGTAGGGCGTGCCCGCTACCGCGTCGCGCGTGAAGATCACCAACTGCGGCCCGATGATGGCACCCGCGAGACCCCCCACCATCACCCAGGAAATCGCCTTGGCCTTGAGCGCGTCCTCGGCGGTGTCGGCGGCTGCGAAGCGGTAGCTCTGCACATACGCGCCGTAGAAGCCCGCCAGGAAGGTGCCGGCGCAGAAGATCCAGAACGAGGCCAGCATGATGCCCAGCGCGGCGATCAGGCCCGAGGCCACGCCGAAGCCGACCCCGACCACGTATCCGTTGCGGCGGCCATGGCGCCGCATGATGAACGCCGCAGGCAAGGTGCCGATGGCAAGACCCAGGCCGAACAGGCTCACGGGCAAGGTGATCCAGGCCGAGTCCTTGGCAAGCTGCTGGCCGACCAGCCCGCCCAGCGACATCACGATGGGCGCGCTGGCGCCACCGAGCGCCTGCGCGGCGGTGAGAACGCCGATGTTTCGGCGCGTGATGCTCTGGTCGGTCATGGGCGGTCTTTCTTGTTCGTTTGTCTGGCCGGAAATATTACACGCATGAATATATGTTCAGTTATCCGACCATGATTCGGCCATGCGATGCTCATGAACCGCCGCAACCTGGTCGCTCCTCGCAAATCTCCCGAGCGGCAGAAGGAACAGCCTGCCGTTCCAATGCGAGCAGGTGCTCTTTCACCCGGGTCAGTTGCGCCATGCGTTCCTCGACATAGGCGAGATGGTCCCGGACAGCCTGCGTCAGCAGCTCGGGTTCCGGGGACTCGCGATGCGTCCAGCCCAGCAAGTTGCGCATGTCATCCAGGCCGATGCCCGACGCGCGGTAGTTGCGAATCAGGTAAAGCCGCTCGACATGGGCCGGGCCATAGCGCCGGTAGTTGTTGCGGGACCGCTCGGGAGCGGGCAGCAGGCCCTCCCGTTCGTAGAACCTGATGTTCTCAGGGGGCGTGCCGGTCAAGCGCGCGAGTTCACCAATCCTCATCCAGCTCTCCGCGCGCAGCGATGGGGGACGCCACCGCTGCGCGCCGGCCCTCATCCCGGCGACCGGGCGGACTGCTGCGCCGTGGCGCCCGATTGCACCGTGTGCTCAGTCCAGCCGCCGCCCAGCGCCTTGTACAGATGGATGAGGTTGTTCAGCCGCGTCAGGCGCGTGCGCACCAGGGTCTGCTGCGTGCCGTAATGCGTGCGCTGCGCGTCGAGTACAGTGAGGTTGTCGTCCACGCCCTCCTGGAAGCGCTGCTCGGCCAGCTCGTAGGCCTTCTGGCTGGCCGCCACCAGGAGCTGCTCCGCGCGGATCTGCTCATCGAGCGTGCGCTTGCCCGCCAGGCCGTCGGCCACCTCGGCGAAGGCCGCCTGGATGGACTTCTCGTAGTTGGCGATCTCGATGCGCTTCTGTACGTGCGCCACGTCCAGGTTGGCGCGCAGCGCGCCGCCGCGGAAGATGGGCAGCGTGATCTGCGGCAGGAAGCTCCAGGCCCGCGAGCCCGAATCGAACAGGCCGTCCAGCGAAGCGCTGGCCGTGCCCGCCGAGCCCGTAAGGCTGATCGTCGGGAAGAACGCGGCCCGCGCCGCGCCGATGTTGGCGTTGGCGCCGATCAGCATCTGCTCGGCGGCGCGGATGTCCGGCCGGCGCGCGAGCAGTTCGGACGGCAGGCCGCTCGGCAGGCCGGTCGGCACGATGTCGTCCGGCAGCGCCATGGCCTCGTCAAGCTGCCGGGACAGCTCCGGCGTCAGCGGCTGGCCCAACAGCAGCACCAGCGCGTTGCGGTCCTTGGCCGCCTGCCGTGTGTAGGCGGCATGGTTGGCCTCGGCGGTGCGCAACGCGATCTCTGCGCGGCGCAGGTCGAGCTGCGTGGAGTTGCCCGCTTCCACCAGTTGGGTGGTCAGCCCGTAGGAGCGCTTCTGCGTGGCGAGGGTGTCGCTCGTCAGGCGCAGCAGTTCCTGGTCGGCACGCAGCGTGAGGTAGGCGCTGGCCACCTCGGACACCAGGCTCATCTGCGTGGCGATGCGGGTCTCGTCGAGGGCCAGGTAGGACGCCAGCGCCCGGTCGCTGAGGCTGCGGATGCGGCCCCACAGGTCCAGTTCCCAGGCGGCCGTCACCCCGGCCACGTCGTAGCGCCGGAGCACGTCGCTTTGCCCCGTGGTGCTGAGGTCGGCCGGTACGCGCTCTGACGCGCCGCGGGCGGAAACGCCCAGGTTCGGCAGCATCTCGGCACGCTGGATACGGTACAGCGCCTGAGCCGCCTCCACGTTGAGCGCGGCCTTGCGCATGTCGCGGTTGTTCTCCAGTGAAATGCCGATCAACTGCTGCAGCAGCGGGTCGCGGAAGAAGTCCCGCCAGCCGATCTCGGCCGTGATCGCGTCGTCGGGCGTCGCGGCCGCCGGTTCCACATAGGCCGCGCCCAAGGGATAAGCCGTGTCGATCGGCGCTGCGGGCCGGTCATACTTCGGTGCCATGGAGCAGCCAGTCAACGCCGCCGCGAGGGCGAGCGGCGCCAGCGTCCTGGCGGGTCGTGTGAATGCGAAAGATGTTTTCATGTCGTATGTCCTCCTGGCCGTCATGCGTGCTGGTCGGTCATGCCGACACGGGCATGGCGCGCTTCGCGGCGCAGCGCCAGCTTGCGCACCACGACGTAGAACACCGGCGTCAGCACCAGGCCGAATACCGTCACGCCCAGCATGCCGGCGAACACCGCGATGCCCATGGCGTGGCGCATCTCGGCGCCCGCACCGCTGGCCAGCACCAGCGGCACCACGCCAGCGATGAAGGCGAACGACGTCATCAGGATCGGGCGCAGCCGCAAGCGCGCGGCTTCGAGCACGGCTGCCAGCGGATCGGCCCCTTCGCTTTCCTTCGCGCGGGCGAACTCCACGATCAGGATCGCGTTCTTGGCGGCCAGGCCGATCAGCACCACGAAACCGATCTGCGTGAAGATGTTGTTGTCCCCCCCAGAGAGCCAGACGCCGGCGATCGCCGAGAGCAGCGCCATGGGTGCAATCAGCAGCACAGCGAACGGCAGCGACCAACTGTTGTACTGGGCCGCCAGGAACAGGAAGGCGAGCAGCACCGCCAGCGCGAAGATATAGATAGCAGTATTGCCAACTCGCTTTTCCTGGAAAGTCAGGTCCGTCCATTCGTAGGTCATACCGTCAGGCAGCGATTCGCTCACGATCTTCTCAATCGCGGCGGTGGCCTGGCCGGATGAGTAGCCCGGCGCTGGCCCGCCGCTGATGTCCGCCGAGGGGAAGCCGTTGTAATGCATCACCCGGTCGGGGCCGGAACTGCGCTCGATGGTCGCGAACGCGCTCAGCGGGATCATGTCGCCCGCTGCATTGCGCACCTTGAGCATGCCTATGTCCTCAGCCTGCATGCGGAACTGCGCATCGGCTTGGGCCATTACCCGGTAGGTGCGACCGAAGCGGTTGAAGTCGTTGACGTAGAGCGAGCCAAGGTTGACCTGCAGGGTGTCGAACACCTCGGTCAGCGACACGCCCTGCGACTTGGCCTTCACCCGGTCGATGTCCACCTGCAACTGCGGCGCATTGGTCTGGAAGCTGGCGAGCATGTTCGCCAGCTCGGGCGCCTGCATGGCCTTGCCCATGATCTGGCCCTGTGCTTGTGCAAGCGCCTCGGGACCCAGGCCCGCCCGGTCCTCGATCTGCAGCTTAAAGCCGCCCATAGAACCCAGGCCCGGCACCGGCGGCGGCGGGAAGATGCCGACGAAGCCGTCCGGGATCTGGCTGAACTTGCCCATGAGCTTGCCCTGGATGGCGAAGGCCGACAGCGACGGGTCCTTGCGCTCATCGAAGGGCTTGAGCATGGCGAACATCAGCGCGGTGTTCGGCTGGTTCACCGGTCCATTGACCGACAGGCCCGGGAAGGCCACCACGCTCTCGACGCCCGGCTCAGCCAGTGCGATCTTGGTCATCTCCTTGACGACCGCCTCGGTGCGATCCAGCGAGGCGCCGGTCGGAAGCTGGGCGATGCCCACGAGGTAGTACTTGTCCTGGGCGGGCACGAAGCCCGCAGGCACCTTGTGGAAGCCCAGCCAGGTCAGGCCCAGGAAGCCGACGTAGAGCAGCAGCACGATGGCGCTGCCGCGCACCGCGCGGCGCACGCCCCCGACGTAGGAATTCGAGGCGCGGTCGAAGAAGCGGTTGAAGCGGCGGAAGAAGCCGCCGAACACGCCGTCGATGATGCGCGTGACGCGATCGGGCTTGGCCGCGCCGTGGTGCGGCTTGAGCAGGATGGCGGCCAGCGCTGGCGACAGCGTAAGCGAGTTGATCGCCGACAGGATGGTCGAGAACGCGATGGTTAGCGCGAACTGGCGATAGAACTCGCCCTGCAGCCCCGACAGGAACGCCGAGGGGATGAAGACCGCTGCCAGCACCGAGGTGATGGCCAGGATCGGGCCAGTCACTTCATCCATCGCCTTGCGCGCCGCGTCCTTGGGTGATTCGCCCAGCGCTATGTGGCGCTCCACGTTCTCCACCACCACGATGGCGTCATCCACCACGATGCCGATGGACAGCACCAGTCCGAACAGCGACAGTGTGTTCAGCGAGAAACCGAACATGTGCATCACCGCGAACGTGCCGACCAGCGAGACCGGCACGGCGATCAGCGGGATGATCGACGCGCGCCAGGATTGCAGGAACAGCACCACCACGATCACCACCAGGAAGATGGCCTCCAGCAGCGTGACGGCGACGGACTGGAGCGAGGCGCGCACGAAGACCGTGGGGTCGTAGGCGATCCTATACTCAATGCCGTCGGGGAACTTAGCTTGAAGTCGGTCCATTGCCGCGCGCACCGCGCTAGACACATCCAGCGCGTTCGCGCCCGGGCTCTGGATGATCTGTATCCCCACCGCCGGCTCGCCATTGAGCAGGCTGCGCAAAGAGTAGGAATCGGCCCCCATCGAGATGCGGGCGACATCCCGCAGGCGAGTTACCTGGCCGTCGGCGCCCGTCTTCACGACGATCTCGCCGAATTGCTCCTCGCTCGACAGTCGGCCCAGAGTGTTGACCGTGACCTGGAACGCCGCCGAGGCATCCGGCTGCTGACCAACCGAACCAGCGGCAACCTGTATGTTCTGCTCGCGGATGGCGGCAACCACGTCGCTCGCGATCAGCCCACGAGCAGCGACCTTGGCGGGTTCGAGCCAGACCCGCATCGAATACTCCCCGGCGCCCCAGACTAGGACATCGCCGACGCCTGGCGTACGAGCCAGCTCATCCTTCACATGAAGTGTGGCGTAGTTGGAGACGTACAGCGGATCATATCGACCTCCAGGCGAAAGCAAATGCACCACCATGAGAACGTCCGGCGACGTTTTCTCGGTGACAACACCGATGCGCTGAACTTCAGGCGGTAGGCGCGGCAACGCCCGCGAGACCCGGTTTTGCACCTGGATCTGCGCAATGTCGGCGTTGATATGCTGCTCGAAGGAGACGGTGAGCACCATTTTCCCGTCGGTGGACATCTGAGACTGCATGTACATCATGCCTTCTACGCCGTTGATCGCCTGCTCCAGCGGTGATGCCACGGTATCGGCGATCACTTGCGGGTTGGCACCGGGATAGCTAGCGGTGACCTGCACCGTGGGAGGCGTGACCTGCGGGTATTCGCTCAGCGGCAGCTGGAAGTAGCTGATCGCGCCCGCGATCAGCATCAGCACCGACAGGACGATGGCGAAGATGGGCCGGTTGATGAAGAAGCGGGGGAAATTCATTTGCGGGCCTCCGCCGAGCCGGCCGCGCCGTCAGCCTTGGCGGGGTCCGCGCCGGCGGCCGGTGCCGCGGGCGGCTGCATGGGCACCATGCGCGGCGTGACCGCCATGCCGGGGCGCACGAGGCCCTTGATGATGATCTTCTCACCGGCCTGCAGGCTGCCGTTGATGACGCGCAGCCCGTCCACCACCGGCCCCAGTTCGATGGGCCGGTACTGGGCCTGGTTGTTCTCGCCCACGACCAGCACGTAGTTGCGCCCTTGGTCGGTGCCCACGGCCTGATCGTCGATCAGGACGGCCTCGCGCGCCGCGCCGGTGGACAGCTTGGCCCGGGCGAACATGCCGGGTGCCATGCGCCCATCCGGGTTGGGCACAACGGCGCGCGCGCGGATCGTGCCGGTGCTTCGGTCAATGGTGTTGCCCACGAAGTCGAGCGCGCCCCTGTGCGGGAAACCCTTGTCCGTGGTCAGCCCGACCTGCACGGGCAGCGAGGCCTTGCCGCCGGCGCCCGCAGCGGGCCGCGAGCGGCTCACGACGTTGAGGTACGTGGCTTCGTCGATGTCGAAGTACACGTGCAGCGGGTCGATGGACACGATCGTGGTCAGCAGCGTGGCCGCGCCGGCGACACCGCCGCTGACCAGGTTGCCCTCGGTCACGAGCACGCGGTCAACGCGCCCGGCGATGGGCGCCGTGACGCGGGCGTAGGACAGATCCAGCCGCGCCGCAGCGACGGCGGCCTTGGCCGCTTGCACCTGGGCCTGGCGCGCACTGCGCGCGGAGACGGCATCGTCGTAGGTCTTGCGCGCGACAGCGCCGGTCGCCACCAGGCGCTCGGCGCGGTCGAAGTCGGCCTGGGCCTGACTGGCCAGCACCTCGGCCTGTTGCAGTTGCGCCGCAGCCGTGTCGAGCGTGACCTGGAACGGTCGGGGGTCGATCTGGAACAGCAGTTGTCCCTTGCGCACCAGGCTGCCCTCGGGGACGCTCACAGCATCGACGGCGCCGCCGACCCGCGAGCGCAGCTCGACGGTCTTGGGCGCGGCCAGGAAGCCGGTGTACTCGGCCGATGGCGCGACCGTGCGGGTGATGACCTCGGCCACGGGCACCTGCGGCGCCATCGGCGCGCCCGCCGGGGGCGCCGCGGCCTTGCCCTCGTCCTTGGCGTCGCGGGCGGCAATCGCTATGCCCCCGACGGCTGCGATGACGCCTGCCACCACAACGATTCTGATTTTTTTACGCATGGAAGTGCCCCTTTCTTGGATGCAGGACTCCGGCCCTTCCGAAGCGCTCTGCAGAAATTTGTGTGGAGGCTAGGCGTTACAACGAAGGCAAGGTCAAGCCCTTTGGGTTGCCCTAGCGGGCAGGCTGCATGGACAAGGTGGTGGGAAAACCCCGCGTCGTCGCTGTGGCCACTCCGACATCCAGCTCACGAGTGCCGTTGTGCGGTTGAACCGGTCGGTCTTGTGGGTGATTGCGAGCGCGGGAGGCTCAGGCGTCCAAGCTGCCGCCGCCCATTGCTGTGCCTGCGCGGCATCCCGGCGCCCAGGCAGGGCCCGCGATTCAGGGTGTTGCGCCCAGGCCGCATCGAGGACGTCCTTGAGGCTAACCGGCGGCGTGGGTACCGGCGCCTCGCAACCTGCCATTCGCCTGGGTGCTTGGGCCTGGTCAGTCGTCGGCTTTGTCCTCGGAAATGTGGACCGCCATGTCCTGCAGCACCTGGCTGACGTGCTGGTCCGCGATGCTGTAGAAGATGTGCTTGGCTTGGCGTTCGCCGCGCACGAGGCGCGCACCGCGCAGCAGCCGCAGGTGATGGCTGACCAGAGACTGCGACAGGTCGAGCGCTTCGGCGATGTCCCCCACGGCGACCGAGCCATGCATGCACTGCAGCAGGATCTTCAATCGCGATTGGTCGCCCAGCAGGCGGAAGGTCTCGGCCAGAACAGCGACGTCACTTTGCGACATTGCGAGGGCATCGGTCGCCGCGTCGTGGCTGGTGGTCGAGCATTGCGCGGTGTCGGCGCTGGTGGTTTTGCGGGACGTCATGGATGCAAATCCTCAAGTGGAGTGCGAGCCGGCTCGCGCGGCCTCAATGCCTGTGACCAGGAGCGGAATGGTCGTGGTCATGGCCGTGGCTGTGCCCGCCGCCATGCTTGTGATTGCCATGATCATGGCCGCTGTGGTCGTGCCCGCTGTGGTCATGACCGCTGTGATCGTGGCCGCTGTGGTCCTGACGCTCCGACGTGGGCTGCAAGCTGCAGACGTTCTCGTCGGTGCCCGAGTTCCAGTCGATCCCGACCGTGGCGTGTTCGATGCTGAATTGCTCTCGAAGCACCGCTTCGACGCGCTTGACCACGGCGCGTGCTTCCTCGTCCACGTTGGGGCGAACGTGCAGCGTGGCCATCGTGCGCCCGGAGGTGAGCTGCCACACGTGAACGTGGCTGACGGCCGCCAGGCCCGGCACGGCGCCCATCAGGCCTTGCTCCACCTTCTCCGGCGAAGCATCCTCCGGCGCGCCTTCCAGCAGGATGTGGATCGACTTGGCGAGCAGCTTCCATGCGCTGCGCAGGATCAGCGCCGCGACCAGGACCGACAGGATGGGATCGATCGGCGTCCAGCCCGTGAGGTAGATGACGATCGCAGCGACGATGGCGCCGACCGAGCCGAGCAGGTCGCCCATCACGTGCAGGATGGCCCCCTTCACGTTGACGTGATCGGTCTCTCCGCGGGTCATGATCCACAGCACGAGCACGTTCACCAGCAGGCCGAGCACGGCGACGATCATCATCGGGCCGGCCAGGATCACGGGCGACGCCTGCAGCCGCTCCCACGCCTCGTAGGCGATCCAAGCGACGATCGCGAACAGGGTCACGGCGTTCAGGAAACCGGCGATGACCTCGAAGCGCAGGTAGCCGAAGGTGCGCTTGCTGTCGGCCGCGCGGCGGCCGAACCGGAATGCTGCGTAGGCCAGTGCGAGCGCCGCGGCGTCGGTCAGCATGTGGCCCGCGTCGGCCAGCAAGGCCAGCGAGCCCGACAGCACGCCTCCGACGGCCTCCACGACCATGAAGCCGAAGATCAGGAAAAAGGACAGCAGGACCTTGCGCTCGTTGGCGCTGGTCACGGTCGGGGTGTGGTCATGATCATGGTCGTGATCGTGACCATGGTCATGTGCGTGGGATTGGGACATGGGGCCTCGGGAAACTGGGTCTTTGACTGTGGCTCAAAATATAACACATGAACATGTTTTCATGTGAATTGTTGTACACATTTGTGTTCGCGTCTCACCACGGCCGGGATGCCGCTCCGGGCAATTGCCTTAGCCTGGCTCGGCGACCATTCCCCCCGCCTGGCAAGCAGCCGTTGATCTAACATCCAGTGGCAGTATCCCCCCTGGGGGGATATGATTTCAGCATGGAAGACATGCATAAGCACACCACCCATCCCGACCTGGTGAAGCGGCTCAAGCGCGCCGAGGGGCATCTGCGGCACGTCATCGGGATGATCGAAGGGGGAGAAACCTGCCTCGACATCGCCCGCCAGCTCGCGGCGGTGGAAAGCGCGGTGACGGCGGCCAAGCGCGTCCTGATCCACGACCACATCGACCACTGCCTGTCCCATGACGAGGACTCCGTTCTGACCGAAATGAAGGCGCTGACCAAACTGCTCTGAGGCCGTCCGATGCTCTCCGTCCTGAATAACCGCACCTACCGCCACCTGTTCACCGCCCAGGTGATCGCGCTCGTCGGCACCGGCCTGATGACGGTGGCGCTCGGCCTGCTGGCCTACGAGCTGGCCGGCGCGGATGCAGGCGCGGTGCTCGGGACGGCGCTGGCCATCAAGATGCTGGCCTACGCGGGGGTCGCGCCGGTCGCGCAGGCCTTCGCCGACCGGCTCCCGCGGCGCTCGCTGCTCGTGGCGCTGGACCTCGTGCGAGCGGCCGTCGCGCTGTGCCTGCCCTTCGTCACCGAGGTCTGGCAGATCTACCTGCTGATCTTCGTTCTGCAGGCGGCATCCGCCGGCTTCACGCCGACCTTCCAGGCCACCATCCCGGACATCCTTCCCGACGAAGAGGACTACACGAAGGCGCTGTCGCTGTCCCGGCTGGCCTACGACCTGGAAAGCCTGATTTCCCCGATGCTGGCCGCCGCGCTGCTGACCGTCATCAGCTTTCACAACCTGTTCGCGGGAACGGTGCTCGGTTTCCTCGTTTCAGCCGCTCTCGTGGTCAGCGTGCGGTTGCCCACGTCCGTCCCCGGCCCGCGCCGCGGCATCTGGGAGCGAACGACGCGCGGCACGCGCATTTACCTCGCCACGCCTCGCCTGCGGGGCCTGCTGGCGATCAGCCTGGCCGTCTCGGCGGCCGGCGCGATGGTGATCGTGAACACGGTGGTGCTCGTGAAGGCGCGTTTCGGCCTGGGCGAAGTCGAGGTGGCGTGGGCACTGGCGGCGTTCGGAGGCGGCTCGATGGTGGCCGCCTTCGTCTTGCCGTCCCTACTGGAGAAAGTAGCCGACCGACCCGCGATGCTCACCGGCGCCGCTGTCCTCGTCGTGGGCACGGCGATCGGCGCACTGCTGCCGAGCTATGCGCTGTTGCTGCCGCTGTGGCTGGTGATCGGCTTTGGCTACAGCGTGGCGCAGACGCCATCCGGCCGTCTTCTGCGCCGCTCGGCCCACGCCGAGGACCGTCCAGCGATCTTCGCGGCCCACTTCGCGCTGTCGCACGCCTGCTGGCTCATCTGCTACCCGCTGGCCGGACGCTTCGGCGCGGCCATGGGGCTGCAATCGACGTTCGTCGTCATGTCCTTGATCGGCCTAGCTGGCGTGGCGCTGGCGCTTCGGCTGTGGCCGGCCAGCGACCCGCCGGACTTGGCCCATGACCATCCGAACCTGTCGGCGGATCACCCCCACTTGCGTCAGCACGCGAACCAAGGCGGGCACCATCACGTGCTGGTCGTGGATGACTTGCACCGGATCTGGCCGAAAGGATAGGCCTCACGGGACGCGGTAAGGGCTGTTTCGCACCAAGGCTAGTCGTCGCTGTTGTCCTCAACGATGTGGATGGCCATGTCCAGCAGCACCTGGCTCACGTGCTTGTCCGCTACCTCATAGAAGATCTGCTTGGACTGGCGCGCGCCCTTGACCAGACGGGCTCCACGCAACAGTCGAAGGTGATGGCTGACCAACGACTGCGAGAGTTCGACGGCTTCCGCGATGTCGCTTACCGACGTGGACCCCTTCATGCAGCACAGCATGACCTTGAGCCGCGACGGATCGCCCAGGAGCCGGAAAGTCTCGGCCAGGATGGTCACGTCATTCTGTGACAGGGAGGCCAGATCGGTGCTTGGGCCCTTCGGTGGGGCACTGGCTGGTTTGCGTGGAGTCATCTCTCAAAAATTCCTACCCTCGAACGGCTGTTCGTGCCCTTCAGGATCAACGAGGCTGCGACCGCTTGAGCGCGCGCACAGCCCGGGACCAGGGCGAGCCTGGCGACCAAGGCCCCTCGTTTCCCCCGTGCGCCGGGCCATTTCTGAAACCTGACAGTACCCGAAAAAAGCGCTTGACCTTCCCACGATGGTAAACCCTAAGCTCCCCCATGTCGAATATCAACTATGGGAAACAACCATGAGCATGCCAATAACGAGTGATGCTCGTGCCACCGCAGCAGCGATCAGCCTACCCATCGAGGGCATGACCTGCGCGAGCTGCGTCGGCCGAGTCGAGGCCGCCCTGGCCAAGGTGCCGGGCGTGGACAGCGTGTCCGTCAATCTCGCCACCGAGCGGGCGGACATCCGCCTGGCCAGTCCTGTCGATCGCATCGCGTTGATCCAGGCGGTCGAGAAGGTCGGCTACGACGTGCCGGCTGGCACCGTCGAACTGGCGGTCGAGGGCATGACCTGCGCCTCCTGCGTGGGCCGCGTCGAGAAGGCACTCAAGGCCGTGCCCGGCGTCACCGAGGCCACGGTCAACCTCGCGACCGAGCGTGCCACCGTGCGCGGCGTGGCCGCCGTGGCGGACCTGATCGCGGCCATCGAGAAGGTCGGCTACGAGGCCAACCCGGTGGATACCGGCGCGCAGGCCGACGAGGAAGCCGCCGAGAAGAAGGACGCCGAGCGCGCCGAACTCAAGCGCGACCTGACCCTGGCCGCCGTGCTGGCGCTGCCTGTGTTCGTGCTCGAAATGGGCTCGCACATGATTCCCGGCATGCATGAGTGGGTGGCTTCCACCATCGGCATCCAGCAGAGTTGGTATCTGCAGTTCGTGCTGACCCTGCTGGTGCTCGCCATTCCGGGCTGGCGCTTCTACGAGAAGGGCTTCCCGGCGCTGTTCCGCCTGGGTCCCGACATGAACTCGCTGGTCGCGGTCGGCACGGCCGCAGCCTTCGGCTATTCGATGGTCGCCACATTCGCGCCCAGTCTGCTGCCGGCCGGCACGGTGAACGTGTACTACGAGGCGGCCGCCGTCATCGTGGCGCTGATCCTGCTGGGCCGCTTTCTTGAGGCACGGGCCAAGGGCCGCACCTCCGAGGCCATCAAGCGCCTGGTCGGCCTGCAGGCCAAGGAGGCGCACGTGCTGCGCGACGGCCGCATCGTGGACATCCCGATCAACGACGTGGCGCAGGGCGACATCGTGGAAGTGCGCCCCGGCGAGCGCGTGCCGGTCGATGGTGAAGTGACCGAGGGCCGCAGCTTCGTGGACGAGTCGATGATCACCGGCGAGCCGATTCCCGTCGAAAAGGCGGAAGGCAGCACCGTGGTCGGCGGCACCGTCAACCAGAAGGGTGCGCTGACGCTGCGTGCCACCGCCGTGGGCGGTCAGACCATGCTGGCGCAGATCATCCGCATGGTCGAGCAGGCGCAAGGTTCCAAGCTGCCGATCCAGGCCGTGGTGGACAAGGTGACACTGTGGTTCGTGCCCGCCGTCATGCTGGCCGCCGTGCTGACCTTCCTGGTCTGGCTGGTGTTCGGCCCGTCGCCCGCGCTGTCCTTCGCGCTGGTCAATGCCGTGGCGGTGCTGATCATTGCCTGCCCGTGCGCCATGGGTCTGGCGACGCCGACCTCCATCATGGTCGGCACGGGCCGGGGCGCCGAGATGGGCGTACTGTTCCGCAAGGGTGAAGCCCTGCAACTGCTCAAGGACGCCAAGGTGGTGGCCGTGGACAAGACCGGCACGCTGACCGAGGGCCGCCCGGTCCTGACCGACCTGGAGATTGCCGACGGCTTTGACCGCAACCAGGTGCTGGCGAAGGTCGCCTCTGTCGAATCGCGCTCGGAGCATCCGATCGCACGCGCCATCGTCGAGTCGGCCGTGGAAGGTGGCATCGCGCTGCCGACGATGACAGACTTCGATTCGGTCACGGGCATGGGCGTGCGCGCCACCGTGGACGGCGCGCGTGTCGAGGTCGGTGCCGATCGCTTCATGCGTGAGCTGGGGTTGGACGTGAGCGGCTTCGCTCGCACGGCCGAGCGCCTGGGCAATGAGGGCAAGTCGCCGCTGTACGCCGCGATCGACGGCCGACTGGCCGCCATCATCGCGGTGGCCGATCCGATCAAGTCCAGCACGCCCGCGGCCATTGCCGCGCTGCACCAGCTCGGCCTGAAGGTGGCGATGATCACTGGCGACAACGCGCGTACCGCGCAGGCCATCGCCAAGCAACTGGGCATCGACGAGGTGGTGGCCGAAGTGCTGCCCGAGGGCAAGGTCGAAGCCGTGCGCCGCTTAAAGGCCACCCACGGCCAGATCGCCTACGTGGGTGACGGCATCAACGATGCGCCGGCGCTGGCCGAGGCCGACGTGGGCCTGGCGATCGGCACCGGCACCGACGTGGCGGTGGAGTCGGCCGACGTGGTGCTGATGTCCGGCAACCTGCAGGGTGTGCCCAACGCCATCGCGCTGTCCAAGGCCACCATCGGCAACATCCGCCAGAACCTGTTCTGGGCGTTTGGCTACAACACGGCCCTGATCCCGGTGGCCGCTGGCGTCCTATACCCCGCATACGGTGTGCTGCTGTCGCCGATCTTCGCGGCCGGAGCGATGGCGCTGTCCAGCGTGTTCGTGCTCGGCAACGCGCTGCGCCTGCGCCGCTTCCAGCCGCCGCTGGCGGCGGATACCGCTCATTGAGAAAGGAGGAACACCATGAACATCGGTGAAGCATCCAAGGCCTCGAAGGTCTCGGCCAAGATGATCCGCTACTACGAGCAGATCGGCTTGATTCCCCCGGCCGACCGGAACGATTCGGGCTACCGCGCCTATAGCCAGGACGACGTACACCGGCTGCACTTCATCCGGAGTGCGCGCGACCTCGGCTTCTCGGTGGCCGAGATCACGGACCTGCTGGGACTGTGGAACGACAAGTCGCGCCGGAGTGCCGACGTCAAGCGCCTGGCGCAGCAGCACATCTCCGAGCTGGACCGGCGCATCGCGAGCATGTTGGAGATGGCCGAGACGCTCAAGGCGCTGATCCGGTGCTGCGCCGGCGACGAACGGCCCGACTGCCCGATCCTGCACACGCTGGAGCAACTCGATACCAGCGACGACGAGCCCGAAGCGCGCACCGGCGCCGTGCCACGGCGTGCAAGTGGCAACGCAGCGGCAAAGAAGCCGCGTGCGCACTGAGCAGCCGGGAGAGACCATGCCCAAGATCACCGTCTTGCCCCATCCTGAACTGGCGCCCGAGGGCGCCGAGCTGAACGTGCCGGTCGGCACCTCGATCTGCGAGGCGCTGCTAGACAACGGCATCGAGATCGAACATGCCTGCGACATGAGCTGTGCCTGCACGACCTGCCACTGCATCGTGCGCAAGGGATTCGATTCCCTCAACGAGGTCGAGGAGTGCGAGGACGACCTGCTTGACCGGGCCTGGGGGCTAGAGGCGCAATCGCGCCTGAGCTGCCAGGCCATCGTGGCGAACGAGGACCTGACCGTCGAGATCCCGAAGTACACGATCAACCATGCCAAGGAGAACCACTAGGACCCAGCGTGCCGCCGCGGGCGCGCCGGCCTGCGGCGGGGTTGCTCTGGCAGACGGAGGACTGACGGCGTTGCAGCCTGACGACCGCCCCGGGAGCCAGATGCCTACACCCCCTTGCACCACCGCCGGTTAGGCTGGAAATGTCGTCAAAGTCCTTCAATCCGTGATAGTCGGCGCTGCGGCCGGCCCATGAAAAGTCCCACAGGAGAAGTCCAGCATGTCTGCGCCCAAACAAGCCACGCTCTACCGGATGGTCATGCCCGGCCATACCTGCCCCTACGGGCTGAAGTCGCTCGATCTGCTCAACCGCAAGGGCTACGAGGTCGAGGACAAACACTTGGCGAGCCGCGAGCAGACGGATGCGTTCAAGAAGGAGCATGGCGTCGAGACCACGCCCCAGGTCTTCATAAACGGGCGGCGCGTGGGCGGCTACGACGACCTGCGCAAATTCTTCGGCATGTCCGTGAAGGACAAGAACGCCGTGACCTACACCCCTGTGATCGCGCTGTTCGCCATGGCGGCCGCGATGGCGCTGGCGGCGAGCTGGGCGGCCTTCGGCCAGCTCTGGAGCATTCAGGCGGCAGAGTGGTTCGTGGCCTTTGCCATGTGTCTCCTGGCGCTGCAGAAGCTCAAGGACGTGGACGGCTTCGCGACGATGTTCCTCAACTACGACCTGCTGGCCAAGCGCTGGGTTCGGTATGCCTATTTCTACCCGTTCGCGGAGGCCATCGCAGGCGTCCTGATGGTCGCGGGCGTGGGGATGTGGGTGTCGATTCCGTTGGCGCTGTTCATCGGGACCGTCGGGGCCGTGTCGGTTTTCAAGGCGGTCTATGTCGATCGCCGGGAACTCAAGTGCGCCTGTGTGGGCGGGGACAGCAACGTGCCGCTGGGCTTCGTGTCCCTGACCGAGAACCTGATGATGGTGGCGATGGCCCTGTGGATGTGGGCCAAGGTCGCCTACCTTGGGATGCACTGAGCGCCGCGCCAGGTACGGCGCAGCGCACGTGCTCGCATCGGCCGTCCTGTGTGCAGGCCGGCCACGACGCGGTGTTACTGCGCGCGCGGCGGGAAGCCAGCTTCGCTCAGGGCCGCGGCGATCTGCTCTTGCGAGGCCGAGGTCTGGACCTCGACACGGCGGGTCGGCGGGTCCGTGACGATCTTGGCGTTGGGGTCGATCGTTTGGATCGTTTTCGTAACGGTGCGGGCGCAGCCGCCGCAGGTCATGTCTTCGAGATGGAATTGCATGGAAAACTCCTTTCGGGTTGGGGTGTTTGAAGTCTGGTCCTTGCCACGGTTGGAAGGTCAAGCGCTATTTGCATCCCCGCTACACCAATCGGCCGAATGCTCATAGGGCAAGGCCGTGGTGCTCTTTACCCGATCCAGCACGAAGCTTGTCTTGCAGTCCTGCACGCTGGGGTGCTTGAGCAGCGTGTCGAGCACGAAGCGAGAGTAGTGAGCCATGTTCCTGACGACCACCCGCAGCAGATAGTCCATGTCGCCGGTCAGCGCATGGCATTCCACGACCTCCGGCCATTTCTGGACCGACGCGCGGAACACGTCCATGGGATTGCGCTTGTGCGAGTCGGAGTGCTTTTCGAGACGCACGTTCAGGTAGGCCGTGAGCGTGAGGCCGATCTTCTCCGAGCCGCTGCTCGGCCCGGTGTTCTTCGAGTTCATCGAGCGCAAGGGCAACTACCGCGAGGGCTTCGGCGAAGGTAACTTCGGTGCCTTGTTCGAGTCGATGGAGCGCGACCAGATCAACCGCGGCGCGCTGGAAATCAACCCAGCCTGATTCGGGCTTTCCCCCTGAAGGCATAGCACCTTCCGCATCTCGCGAGCCCCGGTGGGGCTCGCACTATTTTGGCAAGCGGCCTCCACGATGCCCATTGGCCCTCGTGCAGCTTGCACCATTCATCTCCTCACAATCGAACATCACCACGGCACGGTGCAGGCTTCTTTGACTAATATATGAACACATGTATAATTGTTTATTCAATATTTGGCCTCAGCTCGACTGGTGCTACAGCAGGCGTGCATCTCGTCCCCCGAATCAACATGGATCATGGAAGGACAAGACTATGGAACTTCGTCACTTGCGCTGCTTCATTGCGGTTGCTGAGGAACTCCATTTCGCCCGCGCTGCCGAGCGGCTGCACATCGAGCAGTCTCCACTGTCACGGGCCATCAAGGAACTGGAAGAAGAACTGGGCGTGATGCTGTTTGCCCGCACCACGCGCAGCACTCGGCTGACCCGTGCGGGCGAGCTGTTTCTGGAGCACGTGCGCCGCGTGCTCTCCGCCTTGGAGCAGGCACGCGATAGCGTGAAAGCGGCAGCAAACGGTTTTCATGGCCAGTTGCGCGTGGCATTGTCCGACGGCATCACGCCGTCGCGCCTTTCTGCGTTGCTCGTACTTTGCCGCCAGGAAGAACCCGAGGTCGAAATCCGGTTCTTCGAGGTGCCCCTATCGCAACAGATCAAGGGGCTGCATAGCGATCTGTATGACGTAGGGTTTGCTCAATCCGACGAAGTGGGCGACGGTATCGTCGCCACGCCCGCATGGAGCGATGCGCTGATGGTGGCCGTGCCAGCTCGGCATCCGCTTCTGGCCCACAAGCGCATCCCCTTGGATGAGTTGCTTCGCTATCCACTGGTTCTGTGCGATCCACAGGCATGTGAGGGCCATGCCAAGCAAGTTGAACGGGTGTTGCGCCGTGCGGATGTGGAGCCACTGATTGCAGAGAGGGTTTCGTCCACCGACCTGATGATGGCCCTAGTCTCGGCCGGTTTTGCGCTCGGCCTAGCAGGCAGTGCACACATTGCCGCCAGCCGTGAGCCGGGTGTAGTGGCCCGGCCGCTAGCTTCGCGCGTGTCGCCCCTCACGACCTATCTGTTGCGGCTGGACGGAGATCCGTCCGACGAGTTGGCGCGGTTTATTGAGCGCGCACAGGCCATCGAACAGCCGGAAACCCCCAGGCCCATACGAGGCCGTAATCCCGATCACCCGGAGGAACTGACGCCATGAAGAAGATCATCCCATTCTTGCTGGTTGCCGTGTTGACTGCCTGCGGCCAGTCCGATGGGCCACAGAAGTCCGCCGGTTCCGCAGCCAACATCCCGACAGTGGAAGAGCTGGCGGCCAACCCCGAACGGCTCAAGGAACTGCGCCAGCAGTGCAAGACCGACCGCCCCAAGCTGGGCGACGTGTTGTGCAACCGGGTGGCCGAGGCCACGCGCAAGCGGTTCTATGGCGACGGGGAAACGCCCTACACACCGCCGAAGGAGCCGCCTAAGTTTTGATCGTGGCCGCTTCGCCACGAATATTGGATTTCCTGACCGACACGCCGCAACGCGCCTGCGCTTGCGACGTTTTTCGTTGGCTCGCCACCGCGCTAATTCTTTCTTTTTGCTCGATCTTTCTGCTTAAAACGGTCTTTGACCGGCACTGACGCGGCACCGATCCTGACGCCTCCGGCACGTCCTTGTGCCGCTTTTTCCATGAGGAATCGGCGCAGGAGAAATCGGAGGCCAGGTCATGCAAGGGACGAACGTGCTGTTCGGTCAGATCGCCGTGGTATTCGGCATCGTGATCGCCGGAGTGTGGGGTGCCACACAATGGACAGCAGCAGCCCTTGGCTATCAAGTACGCCTTGGCTCGCCCTGGTTCGATCTTCTTGGCACGCCGATCTATCACCCGTGGAAGCTGTTTGAGTGGTGGTTTTCTTACGGCGCCTATACCCCGGAAATCTTCGACACCGGCGGAGCCATCGCTGGCAGCAGTGGCATGGTCGCCGTGGCCGTCGCCATTGCCATGTCGGTCTGGCGCTCGCGGCAGGCACGCCTTGTCACGACCTACGGATCGGCCCGCTGGGCGAACGCGCATGACATTCGCAAGGCGGGCCTCACGCAGCCAGAGGGCGTGTTCCTCGGCCAGCACGACCGCCAGTACCTGCGCCATGAGGGGCCAGAGCATGTCCTGACGTTCGCACCCACGCGCTCGGGCAAGGGCGTCGGCCTGGTGGTGCCGACGCTGCTTTCTTGGCCCGCGTCCGCCGTCATCCACGACATCAAGGGCGAGAACTGGCAGATCACCGCAGGCTGGCGCTCGCGCTTCTCGCATTGCCTGCTGTTCAACCCCACGGATGCGAAGTCGGCGGCCTACAACCCGCTGCTGGAGGTGCGGCGCGGCGCGCATGAAGTGCGCGACGTGCAGAACATCGCGGACATTCTGGTCGATCCCGAAGGCGCGCTGGAGAAGCGCAACCATTGGGAAAAGACCAGCCACGCGCTGCTGGTCGGCGCGATCCTGCATGTGCTCTACGCGGGCGAAGACAAGACGCTGCGCGGCGTCGCCAACTTCCTCAGCGACCCGGCCAGCCCGTTCGAGCTGACCTTGCATCGAATGATGACCACGCCCCACTTGGGCGAGGGGCCGCATCCGGTAGTCGCGTCGGCGGCGCGTGAAGTGCTCAACAAGTCGGACAACGAGCGTTCCGGCGTGTTAAGCACCGCCATGTCGTTCCTCGGCCTGTACCGCGATCCCACGGTGGCCGAAGTCACCTCGCGCTGTGACTGGCGCATCGCCGACCTGATCGCGGCCGAGCATCCGGTGTCGCTGTACCTGGTGGTGCCGCCTTCGGACATATCGCGCACCAAACCGCTCATCCGCCTGATCCTCAACCAGATCGGGCGACGCCTCACCGAATCGCTGGACGGCAGCGACGGCATCGAACGCCGCCACAAGCTG
This sequence comes from Cupriavidus gilardii, assembly GCF_013347325.1. Taxonomy (NCBI): domain Bacteria; kingdom Pseudomonadati; phylum Pseudomonadota; class Betaproteobacteria; order Burkholderiales; family Burkholderiaceae; genus Cupriavidus; species Cupriavidus gilardii. The sequence goes on along the minus strand of NZ_CP054626.1, from coordinate 2,735,146 downwards.
CTGCTGATGCTCGACGAGTTCCCGGCCCTGGGGCGGCTCGACTTCTTCGAGACAGCCTTGGCCTTCATGGCGGGCTACGGCATCCGCAGCTTCCTCATCGCGCAGTCACTCAACCAGATCGACAAGGCGTATGGACAGAACCATTCCATTCTCGACAACTGCCACGTCAGGGTGACGTTCGCCACCAACGACGAACGCACCGCCAAGCGCATTTCCGAGACGCTGGGCACTGCGACCGAGCTGCGCGCGCAACGCAACTACGCGGGCCACCGGCTCGCGCCGTGGCTGGGCCACCTCATGGTGTCGCGCCAGGAGACGGCCCGCCCGCTGCTGACGCCGGGCGAGGTGATGCAGCTTCCGCCGGACGATGCCGTAGTGATGGTGTCCAGCATGGCGCCGATCAAGGCCCGGAAGCTGCGCTACTACGCCGACGCCAATTTCAAGCAGCGCGTGCTGCCGCCGCCCGAGCTGGCGGACGGCCGGTACGCCGACGCGCCGCCACTGCGCCCCGACGACTGGAGTGGCCTGGCGATTCCTGCCGTGCCTGCCGCGCCTGCGGCCGATGCCGCCGAAGGCTTCCGGGCGTCGGCCGACGACGGCGGCCCGCGCCGTCAGCCCGAGCTAACTGAGGCCGTCGCCTACGACCCCGAGCTGGCCGCGCCCGCGGCCGACCTCGGCCTGCTCGATGACGACGACGACCTGCCGCTTCCCCTTCCTCGCCAGCTTGATCCGGCCATGCAGCGCACGGCCCGGCTGGCGTCCCTCGACCCCAACGACGGAATCGAGCTATGAGCCACTATCGCCTGAACCTCTTTATCCAGCCCGAGCACGCCCAGCGGCTCGATGAACTGGCCGCCAAGAAAGGCGTGTCCAAGTCCAGCATCGTCGCCGCTGCCTTGGCGTCCTGGCTGTCGCCGGACGCGGCCGACCAGCGCGAGGCGGCCATCGCCAAGCGCCTTGATCGCCTCTCGCGCCAGGCCGAGCGAATGGAGCGCGACCAGAGCATCGCCATCGAGACGCTGGCGCTGTTCATCCGCTACTACCTGACCGTCAGCACGCCGGTTCCCGAGGCGCACCAAGAGGCGGCCCGCGCCTTGGGCAAGGCGCGTTTCGAGCAGTTCACCGAGCAGCTTGGCCGCCACCTGATGCGTGGGCGCAGCCTGGTGCGCGACGTGGTGGAGGAATTGCATCCCGATTCGGTGCGGATGGAGGACGCGGCGGCAGCCGCCGATGCGCAGGAGCGTGCGTCATGAGCGCCGTTTCCCAATCCATGAGTGCCACGTCGCTCGACCGGCGCATCCAGATGCTGCGCACGGCAATGGGGCCGCTGATCGCCACCGCGCTCGAAGACCCCGACGTGGTGGAAATCATGCTCAACCCTGACCGCACCCTTTGGGTGGATCGCCTGTCGTCGGGCCGCGCGCCTATGGGCGTGGAGCTGCCCGAAGCCGATGGCGAGCGAATCATCCGCCTGGTCGCGGCCCACGTCGGCGCGGAGGTGCATCGCGGCCAGCCGCTGCTGTCCGCCGAACTGCCCGAAACCGGTGAACGCTTCGAGGGCATCCTGCCGCCAGCCGCGCCGGGGCCGGCCTTCGCGCTGCGCAAGCGCGCCATCGGCGTGATCCCGCTGGAGCGGTACGTCGTGGACGGAATGATGACCGCCGCCCAGGCGGGCTTTTTGGTGCGCGCCGTGCGCGAGCGCCAGAACGTCCTGATCGCGGGGGCCACCAGCAGCGGCAAGACGACCTTGGCGAACGCGCTGCTGGCCGAGATAGCTGCCACGGGCGACCGCGTGCTGGTGCTCGAAGACACGGTGGAGCTGCAATGCGCGGCCCGCGACCACGTTCCGCTGCGCACGCGCTCCGGCGTGGTGTCCATGACCGAGCTGGTGCGCTCGTCCATGCGCCTGCGACCTGATCGCGTCGTCGTCGGCGAGGTACGCGGTGCCGAGGCGCTGGATCTCATCAAGGTGTGGGGCACCGGCCACCCCGGCGGCGTCGCCACGATCCACGCCGGCTCCGCGCTGGGCGCGTTGCTGCGCCTGGAGCAACTGATTCTCGAAGTGGCGGTGAATCCGCCGCGTGCGCTGATCGCCGAGGCGGTCAACGTGGTGATCCAGATCGCCGGGCGCGGACGCAAGCGCCGCATCGAGAACATCGCCCGCATCGTCGGCTTCGACGGCGTGGGCTACCAACTGGTGGACGCGCTGGAAACGCCGTTTCCCGAGCTGCCGCCGATCCCTGATGCCGCACCCGCTGCGGCGACTTCCTCGTCCCCTGACCAACCTGGAGAACTGCTATGACGCAGATGACCATTCCTGCTTTCCGTGTTTCCGTAAATCCGGCTTTGCGCCTTGCACGGCTGCGCTGCCTGGCCCGCCCTGCGGGGCGAGGGCTGCTGCTGGCCGCGCTGCTGCTGTTCCTGGCCGGCACCGCGCAGGCCGCTGGTTCCTCGATGCCCTGGGAAGGCCCGTTGCAGTCGATCTTGGAGTCGATTCAGGGGCCGGTGGCGCGCATCGTCGCGGTCATCATCATCATTGCCACGGGCCTCGCGCTCGCCTTCGGCGACACGTCGGGCGGCTTTCGCAAGCTGATCCAGATCGTGTTCGGCCTGTCCATCGCGTTCGCGGCTTCGAGCTTCTTCCTGTCGTTCTTTTCGTTCTCGGGCGGGGCTGTCGTATGAGCGGCCCGGATAGCTTCGCGGCCGGGTTCGAGGTGCCTTTGCATCGCTCGCTCACCGAGCCGATCTTGCTGGGCGGCGCACCGCGCACCGTGGCGATTGCCAACGGCACGCTGGCCGCCGCCGTCGGGCTGGGCCTGCAACTGTGGATTCCTGGCGTGGTGCTCTGGATCGTCGGCCATTCGCTGGCGGTATGGGGTGCGCGCGTCGATCCGCAGTTCATGGCCGTGTTCGCCCGGCACATCAAGCACCGCCCGCTGCTGGACGTGTGAGGGGACGCCGCCATGCTGAACCTCGCCGAATACCGCCAGCGCCCGGCCTTGCTCGCCGATTGGCTGCCGTGGGCCGGGCTCGTCGCGCCGGGTGTCGTCTTGAACAAGGACGGCAGTTTCCAGCGCACGGCCCGGTTTCGCGGGCCTGACCTCGACAGTGCCACGCAAGGCGAGCTGATCGCCACGTCGGCGCGCTTGAACAATGCGCTGCGCCGGCTGGGATCGGGCTGGGCGCTGTTCATCGAAGCCGAGCGCCGGCTTGCCGCCGACTATCCGCACTCGGAGTTCCCAGAAGCCTTGTCATGGCTGGTGGACGAGGAACGCCGCGCCACCTTTGAGGACTCGGGCAACCACTTCGAGAGCGGCTATCACCTGACGCTGGTGTACCTACCGCCCGAGGAGTCGCGCGCCCGAGCGGCGGGGATGCTGTACGAGAACCGGCCCACCGAAGGCGTGGATTGGCGCGGCCGGCTCGATGCCTTCGTGGCGGAGACCGATCGCGTCTTCGACCTGCTCGATGGCGTGATGCCGGAAATCGCCTGGCTCGATGACAGCCAGACGCTGACCTACCTGCACGCCACCATCTCGACGCGGCGCTATTCGCTGGCGGTGCCCGAAGTGCCGTTCCATATCGACGCGCTGCTGACCGACTGCGCGCTGGTCGGTGGACTGGCACCCATGCTGGGCGATCAGCACCTGCGCGTGGTGTCGGTGCGGGGCTTCCCGACTTCCACTTGGCCGGGGATTCTGGACGACCTCAACCGCCTCGGATTTGCGTATCGCTGGAGTACGCGCTTCCTCTGCATGGACAAATCCGAGGCGGAAAAAGACCTCGCCCGCCTGCGCCGCCAGTGGTTCGCCAAGCGCAAGAACGTCATCGCGCTGCTGCGCGAAACGATCTTCCAACAGGAGTCGCCGCTGGTGGACACGGATGCCTCGAACAAGGCGACCGATGCCGATGCCGCGTTGCAGGAGCTGGGCAGTGATCAAGTCGCCTTCGGCTACCTCACCGCCACGGTGACGGTGCTCGATGCCGACCCGGCCGCAGCCGACGAGAAGCTGCGCATGGTGGAGCGCGTCATCCAGGGCCGGGGCTTCGTGACCATCTCCGAAACGCTCAATGCCGTGGATGCGTGGCTGTCCTCGCTCCCCGGCAACGCCTATGCCAACGTGCGCCAGCCGATCGTCTCGACGCTGAACCTGGCGCACATGATGCCGGTGTCGGCCGTGTGGGCCGGCCCCGAGCGCAACGCGCATCTGGACGGCCCGCCTCTCATCGTGACGCGCACCGATGGCGCCACACCGTTTCGCTTGGTCACGCACGATGGCGACGTGGGCCACATGCTGGTGGCCGGCCCGACGGGCATGGGCAAGTCAGTGCTGCTCGCCACGCTGGCGATGCAGTTCCGCCGCTACCTCGGCTCGCGCATCTTCGCGTTCGATATGGGGCGTTCGATGCGCGCCACGATCCTCGGGCTTGGCGGCGAGCACTACGACTTGGGCACGGACGGCGAAATCGCCTTCCAGCCGCTCGCCCGCATTGACCGCGAAGGCTACCGCACCTGGGCCGCCGAATGGATCGAAGGCCGTTTGCTGCATGAAGGCGTAGCAGTCGGCCCGGACGAGAAAGCCGCCATCTGGTCGGCGCTGGGCAGCTTGGCCGGTGCGCCCGTCGAGCAGCGCACGATGACCGGCCTGTCGGTGCTGCTGCAATCGAACGCGCTGCGCCAGGCGCTCGCGCCCTATGTGCTGGGCGGCGCGCACGGCAAGCTGCTGGATGCCGACCACGACCGGCTGGGCATGGCGGACGTGCAGGGTTTCGAGATGGAGGAGCTGATGCACAGCAAGGCCGCCGTCATGGCCGTGCTGCATTACCTCTTTGCGCGCTTTGACGAACGCTTTGATGGCGCTCCCACGCTGCTGATCCTCGATGAAGCGTGGCTGTTCCTGGATGACCCAGTGTTTGCCGCGCGCATCCGCCAGTGGCTCAAGACGCTGCGCAAGAAGAACGTGTCGGTGATCTTCGCCACGCAGTCGCTCGCGGACATTAAGGATTCGAGCATCGCGCCCGCAATCATCGAGAGCTGCGCAAGCCGCATCTTCCTGCCGAACCCGCAGGCGACCGAGCCGCAGATTCGCACGATCTACGAGGGCTTCGGGTTGAACTCGCGCCAGATCGAGATCGTCGCCACCGCGCAACCCAAGCGCGACTACTACTACCAATCCCGCCTCGGCAACCGCCTGTTCGACCTCGACCTGGGGGCGGCGACGCTGGCCTTCGCGGGCGCTTCCACGCCGCAAGACCAGCGCGACATAGACCGCGTGCTGCTGGACGCCGGCACGCCCGGCTTCGCGGGTGCCTGGCTGCGCCATCGCGGCCTCGATTGGGCGGCTGACCTGCTGCCCTCGTTCCCCGGCCTCGCGCCGGATTCCCTCGCTGACCAACCACAGGAGATCCTGCCATGAAGAAGCGCCTTGTCGCCGCTGCCATCGCGGCCATGCTTTGCACCGCCACTGCCCATGCGCAATGGGTCGTGATCGACCCCACCAACCTCGTGCAGAACACGATGACCGCGATCCGCACGCTGGAGCAGATCAACAACCAGATTCGCCAGCTCCAGAACGAAGCGCAAATGCTGATGAACCAGGCGCGCAACCTCGCCAGCCTTCCATCCAGCGTGGTCGGCCAGTTGCGCGCCAACCTGGCGACGACCGAGCGGCTGATCGCCCAGGCCCGAGGCTTGGCCTACGACGTGACGAATCTGGATCGGGAGTTTGCCCGCCTGTACCCGGAGCAGTACGCCGCCACCGTCAGCGGCGACCAGATGTACCGCGACGCCCAGGAGCGGTGGAAGAACACGCTGGGCGGCTTGCAGACCACCATGCAGATGCAGGCGCAGGTGTCGCAGAACCTGGGCGAAGACGAAAGCGTGCTGGCCGATCTGGTCGGCAAGAGCCAGTCGGCGCAAGGCGCGTTGCAGGCGATGCAGGCCATGAACCAGTTGCTCGCCTTGCAGGCCAAGCAGTCGATCCAGTCGCAGCGGCTCCAGATCACGCAAGACCGGGCCGCCTCGCTGGAACTGGCGCGGCAGGCGGCGGCCACCGAGCGCGCCCGCGAAGTGCGGCGGCGCTTCCTCGGGGAAGGCACGCCGTACACGCCGCAGTCCGTCAACTTCTACCGCGACTGACAGGAGGCCGCCATGCGATGCGTCCTCGTCCTTGGTGCCGTGCTGCTGGCCGCTTGCGGCGAGCAGCCGGCCGACAACCTCGCCGATGCCCTGGCCGCCGATCGCGTGCGGCTCAAGGCATTGCGCGCGCAATGCGCGGCCGACCGGCAGGCCACGGGCGAGGACGCTTGCCGCGCCGCCGCCGAAGCCTTCCGGCGGCGCTTCTTTTCCGGCGAGGCCGGGCCGGATGAATACCAGACGCTGGCCGACCTGCCGCCGATCCCGCCCAGCTTCGAGGAACCGGAGGGCACGCCATGAATGACGTGACCATCATCGACCAGTTCCTCAACACCTTCGCCACCTACATCGACTCGGGTTTCGGGCTGCTGCGCGGCGAAGTGGCGTTCCTCACGGCCACGCTGATCGTCATCGACATGACGATCGCCGGGCTGTATTGGGCCATGAGCCACGCCACCGGCCAAGGCGATGACGTGATCGCCAAGCTGCTGCGCAAGGTGCTCTACGTCGGTGCCTTCGCCTACATCCTCAACAACTTCAACTGGCTGGCCAGCATCGTGTTCCGCTCGTTCGCGGGGCTGGGCATCACCGCCACCGGCTCGGCCATCACGATGGAGAACTTCTTGCAGCCGGGCCGGCTCGCCAAGACCGGCATCGACGCCGGGGCGCCGATTCTGGAGCAGATCGGCGAGATGGCGGGCTTCCCCGAGGTGTTCGCCAATCTCGATCCCATCGTGGTGATGTTCCTCGCGTGGCTGGTCGTGGTGCTGTGCTTCTTCGTGCTGGCGATCCAGCTTTTCATCACGCTGATCGAGTTCAAGCTGACCACGCTCGCCGGGTTCGTGCTGGTGCCGTTCGCGCTGTGGAACAAGACCAGCTTTCTCGCCGAGAAGGTGCTGGGCAACGTCGTGGCCGCTGGCATCAAAGTGCTGGTGCTGGCTGTGATCGTCGGCATCGGCTCGGGCCTGTTCGCGCAGTTCCAAGTCCACCCCGCCGAGCCGAACATCGACCACGCGCTGGTCATCATGCTGGCCTCGCTCACCTTGCTCGCGCTCGGGATCTTCGGCCCCGGCATCGCCACGGGCCTTGTGTCCGGCGCGCCCCAGCTCGGCGCGGGCGCGATGGCCGGTGCCGCCGTCGGCGCGGCCGGAACGGCAGTGGCTGTCGGTGCTGCCGCGACGGGCGTGGGCGGCGCGGTGGCCGCTGGCGCGCGCATGGCCCCGGCTGCCGCCAAGCTGGCCGGCAGCGGCGCGCGTGCCGCCACGTCGGCGGCTGGCAGCGCGAAGTCGGCGTTCCAGGCGGGTTCCGCTGCCGCCGGCGGCGGTGCCAAAGGCGCGATGGCGGGCTTGGGCAACGTCGCCAAGACCGGCGCGCAGTCTGCCGGACGCGCTGCCGCATCCCGCGCTTCCGCTGCCGGGCAGCGCATGGCCGCACCGTTCCGCGCGGGCTGGAACGGCGACGCTGGCGCGTCAGCCGGCCAGGCCGCCACCAGCGAAGCGCCGGCAGGCGCTGCCGCTGCACAGGCGCCCGAGCAGCCCGCTTGGGCCAAGCGGCTGCATCGCCGCCAGCAGCTCACCCACGCCGCGACCACCGCTGCCCACGCGCTGCGCGGTGGCGACGGCGGCGGCTCCGGGCAAGGCCCGAGCCTGCGCGGCTCCGACGACTGACGCGATTCACAAGGAGAACTGACCATGCGATTCAAGAAACCGCAGGTGCGCTACGCCGACACGCCGCAGCCTGCCACGCCGTACCAAACCGCCGGCCAGGTGTGGGACGACCGTATCGGCTCGGCCCGCGTCCAGGCCAAGAACTGGCGATTCATGGCCTTCGGCTGCCTCACGCTCGCGCTGCTGATGGCCGGCGGACTGGTGTGGCGCTCGGCGCAATCCATCGTCACGCCCTACGTCGTGGAGGTGGACAACGCGGGCCAGGTGCGCGCCGTGGGCGAAGCCGCCACGCCGTACCGGCCCAACGATGCGCAGACGGCGCACCACATCGCGCGCTTCGTGACGCTGGTGCGCTCGCTGTCCATCGACCCCATCGTCGTCCGCCAGAACTGGCTGGACGCCTACGACTACACGACCGACAAAGGCGCGGCCGTGCTCAACGACTACGCGCGGGTCAACGACCCGTTCGCGCGCATCGGAAAGGAGTCGGTGACGGTGCAGATCACCAGCGTCGTGCGTGCCAGCGACACGTCTTTCAACGTGCGCTGGACGGAACGCCGCTACGTCAACGGCGCTGCGGCGGGCCTGGAACGGTGGACGGCCGTGGTGTCCATCGTGCTCCAGCCGCCGCGCACCGAAGAACGCCTGCGCAAGAACCCGCTGGGCATCTACGTCAACGGCCTTTCCTGGAGCCGCGAGCTGGATTCTTCCGAAGGAGCAAAACCATGAACCTGTCTTTCCGCTTTTACGCTTTGCCGTTGATGCTTGTTGCCCTGGCGGGCTGCGCCACGCAAGGCAAGCCGCCGCCGACCATCTCGCTCGATGAGCCGGTGCCGGTGCAGGCCCAGCCGATGCCGGAGCCGCCCGCGCCCGTGGAGGTTGTGGCCGTGCCCGAGGTGCTGCCGATGCCGGCGCAGTTGATGCCGGCACCCGAGGCCGAGGACGCCAAGCCCACGCCCGAGCCGGCCGACGAGAAGGTGCGCGTTTCACGCGCCAATGCCGAGGCGCGTGTCGCGCCCACGCGCGAGGGCTACGTCAACGCGATTCAGGTGTGGCCCTTCACCGATGGCGCGCTGTATCAGGTCTATGCGGCCGTGGGCCGGGTGACGATGGTTGCCTTGCAGCCGGGCGAGGAGCTGGTGACGGTGGCCGCCGGCGATACCGTGCGCTGGATCGTGGGCGACACGTCCAGCGGCAGCGGTGCCGACTTGCGCGTCAACGTGCTGGTCAAGCCGATCCGCTCGGGCCTCAAGACCAATCTGGTCATCATCACCAGCCGGAGGACGTACCTGCTGGAACTGACTTCCACGGAAAAGACGTGGATGGCGTCGGTGTCCTGGGAGTACCCGCGCGACCGGATGCTGGCCTTGCAGCGCCAGGCGCAAGCGGCCAGCGCCGCCGCGCCGGTGGATAGCGGCCTGTCGCTGGAGAACCTGCGCTTTCGCTACGCGATCGGCGGCAGCAATCCGTCGTGGAAGCCGCTGCGCGCTTTCGACGACGGGCAGAAGGTCTATATCCAGTTCCCCGCCGGCATCGCGCAAGGCGAACTGCCGCCGCTGTTCGTGATCGGGCCGGAAGGCGACGGGCAACTGGTGAACTACCGCTTCCGTTCGCCGTACTACATCGTGGATCGCCTGTTTGGCGCGGCAGAGTTGCGCCTGGGCGGTGACAAGGGCGACGTGGTGCGGATCGAGCGCACGGATGGCGTGGCACGGAGGAACTGACCATGAGCCAGGACGATACCCCCGACCTCGCCACGCGGCAGGCAGGCAAGGTCGCGCCCGAGGCGGTGGCGCTTCGCGCCCAGCCGCGTGCCGTGACCCGGTTGAACCGGCGCACGCTGGCCGTCCTCGTCGGCGGCCTGTCGGTCGCCGTGCTCGGGGCCACGATCTGGTCATTGCAACCGCACCGGCGCGGCGCGGGCGAGCAGACCGAGCTTTACAACGTCGATCGCGTCTCGAAGTCCGAAGGGCTGGACGGCCTGCCGTCCGACTACTCGAAGCTGCCGCCGAAGGTGCCCGAGCTGGGGCCGCCACTGCCGGGCGATCTTGGCCCGGCCATCGTGAACTCGCAGCAGTCCGCCGTGGCCGCTTACGCGGCCCCCGGCCACGATCCCAACGACGCCTTGCGCAAGGAGGCGGAAGCCGCAGCGGCTTCGTCGGTGTTTTTCCGCTCGGGCGGCCAGGGCCAGGCCGCCGCCACGGCCACGGTGGCGCCGCCGGGTGTGCCTGGTGCTGCCAACACGCTCGCGGCCTTCGACCCGCTCGCGGCTGGGCCGGCCTCGGCGGCGCCCCAGCCTGCCGATCCGACAGCTGTGCAAAACCGGCAAGACCAGAAAGAGGCGTTCCTGAAAGGCGGCTCTATGGAAACCCGCAATTCCGGAAACCTGAAAATGCCGGCCTCGCCGTATCAGGTCATGGCCGGAACGGTGATTGCGGGCGCGCTGGTGACGGGCATCAAGTCGGACTTGCCAGGCGACGTGATCGCCACGGTGACGGAGCCGGTCTATGACTCGGCCACGGGCAAGTTCCTGTTGATCCCGCAGGGGTCGCGCATCCTGGGTAAATACAACAGCCAGGTCAGCTACGGGCAGAGCCGCGTGCAGGTGGTGTGGAACCGGGTCATCCTGCCCGATACGTCCTCGCTGACGCTCGACAACCTTGTCGGCACCGATCCAGCCGGCTACGCCGGCCTGGAAGACGACGTGGACTGGCATTGGAATCGCATCGTCGCGGGCGCCGTGCTGACGACGCTGCTGGGCGTAGGCGCCGAGTTGGCCGCGCCAGAGAACCGCCAGGACGGCAACCGCATCGTCATCGCGGGGCGCGACAGCGCCCAGGACAGCATCAATCAGGTGGGTCAGGAGATCACCCGGCGCAACATGGACATCCAGCCGACGCTGACCATTAGGCCGGGCCTGCCGGTTCGCGTCATCGTGAACCGGGATCTGGTGCTGCGGCCGTGCCAGCCGCTGTTCTTCAACCGGGGAGCTTCCCAATGAACACGAAGAAACTGCGGCTAGGGCCGCTGCCCAAGACCGAGAGCGTCAAGCTGACCTTTGCCTGCCCGGCCAGCTTGAAAGCCGACCTCGACCGCTACGCCGCGCTGCACGCGCAGGCGTATGGCGAGGCCGTCGATGCCGAGAAGTTGATCCCGCACATGCTGGAGGCGTTCATGGCGGGGGATCGGGGATTCAGGAAGGGCACCACGACGCGGAGCGTGCCGTCCAAGCCGACGTGATGGCCCTCGAAGCCTGCCCAGCAACATCCATCGAACGCGCAGCCCAAGGCTGCGCGTTCTTCATTCTGGATGCCGCCAAGAGCCGCCTGGGCTATGATGACAAGACAAGCCCGCCGTCCCTCGGCAATCCAGCACGACACAGTGCGATGTGGCTTTCTCTCCCAACGCTCCTATGTGGCTCCTAGCCCACGAAGCCACACCGCGCCAAAGTGGCCGAGAAAAGAGCTAACCTACTGTCCCATATACGGTTTCAAGTCCTGCGTGATTTGCACAAAGGACTTGACACCAGAACTTTTTTGTTGCCCGCCGCGTGCCTCTTTGCACGCGGTGCCCTGCATCAGCGCTTGGGCCGATGCGGGCAGGCGGTCTTGGTGCAATTGCCGTACAGCGACAGCGCATGCTCCTGCAGCGCGAAGCCGCGCTCGCGCGCGATGCTTTGCTGGCGCTGCTCGATTTCGCCGTCGAAGAATTCCTCGACGCGGCCGCAGTCGAGGCAGACCAGGTGATCGTGGTGCTTGCCTTCGTTCAGTTCGAAGATGGCCTTGCCCGATTCGAAGTTGTTGCGCGACAGCAGGCCGGCTTGTTCGAACTGGGTCAGCACGCGATACACGGTTGCCAGTCCGATATCCATATGTTCGTTGAGCAGGATGCGATAGACGTCTTCCGCGCTCAGATGGCGCTGCTCGCTGGTCTGGAAGATTTCGAGGATCTTCAGCCGCGGCACGGTTGCTTTCAGGCCGATATTTTTGAGTTCCGCCGGACTCGGCATGGGCGTGACTCCCTAGAGTACAATGTCTGGATTGTTGAATCATAAGGGTTTTGCCGGCAAAAGTCGCCCGGCGCGGCCGGTGCCGGCAATGCGCCGAGCCCTTCACGCGGCGGCGAACGCGTGTTTCACGCGGACGCGTCGACCATGCCCACCGACCGGCACTTTCCCTTCCTTCGGTAGCGAGAACTGCGAGTTACATGGATTCCATTCGAACATCCGCCCTGCGCCCGGCGCTGCTGACCACGCTTCTGGCAGCCATCACGCTGGCCTCCGCCGCCTGCTCGACCTACGACAGCACTTCCCGCAAGATCGCCAACGCGATCACGCCGTACCGGATCAATATCGTCCAGGGCAACTTCGTCTCGCGCGAGGCCGCCGCGCAACTGCGCGAGGGCATGACCCGCGACCAGGTGCAGTTCCTGCTCGGCACGCCGCTGCTGACCGACGTGTTCCACGCCAATCGCTGGGACTATGTGTTCTCGTTCAAGCGCGGCAATACGCAGGTGGTGCAGCAGCGCCGCTTCACGGTGTTCTTCGACAACGATCGTCTGGTCCGCTTCGGCGGCGACGAACTGCCGTCGGAATACGAGCTGATCGCCGAAATCGACGGCATGAAGCGCACGCCTGAGGCGAACAAGGGTGCCAAGTCGGCGCCGCAACAGGCCGCCGCGCCGGCCGAGCCGCAGGCGCAGCAGGGCGACCAGCAGGCGCCGGCCGACGCCGCACAGCCGCAGGCGCAGGCGCAGCCGTCCGCCTCGGCGCCCGAAGCCGCGGCCGCGCCAGCCGGTGCGGCGCCGTCGCAGCCCGCCGGCGAGCCGGCCAGCGAGCGCGCCGCCAGCGCCGGTCCCGCCTACACCCTCAAATAAGATAAGCAGCAGGGGCGCGGACCTTCGCCCAGTCGCCCATGCCGTGGCATCGGCGCCGCGGCGCGCGTGGCCCAATCACGCTGCGCCCGGCGCCGTTCCAGTCTTGTTGTCCTGTCATTCGCTGTCATCCGCTGTTATTCGCCTGATTTCTTTCCGGGGAACCGACTCGCCATGAAACTCGCTATTGCCGGCGCCTCCGGCCGCATGGGCCGCATGTTGATCGAATATGTGCTGGACGCCGAGGGCGTGACGCTGGCCGGCGCGCTCGACGTGCCAGGCGCGGCCGCGCTGGGGCAGGACGCGGGCCTGTTCCTCGGCCGCCAAACCGGTGTCAGGATCACCTCGGACATCGAGGCCGCCCTGTCCGGTGCCGACTGCCTGATCGACTTCACCCGTCCCGAAGGCACGCTGGCCCACGTGCAGGTGGCGCGTCGGCTCGGCGTCAAGATGGTGATCGGCACCACCGGCTTCGACGAGGCCGGCAAGGCCGCGCTGGCAGAGGCCGCGCAGTCGATCGGCGTGGTCTTCGCCGCCAATATGAGTGTCGGCGTCAACGCGACCTTCAAGCTGCTGGAGGTCGCGGCGAAGATGCTGTCCTCCGGCTACGACATCGAGATCATCGAGGCGCACCATCGGCACAAGGTGGACGCGCCCTCGGGCACCGCGCTGAAGATGGGCGAGGTCATCGCCGAGGCGCTCGGCCGCGACCTGAAGACCTGCGGCGTGTTCGCGCGCGAGGGACATACCGGCGCGCGCGATCCGAACTCGATCGGCTTTGCCACGGTGCGTGGCGGCGATATCGTCGGCGACCACACGGTGCTGTTCGCCGGCATCGGCGAGCGCATCGAGATCACCCACAAATCCTCGAGCCGCCAGTCGTATGCCGATGGCGCGGTGCGGGCCGCCCGCTTCCTGGCGGACAAGCCCAACGGGATGTTCGACATGCAGGACGTGCTGGGCCTGAAGTAAGCCCCTCGGGGCGGCATTGCCGTCGTCCCCGCGAAAGCGGGACCAGCCGCCGGATTGTCCCGGCAGGATTGCAAACGTCGCTGGGTCCCGCCTGGGCGGGACGACAAGTGCGCCGTTTCCGCAGGCCACCGCCGGTTATAATCGGCGTTTCCCGCACGCCGCAACGGCCGGCGTGCCTTCAACCGCTGCCAGATTCCACATCGCCGATGCGCCGCGCGCGCACCGCTGTCCCAACCATGCAAGACAAATACCTCCCCGCCGAAGTCGAAGAATCCGCCCGCCAGCACTGGCAAGCCATCGATGCCTATCGCGTCGACGAGCACGCGGTGGGCCCCGACGGCAAGGAGAAGCCCAAGTTCTATGCCTGTTCGATGCTGCCGTATCCGTCGGGCAAGCTCCATATGGGCCACGTGCGCAACTACACGATCAACGACGTGATGGCGCGCTACCTGCGCATGAACGGCCATAACGTGCTGATGCCGATGGGCTGGGACGCCTTCGGCATGCCGGCCGAGAACGCCGCGATCAACAACCGCGTGGCGCCGGCGGCCTGGACCTACGACAACATCGCGTACATGAAGAAGCAGATGGCGTCGATGGGTCTGGCAATCGACTGGTCGCGCGAGGTCGCCACCTGCGATCCGAACTACTACCGCTGGAACCAGTGGCTGTTCCTGAAGATGCTCGAGAAGGGCATCGCCTATCGCAAGACCGGCACCGTCAACTGGGATCCGGTCGACCAGACCGTGCTGGCCAACGAGCAGGTGATCGACGGCCGCGGCTGGCGCTCCGGCGCGGTGGTCGAGAAGCGCGAGATCCCGATGTACTACCTCGGCATCACGCAATACGCAGAGGAACTGCTGGGCGAGCTTGAAGGCCTGGGCTGGCCCGAGCGCGTCAAGGTGATGCAGCAGAACTGGATCGGCAAGAGCGAGGGCGTGCGCTTCGCCTTCCCGCACGCGATCGTCGGCGACGACGGCGAGCTGATCGGCGGCGGCAAGCTGTACGTGTTCACCACGCGCGCCGACACCATCATGGGCGTGACCTTCTGCGCGGTCGCCGCCGAGCACCCGCTGGCCACGCACGCCGCCTCGACCAATCCGGAACTGGCCGCCTTCATCGACGAGTGCAAGCGCGGCTCGGTGATGGAAGCCGACATGGCGACCATGGAAAAGAAGGGCATGCCGACCGGACTGAAGGTCGTGCACCCGCTGACCGGCGAGCCGGTCGACGTCTGGGTCGGCAACTACGTGCTGATGAGCTACGGCGACGGCGCGGTGATGGGCGTGCCCGCGCACGACGAGCGCGACTTCGCCTTTGCGCGCAAGTACGGCCTGCCGATCAGGCAGGTCATCGACGTCGACGGCCAGCCGTTCTCGACCGAGGCCTGGCAGGACTGGTACGCCGACAAGGAACATGGCCGCTGCATCCATAGCGGCCGCTACGACGGCCTGCACCATCGCGCCGCGGTCGATGCGATCGCCGCCGACCTGGCCGCCAAGGGCCTGGGCGAGAAGAAGGTGACCTGGCGCCTGCGCGACTGGGGCATTTCGCGCCAGCGCTACTGGGGCACGCCGATCCCGCTGATCCATTGCGACAGCTGCGGCGTGGTGCCGGTGCCCGAGCAGGACCTCCCGGTGGTGCTGCCCGAGGACCTGGTGCCGGACGGCAGCGGCAATCCGCTCGCGAAGGACCCGCGCTTCCTCGAATGCACCTGCCCGTCCTGCGGCAAGCCGGCCCGGCGCGAGACCGACACGATGGATACGTTCATCGACTCGTGCTGGTACTACATGCGCTATACGTGCCCGGACGCGGCCACGATGGTCGACGCGCGCAACGATTACTGGATGCCGATGGACCAGTACATCGGCGGCATCGAACACGCGATCCTGCACCTGCTGTATGCGCGCTTCTGGACCAAGGTGATGCGCGACCTGGGCCTGGTCAAGTTCGGCGAGCCGTTTACCAACCTGCTGACGCAGGGCATGGTGCTGAACGAGACCTACTATCGCGAGGACGCCAGCGGCAAGAAGCACTGGTTCAATCCGGCCGACGTCGACGTGAAGACCGACGAGCGCGGCCGACCGGTCGGCGCCACGCTGAAGGCCGACGGCCAGCCGGTCGAGATCGGCGGCGTCGAAAAGATGTCGAAGTCCAAGAACAACGGCATCGACCCGCAGGCACTGATCGACCAGTACGGCGCCGATACCGCGCGCCTGTTCACGATGTTCGCCGCGCCGCCCGAGCAGCAGCTCGAGTGGAGCAGCTCGGGCGTCGAGGGCGCGTCGCGCTTCCTGCGCCGCGTCTGGGCCTATGGCCAGGCCAACGCCGAGGCGATCCGGGCGGCGGCTGCCGGCGGTGAAGCGGTCGACGCGGACCGCGCGCTGCGCCGCGAGGTG
This sequence comes from Cupriavidus gilardii, assembly GCF_013347325.1. Taxonomy (NCBI): domain Bacteria; kingdom Pseudomonadati; phylum Pseudomonadota; class Betaproteobacteria; order Burkholderiales; family Burkholderiaceae; genus Cupriavidus; species Cupriavidus gilardii. The sequence continues at coordinate 2,719,100 of NZ_CP054626.1, read as the reverse complement.
CATGGCGTGCTGCGCCAGGCCAACTACGACTACCAGCGTATCCAGTACAACACCGTGGTGTCCGCCGCGATGAAGATGCTGAACGCACTGGAAGACGCCAAGTCGGCTTCGCCGGCGGCGCGCCGCGAGGGCTTCGGCATCCTGCTGCGCGTGCTGTACCCGGTGGTGCCGCACATTACCCACGTGCTGTGGCAGGAGCTGGGCTACGCCACCGCGTATGGCGATCTGCTCGATGCGCCGTGGCCGCAGGTCGACGAGGCGGCGCTGGTGCAGAGCGAGATCGAGCTGGTGCTGCAGGTCAACGGCAAGGTGCGCGGCAGCCTGACGGTGCCGGCCGACGCCGACCGCGCCGCGATCGAAGCGATGGCCGCCGCCAGCGAGACCGTCGCCAAGTTCGCTGCCGGTGCCGCGCCGAAGAAGATCGTGGTGGTGCCCGGCCGCCTGGTCAACGTGGTGATCTGAGGCGGGCCGTCCCGCAAGGCATCCCGCCGCCGCGCCATCGTCCCAATCAAAGGAATCGCGCCATGACTAGACCGAACCCGAATCGCCGCGCCGTGCTGGCTGCGCTGCTGGCCGCCGGTGCGCTGGCCGGCTGCGGCTTCCATTTGCGCGGCAGCTCGGACTTCGCCTTCAAGCGGCTGTATGTCGGCATCCCGAAGAACTCGCTGATGGGTGCGGAACTGACCCGCGCGATCCAGGGCGGCTCCGACACCATCGTCGTCACCGACCCGAAGCAGGCCGACGCGCTGCTCGACGTGCTGGAGGACACCCGCACGCGGACCGTGCTGTCGATCACGACGGCCGGCGTGGTGCGCGAATACCGGCTGACGCAGCGCTTCACGTTCCGGCTGCGCGATGCCGCCGGCCGCGAGATGATCGCGCCGTCGCAGATGGTGCTGTTCCGCGACCTGACCTACAACGAGGCCAACGCGCTGGCCAAGGGCTACGAGGAAGAGCAGCTGTATCGCGACATGCAGCGCGACATCGTGCAGCAGCTGATGCGCCGGCTCGCCGCCGCCAAGCCGGCCTGAGGCCGCGCATGGCGCGATCGCAAGCACGACCGGCACGATAGGCAAGACAGACAAGGACACGGCCCAGCGGATGCAGCTCAAGCTCGACGCTCTCGACGGTCACCTGCGCCAGGCACAGACGCGTGGCCTGGCGCCGCTGTACGTGGTGCACGGCGACGAGCATCTGCTGGTGCTCGAGGCGGTCGACCGTCTGCGCCAGGCCGCGCGCGAGGCAGGCTACAGCGAGCGCGACGTGCTGGTGTCCGAGCGCGGCTTCCAGTGGAGCCAGTTGCTGGAGGCGCAGCAATCGATGTCGCTGTTCGGCGACCGCAAGATCGTCGAGCTGCGCATTCCGTCGGGCAAGCCCGGCAAGGAAGGCGGCGAGGTGCTGCGCGCGGTGGCGGCGCAGCTGGCGGGCGCCCAGTCCGCGTCCGATCTGGTGATGCTGATCACGCTGCCGCGGCTGGACTTCGCCGCGTCGAAATCGGCGTGGTTCCAGGCGCTCGAAGGCGCCGGCGTCTCGATCAAGGTCGACAACGTCGATCGCACGCGGCTGCCGGCCTGGGTCGGCGAGCGGCTGGCGTTGCAGAACCAGCGTGTGGAACCGGGCGAACCGGGCCGCCGCGCGCTGCAGTTCATCGCGGACAAGGTCGAAGGCAACCTGCTGGCCGCGCATCAGGAAATCCAGAAGCTCGGCCTGCTGTACCCGGCCGGCGTGCTGACCTTCGACCAGGTCCACGACGCGGTGCTCAATGTCGCGCGCTACGACGTCTTCAAGCTGTCCGAGGCGATGCTGGGCGGCGACGTGCCGCGGCTGGTGCGGATGCTCGAAGGACTGCGCGGCGAGGGCGAGGCCACGGTGCTGGTGCTGTGGGCGCTGACCGAGGAAATTCGCGTATTATCCAAGGTCCGGCAGGGGCTGGCCGGCGGCAAGCCGATGGGCGTGCTGACCCGCGAGCTGCGCATCTGGGGACCGCGCGAGAAGCTGGTGCCGCAGGCCGCGCAGCGGCTGTCCACCGAGCGCCTCGAAGCCGCGCTGGCGATGGCCGCGAAGCTGGACCGGCAGACCAAGGGACTGCGCGTCGACGGCATGCCGGCCGAGCCGTGGGACGGTCTGCTGCAGCTGGCGCTGATGATCGCGCGCTGATCGGCCGCCGATCCAACCCTGGGCTGCGGCCGAGCGCCGCCGGAACCCGCGACGCCGCGCCGCCCGCAGCGCGGCCGCCAAATACAAGATTGCCAGGCCGCACCGACCGGCCCCCGATATGAACGAGCTCGACCTCTACCAGTACATGGACCGCGTCGGCCGCCAGGCCCGCGCCGCATCGCGCGCGATGGCGCGCGCATCGACCGCCGACAAGAACCGCGCGCTGCTGACCATCGCCGCCGCGATCCGCCGCGATGCCGAGCAGTTGAAGGCCGTCAATGCGCGCGATGTCGAGCGTGCCCGCGCCAACGGTCAGGACGCCGCCTTCGTCGACCGGCTGACCCTGTCGGACAAGGCCATCGCGACGATGGCCGCGGGCCTGGAGCAGATCGCCGCGCTGCCCGATCCGATCGGCGAGATCGGCAACATGAAATACCGGCCGACCGGCATCCAGGTCGGCCAGATGCGCGTGCCGCTCGGCGTGATCGGCATCATCTACGAGTCGCGTCCCAATGTGACGATCGACGCCGCGGCGCTGTGCCTGAAGTCCGGCAACGCGACCATCCTGCGCGGCGGTTCGGAAGCGATCGAATCGAACACCGCGCTGGCCCGGCTGGTCGCCGAGGGCCTGGCCGAAGCCGGTCTGCCGGCCGAGGCGGTGCAGGTCATCGAGACCACCGACCGCGCCGCGGTCGGCCGCCTGATCACGATGACCGAGTATGTCGACGTGATCGTGCCGCGCGGCGGCAAGAGCCTGATCGCGCGGCTGATGGAAGAGGCGCGCGTGCCGATGATCAAGCATCTGGACGGCATCTGCCACGTCTACGTCGACGCCGACGCCGACCTCGACAAGGCGGTGCGCATCTGCGACAACGCCAAGACGCAGCGCTACGCGCCGTGCAACACGATGGAAACGCTGCTGGTCGCCGAATCGATCGCCGCGCGCGTGCTGCCGCCGCTGTGCAAGATCTACCAGCAGAAGGGCGTCGAGCTGCGGGTCTGCCCGGCCACGCGCGCCACGCTGGAAGCGGCCGGCATCAAGGGGCTCGTCGATGCCACCGAGGAGGACTGGCGCCTCGAATACCTGGCGCCGGTGCTGGCAATCCGCACGGTGTCCGGCCTCGACGAGGCGATCGCCCATATCAATACCTACGGCTCGGCCCATACCGATTCGATCGTCACCGAGAACTATTCGGCCGGCATGCGTTTCCTGCGCGAGGTCGATTCGGCCAGCGTGATGATCAACGCGTCGACGCGTTTTGCGGACGGCTTCGAATACGGCCTTGGCGCGGAGATCGGCATCTCGAACGACAAGCTGCACGCACGCGGCCCGGTCGGCCTCGAAGGGCTGACCTCGCTGAAGTACGTGGTGTTCGGCCACGGCGAGATTCGCACGTAAATCGCCGCGTCATACGGATCACCGATGCTCTGGGTCAAATCGCTGCATATCGTCTTCGTGGTCTCCTGGTTCGCCGGGCTGTTCTATCTGCCGCGCATCTTCGTCAATCTGGCGATGGAGACCGATCCCGCCGCGGTGACGCGGCTGCTGGCGATGGCGCGCAAGCTGCTGCGCTTCATGACGATGCTGGCGATCCCCGCGCTGGCGTTCGGCCTGTGGCTCTATCTGGGCTATGGCATCGGGCGCGGCCCGGGGCAGGGCTGGATGCATGCCAAGCTGGCGCTGGTGCTGGTGCTGCTCGGCTATCACCATGGCTGCGCGGTGCTGCTGCGCAAGTTCGAGGCCGGCCGCAATACCCGTTCGCATCGGTTCTACCGCTGGTTCAACGAACTGCCGGTGCTGGTGCTGCTGGCGATCGTGGTGCTGGTGGTGGTCAAGCCATTCTGATGCCGTATTTCCCCGCCTGAACCTGTCCCCGAGGATCCGATGAGCAAGCAGATCGACTACTACTTCTCGCCGCAGTCGCCGTACGTCTATCTCGGCCATGCGCGCTTTACCGAGATCGCGGCCCGTCATGGCGCCCAGGTCAATCTGAAGCCATGCGATCTGGGCAAGGTGTTCGCGACCTCGGGCGGTCTGCCGCTGGCCCAGCGGCCGCCGCAGCGCCAGGCCTACCGGCTGATCGAACTGGCGCGCTGGCGCGACTACCTCGGCGTGCCGCTCAATCTGGAGCCGAAGTACTTTCCGGTCTCGGGCGACGCCGCCAGCCGGCTGATCATCGCGGCGCGGCTGGCCCATGGCACCGCGCGCGCGATGGCCTTGCTGGGCGCGATCGGACACGCGCTGTGGGCGCAGGAGCGTAATATCGCCGATGCCGCCACGCTGGCCGAGCTGGCCGACCGCCTGGACTTCGATGGCGCGGCGCTGCTCAAGGCCAGCGAAGGGCAGGGCGTGCAGGAGGAATACGCGCGCCATACGCAGGACGCGATTTCGGCCGGCGTGTTCGGCGCGCCATGGTATGTCTACGACGGCCAGCCGTACTGGGGCCAGGACCGGCTGGACTTCCTCGACCGCGCGCTGGCGGCCGCCTGAGGCGATCCCTGCCGGCCCGGGCCGGCGCCGGCGCCCCCGTCCGCCACGGCGGACGTTTTTGTTTGAAGCGGCTTGTGCCGCCGTTTCGCCTGCTGTTTGTTTGACCTGTCGCGACCCCATTCGACCTTTTGCCGGACCGCTGTAATGACCCAAGCCTTCTTCGCTCCCTGCCCGCGCGGCCTCGAGAGCGCGCTCGCCGATGAGCTGCGCGAGATCGCCGTGCGGCCCGATGTCGACGCCCTGGCGCCGTTCGACGTCCATCGCGAGGTGCCGGGCGGCGTCAGCTTTTCCGGCGACATGGCGGCCGCGTACGCGGTCAACCTGCATTCGCGCATCGCCAGCCGCGTGCTGCTGCGGGTCGCCGCTCGCGGGTACCGGCACGAGGACGACATCTACGAGCTGGCACGCGCGCAGCGCTGGGACCAGTGGTTCGGTCCGGACGAGACCATCAAGATCGAACTGACCGCGCACCGCTCGCCGCTGCGCAGCCTGAACTTCACCGCGCTGCGGGTCAAGGACGGCGTCTGCGACGCGATGCGCGAGCGTCTGGGCGCGCGGCCCAGCGTCGACACCGCCAGCCCCGACGTACGGATCTACGCGCACCTGACCGAGCACGACTGCACGCTGTACCTGGACACCACCGGCGAGCCGCTGTTCAAGCGCGGCTGGCGCATGGAGAAGGGCGAGGCGCCGCTGAAGGAGAATCTGGCCGCGGGCATCCTGCGGCTGGCCGGCTGGACGCCGGGCAAGACCGCGCGGCCCTTCTACGACCCGATGTGCGGCAGCGGCACGTTCCTGGTCGAGGCCGCGCAGGTCGCGCTGGGCCTCGCCCCCGGCGCGGCACGCAGCTTTGCCTTCGAATGGCTCAAGGGAATCAACCTGAAGCCGTGGAAGGCGCTCAAGAGCGAGGCCCAGGCCGCGAGCCAGCGTGCTGCCGCGGCTGCAACGTCCGCGGCCGCGGACCTGGCCATTGCCGGGAGCGATATCTCGACCGACATGCTGGCGATGGCGAGCGCCAACTGGCGGCGTGCCGGCTTGCCGGGCGAGCTGCGCGCCAAGCAGGTCGATGCGCGGCACGTGCAGCCGCCGTTCGCGCAACCCGGCCTGTTGCTGCTGAACCCGCCCTATGGCGAGCGGATCGCGGTGCGCGGCCAGCGCCGGCCTGCATTCGACGAGGCGCCGGTGGACAGCGCCGAGGAAGACGCCGCCAACCAGTTCGCCAGCGCATTCGCGACGACGCTGAAGCAGCATTTTGCCGGCTGGGAAGCCTGGATCTTCACCGGCGACCTGTCGCTGCCGCGCCGGCTGCGGCTGAAGGAATCGCGGCGGGTGCCGCTCTACAACGGCAATATCGAATGCCGCCTGTTCCGCTTCGAGATGGTCAGGGGCGGCAATCGGGCGCAGCCGTAACAACGGGAGAGGGGAGCAACCGGGCGGTCAGCGCCCCGTCAGACTGCCTTCGTTGCGCTCGAATTCGGTCAGGAAGGTCTTGAAGCTGACTACCGGCTCGTCCAGCAGGTGGCGCGGCAGGTCGAACAGCGCGTACAGGAATTCCTCGCGGCCCTCGACGCGCTCGGCCGGCAGGCAGTATTGCTCCCAGTCGACGCAGGCCGGCGTGTACATGCCGTTGCCGGGCCAGAAGAACGGCACGATGCGGCCTTCGCGCAGGCCCTCGGTCAGCGCCGCCGGGGCGTCGTAGGCCTCGGCCGACTCGACCTGGCTCGCCAGGCTGGTGCGGGTCTCGATCACCATCAGCGTGGCCTGGCCCTGCGCCGTCAGCAGCAGGATGCCGGCCGGATTCGGGTACAGGTAGTACTCGACGAAACCGTAGCGCGCCGCCAGCTGGCGCACGCGCTCGGCCATCGCGGGATCGGACAGGAACGAGAACGAGTGCCGCGTCAGCAGGTCGCGCAGCGTGTGCGACAGCGTGGTGAAGTATTGCTGCTGCAGCGCGTCGATCTCCTGGTCCAGCCGCTCGACCATATTGCTGTCGTGCTTCTTGACGTAGCGGTCGATCAGCCCGTGGTTGAAGCCCTGCACCGCGACGCCCTCGTCGGCGGTGCCGGTCAGCAGGACGGTCTTGCACGGCAGGTCCTGCAGCGCGCGGCAGAACTCGAGCCCGTCCATCTGCGGCATCGAATAGTCGACCACGATCACGCCCGGCTGCACGAAGCGGTGAATGTCGTGGATCTGCCGGTGGATGCGGTCGATATCGAGCTGCACGGTGCGGCGCTCGGTCAGGAACGTCAGATCGTCGTGCGTGACGCGCACCGGCAGGAAGCCGGTGAAGCGCGTGGTGTAGGCCTCCCGGATCCACTGCAGCGCCTCGCGCGGGTCGGTGAAGGCGACCACCGGGCGGGTCCGGTCCATCTGGAAGGCGAGGCTGTCCATGAACGAACGGCTGTCGTCGACCAGCACGGTCAGGATCGGATGTTGGAAGACCGGCAGATGCCTGTCCTGCGGATTGAATGTCATGTCGCGTGCGACCCCGGGAGGCGAGAAGCGGGTCCGGCTGCAGCGGGGAGCGCGGGGCCGGCGCCAGGGCCGCCATGGCCGGCGCAAGCCGGCCCCCGCGGCCGAGGGCCAGTATAGCGCGCCGGAGCGGGGGCGCAACCGGCCCTGCAGCAGGGCCGGCGGGACGGATCGGCGGGCCGGACCGCCCCGGTCAGGCGACCGCCTTGACCATGTCCTCGACCACCTTCTTGGCGTCGCCGAACACCATCATCGTCTTGTCCATGTAGAACAGCTCGTTGTCGAGCCCGGCGTAGCCGGCCGCCATCGAGCGCTTGTTGACGATGATGGTCTTGGCCTTGTAGGCCTCGAGGATCGGCATGCCGGCGATCGGCGAGTTCGGGTCGGTCTTGGCCGCCGGGTTGACCACGTCGTTCGCGCCGAGCACCAGCACCACGTCGGCCTGACCGAACTCGCTGTTGATGTCTTCCATTTCGAAGACCTGGTCGTAAGGCACCTCGGCCTCGGCCAGCAGCACGTTCATATGGCCGGGCATGCGGCCCGCGACCGGGTGGATCGCGTACTTCACCGTGACGCCTTTCTCCGACAGCATTTCGGTCAGCTCCTTCAGCGCATGCTGGGCGCGCGCCACCGCCAGGCCGTAGCCGGGCACGATGATCACGGTCTCCGCATTGCCCATCAGGAAGGCCGCGTCGTCCGGCGAGCCGGACTTGACGTTGCGCTGCGCCTGCGCGCCAGCGGCGGCCGCGCTGCCGGCCTCGCCGCCGAAGCCGCCCAGGATCACGTTGAAGAACGAGCGGTTCATCGCCCGGCACATGATGTACGACAGGATCGCGCCGGAGGAGCCGACCAGCGAGCCGGCGATGATCAGCATCGGGTTGTTCAGCGAGAAGCCGATGCCGGCCGCCGCCCAGCCCGAATACGAGTTCAGCATCGACACCACCACCGGCATGTCGGCGCCGCCGATCGGAATGATGATCAGCACGCCGAGCACGAAGGCGATCGCCAGCATGACCAGGAAGGGCATCCACTGCTGCGTCATGAAGAAGGCGATGCCGAAGCCGACCATCGCGACCGCCAGCGCCAGGTTCAGCCAGTGCTGGCCGGCGAATACCACCGGCGCGCCCTGGAACAGCCGGAACTTGTAGCGCCCGGCCAGCTTGCCGAAGGCGATCACCGAGCCCGAGAACGTGATGGCACCGACGAAGCAGCCGATGAACAGCTCGATGCGGTTGCCCAGCGGAATCTCGTGCGAGCCGGCCGCGGTGATGCCGAAGGCGGCCGGTTCCGCCACCGCCGCGATGGCGATGAAGACGGCCGCCAGGCCGATCAGCGAGTGCATCGCCGCGACCAGTTCCGGCATCTTGGTCATCTCGACCTTCTTCGCGACGTAGGCGCCGATGCCGCCGCCGACGACCAGCCCGGCCAGGATCAGGCCGAGTCCGGTGCCGATCGACGACTGGCCGATGCCGGCCGCCAGGAACTCGTTCTTCAGCTTGACGATCAGCGCGACCGTGGTCAGCGCCGCGATCGCCATGCCGATCATGCCGAAGGCGTTGCCGCGGCGCGCGGTGGCCGGATGCGAGAGCCCCTTCAAGGCCTGGATGAAGCAGACCGAGGCCACCAGGTAGAGCAGCGTGACGACGTTCATGCTCATTGCGCGCCCTCCTTGCTACCGGCCGGTGCCGACTTCTTCGGCTCCTTCTTCTTGAACATTTCCAGCATGCGCTGGGTCACCAGAAACCCGCCGAACACGTTGACCGCGGCCAGGGCCACGGCGAGCGTGCCCATCGCACGGCCGACGCCGCCCTCGGTCAGCCCGGCGGCCAGCATCGCGCCGACGATGATGATCGCCGAGATCGCGTTGGTGACCGCCATCAGCGGGGTATGCAGCGCCGGCGTGACCGTCCAGACCACGTGGTAGCCCACGTAGATCGCCAGCACGAAGATGATCAGGTTGATCACCGTGTGGTTCACCATCTCCATCGACTTCTCCTCCCGTTGCTTGAATTCGGTTATCCGCTTGCCTGCGCGGTTGCCCGCGCAGTTTCCAGCTATGGCGCGGCCGGCTTCGCCATTGGCTCGCCGGCCAGTGCCGGGGATGGCCGCCGTGCCGACGGCGCCACGAACACCCGCTCCCAGTCGCGCCGCATGCTGACCACGGTCCAGCGGTGCGCGGCGGCGGCCTTCAGCGACGCGCCATCCGGCTCCGTATAGGCCGACTCGCGCTGCGCGTCATCGTGCTCGATCAGCAGCTGGAACGACGGCCCACGCCGTCCCTGGCTGTAGGCCAGCATCGCGATATCGCCGGCGCCGCCGACGTTGCCGGCCGCGAACACCGGCCGCTTGCCGATCTGCAGCGCGATATTGGCGGGTTTGTTCTCCTTGTCGTTGAAGCTGTCGACGTGCGGCTCGCGCCAGACCGCGTTGCCCTGCGCGGTCTGGCGAAAGCGCAGCGCCAGCCGGGAGCCGATCACCTGCTGTGGCGCGATGCCGTAGTAGTCCGCGGCGAACGCGCGCATGAAGTCGGCGGTCGAGCCCGCGCACAGCCAGGTCTGGTAGCCCTGCGCGCGCAGATGGCCGAGCAGCTCCATCATCGGCTGGTAGATGCCGTCGCGCAGCGGCGCGCTGTTGCGGGGATGGCGGGCGACGGCGAGAAAGCGCCGCGCCTCGTCCTGGAACGATTCGACCGCGGTGTTGCCGTACACGGCGTGCAGCAGCTGCAGCGCCGCGGTGTCGCCGCGCTGCAGATAGCCGCGCGGATCGGCGAGGAATTCGCGGTAGGGGCTTTGCGCGCCGAGCGCGGGATCGGCGTCGGTGCGCGCCCGCGCCAGATGGGCGACGAACAGCAGCTCGGCACGCGGGTCCTCGCGCCACAGCGTGCCGTCGTTGTCGAAGATGGCGATGCGGTCGGCCGGAGCGACGAAGTCGGGACCGCCGACGGTGGTGGTGTCGCGCACGAAGCGCAGGATCGCCTGCTTGGCGGGACCGTCGCGCCAGGAGGGCAGCGGGTCCGCCGCGGCGGTGGCCGGCGGGGCACCGCCGTCATGGGCGGCGGAGTCGGGGGCGGAAACGGGCGCCGAGGTGGGGGCGGAGGTGGGGGCCGACAAGCCCGCGCAGGCCGCGCAGCCCGCCGTCACGACAACGATCAGCCAGCGGCGCCATGCGCCAGGGCCACCGTTGGCATGCCGGGATTGCGGGCGAGACTGCCTGCGCGCGGCGATCATGGGATTACACCTTCTTGATTTCCTTGATGCGGTTGTTGTCGTCGACCAGCACGATCTTCGGCTTGTAGTCGGCCAGTTCCGCATCGCTCATCGGCGCGTAGGTGCAGATGATCAGGTGGTCGCCGAGATGGGCGCGGCGCGCGGCGGCGCCGTTCAGCGAGATCTCGCCGGTGCCGCGCTTGCCCTTGATGATGTAGGTCGAGAAACGTTCGCCATTGTTGACGTTGTAGAGCTCGATCTTCTCGTACTCCTTCATGTCCGCCGCGTCGAGCAGATCCTCGTCGATGCCGCACGACCCCTCGTAGTGCAGGTCGGCCTGCGTCACGGTGACGCGATGCAGCTTGGCGCGCAGAATGATGCGTTGCATGGTGTTGCTTTCCTTCGTTGATGCTGGCGCCGCGACGGCGCGAACGTGCGGCCGCGGCACCGTGAAAACGCGCCCGGGATGGGCGCGGGGTTGAAATCGATGGTGGAGGGTCGGCGCTGCCGGCGCGCCGGTCGCACCGGCAGCGCGGGCCGGCAGCCGTTCAGGCGGCCTGGCGGGCCAGCGCGCCGTCCCTGCTGATCAGGCAGGCCGCGACGATATCGTCTTCCGCGTTGATTGTCAGCTTGCCGTCCTTGTCGACGATCAGCTTGAGGAAGTCGAGCACGTTGCGCGCGTACAGCGCGGAGGCGTCGGCCGCGACCATGCTGGCCAGATTGGTGTAGCCGACCAGCGTCACGCCGTGGCGCTCGACCACCTCGTCGGCCACGGTCAGCGGGCAGTTGCCGCCTTGCGCGGCCGCCAGGTCGACCACCACCGAGCCCGGCTTCATCGCCTGCACGGTCTCTTCCTTCAGCAGCACCGGCGCACGGCGTCCAGGGATCAGCGCGGTCGTGATGACGATATCGGCCTGCTTCGCGCGCTCGTGCACCAGCGCGGCCTGGCGCTGCATCCAGCTTGCCGGCATCGGCCGCGCATAGCCGCCGACGCCCTGCGCGATCTCGCGCTCTTCGTCGGTCTCGAACGGCACGTCGAGAAACTTCGCGCCCAGCGATTCGATCTGTTCCTTGACCGCGGGCCGCACGTCGGAGGCCTCGATCACCGCGCCCAGCCGCTTGGCGGTCGCGATCGCCTGCAGGCCGGCCACGCCGGCGCCGAGAATCAGCACGCGCGCCGCCTTGACCGTACCGGCGGCGGTCATCAGCATCGGCATGAAGCGTTGGTAGTGGTTGGCCGCGACCAGCACGGCCTTGTAGCCGGCGATATTGGCCTGCGAGGACAGTACGTCCATGCTTTGCGCGCGCGTCGTGCGCGGCGCGGCTTCGAGCGCGAACGCGACGATGCCGGCGGCCGCCATGCGCGCGTTGTTGTCGGCGTCGAACGGGTCGAGCATGCCGACCAGCGCGGCGCCGGGGCGAATCTGCGTCAGTTCCTGCGGATCGGGCGCGCGTACCTTCAACACGAGTTCGGCGCCGAACGCGCGGGCGGCATCGACGATGCTGGCGCCGGCGGCCTCGTAGGCGGCGTCGGGACAGCTGGCGCGTACACCGGCACCGCTCTGCACGAGCACCTGATGGCCTTGGGCGACGTACTTCTTGACGGTCTCGGGGGTGGCGGCGACACGCGCTTCGCCGGCCCGTGTCTCCAGCGGGATACCGATCTGCATCGTCAGCTTCTCCTGTTGCGGTGCCGCTCCGCGCTACGGCCGGGCAGGCATCCGGGCTCGTTTATCGGCGCCGCCGTCCAGCGCGGCGCACAATTTTTCCGCAGCTTACAGGAATCCGACGGCAATTGGGGCGATTGGGAGCTTGGGGGCGAGCCGGGCGATGGGGGCGATCGAGGTGCGGTCCCGCGCCGGCCCCCGCGCGGTCCGCCGCGCTGCAGCGCCGCGCGCCTGCCGGTAAAATGCCGGATTGCCTAAAACTTGTGCATCATGTCCCAAGACTGGAAAACCAGCGTCACGGTGGCCGCCGTGATCGAGCGCGGCGGCCGCTTCCTGCTGGTCGAAGAAGAAACCCGCGACGGCCTGAAGCTGAATCAGCCGGCCGGCCATCTGGACCCGGGCGAGAGCCTGGTGCGCGCCGTGATCCGCGAAACGCTGGAGGAAACCGCGCACAGCTTCGAGCCGCGCGCGCTGCTCGGCTGCTATCTGGCAGGCTCGGTGACCTCGCCGACCGGCCAGCATCCCGAGGGCGACATCACCTATGTGCGCTTCGCGTTTACCGGCGATCTGGGTCCGCTCGACAGCGGCCGTCCGCTCGATACCGGCATCGTGCGCACCGTCTGGCTCAGCGCCGACGAGATCCGCGCCTGCCCGGAACGTCATCGCTCGCCGCTGGTGCTGGCCTGTGTCGAGGACTATCTGGCCGGAAAGCGCTTCGCGCTCGACGCGCTGTACACGCATCCGTCGGCGTTGATGCAGGGAGCGCTGCCATGAGCGCCGTCACGAGTGCCGTCGCGAGCGCCGTCACTTCGGCCCGCCCCGAACTGAATCCCGGCATCGGCCGCGGCGAACGCGTCGTGGTCGGCATGTCGGGCGGGGTGGACTCGTCGGTCACCGCCTGGCTGCTGAAGCAGCAGGGCTACGAGGTCGTCGGCCTGTTCATGAAGAACTGGGAGGACGACGACGACAGCGAATACTGCTCGACGCGCCAGGACTGGCTCGACGTGGTGTCGGTGGCCGACCTGATCGGCGTCGACGTCGAGGCGGTCAACTTCGCCGCCGAGTACAAGGACCGCGTGTTCGCCGATTTCCTGCGGGAATATTCGGCCGGGCGCACGCCCAATCCCGACGTGCTGTGCAACGCCGAGATCAAGTTCAAGGCCTTCCTGGACCATGCGATGTCGCTGGGGGCCGAGCGCATCGCCACCGGCCACTATGCGCGCGTGCGCCAGGGCGAGCATGGCCGCTTCGAACTGCTGAAGGCGCTGGACCACACCAAGGACCAGAGCTACTTCCTGCATCGGCTCAATCAGGCGCAGCTGTCGCGCACGCTGTTTCCGCTGGGCGAGATCCCGAAGACGCAGGTGCGCGAGATCGCCGCCGAAATCGGCCTGCCGAACGCGAAGAAAAAGGATTCCACCGGCATCTGCTTTATTGGCGAACGTCCATTCCGGGATTTTCTGAATCGCTATCTGCCGACCAGGCCCGGGCCGATGAAGACCGCCGACGGCAAGGTCGTCGGCGAGCATATCGGCCTGGCCTTCTACACGCTGGGCCAGCGCAAGGGTATCGGGCTGGGCGGCAGCCGCGACGGCAGCGGCGACGCGTGGTACGTCGCGCGCAAGGACATGGCGTCCAACACGCTGTACGTGGTGCAGGGGCACGATCACCCGTGGCTGCTGTCGCCGACGCTGCGTGCCGCCGACCTGTCGTGGGTCGCCGGTGAAGCGCCGCGCGCGGGTAGCGCGCTGAGCGCCAAGACGCGCTATCGGCAGAGCGACGCGCCGTGCGTGGTCGATGCGGTCGATGGAGACGATCTGCGGCTGCGCTTCGACGAGGCGCAATGGGCCGTCACGCCGGGCCAATCGGCGGTGCTGTACGACGGCGAGGTGTGTCTCGGCGGGGGCATCATCCAGTAAGGGGCGCGTGGTCAGCGGCACGATGAACAAAAGCAGGCGGTAGAAGCGAAAGCGGGCGGAATTACGGCAAAGCGGGGGGCAGGGAGTTGGCGCACCATCCGCCTTCGTGCGGCGCCTGCGATGGTGCCCCGATGGCCCGTACGATGGCGCACGATAGTGCCCTGCGTCCGGGTTCCCGACTTCCCGAGCTCCGCGCGGCAAGGCGCCAAGCGACCTTGCCCATGTTTCCCTGCCATGCCCCTGAATCCGCCTGTTACTGGCCGTGCGCCTCCCGCGCCGTCCTTCCTGCCTGTCGCCGACCCGACCGCCTTTCCTGCCTCCCATCCCGCCAGCACCGGTGCGCTTGCCATCGCGCTGCCACCGGGACAGCCGGCGTCGTCTGCCAGCAAGGCCACCATCGACCTCGTTCCCTGCCATGTCTGGCAACAGGTGGCCGGCATGCTGCCACCGCGAACCCGCGCCAACCTGGCCCGCGTGTCGAAATCGATGCTGCAATCGCTACGCAGCACGGTGCATGCCGACAGACTGTTGCACCACGCGCGGCGAGCGTCGACGCCGTCCACGATCGCGCCGGTCCTGCGGGCGTGCAGTCCCGGGACGCACGCCTTGCCCGACCGGCATCGCGACAAACGGCAATGCCTGGCCCTGGCGCAGCCGCCCATTTCGATGTCGAGCCGGGCCGAGATCCTGACGACGCTGGCGCGAAGCGTGTTCCGGCTGCCCTATACCACGACCCGGGGCCAGCACGATACCGCCCAGGCGGTGCTGGGCCTGCCGGCATCCGTTCGCGCCAGGCCGCTTCGGCAACTGCTGGCCGCGGCGGGCCACCGGACCCGGTCCGAAGCCGATTCCGTGCGCGCCGTGTGGGACGAGTATGGCGTCTCGCCCGATGACCTGATGGTCTCGGTCATGGAGTTGCCGGCGAGCCAGCGCGGGCCGTCCCTGTGCGCCTATCTGCGGCTCTGCGCCGTTCCGATGTCCGAAGCGGCGCTGGCGCTGTGGATCGATGCTGGCCGGGCCCTGCCGCTCGAGCCGCGCGTGGATCTGCTGCTGACATTGCTGGAGCGCGTGCGTTGGCGTAGCGGCATGCCGGCGATTGCCGATCGCCATCTGCAACTGCTGCAAGCCAATGGCGAACTGGTCGATGCCAGGCAACGTCCGCTGTCGGCGCAAACGGCGCTGTTGCTCGAGCTGGTCAAGACCCTGGAGTGCGACCGTACCAACACCACCTTGGGACCTGGATTCCAGAGCGCGACATGGCCGACGGTGTGGAACGCCGTGCTGGATTCCACGCAGGCGCTGTCCGTCGAGGACCGGGCCGTTGTGATCAAGGCCATGGCCTGGGTAGCGAACGAATGGGCGCCGCCTGGGACGGCGGACCGCCTCCGTGCCGCCGCCGATGGGCTCTTGCCGACGGACCGGGAAGCGGTGGCGGCAGTGCTTCGGTATGTCGAGGGGGGTGGCCCTTCCCCGGCCGGGCCACCGGCGGCGATTTCCGAGTTCATGGCGTTCGTCAAGGCCATCCTGAACACCACCCGGGATGACGCCGTCATCCTGGAGCGCTACGCCGGTCTGCCGGAGGACGTCCAGCTGGCCGCCCAGGACAGCGCGAGGGTGACGGCATATCGGTGCGACCGCAACGTCGTGGTCTGGGGACCGCTGGCGGGCGCCATGCTGGCGCACACGACCAACGCGCGGCGTCATGCCGGGTCGCTCGATGCCGGGCTCGCCAAGGCATGGCGTTCGATGATGGTCGAAATGCGCGAACCGCCTCCGGAGTGGAGTCGCATCTGGCGGGACATCATCGCCGCGGCGCTGTCCCGAGTCGAGCCAACGCCGCGCGCCGAGGTCCTGGATGCGCTGGCGCTCAAGTTCAGGAAGATCGATGAACGCGCGTGGCTGCTGCAGCAGACCCGGACGCTGCCATCGACGCTGCAGGCGCAGGTCCTGTGCCGGCTGGCAATGTTCGATCTGCGCAAATGGAGCGGCGATCGAAAGGGTGTGCAACTTGCCGCCAAACCGCTATTGGAACAACTGATCGCCGCCACCGCGGCATTGCCCGGCCAGTATCAGGGTTTGCCGCTGCTCGCCCTGTGCGAGTTGCGCGCGCAGCCGACGCGGCATGCGGCGCTGCGAGACGTCTGGAAGCGCTTCGATGCGCTACGCTGGGCAGCGCCGCCCGAGGACAGGCGTTTCGACTGACCCTCGCGCGGGCGCCGGCTCAACCGCGTGGCGGCTCCGTATCGATGAACGACTGGCGCTTGCTGATCTTGTCGTGGAAGGCGACCAGGTTGGGATGGCGCTCGCGCCAGGCGATGTCCGGGAAGCGGAAGTCCAGATAGGACAGCGCGCAGCCGACCGCGACGTCGGCCAGCGAATAATGGTTGCCGGCGCACCAGGTGCGGTCGGCCAGGCCATTGGCCATCGCCACCAGCGCGCCGTCGATCTTGCCGAGCTGGCGGCGCACCCAGCGCTCGCTGCGCTCGCCCGGCTCGCGTTGGGTGTGTTCCAGCCGCGCCAGCAGCGCCGCGTCGAGCAGGCCGTCGGCCAGCGCCTCCCAGCAGCGCACTTCGAGACGCTCGCGGCTGCCCTGCGGGATCATGCGGCTGACGGGCGTCAGCGTATCGACGTACTCGACGATCACGCGCGAATCGAACACCGCGCCGCCGTCCTCCATCACCAGGCAGGGCACCTTGCCGAGGGGATTGAATTGACCGATCGCCGTGTCCGGCGACCACACGTCGACTTCCACCATCTGATAGTCGATCTTCTTCTCGGCCATCACCACGCGCACCTTGCGCGCGTAAGGGCTGGTCTGCGATGCGTACAGCTTCATGTTCTCCCCTTGAGCTCGTTATGAAGTGCATCGGGCGCTCCGCGTTGGAGCGGCTGGCCTCGCGCGCCGGCGGTGGCGCGCGGGTCCGGTCTGCCTTGATGCACTTCGTAACAGGCCGCTGGCTCGGCGTGGCGAGTATAACCGCCCGGGAGGCCGATCCGGCACGGCGCCGGCGCCGAACCGGCACCTCGCGGGGCTGCCCGCAACACTGGCGACGATCGCGCGGCGCGGCGGGGAGGGCGGTGGTAAAATCGCGGCTTTCCAGCGCCGGCTGCCAGGCCGGCGCGCCGGTTCGCGCCGGATTGCGCAGGATCGTTCCCGGCTTTGTATGTGTTCGAGTACATAGGGGGTGCCAGCGCAGCGCGCCCGCCGACCGTTCCAGGTTTTCCTCTTCATTCCCTCCCGCCGTCTGCCAGCATGTCCGCTACCGCCTCCCCCGCCGCGCTCTCGCCGCTCACCGCCCTGTCCCCGATCGATGGCCGCTATGCCGCCAAGGCCGACCCGCTGCGCGAATGGCTGTCCGAGGCCGCCTTCATGCGCCACCGCGTCAAGGTCGAAGTCCATTGGCTGATTGCGCTGGCCCGCACCGGCCTGCCCGACATGCCGAAGTTCTCGGCGCAGTCGGAAGCCGCGCTGCTGGCGCTGGTCGAGCACTTCAGCGAAGCCGACGCGGCGCGGATCAAGGAGATCGAGGCGGTCACCAATCACGACGTCAAGGCGGTCGAGTACTGGATGAAGGAGCGCGTGCAGGACAACGCCGAGCTGGTGGCCGCCAGCGAATTCATCCACTTCGCCTGCACCTCCGAAGACATCAACAACACCTCGCACGGCATGATGCTCAAGGGCGCGCGCGACAGCGTGCTGGTGCCGACGCTGCGGCGCGTGCATGCGCGGCTGGTCGAACTGGCGCACGCCAACGCGCGCGAGCCGATGCTGTCGCGCACGCACGGCCAGCCGGCCAGCCCGACCACGCTGGGCAAGGAAATGGCCAACGTCGCCGCGCGCCTGGCCCGCGCGATCGAACGGATCGAGCGGGTCGAACTGCTCGGCAAGATGAACGGCGCGGTCGGCAACTACAACGCGCACCTGTCCGCCTATCCCGAGTTCGACTGGGAAGCGTTCTCGCGCGACGTCATCGAGAACCGGCTGGGCCTGGCCTTCAACCCGTACACGATCCAGATCGAGCCGCACGACTACATGGCCGAGCTGTTCGACGCGGTGGCCCGCGCCAACACCATCCTGCTGGACCTGGACCGCGACGTCTGGGGCTACATCTCGCTGGGCTACTTCAAGCAGAAGACCAAGGCCGGCGAGATCGGCTCGTCGACGATGCCGCACAAGGTCAACCCGATCGACTTCGAGAATTCCGAGGGCAATCTGGGCCTGGCCAACGCGCTGCTGCGCCACCTGTCGGAGAAGCTGCCCGTTTCGCGCTGGCAGCGCGACCTGACCGACTCGACGGTGCTGCGCAATATCGGCGTCGCCTTCGGCTACAGCCTGCTGGCCTACGAGGCCTGCCTGCGCGGCCTGGGCAAGCTCGAAACCAATCCGGAGCGGCTGGCCGAGGACCTGGACAATTGCTGGGAAGTGCTGGCCGAGCCGGTGCAGACCGTGATGCGCCGCCACGGCATCGCCAATCCCTATGAACAACTGAAGGAACTGACCCGCGGCAAGGGCATCTCGCGCGAGGCGCTGCGCACCTTCATCGAGGGCCTGGCAATTCCCGACGAGGCCAAGGCCCGGCTGCTCGAGATGACGCCGGGCAGCTATATCGGCCGGGCGGTCGAACTGGCGCAGCGGTTGAAGTAAGTCTTCGCGGCGCCGTCACGGTCTTGTGCCGGCGGGCGGGCGCCCAATGCCTCGAAGCCGTCCAACTGTGGGCGGCTTTTTCTTTGGAGCGCAGGCTGGCATCCTTCAAAACCGCTTCCCCGATTTACGAGGTTGAAACAGTATGCCCACCATGTTCTCCATCGAAACGTTGCATGTCCCCTTGCTTCGTCGTCGAGGGCGGCAAATCCTGTGTATCCCACCCCAGTTCCAACTTCCCGGTAACGAAGTAGTGGTGCGGCGAGCAGGCAACAAGCTGCTTGTCGAGCCCGTCTCAACTGCGTCGCTGTCTCAGCTTCTCGAGGAGTGGCAACCGCTCGAGGAATACTGGTCCGATGTCGACGACCTCCCGGCTGACCCTGTCAGTCTCTGAGCCCCGGTCAGAGTTTGAGTTTGTGATTTTTCCGGCTCAAGCGATTGCGTAAGTTCCCTGCGCCAGCGGCCAACCCCAGAGTATTCAAACGCTTTGAACGACTTGATGAAGTTCCGCCTTTCCGACGTCACTTTTCGGACGCAATAATGCGAGAATCAATAGCGTTTGCCGAAATAATAAAGACTGAAGCCGGATTTCCTCAATGCGTTCCAATACTCCCGCGCGCTATGGCGCGACCGCGATCGGCCTGCACTGGATCGTCGCGCTGCTGATCTTCGCTGCCTTCGGGCTCGGCCTTTACATGACCGATATCCCGGGCTTCACGCCGACCAAGCTGAAGCTGTACTCGTGGCACAAGTGGCTGGGCGTGACGGTGTTCGCGCTGGCGGTGCTGCGGGTGCTGTGGCGGCTGACCCACGCCGCACCGGCGCCGGTGGCCGGCATGCCGGCCTGGCAGGCAGCCGCGGCCAAGGCCGCCCACGGGCTGCTCTATCTGCTGATCCTGGTGGTGCCGGTGACCGGTTACCTGTACAGCCTGGCCGCCGGCGTGCCGGTCGTCTACCTCGGGGTATGGCCGCTGCCGCAGCTGATCGAGCCGAATGATGCGCTGAAGGAGACGCTGAAGTTCGCCCACATCTGGCTGAACTACCTGATGGCCGCGATCGTCGTGCTGCATGCCGCCGCGGCGCTGAAGCACCATTGGCTGGACCGCGACGGCACGCTCGGCCGCATGCTGCCGTTCCTGCGCTGAGTCGGCCCGAGCCCGCCAGAATCGCCCCTGTTTAGCATTGACCGAATGAAACCGAGGAGCCCTCGATGAAACGTATTCCCCGTCCCGGTGCCTTGCTGCTGGCCGCGTCGCTGGCCTGCGCCGGCTTTGCCGCCAATCTCGCCGCCGCGCAGCTCGACGCCGGCAAGAGTTCGGTGACCGCGGTGGCGCGCCAGATCGGCGTGCCGATGGAAGGCAAGTTCAAGCGCTTTGCCGCCGCGGTGGACTTCGATCCGGCCAGGCTGGCCAGCTCCAGCGCCAAGGTCGAGATCGAGGTCGCCAGCTTCGAGATCGGCGACGCCACCACCACCAAGGAGGTCAAGGGCAAGGACTGGTTCGATGCCGCGCGCTTTCCGAAGGCGGTGTTCGAATCGACCGGCATCAAGCAGGCCGCGGCGGGCAAGTTCGATGTCGCCGGCAAGCTGACCATCAAGGGCAAGACCGTCGACGTGGTGGTGCCCGCCACCTATCGCCAGGAAGGCGCCAACCAGGTCTTCGAGGGCGTGCTGCCGATCAAGCGCAGCGTCTTCAATATCGGCGAGGGCGAATGGAAGGACACCTCGGTGGTCGCCGACGAAGTCCAGATCAAGTTCCGTCTGGTGACGGCCGCCAAGTCCTGAACCGAATCGCAACGTTCGAACCCAACCCACTCACCCACCCCGAACGATCGGATCGGACCGATCGAACGTATCCAACCCGACCGCTGACCGGAGAACCCATGAAACTGCGTACCGCCGCCGCCATCCTCGCCGCCGCCTCCGCCACCGCCTTCGCTGGCGTCGCCTCGGCTGCCGCCGTGACCTACAACCTCGATCCGACCCACACGTATCCGAGCTTCGAGGCCGATCACCTGGGCGGGCTGTCGAAGTGGCGCGGCAAGTTCGAAAAGTCCAGCGGCGTCGTCACGCTCGATCGGGCGGCCAGGACCGGCACGCTGGACATCAAGATCGACGCCGCATCGATCGACTTCGGCAACGGCAAGATGAACGAGCACGCCAAGAGCCCGGACATGTTCGACGTGCAGGCCTATCCCGAGGCCACCTACAAGGGCAAGTTCTCGAAGTTCGCCGGCGACGTGCCGACCGAGGTCGATGGCGTGCTGACGCTGCGCGGCGTGTCCAAGCCGGTCAAGCTCGAGATCCGCGAGTTCAAGTGCATCCAGCATCCGATGCTCAAGCGCGAGGCCTGCGGTGCCGACGCCTATGCCACCTTCAACCGAACCGACTTCGGCATCGACTACGGCGTCAAGATGGGCTTCAAGCCCGAGGTCAAGCTGGCGATCCAGGTCGAGGGCGTACGCGCCGACTGACGCCGCTGCCCCTGCCTGGGGCGCATCCGCATTGCCTGCGCATTGCCATTCGAGGGCCGGTTGATCCGGCCCTTTTTCATTGATGTGACCCGTCCTGAATACGGTTGACACTTTTCCGTAAGCGCTCAATTGACGACGTCTGGTATTGAAGGCTGAACGTTGGCAGGCTTGCGTCCGCAAAGACTTTGCGGACGCAAACATGATCCAAGACGAGATTGACCTATTTCCGCTGCAGGCGGTGCGAGTCCGCTCCAATGGGAAGCGCGACTACGAGCCAGCGGCCAAGCGGCGTCTGATTGAGTTCTGCCTTCAATCGGGAGCATCGGTTTCGGGCACGGCTCTCAAGGCTGGCATCAACGCTAATCAGTTGCGCAAATGGATTCGGGAGTACCGAGATTCAGCGCAGGCGCGAGGTGCATTGCCGGCATTCGTGCCGGTTGTCCAGGAGGTTCTGGATTCGCGGCCGATCGAGACACCTGCAAAGGTCGTGGTGCCTCGCCGCGAAGCGGCCTCAGCGACTGCCGATTCGCCACCGCAGCGAGCGCTACCGCTGGCACTCTTGAGCGCGAAGCTACCCAACGGGGTATCACTCGAGCTCGAATGCGACGAGCGACACGTGGCGCTCGTAAGGGCAATGATCGAAGCCCTGAATGGAGGCCATTGATGTTCCGCCTCGACGCTGGGCTGCGGGTGTACCTGCATCGCGACGCTGTGGACTTCCGTAAGAACATCAACGGCCTGGCACTGCTGGTCGAGCAGGCGCTCGGGCTGGATCCGTTTGCATCTGCTGTATTTGTGTTCCGCAACCAGCGGGCCGATCGCATCAAGATTCTCGGCTGGGATCGCAACGGCTTCTGGCTACTGTTGAAGCGATTGGAGGCGGACCGGTTTGCTTGGCCACGCGAGGCGTCGGTGGCCACGCTGACGGTCGAACAGTTGCACTGGCTGCTCGAGGGAATCGACATCGAGGCGATGCGCCGGCACCCGCACCGAGAATACCATCGCGCTGCGTGAACGCTGCTTGGCGGCAGCGGTCTAACCCGCCATGCCATCCACGCCCGTCACCGTTACCGCCGCCGAGCTGCAACTGTTGCGAGACGCCGAGCGCGAGCTCAAGGCAATACTCGCGGAACGCGAGGCAATCAAGGGCGAGCTGCGTGTGATGACGGTCCAGCGAGACCTGCTCTTGGAACAGCTCAAGGCGTTCCAGCGTAAGCTGTTCGCCGCCAAGAGCGAGGCGCGAGGCTCGGAGCAGAAGGACTTGTTCCTCAATGAGGCCGAAGCCATGGCGGCAGCGGCCGCGCAGCCGGCGCAGGAAGAAGAAGGTACGCCCGAGACCGAAGTGGCCGGGCACACACGCAAGAAGCGTGGCCGTAAGCCGCTCGACCCGGCGCTGCCCCGTGTCGAGGTTCGTCACGAACTACCCGAATCGGAACGCGTCTGCCCCCTCGATGGCCAGACTCTGGTCGAGATTGCCGTTGAGGTCAGCGAACAGCTCGACATCGTGCCGCAACAGGTCCGCGTGATCCAGCACCAGCGGGTCAAGTACGCCTGCCCATGCTGCGACGGCGGCATCAAGACGACGCCGGCACCGGCACGCATTATTCCCAAGGGACTCCTTACCGAATCGGCGCTGGCCTGGTGCATCACCTCGAAGTATCAGGATGGCCTGCCGCTGTACCGCCAGGCAGCGCTGCTGCATCGCTTCGGCGGGGACCTCTCTCGCGGCACCCTGGCCGCAAGCATAGTGCGAGTAGGCCAAGCGGTGCAGCCAATCATCAACCTGCTGCGTGACCATCTGCTGGAAGCAGACGTCGTGTACGGTGATGAGACAACGGTACAGGTGCTCAAGGAGTCCGGCAGGCCTGCCCAGAGAAAGAGCTTCCTATGGGCGCAGATGAATGGCACGGGCCCGCCGGTACGGTTGTTTGCCTATAGCCCCACACGCGAGACAAAGCAGGCTACGGCTCTCTATGCCGGCATCAAGCCTGGGTCGGTGTTGATGACCGACGGCTATGCACCATACGACGACGTCGCAAACACCTATCAGTTGGTGCACCTCGGATGCTGGGCGCACGCGCGGCGCTACCTGGTCGAGGCGGAGCAAGCCTTGCCCAAGGACAAGCGCGCCGACCACACGGTCACCGGATTCCTGCAGCGCATCGGCAAGCTGTTTGCCATCGAACGCCACACGCTCGAGATGAGGCCGGAACAACGGCAGCAAGTTCGCGCCGAACAAAGCCAGCCGCTGCTGGCCGAGATCGAAACGATGCTGCTGCAACACCTGCATACCGTACTGCCGCAAAGCCTGTTCGGCAAGGCGCTGCACTACCTGCATGGGCAGTGGCCAAAGCTCGTGCGCTACATCGAGAACGGAACTTGGCCGATCTCGAACAATCCCTGCGAGAACGCGATTAGGCCATTCGTGATCGGACGGAGAAACTTCCTCTTCTGCGACACCGTGGCCGGTGCCAACGCCAGCGCAAGTCTTTACTCACTGGTGGAAACCTGCAAGGCCAACGACGTCGATCCGTATCAGTATCTCGTTGCCTTGTTCAAGGCGTTGCCACACGCACAGACCGCCGACGACTACGAGGCTCTGCTGCCCTGGACGCTCAAGTCCTCAGACGCCTAGCGGATACCGCCGGCGGCCGCAAGGGACGCCCTCAAAAGACCGCTTACACTTTTCCTGTCGAGATTGGGAGAGTGCTGTGGAGAGGGAACGGAAGCGAACGCAACGTGACTACACGCTGGCTTTTAAGTTGGCAGTTGTGGAGGCGGTGGAAAAAGGCGAACTGACGTACAAACAGGCGCAGCGCAAGTACGGCATCCAGGGCCGGTCTACAGTACTGGTATGGTTGCGCAAGCATGGACTACAGGACTGGAGCGGCTCGTTGCCCCGGGGCGTCCAGTACGCCAGGATGGAAAACCAAGACAAGACCAAACGGGTTACGCCAGAACAGCGGATCAAGGAGTTGGAAGTCCAGTTGCGCGAAGCGCAGGAGAAAGCGCGCCTGTTCGAGGCAGTGATTGACGTGATCCAGAAGGAGCACGGGGGGCGCATCGTAAAAAAGCCTTTGGGCAGGTCCTCACGCAAGAGCTCGTCCAAGGGCTAAGCGTTAGCAAGGCCTGCCGTTACTTCGGCATCAGCCGTCAGGCTTACTACAAGCGCCGCGACAGCGAACTGCGGCAGGCCGCTCGGGATAGTGCGATCTGTGCGCTGGTCAAGCAGGTGCGGCTGCGCCAGCCTCGCATAGGTACGCGCAAGCTGCAGCAAGTACTGCGGGCCCCGATGGAGAGGGCCGATATCCAGCTCGGTCGTGACCGGCTGTTCGAAGTGCTGCGCGCGGCCAGGCTACTGGTGAAGCCGCATCGGGCCTATCACAAGACCACCGACAGCCACCACCGCTTTCGCCGCCATCCAAACTTGCTCAAGGATGGACCGCAAAAGGTCGTACCCACTGCACCAGAACAGCTCTGGGTCGCTGACATTACGTACCTGCCCACGACGCACCAGACGGTCTACCTTAGCCTGGTCACCGACGCCTACTCACGAAAGATCGTGGGCTACCACGTCCACGATAGCCTGCAGACCGAGCAAGTGAGCCAGGCCCTGAAGATGGCGCTGCGCTCACGCCAGACCCGGCAGCCCTTGGTACACCATTCGGATCGCGGCATTCAATACTGCTCGACTTACTATCAGGCTATCCATCAGCGGCACGGCCTGACCTGCTCGATGACCGATGGCTACGACTGCTATCAAAACGCCATGGCCGAGCGCATTAACGGCATCCTCAAGAGCGAGTTCCTCTTGAACCGTCCGCGAGATCTGCTGCAAGCTGCCCGTATGGTCCGAGAGTCAGTACAGATCTATAACGGCGAGCGTCCGCATCAGGCCTTGAAATACAAAACGCCCGATGAGGTCCATCGGGCGTTGCTCACCTTGGCTCAATAAGACCAGGCAACCGCAAAAGAACTGTCAACCTATGTCAGGACTTGACAATGGCAACCCCTCCCGCGGTGGGGGGCATGTGCGGCCGCTCCCCCTCGTTGGGATGAGGGTCGTTGTCCACTGCAGGGGCCCACAGTACAATCGGTCGCTGATTCGCACCTGGCGGCCCGGGAGCGGGACCGGGGCAGGCGTTGCCCGACCGCGACCGAGGCCGTTGCCGGCCGGCTTCCGGTCAGGCTGCTGGCCCGCATCGGCCTGTCGTTGGCCCGCTGTGTTCCCGCAGCTTTGCCCTTTCGCCGCTCACTTCCCGATCAGGATCGCAAGCGTATGCCCAACCCCTAGTTCCGTGCATCGCCTTCGCCGAGCCGTTCGCGAGTTCCTTCGCCCATGCCGCGCCGGACCGTTCCGACCCCCGTGTCGGCATGAGCCAGCCGCATTCTTCGGATTATCCCTGGCGCAAAACCGTGTACTCCCAAACGCAAATTGATCCGGTGGTCAGCTTCCGCAACTCGCAGGGCGAGCAGGTGCGGGGCACGATCATCAATCTCCAGAGAAAGTCTCTGGTGATGGAAGTCTATAACCCGTATTCGATCGTCCAGGTCAGCGAGGTATTGAGCGACCTGAGCGTCAGGATCGGGGCCAAGAACGCCTATCTTGGCAAAGCGGTGGTGATGAGCCTGGTCAATACCGGTCTCACGGCGGTGGTCTCGCTGACGCTGATCGACGAGTGGCGCGAGCTGAGCGACCTGCCCAACGAGCCGCGCTCGGTGGGACGCGAGGCCGAGCTGTTCGTCACGGACTGGGACACGCGCTTCAACATCCGCCGCGATTACCAGATCGCCGTCAACGAGATGCGCGCCTTCCTGTCCGAGGTGTCGCGCTGGGTCGAGCAGGTGGACCTGACCGAAAGCCTGCCCAAGGTCGACGGCCGCCTGCGCGAGGACGTGTTCCAGGAGCTGGCCACGCCGCTGATGGTCAAGGTCAAGGCGTATCTGGACCGGCTGGAAGGGGAGGCCGAGCGCGTCGACGTCGAACTGGCGCCGGTCCATCGGACCTATGCGCAATCGGCGCTGCATCCGCTGCTGCTGCGTGCGCCGTTCGTCTATCGCACCTTCACCAAGCCGCTCGGCTACGCCGGCGACTACGAGATGGTGAACCAGATCCTCAGCGATCCGCAGCAGGGGCCCACCACCTACTTCCAGATCGTCAACACGGCCTTCCTGAAGGCGGCGGTCGCCACCGCGCACCGCAACCGCATCGATCTGCTGGTCGAGTTCCTCGGCCGCCAGGCCGACAGCGCCCGCGCCGCGGGCCGACCGTTTCGCGTGCTCAACGTCGGCTGCGGCCCGGCCTTCGAAATCCAGCGCTTTGCGCGCGAATACGCCGAGCCCGAACGGCTGTCGTTCCAGCTGGTCGACTTCAGCGAGGAGACGCTCGAATTCACGCGCGGCTCGATCCAGCGGGCGGCACGCGAGGCGGGCCGCAACCTGCAGGTCGAGATGGTGCACGAGTCGGTGCACGAGCTGCTCAAGCGCCGTATCGCGGTCGAGGACCCTTCGGTGCGCGAGTTCGATGCGGTCTATTGCGCCGGCCTGTTCGACTACCTGTCCGACAAGGTCTGCGCCCGCCTGCTGAACCATTTCGCGGCGCGCACGCGCCCCGGCGGGCGGGTCCTGGTCACCAACGTCCATTCGAGCAATCCCGAGCGATACGGCATGGAGCATCTGCTCGAGTGGTACCTGATCTATCGCGACGAAGCAAAGATGCTGAGCCTGCTGCCCGAGCAGTCGACCGACCACCAGGTCTATGTCGATGCCACGGGCGTCAACGTGTTCGCTGAAGCCACCATCTCCTGAGGCGGCGCCGCCGATCTGCCATGACTGTCAACCGACTCTACGCCGGATACCAGGCCGAACTGGCCGACTTTCGCCTGGCGTTCAGCCGCGGCGGGGCCTACACCGCCATCGTGCTGGTGCTGCTCGGCATGGGTCTCGATTACGGCCAGTACCCGGAATGGCAGGTACCGTTCGCGGTCGCCCGCATCGTCGTCTCGATGCTGATCGCCGGCATCGTCGTGGTGCTGTACAGCCAGCACGGGCGCAGGTTGGCCCCGTGGCTGACGCTGTCGTGGCTGCTGCTGCCGCAGCTGATGATCGCGTGGATGATCTGGGAGACCGATGGCGTCGCCTCGCCGTACTACGTCGGCCTGAACCTGGCGATCTTCGCGTCGGGCATCGCGCTGCCGTTCGGCCTGTGGCAGAACGTGGTGTTCGGCGGGCTGTCCTACCTG
Organism: Cupriavidus gilardii; assembly: GCF_013347325.1. Classification (NCBI taxonomy): domain Bacteria; kingdom Pseudomonadati; phylum Pseudomonadota; class Betaproteobacteria; order Burkholderiales; family Burkholderiaceae; genus Cupriavidus; species Cupriavidus gilardii. Next base: position 2,691,832 of record NZ_CP054626.1, on the reverse strand, counting down.
TGCTACCTGGTCGCCTGCCTGCTGCATCCTGATGGGCTGCATCCGATCGGCACCTTCATCGTCAATTCGCTGTTCGTGCTGTTCGCCGGCGCGGCCAGCGCGGTCTACACCTACTTCAACGAGAAGGGCCGCTTCCAGCTGTTCCGGCTGAAGGAAGAACTGGCCCACAAGAACGACGAGCTGGCGCGCATCAACGAGAACCTGGCGCAGATCAAGGGCCAGCTGCTGCAGCAGGAGAAGATGGCCGCGGTCGGTACGCTGGCCGCGGGGCTGCTGCACGAGGTCAACAACCCGGTCAATTTCTGCCTGATGGCGATCGAGATCGCGCTGGAGGAGCCCGAGGCCAAGGAGAGCGCCTCGCTGCAGGAATGCCTGATCGACGCGCGGCAGGGGATGCAGCGGATCCAGCATATCGTCTCGGACCTGAAGATCTTCGCCTATCGGCAGCCCGGCGCCGAGGTCGAGGGCCGGCCCTTCCTGTTCGAGAAGGCGCTGGACTCGGCCAGCCGGCTGACCGCGCACGAACTGCGCGGCGTGCGGATGACGCGTGAGCTGCCGCCCGACACGCTGGTGTTCGGCGACGAGGCGGCCATCATCGGCGTGCTGATCAACCTGTTCTCGAACGCGGCGCTGGCGATGCGCAAGGCCGGCACGCCCGCACCGGCGATCCATACCACCGTCGTCTGGCGGGACGGCCGGCTGCATGTCAACGTGCGCGACAACGGCCCGGGCATCCCCAGCGAGAATCTTGCGCGCGTGTTCGAGCCGTTCTTCACGACGCGCGAAGTCGGACAGGGCCTGGGACTGGGGCTGTCGATCAGCTATGCGGTGATCGAGCGGCATGGCGGCGTACTGTTCGCCGAAAGCGAGCTGGGCCAGTGGGCCGCGTTCAGCTTCGATCTGCCGCGGGCGGAATGAGCGCGATGACAGAACAGCGGACAGACCAGCGGACGGATCCGCGGCCCGAGCTGCGATCCGATCTGCGCCAGCCGCGGCTGACCGTGCTCTACGTCGACGACGAGGAGATGGCCTGCAAGTACTTCGCGCGCGCGGCCGGCGCGGAGTACGAGGTGCTGCTCGCCCAGGGCGCCGACCAGGCGATCGAGATGCTGCGCAACGACAGTGGCCGCACCGCGGTGCTGGTCACCGACTTCCGCATGCCGGGGCGCAACGGTGCCGATCTGCTGCGGCAGGTTGCCGCCGAATATCCGCAGATCGTGCGGATCCTGGTGACGGCATACGCCGACAAGGACATGCTGCTGCAGACGGTCAACAGCGGCGAGGTGTTTCGCATCCTCGAGAAGCCGCTCGGCCTGCAGGCGGTGCGCGACGTACTGGCGCTGGCGCGCGAACGCTATCGCGAACGGCAGTCGCGCCACCAGCGGCTGACCGCGATCGACGAGACGCTGGCGTTTCTGGCGCACGAACTTAACACCCCGCTCGCGGCTATCGCGAATTTTGCCCGTGGTGTTGAAAGCCGCAGCAGCGCCGAATACGATCCGCAGCGCCAGGCCGAGATCGGCCAGGCGGCCGCGGTGATGCACAGCAATGCGCAGTACTGCCTGGCGGTGATCTCGTCGTTCCTGGAATCGGTGCGCGGCAATGGCGAACGGCCGCTGACCAGCGAGAACGATCGCGACATCACCGCCGGCAGCCTGATCATGGCGCTGCTCGACAGCTATCCGTTCACGGGCCCGCAGCGCAACTGGATCGAGGTCGAACTGCACGGCGATTTCATCGTTCATACGCTGCCGAACTGCGTGTCGCTGGTGCTGTCGTCGTTGCTCAACAACGGCTTGCGGGCGCTGACCGATGTTCCCAGGCCGTCGCTGCGCTTCCGTGTGGTGGCGCAGCCCGACCCCGTGATCTGCATCAGCGACAACGGCCCGGGCATTCCACCGGACGTGATGGAACGCCTGCTGGTCGATCCGGTCACCACGCATGCCGCCGCCGGCGGAAATGGCCTCGGCATGATTTTCTGCAACCGCGTCATGCAGTCGTTCGGCGGCGGCATCCGGATCGAGTCGACCCCGGGCGCCGGCACCACGGTGACGCTGGAATTCCCCCATACGAAGACTCGAATGCACAGCAATAGGAGCGGTCAATGAACGAACCGAACGACAACCAGGCATCGCCTCCCGCGATTCTGTTCGTCGACGACGAGGCCACCGCGGTCAAGTATTTCCAGAGGGCGATCGGCGGGCTGGCGCCCGTGGTCACCGGCGGTTCGGTCGAAGAGGGCAAGGCGCTGCTCGAAGCCCATGGCGACACGCTGGCCGTGCTGGTCTCGGACCAGCGCATGCCGGGCGAATATGGCAACGAGCTGCTGCGCCATGCCCGCGAGCACTATCCGCATATCGTCCGCATCCTGACCACTGCCTATTCGGAGCTCGAGTCGACGGTGCAGGCGGTCAACGAGGGGCAGATCCACCGTTATATCAAGAAGCCGTGGGACATCACCGCGCTGCGCATGGAGCTCAAGCAGGCGCTGGAGATTGCCGGCCTGCGCCGCGAGCGCGACCAGCTGGTGCGCGAGAAGCTCAGCGTGATTCAGCGGCAGACGCTGGCGGCGCGCATCGGCATGGTGCGCGCGCTGTGTGCCAGCCTGATCGGTCCCGAGCGCTTCCAGCCGGTCGAGACCTATCTGGCGGCCGCCGTGCTGGCCGGGGCCAAGGGTCCCGAGCCGGACTGGGCGCGGATGGACTACGCCGACCTGGTCGGCGCCGAAAGCCAGCGCAGCGGCGCCTTCGGCCATGCGGTGGCGAGCCGCCTGGCGCAGCTGCGCGCGGCCCATGACGCCGCCGCGGGCGCCGATGCGCTGGCGGTGATCGCGCAGCAGCTGGGCGAGGCGGTGCGCCGCGACGGCGACGCCCTGGTGTGGCTGTCGTTGCCGGTGCTGTCCGAATTCCTCGGCGCACCGGTCGGCACGGCGGTGTCGGAGCAGCACGCCGCGTGGTTCGCCGCGCTGCTGTGGCTCGACCACAGCGGCAATGCGCTGCAGATGCTGCGCGACGGCAACACGATCGTCTCGCGCCTGGCGCCCGCGTCGAGCGAATTCGGGGCCGACCGGCTGGCAATCTGGATCGAGCAGTTCTGATGCGGTTTTCTCGCCGCTCCCGCTTGGGAGAGAGGGGGGACACAGCCGGTGAGCGGTACGCTGGAGCAAGAAAAAACGGGGCCTGAGCCCCGTTTTTTTACGCGTGCTTCCTTACTACCGGCACGTCATGCCTGCGCGCCGTAGTTCGGATCGTCGCGGTCCGCGCCGCTGGCCTTCTTTTCGCCCTTGATCAGGTCCTCGCGCTTGACGCCCAGCCACATGGCCAGCGCCGCGGCGACGAACACCGACGAATAGATGCCGAACAGGATGCCCACGGTCAGCGCCAGCGCGAAGTAGTGCAGCGTCGGGCCGCCGAAGAAGAACATCGACAGCACCATCATCTCGGTCGAGCCGTGCGTGATGATGGTCCGCGAGATCGTGCTGGTGATCGCGTTGTCGATGACCTCGTGGGTCGTCATCTTGCGGTACTTGCGGAAGTTCTCGCGGATCCGGTCGAAGATCACCACCGACTCGTTGACCGAATAGCCGAGCACCGCCAGCACCGCCGCCAGCACCGACAGCGAGAATTCCCACTGGAAGAAGGCGAAGAAGCCCAGGATGATCACGATGTCGTGCAGGTTGGCGATGATGCCGGCGACCGCGAACTTCCATTCGAAGCGGATCGACAGGTAGATCACGATGCCGGCGATCACGCACAGCAGCGCCAGCAGGCCGTCGGTGGCCAGCTCCCGTCCGACCTGTGGGCCGACGAATTCGACGCGCTGCAGGTTGGCGTCGGGCGAGACCGCCTTGAGCGCGCCCATCACCTGCTCGCTCTGCTGCGCCGAGCTGATCGGCTTGCCGTCGGCGCCCTTCTGCAGCGGCAGGCGGATCATCACGTCGCGCGAGGTGCCGAAGTTCTGCACCTGCACGTCGGTGTAGCCGAGCTTGCCGACCTGGCCGCGGATCCGTTCCAGATCGGCCGGTTGCTGGTAGCTGACCTCCATCACCGTGCCGCCGGTGAACTCGATCGACAGGTGCAGGCCCTTCTGCCAGAGGAAAAAGACGGCGGCGAAGAACGTCACGAAGGAAATCACGTTGAAGATCAACGCGTGCTTCATGAACGGAATGTCGCGCCGGATGCGGAAGAATTCCATGGTGAATCCTGTATCTGCTGCAGCGTGCTGCGTTCGGGTGTTTCGTTTTCAGAGCGAAGCCGCGGGGCAGGGCCGCGCGCGGCTCGCGCTCGATGCGCTGACTTCGCTCACTTGTTGGCCACGGTGCCCTTGTTGTCGGGGCTGGGCCTCCAGATCTGGCCGATCGACACGCTCTGCAGCTTCTTCTTGCGGCCGTACCAGAGGTTGACCAGGCCGCGGTTGAAGAACACCGCCGAGAACACCGACGTCAGGATGCCCAGGCAGTGCACCACCGCGAAGCCGCGCACCGGGCCAGAACCGAAGGCCAGCAGCGCCAGGCCCGCGATCAGCGTGGTCACATTCGAGTCCAGGATCGTGGCCCAGGCGCGGTCGAAACCGACCGCAATCGCCATCTGCGGCGACGCTCCGGCACGCAGTTCCTCGCGGATGCGCTCGTTGATCAGCACGTTGGCGTCGATCGCCATGCCCAGCACCAGCGCGATGGCCGCGATGCCGGGCAGCGTCAGCGTGGCCTGCAGCATCGACAGCACCGCGATCAGCAGCAGCAGGTTGACGCCCAGCGCGATCACCGAGAACACGCCGAACAGCAGGTAGTACAGCACCATGAAGACGGCGATCGCGGCGAAGCCGTAGGCCACCGAATCGAAGCCCTTCTCGATGTTGTCGGCGCCCAGCGACGGGCCGATCGTGCGTTCCTCGATGATCTCCATCGGCGCGGCCAGCGAGCCGGCGCGCAGCAGCAGCGCCAGGTCGTTGGCGGCCTCGGTCGAGTACGAGCCGGTGATCTGGAAGCTCGAGCCCAGTTCGGACTGGATCGTCGCCACCGTCAGCACTTCGCCCTTGCCCTTCTCGAACAGCACGATGCCCATCGGCTTGCCGATGTTCTCGCGCGAGACATCGCGCAGCACGCGGCCGCCCTGGGCGTCGAGCTTGATGTTGACGGACGGGCGCTGGTTCTGGTCGAAGCCGGCCGATGCGCTTTCGATGCGGTCGCCGGTGAAGATCACCTGCTTCTTCAGCACCACCGGGGCGCCGTTGCCGTGCAGGAACAGCTCGCTGCCGAACGGGACCGGATCGCCCTGGCGCGGGCTGCGCGGCGCGTCCGGATCGACCAGGCGGGCCTCCAGCGTGGCGGTACGGCCGATGATGTCCTTGGCCTTGGCGGTGTCCTGCACGCCCGGCAGCTGCACCACGATGCGCTCCGCGCCTTGCTGCTGGATCACCGGCTCGGCCACGCCCAGTTCGTTGACGCGGTTGTGCAGCGTGGTGATGTTCTGCTTCACGGCGGCGTCCTGCACCGCGCGGCGCGCCGCTTCGGTGAAGGTGCCGACCACGTTGTTGCCGTCCATCGCGAAGGTCAGGTCCGGCATGGTGTCGGCCAGCACGCCGCGAGCACGGTTGGCGTCCTCGGGATTGTTGAAGCGCACCGTCACGCGGTCGCCGTTGCGGTCCACGCCGCCGTGGCGGATGCCCTTGTCGCGCAGCACCGTGCGCGCATCGCCTGCCAGGCTGTCGAGCTTCTTGTCGACCGCGCCCTTCATGTCGACCTGCAGCAGGAAGTGCACGCCGCCGCGCAGGTCCAGGCCCAGGTACATCGGCAGCGCATGCAGCGACGTCAGCCACTTCGGCGAGCCGGACAGCAGGTTCAGCGCGACCACATAGGTCGGGTCGGCGGGATCGGGGTTCAGCGCGCGCGACAGCACGTCCTTGGCGCGCAGCTGCTCGTCGGTAGTGCGAAAACGCGCCTTGACCGAGCCGGACTGTCCCGACACGTCGAAGAACACACCGTCGGGCTGCAAGCCGTTCTGCGCCAGCACCTGCTCGATCTGCTTCTGCATCGCCAGATCGACCTTGACGGTGGCCTTGCCCGACGAGACCTGCACCGCAGGCGCCTCGCCGAAGAAGTTGGGCAGCGTATAGATGATGCCGATGGCAAGCGCCACCAGGATCACGAGGTATTTCCAAAGCGGATAGCGATTCATCTTCGGCCAGTCTTTCTACGGTCTTGCTACGGCCGGCGCGGCGCGCGGACGGCAGTCCGCGGGCGCGCCGCGCAGGCAACCGGTTGGCAAACAGCCGCCTGGCCCGACCGGAGACTTCCCGGGGCGGGGCCAGGCGGCTGTGCGGGCACGCTATTGGCGGCGTGCCGGAACCTTGCGGCCAAGCCGCAAGGCGTGAGAGAGCGAGGGGCTCAGAGCGCCTTGAGCGAACCCTTCGGCAGCACCGCGGTGACGGCGTTCTTCTGCACCGTGATCTCGGTGCCTTCGGCGATTTCCAGCGTCACATACTGCTCGTTGACCTTGGTGATTCGGCCCAGGATGCCGCCGGCGGTCACGACTTCGTCGTTCTTGGCCAGCGCTTCCAGCATCGCCTTCGCTTCCTTCTGCCGCTTCATCTGCGGGCGGATCATGATGAACCACAGCACCGCGAACATCAGGATGATCGGCAGGAAACTCATCAGGCCACCCGCCGCGCCGCCGGCTCCGCCGGTGGCCTGGGCAAATGCGTTCGAAATCAGCACGTTGCTTCTCCGTCACAAATTACATTCAAGGAATCGGGCATTCTATCACCCGCTTCGGCCGGTCCAGGCGCTTCTTCGCCCGCCTGGACAGGCCCGTTTCGCACGGCCGGCGGCAGGGCCGGCAGGCCGCTCTACTGGGTGCCGCGCGCCCGGTCGGCGGCGAACTGGCGGCGGAAGGCGTCGAAGCGGTGCTGCTCGATCGCCTCGCGGATTTCGCGCATCAGCTGCAGGTAGTAATACAGATTGTGGATCGTATTGAGCCGCGCGCCCAGAATTTCTCCAACCCGGTGCAGATGGTGCAGATAGGCCCGGGAGAAATTGCGGCAGGTGTAGCAGGCGCAGCTTTCGTCCAGCGGCCGCGGGTCGTTGCGGTGCGCCGCGTTCTTGATCTTGACGTCGCCAAAACGGGTAAACAGCCAGCCGTTGCGCGCGTTGCGGGTCGGCATCACGCAGTCGAACATGTCGACACCGGAGGCCACGCCCGCCACCAGGTCCTCCGGCGTGCCGACGCCCATCAGATAGTGCGGCTTGTCCGCCGGCAGCCGCGGGCCGACGTGTTCGAGCACCCGCATCATGTCTTCCTTGGGCTCGCCGACCGACAGTCCGCCGATCGCCAGGCCATGGAAGCCGAGCTCCGACAGCCCGGCCAGCGACTCGTCGCGCAGGTCCTCGAACATGCCGCCCTGGACGATGCCGAACAACGCGTTCGGGTTGGCCAGCCGCTCGAACTCGTCGCGCGAGCGTTTGGCCCAGCGCAGGCTCATCCGCATCGAGCGCGCGGCCTCCTCGTGCGTGGCCGGGCGGCCCTCGATCTCGTACGGCGTGCATTCGTCGAACTGCATCACGATGTCCGAGTTCAACGTGCGCTGGATCTGCATCGAGATCTCCGGCGACAGGAACAGCTTGTCGCCATTGACCGGCGAGGCGAAGGTCACGCCGTCCTCGGTGATCTTGCGCAGCTCGCCCAGCGAGAACACCTGGAAGCCGCCCGAGTCGGTCAGGATCGGCTTGTCCCAGCCGATGAAGCGGTGCAGGCCCTGGTGGGTGTCGATGACCTCGAGCCCGGGCCGCAGCCACAGATGGAAGGTATTGCCCAGGATGATTTGCGCACCGATCTCGTTCAGCTCCAGCGGCGACATCGCCTTGACCGAGCCATAGGTGCCGACCGGCATGAAGATCGGCGTTTCGACCACGCCGTGGTTCAGGGTGACGCGGCCGCGGCGGGCGTTGCCGTCGGTGGTGAGCAGTTCGAATTGGAGCATGGGGTAGCGGTGGCGGAGATTCGTTGGGGCGGTGCGTGCCGGCGGCTCAGCGCTGGCGCTGCAGCAGCATCGCGTCGCCGTAGCTGAAGAAGCGATAGCGCTGTTCGACCGCATGGCGATAGGCGATGCGGATCGGCTCGATGCCGGCCAGCGCGGACACCAGCATCAGCAGCGTCGACTTGGGCAAGTGGAAGTTGGTGATCAGCGCGTCGACCAGCCTGAAGCGGTAGCCAGGCGTGATGAAGATGTCGGTGTCCCCGCTGCCGGCCACCAGCTCGCCCTCGGGCGTGGCGGCCGATTCCAGCGCGCGCAGCGAGGTGGTGCCGACCGCGATCACGCGGCCGCCGGCGGCGCGGGTGTCGCGCACCGCCTGCGCCAGTTCCTCGGAGATCGCGTACCACTCCGAGTGCATCTTGTGTTCGGCCAGGTTCTCGGTGCGCACCGGCTGGAAGGTGCCCGCGCCGACGTGCAGCGTCAGGAAGGCGCGCCGCACGCCGTGCGCATCGAGCCGCGCGAACAGCGCGTCGTCGAAATGCAGCCCGGCCGTCGGCGCGGCCACCGCGCCCGGATGACGGGCATAGACGGTCTGGTAGCGGGTCTCGTCGTAGGCGTCGGGATCGTGCGTGATATAGGGCGGCAGCGGCAGCCGGCCGAAGCGCTCGATCAGGTCCAGCGCCGGCTCGGGAAAGCGCAGCGTGAAGAACTGGTCCACGCGCGGGCCGACCGTGACATCGAAGGCATCGGCCAGCCGCAGCGTGCTGCCCTCGGCCGGCGTCTTCGAGGCACGCACCTGGGCCAGCACCGTGTCCTGGTCCAGGACCCGCTCGACCAGCACCTCGACCTTGCCGCCGCTGGCCTTCTGGCCGAAGAAACGGGCCTTGATCACGCGGGTGTCGTTGAACACCAGCAGGTCGTTCGGGCGCAGATAGTCGGTCAGGTCGGCGAACGCACGGTCGTCCAGCTCGGTAGCGCCGTCCGCGCCGGTCCGCACGACCAGCAGCCGGCTCGCGCTGCGGTCTGGCAGCGCGGTCTGGGCGATCAGTTCGGGCGGCAGCGGAAAGTCGAAATCGGACAGCGTCAGCATAAAGGGACAGGGGCCGGCGCCTCGAAACGAGGCCGGCACGTATTCTCAAACAGTCGGCAACAGTGGGCAGCGAGCCGCAGCAGGACAGGGAACCGCCGGTGGCGCCTGGAGCGCGCGGCGCAGGCATGGGTACAATCGGCGGACCCGCTATTGTAAGGCTTCGGCCGCCAGGCTTGCCGCGCTGGCCATGATGGCGGGTATTGCGCCGGGGCGACCCGCGAAGCGCCGACGGCCCAGCCGTTTTCCACGATCCGATCCGACACGCCAGCGGCGCCGCCGCGCCCTGCCGACCACCGCCTCGATGCCCGTCACCGCCAGCGAACGCACGCCCGAGCCCGACGCCCAGCCGCAATCGACCAAGCCGGCCGGCAAATCGACGTCCAGGCCGACCAAGCCGGCCGCGGCCGCGAAATCCGCCAAGACCACCGCGCCGTCGTCGGCGATGGCCAAGCTCGCCAAGCTGGGCCTGAAGCGCGACGTCGACCTGGTGCTGCACCTGCCGATGCGCTACGAGGACGAGACCACGCTGCTGCCGATCCGCGAGGCCGTGCATCGCGCGGGCCTGGGCTTTGCCGTGCAGGTCGAGGGCGAGGTGGTGTCGAGCGAGGTCACGCTGCGGCCGCGCCGGCAGCTGGTGGTGCGCATCGCCGACGACAGCGGCGAGCTGACGCTGCGCTTTCTCAACTTCTACGGCAGCCAGGCCAGGCAGATGGCCGAGGGCGTACGGCTGCGCGTGCGCGGCGAGGTCCGCGGCGGCTTCTTCGGCGCCGAGATGATCCATCCGGTCGTGCGCCCGGTCGGCCCCGACGAGCCGCTGCCGGACCGGCTGACACCGGTCTATCCCGCTACCGCCGGCATCTCGCAGGCCTATCTGCGCAAGGCCATCGGCGGGGCGCTGCAACGCACGCCGCTGCCGGAAACGCTGCCGCGGCCGCTGCTGGACGGCCCGCTGGCGCCGTTGAGGCTGCAGCCGCTGGCAGAATCGCTGCGGCTGCTGCATGCGCCGCCGCCGCAGGTCGACGAGGCCGCGCTGGTCGACCGCTCGCATCCGGCATGGATACGCATCAAGTTCGACGAGCTGCTGGCCCAGCAGCTGTCGCTCAAGCGGGCCCAGGCCGCCCGCCGCGCCCGCAACGCGCCGCCGATGCCGCGCCGCGCCGGCGGCCTGCTGGACCGATTCCTCGCCGCGCTGCCGTTCGCGCTGACCGGCGCCCAGCAGCGCGTGGTGCGCGAGATCGCCGCCGACATGGGCGCGCCGCACCCGATGCACCGTCTGCTGCAGGGCGATGTCGGCAGCGGCAAGACCATCGTCGCCGCGCTGGCGGCCTGCCAGGCGATCGACGCCGGCTACCAGGCCGCGCTGATGGCGCCGACCGAGATCCTGGCCGAGCAGCATTACCGCAAGCTGTCGGGCTGGCTGGCGCCGCTGGGCGTCGAAGTGGTGTGGCTGGCCGGCAGCCTGAAGCGCACCGAAAAGCGCGAAGCCGTGGCACGGGTCGAATCGGGCCAGGCGCAGCTGGCGATCGGCACGCACGCGCTGATCCAGGACGCGGTGCGCTTCGCCAGGCTGGGCCTGTCGGTCGTCGACGAGCAGCATCGTTTCGGCGTGGCGCAGCGGCTGGCGCTGCGCGGCAAGGCCGACGCCGCCGAAGGGCCGGAGCAGCACGGCGCCGCGCGCCCGCAACAGGCCGACGAGCCCGCCACGGTGCCGCACCAGCTGATGATGTCGGCCACGCCGATCCCGCGCACGCTGGCGATGACCTATTACGCCGACCTTGACGTTTCGGTGATCGACGAACTGCCGCCCGGCCGCAGCCCGGTGGTCACGCGGCTGGTCAATGACGCCCGCCGCGACGAGGTGGTCGAGCGCGTGCACCACGCCGCCGCGCAGGGCCGGCAGGTCTACTGGGTCTGCCCGCTGATCGAGGAGAGCGAGGCGCTGCAGCTGCAGACCGCGCAGGAAACGTTCGAGACGCTGGCCGCCGCCTTGCCGGACCTGAAGGTCGGCCTGGTTCATGGGCGGCTGCCGCCGGCCGAGAAGGCCGCGGTGATGGATGCGTTCTCGGCCAACCGTCTGCAGGTGCTGGTGGCCACCACGGTGATCGAGGTCGGCGTCGACGTGCCCAATGCCTCGCTGATGGTGATCGAGCATGCCGAGCGCTTCGGACTCGCGCAGCTGCACCAGCTGCGCGGCCGCGTCGGCCGGGGCAGCGCCGAGTCGGTCTGCCTGCTGATGTACCAGGCCCCGCTGTCGCCGACCGCCAAGCAGCGGCTGGCGACGATGCGCGAGACGACCGACGGCTTCGAGATCGCGCGGCGCGACCTGCAGATTCGCGGGCCGGGCGAATTCCTTGGGGCGCGCCAGTCCGGCGAGGCGATGCTGCGCTTTGCCGACCTCGAGACCGACGCCTGGCTGGTCGAGCCGGCGCAGCAGGCGGCCGAGCTGCTGCTGAGCCGCTATCCGGAGGCGGCGCAAGCGCATCTGTCGCGCTGGCTGGGCGGGCGCGAGCACTACCTGAAGGCCTGAAACGGCTGCCGCGGTGCGCGCCGGGCCGTCGCAGGCAAGAGCAGCCGGCGCCGCTTTGCCGCGGGGCTCTGACAGAACCTCGATTCGAAGGTAAAATCTATCGCTTCCGAAAAGCGATAATTTGCGAAGCACTTCTGTCACGTGCCTTCGCGGCGATTCGACCGTCCCGCCGGCCGCACCGGCCGCCCGGGATACGCCCGGCAAGCTCCGGCAACATCACCGGAATCGCCCGCTCCACCGCAACCGTCCCAAGCCGATACGACATGACGCTGACCGAACTGAAGTACATCGTTGCCGTCGCGCGAGAGCGCCATTTCGGCCGTGCCGCCGAGGCCTGCTTCGTGTCGCAGCCGACGCTGTCGGTGGCGATCAAGAAGCTGGAAGACGAGCTGAACGTGCAGATCTTCGAGCGCGGCACCTCCGAGGTGTCGGTGACCGCGGTGGGCGAGCAGATCGTCGCGCAGGCGCAGCGGGTGCTGGAGCAGACCATGGCGATCCGCGAGATCGCCAAGCAGGGCAAGGACCCGCTGGCGGGGCCGCTGCGGGTCGGCGTGATCTACACGATCGGGCCGTACCTGCTGCCGGCGCTGGTCAAGCAGATGATCCAGACCGTGCCGCAGATGCCGCTGATGCTGCAGGAGAACTACACGGTCAAGCTGATCGAACTGCTCAAGCAGGGCGAGATCGACTGCGCGATCATGGCCGAGCCGTTCCCCGACTCGGGGCTGACGGTGCGGCCGCTGTACGACGAGCCCTTCGTCGTCGCGGTGCCGCGCGGCCATCAGCTGGAGAAGGCCGAGCATGTCGCGCCGGACGAGCTGAAGCAGCAGACCATGCTGCTGCTGGGCAGCGGCCACTGCTTCCGCGACCATGTGCTGGGCGTCTGCCCGGAACTGTCGCGCTTCTCCCAGGCGGCCGACGGCATCCAGAAGACCTTCGAGGGCTCGTCGCTCGAGACCATCCGTCATATGGTGGCCAGCGGCGTCGGCATTACCGTGCTGCCGCGTACCTCGGTGCCGGACATGCAGGCCGGCAACGATCTGCTGTCCTACGTGCCGTTCGCCGAGCCGGTGCCCGATCGCCGCGTCGTGCTGGCCTGGCGCAAGAGCTTCACCCGGCTGCCGGCGATGGAAGCGCTGTGCGCCGCGGTCGCTGCCTGCGATCTGCCGGGCGTGCGCAAGCTGACGCCGGACGCGCTGGCCAAGGCGGCCTGACCCTTTTCCATCCCGCTGCATCCACCGTTCGTCCCCGCGCAGGGGGGACCGCAGTGCCTTGCAAAGGCGCTGTTAGCTTTCCGCTATATCATAGTTTTAAATAATTAAATTCCCATACCAATAGGTGATTGTTAAACTCCTTCCATCGACGCACGATACCGCTCGCAGAAGGAGTCAGCATGACCCGCAATCGTCCCTTGTCGTTGCTCGCCCCGGGACCCGTCTGGCGCGACCTGCGCCGTCAGCTGACCGACTGCCTGGCCTGTTTCGCCACCGTCTATTGACGGCCGGCGAACGCGGCGTCACGGCGGCATCGCAAACGGCGCGTAGTCTCGCGCTCGTTGGGGCAGCCGTTTTGCGCAGCCGTTCCGCGCACCCCCGTATCTCCGTATTCCCCGTATTCCCCGTATCCCCACCAGCAGAGGTCACGATGAGCAAGGACAAGGACATCCTCACCACCGCCGCCGGCGCGCCGGTCGCCGACAACCAGAATTCGCTGACCGCCGGCGTGCGCGGTCCGATGCTGCTGCAGGACGTCTGGTTCCTGGAGAAGCTCGCGCATTTCGACCGCGAGGTCATTCCCGAGCGCCGCGTGCACGCCAAGGGCTCGGGCGCCCACGGCACCTTCACGGTGACGCACGACATCACGCAGTACACCAAGGCCTCGATCTTCGCCGAAGTCGGCAAGCAGACCCCGCTGTTCCTGCGCTTCTCGACCGTGGCCGGCGAGCGCGGCGCCGCCGATGCCGAGCGCGACGTGCGCGGCTTCTCGGTCAAGTTCTATACCGACGAGGGCAACTGGGACGTGGTGGGCAACAACACGCCGGTGTTCTTCGTCCGCGATCCGCTGAAGTTCCCCGATTTCATCCACACGCAGAAGCGCAATCCGCGCACCAATCTGCGCGACCCGATCGCGGTCTGGGACTTCTGGTCGCGCCATCCCGAATCGCTGCACCAGGTCACGATCCTGATGAGCGATCGCGGCCTGCCGCAGAACTACCGGCAGATGCACGGCTTCGGCTCGCACACCTACTCGTTCATCAACGCCGCCGGCGAGCGCTTCTGGGTCAAGTTCCACTTCAAGTCGCAGCAGGGCATCGCCAACTGGACCAACGAGGAAGCGGCGAAGGTCGTGGCCGGCGACCGCGAGAGCGCGCAGCGCGACTACGAGAACATCGAGCAGGGCAATTTCCCGCGCTGGAAGCTGCAGGTACAGATCATGCCGGAGGCCGACGCGGCGACCTATCGGATCAATCCGTTCGACCTGACCAAGGTCTGGCCGCATGCCGACTACCCGCTGATCGACGTCGGCGTGCTGGAGCTGAACCGCAATCCGGACAACTACTTCGCCGAGGTCGAGCAGGTTGCGATGAACCCGTCCAACATCGTGCCGGGCATCGGCTTCTCGCCGGACCGGATGCTGCAGGGGCGGCTGTTCTCGTACGGCGACACGCAGCGCTACCGGCTCGGCGTCAATCACCACCAGATTCCGGTCAACGCGCCGAAATGCCCGTTCCACAACAGCTTCCACCGGGACGGGGCGATGCGCGTCGACGGCAACCAGGGCAGCAAGCTGAACTACGAGCCGAACCGGCAGGGCGCCTTCGCGGCCGGCGAGCGCGCGGTCGAGCCGCCGCTGGCGGTCGGCGCGGTGGCGGACCGCTTCGACCACCGGGCGGACGACGACGATTACTACAGCCAGCCGCGCGCGCTGTTCCAGCTGTTCGACGAAGGCCAGCGCCAACGGCTGTTCGGCAATATCGCGGCGGCGATGCAGGGCGTGCCGGCCGACATCGTCCAGGTCCAGCTGGCGCACTTCCGCAAGATCGACCCGGCCTATGCGCAGGGGGTGGAGCAGGCGCTGAACGTACGTTGACGATCGTCGCGGGGCGTCCAGCCGGCGCGTGCGGGTTTGTCCGCATTCGCCGCGGGATGCCATAATGCGATGCCGGGCCGCAGGCGGAGATCCCGCACGCGGCCCGTCGCATTTTTCCGCAGTTAGTCGTGGCCACATCAGAACGGAGCGTATCGATCATGGCGAAGAAGAACGAGATGAGCGTGAACATCGGGATTTCGGACAAGGACCGCAAGAAGATCGCCGAGGGCCTGTCCAAGCTGCTGGCGGACACCTACACGCTTTATCTGAAGACGCACAACTTCCACTGGAACGTCACCGGCCCGATGTTCAACACGCTGCATCTGATGTTCGAGACGCAGTACAACGAACTGGCGCTGGCGGTCGACTCGATCGCCGAACGGATCCGCGCGCTGGGCTATCCGGCACCGGGCACCTACAAGGAATACGCGCGGCTGTCGTCGATCCAGGAGGAAGAGGGCGTGCCCGAGGCCACCGAGATGATCCGCAAGCTGGTCGAGGGCCAGGAGGCCGTGGTGCGCACCGCGCGCTCGATCTTCCCGCTGGTCGAGGCCGCCGCCGACGAGCCGTCGGCCGACCTGCTGACCCAGCGCATGCAGACCCACGAAAAGACCGCGTGGATGCTGCGCTCGATGCTGGCCTGACCGGGCCGGTGTCGTGACGATGCGCCGCCGATGCCGGCGGCGCATCGTTCCAGGTTGCAACAGGGGCCTCGCCAGGGGCAACCGAACCTGATGGCAACCGCTGGGCCTCGTTCCCGATCCCGCTTCCTGCCCGTCCGCCCGTGCCGCTGTCCCCCTCCCACCGCCCGACCCCGATGTTCGAACGTTTCGCCCTATACGCGCGCCTGGTGCGCATCGACAAGCCGATCGGCACGCTGCTGCTGCTGTGGCCGACCTTGTGGGCGCTGTGGATGGCGGCCGGCGGCCCGCCGCCGTGGCCGATCTTCTGGATCTTCGTGGCCGGTACCTTCCTGATGCGATCGGCCGGCTGCGCGATGAACGACTGGGCGGACCGCGACTTCGACAAGCACGTGAAGCGCACCCGCGAGCGGCCGCTGACCGCCGGGCGCATCCAGCCCTGGGAGGCGCTGGCGGTGGCGGGCACGCTGGCCGTGCTGGCCTTTCTGCTGATCCTGCCGCTCAACGCGCTGACCAAGTGGCTGTCGGTGGTCGCGGTGATCGTCGCGGCGACCTATCCGTTCTTCAAGCGCTTCTTCGCGATCCCGCAGGCCTATCTGGGCATCGCGTTCGGCTTCGGCATCCCGATGGCGTTCGCCGCGGTGCAGGAGCAGGTGCCGCCGGTGGCCTGGCTGATGCTGCTGGCCAATGTGTTCTGGTCGGTCGCCTACGACACCGCCTACGCGATGGTCGATCGCGACGACGATCTGCTGATCGGCATGAAGACCTCGGCGATTACCTTCGGCCGCTTCGACGTCGCGGCGATCATGATCTGCTATGCCGGCTTCCTCGCGCTGATGGCGCTGGCCGGCAGCATGCTCGGGCTGGGCTGGCCGTACTGGCTCGGCCTGGCGGCCGCCGCGGCAACCGCGCTGTATCACTACACGCTGATCCGCGGGCGCGACCGCATGCAGTGCTTCGCGGCATTCCGGCACAACAACTGGCTGGGCGCCTGGGTGTTTGCCGGCACCGCGTTGGCGTACGCGCTGCGGTAGAGCCTGTCGTTCCCGCGCAGGCGGGAACCCAGCGACTCCAAGGGGGCGGCTGAAAGCCGCTGGGTCCCCGCCTGCGCGGGGACCACAGCGATCCTGGCGCTGGCTCCGGACTCAACCTTCCTTGCCGAATTCCTCGCCCATCTGCGCGCCGCGCGCCGCGGCGGCATGGACCGCCTTGACGAAGGCGTCGCCGACACCCGACTGTTCCAGCACCGTCAGCGCCGCGTAGGTCGTGCCGCCCTTGGACGTCACGCGCTCGCGCAGCGTGGCCACCGGCTCGCTCGACTGCGCAGCCAGCGCGGCCGCGCCGCGGAAGGTCTCGATCGCCAGCTGGCGGCCCTGCGCCGCGGTCAGCCCCAGTTCGGTGGCCGCGCGCTCCATCGCCTCGATCACGTAGAACACATAGGCCGGGCCGCTGCCGGAGACCGCGGTGACCGCATCCATCTGCGCATCGTTGTCGAGCCAGACGCACTGGCCGACCGCCTCGGCCAGCGCGGTGGCGATCGCGCGGTCCTCGGCCGACAGGCTCGCTGGCGCGCTCAAGCCCGTCATGCCCTTGCCGGCCAGCGCCGGCGTATTCGGCATCGCGCGCACCACGCGCGCATGGCCCCCGAGCCAGCGCTGGATGTCCTGCAGGCGGATGCCGGCGGCCACGCTGATGACCAGGCTGCGGCTGCCGGCGGCGCGCAGATGCGGCAGCAGCTGCTCGGCCGCCTCGCGGAACTGCTGCGGCTTGGTCGCCATCACGATCACGTCGCTGCCGGCCAGTTCGACATCGGGCGTCTCGACGGTATGCACGCGCTGTTCGCGCGCGAGCCGCTCGCGTGCCGGCGCGTACGGGTCGGCGACGCGGATGGACGTCGGCGGCACGCCGCGGGCGATCAGGCCGCCGATCAGCGCGGTGGCAAGGTTGCCGCCGCCGACGAAGCCGAAGGTCAGGGTGGTGAGCATGGGTGGGTCTCGCTGTGAGTCTGGAACGTGGGAATCGGAAGGTGGACGGCCGGGTTCCGGCCCGATTCAGGCCGGGTTCAGGCCGGCCGCGGACGGGAGCCGAAGATCGCGGTGCCGACGCGCACGATGGTCGCGCCTTCGGCCACCGCCGCTTCGAGGTCACCGGACATGCCCATCGACAGCGTGTCGACCGCCAGCCCGTCCTCGCGCAGCGTGGCCAGCAGCGCGCGCAGCGCGGCGAACGGGCGGCGCTGGGCCGCGATGTCTTCCTCGGGCTCGGGAATCGCCATCAGCCCGCGCAGATGCAGATTGGGCAGCGGCGCGATCGCGCGGGCAAGGGGCAGCACGTCGGCTGGCGCCACACCGCTCTTGCTGGCCTCGCCGCTGATATTGACCTGGATGCAGACCTGCAGCGGCCCCATCGAGGCCGGGCGCTGCGCCGACAGCCGCTCGGCGATGCGCGGCCGGTCGACCGAATGGACCCAGTCGAAGTGCTCGGCCACCGCACGTGTCTTGTTGCTTTGCAGCGGGCCGATGAAGTGCCAGGACAGCTGCTCGCGCAACGATGCCAGCGCGGCGATCTTGTCGAGTCCTTCCTGCACGTAGTTTTCGCCGAAGGCGCGCTGGCCCGCCTCGAAAGCCTGGCGCACGGCCCCGGGCGGAAAGGTCTTGGACACCGCCAGCAGCGATACGTCGCCGGCCGATCGGCCCGCCTCGAGTTCGGCGGCGGCAAGGCGCCGGCGCACGGCTTGCAGATTCGCGGCTATGACCGACATGATTCGGCAAACATCAAAAGAAACGGTTGGCAACTAGGGGTAGGCCATTATAGTGTTTGCTCCCGACCCAATCGCCGACAGGAACACGCCATGGACAATGTCTACCAGTTCACCGCCGAATCGCTGGCCGGCCAACCGGTATCGCTATCGCAGTTCGAGGGCAAGGTGCTGCTGATCGTCAATACCGCCAGCGAATGCGGTTTCACGCCGCAGTACGCCGGGCTGCAGCGGCTGCACGAGCGCCATGCGGGCCGCGGCTTCGCGGTGCTGGGCTTTCCCTGCAACCAGTTCGGCAAGCAGGAGCCCGGCGATGCGCAGCAGATCGGCCAGTTCTGCGAATCGCGCTTCCAGGTCAGCTTTCCGATGTTCGCCAAGATCGATGTCAACGGCGCCAACGCGCATCCGCTGTATCGCTGGCTGACCGGGCAGAAGCCGGGCCTGCTCGGCATCGAGGCGATCAAGTGGAACTTCACCAAGTTCCTGCTGCGCCGCGACGGCACGGTGTACAAGCGCTACGCGCCGACCACCAGGCCGGAGGACATCGAGGCCGACATCGAGACGCTGCTGGCCGAGCCGGCGCACTGAGCCGGCGCACTGAGCCGGCGCACTGAGCCGGCGCACCGAGCCGGCGCACCGAGCCGGCGCCGGCCGTCGCCAGCGGCCGCTCAGTCCTGCGGCGGCCCCGCCGGCGGCTGGGTTTCGCGGTCGCGCAGCAGACGCTCGAGCAGCCGGTCGCGCGCGCGGTGCCGGCGTTCCAGCCGGGTCGATTCCTCGTCGAGCGCACGGAACAGGCTGACGCACATCGCGGCCATCACCACCGCGAAGGGCAGCGCCGCCAGGATCGACATCGACTGCAATCCCTTGAGGCCGCCGGACACCAGCAGCACGCCGGCGATCAGCGCGATCAGCACGCCCCAGATCAGCTTGAGCCGCGCCGGCGGACGCGGATTGCCGTGGTCGGACATCATGCCGAGCACGAAGGTCGCCGAGTCCGCCGAGGTCACGAAGAATACGGTGACCAGCACGATCGCCAGGATCGATGTCAGCGTCGCCGCCGGGTAGGCGTCCAGCAGCGCGAACAGCGCCAGCGACGGATCTTGCTGGACCGCCTGCACCACCGGCACGTTCTGGAACATCGACGCATACAGGCCCGCGCCGCCGAACACACCGAACCACAGGAAGCTGATCAGCGTCGGCGCCAGCAGCACGCCGACGATGAACTCGCGGATCGTGCGGCCCTTCGAGATGCGCGCGATGAAGGTGCCGACGAACGGCGCCCAGGCGATCCACCAGGCCCAGTAGAACAGTGTCCAGTCGGCGACCCAGGTGCCCTGGCTGAACGGCGTCATCCGCATGCTCATGCCGATCAGGTTGTCCAGATAGGCGCCGATCGTGGTGGTCAGCGCATCCAGGATGAACGAGGTCGGCCCCAGCACGAACACCGTCAACAGCAGCAGCACGGCCAGCACCATGTTCAGATTGCTGAGCCACTGGATGCCGCGCGTCAGCCCGCTCAGCGACGACAGGATGTACAGCGCCCCGGCCACCGCGATGATGATCAGCTCGACCGCGATATCGTTGGGCACGCCGAACACCCGGTACAGGCCGGCATTGATCTGCAGCGCGCCCAGCCCCAGTGAGGTGGCGACGCCGAAGGCCGTGGCGATCAGCGCCAGCACGTCGATCCATTTGCCGAGCGGCCCGTTGGCGCGCGCGCCGATCAGCGGCTCGAAGGTGGTGCTGATCAGCATCGGCCGGTCGCGGTTGAACTGGAAGAAGGCCAGCGCCAGCGCGACGACCGAATAGGCGGCCCACGGATGCAGGCCCCAGTGGAACAGTGCGTAGCGCAGCCCGGTGCCGGCAGCCTGCGGCGTCAGCGGTTCGAGCCCCTGCGGCGGCTTGATCAGGTGCGACACCGGTTCGGCCACGCCCCAGAAGACCAGGCCGATGCCCATGCCGGCGGCGAACAGCATCGAGAACCAGCTCAGCCGGTGGAACTGCGGTTCCGCGTCTTCGCCGCCAAGCCGGATGCTGCCGAAGCGGCCGAACGCCAGGTACAGCGCGAACACCAGGAAGCCGAACATCGTCAGCAGATAGAACCAGCCGAAGCGGGCAATCACGCCCGTCAGCAGCCATTGCATCGTCGCGCCGAGCTGATCGGGCGCCAGCGCACCCCACAGCACGAACAGCGAGACGAGCGCCAGAGCCAGCTTCAGTACCATCGCGTTCTCCCGGTCGGTTGTCGTTCGGTCCTGCGTTGCCGGCGCCGAAGCGCGCTGCGGCGGGTTCAGCGCCGATCGGCGCAAATCAGCGCGGCATCCACGTCGCCAGCAAGGGCACCAGCACCGCGGTCAGCACGCCGTTCAGGCCCATGCCGAGCGCGGCGAAGGCGCCGGCCTCCTGGTTGACCTGGAAGGCGCGCGCGGTGCCGATGCCATGCGCCGCCAGGCCGGTGGCGAAGCCGCGCACGCTGTAGTCGCGCATGCCGAGCAGGTTCAGGATCTTGGTCGCGCTGATCGCGCCGATGATGCCGGTGCCCATCACCAGCACGGCGGTCAGCGACGGCAGGCCGCCGATCTTTTCCGCGACGCCCATCGCGATCGGAATGGTCACCGACTTGGGCGCCAGCGAGCGCACCACCTCGGGCGAGGCGCCCAGCAGCCAGGCGATGCCGACCGCCGACACCACCGCGACCAGCGAGCCTGCCAGCAGCCCGCAGAGCAGCGGCAGCACGTGCGCGCGCAGCTTCGGCAATTGCTGGTACAGCGGCACCGCCAGCGCCACGGTGGCCGGGCCGAGCAGGAAGTGGACGAACTGGGCGCCGTCGAAGTAGGTCTGGTACGGCGTACCGGTCACGGTCAGCACCGCGACCAGCAGCGCGACCGAGATCATCACCGGATTGGCCAGCGGCGAGAAACGCGCGCGCTCGTAGATGCGGAAGGCGAACACATAGGCCAGCAGCGTCGCGGTCAGCCCGAGCAGCGGGCTGGCGGCCAGATAGACCCAGATCTCGTTCAGGCGCGGCGTCATCGCGTCTGCCCCGTGCCGTTCGCGGCATCGTCCGCGGAAGGGCTGGAAGGGGCGGACGGCGAAGCCGGAGGCTTGCGCATCAGCGCGCGCGTGACGAGCGCCGTGGTGGCGATCGCCAGCCAGGTCGACAGCACCAGCGCGACGATGATCGGCATCCATTCGCCGCCGATGCGGCTGCCGTGCACCATGATGCCGACGCCGGCCGGCACGAACAGCAGCGACAGGTGCTTGAGCAGTTCGGCGGTGGTGCCCTGGATCACGGCCAGCAGGCGATCGTCGATCGCGAGCCAGCAGAACAGCAGGATCATGCCGATCACGGGACCGGGAACGGGCAGGCGCAGCGCGTAGCTGAACACCTCGCCCACGGATTGGAATACCAGCAGGATGGCAAGCGTCTGAAGCATGCGAGGGGCAGGTTGGTCGGCCAGGCGGAATCACCGCGATTCCACCGGCGGCAGCCCCCGCGCATCGTCAACCGAGCATGCGATCCACCAGTTCGATCCAGTGCAGCACCGGCGTCTGCGTGCCGCTTTGCAGATGGGTGATGCAGCCGATATTGGCGGACACGATGGTGTCCGGCTGCGTGGCCTGCAGTTTGGCGAGCTTGTCGTCGCGCAGGCGATAGGCCAGGTCCGGCTGCAGCACCGAGTAGGTGCCCGCCGATCCGCAGCACAGGTGGCTGTCAGCGCAGAGTTTGACCTCCACGCCGAGTGCGGTCAAGAGCGCCTCCACCTTGCCGCGGATCTGCTGGCCGTGCTGCAGCGTGCAGGGCGGGTGCCACGCGACCCGTTGCTCGGGCGGCGGCGCGGCCTCGGCCAGCCGTTTCAGCGGCTCGGCGAACGCGGGCAGCAGCTCGGACACGTCGCGCGTCAGCGCCGAGATGCGCGCCGCGCGTTCGGCGTACTCCGGGTCGTGGCGCAGCAGATGGCCGTACTCCTTGACCATCACGCCGCAGCCCGACGCGTTCATCACGATGGCCTCGGCGCCGGCCTCGACATGCGGCCACCATGCATCGATATTGCGCCGCATATTGTCGAGGCCGCCCGGATGGTCGCCATTGTGATAGCGGATTGCCCCGCAACAACCGGCCTCGGGCGCGACCACCATCTGCACGCCGAGACGATCGAACACGCGCGCGGTGGCGGCATTGATGCCGGGCGACATCGACGGCTGCACGCAGCCGGCCAGCAGCAGCATCTTGCGGGCGTGCTCGCGTTGCGGCCATGCGCCGGCCGGCGCGGCGACCGGCACCTTGTTGCGCAGCACCTCGGGCAGCAGCGGACGCACCAGCTGCCCCATGCGCATCGCCGCCCCAAATAGGCGAGGGCGCGTCAGCCCTTCGCGCAGCACCCAGCGCGCGATGCGCTGGCGCGCCGGCCGATGCAGGCCCTGCTCGGCCAGCCGCTCGTCGACGACCTGGCGGCCGATGTCGACCAGCCGGCCGTAGGTCACGCCGGACGGGCAGGTCGACTCGCAGTTGCGGCAGGTCAGGCAGCGGTCCAGATGCAGCCGCGTGCTTTCGGTGACCGGATTGCCCTCGAGCACCTGCTTCATCAGATAGATGCGCCCGCGCGGGCCATCGAGCTCGTCGCCGAGCAGCTGGTAGGTTGGGCAGGTCGCGGTACAGAAGCCGCAGTGCACGCACTTGCCGACGATGGACTTGGCTTCTTCGCCATCGGGCGTGTCGCGGAGGAAATCGGCCAGGGTCGTTTGCATGATAGGGACCAGAGGGTTTGTCGCGCCGGCTTGTCGGTTGGCTTGCTGTTCGGGTTTGTCGCGGGGACTTGCCGGGACGCTTGTCTAGCGAATGGGCGAATGGACGAATGGGCGAATGAGCGAATGAACGAAGCGAGCGCCGCTTCAGAGCTCCGGGTACAACCGCCCCGGATTGAAGATGCCGGCCGGATCGAAGGCCGCCTTCAGCCGCGCGTGGATCGCCATCAGCGGCGCGGACTGCGGCGTGAACACGCCTTCCGACTTGTCGCCGTGGCGGAACAGCGTGGCGTGCCCGCCCGCGGCCTGCGCGATGGCGCGCACCTGCGCTGCCGGTACCGGCTGCGCCGGAATCCACCAGCGCTGGCCCCCGCCCCATTCGATCAGCTGCGTGCCGCCCGCCGCCGGAGGCAGCGCCAGCGGCGCGGCCGTGGTCGGCACCGCCAGGCGCCACAGCGGCGCGCCGGCATGGGACGGCGCGAAGAACGGATGGGTCTGCTCGCGCAGCGCCTGCCACAGCGCCTGCGCCTCGCCTTGCTCCATCGCCTCGCCGCCGAGACGCTCGCGCGCGGCCCGCAATGCCGCCGCCGCACCGGACAGCCGCACGTGCAGCACGCCGTCGTGCCAGACCGAGGCCGCGATCGGCAGCGGCTGGCCGCCCCACTGGTTCAGGCGCTCGAGCGCCTCGGCCTCGCCCAGCTCGAAGCACAGCGTGGCGTCGTCGAACGGCACCGGCAGCACCTTCAGCGAAACCTCGAGAATCAGGCCGAGCGTGCCGAGCGAACCGGCGATCAACCGCGAGACATCGTAGCCCGCGACGTTCTTCATCACCTGGCCGCCGAACTGCAGCGTATCGCCGCGGCCGTCCATCATCTGCACGCCGAGCACGAAGTCGCGCAGCGCGCCAACGGACTGCCGGCGCGGACCGGACAGGCCGGCCGCGACCGCGCCGCCCAGCGTCGCCCGGCTGACGCCATCGGCGCCGGCGAAGTGGGGCGGCTCGAAGGCCAGCATCTGGCGCCGTTCGGCCAGCGTCGCCTCGATCTCGGCCAGCGGCGTGCCGCAGCGCGCGGTGATCACCAGCTCGGCGGGGTCGTAGTCGACGATGCCGGCATGGCCGCGCGTGTCCAGCACCTCGCCCTGGGGCGGCTGGCCGTAGAAGTCCTTGCTGCCGCCGCCGGTGAAGCGCAGCGGCGTACGGCTGGCGGCGGCGTGCCGGATGGCATCGCGAAAGGCGTCGAGCTTGTCTTGCATGGCGTTGGCAGGGATGGCTGGGGTTCTGGTTTTCTGTGGTTCGGGGCGTCCTGCGCGCGGCACGCGGCCGCGCCGGCGGGCGCTCTGGTTCTGTGGCTCGGTCGTTCGTCGTCGCGCAGCGTCAGGCGTTGTCGCCGACCTCGGCCTGATACGGCGGCAGCTTCTTGCCGCAGTGCTTGCAATAGGAGGCGTCGGGGTCGTGCCCTTCCGTCAGGCAATGCACGCAGGTGCGCGTGGTCAGCGGGCGCCGGATGATGCTGGCGGCCAGTTCCGCGCCGACGATGCCGGTCGGGAAGGCGATGATGCCGTAGCCCAGCAGGATCGTCAGCGAGGTGATGAATTGCCCGAACGCGGTCTTGGGCACCATGTCGCCGTAGCCCGTGGTGGTCAGCGTCACGACGGCCCAGTACATGCTGCGCGGAATGCTGACGAAGCCATTCTCGGGTCCTTCGACCACGTACATCACGGTGCCGAGGATCACGGTGATGATGAACACCGTGCCGAGAAAGACAGCGATCTTGCGCCGGCTGTTGGCCAGCGCGCGATAGAGGATCTGCGCCTCCTCGAAGTAGACGGTCAGCTTCAGGATCCGGAACACGCGCAGCAGCCGCAGCAGGCGCACGTCGATCAGGAAGGCGAGCTCCGGCATGAAGAAGGCCAGCCAGGTCGGCATGATCGAGATGAAGTCGATGATGCCGAAGAAGCTGAACACGTAGCGCAGCGGCCGCCGCACCACCAGGATGCGCATCACGTACTCGGCGGTAAACAGCAGCGTGAACATCCACTCGAGCACGGTGAAGCCCACGCCGAGCCGCGCGTGGATCGCCGGCACGCTGTCGAACATCACCACCAGCACGCTGGCGACGATCGCCAGCAGCAGCGCGACATCGAACTGCCGGCCCTCGCGCGTATCGGCCTCGAAGATGATCGTGTACCAGCGCTGGCGCCAGCCGGTCTCCGGCTTGCCCAGATACTGGCGCACGAAGGCTTCCTGGCGGCGGCGCGGATCGTCGCGCGGCGCCTGGCGCGGGCCGTCGTTGCGAGGGGCTTGGCGGTAATTGGCCATCGGCGTGCGGGCCGCGCTCAGAAGCGCGGCAGGTCCGGATGCGGCAGCAGGCCGCGGCGCACATGCATCTTGCCGTATTCGGCGCAGCGCGCCAGCGTCGGGATGGCCTTGTCCGGATTGAGCAGCCGCGCCGGGTCGAAGGCCGCCTTGACGCGCAGGAAGGCCTCGCGCTCCTCGGGCGCGAACTGCACGCACATCGAATTGAGCTTCTCGACGCCGACGCCGTGTTCGCCGGTGACGGTGCCGCCGAGCTCGACGCAGGTCTCCAGGATGTCGGCGCCGAACAGCTCGGCGCGCTGCCACTCGTCATGGTCCGCGCCATCGAACAGGATCAGCGGATGCATGTTGCCGTCGCCGGCATGGAACACGTTGATGCAGCGCAGGCCGTACTTGTGCTCCATCTGCTCGATGCGCTTGAGCAGCGTGCCGATGTGCTTGCGCGGGATGGTGCCGTCCATGCAGTAGTAGTCGGGCGAGATCCGGCCGGCGGCGGGGAAGGCGTTCTTGCGGCCGCTCCAGAAGCGCAGCCGCTCTGGCTCGCTTTGCGACACCGCGATGCGGGTCGCGCCGGAGGCGCGCAGCACCTCGCTCATCCGCTCGATTTCCTCGGCCACTTCCTCGGGCGTGCCATCGGACTCGCACAGCAGGATCGCGGCCGCGTCGAGGTCGTAGCCCGCATGGACGAATTCCTCGACCGCGGCGGTCGCCGGCTTGTCCATCATCTCGAGCCCGGCCGGGATGATGCCGGCCGCGATCACGTCGGCGACCGCATTGCCGCCTTTCTCGACGTCGTCGAAGCTGGCCATGATGACCTGCGCCAGCTGCGGGCGCGGCACCAGCTTGACGGTGACCTCGGTGGTGACCGCCAGCATGCCTTCGGAGCCGATCAGTACCGCCAGCAGGTCCAGGCCCGGCGCATCGGGCGCGGCGCTGCCAAATTCGACGACCTCGCCTTCCATCGTGATCGCGCGCACGCGCAGCACGTTGTGAACGGTCAGGCCGTATTTCAGGCAATGCACGCCGCCGGAATTTTCGGCGACATTGCCGCCGATGGTGCAGGCGATCTGCGACGAGGGATCGGGCGCGTAGTACAGGCCGTACGGCGCGGCGGCTTCGGAAATGGCCAGATTGCGCACGCCCGGCTGGACCACGGCGGTGCGCGACAGCGGATCGATCGACACGATGCGCTTGAACTTGGCCAGCGACAGCACCACGCCGCTGGCGATCGGCATCGCGCCGCCGGACAGGCTGGTGCCGGCGCCGCGCGGCACCACGGGCACGCGCAGCCGGTGGCACAGCCGCAGGATCGCGATCACCTGTTCCTCGCTATCGGGCAGCACCACCGCGAGCGGCACCTGGCGATAGGCCGCCAGGCCATCGCATTCATACGGCACGGTGTCTTCGGGGCGCGTCAGCAGCGCCGGCTCGGGAAGGATGCGCGCGAGCTCGCGCAGCAGCTCGGCGGTCTGCTCGGGCGACAGCGCGGCGGCCTGCGCGGCGGAGGAGGCCGCGGGGATGGCGGCGTCTTGCGGGGCGTTCATGGCGACTCCTGTATGGCCTCGCGGCCCTGGCGGCGCGGGCGAGGCGGGGACGGCAGACTATAGCGCAGGCGATGGCCGTGCAGCCGCCGCCGCACGTGAATTCGGCGCGCCGCGCCGATCAAATTCGTTCATGCCGGGGCGGCATCGCGGTGCTGCGCGGCGTTTCAGGCCGCGCCGGCGCCGCGCCTCACCAATTCACCACTCGAGGCTGAGCAGCCAGTCGACGAAGTAGCGGGCCTCGGGCTTGAGCGGCGCCTGTTCGCGCTCGACGATGTAGTAGCCATGCGGCGACTCCGATTCGATATCGAGCAGCCGCACCATCTGGCCCAGCGACAGCCAGTGCCGCGCCATGCGCTGGCGCACCAGGGCCACGCCCTGATTCGAGGCGACCGCCTCCAGCATGAAGCCGATGTCGTTGAACTGCGGGCCGCTCTGCGGCTCGGGCCAGTCGAGCCCGGCGGTCTCGAACCACGGCTTCCACGGCTCCAGCGGACTGCGCAGCAGCACCAGATTCGCCAGGTGCTCGGGGCGCGTGATCGAGCGTCCGTCGATCCGTTCATAGTACTCGCGCCCGCAGGCCGGAAACACCGGCTCGACCAGCAGCCGCGTGGTCTTCAGGTCCGGATAGCGGCCCGTGCCATAGCGGATCTCGACGTCGGTGTCCTCGGCCTTCACATCGAGGAAGGGAATCGCCAGCTGCAATTCCAGGTCGATATGCGGGTAGAGCGCACCGAACTCGGGCAGCCGCGGTACCAGATGCTGACGGCCGAAGGTCGGCGGCGTGGCGACCCGCAGCCGCGTGCGCATCTTGTTGTACTCGGGGCGGGCCAATTCGTTCAGCGACTTGAGCGCGTCCTGCACATTGCGCAGATAGCGCGTGCCGGCCGCGGTCAGCCGCAGCGCGGTGTTGGCGCGCACGAACAGGTCTTCGCCCCACAGCTCCTCGAGGTTCTTGATCCGGTGCGACACCGCGCTGGGCGTCACCGACAGTTCCTCGGCCGCGCGGGCGAAGCTGCCCAGCCGCGACGCCGCCTCGAAGGCGATCAGCAGATGGAGCGGCGGGATGCGGTTGAACAGCGCGGCCATGGTCGGTTTCGTATCGGCTGGGGTGCGGCTCAGCGGCTCGGGCGGAAGATCTTGCCCGGGTTCAGGATGCCGTTCGGGTCCAGCACGCGCTTGATCGCGCGCATCAGGTCGAGCGCGTCCTCGCCATGCTCGCTGACCAGGAAATCCATCTTGTGCAGTCCCACGCCGTGCTCGCCGGTGCAGGTACCGCCCATCGCCAGCGCGCGCGCGACGATCGCCGCGTTCAGGGCCTCGGCCTGTTCCAGCTCCTCGGGCTTGTTCGGATCGGTCAGGATCGCCACGTGGAAATTGCCGTCGCCAACGTGGCCGACGATGGGGCAGGGCAGCCCGGAAGCGATCAGGTCGCGCTCGGTTTCGACCACGCAGTCGGCCAGACGCGAGATCGGCACGCAGACGTCGGTGGTCACCGCGCGGCAACCGGGCTTGAGCTGCAGCATCGCAAAATAAGCGGTATGGCGGGCGTTCCATAGCCGGCTGCGGTCCTCCGGCCGGGTCGCCCATTCGAAGCCCTGGCCGCCATGCTCGGCGGTGATCTGCTGCACGGTCTCGGCCTGCTCGCGCACGCCGGCCTCGGTGCCGTGAAATTCGAAGAACAGGTGCGGGCTTTCCGGCAGCGTCAGGCGGTCGTGGCGGTTGATCGCGCGGATCGCCAGCGCGTCGACGAACTCGACCCGCGCCACCGGCACGCCGAGCTGGATCGTGTCGATCACGGCCCGCACCGCGCTGCCCATGTCGGGAAAGGCGCAGACCGCGGCCGAGATCGCCTCGGGCTGCGGATACAGCCGCACCGTGATTTCGGTGATGATGCCCAGCGTGCCTTCGCTGCCGACGAACAGACGGGTCAGGTCGTAGCCGGCCGAGGACTTGCGGGCATGGGTGCCGGTCTTGATCACGCGGCCGTCGGCGGTGACCACGGTCAGCGCCAGCACGTTCTCGCGCATGGTGCCGTAGCGCACGGCGTTGGTGCCCGACGCCCGCGTCGCGCACATGCCGCCCAGCGAGGCGTCGGCGCCCGGGTCGATCGGAAAGAACAGGCCCGTGTCCTTGATCTCCTGGTTCAGCTGCTTGCGGGTGACGCCCGGCTGAACGGTAACGGTCAGGTCTTCCGGCTGCACCGCCAGCACCTGGTTCATCTGCGACAGGTCCAGGCTGATGCCGCCGGCCACGGCCAGCAGATGCCCCTCCAGCGACGAGCCGGCGCCGTAGGGAATCAGCGGCACGCCATGGGCGTTGCATAGCCGGGCGACCTCGGCGACTTCCTCGGTGCTGTGGGCGAACACCACGGCATCGGGCGGGGCCGGCGGAAACGGCGATTCGTCGCGGCCGTGGTGATCGCGCACGCCGGCCGAGGTGGTGAAGCGCTCGCCGAAGCGCGCCTGCAGGGCGTCGGCCACTTCCGGCGGCAACGGACGGCGGGTCAGGGCGGCGTGGGGCGTGGGATGGTTCATGCTGGTCTCCGGCGAGGCTGGGCGGGCTGGCTTGCCCTGGCTGGCCGCGGTGGCCATCAATGGTCGTCATTCTGGGCGACCGCCGAGCCGCTGCCCTTGTCTGGATGCGGCCGCGTGGGGGCGGCCGGGTGTTGCGGACCCCGTTATTCTACGCCGCGTGCATGCCGCGCCATAATGCGGCTTCGACAGGGAGAACTTCCATGGGCAATCGATTGAGCCGGATCGCCACCCGCACCGGCGATGCGGGCACCACCGGATTGGGCGACGGCAGCCGTACCGGCAAGGACAGCCTGCGCATCGCCGCGATCGGCGAGGTGGACGAACTGAACGCACAGCTCGGGGTGCTGCTGACCGAGGCGCTGCCCGACGACATCCGCGCCGCGCTGCTCCATATCCAGCACGACCTGTTCGATCTGGGCGGAGAGCTGTCGATTCCCGGCTACACCCTGGTCAAGCCGGAGCAGGTCGCCCAGCTCGACGACTGGCTGGCCCACTACAACGCCGATCTGCCGCGGCTGGCCGAATTCATCCTGCCCGGCGGCACCCGCGCGGCGGCGCTGGCCCATGTCTGCCGCACCGTCTGCCGGCGCGCCGAACGGGCGCTGGTCGCGCTGGGCGCTGTCGAAGCGGTCAACGAGGCGCCGCGCCAGTACCTGAACCGGTTGTCGGACCTGCTGTTCGTGCTGGCCCGCGTCGCCAACCGGGCCGGCGGGCAGACCGACGTGCAATGGCAACGCGGCCGCAAGAATTGATTTGACATAAGTGACGATTCGGGCGGATTCTCGCCCCCGACGGCGTCCCGGAAGCCCCCAGCGCGGCGCCCTAAAAACCAAGAAATTTACTCGGATTTGCTGGTTCCGCCCTTGAAAAGGTGCCGGCCGGCCACACTTCGGCCTCAGGTTGAGTTGAGGCCGCGCGGATAGCGATGGCTCAAGAGGAGAGAATAAATGGGTAAGATCATCGGTATCGACCTCGGTACCACCAACAGCTGCGTCGCGATCATGGAGGGCAACACGCCCAAGGTGATCGAGAACTCGGAAGGGGCGCGTACCACCCCCTCGGTCATCGCCTACATGGAAGACGGCGAGATCCTGGTCGGCGCCCCCGCCAAGCGCCAGGCAGTGACCAATCCCCGCAACACCCTGTACGCCGTCAAACGGCTGATCGGCCGCAAGTTCGAAGAGAAGGAAGTCCAGAAGGACATCGGCCTGATGCCGTACTCGATCGTCAAGGCCGACAACGGCGACGCCTGGGTATCGGTGCGCGATCAGAAGCTGGCCCCGCCGCAAGTCTCGGCCGAAGTGCTGCGCAAGATGAAGAAGACCGCCGAGGACTACCTCGGCGAGCCGGTGACCGAAGCGGTCATCACCGTGCCGGCGTACTTCAACGACGCCCAGCGCCAGGCCACCAAGGACGCGGGCCGCATCGCCGGCCTGGAGGTCAAGCGCATCATCAACGAGCCGACCGCGGCCGCGCTGGCCTTCGGCATGGACAAGAACGAGAAGGGCGACCGCAAGATCGCGGTGTATGACCTCGGCGGCGGTACCTTCGACATCTCGATCATCGAGATCGCAGACGTCGACGGCGAAAAGCAGTTCGAAGTGCTGTCGACCAACGGCGACACCTTCCTCGGTGGCGAAGACTTCGACCAGCGCCTGATCGACTACATCATCGGCGAGTTCAAGAAGGAGCAGGGCGTCGACCTGTCCAAGGACGTGCTCGCGCTGCAGCGCCTGAAGGAAGCCGCAGAAAAGGCCAAGATCGAACTGTCGAGCTCGCAGCAGACCGAAATCAATCTGCCGTACATCACGGCCGATGCTTCCGGTCCGAAGCACTTGAACCTGAAGATCACCCGCGCCAAGTTCGAAGCGCTGGTCGAGGAGCTGATCACCCGCACCATCGAACCGTGCCGCATCGCGATCAAGGACGCGGGCGTCAAGGTCAGCGACATCGACGACGTGATCCTGGTCGGCGGCATGACGCGCATGCCGAAGGTGCAGGAGCAGGTGCGCGAGTTCTTCGGCCGCGACGCCCGCAAGGACGTGAACCCGGATGAAGCCGTTGCCGTCGGCGCGGCGATCCAGGGCTCGGTGCTGTCCGGCGATCGCAAGGACGTGCTGCTGCTCGACGTGACCCCGCTGTCGCTGGGCATCGAGACGCTGGGCGGCGTGATGACCAAGATGATCAGCAAGAACACCACGATCCCGACCAAGCATGCTCAGGTGTTCTCGACGGCCGACGACAACCAGCCGGCGGTGACGATCAAGGTCTACCAGGGTGAGCGCGAGATGGCCAGCGGCAACAAGCTGCTGGGCGAGTTCAACCTGGAAGGCATCGCTCCGGCGCCGCGCGGCATGCCGCAGATCGAGGTGTCGTTTGACATCGACGCCAACGGCATCCTGCACGTCGGCGCCAAGGACAAGGCGACCGGCAAGGAAAACCGGATCACGATCAAGGCGAACTCGGGTCTGTCGGAAGAAGAGATCCAGCGCATGGTCAAGGACGCCGAGGCCAACGCCGAGGAAGACCGCAAGGCCCGCGAACTGGCCGACGCGCGCAACCAGGCCGACGCGCTGGTGCACTCGACCCGCAAGGCGCTGACCGAGTACGGCGACAAGCTGGAGTCGGGCGAGAAGGAAAAGATCGAGGCTGCGATCAAGGAACTGGAAGACGCCGCACGCGGCGGCGACAAGACCGAGATCGACGCCAAGGTCGCGGCGCTGTCCGAGGTCAGCCAGAAGCTGGGCGAGAAGGTCTACGCCGACATGCAGGCCAAGGCGGGCGAATCCGGCGCCGCCGGTGCTGCTGCCGGCGCTGGCGCGGCTGGCGGTGCGCACGAAGCGCAGCCGCAGGACGACAACGTCGTGGATGCCGAGTTCAAGGAAGTCAACGACAAGAAGTAATGCGACGGACATGGGATGGCGCGGGCCTTGCGCCGGCGCCATGCCTGTCCCGACGCCGGGCGGCGGATATCGGACCAAGCGCGGACCTGCGGGCCGGCGCCGTCGGATTTCCCCGCTCGGCTTTTTGCTATTCGTCGACCGGCGCGCATGTGCGCGCGGATCGGCCAATCAGGGTTTGAGCCACCATGGCAAAACGTGACTACTACGAAGTGCTCGGGGTGGGCAAGAACGCGAGCGACGACGACATCAAGAAGGCGTATCGCAAGCTCGCGATGAAGTACCACCCGGACCGCAATCCGGACAGCAAGGATGCGGAGGAGAAATTCAAGGAGGCCAAGGAGGCCTACGAGATGCTCTCCGACCCCGAAAAGAAGGCGGCCTACGACCAGTACGGCCACGCGGGCGTGGACCCGAACATGGCGGGCGGCTTCGGCGGTGCCCAAGGCTACGGCGGCTTCGCCGAGGCCTTCGGCGATATCTTCGGCGACATCTTTGGCCAGGCAGCCGGCGGCCGGCAACGCGGCGGTCCGCAGGTCTATCGCGGCGCCGACCTGCGCTACAGCATGGAGATCACGCTCGAGCAGGCCGCGCACGGCCACGAGGCGCAGATCCGCGTACCGCACTGGGACGACTGCGATCACTGCCACGGCAACGGCGCCGAGCCGGGCTCGCACGTCGAGACCTGCCCCACTTGTAAAGGCATCGGCCAGGTCCGCGTGTCGCAGGGCTTCTTCACGATGCAGCAGACTTGCCCGAAGTGCCACGGCACCGGCAAGTACATCCCCAAGCCGTGCGTCAAATGCCACGGCCAGGGCAAGATCAAGACGCAGAAGACCCTCGAGGTCAAGATCCCGGCCGGCATCGACGAAGGCATGCGGATCCGCTCGACCGGCAACGGCGAACCCGGCATCAACGGCGGGCCTCCGGGCGACCTCTATGTCGAGGTCCATATCGAGCCGCACCCGGTGTTCGAGCGCGACGGCGACGATCTGCATTGCCAGATGCCGATCTCGTACGCCACCGCCGCGCTGGGCGGCGACCTCGAAGTGCCGACGCTGAACGGCAAGGCCAGCTTCCCGGTCCCCGAAGGCACCCAGACCGGCCGCACCTTCCGCCTGCGCGGCAAGGGCATCAAGGGCGTCCGCTCCGGCACGCCGGGCGACCTCTACGTGCACGTCAACGTCGAGACGCCGGTCAAGCTGACCGAAGCCCAGAAGGAGCTGCTGCGCCAGTTCGACCGCTCGGTCCACGAAGGCGGCTCGCGGCACAGTCCACAGGAGCAGTCCTGGCTGGATAAGGTGAAGAGCTTTTTTAGTTGAGGCTTGCTTCCCTGCGGTCGGCGGGGAGCGCCAAAAAAGTCAGCCGCGCCCTTTGTTGGGCGCGGCTTTTTTTTGGTTCTTCGCAGAATTCCGTGAAGGGTTCCGGTTTTTCGTATGCTTGATGCCTGTTATTTCAGGGGTCAGGAGCGGGAATGCTGGATCGGAAGACGTTGCAGGCGCTGGGTTGCTGGACCGGATACCGTCTTGAGCGGGTAGTCTGGCCCGAAGGCGACAGTCGGACGCTATCGCTTTATCTGAAGCCGACCAGCAAGGTCATGCACTGCCAGGAATGCGGCGCGCGCTGCAAGCAGGTACACGAGACCACCGTTCGGCGGGTACGAGACCTGCCGATTTTCGACTATCGCGTCGTTCTACACGTGCCGCGCCGGCGTGTCTGGTGTGATCAATGTGGCGGCCCGCGGCTGGAGCGGCTGGATTGGCTCGGGCGCTATCAGCGCGTGACAGCGCGCCTGGCCGAGGCTTGTGGTCGACTGTTGCGCGACTGCTCGGTGCGCGCTGTCGCCGCGTTCTATGAGCTTGGGTGGCACACGATCAAGTCCATCGACAAGGCGCGCTTGCGCGAGGCGGTGACGGAGCCGGACTGGGCCAACATCCGCTATCTGGCGATGGACGAATTTGCGCTGCATAAGGGCCACCGCTACGCCACGGTCGTCGTGGACCCGATCGGCCGGCAGGTGCTGTGGATTGGCAAGGGCCGTTCACGCGAGACGGCGCGCGCCTTCTTCGAGCAACTGCCAGCGGGCGCGGCAGAGCGGATTGAAGCGGTTGCCATCGACATGACGACGGCATATGAACTCGAGATCCGCGAGCATTGCCCGCAGGCCGAAGTCGTCTATGACTTGTTCCATATCGTGGCCAAATATGGACGCGAGGTCATTGATCGGGTTCGGGTCGATCAAGCCAATCGGCTACGCCACGACAGGCAGGCGCGACGCGTTCTGAAGTCGACGCGTTGGCTCCTGCTGCGCAATCGGGCCAATCTGAGCGAGGGTCAGGCCATTCATCTGAACGAGGTGTTGGCTGCGAACCGACCGTTGATGACGGTCTACATCCTGCGCGACGAACTCAAGCGGCTGTGGTTCTACCGCCGCCCGGGATGGGCGCAGCGGGCATGGCACAACTGGTTTGAGCAAGCGCAGCAAAGCGGTATTGGTCCGTTACAGCAGTTCGCCCATCGCTTGAGCGGCTACTGGCACGGCATTGTGGCCCGGTGCCGGCACCCGCTGAACACCAGCGTCGTCGAAGGCATCAATAACACCATCAAGGTCATCAAGCGGCGCGCTTACGGCTATCGCGATGAGGAGTACTTCTTCCTCAAAATCCGCGCTGCCTTCCCCGGTATTCCTCGATGAACCTTTTTTTTGTACGTGAATCGTTATGTTCTAGCTACCTGTGCTGGGCAGTCATACGACGTTGCATAGGAGCTCGGCGCAAGTGCGATTCGGCTTGGACCGATGGGTGCCCGTTTCCGATTTCTTCGGCTGCGGCGGTATCCAGTCGATCCGCTTCGGCTCTACGAAGTGGAAGGTTTTGACATCCTGGCGCCAGGTTTCATTGGGTTCGTAGTCGGGGTGCACGACATGGAAGGTGTTGGCGAAGGCTTGATTCATCGATGCCTCGTTGTCGAATGGGCCGAGGAAGCTGAGCGGAACGCCCTTCATTTCCGCGGCTAGCAGGCGAAGTTTGTAGTGATTTGTCGAGATGTATGAGTCGGGACCTTGCTCCAGGTCAGCACAGATCAGCGAGATTGAGTGCTTCAACTTTTCTCGGCTGTAGCTTGTATCCCTCATTAGCACGTTGTAAGGACGGCAGTAGAAGCGATCGGCTTGGGGCGGAGCCGGAGGCAGTACTGGGGCGCCAGGGAAGTGGCGTTGCAGAAATCGCCCCTTCGGGCCGGGACCGTATAGCAGTTCAAAATCCTCCATGTCGATTACGCCGTTCAAAAGGCACGCCACTAGCACGATGTCGTGCCGCGAATCGTGCAGTGGCAACTTCCGAGCATCGGCTGCCGAGATTCCCAGCCGTGTGAGGTGATGTGCCTTGATCCCATCGGG
The DNA here is from genome assembly GCF_013347325.1 of Cupriavidus gilardii. Taxonomy (NCBI): domain Bacteria; kingdom Pseudomonadati; phylum Pseudomonadota; class Betaproteobacteria; order Burkholderiales; family Burkholderiaceae; genus Cupriavidus; species Cupriavidus gilardii. The sequence goes on along the minus strand of NZ_CP054626.1, from coordinate 2,656,317 downwards.
ATGGTCAGAGTCTCGTCGAACGTGTTGGACAAACAGGTCGAGGGTGTCAAAAAAACCTTGCGCGTTATCTTGTCGGCAGCGTACGCGGAGGCTACGAGCAAGATGGCCGGAATCCCAAGAAGTCGTACGTGGGCGCCGTGAACTGTCAAATTCCGCGCTTTTAGCGTCTTCAGCATGTCGCTCTTATCCAGAGGCACTGGATTTTGTGGGTTGCAAGCGTTCGCAACACCATTTGCGGAGGAGGCGCTGAGCGCGATAGCGAATTGGTCCAAGCGCTTCTCGTCTGAGGGGAATGAATCGATGCAAGCGCGCGCAATGAATGCTGATGCACGACGCGCGTGATCCAGAGGGTTTAGCGTGTTGAATGGTGAGCGGCTAGTGGAGGCGTGGAGCATGGTGTAACTCCTGGGATTGGATTGGGGAGCCGACTTGTGCTGCTCTGGGAACGGAACCGGTTGCGCAAATCGGGGAATATGACGCACGGACTGATTTTGTCGCGGCTACCCGAGCAATTAGGGGCTTGCCTCTTCAGATCCCGGTGCGTCTGTCTCCTCCAGAGATTTCGGTGCTCGCGAAGAGATTCGAGCGTTGAACCAAAGCAATTCCGTCGACACAGATACTGTTCTGGTCTCGGTAAGCATCACGTCACTGTGGATGCCGATTTCTTCTTCCCGATAGTCTCCCGTGTAGGCGCCGAATCCAGCAAGCTTGTAGTGCTCGTCGGTGATCAGCAGCGCCATGCAGCGCTGTGGCATACCATAGCGGCTAGTCAAATCGCCAAACGGTGAGCATGCACCGTTTAGTCCTTCCGCCAACGCTATCCACGTGTTGAGTTCGGCGAGTTTGTCGTCCACCAGATTTCGCCGAACCATGAAGGTCTGCCTTGAATCCCGGGCATGCAAAAGCGTGTACTGCAGGCACCTGTTGTGGTCCAGCTTCGCTACTTCAGGCGTCAACGATTCGTTGCAAGCGCTCCATTGCTTGTGTACCTCGGGTGTGTTCAAGTGGGCGATCAGGTCGTCGACATTCCGGAAAACGATGTCCCAGGCGAACGAAGGCTGCGTGATGCCGTCTCTCGTTTCGCGCCGAATAAAATGTTGAAGGCCCCGCTCCCTGAAGGCGACTTGCGCGCCCAACAGCTCGCCCGATGGCAGTCCGCTCTTGAGATGGCTCGTGAACTGCATGGGCAGCAGGGTAGCGAGCACCCGCACCGCTGCGTTGTATCGGGAGCCGGCTCCAATGCCATGAACCGCGACCCGCGTGGATCCTGTTCGGTCGATGCGTCTCTGCTTGATCAGCAGATCGGTCTCCTTGCCAAGGCGTGCATTGACAGAGCCATGAAGAACGCCTTCGTGGATCTTGGCACTGACGCCGACCGAAACGCCGGCGTTAACGGCTTCTGTCGAAGTCTTATTTTCAAAAACGTTCAGGGCGAGTTCGCCAGTCAGTAGGGGCTGAAAGCATTGGTTGCACAGCTCCAGAAGCGCTCGGTCACGTTTAGCCTGATGTGGCTGTGCGGCGAGATCCTTCTCGAACTTGCTTGCCAGTTTCTTGCCGAACACCACATTGACGGCGTTCTGCCCCGCCTTTACCCAATCCCTTGAACCGCGGATCGCCGGGGCACGTATGGCGATGCCCGTCTCGGTACCATCTCGATCGACGTAACTGACGTCCACGCCAACATCCAAAGCGGTCGTTGCGGAAACGGAGATACCGGCCCCGACCTGGCCGGTATCTCCCCTCGTCTCGCTCGCGGTAATCGTCTGTCCACCGACAGAACTGCTCAAGATGCCGAAGGTTCCCGTACGGGCCGTCGTACTTGCATGCGAGAATGACACGCTTATCGTAGGGGCCGGGCCTGCCAATATCGCAGCGGTGCCGGCGCCGATGCTGACGCTGGCCCCTACACCGGAGGCGCTCGAAACGCTACCCTTGGCGCCGTTACCGAGATTGGTGTCGATTCGATGACTTGCGATCTGCCGGAAGTCTTCCCTTGTCCGCGGCGCTTCGGGGAGGATCATCCCGGCATCAGCTTTGTCGCGGCCGGCTCGCAGCATCGCGACGATCTGCCGATACTGTTTGAAGCGGCGGCCTATCTCAGGAGCGTCCGTGGATGCTTCGGGCTTCAGCCGAACCGTTTGCTGAGTGGAGGCCGTGCGAGCGAGCATGGAGGCCTCAACAGCCCACTGGTCAATTGCGTCGAGATCGATCCGTGTGATGCGGTTCACTTCCGCTTCGATTTCCTGTAGGTGCGGAAGATTGCCCGGTAGATCCATCAAGTCGCTGATTACTGCTTTCTTGAATGCGTCTGTAACGGTATACGCGTGAAGACGCATGCCGAACTCGGTGGAGCCGAGCCATCGCGTTAGAAGACTGGATCGGACAATGCAGGCAGTTCGTGGCGTGGTCGTAATGTTGGGCGCAACCTCATCGGCGGGGGAATCGGGGTGCAAAGCCAATCCGGCGTTCTGATACTGCGCTTGTATCGCTGTCAGATGCATCCTTAGTCCATTTATGGACGCTCTGGTACTGCCTTTAATGTCGAGCCGGTGATAAGCCAGTTCAAGATCGTGTTCGGAGTAGCACTGAAATGCACTTTCGAGCTCGATCGCACGCGTCACGTTGTCGAGTCTCGTCAAAATATCTTCGAACTCTCGGTCTAATCGGGCTGTGGTTTCTGCCGGCAACCCGAGCTTCCGCAGTGCATCTCGGGAATCCAGCACATCCCGCAACAGTGCCTCATGCCGAAGCAACGGAGTCCCGGCGACCACCTTCAATTGCAATACCAGCAACCGTGTCATACGACCCATTGCCGTCTGGTGATCCTCGCTCTGTTGAACCACAGTTCTACGGGTCACAGCCTGCGTCATGGGATCAGCCAGCGCCAAGGCAACAGGCGAATCGTCGGGCATCAGTTCACTCTCGACGCCAGTCTGCAGGTCCACGTGCCTGCGCGGCAGCCATTCCAGTACCAGCTTGTTGAGCAGCTGCTGGAACTGAGCGAGCAAGCCGTTGTCCAGATCGTCCCGGAAGCCGTTACGCCACAAGGCGAGCGCCGCGACTTCATCTTTGGATAGCGGCGCGGTAACGGATGGCGCGCTGTCTTCTCGCTCCAGCGCTTGTCGCTGAGCTTTCAGCCACCCCGGATCGGCCACCGCTCGAAACTGCATCAGCTTGACGGCGCCAAGCAACGCGCGATACGCAAGCCGGTTTTCCGGTGGGTGGTTTTTATCGGCGAGCATTGCCGCGGCAAATTCCGCGGCGCCAATTGGATGTCCGATCCAGGCTTGCAGGGCGGCAATCTCTCTCGCGACATTGCTGTCGCCGCGTGCCGCCCCACGGCTTTCATATTCCCGGCGGACGGCATCGGCGCGGGCAATGAGGTAATCGCACGATTGAAGATAGATCCGCAACGCGGCACGCCACTGCTTCGCAACCGGCTCGGCCAGGCCCGCGGGCGGGGGAATCAGGTCGCAGAGCATCTGGAAGCCAAGCTCGCATCGCGAAAGATGCCGGGCAACCTGCCAACATGCAATCACCGCCTCATTGTCATTGCTCAATTGGTGCCACGGGCTGCGAAGCATGCGGAGGAGTTCGGCCGCCTTTTGCGGTGAGCGTTTCAGCGGTTCCAGTTCCGCCGAGACTTCGGTAGAGATGGCGCTGCCCAGTAGAAGGAGCTTTGCGAGAGTGACGATCGGTGGGTTTGATCCGGTTTCGATAGCACCCCCGAAGCCCTCGGCGACGAGACCGTGCAGCATGTCATACAGTCTGGCGAATGCACGTGACGCGTCCTCGCCGGCGAGATCGAATGCTGCTGCAAGTTCCCTCTTGCAGGCCTCCTCGTCCATTTCGGGCGCATCTGCAGCCTGCGACGCGGTCACCGGTCCAAAAAGTTGATGCAGCAAACCGTTTCGCCACGCGTAGTCCCTGTCGCTCAAGGGTTTGCACACCGGCGAAATCTGGATCTGGGCGGCTGGCCGCGTACCATGGTTTCCCAAATGGTCAGCGACGTAGTCTGACTGAGCCTCCGTTGTCCTTTTCCCCGGCGTTTGGATACTGACCGTTGGCGTCAGTATCCTTGGCGGTCCTTTCGCATTCTCCTGCCCATCCGGAAACCGCAACCAGCTTTCCACCGTCTTGCCGATCCGGTAGGACCGGCTCCCTACGCCGCGGAGCTGAAAAAAATCCGCAACGCGGTGAGTGAAAAACTCCTTGATGGCCTGAATCAATCGCGCCGCGGGCGTCAGGTCTTCGATATCGAGACGGCAGACCTGAATGCCGAACTGATGAGTCCTGATTACCAGGTATTCGTGACCCTCGACGCGTACATTGAGGCAGCCGATATCGCCTTCGGGAACCCGGAGTATCCGTTCCTTCTTCGACCTTGGGATGGTGGCCAGGTCCTCAAGGCGCGCACACTGGATGAATGAGGTGCTGTCTCCCATCTCTCCCCCGTATCGGTTTCAGTCCCGTGCGACATGCACGGGGTGACGGTCCCGTTTTTTGCGCCATCACTGCGGACGGCATGGCGGCAACGATCCGCGCATTGCGCGGAGGTCGCTATAAAAAACGGCGGAGACTTGTTTTTGCCGGACGACGAGGAGAACTGCCGCCTGGGAGCAAGCGCACGGCGGTGTCGAGCGATGCCATTCTCGAGGAATTGGCGCGAAGCTCTGGCCGCGGGCGATAATGTCGGCTCTCCCTCAGGCCCGCCCCCGCCGCCATGCCCGTGGCGCTCTCTTGTCCCTTGCTGCCCGATGTCCCCGTTGTCTCCTTGCCCAGGCTCTTCCGCGTCGTCCGCCTTACCTCGGATCGACGAAGGCGCCCCATTCGTACTGCTCGACGACGCCAGCGAGGCGGCGGCGATGTGCCGGCTCTACGCCGACCACATGCGGACGGACGTCGTGCCGGCGGGTGAATTGGAAGAACTCGAGACAAGACTCGGAGAGGGGTGGAAAGCCGGCTGGCATGCCTGCCTGTTCGCCCCGTATGAATTCGGTGCGCCGCTGGTCCGAGTGCCGACGCTCGCACAGCCCAATGTCGACAATCCGTTCGCCGACGGCGCCATGCGCGTGCTGTGGTTTGCCTCGAAAACGGTGTGCGATGCGGCGACCGTTCAATGCTGGCTGGAAGCCCAATCCGACGCCAGTACGCCCGCTGGCGCGATGCAAGTCCGATCGGACACCGACGAAGCGAGCTTCCACGCGGCCATCGCGCGCATCCACGAATGGATCGAGGCCGGGCACACCTATCAGGTCAACTTCACGCAGCGTCTGCGCTTCGAAGCGTTTGGCGATCCGATCGCCTTCTATCGGGATCTGCGCCGCGCGCAGCCTGTGCCATATGGCGCGCTGGCCCGGCTGCCTGGCGATCGGTGGGTGTTGTCGCTATCGCCTGAGCTGTTCTTCCGCCACGATGGCGGCGGCCAGCTGGTGACCCGGCCGATGAAGGGCACCGCGTTGCTCAGCGGCGAGCCGGAGCGCGATGCGCAAGCCGCCGCTGCGCTGGCGGCCGACGCCAAGAACCGGGCCGAAAACGTGATGATCGTGGATCTGCTGCGCAACGACCTCGGCCGGGTCGCGCAGCCGGGTACGGTGCGGGTGCCAGAGCGCTTTGCCGTGCAGCCATTCGGGCAGGTGCTGCAGATGACCTCGACTGTCACGGCCAGCGCGCGCGCCGGGACCACGCTTGCCGGTCTGCTCGCTGCGCTGTTTCCGTGCGGCTCGATCACCGGTGCGCCGAAGCGCCGGACCATGGAGATCATCGCCGAGCTGGAGCGTGCGCCGCGCGGACTCTATACCGGGTCGATCGGCTGGGTCGATGCGCCGGAGCCGGGCGAGACGCTGGGACGGGCGGCGTTGTCCGTGGCGATCCGCACGCTGGTGCTCGGTCCGCGCCGCGACGATGGCTTGCGCGCCGGCGAAATGGGCGTCGGCAGCGGCATCGTGCACGACAGCGTTGCCGCGGACGAGTACGCGGAATGCGGCTGGAAGGCGCGCTTTCTGACGGGACACGATCCCGGCTTCACGCTGATCGAGACGATGCGGGTCGAGCAGGGCCGTTGCCTGCGCCTCGATGCGCATCTGGCCCGGCTGGGCGCCTCGGCGGCGTGTTTCGGTTTTCGCTTCGACGAGGAGAAGGCGCGCGATGCGATTGCGCGGGAGCTGGCGTCCTCGGGACAAGGCCCCGCACGTCTGCGAGTCACGCTGGACAAGGCCGGAGCGTTGCAATTGACAAGCGGCGCGCTGGACCCGCTGCAGCCAGGGCCGGTCGGCCTGATCGTCGCCGCCGCCGTCTTGCCGGTCGCCGATTCCTTGCGCCGGCACAAGACCAGCGCGCGCGAAACGTTCGATGCCGGTTGGCGCGAGGCCGAGCGCGCCGGCGCTTTCGACGCCCTGTTCTTCAACACGCGCGGCGAACTGCTGGAAGGGGGGCGCAGCTCGGTCTTCGTTCGCGTCGACGGCCGCTGGCTGACGCCGCCGCTGGCGGCGGACATCCTGCCGGGCGTGATGCGGGATGCGGTGTTGCGCGATGGCGAGGCCCATCTGGGCGGCCCGGTGACGGAGAGCCCTATTACGCGCGAGATGTTGCTTCGGGCCGATGCGCTGGCGGTCGCCAATGCGCTGCGCGGCGTGCTGGCCGCCAAGCTTGCCGTGAACCAGCGCTAGCGATGGTGCGTGTCCAGCCGCCCGTCGGTCAGCTTCCAGCGCACCACGCCGGGCAGATTGATCAGGTCGCGGTCGTGGCAGATCATCACCACGGTGCGGCCCTCGGCGGCGAGTTCGCGCACCAGCGCGATCACCTGCTCGCGCGCGTGGCCATCCAGGTTGGAGGTCGGCTCGTCGAGCAGCAGCAGGTCGGGCTCCAGCACCTTGGCGCGGGCCAGCGCGACGCGCTGGATCTCGCCGCCGGACAGGCGGTCGGGCGCGGTGTCCTGGACATGCGTGATGCCGGCCCAGCCGAGGGCGGCGCCGACACGCCGGGCGACTTCGTCGGCCGGCAGTCCGCGCGCATGCAGCCCATAGGCGATGTTCTCGCGCACCGAAGTGCGGAACAGGTACGGATGCTGATGCATGTAGGCGATGCGCTGGCGCAGCGCCGGCGGCAGCGGGTCCAGCGCGGCGCTGCACGGCTTGCCGTCCGCGCCGGTCCAGTCGACGGTGGCGCCCGGCGCCCGTTCGAGGCCGGCGATCATCCGCAGCAGCGTGGTCTTGCCCGCACCGTTGACGCCTGTCAGCACCACCGCGGTGGCGCGCGGAAAGGCCAGCGCGTCGATATCGAACAGGGCCCGAGCCCCGATGCGGCGGCGCAGCCCGCGCACCACCAGCAGCGGCGGCGCCAGCGCGTCGGCGGCGGGGCGGTTCAACTCCGGTTCCGGTGCGTTCATCGGCGAAATCCTCCGGCGCCCTGCAGCCACGCCAGCAGCACGTTGACCAGCAGGGCCAGCGCCACCAGCACGATGCCCAGCGCGATGCCTTGGGCGAACTCCCCCTTGCTGGTTTCCAGCGCGATCGCGGTGGTGATGGTGCGGGTCGAGCCTTCGATATTGCCACCGATCATCAGCGCCGAGCCGACCTCGGCGATCACGCGGCCGAAGCCGGCGACCACGGCCGCCATCAGGCCGAAGCGCAGCTCGCGCAGCACCGTAAAGAAGGTACGCCAGGCGCCCGCGCCCAGCACCCAGGCGGTTTCGCGCAGCCGCGCGTCGGCGCCCTGCAGTGTCGACAGCGCGAACGCCAGCACCACCGGAAAGCCGATCACCGCCTGGCCGATCACCATGCCGGTCGGCGTGAACAGCAGCCCGAGGCTGCCCAGCGGCCCCTGGCGCGTCAGCAGCAGATAGAGGATCAAGCCAACCAGCACGGTCGGAAACGACAGGAAGGCCTGCGCCAGTACCACCACCAGCCGCCGGCCGGGGAAGTCATGGGTGGCGATCAGGTAAGCGGCGCCGACCGCGGGCACGGTGGCGATCGCCAGCCCGGCGAGGGCGATCTTCAGCGATGTCCAGACGATCTCCCACAGCGCGGGATCGCCGCCGGCCAGCAGGGCAAAGGCGGTCGCGGTGGCCGCGCCGATCTCCATCGGGCGCCGTCAGGCCGTGAAGGTGTGTTCGGGCGCGGGGAAGCTGCCGTCCTTGACCGCGGCGATATAGGCGCGGATGGCGCCCTCGATCGAGGTCTGGCCTTCCATGAAGTTGCGCACGAACTTGGCCTTGCGGCCCGGATAGATGTTCAGCATGTCCTGCAGCACCAGCACCTGGCCCGAGCAGTCCGCGCCGGCGCCGATGCCGATGGTCGGAATCTCGAGCTGGCTGGTCACGGTGGCGGCCAGCGCGGCCGGCACCGCCTCCATCACGATCAGCTGGGCCCCCGCGCTCTGCAAGGCCTCGGCGTCGCGGCGCAGCTGGGCCGCGCTGGCGTCGGTCTTGCCCTGTACCTTGAAGCCGCCGAAGGCATGGACGGACTGCGGGGTCAGCCCGATATGCGCGCACACCGGAATGCTGCGCTCGACCAGGAAGCGCACGGTCGGCGCCAGCCACTCGCCGCCTTCGAGCTTGACCATCTGCGCGCCGGCGCGCATCAGCGTCGCGGCGCTGGCGAAGGCCTGCTCGGGCGTGCCGTAGGTGCCGAACGGCAGGTCGCTGACCACCAGCGCGGTCTGGTTGCCGCGCGCCACGCATTCGGTGTGGTACCCCATCTGTTCGAGCGTGACGGGCAGCGTCGTCTGCTGGCCCTGCATCACGTTGCCCAGCGAATCGCCGATCAGGATCACCTCGACGCCGCAGTGGTCGAGCAGCGCGGCGAAGCTCGAGTCGTAGGCGGTCAGCATCACGATCTTTTCGCCGGCGGCGCGCATCGCCTGCAGCTTGGGGATGGTGATGGACTTGCGGGAGGGTTCCAGGAGATAGCTCATCGATGTGCCTCGGAGGTCCGCTTGCCGGCGCCCGCGACGGGCGGCGCGTTCAGCTGCGGAAGATGAAATAGACGGCACCGACCATGCACAGCGCCGCCCACACGTAGTCCCACTTGAAGCTTTGCTGCATGTACAGCAGCGAGAACGGCACGAACACCGTCAGCGTGATCGCTTCCTGCAGGATCTTCAGTTGCGCCAGCGAGATGCCATGCTGGAAGCCGATCCGGTTGGCCGGCACCTGCAGCATGTATTCGAACAGCGCGATACCCCAGCTGACGATGGCCGCGATATACCAGGGGCGGCTGCTCAAATCCTTCAGGTGGCCGTACCACGCGAAGGTCATGAACACATTGGACAGCGTCAGCAGGCCCGTGGTCAGGAGGAACGGAGAGATTCCGCTTGGCGCGTACATTGGCAGAAGGAGACCTTGTCGATGCGCTGGCCCGCGACCGCGGGCAGATGGTCGGCGGCGCGGCCCAGGCCCGGAATCACCAGGTCGGGTTCGAGTTCGAGCAGCGGCACCAGCGTGAACGCGCGCGCCGCCACGCGCGGATGCGGCACGGTCAGCTGCGCGCCATCATGCATTTCGTCGCCGAACACCAGCAGGTCCAGGTCCAGCGTGCGCGGTGCATTGCGGAAGGGCCGCTCGCGGCCGAACTGGTCCTCGATATGGTGGCAGATGACCAGCAGCTGGGCGGCGGTGAAGCTGGTCTCCAGCTTGACCACCGCGTTGTAGTAATCGTCGCCGCCGGCATCGACCGGCGCGCTGCGGTACAGCGAGGATCGCGCCACGATGCGGATGCCGACCTGCTGCGCCAGGCAGACGATGGCGTCCTTGACGGCTTGTTTTGCGTCGCCCAGGTTGGCGCCGATGCCGATGAAGGCCAGTGTCATTCGGTTTCCTCCGGCTGGCCGCGCCTGCCGCCTTGCTGGTCGGCTGGCGCGTCCATCTCATCCCGGGGGGAAACTTTATCCGATTTCCGTGCCGGCCGCCGACGGCGCTTCTTGCGCGCGGGACCTTCGCTGCCGGCCGTGCCGGAGGCGCGTGCCGCCTCGATCAGATTCTCGCGGCCTTCGGAATCGGCGTTCTGGAAGTCCTGCCACCAGCTCGCCAGTTCGGCCGGCATTTCGCCGGCCTCGCAGCGCAGCTGCAGGAAGTCGAAGCCGGCCCGAAAGCGCGGCGACTCCAGCAGCCGGAACGGCATGCGGCCCACGCGCTTCTCGAAGCGCGGCTGCATGCCCCAGATGTCCCGCATGTCGGTGACGAAGCGGCGCTGGATCGCCAGCTGGCCGGTCTGGCGCTCGAGCACGTCGTCCATTGCCGCATTGAGCGCCGCGATCGGATGCTCGCCGGCCTCGCGCAGCGACTTCCAGCGCTGCAGCACGTGGTGCCACAGCAGCGCGGCGAACAGGAAGCCCGGCGAAACGGGCTTGCCGGTCTGCACCCGGCGGTCGGTATTGTCCAGTGCCAGTTGCACGAAGCGCTGGCCCAGCGGCTGTTCGATCGCGACGTCGAGCAGCGGCAGCAGGCCCTTGTGCAGGCCGGCCTTGCGCAGCTCCTGCAGCGAGGCCCAGGCGTGGCCGGACATCAGCAGCTTGAGCATCTCGTCGAACAGGCGCGCGCTCGGCACGTTGTGGATCAGCGAGGCCAGATCGGCGATCGGCTGGCGCGTGGCCTCGTCGATGTCGAAGCCGGTCTTGGCGGCGAACCGTACCACGCGCAGCATCCGCACCGGGTCCTCGCGGTAGCGGGTGACCGGGTCGCCGATCATCCGCAGCGTGCGCGCCCGCATGTCTTCCATGCCGTGGTGGTAGTCGTGCACCGTCTGCTCGGCCGGGTCGTAGTACATCGCGTTGATGGTGAAGTCGCGCCGTTCGGCGTCCTCCGCCTGCGAGCCCCAGACGTTGTCGCGCAGCACCCGGCCGGAGGCGTCGATCGCGTGGGTCTTGTTGTCCAGTTCGGCGCGCTTGAGGCGGCGGCCTTCGGGCAGCGTTTCGCTGGCCACCGCGTCGACCAGCGCACGGAAGGTCGACACCTCGATGATTTCCTGCTCGCGCCCGCCGTAGAAGGTCACGTGCACGATCTGGAAGCGCCGGCCGATGATGCGCGAGCGGCGGAACAGCGCCTGCACCTGCTCGGGCGTGGCGTTGGTCGCCACGTCGAAGTCCTTGGGCTTGATGCCGAGCAGCAGGTCGCGCACCGCGCCGCCGACGATGAAGGCCTGGTAGCCGGCCTGCTGCAGCGTGCTGGTGACCTTGACCGCGTTGCGCGACAGCAGCGCCGGATCGATCTGGTGCTCGTCGGCGGTGATGATGCGCGGCGTGTGGGCGCGGCCGAGGCGGCGCTGCTTGGGCCCGGGCTTGCCCAGCAGCCGGTTGATTAGCTTCTTGATCACGTCAGAACAGGTCCATGATGCGCCAGCCGGCCGCGGCGGCATGATGGCGGAGGCGCTCGTCCGGGTTGGTGGCGATCGGCTCGGTGACCTTGGCCAGCAGCGGCAGGTCGTTCATCGAATCGCTGTAGAAGGTGGTGGTGGCGAAGTCCTGCCAGCGCGCGCCCTGTTCCTTCAGCCAGGCCTCCACGCGGGCGATCTTGCCTTCGCGAAAGCTTGGGATGCCGAACACTTCGCCGGTGTAGGCGCTCTCGGCCAGGCCGTCGGCGGTGGCCGGTTCGGTGGCGATCAGGTGCTTGATGCCGAAGGCGGCGGCGATCGGCGCGGTGACGAAGCTGTTGGTTGCCGTGACGATGGCACACAGGTCGCCGGCATCCAGATGCTTGTAGACCAGCGCGCGAGCCTGCGGCGTGATGGCCGGCTCGATCACTTCATGCATGAATTGCTGGCGCCAGGCGTTCAGGCGCTCGCGCGGATGGGCCGCCAGCGGGGCCAGCGCGAACTTCAGGAAGGCCTGGATATCGAGGGTGCCGGCCTTGTAGTGGCCGTAGAACTCGTCGTTCTTGCGACGGTAGGTTTCCTCGTCGACCACGCCGAGACGGACCAGAAAGCGGCCCCATTCGTGGTCGCTGTCGGTCGGGATCAGGGTGTGGTCGAGGTCGAACAATGCCAGATTCATGGGCGGCGATTTTACCTTAAGGGGATGACGGCCGGCTGGCGGCCAATTGCAGGGACCGTGCCAGGACGCGGGCCGGGTGCAGACCTGGCGACGGCTTTTGGCCGGCCCGCGCGCTATTCACGCAACTCGGCGAACATTTCGCGCAACAGCGGCAGCGTCACTGCCCGCTTGCGTTCGAGCGAATAGGTGTCGAGCGCGTCCAGCAGCGCCATCAGGCTGGGCATGTCGCGATAGTGACGGGTCACCAGCCAGTGCGGGATTTCGGGAGACAGCTGCAGCCCGCGTTCGCGCGCGGCCTGCACCAGTGCCGCCATCTTGTCGTCGTCCGACAGCGGCGCGAGCTGGTAGACCAGGCCCCAGCCGAGCCGCGTGCGCAGGTCCTCGCGCACCGGCATGCTGACCGGGGCCAGGCTGCCGGCCACCACCAGCGCGGTGCGCACGTGCGCGCGGACCTCGTTATACAGCGAAAACACCGCGATCTGGCGGGCTTCGTCGAGCAGGTCGACATCGTCGACGGTGTACAGCTGGCAGCTCGGATCGAAGATGAAATCGGCCAGCGCGTGGTGCGGGCTCAGATAGCGGCAGCGCAGGCCGGCATGGGCACCGGCATCGCACAGCGCGTGCAGCAGATGGGTGCGGCCCGAGCCCGTCTCGCCCCACAGATAGATCAGCCGGTCGGTGGCGCGCTCCTGCGACACCGCGCCCGGCAGCTCGCGCAGCCGTTGCACCGGCTCGCGGTTAGCCGACACGAAGAAGTTCTCGAAGGTCGACGGCGGCGGGCTGCCGAGTTCCAGCGACAGTTGCTTGGGGCGCGGAGACATGGCGTATCGATTACTTCCGGTAGAGGTCGCTTGTCACGTACAGCCGCCGCAGCTGGCGGGCGCCAACCAGCAGGACCGCGCAGGTCGGCAGCGCCAGCAGCACGCCGAAGAAGCCGAACAGCTGCCCGAAGGCGAGCAGGGCGAAGATCACCACCAGCGGATGCAGGCCGATCCGGTCGCCGACCAGCCTCGGCGTCAGATAGAAGCTCTCGACGAACTGGCCGATGCCGTAGACCAGCGCGACCGCGCCCAGTCCGTACAAGTTGCCGAACTGCAGCAGCGCCGCGACGATCGCCAGCGCCAAGCCGAAGCCGAAGCCGATATAGGGGATGAAGACCGCCAGGCCGGTGAACACGCCGATCGGGATCGCGATCTCGAAGCCGGCGATGGTCAGGCCGATCGAATACAGCGCGGCCAGGATCAGCATCACCAGGATCTGCCCGCGCAGATACTGCGACAGCAGCGCGTCGGTTTCGGCCGTCAGCTCGCGTACCTTGGGCACCCAGCGGCGCGGCACCAGGCCCTCGATCCGGCGCATCACCATGTGCCAGTCCATCAGCAGATAGAACATGACGATCGGCACCAGCAGCGCCAGCCCGCCGTAGGTGACCAGCGCCGTGCCGGAGACGCGCACATAGGTCAGCAGCACCGCCAGCAGGTCCTCGGGGCTGGCGGCGAAGCGCTCGGACATCATGCGGCGCAGGCCCGGGAAGTCGAAGCGCACGCGCACGCCAAGCTCGGACAGCCGCGGGGCCACCACCGAATTGAGCTTCTTCAGCAGCTCGGGCAACTGCTCGCGCAATTGCGGAATCTCGCGCTGGAGCACGGCAATGACCAGCAGCACCAGCAGCACCACGACGACGATCAGCAGCAGGATCATCAGCGAGACGGCGATCATCCGCGGCACCTTGTGCCGCTGCAGCCAATCGACGCCGGGGTTCAGGATATAGGCGAAGATGAACGCGAACAGGAAGGGCGACAGCACCGGCGCCAGCGCCAGCAGCGTGGCGAACAGCACGACGCCGAGCGCGACCCAGAGCAGAATGCGCTTGGCCTCGTGGGACAGCAGGGGGGCGTTCATCGGGAAAGTCGGGAAAAGACCGGCAAAAAGAGACCAGCAAAAAAGAAGGGCGAGAACGGGCGGCAAGCGCGCGTCGTCGCCCGGCGCGGCGGGTTTGCATGGCGCGAGCCGATGCAACTGGAAGCCGACACCCTGTATCCGTTAAAATCGCGATTCTACTGGACTCGCGACCGGCCAACCGGTGCCGCGAGGGCCGCATTCCTCACTTGTGCGTGGTCCGACGCTTGATCCGACTCGCCCGAGTGTCGTCATTTCCATCATTCCAGGACCCGCAGAACTCCATGAGCGCAGCCCCCACTTCCGGCCAGGCAGGCCTTTCGTACCGCGATGCCGGCGTTGACATCGATGCGGGCGACGCGCTCGTCGACCGTATCAAGCCCTTTGCCAAGCGCACCATGCGCGAGGGCGTGATGGCCGGCATCGGGGGCTTCGGGGCGCTGTTCGAGCTGTCGCGCAAGTTCAAGGAGCCGGTGCTGGTGTCGGGCACGGACGGCGTCGGCACCAAGCTGAAGCTGGCCTTCCAGCTGAACCGCCACGATACCGTGGGCCAGGACCTGGTCGCGATGAGTGTCAACGACATCCTGGTACAGGGCGCCGAGCCGCTGTTCTTCCTCGACTATTTCGCCTGCGGCAAGCTGGATGTCGATACCGCCGCCACCGTGATCCAGGGCATCGCCCATGGCTGCGAGCTGGCCGGCTGCGCGCTGATCGGCGGCGAGACCGCGGAGATGCCGAGCATGTACCCGGACGGCGAATACGACCTGGCCGGCTTCGCGGTCGGCGCGGTCGAGAAGAGCCGCATCATTGACGGCACCGCCATCGTGCCGGGCGACGTCGTGCTGGGCCTGGCCTCGTCGGGCGCGCATTCGAACGGCTACTCGCTGGTGCGCAAGATCATCGAGGTCGCCAAGCCCGATCTGGACGCCGATTTCCACGGCCAGCGCCTGCAGGACGCCATCATGGCGCCGACCCGCATCTACGTGAAGCCGCTGCTGTCGCTGATCGAGACGCTGCCGGTCAAGGGCATGGCCCACATCACCGGCGGCGGCCTGACCGAAAACGTGCCGCGCGTCCTGCCCAAGGAAGTCACCGCGGTACTGCAGCGCGATGCGTGGACGCTGCCGCCGCTGTTCCAGTGGCTGCAGGCCCAGGGCCGCGTCGCCGACGACGAGATGCACCGCGTGTTCAACTGCGGCATCGGCATGGTGGTGATCGTTGCCAAGGAAGATGCCGAACGCGCGATCCGGCATCTGCAGGCGGCCGGCGAGGCGGTGTGGCAGATCGGCGAGATCCGCGAGCGCGAGGAAGGGCAGGCGCCGACCGTGGTGGTCTGATCTCCCTTCGGCTCTGGAATGCCGAAAGAAAACAGGCGGATGCTCGGGCATCCGCCTGTTTTTGTTTGGGCGCGCCGCTGCGGTGTTGAGGTCAGACTTGCCTGGCCGCCATCGCGGTCAACGCCTCGCCGGTTACCCGGCAGATGCGCCAGTCCGGCAGCACGCTCGCGCCCATCGCGCGATAGAAGTCGATCGACGGCGTGTTCCAGTCCAGCACCGTCCATTCGAAACGACCGCAACCGCGCTCGACCGCCAGCCCTGCCAGATGGACCAGCAACGCCTTGCCGATGCCGTGGCCGCGCCAAGCCGGCTCGACGTACAGGTCCTCGAGGTAGAGGCCCGGCTTGGCCAGGAACGTCGAATAGTTGTGGAAGAACAGCGCGAAGCCGATTGCGCGCGGGCCTTCGGCGGTAGGCACCTCGGCCAGCACCGCCTCGGCCGACGGACGTGCGCCGAACAGCGTCTGGCGCAGCTTCTCCGGCGTCGCCTCGACCAGATGGGTCAGCTTCTCGTACTCGGCCAGTTCGGCGATCAGGCGCAGCAGCGTGTCGCAGTCGGCGGCGGTGGCGGGGCGTAGCGTGAAAGCGGCGTCGGTCATGGCGGCAGAATTCGATTCAGGAGTCCGGACGGGACGAAGCCGCGATTATCGCGCGCTGCGTGCGTCCCTGGCTACGAGCCCAACCGCGCCAGCCGCGCCACCTGCTCGACATAGTCGGGCGCCAGGCAATCGACCACCAGCCGTTCGGGCGTCGAGCGCAGCCACGTCAGCTGGCGCTTGCACAGCTGGCGGGTCGCGGCGATGCCGCGCTCGCGCATCGTGGCGAAATCGCAGTGGCCGTCCAGGTATTCCCAGACCTGCCGGTAGCCGACGCAGCGGATCGACGGCAGCCCCGGATGCAGGTCGCCGCGCGAGCGCAGGCGCTCGACCTCATCGAGCAGGCCGCCGCCCAGCATTGCGTCGAAGCGGGCCTCGATGCGCGCGTGCAGCACCGCGCGGTCCGACGGCTCCAGCGCGATGGCGCGGAAACGCGAGCCCGCCTGGCCATCGAAGGTACGCGCATCGGCCTCGCGGGCCAGCAGCGCCGACATCGGCAGCCCGGTCAGCCGGTGAATCTCGAGCGCGCGCTGGATGCGCTGCGAATCGTTGGGCGCCAGCCGGGCCGCGGTGACTGGATCGACCTGGGCCAGCATCGCATGCAGGGCGGGCCAGCCGCGCTCTTCGGCCAGTCGGTCGAGCTCGGCGCGCACCTGCGGATCGGCCTGCGGCAGATCGTTCAGGCCCTGGGTCAGCGCCTTGTAGTACAGCATGGTGCCGCCGACGATCAGCGGCTCGCGGCCGCGCGCGCGGATCGATTCGACAAGCGCATTGGTGTCGGCGACGAATTGCGCGGCCGAATAACTGTCGGCGGGATCGATGATGTCGATCAGATGGTGGGGCACCGCGGCCAGTTCGGCGGCGGAGGGCTTGGCGGTGCCGATGTCCATCTCGCGATAGACCAGCGCCGAATCCATGCTGATGATCTCGATCGGCGCGCGCGCGGCCAGCGCCAGGGCGGCCGCGGTCTTGCCCGAGGCGGTGGGGCCGAGCAGGCAGACGATCGGAGCGGGCGAAGCGGCGGCCATGGAAGAAGCGGACGGCGACAGCAAGGGTGCGGCCTTACTGGCCGCGCAGGAACAGGCGGTCCAGCTCGGCCACGGTGAGCTGGACCCAGGTCGGCCGGCCATGGTTGCACTGGTCGGCGCGCTCGGTCTGCTCCATCTGTCGCAGCAGCGCGTTCATTTCCTCGACGGTCAGCTTGCGATTGGCGCGCACCGCGCTGTGGCAGGCCAGCGTCGCCAGCAGTTCGTTCTGGCGCTCGGCCAGCACGCGGGAACCGCCGTAGGCGTGCAGATCGCGCAGCACGTCGCGCGCCAGCGCCTCGGCGTCGGCCTGCTTGAGCAGCGCGGGAATGGCGCGCACCGCCAGCGTGGTTGGCGACACCGGTGCGATATCGAAACCGAGCAGCGCCAGCGTCTCCTGATGTTCCTCGGCTGCGCCGATCTCGACCGGGCTGGCCGGCAGCGTGACTGGAATCAGCAGCGGCTGCACCGTCATCTGGCGCGCGTCGAGGGCGGTCTTGATCTGCTCGTACAGGATCCGTTCGTGCGCGGCGTGCATGTCGACCAGCACCAGCCCGCGCGCGTTCTGGGCCAGCACGTAGATGCCGTGCAGTTGGGCGATGGCGTAGCCGAGCGGATGGTCGTCGGCGTCGTCCTGCAGGCCCTCGGTGGCACGCGGCGCCTGCGTCGGCGCGCCGTCGAGCAGCGACGGCGGTTCGTTTTCTCGCGCGGCACGCGCATCGGCCAGCCATGCGGGCGGCTGGCTCGACGGCGCGAAGCGATGGCCGGCCGGCGACAGCGCATCGCGCACCATGCCCAGATAAGCCTGCCGCGGCTGGGCGATGCCCAGTTCGGTCTGGCGTGCCACGGCGGTGTAATCGACCCAGGGGCGCCCGCCGGGTTGCGCAGGGCTGGTGGCCGCGACGCGCAGCGCCGGCGCCTGGCCACCATGGCCGACGCCGATGTCGGCGGTTTGCAGGCTGTCGCCGTTCTCGCCCGCCTGGCGCGCCAGGCAGCGCTGTACCGCGTGGTAGACGAACTGATGGACCGCGCGCGACTCGCGGAAGCGCACCTCGATCTTGGAGGGGTGCACGTTGACGTCGACCAGCTCGGGCGGCAGGTCCAGGCACAGCACATACGCCGGGAAACGGTCGCCGTGCAGCACGTCCTGATAGGCGCTGCGCACGGCGTGCGTCAGCAGCTTGTCGCGGACGAAGCGGCCATTGACGAAGAAGAACTGCTGGTCGGGACGGCCGCGCGAGGCGGTCGGCAGTCCGGCGAAGCCGTACAGCGCGAGGTCGCCGGCCTGTTCCTCCAGCGGCAGCCGCGCGCGCGCAAATTCGCTGCCCAGCACCTGGGCCGTACGCGTGGCGACATCGCCCGCGTTCCAGTGCTCCATTGGCTTGCCGTTGTGATGAACCGACAGCGTGACGTCGGGCCGCGCCAGCGCGATGCGCCGGATCACCTCGAGGCAATGGCCGAGCTCGGTCTGTTCGCTCTTCAGGAATTTGCGGCGCGCGGGCGTATTGAAGTACAGGTGCTGCACGTCGACGGTGGTGCCGACTCCGCCCGACGCGGGCTGCAGCGCCCCGGTATCCGCGTGGATCTGGCTGGCGTGGGGACAGTTTGCCGTGCGGCTGGTCAGCACCAGCTGCGAGACCGAGGCAATCGAGGCCAGCGCCTCGCCGCGAAATCCCAGCGTCAGCACCGATTCCAGTTCGTCGAGCGAGGCGATCTTGCTGGTGGCATGGCGCATCAGCGCGACCGCCAGTTCGTCGGCGGGGATGCCGCAGCCGTTGTCGGTGATCACGATGCGGCGTACGCCCCCTTCCTCGAGCCGGATCGACAGCTGTGTCGCGCCGGCATCGAGCGCGTTCTCCAGCAGCTCCTTGACCACCGAGGCCGGGCGCTCGACCACCTCGCCGGCCGCGATCTGGCTGACCAGCTGGTCGGGCAGCGGACGGATCGGCCGGGCCGGCGCCAGGCGGCGCCGGGGGCGTTCGGCCGAAGCGGCGTCGGAGGCTGGAGAGGCGGAGGAGGAGTGCGGCGCGGACATGGCAGCGATTATACGTGCCGGCTTCATTGCGGCCTTCTCATGGTTTCGTGGCTGCCTTGCGTGCGCGAGGTCGCACTCACGGTCCGCAGGCGGCCGTTTCGTCGCCGGTGCGGGCACGTTCGTCTTGTATGATGTCGGGCTGGAAAAAGTTGGGGAACGTCTTGGATATCGTATTGCAGGTGATTGACATGCTGCTGCATGTCGACAAGTACCTCGGCACCGTGATTCAGCAATATGGCGCCTGGGTCTACGCCATTCTGTTCGCGATCGTCTTTGCCGAGACCGGCCTGGTGGTGGCGCCTTTCCTGCCGGGCGATTCGCTGCTCTTCATCGCCGGCGCCTTCTGCGCGACGGGGGCGATGAACGAGTGGGTGCTGATCGGCCTGCTGCTGGTCGCCGCGATCGGCGGCAATACCGTCAACTACTGGGTCGGCAGCTGGATCGGACCCAAGGTGTTCGACCATCAATGGCGCTTCCTGGACCAGCAGGCACTGCGCAAGACCCACGACTTCTACGAGCGCCACGGCGGCAAGACGCTGGTGATCGCCCGTTTCGTGCCCATCGTGCGGACCTTTGCCCCATTCGTGGCCGGCGTGTCGCAGATGACCTTCGCGCGCTTCCAGCTGTTCAATGTGGTCGGCGCCGTCACCTGGGTGGTGGGCCTGGTGTTTGCGGGCTACTTCTTCGGCAACCTGCCGTTCATCAAGCAATACCTGAACCTGATCGTGCTGGTCGGCATCAGCGCGGCGATCGTACCGCTGATCCTCGGCGGGCTGTGGCGCCTGGTGCGGCGAGGCGACAAGCGCCGCCGCGTGTCGTAAGGCGCAGCTTGATGCCAGGCCGGCACCGTTGCGATGCCGGCCTGTCGCTTCCTTCTTCCTTCGTTTCTCGGTGACTTCGTTCCCTGCGGGCGCTCAATTCAGCGACCGGCTCATCATCCGCAGCGCCGGCATGCGGTCGCGGATCTGGGTCGAATCGGCCGCGTCGGGCCGGGCGCTGACATAGGCCTCCAGATCTTCCAGCGCGGGCCGGAAGCATTCCAGATTCGCGTAGGCCAGGCCCCGGTCGCGCACTTCCTCGATCGAATCGGGCAGCAGGATCACCAGCCGGTTCTGCACCGCCAGCAGCCGCTGCCAGCGCGACTCCTGCAGATAGATCGCCTTCAGATTGCGCAGCATCCGCGCGATGATCTCGCGGTGGCTGGCCGTCTGCAGGAACAGGCCCAGCGGCACCGCGTTTGGATCGGCGATGCCCTCGCGCTCGAGGTACGGGTCCAGCATGTCCTGCAGCTGCTCCTTGGACAGCGTCTCGCCGGTCAGCGGATCGAGCACGACCTCGCCCGCCGGAATCGACATCCGCAGCAGGAAGTGGTTGGGGAAGGAGACTCCCTTGAGCGGCAGGCCGATCTGCTGGCCCAGCTCCATGTACAGCACCGCGAGCGAGATCGGAATGCCGCGCCGCTGCCGCAGCACCACGTTCAGATACGAGTTGTCGGGGTCGTAGTAGTCGTTCGCGTTGGGCCCGAAGCCCAGGTCGCGATAGAAGAAATGGTTCAGCAGTCGCAGGCGCTGAATGGCGGGGGTGCCGTCGGCGATCCGGCGTTTGAGCCGCAGCGCCAGCACATCGATGGCGGCCAGTTCGGCCTGCAGGTCCAGGTCAGGGTAGGCGTCCTGTGCGATCGACAGGGCCGTTTCGGTCAGCGGGATGCCGCTGTCGTCCGCCACCAGCGCGGCAAAATAGTCCAGGACTTTGGTCGAGGTCATAGCGGTTCCTGGTTGCGGCCGGCGCCATGGTCTTCAGACAGCTTTGCGCTTGAAGGCGGCATAGCGCAGGCCCGTGAGCCACAGTGTACCGAAGTAGACGACCGCCGCAAGCACCAGGCACGAGGCCATCAGCGCGATCCGCAGCAGCGGCGTGGTACCGAGGGCGACCCAGTCGAAGGTGCGCGCGAACCACAGCAGCACGCCGGCCAGCAGCGTCGCCGCCGCCGACAGCTGCGCGAAGAACAGCCACCAGCCGGGCGCGGGCCGGTAGACGCCGACGCGGCGCAGGCCGATGAACAGCAGCACGGCGTTCAGCGTCGCGCTGACGCTGATCGACAGCGCCAGGCCCGCGTGGCCGATCCACGGCACGAAGGCGAGGTTGGCGAGCTGGGTCATCACCAGCATCGCGATGGCGATCTTGACCGGGGTGCGGATGTCCTGGCGGGCGTAAAAACCCGGCGCAAGAATCTTGACCAGGATCTGGCCCAGCAGGCCGACGCCGTAGGCCATCACCGCCAGCTTTGTCATCTCGACCGCATGGCCGTCGAACTTGCCGTAGTGGAACAGCACCGCGGTCAGCGGCCCGCCGAACACATAGAGGCCGATCGCGCTCGGGATCGCCAGCAGGAAGGTCAGCCGCAGGCCCCAGTCGAGCAGCGCCGAGTATTCGGCGCCGTCCTCGCGCGCGCTGGCCTTGGACAGGCTGGGCAGCAGGATCGTGCCGATCGCCACGCCGAGCAGCGCGGTCGGGAATTCCATCAGGCGGTCGGCATAGGTCAGGAACGACACGCTGCCGGTGGCCAGCCGCGACGCGATATTGGTATTGATGATCAGGCTGATCTGCGCGACCGATACGCCCAGCAGCGCCGGGCCCATCTGCCGCAGGATCCGGCGCACGCCGGGGTCGCGCCAGGCGGCGCGCAGGTTCACGCCGATGCGCGGCAGCATGCCGATGCGCTTGAGCGCCGGGATCTGGATCGCCAGCTGCAGCACGCCGCCGACCAGTACGCCCCAGGCCTGGGCGTAGATCGGCTGCTGCAGATGCGGCGCGACGAACAGCGCCGCGCCGATCAGCGACAGGTTCAGCAGCACCGGCGTGAAGGCCGGCACCGCGAAGTTGCGCCAGGTGTTCAGCACGCCCGAGGCCAGCGCGACCATCGAAATCAGCCCGATGTACGGAAACATTACGCGGGTCATGAAGACGGCCGCGTCGTAGGTCTGGTGGTCGCCGCGAAAACCGGTTGCGACGATCGTCATGATCACCGGGGCCGCCAGCACGCCGATCAGCGACACCGCAGCCAGGGCCCACGCCATCACGGTGGCCACCGCGTCGACCAGCAGCCGGGTCGGCTCGTCGCCGCGCTTGCCGTGGTATTCGCCGAGGATCGGCACGAAGGCCTGCTGGAAGGCGCCCTCGCCGAAGATCCGGCGCAGCATGTTCGGGATGCGGAAGGCGACATTGAACGCGTCGGTCATGTCCGAGGCGCCGAACGCGCGGGCGATCAGGATCTCGCGGATCAGGCCGGTGATGCGCGACAGCATCGTCAGGCCGCTGATGGTGGCGAGCGATTTGAGCAGGTTCAAGGTCGGGGGAGACTGGAAACGGTTGGAGCGCCGCCTCGGGGCGCGTCGCCGGGCGGCAGACCGCAGTCAGACGGCATCCGGACGCCGAAAGTTGCAATCGCACCACACCGGGCGAGCCGGGGCCCGCCAATTGTGGCGCCAATTATACGGATTGGAGTGCGCGGCCCGCCGCCTTCGCCGAGGGGCAGGATCTTCCTTGCGGCGGCTTCGATCTTGTGTGTATAATCGCCGATTCGAGAAGATAGTTGCGTTCCGGATTCGTGTGTCAGTGCATCCCGGGTCGCTCTTGTGCAATCCACGCACGCATCTGAATTCAGGATATTTAACGAAATGGCAAATTCCGCACAAGCTCGCAAGCGCGCGCGTCAAGCCGTCGCCCAGAACGCGCACAACTCCAGCCTGCGCTCGCGTCTGCGCACCGCCGTCAAGGCTGTCCGCAAGGCGATCGATGCTGGCGACAAGGCAGCTGCTGCCGAGATCTTCAAGAACTCGCAAGCCGTGATCGACAGCATCGCCGACAAGAAGATCGTTCACAAGAACAAGGCAGCGCGCCACAAGTCGCGCCTGTCGGCTGCGATCAAGGCCATGGCCGCCTGATTGCCGCGTTCACCGGCCGCGCCTGGCGCGCGGTCGGCGCAGTAAAAAAGCCCGTCCGATGACGGGCTTTTTGCATTTCGGCTTTCCGCTCGGTGCGGCCTTCCGCTCAATCGAGCGAGCAGGCCTCGACCAGCTGCAGATGATTGTCGCGCGCGAAGTTCAGCACGAAGTCCAGCGCCTTGGGCTCGATCTCGCGCAGCCTTGCATCGACCACCACGCACTTGACGCCGCCCGACATCACCGGGCGCACGTAAGGGGAGTAGGTCAGGCGGGGATCGCCGGTATCGCCGGGCGGGCGGAATTGCGCCATCACGCCGCACAGCCGTTCAGCCCAATCGCTCGGACGGAAGGTCTTGCCTTCCTTGGTGATGCCCTGGATGAAGTACTGGCGAACGGTGGAATTCATGGACTGCGGTGAGGCTGGTGACTCGACGGGAAACCCGCAACGGGCGCCCGTTTGACGCGGCGAGCGGCGATGGGTTCGCGCGAATCTGGCCGGAAGGCGGGGCGTCGGGAGTGGCGGGGGCACTTTTGATGCCGGCGGCGGGCGGCGGCAAGGGTATGCCGGGCCCCGCGTGAATCAGCGAGTATTATATCTTATATAAGACTGCCGCATAAGCCGCCGCATGGCCGGGCACAGGGCTTTGCCGGCATGGCCGGGTGCCCGCCCAGGCTCGCCAAAGCAGGAATAATCCCTTATGATTCCTGAACTCACATTGCGCAAGCGACGCGAAAGGCGGCTCCGCGACAGCGTGGTTCCATGACCGTTCATGGCCTCGCGTGTCCCCATCGAGCCGCCTTCTTTGTTTTATGAGCCCAACGCCGATCAAGCACTACCTCCAGTTCAGCGACCTCGATGCGAAGGAGTACGAGTACCTGCTCGACCGCGCCCGGATTCTGAAGACCAAGTTCAAGAACTACGAGACCTGGCATCCGCTGCACGACCGTACGCTGGCGATGATCTTCGAGAAGAACTCGACCCGCACGCGGCTGTCGTTCGAGGCCGGCATCCACCAGCTCGGCGGTCACGCGGTGTTCCTGAACACGCGCGACTCGCAGCTGGGCCGCGGCGAGCCGATCGAGGACGCCGCGCAGGTGATCTCCCGCATGGTGGACATCATCATGATCCGCACGTTCGGCCAGGAGATCATCGACCGTTTCGCGGCCCATTCGCGCGTGCCGGTGATCAATGGGCTGACCAACGAATACCATCCTTGCCAGGTGCTGGCCGACGTCTTCACCTATATCGAGCATCGCGGCAGCATCCGCGGCAAGGTCGTGGCGTGGATCGGCGATGCCAACAACATGGCCTACACGTGGATCCAGGCCGCCGAGCGGCTGGGCTTCACCTTCCATTTCTCGGCGCCGCCGGGGTATCAGCTCGATCCGGCGATGGTGCCGGCCAGCGCCGCGAGCCTGGTCAAGGTCTTCGACGATCCGCTGGCCGCGTGCCAGGGCGCCGATCTGGTGACCACCGACGTCTGGACCAGCATGGGCTTCGAGGCCGAGAACGAGGTCCGCAAGCGCGCCTTCCAGGACTGGATGGTGACCACCGCGATGATGGACCGCGCCAATCCCGACGCGCTGTTCATGCACTGCCTGCCGGCGCACCGCGGCGAGGAAGTCGAGGCGGCCGTGATCGACGGACCGAAGAGCGTGGTCTGGGACGAGGCCGAGAACCGGCTGCACGTGCAGAAGGCGCTGATGGAGTACCTGCTGTGCGGGCGCTATTGAACGGTTGATCCGATCGATCGTCTGGCGCCCGAGCCGCGCCGTCCGGCGATGTGGCGCCCAAGCCCGGGCGGTCATGTCAAAATAGCGGCTTTCCGTTTTCCTTATCCGATGCGCGGGCTGTCTTACCTGCCGGTCCGCGCCTCCTTTGCGCATCGAGTCGAACATGAGCGATATCAAGAAAGTCGTGCTCGCCTACTCCGGCGGGCTGGACACTTCGGTGATCCTGAAGTGGCTGCAAGACACCTACCAATGCGAGGTGGTCACCTTCACGGCCGACATCGGCCAGGGTGAGGAGCTGGAGCCGGCTCGCCAGAAGGCGCTCAAGTTCGGCATCAAGCCCGAGAACATCTTCATCGACGACCTGCGCGAAGAATTCGTGCGCGACTTCGTCTTCCCGATGTTCCGCGCCAATGCCGTCTACGAAGGCGAGTACCTGCTGGGCACGTCGATCGCCCGTCCGCTGATCGCCAAGCGCCAGATCGAGATCCTGCGCAGCACCGGCGCCGACGCCGTGTCGCACGGCGCCACCGGCAAGGGCAACGACCAGGTTCGCTTCGAGCTCGGCTATTACGGCCTGGAGCCGGGCGTCAAGGTCATCGCCCCGTGGCGCGAATGGGACCTGCTGTCGCGCGAGAAGCTGCTGGCCTACGCCGAGAAGGCGGGCATCGAGATCGACATGAAGCACAAGAAGGGCGGCGCCCCGTACTCGATGGACGCCAACCTGCTGCACATCTCGTTCGAAGGCCGCCATCTGGAAGACCCGAAGGCAGAGGCCGAGGAAGACATGTGGCGCTGGACGGTGTCGCCGGAGCAGGCGCCGGACGCGCCCGAGTTCCTCGACATCGAGTTCGAGCGGGGCGACATCGTCGCGCTGAACGGCAAGCGCATGTCGCCCGCCGAAGTGCTGACCGAACTGAACCGCCTGGGCGGCAAGCATGGCATCGGCCGTCTGGACCTGGTCGAGAACCGCTACGTCGGCATGAAGAGCCGCGGCTGCTATGAAACGCCGGGAGGCACGATCCTGCTGCGGGCCCACCGCGCGATCGAATCGATCACGCTGGACCGCGAAGTCGCGCACCTGAAGGACGACCTGATGCCGCGCTACGCCAGCCTGATCTACAACGGCTACTGGTGGAGCCCGGAGCGCCGCGCGCTGCAGGTGCTGATCGACCATACGCAGCAGAACGTCAACGGCTGGGTCCGCGTCAAGCTGTACAAGGGCAACGTCATCGTGCTGGCCCGCGATTCGAAGGACACGCTGTTCGACAAGAACATCGCCACTTTCGACGACGACTTCGGCGCCTACAACCAGGCCGACGCCGGCGGCTTCATCAAGCTGAACGCGCTGCGCATGCGCATCGCCGAGAACGCCCGCCGCCAGCGCGGCAAGTAAGTCGCCAGCGAGCGGCTGTCACGCGCATCGGCAAGGAAGGAGAGGGGCCCTGGCGGCCCCTCTTTTCATGTCCGCGCAGGTCCGCGCATGTCGGCATGTCCGTGCAAGTCGGCGCAGGTCTGCACACCAATTCCATCGTTTGTCAGGAGAGTCACCATGAGCCAGTTCGACAATGTTTCCGTGGTCAAGCAAGCCAATCTGTATTTCGACGGCAAATGCGTCAGCCACACCGTGCTGTTTCCGGATGGCACCCGCAAGACGCTGGGCGTGATCTTCCCCGCCTCGCTGACCTTCAAGACCGGCGCGCCGGAAATCATGGAAATCAATGCCGGCGTCTGCCGCGTGCGGCTGGCCGGCTCGGACGAATGGCAGACCTACGGCGCGGGCCAGCAGTTCAGCATTCCGGGCGACAGCAGCTTCGATATCGAAGTGCAGCAGACGCTCGACTACGTCTGCCACTTCGGCTGACCGCATCTCGCTTGTCCGCGGCGGCGCGCATGCCGCGGCCGTCTCCCTCGATCGTCACGCTTCACGGAGTTCCGGCATGGCAAATCGACACAAGCCGATCAATCTGGCGCTGCAAGGCGGCGGCGCGCACGGCGCCTTCGGCTGGGGCGTACTGGACGCGCTGCTGGAAGATGGCCGCCTGCGTTTCGACGGCATCAGCGGCACCAGCGCCGGCTCGATGAACGCGGTGGTGATGATCGATGGGCTGCTCGAGGGCGGCCCCGAGCGTGCAAGAGAGAAGCTGCACGACTTCTGGTTCGGCGTGTCGCGTGCCGGCTCGCCGTTCTCGACGATCGGCCAGCAGACCGTGGACTGGCTGTCGGGCCAACCGGGCAACAGCTGGCCGCTGCAGGACTGGATGCGGATGTGGTCCGGCTGGTGGAGCGCGACCGCGCAGGGCAGCACGTTCAACCCCTTGCGCGCGCTGCTCGAGGACCAGGTCGACTTCGAGCGCGTGCGGGCCTGCCCGGAGACGAAGCTGTTCATCGCCGCCACCGACGTCAACAGCGGCAATGTGCGCGTGTTCCAGACCGCCGATCTGTCCGTCGACGCGGTGCTCGCGTCGGCCTGCCTGCCCTATCTGTATCCGGCGATCGAGATCGGCGAGCGGTACTACTGGGACGGCGGCTATATGGGCAATCCGGTGCTGTTCCCGTTCTTCTACCAGACCGCGTCCCGCGACATCCTGGTCGTCCATATCAATCCGATTTCGCGCCCGGACGTGCCCACGCAGCCGCAGGAAGTGATGGAGCGGCTCAACGAGATCACCTTCAACGCGTCGCTGCTGCGCGAGATGCGCGCGATCGCCTTCGTGCAGAAGCTGCTTGACGAGGAGTGGCTCAAGCCCGAATACCGCGACAAGCTCAAGTACATCCTGCTGCATTCGATCCGGGCCGACGAGGCGCTGGCGGACCTGTCGTCGTCGACCAAGCTGGTGACCGACTGGAATTTCCTGCTGATGCTGCGCGAGCGCGGACGCGTGGCCGCGCAGGGCTGGCTCGAGCAGCACTACGACGCCGTCGGCAAGCGCGGCACCGTCGATATCCGCAAGGAATTCCTGCAGGACATGCCGTTGTAGGTGTCGACGAACGGCGCGACCGCGAAAGGGGTTCGCGATACCGCTGGCGCTACAGCACCACCGGCTCGGGTTCGATCTCCACGCCGAAGCGCTGCCGCACCGTATCCGCGATGCGTGTTGCCAGCGCCAGCAGTGCGCGGCCATCGCCGCCGCCGTGGTGCACCAGCACCAGCGCCTGCCGCTCGTGCACGCCGACCGGGCCTTCGCGCAGGCCCTTGAACCCGCAGCGGTCGATCAGCCAGCCCGCGGCCAGCTTGTAGCTGCCGTCGGGCTGCGGATGGCTGACCAGGTCCGGGTGCTCGGCCACCAGGGCGTCGCGCCGGGCCGCGCTGACCACCGGATTCTTGAAGAAGCTGCCGGCATTGCCGAGCACAGCGGGGTCGGGTAGCTTGCGCTGGCGGATCGCGATGACCGCATCGCGGATCGCTGCCGCATCGGGTGCCGGATTGTCATGCAACTCACGGGCGAGTTCGGCATAGCCGAGCGCCGGCTGCCAGCGGCGGGGCAATCGCAGCGTGACCGCGGTGATCACGTAGCGATCGCGGCCCGCCTGCTTGAACAGGCTGTCCCGATAGCCGAACGCACAGTCGCTCAGGTTCAGCGTGACGAAGCGGCGGGTTTGCCGGTCCCAGGCGCGCAGGCTGTGGAAGCGCTCGCGCAGTTCGACGCCGTAGGCGCCGATGTTCTGGATCGGGGCGGCGCCCATGCTGCCCGGGATCAGCGCCAGGTTTTCGAGGCCGGGCATGCCGTCGGCGATGGTGCGGTTGACGGTCGCGTGCCAGTTCTCTCCGGCACCGACCGTCACGAGCCAGGCCTCGTCGTCACTGGCGACCGTGTAGCCCGGGATCTGCATCAGCAGCACCACCGCATCGAGATCGCCGGTCAGCACCACGTTGCTGCCGCCGCCCAGCACCACCACCGGCCGCTGCGCGGCGCGAGGGTCGGCCAGCGCCTCGACGAGGTCGCTTTCGCTGCGCACCGCCACCGCGAAGCGCGCGCGTACGTCGAAACCCAATGTGTTGTGCTGGCGCAGCGGATAAAATTCGTGGAAATCTGCCATGCGGAAAGAGTTGCCGGACGAGGATGCCCGGACAGCGGGATGGAAGCGGAACGGCCTGGACTGCAGGGTTGGCTGGATTATACGGAACCACCGGCGCCGGCCGGACAGGTTCAGCAATCGAACAGCGGTACCGAGGACCGAGGTACCGGACATTCAGAAGGAGTAGGCGATGCCGTCGTTTGACGTGGTGTGCGAAGCGAATATGGTCGAGGTCAAGAATGCGGTCGAGCAGGCCAACAAGGAAATCTCGACCCGCTTCGACTTCAAGGGTTCCGATTCCCGTGTCGAGCAGAAGGAAGGCGAACTGACCGCGTTTGCCGATGACGACTTCAAGCTCGGCCAGGTCAAGGACGTGCTGCTCAGCAAGATGGCCAAGCGCAATGTCGACGTGCGCTTCCTCGACTACGGCAAGACCGAGAAGATCAGCGGCGACAAGGTCAAGCAGGTCATCACGATCAAGAAGGGCGTGACCGGCGATCTGGCCAAGAAGATCGTGCGGATGATCAAGGACAGCAAGATCAAGGTACAGGCCAGCATCCAGGGCGATGCGGTGCGCGTGTCGGGCGCCAAGCGCGACGATCTGCAAAGCGTGATCGCGATGCTGCGCAAGGACGTATCCGAGGCGCCGCTGGACTTCAACAACTTCCGTGACTGAAGTCCGGAGCCAGCCACTGGCGATGACGACGCGGCCCGGCAGAGGGCCGCGTATTTCTTTCCGGCTCGTTCTTCCGAAGCCCTTTACTGCGCGGGCAGGCCGCCGATCTTCGCGCCGGCCTTGATGCCCTTCTGCGCGAACCACCCCTGGTTCATCTCCAGCGCATAGCGGATCGCCGCCTTCGGGCAGTGATTGTCCTCGCTGTGCGGCCGCATGTCCTCGATATTGACGATCGTCCCGTCGTCGGCCAGGAAGGCGATCGACAGCGGC
Source organism: Cupriavidus gilardii (assembly GCF_013347325.1). Taxonomy (NCBI): domain Bacteria; kingdom Pseudomonadati; phylum Pseudomonadota; class Betaproteobacteria; order Burkholderiales; family Burkholderiaceae; genus Cupriavidus; species Cupriavidus gilardii. Next base: position 2,626,800 of record NZ_CP054626.1, on the reverse strand, counting down.
AGCTCCGTGTTCTTCATCCAGAAGCAGTGGCCGGCCTTCTGCTCGAACACGAACAGCATGCCGGCGTTGGCGGGCATCGACTTGCGATACATCAGGCCTTGCTGGCGGGACTGCTGGTCGGCGGCGACCTCGGCGCGGATCACGTACATGCCGGCGCTCAGCGAGACGACCGGCAGCCGCTGCTGCGCGTGCGCGAGCGGGGCCAGCAGCGCCGCGCCGCAGGCGAGGGCGGCGAGCCGGCGCGCCAGCGGGCGGCGGGATGAACGAAGCGAAGCGCGATCGAGCGGGGCGGCGAACGGCGGACGGTGCAGTGGCATGGCGGGAAACGAGCGAAGGGCGCGAGTGGCGAAGGTCATCACGGCGGGGTCGGCAATACGCGGCGATACGCGGCTGTACGCGGCTGTACGCGGCGGAACGCAAGCCGCAAGCATAGCGCAGCGCGGCTAGGCCGGCCGGCGGCGGTTGGTACGGCCGGCGGTGCGCGCCGTCTCGGTACGGCCCGGGTTGGCGCGCCGTGCATTCGGGCTGGGCGGATTCGACCGCGGCCGCACGGGCGTCGTACCGCGGGCAGGGCCGGTCATGCCCAGGCTTTGCGGCGCGACTTCCTGCCATTGCCCCGGCGCCAGACCGAGCTGGCGCAGGTCCAGCGCACCGATGCCGACCCGGACCAGCCGCAGCGTCGGGTGGCCGACCGCCGCGGTCATGCGGCGCACCTGCCGGTTCTTGCCCTCGTGGATCACGATCTCGATCCACTGGGTCGGGATCGCCGCGCGATAGCGGATCGGCGGCGTGCGCGGCCACAGGAAAGCGGGCTCGTCGATCAATGTGGCCTGTGCCGGCAGCGTGTGGAAGTCGCCCAGATCGAGGCCGGCGCGCAGCCGGGCCAGCGCGGCCTCGTCCGGCACGCCTTCGACCTGCGCCAGATAGGTCTTGGCCAGCTTCTGGCGCGGGTCGGCGATGCGTGCCTGCAGCACGCCGTCGTCGGTCAGCAGCAGCAGCCCTTCGCTGTCGGCGTCGAGCCGGCCGGCGGGATAGACGTCCGGCATCGCGATCCAGTCGGCGAGCGTCTGCCGGCTCGGATGCGGCGAGAACTGGCTCATGGTGCCGAACGGCTTGTTCAGGGCGATCAGGGTCATGGGGGAACCGGTGCGGGAAAGGCGCCAGTATGCCGCAGCGGCGCGACGCCAGCGCCTGTCCGGGATGGCGGATGATGAAAAATTGCTGCATAATACGAAACCGGTCTTGTGTCTTATATAAGACTCAATTAGGACGCAGTCTCGCGATGCAGCAATGCCGGTGTCGCGAGGGCCGTTACAATGCCTCCCGCTAGGCCCGCATTTCGCCGTCTGGTCACGAACCCGCCGGCCGTTCGAAAACCCCCGTTCCGTACTGGAGACGTCATGTACCAACACATCAAGGTCCCGGCCGGTGAGAAGATCACGGTCAACCAGGATCTCTCGCTGAATGTTCCGGACAATCCGATCATCCCTTATATCGAAGGCGACGGTACCGGCTTCGATATCACCCCGGTGATGATCAAGGTGGTGGACGCGGCCGTGGCGAAGGCCTACGCCGGCAAGCGCAAGATCTCGTGGATGGAGATCTACGCCGGCGAGAAGTCGACCAAGGTCTATGGCCCGGATGTGTGGCTGCCCGACGAAACCCTGGACGTGCTGCGCGAATACGTGGTCTCGATCAAGGGCCCGCTGACTACGCCGGTCGGCGGCGGCATCCGCTCGCTGAACGTCGCGCTGCGCCAGCAGCTGGACCTGTATGTCTGCCTGCGTCCGGTGCGCTATTTCAAGGGCGTGCCCTCGCCGGTGCGCGAGCCCGAGAAGACCGACATGGTGATCTTCCGTGAGAACTCGGAAGACATCTACGCCGGTATCGAATGGGAAGCCGAAAGCGAGCAGGCCAAGAAGGTCATCGCCTTCCTGCAGAACGAAATGGGCGTCAAGAAGATCCGCTTCCCGGAAACCTCGGGTATCGGCGTCAAGCCCGTGTCGAAGCAGGGCACCCAGCGCCTGGTCCGCAAGGCCATCCAGTACGCGATCGACAACGACAAGCCCTCGGTGACCCTGGTCCACAAGGGCAACATCATGAAGTTCACCGAAGGCGGCTTCCGCGACTGGGGCTACGAGCTCGCGCAGAAGGAATTCGGTGCGGAGCTGATCGACGGCGGCCCGTGGTGCAAGTTCAAGAACCCGAAGACCGGCAAGGACATCATCGTCAAGGACGCGATCGCTGACGCGTTCCTGCAGCAGATCCTGCTGCGTCCGGCCGAATACTCGGTGATCGCGACGCTGAACCTGAACGGCGACTACGTTTCCGACGCGCTGGCCGCGCAGGTCGGCGGCATCGGCATCGCGCCGGGCGCCAACCTGTCGGACTCGGTGGCGATGTTCGAAGCCACCCACGGTACCGCGCCGAAGTACGCCGGCAAGGACTACGTGAATCCGGGTTCGGAAATCCTGTCGGCCGAAATGATGCTGCGCCATATGGGCTGGACCGAGGCCGCGGACCTGATCATCTCGTCGATGGAGAAGTCGATCCTGTCGAAGAAGGTCACGTACGACTTCGCCCGTCTGCTCGAAGGCGCGACGCAGGTTTCGTGCTCGGGCTTCGGTCAGGTGATGATCGACAATATGTAATCGCCCGCTTCGCTGGCGTCGCGCTGCCTCGCGGCCGCGCGGCGCACCGCGTTGGCGAAAAACCCCCGTTGCCGTCAGGCAGCGGGGGTTTGTTTTTCTTGCCAGCTTTCAGGCGGCGGAAATGCAATGGAAAAGGCCCGGCATTGCCGGGCCTTTTCCCCAGGATTCAACGACCTGCGCCTCGGCAATCGACGATTCGATTGCCCCCGCCGGACGCCTGCCGTCGAAGCCTGTAGCGACCGCCGCGCGCTCTGTCGGCCGGTGCGGTCGCGATGTCGCGCTCAGGCGGCGCTCTGGATGTTCGTGGCTTGCTTGCCCTTCGGACCTTGCACGATTTCGAACGAAACGCGCTGGCCCTCTTTCAGGGTCTTGAAGCCATTCATCTGGATAGCCGAAAAGTGCGCAAACAGTTCTTCGTTACCGTCGTCCGGGGTGATAAACCCGAAGCCCTTGGCATCATTGAACCATTTGACCGTACCGCTTGCCATAAACTCCCCCAACGAAAAAACAGATTTCAAACAGGGGGGCGCTCAGGCCAGCGGCAGATGCAACGAGGGGTTGCACCAAACACTGCAGCGCCTCTGTCGAGGCGCCGCTGCCGGCTCCGTAGGCCTCCCTGCTCACGGAGCACTCGAGGTCCGGTCTGTTGCTTTGGCTCGCGGGACCGGACCTGAATGTCCGAACGATTCTTCTGGCAAACAATCAGACTGTCAAGACGGCACATTCCCCACCCTGATGCCAATGTGGCAGGAATGGGACGGCTCGCAACCGTGCTACTGTGACGGCTCGCGCAGCGTATTGGAACGCTCTGGCGCACGCCTTCGGGCACGCCGTTCGCTGCTGCGCCGGGCGGCGTGGTTCGAGGGTCGAGGAATGGTCCTGAATTGGAAGCTTGCCCTTGAAACCGACAGCATTTGCCCAAATTGCAGACTTGAGCGGAGGGGTTAGAATAAAGCCATGGCTACACGGCTGGCGAATGTCCCACAACGCGATGCAGGCACCGTACTGGAGCGGAAAGAGCAGGCGCTCAAACCGCCGGCCATGTACAAGGTCGTCCTGCTGAACGACGACTACACTCCGATGGAGTTTGTCGTCATGATCCTGCAACAGTATTTCAGCAGGGACCGAGAAACGGCGACGCAAATCATGCTGACCGTGCATCGGGAAGGCAAGGGAGTCTGCGGTATCTATACCAGGGATATCGCCGCGACGAAGGTCGAGCTGGTGTCAACGCACGCACGGCAGGCAGGGCATCCACTGCAGTGCGTGATGGAGGAAGCATGATTGCGCAAGAACTGGAAGTCAGCCTGCATATGGCCTTCGTCGAGGCCAGGCAGGCACGCCACGAATTCATCACCGTGGAGCACCTGCTGCTGGCGTTGCTGGACAACCCGACCGCAGCGGAAGTTCTGCGCGCCTGCGCGGCCAATATCGAGGACCTGCGCACCAGCCTGAAGAATTTCATCGTCGACAACACCCCCGTCGTGCCTGGTACCGACGAGGTGGACACGCAGCCGACCCTCGGCTTCCAGCGCGTGATTCAGCGCGCGATCATGCATGTCCAGTCGACCTCCAACGGCAAGAAGGAAGTCACCGGCGCCAACGTGCTGGTGGCCATCTTCGGCGAGAAGGATTCGCACGCGGTCTACTACCTGCAGCAGCAGGGCGTGACGCGGCTCGACGTCGTCAACTTCATCAGCCACGGCATCCGCAAAGATCAATCCGAGCCCGCCAAGCATGGCGACGGCACGGCCGAGGGCGAGGGCGGCGACGGCAAGGAAAGCCCGCTGGAGCAGTACACCCAGAACATGAACGCGCTCGCCAAGGCCGGCAAGATCGATCCGCTGATCGGCCGCGAGAGCGAGGTCGAGCGCGTGGTGCAGGTCCTGTGCCGCCGGCGCAAAAACAATCCGCTGCTGGTCGGCGAGGCCGGCGTCGGCAAGACCGCGATCGCCGAAGGCCTGGCCTGGCGAATCACCAAGAACGAGGTGCCCGACATCCTCGAGAAGGCGGTCGTCTACTCGCTGGACATGGGCGCATTGCTGGCCGGCACGAAGTACCGCGGCGACTTCGAGCAGCGGCTCAAGGGCGTGCTCAAATCGCTGAAGGACAACCCGAACGCGATCCTGTTCATCGACGAGATCCACACGCTGATCGGCGCGGGCGCCGCGTCGGGCGGCACGCTGGACGCCAGCAACCTGCTGAAGCCGGCGCTGTCGTCGGGCCAGCTCAAGTGCATCGGCGCCACGACGTTCACCGAATATCGCGGCATCTTCGAGAAAGATGCGGCGCTTTCGCGGCGCTTCCAGAAGATCGACGTGGTCGAACCTTCGGTCGACCAGACCGTGCAGATCCTGCGCGGCCTGAAGTCGCGCTTCGAGGAGCACCACGGCGTCAAGTACGCATCGGCGGCCTTGACCGCGGCGGCCGAGCTGTCGGCGCGGTTCATCACCGACCGTCATCTGCCGGACAAGGCTATCGATGTGATCGATGAGGCTGGCGCCGCGCAGCGGATTCTGCCGAAGTCCAAGCAGAAGAAGACCATCGGCAAGAGCGAGATCGAAGACATCGTCTCGCGCATCGCCCGGATCCCGCCGCAGAGCGTCAACCAGGACGACCGCAGCAAGCTGCAGACGCTGGACCGCGATCTGAAGTCGGTGGTGTTCGGCCAGGATCCGGCGATCGAGGCGCTGGCTTCGGCGATCAAGATGTCGCGCGCCGGCCTGGGCAAGACCGACAAGCCGATCGGCTCGTTCCTGTTCTCGGGCCCGACGGGCGTCGGCAAGACGGAAGTGGCGAAGCAGCTGGCCTTCATCATGGGCATCGAGCTGATCCGCTTCGACATGTCCGAGTACATGGAGCGCCATGCCGTCAGCCGTCTGATCGGCGCGCCCCCGGGCTATGTCGGCTTCGACCAGGGCGGTCTGCTGACCGAGGCGGTGACGAAGAAGCCGCATTGTGTGCTGCTGCTCGATGAGATCGAGAAGGCGCATCCGGATATCTTCAACATCCTGCTGCAGGTGATGGACCACGGCTCGCTGACCGACAACAACGGCCGGCGCGCGGACTTCCGCAACGTGATCATCATCATGACGACCAACGCCGGCGCCGAGACGATGAACCGCGCGACGATCGGCTTCACGTCGTCGCGCGAGCAGGGCGACGAGATGGCCGACATCAAGCGGATGTTCACGCCCGAGTTCCGCAACCGGCTCGACGCGATCATCAGCTTCCGCTCGCTGGACGAGGAAATCATCCTGCGCGTGGTCGACAAGTTCCTGATGCAGCTGGAAGAGCAACTGCACGAGAAGAAGGTCGAGGCCAGCTTCACCGAGAAGCTGCGCAAGTTCCTGGCGCGCAAGGGCTTCGATCCGCTGATGGGCGCGCGTCCGATGCAACGGCTGATCCAGGACATGATCCGCAAGGCGCTGGCCGACGAACTGCTGTTCGGCCAGCTGGCGTCGGGCGGCAAGGTCGTGGTCGATCTGGACGACAAGGACCAGATCAAGCTGGAGTTCGCCGAGATCGATACCGAGCCGCCGGAGGCGCCGGAAAGCGAGCAACGCGCGGAGGCCTGATCCCAGGCGGGGACGGGTGGCGGGCCGGACGGGCCCGTCACGCGAGTTCCATGCTATCCTTCGGCAAAATAGTACGGGGCGGCAGCGATGCCGCCCCTATTCATTTGGCCGCGTACGGCGCGGACCGCCATGGGCGGCGCCGATGCCTGCCGGCAAGCTGAACGAGCCACCGATGTTTCGCCTGCGTCGTCTGATGCTGAAGTCGCTGCCGCTGGCCGCGACATCCCCGATCCCGTTGATCGCCCACGCTTTGCCGGGCGAGTCGGCGAGCACCTACGGCGGCCACGTGGCGATGGTGCTGCCGATTCCGCCGGGCGGCAGCGGCGACGTGGTCGCGCGCCAGTTGCAGCCGGGGCTGAAGCAGGCGCTCGGCCAGCCGGTGGTAGTCGATCACCGTCCCGGCGCCGCGGGCCTGCAGGCCGCGGCCACGGTGGCCCGGGCCAGGCCCGACGGACAGACGCTGCTGATGGCCTTCGACAGCCTCGCGCTGCAGCCGATCGCCTACAAGCAACTGCCGTACGACACCTTCCGCGACTTCACGCCAATCTCCCAGCTGGCGCGCCATCCGCTGGTGGTGGCGGTTCATCCTTCGTTGCCGGTCGACAATGTTCGTGCGCTGATCGGCCTCGGGCGGCAGCGCGACGAACCGATCCGGGTGGCGTCGCCGGGCCCCGGCAGCCTCAATCAGCTGGCCGCGCAGGCACTGGCGAGCGAAGGTGGGGCGTCGTGGCGGCACGTCGCGTTCAAGGGCACCGGACCGGCGGTGCAAGCGGTGTTGTCGGACCAGGCGGACCTGGTGCTGGCCAGCTACGCGGCCGTGCAGGCCCACCTGCAGACGCGCACGCTGAAGGCGCTGGCCGTGACCGGCGAGCGCAGGCTGGCGCAGTTGCCGCAGGTGCCGACGGTCGCGGAACAGGGCCTGGCGGGCTTCGAGGCCTACGGCTGGATCGGCGTGTTCGGCCCGGCCGGCCTGCCGCCGGCCGTGGTTGGCCGTCTGCATGGTGCCTTGTCGAACGCGATCCGCGCGCCGCGGGTCGCCTCGGCGCTGGCCGCTCATGGGCTCGAGCCCGTGGCCGGCACACCGGAAGCGCTGGGCCAGCTGGTCCGGCGCGAGTACGACAGGTGGCAGGCGGTGGCCCGCCATGCCAATCTCCAGTTCGAATGATCGATCCGCGATCGATCAGAGTTCGATCCGACAATCGACCCAACGTGACGCAAGGACAGTGGCAATGACAGCGACCCTCGCAGCGCAGCGCCATTTCGACCATGCCGTCGTGATCTGCCCCGACCTCGACGCCGCCGCACAGACCTGGCAGCGGCTCGGCTTCACGCTGACGCCGCGGGGCTTTCATACGCTGGGCTCGCGGAACCATTGCGTGATGCTGGCTCGGGACTATCTCGAGCTGATGCATGTCGACGGCCCCAGCGAGGCGCTGCAGTACTACTGGCACAGCCAGCAGCATGGCGGGGGCTGCGCCGCGCTGTCGTGCCGCAGCGACGATGCGGTGGCCGATGCCGCGGCGTTGCGCGGCGGCGGCTGGCATACCGCAGAGCCGGTGGAGTTCTCGCGTCCGGTGCGCCTGAACGATGGCTCCGAACACCCGGCGATCTTCCGCGTCACCGCGATGGACGACGCGCCGGGCGCGCGCTTCTTCCTGTGCGAGCACCGCACGCCGGAGCTGCTGTGGCGGCCGGAATGGATGACGCACCCCAATGGCGCGCAGGCGATCGGGACGATGTTCCTGGTGGTGGCGCCCTCGCTGGTCGATGCCGCCGCGCGCGCCTATGCGGAGTTGATGGGCGCCGAGCTGACCCAGCTGAGCGAACACGTCTGCAGCCTGGCCGTCGGCGACGCGACGCTTGTGCTGTCCACCCCGCAGGCCCTTGCCGCGGCGACCGGCACCGGCCATATCCGCCAGGCGGTGCCCGGCTATGCCGCCATCCGGCTGCGCACGGCGTCGCTGGACCAGGCGCGCGCGCTGTGGCGCGAGGCCGGCGTTCCCAGCCTCGACCTGAGCGCGACCGAGACGCTGATTCCGGCCCACGCCGCCGCGGGCGTCGCGCTGCTGTTCGAGCAGCGCTGAGACGCGGCCGCTGCGGCGGCGACGGTCAGAGACCGTCAGGCGATGGTCAGGCGACCGTCAGGCGGCGGCCCCGCCGTGATGGACGCCGGTCGAGCCGAAGCCGCCGGCGCCACGCGCCGATTCGCTCGAGAACGCTTCCACCGTGGTGAAGACCGGGCGCAGCACCGGCACGAACATCATCTGTGCGATGCGCTCGCCCGGCTGGATCACGATCGGCTCGGTGCCGGGCGCATTGCGGTTCCAGACGCTGACCATGATCGGACCCTGGTAATCGGCATCGATCACGCCGATCGAGTTGCCCAGCACCAGGCCTTTCTTGTGTCCCAGCCCCGAGCGCGGCGCGATCGTCGCGGCCATATACGGGTTGCCCATATGCACCGCGATGCCGGCCGGCACCAGCTGCGCCGGCGTGCCGGGCTCGATCGTCAGCGGCGCGTCCAGGCAGGCGTGCAGATCGATCGCGGCGGCCATGTCGCTCTGGTAATTGGGCAAGCCCCACTCGTGCAGGCGCGCGTCCAGGATCTTGATTTCGACGGTGGGATTGGGGGAAGGGGTCATCGGAGTCGGGTCGGATGGGAGATTGTGTTCTCCCTCTCCCCTCAGGAGGAGAGGGTCGGGAAGAGGGAAGCAATGCAGAGGGCCGGCGAAATACGCGACGCCCGTCAAGGCCGTTCCACCGGCAGCCGGTCGGCGATCGCCGCCACCAGATGCCGCGCCAGCGACAGCTTGTCCGCACGCGGCAGACGCGTCGCGCCACGCTCGTCGAACAGCACGATCTCGTTCTCGTCCAGGCCGAAGGTATGGTGGCCGATATTGCCGACCAGCAGCGGTACGCCCTTGCGGCGGCGCTTCTGCTCGCCGTACTGCTCCAGGTTTTCGCTCTCGGCGGCAAAGCCCACGCAGTAGGGCGCATCGGCCCGCGCGGCCACGGTGGCCAGGATGTCGGGGTTCTGCACGAAGCGCAGCGTCGGCGTGTCGGTGTCGTTGGCCTTCTTCAGCTTCTGCTCCGACACCTCGGCCGGGCGCCAGTCGGCCACCGCGGCCACCGCGACGAACACGTCGGTGCCGCGCAGTTGCGACAGCACCGCGTCGTGCATCTGCTGCGCGCTCTGCACGTCGATGCGGGCGACGCCGCGCGGGGTCGGCAGCCCGGTGGGACCGGCCACCAGCAGCACGTCGGCGCCGGCCTCGCGCGCCGCGCGAGCCAGTGCGAAGCCCATCTTGCCGGACGAGCGGTTGGTGATGCCGCGCACCGGGTCGATCGCCTCGAAGGTCGGCCCGGCGGTGATCAGCATCCGGCGGCCGGCCAGCACCTTCGGCTGGAAGTGCGCGACGATATCGTCCAGCAGCTCCTCGGGCTCGAGCATGCGGCCATCGCCGACCTCTCCGCAGGCCTGGTCGCCGCTGCCCGGGCCGAGCACGGCGACGCCATCGGCGCGCAGCTGCGCGATATTGCGCTGGGTCGCGGGCGCCATCCACATCTGCCGGTTCATCGCCGGCGCGACCAGCAGCGGACAATCGCGCGCGATGCACAGCGTCGACAGCAGGTCGTCGCACAGGCCGTTGGCCAGCCGCGCGAGGAAGTCCGTCGACGCCGGTGCGATCACGATCGCATCGGCCTCGCGCGACAGGTCGATATGGGCCATGTTGTTGGCGATGCGGCCGTCCCACTGCGAGGTGTACACCGGCCGCCCCGACAGCGCCTGCATCGTGACCGGCGTGATGAACTGCGTCGCCGCGTCCGTCATCACCACCTGGACGGTGGCGCCGGCCTTGGTCAGCAGCCGGACCAGCTCGGCCGACTTGTAGCAGGCGATGCCGCCGGTCAGCCCGAGTACGAGATGTTTGCCGCGCAGATCCATGGAAGGGCCTTCGATGCGAGGGGGGAGGGAGTCGATGATACCGGCGCGCCGAAGGACGCGCCGGCTCGTCGCGCGGCGCGCCTCGGCGCAGGCTCAGTGCCGGCGCACTCGCCGGAATTCGTCGACGATCAGCAGCACCGCGCCGACCGTGATCGCGCAGTCGGCGACGTTGAACGCCGGCCAGTGGTAGCCGCGCAGATGGAAGTCGAGGAAGTCGACCACATGGCCGTAGACGATGCGGTCGATCACGTTGCCGATCGCGCCGCCGAGCACCAGCGACACCGCCAGGCTGAACAGCCGCTGGCCGGCATGGCGGAACAGCAGCCAGACGATGAAGGTGCCAACCGCGAGCCCCAGCCCGGTGAAGAACCAGCGCTGCCAGCCGCCGGCGTCGGCCAGGAAGCTGAACGCGGCGCCCTTGTTGTAGACCAGCACCAGGTTGAAGAAGCCTGTGACGGGGCGCGATTCTCCATAGTCGAAGCTGCGCACGATCACGATCTTGAAGAACTGGTCGAGCACCACGACCAGCGCGGCGAAGGCCAGCCACAGCAGCGGCGTGCCGCTGCGGCTCTTGTTGCTGGCGGCGCGGGCGCGGGCGGTACGGGTAGTCGCGGCCATCAGGCGTGGCTCCTCGGTTCGCCGGCGCCGAACAGATTGCTGGTGCAGCGGCCGCACAGGGTCGGATGCGCGGCGTCGTGGCCGACGTCCTCGCGGTAGTGCCAGCAGCGCTCGCACTTGGCGTGGCCGGACGGATGCACGGTCACCAGCAGATCGCCGCCCTCGGGCGCCGGCGACACCGTCGCGGCCGAGGTCAGCAGCACGAAGCGCAGGTCGTCGCCGAGGCTGGCCAGCGCCTCCAGCGCCGGACCGCCGGCCTGGATCGAGACCTCGGCCTGCAGCGACGAGCCGATGCTTCCCTCGGTCCGCACCGCCTCCAGCTGCCGGGTGACCTCGGCGCGCACCGCGCGCACCGTATGCCATTTCTGCAGCAGATCGTCGGCCTGGTCGATCTCGGGCACCGTGTAATAGGTGCTGGTGAAGATCGTGTCGGCGTGTTCGGTGCCGTGCGCGAACACCTGCCAGGCTTCCTCGGCGGTGAACGACAGGAACGGCGCCATCCAGTGCAGCATCGCCTGCGTGATATGGAACAGCGCGTTCTGCGCGGCGCGGCGCGCCTTCGAGTCCGGCGCGGTGGTATAGAGCCGGTCCTTCAGCACGTCCAGGTAGAAGCCGCCCAGGTCCTCCGAGCAGAAGGTCTGCAGCTTCGCCACCACCGGGTGGAACTCGTAGACGTCGTAGTGCGACAGCACTTCCTTCTGCAGCTGCGCGGTCAGCGCGACCGCGTAGCGGTCGATCTCCAGCCATTCCGACGGCGGCAGCGCGTCGCGCGCGTGGTCATAGTCGGTCAGGTTGGCCAGCAGGAAGCGCAGCGTATTGCGGATGCGGCGGTAGCCTTCGACCACGCGCTTCAGGATCTCGTCGGAGATCGACAGCTCGCCCGAGTAGTCGGTCGACGCCACCCACAGCCGGATGATCTCGGCGCCCATCTTGTTGGCGACGTCCTGCGGCGACACGGTGTTGCCGATCGACTTCGACATCTTGCGGCCCTCGCCGTCGACGGTGAAGCCGTGCGTCAGCAGCGCCTTGTAGGGCGGCTTGCCGTACAGCATCGACGCCGTCAGCAGCGACGAATGGAACCAGCCGCGGTGCTGGTCCGAGCCTTCCAGATAGAGGTCGGCCAGGCGCCCGTCCGGCGTATCGGCGGCCGCATCGTACAGGTCCTCGCGGTGCGAGCCGCGGATCACGGTCCAGTGCGTGATGCCCGAGTCGAACCAGACGTCCAGCGTGTCGCGGTTTTTCTCGTACATCTCGGCGTCGGTCTCGCCCAGTTCCTTCAGGAACGCGGCGGCGTCCAGCGTCTGCCACGCTTCGATGCCGTGCTGCTCGACCCGCTTGGCCACGGCCTCCAGCAGCTGCGGCGTGCGCGGATGCAGCGCGCCGGTTTCCTTGTGGACGAAGAAGGCCATCGGCACGCCCCACTGGCGCTGACGCGACAGCGTCCAGTCGGGCCGGTTGGCGATCATGTTGTGCAGGCGCTGCTTGCCCCAGGACGGGTAGAAGGCGGTCGCCTCGATGCCTGCCAGCGCGGTCTCGCGCAAGGTCGGACCGTTGTCGGCCGGCACCACGTCCATGCCGGCGAACCATTGCGAGGTCGCGCGGTAGATGATCGGCGTCTTGTGCCGCCAGCAGTGCATGTAGCTGTGCTCGTAGCGGTGCGAGTTGAACAGGTTGCCCGAGGCCTTCAGCGTCTCGACGATGCGCGGGTTGGCGTCCCAGATCGACAGCCCGCCGAACAGCGGCAGCCAGCTGGCATAGACCCCGTCGCCCATCACCGGGCTCAGGATGTCCTCGTCGCGCATGCCGTGCGCCTTGCAGGACTGGAAGTCCTCGATGCCGTAGGCGGGCGCCGAATGGACGATGCCGGTGCCGGTATCGGTGGTCACATAGTCGCCGAGGTAGACCGGCGAGGTGCGCTCGTAGCCCGGGTCCATCTTGGCGAGCGGATGGTGGAAGCGGACCTCGGTCAGCGCCGCGCCGGTGCAGGTCGCGACGACCTTGCCTTCGAGCTCATAAGTCTTGAGCTGTTCCTCGACGCGCTCGGTGGCCAGGATCAGGAAGCCGCGCGGCGTGTCGACCAGCGCGTATTCGACTTCGGGATGCAGGTTCAGCGCCTGGTTCGACGGGATCGTCCACGGCGTGGTGGTCCAGATCACGATCCAGCCGGGTTTGGACGACAGCGTTTCCAGCGGCACGTGGAAGGCGCGCGCGACCTTGTCGGTCTCCGCGAACGGGAAGCCGACATCGATCGACAGGTCGGTCTTGTCCTTGTACTCGACCTCGGCCTCGGCCAGCGCCGAACCGCAGTCGAAGCACCAGTTGACCGGCTTCAGGCCGCGGAAGACGTAGCCCTTCTCCAGGATCTTGCCCAGCGCCCGGATCTCGTCGGCCTCGTTGCTGAAGTTCATCGTCAGGTAGGGGTCGTCCCAGTCGCCCAGCACGCCCAGCCGTTCGAAGTCCTTGCGCTGGCGGGCGATCTGCTCGGTCGCGTAGGCGCGTGCCTTGGCCTGGACCTCCTGCACCGGCAGGCCCTTGCCGTACTGCTTCTCGATCTGGATCTCGATCGGCATGCCGTGGCAGTCCCAGCCCGGCACGTAGACCGCGTCGAGCCCGCTCAGGCCGCGGGCCTTGATGATCATGTCCTTCAGGACCTTGTTGACGGCGTGCCCGATGTGGATGTCGCCGTTGGCGTACGGGGGGCCGTCGTGCAGCACGAATTTCTTCGCGCCGCGGCGCGCCGCGCGGATCGCCTGGTAGATCTTCTTTTCCTGCCACTGCTTGACCCACAGCGGCTCGCGCTTGGGCAGGTCGCCCCGCATCGGGAACGGGGTGTCGAGCAGGTTGACCGGGTATTTGCTCTTCTCGGCGTTCTTGTTCTCCGGCTTGGCGCCGGCCTTGGCTTGCTTGGTGTCGGACATGACGATTCTCAGGGCGATTCGGTGAGCGCCCGGCCCGGACGGAGCGGGGCCGGCGCGAAAATTGGGCTGGGTCGGCGGTGACCCGGCTGCGCGCGCATGCGCGGCGAAAGCCGGCCGCTAGCTAATTCGGTCCGTGGCGGAGGTGGTGCGCACCGCCGGCGCGCCGGCATTGCCGGCAGCGTCCGCCGCGGTCTGCGCGTCGGGCTCGGTCAGGCCGAAAAAGGCGCGCGCGTCGGCGCAGTCCTTGGCGATCGCCGCGGTCAGCGCTTCCAGCGAGTCGAAACGCGCTTCGTCGCGCAGCTTCTTGATGAACTCGACCCGCACCAGCTTGCCGTAGACGCTGCGGTCGAAATCGAACAGATGCACTTCCAGCAATACCCGTCCGGCGTCCTCGACAGTCGGCCGCACGCCGATGCTGGCCACGCCCGGCAGCGGGGTGTCGGCGATGCCGTGCACCTGCACCACGAAGATCCCGTTGACCGCCGGGCGCTTGTGCGCAATGCGCAGGTTCAGCGTCGGGAAGCCGAGGTCGCGGCCCAGCTTGCGCCCATGGACCACGTGTCCGCTGATCGCATAGCCATGGCCGAGCAGCCGGCGCGCATGGTCCAGGTCCCCGTCGGCCAGCGCCTGGCGGACCGCCGAGCTGGAGATCCGCACGCCGCCCTCGGAGACCGAGCCCATCTGCTCGACGTCGAAGCCGTAGCGCTTGCCGGCCTGCTGCAGATAGGCGAAGTCGCCGGCGCGCCTGGCGCCGAAGCGGAAGTCGTCGCCGACCAGCACCCAGCGCGCATGCAGCCCGTGCCACAGCACGTTCTCGACGAAGGCTTCGGGGGACTGGGCGGCGAAATGCGCGTTGAAGTGCTCGACCACCACGCGGTCGACGCCGTTGCGGCGCAGGCTTTCGAGCTTGTCGCGCAGCAGCGCGATGCGGGTCGGCGCGCGGTCCGGCGTGAAGAATTCGCGCGGGTGCGGCTCGAAGGTCATCACGCACAGCGGCAGCCCGCGCGCGTCGGCCGCCGCGCGCGCGCGCGCGAGCAGGGACTGGTGGCCCCGGTGCACTCCGTCGAAATTGCCGATGGTGAGTGCGCAGGGTGCCCGGCTCTCGGCATTGGGCAGGCCGCGGAAGACTTTCACGAGGACGGCGACAAACGGTTAGGAATAAAGGCTGGATTATAAAGGGAACGGGCGCTTTGCCCCGCCTTGCGGCACAAGGGCGGCACAAGGGCGGCACAAGGGCGGCACAAGGGCGGCACAAGGGCGGCCACGCGCGGCACAAGCGCGGCACAAGCGCGCGGCCGGCGCGGGGGGGACGGCCGGCGCGTGGGCCCGCCCGCCGGCCGATCCGGCCCGGTGGCGCGCCGCGGCGAAAGTCGGCATGATATGCCGCGTCCACATTCTTGCCGTCACGCACGCCGACCTCCGGTGCCGCCCGCCAACCTGATCGCGCAGCTCAAGCGCATCCTTCCGCCGCCCGCGCCGCCGCTGGACGCCGATACCGAGGCCAAGCTGCTGGCGGCGGTCCATCGGGTCGTGCCCAGCGGCATCGTGGCGGCGCTGCTGCTGCCGGGGCTGACCACCGCCGCCTTCTGGCACGAGGCAAGCCGCGGCGCGCTGCTGGCCTGGTGCGCGGCGATGCTGCTGCAGGCGGCCGGCTGCACGTGGTTCTACCTGGGCTACCTGCGCGATATCCCGCACCTGAGCCGCTCGGCCCATACGCGCAAGTGGCGCGACCCGATGCGCGGCGTCGCGGTGCTGGTCGGCCTGAGCTGGGGCAGCGCCGCGCTGCTGCATCTGGTGTCGTCGTCCGCCGTGTTTTCCGGCGTGCTGCTGGTGCTGACGCTCGGCGCGCTGGCCGGCGGCGCGAGCTCGCAGGCACCGGCGCCGGTCAACCTGCTCTATGTCGGCATTCCGATCCTGGTGCCCAATCTGTTGCTGGCCGGCTACGCGTTTCCCGGCCACGGCGGCTATATCCGGCTGCTGCTGCTGATCTATGCGCTGATGCTGGCGCGCCACGCGCTGAACCTGCACGGCTCGCTGGTGCGCGCGATCCGGCTGGAGGGCGAAAGCCGGCGGCTGGCGCGGCAGTTCCAGCAGGAGAAGGAGCGCGCACTGCATGCCAGCGAGGAGAAATCCCGCTTCCTGGCCGCCGCCAGCCACGATCTGCGCCAGCCGGTGCATGCGCTGGTGATGCTGGTCGAGGCGCTGCGCGCGCGCAACGATTCGCCGGCGCTGCGGCCGCTGGTCGAGCAGGTGGCGGCCGGCACGCAGACCATCGATCTGCTGTTCCGCTCGCTGCTGGACCTGTCCAAGCTCGAAGGCCGCAAGGTCCTGCCGACGCTCGAGCCCTGCGATGTCGGCCAGCTGGTGCGCGAAGTCTGCAACCAGTTCGCCGGCGACGCGCAGGCGTCCGGGCTGCGGCTGTCGCCGCGCGTCGCCGGCGAGCTGCATGCGATGGCCGAGCCGGTGCTGCTGCGCCGCGCGCTGTTCAATCTGGTCCAGAACGCGCTGCGCTACACGCGCCAGGGCCGGGTGCTGGTCGCCGCGCGCATGCGCGGTACGCAGGTTCGCATCGAGGTCTGGGACACCGGCGCGGGCATCCCGGCCGAGCACCTGCCGGAGATCTTCGGCCCGTACTTCCAGGTCCACAATCCGCAGCGCGACCGCTCGCACGGCCTCGGCCTGGGTCTGGCGATCTTCAAGGAATGCGTGCGGCTGATGCGCGGCACCTACGGCGTGCGTTCGGTGCCGGGCAAGGGCTCGATGTTCTGGTTCACGCTGAATCCGGCCCCGGCCGAGTCGGTCGCGACGATCCGCGCGATGCGCAGCGACGCGGTGGCGCAGCGCACGATGCCGGATCGGCTGCATGGCGAGGTGCTGGTGGTCGACGACGACAGCCACGTGCGCAACGCCTGGATCGCGCTGATGGAGGCCTGGGGCGTGCGGGTGTCGTGCGCCGCCGATGGCGCCGAGGCCGAGCGGATGTTTGCGGACGGCCTGCGGCCCGACATCATCTTCTGCGACCTGCGCCTGCCGGGAAAGGAAAACGGCCTGGCGCTGCTCGAACGCTGGCAGCAGACGCAGCCGCAGGCGCGCAGCGCGCTGCTGACCGGCGACCTGAAGTCGGCGGCGCTGGCCGAGGCCGAGGAGGCGGGCTACTTCGTGCTGCCCAAGCCGGTCGATCCGGGCGCGCTGCGGATGCTGCTGCGGCGCTGGCTGCGGACGGTCTGACAGCGCCGGCCGAGCGGCCGAGCGGCCGGAGCGGCCAGGCGCCGGCCCCTACTGCCGCAGCCGGAACCGCTCCATCCGCGACATCACCTGCATCCGCGTGCGCACGCCCAGCCGCTGCAGGATCGCCGACACGTGCTCCTTGACGGTGTTTTCCGTCAGCCCGAGCTCGCGCGCGATCACCTTGTTCGGCAGGCCTTCGAGCACCAGCGCCAGCACCGAGCCCTGGCGCGGCGTCAGGCCGAGCTCGGCCGGCGTGACCGGAATGCTGTGCGTCGGGCCGAAGGCGCGCGGCTGGCCGTTCAACGCCTCGTCGGACGGAAAGGCGGTGTCGCCGGCCAGCACGCGGCGCACCACCGCGGCGAAGGCGGGCGCGTCCAGATGCTTGCCGACGAAGCCGAAGGCCGACAGCGCGCGGGCACGCTCGACGATTTCGGGCGTGGCCTCGGCCGACATGAAGATGAAGCGCGCGGCCGGCACGATCGACTTGAGCGTCTGCATGGCGTCGAAGCCGGTGCCGTCGTTCAGCCAGATATCGAGCAGCACGATATCGGGCCGCAGCCCGCGCTGGAGAGTACTCAGCGCCTCGGAGGCGCTCCCGGCGGCATGGACTGCAACATCGGGCATGACCTGCGCCAGGAACAGGGTAGTGCCGGACAGCGCCATGGGGTGGTCGTCGACCACCAGCAAGGTCGGTGCAACATTCGACATGCGATTTCCCGTCTAAAACAGCTTCGCCCTTGTTGTATGGTCCCGTCCCGTCGAGCAGGCGGATTGGCGATAGGGCGACTCTAGCAGAGCGAGCGGGGCGTCACAATCCGCAATCGGTGGAAGCAACGGCCGGCGAGTTTGCGCCGCCGGGGTCTCCAGCGCGCTGTGGCGGGGCGCCGCCTTGGTAGAATTGCGCGATGAAAAATATCGTCATCCTTATCTCGGGACGCGGTTCCAACATGGAAGCGATCGTCCGGGCCTGCAGCGAGCAGGCCTGGCCGGCACGGATCGCCGCCGTGCTGTCCAGCCGTCCCGACGCGCCCGGCCTCAAGTTCGCCGCGGCGCAAGGCATTCCGGTCGGCGTGGTCGATCATCGCCACTATCCCGACCGGGCCAGCTTCGACAAGGCGCTGGCCAACGCGATCGACGCCCACGTGCCCGATCTGGTGGTGCTGGCTGGCTTCATGCGGATCCTGACGCCCGAATTCGTCGAGCACTATGCCGGCCGGATGATGAACATCCATCCGTCGCTGCTGCCCAGCTTCCCCGGCCTGCATACCCACCAGCAGGCGCTGGAAGCCGGCGTCAAGGTGCACGGCGCCAGCGTGCATTTCGTCACCGCGGCGCTGGACCACGGTCCCATCGTGCTGCAGGCGGCCATCGAGATCGGGCCCGAGGACACGCCCGAAACGCTGGCGGCGCGGCTGCTGCCTTGCGAACACCAGATCTATCCGCGCGCGGTGCGCTGGTTCGTCGAAGGACGGCTGCGCGTCAAGGACGGCGTGGTCCATGTCGATCCGCCGGAGCCGCAATTGCTGGTCGCGCTGGCGGCCTCGGACTCCCCCTCGGACTCCCCCTCGGACTCCGCCAACCCTGTCGATACCACCGGAGCCCGTCAATGACCCGTCCCGCCCAGGCACCGCGCGGCGGCGCGCGTCCGTCCCCGCGCAGCAAGCGCAAGCCCACCCCGCTGCGCAAGGCCGGCGCGCCGCGAGAGAGCGCCAGCGATGGCCAGGTTCGTCCGCATGGCGCCCTGCATGCCACGCATATCCAGCATATCGACCGGCTGCTCGGCAAGGTGATGCTGTTCGCGCGGCCCGCCGACGCCGTGGTCAGCTACTACTTCCGCGAAAACCCCAAACTGGGCCATCGCGAGCGCGGCATCATCGCCGAGGCGGTGTTCGCCGTGCTGCGCCGGCGCGTGGAATTCGCCCAGTTTGCCGAGTCGGGCTCGGGCGCCGCCCCGCGCCGGCTGGCGCTGCTGGGCCTGGCGGCGACGCTGGGCCGCGACGCGCTGACGCCGTTCCTGTACCCCGACGAGGCGCAGTGGCTGGACCGGCTGATGACGATCGAGCGCGCCAGCCTGGCACCGCGCGTGCGCGCCAACCTGCCCGAATGGCTGTACGAGCAGCTGGTCGCCCGGCATGGCGAGGCCTTTACCGCGGCGCTCGGCGATGCCTGGCTGCGTCCGGCACCGCTGGATCTGCGCGCCAATCTGATCAAGACCTCGCGCGAGGCCGTGCTGGCGCAGCTGGAGGAGGCCGAACTCGCGGCCGAGCCGACGCCGATCGCGCCGACCGGCATCCGGCTGGCCGGCAAGCCGGCGCTGAACCAGCTGCCGATCTTCGTCAACGGACTAGTCGAGGTGCAGGACGAGGGCAGTCAGCTGCTGTGCCATCTGGTGGCGCCGCGGCGCGGCGAGATGGTGGTCGATTTCTGCGCCGGCGCGGGCGGCAAGACGCTGGCGCTCGGCGCGCTGATGCGCTCGACCGGACGGCTCTATGCCTTCGACGTGTCCGACAAGCGCCTGGCGAACCTGAAGCCGCGGCTGGCGCGCAGCGGCCTGTCGAACGTCCATCCGGTGCTGATCGACTCGGAACAGGATGCCAAGGTCAAGCGCCTGGCCGGCAAGATCGACCGCGTGCTGGTCGACGCGCCGTGCAGCGGCCTCGGTACGCTGCGGCGCAATCCGGACCTCAAATGGCGCCAGACCCCGCAGACGGTGCTGGAGTTGACCGCCAAGCAGACCGCGATCCTCGAATCGGCGGCGCGGCTGGTCAAGCCGGGCGGCCGCGTGGTCTACGCGACCTGCAGCGTGCTGGAGGCCGAGAACGAGGCGATCGTGCGCGACTTCCTGAGCCGCCATGCCGACTTCCAGCTGGTGCCGGTCGCGCAGGTGCTGGCCGAGCAGAAAATTGCGATCGCCGACCTGCCGGATGACGCGCAGACGCTGGCGCTCTATCCTCATCTGCACCAGACCGATGGCTTCTTCGCGGCGGTGCTGGAGCGGACGCGTCCATGAGCATGGGGGCTCCGGCCCCTGTCGTTTCACGGATACCGGGCACCGATGGCCCGGTATTTTTTTGTTCTTCGCTGTTTCCATTGTCTCCACTGGTTGAACTCGTCGATCGATGGCCTCCAATTCCCTGACCGATCTGTCGCAATCCCACGCCGTGTTCGGCAAGATGCTGGGCGACCTGATGCAAGACGCCGGCGACCCGGGCTTTCTTTGGCAACTGGCCGTGCTGGCCGGCTGCGTGCTGCTGGCCTGGCCGTTGGCGCGCCATGTCGCGGCCCGGCTCGAGGCGCGCTACGCGGGGTCGAGCTTCGCGCTGCGCTTTGCCGCCGCGAGCCTGGAGCGCGCGATGTTTCCGCTGTTCGGCTGGCTGCTGGTGCTGGCGGCACGCTTCGCGCTGGCGCCGCTGATTCCAGTCAGCATGCTGCGGCTGGCGCTGGTGCCGCTGTTCGGCATCACCTTCCTCTATTTCGCCTTCTACGTGCTGCGCCGGGTGCTGTCCGGCAACGGCCAGCTGCACGGCATGCTGACGCTGGTGGAGAAGGTGCTGACCACGCTGGTCTGGGCCGGCATGGCGCTGTACGTGCTCGGCATGCTGTCCGAGGCGGTGCAGTGGCTCGACTCGATCCAGTTCGCGCTGGGGCAGCAGCGCATCAGCGTGGCCGATCTGCTGATGGCCTGCGTGTGGATCCTGCTGACGGTGCTGGCCGCGCTGTGGTTCGGCTCGTGGCTGGAGGAGCGGCTGATGCGTTCGGCGACGATCGACACCAGCCTGCGCGTGGTGCTGACGCGGCTGTCCAAGGCACTGCTGCTGCTGGTGTCGCTGCTGTTCAGCCTGTCGCTGGTCGGCATCGACCTGACCGTGCTGTCGGTGTTCGGCGGCGCGCTGGGCGTCGGCCTGGGTTTGGGCCTGCAGAAGATCGCCAGCAACTACGTGTCCGGCTTCATCATCCTGCTGGACCGCTCGGTCAAGCTCGGCGACCAGATCACGGTCGACAAGTACACCGGCATCGTCGCGCAGATCCGCACCCGCTACACCGTGGTGCGCAATGGCGACGGCGAGACGCTGGTGCCCAACGAGCAGCTGGTCGCGCAATCGGTGCAGAACCATTCGTTCTCGAACACCAACGTGCGGGTGGCGACGCGGGTGCAGGCCGACTACGACGCCGATCCCGAGATGGTGCTGACGCTGCTGACCGAGGCGGTGCGCGGCGTGCCGCGGCTGCTGGCCGACCCGGCGCCGTCGGCCTTCCTGGTGGCGTTTGCCGACAGCGGCGTCGAATACGAGGTGGCCGGCTTTATCGCCGATCCCCAGAACGGCAAGCTCGGCGTGCAATCCGAAATGAACCGGGCGATCTGGAAGGCGTTCCGCGCCAACGGCATTTCGATTCCCTATCCGCAGCGCGAGTTGCGGGTGCTGCCCCAGAGCGGCGCGCTGACCACGACGCCGGTGTCGACGGTCGCCGCCAATGCGGCGGAATCGGCATAAGTGGTGTGAGACTCAACACCGATGTGACGCCTTTGCCATTGCAGGAACGAAGTATCGTTTTCGGCGTCCAACACCGCAAACGAAAAGCACACGCACGGGTAAAAGCGGATGCCGGGACGCTGGCGTTCCGGTAAAATCGCGGGTCGTCCCGGGGATTCTCCCGGCCGGACTACCGATCCGTGCCCGAGGGCCAGCCGCCAGATTGCAGCGGCGCGTGCCGGGGTCCCGCGAAGGCGCAAGGCGCCTTGGCTGACGCCATAAGACGCAATCACTGGATTTGCAGTCATTTTTCTGCGCGTTGCTGCGACACCCTGACGCGTCGCAGCCAGCCTCTATCTAGCACGGAGAACAGTTTGTTCGACACAATTCTTCAGTGGGCCGCCAACGGCCTTCTCGACTGGTCCTGGTGGAAGATCGTGATCTTCACCCTGGTCATGACCCACATCACCATCGCCGGCGTCACGATCTTCCTGCACCGGTGCATGGCGCACCGCTCGCTCGATCTGCACCCGATCGCCGCGCACTTCTTCCGGTTCTGGCTGTGGCTGACCACAGGCATGGTCACCAAGGAGTGGACCGCGATCCACCGCAAGCACCACGCCAAGTGCGAAACCGAAGACGATCCGCATAGCCCGCAGACGCGCGGCATCCGCAAGGTGCTGCTCGAAGGCGCCGAGCTGTACCGGGCCGAAGCGAAGAACAAGGAAACGCTGGCCAAGTTCGGCCACGGCACGCCCAACGACTGGATCGAGCGCAACCTGTATTCGCGCTTCACCTGGCAGGGCGTCGGCCTGATGCTGATCATCGACCTGGCGCTGTTCGGCGTGGTCGGCCTGTCGGTCTGGGGCGTGCAGATGCTGTGGATCCCGATCCATGCCGCCGGCATCATCAACGGCCTGGGCCACTGGTGGGGCTATCGCAACTACGATTGCGAGGACGCGTCGACCAATGTGTCGCCGTGGGGCATCATCATCGGCGGCGAGGAACTGCACAACAACCACCATACCTACCCGACGTCGGCCAAGTTCTCGATCAAGTGGTACGAGTTCGATATCGGCTGGTGGTATATCCGCGCGATGCAGGCGGTCGGCCTGGCCAAGGTCAAGAAGACCCCGCCGAAGGCGCGTCTGGTCGAGGCCCGTCCGGTCGATCACAACACGCTGGAGGCGATCATCGCCAACCGCTATGACGTGATGGCCCGCTATGCCAAGGCCGTCAAGAACGCGTACCGCGAGGAACTGGCTCAACTGAAGGCCAAGCGCGTTGCCGACTATCGGCGCTTCAAGCTGGCTCGCAAGTGGTTCCACCGTGACGAGACCAAGCTGGCCGAGCCGCAGCGCCAGCAACTGGCCAGCATCGTCGAGCACAACAAGGCGCTGCAGACCTTCGTCGAAATGCGCCGCGAACTGGCCGCGATCTGGGGCCGTTCGAACCTGACGCGCGAACAGTTGCTGCAGCAGCTGCAGGCCTGGTGCCACCGCGCCGAAGCCAGCGGCATTCAGGCGCTGCAGGAGTTCTCGCTGCGCCTGCGCCGCTACGCGTAACGCCTGATAAGAAGGACAGCGCCTGCTACAATGCCAGGCGCGCCCGAAGCCCCGCCATGCTGTCGCTGGCGGGGCTTTTCTTTTGGCGACGCCGCCCCATCTAGAGGCCGGTCCCGGCCGCCATGAAGACGCGTTGCGATGCGGCGGCGAGCGCAGGGTGCCCCGAGGAGTACAGGAGATGACCCCCCAAACGATCAAGACCGTCGAGTTCGAGAAACCGACGCAGATGCAGGCCGAAGGTGGCGCGAGCTGTGTGGCCCACGCCTGGGCCAAGGTGCCGCCCGCGCTGACCCCGGACGAGCGCGCCGCGTTGAAGGATCGCATCCGCGCCTTGCTGAAGGCGCGCAATGCGGTGCTCGTCGCGCACTACTATGTCGATGCCGACCTGCAGGACCTGGCCGAGGAAACCGGCGGCTGCGTGTCCGATTCGCTGGAGATGGCCCGCTTCGGGCGCGACCATCCGGCGCAGACGCTGGTGGTGGCGGGCGTGCGCTTCATGGGCGAGACCGCCAAGATCCTGAGCCCCGAAAAGACCATCCTGATGCCCGACCTGGACGCGACCTGCTCGCTGGACCTGGGTTGCCCGGCCGACGAGTTCGCGGCGTTCTGCGACGCGCATCCGGATCGCACCGTGGTGGTCTATGCGAACACCAGCGCCGCGGTCAAGGCGCGTGCCGACTGGATGGTGACCTCCAGCATCGGGCTGAAGATCGTCGAGCATCTGCACGCGCGCGGCGAGAAGATCCTGTGGGCGCCGGACAAGCATCTGGGCAGCTATATCCAGCGCCAGACCGGTGCCGACATGCTGCTGTGGCAGGGCTCGTGCCTGGTGCACGACGAGTTCAAGGGCATCGAGCTTGATCTGCTGCGCAAGGAACATCCGAAGGCCAAGATCCTGGTGCATCCGGAATCGCCGGCCAACGTGGTCGCGCAGGCCGACGTGGTCGGCTCGACCTCGCAACTAATCGCCGCCGCCCAGCAGCTCGACGCCAGCGAGTTCATCGTCGCCACCGACAACGGCATCCTGCACAAGATGCGGATGGCCGCGCCGGGCAAGCATTTCATCGAGGCGCCGACCGCCGGCAACAGCGCGACCTGCAAGAGCTGCGCGCATTGCCCGTGGATGGCGATGAATGCGCTGACCAATCTGGCCGAGGTGCTGGAGACCGGCCGCAACGAGATCCACGTCGATCCTCGGATCGGCCGCCGCGCCTATACCTGCATCGATCGCATGCTGGGCTTTGCCGCCCAGCAGAAGGCCAACGTACGGCCCGCTGCCGACCTGGCCAAGGAACAGGCGCTGTTCCAGGGGATCGGACCGGCATGAGCGATTCCTCGATGAACGATGCGGTGAATCCGGTCTTCGACCAATACGGGCCCGCGCTGGCCGAGGCGCTGCGCGACAACGTCCGCGCGGCGATCGCCGAGGACGTCGGCTCCGGCGACTGGACCGGCCAGCTGGTACCGGGCGACAAGCAGGCGCGTGCCCGCGTGATCGTGCGCGAGGATGCGGTGCTGTGCGGGCAGCCGTGGTTCGATGCCTGCATGCGGGCCGTCGATCCGCGTTTGCAGGTTAGCTGGCTGCAACAGGAAGGCGCGCGCATGGCGGCCGATTCGGTGGTCTGCGAAATCGACGGCCCGGCCCGTTCGCTGCTGACCGCCGAGCGTCCGTCGCTGAATTTCCTGCAACTGCTGTCGGGCGTGGCCACGGCGACGCGGCGCTACGCCGATCTGGTCGCCGGTACGCGCGCCCGCGTGCTGGACACGCGCAAGACCTTGCCGGGGCTGCGCCTCGCGCAGAAGTATGCGGTCAAGATTGGCGGCGGCGACAATCAGCGGCTGGCGCTCTATGACGGCATCCTGATCAAGGAAAACCATATCGCCGCGGCCGGCGGCATCACCGCGGCGTTGCGCGCGGCGGCCGCGCTGAACGCGGGCGTGCCGGTGCAGGTCGAGGTCGAATCGCTGGTCGAACTGGAAGAGGCGCTGGCCGCCGGTGCCGTTTCGATCCTGCTGGACAACTTCACCGAGCCGATGATGCGGGAAGCGGTGCGGGTCAATGGCGGCCGCGCGGTGCTCGAAGTGTCCGGCGGCGTCAACGCGGATACGATCCGCCGTTTCGCCGAGACTGGTGTCGACCGGATTTCGGTCGGTGCGCTGACCAAGGACGTGCGCGCAACCGACTACTCGTTGCGCATCATCGGCTGAGCTCGCCGGGGTTCCGATCGGGCCGCGGCGCGATCGCCGGTGGCGGGTCAGTTGCCGCGACGGCGCCCGTTGGGCGGCTGCAGCACGGTCGGCAGCGCCTTCGGCAGCGTGCCCGGATAGTCGCGGCTGAAATGCAGGCCACGGCTTTCGTGACGCGCATAGGCGCTGTCGACGATCATCGCTGCCACTTCGACCAGATTGCGCAGTTCCAGCAGATCGCGCGTGACGCGGAAGTTCGCGTAGTACTCGGTGATTTCCTCGCGCAGCAGCGCGATCCGATGCTGGGCGCGTTCGAGCCGCTTGCTGGTGCGCACGATGCCGACGTAGTTCCACATCATCCTGCGCAGCTCGTCCCAGTTGTGCGAGACCACGACCTCCTCGTCCGCGTCCGACACGCGGCTCTCGTCCCACGGCGGCAGCGTCAGGTCCGGTTCGCGGGCCTTGGCCCGCGACGCGATGTCGTTGGCCGCGGCACGGCCGATCACCATGCATTCAAGCAGCGAGTTCGATGCCAGCCGGTTGGCGCCATGCAGGCCGGTGTAGGCGGTCTCGCCGACCGCGTACAGATTGTCGAGATCGGTGCGTCCCGCCGTGTCGGTGACCACGCCGCCGCAGGTATAGTGCGCGGCCGGCACCACCGGGATCGGCTGGCGCGTGATGTCGATGCCCAGCTCCAGGCAGCGCGCATGGATCGTGGGGAAGTGCTCGCGCAGAAAGGGCGCGGGCTGATGCGTGATGTCCAGATACACGCAGTCCAGGCCGCGCTTCTTCATCTCGAAGTCGATCGCGCGGGCCACCACGTCGCGCGGCGCCAGCTCGGCGCGCGCGTCGTGCTCGGGCATGAAGCGGGTACCGTCGGGCAGCACCAGCCGGCCGCCTTCGCCGCGCACCGCCTCGGAGATCAGGAAGGACTTGGCGTACGGGTGGTACAGGCAGGTCGGATGGAACTGGATGAACTCCATGTTCGCGACCCGGCAGCCGGCGCGCCAGGCCATCGCGATGCCGTCGCCGGTCGCGGTATCCGGGTTGGTCGTATAGAGATAGACCTTGCCGGCGCCGCCTGTGGCCAGCACCGTGTGGCTGGCGGTCAGTGTATGCACCTGGCCGTTGGCGTCGTCGAGCACGTACAACCCGAGGCAGCGGTTGCCGCCCAGTCCCATCTTGCGCGAGGTGATCAGGTCGATCGCGAAATGGTCCTCGAGGATCGTGATGTTGGGATGGCGGCGCACCTGCTCGGTCAGCGTCGTCACCACGGCATGGCCGGTGGCGTCGGCCGCGTGGATGATGCGCCGATGGCTGTGGCCGCCTTCGCGCGTCAGGTGGTAGCCAAGCTCGGCCTGTTCGTCGCGCGTGAACGGCACGCCGCGGTCGATCAGCCACTGGATCGCTTCGCGTCCGTGCTCGACGATGAAGCGGGTCGCGCCTTCATCGCACAGCCCGGCGCCGGCGATCAGCGTGTCCTGCGTGTGTTCGTCGTGACTGTCGCCGGAGTCGAGCACCGCCGCGATGCCGCCCTGGGCCCAGTCGCTGGCGCCTTGCGTCATGGCGCGCTTGCTCACGATGACAACCCGGTGGCTGTCGGCCAGTTGCAGCGCGACCGTGAGGCCGGCCAGGCCGCTGCCGACGATGGCGACGTCGAAGTTCATGATGCGTGGTGGCGCGCCGAGGGCGCCGGTGGTGCGGGAAAGCTCGAAAGTGTACACCGCGGACGACGCGGCGGCGCCTTGCCCCTGCTGGTGGCACGGCGTGCCGCGGCCGCTGCTGTGCGACGATGGCCAGGGGGCGGCGAGCCGGCATTGGCAGGCACGCGCGGGCAACAAAAAACCCCGCCATGGCGGGGTTCTTCGCTGGAACGCAGGATCAATTACTTGATCTTGGTTTCCTTGTACTCGACGTGCTTGCGCGCGACCGGATCAAATTTCTTGATCGACATCTTTTCCGGCATGGTGCGCTTGTTCTTGTCGGTGGTGTAGAAGTGACCGGTACCCGCGGTGGATTCCAGTTTGATCTTGTCGCGTCCGCCTTTGCTGGCCATGATGAACTCCTAATTAGACTTCGCCGCGTGCGCGCAGGTCGGCGAGCACGGAGTCGATGCCTTTCTTGTCGATCAGGCGCAGACCGGCGTTCGAGACGCGCAGGCTCACCCAGCGGTTTTCCGATTCAACAAAGAAACGACGGTTCTGCAGGTTGGGCAGAAAACGGCGCTTGGTCTTGTTGTTTGCGTGGGAAACGTTGTTGCCGACCATCGGCGCTTTCCCGGTCACTTGACAGACGCGTGCCATGAAGCACTCCTAAATCTTCTATTCGTGGACAATGTTCGCAACAGATCAACAAAAGGCGCGCGGGCCCGGACTGCAGCGGTTAAGACTTCAGCAAAACGGGCATTATAGACCGAAATCCCTCGCTCGATCAATGCCTTCTGTGCGTTGACGCCACGGCGATGCGCCAGTGCCTCGGGCGTCACAGTTGGCGATGCTCCGCCAGCGAATAGGTCGTATTGCCTGCGACGATGAAGTGGTCCAGCACGTGGACATCGATCAGTGCCAGCGAATGCGCCAGCGTCTTGGTCATCGCCAGGTCGGCCGCGCTCGGCGCCGGATTGCCCGACGGATGGTTGTGGGCGACGATCACCGAGGCCGCATTATGCGCCAATGCCTGCCTGACGACCTCGCGCGGGTGGACGCTGGTTTGCGTCAGCGTGCCGCGGAACAGTTCCTCGGCGGCCAGCAGCCGGTTGCGCGCGTCGAGGAACAGGCACAGGAACACCTCGTAAGGCCGCTGCGCCAACGAAAGGCGCAGGTAGTCGCGTACCGCCTGCGGCGATTCGAGGCCCGGCGCCAGCGCCAACTGCTCGGCCAGCGCCCGGCGCGTCAGCTCGACCACCGCCTGCAGCTGCGCGTATTTGGCGCTGCCGACCCCGCGCACGCGGCTCAGTTCGGCCTGGCTGGCCGCCAGCAGTCCGGTCAGCGAGCCGAACGCCGCGATCAGTTCGCGCGCGACGTCGACCGCGCTCTTGCCCGGCACGCCGACGCGCAGGAATACCGCCAGCAACTCGGCGTCGGACAACGCCGCGGCACCGGCTTGCAGCAGCTTTTCGCGAGGACGTTCGCTGGCGGGCCAATCTGGGATGGGCATGGCGGTCTCGGTCTGGGAGCGGGGTGGCGGGGGAGGAAGCGGCGGCGGCGGGGTTCGGCGGCGCCCGGTTCAGTCGCTTACAATACGGGTTCTCGACTGGTTGAGCATTCATGAATTCGCAAACTTTTGCGTCGGACTCCGGCGGCGCCACCGCGCGCAAGACCGTGCAGGCCGATTCCTTCCTGACCTTGCATTACCGCATCTCGCTGGAGAACGGTACCGAGGTCGTCAGCACCTTCGACGACAAGCCCGCCACGCTGCTGCTGGGGCAGGGCCAGTTCGCGCCCACGCTGGAACAGGCGCTGCTCGGCATGGCCGAGGGCGAGCGCACCAGCTACCGTCTGGCGCCGGAACACGCCTTCGGCCCGCGCAATCCCGAGCTGCTGCAGCGCGTGTCGCTTGCCACGCTGCGCGAGAACAGCTCGTTCGAAGAGGACTACAGCCCGGGCGACCTGGTCGAGTTCAACGCGCCCGGCGGCGGCAAATATGCCGGCGTGCTGAAGGAGATTGGCGAGACCTCGGCGCTGTTCGACTTCAATCATCCGCTGGCCGGACAGACCATCCTGTTCGACGTCCAGCTGATCGGCATTCTCTGACGACCTTGCTCGGGCCGCCTGGCCGGCCGGAGCGCAGCTACCTTCCCGCATGCCCGAACTGACTCCCGCCCCCGACGCCGAGATCCTGCTGGCCCAGCCGCGCGGCTTCTGCGCCGGGGTCGATCGCGCGATCGAGATCGTGGAGCGCGCGCTCCAGCGCTTTGGCGCGCCGATCTATGTGCGCCATGAAATCGTGCACAACGCCTATGTCGTGGCCGACCTGCGCCGCAAGGGCGCCGTCTTCGTGCAGGACCTCGACGAGGTGCCGGCCGGCGCGACCGTGATCTTCAGCGCGCACGGCGTTTCGCGCAGCGTCCGCGCCGAGGCACAGGCGCGCGGCCTGAACGTGTTCGACGCGACCTGTCCGCTGGTGACGAAGGTCCATGTCGAGGTCGGCAAGATGCGGGCCGAAGGCTGCGAGATCGTGATGATCGGCCATCGTGGCCACCCCGAAGTCGAGGGCACGATGGGCCAGGCTGACGGCGGCATGCTGCTGGTCGAGTCGCCCGCCGACGTGCAGACCCTGCAGGTAGCCGATCCCACGCGGCTCGCCTATGTCACGCAGACCACGCTGTCGGTCGACGAGACCGAGGAGATCGTCGCCGCGCTGAAGGCGCGGTTCCCGGCGATCCGCGAGCCGAAGAAGCAGGACATCTGCTACGCCACGCAGAACCGCCAGGACGCGGTCAAGTTCATGGCGCCGCAGGTCGACGTGGTGATCGTGGTCGGCAGCCCCAACAGCTCGAACTCGAACCGCCTGCGCGAACTGGCCGAGCGGCTCGGCGTGCCTTCCTATATGGTCGATGCGCCGGAACAGGTTCGCCCCGAGTGGATCGCCGGCAAGCGCCGCATCGGCCTGACCGCGGGCGCCTCGGCGCCGGAGGCGCTGGCCCAGTCGATCGTCGACCGGCTGCGCGCGCTCGGTGCGCGGCAGGTGCGACCGCTGGAAGGCATCGAGGAGAACATGTCGTTTCCGCTTCCCAAGGGCCTGCAGGCGAACGCCGCCTGAGTCCCGCCGTATCTTCTTCGGTCTTCGTCAGCGCCCCGCCTTGAGCAGGGCGTTGTCGTTTTGGGCGCGTGCCTCGACCCGCCATCGTTCTCCCCTGTCAATACGGTGCAGCGCGTCAAAGAAACTTAATCGTCACAACGATATATTGACTCGAACCTTGCTTGCCTTTTGCGACGGACTTTAGGGTAATTCCCCTAAATGCGGGTTTTCCCTTGATTGGTGCGAACGCGGATTGCCGATATTCAAAGTTGGTGCATATTTCTTTTATGAAATGCCTAATTAATTTCTATAAATGGAGGTGCCGTGCCAGCCACGCCCTGACGCCCCGCAGTGCGCTCCGGTGACGCGGCGGGCACGGATCTTGTTAGGTATCGCAAAGGGCCCTTGTTGTGAATGGGAATTGCCCCAATGAGGGCATTGGGGAAATTACCTAGCTCAATAGAAGGGTAAAAGGCTCAGGTTGTTGCGTCGCGTATTGCATCCGCAAAAAAAGGGGATACAATGCGCGCGTTTCAAATTGAAACTAAACCAAGGCGGTGCAGGGAAACGGACGGGAGGCGTTGCGTAACCCTGATCTTGTGAATCCTAGGAGATCACTCATGCAAATCACGTTTGCCAAGATTCTGCCGATCGCAGCGGCAGTGGCACTGGTTTCTGCCTGCGGCAAGAAGGAAGAGGCGGCGCCCGGTGCGACGGCCTCGGCACCTGCCGCGGCAGCACCGGCCGGCGGCGAGGTGGTGGTAAAGATCGGCCACGCGGCGCCGCTGACCGGTGGGATTGCCCACCTTGGCAAGGACAACGAGAACGGCGCGCGCCTGGCCGTCGAAGAGGTCAACAAGGCCGGTCTGGAACTGGGCGGCAAGAAGGTTCGCCTGGAACTGGTCGGCGAAGACGATGCCGCCGATCCGAAGACCGGCACCTCGGTGGCCCAGAAGCTGGTCGACGAGAAGGTTGTCGCCGTGGTCGGCCACCTGAACTCGGGCGTGTCGATTCCCGCCTCCAAGATCTATAGCGATGCGGGCATCGTGCAGATCTCGCCGTCCTCGACCAACCCCGACTACACCAAGCAGGGCTTCAAGACGACCTTCCGCGTAGTGGCCACCGATGCCCAGCAGGGCCCGGCCCTGGCGAACTACGCCGCCAAGAGCCTGAACGCCAAGAGCGTGGCGATCGTCGACGACGCCACCGCCTACGGCAAAGGTCTGGCCGACGAGTTCGAAAAGACCGCCAAGGCGGCCGGCGTCAACATCGTGGCGCGCGAGGCCACCAACGACAAGGCCACCGACTTCAAGGCCATCCTGACCAAGATCAAGGGCAAGAAGCCGGACGTCATCATGTACGGCGGCATGGACGCCACCGGCGGTCCGTTCGCCAAGCAGGCCAAGGAGCTGGGCATCCCGGCCAAGATCGTCGGCGGCGACGGCGTCTGCACCGACAAGGTGGCGGAACTGGCGGGCGACGCGGTCAGCAACATCATCTGCTCCGAAGCCGGCCTGGCGCTGTCCAAGATGGAGAAGGGCGCCGAGTTCCAGAAGCGTTATCAGGAACGTTTCAACGCACCGGTGCAGATCTACGCGCCGTTCACCTACGACGCCGTGATGGTGATCGTCGATGCGATGAAGCGCGCCGGCTCGACCGAGCCCGCGGCGATCCTGGCGGAGATGCCCAAGACCAACTACCAGGGCGTGATCGGCAACATTGCCTTCGACGAGAAGGGCGACATGAAGGAAGGCACCATTACGCTGTACGACTACAAGGACAAGAAGAAGTCCGTGCTTGACGTCGTGAAGATGTAATTCGGACCTACCCGGTCCACCGAACGGCACCGTGAGTACTTTGCGGTGCCGTTCTTTTTAGCCTCGCCTTTTGTGACAGCGCCCTTACCATGGGTGGAACGCGGCAGGCCGTTGCTTTACCCGCTTACCAGCACATAACCCTTACCAAACCACTCACACCAAGCTGCCCGGTCGGCATCCATCCATGCCGGAAGTGCGGGCGGCAAGCCAGGAGTATTCATGGATATCCTTATCCAGCAGATCGTGAATGGTCTGGTGCTCGGCAGCATCTATGCGCTGATTGCACTCGGCTACACCATGGTCTACGGCATTCTCGGGATCATCAACTTCGCCCATGGCGATGTGCTGATGATCGGCGCGCTGACCGCACTGTCGGCGATTCTCGCACTTCAGCAATTCGCCCCCGGCCTGCCGGAATGGCTGACCCTCGTGATCGCCACGCTGATCGCGATGCCGGTCTGCGCGATGCTGTCCTATTCGATCGAACGGATTGCCTACCGGCCGCTGCGCAACGCGCCCCGGCTGGCGCCGCTGATCACCGCGATCGGCGTGTCGATCATGCTGCAGACCATTGCGATGATGATCTGGTCGCGCAATCCGCTGACGTTCCCGCAACTGCTGCCCTCCGAGCCGATCGATATCGGCACCACGGGCGCGACCATCACCGGCAAGGAGATGGTGATCATCGGCATGGCCGTGATGGTGATGGCCGGGCTGCTGGCGCTGGTCAACCGCACCAAGCTCGGCCGCGCGATGCGCGCCACCGCGGAGAACCAGCGCGTGGCGGGCCTGATGGGCGTGAACCCGAACTTCGTGATCTCGGCTACCTTCATGATCGGCGCGACCCTGGCGGCGCTGGCCGGCGTGATGATGGCGACCAACTATGGCAACGCCCACTTCTACATGGGCTTCATCCCCGGCCTGAAGGCGTTCACCGCGGCCGTGCTCGGCGGCATCGGCAACCTCGCCGGCGCGATGGTCGGCGGCATGCTGCTGGGCCTGATCGAGGCGCTGGGCGCCGGCTATATCGGCGACCTGACCAACGGCGTGTTCGGTTCGAACTACCAGGACGTGTTTGCCTTCATCGTGCTGATCACCGTGCTGGTGTTCCGTCCGTCCGGCATCATGGGCGAACGTGTGGCCGACCGGGCGTAAGGGGATCGCAATCATGAACACTCCGATTTCCACCGCGGCGTCGCAGGCCGCGCCACTGACCAAGACGCCGGCCAAGACCATGTTCGCGCTGGCGGCCTTCCTCGTGATCGGCCTGTGCGCGCCGTTCGCCGTGCAGTTCCTGGGCGGCAACTACTGGGTACGGGTGCTCGACTTCGCACTGCTGTACATCATGCTGGCGCTGGGGCTGAACATCGTGGTCGGCTTCGCCGGCCTGCTGGACCTGGGCTACATCGCCTTCTATGCGGTGGGCGCCTACCTGATGGCGCTGCTGGGCTCGCCGCACCTGGCCAACCAGTTCGAGACCATCGCCCAGCTGTTCCCGAACGGCTTCCATGTCAGCGTCTGGTGGGTGCTGCCATTGGCGGCGCTGGTCGCGGGCATCTTCGGCGTGCTGCTTGGCGCGCCGACGCTGAAGCTGCGCGGCGACTATCTGGCGATCGTCACGCTCGGCTTCGGCGAGATCATCCGCATCTTCATGAACAACCTGGACCGGCCGGTCAATATCACCAACGGCCCCAAGGGCATCACCGCGGTCGATCCAATCACGATCTTCGGCTTCAACTTCTCGAAGACGCACGAGTTCTTCGGCCTGAAGTTCACGCCGGTGTTCATGTACTACTACCTGCTGATCCTGCTGGTGGTGGCGATCGTGTTCGTGTCGCTGCGGCTGCAGAACTCGCGCATCGGCCGCGCCTGGGTGGCGATCCGCGAGGACGAGATCGCGGCCAAGGCGATGGGCATCAACACCCGCAACATCAAGCTGCTGGCGTTTGCCATGGGCGCGTCGTTCGGCGGCGTGTCGGGCGCGGTGTTCGGCGCCTTCCAGGGCTTCGTCTCGCCGGAATCGTTCACGCTGTGGGAATCGATCTACGTGCTGGCGATCGTGGTGCTTGGCGGCATGGGCCATATCCCGGGCGTGATCCTGGGCGGCATCCTGCTGATCGGCTTCCAGGAACTGCTGCGCGTGGTCGCCGAGCCGGTCCAGCGGATGATGTTCGGCGAGGTGATCGTCGACGCCGAGGTGCTGCGCCAGCTGCTGTTCGGCCTGGCGCTGGTCGGCGTGATGCTGTATCGCCCGGCGGGCCTGTGGCCATCGCCGCGCAAGGAAGACCGGCCGGTGGTTCGCCGCCCGGGTAGCGTTGGACGTCTGTGAAGCGGGAGGACCTGATGAGCAACGAAAACATCCTCCTGTCCGTCAAGGGAGTGAACAAGCGCTTCGGCGGGCTGCAGGCGCTGTCCGATGTGGGCCTGGAAATCCGGGCCGGCGAGATCTACGGCCTGATCGGCCCGAACGGCGCCGGCAAGACCACCTTCTTCAACGTGATCACCGGGCTCTACACGCCCGATTCCGGCGAATTCGTGCTGGACGGCAAGCCCTACCAGCCGACCGCGGTGCATGAAGTGGCAAAGGCCGGCATCGCCCGGACGTTCCAGAACATCCGCCTGTTCGGCGACATGACCGCGCTCGAGAACGTGATGGTCGGCCGCCACGTGCGGACCAAGGCCGGCGTAATCGGCGCGATCTTCCGCCCGCCGGCGGTGCGCCAGGAAGAGGAGGGCGTCGAGGACATGGCCCACGACCTGCTCGATTACGTCGGCATCGGCAAGTACGCCAACTTCACCTCGCGCAATCTGTCGTACGGCCACCAGCGCCGCCTCGAGATTGCCCGCGCACTGGCGACCGAGCCAAAGCTGTTGGCGCTCGACGAGCCCGCTGCCGGCATGAACGCGACCGAGAAGATCGAACTGCGCGGCCTGCTCGACAAGATCCGCAGCGACGGCCGCACGATCCTGCTGATCGAGCACGACGTGAAGCTGGTGATGGGACTGTGCGACCGCATGACCGTGCTGGACTACGGCAAGGTCATCGCACAGGGCCTGCCGCACGATGTCCAGAACAACCCGGCGGTGATCGAGGCCTACCTCGGCACTTCGGCCCACTGACGGGGGAGCAGCCAATGAAAGAAACACTACTGAAGATCGCCGGACTGAAGGTCGCGTACGGCGGCATCCAGGCCGTCAAGGGCATCGACCTGGAAATCCGCGACGGCGAGCTCGTCACGCTGATCGGCGCCAATGGCGCCGGCAAGACCACCACGATGAAGGCCATCACCGGCCTGCAGCCGTGGGCCGGCGGCGACGTCGAATACCTGGGCCGTTCGATCAAGGGCGTGCCCAGCTACGACTTGCTGAAGCAGGGCCTGGCGATGGTGCCGGAAGGCCGCGGCGTGTTCGCGCGCATGACCATCACCGAGAACCTGCTGATGGGCGCCTTCACGCGCAAGGACGAGGCCGGCATCAAGGACGATATTGACCGCATGTTCGGCATCTTTCCGCGCCTGAAGGAACGCGCGAATCAGCTGGCCGGCACCATGTCGGGTGGCGAGCAGCAGATGCTGGCGATGGCTCGCGCGCTGATGAGCCAGCCGCGCCTGCTGCTGCTGGACGAACCGTCGATGGGCCTGTCGCCGATCATGGTCGAGAAGATCTTCGAGGTCGTGCGCGATATCTCGAGCCAGGGCGTCACGGTGCTGCTGGTCGAGCAGAACGCTCGCCTGGCCCTGCAGGCCGCCGACCGCGGCTATGTGATGGAGTCCGGCCTGATCACGATGAACGGCAACGCCGCCGACATGCTCGACGACCCGAAGGTGCGCGCCGCCTACCTCGGCGAATGAGTCCGTCGCGATAGGAACGGCGGCCGCATGCCGCCGCGCCGTACCAAGCCCCGCCATGCCTGCATGCGCGGGGCTTTTTTACTCGGTCCAGCGTTTCCTTTTCGTGTCTTGCAAGGAGTTGTAATGATGAGGTGTCCGATCTGTGCCGCAGGAGGTTCGCGCCGCATGATCGTCTCGTCGAACACGCTTGATGCGGCGCTACCGCAGTAGGTAATTACCGCTCCGCCGGCGCCGGCCGGATCGAATTGTGCGACGACACCACCTGCCAACCCTGCGGAGTGCGGACGAACACATCGGTGAAGACGACGTCGGTCGGCCTGGCCTTCGCGTTGGGCCGATAACGGTTGACGCCGGTGACGACCGCGCTGTCGCGGAACGTGCGTACCTTCAGTTCGGTCAGCGTCTGGCTGGAGCCGGGCGGCGGGGGGCCTGCCGATAGCGATTCGGCGCGGTTGCGCATGCCGCCCAGCGGAGAGATGTTGACGAAGGTGGGATGGAGCAGCCGCTCCAGCGCGGCGCGGTCGCCCGACTCGGTGGCGGCCAGCCAGTCGTGCTCGGCCTTCAGGATGGCGGCGTGGTCCGCGGCCTCGTCGGCCATGGCCGGTTCGGCGGCCAGGGTGCCGAGCAGCGCCAGGGCCGCCACGGCAAACGTAGTAGCCAGCCCGCGCCTGTGCGAATGGAGGCGACCGCCCATTGTTGTTCTCCTGGACCTGGATGGCATCAGTATAGGCAAGCGAATATCACCGTCGTCCCCACGCGCGGCGGGTGGCGGTCGAACACAGGCGAGCCAATGAAAAAGCCGCCCTGCCATCGCAGCAGGGCGGCCGTGTTCCGATCTATCGCTGTTGCCGGCCGCAGTCGACGGCCGGTGCAGCAAGATCAGGCCAGCGCCTTCAGCAGCGTCCGCAGCATGCCGATCATCTGATCGATTTCCTCGCGGGTCACGTTCAGCGCCGGCATGAAGCGCAGCAGGTTCGGGCGCGGCGAATTGAGCAGCAGGCCGTCGGGCTGCATCTCGCGCGCCTGTTCGACCAGTTGCGGGCCGATGTCCTTGCCCAGCATCAGCGCGCGCAGCAGGCCTTCGCCCCGTTCGCCGGCCAGGCCGAATTCGCTGGACAGCGCCAGCAGCTGCTCGCGCAGATACGCGCCTTTCTCCTGCACTTGCTGCAGGAAGCCCGGCGCCAGCAACTGCTCGAACACCGCGCTGCCGACCGCGCACATCAGCGGATTGCCGTTGTAGGTACCGCCCTGGTCGCCGGCCTCGAAGCTCGCCACCTCGGCCTTGCACAGCAGGGCCGACAGCGGCACGCCGCCACCGATGCCCTTGCCCAGCGTCATGATGTCCGGCTCGACGTTCGACAGTTCGTACGCGAACAGCGTGCCGCAGCGGCCGCAGCCCGCCTGCACCTCGTCGACGATGAACAGCAGCTTGTGCTTGTCGGCCAGCGCGCGCAGCCCTTGCATGAACTCGCGCGTGGCCGGCACCACGCCGCTCTCGCCCTGCACCGGTTCGAGCATGATGCCGACCGTCTTGTCGTTGATCAGCGCCTCGACCGAAGCCAGGTCATTGAGCTGGGCCTTCGGGAAGCCCGGCACCTGCGGCGCGAAGATCGTGTCCCAGCCGGCCTTGCCGGACGCGCTCATGGTCGCCAGCGTGCGGCCATGGAAGCTGTGGTCCATCGTGATGATCTCGTAGGCGCCGTTCTTGTGCTTGCGCCCCCATTTGCGCGCCAGCTTGATCGCGCCCTCGTTGGCCTCCGCGCCGCTGTTGGCGAAGAACACCTTGTCGAAGCAGCTGTGGTCGGTCAGCGTCTTGGCCAGCCGCAGCATCGGTTCGTTGTAGAAGGCCGGGCTCGGGTTGATCAGCTTGCGGGACTGCTCGTTCAGCGCCGCGATCATGCCCTCGTTGGAGTGGCCCAGGCAGTTGACGGCCCAGCCCTGCACGAAGTCCAGATAGCGCTTGCCCTGATGGTCCGTCAGCCACGAGCCCTTGCCCTCGGTGAAGACGAGCTCGGGCCGGTTGGTGATGTACATCAGCGATTGGACGGGATACTCAGCAAATGCCATGGCGGACTCCAGAGATCGGCAAACAAGGAAAAGGGAAGGGCGGCAAAACAAAAAAGCCACGGGGGTGACCCGTGGCTTGATGACCTGAACAGACGCTGTCGACGGTCAGCCGCGTGGCACCCTGGCGGGATGCGACGTACGGAAGCTGCGTCGGATGTTGGCGTGGTTCATGCGGCCAACTATAAGACGCAGTCGCCCCAGTGTCAAAGACGACGGTGGCGGTCCGGGGCGTCATTGTTGTTCTCGCGAAACGGTGGCGCGGTGCTGGGGGGGCGGGCGCAGGTTCGGGCCGGGTGCGATCCTGGCCGGCCGGGCCGCGCCGCAAGCCGTGGTTCAGGCCGCGCCGGCCGGATGCAGGTCAGCCTCGGAGGTGAACGAGTCGGCGAAGAACGCATCCTCGTGCAGCGCGCACTGGGCGGTGAAGTCGCGCCGCGCCGAATCGACCATCACCGGTGCGCCGCACGCATAGACCTCGTGGTCCGACAGATCGGGGTAGTCGGCCATCACGGCCTGGTGGACGAAGCCGGTGCGGCCGTCCCAGTCGTCCTCGGGCAGCGCGTCCGAGACCACCGGCACATAGCGGAAGTTCGGCAGGTCGCGCGCCCACTGCTCGCACAGCGCATGCATGTACAGGTCGCGCGGGCGGCGGCCGCCCCAGTACAGCGTCATCGGCCGCGTGATGCCGGTGTAGGCCGCGTGCTCGACGATCGCCTTGATCGGCGCGAAGCCGGTGCCCGAGGCCAGCAGGATGATCGGCTTGTCCGAGTCCTCGCGCAGGAAGAAGCTGCCCAGCGGACCTTCGAAGCGCAGGATGTCGCGCTCCTTCATCGCCGGCTGTCCTTCGCGCGCGCCGAACACGTAGTCGGTGAAGGCGCCGCCCGGCATATGGCGGAAATGCAGTTCGATCGGGCCTTCCTCGTGCGGCGGCGTGGCGATCGAATAGCTGCGGCGCTTGCCGTCGCGCAGCAGGAATTCGACGTACTGGCCGGCCAGGTATTGCAGGCGCTCGGTGGCCGGCAGCTGCAGCTTCGCGACGATGACGTCTTCGGCCACGCGCTCCAGCGACTGCACGCGGCACGGCACCTTCTTGATCGGGATATCGCCGGCACCATGGACCTCGCGGCATTCGATGGTCACGTCCGACGCCGCGTTGGCGCAGCAGAACAGCGCGCGGCCCTCGGTCTTTTCCTGCGCGGTCAGCGCGGAGGCGGCATGGTCGCCCTGGACGATGTCGCCGGCGGTGACGCGGCCCTTGCACGAACCGCAGGCGCCGTTCTTGCACCCGTAGGGCAGGCCGATGCCTTGACGCAGCGCCGCCGACAGGATGGTTTCGTTCGCTTCCGCCTCGAACTGGCGGCCGCTCGGCAGCACGGTTACTTGATAAGCCATAATCTCTCGATGAGCAAAGATCTGTCGCCACCCCGTCTGGCCCGCCCGCGATTGCTGATCGTGGGTTGCGGGGACGTAGGCATGCGTTGCCTGCAAATGCTTGCCCCGCGCTGGCGCGTGTTCGCCGTGACCTCGCAGCCCGGCCGCGTGGCGGCCTTGCGGGCGGCGGGCGCGGTGCCGCTGGTGGCGAACCTCGACGAGCCGGCCACGCTGAAACGCCTGCATGGCCTGGCCGATCGCGTGTTGCACCTGGCGCCGCCGCCGGCGCGCGGCGATGACGATCCGCGTACCGTCGCACTGTTGCGGGCGCTGCGGCGCAGCGCATGGCGCCGCCCCGCGCGGGAACCCCGCATTCTACCCGAGCGGCCAGGGCGCCGGACCGGCGCGGCCGGCACCGGCCGCGCACCGGCGCTGGTCTATGCCAGCACCAGCGGCGTCTACGGCGACCGCGGCGGCGCGCGCATCGGCGAGGCACAGCCGGTACGGCCGCAGACCGCGCGGGCACGCCGCCGCGTCGCTGCCGAGCGGGCGGTGCGGGCCTTCGGCCGAGCCAGTGGCTGGCGCGCCGGCATCGTGCGGATTCCCGGCATCTACGCCGCAGACCGCCTGCCAGTGGCGCGCCTGCTCAAGGGCACGCCGGCGCTGGTGCCCGAGGACGACGTCTACACCAACCACATCCACGCCGACGACCTGGCGCGCGCGATGATCGCCGCGCTGCTGCGCGGCAGGCCGCAGCGCGTCGTCCATGCCAGCGACGACAGCGAACTGCGGATGGCCGACTATTTCGATCTGGTGGCCGACCGCCGCGGGCTGCCGCGGCCGCCCCGGCTGTCGCGCCAGCAGATCCGCGAGGCCGTGGAGCCGGCGCTGCTGAGCTTCATGAGCGAATCGCGCCGGCTCGACAACGCGCGGCTCAAGCGCGAGCTGCGGCTGCGGCTGCGCTATCCGACGGTTCACCACTTCTTCGAAACCTGATCCGCTCCGGGTGCCTGGAGCCCTTTGAAGCCATCGCGCCGCCGCGATGGCATGGCGATTGCGTCATTCCGCTTCGCTAACCTGTCTATACAGCATATTGGGGCACGATGCCCGCAGGCCGTGCCGGAACGTCACCACGATGGTGCGAAACAACCGTTGCCAAGGCCTCGGCCGATGCCGCCGCTCCATCCACCTGCCCGTTATCGCTTTCCCTATCAGGGTTTGCGAGGAGCGTCCGGAATTCGGCACGGTCATTGGCGGCGTCTTTCCGGAAGGGCGAAGCCGGGATCTTTCGTCTCCTTGACTTGTATATACAGGATTGCTACATTGCCCGGAAACCGACCGGCGCCCCGACCGAGGACGCCGGCACGACCCGGGCGGGCCCGCCAGCCGGCGGCGCCGTTCGCGACACCAAAGGAGCCAGACAGTGCAGATGCAGAAGCGGAAGTTGGGGAATCAAGGGGGCGCCGGCCGTGCGCTCGGTTGGCTGGCCACGCTGGCGCTCGCCGCCGGGGCCGGCGCGGCGCAGGCCCAGACCACCAAGGTGGCGCTGGGCATGAGCGGCTGGACCGGCTTCGCGCCGCTGACGCTGGCCGCCAAGGCCGGCATCTTCGAGAAGCACGGCGTCGAGGTCGACATCAAGATGATTCCGCAGAAGGACCGCCATCTGGCGCTGGCCTCGGGCGCGATCCAGTGCGCGGCGACCACGGTGGAAACGCATGTGGCCTGGAACGCCAACGGCGTGCCGATCACGCAGATCGTGCAGCTCGACAAGTCCTACGGCGCCGACGGATTGGCGGTGCGCAGCGACGTCAAGTCCTTCGCCGACCTGAAGGGCAAGACCATCGGCGTCGATGCGCCGGGCACCGCGCCGTATTTCGGGCTGGCGTGGATGCTGAAGAAGAACGGCATGACCATCAAGGACGTCAAGACCACCACGCTGTCGCCGCAGGCGGCCGCGCAGGCCTTCGTCTCGGGCCAGAACGATGCGGCGATGACCTACGAGCCGTACCTGTCGACGGTGCGGCAGAACCCGGAGAAGGGCAAGATCCTCGCGACCACGCTCGACTATCCGATGGTGATGGACACGCTCGGCTGCACCCCGAAATGGTTGAAGGACAACCCGAAGGCCGCGCAGGCGCTGGTCGACGGCTACTTCGAAGCATTGGAGATGATTCGCAAGGACCCGGCCAAGTCCAACGAGATCATGGGCGCCGCGGTCAAGCAGACCGCCGAGCAGTTCGCCAAGTCCGCCTCGTATCTGCGCTGGCAGGACCGCGAGGCCAATCGCAAGTTCTTCGCCGGCGAGCTGGCGGAGTTCAGCAAGGAAGCCGCCGCGGTGCTGCTCGACGTCGGCGTGATCCGCAAGGTGCCGGACGTGACCGCCCTGTATGACCCGCGGTTCATCCGCTAAGCGCCGGGAGCCGCGATGACACAACCGTTGCACGCCGATTCGCTGCGGGCCGTCGCGCCCGACAGCCCGGCGCCCGTCAGGACGATGCCGGCCGCGCCGCGTGCGCGCCGGACCCATCCGTGGCTGACGCCGCTGACCCCGGTCTCGCCGCCCACCCGCTGGGTGCTGGGCCTGGGCTTCTTCGTGCTGTTCTTCGCCGTCTGGGGCGCGGTGACGCTGGGCGGCCTGGTGCCGCCGACCTTCCTCGCCGATCCGATGACGATGGCGCGCGAGGCGTGGCTGCTGTTTACCGAGTATGGCTTTCTCGGCGACATCGGCATGACCGTCTGGCGCGTGCTGGGCGGCTTCGTGCTGGCCGCCGTGCTGGCGGTGCCGCTGGGCATCCTGATGGGCGCCTACAAGGCGGCCGAAGCCTTCTTCGAGCCCTTCGTCTCGTTCTGCCGCTACCTGCCGGCCTCGGCCTTCATTCCGCTGCTGATCCTGTGGGCTGGCATTGGCGAGACGCAGAAGCTGCTGGTGATCTTCATCGGCTCGTTCTTCCAGATCGTGCTGATGGTGGCCGTCACCGTGGGCGGCGCGCGCCGCGACCTGGTCGAGGCGGCCTATACGCTTGGCGCCAACAGCGCCGGCATCGTCAAGCGCGTGCTGATTCCCGGCGCCGCGCCCGGCATCGCCGAAATCCTGCGGCTGGTGCTCGGCTGGGCCTGGACCTATGTGATCGTCGCCGAGCTGATCGGCTCGTCGTCCGGCATCGGCCACATGATCACCGACAGCCAGGCGCTGCTCAATACCGGGCAGATCATCTTCGGCATCATCGTGATCGGCTGCATCGGCCTCGTCTCTGACCTGCTGTTCAAGCTCGCCAACCAGCGGCTGTTTCCGTGGAGCACCATTCAATGAGCGCGCTGTCGATCCAGCAGGTGTCGCGCACCTTCGTCAATCCGCGCGGCGGCCAGACCCAGGCCTTGCTGCCGGTGGACTTCGAGGTCCGCGAGAACGACTTCGTCACCATCCTCGGGCCTTCGGGTTGCGGCAAATCGACGTTGCTGCGCATCGTCGCCGGCCTGGACTCGCCCACCTCGGGCCGCGTGCTGCTCGACGGCGAGCCGGTCACCGGACCCGGCGCCGACCGCGGCATGGTGTTCCAGTCCTATACGCTGTTCCCGTGGCTGACGATCGAGCAGAACGTCCGCTTCGGCCTGCGCGAGCGTGGCATGAGCGTGGCGGAGCAGCGCGTGCGCAGCGATTTCTTCATCGCCCGCGTGGGCCTGCGCGGCTTCGAGCATCACTATCCGAAGCAGCTGTCGGGCGGCATGCAGCAGCGCACCGCGATTGCGCGGGCGCTGGCCAACGATCCGAAGATCCTGCTGCTCGACGAACCATTTGGCGCGCTCGACAACCAGACCCGCGTGCTGATGCAGGAACTGCTGCTCGGCATCTGGGAAAGCGCGCGCAAGACGGTGTTGTTTGTCACGCACGATATCGACGAGGCGATCTTCATGGCCAACCGGGTTGCGGTATTCTCTGCGCGGCCCGGACGGATCAAGACCGAAATCGCCGTCGACTTCGCCCATCCGCGGCACTACACGATCAAGACCTCGCCGGAGTTCTCGGCGTTGAAGGCGCGGCTGACCGAAGAGATCCGTGCCGAGGCGATGGCCTCGGCCGAGCATTGAGCCGGCCCATGATGTCCACCCGCCCGCGCACCGACACGCCCACCGACACGCCCGCCGACGCGCGCGTCGACCCACGCAACCTCTGACCATGACCGTAGAAGCCGGCACCCGCCACCCCGCCAACCGCCCCGACGCCAACGGCCACCGCCCGTCGCCCGATGCCACGCCGACCGCGCTGTACCAGCAGGTCAAGGAGTACATCGCGCGCCAGATCCAGAGCGGCGCCTGGCAGCCGGGCGATCGTGTGCCGTCGGAGCAGGAGCTGGTCAACCGCTTCGCCGTGTCGCGGATGACGGTCAACCGCGCGCTGCGCGAGCTCGCCGAGCAGGGCAGGGTGGTGCGGGTCGCGGGCGTCGGTACCTTCGTCGCGGAACACAAGCCGCAGTCGACGCTGCTGTCGGTCGTCAACCTGCAGGACGAGATCCGCATGCGCGGGCACGACTACGCCTGCGACGTGATCCTGGTCGAGCGCGCCTCGGCCTCGATCGAGGTGGCGGCGGCGCTCGACCTGCGCACCGGCGAGTCGGTCTTCCATTCGGTGTGCGTGCATCGCGAGGACGGCGTGCCGGTGCAGCTGGAGGATCGCTACGTGAACCCGCGCGTGGCGCCCGACTTCATCAACCAGGACTTCAGCGGCGTCAAGCCGGGCGAATACCTGCTGCGGCATGTGCCGTACGACCAGGTCGAGCACGTGGTCGACGCGGTCGCGGCAACGCCCGAGCAGGCCAGCCAGCTGGAGATGCCGGTGACTCAACCCTGCCTGCTGCTGACGCGGCGCACCTGGACCGCCGGCACGCCGGTGACCTTCGTGCGCTGCCTGCATCCGGGCAATCGCTATCGGCTCGGCAGCCGTTTCCGTGCCGATGGCAATCCGGCGTTCGGCTAGCGCCCGGCCTTGCGGCCGGGTGGCGCTTTCCACCGTACGCTGCCGAACCTGACTTCGATCTCGATTCGACCTAATCTGATTTAAGCCGTACCAAGCTGTATAGACAGGACCATACAATGACAACGCCACACTCCGCTTCCCAATCGACCCAGGCGCAATCCACGCTGACCCTGCATCCCG
Source organism: Cupriavidus gilardii (assembly GCF_013347325.1). Classification (NCBI taxonomy): domain Bacteria; kingdom Pseudomonadati; phylum Pseudomonadota; class Betaproteobacteria; order Burkholderiales; family Burkholderiaceae; genus Cupriavidus; species Cupriavidus gilardii. The sequence goes on along the minus strand of NZ_CP054626.1, from coordinate 2,582,642 downwards.
GCGAGGTCTCCCTCGCCGAACTGCGCCGCATCTACCGCGGCGAGGTCCGGCTCGCGATGGCGGATTCCGCCTGGGCCGACGTGCGCGCCGCCCAGGCCACCGTGCAGCAGATCGTCGACACCGACGCGGTCGTCTACGGCATCAACACCGGCTTCGGCAAACTGGCCAACACGCGCATCCCGCACGACAAGCTGGCCGAGCTGCAGCGCAACCTGGTGCTGTCGCACAGCGTCGGTACCGGCCGCGATCTGCCCGCCGATACGGTGCGCCTGATCCTCGCGACCAAGGCGGTCAGCCTGGCGCGCGGCCATTCGGGCGTGCGTCCGGAACTGATCGAGGCGCTGCTGGCGCTGGCCAACCACGGCGTCACGCCGTGCATTCCGGCCAAGGGCTCGGTGGGCGCCTCGGGCGACCTCGCGCCGCTGGCGCATCTGTCGTGCACGCTGATCGGCGTCGGCGAGGCCATCGTCGATGGCCGCCGCCTGCCGGCGGTCGAGGCGCTGGCGCATGCCGGCCTGAAGCCGTTCGAGCTCGGGCCGAAGGAAGGACTGGCGCTGCTGAACGGCACCCAGGTATCGACGGCGCTGGCACTGGCGGGCCTGTTCGCCGCCGAAGACGCGTTCGCTGCGGGCCTGGTGGCGGGCGCGCTGTCGCTCGAGGCGATCAAGGGCTCGGTCAAGCCGTTCGACGCCCGCATCCACGCCGCGCGCGGCCAGGCCGGCCAGATCGCGGTCGCCGGCGCGGTGCGCGAGCTGCTGGCGGGCAGCGAGATCGTCGACTCGCACCGCGAGTGCGGCCGCGTGCAGGACCCGTATTCGATCCGCTGCCAGCCGCAGGTGATGGGCGCCTGCCTGGACAACCTGCGCCACGCGGCGCGCGTGCTGCAGATCGAGGCCAATGCCGCGTCGGACAACCCGCTGGTGTTTTCCGAGCAGGGCGACGTGGTGTCCGGCGGCAACTTCCACGCCGAGCCGGTGGCGTTCGCCGCCGACATCATCGCGCTGGCGCTGGCCGAGATCGGCGCGATTTCCGAGCGGCGCCTGGCGCTGCTGCTCGACACCGGCCTGTCGGGCCTGCCGCCGTTCCTGGTGCGCGACGGCGGCCTGCATTCGGGCTTCATGATCGCGCAGGTCACCGCCGCCGCGCTGGCCTCCGAGAACAAGTCGCTGGCCCATCCGTCCAGCGTCGACAGCCTGCCGACCTCGGCCAACCAGGAGGATCACGTGTCGATGGCCACTTACGGCGCGCGCCGGCTCGGCGACATGGCGGAGAACACCGCCGTCGTGGTCGGCATCGAGGCGATGGCAGCCGCGCAAGGCATCGAATTCCACCGGCCGCTGAAGTCCTCGCCGCTGATCGAGACCGAACTGGCCCGCATCCGCGAGCGCGTCGATTTCGTCGAGGTGGACCGCTATCTGGCGCCCGATATCGAGGCGATGAAGCAATGGGTGCTGCAGGGCGACGCGGGCGCGGGCTGGCCGCAGGCGGTGCGTGCCGTGCTGCCGGCGCAGGGCGAAGCGGGCTGACGCGGGCGCCCGCAAACCGAGGCCGCCCGACACCACCGAACGAAACACCACCGAACGAGACACCAGCAAAGCAGGAGAACCGAACATGAACGCCAACGAACAGCAATTCCTCGCACGCGGCCAGCGCGAAATCCGCGCGCCGCGCGGCACCGAGCTGCACTGCAAGAACTGGCTGATCGAAGCCGCCTATCGCATGATCCAGAACAACCTGGACCCGGACGTCGCCGAGCGGCCGCAGGACCTGGTCGTCTACGGCGGCATCGGCAAGGCCGCGCGCAACTGGGAATGCTTCGACGCGATCCTCGACAGCCTGCGCCGCCTGGGCGAGGACGAATCGCTGCTGGTGCAGTCCGGCAAGCCGGTCGGCGTGTTCCGCACGCATGCCGATGCACCGCGCGTGCTGATCGCCAACTCGAACCTGGTGCCGCACTGGGCCAACTGGGACAAGTTCAACGAGCTCGATCGCGCCGGCCTGATGATGTACGGCCAGATGACCGCCGGCTCGTGGATCTACATCGGCACGCAAGGCATCGTGCAGGGCACCTATGAAACCTTCGTCGAGGCGGGCCGCCAGCACTACGGCGGCGACCTGTCCGGCAAGTGGATCCTGACCGCGGGCCTGGGCGGCATGGGCGGCGCGCAGCCGCTGGCCGGCGTGCTGGCCGGCGCTTGCGTGCTGGCGATCGAATGCCAGGAGTCGCGCATCGATTTCCGCATCCGGACGCGCTATCTGGACAAGAAGGCCACCACGCTGGACGAGGCGCTGGCGATGATCGCCGAGGCCACCGCCAGCAAGCAGGCGATCTCGGTGGGCCTGCTCGGCAATGCCGCCGAGATCGTGCCCGAGCTGGTCAAGCGCGCGCAGGCCGGCGGCATGCGGCCCGATATCGTCACCGACCAGACCTCGGCGCACGACCTCGTCAACGGCTATCTGCCGGCCGGCTGGACCGTCGAGCAATGGGAAGCCGCGCGCAAGGCCGATCCGAAGGCGGTGGAAGCCGCGGCGCGCCCGTCGATCGTCGAGCACGTCAAGGCGATGCTCGCCTTCCAGCAGATGGGCGTGCCGACGCTGGACTACGGCAACAACATCCGCCAGGTCGCCTTCGACGAGGGCGTCAAGAACGCCTTCGACTTCCCGGGCTTCGTGCCGGCCTATATCCGTCCGCTGTTCTGCCGCGGCAAGGGCCCGTTCCGCTGGGTCGCGCTGTCCGGCGATCCGGAGGACATTTACAAGACCGACGCCAAGATGAAGGAGCTGTTCCCCGAGGACAAGCACCTGCACCGCTGGCTCGACATGGCGCGCGAGCGCATCGCCTTCCAGGGCCTGCCGGCGCGCATCTGCTGGGTCGGCCTGGACGAGCGCCATCGCGCGGGCCTGGCCTTCAACGAGATGGTCAAGTCCGGCGAGCTGAAGGCGCCGGTGGTGATCGGCCGCGACCATCTGGACTGCGGCTCGGTGGCCTCGCCCAACCGCGAGACCGAGGCGATGAAGGACGGCTCGGATGCCGTCTCCGACTGGCCGCTGCTCAACGCGCTGCTCAATACCGCGGGCGGTGCGACATGGGTCAGCCTGCACCACGGCGGCGGCGTCGGCATGGGCTTCTCGCAGCATAGCGGCGTGGTGATCGTCTGCGACGGCACCGATGCCGCCGCCCGCCGCATCGAGCGCGTGCTGTGGAACGACCCCGCCACCGGCGTGATGCGCCACGCCGACGCGGGCTACGACATCGCGATCGACTGCGCGCGCGAGAAGGGCCTGAACCTGCCGATGGTCAACCGCGGATGAGCGCGACGCCGTCGCAACCACCGCAACCGGGGCGGCCACGGCGCTTTGCGCTGGCCGAGCTGACGCCGATGCCGTGGAAGAACGGCGGCGGTACCACGCGCGAGATCGCCGCGTGGCCGCCCGCCGCCGGGCTCGACGCGTTCGACTGGCGCCTGAGCATCGCCGATATCGCGGCCGATGGCCCGTTCTCGGCGTTCCCCGGCATCGACCGCCAGATCGTGCTGCTCGATGGCGCCGGCGTGCGCCTGCAAGCGCGCGATGGCAGCTTCGATCATCGTCTGGTGGCGGTCGGCGAGCCGTTCGCCTTTGCCGGCGAAGCGACCGTCGATGCCACGCTGCTGGGCGGACCGACGTGCGACTTCAATGTGATGACGCGGCGCGGCCGCTGCCGCGCGCGTGTGCAGTGCACCGGCGCGGCCATCGACAGCGCCGAGGTCCAGGCAGATACGACGGTCGTGCTCTATGTGCTGGCCGGCCGCTGGCGAAGCGATCACGCGCGAAGTGCCGACGCCGATGTGCTGCCGGTGGGCAGCGGCTTGTTGCTGCCACCCGGCAGCGCCTTCCGCTGGCTGCCCGAAGATCAGGGCGCCCGCTGCCTCGTCGTCAGGCTGCAATCGACGCAGCCATCCTCCGATAGGGAAACCCAGTCATGACGCAGTCCGCTGAAGAATTCGCTGTCGATGCCGGCGTATCGCGTGCGCCATCGGCCGACGGCGTCTGGCATCGCTGCCATCTGCTGCCGGATGCCGACCCTGCCAACGCCATCCGCGATGCCGCGCTGGTCGTCGAGCAGGGTCGTATTGCTTGGCTCGGCAAGCAGGCCGAGTTGCCCGAGGCCTACCGCAGCCTGCCGCACCACGATGCCAACGGCGCGTGGATCACGCCCGGCCTGATCGATTGCCACACGCATCTGGTCTATGGCGGCCAGCGCGCCGACGAATTCGCGATGCGGCTCGCCGGCGCCAGCTACGAGGACATCGCCCGCGCCGGCGGCGGCATCGTCTCGACCGTGCGTGCCACGCGCGCCGCCGGCGAAGATGCGCTGTTCGCGCAGGCCGCGACGCGGCTGGCGCCGCTGCTGGCCGAGGGCGTCACCGCGATCGAGATCAAGTCGGGCTATGGACTGGACCTCGCCACCGAGCGCAAGCAGTTGCGCGTCGCGCGGCGGCTCGGCCAGGCGTTCGGCGTGGCGGTGCATACGACCTTCCTCGGCGCGCATGCCCTGCCGCCCGAATACGCCAATCGCGCCGACGACTACATCGCGCTGGTCTGCGACACGATGCTGCCGGCGCTGGCGCAGGAAGGACTGGTCGATGCGGTCGACGCCTTCTGCGAGGGCATCGGCTTCTCGCCGGCGCAGACCGAGCGCGTGTTCGAGGCCGCGCACCGGCATGGGCTGCCGGCCAAGCTGCATGCCGAACAGCTGAGCAATCTCGGCGGCGCCGCGCTGGCGGCCCGCTATCGCGCCTTGTCGGCCGACCATCTGGAACATCTGGACGAGGCCGGCGTCGCGGCGATGGCCGAGGCGGGGACCGTCGCCGTGCTGCTGCCCGGCGCCTACTATTTCCTGCGCGACACGCATCTTCCGCCGATCGCGCTGCTGCGCCAGTACGGCGTGCCGATCGCGCTGTCGACCGACCATAACCCCGGCACGTCGCCGGTGACCTCGCTGCTGCTGATGCTCAATATGGCCTGCACGCTGTTCCGCATGACGGTGCCCGAGGTGCTCGCCGGCGTCACCACGCACGCCGCGCGCGCGCTCGGCGCCAGCGATCGGCATGGCCTGCTGGCACCGGGACGCGGCGCGGATTTTGCGCTGTGGCGCGTCGATTCGCCGGCCGAGCTGGCCTACTGGTTCGGCCGCAATCCGCTGGCCGCCGTGGTGCGCCAGGGGCGCGTGTTTGCCGGACCCGCAGGAGTGTCGAGATGAGTCCAGTCCCCGATCGAACGCTGTTCGCCGCCGAGGCGCTGCTGCCCGATGGCTGGGCCAGCAACGTGCTGCTGAGCTGGGACGCCGACGGCAAGCTGACCGCCGTGACGCCCAACGCCGCGCCCGCCGCCGGCACGCCGCGCGCCGCAGGGCCGGTGCTCCCCGGCATGACCAATCTGCATTCGCACGCCTTCCAGCGCGGCTTCGCCGGCCTGACCGAGTTCCGCTCGGCCGCCGACGATTCGTTCTGGAGCTGGCGCGAGCTGATGTACCGCTTTGCGCTGCGGCTGGCGCCCGAGACGCTGGAGGCGATCGCCACGCAGCTCTATATCGAGATGCTGCGCGCCGGCTATACCAGCGTCTGCGAATTCCACTATGTCCATCACCAGGCCGACGGCACGCCGTACGCCGATCCGGCCGAGATGTCGCTGCGCCTGCTGCGCGCCGCGGAGCGCGCGGGCATCGGCATCACGCTGCTGCCGGTGCTGTACCAGAGCGCGGGCTTCGGCCCCAAGCCTCCGCTGGCCGAACAACGCCGCTTCCTGCACGAGACCGACGCGATGCTGGCGCTGTTGCAGCGGCTGGCACCGGCTTGCACGGGAGCGGCGCGGCTTGGTCTCGCGCCACACTCGCTGCGCGCGGTGCCGCCCGACAGCCTGCGTGCCGCGGTGGCCGGGCTGCATGCGATGGACCCGACCGCGCCGGTGCACATCCATATCGCCGAGCAGCAACGCGAGGTCGACGAATGCCTGGCGTGGTGCGGCACGCGGCCGGTGGACTGGCTGCTGGACCATGCGCCGGTCGACGCGCGCTGGTGCCTGGTGCATGCGACCCATCTGGACTGGGACGAGCGCCGGCGCCTGGCGAACAGCGGCGCGGTGGCCGGCATCTGTCCGACCACCGAAGCCAATCTCGGCGATGGCGTGTTCGATGCCGCGCCCTATCTGGAGCAGGGCGGCGCATGGGGCATCGGCTCGGACAGCCATGCGAGCGTCAGCGTCAGCGAGGAGCTGCGGCTGTTCGAATACGGGCAGCGGCTCGCGCTGCAGAAGCGCAACGTGCTTGCTTCGAGCCGCCATCCGCAGGTGGCCGATCGGCTCTATCTCGATGCGGCGGCCGGCGGTGCGCGGGCGGCGGGACGTGCGGTGGGCGGGCTGGCGGCCGGACAGCAGGCGGACTTCGTCGTGCTGGACGGCAATCATCCGACGCTGGCCGGCCTGCGCGGCGAGCAGGCGCTGGCCGTCCACGTGTTCGCCAATCACGGACATGAGACACTAGCGGAAGTCCGCAGCGCGGGACGCCGCCGCGTGCAGGGCGGCGTCCATGCCTTGCAGGCCGAAGCGGGCGCGGCCTTCGCCAGCGCGCGTGCCAGCCTGCTGGCGCCATGACGGTGACCGTCGACGGCGACTATGCCGCAGCCCCGGACCGCATTCCAGACGAACCCTGATCTTGCCACCGGCAACGCCGCACCGGCTCGCGGCCGGCGGCGATGCCACTCGTAGCAGCAATATGACTTCCTTCTCCACCGATACCCCGGCCTTCACGCTGCAGCGCGGCACGCGCCCGCTGCTGATCTCGATGCCCCATGTGGGTACCTATCTGCCGCCGTCGGTCGCCGACCGGCTGACCGATGAGGCGCGCACCGTGCCGGATACCGACTGGCACATGGACCGGCTCTATGGCTTCGCGCGTGAACTCGGCGCGTCGGTCCTGATGGCGACGCACTCGCGCTATGTGGTCGACCTGAACCGCCCGCCCGACAACGCCAACCTGTATCCGGGCCAGGACACCACCGGGCTCTGTCCGGTCGATACCTTCGACAAGACGCCGCTGTATGCGAACGGCGTGGGTCCCGACGAAACCGAGATCTTCGCGCGCCGTGACGCGGTCTGGCGTCCCTATCACGATGCGCTGGCCGGCGAACTGGCGCGGCTGCGCGCGGAGCACGGCACGATCGCGCTGTGGGACGCGCATTCGATCCGCTCGGTGCTGCCGCGCTTCTTCGACGGCAAGCTGCCCGACTTCAATCTGGGCACCGCCAACGGCGCCAGCTGCGATGCGGCGCTGGCCGACCAGGTCGCGAAGATCGCCGGCGAAGCGCAGGGCTATACGTCGGTGCTGAACGGACGCTTCAAGGGCGGCTATATCACCCGCCAGTACGGGCAGCCCGCGCAGGGCGTGCATGCGATCCAGCTCGAGCTGTCGCAATGCACCTATATGAGTGAGCAATATCCGTTTGACTACGACGAAGCGCTGGCGGGCAAGCTGCAGCCGACGCTGCGGCGGATGCTCGAGGCCGTGCTGGCCTTCGTCGAGGCGCGCTGATGGCGCGTTGATGGCGCGCTGATGGCGTGCCGATGGCGTGCCGATGGCGTGCTGGCATCGGCAAACAGAGACGGCGCATGCCGTCTCTGTTCTCGCGCCAACGTCATTTCCCGCTGCGCAGCCGCTCCTCGATATGCTGGGCGCGCTGCAGCGAACCGGGGTGCGTGCTCAGCATGCTCGATTGCCCGCCGTCGAGCGCCGCCATCTTGCGGAAGGCGGTCACCAGGGCCTCCCGATTGGACTTGTTCTTCGTCAGCAGATCGAAGGAATAGTCGTCCGCCGCGGTTTCCTGCCGCTGCGAGAACTGCGAGTTGACCAGCGTCTCGGCCAGCTCGCCCAACTGCGACGACGACAGCGCGTTTAGCGTCGCGCTGCCCGCGGCGCCCAGCACGCCGCGCGCGGCAGCGGTCGCGTAGGCCACCTGCATCGCCGCCTTGGTATGGCCGAGCGCCACGTGGCCGATCTCGTGCCCGACCACGCCGCGTACTTCGTCATCGGTCATCATGTCCATCAGCCCGCTGTAGATCCGCACGCAGCCGTTGGCCATCGCCCAGGCATTCACTTCCTTGGTCTCGTAGACCTTGGCGTCGAGCGGCAGGCCGGTGTTCTGCAGGCCCGCCATGATCTTGGTCAGGCGCTGCCCATAGGTGCTCGTCGGCGCGGCGATCTTGTTCTTCTTGTCCATCTCGGCGCACGACTGGTCCGACAGCGTCTTGATATTGGCGTCGGACAGCGTCGCGGCGGTGAACAGGCTGCCGCCGGCCTGCGTCAGGCCCTGCATGTCGGCGCCGGCGCATCCGGCGAGCAGGGCGGCCGCGAGGGTCGCGAGCAGGGGGGCCTTGGCGCGCAAGGCGGTGCGGCGTGGCATGGCTGGGGTCATGGCGGATCCTCTTGATGCTGGAGAATCCAGCAGCATACGCAGCCCAGCCGCGACCCGGTAGCGGGCGATGTCCGACGTAGCGAAGATCACTCGTCTCGGCAATGGGGCGTCATGTCGCCGCGTACGGCATTTTGGCGGCATGTCGGCGGCATGACCCCATGGCGTTACAGGTACCGAACCACGGTCTCCGCCGGCAAACGGGACTTCGGCAGCGCCGCATTGAAGTCGCTGTCCGCGCGATAGCCAAGGCCGACCAGCACCACGCTGGTGTACCCGGCCTCGCGCAGGTTCAGTTCGTCGTCGAGCGCGCCTGCGTCGAATCCTTCCATCGGCGTCGCGTCGATGCCCAGCGTGGCGGCGCCCAGCAGCAGCGTGCCGAGCGCCAGATAGACCTGCTTCTCCATCCAGTGCTGCAGGTCCTTTTGCGTATAGCGATGCAGATCGACGAAGCCTTGCCGGGTCTTGCGCTGGTTCCCGCGCGCCTCGGGCGTCTGGAAGCGGCCGTCGCGCTCCTCCTGGTCGAGGATGACGTCCAGCTGCGCGTCCGGCAGGCCGGTGCGCGCGCACAGCACGATCACGTGCGACGCGTTCTCGATCTTCGGCGCGTTGTAGGCGTAAGGCCCTTGCGCGCCGGCCTTGGCGATGCGCGCCTTCGCCGCGGCGCTGCCCGCGACCACGAAGTGCCACGGCTGCGAGTTGACGGACGAGGGGCTGTAGCGCAGCAGCGTGATCAGCTCCTGCAGATCGCTGTCGGATACCTTGCCGGCAGGATCGAATGCCTTGGTGGTATAGCGGGTGCGGGCGAGATCGGAAAGGGACATGGGCATGCTCTTGATATTGGTATGTCGTGTGCGTCTGTTGTCGGGATGAGGAGGCGCCGGTGCTCAGAATCCTTCGAGCACGACCTTGCCGCGCGCGCGGCCGCTTTCGATCAGCGCATGGGCGCGGCGCAGGTTGGCGGCGTTGATCGTGCCGAAGTGTTCGCCGAGCGTGGTGCGGATCGTGCCGGCGTCGATCAGCTGCGCGACGCGGGTCAGCAGTTCGTGCTGGCGGATCATGTCCGGCGTCTCGAACATCGGCCGCGCAAACATGAATTCCCAATGCAGCGACAGCGACTTGCGCTTCATCGGCATCACGTCGAGCGTGGCGGGATCGTCGATCACCGCGAGCTGACCCTGCGGCGCCAGCACGTCGATCAATTGCAGGTAGTGTTGTTCGGTATGGGTCAGACTGGCCACATGCTCGACCTGCGGCACGCCGATGCGCTCCAGTTCTTCACGCAAGGGCCTGGTGTGGTCGATCACGTGATGGGCGCCGAGCGACATCACCCAGTCGCGCGTCTCCGGACGCGATGCCGTGCCGATCACGGTCAGGCCGGTCAGCTGGCGCGCGAGCTGGGTCAGGATCGAGCCGACGCCGCCGCCGGCGCCGACGATCAGCAGGTGCTGGCCCGCGCCGCCGTGCTCGGGAACGCGCAGCCGGTCGAACAGCAGTTCCCACGCGGTGATCGTCGTCAGCGGCAATGCCGCGGCTTCGGCGTCCGACAGCGAGGCCGGCTTGCGCGCGGCGATGCGTTCGTCGACGAGGCAGTACTCCGCATTGCTGCCGGCACGCGTGATCGAGCCGGCGAAGTAGACGTCGTCACCCGGCGCGAACAGCGTGACCGCGCTGCCGACGCGGACGACCTTGCCGACCGCGTCCCAGCCCAGCACGCGCATGGCCGCGACCGCGGACGATGCCCGGACCTTGGTATCGACCGGGTTGACTGCGATGGCGCGCACCTGCACCAGCAGGTCGCGCGGACCGGGTTCGGGCGTCGGCAGATCGATGTCGATCAGCGCGGCCGGGTCGTCGATCGGCAGGCCGTGCTGGAGGTAGGCGATGGCTTTCATGTGGGCTCCGTGACTTGAGGAGAGGGTTTGCCTGGTCGGTGCCGCTATCTTGCGCCGTCGCCGCCTATCCGGTAAGCGGTAAAATCCACCAGCACTTTCTCTCGTGGAGTGAAGATGATCCGCCTCGAAGACCTGACCCTGTTCGTGCGCAGCGCCGCCCTCGGCAGCTTTTCCAGCGCCGCGCGCGAGGCCGATCTGCTGCCGGGACAGGTCAGCGCCGCCGTCAAGCGGCTGGAGCGCGATCTCGATATCCGGCTGTTCGCCCGTTCCACGCGCAGCCTGCGCCTGACCGCCGAGGGCGAGCGCTATCTGCCCTACGCGCAGGAAGTGCTGGCCACGCTGAACGAGGGCCGCGACCGGCTGCGCGGCGATGGCGCCGCACTCAGCGGGCTGCTGCGCGTCACGGCGCCGTCCGACCTCGGCCGCAATGTGCTGCTGCCCTGGATCACCGAATTCCGCCGCGCCCATCCCGACCTGACGCTGCGGCTCTATCTGTCCGACCATGTGACCGACGTCTTCCGCGATCCGATCGATGTCGCGATCCGCTACGGGCGCATCGAGGAGGCCAGCTATGTAGCCTTGCCGCTGGCGCCGGAAAACCGCCGCGTGCTGATCGCCTCGCCGGCCTATCTGGCCCGGCATGGCCGCCCGCAATCGCTTGATGAACTGGCCGCGCATCGCTGCCTGCTGTACCACCTGAGCGGCCGCGTCTACGACAAATGGCCGTTCGAAACCGCGCGGGGCCGACGCCTGGTCGAGGTCAAGGGCAGCCTGTACACCGACGACGCCGACGTGGTCCGCCGCTGGGCGGTGCAGGGCGAGGGCATCGCCTACAAGTCATGGCTCGACGTCTGCGGCGACGTGCAGGCCGGCCGCCTGACCGTGCTGCTGCCGCACGAGCCGGGCGAAAGCACGCCGCTGCAACTGGTCTGCCCGCACCGCAAGCAGTTCTCGCCGGCCGTGCGGCAATTGCAGGCGCTGCTGAAGGAGCGGTGCGCGGCGTTGACTGCGCTGTATGCGGCGGCGGTGGCTTGAGCCGCTTGTCGCTGCCGCGATCGAAAACCGTCGCGTCAGGTCTCTGCCGGCGCGGCTAGCTCGTAGCTCGTGCTGCGGCCACCAGCCGCTGACTTCTGCAGCACGCCGTGTTGCACCACCTCATTGATGTCGCGCAGCGCCGTATCGTTCGAACATTTGCCGATGGCGGCCCATTTCGCGCTCGTCAGCTTGCCCTCGAAGCCGTCCAGCAAGCGGTTCAGCACCTTGATTTGCCGCTCGTTCATCGGCACCGTCGCGGCCCGCTGCCAGAAGCGCGCCTTGAGCAGCACCCGATCCAGTGTCTTGTTGGCCTGCAACACGGCCGCGTGCAACGTCGCGAGAAACCAGGCAAGCCACTGCGTGATATCGAGAGTGCCTTTCTGGGTCCGCTCAAGGATTTCGTAGTAGGCCTTGCGCTCTCGCTGGATTTGCGCGGAGAGGCTATAGAAGCGCGCTGCGGCGTGCCGTCGGCGCGCGCAAGCAGCAGGTCGCCAATCGCGCGCGCGATGTCTTCACGACGTCTTCGGTCAGGACCGCGAGGCACGCTTCGTTTCTGAAGCCCATGCCGAGATCGGCCAGTCGGCCAAGCAGACGGCCCTGAGCGCGGGTGGTCTCCGCCATGGGGGTCGCCAGGGCGGCCAGGTCGTACTGCCACCGCGGCCAGTGCGGAGATTGCCAGACGTATTCCCCGTAATTCATGCGGAGATGATGGGTCGTATTCCCTGCACGGTTAAATTTATGACCTAAAAAAGCACATAAAAAGCGAGCTACGCGGCCTTTCCAATGTTTCCGAGCGACCGTCGCGGCGTCGCCGGTGGGCTCATCACCGCCGACGGCATCAGGTCGGCGATGACCTGCCGCAGCCAGGCATTGGCCGGATCGCGGTGGTAGCGCACGTGCCAATGCTGCTTGACCTCGTAGCGCGGGATCTCGTACGGCAGGGCGAGCAGCCGGATGGGCTCGCGCGACTGCATCACGGCAGCGTAGTGCCGAGGCACCGTGGCGAGCAGTTCGGTCTCGCCGACGATCTGGGCCAGGGCCAGGAAGCTGGGCACGTGCAGGGCGACGCGCGGTGACGCGCCATGACGGGCGAGGGCCTTGTCCAGGATGACGGTGTGGCCAGTGCCCGTGGCGGCCACCGTTGCATGCCGCTCGCGCCGATAGACCGCCTTAGACAGTGTCTTGCCGATGCGAGGATGCGAGCGGCTGGCGATGCAGACAAAGTCCTGCTCGAACAGGGCGCGCTGATAAAAGCCCGCCTCCAGCTGCGGCATGTAGCCGACCGCGACATCGACCGCGCCTTCCTCGAGCCGCCGCGCGCTGTCGGCGGTGATGCGTTCCGCATCGATGTCGATGCCCGGCGCATGGCGCTGCAGGTAATTGAGCAGCCGCGGCAGCAAGGCGATTTCTCCCAGATCCGTCATGCAGATCCGGAACGAACGCTTCGCCTTGGCGGGATCGAAGGCCGACGCGGTGCGGGCCTGTTCGAGCATCGCGCGGACCTCGCGCAGCACCTTGTGCAGGGCGTCGGCCCGGGGCGTCGGCAATACCCCGCGCGCGGTGCGCGTGAACAGCGGATCGCCATAGTAGGCACGCAAGCGGTTCAGCGCCGTGCTCGCCGCGCCTTGCGTCATGCCGAGCTTGTCCGCCGCGCGCGACACGCTGCCGGCCTTGTAGACCTCGTCGAATACCGCAATCCACTCCAGGTCCAGCGACGCCATCGGATGTCTCCGCACAGGGATATCGAAAAATTGGATAGATGGTATCCCGCGGCGCTGTTGCTGGCGAGGCTGGCCGGCACAAGAATGGGTTGCATCGAACCGGGGAGGAGACAGCGATGATTCCCAGCACCAGAGTTCCGCCTACCAGAGGCCCCGCAGTGTGCTCGACCAACACCAAGGCATCCATGCGGCGCGCGTGGAACGTCCTTGTCCTCGAAGGCATCGCGGCGACGCTGCTGGCAGTCGCCTTGCTGACGCCGGCTTTGCCGAGGTTGGCATTCGGCGCCGGCAACGGCGCCTTTCCGACCAAACCGGTGACCATCGTCAGCACGTTCTCGGCGGGCAGCGGACCGGATACGATGATGCGCGCCGTCGCCGAAAAACTGGCGCTCCAATGGAAGACGCCCGTCGTCATCGAGAACCGGCCGGGCGGCGCGGGCTTCATTGCCATCAACGCGGCGCGCGCGGCGGCGCCGGATGGCCATACGCTGCTGCTGCACGATGGCGATGCGTTGAGCGCGCTGCCGCATCTGTTCAAGAGCCGCGATTTCCGCGTGTTCGATGCCTTCGAGCCGGTCGGCGTGCTCTACAGCACGCCGTTCTTCGTGGTGGTGTCGTCGTCCTCCCCGTGGAAGACGGTCGGCGATCTGCTCGCGGCCGCGAAGGCCAGACCGGGCAAGGTCAGCTTTGGGACCTGGGGCGTCGGCAGCACGGCGCATCTGCAGTCCGCGCTGCTGGAGGCGCAGGCCGGCGTCAGGATGCTGCACGTGCCGTACAAGGAGATGGGGCAGCTCTATACCGGCGTCAGCACGGGCGAAACCGACTGGGCGTTGGGGGCGAGGGCGTCGACCGAGTTCGTCTATCAGCCCGGTCGCGTCCGCTATCTCGCGGTGACGAGCCCGCAGCGGCTGCCTGCCATGCCCGATGTGCCGACGCTGGCCGAGTCCGGCGGTCCGGCCCATGCGGTGCCCAGCGGTTTCGTCGCGCTGATGGCGCCGAAGGGCACACCCGCGGCGATTCTCGACAGGATCAACAAGGATCTGCTCGCCGCCGTCGCCAGCACGGACGTGCAGGCGCGCTACAAGACCTTCAGTTTCGAGGCCACTCCGTGGAGCGGCGCGCAGATGCGCCGTGCGATCGAGACGCGCAGCGCGACCTATGAGCAGGTCGTCCGCCAGAACGGCATCAAGCTCGATTGAGGAACGGACGAGCATGCGAAGGAAGCCCAACGACATCGGCCCCGCAGCCCGGGCGGCATCGCTGCCGGCGGCATTGTGGCAATGGGACGCCGCCGACTTGGCGGCGCAGATTCGCGCCGGCACGGTGTCGAGCGTGGAGGCGGTCCACAGCGTGTACGAACGCATCGACGCCATCAATCCGCGTCTCAATGCGATCGTCCATTCGGATCGCGAGCGGGCGCTCGAAGCAGCAAGGCGGGCCGACGCATTGCGTTCGGCTTCGCCGGACCCGCTCGGACCGCTGCATGGCGTACCGGTGACGATCAAGCTCAACGCCGACGTCGAAGGCGAGGCGACGACCAACGGCGTGCCGGCCTACCGCCGCCGCGTGGCGCGCGAGGATGGTCCCGTCGTTGCGAACCTGCGGCGCGCCGGTGCGTTCGTGGTCGGGCGGACCAATGTGCCGCCCTTCTCGTTTCGCTGGTTCACCGAGAACCCGCTGCACGGCAGGACGCTTAATCCCTGGAACGCCGATATCACGTCGGGCGGGTCCAGCGGCGGCGCGGCGGTGGCGGTCGCCGCGGGCATGGGCGGGATCGCGCACGGCACCGACATCGCCGGCTCGATCCGCTATCCGGCCTATGTCAACGGCGTGGTCGGCTTGCGGCCCACCCCTGGACGCGTGCCGGCCTATCAGCCGACGGCCGATCCGCGCCTCGCCGGCCTGCAACTGTTTTCGGCGCAGGGGCCGCTGGCGCGATGCGTCGACGACGTCGAGCTCGGATTCCGTGCCATGGCATCGAGTGGATCGTGCGATCCTACGTGGGTCGGCATGCCGCTGGATGTCCCGGACGACGCGGCGCCTGTCAGCGTGGCCTGCGTGGACGAGATTCCCGGCGCCCAGCTCGCTCCGGAAGTGGTACGCGCCCTTGGGAAGGCAGCCAGCGCGCTCCAGGCGGCCGGCTACCGCGTCGAACGGGCCGTGCCGCCCCGGCTCGACGAAGCGCTGGATATCTGGCTGGCCATCGTGATGACGGAAGTCCGGATGGGAATGATGGCGGCCGTCGAGGCGACGCGCGACCCGACGATCATCGCGTCGGTGAGGAACATGGCCGCGTGTGCGCCACCGCCGGACCTGCGCACCTATGCCGCGGCCTTCGCGCGGCGCGATGCGCTTCGGCGCGAATGGAATGCGTTCCTCGACCGCTATCCGCTGGTGCTGATGCCGACATCCTGCCGTCCGCCGATGCCGTGGGGCGAGGATCTGCACGATCTCGAGCGGATGCAGATGCTGCTGCGGGATCAGTCCCCGTTGATCGGCGTCGCCGCGATGAGCCTGCCGGGTTTGCACCTGCCAACCGGTATCGACAACGGACTGCCGAGCGGCGTGCAGCTGGTGGCCGCAAGCTTCCGCGAACAGCGGCTGCTCGCAGCCGGCAGGGTGATCGAGTGGGATGCGGGGATGCCGAGGGCTTATGACGCGCCGGAACGGTGAGCCATGGACGCGCGCGCTCGTGGACCTGTGGGGAGAGCGGCGGCAGCGCGCTAGTATTGCGGTTCCATCGAAAATCGCCAACGACGCCACTGCACCATGCCGCCGCTTGCCAACGAGCCGGTCCCGATCGAAGTCCGGCGCATTCTCGATGTCGTTGTCGGCGTGCTCGGCGACAACATCGCCGGCGCCTATCTGTTCGGCTCCGCCATCGTGGGCGGGCTGCGGCCGGACAGCGATGTCGACCTGCTGGTGCTGACGCATCGAACGATGGCCGCGCAATGCCGCAGGCAGTTGGTGCAAGCGTTGATGAAGGTCTCCGGCGCGCGCGCGGAGCGGGGGCCGGCCCGCAATGCCGAAGTCACGATTGTGGTGCTCGACGACATCGCCCCGTGGCGGCATCCGGCGCGGAGCGACCTCGTCTATGGCGAATGGCTGCGCGACGAGTTCGAAGCGGGCGCGGTGCCGGCGCCGAGCACCGACCCCGATCTGACGCTGGTGCTGGCCACGGCCCTGCAAGGCCACCGCGCATTGATCGGCCCGGCGCTTGCCGAATTTCTTCCAGCGATTCCCTACACCGATATCCGGCGCGCCATCGGGGACAGCCTGCCGGCGCTGGTGGCGAACGTCTGCGGCGACGAACGCAACGTCATGCTGACGCTGGCCCGCATGTGGGTCACGCTGGCGACGGGCAAGATCGTGCCGAAGGACGAGGCTGCCGACTGGTTGCTGCCGCGCCTGCCGCAGGGCCAGCGCGCGCTACTGGCGACGGCCCGCGATGCCTATCGTGGCGATGGCGGCGATGGCGGCGATGGCGGCGATGGCGGCGATGGCGCCGATGAGGCCTGGCACGAACGCGGGGCCGACGTCCGCGCCTGGGTCAACGATGTCAGCGAGGCGATGGCGCGGATGCTGCACGAGGGAGCCGACGCATGAGCACTCATGCCATCGCGTGCTAGGCGGTGCGTTTCGGCTGGACCGCCATCAGCATCAGCGCAATCACCGCCAGGGCCAATGGCGCGAACGATAGCCACAACACCGTATCCCAGTCGTAGGCGGCCAACAGTCCCCCGGAGGCAAACGAGCCGAGCGCCATCGTGCCGAAGACGATGAAATCGTTGAAGGACTGCACCTTGGTCTTTTCCTCGGGCCGGTGGCATTCGAGCACCAGCGCCGAGGCGCCCACGAAGCCGAAGTTCCAGCCGAGCCCGAGGAGGATCAAGGTCAGCCAGAAGTGGGCCACATCGATGCCGGTCAGGCCGATCGCGGCGGAAACGCCGGTCAGCAGCAGGCCCGCCGTGACGACGCGCTGCGCGCCGAAGCGGGTAATCAGCCGGCCCGTGAAGAAGCTCGGTCCATACATCGCGATCACGTGCCACTGCAGACCGAGGTTGGCGTCTTCCTGCGAATGGCCGCACAGATGCATCGCCAGCGGCGCCGCCGTCATCAGGAAGTTCATCAGCATGTATGACACGGCGCCGCACATGACCGCGGTGACGAACAGCGGCTGGCGCGCGATCGTCGACAGCGGCCGCCCCTTCGCGACTTCCGCCGCCGTCGGCATCGGCAGCCGTACGCCCCACAGCACCAGCGCCGACACCAGCGCGACGACGGCCTGCATGACGAAGGTCGCCGCGAACATGTGCGGCGGCCACAGATGCATGGTGTGCGTGACCAGCTGTGGTCCGACGACACCGGCGACGACGCCGCCTCCCATCACGAAGGACAGCGCACGCGGGCGCAGCGCAGGCGAGACGCCGTCGGCCGCGGCGAAGCGGAACGACAGCACCACCGCCGCATAGGCGCCGCCGAAGAACGTTGCCAGGCAGAACAGCCAGAACGAACTCCACACGACGGCGGCGGCCGCCAGCAAACCGACCAGCACGCCGCAGGCGGTGCCGGCGAGGAACGAGGCGCGTCGGCCGTAGCGGCGCGCGATGGCTCCCGTCGGCAGGATGCACGCCGCCATGCCGACAACGAAGATCGAGATGGGCAGCGTGGCCAGCGTCTTGTCGGGGGCCAGCATGTCGCCGACGATCGCGCCGGTCGCATAGACCACGACGGAATTGGCACCGGCCAGCGCCTGCGCGACGGTCAGGCGCAGGATATTGCCGCGCTGGTCGCGCTCGGAGAGTTCGGCGACGGATTCGCTCAGTGTGGCAGGGGCGGCGTTCGACAAGACAATACCTCGGAGAAATGGGGATTCGCGCTCGGCACCGTGGGTCGATGGCGGAATTCCGGCGGGACGACAGGCGATTGTTGGCGGATTATCCCCGACCTGCAAACAAGATTAAGTATCGATCAGCGAAAGAATAGCTTTATCGATGTGGAAGTCGTCGCGCACGAGTCGATCGGAGCGGCGGCGCCGGTGCAAGGGAAAAACATGCTGCACCGCACGACCGGGCGAGAAACGGTCCTGCGGTAGAGTAACGGTTCTTCTTCCCCCCCGATGCTCGCCATATGGAGACCGAGCCATGGAATTCGTTATCCCCAGTACCGCAAATCTGGTTCTGTTCGTCAGCGCCGCCCTGGTGTTGCTGGTGATTCCAGGCCCGGCCGTGCTGTACATCATCGCGCAGTCGGTGGAGCAGGGCCGCAAGGCCGGGATGGTGTCGGATCTCGGCATCCATACGGCCACGCTCGTCCACGTGCTGGCCGCCGCGCTGGGGTTGTCCGCGTTGCTGGCCTCGTCCGCCGTGGCGTTCAGCATCCTGAAGTACGCCGGTGCCGCCTATCTGATCTGGCTGGGGCTGAAGAAGATCTTCGGCCGTCCGGCGCCGGTCGTCGTCGATGCGGTGCCGCAGCAGCGGCGCTACGCCCGACTGTTCCGCGACGGCTTCATCGTCAACCTGCTCAATCCCAAGACGGCACTGTTCTTCCTGGCCTTCCTGCCGCAGTTCGTCGACGTCAGCCGCGGCCACGTGGCGATGCAGATCGTCTTTCTGGGCCTGTTGTTCACGCTGCTTGGCCTGATCAGCGATGCCTGCTACGCGCTGGCCGCAAGTGCGGCAGGCCGCTGGCTGCGCCAAAGCCGCGGCTATCTGACGTTCGAGCGCTACGTCGGCGGCACGCTGCTGATCGGGCTGGGCATTACTGCAGCGTTTGCCGGGAACGGCAAGAAGTAGCCGGCGCCGCCGAAGGCGTTACCGAATCCGGATGTCGGCCGCGCCGCCGCGGGTATCCTGCCGGACCGCGGTCCAGTCGGCCCGCGTCAACCGGTACACGCAATGCGCTTTCAGCGGATGGCCATCGGGCACGTTCGGGTGGTCGAAGGTCTGCGCGCAGCGCCGCATGCCCAGCCGTTCCATCACCGCCTGCGAGGGCTGGTTCAGCAAGGCGGTGAACGACACGATTTCGTTCAGGCCGAATACCTCGAAGCCGGCCCGCAGGGCGGCGCGCGCAGCCTCGCTGGCGTAGCCCCGTCCCCAGTATTCAGCCGCAAGGCGCCAGCCGATCTCCACGCACGGCGCGAAGGGTAACGGCGCGCCTGGGATGTTCAGGCCCACCATGCCGATAAACGCGCCATCCTGCTTGCGCTCCACCGCCCAGAACCCGAACCCGTGCGCGGCAATATGCGCGCTGCAGCGGTCGATCATCGCGTCGCTGGCGGCGCGGTCAAACGGGGCCGGAAAATAGCGCATGACCCGGACATCGGCATTGAGCGCGGCAAAGGGATCGCTGTCGGAAGTCTGCCATGGGCGCACGATCAGACGGGGTGTTTCGAGCTGGATGGGGCGCGGACCCGGATGCATTTGGCGTTTCCGTTCGCATCAAGAAGGGAGGGAAGTATGACACTGCCCGCGGCGCTGGCCGATCACGGCCGTCTTCGCTGGATGCCGGTCAGCATGGGCGAATCGGGCGATCTTGTCTATCGCCGCGATGACGGCCGGGCCTTCGCCAAGGTCGTGCCGGAGTCCCGCTCGGCAGAGCTCGCCGGCGAGCGCGATCGGCTCGCCTGGCTGGAGGGTCAAGGGATTGCCTGCCCGAAGGTACTGGACTGGCGAGAAGCGGGGAACGAAGTGTGCCTGGTGATGACAGCCGTGCCAGGCGTGCCCGCGGCCGATTTGCCCGGCACGGATCTGCTCGAGGCATGGCCGTCGATGGTGCGCGAGCTTGGCGCGCTGCACGCGTTGTCGTCGGGCCAGTGCCCGTTCGAACGCAGCCTGTCGGCGATGTTCGCGCGTGCCGTGGACGTGGTGAACCGCGATGCAGTCAATCCAGACTTTCTGCCCGACGAGGACAAGCGCACGCCGGCCCCGGAACTGCTGGCGCGGGTCGAACGCGAGCTGCCCGTCCGCCTTGCGCAAGAGGCCACCTCTACGGTGGTCTGTCACGGCGATCCCTGCCTGCCCAACTTCATGGTCGATCCGCGCACGCTGCGATGCACGGGCATCATCGACCTGGGTCGGCTCGGCTGGGCGGACCGCTATGCCGACCTCGCCTTGATGGTGGCCAATGCCGAGGAAAGCTGGCAGACACCGCAGCAGGCGGAACAGGCCTTCGCCATGCTGTTCGACACCCTCGGGGTGACGGCCGATTGCGAACGATTGGCCTTCTACCTGCGGCTCGATCCCTTGACCTGGGGGTGAATGGCGCCCGCCGTCCGCGTTGCCTGGCGCAGCTCGTCCTCGATATAGGCCCGGATCACATCGGCGAAGCTGGCGTCGCCGCGCAACCCCAGCTGCTCGGCGCGCGTGGTGTCCCAGCGGCCCGGCCAGCTGCCGACGATCTGCTGCACGCGGGCGTCGGGCTCGCGGCGAATGCGGTTGGCGGCCTCGTCGCCGGCCACTTCCCGCAGCGCGGCGATCATCTCATCCACGGTCACGGAAACGCCAGGCAGATTGACGATGCGCCGATTGCCCAACCGTTCGCCCGGCAGCTCGCTGCCGGCAATCAGCGCCTCGATGGCCCGGCGCGGCGACAGCAGCCACAGCCGCGTGTCGCCCGGCACCGGGCAGATCGCCTCCTCGCCATTGAGCGGTTCGCGGATGATGCCGCTGGCAAACGACGATGCGGCGGCATTGGGCCGGCCCGGACGCACGCTGATGGTCGGCAGCCGCAACACGACGCCGTCGACAAAGCCGCGCCGGCTGTAATCGGACAGCATCAGTTCGGCAATCGCCTTCTGCGTGCCGTACGACGATTGCGGATTGAGCGCGGTATCGTCGCGCACCACCTCGGGCAGCAAGCCGCCATAGACGGCCACCGAGCTGGTGAACACCACGCGCGGGCGATGGCCGCGGGCCCGGCATACTTCCAGCAGCGCGCGCGAGGCATCGAGGTTGATGCGCATGCCCAGGTCGAAATCGGCCTCGGCCTGGCCGCTGACGATGGCGGCCAGATGGAACACCACCGCGGTATCGCGGTCGATCGCGCGTTCGAGCAGCGCGGGATCGGCGATATCGCCGACCAGCGCGGTCACGCGCTGATCGCCCAGATCGTTGCCTGGCACGACATCGACCAGCACCAGTTCCGTGATGGGAGCCGCCTTGCCGTCGGGACCGGTCAGCTCGCCGCGCGACAGCAGCTGTTTGGCCAGACGCTGGCCGAGAAATCCGGCGCCGCCGGTGATCAGTACTTTCATGATGCGTTGCCTTGTTGAATCGCGAGATCGGCGGGCAGCCGGCCGTGAATGTGCCAGCCGCCGGCAAAGATTACCGCTGCAGCCAGGGGCGCAGCCACCCAAGCCCTTCGCTGGTGCCAGCCCTGGGGCGATATTCGCAGCCGATCCAGCCCTGGTAGCCAAGCGCATCGATCAGCTCGAACAGATAGGGATAGTTCAGTTCGCCGATATTGGGCTCCTGCCGCTCTGGCACCCCGGCGATCTGGATATGTCCGATTCCCGCCATGTCGCGTTTGAGCTTGGTGGCCACATCGCCTTCGACGATCTGGCAGTGGTAGCAGTCGAACTGCACCTTGAGGTTCGGCGCGCCGATCTCGCGGCAGATCGCTTGCGCATCGTCCTGGCGGTTCAGGAAGAAACCCGGGATATCGCGGGTGTTGATCGGCTCGATCACCACCGTGATGCCGTCGGCCTGCGCGGTGCGGGCGGCGTACTCCAGGTTGCGCAGATAGATGGCGCGCTGCTGGTCGCGCGACACGCCCGGCGCCGCAAGGCCCGCCATCACGTGCAGCTTGTCGTTGCCCAGCACGCGCGCGTAGTCGAGCGCCGTATCGATGCTGCGCCGGAATTCGCCTTCCCGTCCGGGCAGCGACGCGATGCCGCGTTCGCCGCCGGCCCAGTCGCCCGGCGGCGCATTGAACAGCGCCTGTTGCAGGCCATTGGCATCGAGCCGCGACTTCAGCTCGGCCGCCGGAAAGTCGTAAGGAAACAGATACTCCACGGCGCGGAAGCCATCGTTCGCGGCCGCGGCAAAACGGTCCAGGAACGCGTGCTCGTTGTACATCATCGAAAGATTGGCGGCAAAGCGTGGCATGGCAGCAAGTCGGGATGGAGTGGAGGAAGGCGGCGCTAGCGCGCCGCGTCCATATTAGCGGTTGACCAGCCTGGCCGGCGTCAGCCAAACAGCGACGGCGCCAAGCACCAGCATGCCGGCCAGCACATACATGCCGGCTGCCGTGCTGTTGGTGGCATCGCGCAGGAAGCCGATCAGATAGGGGCTGGCGAAGCCGGCCAGGTTGCCGATCGAATTGATGATCGCGATACCGGCTGCGGCGGCGCTGCCGGCGAGGAACGCGGTTGGCAGCGACCAGAACAGCGGGGCGCAGGTCAGCACGCCGGCGGCGGCCACCGACAGCGCGACGATGGACAACGTGGTGTTGCCGGTGGCGGAGGCGGCGATGGTGAAGCCGACGGTGCCCATCAGCGCCGGCACGATCAGATGCCAGCGCCGCTCGCGGCGCTTGTCCGCGCTGTGGCCGAACAGGTTCATCGCGACGATGGCGACCACGAAGGGAATCGCGCTCAGCAGCCCGATTTCCAGCGTGCCCGTGATGCCGGTCGATTTGACGAAGGTCGGCATCCAGAACGTCAGACCGTACTGCCCCGATACGAAGGCGAAGTAGATCAGCGACATCCACCACATGCGCGGGTCACGGAACACCGCGCGCAGCGAATGCGCGTGCTGTTGCTGCTCCTGCGGCTGCGCGGCGATCTCGTCGGCCAGCAGCTGCTTCTCGCGCTCGGTCAGCCATTTGGCGCTGCGGATGTTGTTGTCCAGATAGAGGATCGTCGCGATGCCGATCAGCACCGCCGGAATGGCCTCCAGCACGAACATCCATTGCCAGCCGTGGAAGCCCGCGCCGCCGTGGAAACTCTCCATGATCCAGCCGGACAGCGGATTGCCGAAGATGCCCGATACCGGAATCGCCGACATGAACACCGCGATGATCTTGGCGCGGCGGTGCGACGGAAACCAGTAGGTGAGGTAAAGGATCACGCCAGGATAGAAACCCGCTTCCGCCAGGCCCAGCAGGAAGCGCAGCACATAGAACTGCGTCGGCGTCGTGACGAAGGCGAACATCTCCGACAGGATGCCCCAGGTGATCATGATGCGGGCGATCCAGATGCGCGCGCCGATCCGGTGCATCAGCATATTGCTCGGCAGTTCGAACAGGAAGTAGCCGAGGAAGAAGATGCCGGCGCCCAGGCCGAACACCGTCTCGCTGAAGGCCAGGTCCTGCGACATCTGAAGCTTGGCGAAGCCGACGTTGACGCGGTCCAGATAGGCCACCACGTAGCACAGCATCAGGAACGGCACGATGCGCCAGAACACCTTGCGGTAGGTCAGGTCGAGTTCGGCTTTGTCGGGTGCGTCGACGTAGGCGGCCGCGGCCGCGTCGTAGGCTGTCATCGGTTGTCTCCTATGGATTGTGTCGGGCCGGCTGTCGCGCCGGCGCCGGTGTGCGTGATCAAGGCCCGTGCACACCGCGGGCTGGCGCGTCCGCTACCAGCGTGCGCCGAAGGTCTGGCGTAGTTCTTCGAGCGCCGCGGCGTCGAGCGGCGCCGGCTTGGGATCGGTCATCAACCACAGGCGTGCGGTTTCCTCGAGCTCTTCGAGCGCCCACGACGCTTGCGAAACCGACGGGCCCCACACCACGGGGCCGAGCCGGTCCAGCAGCACGCCGCGCACGCGCGCGGCCAGCGCGGCCACTTGCGCCGCGACCTCGGGGTCGCCCGGGCGGCGATAGCGCAGCAGCGGAATATGGCCAACCTTCATCACGTAGTAGGGCGTGATCGGCGGCAGCACGTCGTCGTCGCGCCAGACGCCCGCGAGCGTCAGCGCGACCAGATGGGTCGAATGCGTATGCACCACGCCGTGCGCGTTCGGGTCGTTGGCATAGATGCCGCGATGCAGCGCCAGCGTCTTCGACGGCCTGTCGCCGGACACGTGCTGGCCGCTGGCGTCGACCTTGGCGATGCGCGCCGGGTCCAGCCGGCCGAGGCAGGCATCGGTCGGCGTAATCAACCAGCCGTCGTCGAGCCGCGCGCTGATATTGCCGGCGCTGCCGACCGCATGCCCGCGCGCATACAGGCTCGCGCCGATCGTGCAGATCTCCTCGCGCAGGCGGGCTTCCTCGCTCATTGGATGCCTCCTTCCAGCTGGCGCAGCGCCTTGGCGAAGAAATCGACCGCGCCGAAATTGCCCGACTTCAGCGCCAGACCCAAGGGCTCGGTGTCGATGGTGGCGGTGGCCGGCACGCCGGGATCGATCTGCGCGCCGATCTGCAGCGATTTCACGTCGAGTGCCTGCACCACGGCGCCCGACGTCTCGCCGCCGGCAACCACGAACTTGCGCACGCCCATCTCGCGCAGACCGCGCGCGATGGCGGCCAGCGTGGCCTCCACCAGTTGGCCGGCCTCCGCCACGCCGAGCGCTCGCTGCACGCTGCGCACTTCGTCGGGCGTGGCGGTGGCATAGATCAGTACCGGCTCGGGCAGATGCGATCGGGCAAACGCCAGCGCCTGCTCGACCACCGCTTCGCCGCGCGCCACCGCGAGTGGGTCGATGCGAAAACTCGGCCTGGCGTCAGCTCCGTTCCCGTTCCCGTTGCCGCGCCACGCTGCCACCTGCTGGTTCGTCGCTTGCGATGCGCTGCCTGCCAGCACCGCGGCATGGCCTTCGATGCGGGGCAATTGCGCGGCATCGGCGCGTTCCGCCAACAGACCCGCGCGGCGGAAGTTGGCGGGCAGGCCGAGCGCGATGCCCGAGCCGCCGGTCACCAGCGGCAGATCGGCGCACGCTTCGCCGAGCACGTGCAGATCTCGGTCGGACAGCGCGTCGGCAATCGCCAGCCGTACGCCATCGGCGCGCAACTGCGCGATCGCCTCGCGCACCGCCGCCGCGCCGGCGGCGATCGTGTCATAGCGGATCAGGCCGACCCTGCCGCGGGTTTGCCGTTGCAGCACGCGCACCAGATTGGCATCGCGCATCGGCGTCAGCGGATGGTTCTGCATGCCCGACTCGTTCAGCAGCGCGTCGCCGACGAACAGATGGCCGCGAACGACCGTACGGCCGTTCTCCGGAAAAGCCGGACAGGCGATCGAGAAGCCGGGCTGTTCGTCCAGCGCATCGAGCAGGGCCTCGGCCACCGGGCCGATATTGCCGGCATCGGTCGAGTCGAAGGTCGAGCAGTACTTGAAGAAAAATTGGTGGCAGCCCTGTTCGCGCAGCCAGGCGAGGGCGGCCAGCGATTGTGCAATGGCCTCGGTTGCCGGGATGGTGCGCGATTTGAGCGCCACCACAATGGCGTCCGCTTGCAGCGGCGCCGCGGACGGCGGCACGCCGATGGTCTGCACGGTTCGCATGCCGCTCTTGACCAGCATATTGGCCAGATCGGTCGCGCCGGTGAAATCGTCGGCGATACAGCCCAGAAGCGGGCGAGGCGGGTTGGAGTGGGACATGAATGGGCGGGGCGATAACGGACAGCGGCAACGAACGGCGCTCAGCCTGTTTGGAATCAGCGTGAGGGCGGCAGCGTGATGCCGGGGAAGGTCTTGATCACCGCGGAATCGTCCTCGCCGCCATGGCCGGCGCTGGACGCGCTCATGAACATCTGATGCGCGGTGGCCGACAACGGCAGCGGGAATTTGCTGCGGCGGGCGGTATCGAGCACCAGGCCCAGGTCCTTGACGAAGATGTCGACGGCGGACAGCGGCGTGTAATCGCCATTGAGGATATGCGGCACGCGGTTCTCGAACATCCACGAGTTGCCGGCGCTATGGGTGATCACGTCGTACAGCGCGTCCGGATCGACGCCCTCGCGCAGCCCCAGCGCCATCGCTTCGGCGGCAGCCGCGATATGCACGCCGGCCAGCAATTGGTTGATGATCTTGACCTTGGAGCCGGCACCATGCTGCTCGCCAAGTCGATAGACCTTGCCCGCGATGGCCTCGAGCACATCCTCGCAGGCGGCATAGGCGGCCGCCGGCCCCGACGTCATCATCGTCATTTCGCCCGACGCCGCGCGCGCCGCACCGCCGGACACCGGCGCGTCGAGCATCAGCAGGCCCGCCGCTTCCAGGCGCGCGCCAAGCTGCACGGCAAATTCCGGCGCGACCGTCGCGCTGGCAATGACCACGCCGCCGGGCTTCATGTGGGCCACCGCGCCTTGCTCACCAAACAGCACTGCTTCGGTCTGCTCGGCATTGACCACCAGCGTCACCACCACGTCGCACTGCGCACCCAGTTCGGCCGGCGTGGCGCAGGCGATGCCGCCTTCGTTGGCGAAGGCGCGCAGCACCTCGTCGCGCACGTCGCAGGCGTGAACGCGAAAGCCCGCGCGCAACAGCGAGCGCGCAACGCCCAGGCCCATGGCACCGAGGCCGATGACTCCAATATGTCGTGACATGATCTGTCTCTGGTTGGCGCGAGCCGCCGCGTCGGCCGCTCAGCAGATGCCGGCTTGCGACAGCCGGCGCTCGGCGTTGTACAGGTGGGTCAGGGCGGCATTGCGTGCCGCCATCGGGTCGCGCGCACGGATCGCGTCGACGATGGCCGCGTGTTCGTCGCGCACCTGACGCGAGAAATCGTCGCGCGTCGCCTCGTTGCGACGGGTCACCGCGACGCCGGCCTCGAGGTACTGGTTCAGGAAATTCAGCGTCTTGATGAAATACGGATTGCCGGTCACCGCGGCGATCTTGCGGTGAAAGGCCACATCCTCGGCCACGCCATCGCGTCCAGCAGCCGTCGCCTCGTCGATATTGGCCAGCGCCGCGTCGATCTCGGCAATATCCCGGTCAGTGCAGCGCCGCGCGGCCTCCGCCGCCACCTCCGCCTCGATGGCGCGGCGCACCGCCAGCAAATGCGGCATCGAGCTGGGCTCGATCGCCTCGGCGTAGTCGATCCGCAGCGGCCGGATCGCGCCATGCTCCTTGACGAACACGCCGCTGCCCTGGCGCGGCTCCACCACGCCTTCGTTCTTGAGCCGCGAAATCGCCTCGCGAATCACCGTACGGCTAACGCCGAACTGCTGCGCCAGCACGGCCTCGGTGGGCAGCTTGCCGGTCGCGGCAAAACTGCCGATCTCGATCTGCTTGAGCAGTTGCTGAGCGACGGTGTCGCTCATCGCGGGGGCGGAGACCTTGTCGAACATGGCTTGGGCCGGTGTGATGCCTTATCAGGTAATAAGGTCATCATACAAATTTGAGGACGGCAACCGTTATTGGGGACAACCCTTGCAACGCTAGAGGATTCTTTGCGTCACCTAAGCGAACACCTTTGCCAACGAGCCTTGCTGGCGTAAGCCGCCTGCAGCAGCGCAAGGCGCTTGGTATCAGCCGGTATCACGCGATTTGATACTTCTCGCCGTCGACGATACCGAACCAGGTTTTTCTGGAGTCGTTGCCCCTGTCCCGCTCGGCTCGGCGGCCGCGGCCAGCAGCCGCGCCTCGATGTAGATCCGTTTGACGGAGGGATAGCGCAAACGAATCTGCCGTTCCACCCTTTCCACCGAGCGCGCGATCTCGGTGCCGCGAGCGCCGGCACGGAACTGGACGTCGAGCGCTACCAGTACATCGTCGGGACCGAAATGCATGGTCAGCGGCCGCGCGGCGTAATCGATGCAAGGGTCTTCGTGTGCCAGGCGCTGAATACCTTCGGCCATCTCGCGGTTCACGCTTTCCCCCACCAGCAAGCTACGGCTTTCGCGGACAAGCACTGTAGCGACACCTGCCAGCAGCACGCCAATCACCAGCGATGCCGCGCCGTCCAGCACCGGCATGTTCCAGCGGTGGCTCGCATAGATGCCCGCCGCAGCGATCACCAGTCCAGCGAGCGCCGCGGCGTCTTCGGCAAGCACGGTGACGGTGGTGGGATCCTTGCTGCTGCGCAGCGCCGTCCAGAACGGCGTGGCGCCCTTTTCGCGGTGGAACTCGCGCAGCGCAATCGCAAAGCTGATTCCTTCGAATATCGCGGCGCAGGCCAGCACGATGTAATTCCAGTGGGGATCGCGCAATGGCTCGGGATCCATCATGTGAAGCACACCTTCGTAAGCCGAAATGCCGCCGCCCAGGCCAAAGATCAGCACCGCAACGATCAAGCTCCAGAAGTACAGCTCCTTGCCGTAGCCAAACGGATGCTGCGGATCGGCCGTGCGGCGACTGCGAGACAGACCGACCAGCAGTAGTAGCTCGTTGCCGGTATCGACGGTCGAGTGGATCGCTTCAGAGAGCATCGCGGAGCTGCCCGTGACACTGGCCACAATGAATTTGGTCACGGCGATGGCGAGGTTGGCCGCGATCGCGCCGTAGATGGCGAGGGGAGATTTGCGCGACGCGCTGGCCGGCGAGGGCGGCGCCGGTTCAGATGGCGAGGCATCCTTGAGCGCCGCGCCGGTGACAGGAGGGGACCACGGATGACGTCCTGACATGCAGTCTTCGTGTCGTGACAGCAAGAATACGACGGGTCAAGCAACAGTTGTACCTTGCCGGCATCCGCGCATGACAAGAGCGAACGGACGCCAATGGCGCCCGCGATGATGTCGATCGAACGGTAAATGCTTCATGCCGATGTATTGGTCGCAACCGCAAACCGGCGCGGCGGGCAGAGCCGATAGCAGCATGCCAATGCGCAGTCCGACACCGGACGTATGGGATGTTATGGGAAACAAACCCCCCCGCAAAGCGAGGGTTGACGGCGTCTCTGGACTTCTTGGGATTTGGTGCCCGGGGTCGGACTCGAACCGACACGCCTTGCGGCGGGGGATTTTGAGTCCCCTGCGTCTACCTGTTTCACCACCCGGGCGGGTGCGCGATCGTGCCGGAGGGTTGCCGGAGAAGCGGCGGGGGCACTGCGCTGAGCAGCGGATTATGCCGCAAATCGCCTGATGGGACAACCGAGGGGGGCCTGCCGCGGGGCGGCGCGGTCTAGCGCCGGCGCTTGTCGTTGGTCCAGCGGTTGCGGTCGTAATACTCCGGCGGCTTGCGGGCGATCCAGCGGATG
The DNA here is from genome assembly GCF_013347325.1 of Cupriavidus gilardii. Taxonomy (NCBI): domain Bacteria; kingdom Pseudomonadati; phylum Pseudomonadota; class Betaproteobacteria; order Burkholderiales; family Burkholderiaceae; genus Cupriavidus; species Cupriavidus gilardii. The sequence goes on along the minus strand of NZ_CP054626.1, from coordinate 2,553,474 downwards.
AAGTCGGCCATGGCGGGGTGGCCGCGCAGCTTGTCCCAATCGTGGAATTCGGCGGCGAGCTCCGCTTCGGTGAAGACCGAGTGGATCTTCTGGTGGCAGACCCGGTGCATCGGCACCACCTCGGTTCCGCCGCGGGAGCGGGGCACCGGGTGGTGCAGGTCGGTGCTGGGACCCGCGATCAGTGGCCGCCCGCATAGCGGGCAGGTCTCGAGCAGGGCTGGCGTGTCGGCCGGGGCCGGTGGTCCGTGCTGATCGCCGCGGCCGGCCTTGCCCACGCGAAGATGGCGTTTGACGACCATGCCCGGCCACCTTCATGCCGAATCAGCGCTGATCCTCCAGCACCCGCAGCAGCGACGACGTGTCGTCCTTGCCCCAGCCGTTGCGCATCAGCGTCTGCAGCTGCGCGGCGGTGGCTTGCATCGCGGGCAGCGCCAGGCCGGCTTCGCGGGCGACGTCGGCGGCGAGGCCGAAGTCCTTGTCGTGCAGGCGCGCCTGGATGCCGGCGGCGAAATCGCGGGCGACCATCTTCGGTCCCATCATGTCCAGCATGCGGCTGCCGGCCATGCCGGTCGACATCGCCTGCAGCACGCGCTGCATGTCGACCTGCTGCGACTGCGCGAAGCGCATCGCCTCGGCGATCCCTTCGATATTGACCACCTGCGCGATCTGGTTGCACAGCTTGGCCACCTGACCCGCGCCGTTGTCGCCGATATGGGTGATGGTCTTGCCGTAGCAGGCGAGCAGCGGCTGCACGCGTTCGAGCATTTGCGCCTTGCCGCCGACCATGATGGTCAGCGTGCCGGCTTCGGCGGCGACGGTGCCGCCCGACACCGGACAGTCGAGCGCCTCGATGCCGCGTTCGGCCAGCGCCTGGGCGATCTCGCGTGTGACCACGGGCGAGATCGTGCTGTGGTCGATGCAGATCGTGCCCGGCGCGGCGCCTTCGATCACGCCGCCTTCGCCGAGCAGCACCATGCGGACATCCTCGGACGAGGTCACGTTGGTGAACACCACCTCGGCGCCGCGCGCCGCCTCGGCCGGGCTGAAGAACGGTTCGGCGCCCAGTTCGCGCGCCGCGTCGGCGGCTTCGGGCCGGCGCACGGAGGCGCGCACCGTGTGGCCGGCCGCGAGCAGATGGCGCACCATCTGCGAGCCCATCGCGCCCAGGCCGATAAAGGCAATGGTAGTCATGTCGACAGCTCCTTCCTGATCTTGTTGTTGCGCGGCAGTGCGCGTTCGCCCGTGCCGCGCCCGGCAATGCCGGCCTTATTGTCCCGCGTAACTGAACTTGCCGTTGCGGATCACGCCCATCACGCGCGAGCGCTGATCGAAGCCTTGGTGGTCGCGCGGGCTCAGGTTCAGCACGCCGTTCGGCACGGTCAGATTGGCGGTGGTTTCCAGCGCGTTGCGCATCGCCGCGCGAAACTCTTTGGTGCCCGGTTGCGCGCCGGTCTTCAGCGCGCGTCGTGCGGCGTCATCCAGCAGTTGCCACGCGCCCCAGGCATCGCCGGCAAATTGCGTGATCGAATCCGCGCCGTACTTGGCCTCGTAGCGGGTCACGAAGTCGAGCGCGACCTTCTTGACCGGATGGGTGTCGGGCAACTGGCGAGCGACCACCACCGGGCCGGTCGGAAACAGCGTCCCTTCGACGTCCTTGCCGCCCATGCGCAGAAATTCGCCGGTGGCGATGCCGTGTGTCTGATAGACCTTGCCCTTGTAGCCGCGCTCGCCCAGCGTCTTCTGCGGCAGCACCGACGGCGTGCCGGCGCCGGCGATCAGAATCGCGTCGGGGTTGGCCGCCATCAGCTTCAGTACCTGGCCGGTGACCGAGGTGTCGTTGCGCGAGAAGCGCTCGCTGGCGACCACGCGGATCTTGCGGACCTCGGCCAGCTTGGAGAACTCTCGCCACCAGCTCTCGCCGTAGGCGTCGTTGAAGCCGATGAAGCCGACCGACCGCACGCCGTGATTGCTCATGTGCTCGGTCAGCACGGTCGCCATCTGCGAGTCGTTCTGCGGCATCTTGAAGGCCCAGCGGCGCTTGGGGTCGGTCTGCGGCTCGACGATCGCGGCCGAGGCGGCCAGCGCAACCATCGGGGTCTCGCCTTCCGATACCGCGTCGAGCGCGGCCAGCGCGGTGGGCGTGATGTTCGGGCCGACGATCACGTCGACCTTTTCCTCGGAGATCAGCTTGCGGACGTTGCGCACCGCGGCGGACGGGTCCGAGCCGTCGTCGAGCAGGATGTACTCGGCCTTCTGGCCGCCGAGCGTCGCCGGCCACATCAGGATCGTGTTCTTGGACGGAATGCCGATCGACGCGGCGGGGCCGGTGGTCGACACGTCGATGCCGACGCGGATGTCGGCGTGGGCGGCACCGGAGCACAGCGCGCCGGCGGCGGCAAGCGCCAGCGCGGCAAAGCGCAGCGAACGTCGCAGGCGGGGCAGGGTGGATCGTGGCATTGGGGTCTCCTCCTTCGGCTTGTTGGCTTCTCTCTCGCGTCTGCTTCTATTGAGTACGGAGTCAACCTGGCCGGGCGGCGGCCTTCGGCGCGAGCCGCCACAGCGAGGTCGTCTCCGCCGCGCGGGCCGCGTGCAGCGGATCGTCGGCATCGGCGGCACGGGGATGGCGCGGCTTGATGTCGATGCGGCCCAGCACCTGCAGGCCCGCGGCGTCGATCATGCCGAGCAGCGCCTCGCGCGTGCGCAGGCCCAGATGTTCGGCCAGGTCCGACAGGATCAGCCAGCCTTCGCCGTCGTCGGTCAGATGCGCGGCCAGGCCGGCCAGAAAGCCGCGCAGCATGCGGCTGTCGGGATCGTAGATCGCGTGCTCGATCGGCGCATTGGCGCGTGCCGGCACCCACGGCGGATTGCAGACCACCAGCGGCGCGCGGCCGGACGGAAACAGGTCCGCCTGCACGATCTCGACCTGTCTGGTCAGCCCCAGCCGGGCGATATTGTCGGCGGCGCAGCCCAGCGCGCGCGGGTCCTGGTCGGTGGCGACGACGCGGGCGATGCCGCGCCGGGCCAGCATCGCGGCCAGCACGCCGGTACCGGTGCCGATATCGAAGGCCAGCGATTCGCGCGCCAGCGCCTTGGGCAAGGGCGCCTGGCCGACCAGGTCGACATACTCGCCGCGCACCGGCGAGAACACGCCATACCAGGGATGGATGCGGTGGCCCAGCGCCGGCACCGGCACGCCCTTCTTGCGCCACTCGTGCGCGCCGATCAGGCCGAGCAGTTCACGCATCGAGGCGATATAAGGCTGGTCGGCCGGGCCATAGGCCTCGCTGCAGGCCTCGCGCACGTCCGGCGCGCGGCGCAGCGGCACGGTGTGATCGGCCTCGAACGGCAGCAGCAGCATGCCGAGCGTGCGGGCGCGCTGCGCCTGGGCCTGGCGATGCAGATGGAAGGCTTCGGCCGGGGTGGCCGGCGCGGGTTTGGCCTTGGCCTGGCGCTGCGCCCGGCGCGGCTTGCGCTCGACCCGGCGCGCCATCGCCTGCAGCAGCTGGCGCGCATTCTGGAAGTCGCCGCGCCACAGCAGGGCGGTGCCCTCGCAGGCGAGCCGGTAGGCGGTATCGGCGTCGGTGCGGTCGTCGGCGATCACCACGCGCCGCGGCGGCGGCATGCCGGCCTCGGAGCGCCAGCGCGCGCGATGCGGCACGCCTTCCTCGGTCCACTCGATGGTGGGCTCGGCGTCCGGCCGTTGCTCGGGTTGGTGTGCGCTCACAGTTCGTAGGCCTCGTGGTCGCCCGACATCGCCTGCTCGACCAGCTTGCGGTTCAGCGTCGGCGAAAACAGTTCGATGAAGGTATAGACGAAGCTGCGCAGGTAGGCGCCCTGCTTGACGGCCAGGTGCGTCACATTGGTGCCGAACAGGTGGCCGGCCGGAATGCCGCGCAGATTGCGGTCCCGCTCGGGATCGAAGGCCACGCCGGCGACGATGCCGATGCCGAGCCCGATCTCGACATAGGTCTTGATCACGTCGGCGTCGATCGCCTCCAGCACGATGTCCGGCTGCAGGTGGCGCAGCTCGAACGCCTTGTCGATCTTGGGGCGGCCGGCGAAGTTCGGGTCGTAGGTGACGATCGGATAGCCGATCAGGTCCTCCAGCGACAGATGCGGCTTGTCCAGCAGCGGGTGGTCCGGCGGCGTCACGATCGTGTGCTGCCATTGGTAACCGGGCAGCGACACCAGGTTCTTGTCGCCCGAAATGCCTTCCGTGGCGATGCCCAGGTCGGCCTGGTCGTGCAGCACCATGTCGGCGATCTGAGCCGGGTTGCCCTGCTGGATCGACAGCCGCACCTTCGGGTAGCGCTTGGTGAACTCGCCGATGACCCGCGGCAGCGCGTAGCGGGCCTGGGTGTGGGTGGTGGCGATCGTGAAGTTGCCCTGGTCCTGGGCGGCGTAGTCCTTGCCGACCCGCTTCAGGCTCTCGACCTCCTGCAGGATCTTCTCGACCGAGGTCAGGATGCGGCGGCCCGGCTCGGTCAGGCTGCGAATGCGCTTGCCGTGCCGGGTGAAGATATCGACGCCCAGCTCTTCCTCGAGCTCGATGATCGCCTTGGAGACCCCTGGTTGTGACGTATAAAGCGCTTTAGCGGCTTCTGTCAGATTGAAATTCTGGCGGACGGCCTCACGCACGAAGCGGAATTGGTGCAAGTTCATATATCGTCGTCCGTATAAACAAACAACTTCTTATTAGTTTGAGATATGAGGCGAGTTTATTACGATTTGCGAACTTTGTTAAACGGCTAGTCCCCGTGCGCCCGGCGTTACAAGGCCGGCGCGGCCCGGCGGGGACCCACTTCGGTGCGCCCCCATGTCCCTGGCCTTTACCGTTTCCGGTCTGTTGGTAGGCGTCCTCGTCGGTTTGACCGGCGTGGGTGGGGGCTCGCTGATGACGCCGCTGCTGACCCTGCTGTTCGGCTTTTCGCCGGCCACCGCGGTCGGCACCGACCTGGCCTTCGCCGCCATCACCAAGGGCTTCGGCACGCTGGCGCACCGCGCCCACGGTCATATTCAGTGGCACGTCGTGCGGCGCCTGTGCCTCGGCAGCCTGCCGGCCGCGCTGGCCGCCATTCTCGTGCTCAAGAGCGCCGGCGAACTCGATGCCGGCTGGCTGCACGCGATCCGTCTGTCGATCGGCATCTCGGTGATCCTGACCGTGCTGTCGCTGCTGTTCCGCCGCCAGCTGCTCGAATGGCTGTCCCGCAACCCCCGTTTTCAACTGGAAGGCCGCGCGCAGGCGGTGGCCACGGTCATCGTCGGCGTGGTGATCGGCGTGCTGGTCACGGTGTCGTCGATCGGCGCCGGCGCGGTCGGCGCGACGCTGATCCTGCTGCTGTATCCGCGCATGAAGCCGGCCGAGGTGGCCGGCACCGATATCGCCTACGCGGTGCCGCTGACCGCGCTGGCAGGCCTGGGCCACGTGTGGCTCGGCACCGTCGACTGGAACCTGCTGCTGGCGCTGCTGGTGGGCTCGATCCCGGGCATCTGGCTGGGCGCGCAACTGTCGCGGGCGCTGCCCGAGCGGCTGGTGCGCGGCGCGCTGGCCACCACGCTGACGCTGGTGGCGATCAAGCTGGTTTCCTAGCGCCGGTGCCACTGCCCCGCGCGTCCCTACAAACGAACACGAACGCATACTGAACGGACCCACACCATGTATCAGTACGATCAATACGACCAGCGCATCGTTGCCGAGCGCGTCGCGCAGTTCCGTGACCAGGTGCGTCGCCGCCTGTCGGGCGAGCTGACCGAGGAAGAATTCCTGCCGCTGCGCCTGCAGAACGGCCTCTACATGCAACGCCACGCCTACATGCTGCGCGTGGCGATTCCCTATGGCCTGCTGGCGTCGAAGCAGCTGCGCATGCTGGCGCATCTGGCGCGCCACTACGACCGCGGCTACGGCCACTTCTCGACGCGCCAGAACATCCAGTACAACTGGATGGAGCTCGAGCGCGTGCCCGATGCACTGGCCGACCTGGCCTCGGTCGAGATGCATGCGATCCAGACCTCGGGCAACTGCGTGCGCAACATCACCACCGACCACTTCGCCGGCGTCGCGCCGGACGAGGCGGTGGACCCGCGCCCGCTGGCCGAGCTGCTGCGCCAGTGGAGCACCTTCCAGCCCGAATTCGCCTTCCTGCCGCGCAAGTTCAAGATCGCGATCTCGGCATCGAAGGACGACCGCGCCGTGGTGCAGATGCACGACATCGGCGTCTACGCCTACCGCAACGCCGCGGGCGAGCTGCGCCTGAACATCCTGGCCGGCGGCGGCCTGGGCCGCACGCCGATCCTGGGCGCGATCATCAAGCACGACCTGCCGTGGCAGCACATGCTGACCTATATCGAGTCGGCGATCCGCGTCTACAACCGCTATGGCCGCCGCGACAACAAGTACAAGGCGCGCATCAAGATCCTGGTCAAGTCGCTGGGCGTGGAGAAGTTCGCCGAGGAAGTCGAGGCCGAATGGCAGCACAGCAAGGACGGCCCCGGCACGTTGACGCAGGCCGAGTTCGACCGCGTCGCGCAGCATTTCGCGCCGCCGGCCTATGACAGGCTGCCCGACACCGACACCAGCTTCGAGAAGCATCTGCTCGAGGACAAGGCCTTCGCCCGTTGGGTCCGCCGCAACGTGCACGGCCACAAGGTGCCCGGCTATGCCGCGGTGACGCTGTCGACCAAGCCCGGCGTGGCCGCGCCCCCGGGCGACGTGACCGCCGAGCAGATGGAGCTGGTGGCCGACTGGGCCGACCGCTACGGCTATGGCGAGCTGCGCGTCGCGCACGAACAGAACCTGGTGCTGCCGGACGTCCGCAAGCGCGACCTGTACGAACTGTGGCAGCTGGCCAAGGCCAATGGACTGGCCACGCCGAACATCGGCTTGCTGACCGACATCATCGCGTGCCCCGGCGGCGATTTCTGCTCGCTGGCCAATGCCAAGTCGATCCCGATCGCGCAGGCGATCCAGCAGCGCTTCGACGATCTGGATTTCGTGCACGACCTCGGCGAGGTCTCGCTGAACATCTCGGGCTGCATCAACGCCTGCGGCCACCACCACGTCGGCAACATCGGCGTGCTTGGCGTCGACAAGGACGGCGAGGAGTGGTACCAGGTCACGCTCGGCGGCGCGCAGGGCAACCAGACCGCGCTGGGCAAGGTGATCGGCCCCTCGTTCAAGGCCGACGAAATGCCGGACGTGGTCAGCCGCATCATCGAGACCTTCGTCGAGCACCGCATCGAGGACGAACGCTTCATCGACACCTTCGCCCGCATCGGCGTCGCGCCGTTCAAGGAGCGCGTCTACGCGAACAAGCAGCGCGAACGCGCCGAAGCTTGAGCCGCACGGCAACGACGAACGCAAACGCATCGAGAACGAATATGGCAAAGATCATCCAACTGCAACGCGCCGACGGCGGCCAGGCCGCCGTGCCGGCGATCGTCGGCGACGCGTGGACCGTGCTGCGCGGTGCCGAGGGCCAGGCCCCGACCGACGAACAGATCGCCGCGGCGGCCGCGAGCCAAGACGCGGTGCTGTTTCCGCTGCCGGTCTGGCTGGCGCACAAGGACGGCCTGCTGGCCGGCCGCGACGCGGCCAACACCGGCATCTGGCTGGCGCCGGACGACGAGCCGGGCGATGTCGCCGGCGAACTGCAGCGCGTGTCGCTGCTGGCGGTCGACTTCCCGGTGTTCCGCGACGGCCGCGGCTTTTCCACCGCCTATCTGCTGCGCACGCGCTACGGCTGGAAGGGCCAGCTGCGCGCGATCGGCGACGTGCTGCGCGACCAGCTGAATTTCATGAAGCGCTGCGGCTTCGACGCCTTCGCCGTGCGCGCCGACAAGAACATCGAGGACGCGCTCAAGGGCTTCAGCGAATTCACCGTGACCTACCAGGCCTCGGTGGACGAGCCGCTGCCCCTGTTCCGCCGCGCGCGCGCCGAACAGCGGGAATCGGCATGAGCGCGATTCCGATCGTCGAACTGCCGGCGACCGCGTCGGAGATTGCGTCGGAAATTCCCGCCGCATCGCCGCTGCGCCCGTCGCTGTGGACGGCGCCGGAATACACCGGCACCGCCGCGGCGCTCGAGGCCAAGGAGGCCGCGCTGGCCGAACGGCTCGAAGCGATCGCGAGCCGCTTCTACCGCGCGCGCTTTGCCTCGAGCCTGGCCGCCGAGGACATGGTGATCACCGACGCGATCCTGCGCGGCTCGGCCGCGCTGCGCGCCGGCATCCGCGTGTTCACGCTGGCGACCGGCCGCCTGCACGCCGAGACGCTCGCGATGCTCGACGAGGTCAAGGCGCACTACGGCTACGAGATCGAGCGCTTTACGCCTGACGCCGAGGCGATCGAGAACTATGTGCGCAAGCACGGCCTGAACGCGTTCTACGACAGCGTCGAGCTGCGCAAGGAATGCTGCGGCATCCGCAAGGTCGAGCCGCTGAATCGTGCGCTGTCGCATGCGGATGCGTGGCTGACCGGCCAGCGCCGCGAGCAGGCCGTCACGCGTGCCGACCTGCCGTTCGAGGAAATGGACGAGGCGCGCGGCATTCCGAAGTTCAATCCGCTCGCGGACTGGACCGAGGCCGAAGTGTGGGCCTATCTGAAGCGGCATGCGGTGCCGGTCAACGCGCTGCATGCCAAGGGATATCCCAGCATCGGCTGCGAACCGTGTACGCGTGCCGTGCGCGCCGGCGAGGACGTGCGCGCCGGCCGCTGGTGGTGGGAAAGCCGCGACTCGAAAGAGTGCGGTCTGCACGAACAGAACATCAAGCATTGAGGCCACAGATGGGCATCATGAACGAACTCCAGGCCGGCGCCGCGGCCACGCGCGACGGCAACCCCGACATCGCGCACCTGATCGAGGTGCAGAACGACCACCTGGACCGGCTCGAGGCCGAGTCGATCTACATCATCCGCGAGGTCGCCGCCGAGTGCCGCAGCCCGGCGCTGCTGTTCTCGGGCGGCAAGGACTCGATCGTGATGCTGCACCTGGCGCTGAAGGCGTTCCGGCTGGGCAATCGCAAGATCGAGCTGCCGTTTCCGCTGGTGCATATCGACACGGGCCACAACTATCCCGAGGTGATCGCGTTCCGCGACCAGCGTGTGGCCGAGATCGGCGCGCGGCTGGTGGTCGGCCACGTCGAGGATTCGATCAAGCGCGGCACCGTGCGGCTGCGCAAGGAAACCGATTCGCGCAACGCGGCCCAGGCGGTCACGCTGCTGGAAACGATCGAGCAGCACCAGTTCGACGCGCTGATGGGCGGCGCCCGCCGCGACGAGGAAAAGGCGCGCGCCAAGGAACGGATCTTCTCGTTCCGCGACGAGTTCGGCCAATGGGATCCGAAGGCGCAGCGTCCCGAGCTGTGGAGCCTGTACAACGCCCGCATGGCGCCGGGCGAGCAGATGCGCGTGTTCCCGATCTCGAACTGGACCGAGCTCGACGTGTGGCAATACATCGCGCGCGAGAATCTGGCGCTGCCGCCGATCTACTACGCGCACCAGCGCGAGGTGGTCCGCCGCAACGGCCTGCTGGTGCCGGTGACGCCGATCACGCCGAAGCAGGACGGCGACGTCAGCGAGGTGCTGTCGGTGCGCTTCCGCACGGTCGGCGACATCAGCTGCACCTGCCCGGTGGCCAGCACCGCCGCGACGCCGGTCGAGATCATCGCCGAGACCGCGGTCACCGAGATCACCGAGCGCGGCGCCACGCGCATGGACGACCAGACCAGCGAGGCGTCGATGGAGCGCCGCAAGAAGGAAGGCTACTTCTGAGGCTGGATTTCTGCGCAACGCGCGACGCACCGACACAGGATTTGCATCATGACTACCCAAGCCGCCCATCAGGGCCTTCTGCGATTCATCACCGCCGGTTCGGTCGACGACGGCAAGAGCACGCTGATCGGCCGCCTGCTGTATGACAGCAAGGCGGTGCTGTCGGACCAGCTGACCGCGCTGGCCAATGCCAAGAACAAGCGCACCGCCGGCGAGCAGATCGACTTCTCGCTGCTGACCGACGGCCTCGAGGCCGAGCGCGAGCAGGGCATCACGATCGACGTGGCCTACCGCTATTTCTCGACCGCACGCCGCAAGTTCATCATCGCCGATACGCCGGGCCATGAGCAGTACACGCGCAACATGGTCACCGGCGCATCGACCGCGCACGCCGCGATCGTGCTGATCGATGCCACCCGCGTGACCGTGGCCGATGGCCGCGCGCAGCTGCTGGCGCAGACCAAGCGCCATACCGCGATCGTCAAGCTGCTCGAGCTGCAGCACGTGATCGTCGCCGTCAACAAGATGGACCTGGTCGACTACAGCGAACAGCGCTTCAACGAGATCCGCACCGCCTATGCCGAGCTGGCGAGCCAGCTGGGCCTGAAGGACGTGCGCTATGTGCCGGTGTCGGCGCTGCGCGGCGACAACATCGTGCACGCCAGCGAGGCGATGCCCTGGTATCAGGGCGAGCCGCTGCTGCCGCTGCTCGAGGCGCTGCCGGTCGAGGAGGTCGCGCCGCAGGGCGAGGCCGCGCTGCGCTTCCCGGTGCAGCTGGTGATCCGCCAGGACGGTGCGCAGTCGGACGATTTCCGCGGCTATGCCGGCCGCGTCGAGGCCGGCACGGTGCGCGTGGGCCAGACCGTACGCGTGCTGCCGGCCAACCGCGAGGCGGTGGTCGCCGAGGTGCTGACGCCGAACGGTGCCGCCGAAGAGGCGAGCGCCGGCGAGACCATCACGATCCGGCTGGCCGAAGACGTCGATGTATCGCGCGGTGACATGTTCGTCGCTGCAGCGGCCGCGGAAAGCCAGCAGGCGCTGCCGGCGAAGAAGTTGCAGGCCGACCTGTGCTGGTTCGACGATGCGGCGCTGAACACCGCGCGCAAATACGTGCTGAAGCACACCACCGCCAGCGTGTTCGCGCGCGTGTCCGCGGTGGACCGCGTGCTTGACGTGCATACGCTGTCGCACGAGACCGGCCGTCACGACATCCGCCTGAACGACATCGGCTCGGTGCAGATCACGCTGCAGAAGCCGGTGGTCTGCGACGTCTACAGCGACAACCCCGCCACCGGCGCGTTCGTGCTGATCGACGAGGCGACCAATCACACGGTTGCCGCGGGCATGATCCGTGCATATTCCTGAGATCGAAGCGATCGAAGTCGATCCAGGAATCACGAGGAGCAGCAACATGGGCAAGGTCTACCTGATTGGCGCCGGACCCGGCGCGGCGGACCTCATTACGGTGCGTGGTGCACGACTATTGGGCGAAGCCGACGTGGTGCTGCACGATGCGCTGGTGTCGCCCGAGATGCTGGCCTGGTGCCCGCAGGCCAGGCTGGTCGAAGTGGGCAAGCGCTGCGGCAAGCGCTCCACCGCGCAGCTGTTCATCAACCGGCAGATCGTCGACCTGGCGCGCAAGCACGAGCGCGTGGTGCGCCTGAAGGGGGGCGATCCGATGCTGTTCGGCCGTGCCGACGAGGAATTGCAGGCGCTGGAAGAGGCGGGCATCGATTACGAGATCGTGCCGGGCATCACCGCCGCGCTGGCCGCCGCCTCGGCGATCGCGCGTCCGCTGACCAAGCGCGGCGTGTCGCGCAGCGTCGCGTTTGCCACGCAGGCGAAGGCGCCTGACACCATCGACGTGGAGGCCGACGTCAAGGCCGATACGCTGGTCTACTACATGGGCCGCGACCAGGCCGCGGCCATCGCCGCGCAGCTGATCGCGCATGGCAAGCCCGCCTCGACGCCCGCCTGGGTTGTCGAGGCCGCCTCGACCCCGCACCAGCGCAGCCGCCAGTTCACGCTGCGGCAGATGGCCGCTGGAGAAGCCGCGGCGTGGATCGATCCGCAGCATCCGAGCTTGCTGATGATTGGCGAGGCGTTGGGCGGGCGGGCGAGTGGTGTGGTCGAACACCCTCTGCAGGAATCCGCGCGGCATCCTCGGGCGGCTTGAGTCCGCACGCAGCAGTCGCGCCGCGGCATATAGCTCCCCGCTCTGGTTTGTTCCCCTCTCCCGCACGGCGGGAGAGGGGAGCAAACATTCAGCGTGCTCCCGCTGCTCCTTCCCTCGTAATCTCCACCGTCTCCCGATAAACGATCCGGGCCATCTGGCCTGGCCGCAGCCCGGCCACGTCGATCGAGATGTCGTCGGCGCGTGCCGCGTGCTCCGCGTTGCGCGGGCCGCGGAACGTCACCGTGCGGCCGATCGGGTCGACCGCGACGATTTCGGCGGTGGCCGTGGTCGTGATCTCGCGCACCACGCCGGGCCGGCCGTCGTCGAGACGGCGCGACAGCCGGTCGACCGATTCCGCGGTCGCGACATTGCGGCTCGGCAGCGGCTCCAGCTTCGTGATCCGCGCCGGGCCGCGCGTGACCGCCAGACGGTCGCCCGCATTGACCGTACCGAAATGGCGCGCCTCGTCACCGGTCATCAATTCGGTCAACTGACCCTGCGGCCCTCGCACCAGCACCGCGTTCGTGGCATCGATGCGGACGACCTCCGCCGCGGTGGTGGCAGGCGCCGTCTGCGCGTTCGCGCCGCCGACGGAGCCGGCCGTCAACACCCAGGCCATCGCGCCGGCCAGCGCCAGCGCGCGCGCCCCGCGTCGTATCGTGCTGTCTCGATCGTTTCGCATCGGCGCCTCCACAATGGTTTATCGCGTGATCACTCGTCCGGCAGGATGCTGCCCTGCGCGCCGCCGGGCGCTGCCAGCCCGAAGTGCCGGTAGGCGGCGGGGGTCGCCACGCGTCCGCGCGGCGTGCGTTGCAGATAGCCCTGCTGGATCAGAAACGGTTCGAGCACGTCCTCGATGGTGTCGCGCTCCTCGCCGATCGCCGCGGCCAGATTGTCGACGCCGACCGGCCCGCCGCTGAACTTGTGCAGGATGGCCTCGAGCAGCTTGCGGTCCATCAGGTCGAAGCCGACGCGGTCCACGTCCAGCATCGCCAGCGCGGCATCGGCCATCTCGCGCGTAATGCTGCCGTCGCCCTTGACCTCGGCATAGTCGCGCACGCGCCGCAGCAGGCGGTTGGCGATACGCGGAGTGCCGCGCGAGCGGCGCGCGATCTCGAGCGCGCCGGTCGGATCGATGCGCGCGTGCAGCAGCTGCGCCGAGCGCGTGACGATCCGGGCCAGCTCGTCGGCGGTATAGAACTCGAGCCGCGCGACGATGCCGAAGCGGTCGCGCAGCGGATTGGTCAGCATGCCGGCGCGCGTGGTGGCGCCGACCAGCGTGAACGGCTGCAGATCGAGCTTGACCGAGCGCGCGGCCGGGCCTTCGCCGATCATGATGTCGATCTGGTAGTCCTCGAGCGCCGGGTACAGGATTTCCTCGACGACCGGCGACAGCCGGTGGATCTCGTCGATGAACAGCACGTCGTTGGCTTCGAGGTTGGTCAGCAGCGCCGCAAGATCGCCGGGGCGCTCGAGCACCGGGCCCGAGGTCTGGCGCAGATTGACGCCCATCTCGCGCGCGATGATATGGGCCAGCGTGGTCTTGCCCAGGCCGGGCGGGCCAAACAGCAGCACGTGGTCGAGCGCTTCGCGGCGATTGCGGGCCGCGTGCATGAAGATGTCGAGCTGGTCGCGCACCTTCTGCTGGCCGACATAGTCGTCGAGCAGCTTGGGCCGCAGCGCGCGCTCGAAGGCCTCCTCGCTGCTGGACGCGGGCGTGGCGGCAATCAGGCGGTCGCCGCTGTCGGCAGGGCGGCTCGGGGCGAACTTGTCGGTCTGGATCATGGCGCGGAGGCGGGAAAACTGGCTCGATTGTAGCCCACGGCACCGTCGGCGCCGTCCGCCGTCTCAGCGAGCACGAGCCGCTTACCGGCTCGTACGCAGGCCCGTACACCGGCCTGCACGCACGTGCCCGTGCCCCTCGCGGCCTCAGCCCTTCGACAACGCCTTCAGCGCGAGCTTGATCCCTTCGGAGACGCCGGTGCCGGCCGGCACCTGCCTGGTCGCCGCGGCGGCCTCCTTGTCGGAATAGCCGAGCGCCAACAGCGCGTTCAGGATATCGGCGGCGCTGTCGTGCGAGGCCGCCGCGCCGCCGGCATGGCCCAGTTCGGCGCCGAGCTTGCCCTTCAGTTCGAGCAGCAGCCGTTCGGCGGTCTTCTTGCCGATGCCCGGAATGCGGGTCAGCCGGCCCGCCTCCTGCAGCGTGATGGCCTGCGCCAGTTCGGCCACCGACATGCCCGACAGCACCGCCAGCGCCATGCGCGCGCCGATGCCGCTGATCTTGATCAGCTCGCGGAAGGTATTGCGCTCCTCCGCGCTGCCGAAGCCGTACAGCAGATGCGCGTCCTCGCGGACGATCAGCTGCGTCAGCAGCGTGACCGGCTGGCCGACCGCCGGCAGGTTGTAGAAGGTGCTCATCGGCACGTCGACCTCATAACCGACGCCGTGGCAGTCGACCAGCAGATGCGGGGGATTCTTCTCGATGAGGGTGCCGGCGATGCGTCCGATCATGGTGCTTGCGGGATTGGCTGCCGGGCGCTGCCGCGCGCCGGCATGGGTCGGTCTGAAAGGGCGCCAGTGTAGCGCAGCGAGGCTGGGTGTCCGCGCGTCTAGGGCGTGTCCACCGCGCGGCGTCCGAGCGCGGGATCGTCGGTGAAGAAGCCGTCCACGCCGGCGTCGATCAGCGCGCGCGCCTCGCGGATCATGCCGGCCGGATGCCGTGCCGCATCGCCGCCGGGGCCGCGCAGGCTCTTGGGCAGGAAGGCGTTCTCCGGCCGCAGCGTGTACGGATGCACGACCAGGCCCGCCGCGTGCGCGTCGCGCACCAGCGCGGTCGGCGCGGCAAGCCCGCCGGCGCTGTCGCGCGGCAGCACGTGCGTGCGCTCGGGGCCGATGCCGTCGGCGTACGTGGCCACCTCGCGCAGTCCGAGCGGCTTGACCATGTCCGCATAGCGGCGCGTATCGCCGGACAGCCGCCAGTCGGCCGGCGCCTTCGATCCGCTGCCGATCAGCTGCACCAGTTTGACGTTGGGCATCGACTTGCCGAGCCGCTGGCGCAGCGCGCGCAGATTGGCCGTCTCGAACGATTGCAGATAGACCGGCGCATGGCGCGTATGGGCGTTGGCACGCAGCGCGTCGACCAGCTTCTCTTCGATCGGCAGGCCGATGCCGCGGAAGTAGCTCGGATGCTTGGTCTCGATATAGAGGCCGATGGTCCGGCCGCTGCGGCGCGAGGCATTGGCGGCCAGCGCGATGATCTCGTCCAGCGTCGGGATCTCGAACTTGTCGTCGTACTGCGTATTGGCCGGACGCAGCTTCGGAATGCGCTCGCGCGCGCGCAGCGTCTTGAGCTCGGCCAGCGTGAAGTCCTCGGTGAACCAGCCCTCCAGCCGCTCGCCGTCGATCACCTTGATGCGCTTGCGCTCGGCGAACTGCGGCAGCGTGGCGACGTTGGTGGTGCCGCCGATCTCGTTCTCGTGGCGGGCCACCAGCACGCCGTCGCGCGTGACGACCAGATCGGGTTCGATCAGATCGGCGCCGTCCTCGATCGCCTTGGTGTACGCCGCCAGCGTATGTTCGGGCCGCAGCGCGCTGGCGCCGCGATGGCCGATTACCAGCGGCCTGGGTCGCGGCGGGGCCGGTTCGGCTTGCGGCGGTTCGGCGGCGGGCGCGGCGGGAGGTACGGGTTGGGTGGCACAGCCCGCGAGCAGGGTGGCCAGCATCGCCGCCGACATCGCGGCGTGGAGCCGGGCGGCGGGCTGCCAGGCAAGACGGGGGAACAGGCTGGGACGGGACATGCGGCCTCCTCGAGCGCGAGATCAGGCCGATTGTAAGTGAGGCGGGCGTCGCCCGGGACAGCGTTCGCGATGGGAGGGGCAGCGGGTGCTAGCCGGCCAGTGCCAGCTGAGCAAGGCCAGTCGACCAGTGCTAGCTGACCAGTGCTAGCCGAGGAGTGCTAGCCGACCAGCCGGCCCCGCCGGACCCGCACGCCCTTGCGCGCCAGTTCGGGGGCGAGGCCGCTCAGCGTCGCCAGCGTATCGCCGCCGTTCGCATGGCAGATCGCCACGCCGAGCGCGTCGGCCGCGTCGGAGCTGGGATGGCCCGGCAGCGCCAGCAGCCGCGCCACCATCTCCTGCACCTGCGCCTTGTTGGCGCGGCCATAGCCGACCACCGCCACCTTCAACTGCAGCGCGGTGTATTCGAACACCGGCAGGCCGTAGCCCACCAGCCCGCAGATCGCCGCGCCACGGGCCTGTCCGAGCAGCAGCGTCGATTGCGGATTGACGTTGACGAACACCTTCTCGATCGCCGCGCAATCGGGCGCATAGGTTCGCGTGACCTCGGCAATGCCGTCATACAGCGTCTTCAGACGCTCGGGCAGGCTGCCGTTGCCATCGCTCTTGATGGTGCCCGAGGCGACGTAGGCGAGCTTGTTGCCGTGCTTTTCGACCACGCCGAAGCCGGTGGTACGAAGGCCGGGGTCGATGCCGAGGATGCGCATTGAGCTAGGAGAGGTGGCGATGGGGTAGTGTAGGTGGATTTGGTGGCGGGCGCTGCGCGATTGTCGTCGCGCATGGCGCGGGGGTATCGGAGTATCGACCGATGTTACCCTTTCCCGAGCCCTTTCCGATCCCTTCTTCGGCCATGCAGGACCGGGAGTCGAGGCGGGCCACCGAGCGCGCTACCGAAGCATCGGAGGCCCGGGGCATTCTCCCTCTCCCGCTTGCGGGGGAGGGCAGGGGAGAGGACAGCCGGTGCTCGCCGAACTGCGCGTTCGTACCGCTCATTCGATCTGCTCGCCCGGCTGCGAGCGGCGCGTTGCCGCTCGGTCCCCTTGGTCCGGACTCAATGCCGGAAATGCCGCGTACCGGTCAGCACCATCGCGATATTGCGCTCGTCGGCGGCGGCGATGACTTCGTCGTCGCGCATCGAGCCGCCCGGCTGGATCACGCAGGTCGCGCCCGCGTCGACCACCACGTCCAGGCCGTCGCGGAACGGGAAGAAGGCATCGGAGGCGACCGCCGAGCCGGCCAGCGTCAGGCCGGCGTTCTGCGCCTTGATGCTGGCGATGCGGGCCGAGTCGACGCGGCTCATCTGGCCGGCGCCGACGCCCAGCGTCATGCCGCCGCCGCAGAACACGATGGCGTTCGACTTGACGAACTTGGCGACGCGCCACGCGAACAGCAGATCGCTCATTTCCTTCGGCGTCGGATGACGCTTGGTGACGACGCGCAGCTCCGACGGCTGCACGTTCTTCGCGTCCGGGCTCTGCAGCAGCAGGCCGCCGCCGACGCGCTTCAGGTCATACTGGTTGACGCCCTTGCCGAGCGGAATTTCCAGCAGGCGCACGTTCTGCTTGGCGGCGAACACCTCGCGTGCTTGCGCGCTGAACGACGGCGCGATCAGCACCTCGACGAACTGTCTGGCGACCGCCTGCGCGGCCGTGCCGTCGAGTTCGACGTTGAACGCGATGATGCCGCCGAAGGCCGACGTCGAATCGGTCTTGAACGCCTTCTCGTAGGCCTCCAGCGCATTGGCGCCGATCGCCACGCCGCAGGGGTTGGCGTGCTTGATGATGACGCAGGCGGCGCCGTCGGCGGCCTCGAAGGACTTGACGCATTCCCATGCCGCGTCGGCGTCCGCGATGTTGTTGTACGACAGCTCCTTGCCCTGCAGCTGCACGTAGTTGGCCAGCGCGCCGTCGACCGCCTTCAGGTCGCGGTAGAACGCCGCCGACTGGTGCGGGTTCTCGCCGTAGCGCATTTCCTGCACCTTCTCGAAGGCCAGGTTCAGCGTCTGCGGATAGGCGCTGCGCGCCTGGTGCGACTTGTCCGCGCCGAGGCTGGTCAGGTAGTTGGTGATCGCGCCATCGTATTGCGCGGTATGGGCGAACACCTTGGTGGCCAGCCGGAAGTTGGTGTCGTAGCCGACCTGGTTGCCGTTGGCGCGCATTTCCTCGAGCACCGGCGCGTAGTCGGCCGGGTCGACGATCACCGTCACGTCGCGATGGTTCTTCGCCGCCGAACGCAGCATGGTCGGGCCGCCGATGTCGATGTTCTCGATCGCGTCGGGCAGCGTGCAGTCGTCCTTGGCGACGGTCTGCTGGAACGGGTACAGGTTGACCACCAGCAGGTCGATGGTCGGGATGTCGTGCTGGGCCAGCGCGGCCATGTGCTCCGGCAGGTCGCGGCGCGCCAGGATGCCGCCGTGCACCTTCGGGTGCAGCGTCTTGACGCGGCCGTCCAGCATCTCGGGGAAGCCGGTGTAGTCGGCCACTTCCGTGACAGGCAGGCCGGCATCGGCGAGCAGTTTGGCGGTGCCGCCGGTGGACAGCAGCGTCACGCCGAGCGCATGCAGTTCGCGCGCGAAGTCGACGATGCCGGTCTTGTCGGAAACGGAGAGAAGGGCTTGCTTGATCATGGTGATGGAGGACGCTTCAAAGTAAACCGTGCTGCTGCAGCTTCTTGCGCAGCGTATTGCGATTGATGCCGAGATAGGCCGCGGCCAGCGACTGGTTGCGGTCGGCACGCGCCATCACCGTTTCCAGCAGCGGCCGTTCCACCGCCTCCAGCACCATGTTGTACATGTTCGACGGCTGCTCGCCGTCCAGATCGCGGAAGTAGGCGCTCAGGCTGTCCCGGATGCATTGGTCGATAACGTTGCGGCTCATGCGGCAAGCAACTCCCTGTTGTTGTTGTTCGATGCGCCGGTCTGTGCGTCGCCTTCGTCGACATACACCAGCCGGTCGGACAGCGCGGCCTGCTCGTCGAAGAAAGCGTTGACGGCGGCCAGCTGCGCCTCGGTGCTTTCCAGTGTGTTCATCCGGTGCCGGAACAGATTGGCACCCTTGAGCCCGCGCGTGTACCAGGCAATATGCTTGCGCGCGGTACGCACGCCGGTGAATTCGCCGTAAAAGGCGTAGTGGTCCTGCAGATGCGCGTTCATGATCGCGCGGATCTCGGCCACCTCCGGCGGCGGCAGCTGCTCGCCGGTTTCGAGGAAATGCGCGATCTCGCGGAACAGCCATGGACGTCCCTGCGCGGCGCGGCCGATCATGATCGCGTCGGCGCCGGTGACCGCAAGCACGTGCCGCGCCTTCTGCGGCGTCGTGATGTCGCCGTTGGCGACCACCGGGATGCGGATCGCGTCCTTGACCGCGGCAATAGTCTCGTATTCGGCTTCGCCGTGATACAGGTCGGCGCGCGTGCGGCCGTGTACGGTCAGCATGCTGATGCCGGCGGCCTCGGCCATGCGCGCGACGCGCACCGCGTTGCGGTTGTGCCGGTCCCAGCCGGTGCGGATCTTCAGCGTGACCGGCACGCGGTCGCCGACCGCGCCGACCACCGCCTCGACGATGCGCACCACCAGCGGCTCGTTCTGCAGCAGCGCGGACCCGGCCGCGACATTGCAGACCTTCTTGGCCGGGCAGCCCATGTTGATATCGATGATCTGCGCGCCGCGGTCGACGTTGTAGCGCGCCGCCTCGGCCATCATGCCGGGTTCGGCGCCGGCGATCTGCACCGCGATCGGCTCGACCTCGCCGTCATGGTTGGCACGGCGCATGGTCTTTTCGCTCTTCCACAACTGGGCGTTGGAGGCGACCATCTCCGAGACCGCGTAGCCCGCGCCGAGCTTCTTGCAAAGCTGGCGGAAGGGGCGGTCCGTGACGCCGGCCATCGGCGCGACGAACAGGTTGTTGCGAAGGAGATGAGGTCCGATTTGCACGGCTAGGGTCCGGCGACGTCCAGAAAGGCTGGCCGTGACCGGCCGCCCAGCAGCGGTGTCACGGATCGAATGGCGAAAGGCATGCCCGGCCGAAGCAGCGTCGGCGGTGAAGCGGGGGGCATGTGCGAGGGCGGGATTTTACCGCTAAACCAGCCGGCTGCCCAAGAAATAAGCAGGGCCGATGTGCTGCGGCGCCACATCGACTCGAGCGGCCGCATCGGGCGATCCGGGCCGCAGCCCAGGCCGTCTCGCTGCCGGTCACCGCGCGGCGGCGGCCGGCTCAGCGGCGCATGCCGTAGATCATCTGGTGCGCCAACGCGTGCTTCAGCGGCGACAGGCAGGCCAGCGCGGCCAGCGAGGCACCGCGCGCGTGCGCGGCCAGCGGATAGGGGATGCCGAACACGCGCGGCAGCAGGTCGGTGACGCCGATGGTCATCGCGCGGTCGAGCCGGTGGCGCGAGCCGAAGGCGGCCAGCGCCTGCGGCGTGCAGGCGGTGCGCAGTTCGTCCGCCAGCGCGAAGGCATCGCGCAGGCCCAGGTTCAGCCCCTGCCCGGCGACCGGATGCAGGGTTTGCGCGGCGTTGCCGATCGCCACCAGCCGGCCCTTGACGGTCAGCTGCGCGGCATTGAGGCCCAGCGGGAAGGCGTGGCGCTTGCCCACCCGCGTGAATCGGCCCATGCGCGGGCCGAAGACCTCGCCGAGCTCGGCCAGAAAGCGGGCGTCGTCGAGCGCAAGGCGCCGCGCTGCTTCTTCCGGCGAGCAGCACCAGACCAGCGCATAGCCCGAGCCGCCGTCGCCATGCGGGTCGTCGTTCAGATCGTGGGGCAGCAGCGCGAGCGGACCCTGCTCGGTGAAGCGTTCCCATGCCCAGCCGGGCATCGGATGGCTGCAGGCGACATGCGAGACGATCGCGGTCTGCCCGTAGTCGCGACGGCGCGTGCCGCTGGCCCCGGCCGCGGCCATGCGCGCCACCTGCTGATGGAACAGCCCGCCCTCGGCCTGCACCGCCAGGCGCGCGCCCAGGCGGATCGGCTGGCCGTCGGGCCCGGCGCCGCGCAGTTGCACCGGCGCGGTATCGGGCGAGCCGGCGGCGACGGCCGCGGCCGCGGGACTCGTGGGGCCCGGCCGGGCTTCGCGCGCCGCACCTTCGTCGATCTGGTCGATCGCATCGATGCGCGTGTCGAACTCCCGCACCAGACGCTGCCGGCCGCCGGCGCGCCCCAGCGCGTGTTCGAGCGCCGCGCACAAGTCGCCGTAGCGGACCACATAGCCGAGCGCCGGGATGCCGTAGTCGTCGTGATGCAGCTTGACGTGGCCGAAGCGGCCGCGCTGCGACACATGGATATGCTCGATCGGCGTCGCCGCCGCGGGCCATGCGTCGAGCTGGGCCAGCAGATCGCGGCTGCCATGCGACAGCGCGATCGCGCGCGGATCGCGGGCGGCGCGCGCCGGCGTGGCCGCGTCGATCAGCGCGATGCGCCAGGGGCTGGTCTGCAGCAGCCGGCAGGCCAGCGCGAGGCCCACCGGGCCGCCGCCGACGATGGCGACATCGCAGGCGTCGCCGTGCAGTTCAGGGCTGGGCTGGGTCATCGTTGGCACCTCCGGCATCGGCACCGCTCACTGCGGCGTCGCCGCGCTGCCAGCACACCACGTCCTCGCGCGTCCTGCCGTTGCGCGCATCGCGCAGGGCGTTGTCGAGCAGCGCCTGATCGAAGCCGGGCAGCGCGCGCAGGCGCGACAGCAGCGCCTCGTGATTGACCGCGTCGAGCGGCGTCACGCAGCCTTGCTGGCGGCCGTCGGGGCGTTCCTCGCCAACCAGGATCAGCCAGGCCCTGCCGGTCCACGGTGCGCGCCGCGATACGCGCGCCACCACGCGCTCCAGCGCCTGCCATTCGAGCTCTTCGCGCTGGCCATCGGGACGATGCACCACCACGCGGTCGTCGAACAGATTGACGATGAACGGCTGTTCCGGCTCCGCCTGCGTCCGCGACGCCGCCGCATTGTCATCGGCCCCGCCGAACAGCTTTCTCAACCAGCTGACCATCACTTCTCACTCCGTTCGCGCATCAGTGCCTCGATCTCGTCCGCGTCGACCGGGACGCCGCGCGTCATCAATTCACAGGGGCCGTCGGCCGTGACCACCGCGTCGTCCTCGATGCGGATGCCGATATGCCAGTAGCGTTCCGGCACGTTCTCGGCCGGACGGACGTAGATGCCGGGCTCGATCGTCAGCACCATGCCGGCCTCGAGCGGCCGCCACGGGCGCTCGCCCTCGGCCGGTGCGGGGCCGGGCACGCGGTACTCGCCGACGTCGTGCACGTCCATGCCGAGCCAATGGCCGGTGCGATGCATGTAGAAACGCCGATAGCTGCCGCTGGCGATCACGTCGTCCACGCCGCCTTCCTTGTCGCGGTCCAGCAGGCCGGTGTCGAGCATGCCTTGCGCGAGCACGCGCACCGCGGCGTCATGCGGCACGTTGTACGGCACGCCGGCGCGCGTCTCGTCGATGGCGGCCTGCTGCGCCGCCAGCACCAGATCGTAGAGTTCGCGCTGCGCCGGCGAGAAGCGGCCCGACACCGGAAAGGTCCGCGTGATATCGGACGCGTAGCCGTCCAGTTCGCAGCCGGCGTCGATCAGGCACAGGTCGCCGTCACGCAGTTCGGCGGGGCCCGCGCGATAGTGCAGCACGCAGGCATTGGGACCGGCGGCGACGATCGAGTTGTAGGCCACGCTCTGCGCGCCGTTGCGGCGGAATTCGTACAGCAGCTCGGCTTCCAGATGGTATTCGCGCAGCCCGGCGCGGCTGGCCTGCATCGCGCGCACATGCGCCTGCGCGGAGATCTGCGCGGCGCGGCGCATGATGCCGAGCTCGCCGGCATCCTTGAACAGCCGCATCTCGTCGAGCAGCGTGCGGATATCGAGCGCGCTGGATGGCGCCACCACGCCGGCGCGGCCTTGCGTGCGTACGGCATCGAGCCAGCGGCGTACCTGCATGTCGATGCGGGTCGACGCGGCCAGCGGATAGGCGAGCAGATTCTGGTTGGCGAGCAGCTGCGGCAACTGCGCATCGATCTCCTCGATCGCATGGGCCTCGTCGAAGCCGAACACCTCCCGCGCGGCTTCGGGGCCGTAGCGGAAGCCGTCCCAGATCTCGCGCTCTTCGTGCTTGGGGCGGCAGAACAGGATGCTGCGGTCGGCGCCGCCGGCCGGCGCGGCGATCAGCACCAGCACCGCCTCGGGCTCGGTGAAGCCGCTCAGGTAATAGAAGTAGCTGTCGTGCCGGTACGGGAAGTCGCTGTCGCGGTTGCGCATCGCTTCCGGTGCCGTGGGCAGGATCGCGACGCCGCCGCCGGCGGCGCGCAGGTGATCGAGCACACGGGCGCGGCGTGCGCGACAGGCCTGGAGAAGGGCGGAATCTGGTGCGGACATGAGGGGACCGACTCGCATCGGGCAGGCAGTGAGCAATGGCCCGATTCTAACGCCGGTCGCAGCGAAAGCCTGCAGTCCCCGCCTGCGGTCGCCCCGCGCTGGCGGCACGACCGCATTGCAGCGCGCGGCGCCGCTACCGCGACAGCGCGGCGTCGAGCGCGGCCAGTTGCGCCGGCGTGCCGACGTTCTCCCAGCGGCCGGCGAAGCGCTCGCCCGTGGCCAGGCCCGCCGCGATGGCGGCGCGGTAGAACGGCGTCATCGCGACCTTCTGCCCAGGCGCGATGCCGGCGAAGGTGCGGGTGTCGTACAGGCCGATATTGCCGAAGGTCAGCCGGGCGGCGCCGTCGGCCAGCGGCGCCTCGCCGGGCAGCGACAGCGTGCCGTCGGCGCCGAGCGCGAAATCGCCCTCCGGGTGGAACGGCGGATTGGGCACCATCACCAGATGCATGCGGGGCTCCGGCGCGCCGGCCATCGCCGCGGCGCGCGGCAACAGCGCGCGGAAGTCGTAGTCGCAATAGATATCGCCCGACACCGCGACGAAGATCTGGCCCTTGTCACCGCGGCCACTGCAGCCACCGTCGCCGACGTCATCTCGCAGCAGCGGCAGAGCCTTGGCGATGCCGCCCGCGGTCTCGAGCGCCTCGCCCTCGGCCGAGTACGCCAGACGCACGCCGAAGCGGCTGCCGTCGCCGAGCGCCGCCTCGATCTGTTGGCCCCGCCAGGCGTGGTTGATCACGATCTCGGTCAGGCCCGCGCGGGCCAGCGCCTCGATGGTCCAGACGATCAGCGGCTTGCCCCCGACCTGCAGCAGCGGCTTCGGGCAGCCATCGGTCAGCGGGCGCATGCGCTCGCCGCGTCCGGCGGCGAAGATCATCGCTTTCAAATCAGGGTCTCCAGGACGAGCAGGGTGGCCATGCCGCCGGCGATGGTCCAGCCGATGCTGCGCGTGCGCGCGGCGATCGCGATGGCCACCACGCCGGCGATCAGGCGGGCATTGTCGAGGCCGATGGCCAGCTGGCCATCGCGCATCAGCAGGTCGGGCGCGATCAGCGCCGACAGCATCGCCGCCGGCACGAACTGCAGCGCGGTGCGGAACCAGGCGGGCAGGCGCACCTTGCCTTCGACGGCAATAAAGGACAGGCGAATCAGATAGGTCGCCAGGCCCGCGGCCGCCATCACGCCGAGCAGCATCCACGGGCTCATGCGGTGCGCTCCTTGCCGGCGGGGCCGCTGCGGCGCGGCAACAGCAGCATGCCGACCGCGATGCCGCCCAGCGCCGCGGCCATCAGGCCGAGCTTGTGCGGCACGCCGAAGCACAGCACCGCCAGAGCGCTGGCGGTCACCGCCGCGGCGACCTGCGAGCGATGCTTCAGGCCAGGCACGATGATGGCGATGAAGGTCAGCGGCAGAAAGAAGTCCAGCGGCCAGTGGCGCGGCACCTGGGCGCCGACCAGCACGCCGGCCAGCGTCGACAGCTGCCAGCTGCTCCACAGCGCGACGCCCGCGCCGAAGAAGTACCAGTGGCGGTAGCGCCGTTGCACCGGGTCGTCGCCGAGCCGCCGCGTCATCGCGGCAAAGGCCTCGTCGGTCAGCAGATAGGCGATCAGCGCTTTCCAGCGGCGCGGCAGATGCGCCAGCGCTGGCGCGATCGTGGCGGAGTAGAGCGCGTGGCGCAGATTGACCATCGCGACCGTGGTGGCGACGATCGCCGCCGGCGTGCCCGCCGCCCACAGCTGGGTCAGGATCATCTGCGAAGCGCCGCCGAAGACGATCGCGCTCATCGCGCAGGCCAGCCACGCGGGCATGCCGGCGCCGACCGCCAGCACGCCGTAGATCAGGCCGAACGGCACCACGCCCAGCAGCATCGGCGACAGCGCGCGCACACCGGCCCACCATTCGCCGCGCCGGGTGGGGCTGCTGGCAGCATCCATCAGAAGGTGTAGCCGGCCGGGCGCTCGACGCCTTCGAGCGTATCGAACAGGCGCACCAGCTTGCGCAGCTCGCCGTAGCGGCCGGCCACCGCGCGTGCGTACTTCAGCACCAGCGGCATGTTGGCCAGATAGCCGTCCTTGCCGTCGCGATGGTAGAGCCGGGCGAAGATGCCGAGCACCTTCAGATGCCGCTGCAGGCCCATCCATTCGAAGTCGCGGTAGAACTCGCCGAAGTCGGCCGCCACCGGCAGGCTCGCCTTGCGGGCGCGCTCCCAATAGCGGATCAGCCAGTCCAGCTGCAGCTCCTCGTCCCATTCGATATAGGCGTCGCGCCACAGCGAGACCGCATCGTAGGTAATCGGGCCGATCACCGCGTCCTGGAAGTCGAGGATGCCGGGGTTGCCGCGTTTGTCCCCCTCGTCGAGCACCATCAGGTTGCGCGAATGGTAGTCGCGGTGCACGTAGACCTGCGGCTGGGCCAGGTTGTTGGCCAGCAGCGTTTCCATGACCTCGGTCAGGTCCGCCTGCTGGCCCGCATCGAGCTCCACGCCGAGATGGCGCGCCACGTACCACTGCGGGAACAGGTCCAGTTCGCGCTGCAGCAACTCGCGGTCGTAGGCGGGCAGCGTGCCGGGCCGGGTCGCGGCCTGGATCCTGACCAGCGCCGCGGCGGCGTCGCCGTACAGCGTGCGCGAGGTGGTGATGTCCAGCTTCGACAGATAGGTGGTGCTGCCCAGGTCGGTCAGCAGCAGGAAGCCCTGCGACAGATCCTGCGCCAGCACGGTCGGCACGGTGACGCCGGCCTCGCCGAACAGCGCGGCGACATGGATGAAGGGGCGGCAGTCCTCGCGGGCCGGCGGGGCATCCATCGCAATCACGGTCGGATGCGCCGGGTTGTCGGTGCGCAGGCGGAAGTAGCGGCGGAAGCTGGCGTCGGCCGATGCCGGTACGCACGATTCGGGATCGATGGACCAATCCGGAGCGAGTCCGGACACCCACGCTTTGAGCTGGTCCTGGCGCGGGTCGAGGGGAAGTGCTGCCATGCCGGAAAGGGTCGATAAGTTGCCCCGTATAATACCCGACCAGACCCGGGCGCCGGGCGGCTCCCGGGTGGGCCCGTCCTGTGCCTGGCAGCCTGTTTGGACGGTGGCTGCGGCGGTTCTGCGCAACCGTCCCGCCGTCCGACCGACGACCCGACGCATGACCGAACAACAACGATCACGGAATCACACCGCAATCCAGGCGCCGGGCCGCCAGCCCGCGCGCCGGCCAGTCCGGGCCCTGCGCCCGCTGGTGCTGGCCATGGCCGGCTGGTCGCTGGGCGCCCATGCGCAAGGCCAGGCGGTCGGCTCGGCGATTCCCGCGCTGCCGGCTGCGGAGCCCACGGCCGAGGCGGCCGACCCGCGCCAGCCGCCGCGCCCCGGCGAACTGATCCCCTATCTGTCGGAGCCGGCCACCTGGCGCAGCGCGCCGAGCGACCCGAGCGCACCGACCTATGTCTCCGGCGACAGCATGACCGGATACAACGAGCGCGGCCTGGAACTGCAGGGCAATGCCGAGCTGCGCAGCGACGGTGCCGTGATCAAGGCCGACAAGCTGACCTACGACCAGGACAGCGACGAGGCGCTGGCGACCGGCAACGTCCGGCTCTCGCGCGAAGGCACGCTGGCGGTCGGCCCCGAGGCGAAGCTGCGCGTCGAGGCCAACGAAGGCTACATGCTGTCGCCGGACTATTACTTCCAGCAGACCGGCGGTTCGGGCACGGCCGAGCGCATCGACTTCCTGAACAAGAACGAGAGCACCATCCAGCGCGCCACCTATACCACCTGTTCGCCGGACAACGCGGACTGGTATTTCAGCGCGCGCCAGCTCGATCTGGACAGCGACCGTCAGGTCGGCACCGCGCACGGCGCCGTGCTGCGCTTCTTCGACGTGCCGATCCTGGCGGCGCCGGCGGTGACCTTCCCGCTGACCGACGAGCGCCGCAGCGGCTTCCTGGCGCCGCTGATGGCCTACAGCTCCCGTTCGGGTTTCGACCTGACGGTGCCGTACTACTTCAATATCGCGCCGAACCGCGACCTGACGCTGTATCCGCGCGTGATGAGCGAACGGGGCGTGCAGCTGGGCGGCGACTTCCGCTATATCGGCAACGGCTATGCGGGCCGCATCCGCGGCGAGTTCCTGCCGAACGACCAGAAGACCAACTCGGACCGCTGGCTGTACTCGATCCAGCATACGCAGAACCTGGCCAAGGGCCTGAACGCCTATGTGAACCTGAACCGGGTATCGGACGACCGCTATCCGGACGACCTGACGCGCACGGTCGCGCAGTCGACGCTGCGGCAGTACACGCAGGAGGGCGGGGTCACCTACAACTGGCAGGACTTCTCGCTGCTGGCGCGGGTGCAGACCTTCCAGACGCTGGCGCCGAGCCAGCCGACCTACGAGCGCGTGCCGCAGTTGAACGGCAAGTTCACGCGCTACAACTGGGGCGGCTTCGACGTGCAGATCGAGGCCGACTACACGCGCTTCCGCATCCCGCTGACGACCACCGGCTTCCAGCAGCCGCAGGGCGAGCGCGTGTTCATCCAGCCGTCGATCAGCTATCCGATCGTGCGCCCGGGCTGGTTCGTGACGCCCAAGGTCATGTTCAACGCGGCCCAGTACCAGATGGAGCCGTCGACCAACACGCCGGGGGCCAACAACACGCTGACGCGCTCGGTGCCGACCTTCAGCATCGACAGCGGCATGACGTTCGAGCGCGACGCGCCGACCATCAGCCGGCTGTTCGGCACCAGGTACCTGCAGACGCTGGAGCCGCGGCTGTTCTACGTCTACACGCCGTTCCGCGACCAGAGCGCGTTCCCGCTGTTCGACACGGTGCAGTCGGACTTCGGCTACGGCCAGATCTTCAGCGAGAATCCGTTTACCGGCTACGACCGCATCGCCGACAACAACAAGCTGACCGCGGGCGTGACCACCCGACTGATCGAGTCCGAGACGGGCATCGAACGCTTCCGTGGTACGCTGGCGCAACGCTTCGACATGAGCGGCCAACGCGTGCAGTTGACCGGCACGCTCGACGATGCGGAGAAGGGCTACTCGGACCTGCTGGGCGCCACCACCATCCAGCTGTTCCGCGGCTACTACATCAATGCCGGGATGCAGTACAACCCGGAAAACGACCGGGTGATCCAGTCGAACATCGCGTTCGCGTGGCGGCCGGAGCCGCGCAAGCTGCTGAACGTCGGCTACCGCTACCGTCGTCCGACCACGGTCACCGACAATACCGCGATCGACCAGTTCGAGATCTCGAGCCAGTGGCCGATCACGCGGCGGACCTACGGCATCGGACGTGTCGCCTACGACATGAGCGCGAACCAGCTGGTCGATACGCTGCTGGGGCTCGAATATGCCGCCGACTGCTGGGTCGGCCGGGTCGCCTACCAGCGATTCCGCAATACCACGCAGGGCTACACCGGCCGCGTGTTTCTGCAGGTGGAGTTCCGCGGCCTGTCGAAGATCGGCTCCAATCCGCTGGATATCATGAGGTTGAACGTGCCTGGCTACGAGCCTGTCTCGGCCGCGCCGATCCCTCAGACCCAGTTCGACCATTACGAATGACGGACCATGATGAAGCGTCAAGCAGTCTCCGTATTTTCCGTTACCGCGGCATCGTCGCGGCGTTCGCGCGGCATCGTGCTGTCCGCATTGCTCGCCTGCGTGGCCGTTCCGGCGGCCGCGCAGCTGAAGGCCCCCGGTGCGTCGGGCTCCACGCCGCGCGCCAGCGGCATCTTCGTGCCACAGGGTTCGCAGGCCACGCCGCCGACCTCCCCGACCCAGCCGCGCCTGGGCTCGGGCCAGCGCACCGGCCGCTCGCAGCTGGTCGACGAGGTGGTGGCGATCGTCAACAACACCGTGATCACGCGGCGCGAGCTGCTCGATAGCGCCGACGAGATCGAGAACCAGCTGCGCTCCGCCGGCCGTCCGATTCCGCCGCGCGAAGAACTGCTCGGCGAAGTGCTGGAGCGGCTGGTGATGGAGCGGGTGCAGACCCAGGCCGCGCAGGACGCCGGCATCCGCGTGACCGATCAGGAGGTCGACCGCGCGATCGAGTCGGTCGCGCAGCAGAACCGCATCAGCGTGGCCGATCTGCGTGCGCAGGTCGACCGCAGCGGCATGACCTGGGACAAGTACCGCAGCGAGCTGCGCAAGCAGGTGCAGGTGATCCGGCTGCGCGAGCGCGAGGTCGACTCCAAGGTGCAGGTGTTCGACGGCGAGATCGACAACTATCTGGCCGCGCGCGCCGCACGCAGCGGCGCCGCGCCGGCCGGCGAAGCGCAGTACGACGTCGCGCAGATCTTCGTGCGCGTGCCCGAAGGCGCCAGCGAGGCGCAGAAGGCGCAACTGCGCGCCAAGGCCGAGGGGCTGCTGAAGCAGGCCCAGGGCGGCGCGGACTTCGCGCAGCTGGCGCAGAACAATTCGGACGGCGCCGAGGGTGCCAAGGGCGGTTCGCTCGGCTATCGCGAGATCGGCCGCCTGCCCGCGCAGTTCGCCAATGCCGTGCTGGATCTGCAGCCGGGCAAGGTGGTACCGGAGGTCGTCGAAAGCCCGGCCGGGTTCCATGTGCTGAAGCTCGCCGGCAAGCGCACCGCGCCCGCCGGCGGCGATGTCGCGCCCAGCCGCATCACGCAGACGCAGGTGCGCCATATCCTGATCCGCACCGGCCCGAACATGCCCGAGGCCGAGGCGCGCCGCCAGCTGTCGACGCTGCGCGACCGCATCCAGCACGGCACCAGCTTCGCCGATATCGCCAAGCGCTATTCGCAGGACGGTTCGGCGCAGAACGGCGGCGAACTCGGCTGGGTGTCGCCGGGCGAGCTGGTCCCCGAGTTCGAGCAGGCGATGAACCGCCTGCGCCCGGGTGAAGTGTCCGAGCCGGTCACCAGCCAGTTCGGCGTGCACCTGATCCAGGTCGACAACCGCCGCGAGGTCGAGGTGTCGCCGGAGAAGCAGCGCGACTTCGCCCGCGCCGAGGTGCGCGAGCAGAAGCTGCGCGCCGCCTACGAGGATTGGCTGCGCCAGTTGCGCGAGGCCGCCTATGTCGAATACCGGACCAACCGCGAGGCGACCCGCTAAGGTATCCAGCGAAGGACCCGCCACGGGAACCGTATCGCCACCACGATGACCGCGCCGTCTGCCACATCTTCCCCGCCAACGGTTTCCGCGCATCCGGCCGCGTCGCTGCCGATCGCGATCACGACCGGCGAGCCGGCCGGCATCGGTCCGGACATCACGATCCGGGCGGTGCTGGAGCTGGCGGGCGGGAAGGCGGGCCCGCGCTTCCATGTGCTCGGCGACGCGCGGCTGCTGGCCGAACGCGCCGCGGTGCTCGGATTGGCGCAGGCATGGCAGGACAAGCTCGTTGCGGGCGAGGTCGTCGTCGACGATATTCCGCTGGCGGTGCCATGCCAGCCCGGCGTGCTCGACGCGCGCAACGGACGCCATGTGCTGGCGCTGCTCGATGCGGCGCTGGCCGGCCTGCAGCCGCAGCCGGGGCAGACCGCCCGCTATGCGGCGGTGGTCACCGCACCGGTGCAGAAGAGCACCATCAATGACGCCGGTGTACCGTTCACCGGCCATACCGAATATCTGGCCGAGCGGGCCGGTGTCGCGCGCGTGGTGATGATGCTGGCCGGCCCGCAGCCCGCGCATGCCAATGCGATGCTGCGCGTGGCGCTGGCCACCACCCATCTGCCGCTGCGCGACGTGGCCGATGCGCTCGACGTGCCGATGCTGCTCGAGACGCTGACGATCGTCGACACCGATCTGCGGCGGCGCTTCGGCCTGGCCCATCCCCGCATCCTGGTGACGGGACTGAATCCGCATGCCGGCGAGAGCGGACACCTCGGCCGCGAGGAGATCGACATCATCGCGCCGGCGCTGACGAAGGCACGCGAGGCGGGCATCGACGCGCGCGGCCCCTATCCGGCCGACACGCTGTTCCAGCCCCGGCTGCTGCGCGATGCCGACTGCGTACTGGCGATGTACCATGACCAGGGCCTGGCGCCGCTGAAATACGGCACCTTCGGCCATGGTGTCAATATCACGCTCGGCCTGCCGTTCATCCGCACCTCGGTCGATCACGGCACCGCGCTCGATCTGGCCGCCACGGGCCGCGCCGAACACGGCAGCATGATCGAGGCGATCCGCTGCGCGATCGGCATGGTCGGCCATGCCGGGCGCGACCTGCCTGGCGGCTCGCCGGCCGGACACTGAAGAGACATCGATGCGTTCCCCTGTGCACCAGGGCCATACGGCCCGCAAGCGATTCGGCCAGAACTTCCTGGTCGACGACAGCATCATTCATGGCATCGTCAATGCCATCGACCCGCACGCCGGCGACCTGGTCGTCGAGATCGGTCCCGGCCTCGGCGCGCTGACCGAGCCGCTGCTGGAGCGGCTCGATCATCTGCACGTGGTCGAACTGGACCGCGATCTGGTCGAACGGCTGCGCCGCCGCTATGGCGACCGCATGACGATCCACGCCGGCGATGCGCTGGCCTTCGATTTCGACCAGCTGAAGCAGCCCGGACGCCCGCTTCGCATCGTCGGCAATCTGCCGTACAACATCTCGAGCCCGCTGCTGTTCCATCTGATGGAGTTCGCCGATCACGTGCGCGACCAGCATTTCATGCTGCAGAAGGAGGTGGTCGAGCGGATGGTGGCCGAGCCCGGCAGCAAGGCCTTCGGCCGGCTGTCGATCATGCTGCAGGTCCGCTACCACATGGAATACGTGCTGGACGTGCCGCCGGAGTCGTTCAATCCGCCGCCCAAGGTCGATTCCGCGGTGGTGCGCATGATTCCGTGGCCGCGCCACGAGGACGGCCGGCTGCGCTCGCCGTACGCCGCGTGCGACATGACGGTGCTGGGCGACCTGGTCACCGCGGCGTTTTCGCAGCGCCGCAAGGTGCTGCGCAACACGCTGTCGATGCTGCGCGATCATGTCGACTTCGACGCGATCGGCTTCGACCTGGGCCGCCGCGCCGAAGAGGTGCCGGTGGCCGAGTACGTCGAGCTGGCCAATCGCATCGGCGGGTAAGCCCGATTTTTCTTCCCTTTCCTTCCCTCTGCGGGCCGCGGCAGTCGGCACACGGTGTCGGCACACTGTGTCCGCGCACTGTGTCGCCGGCCTGCGCAAGAACTCCACCCGAATGCTAAAGCGCGCCTTCCGGCGCGGATGAGAATCGCGCCGCGACCGGCCCAGGGCCGCGTCGCCCGATCTCTCAACCGCAAAGGAGCGCAGCATGCATGCTAGCCGTATCACGAGCCAGGTCCCGCTGTTCCAGTCCGGCCCCGTACCCGACACCGTTCACGGCGCGCGCCGCGCCACAGGCGATGAATGCACCGGCAGCGCCGGCCCCCACCACGCAGGCCGCGAACTGGCGCTGGCGCTGCGGCGCCACGACGGCCCGGCGGTGCGCGAGTGGCTTCAGCGCGAACCGGCCGCCATCCGCTGGCGCGACGAGCAGGGCAACACACCGTTGCACACGGCGATCCAGTCGCGTTGCGAACCGGCGCTGATCAATACGCTGCTCGCCCATCGGGCCGATCCCGCCATCGCCAATTGCGACGGCGACACCTGCATGCACCTGGCGCTGGGTCTGCGTCCGACCATGCCCGCGGTGGTGCAGTCGTTGCTGGACCACGGGCGCTGGTACGGCGGCGGCATCGGGCTCGGCGCCCTCGGCAAGCCGAACCGGCACGGCAGGAGCGCGCTGGAGCTCGGCAAGGACGTGGGGGGCGCGCCGGCGCTCGGCCATGCGGCGATCCTGCCGGCGCTGGAAGACGCCCTGGTCGACTGGATGAATGGATTTCGGACCAGCGTGCTGTCAGGAATCGAGGCCGACGATGCGGCCGCCGTGCGGCACCTGGTGACCAACGCCGACTGGAGCCTCGACATGCCGATCAAGGACGGGCTGGACCTGTTGCAGCTGGCCTTGCGCAACAAGGCGCCGCGCGTGGCCTGCGCGCTGATCGACCTGGCGGCGGCGGTCGACAACCGCGCCGTGCTCGAACAAGCGGAGCCCGCCATGGGCATGACGCCGTTGATGACCGCGATAGCGCTCGGCGCGGACGCGCCGTTCGCGCGCTTGCTGCTCCATGGCGTTCCCGTCGATGCCCGGGGCCCACTAGGCATCACGGCGCTGCATCTGGCCGCCGCGTTGGGCCAGCTGCGTGCCGTGCAGCAGTTGGTGGCCTACGGCGCCGACCCGGATGTCCGCGACGATGCCGGCACCTCGCCGATGATGGTGGCGGCGTCGGACGGATACCTGGACATCGTCAAGAGCTTGCGCGATGCCGGCGGCAACATCAATGGCCGCGATACGCTGGGCCGCACGCCACTGATGTACGCGCATATGAGCGACCAGCCGCCGGGCTTCATCTTCAAGATCATCGTGGCGGGGGCGCGGACCGACATGGTGGACGGCAATGGCGCCACCGTCAGGGACTATCAGCTCGAAAGCAACATGCGTCGCGTGGCGAAGGGCGAGAGCGTTTGCACCATCCTTTGAGGCCGCGCGTCGCCGCGGTGCGCGGACGGCGCAGCCCCGGGGCCTTGGGGCCCTGGGGCCCCGGGGCAGCCCGTCAGGGCCGGCTGGCGTCGCGCGTCGAGTTGCGCTCGATCAGCTCGATCTTGTAGCCGTCCGGGTCTTCGACGAAGGCGATCACCGTGGTGCCGCCCTTCACGGGGCCCGCCTCGCGCGTGACCTTGCCGCCGGCCGCGCGGATGCGTTCGCAGGCGCCGGCGGCATCATCCGTTTCCAGCGCGATGTGGCCGTAGGCGGTGCCCATCTCGTACTTGTCGACGCCGTAGTTGTAGGTCAGTTCCAGCACCGCGGTTTCGCTCTCGGGGCCGTAGCCGACGAAGGCGAGCCGGTACTTGTATTCGGGATTGTCGCTCTCGCGCAGCAGTTGCATGCCGAGCACGCGGGTGTAGAAATCGATCGAGCGCTGCAGGTCGCCGACACGGAGCATGGTGTGGAGGAGTCGCATGATGAGCCTCTGTTGGGGTGTTCTATTGACGTCTTGTAGGGGTACTGCAGGGTGCCGCAGGGAGTGCGGCAAAGGCGTTAGTGTAGAACGGATCGGCGCAGCGATCCGGGGGGCGCCGCCGGTGCCGCCGCGTCAGAATGCCGGCAACGCTTCGGGCGGATGGCTGCGCAACTGCGCGCGGGCGTCGCGGAACTCGGGGAAGATCGACGCCACCGTGTCCCAGAAACGCGGGCTGTGGTTCATTTCCTTCAGATGCGCCAGCTCGTGCGCGGCCACATAGTCGATCACCGACAGCGGGAAATGCATCAGCCGCCAGCTCAGCCGGATCTTGCCGTCCGAGGTGCAGCTGCCCCAGCGCGTATTGGCCGAGCTCAGCGCGAAGGCGCGGTGGCGCACGCCGAGCTTTTCCGCATAGATATCGAGCCGTTCGGCCAGCAGCCGCTTGGCCTGGTGCTGCAGCCAGGCTTGCACGCGGTCCTTGATCTGTTGCTCGTCGGCCTGCTCGGGCAGCGCCAGATGCAGCACGCGAGCCTGCCCA
Organism: Cupriavidus gilardii; assembly: GCF_013347325.1. Taxonomy (NCBI): domain Bacteria; kingdom Pseudomonadati; phylum Pseudomonadota; class Betaproteobacteria; order Burkholderiales; family Burkholderiaceae; genus Cupriavidus; species Cupriavidus gilardii. Next base: position 2,518,848 of record NZ_CP054626.1, on the reverse strand, counting down.
TCGAACAGCAGCGTACCGGTCGGCGAATCGAGCCGCAGCGTGATCGGCTTGCCGAGGAAGGGCAGCGTCGCGCCGTCGCGCCACTGCACCGCGGGCAGCACGCGCTGCGCATCGCGCTGCTGCCATTCGGCCAGCTTGCCGAAGATCCAGCGCTGCTTCTCGGCGATCGCCGCTTCGATGTCGGCGATGGTGACCCAGCGCGGCGCGGTGATCGACAGCCCGCGATCGTCGATGACGAAGCCGATGGTGCGCCGGGACGAACGCTTCAGCGTGTAGTGCAGCGGACGTTCGCCAAGCCGCAGCAGCCGGGCGTTGGGCTGCGGCGCCGGCCACGTTGCCGTGGCCGGGCCGGCCGACGTGGTGCCGTCCAGCGCGCTGGCCGCCGGCCGCGCGCCGGCCGTGCCGGCGCCGGAGTCCATCAGCGGCAGCTCCATCTGGCCATCCGCGGGTTCCGGGGCGCGGCGGGCCGGCTTCATGCAGGCTGCCCTCGCAGATAGCTCTCCGGATCGATGCGGCGCATGTCGCGCTCGATCCATTGCTCGACCTCCTGGTTCAGCAGGTCGGCGGTCTTGTGGGCCGACGACAGCGGCGGGCCGATCGAGATCGTGATGGTGCCGGGGTACTTCAGGAACGAGTTGCGCGGCCACAGGCGCCCGGAATTGACCGCGATCGGAATCACCGAGGCGCCGGTCTCGACCGCCAGCCGGGCTCCGCCGCTCTTGTAGCGCGGGTTTTCCATGCCGGCCGGGGTGCGCGTGCCTTCCGGGAACATGATGATCCAGGCCCCCTCGGCGAGCCGCTCGCGGCCCTGGCGCACGGCCGAGGCGAACGCCCGCGAACCGTCCTTGCGGTTGATATGGACCATCTTCAGCATGCCCAGCGCCCAGCCGAAGAACGGCACGAACAGCAGCTCGCGCTTGAAGACGAAACACAGCGGCTTGGGCATCGTCGCCACCAGCGCCACGGTTTCCCACGCCGACTGGTGCTTGGACAGCAGCACCACCGGCTTGTCGATCATGGCCTGCAGGTGCTCGCCGCCTTCGATGCGGTAGCGGATGCCGCAGATCAGCCGGGCGGCGCCGATCACCAGCTTTGGCCAGCCGCGCACGAAGCGGTAGCGCCGGTTGGCGCTCATGAAGGGGAAGGCCAGGAAGCAGGCGCAGGCATAGGGGGGCGTCAGTACCAGCAGGTACAACGCGAACAGCAGGGAGCGTAGAAAGATCATCGAGGGTTCGTCGAGTCAACCGGTGACGTGGCGCGGCCCGCAGTTGCCACAGGTGCCGCACCCGCATGCGATGCCGCCGCGGCGCCGTGCTTCGCGCCATCGCCTTCCAGCAGCCAGCGCGAGAACGCGCGCAGATCGTCGTGGACCAGCGTGCCGGGCGGCAGGCCACCCTTGGCCAGCGTGCCTTCGCCCTTGCCGGTGCGCACCAGGTGCGGCGTGCAGCCGAGGGCGACGCCGGCCTCCAGGTCGCGCAGCGAATCGCCGACGATCGGCACGCCGCGCAGCTCGATGCCGAAGCGCTGCGCCGCCTGCTGGATCAGGCCGGGTTTGGGTTTGCGGCAGTCGCACGCGTCCGCGGCGGTGTGCGGGCAGAAGAAGATCGCCTCGACGCGGCCGCCGAGGCGGGCCAGCGCCTTGTACATCTTCTCGTGCATCGCGTTCAGCGCGCTCATCTCGAACAGGCCGCGGCCGATGCCCGACTGGTTGCTGGCGACCACGACGCGGTAGCCGGCCTCGTTCAGCGCGGCGATCGCTTCCAGGCTGCCGGGGATCGGAATCCATTCGTCCGGCGTCTTGATGAACTGGTCGCTGTCGAGGTTGATGACCCCATCGCGGTCCAGGATCACGAATTTGGGCGGTGTCTGCGGCATGGCGGCGCTTCGGTAACGGGTACGGTCGGTGCGGCTTGTGCGGTGCGTCCGTGCAAGGCGGCGAGGGTCAGGCGGCCAGCTTCGAGATGTCCGCGACGCGGTTGGCCAGCGCATGCAGCGAGGCCAGCAGGGCGAGGCGGTTGGCGCGCAGCTGCGCGTCCTCGGCCATCACCATCACGCCGTCGAAGAAGCGGTCCACCGCGTCGCGCAGCCGGGCCAGGTCGCGCAACGCGGCGGTGAAGTCGCCGCGTGCGAACGCCGCCTCGACCTCCGGCCGCACGCTGTCGATGGCGGCATGCAGCGCGCCCTCCGCGTCTTCCTGGAACAGCGCCGGCGCGACCTCGCCGACGGCCTCGGTATTCTTGCGCAGGATATTGGTGATCCGCTTGTTGGCGGCCGCCAGCGCGTCCGCCTCGGGCAGCGCGGCGAAGGTGCGCACCGCTTCCATGCGGCCGAGGATGTCGTCGAGCCGCTGCGGGCGCAGGCTGACCACCGCCTCCACCTCGTTGGTGGTGTAGCCCTTGTCCTTCAGATAGCCGCGCAGACGGTCGTACAGGAAGTCGGTGATGTCCTCGCGCGCCGGCTTGACCGCCGGCACGCCGGCGAAGGCCTGCTCGGTCAGCGCCAGCAGCGCGTCGATGCCCAGCGGCAGCGGCGTCTCGACCAGCATGCGCAGGATGCCCAGCGCATGGCGGCGCAGCGCGAACGGGTCCTTCTCGCCGGTCGGCTGCAGGCCGATGCCCCAGATGCCGACCAGCGTCTCGAGCTTGTCGGCCAGCGCCACCGCGATGCTGACCGGGTTCGACGGCAGCGCATCGCCGGCAAAGCGCGGACGGTAGTGTTCGGAGCAGGCCAGCGCGACTTCCTCGGCTTCGTCGTCGTGGCGCGCGTAGTAAGTCCCCATCGTGCCCTGCAGTTCGGGGAATTCGCCGACCATGTCGGTCAGCAGGTCGGCCTTGGCCAGTTCCGCGCCGCGCATTGCGGCCGCCTTGTCGACCGGCACGCCGGCCGTGGCCAGCGCGTCGGCGATATGGCCGGCGATCTGCTGCAGCCGCTGCACGCGGTCCAGCTGGGTGCCGATCTTGTTGTGATAGACCACGTTGGCGAGCTGCGGCACGCGCGAGGCCAGCGTCTTCTTGCGGTCCTGGTCGAAGAAGAACTTGGCATCGGCCAGGCGCGGGCGCACCACGCGCTCGTTGCCGCCGATGATCGACTGCGGCGTGTCGGTGGCCAGGTTCGACACGATCAGGAAGCGGTTGCGCAGCTGGCCGTTGGCGTCGGTCAGCGCGAAGTACTTCTGGTTGGTCTGCATCGTCAGGATCAGGCATTCCTGCGGCACGGCGAGGAAGGCCTCCTCGAAATGGCAGGCATAGACCACCGGCCATTCGACCAGCGCGTTGACCTCGTCGAGCAGCGCTTCGGGCATGATCACGCGATCGGCGCCGGCGGCGGCCAGCAGCCCTTCGCGGATGCGCTCGCGCCGCTGCGCATAGCTGGCCAGCACCTTGCCCTGGTCCTCCAGCACGGCGGCGTAGCGCTCGGCGTGCGGGATGTCGATCTCGCCGGCGGACAGGAAGCGGTGGCCCAGCGTGCGTCGGCCCGCCGCCAGCCCCAGCGCCGAGACGGGCACGACCTTGTCGCCATGCAGCGCGATCAGCCGGTGGGCCGGGCGCACGAAGTTGACGGTGCTGCCGTCCGGGCGCTGGTAGCTCATCACCTTCGGGATCGGCAGCTTGCCGATGGTTTCGTCCAGCGCGGCCTGCAGGCCCTCGGCCAGCACCGCGCCGCGCGCGGTGTAGCGGTAGAACAGCGCCTCGGCCTTGCCGTCGGAGGCGCGCTCCAGCGTCTGCCAGTCGATCGCGTCGACGCCGACCGATTTGGCCAGCGCGGCCAGCTTCTTGGCCAGCGGCGCGGTCGGCTCGCCGGCCGCGTCGAGCGCCACCGACACCGGCAACACCTTCTCGCGCTGCTCGCGGTCCGGGGCGCTTTCGCGCACGCCGCTGATCCGCGCGGCCAGGCGGCGCGGCGTGGCGTACGGCGTCACCGTGCTGCCGTCATCGAGCAGGCCGCGTTCGGCGAGGCCGGCGAACAGGCCCTGGGCAAAGGCCTCGCCCAGGCGCGCCAGCGCCTTCGGCGGCAGCTCTTCGGTGAACAGTTCGATCAGCAGCGAATCGGTCAGGGGTTGCGACATGAATCGGTTCCAACGGGTTGTGGCGCACGCCGGCATCGGCGGCGCCGGAAAGGTTCAGCGGCGCTCAACAGCGCGGTTCGACGCCGGACAGCAGCCATAGCCCATGCTGCTGGCGAAACTGCAGCGTGGTCGAGCGGCAGGCGGACTGGGTGCTGCCGGCCAGCTTCTCGCTGTTGGCGGAGAAGCGCGCATACAGGCGGTGATGGCGGCGATCGTAGCGGATCTCGTCGATGCGGCCGCCGATCCAGAAGTCGATCCGCGGCGGCAGCTGCGAGGCCGAATGGTAGGTGCGCACCAGGCGCCGTTGCCGGCCGTTGCGGTGTACGGTCTCGACCCAGGTCAGCGGGTAGCGGATCGCGCTCTCGTAGGCGCGCAGCGGCACGCGCCGCCAGCCCAGGTCCCTGGACCCGGACAGGTCGCACGACATCGAGCGCACCAGCTGCGTCCACTGGTCGATCGCGTTGGCGCTCGGCTGCAGATGCTTGTTGATGGCCTGCTGCAGCGCCTGCGAATCGCCTTCGCAGACGTTGGCCTGCTCGGCCGATGGGTAGAGCACCTGCGAGGCCTGGGCATAGGCCGACGGCACGATGGCGTGCGCGCCGCCCGTGGCGGCCACCGCCAGCGCGCTGCACAGCGCACGGCGTGCCATCGAGTTCATGCGGCGGCCTCGATGGTGCCGGTGGGGGCCTCGGCGCCAGCCGGCGCGCACATCGGGAAGCCCAGCGCCTCCCGCGAATCGTAGTAGGCCTGCGCGACCAGCCGCGACAGATTGCGGATGCGGCCGATGTAGGCGGCGCGCTCGGTCACCGAGATCGCGCCGCGCGCGTCCAGCAGGTTGAAGGTGTGGGCGGCCTTGAGTACCTGTTCGTAGGCCGGCAGCGCCAGCTTGACGCTTGCCGCCTGTGCCGCGTTACCCTCGGCACCGACGCCCATCAGCCGCTTGGCCTCGCCCTCGTGCTCGGCGAAATGGCGGAACAGGATGTCGGTATTGCTCTGTTCGAAGTTGTAGGTCGACTGTTCGACCTCGTTCTGGTGGTAGACGTCCCCATAGGTCAGACGGCGCGTCTTGCCGTTCTCTTCCCACTCGGTCCAGACCAGGTCGTAGACGTTCTCGACGCCCTGCAGATACATCGCGAGGCGCTCGATGCCGTAGGTGATCTCGCCGGTGATCGGCTTGCAATCGATGCCGCCGACCTGCTGGAAGTAGGTGAACTGGGTCACCTCCATGCCGTTGAGCCAGACCTCCCAGCCCAGGCCCCAGGCGCCCAGCGTCGGGTTTTCCCAGTCGTCCTCGACGAAGCGGATGTCGTTCTGCTTCAGGTCCAGGCCCAGCGCCTCGAGCGAGCCCAGGTAGAGCTCGAGGATGTTCTCCGGCGCGGGCTTGAGCACGACCTGGTACTGGTAATAGTGCTGCAGCCGGTTCGGGTTCTCGCCATAGCGGCCGTCCTTCGGGCGGCGCGACGGTTGCACATAGGCGGCGCGCCACGGCTCGGGGCCGATCGCGCGCAGGAAGGTATGCACGTGCGAGGTACCGGCGCCAACCTCCAGATCGATGGGTTGCAACAGCGCGCATCCTTGCCGGTCCCAGTAGGACTGCAAGGTCAGGATCATTTGTTGGAAGGTCAGCATAACGAAGACGACGGATCGCGGAGTGTTGGCCCGGCGGCGGGCCACCGAAGCGGAAGCGGGCGGGGACGGCGGCCGGGCCGGCCGGTCCCGCCGTTGCCAAACCCAGAATTCTAGCGGTTTTTTGCCCGGCAGCCGCCGACGGGGAGGGGCAGGCAGCTGGACGAGGACCTCGGGTAAATCCCGAGGGATCTCAAGTTCCGCAAGGGCCTGCCGTTATCGATTTTTGTATACATTATTGAAAAGCTGTTCGACAGAGGCAGCGGGCGGCGCCGTGCAGGCAGCCGCCGGCGCCAACACCACGGGGACAAACATCATGTCGCTTCTCTCGCGCAAACCCTATCTGGTCGCCCTGGCGGTGATGGCAGCGGCTGCTGCGGTATCGATCGTCGCCAGCGTGATCCAGTAAGGCTCGGCCGCCCAGGCCGGCGAAACGCTCAGGCGCCGGCGCCGCGCCGGCGCGACGCCGCGCGCCAGGCCACCACCAGCAGCACCAGCAGGCAGCCGAGCACCGCCGGTACATTGCCGACCCGCACATAGGGCGTCAGCCCGCGCGTGCCCTGCACCCGCGCGCTCAGCGTGCCGGTGGTGAAGGTCGCCAGCCGCGCCGGCACGCTGCCGTCGGGTGCGACCACCGCCGTCATGCCGGTATTGGTCGAGCGCAGCATCGGCCGGCGCGTCTCGAGCGCGCGCATCCGGGAGATCTGCAGGTGCTGGTCCAGCGCGATGGTGTCGCCGAACCAGGCCAGATTGGTGACGTTGACCAGCACATTGGCCGGCTCCCGCTGGCCACGCAGCGTGCGCGCGATTTCCTCGCCGAACAGATCCTCGTAGCAGATATTGGGCGCGACCAGCACGCCGCGCACCGGCAGCGGCGCCTGCGCAAGCCCGCCGCGGCGGAAGTCCCCCAGCGGCATCTTCATCATGTCGACGAACCAGCGGAAGCCCCAGGGGATGAACTCGCCGAACGGCACCAGGTGGTGCTTGTCGTAGCGGTACAGCCCCTTCATCTCGGGGCCGATGCCGAACACGCTGTTGGTGAAGTCGACCGGGGAGTCGGTGCCGGCGGCGCCGAACAGCAGCGCGGTGCCGGTGCGGACGCTGAACTGCCGCAGCGCCAGCGCGATTTCCGGCGGCATGTCCTGCAGGATCAGCGGAAACGCGGTCTCCGGCGTGACCACCAGGTCGGCCGGGGCGGCGGTGATCATGTCGCGGTACAGCGCATTGGAGCGGGCGATGCCGGCGGCCTCGAACTTGATGTCCTGCGGCACGTTGCCCTGCAGCAGCCGCACCGACAGCGGCGCGCCGACCGGCTCGGTCCAGGCGCGGCCGGCCAGCAGCCAGCCCGCGCCGAGCAGCACCGCCAGGCCCAGCGGGACCGCGAGCGTTGCCGACAGCGCGGCGGGGCGACCGCCCGCCGGCATATCGGGCAATTTCGCCGATGCCGGCCGCGCGATGCGCGCCAGCGCGGCGAGCCAGGCCGCGCAGACCGCGGCCAACGCGCCGACCCCGTAGACGCCCAGCAGCGGCGCGTAGCCGGCCAGCGGCCCGTCGGTATGCGCATAGCCGCTGCCCAGCCACGGGAAACCGGTGAAGATCACGCCGCGCAGCCATTCGGTCAGGCCCCAGGCGGCACCGAACGCCAGCGGCGCGGCCACCAGGCCAAACCAGCCGGCGCAACTGCCCGAAGCGGCCGAAGCGAAGCGCCGCGGCGCGGTGGCGCGATGCCACGCGGCGGCCGCCAGCGCGGGATAGAGCGCCAGGTAGCCGGAGAACAGCAGCACCGCGAGCGCGGCCATCCAGGCCGGCATCTCGCCGTAGACATGCATGCTGATATAGAGCCACCAGATGCCGGACAGGAACCAGCCCAGCCCGAAGGCGTAGCCCAGCGCGGCGGCATCGCGCACGCGGCGGGTGTCGAACAGCAGTGCGGCCAGTCCCGCCAGCGCCAGCAGCTGCAGCCACCACCAGTCGCGCGGCGCGAAGGCCTGGGTATGGGCGACGCCAAGCACGCCGGCCAGCAGCAGGCGGCCCCAGCGCGCGGGGCGGCGGCGGGTGTCGGTCAGCGGTGTCTCGAGTTCGGCGGCGGCGCCGTTCCAGCCCTGCGCCAGCCGCTTCATGCGTTGGCCACGGCGTCGGTGACGGCGGCCGCTTCGCGCCGGACCAGCAGCAGATGCAGCTGGCGCGCGTCGGCGCGCAGCACCTCGAAGCGCAGCGGCGGCAGCGTGATGATTTCCCCGCGGTGCGGCACGTGGCCGACGTGGTTGGTCAGCAGGCCGCCGACCGTATCGACGTCGTCGTCGGGGAACTGGGTGCCGAAGGCCTCGTTGAACTGCTCGATCTCGGTCAGCCCGTGCACGCGCCAGCTGCCGTCGGGCAGCGGCACGATATTGTCGTCATCCTCGTCGAGATCGAATTCGTCCTCGATGTCGCCGACGATCTGTTCCAGCACGTCCTCGATCGTGACCAGCCCGGCGACACCGCCGTACTCGTCGACCACGATCGCGATGTGATTGCGGTTGTTGCGGAATTCGCGCAGCAGGATGTTCAGGCGCTTGGACTCGGGGATGAACACCGCGGGCCGCAGCATCTCGCGCAGGTCGAACTCGCTGTCGGTGTAGTAGCGCAGCAGGTCCTTGGCGAGCAGGATGCCGATGATGTTGTCGCGGCTGCCTTCGTAGACCGGGAAGCGCGAGTGCGCCGTCTCCTGCATGAAGGGAATGAAGGCTTCCGGCGCATCGGCGATATTGACCGCGTCCATCTGGGCGCGAGGCACCATGATGTCGCGCGCGGTCAATTCCGAGACCTGGAACACGCCTTCGATCATCGACAGCGACTCCGCGTCGATCAGATTGCGGGCGTGGGCATCCTGGAGGACTTCGAGCAATTCGGCCCGCGATTCGGGCTCGGGAGAAATCAGATCGCTCAGTCGTTCGAGCAGGGACCGGGGCCGGTCGACTGGTTTCGAACTAGGGTAAGGGTCGTTCATGGCGCAAGGTGCGCGTGGTGGATACCGGAGCAAGCATACACCAATTGTTTTTCGGTTCTGACCGCGGTGGCCGCGGGCCGGCGCCGCCTGGCCGGTCGAATGCGGCGCTGGCGCCGCACCTGACTGTTTTCTTCCCCGTCGCGCTTGCGGGGGACGGAGCGGGGGAGAGAGCCGGGGAGAGAGCCGGGGAGAGGGCAAGCGGGGCCGCCCGCCGATCCCCCTCGCTGATCGTTCAGTGCCCCAGACGCGGGCCGCGGTCGTCGCGGTACGGGTCGGCAAAGCCCAGCGCCAGCAGCGTTTCGGTCTCGATGGCCTCCATCTCCTCTGCCTCCGCGTCGTCCTCGTGCTCGTAGCCCTGCGCGTGCAGCGCGCCGTGCACCAGCAGATGCGCGTAATGGGCCTCGAGCGGCTTGCGCTGCTCGCGCGCCTCGCGCTCGACCACCGGGCAGCACAGCACGATGTCGGCGGTGACCGGGTCGTCCTCGTGCTCGGCATACGCGAAGGTCAGCACATTGGTCGCATAGTCCTTGCCGCGAAAGCCGCGGTTCAGCGCGCGGCCCTCGTCCTCGCCGACGAAGCGTACGGTCAGCTGGGCGTCGGCGAACAGCGCCGAGCGCAGCCACGTCTGCAGACGCGCGCGCGGCGGCAGGCCGCGCCGGCCGCGGATGCCGTCGCCGTACTGCACGTCCAGCGTCAGTTCGGGCGGCGTGGCCGGCGTGCCGGTGGTGGTCAGCTGCGGCGTGGCGGTGACCGCCACCGCCAGCGCATCGTGGCTGTCGGGCCGGGCCAGCAGGCCGGCGCGCTGGCGCGGGTCGCTGTGCTCGGCCAGCAGCGACACCACGCCGTCGGCGGCCTGCGACAGGTCCACGGTCAGGCTGCGGCCGTCGGGCAGCTGCACGCGCAGCGCGTGCGCGGCGCTCTTGCGGGCCCGGCCTTCGCCGTCGAACAGGATCAGGCTGGGGGCGGCGCTGGGAGCCATCTTCTTGCTGGTCAAATCAGGTGTCCTTGTGCTGGGCGTGGTATTCGTCGTAGGCCTCGACGATGCGCGCCACCAGCGGATGGCGCACTACGTCGATGCTGGTAAAGCGGGTCGCGGCGACGCCGCGCACGTCGCGCAGCACGTGCTGGGCTTCGATCAGGCCGCTCTTCTGGCCGCGCGGCAGGTCGATCTGCGTGGTGTCGCCGGTGATCACCGCCTTGGAGCCGAAGCCGATCCGGGTCAGGAACATCTTCATCTGCTCCGGCGTGGTGTTCTGGGCCTCGTCCAGGATGATGAAGGCGTGGTTCAGCGTGCGGCCCCGCATATAGGCGAGTGGCGCGATCTCGATCATCTGGCGCTCGAACATCTTCTGCGTGCGGTCGAAGCCGAGCAGGTCGTACAGCGCGTCATACAGCGGGCGCAGATACGGATCGACCTTCTGCGCCAGATCGCCCGGCAGAAAGCCCAGCCGCTCGCCGGCCTCGACCGCGGGACGCGTCAGCACGATGCGCTTGACCGCGTCGCGTTCGAGCGCATCGACCGCGCAGGCCACCGCCAGATAGGTCTTGCCGGTGCCTGCCGGGCCGATGCCCAGGGTCAGGTCGTGCGCGACGATATTGCGCAGGTAGTCGCGCTGCGCCGCGGTGCGGCCGACCAGGCCGGTGCGGCGCGTATGCAGCACCGGCGATTCGTCGTCGGCATCGCCCCCCGCGTCGTTGTCCGCGCCCGGCGGGCCGGCGACATGCGCGGCGTACTGGCGCGTTTCGATCAGGCCGAGCTGCACGTCGTCGATCGACAGCGGCGTGCGGGCCTGGTTGTAGAAGCGCTCCAGCGCGGCGGCGGCCTCGTTGGCGTTGGCGCCGCGCACCGTCATCTTGTGGCCGCGCCGCTGGATCGTGACGTCCAGCGCCTGTTCGACCTGGCGCAGGTTTTCGTCCAGCGGACCGCACAGGTTCTGCAGCCGGGCGTTGTCGTCCTTGGGCGCCACGAATTCGGCGGAAGGAATTTTCATCGGGAGAGCGCTCCGTTGTTGTTCGTCGTCGGCCGTCGGCGGGCGCGCGGCGTGCCGGGGGTCCCGCTTAACCGCGCACCAGGATCTCGCCGCGCAGCGAATGCGGGAAGGCCTCGGTGATCGTGACCTCGACCATCTGGCCGATCAGCCGGTCGCGGCTCGCCTGCGGCACGCCGGGCAGCGCGAAATTGACCACGCGGTTGTTCTCGGTGCGGCCGTGCAGCTCGTTCGGGTCCTTGCGCGCCGGGCCTTCGACCAGGATGCGCTGCACCGTGCCGACCATGCCGCGGCTGATGCGCTGCACGTTCTCCTCGATGGTCGCCTGCAGCCTTTGCAGCCGGCGCAGCTTGACCTCGTGCGGCGTGTCGTCGTGCAGGTTGGCCGCGGGCGTGCCGGGGCGCGGGCTGAAGATGAACGAGAACGAGGTGTCGTAGCCGATCTCCTCGACCATCGCCATCAGCTTGTCGAAGTCGGCGTCGGTCTCGCCGGGAAAGCCGACGATGAAGTCCGACGACATCGACATGGTCGGCCGGATCGCGCGCAGCTTGCGGATGATGCTCTTGTATTCGAGCACGCTGTAGCCGCGCTTCATCGCCATCAGGATGCGGTCCGAGGCGTGCTGCACCGGCAGGTGCAGATGGTCGACCAGCTTGGGCACGCGCGCGTAGATGTCGATCAGCCGCGCGGTGAATTCCTTCGGATGGCTGGTGGTATAGCGGATCCGCTCGATGCCCGGGATCTCCGCCACATACTCGATCAGCAGCGCGAAATCGGCGATCTCGCTGGTGTCGCCCATGCGGCCGCGGTAGGCGTTGACGTTCTGGCCCAGCAGCGTGACCTCGCGCACGCCCTGGTCGGCCAGGCCCGCGATCTCGGCCAGCACGTCGTCGAACGGGCGCGAGACCTCCTCGCCGCGGGTGTAGGGCACCACGCAGTAGCTGCAGTACTTCGAGCAGCCTTCCATGATCGAGACGAAGGCGCTCGGGCCTTCGACGCGCGCGGGCGGCAGATGGTCGAACTTCTCGATCTCGGGGAACGAGATGTCGACCTGCGATTGGCCGCTCTGGCGGCGGCGCGCGATCATGTCGGGCAACCGGTGCAGCGTCTGCGGGCCGAACACGACGTCGACATACGGCGCGCGCGAGACGATGGCCGCGCCTTCCTGGCTGGCCACGCAGCCGCCGACGCCGATCACCAGGTCGGGTTTGGCGGCCTTCAGCGCCTTCATCCGCCCCAGTTCCGAGAACACCTTCTCCTGCGCCTTCTCGCGGACCGAGCAGGTATTGAACAGGATCACGTCGGCGTCTTCGGGATTGTCGGTCTTCTCCAGGCCCTGGCTGGCGTGCAGTACGTCGACCATCTTGTCGGAGTCGTACTCGTTCATCTGGCAGCCGTAGGTCTTGACGAAGACCTTCTTGACGGGCGTGGCGGGGGCGGCCGCAGGCTGGGTGGCCTCGGCGGCTTGGGGACGTGGATTCATGGTGCCGATCTCAGTGGTTGACCTGGGGGCATCGGATGCTTCAGGGGGCGGAACATGGCCTGCCGCGGGGGCCGGCGCCGGGCGCGCGGGCGGGCGGGGGCAGGGCAGGCGGGACAGCCCGCTATTCTACCCGCTCGGCTCATGGGGCGTCCGGTGCGAATGCGCCGAGGCTGATACACTACGGGCCTTCCGAACCTGGAGGCGGAGGCAGTCGTTCCGCTTCCCCGGCACCCCGCGTCCCGCCCATGCAGGCGATGACGGCGGCAGCCGGCCAGTCGCCACAATCCATGCCGGCCCCGACGATTGGCGCATCCGTGCGCAAGGGGCGGCCGAAACGAATTCCATGTCTTTTTCAGAACTAGGCTTGTCTGACAAGCTTGTCCGCGCCGTGGCGGAGCAGGGCTATACCACGCCCACGCCGATCCAGGCGCAAGCCATTCCCGCGATCCTGAAGGGCGGCGACCTGCTCGCCGGCGCCCAGACCGGTACCGGCAAGACCGCCGGTTTCACGCTGCCGATGCTGCAACTGCTGTCGCGCGCCGAGCCGCCGGCCCGCGGCGAACGGCCCCGCATCCGCGCGCTGGTGCTGACGCCGACGCGCGAACTGGCCGCGCAGGTCGAAGAAAGCGTGCGCAACTACGGCAAGTACCTGCGCCTGCGTTCGATGGTGATGTTCGGCGGCGTTGGCATCCACCCGCAGATCGACCAGCTCAAGCGCGGCGTCGATATCGTGGTGGCCACGCCCGGCCGTCTGCTGGACCACGTGGGCCAGCGCACGATCGATCTGTCGCATGTCGAGATGCTGGTGCTGGACGAGGCCGACCGCATGCTGGACATGGGCTTCATCCATGACATCCGCAAGATCCTGAACGTGCTGCCGCCCAAGCGGCAGAACCTGCTGTTCTCGGCGACCTTCTCCGACGAGATCCGCGCGCTGGCCGACCGCCTGCTCGACAATCCGGCCTCGATCGAGGTCGCGCGCCGCAACACCACGGCCGAGACCGTGGCGCAGCGCGTCTATGCGGTCGATCGCGAGCGCAAGCGCGAACTGCTGGCGCACCTGGTGCGCGAGCACGACTGGCACCAGGTGCTGGTCTTCACCCGCACCAAGCACGGCGCCAACCGGCTGGCCGAGCAGCTGAGCAAGGAAGGCCTGTCGGCGCTGGCGATCCACGGCAACAAGAGCCAGTCGGCGCGCACGCGTGCGCTGTCCGAGTTCAAGGCCGGCACGCTGCGGCTGCTGGTGGCGACCGACATCGCCGCGCGCGGCATCGATATCGACCAGCTGCCCCATGTGGTCAACTTCGACCTGCCGAACGTGCCGGAAGACTATGTGCACCGGATCGGCCGTACCGGCCGCGCCGGCGCCGAGGGCGAGGCGGTGTCGCTGGTCTGCGTCGACGAGCATGGCCTGTTGCGCGACATCGAGCGCTTGATCAAGCGCAAGCTCGAGCAGATCGTGCTGCCGGGCTTCGAGCCGGATCCGACCATCGCGCCCGAGCCGATCCAGAAGGGCCGCCAGGCGCGCGGCCAGAATGGCGGCGGCGGACGGGGGCGTTCGCAGGGTGCCGGCAATCCTGGCGGTAATGGTGCCGGTAAGGGCTCAGGCGCACCGTCGGGCGAGCGCCGTACGGAAGCGCGGCCGCCGCGCCAGCCGCGTTCCCCGCGTCCGCAGGAAGCAGGCGTTGCGCCGCAGCGCAACGGCAAGCCCGGCGGCCAGGCCAATGGCCAGGTGAAGGGCCCCGGCCGCCCGGCCGGCAATGGCGAACGTGCGCAGGCCGCGCCGCGCCCGGCGTCCGAGTCGAACGGTCCGTCGCGCAACCGCCGCCCCGGCCCGCAGGCGGCATTGCTCGGCGGACAGCGTTCGCGGCAGGGGTCCTGACGCGCGCGGTGTCCTAAGCTAGCGCTTAGCCATGGTGACGTCGCCCGATCCCGCCGCCTCGCCGGACATTCCGTTCGCGGGGCTGACGCCCGACCTGATCCTCGATGCGCTCGAGGCGGCCGGCTTCATGCCGGACGGCCGGCTGCTGGCGCTGAACAGCTACGAGAATCGGGTCTGGCAGGCCGGGGTCGAGGACGGCGCGCCACTGGTGATGAAGTTCTACCGTCCCGGACGCTGGAGCGACGCCGCCATCCTCGAGGAACATGCCTTCGTGCGGCAGCTCGCCGAGGCCGAGATCCCCGCCGTGCCGCCGCTCGAGTGCGGCGGCAGCACGCTGCTGTCGCATGCGGGCTTTCGCTTCGCGGTGTTCCCGCGCTGCGGCGGCCGCGAGCCCGAGCTCAATCGCGCCGATACGCTGACCTGGCTGGGCCGATTCATCGGCCGCATCCATGCCGTGGGCGCGACCCGGCCCTATCTTCATCGGCCCGCGCTCGATGTCGAGACCTTCGGCGTGGCGCCGCGCGACTGGCTGCTGGCGCAGGACTGCATCCCGGCCGATCTGCGGCCGGCCTGGCAGGCCGCCGCCGATCTCGCCATCGATGGCGTGCGGCGCTGCTACGAGCGCGCGGGCGACGTGGCGATGCTGCGGCTGCATGGCGACTGCCATCGCGGCAACCTGTTGTGGATCGACGCGGATCAGGCCCGCGGCGGCAGCGCCGGTCCGCATTTCGTCGACTTCGACGACAGCCGGACCGGCCCCGCGGTACAGGACCTGTGGATGCTGCTGGAGGGAGACCGCGCCGCGATGCAGAGCCAGTTGGCCGATATCGTGGCCGGCTACGAGGACTTCGCCGAATTCCCGACGCGCGAACTGCATCTGGTCGAGGCGCTGCGCACGCTGCGCCTGCTGCACTACAGCGCCTGGCTGGCGAGCCGCTGGAACGATCCGGCCTTTCCGGCCGCGTTTCCGTGGTTCGGCACGGCGCGCTACTGGCAGGACCGCATCCTCGAACTGCGCGAACAGATCGCGCTGATGGACGAGCCGCCGCTGTGGTCGGCTTGATCGCGGCTTGATCCCGAGTTGATCGCGAGTTGATCGGCCGGGCTGCCGATCGTCCCGGGCGCGACCGCGGCGCTCGTCACACTGTGGGCCTGGAATGGCCCGCATCATCAGGCCATCACACCATCACGCCTTCTCCGGCGCCTTTACCAGGATCACCGGGCACGACGCATGCGCCACCACGCGGCCGGCGACCGAGCCGAGCACCGCGTCGAAGAACGATCCGCGGCCATGGGTGCCGATCACGATCGCATCGGCGTTGACCGATTTGGCCAGCGCCACGATCCGGTCCGGCGGAAAGCCGCTCAGCGCATGCTTTTCCACGCGCAGCTGCGCGGCGGCCAGGATGTCGCAGACCGAGCGCATCGCCTTTTCGCTCTCCTCCCGATGCCAGTCGTCGATCGCGTCCTTGCTGACGAAGGCGCGGACCTGTCCGGTGACCTCCGGGGCGACGTGCACCACATGCACGGTCCGTTCGCCCTGCAGCAGCTTCCCTTCGGCGATAAAGCGGGCGGCGGCGTCGCTGAAGGCGGAGCCGTCAGTGGCGAGCACGATATGGGTCATGGCGAGGGTTCTCCTATCAGGGGCCTTGCAGGCGTTGTCGACGGCCAGGCGGTTCGGCGTTGCCGTGCCTGGCTGAATTCATGATGGCAGCTAGGCGGCGATCTCGCCATGATTCCGGTCAAAAACTCGGCACTTCGCCGAATTGCATGCCTGATCCTGCACTTACTGCGACAGCAGCATCCCCGTAAAGGTCACTAGCCAGCCACTGGCGAGGCAGGCGCCGATCCACGCCGCCACGATCAGTGCATTGTCTCGAACGCTCATCGCTCGCTCCTTCGCTTCGTCACAACGTGCCGGCTCATTCGCCGATCGGAGCGGGGTAATCGCCGCGGGTGCTGGTACGTGCGCCCTCGCTGTAGACGTCGTGCGTGCGGGCGCCGTCCCCGTAGACGTTGAAGGCGCGCCCGCCGTCGGCGAAGCGGTCCGTCGAGCGGAACGTGTAGCCATAGTCGTCGCCGGCATGCGATCCGCGCACCGGCGCGGCGAACACGCTGTTCAGCGACAGCAGCGCGGTACCGGCGATGGCGGCGCTGAGAACCAGGCGGGTGGTGGTGATCTTCATGATTTTCTCCATTTGTTGAATTTTTAAGAATCGTTTTGCGGCGGGATGTCGTCAGCCGATGTGAGAAGAATAGGCTCACATCCGGGCAGCGACGCGACGCTGCCTCGTATCAGTTATTCAAAGTTTTTAACAATGCGAATGCTTGTGCTGCACCGGCCTGGGCCTTGCCCACTCCGCGTGCCGGCGGGCATCGCATAGGCTGTTGCTCGCACTTTCGTTTCGGAGGGCCGAAGTGCGTGCCGGGAACCGTCGTTCCTTGTCCATTTCCTTCATTTCCGGACGCCCCGCTTGATAGGCTTCGCTCTCCCCACGGATGACCAACCTCTGATTGCGCTTTATGGCCCAACAGTTCGATTCGCAACTCGACGTTTCCATTCTTTCCGTCCTGCTTGACGACGGTGGTCCCCGCCGCTGGATGAGCGCCGAGGACGTGGCGCACGGCCTTGCCGCCCTCGGCGTCGCCGAGCCGCCCGCCGAGGTGCTGCAGCAGCGGCTGGTGCTGTTGCTCGCCGACGGCTCGGCGGAGTGCCGCGCGCAAGGGCGCGGCCTGATGTGGCGCCGCGCCGAAGGCGCCGGCCGGATGCTGTCCAACGCCGGCACCTGGCTCAGCGACGAGGAGGCGCTGGCCCTGCAGGTGCTGAAACGGTTCGCCGGCCGCCAGATCACCTCGGTGATGGCGACCCTGCTGCGGCCGTTGTTCGATGCCGCCGAGTCGCAACTGCGCCGGCGCAGCGGCGAGGGCGGCACCGGGCGGATCGCCTGGCATCGCAAGGTATCGGTGGTCGAGCGCAGTTCGCCGCTGGTGCCGCCGCGGCTGCGCGAGGTCGTGCTGCTGCCGGTGCTGACGGCGGTCTTCGAGGAGCGCTGCCTGGAGGTCGTCTACCGGCCGCGCTTCGAACCGGAGAGCAAGCGCGTGCTGATGCCGCTCGGCGTGGTCGAGAAGGCCGGCATGGTCTATCTGGGCGGACTGGAAGACGAAGAGCCGGCACCGCAATGCCTGCGGCTGGACCGCGTCCACGCGGCGCACGCGTTGAAGGAGCGCTTCATCTATCCCGACCATTTCTCGCTGGCCGACTACGTCGAAGAGGCAGCCGAATTCGGGCTGCACGGCGACGGCAATATC
The DNA here is from genome assembly GCF_013347325.1 of Cupriavidus gilardii. Classification (NCBI taxonomy): domain Bacteria; kingdom Pseudomonadati; phylum Pseudomonadota; class Betaproteobacteria; order Burkholderiales; family Burkholderiaceae; genus Cupriavidus; species Cupriavidus gilardii. Next base: position 2,501,505 of record NZ_CP054626.1, on the reverse strand, counting down.
AAGCTGGCGGTGCGCTTTGCCAAGGGCTGCGGCGACATCGTGCGCGACGCGCCGATGGCGCCCGATCAGACCGAGGAGATCGGCCCCGACGGTTCGCTGGTGGTTCGCTGCACGGTGGAGATGGCCGATTGGCTGGTGCGCTGGCTGCGCTCGTTCGGGCCGCAGGTCGAGGTGCTGGAGCCGGTGGCGCTGCGCCGCGCGCTGGCGCTCGAGGTCAAGTCGATGGCGCGGGCTTACTGCCGGAACTGAGGACGGAACTGGGGGGCGGGTGGTGGGGAGGGGTTCCCGAGAGGAGCCCCGATCGGGACCCTGGAGGGCGGCGCCAAAACAAAAAGGGGTCAGCTTGCGCTGACCCCTTCGAAATACTGGTGGCGAATCAGGGACTCGAACCCCGGACCTGCGGATTATGATTCCGTCGCTCTAACCGACTGAGCTAATTCGCCGACGAAGACCGCCATTATACGGGCCGCTGGATCGCTGTCAACACTTTTGTGCGGTCCACGGGTATCCGGATGCCAAAAAAAAACCGGCGGCCCTGGCCGACCGCCGGTTTCGCCGCCGGCCCCCGGGCCGGCGTGGCGCGGTCGAAGATCAGTCGTGCGCGTAGATATCGACGTCCTTGGTCTCGCGGATGAACAGCGAGCCGATCACCAGCGTGATGCCGGCGATCACGATCGGGTACCACAGGCCGTAGTAGATGTTGCCGTTCTGCGCGACCAGGGCGAACGAGATGGTCGGCAGCATGCCGCCGAACCAGCCGTTGCCGATGTGGTAGGGCAGGGACATCGAGGTGTAGCGGATGCGGGTCGGGAACAGCTCGACCAGCATCGCGGCGATCGGACCGTAGACCATGGTCACGTAGATCACCAGGATCACCAGGATCACCAGCACCATCACCGTGTTCATCTCGGCGGGATCGGCCTTGGTCGGATAGCCGGCGGCCGTCATGGCCGAGGCGACCTCCTTCTTGAAGGCATCGATCTTCGCCTTGCTGTCCGGATCGAAGCTGTGTCCCTGCGGCACCAGCGAGGCGTTGAAGGCCTGGATCTCGCGATCGCCGATCTTGACGGTGGCGGTGGTGCCGGCCGGCGCCTCGACGACTTCATAGCTTGCCGACGACTGCGCCAGCGTGCGCTTGGCGATGTCGCAGGAGCTGCGGAAGTCGATCTCGCGCGCGATCGGGCTGCCCTGGAACGAGCACTGCTTCGGATCGGCGGTGACGACGATCTGGGCCGACTGCTGGGCGCGTTCGAGCGCCGGGTTGGCGTAGTGGGTCAGCGCCTTGAACAGCGGGAAGTAGGTCAGCATCGCCAGCGCGCAGCCGGCCATGATGATCCACTTGCGGCCGATCTTGTCCGACAGCGCGCCGAAGAACACGAAGAACGGCGTACCGATCACCAGCGCGCCGGCGATCAGCAGGTTCGCGGTCTTGGCGTCGACCTTCAGCACCTGGGTCAGGAAGAACAGCGCGTAGAACTGGCCGGTGTACCAGACCACGGCCTGGCCGGCGGTCAGGCCCACCAGCGCCAGGATCACGATCTTCAGGTTGCGCCATTGCGCGAACGATTCCGTCAGCGGCGCCTTCGACGTCTTGCCCTCGGACTTCATCCGCTGGAACGCCGGCGATTCGGCCATCGACAGCCGGATGTAGACCGACATGCCGAGCAGCACGATCGACAGCAGGAACGGGATGCGCCAGCCCCAGACCTCGAAGTCGGGACCCGTCAGCTGACGGCACACCAGGATCACGATCAGCGACATGAACAGGCCGAGCGTCGCCGTGGTCTGGATCCAGGACGTGTACGAGCCGCGCTTGCCGTGCGGCGCGTGTTCGGCGACGTAGGTCGCCGCACCGCCGTACTCGCCGCCGAGCGCCAGGCCCTGCAGCATCCGCAGCGCGATCAGGATCACCGGTGCGGCCCAGCCGATGGTGGCGTAGCTGGGCAGCAGGCCGACGATGAAGGTCGACACGCCCATGATCAGGATCGTCACCAGGAACGTGTACTTGCGACCGATCATGTCGCCGAGCCGGCCGAACACCAGCGCGCCGAACGGCCGCACGATGAAGCCGGCGGCAAAGGCGAGCAGCGCGAAGATGAAGGCCGAGGTCGGATCGAGGCCGGCGAAGAACTGCTTGGCGATGATCGCCGCCAGCGAACCGTACAGATAAAAGTCGTACCACTCGAACACGGTGCCGAGCGACGAGGCGAGAATGACCTTCCTCTCCTCGCGCGTCATCGGCGCATTCTGCGCACTGCCTCCCGGCACTGCGACATTCTGGGCGTTAGCCATCTTGTCTCCTCCTACTGTTCAGGGGTCCTTTCGCACGGCCGCGCTACGCGGGCGGCAACGCCGCGTACCGGCGGAGGCCGTCGAATGTGTGTGGATTCTGGGAGGCGAAACTTACGGCGTTCTGACAGGGAAGGGCGCGCGGGGGCCCTTATTGCTCGGGGTATACGCTAGCGCCGCGCGGCGATTGGGCTCGCCTTGCCACGGCCGGTGCGATGCTGCGATGCGGGATGGCAGGGCGCGCGAGGGGGCGGCGATCCGCGCTGCGCGCGGCAGCAGGCACGGCGGCGTTCAGCGGTGCCGCGCAGCATCGCCATCGTCGGCGTGCGCGGCATCGTCGGCGGGCTCGCCGATCTCGCGGTCGGCGCGGTTCATGCGCCAGGCGTAGGCGGCGGCCATCAGCACGTACAGGATCAGCAAGCCTTGCGCGCCGGCCCAGAACGAGAAGGGCCAGCCGAAGAAGTCGAAGCGCAGTTCGCGCGCGAACCAGCTGACGCCGAACGTGCCGGCAAACCACAGCGCGAGCAGTACCGCGGTCCAGCGCAGGTTGGTGCGCCAGGCGGCCGCGGCGCGCTGCTGGCGCGCGAGCCGGACCGGATCGGGCGCGTTCATGCCGCCTCCCCGGGCGCCGGACGCCGCAGCGTGACGCGCAGCCGTGCACCGGCCAGGCGCGGCTGCTGCTGGTAGACGTGGTCCTCGATGGCGACGTCGCCGCCGTGCTGCTGCACGATCTCGCGCACGATCGCCAGGCCCAGCCCGCTGCCCTCGGTGCTGGTGCCCAGCACGCGATAGAAGCGCTCCATCACGTGCGGCCGCTCGGCCGGCGGAATGCCGGGCCCGGTATCCTCGACGTCCAGATAGGCGAACGGCTCGAACGGATCGGCGCTGACCCGCACGGTGGCGTGGCCTCCCGGCGGCGTGTAGCGGATCGCGTTGTCGAGCAGGTTGTTCAGCATCTCCGTCAGCATCAGGCGATTGCCCCGGACCATCACCGGATGGTCGGACGCATCGAGGCCGAGGTCGATGCGCTTGGCCCAGGCCTGCGGCAGCCAGTCCTTGACCACCTCGCGCGCCAGCGCGGCCAGGTCGAGCGGCGCCATATTGCCGCTGCCGGCGAAGTTCTCCATGCGTGCCAGCGACAGCAGCTGCGTGACCAGATGCGCGGTGCGCTGCGAGCTGCCGGCGATCTGCGCCAGCGACTTGCGCAGTTCCTCCGGCGACTGCTCCCGCTGCGCCAGTTCGGCCTGCATGCGCAGCCCGGCCAGCGGGGTCTTCATCTGGTGCGCGGCATCGGCGATGAAGCGCTTCTGCGTCTGCACCGATTGATCGAGCCGCTCGAGCAGTTCGTTGAACGAGGCGACCAGCGGCGTGATCTCCTGCGGCGCGGCCTGTTCGTCGATCGGGCTGGTGTCGCCAGGATTGCGCGCGCGGATGCGCTGCTGGATCGCGGTCAGCGGCGCCAGCCCGCGCGACAGCCCGAACCACACCAGCAGCACCGCCAGCGGCAGGATCACGAACTGCGGCAGGATCACGCCCTTGATGATCTCGTTGGCCAGCCGCGCGCGCTTGTCGAGCGTCTCGGCGACCTGTACCAGCACCGGATGGCCGCCCGGCACCGCCGGCATCTCGACGTAGGTATACGCCACGCGCACGTCGTTGCCGGCGACCTGATCGTCGCGCAGCGACACCAGTCCGGCGTGGCCGCGGTCCTCCTCGACCGGCAGCGGCAGGTCGCGATCGCCCGCCACCAGCTCGCCGCGTGTGCCGACCACCTGGTAGTAGACCGCGTCGGTCTCGTCCGCGCGCAGGATCTCGCGGGCCGACAGCGGCAGCTGCAGCGTCACGCCGCCGTTGACCTCGCGCACCTGCTGCGACAGCACGATCGCGCTCGATTCGAGCGCGCGATCGTAAGGCCCGTTGGCGATCGACTTGGCGACCAGATAGGTCACCGCGATGCTCAGCGGCCACAGCAGCAGCAGCGGTGCCAGCATCCAGTCGAGGATCTCGCCGAACAGCGAGCGCGGCGACGCGTGCGCGGCGTCGTCTTCCAGATGGGGCAGCGCGTCGGCCAGCATCTCGTCGCTGACCTCGTCCTCGGCGCGGGGTGCGGAGCCGGCGCGGCGGCGGGCGTCGGTTGGCGCCGGCGACGGGCGTTTCCAGGGCAGGCGCAGCGGATACATGCGAAGGGCGGGAGCGATGAGAGCGGCCGGTGGCGGGTCAGGGTGGCAGGGAAGGCCGCGGCGTCGCCGGCGTCCGTGTCGGTGTTCGCGGCGGCGTCAGCGCAGTCAGGGATGCGCTGACGCCGGGGCCGGCTGGTATTTCTCCAGGCAGTAGCCGAGCCCGCGCACGGTGGCGATGCGGATGCCGCCGACCTCGATCTTCTTGCGCAGCCGGTGCACGTAGACCTCGATCGCATTGTTGCTGACCTCCTCGCCCCATTCGCACAGATGGTCGACCAGCTGCTCCTTCGACACCAGCCGGCCGGAGCGCGTCAGCAGGATCTCCAGCAGGCCGACCTCGCGGGCCGACAGGTCCAGCATCTGGTCGTTCAGATAGGCGATGCGGCCGACCTGGTCGAACGCGAGCGGGCCGTGCCGCATCAGCGTCGCGCCGCCGCCGGTGCCGCGCCGCACCAGCGCGCGCACGCGCGCCTCGAGTTCGGACAGCGCGAAGGGCTTGGCCATATAGTCGTCGGCGCCCAGGTCCAGGCCCTTGACCCGCTCGTCGACGCTGTCGGCCGCGGTCAGGATCAGCACCGGCACCATCGCGCCGCGGGCGCGCAGCCGCTTGAGCACCTCGAGCCCAGGCATGCGGGGCAGCCCCAGATCGAGAATCACCAGGTCGTAGGCCTGCGTCGACAGCGCCGAATCGGCTTCCATGCCGTTGGCCACATGATCGACCGCATAGCCGGAATGGCGCAGGGAACGGGTCAGGCCGTCGGCCAGCACGTCGTCGTCTTCGGCAATCAGAATGCGCATGGTGGTCTCCCCTGGCCTGGCGGGTGGGCGCTGGCGGGCGCCGCTCCCCCTGTCGTCCCGATCGGCATGCGCACTATGGAATGAAATGGGGCTTGCCAAGCATACTGTTTTTTTATACAGTACCCGCTGATTCCAGGCGGGCGCATGGGGCTGGATCGCAACCGAGGCCACGCGTCGGAGATCGCGCCGGTCAACCGGGCATTTTTGAGCCGATGCTGATTCACGGCTGCCATGCTCCGCCTCTAGAATGCGTTGCCGCAGCGCGCTCCGACGATGCAGACCGCCGGGGTGGCGCGGGTCGGGCGCGTGGGTCTGCGTAACGAGTGGCCGCACAATATCGGCTTCGAATAGCAGGCGGCGCGCCGCATGCGGCCTATTTATACACCATTGACGGAAGGACGACCATGGATGACGGCAAGAAGGCAGCTGGCGTGAGCGCCGAGAAGCAGAAGGCGCTGGCGGCCGCGCTGGCGCAGATCGAGAAGCAGTTCGGCAAGGGCTCGATCATGCGGATGGGCGATGGCGAGGTCGAGCAGGATATCCAGGTGGTGTCGACCGGCTCGCTGGGCCTGGATGTCGCGCTGGGCGTCGGCGGCCTGCCGCGCGGCCGGGTCGTCGAGATCTACGGCCCGGAATCGTCGGGCAAGACCACGCTGACGCTGCAGGTGGTCGCCGAGATGCAGAAGCTGGGCGGCACCTGCGCGTTCGTCGATGCCGAGCACGCGCTGGACGTCAACTACGCGAGCAAGCTGGGCGTCAACGTCGGCGACCTGCTGATCTCGCAGCCGGACACCGGCGAACAGGCGCTGGAAATCACCGACGCGCTGGTGCGCTCCGGCTCGGTCGACCTGATCGTGATCGACTCGGTCGCGGCGCTGGTGCCGCGGGCCGAAATCGAAGGCGAGATGGGCGACGCGCTGCCGGGCCTGCAGGCCCGCCTGATGAGCCAGGCGCTGCGCAAGCTGACCGGCACCATCAAGCGCACCAACTGCCTGGTGATCTTCATCAACCAGATCCGCATGAAGATCGGCGTGATGTTCGGCTCGCCGGAAACCACCACGGGCGGTAACGCGCTGAAGTTCTACGCCTCGGTCCGCCTCGACATCCGCCGCATCGGCTCGATCAAGAAGGGCGACGACGTGATCGGCAACGAGACCAAGGTCAAGGTGGTCAAGAACAAGGTGTCGCCGCCGTTCCGCGAGGCCTTCTTCGACATCCTGTACGGCCAGGGCATCTCGCGCCAGGGCGAGATCATCGACCTCGGCGTGGACGCCAAGATCGTCGAGAAGTCGGGCGCCTGGTACAGCTACAACGGCGAGAAGATCGGCCAGGGCAAGGACAATGCGCGCGAATTCCTGCGCGAGAATCCCGATATCGCCAACGAAATCGAGAACAAGGTCCGCGCCGCCCTCGGCGTGGTGCCGATGAACGGCACGCCGGCGCTGGCGGAAGAGTAAGCGGGTTGATGATGTTCTCCCTCTCCCCCTCAGGGGGGAGGGTCGGGGAGAGCGGGTGGTTTCAACCCGCGGCCGCATGCCAGGCGCCGCTTGCCTTTCTCCCCACCCCTCTCCCGCAAGCGGGAGGGGGAGTCTGCCCAGCATCGCGATCGCGCTACATCCCAAGCCGTCTTCATGCCCCGTCCCCCGCTGTCCCTGAAAGCGCGCGCGGTCGGCTACCTGTCGCGCCGCGAGCATAGCCGCGCAGAGCTGGCGCGCAAGCTGGCGCCGCATGCCGAGTCGCCGGAGGAACTGGAGCGCCTGCTCGATACGCTCGAGCGCGAGAACTGGCTGTCCAACGCCCGCTTTGCCGAGAGCCTGGTGCACCGGCGCGCCAGCCGCTATGGCGCTTCCCGCGTCATGCAGGAAGCCCGCACGCACCAGCTCGACGGCGAGCAACTGGCCGACCTGCAGCAGCAGCTGCGCGCCACGGAACTGGAGCGCGCGCGAGAGGTCTGGCGCAAGCGCTTTGGCGTGGCGCCGGCCACGCCGGAGGAAAAGGCCAAACAGCTGCGCTTCCTGACGGCGCGCGGCTTTTCCCAGGCGGCGATCAGCCGGGTGATCCGCGACGCCGATCTGCCGCCGGACGAGCAGCCCGAGTGAGATGGTTCGAATGAACGGCGTGCCGGATCGGCCCAGAGGCGGAGTGTGATGCAGACGCCCCGGTAGTCCGATCATCCGCGCCGACAATCCGGGCCGACACTGCACACATCCGGGTATTCCCGGCCAATGTGGCTCGGCATGTTAAACTCCACGAGTTTTCCGCAAGCGCGCCGCGAATTCGTGCGCCCGCAGCAAATCGTCTTCAGACGCCGGTTCCACCGCGTCTTCCCTTGTCACAGCCTGGTGCCATGCCGCTTTCCGCCCCCGTCAATCGCGCCCTGCGTCATCGCCGCGCCATCACGGCCGAGGCGTATCTCCGCGAAGACGGCCTGTGGGACATCGAGGCCCGGCTCACCGACACCAAGCCCCGCGACATTCCGCTGGCCGGCGGCGGCGTGCGGCCGATCGGCCAGCCGCTGCACGACCTGTGGCTGCGCGTGACCATCGACCTGCGCATGAACGTGGTCGACGCCGAGGCCTGCTCGGACTGGGTTCCCTATCCCGGCCACTGCGACACCATCGGCCCGGCCTACCGCCAGCTGATCGGCCTGAACCTGATGAAGGGCTTTCGCAAGGCCGTGCGCGAGCGCCTGGGCGGCGTGGCCGGCTGCACCCATCTGACCGAGCTGGCCGGGATCCTGCCGACGACGGCAATCCAGGCCTTTGCTGGCGACGTCTTCAAGATTCGCGACGGCGCCAGCGACGACAGCAATCCCGAACCGCCCTACCAGCTGCATGGCTGCCATGCGCTGCATTTCGAAGGGGAAGTGGTTCGCCAGTTTTACCCGCGCTGGTACGGACACCAGCCGAAACCGAGAGTCCGGGCCGATGCGCCCGCGGCCTCGCCGCCGCAGTCACCGCCGCAGTCACCGCAATCCGCGCAGGCGATTCCCGACGACGACGGCGCCGCCTCGCACCGGTCCACCGGAACCTCCGGGTGAGATGCCGGGGTCCCCACCGAGATCTCGACCTCTCCCGCTTCATCACCACGCTTTACTACCCGGCTTTTCTACCCATTTACGCCTACCCGAAAGGAAACACGCATGAATATCCATGAGTACCAAGGCAAGGAAATCCTGCGCAAATACAATGTGCCGGTTCCGCGCGGTATCCCCGCATTCTCGGTCGAAGAAGCGCTGAAGGCGGCCGAACAGCTTGGCGGCCCGGTGTGGGTCGTCAAGGCGCAGATTCACGCCGGCGGCCGCGGCAAGGGTGGCGGCGTCAAGGTGGCCAAGAGCCTGGACGAGGTCAAGACCTATGCCAGCAACATCCTGGGCATGCAGCTGGTCACGCACCAGACCGGTCCGGAGGGCAAGAAGGTCAATCGCCTGCTGATCGAAGAAGGCGCCGACATCAAGAAGGAACTGTACGTCAGCCTGGTCGTCGACCGCGTGTCGCAGAAGGTCGCGCTGATGGCCTCGAGCGAAGGCGGCATGGACATCGAGGAAGTCGCCGCGCAGACGCCCGAGAAGATCCACACGCTGATCATCGAGCCGTCGATCGGCCTGACCGACAAGGACGCGGACGACATCGCCCGCAAGATCGGCGTGCCCGACGCCAGCGTGCCGCAAGCGCGCCAGGCGCTGCAGGGGCTGTACAAGGCGTTCTGGGACACCGACGCCTCGCTGGCCGAAATCAACCCGATGATCCTGACCGGCGACGGCAAGGTGATCGCGCTCGATGCCAAGTTCAACTTCGATTCGAACGCGCTGTTCCGCCACCCGGAAATCGTCGCCTACCGCGACCTGGACGAAGAAGATCCGGCTGAAATCGAAGCCTCGAAGTTCGACCTGGCCTACATCTCGCTCGACGGCAATATCGGCTGCCTGGTCAACGGCGCCGGCCTGGCGATGGCCACCATGGACACCATCAAGCTGTTCGGCGGCGAGCCGGCCAACTTCCTCGACGTGGGCGGCGGCGCCACCACCGAGAAGGTGACCGAGGCCTTCAAGCTGATGCTGAAGAACCCGAACGTGCAGGCCATCCTGGTCAACATCTTCGGCGGCATCATGCGCTGCGACGTGATCGCCGAAGGCGTGATCTCGGCCTCGAAGGCGGTGCAGCTCGGCGTGCCGCTGGTCGTCCGCATGAAGGGCACCAACGAAGACCTCGGCAAGAAGATGCTGGCCGAGTCGGGCCTGCCGATCATCTCCGCCGACACCATGGAAGAAGCGGCCCAGAAGGTGGTGGCCGCGGCCGCGGGCAAGTAAGCCAGACGCGAAACCGAAAGCGAGTGGCGTGGCGCCGTGCGCCCGCCGCGACAGCCAAGCAAAGGATTACAGCATGTCGATTCTGATCAACAAAGACACCAAGGTCATCACCCAAGGTATTACCGGCAAGACCGGCCAGTTCCACACCCGTGGCTGCCGCGACTACGCCAACGGCAAGAACGCGTTCGTTGCCGGCGTGAACCCGAAGAAGGCCGGCGAGGACTTCGAGGGCATTCCGATCTACGCCAGCGTCAAGGAAGCCAAGCAGCAGACCGGCGCGACCGTGTCGGTGATCTACGTTCCGCCCGCAGGCGCCGCCGCCGCGATCTGGGAAGCCGTCGACGCCGACCTGGACCTGGTGGTCTGCATCACCGAAGGCATCCCCGTGCGCGACATGATGGAAGTCAAGGACCGCATGCGCCGCGAAAACAAGAAGACGCTGCTGCTCGGACCGAACTGCCCGGGCCTGATCACGCCGGACGAAATCAAGATCGGCATCATGCCGGGCCACATCCACAAGAAGGGCCGCATCGGCGTGGTGTCGCGCTCGGGCACGCTGACCTATGAAGCCGTGGGCCAGCTGACCGCACTGGGCCTGGGCCAGTCGTCGGCCGTCGGCATCGGTGGTGACCCGATCAACGGTCTGAAGCACATCGACGTGATGAAGATGTTCAACGACGATCCGGATACGGATGCCGTCGTGATGATCGGCGAGATCGGCGGTCCGGACGAGGCCAACGCGGCCTACTGGATCAAGGACAACATGAAGAAGCCGGTGGTCGGCTTCATCGCCGGCGTCACGGCGCCTCCGGGCAAGCGCATGGGCCACGCCGGCGCGCTGATCTCGGGCGGTGCCGACACGGCGCAGGCCAAGCTGGAGATCATGGAGTCCTGCGGTATCAAGGTCACCAAGAACCCGTCGGAAATGGGCCGTCTGCTCAAGTCGATCCTGTAATACGGATCGGGACCGGTCCCGCCGGTCCGATCGGGGGCGCCGCATGCGACGGCGGTGCCCCAAAGACAATGCCCTCGCTCTCTGCGAGGGCATTGTCGTTTTGGCACCACTGGAGCAGCCAATAGATCATTTTCTGATGTATTTGCCGGTTTATTGAAATCAAAACGAAAGGTTGCTGCGGTACATCTCCATGTCTTGGGCGTCAGACATCCGAAACGCCGCAGTCGCGCCGTGCGCAGACCCCCCGCGCAGACGTCCCTGACACCCCGTCTTCATTCCAATTCCAATATCGACTTCGAGGAGCCACGCAGTGGAATTGCTGTCGTCCACCACGTTCTGGATCGCACTGGGATCCATCATCCTGACCAATATCGTGCTGTCCGGCGACAACGCCGTCGTGATCGCGCTGGCCTCGCGCAACCTGCCGCCGGCGCAGCAGAAGCGCGCGATCTTCTGGGGCAGCGCCGCCGCGATCATCATGCGCGTGGTGCTGACCGTCGCCGCGGTCAAGCTGCTGAGCCTGCCGTACCTGAAGATCGTCGGCGCGATCCTGCTGGTCTATATCGGCGTGCAGTTGCTGACCGGCGATGACGACGAGGAAGGCCATGACGCCAAGGACAATATCTGGGCCGCGATCCGCACCATCCTGATCGCGGACCTGGTGATGTCGCTGGACAACGTGGTGGCAGTCGCCGCCGCGGCCCAGAAGGGGCCCGACGGCAGCCAGCTGCTGCTGCTGGTGGTCGGCCTTGGTCTGTCGATTCCGCTGATCGTGTTCGGCAGCACGCTGCTGCTGAAGGTGATGGAACGCTTCCCGGTGATCATCGTCGCCGGTGCCGCACTGCTCGGCTATCTGGCCGGCGAGATGCTGGTCAGCGATCCGGTCGACGCCGCCTGGTTCGAAGTCCATGTGCCGCATGCCCACCTGGTGTTCGGCGCGGTTGGCGCGATCCTGGTGGTCGTGATCGGCAAGCTGATGCAGAAGCGCGGCGCGCGGACCGCCTGAGGTCGCGCGCGGCCGCGTTGCCCCGCGGGGGGACGCGGCCATGCGAAACGAGCCCGGCACGCCTTGGCGTTGCCGGGCTTTTTTCATCGGCGCACTTGCCGGAAGCGATCCGTGCGCGCCAGCGTTCGGGCCAACGCCACGATGCCAAATTTTGTGAACGTCCAGCGCAGCGCGGTCGGCCGGCTCGATACTGTCGGCCTTCGTACCGTTCGGGAGCCGCTCCATGCCAGTCGCCGCTCGCTCGCCGCAGGGCTGCCACGCCCATCGCACGCATGGCGCGCATCGCGTGCATCGCGTGCATCGTGTGCCGCGGGCCTTCACGTTGATCGAACTGATGGTGGTGGTCGCCATCATCGGCATCCTCGCCGCGATCGCGGTGCCGCAATATCGGGACGATACAATTCGGGCCAGGCTGTCGAGCGTGCTGACGGCGGCCGCGCCGCTGAAGATGGCGGTCAGCCTGTGCGCGCAGGAAGCGGGCGGCGTGCTGGACGATTGCAATGGCGACAATCCCGCCGCGGCGATCCCGCCGTTTGCACCGAACCGCGAGATTGCGCAGGCCTTCGTCAGCGGCCCCGGCGTGATCACGCTGACGCTCGCCGCCAGCGGACTGGGCGCCGGGGTCGACGGCAGGGACATCACGCTGCGGCCATCGGTCAACGCGACTTCGGTCAGTTGGGAGATCGCCACCACGATCGAGAACGCGGTCGCCAGGCAGTATGTCCTCAGGAACAGCCAGTCGCCGGCCGATACATCGCAGGCGAGGGCGTAGTCGGGTAGCGGCGCGGGTGTCATCGTGGACGGCGCCAACCAGGCCCGGCTGCGCAACGATCATCCTGGCGACGCGCCCATGGGCACGTCGCCTTCGTCGGGAATCGAATGTGAATTTGCGCAGGAACATTGCGCTGGAGTGCGCGTGCCCGCTGATGGCGATGGCCGTCGCGTTGCCGCCGCTAGTGTCAAGACACACGTTGCCGCTGGCGACCTTCTACGGCGAGTGGGCGTCCGCGCTGGCTTTCGTCGTGCTGTTGCTGTGGTCCGCCACGTTGCGTCCCACGGCGCCGGCCACGGCCGACGCCACAGCTGTCGGGCCCAGTGGCGTCCCGCTGGTGACCGCATTCTGCCTGTGGCTGATCGCGCTGGGCGCCGGCGCGACGCTGGCGGGCCAGCCGGACGTGACCGGCAGCCGCGGCCTGACGTTGGCCGCCTTGCTGCTCGCCACCGGCGCCATCTGGGCCGGCCATCGCTATCGCCGCGCGCTCGACGCCGACGCGGTGCTGACCGCGTTCGCCACGGCCTGGCTGGCGGCGGGGCTGTTCGGCACGCTGGCCCAGTGGGTGCAATTGTTCCGTCTCGAGGGTGACAGCTTCGGGCTGGTGTCCGACTATTTCTACGACACCAATCGCCGGCTGTGGGGCAACCTGAATCAGCCCAACCACCAGGCAACCGTGCATGGGCTGGCGCTGGCCGCGTCGGTCTGGCTGGCCTCGCGCGGCAAGCTGCGCGCGCTGCCCTGGCTCGTTGCGGTGGCGCTGATCGAGAGCGGCGTCGTGCTGTCCGGCTCGCGCACCGGCGTGCTCCATGTGGGGCTGGCCGCCTGCTATGCGCTGGTCGCAGCCTGGCTGGCGCGTTCCGCGCAGGACCAAAGGCCGGCGTCGACGTCCGGCCGCGGGAGCCTGCGCGCCCCGGCCGGGCTGGTGTGCGCCGCCGCGGCGCTGGTCGCGATGCTGATGCTGCTGCAGCCGTCAATCAAGGCGGCGGGGCAGGCGTTCGGCTGGTCGCTGTTCGACACCATGGCGCAACTGCAGGCCGGCGACCAGATCTCCGCACGCGGCGCGCTGTGGTCGCACGCGTGGGCGATGTTCGTCGCGCATCCGTGGTTCGGGGTCGGCTGGGGCGAATTCGGCTGGGCACAGTTCGAACAGCTGGCGCGGCTCGGCATCGTCGTCGAGATGTCGCTGCACGCGCACAACGCCGTGCTGGATCTGCTGGCCAAGACCGGCATCGTCGGCACCGCCGGCGTCGCGCTGTTCCTCGCCGCGTGGCTGTGGCGCGTGGTGCGCGCGCGGCTGTGGCGGGCGGATACGGCCGAACGCGCCCGCACCGCGGCGGCGCTGACCTGGCTGGCGATGCTGTGCGCGCATTCGATGCTCGAGTACCCGCTGCACTACCTGTATTTCTTGCTGCCTTTCTGTTTCCTGCTGGGATGGCTCGAGCCGGCCGCGCTGACGGTGGGCCGGATGCCGCGCGCGCTGGCAACGGCAGCCACCGCGGCGGTCGGCTTGGCCGCCGCCCTGGTGCTTGCGACCATGTGGCAGGACTACCGCCGCGTCGAGGCGCGCGAGTACGCCAGTTCGACGCGGGTCGACACCTTGCCGGCGCCGAGCCTGTGGTTCGGCCAGCACGCCGAGGCCCACCGGGCCGAGCTGGCGCCGCTGACCGCCGACGGCGCCGATGCCTGGCTGCCGGCCCATATTGCGGCGATCCACCTGTTGCCGACGCCGACAATGATCGCGCGCGGCGCCTGGCTGCTGGCGCTGAACGGCGAGCCGGAACGGGGCCGCCAATGGCTGGAGCGGTTGCGTTACTACTACCGGGGCGACGAGGCCGAGCAGTTCGCGCGGGTCGCCGGCTATTGCGACGGCGTCGACGCCGCCCGCCGTCCCCAGCCATTCTGCGAGTGGGTCCGGCAACGCCGTGCCGCCGGACCGATACCGCGGTAGGGCGGTAGCCGGAAGGGGGAATGACGCGCTGCGGCAAGCGATGGAGGCTGTCGTTTCCATGGAAGCGCGGCCCTGCGGCATTTCATCCCTCGGCACGATTTGTCACGCCAGTTCCGGCCCATAGACTCGCCCGGTGCCTGTGTCACACGGGAGAGACGAATGCGGACTGGCAAGCGCAGGATCCTGACGGCGGCTGTCCTCGGGCTGATCGCCATCATCACCACCGAGGTGCTGGCGCGCGCCGGCCTTGGGCTGGGCGATCCGCCGCTGTACCAGGCCGATCCGGACATCGAGTATCTGCTCAAGCCCAACCAGCGGGTGAAGCGCTTCGGCCATCGCTATGTGGTCAACCGCTTCGGCATGCGCTCCGAAGATTTCGAGCCGAAAAAGCGCGCTCCCGGCGAGCGGCGCGTGCTGGTGTTCGGCGATTCGGTCGTCAACGGCGGCGCGCAGGTCGACCAGGGCCGCTTGGCCACCGAGCAACTGCGCGCGCGGCTGGGGCAGGACGGCAAGGTCGCGACCGTCGGCAACGTCGCCGCGTTCAGTTGGGGGCCGGGCAACTGGCTGGCCTATGCGCGGCGCTTCGGGTTTCTCGACGCCGATACCGCGATCATCGTCGTCAACGGCGCCGACTATGGCGATGTGCCGACCTTTGCGCCGCTGCGGCAGGACACCCACCCGTCGCAGCCGCCGCTGTCGGCGCTGGTGGAGGGCGCCACCCGCTATCTGCCCGCCTATCTGGGACTGGACCAATCGTCGGGACCGCCGCGCGAATCGACGGACGCCGACCGCGCCGCCTCGCTGCGCGACCTGGCCGAACTGATCGTGATGGCCAAACGCGCCGGCCTGCAGGTCCGGCTGGTGCAGCACTACGAGCGCGACGAACTGGACGGCGCGGGCCTGCCCGCCGGCCTGGAGGCCTTCTCGCGGCTGTGCGAGGAATACGAGGTGCCGATCGTCAGCATGCGCGACGCCGAGCGCCGGGCGCGCGACGTGGCCTATCTCGACGAGATCCACCTGAGTCCGGAAGGGCAGGACCTGCTCGCCGACGCGCTGCTGGCCGCGGCCAATCTGCCGGCCGGCGGCCGCAACGTCGCCGCTTCCGGCCTGCACCACTAGCGCCGCGGCGCGGCGCGCATGCCCGGGGCACGACTGCGCGCGATGCCGCGCGCCGACCCGTACCGTCCTGACGCCTCCTGACGCCTCCTGACGCCCTTACGGGTTCTTGCCGCGCCTCACCGGCTCTTCACTGCGCCACCCAATCCCCCGACTTGCCGCCATGCTTCTCCAGCAGGCGGATGTCGCCCATCACCATGCCGCGGTCGGCGGCCTTGCACATGTCATAGATCGTCAGCAGCGCGACCTGCACGCCGGTCAGCGCTTCCATTTCGACGCCGGTCTGTCCGCGCGTCTCGGCGCGCACGGTGCAGCGCACGGTGCTGGCGGCCTCGTCGAGCGCGAAGTCGAGCGCGACCTTGGTCAGCGCCAGCGGATGGCACAGCGGAATCAGGTCGGCGGTGCGCTTGGTGGCCATGATGCCGGCGATGCGGGCGATGCCGAGCACGTCGCCCTTTTTCGCGGTGCCGTCGCGCACCAGCGTGAAGGTCTGCGGCGCCATCGCGATGGTGCCGGTGGCGATCGCCACGCGGTGGGTGGCGTCCTTGCCGCCGACATCCACCATGTGTGCCTGGCCGGCGGTATCGAAGTGAGTGAGCTTGCTCATGGTTGGCGTCGCATGGTTCGGGGTTGAAGCGAGAGAGGACCGAAGGAAACGAGGGAAACCGAGGGAAATCTGGAAGGGCTGGACAGCGCGGCAGGCGCGCCGGCCGGCGCGGAACGGTCGCGCCAGGCCGCTATCATAGCAACATGCTGATTTTCCGCCCCGTCGCCCGGCCAGCTCCGCCCGCCGATGCTTGCGCCGATGTTCGCGCCGATGTTCGCGCTGCCGGTCGCCGGCTCCAGGCGCCCGCATCGCCTCGTGTCGAGCCCCGCCATGCCGCGCTGCGTCGCCCGCTGGCCGCGCTGCTGATGCTGGCGCTTGCCACGCCCGCCTGGCCCCAGTCCGCTTCGTCGCCGGCAGGCAAGGCGGTGCCGTCGATCGCGCCGACGCTGCCGGGTTTGGGCGGCGACGCCAGCGATCAGGTCTACGACAACCTGAACCGCAGCGTGAAGGCGGGACAGCGGTCCGACTTCGGCCTGCGCAGCGGCAATCCGGTGGTCGAGAGCAACGGCATCCAGTTGCCGGACATGGGCGATCCTTCGACCGCGGCGCTGTCGCCGGACATGGAGAAGCGGCTGGGCGACCGCATCATGCGCGATATCCGCCGCGATCCGCAGTACGTCACCGACGCGTTGCTGGCCGACTATCTGAACGCGCTCGGCTACAAGCTGATCCAGGCCGCGCGCCGCCAGAATCTGGCCGGCACCACCGGCGGCGGCACCTTCGCGACGGGCTTCGAGCTGTTCGCCGTGCGCGACCGGACCATCAACGCGTTTGCGCTGCCCGGCGGCTATATCGGCGTGCATACCGGCCTGCTGGTGCAGTCGGAGACCGAGTCGGAACTGGCGTCGGTGCTCGGCCACGAGATCGGCCACGTTACGCAGCGCCATATCGCGCGCGGCATCACCAGCCAGGATCAGTCGATGTGGATCGCACTGGCCTCGATGGTGCTGGCCGGGCTGGCGGCGACCCGCAGCCCCGACGCCGCCGCGGCGCTGGCGATGGGCGGGCAGGGCGCGGCGTTGGCCAACCAGCTGTCGTTCTCGCGGGGCGCCGAGCGCGAGGCCGACCGGGTCGGCTTCCAGATCCTGTCGGCCGCGGGCTTCGATCCGCAGGGCATGCCGGACTTCTTCCGCCGTCTGCAGCGCGTCACCGGCATCTCGGAGAGCTCGGTGCCGTCCTATGTGCGTACCCACCCGCTGACCTCCGAGCGGATCGCCGACATGCAGGACCGCGCCAGCCATCTTCCGGTGCGCAAGGTCGGCAGCACGCCCGAGTACGAGTTCGCGCGGGTGCGCGCGCGCATCCTGCAGGAAGCGAATCCCACCGACATCCAGAACGCGCGCGCCGGGCTCCAGGCGCAGCTGTCCAGCGCGTCGCCGATGCGGCTGCCGGCAATTCACTACGGCATCGCCTTCGCCGAGCAGCGGCTGGGCCGGCTGGTGCAGGCCGAGCAGGCGCTGGCCGAGGCGCGCCGGCTGTACGGCAATATCCCGGGCGCGTCATCTGGCAGCCCGATGCTGGACGTGATGGCGATCGAACTGGCGCGCGCGCAGGGCCGCGTGCCGGACGCGGTCCGCCAGGCGCTGGCCTCGATGAAGACCTTCCCGCTGTCGCACGCGGTCGCGCTGTCGTATGCGGAGACGCTGCTGGGCGCCGGCCGTGCCGACGAGCTGGTGACCTTCCTGCGTTCGCGCACCCGCGAGGAAAGCGCGCGCGCCGAGTGGTGGGAACTGCTGGCGCGCGCCTACGCGGCGCAGGGCAAGCGCGTGCAGCAGCATCAGGCGCTGGCCGAGAAATACGCGCGCGACGGCGCCTATCAGGCCGCGATCGAACAGCTGCAGATCGCGCGCAAGGCCGGCGATGGCGACTTCTATACGCTGTCCGAGGTCGATGCGCGGCTGCACCAGCTCGAGCGCCAGTATCGGGAAGAGCGTCAGGACAACAAGGGCATCCCGAACTGAGCCGCCGCGGCTGTCCGTCCGGGCACGCGCCGGCGAGCGCCGTCAGCTGGCCGGCTGCTGCTGCTGCTGCTGATCCTGCTGCGGCGCCGGCCGCGGCTGCCGCACGAAGCCGAAGCGCCGCGGCACCTCGGCCTCGCCGATCGGCTCGATCGGCAGATCGCGGCCACCGAAATGAAACACGCCAAGGTCCGTGCCGCAGGCCTCGCCGTGCCAGTCGCAACTGCCGCTGAACGCGTCGAGATCGTGGTCGTGCAGCAGCGCCGCGTGCACACCGGCTTCCCCGTCGATCTCGCCGGCCAGCACCACATTGCCGTGCTCGTCGGCATGGCAGCAGCGGGGCGTGAAGGCCCGTTGCGACGTGGTATGGAACTGGCCCTCGTGCAGGCGCACCACCCACGGCGCGTAGGCCAGTTCGACGAACACGCGCTGCGGCCCGTTCTGAAAGAACCACGCGCCTTGCTCGTCGCGCAGGTAGTTGCGTTCGATGAAGCCGGCCAGCGCCGGATGCCGCAGCGGATCGCCGGACAGGCCATGCTGCTGCGCGTATTCGTTGCGGATCCGCCATTGGCCGCGCCGGTCCAGCGCGAGCCAGCCATAGCAGTAGGGGACATTGGGCCAGCGGGCCATCGCCTGCTTGACGATCTCGTCCATGCTCGTCTCCTGTTGAACGGCTTGCGCGCACCGCATCTCGCGGGACGCGCGGTACATCCCCGGGGATGCCGATTCCAGCGTAGAACCTGTCAGCCCAGGCTATCGAAGAATCGCAGCACCCGCGCCGGCAGCCAGTCGACATGGCCGCCGCCCGGCAGCAGCGACGACAGCGGCAGATGGCGCCGCCAGTCGCGCGGCGGCGCCAGAAATCCCACATGTCCGCCATGCTCGGGCTGGTCCAGCAAGACCTGTCCGCTGACGTCCCCAGGGCCGGGCAGATAGCGCGCCGGCAGGAAGGGATCGTTGCGCGCGTTCAGCACCAGCGTGGGCACCGCGATATGGCGCAGCACCGGCTTGCTGGCGGCGCGCGCCCAGTAGTCGTCGGTATCGCGAAAGCCGTGCAGCGGGGCCGTGACCACGTTGTCGAAGGCATAGAGGTCGCGGCTGGCGAGCAGCGCGGCGCGGTCGAACAGGCCGGGATACTGGGCCAGCTTGTCCAGCGACTTGCGCTTGAGCGTCTGCAGGAACATCTGCGTATAGACGCGGTTGAAGCCGCGCGCCAGCGCCGCACCGCCGCCCGCCAGGTCGAGCGGCGCGGACACCGAGGCGGCCCCGGCCAGGAAGCCGGCGCTGGACTGCGCCTCGCCCAGATAGCGCAGCAGCGCATTGCCGCCGAGCGAGATGCCGAGCACGTACAGCCGCCGGCCGCCGCCCGCATGCCGCTGCGCGAGCCGCCGCAGCACCCAGTCGATCTCTTCGTAGTCGCCGGAATGGTAGAAGCGCGGCGCCAGGTTCAGCTCGCCGGAGCAGCCGCGGAAATGCGGGATCACGCCCTGCCAGCCCCGCTCGCGCAGCGCCGCCATCATCGCCTGCGCGTAGTGGCTGCTCGAGTTGCCCTCCAGCCCATGGAACAGCACCAGCAGCGGGGCGCCGGGCGCGACCGGATGCGTGCTCCAGTCCAGGTCGATGAAGTCGCCGTCGGGCGTGTCCCAGCGTTCGCGGCGGAAGCTCACGCGCGGCCGGCGCGTCAGCCGGGCCGGGATGATGGTCTGGCTATGGCCGCCGCGCAGCCACCATGGCATGCGCGCGTGGGCGTCGAAACCGTGCGGGTCGGCCAGCAGCGAGGGCGGATGCGGGATCAGGTCGGCGGGGCGGGACATGTCGGCGAGCGCGGTCCGATGCCGGGCGCTTCCCGGGTCGGTTCAGTGCAGGGCCTGCTTGGCGGTCGCGGTCGAGATCGTGACCTGCGCGGCGTTGGCCGGGCTGCAATGGATATGGGCGAGGCGCCAGCCCTCGTGGTTCTGCAGCAGCACGTAGGTGGTGTGCACGTACAGGTCGGCCTCGACGCGATCGGTGGCGAAGCGCAGCGCCTCGGTGACGTCGAAGATCGAGACGCCCAGCGTCGAATGGCTGCTGCTCTCGAGCACGTCGATCAGCACCGGCTGGCGGTCCAGCAGCTGCAGGAAGGCCTGGCGCAGATGATCGTGGCCGATCAGCCGCTGGCCGTCGGGCATCACGCAGGTGATCGAATCCTCGTCCAGCCACAGCTTCAGCGCGCCATCGGCATCGCGCAGCTTCAATGCCTCGCGAAAGGCTTCCAGGATGTCTTCGGCGGAATCGAACAGGCGGGCGAAGCGAGGCATGGCGGGATCGGTCGGTGGGCCCCGCCGGCAGGCCGGGCCATGAATCGAAGCCGTCCCAGTCGCCGTGTCGGTCGATCTGTGCGGGACGGCCATCGCGGGTCAATCGGTCAATCGGCGGCGCGCCGGTCGCGCCTGTGGCGCGGCGTCGGCGCGCGGCGTTCGCTACGGAATCAGGGCCGGTGCAGCAGCTTGCGCAACTCCACGAACACCATTTCCGGCTCGATTTCCCTGAGGCAGCGCAGATGGCCGAGCGGACATTCGCGCTGGAAACAGGGGCTGCACTCGAGCTGGAGCCACATGATACTCGCTGCCTGTGACAGCGGGGGCGTATGGCGCGGATCGCTGGAGCCGAATACCGCGACCTGGGGGCGGTTCAGGGCCGCCGTCACGTGCATCAGGCCGGAGTCGTTGCAGACCGCCGCCTCCGACAGCGCCAGCAGGTCGACCGCATCGTCCAGCGAGGTCTGGCCGCACAGATTGCGCACAAACGGCGCCGCGGCGCAGATCTCGGCGGCGATCTCGCTGTCCTTGGCCGAGCCCAGCGTCACGATCTGCGCGTACGGGTACGAACGGCGCAGCATCTGCGCCAGCTCGGCGAAATGCGCGGCCGGCCAGCGCTTGGCCGGACCGTATTCGGCGCCGGGGCAGAACGCGATCAGCCGGGTTTGCGGCGCGATGTCGAAACGCTCGGCGGTCTTGACCACGCGCGCCGGATCGACCCGCAGCCGCGGCTCGGGCAGCGCCTCGGGCAGTCGCGCGCCGGGCTTGAGCGCCAGCCGCGCGTAGTGCTCGACCATCGGCGGACGCTTGTCCTTCGGCGGATTGGCATGCCGGATGTTCAGCAGGCCGAAGCGCGCCTCGCCGCGATAGCCCACGCGCAGCGGAATGCCGGCCAGCCACGGGATCAGCGCGGACTTCAGCGAGTTGGGCAGCACGTAGGCGACGTCGTAGCCTTCGTTCTTCAACTGCTGCGCGAACATCAGCCGCGCCGACAGCTGCAGCTTGCCGTGCGCCAGGTCGCTGGGAAACACGCGCCCGATCTCGGGCATGCGCGCGAGGACGGGCGCGACCCATTTCGGCGCGAGCGCATCGATGGCCAGACGCGGATGGCGTTGCTTGAGCAGCGCGAACAGCGGCTGCGCCATCAGGGCGTCGCCGATCCAGTTGGGCGCGATGACGAGGGCTTTGTTCATAAGCAAGGCGCCGCCAAGCCGCCCCACGGGTTGGCGGGGCGGCAGAGCGGCGAGAGCGAAACGGGGCGTTCGGCGCCGGCGGCGGCCGCATCAGCGTGGCCGCCGCCGGGAACGGACGAGCGGACGATCAGTGGTGGCCCTTGATCACGGTGCCCGGCTTGAGCTGGTAGACGGTGCCGCAGTACGGGCACTTGGCCTGGCCGGTGTCCGCCACATCGAGGAATACGCGCGGATGGTAGTTCCAGGTCGGCGTATTGGGCGTGGGGCAGTGCAGCGGAAGGTCTTCGGCGCCGATTTCGACGACGTTTGCGGTTTGCGTCATGGTGTTGCGGGGTCAGTCTTGTCAGAGGAGGGTTCTGGCTCGTGCTGCGAAGGCCCGGCGGCGAAGGCAGCCGGGCCGCCGGCTTCAGACCAGGGTCAGCCAGTGCTGGTATTTCTCGTTGGTACCGCCGACGGCGGCGAAGAATGCATCCTGGATCTGCTTGGTGATCGGCCCGCGGCGGCCTTCGCCGATGACGCGGTCGTCGAGCTCGCGGATCGGCGTGACTTCGGCCGCGGTGCCGGTGAAGAAGGCCTCGTCGGCGCAGTACACCTCGTCGCGGGTGATGCGCTTCTCGCGCACTTCGATGCCCAGGTCGCGCGCGATCGTCAGCGTCGCGTCGCGGGTGATGCCGTCCAGGCAGGAGGCGAGGTCGGGAGTGTAGATCACGCCGTTGCGGACGATGAAGACGTTCTCGCCGGAGCCTTCGCTGACATAGCCGTCGGTGTCGAGCAGCAGCGCCTCGTCGTAGCCCAGGCTCGTCGCCTCCTGGTTGGCCAGGATCGAGTTGATGTAGTAGCCGCTGGCCTTGGCGCGCACCAGCGACACGTTGACGTGATGGCGGGTGAAGGACGAGGTCTTGACGCGGATGCCGCGCTCCATGCCTTCCTCGCCCAGATAGGCGCCCCAGGGCCAGGCGGCGATGGCCACGTGAATGGTGTTGCCGCGCGCGGAGACGCCGAGCTTTTCCGAGCCGATCCAGACCAGCGGGCGGATATAGCAGGACTCGAGCTGGTTGGCCTTGACCACCTCGCGCTGCGCCGCCTCCAGGGTCGCCTGGTCGAACGGGATGTCCATCTGGAAGATCTTGGCGGAGTTGAACAGCCGGCGAGTGTGCTCCTTGAGGCGGAAGATCGCGGTGCCGGCCGGCGTCTTGTAGGCGCGCACGCCCTCGAATACGCCCATGCCGTAGTGCAGGGTATGGGTCAGCACGTGGATCCTGGCGTCGCGCCAATCGATCAACTTGCCATCCATCCAGATCTTTCCGTCACGATCGGCCATCGACATGCTCGTCTCCCGCAAAAACGTCAAAAAGGTGCAAAGGCGACATTGTAAGCCCCGGCACACCCCGTGCCAACGCGGCGCGGGGGCAAGGAAGCGGCGGGGAAGCGGGCGCCAGGCCAACGATGGTGGGGGGCGGCCAGCGGTCGGGCCCCGCTTATATCGTCACGGCATACGCTCAAGCGAACTCAATCGTTTGGAAAGTGGCGATTCGTTGGTATCGTACTTGCTTTGGAATCCGGGCCCCGCCGCACATGCCCGCCAGGGACCGCACCTTCCCGTTCTGGTTTTTTCGACTTTCCGCCGCCATGACCCGCACTTCGACCCGCCGCCTCGTGACCCGTCTTGCCGCCACCCTGGCCAGCCTGGGCAGCCTCGCCTGCCTGTCGTTGGCACCGTCCGCGCACGCCCAGGGCCCGGGCAACTGGCCCGACAACAAGCCGATCACGATCCTGATGGGCTTCACCGCCGGCTCGGGCGTCGACATGGTCGGCCGCACGCTGCAGGACTCGCTGCAGAAGTCGCTGAAGACCACGATCCTGTACGACTACCGGCCGGGCGCCGGCGGCAACGTCGCCTCGGAAGTGGTCGCCCACGCCAGGCCGGACGGCTACACGCTGCTGCTGGGCACCGCCGCGACCCATGGCATCAACCCGGCGTTGTACAAGAACCTGCCGTTCGACGCCGAGGCCGACTTCACGCCGATCGCCCCGCTGGTCGAGGTCTCCAACGTGCTGACCGTCAATCCGGCGGTGCTCGACGTCAAGTCCGTCAAGGAATTCATCGAGAAGGTCAAGGCCAACCCGGGCAAGTACAACTACGCGTCCACCGGCAACGGCACCGGCACCCACCTGGCCTTCGCGGAGTTCAACGCGCGCGCCGGCCTGGACATGGTCCACGTGCCGTACAAGGGCGGCCCCGACGCGCTGCAGGCCGTGCTCAAGGGCGAGGTCTGCTGCATCTTCAACCAGGTGCAGAGCGTGCTGCCGCAATACCGCGCCGGCAAGGTCAGGCTGCTCGGCGTGACCACCGCCAAGCGCGTGCCCGTGATCCCCGATGTGCCGACCATCGCCGAGAGCGGCGTGCCCAGCTACAACAGCACGATCTGGTTCGGCTTCTTCGGTCCCAAGGGCCTGGACCCGCAGATCGCCCGCAAGGTCAACGAGGCCGTGCGCGTCGCGCTGGAAAACCCGGCGGTGCGCCAGAAGCTGGTCGACGCGGGCAACACGCCGCGCGTCGAAACCGTCGATCAGTTCCGCGCCACGGTCAAGGCCGACCGCCAGAAGTGGGCGAACGTCGTCAAGACGGTGGGCGCGTCGATCGATTGAGACCGGCCGGGCGGCACCGCCGCCAGCAGGCCCAGGCCATTATCCGGGGCGGCCGCCTCAGATTCCCTGACCGCCCGACACCTCGATCCGCTGGGCGTTGACCCAGCGGTGGCTCTCCGACAGCAGGCTTGCGATCATCGGGCCGATATCGTCCGGCACGCCGGCCCGGCCAAGGGCCGTCATTTCCGCGAACAGCTTGTTGATCTCCGGATTGTCGCGGACGGCGCCGCCGCCGAAGTCCGTTTCGATCGCGCCCGGGGCCACGGTATTGACCGCGATGCCGCGCGCGCCCAATTCCTTCGCCATATACCGCGTCAGCACTTCCACCGCGCCCTTGACCGCCGCGTACGCCGCGTAGCCGGGGAACGAGACCCGCGTCAGCCCGCTGGACAGGTTGACGATGCGTCCGCCGTCGCCGATCAGCGGCAGCAGCGTCTGCGTCAGGAAAAAGACGCCCTTGAAGTGCACATTGACCAGCGCGTCGAACTGCGTTTCCGTGGTGTCGGCGATCAGCGCGTGGTCGCCGTGGCCGGCGTTGTTGACCAGATGATCGAAGGTGTCGCGCTGCCAGGTCTCGCGCAGCGCCACGCGCAGCGCTTGCGCGAACGCGGCGAAGCTGCCGGCGTCGCCGGTGTCGAGCTGCAGCGCGCGGGCCTTGCGGCCCATGGCCTCGATTTCGGCGACGACGGCGTTCGCCTCGTCGGCACGGCGTTGGTAGGTCACGATGACGTCCCCGCCGCTGCGGGCGATGCTGAGGGCGGTGGCTCGGCCCAGCCCGCGGCTGGCGCCTGTCACGAGGGCAATGCTGGTCATGGCGAGAACTCCTGTGGTTCGGTTGGTGGTGCTTCGAATTATTGGAGTTCGCGGCTCGATAGTCTTTGTCAATTCCTCCCGCTTTCTTGCCTGAATCTCCGAGCCGGTTCGCCATCGCGGCACAGCAACGCTATGCTGCGGGCATGAACGCCGAGCTGCTCGATGCCGTCCGCCGCTACACGGACGCCTATGCCGATCCCGACGGCCTGGCCCAGACGCCGGTGCCGGGCCTGACCACGATCCGGGCGACCTCGCCCAGCGGCCTGGTCCATGCGATCGCGCGGCCGCTGGTCTGTCTGGTGCTTCAGGGCAGCAAGCAGGTCACCATCGGCACGCAGACCTTCACCTTCGAGGCGGGCGATTCGCTGCTGATTACCGCCGACGTGCCGACCGTCAGCCAGGTCACCCGGGCCAGCCGCGAAGCGCCCTATCTGTCGCTGGTGCTGGACCTCGAGCCGGCCGTGATCGCGGAGCTCGCAATCCAGATGCAGACGCTGCCGCCGGCGGACGGCCTGGCGGTGCGCTACCAGCCGACCGATGCGGAGGTCGCCGACGCCGCGCTGCGGCTGATGCGGCTGGTCGAGCGGCCGGAAGCGGTTCCGGTGCTGCACGCGCAGCGCGTTCGTGAGCTGCATTACTGGCTGCTGGCCGGCCGGCATGGTGCGGCGATCCGCGAACTGGGATGGCCCGAAGGCAATGCGCGCCGTGTGGCACGCGCCGTGGCGGTGCTGCGCGAGGACTTCACGAAGCCATTGCCGATGGAGCGGCTGGCCGCGGCCGCCGGCATGAGCCCGTCGTCGTTCTACCAACACTTCCGCACTGTCACGTCGCTGTCGCCGTTGCAGTTCCAGAAGCAGCTGCGGCTGATCGAAGCACGCCGGCTGATGCTGGCCGACGGCCTGACGGCCAGCAGCGCGGCCTTTGCCGTCGGTTACGAGAGCGTGCCGCAGTTCACGCGGGAATACCGGCGGCTGTTTGGCGCGCCACCGGCGCGGGATGCGGAGGCGATGCGCGCGGCGCTGCCGGCGGCCGTCGCCGGACCGTCAGTCGAACCGTCGGCCGAACACAGCGCTGGCGGCGTTGCCGGGATTTAAGCGGCCACTTACCCAATGGTCGCCAGGCACTATAATGGCGCCTTACCCGCCGCGCTCGCGGCGGGGTGTCCGGCGATGCCGGCGCGGCGCGTGGATCGCCGTCGCGCGATCGGCCGGATCCTCACCGCATCCGCTCCATGACTTCCCCTCGGCCCCCGGCCTGGTTGCGCCTTTGGCATCGTGCCACGCAAGGCGTCCTGCATCATTTGTGGACCCGCTTCCCACCCGCCGAGCGCACCGGCTTCCTGGCCGGCGCCCGGCGTTTCGCGCCCTCGCTGCCGGCCACGTTCTCGTGGGGGCTGGTGACCGGCGTCGCGATGAGCAAGTCGGTGATGACGGTGCCCGAGGCGATCGGCATGAGCCTGCTGGTCTATGCCGGCTCGGCCCAGCTGGCGGTGCTGCCGCTGTTCGCCGCCGGCATGCCGCTGTGGACGATCTGGCTGACCGCGGCCGTGGTCAATCTGCGCTTCGTGATCTTCAGCGCCGCGCTGCAGCCGCATTTCAGCTATCTGCCGCTGTGGCGGCGGACGGTGCTGGGGTCGTTCAACGGCGACCTGCATTTCGTCTTCTTCATGCAGCGCTACCAGACGCCGGGCTACGAGCCGGGCAAGGAAGGCTATTTCTGGGGCATGGCGCTGGTCAACTTCGTGATGTGGCAGGTGTCGTCGCTGGCGGGCATCCTGCTGGCGAGCCTGTTCCCCGACAGCTGGGGGCTGGCGCTGGCCGGCACGCTGGCGCTGATTCCGGTGATGGTGTCGACGATCAATTCGCGCTCGACGCTGATGGCGGTCGCGGTGTCCGCGGTGCTGGCGCTGTTCTTCTTCGAGCTGCCATACCGGCTCGGGCTGGTGGTGGCGGTAGCCGGGGCGATCGCGGCCGGCATGGCCAGCGACCAGATGGCGGCCCGGGCCACGCTGCGCGGCATCGAACGCAAGCGGCGACGGATCAAGGCCGCCGGCACGCGCCACGTCGACAACAACGCTGGCAGTCAGGCCAGCCATGCCGCTTCGTCGGCGGAGGACCGGGCATGAGCCATGGGCAGATCTGGATCGCGCTGATCGGCATGGCGGTGGTGACCATCGTCACGCGCGCGCTGTTCCTGATGGCGGGCGAGCACGTCAGCCTGCCGGACCGGCTGCAGCGGGCGCTGCGCTACGCGCCCGCCGCCGCGCTGGCGGCCATCATCCTGCCGGACCTGATGACCTGGCAGGGCCATTTCACCGTCGGCCTGGAAAACTACAAGCTGATCGCCGGCGTCGCCGCCGCGGCGTTCTATCTGGCCACCCGCAAGATGCTCGGCATGATCGCGGTCGGCATGGCGGTCTACACCGCGTTGCGGCTGCTGGCCTGACCGTCAGGACACGCGGTCCGCTGCGGCCGCCGGCGCCTTCAGCGTGGCGCTTAGCTGGGTCAGCAGGTGCGACAGCTGGGCCTGGCTGTTGGTGCCGGTCTTGATGAACACCGACTTCAGCTGGGTCCGGCTGGTTTCGCGGCCGATCTGCAACTGCTCGCAGGCCTCGGGCAGCCCGATGCCGGTGGTCAGCAGCGTCGCCAGCCGCATCTCGGCCGGCGTCAGTCCGTAAAGGTCGCGCAGCACCTGCGGCAGCAGCGGCGAACTGCTGCGGGCGTCGTGGATCGCGACCAGCGCGGCCGGCTGCTGCCCGGCCTGGCCGAGCGCGTGCGACGGCGGCAGCGGCAGCACGACGACCTGCGCGCGAGCGCCCTGGCGCGATTGCGCGATCGCCGCCTGGGCCGGCACCGGTGCGTTGGCATCGCACGCGGCGCGCACCATCGCGGCAAACGGACGCGACAGCGTCCATTCGTCGCCCCCGCCTGTGCCCGTACCCGTGCGCGGAGCGGCGGGGTTTGGCACCAGCCGGCGCACCCAGGCCTCGCCCTCGCCGTTGTGCAGCAGCACGCGCGCGTCCGCGGTGAAGACGATCACGCCGAATGCGAGCTCGTCCAGCAACTGCATCGACAGCCGCTGCAGCGCGGTCAGCGTGCTGGTGCGTTCGCGCAGCGCCATCGCCTGCCGGATGTGAGGAATTGCCCAGTCCAGCGCGCGCGCGTCCTCGGGCGCGAACAGCGGGCCGTCCAGTGGCCGCTGCAGCGAGAAAAAGACCTCGTAATAGGGCTGGCGATCGACCAGGCAAGCCATCACCGAGCCCATGCCGTAGCGATGCAGGAAGTCGCCGTAGAAAGGGTGCCGCGAGAGGGTGCCGACACCGAGCTCGCGCGCGTCGATGTACCAGCCGCCGAGCGGCATCCGCGGCGTAAACGGGCGCCCCGGGTCGAGCGCCTGAAAGGTCTGCTGGTAGGCCTCGGCCAGTCCTTCGACCGGATTGGCCAGCTCGGCCACCGACATGCGGTTGCTGCGCTTGTCCAGCACGACCATGCCCATCTGGGTGCTGCCGCTGGCACGGCGCAGGTTCTGCAGGCTGCGCTGCCACGCCTGCGGATCGACGATGCCCTCGTAGAGCCCGCGGATGGTGTCGTGGATGTCGCTATCGTTCATTGCCGCCTCCGCATGATCGACCCGATGGAGCGGCAGGCGGCGGGCGGCACATGCAAGGCTGGCGCCGCCCATGGTTGGCGCCATGGACTTTCCCTTGGTTCATCGACTTCCCCTGGTTCCGACGACAAAGTCAATCGCTGCCGGGCTCTTGTGATGACCCGGTCGGCTTTCCAACGTCTTGTTTCTTCTTGATTGGATTGGACGGCTTCTCGAGGGCAGCGCGCCGGGGGCGTCTGCGGTGGCCGAGCAGCTATGGTACGGCTTTGCCGCGGGGTCGTCAGCAGGATGTGATGAGGGTTTCACCTGCCTTTGTGCGCCGGGCGTCGCAACCCCGTTGCAATTGCGCAAAAGGGGGTCCCCCTTCAGGTAAAATGCCGGTTTTTCCGATCTTTCCCGCAAGAGCCATGACCTCTGTCCTGCGTCTATCCGACCTGATTTCCCAAGGCAAACTGTCCGGCAAGCGTGTGTTCATCCGCGCCGACCTCAACGTGCCGCAGGACGACGCCGGCAATATCACCGAGGACACCCGCATCCGCGCCTCCGTGCCCGCGATCCAGGCCTGCCTGGACGCCGGCGCCGCCGTGATGGTGACCTCCCACCTGGGCCGCCCGACCGAGGGCGAGTTCAAGCCGGCCGATTCGCTGGCGCCGATCGGCAAGCGCCTGTCGGAACTGCTGGGCAAGGACGTCAAGCTGGTGCAGAACTGGGTCGACGGGGTCGAGGTCGCGCCCGGCCAGGCGGTGCTGCTCGAGAACTGCCGCGTCAACAAGGGCGAGAAGAAGAACAGCGACGAGCTGGCGCAGAAGATGGCCAGGCTCTGCGACATCTACGTCAACGACGCCTTCGGCACCGCGCATCGCGCGGAGGCCACCACCCATGGCATCGCCAAATACGCGCCGATCGCCTGCGCCGGCCCGCTGCTGGCCGCCGAGATCGACGCGCTGGGCAAGGCGCTGGGCCAGCCGGCCCGGCCGCTGGTGGCGATCGTCGCAGGCTCGAAGGTCTCGACCAAGCTGACCATCCTGAAGTCGCTGGCCGACAAGGTCGACAACCTGGTGGTCGGCGGCGGCATCGCCAACACCTTCATGCTGGCCGCCGGACTGAAGATCGGCAAGTCGCTGGCCGAGCCGGATCTGGCCGCCGAAGCCAGGGCCATCATCGACATCATGGCCGCGCGCGGCGCCTCGGTGCCGATCCCGGTCGACGTGGTCTGCGCCAAGGAGTTCAGCGCCAGCGCCGCGGCCACGGTCAAGGACGTCAAGGACGTGGCCGACGACGACATGATCCTCGACATCGGTCCGCGCACCGCGGCGATGCTGGCCGCGCAGCTGAAGGCGGCCGGCACCATCGTCTGGAACGGTCCGGTCGGCGTGTTCGAATTCGACCAGTTCGGCAACGGCACCAAGGTGCTGGCCGAGGCGATCGCCGAATCGAAGGCCTTCTCGATCGCCGGCGGCGGCGACACGCTGGCCGCGATCGCCAAGTACGGCATCGCCGACCGCGTCGGCTATATCTCGACCGGCGGCGGCGCCTTCCTCGAATTCCTCGAAGGCAAGAAGCTGCCGGCCTTCGAAGTCCTGGAGCAGCGCGCCGCGGGCTGACCCCACAGGCCCCGTCGTCTGCCGGCCGCCGCAGCGGCGAGCGCCGGCGGACGGCCGCGACACCCCAAGGACAAGGAAACCAGATGACCCGTTCGACCAAGATCGTCGCCACCATCGGCCCCGCTTCCAGCACGCTCGAGATGCTGACCCGCATGATTGCGGCCGGGGTCGACGTGGTGCGGCTCAATTTCTCGCACGGCACCGCCGAGGACCACCTCGAGCGCGCGCGCCTGGTGCGCGAGGCGGCCCAGGCCTGCGGCCGCGAGGTGGCGATCATGGCCGACCTGCAGGGGCCGAAGATCCGCGTCGGCAAGTTCGAGCACGGCAAGGTCACACTGAAGGCCGGCGACCCGTTCGTGCTCGACGCCAACTGCCAGCTCGGCAACCAGGAGCGCGCCGGCCTCGATTACCGCGACCTGCCGCGCGATGTCGGTCCCGGCGATCTGCTGCTGCTCAATGACGGACTGATCGTGCTGGTGGTCGACCGTGTGATCGGCAACGAGATCTTCACCACCGTCAAGGTCGGCGGCGACCTGTCCAACAACAAGGGCATCAACCGCCAGGGCGGCGGCCTGTCGGCGCCAGCGCTGACGGCCAAGGACATGGAAGACATCAAGACCGCGATGGCGCTGGGCGCCGACTATATCGCGGTCAGCTTTCCGAAGAACGCCACCGACATGGAGATGGCGCGCCAGCTCGCCGCGGTGGCGGGCCAGCAGTTCGGCCACAAGGCGCGGATGATCGCCAAGATCGAGCGTGCCGAGGCGATCCGGCCGGGCGTGCTCGAGGAAATCCTCGCCGCCTCGGACGGCATCATGGTGGCGCGCGGCGACCTGGCCGTGGAAGTGGGCAACGCCGCGGTGCCGGCGCTGCAGAAACGGATGATCCGGCTCGCGCGCGAGGCCAACAAGCTGACCATCACGGCCACGCAGATGATGGAAAGCATGATCGTCAATCCGGTGCCGACCCGCGCCGAGGTGTCGGACGTGGCCAACGCCGTGCTCGACGGCACCGACGCGGTGATGCTGTCGGCCGAGACCGCCGCCGGCCGCTATCCGGTCGAGACCGTCGAGGCGATGGCCGCGGTCTGCGTCGAGGCCGAGAAGTCCGAGGTGGTCCAGCTCGACACCGATTTCCTGAACCAGACCTTCACGCGGATCGACCAGTCGATTGCGATGGGCGCGCTGTTCACCGCCTATCATCTGCAAGTGAAGGCCATTGCCGCGCTGACCGATTCGGGTGCGACCGCGTTGTGGATGAGCCGTCACCGCATCCATGTGCCGATCTACGCGATGACGCCGAACCTGGCCTCGCAGCGCAAGATGCAGCTGTACCGCAACGTGGTGGCGCTGCCGCTGGAATCGAGCAGCGACCGCGATACCGCGCTGGAACAGGCCGAGGAGCTGCTGCTCGCCAAGGGCGTGGTGCAGCGCGGCGATTTCATCGTGCTGACGATCGGCGAGCCGATGGGGCAGCCGGGCGGCACCAATACGCTGAAGATCGTCCGGGTCGGCCTGTGATGCGGATCCTCATGCTGGCGATCGAGCCGGAGGCGATGCCGATGACGCAGACGATGACGCAGACGATGACGCAGACGATGACCCGAACGATGGCGCCGGGCACGGTGCGCTGGGGAACACAGCCCGGTGCCGCGGTCCACGGAAACTTGCCACGATAGCGGCGGACCGGAGCGACAGCCCGGCAGCCTGAAGAACATCCCGATACCGAGAACCCCATTCTTTTCTTAGGAGTCTGACATGCCACTCGTTTCGATGCGCCAGTTGCTCGACCACGCCGCCGAGAACGGCTACGGTCTGCCGGCATTCAACGTCAACAACCTGGAGCAGGTCCAGGCCATCATGCAGGCGGCCGACGAAGTGAATGCGCCGGTGATCATGCAGGCTTCCGCCGGCGCGCGCAAATACGCGGGCGAACACTTCCTGCGCCACCTGATCGAGGCCGCGGTCGAAGCCTATCCGCATATCCCGGTCGTGATGCACCAGGACCACGGCCAGTCGCCGGCGATCTGCCAGGGTGCGATCGACCTGGGCTTCTCGTCGGTGATGATGGACGGTTCGCTGCGCGAAGACGGCAAGACCCCGGCCGAATACGACTACAACATCGAGGTGACCCGCAAGGTCGTCGAGATGGCCCACGCGGTTGGCGTGACCGTCGAGGGCGAACTGGGCTGCCTGGGCTCGCTCGAAACCGGTGAGGCCGGCGAGGAAGACGGCATCGGCGCCGAAGGCAAGCTCGACCACTCGATGCTGCTGACCGACCCCGAGCAGGCCGCCGACTTCGTCAAGGCGACCCAGCTGGACGCGCTGGCGATCGCCATCGGCACCTCGCACGGCGCGTACAAGTTCACCCGCAAGCCGACCGGCGACATCCTGGCGATCAGCCGCATCAAGGAAATCCACGCCCGCATCCCCAATACCCACCTGGTGATGCACGGCTCGTCGTCGGTGCCGCAGGAACTGCTGGAGGAAATCCGCAAGTTCGGCGGCGACATGAAGGAAACCTACGGCGTGCCGGTCGAGGAAATCCAGGAAGCGATCAAGTACGGCGTGCGCAAGATCAATATCGATACCGATATCCGTCTGGCCATGACCGGCGCGATCCGCCGCTTCTTCGTCGAGAACCCGAGCAAGTTCGATCCGCGCGAATACCTGAAGCCGGCCCGCGAGGCCGCCAAGCAGGTGTGCAAGGCGCGCTATGTCGCGTTCGGCTGCGAAGGCCAGGCCGGCAAGATCAAGCCGATCGCGCTGAAGGAGATCGCCGAGCAGTACAAGTCGGGCAAGCTGGCCCAGGTGGTGCAGTAAGCGGTGCAGTAAGCCGTCGCGGCCCGGCCTCCCGCGTTGCACGCATCCGGGGGCAGGGCCATGGCCGACGCCATGGCGTGGCCAATGATTCGACCGATGGGGCTTCGCCACTGCACGAAGCCCCTCATTGTTTCTCCCTCTCTCCGGCTCGCCGACCTATTTCTATGTCTGACGCTCTCTATCAGTCCTCCATCCGCTCGCTGCCGCTGCTCGGCCATGGCAAGGTGCGCGACAACTATGCCGTCGGCGACGACAAGCTGCTGATCGTGACGACCGATCGCCTGTCGGCGTTCGACGTGATCCTCGGCGAGCCGATCCCGGGCAAGGGCCGCGTGCTGAACCAGATGGCCAACTTCTGGTTCCAGAAGCTGGCGCATATCGTGCCGAACCACGAGACCGGCATCGCACCCGAGACCGTGGTGCAGCCGGACGAAGTGGCGCAGGTGCGCGGCCGCGCGGTGGTGGTCAAGCGTCTGAAGCCGATCCTGGTCGAGGCCGTGGTGCGCGGCTATCTGGCCGGTTCGGGCTGGAAGGACTACCAGGCGACCGGCCGCGTCTGCGGCATCGCGCTGCCGGCCGGCCTGCAGAACGCGCAGAAGCTGCCCGAGCCGATCTTCACGCCGGCGGCCAAGGCCGAGATGGGCGAGCACGACGAGAACATCAGCTTCGCCGAGGTCGAGGCGCGCATCGGCAAGGAACTGGCCGCGCAGATGCGCGACATCTCGATCCGCCTGTACAAGGAAGCGGCCGACTACGCCGCCACGCGCGGCATCATCATCGCCGACACCAAGTTCGAGTTCGGCCTGGACGAGAATGGCACGCTGACCCTGATGGACGAGGTGCTGACCGCCGATTCGTCGCGCTTCTGGCCGGCCGACTCGTATCAGGTGGGCACCAACCCGCCGTCGTTCGACAAGCAGTTCGTGCGCGACTGGCTCGAGGCGGTGCGCATCGACGGCAAGCCGTGGCCCAAGACCGCGCCGGCGCCGGCCCTGCCGGCCGACGTGGTGGAGAAGACCGCGGCCAAGTACCGCGAGGCGCTGACCCGGCTGACCGGGCAGGAACTGCAATAACCGGGCGGCCGCGCGCACGCCACGCAAGCGAGGATTGGAAGTGAGCCAGACAAACAAGCCGCTGGTCGGCGTCGTGATGGGCAGCAGCTCGGACTGGGACGTGATGCAGCACGCGGTGGCGATGCTGAAGGATTTCGGCGTTCCGTTCGAGGCGCAGGTCGTATCGGCGCACCGGATGGCCGACGAGATGTTCCGCTACGCCGAGACCGCGCGTGCGCGTGGACTGCGCGCGATCATCGCTGGCGCCGGCGGGGCCGCGCACCTGCCGGGCATGATCGCCGCCAAGACCATCGTGCCGGTGTTCGGCGTGCCGGTGCCGTCCAAATACCTGCGCGGCGAGGATTCGCTGCTGTCGATCGTGCAGATGCCCAAGGGCGTGCCGGTCGCCACCTTCGCGATCGGCGAGGCGGGCGCGGCCAATGCCGCGCTGCATGCGATCGCGACGCTGGCCACCACCGACGACGCGCTGGCCGCGGCGCTGGACGCCTTCCGCACGCGCCAGACCGAAGCGGCGCGCGCGATGACGTTGCCGCTGTGACCGGCTACGCCGATTCGCTTCACTGTTTCACTG
This sequence comes from Cupriavidus gilardii, assembly GCF_013347325.1. Classification (NCBI taxonomy): domain Bacteria; kingdom Pseudomonadati; phylum Pseudomonadota; class Betaproteobacteria; order Burkholderiales; family Burkholderiaceae; genus Cupriavidus; species Cupriavidus gilardii. Next base: position 2,466,936 of record NZ_CP054626.1, on the reverse strand, counting down.
TTTCACTGATTTGCTGATTCGCCCCCGCGGCCGTCGCCGGCGGCCGCAAACCGTTCCCCTGGAATCCCGACGAGCATGCCCACCGATATCCATCCCCATCTGATCGAAGCGCACACGCCCGAGTCGCGCGCCGAATTCGGCGTCGGCGGCCCGAACGCGCCGATCCTGCCCGGCGCCTGGCTCGGCATGCTCGGCGGCGGCCAGCTGGGCCGGATGTTCACCCACGCCGCGCAGGCGATGGGCTACAAGGTCTGCGTGCTCGACCCCGACCAGGACAGCCCGGCCGGCGCGGTTGCCGACAGGCATATCTGCGCGGCCTATACCGACGAGGCGGCGCTGGCCGAGATGGCAAAGCTGTGCCAGGCGGTCTCCACCGAATTCGAGAACGTGCCGTCGATGTCGCTGGAGCGGCTCGAGCAGCTCGGCGCCTTTGTTGCGCCGCGCGGCCATTGCGTGTCGATCGCGCAGAACCGCATCGGCGAGAAGAAGTTCTTCGCCGCCTGCGCCGAGCGCACCGGCGTGTCGCCGGCCCCGCACTGGGTGATCCAGCACGATGCCGATATCGACCAGCTGCCCGAGCAGCTGCTGCCGGGCATCCTGAAGACCGCGCGCATGGGCTACGACGGCAAGGGCCAGGCCCGCGTCAAGACCCGCGACGACGTGCGTGCCGCCTGGAACGCGATGCAGCATGTGCCGTGCGTGCTCGAGCAGATGCTCCCGCTGGCCTATGAGGTGTCGGTGCTGGCCGCGCGCGGTGCCGATGGCTCGACCGCGACCTGGCCGCTGGCCGAGAACGTCCATCGCGACGGCATCCTGTTCTCGACGGTGATGCCGTCGCGCCAGGTGTCGGCCGAGATCGCGGACCGTGCCCGTGCCGCCGCCGCGATCATCGCCGGCGAGATGGGCTATGTCGGCGTGCTGTGCATCGAATTCTTCGTGCTCAAGGACGGCAGCCTGGTCGCCAACGAGATGGCGCCGCGCCCGCACAACTCCGGCCATATCACGATGGATGCGTGCGAAACCAGTCAGTTCGAGCAGCAGGTGCGGGCGATGGCCCGGCTGCCGCTGGGCAGCACGCGCCAGCATTCGGCCGGCAAGATGCTGAACCTGCTGGGCGACGTCTGGTACGAATACGGGCTCGAGCGCGAGCCGGCCTGGGATGCCGTGGTGGGACAGCCGGGTGCCAAGCTGCATCTGTACGGCAAGAGCGATGCGCGGCCCGGACGCAAGATGGGTCACGTCAACTGCGTCGGCGAGCGCGCCGAAGACGCGCAGCGCGCCTTCGACGCGGCGCTGCAGTTGCTGCATATCGCGCCCTGATGTCCGCACAGTCTTTCCGCACAGCGTGATGACGATGGCCGCCGCTTCCCATCCTTCCCGGATGCCGACCGCCGCCGAACTCGACGAGGCCGCGCGCCTGCTAGAGGCCGGGCAGCTGGTCGCGTTTCCGACCGAAACCGTCTACGGCCTCGGCGCCGATGCCGAGAACCCCGAGGCGGTGGCGCGGATCTTCGCGGCCAAGGGACGGCCGTCCAACCATCCGATCATCGTCCATGTGGTCGACGGCGCCGACATCGGCCATTGGACCGACGACGTGCCCGAGGCCGCGCAGCGCCTGATCGACGCCTTCTGGCCGGGACCGCTGACGCTGATTCTGAAGCGTGCGTCGCATATCCCGGCCGACGTGGCCGGCGGCCAGGACAGCATCGGCCTGCGCTGTCCGTCGCATCCGGTCGCGCAGGCGCTGCTGTCGCGCTTCAAGCGCGGCCGCGGCGGCATCGCCGCCCCTTCGGCCAACAAGTTCGGGCAGGTCAGCCCGACCACCGCGCAGCATGTGCGCGAGGAATTCGGCGACAGCGTCTATGTGCTCGAGGGCGATGGCGTCGAGGTCGGCATCGAATCGACGATCGTCGACCTGTCGCGGCTGGACCAGGGCGTCGGCCCGGTGCTGCTGCGGCCGGGCGCGATCACGCCGGCGATGATGGCCGATGTGCTGGGCGTCGCGCCGCTGCCGCCGGATGCCGCGGCACCGCGGGCCTCCGGCACACTGAAGGCGCACTACGCGCCCCGCACGCCGCTGTATCTGGCCGATGCGCGCGCACTGGCGCGCGATCTCGCGACGCTGCCGGCCGATGCGCGCGTGGCCTGGGTCTCCGCCGCGCCGGCGGACGATCCCCGTTGTGTCTGGGTGCAGGCCCCGGCGGACGCCAGATCGTATGCCCGGGAACTCTACCGGCTGCTGCGCCGGCTCGACAAGGAAGGCTACGCACGGCTGTACGTCGAGCCGCTGCCCGAGGGGCATGAGTGGGCTGGCGTGCGGGACCGGCTGCAGCGCGCCGCCGCGGCGTTCCAGGACTGAACGCCCGGGCCGCTATTCTGCAGCCGCTGCGGCTGCGGCGGCCGACACCGGCGCGCCGCGATAGACCCATTCGAGCAGGGCGTCATGCGCCTGCTGCGCCTGCGCGGCGTTCGGGTGGTTGATCAGGCTGACCACCACGTAGCGCTTGCCATCGGCTGCATCGACATAGCCGGCGATGGCGCGCACATCCGCCAACGTACCCGTCTTCAGATAGCCATGGCCGGCGGCGCTGCTGCGCGTCAGCCGGTTCCGCAACGTGCCGTCGACGCCAAGGACCGGCAGCGAGTCGACGAAGATCGGCGCCGCCTCGCTGGCCAGTGCCTGTTGCAGCAGGCGGGCCAGATCGTAGGCGCTGATGCGCTCCTGCCGCGACAAGCCCGAGCCGTTGTCCAGCATCAGGCCCGGCATCTCCAGCCCCTGATGCGACAGCCAGCGGCGGATCACCGCCGCCGAACGCCGGGTGTTCGCGGGGCCGCGGCGATCGATCTCCGCGCCGATGGTCAGGAACAGCTGGCGCGCCATCACGTTGTTCGAATACTTGTTGATGTCGCGGACGATGTCGGCCAGCGGCAGGCCATGGTGGCGCGTCAGCCGGAAGGCGGGCCGCGGCACGCTGCCGCGCCGGATCGCCGGTGGCTTCGCGAAGGTGCCGCCGGCCGCCAGCCATTGCGCGACAAAGCCGCCGCCGATGAAGTCGTCGTGACTGAGCGCGGCGAAGTTCAGTACCTGCTCGCCGCAATCGGCCGAATAGCTGCCGTCGAACGAGGCCACCACGGTACCGTCCGTCTGCGGGGACAGCGTGGGCGTCGCGCCGGCGCGCCAGTCGCCGCAGCGGCCGTTGGTCAGCGCCAGCCGGTTGTCCAGCCGCAGCTGCGCCAGCGGCGGCATCACGGAGACCCCGACCGTTTGCGTGGCGGCATCCGGGGTCAGCGTGAACGACAGCGTCTTGAACGAATAGAGCAGCGCGTCGGGCGCCACGTTGTAGGCGCGATGGGTCTCGCCGTCGATGGTGCCGCCGTTGTCCAGCCCATTGTCGAAGTAGCTGCGATCGAGCACCACGTCGCCGGCGATGGTCGTCACGCCGGCGCGCCGCGCTTCGGCCACCAGCTTGGCCATCTCCTCCGGCACCAGCTTGGGGTCGCCCTGACCGCGCAGATAGACGTTGCCGACGACGCCGTCGGCCCCCGGCTCGCGGTCCGCATAGAGCGAGGTCTGCCAGCGGTAGCTGGGCCCCAGCAGCTGCAGGCCGGCGAAGGTCGTGATCAGCTTCATCGTCGAAGCCGGGTTCATCGGGGTCTGGGCGTTCCAGCTGACGGTCGCGGCCGGGGCGCCTTGCCGGACGATGTAGAAGCTGGCCGCGGAAAGCGGTACGCCCGCCTGCCGCAAGCCGAGCAGCACCGACGCCGGCAGGCCCGTTTGATCCTGTGACAGGGACAGCAGCCGGGCATGGGAGGGCACTGCCTTTGTCGATGGCGATTGCCGCGATGCCTTCGCGGCGGCGGCTTTTGGCTTGGACCGCTTGGGGGCGGCTTCGGAATTGGCAGCGGGACCGAATGCCAGCGCAAACGCCAGCAATGGCACCATGCTGCGGGCGAGAAGGGGGCGAGCAGGCATGGGCAGCATGGTACCGTAGTCGTCTGCAACGATGCGACCCGATGCCAGCTTCGGCTGCTCATCGTCGCGAGGAAACGCTGTCAGGTCCCGGCTTCCTGTCGTTGGCCGTCAGAGCTGGCGAAACAGCTGAAACAGCCAGATTCGCTGGTCGTCCCGCGTGTGACCCCACTTTGCCGCAGGACGAACACGGACGCGGGCCGATGACGCCGACGCTGTTGACTGACAGCTGGCGGAAGGACGTCCCGGGCTGCCGAAGGCGGTCCGGTAGAGGGCGCCATCCCGCGCGTTGCGGTTGAAATCGATGATTCGCAGGTCCATCGCGCCATAGAACCGCTTCATCATTTGCGCAAGAGCCGCGGAGTCGGCTCTTGAGCAATGGTAGGCCGCTTCGCGATCGGCGAATCCATCGAGGATCAGAAAGCGGCCGAAGCAGTCCCGATCGCACAACTGATCAAAAGCCAGTCCGAGCAGTCCACGTTCACCGAGCGCGGGCGCGATGCGAAGCAGGACGATATCGAGTTCGGAAACATGGTTGAACGCGTGCTCGTCGGCGTACGGCCGCAGCATGTTCCGATGTTCGGCCAGCTCGCCTTCGCTGAGCAACGGAAAGCGGCGCGAAAACGAGAACGTCAGCGTGTCCTTTTCGCACAGCAGATGGACGAAGGAAGGACACATGGCGTTGTAGATCCGTGGCGTCACCATTCCCAACTCCACCAGATATCGCGCGGCATTGCGGATGCCATCGATTGGGGCGCTCGTCACCTGGTCGAATACCTTCGCCAGGCCCACCAACTGGCCGGCTGTCTTTCCCGAGCGGATACCTGCCTGCAGGAAGGACCGCAGGCGGTCCGGCGAACGCTCGAAGTACTGGAAGAGCGGGCGCAGTGGCCCGTCGCAAACCAGCATCTCGAATTCATGCGTGGTATCCATCAACGCAAGCGCGGCGCCCGGATCGGCATCGATGACCGCGAGCTTCAGTTCCGTCGGCAGGGCGCCCAGATATCCGGGGGGCGGCATGGCCGTGTGCGTGGATCCCGTCGGTACCAATGACATATGCAGTTCCTCCCAGGTTGGAATCAAGGATTGCCCCGATATCGCCGTGGACCCGATCCGGGCTGCCGTTCGGTGCCCTCGTCGCTGCTCAGCCGCGGCCCGCGGGCGGATCGCCGGGTACCGGAACGTTGCTGCCGGCCGGCTTCTCGTCAAACACAAAATCCTGTGGATTGCCCGACTGCGCCAACCGGTCGACTTCGGGCGCGAACATTTCGGCGCACGCTGCAAGGATGGAGAGCGTTGCGTTGAACGTAAGCGACGTGACCTTGATGTTCCGGCCTTCCAACGCGAAGGTCGCGACGGCCTGAAGACCGGCGTCTTCCGGCGCCAACATGATTTCGCCGGCCCCCAGCGGCATGATGTACAAGGCGTTGAGGCCGAGTTCGGGCGCCGGCTGGTACAGCTTGTAGGTGATCGTGCCGCCGATGGCCCTTCCGCTTTCGTCGCATGCAATCTGCACGAGGTTGATCTTTTGCCCCGCGGCAGTGCTGAACGCTTCGGAAAGTCCGATGGCCCTGGCCAGCACAGTCATCGCCGCGTTCTCCACCGCATTGCGAGGGCGCTGCGTGATCAGATATAGCAGCGCATTGAACGTGTCGTCGTTGCCATCCGCGGCAGCGCGGATCTTGTTGATCGCGATGTCGATGGCCCCAGGGAGACGCTTGTCGATCTCCCTCTGCTGCTGCTCCGCGGGAAGCGCGGCCAGCCCGTCACGGAAGCCCGGCGGAATCAAGCGCTCGTTGGCTATCTCGCACGGATACACCAGTTCCGACTGATCCCTCGGAAGGTCGGCGTGCAGCTGAGTGGTGATATCGCGCTGCCATTCCGCCCTTTGCTGCGTGACGTCGCCTGCAAACCGATTCAGCGACATCTGCCGCTCGAGAAATTCCTGCAGATCCTTCGTGGTTCGGAGGGTCGCATTCCGCATCAACGCAGGCGCCAATTCGTCGTTGAACCGGGCCTCCAGGGCCCTGGCCTGCTCCAGCGATTGCCGGAGGGCGCCGGACACGTCGCCGTTCGCTCGTTCGAAGCCCTCGTGAGCGGAGGCGGCCTGACAGAGCTTGTGGATCAGATAACCGCCACCTGCGGCGCCGCCGGCAGCGAGCGCTCCGAGCAGTGCGAGGCCCAGGGGAGGGCAGGCGACCGTGACGACCAGCATCGCCAGCGCGCTGACGATGCCGGCGATCCCGATCAACACGATTGCCCTGGTGCCAGGGGCTTCGTTGTCCGGATAATCCCGAACGCTCGTGGCCAGCTGATCGAGATCGGCCAGCGCTTCGCCGACCGACTGCGCACACTGCTTGATATCGGCACGCAGCCGCAACAACTCCTGAGGGGAGATGCGTACGTCGTGCCCTTGCTGCAGATCCCAGGCTTCGATGCGCGCGGCGGCCGACTGCGCCTTCGCGATCTTCTTGCCGCATCGCGTCGCGGTGCTCAGGATCTCGTCCTTGCGGCTGGTATCCGCCAGCGAATGCACCGCGTTGGTCAGCTTCTGCCAGGCGGAATCGAGCAGATCGACCACGCGGGGCGCCGGCTGGTTGCGGACGGCATCGGCGGATGGCGCTGGTTCCGCGCGATGGGCGGCCACCACGGTGACGCCGGCCGGTCGGATGTCTTGCGGCGGCTGGGGTTGGACTTCGGTGTGGTTCGGAAGACCGGCCTCAAGGGAAGCGGCGGGATGTACGGCAGGGGCTGCGGCAGGATGTGCCGCAGGATCTGCGGCAGGGCGAGACGGGGCAAAGATGCGGAGCATGTCGGCGCGGTGGTGGGGTGGAGAAGGCCAACGACGGACGGCCACGTTGGCTGGAGCTTCAGGACAGCGAAGCGTACCCACCGCACTGCGGCGACGCTATTCAAATCATGGCGGCCGCTAAAGGATTTGCTACGCTCAGGCGAGCTGCGCCAGCAGCGCTCTCAACGTCTGCTGTTCCTGCGCCGACAGCGCGCGCGCCATCTTCGCGTCATGTTCGCAAACGGCCTCGGTCGCGGCCTCCAGCGTGCGGCGGCCGGCCGCCGTCAACACCAGGCTGAACGCGCGGCGATCGTTTTCCGCCGGCCGTCGCGCCACCAGCTTCATCTCTTCCAGCGCATCGACCAGCAGCACGGCTCCCGAACGTGCAATGCCCATGATCCTGGCCAGGTCGGTCAGCTTCAGGTCCGGGTTGCGCGAGATCAGGACCAGCGCAGAAAAGCGTGGCGGCGTGATGTTCCACGGCGCCAGCGATCGCACGAAGTCCTCGTAGAGCCGGATCTGCGCACGGCGGATCGCGTAGCCGATCAGGTTGTCCAGCACCCCATAGTCGACGTCCGGCAGATGCGGGTCGAAGCCTCCGGCTTCGGTGGCGGGGTCGGGCGCGAGCGTATCGCGGGTCTTGCGCGGGGAGCGGGAAGATGGGGACGAGGGTGAGGAGCGTGACGAAGCGGACATGGGCAGGGGATGGCGGCGCGCAGGCCGCCATCCGTTCAGGCGACGCGGAAGTATCGCATCTGCACGCGGTCCGGGAAACGCGCGCCGGTCGCGACAAAGGTGTGTTGCATCAGCCAGCGGTAGGCCGGTGCCTGCGTCTCGAAGCGGGGCGCGGTGCGGAAGTAGACCAGCGAGGGATCGACCGTCTCGCCGGCGGACAGGCGCGCCAGCACATCGGCGGAACCGCTGCGCAGGCCCGCGTTCACGATGTAGATCCGGGCGCCGTCGTCGGTCTGCAGCACGTAGCGCGCCTCGATCTCCGCGACCGTGACGCCGTCGCCCAGGTCCGGACGCACCAGCTGGAAGTCGGCGCCGCCGGGCAGCACGCGGCCGCGCAGCAGCGGGCCGTCGACGACGCCATCGAGAATCGGAATCACGCGCCGCTGCCCGACCGCGCTGGCGCCGACTTCGATCGCCGGATCGAGCCGGAAGCTGAAGTCGGCGACGTGCTCGAGCTTCGGCGTCGGCAAGCCGGGCAGGCCAGGCAACGTCGATTCGGCCGTCATTTCAGCAGCTTCCAGTTGCCGTTGTCGATGGTCAGCATCACGCGGCCGCGCTGGTCGAAACCGAAGTGGTCCTGGCTGGTGTAATTGAGCACGCCATGCGAGACCACGATCTCGCGCTCGCTCTCGAGCGCCGCCTTCAACGCCGCGCGGAATTCCGGCGTGCCTGGCCTGGCGCGCTTGAGCGCGACCGGCACGATCCGTTGCAGCACCAGCCCCGCATCGTAGGGATGCGCGCCGAACTGCGTGCGGCTTTCCGCGCCATATTGCTTCTCGTAGCGGCTGACATAGTCCAGGCCCGGCTTCTTCGGTGCGCTGTCGGCGGCCAGTTGCTCGGGCACGATCACCGGACCGGCCGGCAGGATGGCGCCGTCGACCGCCTTGCCGCCGATGCGGATCAGGTCCTTGGTGGCCGCGCCGTGCGTGTGGTAGATCGGCCCGCGATAGCCGCGCTCGCGCAGCGTCGTGTGGGGCAGCGCGGCCCCGGTGCCGGCGCCGGCGATCAGCATCGCATCGGGGCGCGCCGAGATCAGCTTCAGCGTTTGCGCGGTGACCGCGGTGTCCGAGCGCGCGTAGCGTTCGGTGGCGACGATGCGGATGCCGTTGGCGGCCGCGGCCGTGGTGAATTCCTTCAGCCAGGTCTCGCCATAGGCGTCGGCAAAGCCGATGAAGCCGATGGTCTTGACGCCGTTGGCCTTGGCGGTTGCCGCGACGGCTTCGGCCATCAGCTTGATCGGCTGGGCCAGCCGGTAGGTCCATTCGCCGCGGCCGGGCTTGAGCTCGATCGGCGAGAACGCCAGCTGCACGGTCTTGCTCTCGTCGGCGACTTCGGCGATCGCGATCGACGGCGCCACCGCCGACGAGCCGAGGATGATGTCGACCTTGTCCTCGCTGACGAAGCGGCGCGCCACCTTGGTGGCCTGGGTCGGATCGGAGCCGTCGTCGAGCACGACATATCGGATCGTTTCGCCGGCGATCTGCTGTGGCAGCAGTCCCAGCGACTGCTTCTGCGGAATGCCGAGCGAGGCCGAGGGCCCGGTCGACGAGATGCTGACGCCGACGGTGACGTCGGCCAGCGCGGCGCCGGACATCGAGGCGGCGGTCAGCGTCAATGCCAGTGCCGAGGCCAGGCGCGCGAGCGCGGTGCGGCGAAGTGTCATGGCTTGTCTCCCTTTCTTGTGATGGTGCGGGCGGTCAGCGTGTGCCGCCCTGCACGGACTGCCGGTCGAATCCGGCCAGCTGCTTGTAGCGCAATGCGATCGCCTCCAGCTCGGCGTGTGGAATCACCTGCTCGATATCGGTGAAGCCCTGCGGCGCGCGCAACTCGGCCAGCTGCATGACCTGCTCGGGGCCGTTGAGCCGGTTGCGCAGCACGATGCCGGCGGTGCGCGGCAGCCGTTCCGCCTCGTATTCGCGCAGCGCGTAGCCGGTATCGGGCGTGCCGAGCAGGCAGTCGACCAGATGGCGGGCATCGACGATCGCCTGTGCGCTGCCGTTCGAGCCGATCGGGTACATCGGGTGCGCGGCGTCGCCGAGCAGCGTGACGCGATCGAAGGTCCAGCGCGGCAGCGGATCCTTGTCGACCATCGGGAATTCGTAGATCGCCGCGGCGCCGTCGATCAGCGACGGAATGTCGATCCAGTCCCAGCGCCAGCCGGCGAAGGCCTCGCGGAACACCGACTTGTCGACCTGCCGGTTCCAGTCGCTGCGCGGCGGCGTGTCCGACGCGTCGTCCGGCACGCGCAGCTCGGCGATCCAGTTGATCAGCGAGCGGCCCTGCCGGCGCAGCGGCTCGGAGATCGGATAGGCGACGAACTTCTGGTCCTGATGGCCGGCCATGAACATCGAGCGGCCGTCCAGATAAGGCGGCGCCTCGGTGACCGCGCGCCACAGCATCCGCCGCGAAAAACGCGGGTCGTCGCCGCTGGGATAGAACTGCCGCCGGACCGCCGAATGGATGCCGTCGGCGCCGACCAGCACATCGGCGCTGGCCGGCACCTGCGCGCCGTCCGCGCGCCGCCGCAGCGTGAATTGCACCGGCGACCCGGGCCGCGCGCCGGTGTCGTGCACCGCCTCGAAGGCGTGGCCGGTATGGACGCGATCGGCGCCCAGCCGCTCGACCGCGGTCCGATACAGCAGCATCTGCAGCTCGCCGCGGTGGACCGAGAACTGCGGATAGGGATAGCCGGCGGCAAGCCCGCGCGGCTCATGCCAGATCCGTTGGCCGAACTTGTTGTAGTAGGACAGCGAACTCGTTTCGATCGCGATCTGCGCGAGCGCCGGCTGCAGGCCGAGTTCGGCGAGTTCGCGGACCGCATGGGGCAGCAGGTTGATGCCGACGCCGAGCGGCTTCAGGGATTCGCTGGCTTCCCAGACTTCGGCGTCGATGCCGTGGCGATGGCACAGCAGCGCGAGCGTCAGCCCGCCGATGCCGCCGCCTGCGATGGCGATGCGCATGGTGTCTCCTGTGGCGGACCTGCGCGCGATGGGCGGTCCGCTCCTTGTCTTGACGTCCGTTCGACGTTCGTTCGACGAATTGTTATGGAGTATAACTAAATCGCCGGACTGCGCAAGCGCGGGTCGGCACGAGTGCCTGCGGGCTTATTTCCCCCAGCTCGGCGACAGCAGCCGCAACCCGACCGACACGAAGCGCGTCTCGCGCGGCTGGTTCAGCTGGGTGCCCCAGGTCATGTCGACCTGCACGCGTTGCGGCACGATCCACACCCGTGCGCCGAGCTGGATCCATGGGCGGTCCCCGCTCTCGCCGAAGCTCTCGGCGATCATGGCCCAGCGCTGGCTGATCGCCGCCTCGCCGGCCACGCCCCAGGTCATGCGGGTCTGCCGTTCGGCGCGGTCGTGCGTGGCGCCGACGTTCGCATGCAGCAGCAGGCGATCGTCGCGCATCGACACCGTCAGCGGCAGATTCAGGTAGAGCCCGCCCGGCGTCCTGCGCCGCTCCGCCTTCGGGTATTCCGTCATGCCGACCGTCAGCGCGACGCCGTAGCCGTTGGTCTCGACCGGCTTGAGCACCGTCTTGCCCTGCAATTGCAGATCGGTGATCGCGTTGCCTGGTCCGTCGCCGTATCGCTGCACCGAACCGCCGAACGTCCATTCGAAGTTGCCGGTGAAGTTGCAGCCCGGCAGCGCCCACCGTTCGGTCCCGTCGCGATTGAAGCGCAGCCACGATTCGAGCTGGCACGATTGCGGGTCGACGATGCGCGCATCGTCGGTGACGAGCGGCCGCGCCGCCCATGCGTACGGGGTCAGACAGAGCAGCAGCGTTGCCGCGAAGGCGCGGCGCAGGCAGGAGAGGCGGGCGGAAATCGGCAGCATGGGTTGGCTCGCAATGGCGCCCGAAGTCTAACGCGCACCAATGACAAGGTGTCGCGAAGATGCGTGCCGACGAGCATGGTGCGCCCACCGATGTCGGATTTATCTGACACCGGCATAGGTGGTCGCCGTCTGCCGGCCGTGCGCGATCGCCTGCACAATCGGACTACCTCTCGCCCGTACAAGGAGCTTTCGATGCGTACCCTTACCCTGTCGTTCGCGCTGGCCACGCTGCTCGCCACCGCGGGCTGCGCCGACATGACCGCCAAGCAGCGCAACACCGCCATCGGCGCGGGCGTGGGCGGGGTCGCGGGCGCGACCTTGATCGGCGGACCGGGCGCCACGCTGGGCGGCGCCGCGCTGGGCGGTGTGGTCGGCAACGTGCTGACCGACGACAAGAAGAAGTAGGAAGCAGGGATCGCGCAAAGGCGCCGAAAACCGCGCCACCGCAGCGCGCGGATTGGCGGCACCAAAGCAGGACGCCCCGGCCGATGGCCGGGGCGTCGCCGTTCATGCCGCCTGTTTTGGCCGGGCCCGGTCAGGCCGGCTCGCTTCCAGACGCCTCGGCGGCGACCGAGCGGCCCGGCACCGGAAACACGATGTCGTAGGCCCAGTTGTAGACGAAGGTATAGACCACGTAGAAGCCGGCCACCGCCAGGTCCATCAGCAGCGCATCGAGCAGGCTGATCTTCAGGTACCACGCCACCGACGGCAGGAACACGATCAGCAGGCCCAGCTCGAACAGCAGCGCATGGCCGACGCGCACCGCCGGCGACTTGCGCACCGAGCCGGTCAGCCGGACCATGGTCTTGTCGAACATCAGGTTGTAGACGTAGTTCCAGACCGCGGCGATCAGCGAGGCGACCGCGGCGATCACGCCCATCTGGTACAGGGCGTAGCCGAACACCCAGCTGCCCAGCGGCGCGAAGATCAGCAGGCCGATCAGTTCGAAGCCAACGGTGTGACGGATCCGGTCCAGCGTACCGCGCATTGTGTCGCTCCATCGATGACAATGGCGCTCAGTCTATCGGAAGGGCAAGTAGATACAAGTTGGGAAGTATCGGATATTCCGATGGATCGCCGGAGTGTGGCACCATGGGGCCCTGACCCCGATCGCATGCGCCCAGCGCCAGTACTCCCATGAGCCTGTCCCTCGAACAACTGCAAGCCTTCGTCGCCGCGGCCGAGACCGGCTCGTTCTCCGCCGCGGCGCGCCGCCTCGGCAAGGCCCAGTCGGTGGTCAGCACCGCCGTCTCCAATCTCGAGATCGATCTGGACAATGCGCTGTTCGACCGCGGCGGACGCTATCCCACGCTGACGCCGGCGGGCGAGCGCCTGCTGGTCGAGGCTCGCGTGATCCTGGAGCGCTGCGAGCATTTCCGCGGCGTCGCCAAGAGCCTGGGCGAGGGCGTCGAAAGCCGGCTGGTGCTGGCCGTCGACGAGCTGTATCCCGAAGAGACGCTGGGCGTGCTGCTGGAGGAGTTTTCCCACCGGTTTCCCGCGGTCGAGCTCGAGCTGCTGTTTCCGGTGATGGAGGACGTCAGCCGGCTGGTGCTGGAGGGCGGCGCCGACCTCGGCCTGATGTGGCGGCAGGAGGTGTTGCCGCCCGCGCTGGCCTTCCGCGGGCTGGGCTGGGTGCCGATGCAGATCATCTGCGCGCCCGATCACCCGCTGGCGGCGCAGCAGCGGGTCGGCTGGGAAGAGCTCAAGCGCCATCGGCAGCTGATGGTGGCGGTGCGCAGCGACAGCGAAGAAAAGATGCGCCTGCGCGTGGCGGCCGAGGTCTGGTGGGTCGAGAGCCACTGGGTCATCGTCGAGCTGGTCAAGCGCGAACTGGGCTGGGCCTTCGTGCCGTGGCACGTCGCCGCCAACTCGCCGGCCGCCGCGCAGCTGGTTTCACCGGAGCTGGACTTCGACGACCAGGACTGGCCGGTGGCGATGGAGCTGGTCTGGCACAAGCAGCGCCCGCTCGGCAAGGCGGGCGCCTGGCTGCAGGAGCGGGTCAGCCACCAGCCGCTGCCGCAGCCGGCGCCGCGGCGGCGCAGCAGCGGTTGATTCGGCGAGGGCGGCGGCAGATCACCGCCGCGGCGCCTAGCGCGACACCGCAGCTCCTGCCTCGGATCCCGTCGCCACCGCCGTCCCGGGGCCCTGCCATCCCCCGCCCAGCGCCTTGATCAACACCACGCTGGCACTGAGCTGCCGGCCGGCGATCGACAGCGCGGTGCGCTCGGCGGTATAGGCCGCGGTCTGCGCCGTCAGCACGTCGAGCAGGCCCGCGGTGCCTGCGCGATAGCGGTTGTTGACCAGCGACAGCGCCTCGCGCGCCGAGCGCAGCGCCTCGTTCTGTACCACCGCTTCCTGCTCGAGCAGGCGCGCCGCGGCCAGGTTGTCTTCGACCTCCTGGAAGGCCGTCAGCACCGTCTGCCGATAGTTGGCCACGGTCTGGTCGTAGACCGCGATGGCCTGTTCCTTGGCCGCGCTGCGCGCGCCGCCGTCGAACAGCGTCAGCGCCAGTTCCGGCCCGATCGACCAGATCCGGTTCGGCAGCGACAGCCAGCGCTCGAGCGAGCTCGACGTGAAGCCGCCCGCGGCCGACAGGCTCAGCGTCGGGTAATACGCGGCCTGCGCCACGCCGATCTGCGCGTTGGCGGCGGCGACGCGGCGCTCCGCCGCGCTGATGTCGGGGCGGCGCTCCAGCAGCTGCGACGGCACGGCCACCGGCACGCGCGGCACCGTCTCGGCAAAGTCGATCGGTGCCAGCGAGAACGCGGCCGGCGGCTGCCCGGTCAGCACCGCGATCGCATGCTCGTACTGCGCGCGTTCGATCTGGATGTCGATCAGCTGTGCCTGCGCGCTCTTGAGCTGCGTCTCGGACTGCAGCACGTCCGAGCGTTGCGCGATGCCGGCCTGGTACTGGTTGCGCACCAGCTGCAGCGATTTTTCGTAATCGGCGACGGTCCGCTGCAGCAGCGCCTGCTGCGCATCGGCGACGCGCAGCAGGAAATAGGTCTGCGCCAGCGTGGCCTGCGTCGACAGCAGCGTCGAGGCAAGGTCCGCCTCGCTCGCCTGTGCGCTCGCTTCGCTGCTTTCGACCTGGCGCCGCACCCGGCCCCACAGGTCCAGCTCCCAGCTGGCCGACAGCGTCGCGGTCTGTCCGCTGCTGATGTTGCCGTTGCCGCTGCGCGAGCGGTCCACGCTGGCCTGGGCGCCGACCACCGGGAAGTAGCCGGCGCGTGCCGCGCGCAGGATCGCGGTGGCTTGCCGGTACTGGGCCTCGGCGGCGGCGATGGTCTGGTTGGAGATCTTCACGCGCGCCATCAGCGCGTCGAGCTGCGGATCGCCGAACACGGTCCACCAGTCGCCGCGCTGGCTCGCGTCGGCCGGCTCGGCGGGCTTCCATTGGCCCCATTCGGCCGGCGCTTCCTTGAAGGCGGGCGTTACCGGCGCTTCGGGCCGCTGGTAGTCGGGACCGACCGCGCAGGCGCCAAGCAGCAGCGCGCAGGCCATCACGACGCAGCGGGGCAGGGAGGAGGGGCGGGTCATCGCTTTCTGGGTCATCGTCACGAATCGAGTCCGGCAGGCGTGGGCGCGGACGGCGCGCCGCCGCCGCCGTTGCCACGGCTGTTGCGGTGGGCCTGCCGGCGGTTGCGCCACGCCTGCCACTTCAGGCGCCAGCGGTCCAGCGTCAGGTAGACCACCGGCGTGGTGTACAGGGTCAGCAGCTGGCTGACCAGCAGGCCGCCGACGATCGAGATGCCGAGCGGCGCGCGCAGCTCCGCGCCGTCGCCGCGGCCGAGCGCCAGCGGCACCGCGCCGAGCAGCGCCGCCATCGTCGTCATCATGATCGGGCGGAAGCGCAGCAGGCAGGCCTGATAGATCGCCTCGCGCGGCGTCAGCCCTTCGCGCCGTTCGGCATCGATCGCGAAGTCGATCATCATGATCGCGTTCTTCTTGACGATGCCGATCAGCAGGATCACGCCGATCAGCGCGATCACGCTGAACTCGGTGCCCGAGGCCAGCAGTGCCAGCAGCGCGCCGACGCCGGCCGACGGCAGCGTCGACAGGATCGTCAGCGGGTGCACATAGCTTTCGTACAGCACGCCCAGCACGATGTAGATCGTGATCAGCGCCGCCAGGATCAGGATCGGCTGGCTGCGCAGCGACTCCTGGAAGGCGCTGGCGGTGCCGGCGAAATTGGCCTGCAGCGATTCGGGCGCGCCGATCCGCGCCATTTCATGCTGGATGCGCTCGGTGGCCTGCGACAGCGACACGCCCTCGGCCAGGTTGAACGAGATCGTCGACGCGGCGAACTGGCCCTGGTGGTTGACCCCGAGCGGCGTATTGGTCGGCACCACGCGCGCGAACGCGGACAGCGGCACCCGATTGCCGGCGCCGGTGACCACATAGATGTCCTTCAGCGCGTTCGGCCCCTGCAGGTACTCCTGGCTCAGCTCCATCACCACGCGATACTGGTTCAGCGGATGGTAGATCGTCGACACCAGCCGCTGGCCGAAGGCGTCGTTCAACAGCGAATCGACCTGCTGCATCGTGACGCCGAGCCGCGACGCGGTATCGCGATCGACGATCACCGAGGTCTGCAGGCCCTTGTCGTTGGTGTCGGTGTCGATGTCCTCGAGCTCCTTCAGGTTCGACAGCGCATTGCGGACCTTGGGCTCCCACGCGCGCAGCACCTCGAGGTCGTCCGAGCGCAGCGTGAACTGGTATTGCGAACTGCTCTGCCGGCCGCCGATGCGGATGTCCTGCACCGGCACCAGGAACAGGCTCGCGCCGGGCTCCTTGGCCAGCTTGCCGCGCAGCCGCGCGATCACCTCGTTGGCGGTCTCGGTGCGCTCCGACAGCGGCTTGAGCGTGACGAACATCTGCCCGGTATTGCGCTGCGAGCCGCCGGTAAAGCCGGTCACGTTGACCACCGCGGGGTCGGACTGCACGATGCGGATGAAGCTGTCGAGCTTCTGGCGCATCGCCTGGAACGAGGTGGCCTGGTCCGCGCGGATGAAGCCGATCAGCCGGCCGGTGTCCTGCTGCGGGAAAAAGCCCTTCGGCACGATCACGTAGAGCCAGACGTTCAGGCCGATCGTCACCAGCAGGATCAGCCAGACCAGCCGGCTGTGCCGCAGCGCGACCGACAGCGAGCGCGCATAGCGCGCGTTGATCCAGCCGAACACGCGCTCGCTGGCGCGATACCAGCGGCCGGGCGGGCGCTGGTGCCGCGGCTCGCGCAGCAGCCGCGCGCACATCATCGGCGTGGTCGTCAGCGAGACCACCAGCGACACCAGGATCGCCACCGACAGCGTGATCGCGAACTCCTGGAACAGCCGGCCGATGATGCCGCCCATCAGCAGCAGCGGAATGAACACCGCGATCAGCGACAGGCTCATCGAGATCACGGTAAAGCCCACCTCGCGCGCGCCGCGCAGCGCCGCCTGCACCGGCCGCATGCCGGCCTCCAGATGGCGCGAGATGTTCTCCAGCACGACGATCGCATCGTCGACGACGAAGCCGGTGGCGATCGTCAGCGCCATCAGCGACAGGTTGTTCAGCGAGAAGCCGGCCAGGTACATCACGGTGAAGGTGCCGATCAGCGACACCGGCACCGCGACGCTGGGGATCAGCGTGGCGCGCACGTTGCGCAGGAACAGGAACACCACCATGATCACCAGCGCGACCGAGATGATCAGCGTGTGCTCGACCTCGCGCAGCGACGCGCGGATGGTCGGCGTGCGGTCCATCATCACGTCCATCGAGATCGCGGCCGGGATCATCTGGCGCAGCGTCGGCAGCATCTCGTTGACGCGATCGACGGTCTCGATGATGTTGGCGCCGGGCGAGCGGTTCAGCACCAGCAGCACCGAGGGCTCGCCGTTGGCCGAGCCGGCGTTGCGCACGTCCTGCACCGAATCGGTCACGGTGGCGACATCGGACAGCCGCACCGGCACCGCGAAGGAATTGGGGCCTCTGGTTGCCGCATTGCTGCCGGCCGCGTTGTTGACCGTGGTGGTCGTCGTGCCGCCCGCGGTCACCGTGGTCGTGGTCACGCCGTTGACGGTGGTGGTGCGCACCGTGCCGCCCGAGGTCGCGCTCGACGTGCTGGCGATCAGCGCGCCGGCGGTGGTGGTCGAATAGCTGCCCGGCGTCGCATAGCGGATGATCAGCGGCATGTAGTCTTCCGCCTTCATCGCCTGGTCGTTGGCATAGATCTGCCAGGCCTTGCTGTCGTTCTCGACCACGCCCAGCGTCCGGTTCGCATTGGTCGCGCTGATCGCGTTGCGCACGTCGGACAGCGCGATGCCGTACTTGTTCAGCGCGGTGGGATTGAGCGACACCCGCACCGCCGGCAGCGAGGCGCCGCCGATCGTCACCTGGCCGACGCCCTCGATCTGCGACAGCTTCTGCGCGAGGATGGTCGAGGCGGCGTCGTACAGCTGGCCGCGCGTCATCGTCGGCGAGGTCAGCGCGATGATCATGATCGGCGCGTCCGACGGATTGACCTTGCGGTAGGTCGGATTGCCCGGCAGGCTGCTCGGCAGCGTCGCGCGCGAGGCGTTGATCGCCGCCTGCACGTCGCGCGCGGCGCCGTCGATGTCGCGCGACAGGTCGAACTGCAGCACGATCCGCGTGGAGCCCAGCGAGCTGCTCGAGGTGATCTCGTTGACGCCGGCGATCGAGCCGAGCGCGCGCTCCAGCGGCGTCGCCACGGTGGCGGCCATGGTCTCCGGGCTCGCGCCCGGGAGCGACGCCGACACCGAGATGGTCGGATAGTCGACCTGCGGCAGCGGCGACACCGGCAGCATCCGCAGCGCGGCCAGCCCCGCCAGCAGGATGCCCAGCGTCAGCAGCGCGGTCGCGACCGGCCGGTGGATGAAGATGGCCGACAGGTTCATGGCGCCCTCGGCGGCTCGGTACCCGGCGTGCCGCCGGGGCCGAAGTCCGCGTCCCGATCGGCGTCCGGATCGCCGAAGCGGCGGCGCCGCCAGCCCTTGAGCCGGCCGGCGACCCGGTCGAACGCCAGGTAGATCACCGGCGTGGTGAACAGCGTCAGCACCTGGCTGACCAGCAGCCCGCCGACCATCGTGATGCCCAGCGGCCGGCGCAGCTCCGAACCGATGCCGGTGCCCAGCATCATCGGCAGCGCGGCCAGCAGCGCCGCCATCGTCGTCATCAGGATCGGCCGGAAGCGCAGCAGGCAGGCCTCGAAGATCGCGTCGCGCGGCGCCATGCCGCGTTCGCGCTCGGCCTCGAGCGCGAAGTCGATCATCATGATCGCGTTCTTCTTGACGATGCCGATCAGCAGGATGATGCCGATGATCGCGATGATGCCCAGGTCATGGCCGGCCAGCAGCAGCGCCAGCAGCGCGCCGACGCCGGCCGACGGCAGCGTCGACAGGATCGTCACCGGATGGATCGTGCTCTCGTACAGCACGCCGAGCACGATGTACATCGTGACCACCGCGGCCAAAATCAGCCACAGCGTGTTCGACAGCGACGCGCTGAACGCCAGCGCCGCGCCCTGGAACGTGGTCTGCATCGAGATCGGCAGGCCGATCTCCTGCTCGACCTGCTTGATCTTGTCGACGGCGTGGCCCAGCGACGCGCCCTGCGCCAGGTTGAACGAGATCGTCGCAGCCGGGAACTGGCCCTGGTGGTTGATCACCAGCGGCCCGGTGCGCTCGCTGATGCGGGCGAAGGCGCCCAGCGGCACCTGTCCGCCGGACGAGGAGGGCAGCCGCAGCTCGGCCACCGCCTGCGGGTTGTCGCGGAATTCCGGCATGGCCTCCAGCACCACGCGGTACTGGCTCGACTGCGTGAAGATCGTCGACACCAGCCGCTGGCCGTAGGCGCTGTACAGCGCGCTGTCGATCACCGCGGTGGTGATGCCGAAGCGGGCCGCCGCGTCGCGGTCGATGTCGACGTAGACGCGCAGGCCGTTGTTCTGCTGGTCGGTGGCGACGTCGCGGAATTCGGGTTCCTCCTTCAGCCGCTCGACCAGCTTCGGCACCCAGGTCGCCAGCGTCTGCGGGTCGGGGTCTTCGACCGTGAACTGGTATTGCGTGCGCGAGACCCGGTCCTCGATGGTCAGGTCCTGCACCGGCTGCATGTACAGCGAGACGCCGCCCATCTCTTCCACCGCGGCCTGCAGCCGCTCGGCGACCGTCGCGATGTCGTCGCGCTCGCCCTTGGGCTTCAGGTTGATCAGCATGCGGCCGGCGTTCATCGTGGTGTTGGTGCCGTCGACGCCGATGAAGGCGGACACGCTCTGCACCGCCGGATCCTTCAGCACGACTTCCGACACCGCGCGCTGCTTCTGCGACATCGCCTGGAACGAGATGCTCTGCGAGGCTTCGGTGACGCCCTGGATCACGCCGGTGTCCTGCACCGGGAAGAAGCCCTTCGGAATCGCCAGGTACAGCACCACGGTCAGCGCCAGCGTGCCGATCGCGACCAGCAGCGTCGCGCGCTGCCGGCCCAGCACCCAGTGCAGGGCGCGGCCGTAGCGCTCGATCACGCGGTCGAAGAAGGCGCCGGTGGCGCGGTGAAAGCGCGGCAGCTGGTCCTCGGGCACGTGGCGCAGCATCCGGGCGCACATCATCGGCGTCAGCGTCAGCGAGACCACCGCCGAGATCAGGATCGACACCGCCAGCGTGACCGCGAACTCGCGGAACAGCCGGCCGACCACATCGCCCATGAACAGCAGCGGGATCAGCACCGCCACCAGCGAGAACGTCAGCGAGATGATGGTGAAGCCGATCTGCTTCGAGCCCTTGAGCGCGGCCGCCATCGGCGATTCGCCCTTCTCGATGTAGCGCATGATGTTTTCGATCATCACGATGGCGTCGTCGACGACGAAGCCGGTCGCGATGGTCAGCGCCATCAGCGTCAGGTTGTTGATCGAGAAGCCGGCCAGGTACATCACGCCGAACGTGCCGACCAGCGACAGCGGCACCGCCACGCCGGGAATCACCGTCGCCGGCACGTTGCGCAGGAACAGGAAGATCACCATCACCACCAGCGCGATCGCCAGCAGCAGTTCGATCTCGACGTCGTGCACCGAGGCGCGGATCGTGGTGGTGCGGTCGGTCAGCACCTCGGCCTTGACCGAGGCCGGCAGCGAGGCCTGCAGCTGCGGCAGCATCGTCTTGATGCGGTCGACCACGGCGATCACGTTGGCGCCGGGCTGGCGCTGGATGTTGACGACGATGGCCGGCTTGCCGTTGGCCCACGCGGCCAGCCGCGAGTTTTCCGGGCCGTCGACGATGGTGGCCACGTCGGTGATGCGGATCGGCGCGCCGTTCTGGTAGCCGATGATGATCTGGCGGTATTCGTCGGCCGAGCGCAGCTGGTCGTTGGCGTCGATGGTCGAGGCGCGCGCCGGGCCGTCGAAGCTGCCTTTGGCGCCGTTGACGTTGGCCGCGCCGATCGCGGTGCGCAGGTCGTCGATCGACATGCCGAGCGCGGCCAGCGCGGCCGGATTGGCCTGGATGCGCACGGCGGGGCGCTGGCCGCCGCTGATGGTGACCAGACCCACGCCCTGGATCTGCGAGATCTTCTGCGCCACGCGCGTATCGACCAGGTCCTGCAGCTTGGGCAGCGGCAGCGTGTCCGAGGTCATCGCCAGCGTCAGGATCGGCGCGTCGGCGGGGTTGACCTTGCTGTAGACCGGCGGCATCGGCAGGTCGCCCGGCAGCAGGTTGCTGCCGGCGTTGATGGCGGCCTGCACCTCCTGCTCGGCGACGTCGAGCGGCAGCGTCAGATCGAACTGCAGCGTGATCACCGACGCGCCGCCGGACGAGGACGACGACATCTGCTTGAGCCCGGGCATCTGGCCAAACTGGCGCTCCAGCGGTGCGGTCACCGCCGAGGTCATCACGTCGGGGCTGGCGCCCGGATACAGCGTGGTGACCTGGATGGTCGGGTAGTCGACCTCGGGCAGCGCCGACAACGGCAGCATCCGGTAGGCGACCAGCCCGGACAGCAGGATCGCGAGCATCAGCAGCGCGGTGGCGACCGGCCGCTCGATGAATAGGCGTGACGGGTTCATGCAGCGTCCTCGGTACGGCTACGGCGCGGGCTCATTGGCGCGGTGCCGGCGCGGCGGCGGAGGCCGAGGCCGCGGACGGGCTCGCGGATGGCGCGGCGCCGGCGGCCGGCGCGCTGGCGCCGTCCTGCGGACGCGGACCGCGCGGTCCGGCGGCCTCCGGGCCCGAGGCGCCGCCGGCACGAAGTCGGCGGCCACGCGCGCGCGGCTCGCTGGCCGGCGCCACCGCCGCGGCGCGCGCCGCCGGATCGACGGTCTGCACCGTCATGCCTTCGCGCAGCCGGTCTGCGCCGTCGACCACCACGCGCTGGCCGGCCTGCACGCCGCGCAGCACGGCGGTCTGCTCGCCGTCGCTCGGTCCCAGCGCGACGGTCTGCACCTTGACCTTGTTCTGCTGGTCGACCACGTAGACGAAGGTGCCCTGCTGGCCGCGCTGGATCGCCGCGACCGGCACCACGGTGGCGCCGGGCAGCGTATCGACCCGCATCCGCACATTGACGAACTGGTTCGGGAACAGCATGCCGTCGTCGTTGCGGAACACCGCCTTGAGCCGCACCGTGCCGGTGGTGGTATCGATCTGGTTGTCGGTGGTCAGCAGCGTGCCGTCGGCCAGCTTGTTGCGCGCCTGGCGGTCCCAGGCCTGTACCGGCAGCGTCTGGCCGGCGTTCAGTTGCCTGAGCACGCTGGGCAGGTTGTCCTCCGGGATCGAGAACAGCACGGCGATCGGCTGGATCTGCGTGATCAGCGCGATGCCGTTGGCATCCGAGGTGCTGACGATATTGCCCGGGTCGACCTGGCGCAGGCCGATGCGGCCCGAGGTCGGCGCCTTGATGCGGGTGTAGCCCAGCTGCAGGCGCGCGTTGTCGACATTGGCCTGGTCGGTCTTGACCACGCCCTCGTACTGGCGCACCAGCGCGTCCTGCGTGTCGACCTGCTGCTTGGCGATCGAATCCTGCGCCAGCAGCGTGCGATAGCGCTGCTGGTCGATGCGCGCGTTCTGCAGCAGCGCCTGGTCGCGCGCCAGCTGGCCCAGCGCCTGGTCGAGCGCGGCCTGGAACGGACGCGGATCGATCTCGGCCAGCAGGTCGCCGGCCTTGACCATCTGGCCCTCCTTGAACAGCACGCGCAGCAGCGGGCCGGAGACCTGCGCGCGCACCGTGACGTTGGCGACCGGGGTCACGTTGCCCAGGCCATTGAGCACCACGTCCATATCGCGCTGCACGACCGGGCTGACCACCACCGGCGCGGCCGGGCCGCTCATGCCGCGGCCGGGACCCCCTGGGCCGCCCGGTCCGCCGGGGATGCGGCCGCCGGGGCCTGGCTGGCCCGCTTGGCCGGCATCGGACGCGCCGCGCTGGCTGTACCAGTACCAGCCGCCGCCGGCCAGCAGCAGCACCAGCAGGCCGGCGATCCAGGCGCCGCGCCGGCCGCGCCGGGGCGAGCCGGGGGCAGGCCGGACGGGGTCGCGGCCGCGATGCGGGCCGGAGCCGGAACCTTCAGCGGGCCGGCCGGCGGGCGCCTCGGTGGAGGCATCGATCGGATGATCCTCGCCGTGGGTCGTGGGTTTGGCGGGCGGATTGGAGTCGGGATTGGCCATGCACTGGGTCCTGAAGCGGTCCTGAAGCGGGGTCCTGCGCACGCTCGGTGCGCGGCCCTTCTGATCGATGGAAAGACGCAGAAGTATGCCGCAACGGTCAGGGCCGGCTCCGGATGCGGAGCGGGCCCCACCTGCGGCGACGTGGCAAGGATACGGCGTGAGGCGGGGCAGACCTATGTCGGCACGGAAGGGCTTTATTACAGATAATTACCAGCGCCCCCGGTGTAACTTGCCGAAACAACATTGCGGCGGCCCGGCCGGCGTGCCTGTTTATCATCCGGCTATGCGATCCAATCAGCCCACCCAGATCCTGGTCGTCGACGACGATCCCGACTTGCGCGACCTGCTGCGCGAATACCTGACCCAGCAAGGCTTCGCCGTTTCCGTGCTGCACGACGGCGACGGCCTGCAGGCCCGCCTCGAGCGCGAGCGTCCGGCGCTGATCGTGCTCGATCTGATGATGCCAAAGGTCGACGGCCTGACCGCGCTGCGCAAGCTGCGCGCGCGCAACGACGATATCCCGGTGATCCTGCTGACCGCGCGCAGCGACGAGATCGACCGCATCGTCGGCCTCGAGATCGGCGCCGACGATTACCTCGGCAAGCCGTTCTCGCCGCGCGAGCTGCTGGCCCGGATCAACGCGGTGCTGCGCCGCAAGCTGGCGCGTCCGGCGGCGGCTCCCGAAGACCGCGACAGCGTCAGCTTCGGCCCGTTCAAGGTCGACTTCCGCCAGCGCACGCTGGTGCGGTCCGGCCAGACGCTGCCGATCAGCGACACCGAATTCGCGCTGCTGAAGCTGCTGCTGATGCATCCGCTCGAGGTGCTGTCGCGCGAGCGCATCGTCGAACTGATGTACGGCGCGGCCAGCGGCGTCAGCGACCGCGGTATCGACGTGCAGATCTGGCGCCTGCGCCGGCTGCTCGACGAGGACGCGCAGCGGCCGCGCTATATCCAGACGGTGCGCGGGCGGGGCTACACCTTCGTGCCCGACGAGGCCGATCACGCGGACCAGGCCGCCTCATGAAGCTGCGCATCGACACGCTGTTCGGCCGCATGGCGCTGCTGATCGCAGCGGTGCTGGTGATCAGCCATTTCTCGTGGCTGGCGATCCTGCGAATGGATCGGCGCGAGCAGCGGATGGAATATTCGGTCGAGCAGATGCTGTTCCAGCTCGACAGCATCCAGCGCGCGCTCGACGCCAGGCCGCCGGCGAAGCTGCCGAGCCTGGTCGAGGTCGCCGGCGAGGCGAGTGCCGAGGAACATGCGCGCGCGCCGACCGACCGCTCGCGCCGGCTGGTCGAACGTTTCTCCGGCCGGCTGCCGCCCGGCACCCAGGTGCGTATCGAGGACGAGGACACGCCGCGCATCTGGATCAAGCTGCCGACGCGCCAGGACTGGATCGCGATGCCGATCCTGTGGGTCCATAACCCGCCGCTGGACAACCGCTTGATCCCCGGCGCGATGCTGGTGGTAAGCGTGGCGATCGTGTTCGCGCTGCTGGTCGCCTGGCAGATCCAGCGGCCGGTGCGCGAGATGGCCAATGCCGCCGGGCAGCTGTCGCGCCAGCAGCCGGTGACGCCGCTGCGCGAGCGCGGCCCGCTGGAGCTGCGCCAGCTGATCGAGCGCTTCAACAAGATGGTGGCGGACCTGGCGCGTATCGATCAGGAGCGCAACACGATGCTGGCCGGCATCGCGCACGACCTGAAGACGCCGCTGGCGCGGCTGCGGCTGCGCGCCGAGATGCTGGCCGATCCAAAGGCGGCGGCGGGCGTGACGCGCGACGTGGAGTCGATGTCGGCGATCGTCGAGCAGTTCCTCGCCTTTGCGCAGAGCGCCGAGCCGACGGCGCGCCCGGTGCCGGTCGATCGCCGCATGGCGGAACTGGCGGCCTCGCTCGCCGAGCAGGAGCGGCCGGTCGACCTGTCTCTGGAGGCCGGCGAGGGCTTCCGCATGATCGCCACGCAGCTCGATCGGATCGTCGGCAACCTGGTCGACAATGCCTACCACTACGGCGCGCCGCCGGTCAGCATCCGCACCGCGCGCGTGGCGGACGGCTGGCAGCTGGTGGTCGAGGACGCGGGCAGCGGCATTCCGGAGGACGCCTTCGACAAGGTCACGCTGCCGTTCGTGCGGCTGGACCCGGCCCGCGGCGGCAATGCGCATTCGGGTCTGGGGCTGGCGATCGTCGACCGGCTGGTGCGCCAGTCCGGCGGCCGGCTGACGCTGGGCAACCGGCCCGAGGGCGGCCTGCGCGTCGAGATGGTGTTCCCGTTCGCGCAGCTGGCCAAGGCGGCGTAAGACAGGGACGTCAAGCAGGGACGTCAAGCGCCTGCCGGCCGCGAAGCCGCAGCTTACTGCTGCGGCTTTTTCTTTTCGCCGATGCGGCTCTCCTGCCCCGACAGCAGCTTGGCGATGTTCTGGCGATGGCGCAGGATCAGCAGCGCGCTGATGGCGACGATCGCCGCTGCCATCACGTCGATCCCGAACATCAGCACGTAGAAGAAGGGCGCGAAGATCGCCGACACCAGCGCGGCCAGCGACGAGTAGCGGAAGAAGAAGGCGATGATCAGCCAGGTCGCCAGCGTGCCCAGGCCCAGCCAAGGGTGGATCGCGAACAGGATGCCGGCCGCGGTCGCCACGCCCTTGCCGCCCGCGAAGCGGTGGAACACCGGGAACAGGTGGCCGAGGAACACCGCCACCGCGACCAGCGCGATGCCGGTCTGGTCGACGCCGTAGTCGGGACCGAGGCGCTGCGCCAGCCAGACCGCCAGCCAGCCCTTGAGCCCGTCGCCCAGCAGCGTCAGCAGCGCCGCCTTCTTGTTGCCGGTGCGCAGCACGTTGGTCGCGCCCGGATTGCCCGAGCCGTAGGAATGCGGATCGGGCAGTCCCATCGTCTTGCTGACCACGACAGCGAAGGAGATCGAACCGATCAGATAGGCGAGCAGGGCAAAGACGAGATTGGCGAGATTGGCCATGGGCGGGGTTCGGAAAAGCAGCGGAAAGGCGGGGAGAACCGGAACGGTCGCAAAAAACTGGCGCGATTGTAGCGCGCCGGCGTGACGCTCACGACCGTGATTACCCGGGCATGAACCAGCGCACAGGCCAGGGCACAGAAGAGGGCACAGAAGAGGGCACCGCGCTGTTCAGCCCTCCGCCAGCCCGCATTGCACCGGCCTGGCGCCCAGCAGCGCGGTCAGCACGGCCGGCTCGATGCTGACCAGATAGCCGCGCCGGCCGCCATTGATATAGATGCGCTCGAGCGCCAGCACACCCTCCTCGACATAGACCGGCATGCGCTTGCGCGTGCCGAACGGCGAGGTGCCGCCGACCAGGTAGCCACTGTGGCGCTGCGCGACCTCGGGCTTGCACGGCTGCACGCTCTTGCAGCCGATCTGCCGCGCCAGGTTCTTGGTCGACACGGTGCGGTCGCCATGCATCAGCACGATCAGCGGCTGTGCCTTGTCGTCTTCCATCACCAGCGTCTTGACCACGTGATGCTCGTCGACGCCGAGCTGCTTCGCCGATTCCTCGGTGCCGCCGTGCTCGACATAGTCATACGGGTGCTCGCCGAAGGCGATGCCATGCTGGCGCAGCATCTGCGTGGCCGGCGTTTCGGAGATATGTCTGGTCTTTGCCATGGAGTTTGCTCGCGCGGTCAGCCGCGCGGATGATGCTGCTGATGCAGGACACGCAGCCGTTCGCGCGCGACGTGCGTGTAGATCTGCGTGGTCGAGATATCGGCATGGCCAAGCAGCAGCTGCACCACGCGCAGGTCGGCGCCGTGGTTCAGCAGATGCGTCGCAAACGCATGGCGCAGCGTATGCGGCGACAGCGGGGCGTGGATCTCGGCCTGGCGCGCATAGCGCTTGATCAGGTACCAGAAGGCCTGGCGCGTCATCGCCTCGCCGCGCTGGGTCACGAACAGCGCGTCGCTGCCGCGTTGGCCCAGCAGCGCGGGACGGGCACTGGCCAGATAGCGGCGCAGCCAGACGCCGGCCTCGGCGCCGAACGGCACCAGCCGTTCCTTGTTGCCCTTGCCGCTGACCACACGCGCCACGCCCTCGTTCAGGCCGATTTCGACCGTCTTCATCTGCGTCAGCTCGGATACGCGCAGGCCGCTGGCGTACATCAGCTCCAGCATCGTGCGGTCGCGCAGGCCGAGCGGCGTGTCGATGTCCGGCGCCTGCAGCAGCGCCTCGACCTGGGCCTCGCTCAGCGTCTTCGGAAAGCGCGGGGGCTGCTTGGCGGCGCGCAGCAGCAGGCAGGGGTCGGCCTGGACCAGATGCTCGCGCAGCGCCCAGCGGTAGAAGCGCCGGAATACCGCGAGCCGCCGGTTCGCCGACGACTCCCGCGTGTCCGGATGGCGCGCGGCGAAGTAGCCGGACAGCGCGCCGTCGTCGGCCGCCAGCAGCGCCACGCCGCGCTCGCCGCGCAGCCAGCGCGCCAGCAGCGCGAGATCGCGACGGTAGGCGTCGATGGTGTTGCGCGCGAGTCCGTCTTCGAGCCACAGCGCGTCGCAGAAGCGGTCGACCAGCGTCAGGTCCGCGGCGATGTCCGCTTCGCGCTGCGCATCGCCATCGTCGGCGCGGTCGTCAAGCGGCGCAGGCTGGTCCGCCAGCGCCGCCCTGCTGTCGTGCGCCGCGTTCACAGCAGCATCACCCGCTCGTGGCGCAGCAGCCAGCGTTTGACTTCGAGATGGAAGCCGTCCTCGCCGTGATGCGCGAAGCCGCCCAGGCCCTTGGCGCCGACCACGCGATGGCAGGGCACCACCAGCGGGAACGGGTTGTCGCCGCAGGCCTGGCCCACCGCGCGCGCGGTGCCGCCGACATTGGCCGCCAGTTCGCCATAGGTCGCGGTGCGGCCGCACCGCACCGCGCGGATCGCCTGCCAGACGCGGCGCTGGAACTCGGTGCCGGTGCCCGCCAGCGGCACGTCGAGCGGCGCGTCGGGATCGGCGTAGTAGGCCTCCAGCTGCGCCGCCAGCTGCCGGATCGGCGGCAGGTCGGCGCCGCGCAGCGCGAAACGCTCGGGCAGGAAGTGGATCGCGTGGATGCACTGCGCATCGGCACGCACGCCGATGCGGCCGAATGGCGCGGCCAGGATGGCATCGAAGCGGGCGGCGAGCCTGGCGTCGCGATCGGGCTGGAGCGAGGCCGGAGGAGAATCCGTCGACGGATTCGGATGGAGCTGCATGGGCGGGACAACGGTCGATCCGGATACCGGATTCTAGTGCGTCGGGCGCGAGGGGCGAAAAAAAACCGCGACGAGTGCGCGGCTGCCTTTGCCGAGGCTTCGGGGAGAACTCCCTCTCCCGCAAGCGGGAGAGGGGCGTACTGCCAAGGGCGACCTATTGGCCCATCACTGCTCGAGCTTGATGTTCTGCACCTTGACCAGGTTGCGCATCTTGTCGAACTCCTTCTTGATCTCGGCGGCGTGCTGCGCCGGCGAGTTGCCCGACGGCTCGGCGCCGGCGGCGATCAGGCGTTCGCGGAAGCCCTTGTCCTGCAGCGCCTTGACGGCGGCCTCGTTCAGCTTCTTGATGATGTCGTCGGGCGTGCCGGCCGGCGCCACCAGGCCGTACCAGGCCGGATCGTTCGGCTCCTTCAGGCCCATTTCGCCGAAGGTCGGCACGTTGGGCAGCGAGTCCAGGCGCTTCTCGGCGGCCACCACGATCGGGCGCAGCTTGCCGGCCTTGATGTGCGGCATCGATGAGGGCAGGTTGTCGACCATGATCGGCACCTGGCCGGCCAGCACGTCGTTCAGCGCCGGGCCCGCGCCGCGGTAGGGGATATGGACCATGAAGGTCTTGGTCGAGACCTTGAACTGCTCGCCCAGCATATGGCCGAAGCCGCAGGTGCCCGACGACGCGTACGAGTACTTGCCCGGGTTGGCCTTCAGCGCGGCCAGGAATTCCTTGTAGTCCTTGGCCGGGAAGTTCGGGTTGACCGCGATCACGTTGGCGACGTTGGCCAGGTTCGTGATGGGCTTGAAGTCCTTGATCGGGTCGTACGACAGCTTCGGATTGCAGGCGGGGTTGACCGCCATCGTCGACACCGTCGAGATGCCGATCGTGTAGCCGTCCGGCGCCGCCTTGGCGATCGCGTCGGCGCCGATCGAGCCGCCGCCACCGGCGCGGTTCTCGACCACCACCGGCTGGCCCAGGATCTTGCTCATCTGGTCGGCCGCGCCGCGGCCGACGATGTCGGTGGTGCCGCCCGGGGCGAACGGAATGATCAGCTTGATCGGCTTGCTCGGATAGTTGCTCTGTGCCTGTGCCAGCGAGGCGCAGGCGGCCAGACCCAGGGCCAGGGCAATGTGTTTGCTTTGCATGAGATCGTGTCTCCCGTCGTGAAGCCGGACGGAGAGTGTCCGTCCAGAACTGAAAATGCCGGCCAGGGACCCGGTAGGGCCCGCCACGCCGGCGCGATGCATCGGCGGCCGGTCAGCCGCCGAGCAGGCCACGCTTCAGATCGCGATCGACCGGGCGTTCGCCCAGGAAGATACGCAGCACGGCCTGGTAGAAATCCTCGCCGGGGATCGGTTTGCCGCGCGGCGTACCATTGACGGCGATCACCGTGCCGCTGTCCGGCGTGTAGTCGAAGTCGATCACGTCGCCCTTGCGCGCGGTGCCGACCTGGTTCATCGCCTGCTCCAGCTGGTGCAGGCGATCGGCGAACTTCTCCAGCTGCGCCTCGTTGTGGTTCTCGCGCATGCCTTCGTTCAGCGCCTTGACGAAGGTGCTCGATTCCACCTCGCGCAGCGGCCGGATCTGCAGCCGCTTCGGACCCTTGGCGCCCAGCACCACGGCGGCGTTGCGCACCTTCTCCGGCAGATACAGCGCGGCCACATAGCCCTTGACGATGAACACCGAACGCAGGCCGGCGCCGTTGAGCTGCAGTTCCTTGCCGCCGAGGCGGGTCGCCTCGTCCAGCCGCACGCCCTCGATCTCGATCGCGCTCGCCGCCGCCGGCAGCGCGCCCGCCACGGCCACGCAGCAGATCGCCAGCCACTGACGCAGGCGGCGTGCGGTCCGTGCGGTCCGGTCCAGCGGAGCGCGGGCGGAAGGGGGGCGGGGGGCAGGCATGGCGGGGCGGTACATCGAGGACGGAATGGGAAGCGGAATGAGATCGACGGAGATGCCGGAGCGTGCCATCTTCCGGGTTTTCTGAAACAATACCAATCCGTATCTGCCCTAGGGCGCACTCCGGGCCGCCTCGGCGCGCTGCTGGAACGCCGTCCGCGCGGGCTTCGGCCATCGTTCCTGCCATCTTCCTGACATCCTCCGACGCGCCCCCGCGTCCCCGACAACAACAAGACGCCGATGTCGCCTGCCCTGCTGATGGTGCCCGATTTCAGCCTGATCCTGATCGGCTGGCTGCTGGTGCGCTATACCTCGTTCGATCGCGGTTTCTGGTCCGGCGTCGAACGCCTGGTCTACTTCGTGCTGTTCCCCGCGCTGCTGCTGCAGGCGACCAACAGCGCGGTATTCGATTTCTCGACCACCTCGGCGATGCTCGGGCTGGCGGTGCTGACCACGGTGTTCGGCATGGCCGCCGGCTACGCGGTCAAATGGGTGCTGCGGCCCGACCCGGTCGATTTCGCCTCGGGCCTGCAGACCGCGTTCCGCTTCAATTCATATATCGCGCTGGCGCTGGCGTCGCGCCTCGGCGGCAGCGAAGGGCTGGCGATGATGGCGGTGATCGTCGGCTGCGTGGTGCCGATGTGCAATGTGGCCGCCGTCTGGGCGCTGGCGCGGCACGGCGAGGCGCGGCTGTGGCGCGAGCTGGCGCGCAATCCGCTGATCCTGGCGACCGCCGGCGGGTTGATCACCAACCTGCTCGGGCTGCATCCGCCCGAGGTCCTGGGCATGACGCTGGCCCGGCTGGGCTCGGCGTCGACCGCGCTCGGCCTGATGACGGTCGGCGCGGGCCTGCAGATGCGCGGCGCGGTCGGCACGGTCGGGCCGGTGGCCTGGTGGACCGGGGTCAAGCTGCTGGCGATGCCGGCCTTCGCCTGGGCCGTCGGCCGGCATCTGCCGCTGTCGCCGCTGCAATTGCAGATCGCGGTGCTCTATGCCGCGATGCCGACCGCGTCGAGCGCCTATATCCTCGCGGTCCGCATGGGCGGCAACGGGCCGATGGTGGCCGCGGCGATTTCCGCGATGACGGTGTCGGCGATCTTTACCGCGCCGTTGTGGTTGGCGCTGGTCAGCTAGGCGGCTGCAGGCGAGGCTGCTACCCCGACCGCGGCTGCGGCTGCCACCGGGGCGGCGGCCGTGGCCGCTGCTACCGCGGCCGTGGCTGCGGCGACTGCGGCCGCTGCGCGAGCGCCCAGGCGACGTGCTCGCGCACCAGCGCCGACGGATGTTCGGCGCGCGCCAGCAGGGCCGCGCGAATGCGCCCGGCCTGCGCCGGCGCGCCGGCTCCGCGCAGCGCATTGCCCAGCCCCACGGCCAGATTGCGCAGCCAGCGTTCGTGGCCGATGCGCCGGATCGGACTGCCTTCGAGACGCCGATTGAATTCTTCCTCGCTCCAGCCGAACAGCTCGATCATGTCCGGCGCATCGAAGCCGTTGCGCACGGCGAAGTCGGGCAGCGTCGCGCGGTGCGCGAACTTGTTCCACGGACAGGCCAGCTGGCAGTCGTCGCAGCCATAGACCCGATTGCCCATCGGCGCGCGCAGTTCCTCGGGAATCGCGCCCTTGTGCTCGATCGTGAGGTACGAGATGCAGCGGCGCGCATCGAGCCGGTACGGGCCGACGATGGCCTGGGTCGGGCAGATGTCGATGCAGCGGCGGCACTGGCCGCAATGCGCGGAGGCGGGCGGGTCGACCGGCAGCGGCAGATCGACCAGGATCTCGCCGAGGAAGAACATCGAGCCGCCGTCGCGGTCCAGCAGCAGCGTGTGTTTGCCGCGCCAGCCCAGGCCGCCCTGGCCGGCCAGCGCGACTTCCATCACCGGTGCCGAGTCGGTGAAGACGCGATAGCCGAACGGGCCGATCGCGCTTTCGATGCGGCCGGCCAGCTGCTGCAGGCGCGTGCGCAGCACCTTGTGATAGTCGCGGCCGCGGGCGTACAGCGAGATCGTGGCCGCGGTGCCGCCGCCCTCGACCTGCGCCAGCCGCGCGAACTCGCGCCCGCGCCAGTCGTTGCCATCGCCGTCGTCTTCGTCATGGGTGGAAGCGGGCAGATAAGGCATGCGCGCGACGATCGCGCGCACCGTGCCGGGCACCAGTTCGGCCGGCCGCGCGCGCTTGAGCCCATGGTTCGCCATATAATCCATGTCGCCATGGCAACCCTGCGCCAGCCATTCGAGCAGACCCGCTTCGGCATGGCCCAGGTCCACGTCGGCGACGCGCACGTCGTCGAAGCCGAGCGCCGCGCCCCAGGCGCGAATCTGCGCGACCAGCGCATGCGGATCCGCGCCGGTGGCGTGCTGCGCCGCTGGCGTCCCGCTGAGAACGGCGTCAGGCGCCTGTGCTGCTCGGTCGATCATTCCTGAATTGTACGCAATGCCCCTGCTCGAAGAACGCACCGTGATCCTGCCCGACGAAGCGGCCACCGACCGCCTCGGCGCGGCGCTCGCCGGCGCGGTGCGCGCCTTGCCGCCGCAGACGGTGCATGTTCAGCTGTCGGGCGATCTCGGCGCGGGCAAGACCACGCTGTCGCGCGCGGTGCTGCGCGCGCTCGGCCATGCGGGCAAGGTCCGCAGCCCGACCTACACGCTGTGCGAGCCATACCAGGTCGCGCGCGCCGACGGTTCGCCGCTGACCGTCTATCACTTCGATCTCTATCGCTTCGCCGATCCCGAGGAATGGCTCGACGCGGGATTTCGCGACTGTTTTGCCGAGCCCGCCTTCAATCTGGTCGAGTGGCCGGAGAAGGCCGCGTCGCTGCTTGGGGAACCCGACCTGCACCTGTTGCTCCAATCGGACACCTCGCCCAGCGATGAGGCCGCCGATCGGCGAGTCGCGATCCTGCGGGCCTATACTCCAACCGGACTTCTCCTGCTGCACGCATGCTGATCAAGCGCCTCGCCACCGACCGTCCCGATGAACTGCTGCTCGCCCGCCGCAAATGGCTGGCGCAATGCCTGAAAGCCGGCGCCGGAACGATCGTGCTGACGCTCGCGGGTCCGCAGATCGCGGCCGGCGCCGGCATCGTCGCGGTACGGGTCTGGCCGGCCGAGGACTATACGCGCGTGACGATCGAATCGGACGAGCGACTCGCCGCGGTCCACACGATGGTGCGCAATCCCGATCGGCTGGTGGTCGATATCGATGGCCTGGACCTGTCGCCGACGCTGCGCGAGCTCGTCGCCAAGATCACGCCCAACGATCCGTATATCCAGTCCGTCCGCGTGGGCCAGAACCGGCCGCGCGTGGTCCGGCTGGTGTTCGACCTGAAGGAAGACATCTCGCCGCAGGTGTTCACGCTGGGGCCGATCGGCCAGTACCGCAACCGGCTGGTGTTCGATCTGTACCCGGTCAATCCGCCCGATCCGTTGTGGAAGCTGGTGCGCGAGACCGAGGACAAGCAGCGCCGCTTCGCCTCGACGCCGGCCACCGACAGCGCCGACAGCGTGGCCGGCGCGCCGCCGAGCAGCGAAGAGGACGCGATCGCCGCGCTGGTGCGCCAGTTCGAAGACCAGGCGAAGACGCCGGCCACGCCGCCGCTGCCCGCCAATCCGCCGGTCGCCGCCACCAGACCGAAGCCGCCCGCCGGCTCGCCGGCGACCCAGCCGCCGCAGCCTCAGGCGCCGCTCGCACAGGACAAGCCGGGCAAGAACGATCCGGCCGACGATCCCGCGCCGTCGCGCTTCAAGATGCGCCGGCTGCTGACGGTCGCGATCGACCCCGGCCATGGCGGCGAGGACCCGGGCGCGATCGGCGCCGCCGGCTCGCGCGAGAAGGACGTGGTGCTGCAGATCGCCAAGCGTCTGCGCGCCAAGATCGATGCGCAGCCCAATATGCGGGCGATGATGACGCGCGACGCCGACTTCTTCGTGCCGCTGAACGTGCGCGTGCAGAAGGCGCGCCGCGTCAAGGCCGACCTGTTCGTGTCGATCCACGCGGACGCCTTCGTCAAGCCGGAGGCGCGCGGCGCCTCGGTGTTCGCGCTGTCCGAGCGCGGCGCGTCGAGCTCGGCCGCGCGCTGGCTGGCCAACAAGGAAAACGCGGCCGACCTGATCGGCGGCGCCAACATGAACAACAAGGACGCGCAGGTCGCGCGCGTGCTGCTGGATCTGTCGACTACCGCGCAGATCAACGACAGCCTGCGCGTCGGCAAGGCGGTGCTGTCAGAGATCGGCGGCATGCATCAGCTGCACAAGGCCCATGTCGAGCAGGCCGGCTTCGCCGTGCTGAAGGCGCCCGACATCCCGTCGATCCTGATCGAGACCGCCTTCATCAGCAACCCGGAAGAAGAGCGCAAGCTCAACGACGAGGCCCACCAGGAGCAGCTGGCCAACGCGATCCTGCGCGGCATCCGCGGCTACTTCGCGCGCAATCCGCCGCTGTCGCGCAGCCCGTCGGTGTAAGGGCGCCTCGCCATCGGCGCCACGATCCAAAGAAAAGGCCGGCAAATCGCCGGCCTTTCTTGTTCGATGGCAACGCTTGTCGTCCTTGCGAAGGCGGGAACCCCGGTGGCTTCTCGGGACGCCGGCGTCCCGCTTGCGCGGAAACGGCACCAGGCGGTGCCGACGTTCCCGGTCAGGCCCGCGCGACCGCGCCTTCGATCTGCTCGCGGTTGGCGTAGCGCGAGGCCATCACCGAGCATACGATCAGCTGCAGCTGGTGGTAGACCATCAGCGGCAGCACCAGCAGGCCCAGCGCCGGATGGCCGGCGAACAGGATCTTGGCCATCGGGATGCCGTTGGCCAGGCTCTTCTTCGAGCCGCAGAACACCGCGGTGATCTCGTCCTCGATCGCGAAACCCAGCCGGCGTGCGACGAAGGTGGTGGTGGCCAGGATCGCGAACAGCAGCACCGCCGCCAGCGCCATCACGGAGGCGATGGTCTGCCAGCTGTACTGGTGCCACAGGCCTTCGGCGGTGGCGTCGCAGAACGACGAGTAGACGATCAGCACGATCACGCCGCGGTCGATCTTGCTGGTGATGGCCTTGTGCCGGCCCAGCCAGGCGCCGATCACCGGACGCGCCAGCTGGCCCAGCGCGAACGGCAGCAGCAGTTGCAGCGCCACGCCGGTCAGCGCCTTGCCCAGCGGCATCGATGCGCCGCTGGCGCTGATCACCAGGCCCATCAGCAGCGGGGTCAGCGCCATGCCGATCAGTCCGGAGATGGTCGCGTTGAAGATCGCGCCGGGCACGTTGCCGCGCGCCATCGAGGTCATCGCCACCGACGACGAGACCGTCGACGGCAGCGCGCACAGGAAGAACACGCCAAGCAGCAGGTCGGCCGGCAGCTGGTCGTGCAACGCGAACATCAGCGCCGCGCCGATCAGCGGGAACACGACATAGGTGAAGACCTGCACGAAGGTATGCAGGCGCCAGTGCTTCGCACCGGCGACCAGCTTGTCGCGCGACAGCGCGGCACCGTGCAGGAAGAACACCAGCGCGACGCCGAGGCTGGTCACCAGCCCGAGATGCAGGGGACCGTCGCCGGTGCCGAGTTCCGGCGCGGCCAGCGCCACAGCGATCGCGGCCAGCATGATCAGCACGAAGCCGTCGATCAGATCGTAGAGTTTCTTGAAGGGATTCAGCAGGAAGGACATGACTGCGTGGACTGAAGCGCACCGGAGCGGCGCGCCGGGACGGATGGGTTAAAAAGAAAAGGAATAGCCAGAAACCGGTGGAATCAGGGTTAACGCTGGTATTGGACGACAGTCCTGTCTAGAATGCAAATTCATTTGTCGTATTCATTGATATGGTTGACGCATGAATTACACGTTGCGGCAGTTGCGGGTCTTCCTGGCGGTGGCCTCGCACGGCAGTTTCAGCCGCGCCGCCGACGCGGTCGGACTGACCCAGCCGGCGGTCAGCCGGGGCGTGGCCGAGCTGGAGGAGGCGCTCGGATTGCGGCTGCTGGACCGCACCACGCGTGAGGTGGTGCTGACCGATGCCGGCCAGGCGCTGGTGCCCGCGCTGGAACGGTTGCTCGGCCAGCTCGACGACACGCTGGAGGAGACGCGGCAGCTGGGCGAGCGCTACCGCGGCAGGGTGGTGATCGCCAGCGCCCCGACGATCTCGGCGCGGCTGATGCCGCTCTATGTGGCCGCCTGCGCCCGGCAATATCCGGAGGTCCGGCTGTCGGTGCGCGACAACGTGCAGGCGGACGGGCTCGAGCAGATCCGTGCCGGCGCGGTCGATTTCGGCGTGCTGATCGACCCGCTGGCCAGCGAAGGGCTGGAAACCGTGCCGCTGGGCACCGATCCGTTCTGCTTTGTCTGCCGCGACGACGATCCGTTGGCAAAACGCGACACGGTG
Source organism: Cupriavidus gilardii (assembly GCF_013347325.1). Taxonomy (NCBI): domain Bacteria; kingdom Pseudomonadati; phylum Pseudomonadota; class Betaproteobacteria; order Burkholderiales; family Burkholderiaceae; genus Cupriavidus; species Cupriavidus gilardii. The sequence continues at coordinate 2,430,515 of NZ_CP054626.1, read as the reverse complement.
TCGTGGTCCGCGCTCGATGGCGTACCGCTGGTGCTGCTGGATTTCGCCTCCGGCAGCCGCCCGCTGATCGATCGCGTGTTCGCGATGCATGGCGTGACGCCGCGCGTCGTGCAGGAGCTGGGCCACTCGGCCAGCGTGTTCGGCATGGTGCAGGCCGGCATCGGCGCGTCGGTGCTGCCGTCGTTCTCGCTGCCGCTGCCGGCCGCGTCGAATCTGGTCTGGCGTCCGCTGGTGCCGCAGGAGCAGCGGCGCATCGTGATGGTCCGCCGCGAGGACCGCTCGCTGTCACCGGCGGCGGCGGCGGTGTGGGAGATGGTCAGGACGATGCCGATTCCGGCGGCTTGAGGTTTGCTGGCGGGCGGCGGGAAACCACCCCTCTCCCCCGAGGGGGAGAGGGAGAACACAATCGGGGACGGCTGGCGGCGCTGGTTTTCTCCCCTCTCCCGCGTGCGCGATGTACAGAAGGGAGGGAGAACACAATCGGGGACGGCTGGCGACGCCGGTTTTCGCCCCTCTCCCGCTTGCGGGAGAGGGGCGGGGGAGAGGGCAGCGGCGGCCGTCATGCCACCGCCGCCGCCATCGCCCTCAATCCTCCTCAATCCCCCATCGCGACCCCTTCCCGCCGCGGATCGGCGCCGCCGAACCACATCGGCTTGCCGTTGACGCGCACGCGCATGATGCCCTGCAGGCCCGAGGTCTGGTCCATTACGCGCACGTCATGCCCGCGCGCCTTCAGCCCTTCGACCAAGGCGTCCGACACCCGCCCCTTCTCCAGCTCGGTCGGGCCGTTGCGCGAGCCCACGTTCGGCAGCGAGATCGCCTGCTGCACGTTGAGCCCCCAGTCCAGCGTGCCGACCAGCGTCTTGGCCACGTAGTTGATGATGGCCGAGCCGCCGGGCGAGCCGGCGGTCATCACCAGCTCGCGGGTTTGCCGGTCGAACACCAGCGTCGGCGCCATCGACGAGCGCGGCCGCTTGCCCGGCTGCACGCGGTTGGCGACCGGCTTGCCGTCTTCCTCGGCGACGAAGGAGAAGTCAGTCAGCTGATTGTTCAGCAGGAAGCCGCGCACCATCTGGCGCGAGCCGAACTGGTCCTCGATCGTGGTGGTCATCGACAGCGCATTGCCGTAGCGGTCGACCACCGAGATGTGCGAGGTCGACGGAAATTCCGGCGCGCGGTCGCGGCCCAGCGCCACCGTGGCGCCGGCCGGCGTGCCGGCGCTGGCCTTGCCCATGCTGCGCTCGCCGATCAGCACGGCGCGGCTGGCGAGATAGCGCGGATCGACCAGGCTGCGCCAGTCGCCGCCGGGCAGCGGCACGAAGTCGGTATCGGCGACGTACTGATTGCGGTCGGCGTAGGCCAGCCGGCCGGCCTCGGCGAACAGATGCGCGCCCTCGACCGAGGGCTCCAGTCCGACGTCATTGCGCTGAGGCCTGGCCGCCGCGATCTGCCGCGCCGGCGGCAGCGCCTGCAGGATGCCCAGCATCTGCGCGACCGCGATGCCGCCCGACGACGGCGGCGGCATGCCGCAGACGGTCCAGCGGCGATAGTCGGTGCAGATCGGCTGCCGCACCTTCGGCCGGTAGTCGGCGATGTCCCTGGCGGTCAGCAAGCCGGGATTGGTCGGATGCGAGCGGACCTTGGCGGCGATATCGCGGGCGACATCGCCGCGGTAGAAGGCATCGGCGCCGCGTGCGGCGACGCTGCGCAGCACCGCTGCCAGCTCGGGATTGCGCAGCACGGTGCCAGCGGCCTTGGGCGTGCCGTCGGCGTTGTAGAAGTAGGCGCGCGCGGTCGGATCCTTCATCAGGTCCTGGTCCTGCGCGATGATCGTCGCCAGCCGCGGGCTGATCGCGAAGCCCTGCTCGGCGAGCCGGATCGCCGGCTCGAACAGCCGCCGCCAGGGCAGCTTGCCGTGCTGCCGATGCGCGAGCTCGAGCATCCGCAGCACGCCGGGCGCGCCGACCGAGCGGCCGCCGACCAGCCCCTGGCGGAACGGCATCACCTTGCCGTCCGGGCCGTAGAACAGCCGCTCGGTGGCCGCCGCGGGCGCGGTCTCGCGGCCGTCGTAGGCCTGCACCTGCTTGCCGTCGAAATGCATCAGGAAGGCGCCGCCGCCGATGCCGGACGAATTCGGTTCGACCAGATTGAGCACCATCTGCGTGGCGATCGCCGCATCGATCGCGGTGCCGCCGGCCTTCAGCATGTCGTAGCCGGCCTGGGTGGCGAGCGGATTGGCGGCGGCCACCATGAACGAGCTGGCGGTCCAGCCTGGCTTGTCGGTCCAGCCGGAGGCGCCTTCGGGCGCCGGGGGAAGGGCGGTGGTGCCCGGGGCGGGGGTGCTGGCGGCGGGGGTGGCCGGGGCCGGCGCCGCCGTGGTGCCGGCGTCCTTGCCGCCCTGCGGGGCCGCGCAGGCCGCCAGCAGCAGCGCGGCCAGCGTGCCGGCCAGCCTGGCCGTCGGTGACCATCCGTTGACGGCGGCGGTGGAAAGGAACGGCGGAACCGGCGAACGTGGCGGCATGCTGCACTCCCTTTGAGGCCTATGAGGTACAGCGATTGTAGTCACTGCTGCCCATCGCCGTGCCATGGACAGCACAATCGGCCTCGCGCTGCCGTTTGTCGGCGGCCGTCAAGGGCGGCCGGGCCGCCGGGCCGCCATTGTACGGAGAGTGCCGGCTTACTTCGGTTGCATCCGGATCGCGCCATCGAGCCGGATCACCTCGCCGTTGAGCATGGTGTTGCCGATGATCGCCTGCACCAGTTGCGCGTACTCCGCCGGGCGGCCCAGCCGCGGCGGGAACGGCACCATCTTGCCGAGCGCATCCTGCACCTCCTGCGGCATGCCGAGCAGCATCGGCGTCTCGAAGATGCCGGGGGCGATCGTCATGCAGCGCACGCCATCGCGCGACAGATCGCGCGCCACCGCCAGCGTCATGCCGACCACGCCGCCTTTCGATGCGGCGTAGGCGGCCTGGCCGATCTGGCCGTCGAAGGCGGCCACCGAGGCGGTGTTGACGATGATGCCGCGCTCGCCGCCATCGTCCGGGGTGTTCTGCACCATCGCCGCGGCGGCCAGCCGGATCATGTTGAAGGTGCCGATCAGGTTGATGCGGATGGTCTTCTCGAAGGCGTCCAGCGGATGCGGGCCATTCTTGCCGACGGTCTTGTTGGCGGTCGCGATGCCGGCACAGTTGATCAGCCCCGCCAGCCGTCCCAGGCCCACCGCGGCATCGACGACGGCCTGGCCGTCGGCTTCCGAGGTCACGTCGCAGCGGACGAAGCGGCCGCCCAGCTCTTCGGCCAGCGCGGTGCCGGCGGCCTCGTTCAGGTCCGCGATGACGACCTTGCCGCCCTGTTCGGCCAGCATGCGGGCCGTGCCCGCGCCCAGGCCGGAAGCGCCGCCGGTGACGATGAATACGTTGTCTCGGATCTGCATCGATTGTCTCCTCGGGGTTGGCAGCGCCGGTCGACACCGCGCCGGCGCATGAAGATGAAGAACGAACGGCGAATATAACGTTTACGTAAACGTCAAGCATTGCGCCGTATTGTAAAGGCCCGCGCGGCGCGCCGATAGCGCTCACGAGAATCGTAAGCCCGCAACCATTCGCGCCAGATGTCAGGACCCCATCTGGCTAGAGTGCGCTCACGTCACACCTCGGGAGTCCCGCCGTGAGCGAGTTCCATGCTGGCTGGATGCGCAGCCGCCCATCGACGCCAACGCTGGATGGGGCCGAGCCTGGGCTCCATTGCGGGCCCCACCGCGGGCTCCACTGCGCCCGGAAGGCGGTGCACTGGACGCCGGGCGCCGGTGCCATCCGACTCGATCTGGCCGAGCCGCAGGGAACATTCGGCGCCGTGCGGCAGTTCATCCGCGATCTGCGCGTGGGCCGGCCAACCTTGCGGCTGGATACGACGGGCATCTCGCTGATGTCTTCCGCCGTGCAGGAGGCCGAGCCGCTGTTCGAGGCGGCCGACGCGATTTCTCCGGACCTGGTCCAGGCCAGCGACGTACTGCCGGCGGGCGACGCGGTCCTTGGCGTGGTCGACCTGGTCAGGACGGCGGCTGGCAAGGTCCGGACCGCGCAACAGCTCCGCGCCTCGGAGCCGGGCTACCGCCGCGCGGTCGCCGCGCTGGCTCGAACGCGCCTGCCGGAACACGTCGAGCGGCGCAAGACCGCGCTGAAGGCGGCGCGCCATTGGATCAGCGCCTGCCTGTCAACCCCGGCCCGGCACGATGGCACGCCGGCACCGGCCCTTGCCGCACACCGGCTGCCGCGGCACGGCGCCGCCTATCTTCCCGACACGTTCCGCCAGGCGCTGACCGCCGGCAACGGCGATGCCGTCGCGCTGGGACAGGCCGCCATGGACGTGATCGACCGCGAACTCGCCTTGATCGACGGGCAACGCGACGCCATGCTGCGGCAACATGGCGCCGATCTTCTTGGCCACGACGCCGTCACGCGAAGCGATCGTCGCGCCACGCGGCGACTGCGCGGCAGTGCCATTGCCTGCCTCCGCGACAGCAGCCTGCAGGCGCTGCGCGTCGGCTACGAAACCAGTCCGATCCCGGCGTCCGGGTGGGAGGCGCCGCTGGATCTCGGGCTGATTCCCGGCGACATGCTGTCGCTCGGCCTCGGCGCGGCGATTGGCCTGGCCCAGGTCGGTTGCGGGATCGGCGAACTGGCGGAGGCGCGGCGGCATGATGCCACGCTGCGGAAGGTGGACGCGGCGATCCGCGACAATCTGCGCCGACTGTCGGCCGATCCCGTGCGGCGCAGGCGGCTGCAATCGCCCGCCGCGACCGAGGCGCTGCACTGGTTCGCCCGCGGACAACGTCGCTGGCGCGAGCGTGCGCGCGGGCTGGCGCGCCGGGCCGCTGTCCGCATTGCCTATGGCGTCGGCACCGTGCTGCTGTCGGGCGCCGGCATGGCAACGATGGTGGTAGCCGGCACGGCGGCACTGGCGACCCCGGCAGCGCCGCTGCTGGTCGCGCTCGGCGGTGTGCTCGGCGGCGCCTGGTTCCTGTTCACGTTGATCCGCATCGCGATGCGGTTCGCACGCCGCCGTGCCGATATGTGGGAGCGCGAACGGTTGGCACACGCGATCCGAAGCGGCGCCGCGCGTGGCCTGTGCGCGGACACGCTGGCCCAGTGCAGCCTGGCGCAGCTCGAGGCCTTGCGGCACGCAAGCCAGGCGCTGTCCGGCAATCGCCATTGGCAGGCCGCCGTGCTGGCGCGACGGTTGCTGATCGACGATCCAGCCGGCAACACCGCTGGCAACTCCGCCGGCAAGATCGCCGGAAAGGCTGCCCGGCTCGAGGCCTCGGCCCTGCTGCAGGCACTGGGCATGTCCAGGATGTCCACCACGCTGCTGAAACACGCCGGCTTCGAGCTGGCCTATCGCACGATCTTCCATCATCTGCATGGCGATGGCGCGCAGGCGGCCTGGCACGACGGGACCTTTCATCGCGTGCAGGCATCCGGCGTGGCGCGCGTGCCCGCGACCGGCGGCTGACCTCGTGCAACGGCAATGAAAAAGGCGGCCAATGGCCGCCTTTGCGCTTTCCCGATCGGGCAGGGCTTCGGTGACTTACTTCAGCGCCTCGAACACGCGCGCCGTGATTTCGTCGACCGAACCGACGCCGCTGATCTTGCGATACTGCGGCGGCGCGACGCTCGCGCCAGGCGCGCCCTTGGCGGCCCAGTCCGAGTAGTAGTCGACCAGCGGACGGGTTTGCTGCGCGTAGACATCGAGACGTTTGCGCACGGTCTCTTCCTTGTCGTCGTCGCGCTGGATCAGCGGCTCGCCGGTTTCGTCGTCGACGCCGGGGGTCTTGGGCGGGTTGTACTTCAGGTGATAGGTACGGCCCGAGGCGGCATGCACACGGCGGCCGCTCATCCGTTCGATGATCGCGTCGAACGGCACGTCGATTTCCAGCACGTAGTCGATCGGCACGCCGGCTTCCTTCATCGCCTCGGCTTGCGGAATCGTGCGCGGAAAGCCGTCGAACAGATAGCCGTTGCGGCAATCGTCCTGCTTCAGGCGGTCCTTGACCAGGCCGATGATGATGTCGTCGGAGACCAGACCGCCCGCGTCCATCACCTTCTTCGCCTCGATGCCCAGCGCAGTGCCGGCCTTGACCGCGGCGCGCAGCATGTCGCCTGTGGAGATCTGCGGGATGCCGAACTTCTCGCAGATGAACTTGGCTTGCGTGCCTTTGCCGGCGCCGGGGGCGCCCAACAGGATCAAACGCATTTACGGGTCCTCAGAGTTTTGAATCCGGTATGGCGGGGGAATGGAAGGAGGGTAACGCCGAAACTTGACGTGTGGCTTACCGCGCGATGGTCAGGCACGCAGGCGCCGCCATGGCTGGTGACCGGCGCGGTCCGCATGCGGTTCGCATGGGCGCAAGCCGGACGGCTCATTCTTCATCTCCCCACCGAGCTTGCGTCGTCGCCCGCATTGACGGCGACAGCGGCTCTTTATTGGCGAGCATTATGCCACGAGGCAGCCGGGAATCGGCCTGCCGCGGCGGTCAACGGTGTGTAAACCGGAGCGGGCGAATGGCCCGCTCCGTGCGGGATTGCGCCGGTCTGCGCTCAGCGGCCGATGGGCGCCGAGGTCTCGGACCACACCGCGCGCACGCGCTCCAGATCCGCGGGCGTATCGACGCCTGGGGCAGGCGCGGCGTCGGTGGCGAGCACCGCGATGCGTTCGCCATGCCACATCGCACGCAGCTGTTCGAGCGCTTCGGTCTGCTCGACCGGCGCGGCGGCCAGCGCCGGAAAGCGGCGCAGGAAGCCGGCGCGATAGGCGTACAGGCCGATATGGCGCAGCACCGGCATGTCGGGCAGCGGCACCTGCGCGCTGGCGGCAGGGGCCGACGGCACGCCGGACCAGGCATCGCGCGCCCAGGGAATCGGCGCGCGCGAGAAATACAGCGCCCGGCCGGCGCTGTCGCACACGACCTTGACCACATTGGGATTGAAGACCTCGCCGATCTCGTGCAGCGGATGGGCAGCCGTGGCGATCGCGCAGTCGGGATGCGCGGCCAGATGCCCGGCCACCGCGTCGATCAGCGCCGGCGCGATCAGCGGTTCGTCGCCTTGCACGTTGACCACGATCGCATCGTCGTCCAGCGACAGCAGCGTGGCGACCTCGGACAGCCGGTCGGTGCCGGTGGCATGGTCGGTGCGCGTCAGCAGCGCTTCGATGCCATGCTCGGCGCAGGCGGCACGCACGCTGTCCGCATCGGTGGCGACCACGGTGCGCCGTGCCGACGAGGTGCGGGCGCGCTCGGCGACGCGCACGATCATCGGCTTGCCGGCGATATCGGCCAGCGGCTTGTTGGGAAGACGCGTCGACGCGAGCCGCGCGGGAATGACGACGGTGAAATCGGCGAGCGACATCGAGCCAGGCCTCAGGTCGGATCGATGGCGCGGCCCGGTACCGACTGGCGGGCCTCGTCGGCCAGCATCACCGGAATGCCGTCGCGGATCGGATAGGCCAGCTTGTCGGCATGGCAGATCAGTTCCTGCGCGGCGCGGTCGTATTCGAGCTTGCCCTTGCACAGCGGGCAAACCAGGATTTCAAGCAGCCGGTTGTCCATCTTGGTGTTCCTTGGTGTGGCTGGCCGCGGCGGCAGCGGCGCCGGTGGCCGCGGTCGGCGCTGCCTGGCAGCGCGCGATGACCGTGCGGCGAATTCGATCGATCAGGCCCGGATCGATCACGGGCCTGGTGGGGACGACCCAGATGCGCGGGTCGAGCGGCTCGCGAAGCCGGTCGCATTTTACGGCATCCTTCTCGGTGATCAGGATCGCCTCGGCCGCCTGCGCGGCCGGATGGTCGACGAACGGGTCCTCGGCGAAATCGTAGTGGTCCGGCAGCGGCAGCGTATCGGGCTGCAGGCCCGCGCCGCGCAGGCTGGCGAAGAAGCGTTCGGGGTTGCCGATGCCCGCCGCGGCCAGCACGCGCCGTCCCGCGAAGGTCGACAGCGGCCGCACCATGGTCGGGTCGGCGAGCTGCCAGGCCTGTTCGAGCTCGAGCCGCATGCCGTAGACCTCGGGCCGGTCCGGCGTCGCGCGGAAATATGGATCGTTGATCAGCGTGGCATCGCGGCGCCGCGACAGCGGCTCGCGCAGCGGGCCCGCCGGCAGCAGCCAGCCATTGCCGCCCATGCGGCCGTCGAACATCACGATCTCGAAGTCGCGCTGCAAGCGGTAATGCTGCAGGCCGTCGTCGAGCAGCAGCACGTTGATGCCCGGATGCGAGACCAGCATCGCCTGCGCGCAGGCCACGCGGTCCGGAAAGACCCAGACCGGCACGTCGGTCGAGCGCGCGATCAGCAGCGGTTCGTCGCCGACGTCCTCGGCCTTCGAGGTCGCCTTGACGCGGCGCGGCCGCTCCAGCTTGACGCCATAGCCGCGCGACACCACGCCGGGACGCAGCCCGGCCTCGCACAGCGCGTCGGCCAGCGCGATCACCGCCGGCGTCTTGCCGGTGCCGCCCACCGTCACGTTGCCGACCACGACCACCGGCATTGGCAGCCGCGTCGACTTGAACCAGCCGCGCCGGTACGCCAGCCGCCGCAGGGCGCTGATCGCACCGAACACGCCGGCGAACGGCAGCATCAGCCAGGCAAACCAGCCGCGGCGTTGCCACTGGCGGGTAACGAAGTCGGACAGCAGATGGCGGGGAGCGGGCATGGGCAGAAGGAGAGCGGTTTTCGCCAGAGTCTATCGTGTCGCGGTGGGGCGGCATGGTAGTGCGCCCCTGTCCCGCTTGCGGGACAGAGGTTGGGGAAGGGGGCAAGCGGCACTTGCCGTGTCACCGCTGCTTGACGCCACCCCTTCTCCCCGACCCTCTCCCCTGAGGGGAGAGGGAGAACGCAATCGAACCTGACTGGCGCTGGTCGGAGGCCGGCGCCTACCGCGTCCCGCCGCTCTGCGTCGCGAACGTCAGCCGCGACAGCCCGGCAATCCGCGCGGCTTCCATCACGTTGACCACCGACTGGTGGCTGGCCTGCGCATCGGCGCTGACGACCAGTACCGGCGCCTGCGCCGCCGCGGTGCCGGCCAGCGCGCGCAGCCGCTCGGTCAGGCCGGCGACGTCGCGCACGCCGACACGTTCCTTGTCGATCGCGTATTCGCCGCTGGCCGACACCGACACCACGATTTCGCGCGGCCGCTGCTGCGAACTTTCCGCCTCGGCGGTCGGCAGCTGGATGCGCAGCTCGGTGTAGCGCGAATAGGTAGTCGTGATCATCAGGAAGATCAGGATCACCAGCAGCACGTCGATCAGCGGGATCAGATTGATCTCGGGCTCGTCGCGCCTGGCACGGGTACGGAATCGCATGGCCTGCATCCGCCTTCAAGCGCGCCGCTGCGGCAGGATCGCGTCGAGGAACGTGGCCGCGCGCGATTCCAGCTCGGCCACGTAGTCGTCGACGCGCCGGCGGAAATAGCGCCAGAAGATCAGCGCCGGGATCGCGACCATCAGGCCGAAGGCGGTGTTGTACAGCGCCACCGAGATGCCGTGCGCCAGTTGTTCGGGATTGGCGCCGGTGCCGCCCTGGCTGCCGAAGATCTCGATCATGCCGATCACGGTGCCGAGCAGACCCATCAGTGGCGCGACCGAAGCGATCGTGCCCAGGGCATTCAGATAGCGTTCGAGCTCGTGCGCGACCGCGCGGCCGGCTTCCTCGACCGCGTCCTTGGCGGCGTCGCGCGACGTGTCGGGCTGGGCGATCACGTGCCGCAGTCCGGCTGCCAGCACGCGGCCCAGCGGCGAATCGCGTTCGAGCGAATCGACCACGTCCGGCGTCGCGCGCCGTTGCCGCGCGACCGTCAGCGCCTGGTCGTACAGCCTGGCCGGCAGCACCTTGCTGCGCTTCAGGCTCAGCGAACGTTCGACGATCAAGGCCAGCGCAATGACAGAGGCCGCCAGCAACGGCCAGATTGGCCAACCGGCCGCTTCAATGATGGAAAACACAAGGACACCCCGAGTCGCCGGCGCAAAGGGAAGGGACTGTGGCAGGCCGGCGTAAAAAAACAGGCGCCACTCTAACGCGCGGTCCCCGGCGCGGCAAGCCGACAGGGCGGACGCGATCCACTTTCAGACATGTCCACACCCGACAGGGACAGTGCTGTGGATCGATTGTGGAAAGCGGGCGGACAGGCGTGCCAAGTCCTTGATTGCAAAGGGCGAACACCGTCCTGCTTAAAAAATGGGCAGAAGGGCCGGCAGGCCCGGCAGGCCGTCGGACACGCCGGTAACGGCGCATCGCCGTCATTGCGTCGCGCGGCTTTCCACACCGCAGCGGGACAGGATTGTGGAACAGGTGTGGAAAGACGCCTGACAAGCGCCCCAAGTCCTTGATCCACAAGCGATTATCTTGGGCTGCCTAAAAATTGTGCAACCGTGTCCAAACGGCTCGCCGCGTCGGTATCGAGCAACGGAAATCCAAAAGTCGACCTCTTTCCACATCCCAGCGGGACAGCGTTGTGGAGCGCCTGTGGATAAGCCCGGGAGAAGCGGGACAAGGGCTTGATCTGTAAGGCAATTCCCCGGGCTGCCTAAAAAAGCGGCAATGCCGCAAGCTGCCAGAGGCGTCGCTTTCCCGTTCACGTGGTTTGCATTTCGGTGCGCGCGCGACGTTTCGTCCACCGCGCTGCGTGTGCGCCCGCACGGTCGGTGTTACCGCGCTGTAGTTGTCCAGAGTTCCTGTGGATAACTTTGTGAACAAGCTGGTGTGGACAAATGGTAAGTGATTGACGCGTAAGAGAAATTCTTACATTGCTTAAAAAGTGATGTCCGGGAAAGTCATTAAGAATCAAAGGCTTGTGTCAAGCCCCACGAAACACGGGCCGTTTCAGGCACCCTACAGCGAAGGGCTTGACAGAGCGGTTATGCTGTGGACATGTCCATCTGACGCCGCTTCGGAGGCGATTTGCCATGTCTGAACCATTCTCGTTTCCGCCTTCGCCAGTCACCCGGACGGCACCCGGCGGGCGCGAAGTGATCCCGGTCGGCGAACTGAACCATGCGATCGCATCGGTACTCGAACGCAACTTTCCGTTGGCCTGGGTGCGCGGAGAAATTTCCAACCTGACGCGCGCGTCGAGCGGGCACTGGTATTTCTCGCTGAAGGATGCGCGTGCGCAGATCCGCTGCGTGATGTTTCGCGGACGAAACCAGCATGTCGACTTTCCGGTGCGCGAAGGCGAGGCCGTCGAAGTGCGTGCGCTGGTGTCGATGTACGAGGCGCGCGGCGAGGTCCAGCTCAATGTCGAAGCGATGCGGCGCGCCGGCGTCGGCAATCTGTACGAGGCCTTTCTGCGGCTGAAGGACAAGCTCGCACGCGATGGTCTGTTCGATCCCGCACGCAAGCGTCCGATTCCGTCCCATCCGCACACGATCGGTGTCGTCACGTCGTTGCAGGCCGCGGCGCTGCGCGATGTGCTGACGACCTTGCGCCGGCGCGCGCCGCATATCCAGGTGCTGGTCTATCCGGTGCCGGTGCAGGGCGCGGGCGCCGCCGACAAGATCGCGGCGATGCTCGACACGGTCAGCGCGCGGGCCGAGTGCGACGTGGTGATCCTGTGCCGCGGCGGCGGCAGCATCGAGGACCTGTGGTCGTTCAACGAGGAAGTGGTTGCCCATGCCGTCGCCCGCTGCACGCTGCCGGTGGTCTGCGGCGTCGGCCACGAAACCGACTTCACCATTGCCGACTTCGTCGCCGACGTGCGCGCGCCGACGCCGACCGGCGCGGCGGAGCTGGTCAGCCCGGATCGCGCGCATCTGCTGGCGCAGGCCGCGCGTGCGCGCGACGCGCTCGGCCAATGCATGCGCCGCCAGCTCGAGCGGCGCGCCCAACATCTGGACTGGCTGGCGCGGCGCGTGCGCAGCCCGCAGGCGCAACTGCAGGAGCGGCGCGGACAGCTCGACAACCTCGCGCGACATCTGCGCGCGGCATGGCGCGACAACCTGGTGGCGCGCCGCCATCGGCTGCAGCTGTGGTCGATGCGCTGGCGCGCGCAACGTCCCGACGCAAGCGCAGGGCAAGCGGAACTTGCCCGACTGGTGACACGGATGCACGCCGCCAGCGAACGCCAGCACGAACGTGCCGCGCAGCGCCTGCATCGCGCCGCCGGTGCGCTCGAACTGCTGGCGCCGCAACGCACGCTCGAACGCGGCTATGCAGTGCTGCTGGACCCGCGCGGCAAGGCGCTGCGGGCCCCTTCGGAGTTGCGCGCCGGCGGCCGCCTCGAGGTCCATCTGGCCGAGGGCGTGGCCGATATCGGCATCGCCAGCGTGCAGGCCAAACTGCTCGATCTATAGGGCCTTCGGCAGGCGCCTGCGTGGGCCCATCGACGCGCGCCGCATCGTCGCGGCATCGGTTGCGAAACGGGGCCGCAGGGCCCGCCCGGCGGGGGGCCGTGGCCGCATACTGCCGCGCCCCGAAGGGGCTTTGCCGCTCGTTTGCGCCACTATGGCAAGTCACCTACAATCGGTGTCTCCCGTCCCACAACCCACAGAGACAGAACAATGGAACATACTCTCCCCCCGCTGCCGTACCCCCATGATGCGCTGGCCCCGCATATGTCCAAGGAGACCTTGGAGTTCCATCACGACAAGCATCATCAGACGTACGTCACCAATCTGAACAATCTGATCAAGGGCACGGAATTCGAGAACGCGACCCTCGAAGAGATCGTCAAGAAGTCCTCCGGCGGCATCTTCAACAACGCCGCCCAGGTGTGGAACCACACCTTCTTCTGGAACTGCCTGAAGCCGCAAGGCGGCGGTCAGCCGACCGGCCCGCTGGCCGACGCGATCAACGCCAAGTGGGGCTCGTTCGACAAGTTCAAGGAAGAGTTCACCAAGACCGCGGTCGGTACCTTCGGTTCGGGCTGGGCCTGGCTGGTCAAGAAGGCCGACGGTTCGCTGGACCTGGTGTCGACCTCGAACGCCGCCACCCCGCTGACCACCGACGCCAAGCCGCTGCTGACCTGCGACGTGTGGGAGCACGCCTACTACATCGACTACCGCAATGCCCGTCCGAAGTTCGTCGAGGCATTCTGGAACGTCGTGAACTGGGACTTCGTCAGCAAGAACTTCGCTGGCTGATCGACGACAGCGCGACTGTCCTTCGACGTGGCAAGGCCCTCCAACTGGAGGGCCTTGTTTTTTGCTGGACGCCGTTCGACGACGGCGCTGTGGTTGCCGCGAAAGCGGGAATCCAGCGTCTTCGAAAGCCACTGGGTCCCCGCCTTCGGGGGACGACATGCCTGGGTCAGTTCAGGCTCGCGCCCGACTGCTTGACGATGCGCGCGTGCTTGTCCAGCTCGCTCTGGAAGAACGGCGCCGCCTGCTCCGGCGTGCTGCCGATGATCACCAGGCCCTGCGCGGCCAGATTCTGCTGCACCGGCTTTTCATCGAGCGCGGCCTTGATCCTTGCCTGCAGGTCGGCCGCCTTGTCCTTCGCCAGGCCGGCCGGGCCGACGATCGCCAGCCAGGCGTCGAAGCTGTAGCGGGGCAGGCCGGACTCGGCCAGCGACGGCACGTCGGGCAGCATCGGAATGCGTTTCGGCGTCGATACCGCGATGGCCTTGAGCTTGCCGGCCTTCAGCTGCGGCAGCACGGCGGGCACCGTCAGGAAACCCATCTGCACCTGTCCGCCGAGCAGGTCGGTGGTGTAGTTGCCGGCGCCCTTGTACGGCACGTGGCGGACCTGGACCTTGGCCTCGCTGGCGAACAGTTCCGCGGCCAGATGCAGCACGGTGCCGTTGCCGGACGAGCCGTAGTTCAGCTGGTCGGGCTTGCTCCTGAGCAGCGCGATCAGCTCCTGCACGTTGTTGGCCGGCACCGAGGGATTGACCACCAGCACCAGCGGCAGCGTGCCGATCACCGTGATCGGCGTGATGTCGCGCAGCGAGTCGAACGGCATCGCGCGGTAGATCGCGGGATTGATCACGTGGTTCGACGACACCAGGCCCAGCGTCAGCCCGTCCTTGGGCGCGCGCACGATCTGCTGCGTGCCCGGGATGCCGCCGGCGCCGGCGATGTTCTCGATCACGATCGGATGGCCGAGCTGGCGGCCCATCGATTCGCTGAGCGCACGCGCCACCGCGTCGGCCTGCGAGCCCGGCTGGGTCGGCACGATCAGCCGCAGCGGCTTGCCGTCGGCCGATTGCGCGCTGGCCGGCGCGGCCACCGACGCGGCGGCGATCGTCAGGGCCACGGTCAGCGCAGCGGTGCGGCGAAGGGGAAGGAAGGCGTGGCGCAGGCGGCCGACGGTGCGAAGGATGAGGGGCATGCTGTCTCCGTTGTCGCGTGGCGGGAACCTGTCGACGGTTCCTCTGCGCGCCAGTCTAGAGCGGCCAGCCTGCGGGAAAGAAATGCTGTTGCGACGGACCGGGTATCGCGTTCCGCGATATCGGTCCACAGAACGCCATCGGGGGCAACGGAAGTCAGCCGCGCTCGGACGTCAGCCGCCCTCGGAAGTCAGCCGCCCTCGGAAGTCAGCCGCCCTCGGACGGCCCCGCCGGCGGCTCGGCCCGCAACGCCGCGATCAGCGCTTCCACCGCCCGCAGCCGCGGCGTCTTGCGCGGCGCGTAGACGCGCAGTTCGCGCTGCCGCCACGGCTCGTCCAGCGGCACGCGCACGAAGCCGCGTGTGCCGGCATAGGCCGTGGTCGCGCTATGCGGAATCACCGCCAGGCCCAGCCCCGCCTCGACCATCCGGCAGGCGGCCTCGAAGCTCGACACCGCCACGCTTTGCCGCATCGGCAGGCCCGCTTCGGCGGCGCGATCGCGCAGCTCGGTATCGAGCGCCCCGCCTTGCTGCACGATCACCAGCGGATAGTGCAGGACCTCGGCGTAGCGCAGTCCCGTGCGCGCCGCCAGCGCATGGCCGGCCGGCAGCAGCACCATCAGCGGGTCCTGCGCGAAGTGCCACGATTCGAGCCCGCGCGCGCCGTCGATCGCCACGCCGACGCCGACGTCGGCATGATCGGCGAGGCAGGCGCGCAGCGTCTCGCTGGTGGAGCGCTCGTGCAACGCGATATCGACGTGCGGATGGCTGGCGCGGAAGGCGTGCAGCCGCTCGGGCAGGAAGCCGACGATCGACGACGGGCTGGCCGACAGACGCACGGTGCCGGCCACCTGATCGCCGAGGTCCTGCACCTCGCGGGCGAACGCGGCGATGTCCTCGTTCAGCTTGCGGCCCAGTTCGAGCGCACGCACGCCGGCCTCGGTCAGCGCCACGCCGGATGGCGAGCGCACCAGCAGCGTCACGCCCAGGCTGCGTTCAAGGTCGGCGATCCGGCGGCTCAGCGCCGATTGCGCGATGTGTTCGGTTTCCGCGGCGCGCTTGATGGAACCCTCCCGCGCGGCGGCGAGAAAAAGTTGGATGCTGACGGGGTCGATGCGGTGCATGAGCGGTGTATGGAAGCGGGGCTTCGTATCGGACGGCCGGCGCAAGTGTCCCGCAAAACGGCCGCGTGGGACAAGGCGACCGGCCCGGCACGGCATTGTCTGCCGGGCCTGACCGCAGGTTTACCCGGATATCTCTGCCGCAGATAGCCCCGATGCCGCATCGGCGCTTGGCCGTCGCGCGGCGCAGCGCGTAGATTCGGTGATTTTCGGCACTACGTACTGTGCTGGTGCTTACCGACAAGACCGGAGAAGACCCCGATGGACCGCCTGCAGATCGATGGCCGCATTCTGTTTCTTGCCGATTGCCCGCGGACCATCGAACGGCAGTTGCGCGGCGAGGTGCTGACGCTGGAGCAGGCCGGCGCGCTGCGCGACGATGTCTCGACCGACGAGATCACGCCGGTACCGATCCTGACCCATTTCGACGACAAGCTCGGGCGCTATCCCTATACCGGCTTTCGCGCGGGGGGCGCCCAGCCGATCGGCGCCGATGCGATCCGGCAGGGCGGCTTCGCCGTGACCGTCGCCGGCAACCGCTACGGCAAGGGCTCGTCGCGCGAGCACAGCCCGGCGGCCGAGAAGCTGGCCGGCATCCGGCTGGTGATTGCCCGCAGCTTCGAGCGGATCTACCGGCAGAACGCCGACAATATCGGCCTGCTGACATCGACCGACTTCGGCCTGATTCCCCGGCTGCAGGCTGGCGAGGCGATTCCCCTCGAGGAACTGCTGGCCGGCCGCGATGCACTGGCGGCGCAGATCCTGCGCGAGGGCGGCCTGCTGCGCTTCGGCCAGCGGCATCTGCGGGGCCTCGCCGGAGACGGCGCGCCAGCGGTGCGGCCCACGCAGCCAACGCAGCCGGCCGCGGATCGGCCGCGCACGCTGTTCGAGAAGATCGTCGCCCGCCATGCGATCGCGACCGAAGTCACGCCGGCCGAACCCGCTCCGGGCGACGGCATCTTCGTGCGAGCCGACTGGCGCTTCATCCACGAGTACTACACCGGCATGGCGGCCCATATGCTGCATGCCGCGCTGGGCCGGCCGCTGGCATTGCACGCGCCCGAGCGCGTCGTCGTGTTCGAGGACCACACCTCGTATGTCGAGCAAAGCCCGGCCCATCTGCGCGGCGGCCTGGTGCGGAACGTCATGCAGATGCGCGACGCCCAGCGGCGTTTCGTCGCGGACTACGCGCTGCGCGTCCATCGGACGTTGACCGAGGACGAGGCGCTGCGCGACGACGGCAGCAATGTCGCCGGCATCTCGCACGCGATGATGGCCGAGCATTACGCGCTGCCGGGGCAGCTGGTGGTCGGTACCGACTCGCACACGCCGCACAGCGGCGCGCTCGGCTGCGTGGCGTTCGGCGTGGGCACGACCGACATGGCCAACGCCTTCGTGACCGGCGCGGTCCGCATGACCTTGCCCGCTTCGTTGCGCGTCGTCCTCGACGGCGCGCTGCCGGCCGGCGTCACGGCCAAGGACGTGGTGCTGCATCTGCTGGCCTTGCCGGCGATCCGCGGCGGCACGGGCGTCGGCAAGGTGTTCGAGTTCACCGGTCCGGTGGTGTCGGCGCTGTCGACCGACGAGCGGGCGACGCTGACCAATATGTGCGCCGAGCTCGGCGGCTTCACCGGCATCGTCGCGCCCGATGCGGAGACGGTGCGCTTCCTGAAGGACCGGCGCGGCATCGATTTCACGGTCGAGCCGTGGATGCATAGCGACGACGGCGCCGACTATGCCGCGACGATCCACGTCGATTGCAGCGGCCTTGCGCCGATGGTGGCGCGGCCGGGCGATCCCGGCAACGGCCTGGCGCTGTCCGATCTGAACGAGCCGGTACGGATCGACATCGCCTACGGCGGCTCGTGCACGGCCGGCAAGCGCGAGGACTTCGATCACTATCATGCGGTGCTGCGCTGGGCCGCCGAGCGCGGGCTGCGGGTGCCGGCCGGCGTCACGCTGTATCTGCAGTTCGGCACGACGGCGGTGCGCGACTACTGCATCGCGCAGGGCTATCTGGAGGCGTTCGACGCGGTCGGCGCGACGATCCTGCAGCCTTCCTGCGGCGCCTGCGCGAACTGCGGGCCGGGTTCGTCGACGGCGGCCGAGCAGGTCACGGTCAGCTCGATCAATCGCAATTTCCCGGGCCGTTCGGGGCCAGGGCAGGTGTGGCTGGCCAGCCCGCCGACGGTGGCGGCCAGCGCGATTGCGGGGCGGCTGCTGTCGTTCGATGATTTGCGGGCGCAGTTCGGCTAGCCGCGGCGCACGGGGTCGCGGCGCACGGCGTAACAGGCCGCCTCCAATCGCCGACAAACACGGTCGTCCCCGCGAAGGCGGAGACCCAGTGGCGTTGAAAGACGCTGGGTTCCCGCGTTCGCGGGAACGACCATCTTGGGCCTCAGGGCATCCGCATCAGGCCGCCACGCGCTGGCCGTCGGCAACAACGCCACCGCGATAACGCGCCATCAGCTCGGCGCGCCGCTGCGCCGCCTTGCGCATGCTCGCTTCCTTGACCGGCCCGAAGCCGCGGATATCGTCGGGCAGGTTGGCAAGGGCCAGGGCGGTGTCGAAACGATCGGCATCCAGGCTGCGCGCGAACTCGTCGACCATCGCCAGATACTCGTCCACCAGCCGCCGTTCCTCGCGGCGCTCGGCCGTGCGCCCGAAGGGGTCGAGCGGCGTGCCACGCAGTCCCTTGAGTTTTGCCAGCAGCTTGAACAGCGTCATCGTACGCGGGCCGAAGCGACGCTTGACCGGGCGTCCGTTGCGCGTCTCGCCCGACAGCAGCGGCGGCGCCAGCCAGAAGTTCAGCTGATAGTCGCGGCCGGGCTCGCCGTCGAACTGCGCGCGCAGCTTGTCGAGGAAGGCCGGATCGGCGTACAGCCGCGCGACCTCGTATTCGTCCTTGTAGGCCATCAGCTTGGCCAGGTTGCGCGCAACGGCCCCGGTCAGCGGCAGCTTGCGGTCGGCGCCGAGCGCCAGCTCCGCCTGCCGTACCTTGTCGACGGCGGCCAGATAGCGCGCGGCATAGGCGTCGTTCTGGTAGGCGCGCAGCAGCGCGGCGCGGTCCTGGATCAACCGGTCGAGCGTCTGCGGAAGCGCCAGCACCTGCGTCGATGCCGCCCCGGTCTGGCGCGAAACGTTGCCGCTGCCGCCGAGCGCCGCGCTTACCGCCGTCTCGCCTCGATGCGCCAGCGCGCGGCCCCAGCCGAAGGCCAGCAGGTTCTTCTGCACGGCGACGCCGTTCAGCGTGATCGCGCGCGTCAGCGCCGCCAGCGACAGCGGCACCCAGCCGCGCTGCCACGCGAAGCCAAGCAGCAGCGGATTGGCGAAGATCGCATCGCCAAGCAGCCTGACGGCCCATGCGTTCGCGTCGAGGAAGGCGCAAGCCTCGCCGACGTTGTCGCGCAGGTCCTGCTCGGCCGAGGCGCCGGGGAAGCGCCATTTCGGGTTGGCAATCAGATCGGCGGTCGGCGTGCGCGCGCTGTTGATGGCCGCGGCGGTCACGTCGCGCCGGACCTTGGACAGCACCTCGGCCGAGGCCGACACGATCGCATCGCAGCCGATCACCAGCCGCGCCTCGCCGGTGGCGACGCGCGTGGCATGCAGCCCCTGCGGCGTGGCGGCGATCTGCACATGGCTGAGCACCGCGCCGCCCTTCTGCGCGAGGCCTGCCATGTCGAGCACCGTGACGCCCTTGCCTTCGAGATGCGGGGCCATGCCGAGGATGCCGCCGATCGTCACCACGCCGGTGCCGCCCACGCCGGTCACGACGATGCCGTAGGCCCGTTCCAGCGCCGGCAGCGTCGGCAAGGGCAGGGCGTCCAGATCGATCGCGTCCGACTTTCCACCCGGGGTTCCGGCGGCCGCCGGCTTGCGCACCTGCGCACCCTCGGCCGTCACGAAGCTCGGACAGAAGCCGTTCAGGCACGAGAAGTCCTTGTTGCACGACGACTGGTTGATCTTGCGCTTGGTGCCCAGCTCGGTTTCCAGCGGTTCGACCGACAGGCAGTTCGACTGCACCGAGCAGTCGCCGCAGCCTTCGCAGACCGCGTCGTGGATGAAGGCGCGCCGCGCCGGATCGGGATAGTCGCCGCGCTTGCGCCGGCGGCGCTTCTCGGTCGCGCAGGTCTGGTCGTAGATCAGCACGGTGACGCCCGGCGTGTCGCGCAGGCGCCGCTGCACGTCGTCGAGCTGGTCGCGGTGATGCACGGCGATGCCGACTGGCAGCCCGCCGCCGCCGGCGTACTTGTCGGGTTCGTCGGTGACGACGACGATCTCGCGCGCGCCTTCGGCCAGCACCTGATGCGCGATGCGCGGCACGGTCAGCACGCCGTCGACCGGCTGGCCGCCGGTCATCGCCACCGCGTCGTTGAACAGCACCTTGTAGGTGATATTGGCCTTCGCCGCGATCGCCGCGCGGATCGCCAGCAGCCCCGAATGGAAGTAGGTGCCGTCGCCCAGATTGACGAACACGTGCTTCTCGTCGGTGAAGTGCATCTGGCCGGTCCACGCCACGCCTTCGCCGCCCATCTGGCTGAAGGTGTCGGTATTGCGGTCCATCCACATCGCCATGTAGTGGCAGCCGATGCCGGCCAGCGCGCGCGAGCCCTCGGGCACGCGCGTCGACGTGTTGTGCGGGCAGCCCGAGCAGAACCAGGGCTTGCGCTCGACCGACAGCCGCGGGCGCGACGCGTCGCGCTCCTTGGCCTCGATCAGCGCGACGCGCGCCGCGATGCGCGCGCGCACGTCGTCGGGCAGCGCGGCCTTGTCGAGCCGGCGCGCGATCGCCTTGGCGATGATCGCCGGCGACAGCTCGTAGTGCGCGGGCAGCAGCCAGCTGCCGCGCGGCACCGACCATTCGCCGCCCTCGTTGTCGCGCTCGTCGAACTTGCCGAACACGCGCGGGCGCACGTCGTCGCGCCAGTTGTACAGCTCTTCCTTCAACGCGTATTCGAGGATCTGGCGCTTTTCCTCGACCACCAGGATCTCGTCGAGACCGGTGGCGAACTCGCGCGCGTCCTGCGCGTCGAGCGGCCACACGCAGCCGACCTTCATCACGCGGATGCCGATGCAGGCGCAGGTGTCATCGTCCAGGCCGAGGTCGGCCAGTGCCTGACGCACATCGAGATAGGCCTTGCCCGCGGTCATGATGCCGAAGCGCGCCCGCGGCGAATCGACGACCACGCGGTTCAGCCTGTTGGCGCGCACATAGGCCAGCGCCGCGTACCACTTGTGGTCCAGCAGCCGCGCTTCCTGCGCCAGCGGCGGATCGGGCCAGCGGATATTGAGCCCGCCCTCGGGCATCGTGAAATCCTGCGGCAACACCACCTGGACGCGGTCCGGGTCGATCTCGACCGAGGCGCTCGACTCGACCACGTCGGTGACGCACTTCATCGCCACCCACAGGCCCGAATAGCGGCTCATCGCCCAGCCATGCAGGCCATAGTCCAGGTATTCCTGCACGGTGGACGGGTACAGCACCGGAATGCCGGCGGCGATCAGCACGTGCTCCGACTGGTGCGCGACCGAGGAGGACTTGGCGGCATGGTCGTCGCCGGCCAGCAGCAGCACGCCGCCATGGGGCGCGGAGCCGGCGGAGTTGGCGTGCTTGAGCACGTCGATCGAGCGGTCGACGCCCGGTCCCTTGCCGTACCACATCGAGAACACGCCGTCGCGCTTCGCCCCCGGGAACAGGTTGACCTGCTGCGTGCCCCAGACCGCGGTGGCCGCCAGGTCCTCGTTCAGCCCGGGCTGGAACACCACGTCGCTGCCCGCCAGATGGGCCTTCGCCTGCCACAGCGCCTGGTCCAGCCCGCCCAGCGGCGAGCCGCGGTAGCCGGACACATAGCCGGCGGTATTGAGCCCGGCCGCGCGGTCGCGCGCCTTCTGCAGCATCGGCAGGCGCACCAGCGCCTGGGTGCCGCTCAGATAGACGCGGCCCTTGTCCACGGTGTACTTGTCGTCGAGGCTGACGTTGGCCAGCGCGTCGGCGAGGGCCTGTTGCTGCGCGGGCGAGAGCGGGCTGTTCATGGGGGTGTCTCCGGCTGATGGCGATATCTCGCCGGCGAGGTCGGGCGGTATCGTTCGGTATGCGGTTCGGTGCGCGCATTCGATCTGCGGGTCTGCGCGTTCTGGTATGCCGAACGAGTGTAGGAAAGCGCTTCGCTATCGTAAAATCACAAATTCAGAGCGCTGATATTTGGAAATCGCATGGCCGCCAGACCGCCCTCTCCCTCGCTTCCGACCGCCGTGACCCGCGGTGCGTCCCGCGACGCCAAGACGCGTCCGGCGCCGCTCGCCCGCGACATCACGCTGCGGCAGCTGCGTTATTTCCAGGCGGCCGCCGAGACCGGCCAGTTCTCGATGGCGGCCACGCGCGAGCACGTATCGCAGTCGGCCATCACCAATGCGGTGCTGGCGCTGGAGCAGCGCCTGGCCGTGCGGCTGTTCGACCGCCTGCCGCACGGCGTCGCGCTGACGGCCGAAGGGCACCGGCTGCTGCAGCGCGTGGCGGGCATTCTCGATTCGGTCGAGGACATGCTGCGCGAACCGTCGCTGCAGGGGCCGGGGCAGCAGGGCACGGTGTCGTTCGCCGCCTCGTACACGGTGCTGGGCTATCTGCTGCCGGCCTTGCTGGCGCGCTTTCGTTCGCACTATCCGGATATCGTGTTCGACCTGCGCGACCTCGATCGCGTCGAGATCGAGGAGGCGGTGCTGTCCGGCGAGATCGAGCTGGGCGTGGTGCTGCTGTCGAACGTCACGCGAGCGCAGCGCTTCGCGCACCGCACGCTGATCCGCTCGCGCCGGCAGCTGTGGGCCGCGCCGGGCCATCCGCTGATGCAGGGCGGCGCGCCGACGCTGAAGGAGGTGGCGGCGCACCCGTACATCCTGCTGACCGTCGACGAGGGCGAGACCTCGACGCTGCGCTACTGGAAGAGCAAGCGGCTGGCGCCGGACATCGCATTCCGCACCACGTCGATGGAGGCGCTGCGCGGGCTGGTGGCCCACGGCTTCGGTGTCACGGTGCTGTCGGACATGGTGTTCCGTCCGTGGTCGCTGGAGGGCAAGGAGATCGAGGCCCGGCCGCTGGCCGACGCCGTGCCGGACATGGAGGTCGGGCTGATCTGGCGGCGCGACGAGCCGCTGAGCGAGCCCGCGCAGCTGCTGCGGGATTTTCTGGTCTACGCTTGTGGAGCGCCGTGACAGCGTCCCGGCTAGCGCTTTCACGGCTTTGACATACCGGGCCGCTACGCTGGCGAACCGCCCGGCCACGGGCGCGGGCCGGGCTGCTGGCGTAGCGTCGTGCAGCACGATGGAGCGTGAAGGAGCGTGAAATGACCCCGAGCGAAGAGGAACTGGTACGCCGTATTCACCGCGAGGTGGCGGACCACTACGATGAGGAATTCGAGCTCGCGCTCGAGGATGGCGACGCGCAGGCGCTGCTCGATTCCGACTCGCTGCCCGGCGGCGCGGTCGACCGCGAAGCGCGCCGGCACTATTTCAAGGAACTGTTCCGTCTGCAGGGCGAGCTGGTCAAGCTGCAGAGCTGGGTGGTCGCCACCGGCCAGAAGATCGTCATCGTGTTCGAAGGGCGCGATGCCGCCGGCAAGGGCGGCGTGATCAAGCGCATCACGCAGCGGCTCAATCCGCGCGTCTGCCGCGTGGCCGCGCTGCCCGCGCCGAACGACCGCGAACGCACGCAGTGGTATTTCCAGCGCTATGTCTCGCATCTGCCCGCGGCCGGCGAGATCGTGCTGTTCGATCGCAGCTGGTACAACCGCGCAGGCGTCGAGCGGGTGATGGGCTTCTGCACCGACGAGCAGTACGAGGAGTTCTTCCGCTCCGTGCCCGAGTTCGAGAAGATGCTGGTGCGTTCCGGCATCCGGCTGATCAAGTATTGGTTCTCGATCTCGGACGAGGAACAGGAGCTGCGCTTCCTGTCGCGGATCCACGATCCGCTGAAGCAATGGAAGCTCAGTCCGATGGACCTCGAATCGCGCCGCCGCTGGGAGGCCTATACCAAGGCCAAGGAAATCATGCTGGCGCGCACGCATATCCCCGAGGCGCGCTGGTGGGTCGTGCATGCCGACGACAAGAAGGTTGCGCGGCTGAACTGCATCCACCATCTGCTGACGCTGATTCCCTATCGCGAGATCGAGCAGCCGGAAATCGTGCTGCCCGAACGCCAGCGCAGCCACGACTACGCACGCCAGCCGGTGCCCGACGAGATGTGGGTGCCGCAGGTCTACGGATCGCTCGGTTGAGCGCTGGCTCGAGCGCTAGCGCGGACGCTGCAGCTCGGGAAAGGCCTGCTGCAGCGTCAGCACGGTGCCGGTCAGCGTCGCGTCGTAGCCCGGCAGCGCATCGACGCGCTCGCGAAAGCCGCCGCTGGTCAGCGCGGCCACTGCATCGGCCAGCATCGGGCTCTGCAGCCGTTCGCGTTCGATCGCGAAGAAATAGCGTTCCTTGAGCACCGGCACGAACTCGAGTCCGAAGCGGCGCGCCGCCGTTTCGACGCCGAAGCCGACATCGGCCATGCCGCTGCCGATATACGCCGCGACCGCGGCATGGGTGAATTCGCCGTTGCTGTAGCCTTCGATCCGCGCGGGGTCGATGCCTCGTGCGCGCAGGATCAGGTCGAGCAGCAGGCGGGTGCCGGAACCGACCTGGCGGTTGACGAAGCGCACGTCCGGCCGCAGCAGGTCATCCAGCCGCGTGATTGCCTTCGGATTGCCGCGTGCGACGAACAGGCCCTGCGTGCGCACCGCCAGATGGATCAGGCAATGCCGCTCGGGATGCAGCCAGTGCGCGAAGCGCTCGAACGTCTCGGCCTCGAACTCGCCGATCGGCACATGAAAGCCGGCGATATCGCAGTCGCCGGCGGCCAGCGCGGCCACCGCTTCCAGGCTGCCGCAGTACTTCAGGTCATGGCGGACCTTGTGCTCGTCGAGAAAGTCGCGCAGCGCGGCGACCGCGAAGCCGTGGCTGGCATGCAGCCGCAGCGCGCTGACCGAGGCGTCGAGCACCTTCTTCAGTTCGATCTCCAGTTCCGATGCGAGGCTCTCCAGCGTCGGCGACAGCCGTGCGCCGATACGCTTGCTGGCCCAGACCAGCTGCTGCGACAGCGGCGTCAGCACGCTGCCGCGGCCGCGGCGCTTGTCGATCAACGGGCCGCCGAACAGCGACTGCGCATCTTCGAGCAGGCCCCAGGCATAGCGATATGACAGCCCGATCGCCTCGCACGATTGGCGGATGCTGCCGGTGCGTTCGATCTGGGCGAGCAGCGTGACCAGCCGCGAGACATCGAGCGGCGGGGCCCCGTTGCTGTCGTCGCGCACCTGCAGGTGCGGCTGGATGGCAATTCTCAACATAGGCGAAAAATAGCATATTGCCGCTCGCGTGCGCGCTGCCTATAGTCCCGGCATGGCAAAAAACCCCGGGGATTGGGCGTCATTGGGCGCACGAGGCGGCCGGGATGGAGTCCCGACAATATGCAAAAAATAGCCTATATGGAAGGCGCGGCATCCGAAAGCGCGGCTACGAAGGCGCCGGATGCCGAGGCCGCCGATCGCATCGCGGCGATCCTGCGCGCCCGCCAGCACCAGCCCGGCGCCTTGCTGCCGATCCTGCACGACGTCCAGGACGCCCTCGGCTTCGTCCCCCCGGATGCGGTGCCCGCGATCGCGCAGGCGCTGAACCTGTCCCGCGCCGAAGTCCATGGCGTGATCAGCTTCTACCACCATTTCCGCGACCGGCCCGCCGGGCGGCACGTGCTGCAGCTGTGCCGCGCCGAGGCCTGCCAGGCGGTCGGCGCGGATGCGCTGGCCGACCATGCGCAGCGCGAGCTCGGCTGCGGCTGGCACCAGACCAGCGCGGACGGCGCCATCACGCTGGAGCCGGTCTATTGCCTGGGCCAGTGCGCGGTGGGGCCGGCGCTGATGGCCGGCACCGAACTGCATGGCGGCGTGACACCGGCGCGGCTCGATGCCTTGCTGACCGCGCTGCGGCAGGGCGATGCCGGCTACGACGATGCGCGGCAAGACCGGGCTGCCTCCATGTCCGACGACGAGGTGAGCCGATGAACACGACATCGATGCCGATGACCGTCGCGCCGGTGACGGTGTTCGTCCCGCGCGACTCGACCGCGCTCGCCATGGGCGCCGAAGCGGTGGCGCGGGCGATCGCTGCGGAAGCCGGGGCGCGCGGCGAGCCGGTCCGTCTCGTGCGCAACGGCTCGCGCGGGATGTTCTGGCTCGAACCGCTGGTCGAGGTACAGACGCCGGCCGGGCGCATCGCCTACGGGCCGGTCACCGCCGCGGACGTGCCCGCGCTGTTCGACGCCGGCCTGCTGCGCGGCGGCAACCATCCGTTGTGTCACGGCATGACCGAATCGATTCCGTTCCTGCGCGAGCAGGAGCGGCTGACCTTCGTCCGCATGGGCGTCACCGATCCGCTGTCGCTCGACGACTATCTGGCGCACGGCGGCTATCGCGGCCTGACGCGTGCGCTGGCGATGAGCGGCGCCGACATCGTGCGCGAAGTCACCGAGTCGGGCCTGCGCGGCCGCGGCGGCGCGGCCTTTCCGACCGGCATCAAGTGGAACACGGTGCTGAAGGCGGACAGCGCCGTCAAATACGTGGTCTGCAATGCCGACGAAGGCGACTCCGGCACGTTCTCCGACCGCATGGTGATGGAGGGCGATCCCTTCATGCTGATCGAGGGCATGACGATTGCCGGGCTGGCGGTCGGCGCCGAACAAGGCTAC
Organism: Cupriavidus gilardii; assembly: GCF_013347325.1. Lineage (NCBI taxonomy): Bacteria > Pseudomonadati > Pseudomonadota > Betaproteobacteria > Burkholderiales > Burkholderiaceae > Cupriavidus > Cupriavidus gilardii. Next base: position 2,404,313 of record NZ_CP054626.1, on the reverse strand, counting down.
GTCTACGTGCGCTCGGAATATCCGCATGCGATTGCGGTGCTCGAACGTGCGATCGCCATCGCCACGTCGGCTGGCTGGCTCGGCGGCGATATCCGCGGCAGCGGCCGCCGCTTTGCGCTGGAGGTGCGCAAGGGCGCGGGCGCCTATGTCTGCGGCGAGGAAACCGCGCTGCTGGAAAGCCTCGAGGGGCGCCGCGGCATGGTGCGCGCCAAGCCGCCGCTGCCGGCGATCCAGGGCCTGTTCGGCCGTCCCACGATCATCAACAACGTGATCTCGCTGGCGACCGTGCCGGTAATTCTTGCCGAGGGAGCGCAGCACTATCGCGACTTCGGCATGGGCCGCTCGCGCGGCACGCTGCCGTTCCAGCTGGCCGGCAATATCGCGCGCGGCGGCCTGGTCGAGAAGGCGTTCGGCGTCACGCTGCGCGAGCTGCTGTACGACTACGGCGGCGGCGCGCGCAGCGGCCGGCCATTGCGCGCGGTACAGGTCGGCGGCCCGCTTGGCGCCTATCTGAACGAAGCGCGCTGGGACGTACCGCTCGACTACGAGGCCTATGCCGGGTTCGGCGGCGTGGTCGGCCACGGCGGCATCGTGGCGTTCGACGACACCGTCGACATGGCGCGGCAGGCGCGCTATGCGATGGAATTCTGCGCGGTCGAGTCCTGCGGCAAATGCACGCCGTGCCGGATCGGCTCGACCCGCGGCGTCGAGGTCATCGACAGGCTGATGGCCCAGCCCGACCCCGCGCAGCGCACGCAGCAGGTGCGGCTGGTGCGCGATCTGTGCGACACGATGCTGCACGGCTCGCTTTGCGCGATGGGCGGCATGACGCCGTATCCGGTGCTGTCGGCGCTCGACGGCTTTCCCGAGGACTTCGGCCTGCCGCCGTTGCCGGCGCGGGCCGCATGAGCCCCGCCCGAGCTTGCATGCCATCCTCGCCCGCTAACCCGACCCCGCGGAGTTCGACCTTGCATCCCCATCACGATATCGATTACGGCACGCCGCGGCGCGAGGCCGAACAAACTGTCACGCTGGAAATCGACGGCGTCGCCGTCACCGTGCCCGCCGGCACCTCGGTGATGCGCGCCGCGGTCGAGGCCGGCGTCCATGTGCCCAAGCTGTGCGCCACCGACAGCCTCGAGCCGTTCGGCTCTTGCCGGCTGTGCCTGGTCGAGATCGAAGGGCGGCGCGGCTATCCCGCGTCATGCACCACGCCCGCCGAGCCCGGCATGAAGGTGCGCACGCAGACCGGCAAGCTCGCCGAGATCCGTCGCGGCGTGATGGAGCTGTATATCTCGGACCATCCGCTCGATTGCCTGACGTGCCCGACCAATGGCAACTGCGAACTGCAGGACATGGCCGGCGCGGTCGGGCTGCGCGAGGTCCGCTACGGCGACAATGGCGCCAGCCATCTCGATGCAGTCAAGGACCAGTCGAACCCGTACTTCGAGTACGACCCGTCGAAATGCATCGTCTGCAACCGCTGCGTGCGCGCCTGCGAGGAAACGCAGGGCACCTTCGCGCTGACGATCAGCGGGCGCGGCTTCGATTCGCGCGTGACGGCGGGGCAGGGCGAGTCCTTCATGGAGTCGGACTGCGTGTCGTGCGGCGCCTGCGTGCAGGCCTGTCCGACCGCGACGCTGACCGAGACCTCGCTGATCCGCATGGGCCAGCCCGAGCACAGCGTGGTGACCACCTGTGCCTACTGCGGCGTCGGCTGCGCCTTCAAGGCCGAGATGAAGGGCAACGAGGTGGTGCGCATGGTGCCGTACAAGGACGGCCAGGCCAACGAGGGCCATGCCTGCGTCAAGGGCCGCTTTGCCTGGGGCTACGCCACGCACCAGGACCGCATCCTGAAGCCGATGATCCGCGCCAGCATCCAGGACCCGTGGCGCGAGGTGTCATGGGAGGAGGCGATCGGCTACGCCGCCGCGCAGTTCCGCCGCATCCAGCAAAAGCATGGCCGCGACGCGGTCGGCGGCATCGTGTCGTCGCGCTGTACCAACGAGGAAGGCTATCTGGTGCAGAAGCTGGTGCGCGCGGCCTTCGGCAACAACAACGTCGACACCTGCGCGCGCGTCTGCCACTCGCCGACGGGCTATGGCCTGAAGCAGACCCTCGGCGAGTCGGCCGGCACGCAGACCTTCCGTTCGGTCGAGCGGTCGGACGTAATCCTGGTGATCGGCGCCAATCCGACCGACGGCCATCCGGTATTCGGCTCGCGGCTGAAGAAGCGGCTGCGCGCCGGCGCCCGCCTGATCGTGATCGATCCGCGCCGCATCGATCTGGTCAGGTCGCCGCACGTGCGTGCCGACTACCATCTGCAGCTGCGCCCCGGCAGCAATGTCGCGGTGCTGACCGCGATGGCGCATGTGATCGTCACCGAGGGGCTGCTGGCCGAGGACTTCATCGCCGAGCGCTGCGAATCGAGGGCGTTCGGCCTGTGGCGCGAATTCGTCGCGCGGCCCGAGAACTCGCCCGAGGCGATGGCCGAGGTCACCGGCGTGCCGGCCGAGCAGCTGCGCGGCGCCGCGCGCCTGTACGCGACCGGCGGCAATGCCGCGATCTACTACGGGCTGGGCGTCACCGAGCACGCACAAGGTTCGACCGCGGTGATGGCGATCGCCAACCTGGCGATGGCGACCGGCAACATCGGCCGCGAGGGCGTCGGCGTCAATCCGCTGCGCGGGCAGAACAATGTGCAGGGGTCCTGCGATATCGGATCGTTCCCGCACGAGCTGCCGGGCTACCGGCATGTGTCCGATTCGACCACGCGCGGCCTGTTCGAGCAGGCGTGGAACGTCGAGATCAGCCCGGAGCCGGGCCTGCGCATTCCCAATATGTTCGAGGCCGCGCTGGGCGGCAGCTTCAAGGGCCTGTACTGCCAGGGCGAGGACATCGTCCAGTCCGATCCGAACACGCAGCACGTGGCCGAGGCGCTGTCGTCGATGGAATGCATCGTGGTGCAGGACATCTTCCTGAACGAGACCGCCAAGTACGCGCACGTGTTCCTGCCCGGCTCGTCGTTCCTCGAGAAGGACGGCACCTTCACCAACGCCGAGCGCCGCATCTCGCGCGTGCGCAAGGTGATGCCGCCCAGGGCCGGCTATGCCGACTGGGAGGTCACGATGCTGCTGTCGAACGCGCTCGGCTATCCGATGGACTATCGTCATCCGTCCGAGATCATGGACGAGATCGCGCGGCTGACGCCGACGTTCGCCGGCGTCAGCTACGCGAAGCTCGACGAGCTCGGCAGCATCCAGTGGCCGTGCAATGCGCAGGCGCCGGCCGGCACGCCGATCATGCACGTCGACACCTTCGTGCGCGGCAAGGGCAAGTTCATCATCACGCAGTTCGTGCCGACCGAGGAAAAGGTCAACCGGCGCTTCCCGCTGATCCTGACCACCGGCCGCATCCTGTCGCAGTACAACGTCGGCGCGCAGACGCGGCGCACCGACAACGTGCGCTGGCACGACGAGGACCGGCTCGAGATCCATCCGCACGATGCGCAGGAGCGCGGCATCGCCGACGGCGACTGGGTCGGCATCGTCAGCCGCGCCGGCGAGACGGTGCTGCGCGCGCGGGTCAGCGAGCGCATGCAGCCGGGCGTGGTCTACACGACGTTCCACTTCCCCGAGTCGGGCGCCAACGTGATCACCACCGACAACTCGGACTGGGCCACCAACTGCCCCGAATACAAGGTCACCGCGGTGCAGGTGCTGCCGGTCGCGCAGCCGTCCGAATGGCAGCGGCGCTATCGGGACTTCCATGACGAGCAGTTGCGGCTGTTGCGGGCGGCGAATGCGGTGGCGGAGGACGAGAAGGCGGAGGCCGGCCATGCTGGTCTGTGAGCGCGGCGTGGTCGCGCGCGATGAGTCCGGTCCGTACCGCGCCGATCGGTACGAGGCTGGTCCAAACGAGGCCTGTCCATACGAGCGCGACGGCGATCCGCCGATGCCGTACGCCACGGTCGAGGTCGCGCGCTGCGAAGGCGGGGGCGGCGACATGGCGCTCGCCTTCGACGATGTCGCCGAAGAAGTTCCTGTCGCGCTCGAATACAACGGCATCTCGCACGCGGTGATGCTGGCTACGCCGGCCGATCTCGAGGATTTCGCGGTCGGCTTCAGCCTGACCGAAGGCATCGTCGCGAACGCGCGCGACGTGTTCGAGATCGACACGCAGGCCGGCGAGCAAGGGATCGCGCTGCAGATGCGCATCGCCGGCGATGCCTTCGCGCGGATGAAGACGCGGCGCCGCGCGATGACGGGCCGCACCGGCTGCGGGCTGTGCGGCGTCGAATCGCTGTCGCAGGTGGCGCGCATGCCGGCGCCGGTCGCGAGCACCGCGCGCTTCGACGGCGCCGCGCTGCATCGGGGCTTTGCCGAACTGCAGCGGCGGCAGGCGCTGCTGTGCCATACCGGCGCGACCCACGCGGCCGCGTGGCTGCGCCCCGATGGCAGCGTGGTGCTGGTGCGCGAGGACGTCGGCCGCCACAACGCGCTCGACAAGCTGATCGGCGCGCTGGCGCGCAGCGGCGAGCCGGTCGCCGACGGCGCGGCGCTGGTCACCAGCCGCGCCAGCTACGAGATGGTGCTCAAGGCGGCCAGCGCCGGCATCGGGATACTGGCCGCCGTCTCGGGACCCACCGCGATGGCGGTCCGGCTGGCCGAACAGGCCGGCGTCACGCTGGCCGGGTTCGTGCGCCCCGGCCGCCATGTCGTCTACACCCATTCCGCGCGGCTGCTGCCGCCACGCTGCTGATCATGAACCTCGACAACCTGGTCAAGATGGCCAACCAGATCGGAACCTTCTTCGCCGCGATGCCCGACCGCGACGAGGCGCTGGCCGACATCGCCACCCACCTGCGCCGCTTCTGGGCACCACCGATGCGCCGAGCCTTGCTCGAGGGCGTCGACAACGGCCAGGCGGAGGCGGTCGCGCCAATCGTGCGCGCGGCGCTGGAGCGGCATCGGGAGCGGCTGTAAGGCGTTGCCCCGCGTGGTGCACCGGGATTGCGGTCAGCCAATCCAGCGCGAGGCCGCTACGCCGCCTTGGCCTTGCGCGGCGCGACTTCGGAGCGAATGGCGTCGCCGACCTGCTGTTCGGCGGTCTTGAGATCGTAGGCCTGCTGAAGGTTCAACCAGGTTTCGGCGTCACCACCAAAATAGCGCGCCAAACGCAGAGCGATCTCGCTGGTCACGCCGGCATTGCCCCGGACGATCGCGTCGATCTGCGCGGTGTCGACATGCAATTCCTTCGCCAGTTCCGCGATCGATAGATCGAGCGGCACCAGATACTCCTCGCGCAGGATCTCGCCCGGATGAACCGGGCGCATGCCGTTGTGAAAACGCGCCATAGCGAACTCCTCGCCAACGTTGTTGTTGAACTCAATCATGGTAGTCCACAATTTCTACGCACTGTGGACCTTCGGAGGTCCAGAGGAAACAAATCCGCCATTGGGCGTTCACCCTGATGCTGTACTGGCCCCGTCGATTGCCCGAGAGGATTTCCAGCCGATTGCCTGGCGGAGCCATTAACGAGGCCAGTGTGGTGGCGGACTCCAACATCTGCAGTTTGCGTTCCGCAACTGCGTGGATGTTGGTAAAACGTGCAACGCGCTTGCCTTCAAAGAGGGCTCGCGTGTCCATGCATCGGAATGATTGGATCATTGGCGCGCTCACAATCGACGTCATGTCGAGCGCGCAGCGTATCTAGATCCGTATCGCCGGTCCTTCCGAATCCGGCGACTCTATAGGATCTCAGACTAGCCCACCATAGTAGTGAGATTCGAGGACACCGACGATGAAGAGTCCTACTTCACCCGCTGCAGAATCTCCAAAATCACCAGCGTAAAAATCGTCGCGAGCAGCGCGGTCGCTTCGCGCCCCATGCCCGCGGCGACGCCGATGGCGGACACCATCCAGATGCTGGCGGCGGTGGTCAGGCCCTTGATGCTCTCTTCGCTGTTGAGCTTGATGATGGCGCCGGCGCCGAGGAAGCCGATGCCCGAGGCGATGCCCTGCAGCACGCGGCTCATGTCGGCCAGCGGCACGCCGGCCTGCAGCGGCACCAGCACGAACATCGCGGAGCCCAGCGCGACCAGCATATGGGTGCGCAGGCCGGCCGCCTTGCCGGCGGCTTCGCGTTCGTAGCCGATCATTGCGCCGAGCAGCATCGCCATGCCGAGCCGGACCACGACCCGGGTCGCTTCCTCGATGTCGGGAATGTCGGCGAACTCCGTCCGCAGCGCGCTCAGCATGTCTGACCAGATGCCATCCATCGTTGCCTCCCCGAGAGTCCGCCGTCGCGGCGTGGTGTGCGGGCTCGGCGCAGGCGGAACCCGGCTGCCAGCAGCCTAGCACGGGTAAGTCGCGCGGCGCAGTCGGTTCGGCACTGACATGGCCCGGCCGAACGGGGCCTGTCGATGGGGGGCTAACGCAGCCGCAGCGGTTCGAGCAGCGCGGCGTCGTACTGGTGCCGGTCGATGCGGCCCAATTCCAGCATCCGCAGCAGGATATAGGCTTGCCGCTGGCGCGCGCGGCGGGGATTGACGACCGGGTTGTTGGCCGACGGCGCCTTCGGCAGGCCGGCCAGCATCGCGGACTCGGCCAGCGTCAGCTCGGCCAGCGGCTTGCCGAAATAGGTGCGCGCGGCCTGCGCGAAGCCGTACGCCCCTTCGCCGAGATAGACCTTGTTCATGTACAGCTCGAGGATCTCGTCCTTGCTGAACGCGCCCTCGATGCGGTAGGCCAGCAGCGCCTCGTACAGCTTGCGGGTATAGGTCTTCTCACGCGACAGGAAGAAATTGCGCGCGACCTGCATCGTGATGGTCGATGCGCCCTGCGACAGGTCATCCGACAGATTGGCCACGCCGGCACGGATCACGCCGACGTAGTCGATGCCGTCATGCAGATAGAAGCGTTCGTCTTCGATCGCGACCACCGCTTGCGTCAGCGCGGGCGGCATCTTGTCCAGCGGCACGTAGCCGGCCGAGTGGCGGAACGCCGCGATGGCGTCGAGCGGGGGCAGTTGCCGGCTGGCGACCACCACTGCAAGCGTGGCCAGCAGCGCGCAGGTTGCCAGCACGAGGACGAACAAGCCGAGGAGGTGCGACCAGAGACGATTCATGGGCCGCTATTTTGCCAGTGTTGGGTGGCAGAGCCGTGATGGCGGGATTGGGCCGTATCGGTGAGGGGCACGCCGTTTGCCCTCTCCCCCAGCCGCTCTCCCGCGAGCGGGAGAGGGGAGCGGGATGCCGCAAGCGCGTTCGCGATCGCTGTGGCGCCCGCTTGCCGGTGGTGTTCTCCCTCTCCCGCTTGCAGGAGAGCGGAGCGTGTCGTCGCGGATTGGAGCGACGACGTGTGGAGCTTGCCCGTGGTGTTCTCCTCTCCCGCCTGCGGGAGAGGGCCGGGGAGAGGGCACACGGCCCCCGATCGACCCGTCACCGCTTCAACAGCGCCGCCAGCAGGTCCGACTGCGTGATCAGCCCGAGCAGTCGCCGTTGCTCGTCGACCACCGGCATCAGGTGCCAGCCGCCGTCGGACATCGCGCCCGCCAGCTCGACGATGGGCTGGTCGGGGCGCGCGGTCGGCAGTTCGGTCAGCATCGCGTCGCGCACCAGGCCATCCGGCCGGCGTTGGCCTTTGGCGGGATCGCCGACGAACAGGTCCGGCAGCGTGACCAGGCCGACCAGCCGGCGCTGGCGCGGCGATACCACCGGCAGCGCCTGCAGCCGGTGGCGCGTCAGCAGCGTCCATGCCTCGCCGATGCGCTGGTCGGCGTGGACCGCCACCACATCGCGCGACATGATGTCGCCGCAGCGGATGTCGCCGAAGCGGCGTCCGAACGCGCGCAGCTCGGCCGCGACCAGGATCTCTTCGAGGTCGTCGCGGTCGACGTCGAGGAATTCGCCGCGCGCCGCCAGCACGTCGTCGAGGTCTGCGCGCGTGAAGCCGACGCGCTGGCCCGGGGGCGGATCGCTGGTGCCATGCCCAGGCACCGGGGGCGGTGGCCGATGCGGATAGCGGCGGCCGGTCAGGTTGTTGAACGACAGCGCGATCAGCAGCATCAGCATCGAATTGAGCGCGACCGGGAACAGCACGAAGGCATAGCCGAGCTTGGCGACCGCCGGGCCGCCGAACACCGCCGTGATCGCGACCGCGCCGGCCGGCGGATGCACGCAGTGCAGATGGAACATCAGCCCGATCGCCACCGCCACCGCGACGGCCGCGGCCAGCCCCGGGTCCGGAATCCAGCGCGCGCAGGTCACGCCCACCAGCGCCGCCAGCAGGTTCCCGCCGATCACCGACCACGGCTGCGCCAGCGGGCTGGACGGCACCGCGAACAGCAGCACCGCGGAGGCGCCCATCGGTGCGATGAACCAGGGGTTGTGCCCGCCCAGCATATGGCGGCTGATCCACTCCGTGCACGCCAAGGCGAGAATCGCGCCAATACAGCCCTTGATCCGTTCGCGGCTGCTTGCCGCCACCGGCATCGGGACAAAGGCGGCCAGCCAGCCGCGCCAGCGCAACCGGACTTCGCCGGCCAGGGCAAGGAGGGGAGAGGTTCGGGAGGACATGAAGACGCCGGCGCGTGCCGCGACGCAGCAAAAAAAGCGTCGCGCAAAAAAGCCGTCAATGTATCACGTGATGACATACTTTGCCGGCGGCGCCCCGCGCCAGGGCCCGGGCCGGGGGGCGGCGCGGTAACATAGCGCCGTTCCGATACCGATACGCCGCCCCGTGGCGGCGCCATGCCTCATGCTCGAACTTCAGGGCGCGATCTGGTTTCGCGCCGGCAGCCAGGACCTCGGCGGCAAGGACCGCATCGCGCTGCTCGCCGCGATCGCCGAACATGGCTCGATCACCGCGGCCGCCAAGGCGGTCGGGCTCAGTTACAAGGCGGCGTGGGACGCGGTCGATGCGATGAACAACAGCGCCGGCGAGCCGCTGGTGGTGCGCGCCGCCGGCGGCAAGGGCGGCGGCGGCACGATGCTGACGCCGCGCGGCGAAGGGCTGGTGCGCACCTATCGCGCGCTCGAGGCCGAGCACCGCGCCTTCGTCGCGCAGCTGTCGCGCGTCAGCGAGCAGCTCGACGCGACGGCGGCCGACGCGCTGCAACACGATATCCATCTGATCCGGCGACTGATGATCAAGACCAGTGCACGCAACCGGCTGTTCGGCACCGTGACCCGGGTGCGGACCGGCGCGGTCAACGACGAGGTCACGCTGGCGCTGGCCGGCGGGCAACAGGTGGTTGCCACGGTCACGCACGAGAGCGTCGAGACGCTGGGCCTGGCGCCGGGCAGCGAGGCGTTCGCGCTGGTCAAGGCCTCATCGGTGATGATCGGCGTGCCGTCGCCCGGCCTGCGGCTGTCCGCGCGCAATCAGCTGCCAGGCACGGTGGCGCGCATCGTGCCCGGGGCAGTCAATGCAGAGGTCGTGCTGGCGCTCGATGGCGGCGCGACGATCGCGGCCATCGTCACCCATGCCGGGCTCGACGAGCTTGGCCTGACCGAGGGCGCGCCGGCGCTGGCGATCTTCAAGGCGTCGAGCGTGATCCTGGGGACGATGGACTGAGGCCAACGGCTTTGCTCCGCTCGCCCCCGTGAAGGGGGAGGGGGGAACACCGCGGGGCGTGGTCAAGCGCGGGGCACGCCGATTTGAACAGGCGGGCTATCGTCCCGCCGCCCCATAAATCCGCCCATCGCGGATCTCCATCACATGGTCGGCCAGCGCCGCGACATCGTCGGGATCGTGCGAGATCACCAGCATCGGCACTTCCAGGCTCGTCTGCAGCGCGCGCAGTTCGGCCCGCATGCGGGCACGCAGCGCCGGATCGAGGGCCGAGAACGGTTCGTCGAGCAGCACGATATCGGGCCGGGTCGCCAGCGCCCGCGCCAGCGCCACGCGCTGCTTCTGCCCGCCCGAAATCTCCGCCGGATAGTGCCCGCGAATCTCCTGCAGGCCGAAGGCGTCGAGCCAGCGTTCGGCATCGTCGTGGCTCTTGCCGCGCGGCGGATTGCGCCAGCCGCGCGCGAGCCCGAAGGCCACGTTCTGCGCGACGGTCAGGTGCGGGAACAGCGCGTAGTCCTGGAACAGATAGGCGACGCGCCGTTGCTGCGGCGGCACGTCGATCCCCGCCGCTGCGTCGAACAGCGTGCGCTCGCCGAGCACGATGCGTCCGCGCTCGGGCCGCAGCAAACCGGCGATCGCGCGCAGCGTCAGCGTCTTGCCGGCGCCCGACGGACCGAACAGCGCGATGCGGCGGCTGGCGGACGAAAAGCCGATATCGAGCGCGAAATGCCGGTCGGCGGTATCGAGCCGCTTGCTGACCTGGACCTGCAGCGTCATGGGGTTCGCAGAAGGATTCACAGCCGGGGGCGCAGGCAGCGGGACAGGCATGGCGTCGTCCATTCGGCGATTCAGCGCACCGGCTGCCGCGTGCCCGGCACCAGGCGGCCGGCGATGACCAGCAGCACCACGCAGGTCAGCGAGGTCACCAGCACCAGCAGGTTGGCGGTATTGTCATCGCCGGCCTGCACCGCCTCGTAGATTGCCACCGACAGCGTCTGCGTGCGGCCGGGCAGATTGCCTGCGACCATCAGCGTCGCGCCGAACTCGCCCAGCGCGCGAGCGAAGGCAAGCAGTACGCCGGCGGCGATGCCGCGCACCGCCAGCGGCAGCGTCACGCGAAAGACGATGCCGGTCTCGCTGACGCCGAGCACGCGTGCGGCATGCTCGAGCTGCGGATCGACACCCTCGATCGCCGCGCGCGCGGACTTGAGCACCAGCGGAAAGGCGACGATGGTCGCGGCCAGCACCGCGCCCTGCCAGGTGAAGACCAGCTCGATGCCGAGCGACGACAGCCATTCGCCGAACACGCCGCGGCGTCCGACCAGCACCAGCAGGTAATAGCCGAGCACGGTCGGCGGCAGCACCAGCGGCAGCGTCAGCACGGCGTCGACCAGATCGCGCAGCGGCGAGCGCCAGCGCGACAGCGCCACCGCGGCGGCAACGCCAAGCACCGCATTGATCGCGGTGGCCCAGCCCGCGACCTTCAGCGACAGTGCCAGCGGGACCCAGACCGATTCCATCGATGGACAGGCGAGGCCGGGTTCAGCGCGTCCGGAAGCCGTGGCGCGCGAGCAGCGCCTGGCCTTCGGCGGACAACACGAAGTCGACGAAGCGCGCGGCCTCGTCCTTCTGGCGCGAGCGGGCGGTCACGGCGATCGGATAGGTGACGGCCGTGCGCGTCGGCACCTGCGCGACGACGCGGACCCTCGATGGCATCACGGCCGCATCGGTGGCGAAAACGAAGCCTGCATCGACTTCGCCGCGCGCCACATAGTCGAGCGCCTGCCGCACGTTCTGCGCGGGCACGCCCTTGGCCGAGACGGCCTGCCACAGCCGCGCATCCTCCAGCGCATCGCGCGTATAGCGGCCAACCGGCACCGAGGCCGGGTTGCCGAAGGCCACGCGCCGCACGTCGTCGCGCAGCAGGTCGCGCGGCGAGGCGAGCTTCAGCGCGCTGTCGGCCGGCGCGATCAGCACCAGCGCATTGGCGGCGAAGTCGCGGCGCGAGCCCGGCACGATCATGTGTTCGGCCTGCGCCTTGTCCATCGCCTGCTGGTCCGCCGAGGCAAACACGTCGGCCGGCGCGCCCTGCACGATCTGCTGCATCAGCACATCCGAGGCGCCGAAATTGAGCACGAGCTTCGTTCCGGGATGCGCCTGCTCATAGGCGGCGGCGACGGCGCGGAGGGCATTGGTCAGGCTCGCCGCTGCCGAGACCACCAGTTCGGCGGCCGCCGCCGGCCGGACCGGCAGCATCGCCAGCATGGCCAGTGCCGCCGCGGCGAAGGTGCGCGCCAGGCGCGAGCGCGCGCGCAGCGGGGCGATGGCAAGGGCGGGAGAACGGCGAGCAGGCATGGCAGCTGGTTCCGGGATACCGGGATTCAGGATTCGGTAAGGACAGCGCGCCGCCCATGGAAGGCGCCGCGCCGCGGCGAAGGGGCGCCGCAGGGGGACACCCGAGTCACATCGAGCGCAATATACGGCGGTATATAACGACGCGTCAATGGACCCTGGCGCAGGGCAGCCGATACCGGCGATACCCTCAGGGCACCTCGGGCACCAGCAGATCTTCGAGGAAGTAGGCCGCCAGTTCGTGCCGGCCGCGCAGGCCGGCCTTGGCGTAGATGTTGGTCGCGTGCTGGCGCACGGTCTTCGGCTTGCTGTCGCGCACGCCGGCGATCTCTTCGAGGGACAGCCCCTTGATCAGCAGGTAGGCGACCTCGCGCTCGCTGACGGTCAGGTTCCAGCGGTCGAACTGGCTGCTGATCGCATGCCGCATCTGCAGGCCGGCCTGATGGGCGGCCGCGTCGCGTTGCGCCAGCGTCCGCTCGGCCTCGCCCAGCGAGGCGCGCAGCTGGCGGATCTCCTGGTCGGTGCGCAGCCGCTCGCGCGCCAGCACGAACACGCCGGCCAGCGTGATCGAGGTGCCGATGGAATCCACGATGACGTGCTGCAGGCCTTCGGCCTCGTTGTAGTCGAACACCAGGTCGAAGCAGGCGTACAGCGCGATAAAGACGAACAGGTAGAGAAAATGCCGTGGCATGGCTGGCGCGAGGGCAAGGCGTGGTAGCGGAAATCGCGCGGCGCGGCGTTCGCAAGGAACGCCGCGCCGCGGCTTGTGACAGGGCAGCCCGTCGGGGACGCTTACAGGATCGGCGTCAGCACCTTGCCGGTATCGAGGAAGGCGCGCAGATTGTCGAGCATCAGCGCCTGCATCGCGCCGCGCGTCTCGACCGTGCCGCTGGCCATATGCGGGGCCAGCACGACGTTGTCCAGTTCGGTCAGCGCGGGCGGCACACGCGGCTCGTCACGGAACACGTCGAGCCCGGCGGCGCCGAGGCGGCCATCGCGCAGCGCTTCGACCATCGCGTCCTCGTCGATCACGCTGCCGCGCGCGACATTGACCAGCACGCCCTTCGGCCCGAGCGCCTCGATGACCTGGCGCGACACCAGCCCTTCGGTTTCCGGGCCGCCGACGCAGGTCACGACCAGGAAGTCCGCCCACGCGGCCAGTGCCAGCAGGTCGGGCTCATGGCGCCACGGCGCGCCCTCGCGCGGACGCCGGTTGTTGTAGGCGACTTCCATGTCGAAACCCTGCGCGCGCCGCGCGACCTTCTCGCCGATGCGGCCCAGGCCCAGGATGCCCAGGCGCTTGCCGGACACACGGCTGGTCAGCGGGAACGGGCCCTGGTGCCAGCGGCCGGCGCGCACGAAACGGTCCCCGTGCGAGATGCCGCGGGCGGCATCGATCATCAGGCCGAAGGCGAGGTCGGCCACGCAATCGTTGAGCACGTCGGGCGTGTTGCTGACCTGGATGCCGCGCGCGCGGGCCGCGTCCAGCGCGATGCTGTCGTAGCCGACGCCGAAGCTGACGATCGCCGCCAGTTGCGGCAGTGCGTCGATGACCGCGGCGCTGCAGCCGTGCCGCGCCGAGGTCACGACCACGCGTGCCTGCGCGCCGTGCTCGCGCAGCCAGGCGGGCCAGTCGTCCTGCTCCCACAGCGCGGCCGCACCGTGTTGTTGCTGCAGCGTGGCGTTCAGGTGCGGCGCGAGCGGGCCGATCTGGATCAGGTCGATGGCAGGCATAGTCAGCTTCTTGTTAAGGGCAAGGCGGGAAAAAGACAGCAAAGTGTATCCTGCCGGACGGCGTCTTGTCCGTGCCGGCGGTCGCGGGGCACGGCCACGATGTCGTTCCGGCGAAGGCGGCAACCCAGCGTCTTCACGAGCCACTGGGTCCCCGCGTTCGCGGGAACGACGACGTTTTTCCACCTCGCCAATCTGGAATCCGGACACCATGCCCACCGTCTACCTCGCCGGCCCCGATGTGTTTCGCCCCGATGCGTTGGCCCATGGCCAGACGCTGAAGGCACTGTGCGCGCAGCACGGCTTTACCGGCCTGTTTCCGCTGGACCATCAGCTGCCGGCCGGCCTCGCCGGCGAGGCGGCGGCGCGCTGGATCTACCAGGCCAATGCCGCGCTGATCCGCCGCGCCGATCTGGTGATGGCCAACCTGGACGACTTTCGCGGGCCGGGAGAGCCGGATTCCGGCACGGCCTTCGAGGTGGGCTTTGCGGTGGCGCTGGGCAAGCCGGTGTGGGCCTATACCGGCGATCCGGGCACCATCGTCGAGCGCGCCACGGCAGGTCATGACGCCGAGGGCAGGCCGCTCGACGCGCGCGGCTTTCATGTCGAGGACTTCGGGCTCGGCAAGAACCTGATGCTGGCCTGCTCGGTGCAGCTGGTGCAGGGCGGGCCCGCGCAGTGCCTGGCGGCAATGGCGGCGGCGCGCGCCGGCGCCCAGGACTGAAGGCGCGGAAGTCTTAAGGCCGGCGGCCGACCGTCGCCGGCTCCGTCCGCAACGATTCCACGCCGGCGGCGATCTGCGTGGCGGTATCGGCCACCACCTGCCGCATCGCCGCGACCACGCCGGCAACATCGTCGCCGCTGCCGGTGGCGGGCAGTTCGGCCTGCGTGCGGCCGGCCAGCGTACGCCCATCGGGCAGGCGGCGCACGGTCCAGTTGACTGTCGCGCCGACGCGCGCGCCCGGCTGCGCATCGAGCCGCACCACCTCGGTGGTGATCCGGTACAGCGGCTGCACGCCGCTCAATCCCTGCTGATAGACGTCGACCGCGCCCAGCACGATCTGCAGGCGCTGCGACAGCGCATCGCGCCATTCGTCGGGCAGCGGCGCCGACCAGCGCGCCATGTCGAGCGGCGTCACGCGGCCATCCGGTCCGCCGATCACGATCTGCTGGCGATTGAGCCGTTCCGGCACGCGCGCCGGCGCCACCTCGATCCACAGTGGCTGGCTGGCGGTGCCTGTCCCCACACCTGTGCCGTTGCCCGTGCCGGCGCTGGTGCCTGTGCCCGTGCCCGTGCCCGTGGGCGAGGTGGGGCCGCTGACTACCGTGGTGGCGGGCAATGCAGCGCCGGCCGCAGCGGCGTCGCCGCCGTGCGCGAGGGTGTAATAGCGCGGCTCCGACGACGACGCGCAGCCGCCGAGCAGCAGCGTGCCGGCGCAGGCCGTGGCGAACATCGCGGCGCGCAGCCGGCGGGACAGGATTAGCGGGCCCTTCATCGTTGAGTCTCCGTCTTGCCGCGCAGCAGCGCTTCGGGATGGCGTTCGAGATAGTCGGTCAGCGTGCGCAGCGAGATCGCGGTGCGGGTCAGTTCCTGCAGCATGCGGCGCGTGTCCTGCTGCAGCGGCGCGTCGGACGACAGCGTGCCGTTGGCCGACTGGATCGTGCGGCGCGCGTCCTGCAGGGCCGCCAGCACTTCCGGCGCGACGTCGCCCTGCAGCTGCGCGACCAGCTTGTCGGCGCCGGCCAGCGTGGTGTTCAGCTGCGCCACGGTCTTGCGCAGATCCTGACCGATCTGGTCGAACGGCACCTTCTCGATCTTGCCGACGATGCTGCCCAGCTTGGCCTGCAGTTCGTCAAGCGCGCCTGGCATGGTCGGCAGCTCGGCCAGTGCCGTATCGGCCGGCGGCTTGACCGGCTTGGCGTTGGGGAAGAAGTCGAGCGCCACATACAGCTGGCCGGTCAGCAGGTTGCCGGTGCGCAGCTGCGCGCGCAGGCCGCGCTCGATCAGCCCCAGCATCAGCTGGCGCGCACGTTCGCGGTCGGCCAGGTCGCGCTCGCGGAAGCCCATCCGCGACGGATAGAGCTCGACCACGACCGGCAGCCGGAACGACTTGGTCTCGCGCACGTAGTCGATGCCGATCGACCGTACCTGCCCGACCACCACGCCGCGGAAGTCCACCGGCGCGCCCGGGGCGAGGCCCCGCACCGATTGCTCGAAGTTCAGCACCGCCAGCGTCGGCGCCAGCTCCTCCGGCTCCTTCATCGCGTCGGCCTGGTCGCCGGCCAGCAGGAACTGCGTGTTCTCCTTGGCGGCCTCGGTCACGTGCGAGTTGGGCGGCGCCTGGAAGGCAACCCCGCCCAGCAGCATCGTCACCAGCGACTGCGTATTGAGCTTGAAGCCACCCGCATCGAGCTTCAGGTCGACGCCGCTGGCGTGCCAGAAGCGCGTGTCCGCGGTGACCAGTTCGTCGTAAGGCTTGTTGATGAAGACCCGCAGCGTGATGTCGCGCCCGGCCGGTTCGAGCTGATAGGCGACCACCTGGCCCACCTGCACGCGCCGGTAGTACACCGGCGAGCCGATGTCGAGCGAGCCGAGGTCGGCGGCCCGCAGCACGAACTGCTTGCCGGACGAGTCGGTGGTGACGACCGGCGGCGTTTCCAGGCCGACGAACTCGCGCTGGGTTTCCTCGGACTTGCCGGCATCGACGCCGACATAGGAGCCGGACAGCAGCGTCTCCAGTCCCGACACGCCGCTGACGGCCAGCCGCGGGCGCACCACCCAGAAGCGCGTGTCCTTGACGGCGAAGTTCTCCGCGTCCTTGGACAGGTCGATGGTCGCGACCACATGCGAGCGGTCCGGCGCCAGCCGCACCTGCTTGACCAGGCCGATATCGACGTCCTTGTAGCGCACCGGCGTCTTGCCCGGCGCCAGCCCTTCGGCGGTGCGGAAGGTCACCTGGATCTCGGGGCCGCGCTGCGACAGCGTATGGAACAGCAGCGACAGCCCGACCACGGCGGCGACGATGGGAATCAGCCAGACCACCGACGGCAGCCAGCGCGCGCGGCGCCGGCGCGCCGGCTCCGGAGGCTGCGGCGGAGGAGGGGAGGAGAGGTTGTCCGGATCGGGCATCGATAAAAGTCCAGCGTACGTCGGTGTTCGGTATCGGTATTCGGTTTCGGGAATCGGTTCGGGCGGCTGCCCCGGTCTCCGCGTCTGCGCCGGCGCTCAGTCGGCCCGTGCCGGGGCGGGGGCGGCGCCGGCGGGCGCGTTCAGGCGCGCGTGATCGTCAGCGTGATCGTGAGCGTGATCGTGCGCATCCCACAGCAGCCGCGGGTCGAACGACAGCGAGGCCAGCATCGTCAGCACCACCACCATGCCGAACGCCGCCGCGCCGGTGCCCGGGTCGACCTGCGCCAGCGCGCCGGCGCGCACCAGCGAGGCCAGCAGCGCCACCACGAAGATATCGAGCATCGACCAGCGGCCGATCAGCTCGACCAGTCCGTACAGCTTGGTCTGCTGCCGCAGCCGCCAGGTCGAGCGCAGATGCACCGACAGCAGCAGGAAGGTCAGGATCATCATCTTCAGCAGCGGCACCACGATGCTGGCGATCAGCACCACGATGGCGAGCATGCGCGAGCCCGACAGCCACAGATAGATGATCCCCGACAGGATCGTGTCCTCCTGCGTGCCGAGGATCGAGCGGGTGATCATGATCGGCAGCACGTTGGCCGGAATGTACAGAATGTAGGCCGCCAGCAGAAAGGCCCAGGTGCGCGACAGGCTGGCCGGCTTGCGATGATGCAGCGTCGCGCCGCAGCGGCGGCACGGCTGTCCTTCCTGGTCCAGCGGACTGAGCGCGTCGCAGGCGTGGCAGGACAGCAGGCCCATCGACGTCGCGGTGGGCACCTCCGGCAGCGGCGTGCGTTCGTCGTCGTCGGCCAGCTCCTGCACCACGCCGGCGACCACCTCGCGCGAGCGGCGCAGCGCGCGCTGGCGCGCCGAGGGTTTGGGATCGGCGGGGCTCATCGCTGGCCGGCCTCCTGGCGCCGTTCGGCATGGCGCCACAGGTCGCGCGGATCGTAGGTCAGCATCGTCGCCAGCACGATCACCAGCGCGCCGAACGACCACAGCGCGATGCCGGGCAGCACCTGCGCCATCGTCGACAGCTTCACCAGCGTGACCAGCACGCCCATCATGAAGACCTCGAGCATGCCCCAGGGGCGGGTCTGGCGGATGCCGCGCATGATCCGTTCGAAGCCGGGTGGCACGTTGCCGCGCATCAGCGGGACCAGCAGATAGGCCATCATCAGCATTTCTGTCAGCGGGAACACGATGGTGGTGGCGAACACCAGCAGCGCCACCAGCGTCATGTTGTCGGCATGCAGCGCCTGCACCGCGCCCCACAGCGTGGTCTGGGTGCGCACGCCTTGCAGGTCCATCTCGACGATCGGATAGGCGTTGGACACGACGAACAGGATCAGCGCGGTCAGCACCAGCGGCAGCAGCCGCCGGTAGGCGCGCCGGCTCTCGTGGTACAGCTCGCCGCCGCAGCGCAGGCACTGGGCGCGCTCGCCAGGGCCGAGCACCAGGCGGCGGTAGACCGCGTCGCAATACTCGCAGGCCACCAGCCGGTCCAGCTCCGCGCGGTCGGTGACGGCAGGGCCCGGCGGGACCCGCTCCATCGACTTCTCAACCGGATTGCCGGACGTCATTCGAACAGATCTCCAACGACCCGCCCGGGGGGCGGGAAACACGTCAATATATCGGAATTTGGTGGTGCGGCTTTTGAATCACTGCTTGTGCGGGGGTGGTCGGCGGGGGAGAGGGCAAGCGGCATTCGCCATCCCGACAGCTTCCGGTCGGCCTCACAGCTTGTACGTCGACAGCAGGATGCTCGTCTCCGTCGCCGCGATCCCCTCGATCAGCCGGATGCGGTCCAGCGTCCGGTCGAACGCCTCCAGCGTGTCGGCGCGCAGCTCCGCGATGATGTCCCAGCGCCCATTGGTCGTATGCAGCGTCTGCACGTTCGGCTCGCCCCGCAGCGCCTGCAGCACCTTGCCGATGCGGTTGCCTTCCACCGCAATCGTCGTCAGTGCCCGGATGCGATGCGGCTCCGCTTCGGGCTTGAGCCGCACGGTATAGCCGACGATCACGCCGGCCTCCTGCAGCTTGTCGATCCGGTTCTGCACGGTGGCGCGCGACAGCCGCAGCGCCTTGGCCAGCGCGGTGGTCGGGGTGCGCGCATTGTCGCGCAGCAGCGCCAGCAACTGGCGGTCGATGTCGTCCATGGCGGCTCGCTGGTGATGCGGGATCAGGGAGTTGGCATAACGCCAGCCCGTGCCGGCATTCTGTCATGGTCACCGCGCTTTTTGCGCAGTTTGTGCGCTATTCGCTGGCGTCCATGTGCACCACAATCCATTTCGACAGCAACTGACAACAACCCGAAATGGAAGGAGCGCGGCGTGATCACCGAACCCACCATCCTGCTTGTCGAGCCGACCCACTACGACGTGTCGTACAGCATCAATCCGTGGATGGACCCGCTGCGCTGGGCCGCCGATCCCCATGGCATGCACCGGGGCGCGCTGCGGGCGTTCGCCGAACTGCGTGACGCGCTGCAAGCGGCGGGCTTCGCGCTCGAGATCGTGGCGGGCGAGCCCGGCCTGCCCGACATGGTGTTTCCGGCCAATGCCGCGGTGGTGCTCGACGGGCGCGCGCTGCTGGCGCGCTTCCGCTACCCGCAGCGGCAGGGCGAGGAAGCGCCGTTCGCCCGGATCTTCGCCGGACTGCGCGAGCGCGGCCTGCTCGACGAGGTCGCGACGCTCGCCGACGGCTGCTACCAGGAGGGCGCGGGCGACTGCATCTGGGATGCGGTGCGCGGCCACTTCTGGGCCGGCTTCGGGCCGCGTTCGGCACGCTGCGCAGCCGATGCGGTCGGCGCCTATTTCGGCCGCGAAGTCGTTGCGCTGGAACTGGCCACCGCGCAGAGCTACCACCTGGACGTCTGCTTCTGCCCGCTGGCCGGTGGCGAGATCCTGTACTACCCGCCGGCCTTCACCGAGGCCGCGCTGCGCGAGCTGCACGCGCGCCTGCCAGCCAGCCAGCGCATCGAGGCCAGCGCCGACGACCTGCGGCATTTCAGCGTCAACGCCGTCAATCTGCACGACCGCATCGTGATGGCGCGCACCACCCCGCGGCTGCGCGACGCCCTTGGCAAGCGCGGCTATCGCGTGCACGAGGTCGATCTCGCGCCGTTCATGCTGTCGGGCGGCGGCGCCTACTGCATGACGCTGCGGCTCGATCGCAGCACCAGCATGCGGCAAGGGAGCGGCATGGCCGGCGACGCAGCAGCCGGCGGGCAGCCCGCCGTCGCGGCGGCCTGACGCGCGAACACCGCTTCAGACGAGACGAAGAGGAGACGACGATGAAGGAGACCGCGATGACCCGCTTCCTGGACGCGACCGCGGTGGCGGCGCTGGTGCGCAGCATCGGCGTGCCGACAGCACTGCGGCAGCTGGCCGAACACGTGCGGCAGGACTTCCTGCGCTGGCACCGCTTCGAGAAGTCCGCCCGCCTCGCCAGCCATTCCGCGGTCGGCGTGATCGAGCTGATGCCGGTCACTGACGGCGAGCAGTACGCCTTCAAGTACGTCAACGGCCATCCGCGCAACGCCGCGCATGCGATGCCGACCGTGATGGCGTTCGGCGCGCTGGCCGAGGTGTCGACCGGTTTTCCGGTGCTGCTGGCCGACATGACGCTGGCCACCGCGCTGCGCACCGCGGCAACCTCGGCGGTGGCAGCCAGGGCGATGGCACCGCACGGCACCACGACGATGGCGCTGATCGGCAACGGCGCGCAGGCCGAATTCCAGGTGCTGGCCTTTCACGCGATGCTCGGTGTGCGCGAGATCCGCGCCTACGACGTCGATCCGGCGGCGACCGCCAAGCTGCAACGCAACCTGGCGGGCCTGACCGATACCGGCGCGCTGCGCATCCTTCCAATGGCGTCGGTCGACGAGGCACTGGCCGGCGCGCACATTGTCTCCACCGTGACTGCAGACAAGACCCGCGCGACGATCGTGCGCGACGAGCAGATCGCCCCGGGCGTGCATATCAACGCGGTAGGCGGCGACTGTCCCGGCAAGACCGAACTCGACCCGTTGCTGCTGCGGCGCGCGCGCGTCGCGGTGGAATACGAGCCGCAGTCTCGGCTCGAAGGCGAGATCCAGCAGATGCCGGCCGATTTCCCGGTCATCGAACTGTGGCGCATATTGAGCGGCGAGGTCCCGGGCCGCACCGCGGTCGAGGACGTCACGCTGTTCGATTCGGTCGGTTTCGCGCTGGAAGACTATTCGACGCTGCGCTGGCTGCATGCCGCCGCCTGCGCGCGCCATGCGGGGCGCTTCGTCGAGCTGGTGGCGACGCCGGACGATACGCGCGATCTGTACGGCTGGCTGATGCGGCAGGATGAGATCGAAGGCGGCCGAAGAGTGGCCGCCTAAACCCACACCGCCGGATGGCGCATCAACCGCTGCACCCGCACGAAGGCCTCGACTTCCTCGTCGGTGGGCGCCTTCAGGAACACCATGATGCCCCAGCGCTGCAAGGTCTCGGCCATGGCGCGCGCGGCCTCGTCGGGCGCGACGACGGCGAACAGCACGTGGCGTGCGGTGCAGAACGATTGCAGCTTCTCGAGCGGCTCGAGGTCGCTTTCGCGCAGGCGCTCGACCTGGCACAGCACCAGCGTCGGATGGGAATCGCCGGCGCCCATATAGGTGATCAGGGTCGCCTTGCCGCGCGTCAGCACGGTCCTCTCGAACGGCGACCGGGCATTTGCCGCTCCGGCACAGGATCTGGGATCGGGCTTCATGGCGGGGCTTCCTGGCAGTAAGTGCCGGACCCAGGTGGACGGACATCGCCCGCGTGTTCCGGCGCGCCGTAATGGGCGGCGCTTTTGCCGGGAGTATGGGGAGCCGCCAGGCGCGACGTCTGTTGGATAGGCGACATAGGCCGGGGCCGACTTCCGGAAAGGAACACAGCGTCCGTCTGGCCGCTGCTCGGTCGTTACATTGGCCCCAGTGCTGATATGCGTCGGGCCTACCGAAGGAGGATTGACTCGTCTTGTTGCCAGAGGATCGCCTAATAAGTCACAAATTTCCGGGGCGTTGTCTGAAGTTGGCAACGTGATCGCGAATTTATGCTGTTACTTTCTGTTGCCTTTCAAGTGAGCTTGCCTTTACCATTGCCGACTTTGAAAAGTAAATAAGCGCTGAAAAAGGCGCAAGCTACTGAATAAAAAGTAACAAATGGATACAGCGGTCAATTCGGAACGGGTCAGGGAGGACGCCGTCGCGGGGCAGATACAGTCTGCCGCCGGGATGTGCCGGGAAGTCATTCAAGAGCAGGCGGCTGCACTTGAGGCGCTGGCCGAGTCGTTGGGGCGGGAGGTCGATACCGCCATCGATTTGATCCTGCGTTGCCGCGGCCGCTTGATCATCAGCGGCATGGGCAAGTCGGGACTGGTCGGCCGCAAGATGGCAGCCACGTTCAGCTCGACCGGCACGCCGAGCTATTTCCTGCATCCCGGCGAAGCACTGCATGGCGATCTGGGCGTGATCCGCCACGACGACATCGTGGTGTTGATCTCCAACAGCGGGGAAACCGAGGAAATCCTGCGCCTGCTGCCCTCGCTGCAGGACTTCGGCAACGCCATCATCGGCATCAGCGGTCGCCAGGACAGCACGCTGGCCCGGAACAGCACCGTCTTCCTGCATTTGCCGATGGAGCGCGAGGTGTGCCCGAACAACCTGGCGCCGACCACCTCGACGTTGCTGACCATGGCATTGGGCGACGCGCTGGCCGTCACGCTGATCAAGCGGCGCGGCTTCAAGCCGCTGGACTTTGCGCGCTTCCACCCGGGCGGCAGCCTGGGCCGCAAGCTGCTGACGCGCGTGCGCGACGTCATGCACAAGCGGGTGCCCGTGGTCGCGCCCGATGCCCCGCTGCGCGAGGCCATCGACGCGATGACCAGCGGACGGCTCGGACTTGCGGTTGTCCTGAATAACGGCGAGCTCGCCGGCATCTTTACCGACGGCGACCTGCGCCGCGCGATCGAGCGGGATGCCACGGCGCTGAGCCACCCGGTAGGCGACTTCATGACGCCCACCCCCATCACCATCCAAGCGGATGCTCGTCTTTCGGACGCAGAGGACCTGATGCGCGAGCGCAATGTGCGCGCGCTGGTCGTGCTCGATGCCGAAGACCAGGTTGCAGGCGTACTGGACATCTTCGACAACCTGCAATGAGCTCGGCGGGCGTTCGCTCGGAGTTTTCCGTAGCGCTATCGGTTTGGCGCGCGCTGTTCCTGCGCGAGGCCAGCGCGCGCCTGGCCACCGGCCGGGCCGCGTGGCTGTGGATCTTGCTCGAACCGGCCGTTCATCTGATTTTCCTGATGGTGCTGTTCGGCGTGATCCGGCACCGGCTGATGGCCGGCGGCGTCAATGCCGAGGTCTTCATCCTGGTCGGCGTATGGGGCTTCTTCCTGGTACGCAACGTGGCCGGCCGAGGCATGGAAGCCGTGAATGCCAACGCGGCGCTGTTCGCCTACCGGCAAGTGCGGCCGGTCGATACCGTGCTGGTCAGGGCCGGGCTCGAAGCGTTTCTGTACGCCATCGTCTGGTTCGCGCTGCTCGGAGGACTGGCGCTGTTCGGCATCGATGTCGCGCCCGCCGATCCGATCCAGGTGATGGTGGCCGCGGTACTGCTGTGGTTGCTGGGCTTGGGCATGGCGCTGGTTTTTTCGGTAATCGGTGCGCTGCTGCCCGAAGCCGGCAAGATCGTGAAGCTGGCTTTCACGCCGCTGTATTTCCTGTCCGCGGTGATGTATCCGATCGGCAGCGTGCCGCGCCCGGTGCGTGACTGGCTGCTGCTCAATCCCATCGTGTATGGACTCGAATCGATGCGGGGCGGCTACTTCGCCGGCTACCACGGCGAGACCCATATCAGCCTGGGATACCTGGGCTTCGTCGTGCTGGCCCTGCTGTTTCTCGGCCTGGCCCTGCACACCCGTTTTGCGCGACGGCTGGTGGCGCAATGATCCGGGTCAATGACGTCTACAAGCGCTACCGCAATCATCATGGATCGCAGTGGGTGCTCAAGGGTATCTCCGTCGATATTCCGGCGCAGGCCCGTATTGCGTTGATCGGCGCCAATGGCGCGGGCAAATCGACGCTGCTGCGGCTGATCGGCGGGATCGACCAACCCAATCGCGGGTCGATCCAGCGCAATTGCCGCGTGTCGTGGCCCCTCGGATTGACCGGTGGTTTCCAGGGCTCGCTCAGCGGCCGGCAGAACACCAAGTTCGTCGCCCGTATTCACGGCGCACATCGACAACTTGAAGAAACGCTGGAATTCGTCCGCGACTTCTCCGAACTCGGTGAAGCGTTCGACGATCCCGTCAAAACCTATTCCTCCGGCATGCGCTCGCGCCTGGCGTTCGCGATGTCGATGGCATTCCATTTCGATACCTATCTGGTCGACGAACTGACCGCAGTGGGCGATGCCGCCTTCAAGCGGAAATCGCAGAAGGCATTCCAGGACCTCGCCGGCCGCGCCGGCCTGGTGATGGTCTCGCACAGCGAATCGACGCTGCGCAATTTCTGCGATTCCGCGATCTGGCTGCACGGCGGCCACGCTCACTGGTTCGATACCGTCGACGAGGCGCTGGCCCGTTATCGGGAAAGCATTCAAGCATGAAAACCCTACTGAAAACGAGCCGGCTGTGGCAAGCCGCAGCGGCCCTCTGCGTGCTCGCCGCCCTCTATTGGGGGCTGATCGCTTCGGACCGCTACGTGTCCGAAGCCAAGGTCGTCGTCGAGCGCAGCGATGCCATTGGCGCGAACACCAGCGATTTCGCCTCGCTGCTGATCGGCAATACCGCGCCGCAGGACCTGCTGCTGCTGCGCGAGTACCTGCTGTCGGTCGACATGCTGCAACTGCTCGATTCGCGCCTGAACCTGCGCGAGCACTACAGCACCGGCGGCCGCGATCCACTGTCGCGCATGTGGTTCAGGGACGCGTCGCTCGAGCGCTTCCATGCCCACTACCTGAAGCGGGTCAACGTCGAGTACGACGATTATTCGCGCGTGCTGGTGATCCAGGCCCAGGCCTATACGCCGGAGATGGCGCGCAATATCGCTGAGGCGATGGTGCGCGAGGGCGAGCGCTTCATGAACGAGATGACCCACCGGATCGCCAGCGATCAGGTCGTCTATATCGAGAAGCAGGTGCAGGCGCAGGGCGAACGCGCCAAGGAAGCCCGCCAGGCGCTGCTGGCCTATCAGAACGCCAACGGCCTGGTATCGCCGCGTGGCGATATCGAAAGCTTGTCCAGCGTCGTCGCCAGCGCCGAAGCCGAGCTCGCCGAACTGAAAGTCCGCCGCGCCTCGCTGAAGGACGTGTTCACGCCGCAGTCCTCCACGATCGTGCAGATCGACGCCCAGATTGCCGCCGTCGAGCGGGAAATCGCTTCCCAGCGCGACCGCATGGTGTCGACCAAGGGCAAGCGCGGCCTGAACCGCGTGATCGAAGAACAGGAGCGTCTGCAGCTCGCCGCGGAATTCTCGCAAGACCTCTACAAGACGGCCCTCGGCGCGCTGGAGAAGGCGCGTATCGAGGCGACCCGCAAGCTCAAGAACGTGGCCGTGGTGCAGCAACCCACGATGCCGGAGTTCCCCCTGCAGCCACGGCGCATCTACAACATCGTCGTCTTCGTGCTGATGACCCTGATGCTGGCCGGTGTGGTCCAGCTGTTGCGCGCCATCGTCAAGGACCACCGGGATTAAGCATGTTTCGGACTATCGTTTCTCTATCCGCGCTGGTCGCTGCCCTGATGGGCGGTATCGGTATTGCCCACGCGCAGACGCGTTCCACTGATCCGGCCGTCGAGGCCGCCGAGGGCGTGACCCGCGGTTATGGCACCCAGCGCGCCCGCACCGCGCCTGCGGCTTCGTACTCGACCAATATGTCGACGATGTCGATGCAGGGCGGAATCGCCGCTCCCGGTGCCGGCGGTATTCAAGGCGCCGCAATGCAGCCCGGCGCCGCGGTGGGCGAGCCACGCGTGCCCGCTTTCGATTCGGCCGGCCAGGCGGCCGGCCTGCCGCAGCAAGCGGACTACAGCGCCAACCTGACCAGCGACGTGTTCGGCGCCAATCTGTTTACCGGTGCCTTCAGCCGCGACAGCGCCTCGATCTTCAATCCCAGCCACGTGGTGTCGGTCGGCGACCGGATCCAATTGCGCATGTGGAACGGCTACAACGTCGATACCGTGCTGACTGTCGATGCCGGCGGCAATATCCTGCTGCCCGAAGTCGGCCCGTTCCGCGTGCAGGGCATCACCAACGAGAACCTGCAGGGCGCCATCACCGGCGCGCTGCGCAAGGCGTTCGCCCGCAATGTTTCGATCTACGCCAGTCTGCTGGCCGCGCAACCGGTGCGTGTCTACGTGACCGGGGCGGTCTACCGGCCCGGCCTGTACACCGGCACCTCCAGCGACAGCATCCTGCGCTATCTGGACCAGGCGGGCGGCATCGATCCCGAGCGTGGCTCGTTTCTGGACGTCGCCGTCAAGCGAGGCACGCAAACGCTGGCCGTCGTCAACCTGTATGACTTCCTGCTCAAAGGCGAACTGGCCTCGCGCCAGCTGAACAACGGTGACGTGATCTTCGTGCAGCCGCGCAAGAACACCGTCAAGGTCAGCGGACTGGCGGAGAACGCCAAGCGCTTCGAATTCATGGGCAGCGCGACGACGCTGCAGCAGATCGCCAGCATGGCCAAGCCGCTGCCGCAGTCGACCAATGTCCGCGTCGTTCGCAATACCGGCACCGTCCGCAACACCGAGTACTACCCGCTGGCGCAGGCGCCGAACGTCCAGATCAAGGACGGCGATGAGGTCGAATTCACCGCCGACAAGCGCCCCGGCACGATCACGGTCCGCGTCGAAGGCGAGCATCTCGGCCCGCAGGAGTTCGTGCTGCCGTACGGCAGCCGCGTCGGGCAGCTGCTGAGCCAGATCCAGATGACGCCGCAGTCGGATCCGAACAGCATCCAGATGTTCCGCACCAGCGTGAAGGAACGGCAGAAGCTGTTGCTGCATACCGCGCTGCGCAGCCTGGAATCGAGCGTGCTGACCGCGCGCTCCGGCACCGCCGAAGAAGCCCAACTGCGCAAGGAAGAAGCAGGGCTGGTGCTCCAGTGGGTCGAACGCGCCCGCAAGATCGAGCCGACCGGCCAGACGCTGATCGCCAAGTCCGCCAACCGCGACGACCTGCTGCTGGAGAACGGCGACATCCTGCGCGTACCGATCAAGGACGGCCTGGTGGTCGTCAACGGTGAAGTGCTGTTCCCGAACGCCATCGCCTTCGACAAGGGCATGGACCTCGAGGACTACATCCAACAGGCGGGCGGCTATTCGCAAAACGCCGATACGTCGCGCGTGATCATCGCGCACCGCGACGGCAGCTTCTCCGATGGCAAGCGCGATCCGGAGATCAAGGCAGGGGATGAGATCTTGGTATTGCCGAAGGTCGACTTCAAGTCGCGGCAATTCGCCAAGGATGTGTTCCAGATTCTTTATCAGATTGCGATTAGTGCGAAGGTGGTGTTGGGACTTTAATCCTGCGCCGCCAGACTGGCGAATTTACTGGGAACACATTCATGCTCGGCGTGCTATCGCGCGGGATTTACCGAATTCCGCACCTCTCGTCGTTCCTCGCTGAAGAGGTGAAGATGCTGCGCGGGCCGTACTTCGATCCACAGGTCAATGGCGTCGTGGCTTGGGGGCGCCGGCCTAGCGCCAGGCGGGCAGAGGAATACGTGCGCAAGCATGGAGGTCGCTTGCTGCGGCTGGAGGATGGATTCGTTCGGTCGGTGTCGCCAGGCGCCGGCGCGGCTTCTTGCTCGATGGTGATCGATGACATCGGCATCTATTACGACGCGACCGCACCGTCCCTCTTCGAGCACTTGGCGTTGCAACCCCTTAGCGCGGCAGAAGCATCGCGAACCGATGCATTACTAAAAGCATGGCGCGAGGCGGGAATCTCGAAATACAACCACGCCCGTGAGCCGATATCGCTGCCGGTAAAGCCCTATGTGGTTGTAGTGGATCAGACACTTAACGACGCTTCCGTCCGCTTCGGAATGGCCGATGCAGGCAACTTCGCCAAAATGCTCGAGGCTGCGCTAGACCAATATCCGGACTGCGAGGTTATTGTCAAAGTGCACCCTGAAGTGGCACTGGGGCGAAAGCTCGGGTACCTGAGCTCAACACTGGCAAAGGCGAAGCATCCGAGGATACACCGGATGTCAGAGGACGTTCACGTGGTCCCTCTCCTGCGTCACGCAACTGCGGTTTTTGCGGTCACATCACAGGTCGGCTTTGAAGCGTTGCTCCACGGTTGTCGTGTGCATACCTTCGGTGCCTCTTTCTACGCGGGATGGGGTCTCACAGAGGATCTCCTGCCTCCACCTGCGCGCCGTACGCCCATTTCGCTTTCGCAACTGGCTTACGCTGCATTGGTGCGCTACACCCGCTACGTAGACCCATTTAGTGGTGCCCCTTGGGAGGTGGAGGACGCGATTGCCTACCTTGCGTTGCAACGAGAACTGCGCGGACAGTTTCCAAAATCGGTCCACGCCGTTGGATTCTCCCGTTGGAAGCGTCCAATCTTGAAAAGCTTTCTTCAGGGCAGCGACGTAAAGTTCCACCGAAAGGTCGATAGCGTCCCGCCAGGCGCGACTGTTCTGCGATGGGGGAGAGGCCATGGCGATCCAGCCCCGCGGGACCTCTCAATCGTGACGGTAGAGGATGGATTTTTGCGTTCCGTGGGACTTGGCGCCCATCTCGTTCGGCCTTTGTCTTGGGTATTCGATCGTAGCGGGATCTACTACGACGCGACAACGCAATCCGACCTCGAGTCCCTGCTTTCCCACGCCGTCTTTGACGCGCCAATATTGCAGCGCGCACGAGCTTTACGCGAGTCAATCGTGCGGGCCGGGCTCACCAAGTACAACGTAGGTAATGGCGAATGGGAAAGGCCGTCCGCCGAACATTCGGTGGTACTTGTATCCGGCCAGGTCGAAACCGACGCGTCGCTCCGCTACGGCGCGACGGGGATACGAACAAATCGTGAACTGCTCTTGGCCGCCAGGGCCATCGAGCCCGATGCCTATCTCGTCTATAAACCGCACCCCGACGTAATCGCCGGATTGAGGGGCTGTCGTTCAAAGGAACTCGCATTGCGGGAGTTGTGCGACGAGTTGGTTACCGACTATCCGATGCACCAGCTCATCGATGCGGTGGACCGGGTTCACGTAGTGACTTCGCTCACCGGCTTCGAAGCATTGCTGCGGGGCAAGCCTGTTACAACGCATGGCGCGCCGTTCTACTCGGGTTGGGGTTTGACGCACGACCGCGTTCCAGTGATTCGGCGTAAGCGTCGACTGAGTCTCGACATGCTGGTGGCGGGCGCTTTGATTCTGTATCCCAGATACGTACTCGGTAGTGTCGCGGGTGGATTCGCGACTGCCGAGCAAGCCGTCGACTACATGCTCGCATGGAAAGCCAAAGGCAGCATCGACAGTCGTATAGGGTGGCGCAAATTCGTTCAACCGCTGATGCGCCACTGGGCTAGGCCGGCTCGGCGAGAAGCATGAGACGGCTGCCGCGGACGATGAGGACTCCCGGATTGATTTCTCCGGTATTGCTATGACGCGGACGAAGGAGCGGGACAATGTTGATTCTTAAGGAGAGCCAGCTTCATAGCCGAGGCTCTTGCTCGCCGTCATTGGAGGATGAGGGCGCTGCACGGCGCTCGTCCCCGTCAGATGGACTTGGCGCAACGGGGCGCATGGGCTTTCATCGCTTGTTGCAATATAAGCACGTCCTTTTGCTACAAGGTCCCAATGGCCCCTTCTTTGCCCGTCTTCGGAATTACCTTCAGGCGGCTGGCCGAGCTGTGACGAAAGTCAACTTCAACGCTGGAGACGACCTCTTCTATAGGGGCGGTACGGTCGTGCGTTTCAAAGAACCGATGCCCGAGTGGGACGTGTTCTTGCGGCGACTAATATTGGACCGCCAGGTCGACGCTGTAGTCGTGTTTGGCAGTAGCCGGCGCCATCACCGCATCGCAGCCCGCGTGGCCAGTGAGCTAGGTATTGCATTTTGGGTTTTTGAAGAGGGTTACGTTCGTCCGGATTACATTACTCTTGAAGCAAACGGAGTGAATGCCGATTCGCCGCTCGTCAAGCTGAGTCTGGATCAGATTCCCGAAGTACCGCGACCTTTGAGACGACAGAGGTTCGAAAATACGTTCCGCAAGATGGCGTGGCACTCATTCCTTTATTTTGCCGCTGGCGTAGTGGGGCAGAAGGCATACCCACATTATCGCCACCATAAGCCGTTTGGTCTTCATGAGGCGGCTCAGTGGATCCGGGCGGGCGTTCGAAGGGTACTGTATGCCCAGAAAGAGCGAGATTCAATTAAACGCTTGCTTGCTGATGATCACCCGCCATTCTTCCTCGTTGCATTGCAGGTGTACAACGACAGCCAGATTCGCGTCCATAGTCCGTGGAAGCGGATGGACGACTTTATCGAATGGGTGGTCTATTCCTTTGCGAACTATGCACCGTCCGATGCAATTCTGGTGGTAAAACACCATCCGATGGACCGAGGGCATACGAACTATGCGGTGACTATTGCCAATTGCGCAGCCAGATTCGGCGCGATCGGTCGCGTGCTGTATTTGCACGATGCACACTTGCCCTCGCTTCTTCATCACTGTCGTGGTCTTGTGACGGTCAATTCGACCGCCGGTTTGCAAGCACTCTATCACCGCGTGCCTGTCATTGCGCTTGGCCGCTGCTTCTATGCGAAAGCTGGACTGACGTACCAGGGATCCATTGATGCGTTCTGGACGGACTGCCCACCAGTCGATACACGGGCATTCACACGATTTAGAAATAACCTGATCCATTCGTCGCAGATCAATTCGTCATTTTATGCAGACACTTACCTGATTGACGTGGATGCTGAGCCATCCGGAGTCCGGCGATTTTACCTTAAGTGGTTTTGCGCGCTTTGCTTAATCGTCGGCGATCTCCTCGGCACGAATCAGACGGCTTTATTGCCGTTGAAGCAGTTTACTAGTGGCTTAATCAATGTGTTCCGGGGCTGAGCTTGTGTTGATCATGAAAACGAGTGGGCCACGCTTCTGTCAAAACAACCTGGCGGCTAAGCTATGAACAAAATTCTTATCGTGGGTCATCCCACATCACGCTATCGATACGTGGAAAGCGTCCTAAATGAATGTGGAATGAAACAGGCATCCCGTTCACGGCGAGAGGAGTTGCTGCCGGCTGATATCGACGCAATACTGATAAGCGCGCACGGTGCAGAAGAGCATTCCCCCCTAGGTTCGCGTGAGGCGCTCGGCCAAATAGAGGTTGGACCAGTTTGGCATGGCATGGCATTAGACCTGATGCTCGGTAACCTCGAGCACCCTGTATGGGGGTGGGCAGACCCGCTCGCAATACGCCTGCTGGAATACTGGAAATCGTTGGATCCCAGCATCGCATTTGTCCTGGTATACGACTCTCCTCGCACGCTGCTGACTCGAGAGGTCGAAGCCTGTGCGGACCTTTCAAGCACCAAGCTTCAAGAGCGGGTTGATGGCTGGTGCAACTATAACGAAGAACTCCTGCGCTTCTATCACCGTAACGCAGACCGGGCGCTGCTGGTACACGCGCAGCAGGTGGAGCGCTCGGTCAGTCGCTATGTTCAACAGGTCCGGGCGAGAATCGGGGCCCCTTTGCATGTACCTGCCGCCCTGGACGATGACGGCGCCAGATCGCTAATGTTTGCGCTGACGACGGGCGATGGTCGCCATGAGCTTTCACACTCGCTGCAGGTCGTACCGGGAAGCAACGCTACGCCGCCGGAGGCGTTGAGTGAGTTCCTAGCGGAGACCGCGATCCGAGGGTTTCCGAGGGCCAATGAACTATATGACGAGCTTCAGTCGATGGCCTCGTTGCCTCTTGTCGCGACCGAATCTGTAGGGGTGGACGTATTGGGCGCTTGGCGCGCTTTGGTAAAGGTTCAAGCTGAAGCGCACGAACATTGCAAGACATTGGATTGTCTTCGGTATGAACTCGATAAGAGCCTTGAGTACAACCGCCAGTACTCGCAGCGGATTGAAGCTCTGACGGCTGTCGAACAACTTGCCGCGAGCCGACTCGGCGAGCTTGAACGCGCGCGAGAGGAGCTCTCAGAGCAAAGGGAGCTTCTCAAGGCCACAACGAAGGAGTTGGATCGCGTGAAGTTGGAGCGAGATCGCCGACTGCGGGTCGAGGAAGAATACTCTGCGTTGACTGCAAAATTGCACGACACTCAGGATGAGCTCGAACAAAGGGTGATGGAGTTGGAGCGGCAATCTACTGTCATTGACGGATTGCAGAATGCGCTCCAGAAGGCGAATTCCCAAAGCCAAATGCAATCATCTCGCCTGGAGGCGCGCAGTCAGGATCTCCTTCGCCAAAATGAGGCGCTTCTAGCGCAGCTCCACCGGACACAGGAAGACCTCGAACGAAACTACTTGGAATACCAGGCTCTGAAGGCGGCATCGAAGAACCCCTCAAAGCCAAAGAAGCAGACCTACTTTGGGGCGGGAGAACGAATAAAGCGCCAATTAACCTACCGCTTGGGAGCTACCATGATCCAGCACTCTCGATCCATCGGTGGGTGGATTTCTATGCCATGGGCTTTGGTTCGTGAAACCCAGCGTTTCCGTGCTGAGCGACTAGCGATGGCCAGCACCAAGCTTCCGAAGCTGTCTGAATACAGCGATGCCAAGGATGCGGAACGAGTGAGGAGGCACCTGTCCTATCGACTTGGACAAGTTCTTCTCGATCACATTCGTTCTCCAATTCGGTGGCCTCGGTTGCCGTTTGCCATTCGCACCGAGGTACGCGCATTTAGGACTGAAAAGGCCGCTCAATGACAAATCGCATCCCACAAGCTACAACCGTACTGTCATGGCTGCAGCACCTTCACATATTGATGCCGCCCAAGGGCGTGCTGTACGTTGGTGCGGGAGCGGGAAGGGGTGAGTTGATGGATTGGCTCCGTCACGCCCGCGTTCCGAACGTCGTCTTAGTAGAGGGGGACGATGCACGATTCTCCCAACTTCAGCAAGGCGTAAAGGATCAATCCGGGTGGGTCTGCAAGAAGGAAGTTGTAGCTGCTGCCGATGGCCACCGTTCTTTCTATCGTGCCAGCCTCGCATCTGAGAGTGGTCTGCTGCCACCGGAAGCGATGATTGGCCTATGGCCAAATATCGAAACTGTTGATAGTGAGGTTCGTGCAACGGTAACGTTAGCGCGGGTGCATGCACAATCGACCCCCAGGGCAACATGGCTAATCGTCGACTGTCTGCCGGTACTTCCCCTTATCAAGGGAGATGGCGAATCAGCTGGTGCTTGGGACGTGATCGTGTTGCGCGTTTTGCTGGGTACGAACAGCCCGGTTATCGATGGTGCAGGCGAAGGGGAAGTATCGGACGAACTCGAGACACGGGGCTATCTGCATCTCGGGACCTATGCTGGGCGCCACCCGGCAATCGCGCATGCATTGTGGGTGCGAGACGTCGAGGCATCGGAGCGTGTCCATCGGTTCAAATCGGCGGACCTCGAAAAGAAGGTGGCAGAAGAGGTAGCGCGTTTCAACCAGGTCACCGCTCAACTAAACCGCCAAATCGACGAAATTCGGAAGGATGGAGTTGAGACGGCACAAGCAACTCTTCGTGAGTACGAGCGCCGGCTCGAGGAATTGCGCACATCGAGCGAGCGCTGGATCAGCGAGGTCAGTGCTCATAAAAAGAAGATTGAGGAAATCACCCAGCAAAAAATCGCAGCCGAGCGACGGGTGATGGAGCTCACGAGCCAGATAGAGGAGCTCAACAAGAGCAACCTCGCTAAAGGCAGTGCTTCGAATAGTGAGCGGAAATTCAGTAGCGATGCAGAGATCGACGATATGTTGGTGGATATTGCGCCCTTCTTCTACGGGCGATCACTAACCTATGTCGATGTTGGGGCCTTCGTCGGTGAGGTGTTCCTGAAGCTAAGTAGTGCCAAAGAAATAAAGATTCGCGAGGCGCATCTATTTGAACCGAATCCAGCGAGCTTCGTGAAGCTGAAGGATAACGTCAAAGACGTGAAAGCCTCCTCGCTTCACTGCTACAACATCGGCATCTCCTCCGAATCCCGCACGCACACTTTCTTGGCGGCGAATTCGATGACAAAGGTCATCGATGAAATAGTGGACGATAGAGATGTTAGCGGCGCCTTCAGGGTGGCATGCCGACCATTAGATGATTTTCTGGAGGTTGTTACCGACAGACATATCGATATTCTAAAGATCGACGTCGAAGGTAAGGAGCTGGACATCATTGCCGGTGCCAAAGAGATTTTGAGGCGGCAGGCGGTCGATTTTATTTACATTGAGCTCGGATTGAACCTGCATGGTACGCAGCAAACATATTTGGGCGATGTAGACCGGGTTCTCCAGGAATTTGGTTATCGCATCTTCAAGATCTATGAGCAAAAGAACGAATGGCAGAAGGACTCGCCACTACTTCGTAGGTGCAATGTTGCCTATATGAGTGCCAAGTTCGCGGATGCAAATCCACTCAGCGCGGTCTTGGAAATACACAAGCTACGTAAAGAAATAGAAGTATTAAAACAGAAGGGTTGATCGTTTGCTGTGGTGCTAAGCGATCAGGGTTGCTGCTTCCAGTCATCGGCGATGGACCCGCCAAGGGGAAGCACGCCGTCGGAAGGAAACCATGCGGGTTGGCGCTCTATATATGTGCTTTCAAATCGCAGTCGAACATAAATAACGAAGAATGAGTATCCGTCAGGGAAATAAGTTTTTTAGAGAAGGGCGATACGCCGACGCCATTCGGGAGTATCAGAAGATCAAT
Organism: Cupriavidus gilardii; assembly: GCF_013347325.1. Lineage (NCBI taxonomy): Bacteria > Pseudomonadati > Pseudomonadota > Betaproteobacteria > Burkholderiales > Burkholderiaceae > Cupriavidus > Cupriavidus gilardii. Next base: position 2,369,620 of record NZ_CP054626.1, on the reverse strand, counting down.
CGGGACAGCCCGCTCTATGTGCATGCGGAGGCGAACATCGCGAGAGCATTGTTCCATTCCAAGAGCTCGGACGCATTCGAAAAAAGAATCCCCCAATCGACCGCTGATGCGGACATATGCGAACCGGCGGCTCCGCTAGTTTCGATCATCATGCCCGTTTTTAACGTGGCGCCGTATCTCGACGCAAGCCTCCTAACCGTTCTTTCTCAAGAGCTGAAGGATTTCGAGCTTATCATTGTGAATGATGCGTCGACAGACAATAGCGCAAACATCATTCAAATGTATGCGAGTATGGACCCCCGTGTCCGGGTCGTACATCTACAGTACAACACGCTAGGTGGCGCCGGCATACCGAGTAATGTTGGCATGAAGCTGGCGCGAGGCCGATACATTGGCTTCGTAGACAGTGATGATTGGGTTACACCGAACGGATTCAGGGAGCTCGTCGAATGCGCGCAAGAGAGTGACGCCGATGTAGTCATCGGTGATTTCTGTACGTTTATTGAAGATTCACGAGAGGTTAGCGTTGCTTACGACAAGAAGTCTTGGGCAGCACTTCCCATTAATAAGGTTATATCCGCTTCTACATATCCGGATCTGCTGAGGTTATCGCCAGTCCCATGGCGGAAGCTTTACAAGCGTACCTTTGTCGAAAAAAATCATACCTATTATCCAGAAGGTGATTATTTCTACGAGGACAACCCGCTGCACTGGTTTGTGCTCTCCCGAGCTGAGCGCGTCGTTCTTACCGACGCCGTAATTAGCTACCATCGAATGGCCCGCGAAGGTCAGACAATGAGTTCAGCCAGCTATAAGCTGGCTGCGATGTGTTCCCACGTAAATACGATCGCACGCCATCTCAGCAAGCCGGATGTGGCTTGCCAGCAGGCGCTGGTCGACGAGTTTTACGACTATTGCTATAGATCAAGCTGGGTAGTAGATAGACAGGAAAATGGCGCGGTCAGATCTCTTGTCGCGAAGCGTCTTTCGAATATTTTCCAGCGGCATTGTAATAAGATGCCACCCGCAAAATTGCGAGAAAACTTCAAGGGACGATTTAATAACTATCAGGCCGCTTATCCAAGCGTCGACCTGACCGTCGTAATCCCAGCACACAATTGTGCGGACCTCATATCGGAAACTGTCGCCTCTCTGTACCAATTGAATGACATATCGTTCAATGTGCTGATAATTGATGACGGCTCTACTGACGGAACATTTGAGGTCTGCGATGAGCTGTCGCGCCGATACGCCGGCCTGCATGTATTTCAGCAGGGGAATAAGGGCGCCGGTCGTGCGCGAAACGCCCTTATTCCACTCTGCACGGGCCTGTATACGTACTTTCTTGATGCGGACGACGTGATCGATGCTCGCAATCTGAGTGCCGCAGTAAAGGCGGCGAAAAGCGAGAACAGTGATTTACATTTCTTTAAATACCGAATCGAATACTTCGATGCGAAAAAATCACGAGGTATGTTTGACGCTGATGAAGGGCTGTGGAAAGAGCTTAAGTCTGCGGTGACACACGACGATAGAAGAAATATAGTTGCGGGACTAATAAATTATCCGTGGAATCGGATTATAAAAACCGACTTCCTGCACGATGAGAATATCTTTTTTGGGCCCACGGTCGTCCACAACGACATACCGTACCACTGGCACAGCGTGGTCGCCGCGGAGAAGATTACCTACACGGATGAGCCGGTATGCACTCATCGGAAGTTTGAGTCACGCGAACAGATCACCAATATTACCGATCGAAGAAGGATGATGGTGTTTGAAGCTTTGCGTGTCACACAAGCAAGCATGGAGAAGTATGCACAGTTTTCGGACTTGATCCCTAAATGGATCCGGTTTTCTGAGCATTTGATTGATTGGGCCGAACGACGCATTCCGAAAGATGCATTGGTCGAGTACGCCGAAAGAGCGGAATCATTCAAGCGGTCGTTGCCAGTAAGGAAGTGATAAAATATGTATGATTTTTTGGTAGTAGGTGCCGGTATGTTCGGCGCGACGTTTGCGAGACTGGCCAAGGATGCTGGTAAGCGCTGCCTTGTTATTGATAAGCGCACGCATATTGGTGGAAACTGTTATACCGAGGAGCGTGAGAGCATCCACGTTCATGTTTACGGGCCTCACATTTTTCACTGCAACGACGACAGAATTTGGGCGTTTGTCAACCGGTTCGCGAAGTTCAACAATTTTCGGAATAGCCCGGTTGCGATGCACGAAGGCCGCGCATTTTCGTTGCCGTTCAATATGTACACTTTCAATCAAATGTGGGGTGTGACCACACCAGAGGCGGCACGAGAGAAGATAGAATCGCAGCGATTGAAGCTCGATTCGGAGCCTCGGAACCTCGAGGAGCAAGCGCTTTCTCTCGTTGGCCCGGATATATATCACGCGTTGATTCGGGATTACACGCGCAAGCAGTGGCAGAGGGAGCCTCGAGAATTGCCGGCTTCGATCATTAAGCGCCTGCCGGTTCGCTTTACTTGGAATAATAATTATTTTAATGACAAGTATCAAGGGATTCCAGTCGGTGGCTATACCGCGATGTTCGGCGCAATGCTGGAGGATATAGAAGTAAAGACAGGTGTCGACTATTTTAACGAGCGCGCGCACTGGAACGGCCTCGCGAAAACGGTTGTCTTTACCGGTCGAATTGATGAGTTTTACGATTATCGATTTGGCGAGCTCGAATACAGAACACTTCGATTTGAATCGGAGACTTTCGATGTGGACAACTATCAGGGTAATGCCGTAGTTAACTATACGGATGCGTCGGTGCCCTGGACACGAATTATTGAGCATAAGCACTTCGAGCCCGGGAATGCGTCAGCTAAGACTATTGTCACGCGGGAGATACCGGATAAATGGTCGCGCGACAAGGTTCCCTATTACCCTATCGGCGATGAAAGGAATATCTCAACGTTCCGGAAATACCGGAACCTTGCGGAAGATGAGCGGGGCGTTATTTTTGGCGGACGGCTCTCAGAGTACATGTACTATGACATGCACCAGGTCATAGGGTCGGCAATGGCCTGCTTCCGAAAAATAATCTAAAAACTGGGAAGAATCGTTTTCGCGTAACGACATGTTTGTTCCAGATAGGCCACTACATTAAACGGTGCAGTGGCTGGTCTGAAGGCTCTTTTGAAGAGATTGAAGAAGCAATGATAAAAAAAGCAGTATTTCCAATTGCAGGCTTGGGGACGCGATTCCTGCCTGCTACCAAGGCGTCGCCAAAAGAAATGCTTGCCGTGGTCGACAAGCCGCTGATTCAGTACGCAGTCGAGGAAGCATACGCGGCCGGTATTCGCCAAATGATTTTTGTGACTGGACGCACCAAGCGGAGTGTTGAGGACCATTTCGATACGGCATATGAGTTGGAGACTGAACTGGAGGCTGCTGGTAAGCACGAACTGCTGGCGCTAGCTCGATCGATCGCGCCTGACGACATGAGCTGTGTGTACGTCAGGCAGCCGCGAGCCCTAGGCTTGGGGCATGCGGTCCTCTGCGCAGAGGAGTTGGTTGGGCAGGAACCATTTGCGGTGATCTTGGCAGACGACTTGATGGTCGGTACCCCTCCCGTAATGGCTCAGATGGTGCAACAGTACGGAGCGTGGCGAGCTAGCGTTCTTGCAGTGCAAGACGTTCCGCGCCAGCATTCCAGAAAGTACGGAATCGTGTCCGGCGCAGAGATTGGCAGAGAGCTAGTTGACGTGACCGGAATTATTGAAAAGCCGGAGCCCGAGCATGCACCAACTACGCTGGCGGTCGCGGGCCGCTATATCCTGACGCCCGGCATATTTGCCGAACTTAAGGCGGTGCAGCGGGGCGTGGGTGGAGAAATTCAGCTTACTGACGGTATAGCGCGGCTGCTGAGGAGAGAAAAGGTGTTTGCATATCGCTATGCAGGTACCCGATACGATTGTGGAAGCAAGTTGGGATTCCTACAAGCTACGGTGGATTTGGGGATCCGACATGCAGAGGTTGGTGCGCAGTACAGTGAATGGTTGAAGTTGCGCTTCAATGCAAAATAGCGCTGATCTCTAATTGCTAGCGATCGCGAACGTTTCAGAATGTTTTAGAATGAAAATCACTATTGTCGGTACCGGCTATGTGGGTCTGTCGAACGCTGTGCTACTGGCACAGAATCATGAGGTCGTGGCACTGGATATTGATCCGGAGAGGGTAGGCAAGATCAATGACAGAATCTCTCCAATCGCTGACCCGGATATAGAGAGATATTTGAGAGGAGGTACGTTGTCGCTTCGCGCGACGCTCGACAAGCGGCAGGCATATCAACGCGCCGACTTCGTGCTCATTGCTACACCCACCGATTATGATCCACAGACTAACTACTTCAATACGCGTTCCGTGGAGGAGGTGATTCGAGACGTTATCATCTTTAATCCGAACGCCGTGATGGTAATCAAGTCGACCGTGCCGGTGGGGTTCACAAGCCGTATTCGCAAAGAGCTGTGTTGCGACAATGTAATATTTTCTCCCGAGTTTTTGCGTGAAGGGAAGGCACTGCACGACAATTTGTTTCCAAGTCGCATTGTCGTCGGGGAGCGCTCCAGGCGGGCGAAGGTGTTTGCAGAAATGCTTCTTCAAGGTGCAATCAAGAAGGATGCGCCGGTTCTCTTTACGGAGAGTACGGAAGCGGAGGCAATCAAGCTGTTTGCCAATACTTATCTCGCGATGAGGGTGGCCTACTTTAATGAGCTTGATACCTATGCGGCCGTCCACGGTTTGAATGCGGTGCAAATTATCAATGGCGTATGTATGGACCCGCGAATCGGCGCTCACTACAACAACCCTTCTTTCGGATATGGCGGTTATTGTCTGCCCAAGGATACGAAGCAGCTATTGGCGAACTATAAGGATGTTCCGCAGAATCTGATTCATGCCATTGTCGAAGCAAACCGGACACGGAAGGACTTTGTGGCGGAAGATATCCTTGCACGCAAACCGAAGGTTGTCGGAATCTATCGCTTGATCATGAAGGCCGGATCCGATAACTTCCGGGCCTCTTCGGTGCAAGGGATAATGAAGCGAATTAAAGCTAAAGGCGTGAAAGTAATCGTATACGAACCGGTGCTTAAGGAATCGCACTTCTTTCATTCCGAGGTAGTCAACGATATTTTGGCATTCAAAGAACAGGCAGACGTGATTGTTGCAAACAGGCTCACCGAAGAGCTTTGTGATGTTCGGGAGCGAGTCTACACCCGGGATCTATTCGGCGGAGATTTCTGAGTGGATTTGCAATGTTGAGCTATATTCTTCCGCATTGGCATGTGCGGCGAGGCCAATTTGCTCACGCACTTGCGCGAGCGAGGCGGGGCAGGCGGCCTGCGGAGGCTTGGCGCGTGTGGGCCTATTATCGACTCAACATGTACGCAACTGTGGCGACCCTGGACTGTCGGCAACAAGACTGGCGGACGTCCGTGGCGAAAGCGGTCGCCTTTGCAGCATGCGGACGCTATGCAGAGGCGGAGACAGTAGTTCGCAAAATATTATTTCGGCCCGAGTGGATCGTTCATCGCCTGACGCTGGCGAAGGCGATGGCCGCCTTTATGCCAGAGCTGGCCCTTCGCATTCTCGAAGGCATGCATGCGCCCGCAGCGTTCCGGGCGGCATTGTTATTAAGTGTAGGGGATAACAAGGACGCACAGCGTGTTATTGACGCTGTGCTCAACCCAGCGGAAATTGCGACTGACCCGGAGCTTCATCTTTATCGTGCAAATGTGCATCGTGGACCGCCACGCGATCAACTTGGACGGTTGAATGCTTTTCTATTAGCTCGCGAAGTTCCGGCAGTTGAGCTCATTGATGATACATTGCCACCCTCGCCTTGTAACGTCCGATGTGCCTCATCAGTAAGTCCTGTGGACGGCCCCCTAGTGAGTGTCCTCATGACAACTTACAAGACTGCAGAGCGAGTGGATAGTGCGATTAGGTCCATATTGGGGCAAAGTTATAAGAATATCGAGTTAATAGCCGTTGATGACGGAAGCGAAGACCATACCCCGGTTGTCTTACAGAAGTGGGCCGACAAAGATCGTCGCGTCAAAGTTCTTCGCCTGCAGCGAAACGTAGGAACGTACGTTGCAAAGAACGTAGGATTAAAGCTAGCTCGCGGCGAATTCGTTACCTGCCATGATTCGGATGATTGGTCTCACCCGCTTAAGATTGAGCGCCAAGTGAAACCTTTATTGAAGAACCACCGGCTGATTGGTACGACATCACACTGGTTGCGGATGACGGATGACGGATTTTACTATGCCCGTGCAGTGTACCCACTGATGCGCCTGAATTTGTCCTCGTTACTTTTTCGCCGCGAAGAGGTTCTTTCATATGCTGGGATATGGGATGGCGTGCGAACAGGGGCTGATAGTGAATTTGCTGCCCGATTGCGACTAGTATTCGGTAACGACTCAGTGTACGCAGTACGTCAACCTCTAGCACTCGGCTCGCATAGGCAGGGTTCCCTAATGACAGCACCGTCGACCGGCTATTCCAGCAAAGCCGGGGCTGCGCAGCGATTGAAGTACTGGGAAGAATGGTCGCATTGGCATATTGAGACCCTGCGAGTGCAGGACAGGCCGCGTTTGAGTTCGGAACTTTATAGTGAAAAAGCAAACCTGTCGAAAAATGTGCCGCGCGAAGTGGCGGAGCTACTTTCCGACATGATGACACATAGGCAGTTATGCTGAATGCCCCGTTAGCGAATATTGTTCAATCAAGTCTGGAATAGATGCTTATGGTTGATCTGGAGCTAGGGCGATGCATCTATAGAATGGTGCGTGATAATGGCGACGTTGTGGAGAATCCACGAATAGATGGCTTGGAGGTTATTTTCCAAGGCCGCCTTGGAGGGGTCGTCGAGATTGATGAGGGGTCAGTATTTCGGAATACAAAGATTGTTGCTGGCGGTATGGCAAGAATAGTAGTAAAAAGAACTCATGAAAAAGGTATAAAAAATACAAAAATAGAAACCGCATGTCTGTGCAAGGTCAAGGAATTGTATATCGATAGCGGTTGCTCTATCGAAGGAGCCCGCTTTGCCCTCCTTGATGACGAGAATTTGAGCGTGAAAATTGGCAAGGACTGTATGTTGAGTTCCAATATCTTGTTTCGCGCTGCGGATGGTCATACACTTTTTGATGTTGGAAGCGGCGATGTTATCAATAGGTCGCGTCCGATAAAAATTGGGGATCACGTTTGGATAGGGGCGGGTGCGACTTTTTTGAAGGGTGCTGAGGTCGCGAGTAATGTAATTATAGGCGCCAATTCAATTGTATCGAAGAGCTACCTGGAGGAAAACGTCGCGCTGGCTGGCGCGCCTGCCAGGGTTGTAAAGCGAAATGTTGGTTGGAGCCGCTCACGGATCCCCGAGTATGAGCGTCAACGGCGCGTAAATATTCAGTGAGCGTTCGCTGGAAAACTGACTACTTACAGCTGGCTGGTTGCCGATCTAACTTTCGCCGTCGTGTCGCGAGGACTCCGCGACCGTTACCCATAGACGAGCGGAAACCGGTGACGCTCTCCGAGTGCTTGCCGACGTGCTCGGCGGTGAGCGGGCAGTGGAGCGATTGCTGACACTGTTCACAACGCTGGCTTTGCCTGCCAGTTCGCTTACGACGCGCGGAACGCTCCGTGCGTCGTATTTGATCAGAGTTCCCGGATTTCATTGTCTTTAATTTCAACGCGAGGTGGCCTCCATACCTCGAGGTCGCCACTGTCTTTCAAGCGCAGAAACTCCCTCAGAAACTCTTCGGGATTGTTCATGTTGAGATGTTTAAAGCCTTTCGGGTGATAGCTCCACCATTGGCATTCCAGGAAGCCTTGGATGATCTCATCGGGGAAGCGGTACCGAATGATCTTCGCCGGATTGCCGCCTACAACGGCGTACGGAGGGATATCCTTCGTTACTACAGCGCCCATCGCTACTACAGCGCCATGGCCGACTGTTATGCCGCCTTTGAATAGCGCATTGGCCCCGATCCAAACGTCGTGGCCAACGGTGACCATTCCGTACGACCGAGTGAATGGCTGCTGAGCTCCTGTATAACGTAGTTCCTCGGGCATGTTGTCGAGGTAGTATTGGTGGTAGTGGAACGGATTCGTCGTTACGGCATGCATCGGATGATTGCCATTCGCGACGGAAACGTTTCGCGCAATACTGCAATAGCGCCCGGTCCTCATATGAAGTAGATCGCCGCCTCCCTCAACCACGTGCGTCATGGCGCCCAGACTCATGATTAGGCCGGGCGGGTGGCGAGTGTAGGCCTCGGTAACCGTACCCGTTGGCTTATATCGAAGCACCTCGCCAATGCGGAAGCGAACCCTCGTGGCCATTGCATTCCGCTCAATCAGATGCTTGTCAAAGAGCTCGAACAAGCGCTGGTCTATAGTGATGCGTCCCATGATATGTACTAGTGCGACGTTGTTGGATCCGCGATCGCTTGGTGGATCTGAAGATGGCGGATCCATATATCTTCGAGGGTGAGGGTGGGCCTCGATTTCCTTCGGCCTTAGGAGGCACAGCCTCGCGAGATTGCGTGAGGCGGCCGCGATGCCCCCGCGCTCTGACGGAAGGCCCGGCTCCGTTCCCTTCGTTTGATGTTATTCATCGACGCCTCTGTTTGCTGGGCGGCATTATAAGGGGCAGGGCGGATGCCACCGGATCACACAGCACTATCGGCGCCTACCGTATGAATCTCTCCACTGGTACTACGCTCGCCTGCTTTACCGTGAATCTGTCGCTCAACCGATTACCGGCCGTTTGGGTAATGCCGTCGGCCTTAGCGGCGATTCCGTCGGGCGCAGGTATAGGGGCGTCCAACAGACAGTGCCGACGCTCGGTGCTTAAGTCGACGGAACATGCGTTTCCCTAGCGTGCTACTTGTTCTCAGGGTGACACTGGGACGTGGACTCAAAGCCCGTACTTCCTCACCTTGTCAAACAACGTAGTCTTGGCCACCCCCAACGCCTCACTAGCCCGGCTCAGATTCCCCTCATTCCTCCGCAGCGCATCCGCAATCAACGCCCGCTCGAACTGCTCCACCGCCTGCGCCAGCGGCAACAGCGCCGGTTCGTCGGTGCCCTGTTCGGGATTGCATCCCAGCCCCAGCACATGTCGTTCGGCGAGATTGCGCAGCTCGCGCACGTTGCCGGGCCACGGATAGGCGACCAGGCGGGCCAGCTCGGCGGGGGACGCCGGCCGCGCATCGCGCTCGAAGCGGAGCGCTGCCTGTGCGACGAAGTGGTCGAACAGCAGCGGCACGTCCTCACGCCGCTCGCGCAGCGGCGGCAGTTCCAGCGTGATCACGTTGAGGCGGTAGTAGAGGTCGGCGCGGAACTGGCCGGCGTCGGACAGCGCCTTCAGGTCGGCCTTGGTCGCCGCGACCACGCGCGCGTCGACCGGCACCGGTGTGTTGGAGCCGAGCCGTTCGACCACGCGTTCCTGCAGCACGCGCAGCAGCTTGATCTGCATCGACATCGGCATGCTCTCGATCTCGTCGAGGAACAGCGTGCCGCCCTCGGCGTGTTCGATCTTGCCGATGCGCCGCTTCGCCGCGCCGGTGAAGGAGCCGGCCTCGTGCCCGAAGATCTCGCTTTCGAACAGTTGCTCGGGCAATCCGCCGCAATTGATCGGCACGAAGTTGCGCGCGTGGCGGGTGCTGGCGTCGTGCAGGCAACGCGCCACCAGTTCCTTGCCGGTGCCGGTCTCGCCGTGGATCAGCACGTTGGCGCTGGTGTCGGCGAGATCCGCGATCAGCCGGCGCAGCCGTTCCATTGCCGGCGACACGCCGATCAAGCGCGCCTCGAGCCGTTCGCGGCCCGCCAGCCGGTCGCGCAGTTCGGCGACTTCGAGCGCGAGCCGGCGCTGTTCGAGCGCGCGGCGCGCGACCTCGACCAGCCGCTCGGGGGCGAACGGCTTTTCCAGGAAGTCGTAGGCGCCTTGCTTCATCGCCTGCACCGCGAGGCCGACGTCGCCATGGCCGGTGATCATCATCACCGGCAGCGCGGCATCGCGCGCCTTCAGCTGCGTCAGCAGCGCCATGCCGTCGATGCCGGGCAGCCGGATGTCGGTGACGACGATGCCGGGAAAGTGCGGGGCCACCGTTTGCAGCGCGGCCTCGGCGGTGCCGACGGCGCGGGTGGCGATGCCTTCCAGGCGCAGCGCCTGTTCGCAGCCGAGCCGGACGTCCGGATCGTCCTCGACGATCAGCACCGACAGATCATTGAGCTTGGGCGCCATCGTGCGTCTCCTTGCCGGCCATCGGCAGCACCATCGTGAAGCAGGCGCCGCCGTCGGGGTGATTGCTGGCGACCAGCGTGCCGCCGTATTCGTCGAGGATGCCGGCGGACAGCGTCAGGCCCAGGCCCAGTCCCTGTCCCGCCGGCTTGGTCGTGAAGAACGGTTCGAACAGCCGAGAGAACGCTTCCTCGGACAGGCCCGGCCCGTTGTCGCGGATCGTGCAGCGGACCATGCCTTCGGCCACCGCCGCGCGCAGCTCCAGCCGGGGCGGCCGCTGCGCCGGCTCTGCCGCCATCGCGTCGAGCGCATTGCCGATCAGATTGACCAGCACCTGTTCGAGCCGGTTCGGATCGCAGGCGACCGCCAGCGTGCGGTCGACATCGCGGACGATCTCCGGCCGCACCGCCTGTACGCGTGTCTCCAGCAGGAACAGCGCGTTGTCGATCGCATCGGCCAGCAGCGCGCTGCCCTTGCCGTTGCGGCCGGGCTTGCGGGCGAACGACTTCAGCGCGCCGGTGATGCGGCCCATCTTTTCGACCAGGCCGATGATGGTGCCGAGGTTGTCCTGGGCCGTGGCGAGGTCGCCGCGCGCCAGGAATTTCTGCGTATTGCCCGACAGCGTGCGCAGCGCGGCCAGCGGCTGGTTCAGTTCGTGCGCGATGCCGGTGGACATCTGTCCTACCGCGGCCAGCTTGCCGGCCTGCAGCAGGCCGTCCTGCGCCTGGCGCAACTCGCGCTCGGTGCGGATCCGTTCGGCGATCTCGGTCTGCAGCAGATGGTTGGCGCTGGTCAGGTCGGCGGTCCGTTCGGCGACCTTGCGTTCGAGCTCGCTGTTGGCAGCCTCGAGCGCGGCGCGCGCGGCCAGCCGCTCGCTGACGATGCGCCGGCGCACGTTCCAGGCGGCGCCCAGCAGCAGCACGAAGGCGGTCAGCACCCCGCACAGCGCGGCGGTGTTCAGCGCGGCCATGCGCGCCTGCGAGGTATCGGTCAGCAGCGTCAGCTGCCATTCGGTGCCGGGCAGCATCGCGTTCTGTTCGAGCATCGATGGGCCGCGGCGCATGCGCACCAGCGCGTCGCCGTTGTTCATGGCCCGCACCCGGGTGAATTCGAGCCGCTCTAGCGGCGCGCGGTTGTACTGCAGGCTGCGGTTCAGCCGCTCGCGCTGCGCGGCGCTCAACTCGCGGCGGGCACGCAGCTTCCACGACGGCTCGGAGGCGAGGATTACCACGCCGTTCTCGTCGGACAGCAGCATCTGCATGTCGGCGCTCTGCCAGCGCTGCTCCAGCGGCTCGAGCCCGACCTTGACCACCGCGACGCCGCTGGGGCGCTGGCCGTTGCCGTTGCCCAATGGCGCCGACAGGTAGTAGCCCGATTCGTCGCGCGTGGTGCCGACACCGTAGAAGCGGCCGAGCTGGCCGTCGATCGCGGCCTGGAAGTAGGGGCGGAAGCTCAGGTCTTCGCCCAGATAGCTGTCGGGGCGCTGCCAGTTGCTGGTGGCGCGCACCCGCCCCTGGCGGTCGAGCACGAACACGGCGAGCGTGCCGGCGCGCGCATTGACGGCTGCCAGATGCGCGTTGGCCGCGGCAACGCGGGCGGGGTCGTCGGGGCGGGCCAGCAGTGCGCTGATTTCGTCGTCCAGCGACAGCAGGCTCGGCACGAAGTCGTAGCGGGCCAGTTCGCTCGACAGCGCCTGGCCGTACAGGCGCAGTTGCACCTGGCCGCGTTCGGCCTGTCGGGCCAGCGCGGCGTCGAAGGTATAGCGGTAGCCCAGCCAGCCTGCCAGGCCGACCAGACCGGCCAGCGCCAGCAGCGCAAGCAGCTGCGCGGCGGCGGCGAGACCGCGCTGGCGGCGGGGCGGACGAGGCGGCGAGGAGGGGGCTGGGCGGGAAGGGGGGGAAGACACGGCGGAGGACTGGCGGTTCGGCATTGCGGTTATCTGCATGCGCTCTCTTTTATCACACCCGGTGAGCCAGCTCGGGTGCTCGGCATCGGTTCCGCTCTCCACTTGTGGGAGAGGGGTAGGGCAGAGGGGAGAAAACCTGGGACTGACGTCCGGGTGGAACAGGGTGAGACCCCCGAATGGGGTGAGACCCCCGAATGCCATCGCCAATGAAAAAGGCCCGGCCGCCGGATTGGCGGTCGGGCCCCTGGCACGCCCTGAAGAAACAAGCAGGGAGGCTACTTGCTCGCCAGGACCTGGACGGGTGCCAGGTCGGTAGCGCCGTCTTCAGCGGTGTCGTCCGCTTCTTCCGGCACCGGCGCGCCGATCGCGCCTTCGCTTTTGGCGACGACGGTCGTGGCAATGGCGTTACCGAGCACGTTGGTGACGGTACGGCCCATATCGAGCACATGGTCGATGCCCAGCACCAGCAGGATGCCGGCCTCAGGCAGGCCGAACATCGGCAACACGGCGGCGACCACCACCAGCGAGGCGCGCGGCACGCCGGCGATGCCCTTGCTGGTGACCAGCAGCACCAGCAGCATCGTGATCTGCTGGGTCAGTGTCAGCTCGATGCCATAGACCTGCGCGACGAACAGCGCCGCGAACGAGGTGTACATGATCGAGCCGTCGAGGTTGAACGAGTAGCCGAGCGGCAGCACGAAATTGGTGATGCGCTCCTTGACGCCGAAGCGGGTCAGCTGGTCGATCACCTTCGGATAGGCCGACTCGCTGCTGGCGGTGGCAAAGCCGATCATCAGCGGCGCGCGCAGCGTCTTGAGCAGGCGGAACACGTCGCGGCCGAGGAATAGATAGCCGCCGAAGATCAGCGCGGCCCACAGCAGCGCCAGCGACAGGTACAGGCTGCCGAGCAGCTTGGCGTAGACGGTCAGCACGCCCAGGCCTTCGGCGGTGATCACCGCGGCGATGGCGCCGAACACGCCGACCGGGGCGAACGCCATCACATAGTTGGTGACCTTCAGCATCACCTTGGCCAGGCCCTCGATCGCGGCCAGCAGCGGCTTGCCGGGACCGTCCTTGACCGCGCCCAGCGCAAAGCCGAAGAACAGCGAGAACACCACGATCTGCAGGATCTCGTTGCTCGCCATCGCCTCGGCGATGCTCTTCGGGAACATGTGGGTGACGAAGTCGCGCAGGTTCAGCGCGCCGGTCTTCAGGTTCGAGGTGGCGTCGGCGGGCGGCAGCGGCAGGTTCATGCCATGGCCCGGCGTCAGCAGGTTGGCCATCACCAGGCCCAGCAGCAGCGAGGTCACCGAGGCGATCACGAACCAGCCCATCGCCTTCATGCCGATCCGGCCCACCGCCTTGCCGTCGCCCATGCTGGCGATGCCGCTGACCAGCGTGGCGAACACCAGCGGGCCGATGATCATCTTGATCATCCGCAGGAACACGTCGGTCAGGATCGACAGATGACCGGCGATCGATTTGGCCGCGGCCGCGTCGGGCGCGAGGTGGTGCGCGGCGGTGCCGGCCAGCAGGCCGAGCAGCATGGCGAACAGGATCAGGGTAGGCAGTCGGTTCAGTTTCATCGTGATTCAAACCTGAGGCGTCCGGCGCGGGCCGGACAGCTTGGGAAACGAAAGACGCGCAAGGCGGCGCACCGCCCCGCACAGGTCGGCGGACGCCGAGGCGCCCGCGGCAACGCGCGCCCGCTTCAGGGCAGCGGGCGCGGACGCGGTCGAGAACGCTGTGTGGGCCAGGCGGGCAGGGTGGGGGCAGCCATGTCGTTTCCTCCATCGTTGTGGCGCAGCCGGGTGGCAGCGGCGCTATAGATGGGGGCCCTAGTTCGCACGTGGCGTGCCAGCTTGCGAAGGCGGAGGGCGCCTTGCAAGTGCTTGAAACGAAAAGAAAAAGTTCGAGGCTTCGGCGACAGCGTTCGGATTTCCGGCAGCGCGTGCAGTCGGCGTGTTCGGATTTCCGAACGGCGCGCCCGTCGCCCCCGATGCCTCAGGGCGACGACGACATCCCGGCGTCGCGGCCCGGGCGCCGCCACGCGCCGCCGGCCGGTCTCAGCGCGCGGGCCCGTTCCAGCAGCCGATCGAGCGCCCGCGTGGCCAAGCGCAGCGGCCACGGCACCTCGCGCCGGCAGAAGGCGATCTTGCGCACATGGCGGTCGACCTCCCACAGCCACGTCGTATGGGCCGGGAAATGTCCCACGTCGCCGGCGCGCAGCGTGCGGACCTGTCCGCCGGGGCTGGTCACGCGCACCTCGCCGTCGAGAATCAGCACGGTCTCCTCGACGCTGAAGCGCCAGGCGAAGGCGCCGGCGCTGCATTCCCACAGATGCGTGGAGGCCAGTCCGTCGCGCGCCATCGCATGCGTGGCGGCGCGCGCGTGCGGCTGGCCGGCGCGCACCCAGCCCGGTTCGATCGGACAGTCCTCCAGCGTCATGGCGTCGACGCGGCTGAACACGCCTTCGATGCGCGCGTCGTGCGCGGCGGCGGATCTGCGTGGCGGCATGGCGCGGTCTCCTGTCTGTAGCGGTAGCGCGCAAGGGCGCGGGACGGGGCTTGACCCAGCGTAGCGAGGCCGCATCCCCGGTCTCTGTGCGTTCACGCACGATGCCATCCCGCCGTGGCGGACCAAGATCGAGCCGAGGTTCTTCCGATTCGCTTGCCCGGAAACTAAAGAAGCACGCATTCCGCGTGACTTTTGCAGTTGCACACGTCGTACATTCCCGCCATCCGAGTTCGATAGTGCGCCGCACCATGCGGTGCCTCGGTCTTGTGTCTGCAGTGTATTTGCGACGTGTCGCCTGCCGACGCCGGCGCCCGTTGCGGGGAACCATCATGCCTCCAACCGGTTTTGCATCCTCCTTTGCGGGTTCCGCGCCGACCACGCCATGGCGTCAGAGCGCGCTGCCGCCGTCCCCGCCAGCCGGCAAGGTCGGCGCCGGCGCCATGTTGCTTGGCGGCGTGGTGTGCCGCATCACCGTCCACAAGGCGAAGCGGCCGTTCTCCGGGCTCGGCAAGCTCGAAGCTGCGCTCTACCCGATCTGGGGCGCGGTTGCGGCCGCGGTGGCCTCTACGCGCGCCGCGCAACTGCCCGCGCTGCTGCGCGACGGCGTGCCTCCAGGTTTCTCCACGCTGAGCGTTCGGATCGGCGCCGCGATGCCGCTGCTGGCGGCGGTGGAGATCGGCGTGGCGATCCGGCGATTCCGCTCGGTGCTCGCCAAGCGCAGCCTCCTGGATGCGCGCCTGCGGCAGACGTTCGCCGAACACAAGCTCTGCGAAGCGGCGTTGCGCCGGCGGCTGGCATCGCGCACCGAAGCCGCGCTGCCTGCCGAGCGCGCGATGCGGCGCCAGCAGCGGCAGGCACTGCGCGACGAAGGCTACCTCGACGCCTTCCTCATGCATCGTCACACGCGGGCCGAGCGCGGCGACTGCGGCGGCAAGCTGTTCCACCGCGGCTTGACGCTGGCGCGCGACGGCATCGTGCAAAGCGGCGCGGCGGGGTTCTCCGCGATCCAGACGCTCGGCCACCTGTTTCCGTTGATCGCGACCGCCTTGCCCTGGACGGGTATCGCAGGATGCGCGGCGTCGATGGCCATGTCGGCGGCGCATGTCGTCACCGGGGTCATGCAGCTGCGCGACAGCGGCAAGCAGCGCGCGGCGTTGCATCGGCGGCGCGAGCTGCTGCGGCGTTCCCCGCTCGCGGCCGCGCTGGCCGGCCTCGAGCACAACGGCGCGGCGGCGACCGTCTGCAAGGCGCAGCCGCTGTCGAGGCGGCAGCAGGCCATCGTCGGCGAGGCGGACTCCGAGTCGCTGCAGCAGACGGCGGCGTTCTATCGCACCGCGATGCAGTACTGCGACGGCCGGCTCGGCAAGGCCATCGACAATGCCAACCGGGAGGGCCGCAACGCGAAGTTTCGGATCGCTTACGGCGCCGGCACGCTGGCGGTCAACGGCACGGTGCTCGGCCTGACGGTGGCCGCGCTGACCACGTTGACCGCGGCCACGGCCGGCATGGGGCTGGCGGTGGTCGGCGGGGTTCTCGGCGTGTGCTGGCTCGTCTTCGCGGTGTCCAAGATGTATCGGTGGTACAAGGACCGGCGCGAGTTGCAGGCGGCCGCGCGGACGGCCCGGCGGACGCTGCGGCCCGCCGGCGGCAACGACGCCGCCGCCGCCAAGGCGATCGGCACGGCCTGCGCGCAGATCGATGCCGGCAACGCCGACGCGCATCGTCATCTGATCGCGATGCGTGTGATGCAGCATCTGCAGGCGCGCGGTTCCGCGCAAGCGCTGGCCGAGCGCAGCCTGGCGCGCGCGCTGATGCGCACGCTCGGAGCCGATGCCGAAGTCGTGGCCGCGATCGAGGCCGCGCAGACCCCCGAGCAATGCCGGCTGGCGCTGAAGCTGGTGCAGCGCCATCTCGACGGACGCTGCATCGATCCGGCGCGCGCGCAGCAGGCCGCGCCGGTGCGCGAAGCCGACGGCGCGTCGGAATCGTCGGAGTCGGTGGAGTCGGTGGAGTCGTTGGAGGAGACGCAGTGCGACGCAGGACACGCTGCGCGGCAGGACGACGCCCGCACGCCGCTGTTGCGCCGGCTGGCAGACGGCGCCATTGCCGCTGCCAGCCACGGCTGAACCGCCGGGGCAGCGGCGGCAAGCTGCGCTATCTCGGCTGGCGCTGCGCCGTCTCGCCTGGCGTGCCGCTGGCGCAGCGCGCCAGGTAGTCCTCCAGCGGCATCGGCCGTCCGATTGCATAGCCCTGCGCATAGTCGACGCCGATCTCGCGCAGCACGTCCAGCGTCGCTTCGTCCTCGACCGACTCGGCCACGGTGTGGATGCCGAGCCGGTGGCCGATGTCGTTGATCGAGCTGACGATCTCCCGATCGACGGCGCTGCTGGCCAGATGGCGGATGAAGCTGCCGTCGATCTTCAGGTAGTCGACCGGGAACTGCTTCAGATAGGCAAACGACGACAGGCCGGCGCCGAAGTCGTCCAGCGCCATCGTGCAGCCGGCCTTGCGCATCTCGGCGACCAGCCGGTTGGCCGCCGCCATGTTGTTGATCAGCGCGGTCTCGGTGATCTCCAGGCGGATGCGGCTGGCCGGCAGCACCGAGTTCGACAGCTCGGCATGCAGGAAGGGCAGCAGGAAGGGCTCGCCCAGCGAATTGGCCGACAGGTTGATCGACACCGACAGCCCCGGCACCGCCAGCAGCCGCGCGCCGAAATCGCGCAGCACATGCTGGATGACCCAGCGGTCCACATGGCCCATCAGGTCGTAGCGCTCGGCCGCCGGAATGAAGGCGCCAGGCATCACCAGGCTGCCGTGCTCGTCGACCATGCGGACCAGGATCTCGATATGCGATGCGGGCGGCGATGCCGGCGATGACGCAGGCAATGCTGCCGGCGGCGTCGATCCGGACCCCGGCGCCAGCGCGCGGATCTCCTGCGCGAACAGCCGGAAGCGGTTGGCCTCCAGCGCCGAATGGATGCCCGCGGCGACCTGCAGCTCGCGATGGTGGCGGCGCGCGTCGCTCTCGTCGCGGCGATAGACCGAGACGCGGTTGCGGCCCGCGGCCTTGGCGGCGTAGCACGCCACGTCGGCACGGCTCATCAGCTCGCCCAGCGGCGGCGCCTCGCGGTCGATCGCGGTGATGCCGACGCTGGCGCCGACGTCGTAGACCCGGCCTTCCCACGGGAAACGGCGCGCACGGATCGCGTCGATGACCTTCAGGCAGACGCGCTCGCCCTGGTCCACCGAGCAGTTGCGCAGCAGCAGCGCGAATTCGTCGCCGCCGAGCCGCGCCAGCAGGTCGTTGGGCCGCACCTGGCTGCGGATCACGTGACCCAGCTCCCGCAGCAGCACGTCGCCGGCGGCATGGCCCGCGGTGTCGTTGACGATCTTGAAGCGGTCCAGATCGATGAAGCACAGCGCATGGTGCTGGTCGAACTCGCGCGCGGACTCGCAGGCCTCGCGCAGGCGCTGCTCGAACCAGATGCGATTGGGCAGCCCGGTCAGCGCGTCGTGCATCGCCGAATGCGCGAGCTTGCGCTGCAGCGCGCGGGCGGCCGTGATGTCCTGGAACACCAGCACCGCGCCGATCACGTCGCCGCGCGGCGTCAGCACCGGCGCGGCGGAGTCCTGCACGTCGTGGCGCTCGCCGTGGCGGCTGATCAGCACCGCGCCGTCCTCCAGATAGACCGGCCGCAGCGTCTGCAGGCACTTGGCGACCGGGCAGGCAATCGGCTGGCCGCTGGTTTCGTCGACGACGTGAAAGACCGTGGCCAGCGGCCGGCCGTCGGCCTCGGCCATGGTCCAGCCAGTCAGCTGCTCGGCGATCGGATTGATGAAGGTGATGCGCAGCGAGGCATCGGTGCAGATCACCGCGTCGCCGATCGATCGCAACGTGATATGCAGCCGCTCCTTCTCCTCGAACAGCGCCTCGGTCAGGCGGCGGTGCTCGGTGATGTCCCAGTTGGTGCCGACCATCGACAGGGCCGTGCCATCGTCGGCGCGCGAGACCACCGCCATCGCGCGGATATGCCGCACCTGGCCGTCGGGCCGCAGGATCCGGTACTCGGTATCGAAGGGCTGCGCGCCCTTGACGGCCTGACGCATCTCGTGCCGGGCGCGCGCCACGTCGTCGGGATGCACCAGCGCGATCCAGCCGTCGAGGTCCGGCGCGCCATCGGCGGCGGCGGTGCCATGCAGCGCGTGCATGCGGCGGTCCCAGGACAACGTGCCGGCGGCGATGTCCCATTCCCAGATGCCGACCCGGCCCGCCTCGACCGCCAGTTCGGTGCGCCGCGACAGCGCCTCGAGCCGCTGCTGCGCCAGCTTGTGTTCGTGGATATCCTCGACCTGCGCGATGAAATGCAGCGGCGCGCCGCTGGCCTCGTCGCGCACCAGCGACACCGCCAGCAGCGTCCAGATGAAGTTGCCATCCTTGCGCCGGTAGCGCTTCTCCATGCGGTAGCTGTCGATGTCGCCGGCGACCAGCCGATCGAGCTGCGCCAGATCGGCAGCCAGGTCGTCCGGGTGCGTGATCTGCTGGAACGGGATGCGGCTGAGTTCGGTCGCGCTGTAGCCGAACAGCTCGCAGATCGCGCGGTTGACCTGCTGCCAGCGGCCATCGACGCTGACCAGCGCCATGCCGATCGCCGAATGGTGCATCGCCTGGCGGAAGCGCCGTTCGCTGCCGCGCAGCTCGCTGCGGTCGCGCCGATTCTGCTCGCTCAGATAGGCAATGCAGACCGGGAACACCAGGATCAGGCTGGTCGACAGCTTCATCGCGTGGGTGAGGAACTGCGGCGCGTCGACCAGCCCGGCCTGTGCGGCGGCCAGTCCCAGCATCACCGTGACCAGCATCGACAGCAGCGTCAGCAATGCGGTGGCGAACGGGTTGGTAAACAGCGCGGCGACCACCAGCGGCAGCGACAGCACGCCGAACGGATCGTGCGTTTGCACCACCGCGAGGCCGCCGACGGTGGCGGTCAACAGCAGCAGCCCGGCCACGCGCGGCAGCCGCGTGCGTGGAAACGTGTCGCGCAGACGCTCGCGCGAGTAGGTGACCGACAGCGGCACCAGCATCAGCATGCCCATCGCGTCGGCACTCCACCAGGTCGACCAGATGCCGGCGAAGGGCTGGCCGTAGGCGATCGAGATTGCGGCGGCGCCGATGGTAGCGCCGATCACCGGGGCCAGCGTGCAGGTCGCGCCCAGCATCAGCGCGAAGCGGGCCAGCGGCACCGCGCTGGCCCGGCCGATGCCGCCGCTGATGCTCGGTGCCAGCCACGCGACGAACAGGATCTCCGCGATATTGGAAGCGCCCAGCACCAGCGCGAGCCACCAGGGGTCGCCGAACATCGCATTGGCGGCAATGCCCGCCACCAGCATGCCGGCCAGCATCCAGGCGCGCTCGCGCGGCGGCTGGTGCAGCGTCACGCCGGCGCCGAAGGCCGTAGCCAGCCAGACGATGGCGGCATTGCCCGGATAGCGCGTCAGCGCGATGCCGGCGACGGCCAGCAGGAAGAACAGCGCGGACGCAAGCGAGACGCGCTGCCAGCGGGGCAGGGCGGGCAGGGTCGGTTCCGGATCGGACGTCATGGGAGCGTGGGTTGGCGCATGGCGTGGTGCCGGCGGCGGGCGGACAAGGTGCGGGGCCAGGGGTGTCCCCCGCCATGCGGCGCGGTGCCGGGCAATAGGGGACCATGCCGGACGCGGGTCCGGCAGCATCGGGCGACTATAGCGTCAGGCCGATGTCGGCCAAGCGCCGATAAGGCGCAAAGTCGGGGCGCATTTGGGGATGGCGTTGGGCGGCGTTTTGAGGTAGGCGGGCCTGGTAGTGCGGCGATTGCGGGGTTTGGGGCACGGATTGAGGCGCGGATTGAGGCGCGGATTGGGGCGGGGATTGGGGCGGGGATTGGGGCGGGGATTGGGGCGGGGATTGGGGTGGGGATTGGGGTGGGGATTGGGGCGGGGATTGGGGCGGGGATTGGGGCGGGGATTGGGGCGGGGATTGGGGCGGGGATTGGGGTGGGGATTGGGGGTGGGGATTGGTGCGGCGTTTGGCGTGGGGATTGGTGCGGCGTTTGGCGTGGGGATTGGTGCGGCGTTTGGCGTGGGGATTGGTGCGGCGTTTGGGCGGAGATTGGCGCGGCGATTACCTCGCAGGTCATCGCATTGCGCACGGCCGGCGACGATGATGAAGCCATCGCAACCGCTTCCTCTTTTTCTTCCCTTCGCCTTTCCCCCTGAACCCTACGGAGATCGACCATGCAAACCGTCCAACCGACCCGCCTGCTGCGCCATGTCCTTCTCGCCGACGCCATCGTCAGCGGCCTGATGGGCCTGCTGATGGTGTTCGACGCCAACGTGCTGTCGAACTGGTTCGCCATTCCGGCGTCCTGGCTGCGCTATGCCGGCCTGGTGCTGCTGCCCTATGCCGCGATCGTCGGCCTGCTGTCGACGCGCAATCCGATGCCGCGCGCGCTGGTGCTGGCCGTGATCGTCTGCAATGCACTGTGGGCCATCGACTGCATGCTGCTGCTGGTCACCGGCTGGCTGTCGCCGACCTGGCTCGGCAGCGCCTTCGTGCTGCTGCAGGCCTGGGGCGTGGCGGTGTTCGCCTGCCTGCAATGGGTCGGCCTGCGCCGCGCGCAGGGCCGGCGCAGCGCGATGGCCTGAGCGCTGCGGCTTGACGCCTTGCCCACGCCGCCCGCCGATGCGGGCGGTTTTTATTTTTGCCCCCGCTCAATTCGCCATCGAGTTGCCCTCTGGCCAGGCCCAACACGAGTGAGGGGCCAGCAGTCCAGACGGCGGTTGCGGCGTTCCCCGTTCGGCGCACCTTGCCATCTGGAGCCGATCGACTATTGCGCATCGCGCCCGGAATTATCCATAATTATCCGGTGTCGGTATAATTATACGAATCGCGTATAATTTGGTGTAATGCCATGAAGCTCACGGACCTCTGGCACTTTCCTCGGCCTCAACTCGCCCGGTCATATCTTGCGGCCCTGAACGCGGGAATCCTTGCCTCGTTGACCATCTTCGCGCCACGGCGTACGGGGAAGACCGTGTTCCTGCGGCATGACTTGACCCCGGCCGCGGAGAAGGATGGCTACCTTGTCGTTTATGTGGATCTCTGGCAGACCAGGCAGACTCCGGGTGCCGCACTATTGCATGCCCTGGAGACTGCCAAGACGTCGAGGACGTTCGCCGGCAGGCTGAAGGCGAAACTATCGCCTTCGATCAAGTCCATCAAGGGGAGGGCATCCGTCGGCGCCGGATCGGTCGAAGGGACGATCGAGTTGGGCGACGAGAAGGGGCGGCTGGCCGTCGACATGGCGCTGCGACTCGATGACCTGCTTGGCCGCCTGACAAACGATAGCCAGGTTCTGTTGCTGATCGACGAGGCCCAGTCTCTGGGGCGCAGTGAGGAGGGCGAGGATCTGGCGCGTGCCCTGCGCACGGCCCTGACGAAGTACAACAAACGGCTCCGCGTTGTGTTCACCGGCTCGTCCCGCACCCAACTGGGTCACGTCTTTACCGATACGCGGGCTCCGCTCTACTCGGCCGGCCACCCGCTCCAGGACTTTCCGCTGTTGGACGATGATTTTGTGGAGTTCGTTGCCAAGCAGTTTGCCGCCTCCACGGGCCGCACATTCGATCTGAAAAAGGCGAAGGCAGCGTTCAAGCAGTTCCATCAGCGCCCCGAGCCCCTGCTCGAAGTCGCCGTGACGCTCATGATGCAGCCGAAGATGAGCTTCGCCAAGGCGGTCGCCCTGCAACTGGAGAAGCTGGCGCTGGCCGAGAATCACGAGGCTACGTGGGCTAAGCTGACCGCCCTGGAACGCCTTCTGGTGGCGGAGTTTGCGAACAACCCGGCCGTCAAGCCTTTCGCTCGCTCGCTGCTCGCAGCCTTCAGGGAGCAACTTGGAATCGAGGTCCTTGGCGCTGCGCACGTGCAGAAGGCGCTCGCACGCCTTGATGAGAAGGGCGTCGTGTCAAAGTCGCCTCGCGGCTCGTACGAATTCGAGAACGAGAACTTTGGCGCCTGGGTTCGGAACCTGGCGGATGCTCCCTAGTTGGCGCAATAGCCTTCGCGCATCCGTACATGCCCTTGGCAGCTGCGAGGATTGACGCGGCCATCGCACGCACGAAGGCTTCGCGGGCGGGCCCCCAGCGGCCTTGGCGGCCCGAACGCTCAATCTGACACCAGACTGTCATCAACCTTGCACCGCGCTGACGGCAACGTGACGGCAACGATCCGGGGACAAACAAACGCGCGGCTTTGCACTATGCTTGCCTGGTTTTCGCGCCCCCGGCATTCCGCCCCCTGTCGCGGCGCGCGTCGCTGACAGTCCGGAAAAGGGGGGGCGGCACGACAAGGAACGATCCCCATGACGATGCTGGAAATCAACGGCAAGCCGATGCAGGTGGACGCCGATCCGAGCACGCCGCTGCTGTGGGCGCTGCGCGATCAGCTGCAGATGACCGGCACCAAGTTCGGCTGCGGCATCGCGGCCTGCGGCGCCTGCACGGTACACATGAACGGCCAGCCGATCCGCGCGTGCGTGACGCCGATCTCCGCGCTGCAGGGCGCGCGTATCACGACGATCGAAGGCGCCGGCACCGACAAGGTCGGCCGCGCGGTGCTCGATGCCTGGGTCAGGAACGACGTATCGCAGTGCGGCTATTGCCAGAACGGGCAGGTGATGAGCGCGATCGGGCTGCTGCGCAACAAGCGCAAGCCGACCGATGCCGATATCGATCAGGCGATGGCCGGCAACCTGTGCCGCTGCGGCACCTATCAACGGATCCGCGCCGCCATCAAGGACGCGGCGCGCACGCTGGGCTGATCCGGGGCCGGGAGACATCATGCAAATGCAACGACTTGGAGCGCGGATTGCCGCGCTATCCGGCGCCGCCGCCTCGGGCTCGCACGATGCGCCGGCAGCCGGCATCGACCGGCGCACCTTCCTGAAGCTGACCGGCATCGCGGGCGGCGGACTGGCGCTGGGCATCGTGCCGCCGGGCGCGGCCCACGCCGAGGAGGCTGCGGCAGCCGTGCCCGCCGCCAAGGGTCCGGCCGCCGCGCCACAGGCCTTCATCGTGATCGCGCCCGACAACACCGTGACGATCGCCGTCAACCGGCTTGAATTCGGCCAGGGCGTGCATACCGCGCTGCCGATGATGTTGGCCGAGGACCTCGACGTCGACTGGCGCAACGTCCGCGCGGTGCTGGCCCCGGCCGGCGATCCGTACAAGGATCCGGCGATGGGGATTCAGATGACCGGCGGCTCGACCGCGGTCAAGCACTCGTACCAGCAGTATCGCGAGCTCGGTGCCCGCGCCCGCGCGATGCTGATCGCCGCGGCAGCGCAGCGGTGGGCGGTCGAGCCGTCGGCGTGCACCACCGCGAATGGCGTGGTCACGGCCGGCAACCGCCGCGCGACCTATGGCGAGCTCGCGCAGGCCGCGATGGAGATGCCGGTGCCGCAGCAGGTCACGCTGAAGGATCCGTCGCGCTTCGCGCTGATCGGCAAGCCGACGCCGCGGCTGGATACGCGCGGCAAGCTCGACGGCTCGGTCGGCTTCGGCATCGATACGCAGCTCGACAACCTGCGGGTCGCCGTGGTCGCGCGGCCGCCGCGCTTTGGCGGCAAGGTGCGCCGCTTCAATGCCGAGGCGGCGCGCGCGATCCAGGGGGTAGTCGAGGTGTTCGAGGTGCCGACCGATGGCGGCGGCACTGGCGTTGCCGTGGTCGCCACCGGCTATTGGCCCGCGAAGCAGGGGCGCGATGCGCTGCAGGCCGAATGGGACGACAGCGGCTCGACGGTATCGAGCGCGGCGCTGTACGAGGAATACGCCAAGCTGGCGCGCCAGCCAGGCAGGACGCCGCGCGCCGATGCTTTCGACCTGGCCGGGGCCGTGCGCACCGTCGAGGCCGAGTACCGCTTCCCCTATCTGGCGCACGCGCCGATGGAGCCGCTGAACTGCACGATGCAGGCTGAGGTGGCCGGCGGCAAGCCGGCCCGCGTCAAGGTCTGGGCCGGCACGCAGTTCCAGACCGTCGACCACGGCGCGCTGGCCAAGGCCTTCGGCCTGCCGCCCGAACAGGTGTCGGTGGTCACGATGATGGCCGGCGGCGGCTTCGGCCGGCGCGCGGTGCCGACCTCCGACTATCTGGTCGAAGCCGCGCAGCTGATGCGCGCCTGGGTCGCCAAGGGCCATCGCGAGCCGGTCAAGGTCATCTGGAGCCGCGAGGACGATATCCGCGGTGGCTACTACCGGCCGCTGCATCTGCACCATGCGCGCATCGGCATCGATGCGCAGGGCAAGGTGCTGGGCTGGGAGCACGCAATCGTCGGCCAGTCGCTGACGATGGGCTCGCCGTTCGAGGCCTTCCTGGTCAAGGACGGCGTCGACCATACGATGACCGAGGGCATCGTCGATCATGACTATGGCTTCCCGCTGCGGCTGTCGGTCCATCACCCGAAGGTGCAGGTGCCGGTGCTGTGGTGGCGCTCGGTCGGCCATACGCACACCGCGTTCGTCAAGGAGACGCTGATCGACGAACTGGCGACGGTGGCCAAGCAGGACCCGGTCGCCTACCGACTCGCCCGGCTCGATCCGGTCAAGGGCGCGCGGCAGCGCGCGGCGCTGCAGCTGGCGGTCGAGAAGTCCGGCTACGGCAAGCGCAGGCTGCCGGCGGGCCGCGCCTGGGGCGTCGCCGTGCACCAGTCCTTCGATTCGGCGGTGGCCTATGTGGTCGAGGTCTCGCTGCGCAACGGGCAGCCGCATGTCCATCGCGTGACCGCCGGCGTGCATGCGAACCGCGTGATCAACCCGCTGTCGGCAAGCGCGCAGATCGAGGGCGGTTGCGTGTTCGGGCTGGCGATGATCCGGCCGGGCTTCGCGATCGAGATCGACAACGGCGCGGTCAGGAACAGCAATTTCGGCGACTTCCCGCCGGTGCGCATCAACGATGCGCCGCCGGTCGAGGTGCACTTCGTGCCGTCCGACGATCCGCCTACCGGGCTCGGCGAGCCCGGCGTACCGGTGATCGCGCCGGCGGTCGCCAACGCGGTGTTCAAGCTGACCGGCAAGCGCCAGCGGCAGTTGCCGTTCGTGATGGCGTAGAGGTGACGTAGATCGCGGCGGCAGCGTCGCCGATGTGAAAAGCGGCCGGCCCTGCTGAGGGACGGCCGCTTTCGTTTTGCGCGCGGCGGAGCGCTGGCCTTACAGCGCCAGGTAATGCGCCATCAGGCGCGGCATCGACATCAGCCGCACCGTTGGCGCGCCATTCGTGTCGGGCAGGGCGACGCGAATCAGGCCGGACTCGTGCGCCGACAGCCCGCCCTGGCGTGCGGCCGGGGTGCGCCGCGTCAGCGAGATCGAACCCGACACCGCGCGCTGCCCGCCGGCCGCATCGTCGAAGACCAGCGGCTGCGGCGTGTCGATCTCGACCGCCATGCTCATGCCGCGCAGCTTCAGCGCGGCCTTGCCCGAGCCGGAGCCGAAGTCGCTGCTGGCATCGAGCCGCACCTGCATGCCCTGCGTCATCGTGGTGGCACTGCTGCCGGGCCGCGTCATCATGAAGTACTGGCTGTCGGTGCGCACCAGCGGCGTCGTGCCGGCCAGCAGCGGTCCGCTGGCGCTGACCGGATCGCCGAAGGCCAGCCAGTCGGTCCACATGCCGGCCGCCTGCAGCAGCGGCTCGGTTGCGCCCGGGCGCGACAGCGCGATGCGCGCTGTCCTGCCTTGATTCATTTCCCTTCTCCCGTCCAAGGCATCGATGCGCGCCCGTTGGCAGCGACGGCCCGATGCCGGCCCGTTGTTGTGTATGGCTCTGGTATGGCTCTGTGGCCGGCGCGCGCCGCAATATCGCCGCGCCGCGCTCTGGCGCCGCGTAGGCTAGCACAGCAGCTGCGTGTGTCATCCCCCGAACGTGGCTTGCCATTGCAGGATGTGGCGCCTAATGTACGGACATGGACCCGAAGCAGGAAGCCACCCTGAGCTATGCCCTGCTGGCCGATCCGGCGCGCGCCGACATCTGCCGCGCGCTGCTGGAGGCCGGCGACGTGTGCGTGCCGGCCGCCGACGTGGCCGCCGCCGCGGGCCTGACCCTGCGTCGCGCGGGGCGGATCTTCCAGGAACTGCTGCAGGCCGACATCGTGGCGCTGACCGTGCAGGACCGGCAGGTCTGCTACAGCCTGAAGGCACGCCGCGAGATACGGCAGGCCCTCGGGTATATCGAGGACTCGGGGCTGTTGTCCTAGCGTCCTGCGTTACCAGGGCGCCGCCGCGCGGCCAGCTTCTCTGCTCCCAGCCTCCTGGCTTGCCCCCGGGCACTCTTTTCGCTTCCCCACCACCGCGCCGACCCCCGTGTCGGAAAAAATTACCGCGGCCGCGCAGGATTTGCGCATCGTTGCTGCGGCGGCGCCGTGCCCATGTCGGTTCGACATCGGACGACACCATGGACGACACCATGGACGACACCATGGACGACACCATGGACGACACCACCGATGCCGCCAAACGGGCATGGAAGCTGCATCGGCGGGCGGATGACAACCGTCTTCGCCCGCGAGCCCATGAATGTGAATGTCCGTGCCACCGCACCGGCCGGTGCCATGCCCGGCCCACCGCCCGATCCCTCGCAGGCCGTCGAAGCGACGCGCGACACCTCGGTCTGGTGGAAGAGCGCCGTGGTCTACCAGATCTACCCGCGCTCGTTCGCCGATGCGAATGGCGACGGCGTCGGCGACCTGGCCGGCATCATCGAGCGGCTCGACCATGTGCGCGCGCTCGGCGCCGACACGATCTGGCTCTCGCCGATCTATCGCTCGCCGATGGCCGATGCGGGCTATGACATCAGCGACTACTGCGACGTCGATCCGGTGTTCGGCTCGCTGGCCGATGCCGACCGGCTGATCGGCGAGGCCCACGCGCGCGGCCTGCGCGTGCTGCTCGACTTCGTGCCGAACCACACCTCGGACCAGCACCCGTGGTTCATCGAATCGCGCTCGTCGCGCGACAACCCGAAGCGCGACTGGTACATCTGGCGCGACCAGCCCAACGACTGGCGCGCGGCGCTGGGCGCCGGCAGCGCATGGACATGGGACGAGGCCACCGGCCAGTACTACCTGCATCTGTTCCTGCCGCAACAGCCGGACCTGAACTGGCGCAATCCCGAGGTCGTGCAGGCGATGCACGGCGTGCTGCGTTTCTGGCTCGACCGCGGCGTCGACGGCTTTCGCATCGACGTCGCGCATTGCACCGGCAAGGACCCGACCTTCGCCGATCATCCGCGCTGCCTGGCCGGCGAGCCGCTGGCCGACTTCAACGACGATCCCTACAGCCACGAGGTGCTGCGCGGCATCCGCAAGCTGGTCGACAGCTATCCCGGCGACCGCGTGCTGGTCGGCGAGGTCAATATCCGCTCGACCGCCACCGTGGTGCAGTACTACGGCGCCGGCGACGAGCTGCACATGTCGTTCAACTTTCCACCGCTCGATGCGCCGTGGGACCCGGTGGTGTTCCGCACCTGCATCCGCGAGGTCGATGCGCTGCTGCAGCCGGCCGAGGCTTGGCCGACCTGGGTGCTGTCGAACCACGACAACGAGCGCCATCGCACGCGCTACGGCGGCTCGATGCGCCGCGCGCGTGCCGCGGCGGTGATGCTGCTGACCCTGCGCGGCACGCCGTTCATCTTCCAGGGCGAGGAGCTGGGGCTGGAGGACGTGGTGGTCGAAGCGGGGCAGCGCGTCGATCCGGGCGGGCGCGACGGTCCGCGTGGACCGATCCCCTGGGACTTCGCGCCGCCGCATGGCTGGCGCGCGGCGCGGACCTGGCTGCCGTTCCCGCCCGAGGCCGCCACGCTGTCGGTGCAGTCGCAATGGTCGCAGCCCTCGTCGATGCTGCATCTGTACCGTACGCTGATCGCCGCGCGCCGCGCGAGCCCGGCGCTGCGGCTGGGCATTTGGGAGGAATTGCCGTCGCCGCCCGAGGTGCTGGCCTATCGCCGTCGGCATGGCGAGGACGAGCGCGTGGTCTGCATCAACTTTGCTGAGCGGCCGCTGCCGGTCGATCTCGACGGCGACTGGCGCGTCGCGATCGACAGCCTGCCCGAAGGGGCGGATCGGCGTTTCGACGGCATGCTGCAGCCCGAGCAGGCCGTGCTGCTGGAGCCGCTGTCGCTGGCGACGCGATCGCAGCGCTCGCAGCCATCGCAACCGTGAGCGTGCCAGTCGGCGCGGCGCGGCACGCTGCGCCCGCCGCCGCCGTTCAATCGTCAGGAGGGAGGACCCATGCGTTCGCTGTGGTACCGCAATGCGATCATCTACCAGATCGACGTCAGCGTATTTCGCGACGGCAATAACGACGGATGGGGCGATCTCCAGGGTCTGACGGCGCATCTCGAATACCTGCGCGGGCTCGGCGTGACCTGCATCTGGCTGTCGCCGTTCTACCAGTCGCCGTTTCGCGATGGCGGCTACGACATCACCGACCACCTCGCCGTCGATCCGCGCTTCGGCAATCTGGCCGACATGGTGGCGCTGCTGGAGAAGGCCGAGGAGCTCGGTATCCGCGTGATGGTGGAGCTGGTGGCGCACCACACGTCCGATCAGCACCGCTGGTTCCAGGAAGCGCGGCGCGACCGCAATTCGCCGTACCGCGACTACTACGTCTGGGCGGACGAACCGGTGGAGACCGACGTCAAGCCGATCTTCCCGACCGTCGAGGACAGCGTCTGGACCTGGGACGAGGAAGCGGGCCAATACTATCGGCATGCCTTCTATTCGCACCAGCCCGATCTGAACATCGCCAACCCGGCGGTGCGCACCGAGATCGAGGAGATCATGTCGTTCTGGCTGCGGCTCGGCGTATCGGGCTTCCGCATCGATGCGGCGGGGCACATGATCGACGGGGCCAAGGAAGCGGACCCGCGCGACGACGGCTTCTGGCTGCTGAACGACCTGCGCGCGTTCGCCACGCTGCGCCGCTCCGACGCGGTGCTGCTCGGCGAGGTCGACGTGCCGGCCGCGGACTACGCGCGCTATTTCGGCAAGGGCCATCGGCTGACGCTGGTGTCGAACTTCTTCCTGAACAACTTCCTGTTCCTGGCGCTTGCGCGGCAACAGGCCGAGCCGATCGAGCGCGCGCTGCGCGATCAGCCCGACCCGCCCGAGCGCGCGCAGTACGCGGTATGGGTGCGCAATCACGACGAGCTCGATCTGGAGCGGCTCAGCGAGGCGGAGCGCGAGGAGGTGATGCAGCGCTTCGCGCCGGACGAGAACATGCGGGTCTACAACCGCGGCATCCGCCGCCGGCTGCCGCCGATGCTCGATGGCGACCAGCGCCGCATCGCGCAGGTCCATGCGCTGCTGTTCTCGCTGCCCGGCACGCCGATCCTGCGCTACGGCGAGGAGATCGGCATGGGCGAGGACCTGTCGCTGAAGGAGCGCCACGCGGTGCGCACGGCGATGCAATGGTCCGACGAGGTCAATGGCGGCTTCTCGCCCGCCGATCCCGCATCGCTGCCGGTGCCGGTGATCCGCGAGGGCCCGTTCGGCTACGGCGAGGTCAATATCTACGACCAAACGCTGCGCGACGATTCGCTGCTGGCCAAGACCGGCAAGATGATCCGCGCGCGCCTCGGCATGCCCGAGATCGGCTATGGCGAATGCACGGTGATGGAGGTCGGCTGCCCGTCGGTGCTGGCGCTGCGGCACGAGCTGGACGGGCAGGTGGTGTTCACCTTCGCCAATCTGTCGGACAAGGACGTCGAGGTGAAGCTGCCCGACGTCGAGGTCGGCGAGCTGCGCGACATGCTGGTCGATGGCCCGTATCCGCCGGCGCAGACCGCGCATACGCTGAAGCTGCGTGCCTACGGCTACCGGTGGCTGCGGCAGCGGCCATGCTTCGGGCCGTGATCGGGAGCATGCGTTCGGGCAAGGACAGCGACAACCAAGGAGAAACGCGATGGAAGCGATCGGACAACGGCGCTGGGTCATTGCGGAAGGCTATCTGCCGCCGACCGACCCTGCCGCCAGCCGGCAATTGAACAGCCACGAGGCGGCCTGCCTGCTCAATACCGGCGATGCTCCGGCCCATGTCACGGTGACGATCTTCTATGCGGATCGCGAGCCCGTCGGTCCGTACCGGCTGACGGTGCCGGCGCGGCGCACGCTGCATCTGCGCTTCAACGATCTGCACGACCCCGAGCCGATCCCCGAGGACACCGACTACGCCAGCGTGATCGAGTCCGATGTGCCGATCGTCGTGCAGCACACCCGGCTCGATTCGCGCCAGGCCGCGCTCGCGCTGATGACGACGCTGGCCTATCCGGTCCCGGCCTCGGTGTCCGCCGCGTCCGGCTGACCGCGGCGCACCCGATCCCCATCCCGCCCAGGAGTCCGCCATGCCCTTGATCGGTTATCACGCCTCGCACGAACAGTTCTCGCCAGGCGATCTGCTGCGCTATGCGCGCGCCGCGCAGCTGGCCGGCTTTACCGCGCTCAGCAGCTCCGACCACTTCCATCCGTGGAGCGAGCGGCAAGGGGAGAGCGGCCATTCCTGGTCGTGGCTCGGCGCCGCGATGGCGACCGTCGACCTGCCGACGGGCGTGGTCGCCTGCCCGTTCGGGCGCTACCACCCGGCCGTGGTGGCCCAGGCCGCGGCGACGCTGGAGGCCATGTTCCCGGGCCGCTTCTGGATCGCGCTGGGCACCGGCGAGGCGCTGAACGAACACATCACCGGCCGGCCGTGGCCGCCCAAGCCCGAGCGGCAGGCGATGCTGTCCGAATCGGTGGAGGTGATGCGCGCGCTGTGGCGCGGCGAGGAGGTGACGCACCGGGGCAGCATCGTCGTCGATCGCGCCCGGCTGTACACGCTGCCGCAGCGTCCGCCGCCGATCTTCGCCGCGGCGCTGACCGAGCAGACCGCGCGCTGGGCGGGGCAGTGGGCCGACGGCCTGATCACGATCTCGGCGCCGCGCGAGACCATGCGCGCGGTCATCGACGCCTTCCGCGAGGGCGGCGGCGGAGGCAAACCGGTGCATATTCAGGCCAAGATCGCCTACGCCGACCCCACGCAGGGCGACGAGGCCGCGCGCCGCATGGCCTACGAGCAGTGGCGCACCAATGTGTTCGACAGCGAGACCGCGGCAAACCTGGCGACCCCGGCCGAGTTCGATGCCCGCGCCGGCACCGTGTCCCCGGACGACATCGAGCGCGCGGTCCGGATCTCCTGCGACGCCGCGCAGCAGGCCGCCTGGCTTGCCGAAGACCTGGCGATGGGCGCCGACGCGGTCTTCCTGCACAACGTCTGCGGCAACCAGCAGGCCTGGCTCGACGCCTGCGCGCAGACGGTGCTGCCGCAGTTGCGGGGCGGCGCCTGAGCCTGGCTGCGTCCCCCCGCAAGGCGGGGGCGGTCCGCCGTCGCGACAGACGTTCGGGGCAGCAGGCGACATCCGCCTGAAAAATTACCGGCCGCACAATACAAGAGACAATGCCCGCCCGGCCTTGCTCGGCGCGGGGCCGCGGCAAACTGCCTTCCTTTATACGGGTAAACCCGTATTCAGACCTCGTCTTGAAAACCCGAAACCCCGTCCCTATAATTAGCACTCGCCGGACGTGAGTGCTAACAGCGTGCTGTAACCTGCATCCGGCGGCCGATTTCAAGGGCCCCCGCAGTTCCGCGGCGGCCACTTTGCAAATAAATGCTCACTTGTACTAAGGAGTCCGTATGAATCTGCGTCCTTTGCACGACCGCGTGATCGTCAAGCGTCTGGACAACGAAACCAAGACCGCTTCCGGCATCGTGATTCCCGACAATGCTGCCGAGAAGCCCGATCAGGGCGAAGTGCTGGCCATCGGCCCGGGCAAGAAGGATGACAAGGGGGCGTCGATCGCCCTCGACGTCAAGGTGGGTGACCGCGTGCTGTTCGGCAAGTACGCCGGCCAGACCGTGAAGGTGGATGGCCAGGAACTGCTGGTCATGCGCGAAGAAGACATCATGGCGGTCATCAACAAGTGATGTCGCTGTCCGGGCGCCGCGCGTCCGGAACCCCCGGGGCGCACGGTTCCGCCGCTGCGGCGATCGCGCCCGGGACTTTTCCCGTACAGAATTCTGGAGATCTAGAACATGGCAGCTAAAGACGTAGTGTTCGGCGACAGCGCTCGCCACAAGATGGTCGAAGGCGTGAACATCCTGGCCAACGCGGTCAAGGTGACCCTGGGTCCGAAGGGCCGCAACGTGGTGCTCGAGCGCAGCTTCGGCGGCCCGACCGTGACCAAGGACGGCGTGTCGGTCGCCAAGGAAATCGAGCTGAAGGACAAGCTGCAGAACATGGGCGCCCAGATGGTCAAGGAAGTCGCTTCCAAGACCAGCGACAACGCCGGTGACGGTACCACCACTGCGACCGTGCTGGCCCAGTCGATCGTGCGCGAAGGCATGAAGTACGTTGCCGCCGGCATGAACCCGATGGATCTGAAGCGCGGCATCGACAAGGCCGTTGGCGCCGCCGTCGAAGAGCTGAAGAAGCTGAGCAAGCCGACCACGACCAGCAAGGAAATCGCCCAGGTTGGCGCGATCTCGGCCAACAGCGACGAAGTGATCGGCAAGCTGATCGCCGAGGCGATGGACAAGGTCGGCAAGGAGGGCGTGATCACCGTCGAAGACGGCAAGTCGCTGGCCGACGAGCTGGAAGTCGTCGAGGGCATGCAGTTCGACCGCGGCTACCTGTCGCCGTACTTCATCAACAACCCGGACAAGCAAGTCGTCCAGCTCGACAACCCGTTCGTGCTGCTGTTCGACAAGAAGATCTCGAACATCCGCGACCTGCTGCCGGTGCTGGAGCAAGTGGCCAAGTCGAGCCGTCCGCTGCTGATCATCGCCGAAGACGTCGAAGGCGAAGCGCTGGCGACCCTGGTGGTCAACAACATCCGTGGCATCCTCAAGACCGCCGCCGTCAAGGCGCCTGGCTTCGGCGACCGCCGCAAGGCCATGCTGGAAGACATCGCCATCCTGACCGGCGGCACCGTGATCGCCGAGGAAGTCGGCCTGACGCTGGAAAAGGCCACGCTGCAAGACCTGGGTCAAGCCAAGCGTGTCGAGATCGGCAAGGAAAACACCATCATCATCGACGGTGCCGGTGACGCCGCCGCGATCGAAGGCCGCGTCAAGCAGATCCGCGCCCAGATCGAGGAAGCGACCTCGGACTACGACCGCGAGAAGCTGCAAGAGCGCGTGGCCAAGCTGGCCGGCGGTGTTGCGGTGATCAAGGTTGGCGCTGCCACCGAAGTCGAAATGAAGGAAAAGAAGGCTCGCGTCGAAGACGCGCTGCACGCCACCCGCGCTGCCGTTGAAGAAGGCATCGTTCCGGGCGGTGGTGTGGCCCTGCTGCGTGCCCGCGCCGCGATCGCCAGCCTGAGCGGCGACAACCCCGACCAGAACGCCGGCATCAAGATCGTGCTGCGCGCCATGGAAGAGCCGCTGCGCCAGATCGTGCTGAACGCCGGTGAAGAAGCTTCGGTCGTCGTCGCCAAGGTCATCGAAGGCAACGGCAACTTCGGCTACAACGCCGCCAGCGGCGAGTACGGCGACCTGGTCGAGATGGGCGTGCTGGACCCGACCAAGGTGACCCGCACCGCGCTGCAAAACGCCGCTTCGGTCGCGTCGCTGATGCTGACCACCGACTGCGCGATCGCCGAAACGCCGAAGGAAGAGTCGGCGCCGGCAATGCCGGGCGGCATGGGTGGCATGGGTGGCATGGACGGCATGATGTAATCACGCCGGCCGTCGGCTTCGGCCGACTGCCCTGACTGCCGAGACGGCGTGAGTCGTCGCTTCAGTCGAAACCCCCACGGGTGCAAGCCCGTGGGGGTTTTTTGTTTTGGGCTCGCGGTGGGGCGCTTTCGGGCGATGGGTTTCTCCCCTCTCCCGCTTGCGGGAGAGGGGGGGAGAGGGGAACCAAACCACCGGAGGAAGGGACAGCGCTCAAACCTCGACCACATACCCCCAATCGAACTTCGCGTTCTCCAGCGCCCCGTCGCCGCGCCGTACATAGCCGCGCGGGTTGCAGACGACGCGCGCGCCGTCGACGCGGTAGTCGAAGCTGGTGTGGGTATGGCCGTGGATCCACAGGTCGGCGCGCTGGACCAGGTCGGGCCGGCGCGAGATGAAGCCGGCCGACGCGAGATCGTGCGCATAGCGCGGGTCGAGGCTGCCCAGGTCCGGCGCATGGTGGGTGACGACCACGGTCGCGCCGTCGAACGGCTTTTCCAGCTCGCCGGCGAGCCACGCGGACTCGGCCCGGTGCCGCGCCAGCGCATCGGCCGGCGTGAAGCGCCGCAGGCCGCCTTCACCATCATCGCCGCCTTCTTCCACCGAGATCAGCCGATGGTCGAGCATCACCTTGGCGCAGGCCTGCATCGCGTCGTCGATGCGCTCGCGGCCGAACAGCGCGTAGTCGGCCCACCAGGTCGTGCCGAGCACGCGGACCGGCGCCTGGCCCGGCAGTTCGAACACAGCCACGCCTGCGGTCAGCAGATGCACCTGCGGATGCGCGGCCGCGGCGGCGGCCAGTTGCGCATCGACCCGCGTGAAGGTGCTGTCGTAGTACTCGTGGTTGCCGGGCACATAGACGATCGGCCCGCGCAGATGCCGTGCGGCCCAATCGATGCCGTCGCGGCCGTTGGCGATGTCTCCGGCCAGTACGACCACGTCGGCGTCGCAGTCGGGGACCGATTCGGGGGTATGGTGTTCCAGATGCAGATCGCTCAGAACGCGTAGCTTCATGCCGCCTCCAGCTGGCCTCCAGACGGGCCTGTGCCATCGGAGTGTTCAGCATGCGGCGGGGACGGTCAAGTGCGGGCATCGCCGACCGGCACGGCGAGCGGACGCACCAGCGAAAAAGGCCCGGACGAATCCGGGCGAAGGCTGTCCGCGTTGCCTGGGTGTGATGGCGGGCAGCCGAGGGACTTGCGGGTCAGCCGCCCTGTCCGGTCATCGTCGGCAGCAGCACCCGCACGATCTGGATAAAGGCCGGCCCCAGCAGCACCACCAGCAGCGACGGGAAGATCAGGAAGATCAGCGGGAACAGCAGCTTCAGCGCGATCTTGGCCGCCTGCTCTTCTGCCAGCATCCGCCGCTTGGTGCGCAGCATGTCGGACAGCACGCGCAGCGATTCGCCCAGGCTGGTGCCGAACCGGTCGGCCTGCACCAGCATCGCGGCGAAGCGCTCGACGTCGTCGACACCGGTGCGCAGCGCCAGGTTGGACAGCGCCTTCTCCTTCGAGAAGCCCGAGCGCATCTCCAGCAGCATCAGCTCGAGCTCGTTGGCCAGCACCGGGCAGCGCAGCGACAGCTCGCCGGCGACCCGCATCAGCGCCGCATCGAGACCGAGCCCGGCCTCGACGCAGACCGTCAGCAGGTCGATCGCATCGGGAAACTCCTCGAACACGGCGCGCTTGCGCTGGGCGATCCTGCGCGCCAGCACCGCGTTGGGCAGGTAGTAGCCGACCGCGCAGATCGCGATCAGCAGCACCGCCAGCAGTGCGCCGTCGCTGGCCAGCGGCGTGCCGACGGTCGCCACCAGCGCCGCCAGCGGCAGTGCCAGCGCGAGCACGGTCTTGGCGGCGAAGTACAGCGTCGGGGCGGTGGTGCCGCGCCAGCCGGCGTTCATGAAGCGCACGCGCAGCGCGGAATTCTCCCAGCCTTCCCTGGGCAGCGCGAAGCGCGACACCGGCCTGGCCCATTCGCCGAGCCGCGCGCTCCAGTCGCTGCCGGCCTGCCCCGCGCCCGACGCGGCGGCTGGTCCCGCGGTGCCGCCGCCGCCAAGCCGCTCGAGCCGCGCGCGCAGCCGGTTCGGCGCACACACCAGCATCAGCCCGAGCGCCGCGCCGAACGCGGCGATGAATACCAGGCCGAGCAACAGCCATTGTTGTGTCTGCATGGCTTCCATGATTCCTCCTATACCCGGATACGGATGATCCTGCGCATCCACAACACCCCGAGCGCCATCATGACCAGCGCCGTGCCCGCCATGCGGATGCCGGCCGGGTCCTGCCACAGCACG
This sequence comes from Cupriavidus gilardii, assembly GCF_013347325.1. NCBI lineage: Bacteria > Pseudomonadati > Pseudomonadota > Betaproteobacteria > Burkholderiales > Burkholderiaceae > Cupriavidus > Cupriavidus gilardii. The sequence continues at coordinate 2,332,849 of NZ_CP054626.1, read as the reverse complement.
TCGAGAAAGCCCGGGTTCAGCACCGAGATCAGCCCGGCCGTGCCGAACGGCAGCAGGCCGAGGATCCACGCCGACAGCCGGCCTTCCGCGGACAGCACGCGGATCTTGTCGAACAGCTTGAGCCGCTCGCGCACCAGCCGGCTGATGGTGTCGAGCACCTCGGCCAGGTTGCCGCCGCTTTCGCGCTGGATCAGCACGGCGATCACGAAGTAGCGCAGGTCGCCGACCGGCACCCGTATCGCCAGGCTGGTCAGCGCATCGTCGAGCGAGACGCCGTAGTTGATCTCTTCGAAGGCGAGCCGGAATTCGGGCCCGAGCGGAGCCTTCATTTCCTGGCCGACGGTGCCGAGCGCGCCTGCGAACGAGTGCCCGGCGCGCAGCGACCGGCTGATCATGTCGATGGCATCGGGCAATTGCGCCTCCATGCGCTTCAGCCGCCGTTGCCGTTGCGCCAGCGTACGCAGCACGGGAAGCGTCGCGGCCAGCAGCGCGCCGGCGGCGGCCAGCCAGAACGGCAGCGGCAGCAGCGACAGCACGGCGAAGGCGATCAGCAGGCTGGCGGCGCTGAAGCCCAGCAGCTGGCCGACCGACCAGGTGCTGCCCGACTGCTGCAGCCAGCGGTCCAGCGCGGCCACGCGCGGCACCCGCATCAGCAGGCGCTGCATCCGCGGGCTGCCGGCCAGCATCCGCTCCTTCAGGATCGACATCTGCTCGCGGCCGATCTGGCCGCCGGCCGACAGCGCGCGGATACGCGCGTCGATGCGCCGTGCCGATGCGCCATGATGGCTGCTCCACCACAGGTAGACGGCTTCGATGGCGAGCACGACGGCAATGAACAGCAACACGCCGAAGGCGTACAGCGCGTAGTGTCCCAGCTGTCCCAACTGTGCGAATTGACCGAGGTTCATGATCGCTCTCCGTCAGGCCGCCATGCCCTGGATGTCGAAGCGCCGCGACGGATCGTAGGTCTCGTCCGGCAGCGCGACGCCGTAGACGCGCAGCCGCTCGGCAAACTTCGGATAGACGCCGGTCGCGCGGAAATGGCCGCGCACGGTCCCGTCCTGGCCGACGCCCGTACGGTGGAACGTGAAGATCTCCTGCATGTTGATGACGTCGCCCTCCATGCCGGTGATCTCCTGGATGCTGACGATCTTGCGGCTGCCGTCGCTGAGCCGCGCCGCCTGCACGATCACCGTGATCGCCGATGCGATCTGGTGGCGGATCGCCTTCGGCGGCACGTTCATGCCGGCCATGCTGACCATGTTCTCGAGCCGCGTCAGCGCATCGCGCGGCGTGTTGGCGTGGATCGTGGTGAGCGAGCCCTCGTGGCCGGTGTTCATCGCATTGAGCATGTCCAGCGCCTCGGCGCCGCGCACTTCGCCGAGGATGATCCGGTCGGGCCGCATCCGCAGCGCATTGCGGACCAGCGAGCGCTGGGTGATCTCGCCCTTGCCCTCGATATTGGGAGGGCGCGTCTCCAGCCGCAGCACATGGGGTTGCCGCAATTGCAGTTCGGCGGCGTCCTCGATGGTGACCACGCGCTCGTCGAGCGGGATGAAGCCGGACACGATGTTCAGCAGCGTGGTCTTGCCGCTGCCGGTGCCGCCCGACACCAGCAGATTGACCTTGGCGTGCGCCAGCGCCTGCAGCAGCTGGGCCATCGGCGGCGTCAGGCTCTGGTACACGACCAGGTCGGCGACCTGCAGCGGATTGACGGCGAAACGGCGGATCGACAGCAGCGGACCGTCGATTGCGGACGGCGGGATGATCGCGTTGACGCGCGAGCCGTCAGGCAGGCGCGCATCGACCATCGGGCTGGTTTCGTCGATGCGGCGCCCGACGCGCGACACGATCTTCTCGATGACCTTCATCAGGTGCGCGTCGTCGTAGAACACGATGTCGGTCAGTTCCAGCTTGCCGCGGCGCTCGACATAGGTCTGGCGTGCGGTATTGACCAGGATGTCGGACACGGTGGGATCGCGCAGCAGCGGCTCGAGCGGGCCGAAGCCGAACATCTCGTCGTAGATCTCGCCGATCAGCAGGCGGCGCTCGGCGTCGTTGAGCAGCACCTTGCCCTCGTCGACGATCGCGCCGACCAGCAGGCCGATCTCGTGCCGGACCTGATCGGACGGAATATGCGCAAGCCGCTCCAGCTCGACGCGCTCGAGCACGGCCTCGTGCACGGTGCGCTTGAGCGCGCGATAACCGCCGCCGCCGGACAGCGCGGTGGCAGGATGGCCGTTGACGGACAGGGCGGCAAAGTCCGGGCTGGCGTTCGACAGTTGTTCGCGGATCGACATGGCGGTCTCCGGCTCGAGGGAAGGTTGGCGTGCGGGCGCAGGGGTGGGCGCGGACTTGTTGGCGTAATGCCGTATTGGTGTATTGGCGTGCTGGCGGCGCAACGGCGCTGCTCATGCCGCCTTGACCCGCAGCAGCAGCCGGCGCAGCGACGAGGGCTCGCTGCCCCCCTGCGGTTCCGGTTCCGTGGCGGCCAGCTGCGCGGCCAGCGACTGCAGCGCCCGCGCGATGGCGCTGCGCCGGTGCATCGCCAGCACCGCCTCGCCGTGGCTGATCGCCGCGGCGACCGTCGCCGCATCCTCGGGCAGGGCGTGCCAGACCGGGCTGCCGCAGATCTGCTCGAGCGAGGTGCGCTCCAGCTCGTTGCGGCGATCGTCGCGGTTCAGCAGCACGCGGATCTTGTCGTCGGGGTAGTGCAGCGCCCGCAGGATGTCGAGCAGGCGCCGGCCGGTGCGTGCGTAGGCGATGGTCGGCTGCAGCACCACGCCGATGCGGTCGCTGCGGTCGAGCACGCCGATCGACACCGGATCGATCGCCTGGCCGGCATCGACCAGCACGAAGTCATAGTGCGGCAGCGCCAGCGACAGGATCCATTCGACCTGCTCCTTGCGCACCGACGCCGCCTTGATCGGATCGGCCGCGCCGGCCAGCACGTCGAAGCCGTCGGCTACCGGCGTCAGGCATGCTTCGAGGAAGGCCGCGTCCATGCGGTCGATCTGCGCGCAGACGTCGGGCAGCGTCGCCGGCGGCGTACGGTCGCAGATCGTGTGCACCAGATCGCCGAACTGGCGGTTCAGGTCCAGCACCAGCACGCGCCTGCCCTGCGCGGCCAGCGCATGGCCGAGGTTGGCGGTCAGGAAGGTCACGCCGGCGCCGCCCTTGCACGACAGCAGCGACACCAGCCGCGCGGCGCGGCGGCGCCGCTGGGTGCCGGCAGCCTGCAGCCGGCGCAGCGCGTCGCCGAGCTGACCCTGCTCCAGCGGCCATGCCAGCACGTCGCGGATGCCGGTGCGCAGCGCCTTGATCAGCAGCTCGGGGTCGACCGCGTCGGTGATCAGGATGCAGGGCAGCTCGGGATGCTGCTGCCGCATCGCCTCGATGCCCTGCATCTGCGCCGGTCCCATGTTGCCGTGCGCGATCACCAGCATGTCGGCCAGCGCCAGCTGGCTCGCATGCGATGCGATGCGGGCCGGCGCCTCGGTCAGCGCCAGCGTCTGGAACGATCCGCACTGGGTGCACAGCCGCGCGATCTCGGCCAGCCGGTCGGTTTGCTCGGAGGCGATCAGAATCGTCAGCATGACGGCTTCTCCTGTTCGTTGTTCTGTGCGCCGCGACGGGCGCCGCGAAGCGTTGCCATGTTCAGCTGCAGACCGGCCCGCCGGTCGCGCTGTTCATGCTTTCGCGCGACAGCGTGGTGGCAAAGGGCGGCACCGGCAGCGCCATCGGAATCATCGGCACCAGCGTCTGCACGGTCAGGCCGGTGACGCTGACGGTCACGCTGGCGCAGCTGGCGCGCGCGGTATCGGGATCGCTGTCGCAGCCGGCGGGCTCGTAGACCAGCGCGATGTTCGACGGCGCCAGCTGCGGCATCAGCGTCGCCATGCGCGTCTTGATGATCGCGGCATTGGCATCGCAGACCACCGCCATGCGCGCGCCCCAGCGCGTCGCCTCGCTGGCGGTGTTCCAGTGGAACAGCACGCGCGCCATCTCGACCACGCCGATCAGCAGCGTGAAGAACAGCATCGCGACGATCGCGAACTCGACCACGGTGGCGCCGCGCTGGCGCGCGCGCCGCATGCGCGTGGCGCGGGGGAGGAGGGCGGGGTTCATAGCACTTGCCTCATCACGGTCATCACATCGGAGAACACCAGTCCGCCGACATCGATCAGCGGCTGGATCGGCGAGTAGGCAAAGCCGGTGATCTTGACCGCCACCAGGTTGACCGTGCCGGCCGGCACGCCGGCACCGGCGCCGTTGTCGTAGGTATTGACGTTGGCGAAGGTCATGCCCGGACAGCCCGCCGCGTCGACGCGGTCGCAGATCACCACCATCGCGGTACTGAGTCCGCCGACCAGCGGAGCACCGGTGCAGCCGGTATTGCCATGGACCGCCATGCATTTGGCCTGCGCGGCCGGATAGCCGGCGTCGTCGGGCGAGAACTGCGACAGGTAGCGCGTGGCGCCGCGCGTGGCCTTGGTCAGCGCGTCGTACTGGTAGATCGCGCGGCCGAACTCGGCGACGCCGCACAGCATCAGCAGCAGCGGGATCAGCAGGATCGCGAACTCGACCGCGGCCACGCCGCGCTGGCGTTCGCGCGCGCCGGCGCGACGCAGCGCGAGCCGGTGATGGCGCGCGGCAGTGCCGCTGGCGGAGCGGGGGATCGGCGTCGTCACGATGGCCTCCTGTCGCTTGTCGATGCGGCCGGCCGCTACTGCACCAGCACCGGCACCAGCGGGCCGGGCCCGCTGCCCAGGCCCGGGATGCCCTGCGTCGCGCACGGGCTGCCCAGCGAGCTCGACGCGCCCCGGTATTCGAGCCGCACCGAGTTGATGTTGCCGCCCCATTGCATCGGCTCGATCATCAGCAGGCAGGCCCATTCGAGTACGCTGGCCTTGTGCGTGCCGGACACCGCGAAGCCGCTGCAGTCGACCACCGGAGCCAGCACCATGCGCCGGTCGGCGCCGCCCTGATGCGCGGCGGTGCCGGACGGCGAGCCCTTGGTATCGATCATCGCGACGCTGTCGCCCTGGTACGGCGCGTAGGCCTTGCGCCTGGCGGTGAAGTCCGGATAGGCGTTGGCCTTGGCGGGCCAGGTGGTGTCGTTGTACGCATGGCCGGTGAAGTCGGGCACGCCGACCACCTTGCCGGCCTTGACGATGCCGAAGCGGCTGTTCCACTCGTCCGCCAGCGACGACTTGTTGCCGGTGGTGCCGATCTCGGTGCCGAGCGCCGGCAGGTTGCATTGGCCCGAGCCCTTCAGCTGTTCGGCCAGGCTCTTGGTGCCGCTGCCGCCGCCGAGATCGGCCCAGCCGAAATTGCCGCCGCCATACTCGCCCTTGTTGCCCGCATCGAGCTTCGAAATCAGCCACTGGCCCACGGTGTAGGGCGGCTCCGGCGGACTGATGGTGTCCGGCTTGCAGATGAATACCGGGATCGCGCACGCGGTCTGCGCGGCGCCGACGGTGGCCACGGCGAACGACGACACGGTGCTGGGACCGACGTTGCCGCCGGGCAGCAGGTTCAGCACCTGGGCGAACCAGTTGGCGATGCCTGCGCGCGAGACCGCGCACTTGACGTACTTGATGGTATCGAGCGCGTACGGCACGCTGCTCTTCGGATAGAACGGGTTGGCCAGTGCGTCGCTGTAGGTGACGCTGCTGTCCGCGGCGAACTGCACCGATTCGCTCTGGAACAGCGCCAGATTGCGATAGCCGGCGGTGATGCCGGCGGCCTCGGACACCGCCAGCGGCGTGGCGCCGGTCAGGTCGCGCGCCGCCGCCAGCGCACAGGCGTCGGCGCCGTTCTGCAGCTCGCTCTTGGCCACGTAGAGCTTGCCGAGGTCGAGCGCCAGCCCGAGAAAGCCCACCATCGCGACCAGCGCCAATGCGACGACGATCGCGACGGCGCCTTGCTGGCGCCGCAGCGTCGCTGCCCGCCGGCGTGGATGCGGTCTCGCTGTGTTCGGCTGCATCATGGCTGTCTCCCTGGCCTGGCGAATTGGATCGCTCCGCTGCATCGCGCCGCCGCGCGTCAGCGCGTGCCGATGCCGCCCGACATGCCGATGCCGCCCTGCATGCCGGCGCCGTTGCCATGGGCGCCGCCGGGCGACAGCCGCTGCAGCGAGCGGTCGTAGTTGCCCATCGCCGCGACGGCGGCCTTGCCGTCGACGCCGGTCAGGGAAGGCAAGCCGGCTGGCGCGTTCGGGTTGATGATCTGGGCCTGCTTGACCGCATGGACCGACTGTCCGAAGCGGCTGTCCCAGACCGGCGTGGTGCTGATGCAGGCGGCCAGCAGCGGTGCGGCGAGCAGGGCAGCGAGCCCGGCGCGTACGCGCGACGATGGCGAAGGCTTGTGGATGGCGTGCTTGTTCATGGCGTTCTCCTGACGGTGCGCTCAGTTCAGGGCGGCGGGCTTGCCGTCCGCGCTCGCGGGCGTTGCCGCACGGGCACGGGCGAGCCGCGCGGCGGTCGCCTCGATCCGGGCGATCCGCTGGGCCTGCGACTCCTCGCGCGCCGCCGGTGCGGCAGCGCTTGCGACGGACGGCGCCGCGGATGGCGTGGTACGCGAGGCCGATGTTTCCGCCGCCGTGGGCGCTTCCGCGAGCGGCCGGCCTACCGGCAGCGCGGTGCGCGGCACCGGGGAAGGGGAGGCCGGCGCAGAGGACGGGGGCGGCGCCAGCGTGGCCGGTTGCGGCGCGGTGCGAGGGGCCGGCGCTTGCGGCGCCGGTGCGGGCGATTGCGGTGCGGCCGGCGCGGGCTTGCCGGTGGAGCCCTCCATATTGCCGAGCAGGTACAGCTCGAGCGGATTCGGCGTCGAGAAGCTGTCGGTCGGCAGCGGGGCGCCCGCTTGCTGCATCGGCTGCACCAGCCGCGGCGTAATGATGAAGATCAGCTCCGACATGTCCTGCTGGAACGACGTGCTGCGGAACAGCGCACCGAGCACGGGCACTTCGCCGGCACCGGGCAGCGCCTTCAGCGCGCCGCGCGCGTTGTTTTGCAGCAGCCCGCCGATGGCGAAGCTCTCGCCGTCGCGCATCTGCACGGTGGTGGACGCGCGCCGCGTGGTGATCACCGGCAGGATCGTCTGGCCCGTCAACGTCGCGCCGGTCACGGTGGCACCGGTCGGCGACAGCTCGGAGACTTCCGGCGCGACCTTCAGGTTGATGCGGCCGTTGGCCAGCACGGTCGGCGTGAACTTCAGCCCCACGCCGAACTCCTCTTCCTGCAGCGTGATGGTCGGCACGCCGCCCACTACGGCGTTGCTCTGCGCCACCGGGATATAGATCTTGCCGCCGGCGAGGAAGCTGGCCTCCTGCCCGCTCAGGGTGACCAGGTTCGGCTCGGCGAGGATCTTGACCAGCGAGTCGTTCTTCTGCGCATCGATCGCGATGTCCAGCGGCAGGTTGTTGGCCTTGCTGCCGAAGATGGCGGTGCGCGAGCCGGTCAGCAGCGAAGTGACCAGACCCCCAGTCCACGAGCCGATGCCGCCCTGCAGGTTCAGCTGCGAGCCGAGCTGGTTCAGCAGCGTCTTCGAGACTTCGGCGACCTTGACCTCGAGCATCACCTGCTGCGGCGTGTCGACGCTCAGCATGTTCAGCACGCCGCCGTTCTTCGCCTCCTTGTCGCCCTGCGCGACCGTGGCATAGGCGCGGGCGATCTCGACCGCCTGCTGGGCCGCCTGCGCGCTCGACACGCTGCCGGTCAGCACCAGGTTGTCGGCCGCGGTGGCGACGCGGATGCCGCGCTCGGTGGGCATCAGCTGTGCCAGCGAACCCTGCAGGCCGCCGGCATCGACGTTGACCGCGATATTGATCACGCTGCAGGCGCCGCTGCGACCCTGCACGATCATGTTGGTGGTGCCCAGGCTGCGGCCGAGCACGTACATCGTCTGCGGCGACACCATGGTCGCCTGCACGACCTCGGGGTTGCCGACGGTCCGGTTGCGCACCGGCTCGGGCAGCGGGATCAGCGTCGACTTGCCGATCGGCACCACCACATGGCTTTCCTCGCGTACCGCGCCGCTGCAGTTCGGCCCGCGCGTGTCGGCGGCGGGCACCGGTGCGCGCGCCGGCGCCATGCTGATGGTCATCTGCATCGGCGCGCCGGACGCTGCGGCCGCGCCGGCATTGCCGGCCGGGCGGGCCCCGGCCGCGGGCGCCGTGCCCTTGGCAACCGCGCCGGCCTCGGCCGCCGGCTGCGCGCCGGCACTGCCCGCATTGCCGGCAAGCGCCAGCAGCAGGCACGCCGTGCCGGCCCCGCCCAGCGTGCGCGCGTTGCGCGCGCCGTCCCTCTGCTTATGGTTCGTTTTCATATCTCCCCCCGGAGAGAATTGGTGCTGCGTGATTCGCGGCATGCCCAGTCATGCCGTGGCCGTGCTGCCCGAGACCTTCGGCGTCAGAAACATTCGAGACTGCCCTGCACGCCGGACAACACGCCGATGCAGTGGCCGGCGCGGGCCGGCGCCGCCGGACGCGGGCGCACCGGTGCGCTGACCTTGACCGGCTTGAGCGGCGCCGGCGCCGGTGCGGCGGCGGGCGCGCCCAGCAGCGTGGTCTTGGTGGCGCCGTCGGTGTCGACCGCGGCCAGGTCGACCTGATTGCGCAGCACCAGCGACAGCGTGCCCACGCTGCGCGCGACGTCGAGCTTCTCGGCCTGTTCGGGCGTGACCTCCAGCGTCACCGCGTTGACCACCTTCGGCTGGGTATCGTCCCGGCTCACCTGCTGCGCAACCGCGAGCACCAGGATCTTCTCCAGCACGATCTTGGAGATGCTGGCGTCGCCGCTGCCCCCGCCATTGCGCCTGGCGTCGGCCGCGGTGTTGACGATCACATCGACCAGATTGCCCGGCAGCGCGAAGCCGGCCACACCGACCACATCGTTGACCCGCACCGTGATCGCGCGCTTGCCTTCGCCGATCACCGCCGACAGGCCGCCCTTGGTGCCCTGCGGCGCGAGCTTGGCCTCGAGCACCGGTTCGCCGCGCAGCACGCTGGTGCGCGCCACGCGGCCCTGCAGCAGCGCGGCGTTGGTGAAGGCGCCGGGCGGCACGCTGGCGCTGGGCCAGCTGACCAGCCGCAGGTTTTCCGGGCCGATCGGCTGGCCCAGGTTGATGTCGCTGGCGGCGACCACCACCTGCGCGACCGAGTTCGACGACTGCTGCATCAGCCAGCGCGAGGCCGCGACCACGGCCGCGACCCCCGCGGCCAGTGCGACCAGAAGCATCAACATTGCCCTTGCGTTTTTCATGGAAGCTCTCCCCTGAGGTTGCCCTCGTTTCCCTCGTTCTTTCCGCCGTTCCGCCGTTCCATCGTTCCGTCGTTGCGCGCGGCGCAGCTATCGCGGCGCCACGCGCGCGCCGCTGCGCCAGCGCATGCCATCGCCGATCTCGCGGCCGAAATACGCGTGCCACGCGCGCCGCAGCGCTTCCTCGCTGACGTGCGGCGGGTCGCCGTGATAGCGCCGCGCCGAGTCCACCAGCTTCAGCAGATCGCCCGGGATGCAGGCCAGCAGCGGGATGCCGTCGGCCAGATGCAGGCCCTCGAGCAGGAAGCGGAACACGTCGTCGGCGTGCTGCAGGCCGAGCGCGCGGGCGGCGCGCGCGTAGACCTCGCGGTAGTCGTCCTCGGCAAGCGGCCCGATGAACAGCTTGCTGCCGAGCCGGCGCAGGAAGGCGTCGTCGCCGAGGGCGCTCAGATCCAGGTTGGTCGAGAACACCGGCCACACGTCGAACGGCACCGAGAAGCGCACGCCGCTGTGCAGCGTGAACATGTCGATGCCGCGGTCCAGCGGCACGATCCAGCGGTTCAGCAGTTCGCTGACGCCGACCAGCTGGCGGCCCAGGTCGTCGACGATGTAGACGCCGTTGTTGGCCTTCATGTGCGGTGGCGCCTGGTAGTAGCCGGCGACCGCGTCATAGCGCAGGTCCAGCATGTCCAGCGTCAGCTCGCCGCCGGTCAGCACGGCGGGGCGGTGGCACAGGATCCAGCGCCGGTCCGCGCCGCGGCGCCAGCCGGGATTGCCGCCCTCGTCGAAGGGGACGTGCACCAGCGGATCGAACACCTGGATGATTTCGCCGGCGACGGTGATCGCGTGCGGCACCGGCACCGCGCCGGGCATCAGCTCGCGCAGCCGGCGCGCCAGGAAGGTCTTGCCGCTGCCCGGCGGACCGTACAGCAGCAGCGCGGTGCTCGAGTTCAGCGCGATACCGGCCTCGTCGACGATATGGGGCGGCGCCACCAGGTCGCCGAGCGCGGCGGCCACATCGGCCTTCGACACGCTGGCGTGGCGCACCGAGTGGTGCCGCACCGCCTCCAGATAGGCGTCGAGCGTCACCGGCGCCGGGCCCGCATAGCTGCAGCGCGCCGCGAACTCGGCGGCGCGCGCATGGCCGGCATCGGTCAGCCGGTAGCGCACGTCGAGGTCGCTGGCGCCCCGATGCGCGACCTCCAGCAGCCTCTCGCGCACGCAGGCGGTCGCGATCTCGCCGATCACCGAGCCGGGCAGGCGCAGCGTCTCGGCCAGCTGCAGCAGCGTGACGTTGCGGTACAGATAGGCCGCCTTCATCAGCAGGGTGCCCAGCATCGTGATGTCGATGCCCGTATCGGCAACGGTGCGCGGGGCCACATGCCACGGTTGCGGCTGGGCACACTCGGTGGCGCATTCGGTGGCGTATTCCGTGGCGCATTCCGCGGCGGCGATGGCCGGCGCGCGCGAGTGGCCATGGCCGCCGGCATTGGCCGCGGCATTGGCGACGCCCGGCAGACCGTGTATCGGCGCGTTCGGTGTTTGCTCGATCATGGGATCCCCCGCTCTGTGCTGGTGGCTATGCCGACGCGAACAGCATCGCGATCGTGCCGGCGGCGATGGCCACGCCGTAGGGCATCGCGCCGACCGACACCGACGCGTCGAGTGCCGCGGGCTTGCGCCGGTCCGGATTGAACGCGCCGGGCGCCAGCACGATCCGCACCACGTTCTCGCGCAACTGGCGCAGATTGCCGTGCCACAGCGTCCAGCCCAGTGCCCAGGCGCCGCCCAGCACGAAGGCCGTCAGCGCGATGTCGAAGGCCATGCCCGCGCCCAGCCAGGCGCCGACCGCGGCCATCAGCTTGACGTCGCCGGCGGCCATGCCGCGCAGCAGATAGATCGGCAGGAACATCGCCAGCCCCGTCAGCCAGCCGGTGGCCCAGGCGAGCGCACCGGCGCCGAGGCCGGACAGCGCCAGCTGTACCGGCAGCGCCAGCAGCCAGGCGCCGAAGGTCAGCCAGTTGGGAATGCGGCGGCACTGCAGGTCGCTGGCCGCGGCGGCCAGCACCAGCAGCATCGCGGCGGGTCCGATCATCGTGGCGAGATGCGGGTTCGGCATGGCGGGCTCCGGTCGCGCGGTGCAGGGCGTTGGGTCGGGGCAGGGCCGTATCGTCAGAACGAGGACGCGACCTTGTCGAAGATATTGCTCAGGGTCTCGCCGACGGCCTTGACCGAGACGATGATCACCAGCGCGATCAGCATCGCGATCAGTGCGTACTCGATGCTGGTGACCGCGTGATCGTCGTCGACGAAGCCGCGGATGGAATTCGCTTGCACGCGCATCGGTGTCTCCAGTAGGTGGCGCAGGCCCGCGGAGCCGGAACGCCGGCCTCCGCGGGTATCGATCGCGCCGAGCGCATCGGCGCGTGCCTCGGCTTACTTCAGTGCGGACTGCACCTTGTCGAACACGGCGCTCAGGTTCTGTCCGACCAGCTTGACGCCGGCGATGATCACGATGGCGATCAGCGCGGCAATCAGGCCGTACTCGATGGCGGTGACGCCGTCATCGTCCTGGGCGAACAGCTTGGCTTGTTGAATCAGGTCTTGCATGGCTCTCTCCTTCGGTTGGAATGCAGGGCACGACTTGCGTTGAACTGCTGCGGTTGAACTGCTGCGGTTGAACTGCGGGGGGGGCGAGGCGCGCGGGGGACCGCAGGCGGCGCAGGCATCGAAGGGCCAGCGGCCGTGTCCGCCGCCGTGTCGAGGCGGACGGCTGTCGCGGCGGCCGCCGTGGTGACCTTCCGCTTCCCCCGCCGCCGGGCGGCGCACGCGGCGGTGCGTGTGCTCGCGCCGTGCATGGCGCGGCGTGGCATGCGGCGGTGCCGAGGCCTCGCCGCGGCGCGAGCAGTGCGACAGCGGCGCGCGATGCGGACGCGATCCCCGCGAGGCGGGGCGCTGCGTGAGGCGATGCGGATTGGTCAGCATGATCGGTGTCCTGTCGCTGTGCGGTGCGTCTGCGGTCGAGGTCGCTCGCGTCGCCGCCGCCTGGTTCGCTTTGCGGTTCGGGCGGCGGTTGCGGGCGGCGTTGTCGCCGGCTGCCTTGTCGCTGGCTGCCTTGTCGCCGGCCGCCTTGTCGCCGGCATAAGGCAAGAGCTTTGCCAGCCCGCCGCAATGCCTTGCGCCACAAGGCCGTGCGGTCAGCCGGCGCTTGGCGGCAGGCCGGCGGCAGGGGTGCGAACCGGCGATCGTTTCCGGGCGGAAACGCCGGGCGATGGTGTGGCACGCGGGCGTGGCGAGGTGGGGGCGCGGTGGGGGTGTGGTGGAGCCGCGCTGGTCCCGTGATTCCGGCGGCGGTCCTCGCCGCAATGGATGAGGCCGGCCATCCGGCGCCGACGTGGTCTGGTGCACGCGCAGGCAGGGCTCATCCTTTTGTACGAGAGCGGCGCGGTCGCGCATTGCCGCCGCGCTCATCCATCTGGCGCGGGTCTTCCGCGCCGGTGCCGTGTTTCCCGTTTGAAACGTTGCCGCTCGGCGCCGCGCCGGCCGCGCGGCGCCATGGCCGTCGATCCGCGGCATGGTGACGACGCGCAAAGCGGCGCCGCGCGCGGCAATCGCGGCCGACGCTGCGCCCGCAACCTTCGTGCTTCCGCGCGGAAACGTCGGCGCACGCAGCCCCCGCGCCGCCATCGTTGCGCCGGCGGGCCCGCCTTGCGCCGCGCACAGCGTCTGATAGAACGAAGGGCAAGGCGACCGCATGTCGCCGTGTTCGATGCCGACGAGAGCGACCCGATGACCGTTTCCCCCGTTTCGATTGCCGCCACACCGCAGGGCGCTCGCGCGCATTGGCTGACGCTGGAGCGCATGCGGCTGTATGCGGGTGCGATGCTGATCGCGCAGCTGTCGATCGTCTGTGCGTGGGCGTGGATCACGCAGGGCTTCACGCTGGAGACGATCGTTCGGCCCGGTGCCGACTTCTCGGTGTTCTGGAGCGCGTCGCATCTGCTGCGCGGTGCCGGGGCGCTCGCGGTCTACGACTACGCGCAGCTGCAGCCGGTGATCGCCGCGCATGGCTCGGTGCCGCCCGATTCGGGCTTCTATCTGCCCTGGCTCTATCCGCCGACTTTCCTGTGGGTGGTGCTGCCGCTGTCGCTGTTGCCGTTCGCTGCCAGCTATTTCGCCTTCATCGGCCTGTCGGCAGCCGGCTATCTCGCGGCGCTGTTGCGCATGACCGCGCTGGCGGCGCCGCCAACGGCGGCGCGCGGCGCGGTGCTGCTGTCGCTGCTGGCGTTTCCCGGCCTGTTCCTGGCGGCGACCATCGGCCAGAACGCGTTGCTGACCGCGGCGCTCGCCGCATGGGCGCTGGTACTGCTGCCGCGCCGGCCGGTGCTGGCCGGTGTGCTGATCGGCCTGCTGGCGATCAAGCCGCAGCTGGCGCTGATGTTTCCGGTGGCATTGATTGCCGGACGCGAATGGCGGGCGCTGGCCGCCGCCGCGCTGACCGCGGCGACGCTGGCGGCGGCCAGCATCGCCGCGTTCGGCTGGCAGACGGTGCCGGCCTTCGTCAGCGCGACCGCGCAGGTCGCCGACATGCTGATTCACGAAGGCATCCGTGCCTGGTACGTCAGCCCGACGCTGCTGGCCTCGGTGCGGCTTGCCGGCGGCGCGCCGGCGCTGGCCTACGCGCTGCAGGCAGTGCTGACGCTGGCGACGATCGGCGCGCTGGCCTGCGTATGGCGCCGCCAGCGCAACACCGGACTGCGAACCGCCGCGCTGGCGTTGGCGGCGATGCTGGCCACGCCGTATCTCTGGTACTACGAGCTGGCGTGGCTGGGCATGGCGGTGGCGGGGCTCGCGGTGGAAGGCGTGCGGCGCGGCTGGATGCCGGGGGAGCGTCTGCTGCTGGTCGCGCTGTGGTGCATGCCGCTGCTGATGTTCGCCAATGCGCTGGCGCAGCAGTGGCAGGGCGGGGTTCAGCTGCTGGCGCTCGGCATGGCCGCCGTATTGCGCCGCGCGTGGCGGGCCGGCTCCGGGGACGCTGACAGTGTGCCCGCCGATGTCGCCACCGATGTCGCGGCCGATGTCGCGGCCGATGTCGCGGCCGATGTCGGCACGCACAAGGGGAACGGACATGTCACGACATGACAGGATCGGCGGCGCGAGCGCGCGCCGCCGCGACCCTGCTGGAGCGGGGAGGAGAACCGCCGGGGGCGCCGGGGAGGGCGCCCCCAAAGGCGGCTTGCATGCTGCTGCGGAGGACGGCAGGTGGTGCGCCTCATCTGCCGGCTCGGATGCCGATGCCGCGGGCGATGCACCGCCCAGCGCTTCCTTCGCTTCCCCGTTGATGGCGTCCCGCGACCGCCGGACCCCATGGCAGCGCGATACCCGCCTGCTGTCGCTGGTCGCGCCCTGCTACAACGAGAGCGACGCGATCGCGCCGTTCTTCTCGCGCGTGATCCCGGCGCTCGAAGCGATCCCCGGCATCCGCTTCGAGATCGTCTGCGTCAACGATGGCAGCGGCGACGACACGCTGCCGCGGCTGCTGGCGCAGGCCCGCGCCGATCCGCGCATCCGCGTGATCGACCTGACCCGCAACTTCGGCAAGGAGGCCGCCCTGACCGCGGGCATCGACGAGGCGTTCGGCGACGCGGTGGTGCCGATCGATGTCGATCTGCAGGACCCGCCCGAACTGATCGGCGAGATGGTGGCGCGCTGGCGCGAGGGCGCCGAGGTCGTGCTGGCCCAGCGCGTCGACCGCGCCTGCGATTCGTGGCTCAAGCGCGTGACCGCCGGCGCCTACTACCGGCTGCACAACCGCATGTCGGAACTGCGGCTGCCGGAAAACGTGGGCGACTTCCGCCTGATGGACCGCGCGGTCGTCAACGCGCTGAAGAGCCTGCCCGAGCGGCGCCGCTTCATGAAGGGGCTGTTCGCCTGGGTCGGCTTCCATACGGTGACCCTGCCGTACACGCGCGAGCCGCGCAGCGCCGGCCAGTCCAGGTTCTCCGGCTGGCGGCTGTGGAACTTCGCGCTCGAGGGCATCACCAGCTTCAGCACGGTGCCGCTGCGCAGCTGGACCTATATCGGCCTGGCGGTCGCCTTCGCCGCCTTCTGCTATGGCTCCTTCATCATCGGGCGCACGCTGTGGCTCGGTGTCGACGTGCCGGGCTACGCCTCCTTGCTGTCCGCGCTGCTGTTCTTCGGCGGACTGCAACTGATCGGCGTCGGCGTGGTCGGCGAATACGTCGGCCGCATCTATCACGAGACCAAGGGCCGTCCGATCTATCTGGTGCGCCGGCGTTACCAGGAGCGTCCCGCCACGCAGGGGATCGGCGGCCGCCGCGTGATCGAGCTGTCCGCGGTGCAGCGCGGCGCGCGCACGCGCTGACGCTTGGCCCCATCGCATCAGCGCCAATTGCGCCGCGGCAGGCGACGGCCGCGGCGTTTTCCTTGCGGCGGCGGTCGTCCGCTAGACCGCGCGCGCCACCGCCAGCAGCGATACCCCGAACGGCAAGGTGCCATGCCGCAGCCAGAGCCGCTCGCTGCGAAACAGCGCGTACAGCAGTGCGTTCAGCAACGCGGGCGGCATCGCGGTGCCGCTCGAGCCGCCGGCTTCGCCCGGTACGCCGTGGTCGGGCACGCGCGCATGCAACTGGTCGCGCAACTGGTCGCGCAGGCGGTCGTGCCAGCGCGCCGCCACCGCCAGGGGAAACAGCACGGTGTTGAAGTAGGTCAGCGTTTCCACGCGCAGCCCCGCGTCACCGAGACGCGTGCTCAGCGCGGTACGGCGATAGCGGCGTTGGTGGTGCAGGAAGACGTCATGCCGGCTCCATAGCCAGGGATGCGCCGGCACGGTGATCAGCGCCGCGCCGCCGGGCCGCAGCAGCGAACGTATCGCCAGCAGCGCGCCGGCATCGTCGGCGATGTGCTCCAGGCAGTCGAGCAGGCAGACCAGATCGAAGCTGCCCGGGCGGTACGGCATCGCGTCGGGACAGCGGCCGTCGGCGATCGCATAGCGGCCGGCGGTCTTGGCCACGGCCAGCCGTCGCGCCATCGCGTCCATTTCCAGGCCGCTGACCGTGCCGAAGCGCGCCAGCATGTCGAGATTGCCGCCGGTGCCGGCGCCGATCTCGAGGATGGCGGCGCCCGGCGGCAGCGCCAGCTGCGCGAGCACCGTGGCGACGATGTCGCGGCGCGCGCGGAACCACCAGTGATCGGCTTCGGTCTGCGCCATTTCGAGATAGGCTTGCGGCGACATGGTGGTCTCCTAGGGAAGGGGCCTCTCGGCGGACGGCGGGCAATCGCGCGTGGCGTACAGCGACCAGTGCCCGGCCGAGCGCACCGGTTCGACACGGCAGTCCGCCGTGGCGAAAAAGCCCGCGGGCAGCGGCATCGCGCGCCGCACGAACAGATAGCGATAGCGGCCGGCGCGATGGCGCTGCCAGTCGAAGCTGGCCGGGAAGGCGTTGTCGAGCATCTCGGCGGGGCCAAGGGCCGGCGCATGGCCGCCGCGATAGCGGACGATCTGCGGCAGGAACCAGGCGAAGTTGAAATCGACCAGCCCCTGCCGCCGGGCCTGGTACCACAGCGGGAAGTGCTGATAGGCGCCGGGATGCGCGGCGGCCGTGCTGCCGGCGTCGAATATCAGCATCAGCGCGCGCTGGCCAGGCGCGGCCGCGGCCAGCACCGCGTCGAAATCGCGCGTCTCGTCGGCGAAGGCCAGCGCGCGCTGCGCCTGCCAGCCCAGGTGCAGCGCGCACGCCGCGCACAGCGCGGCCGCGCACCAACGCGCGCGCATCGCGCGCGTCGGGCCGGCGGTGCCGGCCGGCATCGCGAACAGCAACGCATAGCAGGGCAGCAGCAGGATGCCGAAGCGCTGGAACAGGAAGGCGGTGCGCATCGCGTAGTGCGGCACGCACAGCCAGATCAGCAGCACGGCGGCGAGGGGCAGCCACGCGTGCGGCAGATGCCAGCGCGGCCGCAGGCCCATCGCCCAGGGCGCGGCCAGCATCAGCAGCGTGGCCAGTGCGAACGGCAGATGCGTCGACCACGCGCCCCAGGGCGACACCAGCAGCAGCGGCAACCGCATCCAGTCCCAGCGCCATTCGATGGCAGGCCATGCGTAGTCGAGCGTGGCTTCGAGCCGGTGCGCGTGGCCGGCGTACAGCAGCGCGAGCAGCGCCAGCAGCGCGTAGGGCAGCAGCGCGAGCCGCACGATGCGCGGCGTCGGTGGCGCCGGCCGCGAGCCGTCATCGCGGGCGGAACCGAACAGCGCACAGGCGGCGCCCACCGCGCAGGCGAACAGGAACACCAGCCCATGCGCGACGAACAGCAGCGCGCCGGCGAGCACGATCGCGGCGGCCGTTCGCAGCGTCGGCGCACCTGCGTGGCGCCATGCGGGCAGCAGGAACAGCAGGCCCAGCGGCACCGCCAGCAGAAAGGTCAGGAAGCCCCATTCATAGGCGAAGCCGAAGAACCCCGGCACGAACAGCCAGTCGAGCCGCGCATCGGCACCGATGCGCCGGCGCAGCGCGATACCGGCGGCGACACAGGCAAGGTAGGCCAGCGACAGCAGCAGCTTCAGCGCGGCCGCCACCGGCATCCACCACGACAGCGCCAGCGCCGCGCCATAGCCGAGCAGATAGGGCGTGAACGGATTGATGCGCAGCTCCTGCCGCCATGGCGAGGTGCCGGCCAGCAGCTCGCGCAGCACGGCAACCTGGCCGGCGTGCTGCGGCAGGTCGATCATCGCGGGATACGGTGCGAGCCAGGGGAGCGTGGCGCCGGCGGCGACGACGAGAAGCAGCGGCAGCCGGTTGGCAATGGCGCGAAGGCGAGCGGTGCCGGTGCGGCGAACGCCTGCTGCCCTCTGCCCCAGCCCATTTCCTGCTTGCGGGAGAGGGCCGGGGAGAGAGTCGGGGAGAGGGCCGGGCGCTTGCCTGTCCGCCGGCGTCTGCCCCGGCATCCGCGCCTCGCGGAACGCCCAATGCCGCGCGCCCAGATACGTCAGCACGGTATAGACCGCCATGCCGCCGCATTGCGCGAGCAGGCTGCGCGGCCCCAGCACGCCGGACAACGTCAGCACCGTCGCCAGATTCGCCGCGTAGCCGAGCGCGCAAACGATGCCGAACCGCCACAGGCTGGCCGGCACATCGCCGCGATGCGCGAACGTCCAGCGCCGGTTCAGCGCGAAGCTCCACAGGAAGCCCACCGCATAGCCCGCTGCGTTGGCCGCGGCCGGAGGCCAGTCCAGCCCGCGCAGCGCGAGCCAGATCGCGGCGAAGCCGAGCGCGGAATTGCTGGCGCCGACCAGCAGGTAGCGCAGGCCGGTATGGCGGACGGCGGCGTGCGGCCGCGTGGTGGCGGATGGCATGCGGGGCAGCCTCGAGGCTCGATCGGGTAACGGGCGCGATGGCGGGAGGGCGCTCAGCCCTCGCGCGCCACCAGTCCGATGTCCTGCCGGCGTACCTGCAGCTTGTAGTCGCGCATCAGCCGGAACAGCGTCACGCGCGATACGCCGAGTTCGGCGGCGACGTCGATCAGCCGCTCGTGATGGCGCTGCAGCGCTTCTCGGATCGCGTTGCACTCGGCGGCCTCGCGCACCGCGGCCAGCGTGCAGGGATGCGTCTCGGCGGGCGGCTGCAGGTCCAGATCGGCGGGACGGATCACGCCGCCCTCGCACATCGCCGCGGCATGGCGAATGCGGTTGATCAGCTCGCGCACATTGCCCGGCCACCGGTGCACGGCCATCGCCCGCATCGCCGAGTTCGAAAAACCTTTGATGCGCGCCGGCGACTGCCGCCGGATCTCGGCCAGGACATGCTCGGCCAGCAGCACGATGTCGCTGCCGCGCTCGCGCAGCGCGGGCTGGCGGATGCGCAGCACGCACAGCCGGTGATACAGGTCCTGGCGGAAACGGCCGGCGGCCACGGCGGCCTCGAGGTCGACGTGCGTCGCCGACACGATGCGCGCATCGACGGCGACCGACTCGGTGCCGCCCAGCCGCTCGATGCAGCCGGTCTCGAGAAAGCGCAGCAGGCTGGTCTGGCTCTCGAGCGGCATGTCGCCGATCTCGTCGAGAAACAGCGTGCCGCCCTGCGCCAGCTCGATGCGGCCGGGTTTGCGCTTGAGCGCGCCGGTGAATGCGCCGCGCTCGTAGCCGAACAGTTCGGACTGCAGCAGCGCGGGCGGGATCGCGGCGCAGTTCAGCGCGACGAAGGGCTGCGCGGCACGCGCCGAGGCGCGATGAATCGCCTGCGCGGCGAGTTCCTTGCCGGTCCCCGATTCGCCGCCGATCAGCACCGGCGCATCCCAGCGCGCGACCTTGGCGATGCCGCGGAACAGCGTCTGCATCGCCTCGCATTCGCCGACCATGCCCGCCGGACCCACCGCACGCGCATTCGGCGACGCGCTGTCCTGGCGCAGCTGCACCATGCCCCAGCCGTGGCCCAGCCGCTGCGCCAGCGTCACCGATTCGAACGGGGCGGTCAGATAGTCGATGAAATACAGCCCCAGCAGCCGGCGCGCGGTCGGGGTCAGGCGGTCGCGGCAGTCGACCATCGCGATCCACGCGATGTTGGGCTGCGCGAACCAGGGCTCGAGCGCCTCCAGTTCGACGTCGTCGATCTCGCCGGTCAAATCGAGCAGGCCGGCGATCGGCTGCTCGTCGAGCGGGTGCGCCTGGACCTCGTGCGCATCGGTGGCGAACAGCAGCTTCCAGCCACGCTGGCTGAGGAAGCGGCAAAGATTGGCCTCGTGGTGCTGCGATACGAACAGCAGCGGGCGGGTGATGGAGCCGCTCATGATGATTCCCCCGGATTCTTCTTATTGCCGAGGCAGACGCGGGAAAGGTCCCGCGCCCGCCACGGTGCCGGCCGGCGGCAAGCCGTCCCAGACAGACGCGCCTGTCGCCGTTCCCCGCTTGCGCGGAAGACGCCCATCCCCAACCAGGCAATGAGCAGATCCTCCCATTGCCCGGCCGCTGCTTCGAAATGACCAGTGGCCAGTGGCGCATCGCCTGTGTTGTGGCGCCGGGCATGGCGGTCGTGGTGCCGCCTTGGCTTGCCCGGCGTGGCGGCGTGCCTTGCATGAGGCCGCACGCGTTTTGTAACGACTCACTCAGCGACGAGCGTGCCACGCGATATAAGCTGTTGATTTTTATTGCGTTTATTTCGGTGCACTTGTTACATCGGCGAAATCTTGTAACACGATGTATCCGACCTGGAACGAGGGCCAGCCGCGAGGCGATGCACTCCAATGCATAAGCCGCGAAGGATGAGGCGAACGATTCTTATTCTTCGCCCAAAAAGTGGCGCACGAGGCCGTTTTTACGGGGTGCATGGCGAATGACTTCATCCGCACTGGCAGCGGGGAAGGGTTTTCTCCGATGTGACAGCGGGCGCGATCGGTGTGCCAAACGGTTGCATTTGCTTTACACCGCTGCGCCACTGGTGAAACGGCGACGCCGGACGCTGCATGCGGCACGTCTTCGCGGCATCGTCCGGATGGGCGGTCCTTGCATGGCGGCGGCAGGGAAAGGAAGGGGCGCCGGCTGCCTCTGGCCGGCATCCATGCCAGCCCGACTCATCCGTTTGGCGTAGGCGGCGCGCCTACGAGGCCGAGGGAACACGGCCGGCCAAAGTGTTCAGGTTCTGAAACATCGCGACGCCGAAGGGTTACCTGATGCCCTTCGGGCGATACGCCGCTGTGTCAGTCCACCGCACCGGCGTCGGCACCGGCATCGGGCAGGCGCGATGCCTCGATCTGCTGGCGCAGCCACCCATGCATGCGCCGGATCGCGCTTTCGTGCGGATGGCCTTCGCGCCAGATCATCCAGTACTGCAGCGTCGACGGAATCCGCGTGGCGCCGATCTGCACCAGCGCGCCGCTGACCAGGTAGTCGTGCGCCAGCAGCGCGCGCGCCGTCGCCACGCCGACGCCGGCGACCGCCGACTGCAGCAGCATGCCGGCATCCTGGAAGATCGGCCCGCGCTCCGGCTCGTGGGTCGGCAGGCCGGCTTGCTCCAGCCAGTCGCGCCAGGAGCGCAGCGCGAAGCGCAGCATCGGCAGGCGCGGCAGGTCGGCCACCGTGAAGCCGGGATAGCGGGCCAGCAGCGCGGGGCTGGCCACCGCGATCACGGTGTCCTCGATCAGCCGGTGGCATTCGAAGCCGGGCAGATCGACGCGCTGGTGCCAGATGCCGACGTCGACCGAATACGGGTCCGGCGGCGGGATTTCGGTGTGCAGCCGCAGGTGCACGTCGAGCATCGGCATCGCCTCGTACAGGCTCGGCAGCCGGCGGATCAGCCAGGCGTTGGCCAGGTCCGCCATCACGCTGACCTCGAGCCGGACCGCGGGCTGCTCGCCCTGGCCGCCGGCCTCGTTCAGCGCCTGCTGCAGGCCGTCGAGCGCCGCGCGGACCCGCTCGGCCAGCCGGGTGCCGACGCTGGTCGGCAGCATGCGGGCGCCGGCCCGCTGGAACAGCTTGGTGCCCAGGCTCTGCTCCAGCGCGCGCACATGGTGGCTGATCGCGCTGTGCGTCAGCGCCAGCTCCTCGGCGGCGCGCGAGAAGCTGCGATGGCGCGCCGCCGCCTCCAGCGCGCGCAGCGCCTGCAGCGGGGGAAGATGCGGGACCTGGGCCATGGGGTCGATGGAAGGACGAGCAGGCAAGAGATGGAGGAAGCGCCACAATCGGACGCCGGCCGTCAAATTGTACTCACAATCCGGGCGGGAATTCTTCGTTGGTGCGGGCAAGCCGGAGCGCGGACAATCCGCGCATGACCACCGCAACGCTTTCTCCCTCCGGACTTCCCGCCGCGGCCCGCGGCCTGCGCTGGCGCGTGCTGGCGATCTTCTCGCTCGGCTTCTTCGTTTCCTACGTCTACCGCGGCGTCAATTTCGGCTTCGCGCCGTATCTGTCGCGCGAGCTGGGGCTGTCGGCCGGCGACCTCGGCCTGCTGACCAGCTGCTACTTCCTCGGCTTTGCCTGCGCGCAACTGCCGGCCGGCCTGCTGCTGGACCGTTTCGGCCCGCGCCGTACCGAGGCTGCGCTGCTGCTGGTGGCGGCGGCCGGTACGCTGCTGTTCGCGCTGGGCGAGGGCATGGCGGCGCTGGCGGCCGGCCGCATGCTGATCGGCGTCGGCGTGTCGGTCTGTCTGGGCGCCGCGATCCAGGCGCTGTCGATGTGGTTTCCGCTGTCGCGCATGCCGCTGCTCAATGGGCTGGTGATGGCGATCGGCGGCCTCGGCGCGGTGGTCGTCGGTACGCCGCTCGACTGGCTGTTGTCGCTGGTCGACTGGCGCACGGTCTGCATGGGGCTGGGCGGCGTCACGCTGGCGATGGCGCTGCTGCTGTGGTTCGGTGCGCCCGAGGCCGCGCGGCCCGGCGCGCGCGAAAGCCTCGGCGCGCAATGGCGCGGCACCGTCGCGATCCTGCGCAGCGCGCCGTTCTGGCGCGTGGTGCCGCTGACACTGCTGAACCAGGGCGTGTTCCTGGCGGTGCAGAGCCTGTGGGTCGGCGCCTTCCTGCGCGATGTCGGCGGCGTTGGGCCGGGCGAGGCCGCGCGACTGGTCTCGCTGATCGGCTTTGCGATGATGGGCGGCTGCGTGGCGACAGGCTGGGCAGCGCGTCATCTGGAGCGGCTCGGCCTGAGCCTCTATGCGTTCGCCGGAGCCGGCATGACGATGTTCATCGTGGTGCAGGCGCTGCTGATGGCCGGCGCGCCGCTGCCGGCGTGGCTGCTGTGGGCGGGCTACGGCGTGTTCGGCTCGAGCGGCATCCTGACCTACGCGGTGCTGGCGCGGCAGTTCGACGGCGCGATGATCGGGCGTGCGACCACCGCGTTGACGCTGACCGTCTTCCTGGCGATTTTCGTCTGCCAGCTCGGCATCGGCATGGTGCTGGACCTGTGGCCGGCGGTGCAGGGCCGCTATCCGGTGCGCGCCCATCTGGCCGCCTGGGCGGTGCTGGTCGGATTGCAGGTGCTGGCGGCGATCTGGTACTGGATGGGCGCGCGGCGGCATCGCGGCGCGCCCGCGCCCTAGCAGGGCGGGCCGCGCTACAGCACGATCGGCCGGTCGTCGAGCTCGTTCGGATTGCCGTCGCCGTGCTGCGGGAAATGCCGGGCCAGCAGCGCGTGGACCTGCGCCACCGTGGCCAGCACCGGTTCGATCGACAGGTCGGCGGCCAGGCCGTGCGCCAACGACTGGCACAGCGCGGCCCAGGTCTCGTGCGCGACGCGCGCATCGATGCCGCGGTCGGCCAGCAGCTCGACCGCGTGATCGGCCAGGTTGATATAGAGCAGCACGCCGGTGTGGTCGGCGGTGTCCCAGACCTCGAGCGCGGCGAACAGCGCGCGGGCGCGCTCGCGCGGCGTCACGCCGGCCCAGGCCTGCGTCGCCGGCAGGCTCGATTCGATCACCACGCGCACTTCGCCGCGGTGCTGGCGTTCGCCGTCGCGCACGGCGCGTTGCAGCCGCGCCAGCGCATCGGGCGGGAAGTGCCGGTGCGCAAACGAGACCGGGGTCAGCGCGTGGCGCAGTGCGCGCCGCAGTCCGCGGGAAGGTGAACGGGTGGGCATGATGTCGTTCCCTTACCAGTTGCCGGAGGCGCCGCCGCCATCGAAGCCGCCGCCGCCGCCACCGCCGAAGCCGCCACCGCCACCGCCACCGAAGCCGCCCCCACCGAAACCGCCGCCGCCGGGATGGCGGCCCCAGCCGCCTCCGAGGCCCCCGAGTCCGCCCAGGCCTCCCAGCGTGCCGGCGGCCGAGTCCCAGCCGCGTCGGCCGACCACGATCTGGCGCCGGCGTCCGCGCGTGGCGGAGAACAGGAAGAAGGCGATGATCAGCAGCGGGAACAGCACCGGCAGCCAGTCGCCGATGCCGCCTTGCTGCGCCTGCCGGCGCGCCTGCGGGCCCGGCAGCGCCTCCTTGTCGATGGTCGCCTGGATCGCCGAGATGCCGGCCGCCAGGCCGCCATAGAAATCGTTCTGGCGGAAATGCGGCGCCATGATGTCCTGCAGGATCCGTTTGGACATCGCATCGGTCAGCGAGCCCTGCACGCCGCGGCCCACTTCGAGCCGCATCTTGCGCAGCCCGGGCGGATTGTCCTTGGCGATCAGCACGATCACGCCATCGTCGATGCCCTGGCGGCCGGCACGCCAGGCGTCGGCCACGCGGATGCCGTAGGCATCGATCGTTTCCGGATCGGTGGTCGGCACCATCAGCACGAAGATCTGGCTGCCGCGCGTGCGCTCGTATTCGGCCAGCACGTTTTCCAGCGCGCTGCGCTGCGCCGGCGCCAGCGTGCCGGTCAGGTCGGTGACGCGTTGCGTCAGCGCGGGCACGGCGACAAAGCCGTCGCCCTGCGCCTGCGCCGCGCCGGATGCGCCGAGCAGCATCGCCAGCGCGAGCATCGGCGCAAGCACCGGCATCAGCATCGGCATCAGCATCGGCATCAGCATCGACGCCGGCGATGCGCGCAGCCAGCGCCGGAGTCCTGCGGCGAAGATCATCGGCACGAGAATCAGAACTTGACCGCGGGTGGGGTCGAGATCGCCTTCTCGTTCTCGACGGTGAACGACGGCTTGACCTCGTAGTTGAAGATCATCGCGGTCAGATTGGTCGGGAAGCTGCGCGCCAGCACGTTGTAGTCGCGCACCGCGGCGATATAGCGCTGGCGCGCGACCGTGATGCGGTTCTCCGTTCCTTCCAGCTGCGATTGCAGGTCGCGGAAGGCGGCGTCGGCCTTCAGCTGCGGGTAGTTCTCGGCCACCGCCAGCAGCCGCGACAGCGCGCCGCTCAGTTCGCCCTGTGCCTGCTGGAAGCGCTGGAAGGCCTGCGGATCGTTCAGCGTCTCGGGCGTGACCTGGATGCTGGTCGCGGTGGCGCGGGCCTTGGTCACCGCCTCGAGCGTCTCGCGCTCATGCGAGGCGTAGCCCTTGACGGTATTGACGAGGTTCGGGATCAGATCGGCACGGCGCTGGTACTGGTTGACGACCTCGCCCCAGGCTGCCTTGACGGCTTCGTCCTTGGCCTGGAAGTCGTTGTAGCCGCAGGCGCTCAGCAGGCTCGCGAGCCAGGCCAGCAGCAGCCAGCGCAGCGGACGCAGCGACGACAGGGAAGACCGCGACGAGGCGAAGGTCGGCGACGAAGAAAGGAAGGCGCGCATCGGAAAACTCCGTGGATCATCGGAACGCCAGCAGTGTAGCGCACCAGCCGCTTGAAGGATCCACGGAGCCGGCCGTGGGGCAGGGCCCTCGGGTACCGCCTTCGGGGCCCTTACAGCGCGGCGAAGGCCCGGCGCGCGGCCTCGAAGGTCGCCTCGAGGATCGCGTCGTTATGCTGCGCGCCGACGAAGCCCGCCTCGAAGGCGGACGGTGCCAGGTAGACGCCGTTGTCGAGCATCGCGTGGAAGAAGCGGTTGAAGCGTGCGGTATCGCATTGCGTGACCTCGGCAAAGCTGGCCGGCACGCTCTCGCGGAAATACAGCCCGAACATGCCGCCTACCGAATCCGCGGCGAACGGCACGCCCGCCGCGCGCGCGGCCTCGGCCAGGCCATCGGTCAGCTTGCGGGTCTGGGCGGCCAGCCGGTCGTGGAAGCGTGGCGCCTGGATCAGCTTCAGCGTCGCCATGCCGGCCGCGACGGCCAGCGGGTTGCCCGACAGCGTGCCGGCCTGGTAGACGCCGCCCAGCGGCGCCAGCCTGGCCATGATGTCGCGCCGGCCGCCGAACGCCGCCGCCGGCATGCCGCCGCCGATCACCTTGCCCAGGCAGGTCATGTCCGGCGTGATGCCGTAGTGCGCCTGCGCGCCGCCCAGCGCGACACGAAAGCCCGTCATCACCTCGTCGAAGATCAGCACCGCGCCGTCGGCGCTGCACAGCTTGCGCATCGTCTGCAGGAAGGCATCGCTGGCGCGCACCAGGTTCATGTTGCCGGCCACCGGCTCGACGATCACCGCGGCGATCTCGCCGGCGTGGGTGGCGAAGGCCTGTTCGAGCTGCTCGACGTTGTTGTACTCGAGCACCATCGTGTGGCGCGTGACGTCGGCCGGCACCCCCGCCGACGACGGCGCGTTCTGCGTGGTGTCGGCAAAGGTCAGCAGGCCCGAGCCGGCCTTGACCAGCAGGCTGTCGGCATGGCCGTGATAGCAGCCCTCGAACTTGATGATCAGATCGCGCCCGGTGAAGCCGCGCGCCAGCCGCAGCGCGCTCATCGTCGCTTCGGTGCCCGACGACACCAGCCGCACCTGCTCGATCGACGGCACCAGCTTGCAGATTTCCTCGGCCATCTCGATCTCGGCCTCGGTCGGCGCGCCGAACGAGAAGCTGCCGGCAGCGACCTGCTGCACCGCGCGCACCACGTCGGGGTGCGCATGGCCGACGATCATCGGGCCCCACGAGCCGATGTAGTCGATATAGCGCTGGCCATCCGCGTCCCACATATAGGGGCCTTCGGCGCGCGCGATGAAGCGCGGCGTGCCGCCGACCGAGCGGAACGCCCGCACCGGCGAATTGACGCCGCCGGGAATGGTGTGCTGGGCGCGGTCGAAAAGCTGCTGGTTTCGTGACATGTCGTGATCTGCCTGGAAGAGGAGGGGAGTGGCGCTGCCGGGGAGAGGCGGGCGGACGCCAATTGGCGCGAACCGTATGCGATCGGCTGCAATCCGCGTCAATCGCCATCGATTTCGGCGCCAAAACCGCAATGCCGCCGGGATGCCGGTGGCGCGCCGCGCGTCGATTCGGTACCATCTGCGCTGAATTTTAATCGAGACGTCACCACCCTATGGAATACAAGACCTGGATGTGCCTGATTTGCGGATGGATCTACGATGAAGCCGCCGGCGCGCCCGAAGACGGCATCCCGCCCGGAACGAAATGGGAGGATGTGCCGATCAACTGGACCTGCCCCGAATGCGGCGCCCGCAAGGAAGACTTCGAGATGGTGGCGATCTGAGGGAAGCTCGACGTTCCCGCGTCTGATATTCGTCCGGTATTTCGCACGCATCCCCGCACAAGAAAAACCAGCCGGCGGCGGCCATCGCCGCCACCGTCCGGCCGCGCCCGGCCTAGCCCGAGAACGGCCCACGCCCCCGCAGGGCATTGGCCACCATCATCAGCGCCAGCAGAAACGGCAGCGCCACATAGAGGCACCAGTGGACCCGGTCGCCGATCGTTTCGCCCCATTTGCGCTTGAACACCTGCAGCCGCGGCATGCCGGACGGATTGGTCGCGCGCTTGTGGTTGACGTGCCAGGCCATCCAGAAAAAGAAGATGGCGAAGGCGACCGAGAGGAAATTGATGTTACCCATGGTGGATGGCGATGGTTTTGAGGGTGGTGAAGCCGTATAGCGCCTCGAAACCCTTTTCGCGGCCGTGGCCCGACTGTCCGGAGCCGCCGAACGGCAATTCGACGCCGCCGCCGGCGCCATAGTTGTTGATGAAGACCTGGCCCGCGCGCACCTTGCGGGCCAGCCGCAGCTGGCGCGCGCCGTCGCGCGTCCAGATGCCGGCCACCAGCCCATAGGGCGTGCCGTTGGCCAGCGCGATCGCATCCTGCTCGTCGTCGAAGGGCATCGCCGCCAGCAGCGGGCCGAATACCTCCTCCTGCGCCAGCCGGTGCGTCGCCGGCACGTCGCGCAGCAGCATCGGCACCTGGTAGTAGCCGGTCTCCGGCGCCTCGGCGACGATCTGGCCCTGCGCCATCACCGGGATGCCGGCGTGCTGCGCGTCGGAGACGAAGTCCCAGACCCGCTGCTGCTGCTTGCGGCTGATCAGCGGTCCGCATTCGAGGTCCTGCTCGGCGGGGCCGACCCGCAGCGACTCGAACACCATCGCCAGCCGGTCCAGCAGCGCGTCGTACAGCGGCCGCTCGACCAGCAGCCGGCTGCCGGCCGAGCAGGTCTGCCCGGCGTTCTGCACGATGCCGCGCACCACGACCGGCACCAGCGCATCGACATCGGCGTCCGCGAACACGATCTGCGGCGACTTGCCGCCCAGCTCCAGCGTGACCGGCACATGGTTCTCGGCCGCCATCTGCGCCACCATCCTGCCGGTTTGCGGCGAGCCGGTGAACGACAGGTGGTCGATGCCGGGATGGCGCGCCAGCGCCGCGCCGGCCTCGTGGCCATAGCCGGTCACCACGTTCAGCGCGCCCTCGGGCAGGCCGACTTCGGCGGCCAGTTCCGCCACGCGCAGCAGCGACAGGCAGGCGTCCTCGGCGGGCTTGACCACGCAGGCGTTGCCGGCGGCCAGCGCCGCGCCGACGCTGCGTCCGAAGATCTGCAGCGGATAGTTCCACGGCACGATGTGGCCGGTGACGCCGTGCGGCTCGCGCACGGTCAGCACCGTATAGCCGTTCTGATACGGGATGGTCTGGCCGTGCAGCTTGTCGGCCGCGCCGGCGTAGAACTCGAAATAGCGGGCGATCGCGCGCGCGTCGGCGTGGGCCTGGCTCAGCGGCTTGCCGGTGTCGCGCGCCTCGAGCGCGGCCAGTTCGGCCTCGTGCTCGGCGAGCTTGCGCGCCAGGTCGGTCAGCAGCCGGCCGCGCTCGGCGGCGGACAGCGCGCCCCAGGCGCCATCGAAGGCCTGGCGGGCGGCATAGACCGCGGCATTGATATCGGTCGCGTTGCCGCGCGCGATCTCGGCGAAGGGCGCGCCGGTGGAGGGATCGAACACCTTGATGCGCATGCCGGAATCCGGCGCCATCAGGCGGTTGGCAACGAAGTGCTGGGCGTGCATCGTCATGCTCCGGCTGAAATTCCAAGCCGGCATTATCGCCCAGCCGGGCCGCGCGACCGCAACGTGCGATGCCGGCGAGGGCCGCCGCAGGCCGCCTCCCGCGTGCCGTCCGCCTGTCAGTTCCGGGTCAGACCGAGCCGCTATAATGCCGGCCATCGTCAAACCTTGGCCAAATACCGGCCGAACACAGGCATCTGGAGAACCGCATGAGCTTCAATCTCGTCCCGCCGGGCAAGGACATCCCGAACGACTTCAACGTGATCATCGAGATCTCGGCCCAGAGCGATCCGGTCAAGTACGAGGCCGACAAGGAAACCGGCCTGCTGTTCGTCGACCGCTTCATCGGCACCGGCATGCGCTACCCGGCCAACTACGGCTTCATTCCGCAGACGCTGTCGGGCGACGGCGACCCCGTGGACGTGCTGGTGATCACCCCGTTCCCGATCCTTGCCGGCGCGGTGGTGCGCTGCCGCGCGCTGGGCATGCTGAAGATGACCGACGAAGCCGGCGTCGACGCCAAGCTGGTTGCGGTGCCGGTCGACAAGCTGTCGCCGGCCACGGCCTACATGAAGGGCCTGTCGGACGTGCCGCAGAACACGCTGGACCAGATCAAGCACTTCTTCGAGAACTACAAGGCGCTCGAGGCCGGCAAGTGGGTCAAGGTCGAAGGCTGGGGCGGCATCGAGGAAGCGCACAAGGAAATCACCGACGGCGTGGCGAACTACAAGAAGTAAGCCCGCCCTGTTCAGGCTGCGCGCTCTCCCGGCGCGCGGCGATCAGAACCATTGCCGCAGGCGCCGCAGCGCCGGCGGCAGACGCGGCACCGGCCTCGCCTTCGAGGTCAGGTCCGCGGCAGCGGCCGCCGTTGCCGCCCGCTGCTCCGCCTTCCCTTTCATTCCTTCCCCTGCCGTTGCCCCGTCGGCGCCCATCGCGGCTGCGTTGACCGCGGCATGGACTCGGGCATCCACGGCCGGCACCGTCTGCGCCAGCGCGGCCCGCAGCGGCGCCCCGCAGGCTTGCGCGACCGCGGTCTCGCCGACCATCCCGCCTTGCTGCAATTGCCGGCGCTCGTCCGCGTCGAGCCACAGGCCGGCGTCGAGGAAGGCCCGCATCGCCTCGACCCGTCCCGCCCTGCAGGCCTCGAAGATCGGCCGCTCTCCCGCGCCGTTGCGCGCCTGCGGGTCGGCGCCGAGCGCGAGCAGCAGCGACACGGTGGCGGCATGGCCCGCGGCGGCGGCCGCATGCAGCGGCGTGCGCTGCTGCCGGTCGCGCTCGGCCAGGCTCGCGCCCTGTTCCAGCAACCAGCCGATCGCCGCGCGGTTGCCGTGATAGGCGGCCTCGTTCAGCGCGCTGCGTCCATTGTCGTCGCGCGCCAAGGGATCGGCGCCCTGGATCTTCAGCCACGCCAGCAGCGTGCGCGTGCGTTCGCCGTGGTCCTCGTGCGTGGCCAGCTGCATCGGCAGGCGGCCGGCCTCGGTGCGCCGGTGCGGATCGGCGCCAAGCTTCAACAGCGATACCGCGAGCGCGAATTCGTGATGCTCGCAGGCGAGATGGAAGGCGGTGCGGCCGTCGAGGCCGGGACGGTCGACAAATGCCAGGCGCTCGCCTGGCGGGACCGTCTGCACCACCGCCAGAACCACATCGAGCCGGCCCTCGCGACAGGCCTGCAGCCAACCCTGGTGCAGACCCGCATCGACCACGCCGGCATGGCGCTCGCCGCGCAGCCGCGCTACCGCCTGCGCGATGCGCGCCTGCTGCTCGACCGTAGGCAGGTTCAACGCATCGAGCTGCTCCTTCAGCTCGTACAGCATCGCTTCAAGCGCGCTCCACTCGTGCTCGAGGTCCGCGCGCAACGCTGCCCACCTCCGCGGCGGTCCGAACGCGAAGCGCCGGTGCACGGCCATCTCGTCGTCCAGGCGTTGGCCGAAGCGCGCGACGCGGCGTGCCAGTTCGCCGGCGTCGAGCGGGACAAGGCCACTGCCGTCCTCGGCCACCACCCGGGCGATCTTCGTATCCGGCATGCGGGCTTCGATGGTCTCGCGATAGCGCGCCGCGATCGTCGCGGCCAGCGCGTCCAGTTCGGCGAGGTAGCGCTGCGTCAAGGCCTGCTGCGCCTGCTCGGTCCGGTCCGTCTGCTCAGTCTGCTCAGTCTGTTGCGTCTGTTGCGCGCCGATGGCGGCCCCTTCGGCGGCATCGGCATCGCGCAGCAGCGCCAGCTGAAGATGCAGCACCTGCGAGCGCCGGCTCAGCCATCGCTCCAGTTCCTCGATCGGCGACACCACCGGATGATGGGCGATGGCGGCCTGCGCCATCTGCTGCATCAGCGCGTCGGCGCGCGCGCTCAGGGCGTTGTAAGCGGATATGGACAGCATGGCGATCTCCGGCTGAGACGGACGCAATCCGTTGATGCAGTACGTTGGCGCAACAGGTTGGCGCAATACGTTGGCGCAATGCGGGCGCGCGCAACGCGGACGCGACCGAATGGGGTCCGAATCTAACGGGCCATGCGTGCCGCCCTGTCGGAATTGGCATCGTCTCTGTCGCGAATGGTCAGTGCCAACTGGTTGCCGGCGGCGGCATCGCCTACCGTTCGCTGCGCCGCCGGTTCCCGCAGGCCGGCGCAAGCAACGGCAAAAGGAGCCGGTCCGGGAGGGTCCATCGCCATGTTGAGCACCGTCAGCACACGTATCGGCACGCTGGTCCAGCTCGGGGCTGGCCTGGCTCGAGACATCGAGCGCGAGATTCAGAACAACCTGCCGCGCAGCATCCAGCGCGAGCTCCAGCGCGACTTCCCGTGCGACCCGGGCCGCGACAGCGAGCCGCAAGCGCTGCGCGAAGCCGTCTTCGCCGGCGACCGGCGGCGCGTCAAGGATCTGCTGGCCGGCAGGCCCGCGTTGGCATGCACCGCCGACGACGACGGCGACGCGCCGCTGCACTGGGCGGTGCGCGCCGCGGCGCGCCACGACGCCGACGACTGGCGCGTGATCGTGACCTGCCTGCTGGAGGCGGGTGCCGACTGCACGGCCAGGAACCGGCAGGGTTTGACCCCGCTCGATCTCGCCGCGCAGGTGCCGTACGACCCGGCAGTGCTGGGCGCGCTGCGTGCCGGCGATGCGCGTGCGGAGCAGGACAGCGCCGGCGAGGCTGGCGATGCCGAGGGCCGCATCGACGAGGGCGCCGCGGCCGGCGGCGACGGCATGACCGTCCAGCAAGGCCTGCACGGCATCGCGGCCATGCTGCGCGCGCCAGTGCAACCGGCTGTTGGCGAGGCGTGGCTGCTGCGCAGGCTGTCCGCGCTGTATCGGGACGCCGATGCCGACTGCGCCAAGTCCTGTCTGTCCTGCCTGCGCCTGCTGCTGCAGCGGTACCCGGCGCTGGACCGGACCCGCCGCGACGACATGGTGGCGTTGTACGAGGCGCTGGTGCGGGTGTGGATGCGCGGCAGCCATTGGAACGAGGGCTATTGCTACGCGCATCATGCGCGGCGCCTGCTGCCCGCCGGCGCGCGCGGCGGCGCGGTACTCGATGCGGCGATCGACCGGCTCGAAGCGGCAATGGTGCGCGAGCATCTGTCGCAGTGGACGCCACGGGCGCAGGTGCTGCTGCGTGCCGCGCTGTTCGATCTCGGCACGCAATGCGCGTCGGCGGCCGCGCCAATACGCATGCTCGAGCGCGCGCATTGCCTGTTCCAGGCGCTCGCGCGCATGGAATCGTTGATGGCCGTGCACGGCATGGCGCTCGCGCCGGAGGAGGACCCGCGCGAGGCCCTGCCGACACGCCAACTGTCCGGCGCGATTGCCACGGCGCTGGACGGCCTGCGCCGGACCGCCAAGGG
Organism: Cupriavidus gilardii; assembly: GCF_013347325.1. Classification (NCBI taxonomy): domain Bacteria; kingdom Pseudomonadati; phylum Pseudomonadota; class Betaproteobacteria; order Burkholderiales; family Burkholderiaceae; genus Cupriavidus; species Cupriavidus gilardii. The sequence continues at coordinate 2,300,020 of NZ_CP054626.1, read as the reverse complement.
GGCGGCCGAATTCATCGATGTCGCGCAGCGCGTGCTGCTGCTGGCGGAATCGGCCGGCGCGATCGGCCTGCATGCGCACGGCGCGGCGTGGTGCGACAGCGTGGTGCGCAACGTCGTGCAGGAGGAGTGCGTGGCCGCGCTCAAGAGCTACTACTGCGGGGCGCATCGGGCCATGGCGCAGACCTTGCGCAGCGGCTCGGCGGCATTGGCCGCGCCCGCCGAGCCGCCGCGGGCGCTGTGGCGCGCGCTGCGCGACAGCCTCGATGCCTTGCGGGCGCAGGCAGCGGCCGATCTGGCGCAGGTGGAACTGCCCGAGGCAAGCGATCGCGCGGCACTGTGCGATTGGCAGACCCCGCTGCCCATCGAGGCGCTGCAGGAACGGCTGACCGCGCGTTACAGGACGCTGGTCGCGCAGATCGCGCGCGCCTGCCGGCACTGGATGATGGCCGAGCCGCCGTGCGCGTTCGCGATCGTCGGGCTGGGCTCGATGAGCCGCGGCGACATGAGTCCGTATTCGGACTTCGAATATGCGCTGCTGCTGGCCGAGCCGGCGCCGGCCGACAGCCTCGCGCACGCCTGGTTCGTCCGGTTCCGGCGGCTGTTTGACCTGGCGGTCTGCAGTCTCGGCGAAACGGCGCCGGGCGCCGACCATCCGTTGCCGGCGCCGGGCGGATTCGAGATCGATGCAGGCGTGCGCGTGGCGGCGCCGGGGCTGGCCTGGGCCGGCACGCCGGAGCAGCTTGCCGACGCGCTGCGCCAGCGCAGCACGGCCAACGCCAACGCCCATCCGGATGCGGACCAGGGTCTGTATTTCTCGTTGTTGACGCCCTGCCTGGCGCATGGCGAGCCCGCGCTGATACGGCGGCTGTCGGCGGCGATGGCGGCCGTGCTCGACGTGCCGTTGCGCGCGGACGATCCCGGACAGCTGTGCGCGCGCGAGGATCTCGCGCTGCGACAGCTGCAGGCCGACATGATGCGGCTCGGCGAGGCGGCGGCGCGTCCCGCCGTCAGCGGCTTCGACCTCAAGCATGGCTATCGGGGGCCGCTGGTGCATACGCTGACGTCGCTGGCGCTGCTGTCAGGCCACCATCAAGCGCCGCCGCGCACGGCGCTGGCACGGCTCGATGCGCTCAAGCGGTTCTCGGCGCCGTTCCTGGCGGACTGGCGCTGGGCCATCGCGGTGGTGCAGACGCTGCGCTGCCGGCTGCAACTGCAGGCGCGCCGGCGCGAGGAGCTGGCCGATGCGGCATGGAGCCAGTCGGAGCGCCGCCTGCTGCAGGCGGTGCAGGACCGCGTGGTGCGGCCGCTGCGGGCGGAGCTGTCGGTGCTCGCCGGCATCGGTCAGGTTCCTTCGTGGCCGGTCGGCGAGGCGGTGCGTGCGCTGCGCCGGCTCGACGACTGCGATCCGGCACTGCATCCGCTCGTGCCCGGTGGGGCGGCCCGGCCGCTGTCGCTGGAGGCAACGCGAAGCCTGGCCGCCACGCTGGCGGTGCGGCGTGCCCCGGCGGCCGAACTGCGCCGTCATTACGAGGCCGCGATGGCAGGAGTGCCGCGCGAGGACGCCATGCGGCGCTGGGGCGTCTGGCGCGATGCGCTGTGCGCGGTGCCCGGCAACGAAGGACGGATGCGCACGCTCGGGATCGTGCCGTGGCCCGACGGCTGGCGTGCGCAATGGGCGGAACGGCAGGCCGCGTTTCGCGCGCGCCTGGACGGCTGGCTGGTCGATGGCGGCAGTCAGGCAAGGGCGGTGTGGGGCGCCGCATGGGATGCCGTGCAGGTGCGTATCGCAGCGTCGCAGGGCATCGTGGTACGCACGCTGGCGCCGCAGATCTCGCGCCAGTTGTTCGACGAGCACGGCAATGTCCTGCCGAAGCCCGCCGGCCAGCCGGGCGCGCACCGCGTGCTGCCGGTCCGTTTCGAGGCGGAAGGGCGCGAGCACGTCCACTGGGTCAAGTTCGATGTGCAGACGGCGGGCAGCGAGGCGATATGGCACGCGCTGGACCGCCGCGTGACCGGTGGGCGGGGCATGCCGGCCAGCGTGCCGATGCAGCTGTGCAGCGGCACGCGGATCTTCGACGTGCAGGTCATCGAGGACGTCGCGGGCCGCTCGCTGGCACAGCTGCTGCGCGAAGAGCCCACCGCGTTGCGCGCCATCCATCCCGCCTCGTTCACGCGGGCGCTGCTGCGCGAATTGGTCGGCGGGCCCGGCGAGCAGGCCGGCGATCCAGCGGATGACCATGTCGTGGTCGAGCGCGGCTCCCGGCACTCGTTGAAGCGGATCGGCAACGGGCCGGCCGCACTGGCCGCGATGGGGCTGGCCGCACCCGGGCGGAGCGCGCTGCCGGTGCGCACCCATCTGCTGTGCCTGGACCAGATGATGCAGCCGCTCGATCTGGCGGTGCTCGAGGAGGTGGGCCGGCTGCAGCCGGACGCGGTGCTGCGCGGCTGGCTCGAGGATGCGGCCCGCCTGCAGCAGGACCTCGGGGCGTTGTTTCCCGGCCCGGATGGTAGAGGGGGGAACGAGGTGTGGCCGCACGCGGGCCTGGTCGGCGCGATTCCGGCGGACGCGCTGCCAGAGCTGCGGCAGCGTGTCGAGACCGTCGTCGGCATGGCGGCCCTGGCCGCGCGCCTGCGCATTGCGCCGACCGGCCTGGCATGGTTGCGCAGTGTCGAGCCGGAACTGGCGGCGCCCTATGTGGCGGCGTTCGAGCGCCATCCGGTGCGCGCCAGCGAGCCGGCGGCACCGGGGCTGCGTTTTGCCAGTATTGATGAGGCGCTTGCGCGCCGGGACGCGCATGGACGCTATGGCGGCACGGATGCGGCCACGCATGCCGCCCGCTTCGCCCTGACGGCGATCCATCCGCGGCCCCAGCCGTTGCCGTGGCGGCCGTCCGATGCGATGCAGACCGCGCCGGGCGGCACCATGTCGGCCATCCGCGCGTTGTCGCGGCTGGCCCAGGCGCCCGCGCGGGATCTTGCCGCGATCGTGCTCGGCGTGCTGGGCGGACGCGATGGCGCCGCGCGGACCTTCGCCACGCTGCCGGCGCGCCAGCGCATCGCGGCGTTCGACGCGATCGGCATGGCGCTGCATGCCGACGCGCGCGCCATCGCGGTCGACGACCAGCGCCGATTGCTGACGGCGCTGGCCGGCACGCCGCTGGCCTGCCTGGATCTGAGCCCCTTCGCCGCGGCGCTGACCGACGCGCTGCTGGAAACGCTGCTGGCCGGCACCGGCTCGTCGCTGCGTCGGCTGGACCTGAGCGGCTGCTCGCGGCTGACGCCGCAGGCGCTGCGTCACGTGCAGGCGTATGCGCCGGCGTTGCGTACGCTGGACGTGCGCGCGATGCGGATGCCGGGCGACTGGATGCCGGGCGATCCGACGCTCGCCGAGCGCGCCGCCGCGCCGCTGGTCGCGCAGCCCGGCCCGCCGCAATCGCCGCTGCTGCATCTGCCCGCGCTCGAAGCGCTCGATCTGCGCGACAACGGCGCGCTGCAGACCGTGCGGCTCGACGCGCCGGCGCTGCGGGTGCTGCGGCTGGACGGCTGCGCGGCGCTGCGCGAACTGCGGCTCGATGGCGCACGGCGGCTGAGCCGGCTCGACGCGCGCGGATGCATCGCGTTGCCCGAGCCGGCGCTGCGCGCGCTGGCGCGCGACAACCCCGCGCTGGACGAGGTGCAGCTCGCGGGCTGCGGCCAGCTGCGCCATGCGGCGCTATGCGAGGCGCATCCCTGGTTGCTGGCGTGGCCATGGGACGGCTGGACGGAACGTGGCCTCGCGCGCCTGCGCGAGTCGCTGTCCCGGCCCGACGGCGGCGCCTACCGGCCGATGCCGCGCTACGTGGTCCGGCAGGTCAACGAGTGGCTGCGCGAACGCGAACGGGCGGTGCAGGCGCTGAACCGGGTCTATCGCGACGCGAGCACGCCGCGGCGGCTGCGCGAGGCCGCCGAGGCGGCGCTGCTGGGCCGCGAGAGCGTGGCGCAGCGCGAGGCGGGCCAGGCCGCCGCCACGCTGATCGGCAATGCCACCGATTCGCAGCCGGCGCTGGGTATCGCCATGCTGCTGCCGGCGCTGTCTGCGGCCGGCAGGGAGGACAGCCGCATCGCGGCGGCGGCCGCGCTGGGCAGCCTGATTGCCATCCCTTCGCGCGACGATGTCGCGCGGTGGGCGCAGCGCGATGCCGCATCGCGGTAGCGGTGCGGTAGCGGTGCGGGGCCGGCCGCGCCGGCTCAATGCGGCGGCTCGTTGCTGTCCGCCGCACGGGCGGCGGGGCCCGCCGCCGCCGGCTCCGCGCCCGTGCCCGTGGTGCGCAGATGCGGCCGCAACGCCTCCATCATCTCGATCGGCACCGGAAACACGATGGTCGAGCTGCGATCGCCCGCTACCTGCGTCAGCGTCTGCAGATAGCGCAGCTGCATCGCCTGCGGCTGCCGGGACAGCATCTGCGCCGCCTCCAGCAGCTTCTCGGAGGCCTGCAGCTCGCCCTCTGCGTGGATCACCTTGGCGCGCCGCTCGCGCTCGGCCTCGGCCTGGCGCGCAATCGCCCGCACCATCGATTCGTTCAGGTCGACATGCTTGATCTCGACGTTGGAGACCTTGATGCCCCAGGCGTCGGTCTGCGCGTCCAGCACCTTCTGGATGTCCAGGTTCAGCTTCTCGCGCTCGGACAGCATCTCGTCCAGATCGTGCTTGCCGAGCACCGCGCGCAGCGTGGTCTGGGCAAGCTGGCTGGTGGCCTCGAGAAAGTTGGCCACCTGGATGATCGCGTTCTGCGGATCGACGACGCGGAAGTAGACCACCGCGTTGACCTTGACCGAGACGTTGTCGCGCGAGATCACGTCCTGGGCCGGCACGTCCATCACCACGGTGCGCAGATCGACCCGCACCATCTGCTGGATCACCGGCAGCACCAGCACCAGCCCCGGGCCCTTGACGCGCCAGAACCGGCCCAGCATGAACACCACGCCGCGTTCGTACTCGCGCAGCACGCGGAAGGCGGAGAGAATCAGCAGGGCCAGCAGGATGACGAGGGTGCCGGCGCTGAGGCTGAAGATCATGGTCGGTCTCCTTGTGGGGACGTGGGGGACGTGGGGGAGGGCGGCGGCGGCCGCGTCGGCGATGCATCGGCGGCCAGACTGTCGGCGGGCTCGACGTCGAGCACCAGCCCCTGGCGGCCGGTCACGCGCACGGCCTGGCCGGTCTGCAGCGGCGCCGCGCTGCGCACGCGCCAGCGTTCGCCCTGCACCTCGGCCCAGCCGTCGTCGATGATGCGGCCGGCATTGCCGACCACGCGGGTGTCGGCGATCACCGCGGGCTGGCGGCGCGCGCGCACGGCGGCCGCCGACACGCCGAAGCTGAGCGCGGCGGCGGCCAGCGACAGCGTGCCGATCATCCACAGCGGCACGCCGAAGCCGGGGATGTCGGTGTCGATCAGCATCACGGCGCCCAGCGCGAATGCGACGATGCCGCCCAGGCCGAGCGCGCCGAAGCTCGGCAGGAAGGCCTCGGCGACCATGCAGCCGATGCCCAGCGCGATCAGCGCCAGGCCGGCGTAATTGATCGGCAGCATCTGCAGCGCGAACAGCGCCAGCAGCAGGCAGATCGCGCCGGCCACGCCGGGCAGCACCATGCCGGGTGTCGAGAACTCGAAGATCAGCCCGTAGATGCCGATCATCATCAGGATCAGCGCGACGCTCGGCTCGGTCAGCACGGCCAGCAGCCGATAGCGCCAGTCGGGTTCGAGCTCGACCACGCTGGCCTGCGCGGTGCGCAGCGTGCGCGACGCGCCGGCCGCGACCACGGCGCGCCCGTCGACCGCGCGCAGCAGCGCCGGCACGTCGGGCGCGATCAGGTCGACCACGCGCTGCGCCGCGGCTTCGTCGGCCGACAGGCTGACCGCCTCGCGCACCGCGCGCTCGGCCCATTCGGCATTGCGCCCGCGCAGCTGAGCCAGGCCGCGGATATAGGCGGCGGCATCGTGCAGCTGCTTGCGCTCGAGGGTGTCGAGCCTGTCGTCTTCCTTGCTGTCCTTGTCCTTGCGGTCCGAGGCGGCGCCGGCCGGCGCGCTGGCGGCGCCCGCGGAAGCCGGACCGCGATCGGCCGGCCGCTCGGCGCGCTGGCGCCGCTCCAGCTCCCGTTCCCGCTCCCGCTCCGGACCGCCGATGCCGAGCCGCACCGGGCTGGCGGCGCCCAGATTGGTGCCCGGCGCCATCGCGGCCAGATGGCTGGCGTACAGGATGTAGGTGCCGGCGCTGGCGGCGCGTGCCCCGCCCGGATAGACGTAGCCGAGCACCGGTACCGGGCTGGCGAGGATGTCCTGGATGATCTGCCGCATCGACGGGTCCAGGCCGCCGGGCGTGTCCATCTCGAGCACGATCAGCTGGGCGCCGGCCTGGCGGGCCTGCTCGAAGCCGCGCCGCACGAAGCTGGCGCTGGCCGGGCCCACCGCGCCCTTGAGCGGGATCAGGTAGACCGGCGCGGCCGCCGCGGGCTGCGCACGCGCGCGGTCCGCCGTGCCGCCTGGCTGCGCCAGGGCCAGCGTCATGCCGACGATCAGCAGCAGGGCGGCGGCGAACCGCCGCGCGAAGCTTGCCTGTGCGTTCATGGGTCTGCGCGCGCGAATGGGAAGGAGCGTGGACACCGCGGCCACGCCGTGCCAACGCTGCGCGAAAGCGCGACAGCGGCTCAACGACCGGCCTGTCTTTCCCGCGAAGGCGGAAATCCAGCGTCGTCGAACGTCGCTGGGCTCCCGCATGCGCGGGGACGACGAGGTGCGTCAGCCGTCCAGGGCACGTTGCGGCGCCGATTCCAGTGTAGGCGACACGACACCGCTTGCCCGGGACGGTGGCGTGGTCTTGGCGGCGCCGCCGTCGCGCCTTGCCGGCTGCGGGTACGATGGCGGGATTGCCGACGCGCCAGAACGGAGAATCCGCATCGTGTCAGTCTCGCCTTCCCGCAATCCCGAGCTGGTCGACGGCGCGCTCGCCGGCAGCCAGGCCGGCCGTCCCGGCGCCTGGGCGGTCGCGCTCGGCGGCCTCGTTTCGCTGGCCGTCGCCATGGGCATCGGCCGCTTCGCCTTCACCCCATTGCTGCCGATGATGCTGCACGACGGCAGCGTGACGCTGCATCAGGGCGGCTGGATCGCGACCTGGAACTACATCGGCTATTTCGCCGGCGCGCTGGCCTGCCTGCTGATCCGCCCCGATGCGGCGCGCATGGTGCGCTGGGGGCTGGCCGCCACCGTCGCGCTGACGCTGGCGATGGCGCTGCCGCTGGGCATGCTGTCGTGGTCGCTGTGGCGGGCCGCGGCCGGCGTCGCCAGCGCGTTCGTGCTGGTCTATACCGCGGCCTGGTGCATGCAGCGGCTGGCCGAGGCGGGCAAGCCGGCGCTCGGCGGCCTGATCTTCTGCGGGCCGGGCATCGGCATCGTCGCCACCGGGGTATCGGCCTTCGGCATGGTCGGCATGAACTGGAGCGCGGCCTGGGGCTGGATCGCGTTCGGCGTGCTGGCGCTGCTGCTGGTGGCGGCCGTATGGCGCATCTTCCGGCCCGACGCGGCGCCCCGCACGGCCGCGGCGTCGGCCTCGGCCGCCGCCGCACCGGCGCGGATGGCGGCGATGTCGGGCGAGGCCTGGGCGCTGACCGTGGCCTACGGGCTGGCGGGCTTCGGCTACATCATCACCGCGACCTTCCTGCCGGTGATCGCGCGCGAGGCGATGCCCGGCTCGCTGTGGGCGGACCTGTTCTGGCCGCTGTTCGGCGCCGCGGTGGCGCTTGGCGCGCTGACGGCCGTGCGCATCGGCGTGCGGCACGACAACCGCGTGCTGCTGGCGCTGGCCTATGGCATGCAGGCGACGGGCGTCGCGATCGCGGCGGTATGGCCGACGCTGGCCGGCTTCGCGCTGAGCAGCCTGCTGGCCGGCCTGCCGTTCACCGCGCTGGTGCTGTTCGCCATGCACGAGGCGCGGCGGCTCGCCGGCGACCAGGCGCCGCGGCTGATCGGGCTGATGACGGCCGCCTACGGGCTCGGGCAGATCGTCGGGCCGCCGTTCGCGACCGCGCTGGTGGCCCGCACCGGCGGCTTTGCCGCGTCGTTGGCGGGGGCGGCGCTGGCGCTGCTGGTCGGCGCGCTGATCTATCTGTGGCTGCGCCGGGTCGCCCCGTTGCCGTCCGCCGCGGCGCCGCAGGCCTGAGCCGGTCACCTGAGCCGGCTGGGGCGGTCCACGGGCCCGCGCGCTTCGGCTACAGTATCGCCTTCGCCGCCATCGGCGGCCGGCTTCCGGGCCGGCATCGCCGAGCGCGCAAGGAGCCATCGATGTCCTTTGCCCTGCAACCCGCCCGCGCCACCGGCGCTTCCGCCAACGCTCCGGCCGCCATGTCGGACGCGGAGCGCCGCGTGCGCGTCGACCTGGCCGCGGCGTATCGGCTATGCGCGCTGGCCGGCTGGGACGACCTGATCTACACGCATATCTCGGCCACGGTGCCGGGCGAGCCGGACCACTTCCTGATCAATCCGTTCGGCCATGCCTTCGACGAGATCCGCGCGTCCGACCTGGTCAAGATCAACGGCCGCGGCGAGGTCGTCGGCGACAGCGCGCACCCGGTCAACGTGACCGGGTTTGCGCTGCACGCGGCGGTGCACGCCGCGCGTCCGGACGCGGTCTGCGTGATGCACCTGCACAATACCGCCGGCGTTGCCGTATCGGCCCAGGCCGACGGCTTGCTGCCGCTGTCGCAGCATGCGATGCGCTTCCATGGCCGGCTGGCCTATCACGACTACGAGGGCCTGGCCTTCACGCCGGCCGAGGGCGCGCGGCTGACCGCCTCGCTGGGCGGCCATCCCGCGATGCTGCTGCGCAACCACGGCACGCTGACGGTCGGCCGTACCGTGGCCGAGGCCTATGTGCTGATGGCCACGCTGATCAAGGCCTGCGAGATCCAGCTCGGCGCGCTGACCGCGACGCGCGTGGTGCTGCCCACGGTCGAGGTCGCGACGCGGACCTCGGCGCAGCTCGACGACGGCGGCGCCGTCGAGGGCGAGCTGGAATGGCCGTCGCTGCTGCGCAAACTCGATAAAATCGATCCTTCCTTTCGGGACTGAGGCCGCGACCGCCGCAGTCCGCGCACCATCCATCGATAACAACAGGAGCCATCCATGCCGACTTTCCACGTAGAGATGTTCGAGGGCCGCACCGTCGAGCAGAAGCGCAAGTTCGTCGAGGAAGTGACCCGCGTCACCTGCGAAACCCTCGGCTGCTCGGCCGGCGCGGTCGACATCATCATCACCGACGTCAAGCGCGAGAACTGGGCCACCGGCGGGGAGCTGTGGGCCGACAAGAAGTAACGCGCGCAATCCTCGGCATCATCGCCATCCTCGTTCCTTTCCCCGGGCATCCACGAACCGGCGCGTCGCGCCCCTGTACGGAACCGTCATGCAGCATTTCGCCTCGGACAATTACGCCGGCTTCTGCCCGGAATCGCTGAAGTACTTCCTCGAAGCCAACGGCAGCGGGCACGAGCAGGCCTACGGCGACGATTCGTGGACGCAGAAGGTCTGCGACCGGATCCGCGACCTGTTCCAGACCGACTGCGAAGTGTTCTTCGTGTTCAACGGCACGGCGGCCAATTCGCTGGCGCTGTCGGCGCTGTGCCAGTCGTATCACTCCGTGATCTGTCACGAGCTCGCGCACATCGAGACCGACGAGTGCGGCGGGCCGGAATTCTTCTCCAATGGCTCGAAGCTGCTGACCGCGCCGGGCGCCAACGGCAAGCTGACGTCGGACGCGGTCGAGGCGCTGGTCACGCGCCGCAACGACATCCACTATCCGAAGCCCAAGGTGGTGTCGCTGACGCAGTCGACCGAGGTCGGCACCGTCTATACGGTCGAGGAAGTGCGTGCGATCTCGGCGATCGCCAAGCGGCGCCAGCTGCGGGTCCATATGGACGGCGCGCGCTTTGCGAACGCGGTGGCGTCGCTCGGCGTGCATCCGTCCGAGATCACCTGGCGCGCCGGCGTCGACGTGCTGTGTTTCGGCGGCACCAAGAACGGCCTGCCGGTCGGCGAGGCGGTGGTGTTCTTCGACCGCAAGCTGGCCGAGGACTTCGCCTATCGCGTCAAGCAGGCCGGCCAGCTGGCCTCGAAGATGCGCTTCATTTCGGCGCCGTGGCTGGGTCTGCTGGAAAACGACGTGTGGCTGGCCAACGCGCGCCATGCCAATGCGATGGCGCAGCTGCTGCACGATCGCATCGCCAGCATTCCCGGCGTGCGCATCATGTTCCCGACCCAGGCCAATGCCGTGTTCGCCGAGCTGCCGCTGCCGGCGATCGAGGCGCTGCGCGCGCGCGGCTGGCGCTTCTATACGTTCATCGGCGCCGGCGGCTGCCGCTTCATGTGCTCGTGGGATCTGCAGCCCGAGACCGTCGAGGCGCTGGCGGCGGACATGCGCCAGGTCTGCGCCGCGTGATCGCGGTCTGACTCCGGCGCGCTGCGCCTTCTAACAGCATTGAGCAAACCGCAAACAGGAATCGAGCCATGCCCTCCTATCGCTACTGTCCCCATTGCGGCACGCCGCTGATGGCGCTGCCGATGTCCGGGCGCGAACGCATGGCCTGCGTGCAGGACGGCTGCCAGTTCGTCCAGTGGGACAACCCGCTGCCCGTGCTGGCCGCCGTGGTCGAGTACGAGGGCAAGCTGCTGCTGGCACGCAATGCCGCGTGGCCGCCGTCGATGTACGCGCTGGTCACCGGTTTTCTGGAGCGCGACGAAACGCCGGAGGCCGGCGTGGCGCGCGAGCTGAAGGAAGAGACCAATCTCGATGCGCAGTCGGTGTCGCTGATCGGCGTCTACGAATTCATGCGCAAGAACGAACTGATCATCGCCTATCACGTGCGCGCCACCGGCACCATCGCGCTGTCGGAGGAGCTGGCCGACTACAAGCTGGTGGCGCCGGAAAAGATGCGGATCTGGAGTGCCGGCACCGGCTTCGCGGTGGCCGACTGGCTGGCCGCGCGCGGCTATCCGGTGCGCTTCTTCGACCGCCAGACCGGCGAGGACATCCCCGACCCGCGCGAGGCCCTGCGGGCGGAGGGCACCGGCGCGACGCTACAATACCGGCCATGAAGCCTCACGGAAGGCTTGCCGACATCGCCCATACCAAGGAAGCAAGGAAGAGACCATGGAGTTCCAGAAGGAAGTGGACGCGCGCGGGCTGAACTGCCCGCTGCCGATTTTGCGGACCAAGAAGGCGCTGGCCGATATGGCGAGCGGCGAAGTGCTGAAGGTGCTGGCCACCGACCCGGGCGCGACCCGCGACTTCCAGGCCTTCGCCAAGCAGACCGGCAACGAGCTGCTGTCGCACCAGGAAGTCGACAAGGTGTTCGTGTTCTATATGAAGCGCCGGTAAGCCGTTCAGCGGTCCGCGCCGCAGACGACAAAGCCGCCCGAGGGCGGCTTTGTTTTTGGGTTGCAGCGCAGATCCGTTGCCCGTAGCGATCGTTAGCCGCGGCCGTCGTCGGCCGGCGGAAACGCCGCTCGCATCGCAGCGACGAAGACTTCTGCTTGCTGAACGATCTCGTTTGCGTCGGCGAGTTCGACAGAGTCGCTCCTGTAATCGGCTACCAAGCGAACTTCTTCCGCACGCTTCAGAAGCCGCCCCATCTCTTTCGGTATCGGCCCCTGTTTGATCAGATGGTTTCCGAATGCCTTGATCAGGCCGCTGTGCGTCTTGCCGATATCGGCTTTTACCGCTGCGCCTGAGGCAAGCAACGCGGCTCTCGCTGCGTCGAACATGGCGTAGTAGGCCCGATTACACGCACCATCCACATCGCCGAGATCCAACAGCGCACGGGCCGATGCGCAAGCGCGGTCCGCCTTCGCCATCAATGCCGCGGGCGTCAATTTACCGTTCACAGCCGGACACCCTCCGCGGCGATATTCCGGAGCAGGGCAGGATTGTCGTACGCCTCGGGGTGCTCCCACTCATCCAGCCAGACGGGTAACGGCGAAATATTGACCCCAGTTTCGAGCAGGACATCGAAGGCGACGTCCGCCATCGCCAGTTTGGTTGGCAGAAATCGCTGATGTTCGCCGGCGAGAAGAACGGCTACATCGGCATCGCTGTCCGGGCGGTGCGTGCCACGTGCGCGGCTGCCGAACACGATGGCGCCCGCGGTCGGATAACGGCGGGATATCAGGCGCAGGAAGTGCCGGACGGCGGCTTCGGTGTCATGGTCGAGGCGATTCACGAGGGGCTCCCACGGCAAGTACTGCTCGCATACCGCAGCCATGATAGTGCAATGCCATCCGCTGGACCATATGGCCCATGGGTGGGGCGACAGCATGCGCTGCCGCCCTTGCGCGTCCCTTGTGCCACGGCGGCCGGGACAACGCTGACTTGCGATTCGTTCAGATCCGCTCGCGCAGATAGCTGCCGAACTCGTCGCGGACTTCGGGATGCTTCAGCGCGAATTCGACCATCGCCTTCAGATAGCCGAGCTTGCTGCCGCAGTCGTAGCGCACGCCCTGGTAGCGGTAGGCCAGCACCTGCTCCTGGCCCAGCAGCGACTGGATCGCGTCGGTCAGCTGGAACTCGCCGCCGGCGCCGGGCTTCAGGTTGCGGATATGTTCGAAGATGCGCGGGGTCAGGATGTAGCGGCCGACCACGCCCAGGTTCGACGGTGCCACTTCCGGGTCCGGCTTCTCGACGATGCCGGCGACCTTGATCACGCCTTCGTCCCACTCGCGGCCATCGACCACGCCGTAAGATTTACTCTGCTCGGGTGCAATTTCTTCCACACCCAGGATGGAGCAGTTGTAATGATTGTAGAGGTCGACCATCTGCTTCATCACCGGCGGCTGGCCGTCGAGCAGGTCATCGGCCAGCATCACGGCGAACGGCGTGTCGCCGACCAGCTTCTCGGCGCACAGCACCGCATGGCCCAGCCCGAGCGCTTCGGGCTGGCGCACATAGAAGCATTCCACATGCGACGGCTTGATCGAGCGGACGACTTCGAGCAGCGCCTGCTTGTTCTTCGCCTCCAGCTCGACCTCGAGCTCGTAGGCCTTGTCGAAATGGTCCTCGATCGCACGCTTGGAGCGGCCGGTCACGAAGATCATCTCCGTGATGCCGGCAGCCATCGCCTCTTCGACCGCATACTGGATCAGCGGCTTGTCCACCACGGGCAGCATTTCCTTGGGGCTCGCCTTGGTAGCGGGCAGGAAACGGGTGCCGAGCCCGGCTACCGGGAATACGGCCTTGGTGACGCGGGTTTCCATAAAAGAGGCTCCTTCTCAGTTTTGATGTCGTCAGCCTTGCGTCAAAGCAAGGCGCATGCCCTGAACCACGCTGCCGGCCTCGAGGCCGGCCCGGACACCGACATCGAGATCGCCGCCGACGCCGTCACCGACGCCGGCGGCCGACCTCATGCCGGCAGCCGTTGCAACTGGTCCTGCAGCTTGGCCAGCGTCTGCTCGAAATCGGCCAGCCGCTGGTTTTCCTGTTCGACCACCGCGGCCGGCGCCTTGGCCACGAAGCTCTCGTTGGCCAGCTTGCCGCGGGCCTTGGCGATCTCGCCGCCGATGCGCTGGATCTCCTTGCCCAGACGCACGCGTTCGGCGGCGACGTCGATCTCGATCTTCAGCAGCAGATGGCTGCCGCCGACGATGGCGACCGGGGCACCGGCGCCTTCGGCCATCAGGGTCTGCTCGTCTTCGAAGACGCGGACCTCGGAAAGTTTCGCCAGCGCCTGGATATAGTCCTTCGCCGCGTGCAGGAACGTGTTGTCGCCGTGCGCGTACAGCGGGATCCGCTGCGCCGGCGAGATGTTCATTTCGCCGCGCAGGTTGCGGCAGGCATCGACCATCGCCTTGAGCTGCGCGACCCAGGCCTCGGCCGTTTCGTCGATCTTCGCGGCGGCCGCCAGCGGGTAGGGCTGCAGCGCGATCGACTCGCTGCCGTCGCCCTTGCCGCGGCCGGCCAGCGGGCCGACCTTCTGCCACAGCTCTTCGGTGATGAACGGGATGATCGGATGCGCGAGACGCAGCACGGTCTCGAGCACGCGCAGCAGCGTGCGGCGCGTGGCGCGCTGCTGCGCCGGCGTGCCGTTCTGGATCTGCACCTTGGCCAGCTCCAGGTACCAGTCGCAATACTCGTCCCAGACGAACTTGTAGATCGCGTTGGCGATATTGTCGAAGCGGTATTCGGCGAAGCCCTTGTCGACCTCGGCCTCGACCCGCTGCAGCAGCGACACGATCCAGCGGTCGGCCTGCGAGAAGTCGAGATAGCCGTCCGGGCCGCAGTCCTGGTTGCACGGCCCCATGCCGCAGTCGTGCCCCTCGGTGTTCATCAGCACGAAGCGGGTCGCGTTCCACAGCTTGTTGCAGAAGTTGCGGTAGCCCTCGCAGCGGCCGGTGTCGAAGTTGATGTTGCGGCCGAGCGTGGCCAGCGAGGCGAAGGTGAAGCGCAGCGCGTCGGCGCCGAAGGCCGGAATGCCGTTGGGGAATTCCTTCTTCGTCTTGGCTTCGATCTTCGGCGCATCCTTGGGCCGGCGCAGGCCGGTGGTGCGCTTCTTCAGCAGTTCGGGCAGCTCGATGCCGTCGATCAGGTCGACCGGATCGAGCGTGTTGCCCTCGGACTTGCTCATCTTCTTGCCTTCGAAGTCGCGCACCAGGCCGTGCACGTACACGTCCTTGAACGGGACCTGGCCGGTGAAGTGCTTGGTCATCATGACCATGCGCGCGACCCAGAAGAAGATGATGTCGTAGCCAGTGACCAGCACCGACGACGGCAGGAAGTGCTGCAGCTCGGGCGTCTGCTCGGGCCAGCCCAGCGAGGAGAACGGCACCAGCGCCGACGAGAACCAGGTGTCCAGCACGTCCTCGTCGCGGCGCAGCGTTCCTTCGAAGCCGGCCGCCCGCGCCTGCGCGCGCGCTTCCTCTTCGGTGCGCGCGACGTAGCAGTTGCCGGCTTCGTCGTACCAGGCCGGGATCTGGTGGCCCCACCACAGCTGGCGCGAGATGCACCAGTCCTGGATATTGGCCAGCCACTGGTTGTAGGTACTGACCCAGTTTTCGGGGATCAGCCGGATCTCGCCGCTCTGCACGGCATCGAGCGCGACCTCGGCGATCGAGCGGCCGGGGTAGAAGGTGCCCTCGGGCGCCGGCTTGCTCATCGCGACGAACCACTGGTCGGTCAGCATCGGCTCGATCACGCTGCCGGTGCGCTCGCTCCTGGGCGTCATCAGCCTGTGCTTCTTGACCTCGACCAGCAGGCCCTGCGCGTCGAGGTCGGCGACGATGCGGCGGCGCGCCTCGTAGCGGTCCAGGCCCACGTACTGCGCCGGCGCGTTGTCGGCGATCTTCGCGTCCAGCGTCAGCACCGAGATCTGCGGCAGGTTGTGGCGCAGGCCGACCGCATAGTCGTTGAAGTCATGACCCGGCGTGACCTTGACCACGCCGGTACCGAATTCGCGGTCGACGTAGTCGTCGGCGATCACCGGGATCTCGCGATCGGTCAGCGGCAGCTTCGCCATCTTGCCGATCAGGTGCGCGTAGCGCTCGTCCTCGGGATGGACCATCAGCGCGACGTCGCCCAGCATCGTTTCCGGACGCGTGGTGGCCACCGTCAGATGGTTCAGGCCGGTGCGCGTGTCGGGCTCGACCAGCGGATAGCGGATATGCCAGAGCGAGCCTTCCTCCTCGACGCTCTCGACCTCCAGGTCCGATACGGCGGTGCCCAGCACCGGGTCCCAGTTGACCAGCCGCTTGCCCCGGTAGATCAGCCCCTGCTCGTGCAGCCGGACGAAGACCTCGGTGACCACGCGCGACATCTTCGGGTCCATCGTGAAATATTCGCGGCTCCAGTCGATCGACGCGCCCATGCGCCGCACCTGCCGCGTGATGGTCGATCCCGATTCCTCTTTCCAGGCCCACACCTTCTGCACGAAGGCCTCGCGGCCGAGGTCGTGCCGCGAGACGCCTTGCGCGTCGAGCTGGCGCTCGACCACGATCTGCGTCGCGATGCCGGCGTGGTCGGTGCCGGGTACCCACAGCGTGTTGGCGCCCCGCATGCGCGCGTGGCGGGCCAGGCCGTCCATGATGGTCTGGTTGAACGCGTGTCCCATGTGCAGCGTGCCGGTGACGTTGGGCGGCGGCAGCTGGATGGCGAAATCGGGCCGGTCCGGGTCGAGGGTGGGCTTGGCGATGCCCCGTTTTTCCCACTCGGGGCCCCATTTGGCCTCGATGGCGGCGGGTTCGAAGCTCTTGGCTAGGGACTGGTCTTGGGCGGTCATGCTGGGATGTCGATCGATGCGTGAAGGCCGAGCGAGCCGGTGCGGCTCTCGCGGTCTGGTGCGCGCCTGGCGGGCGCGGCCAAAGGGAGACAAGCCCTAAATTATAGGGGAGCCCGCTCGGTGACGCCCAAAATGCCCATGCGGGGCGCGCCTGCCCGCCGCGCGCCGCCTCATATCCACCGCAGGACGAACCGCAGTATCGCCGCTTCGACACCGCCGATGCGTTCGCTAGAGCACGGTCGCGGCACGCCGCGGGCCCTATCGTCTGCGTTGGGGGCTCGGGCAGGGGACGCCGCATGGCGGTCCGGGCGGGTTGCCGGGGCGCGGGCGGGCCCGGCGGTGCAGTCGGCCGACGGCCGGGTCGTGGACATGAGCCAGAACGAAAACGAACACAATCAGGGAGGCGCCGCCGGCCACAGCCTGGCGCCGCTGCTGCTGCGCCTGCGCCGGGCTCCGGTGCGGGCGCGCGGCCGGGTCACCTTCGAACGCATTCTCGATACCACCGCGTCGCTGCTGGACGAAGTCGGCGTCGAGCGGATCACCACCAATCTGATCGCCAGCCGCGCGGGCATCAATATCGCCACGCTGTACAAGTACTTTCCGAACAAGCTGTCGGTCATCAACGCGCTGTTCGAGCACCAGATGCGCCAACGCGCGGCCGATTCGCTGTCGGTGCTGCCGTCGGCGGGGACGGTGGGGGACTGGCGCGCGGTGGTCGATGCGGTGTTCGACCAGGTGCGCAGCGCGCGCAGCCGCCAGCCGGGCAGCATCGCGCTGCGCCGGGCGATGCAGTCGTCGCCGGAGCTGCGCCGCATCCACGATGCCACCAGCCGCGAGGTCGCCGAACTGCTGGCGCGCTGGCTGATGCAGAACCAGCAGGTCGCCGAGGACGACGCGCGGCTGACCGCGCGTTGCGCCATCGAGGTGCTGACCGCGCTGATGGATCTGGGCGAGGGCGAGGACGAGGCCGTGCGCGAGCGCATCCACGCCGAGGCCCGGCGCCTGCTGAAGGCCTGCCTGGCGCCGTGCTTCGAGCCGCGCGGGCGCGACGGCGCGGCGGTGCCATAGGGCGCGGGGCAGGGCCGCGGCCCGGCGCGACGGGCAGCGGTGGCGGGGGCCGGAGAGGGGCGCGCCGTTATAATGGCCCGATTCCTCAAGGCCCCTCCCGATGTCCGACCTGCTTGCCAATCTGAACGCCGAACAACTTGCCGCCGTCACGCTGCCGGACGAACCGGCGCTGATCCTGGCGGGCGCGGGCAGCGGCAAGACGCGGGTGCTGACCACGCGGATCGCGTGGCTGATCCAGAACGGCCGGGTGTCGCCGGCGGGCATCCTCGCGGTGACCTTCACCAACAAGGCCGCCAAGGAGATGCAGACGCGGCTGTCGTCGATGCTGCCGATCAATACGCGCGGCATGTGGATCGGCACCTTCCACGGGCTGTGCAACCGCATGCTGCGCGCGCATTTCCGCGATGCCGGCCTGCCGCAGACCTTCTCGATCCTCGACAGCCAGGACCAGCTGTCCGCGCTCAAGCGCCTGCTGAAGTCGCTGAACGTAGACGACGAGAAGTACCCGGCCAAGAACCTGCAGTACTTCATCAACAGCGCGAAGGAGCAGGGCCTGCGCGCGGCCGACGTCGAGGCCAACGACGACTTCAACCGCCGTTTCGTCGATCTGTATGCGGCCTACGACGAGCAGTGCCAGCGCGAGGGCGTGGTCGATTTCGCCGAGCTGCTGCTGCGCTGCTACGAGCTGCTGCGCTACAACGACGCGATCCGCCAGCACTATCAGCACCGCTTCCGCCATGTGCTGGTCGACGAGTTCCAGGACACCAACGTGCTGCAGTACCAGTGGCTCAAGCTGCTGGCGGGCTTCGGCACCGGCAATGCGGCGGCGGTGTTCGCGGTCGGCGACGACGACCAGAGCATCTACGCGTTCCGCGGCGCCAATGTCGGCAACATGCGCGACTTCGAGCATGAATTCCGCGTGCGCCATCTGATCAAGCTGGAGCAGAACTACCGCTCGCACGGCCATATCCTGGACTCGGCCAACCACCTGATTGCCCACAACGCGCGCCGGCTCGGCAAGAACCTGCGCACCGACGCGGGCCACGGCGAGCCGGTGCGGGTGTTCCAGGCCGGCACCGACGGGCAGGAGGCCAGCTGGCTGGTCGAGGAGATCCGCGACCAGATCGCGCAGGGGGCCAGCCGCGCGGAAATCGCGATCCTGTATCGCAGCAACGCGCAGTCGCGGGTGATCGAGCACGCGCTGTTCTCCTCCGGCATTCCGTACCGCGTCTATGGCGGGCTGCGCTTCTTCGAACGGGCCGAGGTCAAGCACGCGCTGGCCTATCTGCAGCTGCTGGAGAATCCGCGCAACGACGCCGCCTTCGCCCGCGTGGTCAACTTCCCCGCCCGCGGCATCGGCGCGCGTTCGATCGAGTCGCTGCAGGACGCCGCGCGGCAGTACAACTGCGCGCTGTCGGAGGCGGTCGCCTATGTCGACGGCGCGGCCGGCGGCAAGCTGGCGTCGTTCGTGCGGCTGATCGACCAGATGCGCTTCGAGACCCGGCAGATGACGCTGGCCGAGACGGTCGAATACGTGATCAATACCAGCGGGCTGATCACGCATTACCAGGCCGAGAAGGAAGGCCAGGACCGCATCGAGAACCTGCGCGAACTGGTGACCGCGGCGCAGGCCTTCGTGGTCGAGGAGGGCTACGGCCTCGACGCGCCGGCCAGTGCGATCCCGGTCAGCCGCCGGCAGAGCCTCGATCGTCCGCTGCCCGCGCTGGCCGAGGGCGACCAGGAGCAGCAGGTGCTGGACCCCGAGGCGCTGCCCGAGGTGATGACGCCGCTGGTCGCCTTCCTGACCCACGCGTCGCTGGAGGCCGGCGACAACCAGGCCCAGGCCGGGCAGGACGCGGTGCAGATGATGACCGTGCACGCGGCCAAGGGGCTCGAATTCAATGTGGTGTTCATCACCGGCCTGGAGGAAGGGCTGTTCCCGCACGAGAACAGCATGCTCGACGCCGATGGCCTCGAGGAAGAGCGCCGGCTGATGTATGTGGCGATCACGCGGGCGCGCGAGCGGCTGTACCTGTCGTTCGCGCAGAGCCGCGTGCTGCATGGGCAGGTGCGCTACCACATCCGTTCGCGCTTCTTCGACGAGCTGCCCGAGGGCGCGCTGAAGTGGTTGACGCCGCCGGCGCAGAGCTACGGCGCGCAGCGGCGCCAGTCATCCGAAAGCGCGTGGGGGCGCGACTGGTACAAGCGGGCCGAGGACGTGCCCTATACCGGCAGCCGCGCGACCGGCGGCATGGATACCGGCAACGGCTACGCCGACCAGAAGCGGCAGGCCGAATCGGGCTGGCGCATCGGCCAGCAGGTCTTCCACAACAAGTTCGGCGAGGGCGTGATCAAGGCGCTGGAAGGCGAGGGCGCCGACGCGCGCGCCAATATCGAGTTCAAGCGCCACGGCGCCAAATGGCTGGCGCTGTCGGTGGCGAAGCTGGACGCGATCGATTGAGCGTGGAGGGGGGGCGAGCGCGGGCTTGCCCCCCCTTTCTTCCGGCCCCTCTCCCGCGCGGGAGAGGGGAGGCGACCCAGGGTGTCAGGCCGCCGGCGTGTCCCCGTTCGGCGGCGCGATGTTGAAGCAGCCGCGATAGGTCGCGTAGAACGAGCAGTACAGGATCGCCAGCATCAGCAGCGAATAGGGCGTGACCAGGAAGGAAAGCACGCCTTCGGCGCCGAAGGCGCTGAAGATCGCTTCGAGGAAGAAGGGGACCGCCACCAGCAGCAGCGCGAACAGCAGCGCATAGGTGAAGAAGGCTCCGCGGTTGCGCCAGCAGGCGGTCCAGCTGAAGAACAGCGCCTTGACCGGCGGCACGTTGTGCCAGGCGGCCAGCAGCGGCGCGAACCAGAACAACATCGCGATCGGCGTGTACAGCGCCGCGCCGATCAGCAGCGCGTAATACAGCTGGCGGATCGCCTCCTCGGTCGGCGGCTCTTCCTTGAGCAGCACCGGCAGCAGCGCGCGCATGTCGACCAGCGTGCCGGCGATCAGGCTGAGCACGAACACCAGCCCCGCATAGATGCCGCCCAGGATCAGCAGATGGCGCGCGGCCTGCTTGCCGTTGCTGCGAAAGCCGGCCAGCAGCACGGTGGGCATCACCTTGCGGTTCTGGATCACCTCGCGGCACGCGGTCATGATGCCGACCGACAGGCCCGGCGTCAGCACCAGCAGCGCGACGATGCCGATCAGCGGAATGAAGATCGCGATCTGCGCGGCGATCAGATAAATGAACAGCAGCATCAGGAAGGTCAGCGGGTTCTTGCGGAACAGCCACAGACCCTGGCGGAACCAGACGTAGCCTTCCTTGGCGGGGACTTCCAGTAGTTGCATGACGAATCGGGTCCGAATCAGTGCGGCGATCAGGTGCGACAAGCGGGGCTGCCGGCGGCGGCGCCCGTCAGGTCCAGGGAAGCGCGGTGGCGGCGATGCGCCGGCGCAGGATGCGTTCGAAGTGGGTCGGGTCGTGCGGCTGCAGCATGTCGGCCTCGCGCGGCAGATGGTAGTCCCACAGCCGCGAGACCCAGAAGCGCAGCGCGCCGGCGCGCAGCATGTGCTGCCAGTGCGCGGCTTCGACCGCGTCCAGCGGTCTGACCGCATGATAAGCCCGCAGCAGCGCCGTCGCGCGCGGCGCATCCAGTTCGCCGCTGGCCAGGTCGATGCACCAGTCGTTGACGGTCACGGCCAGATCGAACAGCCATTTGTCGTCGCCGGCGAAGTAGAAATCGAAGAAGCCGCCCAGCCTCGACTGGCCGTTGCCGGCATCCTCGAACAGCACGTTGTCGCGGAACAGGTCGCAGTGGCAGGGGCCGCCCGGCAGTGCGGCATAGTCGGCGCCGCCGAAGAACGCGCTCTGGAACGCGAGCTCGTCCTGCAGCAGCGCGCGCTGGCTGTCGTCCAGGAAGGGCAGGATCTCGCCCTCGGTCTCGCGCCACCACGCGAGGCTGCGCAGGTTCGGCTGCTGGCGCGGATAGCCCCGGCCTGCCAGGTGCATGCGCGCCAGCATGTCGCCGACCTCGGCGCATTGCTGCGCGTTCGGCGACAGCTGCGAGCTGCCCGGCAGCCGCGTGACGATGGTGGCGGGCTTGCCCTTGAGCGTGCGCAGGATCTCGCCGTCCTTGCCCGGCATCGGCGCCGGCACGCGGATGCCGCGCTCGGCCAGATGCGCCATCAGGTGCAGGTAATACGGCAGCTGTTCGAAATGCAGGCGCTCGAAGATGGTCAGCACGTAGTCGCGCGTCTGGCCGTCCCGCTCCATCGTCACGAAGAAATTGCTGTTCTCGATGCCCGAGGGAATGCCGCGCAGCGCGCGCAGCGAACCGAGGTCGTAGTCGAGCAGCCATTGCGCGATCTCGTCGTGCGAGACCGTGGTGAATACAGCCATACTGTCTTGTCTGGTTGGAACCGGATGTAAAGCCGGATGGCGCCGGCGGGCAGGGCCCGCGGCATGCCGTGGCGCCGCGGGCAGCGGCGTCCGGCGCGGCCCGGAAGCGAACCCCCGGGCCGGGAGCGGTGAAACGTCGGATGGCGCGCGCGGGCGGGGCTGCCCCGTCCGCGGCAGGCTCAGAACTGCAGCACGCGCACCGAAGGCACGCGATTGACTTCCCGTTCGCGGATGCGCGGCGAGCTGTCCTCGGGACGGCTCATCTGGTACTGCGTGCCCGCGCCGGACCTCACTTCGATATCGACCTGCTGGCCGCGGCGGTCGCGGTATTCGCGCACCTGCGTGCCATCGGCCTCGTTCAGCTGGAAGCTCGGCTCGCGCGGATGATTGAGCTGGGTCTTCGCCGACGGCGCGATGGGCTGGTTGTTGATCTCGTTCAGTTCCTGCTGGGTCAGCGCGCCGTTGTCGTCGGCGGCCTGCTGTGCGGACTGCTGTGCCAGCGCGGCCGGCGCGGCGATCAGCGCGAGCACCGTCGCGGCCAGCGTCAGGCCGCGTCGCGCAACCCCGGGCAGGGGCTCCGGCTCGTCCGCGCTGGCGGCCGGAAAGGAATGGGAGGTCATCTCGGGCTCCTGTGCGATGCGCGCGGCGTGCCGGCGCATCCGAATGGGCGCCGCGCGCGGCGGGACCGGGCGCGACTCGGGCATCAGGCTTGCATTCTAGCAATTCCTGCCGCCCGCGGGCCCGTGGCGAGGCGGTTCGGGCACTCGGAACGAGCGGGCGGCGGCCCGCCGGCGCCACTCACAGGTAGAACATCTCTTCCTTCGGCGGGATCGGCGTATCGCCGCCGCGGCGCTCGTAGTAGTCGTAGACGGCTTCCAGCACCTCGTGCGGCTCGTCGACGATCTGCATCAGATCGAGGTCGTGCTCGGCGATCAGGCCCATCGGCAGCAGCGTGAAGCGGAACCAGTCGAGCAGGCCCTTCCAGAAGCGGCTGCCGACCATCACCACCGGTACCGCGCGCGACTTGCCGGTCTGCACCAGCGTCAGCACCTCGGCCAGTTCGTCGAGCGTGCCGAAGCCGCCCGGCATCACGATGAAGGCGTCCGAGTTCTTGACGAAGGTCACCTTGCGCGTGAAGAAATGGCGGAAGCGCATGGCGATGTCCTGGTACGGATTGCCCTGCTGTTCGTGCGGCAGCTCGATATTGAGGCCGACGCTCGCCGACTTGCCCGCGTGCGCGCCCTTGTTGGCCGCCTCCATGATGCCGGGGCCGCCGCCGGAGATCACGGCGAAGCCCGCGTCGGAGAACAGCCGGGCGATGTCGATGGTCTGCTGGTAGTACGGCGAATCCTCGCGCAGCCGCGCGCTGCCGTAGATCGAGACGGCCGGCCGGACTTCGGACAGGTACTCGGTCGCCTCGATGAACTCTGCCATAATCGTGAACATTTGCCACGAGGCGCGCGCCTTCTTGGCGGTCGCGCGGTCTTCGTCGGCCAGCGCACGCAGGCTGGGAATCATCTTGCGCGGGTTGGACCGCGCCGCCTTGGCGGACGCCGGTGCATCGGCGGGCGAGGCGGTATCGCCCGGGCCATCGTCGGCGGGGCCGACGGTAACGTTCACATCCATATCCGCAGCCGTGGTGATCTTGCCTTCGTTGGCACGGACCGCCGCGGTCACGGGGTTGCTGCGGCTGCCGGCCACGCCGTTGGCGTGGTCGGGGGCGGTGGAATCACCGCTTGCCGCGGCACCAGTCAATTTCGAGTCCATGGGAATGTCGGATAGTCCTAAAACACTGCTGCTCGTCGATGGGTCGAGCTATCTGTATCGCGCTTATCACGCGCTGCCGGATCTGCGCAACGGCGAAGGCCTGCCCACGGGGGCCATCTACGGCATGATCAACATGCTGCGCAAGCTGCGCAACGATTACCCGGCAGAGTATAGCGCCTGCGTGTTCGACGCCAAGGGCAAGACCTTCCGCGATGCGCTGTACCCCGCATACAAGGAACATCGCCCCTCGATGCCCGACGATCTCGCCAGGCAGATCGAGCCGATCCACGAGGCAGTGCGCGCGCTGGGCTGGCCGATCGTCGTCGTCGATGGTGTCGAGGCCGACGACGTGATCGGCTCGCTGGCCTGCCAGGCCACCGCCGAAGGCATCCGCACCGTGGTGTCGACCGGCGACAAGGACCTGGCGCAGCTGGTGAACGACAGCGTCACGCTGGTCAATACGATGAGCGGCGAAATCCTCGATCCTGCCGGCGTGCTGGCCAAGTTCGGCGTGCCGCCCGAGCGCATCGTCGACTATCTGTCGCTGATCGGCGATGCGGTCGACAACGTGCCGGGCGTGCCCAAGGTCGGCCCGAAGACCGCGGTCAAATGGCTGACCGAATACGGCACGCTCGACGGCATCATCGCCAACGCGGACAAGATCAAGGGCGTGGTCGGCGAGAACCTGCGCAATACGCTCGAGTGGCTGCCGCGTGCGCGCGAGCTGGTGACGGTGAAGATCGACTGCGACCTGTCCGAGCCGATCCCCGATTTCCATGCGCTGCGCGACATGGGCGAGGACAAGGAGAAGCTGGTTGCGTTCTTCTCGCGCTACGGCTTCAAGACGTGGCTGCGCGAGCTGACCGGCGAAAAGCTGCCCGACGCGCGCGCGCAGGCCGCCGCCGCGGCCTCGCGCAACGGTGCGGGCCAGGGCAGCCTGTTCGATGGGCCCGGCGCGGCAGCGGGCGACGCGGCGCCGGCCGAAGCGCCGCCAGCCGAGATCCGCTACGAGACCGTGGTCACCGAATCGGCGCTCGAGGAATGGGCGCGCCGCATCGAACGCGCCGAGCTGACCTGCATCGATACCGAGACCACGTCGATCGATCCGATGCAGGCGCAGCTGGTCGGCATCTCGCTGTCGGTCGAGCCCGGCATCGCCTGCTATATCCCGGTTGCGCACCAGGGCCCCGATGTCGCCGGCATGGAAGGCCGCGGCCAGCTGCCGCGCGAGCTCGTGCTGGCGCGGCTGCGCGCGTGGCTGGAAGATCCGGCGCGCTACAAGGTCGGCCAGCATCTGAAGTACGACGTCCATGTGTTTGCCAACCACGGCATCGCGCTGCGGGGCATTCGCCATGACACGATGCTGCAGAGCTACGTGCTGGCCTCGCACCGCAATCACGGCATGGACAGTCTCGCCGAACGGCTGCTGAACCTGAAGACGCTGACCTACGAGGAGGTCTGCGGCAAGGGCGTCAACCAGCTGTGCTTCGATCAGATCGATCTGGCGCGCGCGACCGAGTACGCGGCCGAGGACGCCGACGTGACGCTGCGCCTGCATCGCAAGATGTACCCGCAGCTGGAGGCGGCAGGCGGCCTGCGCTTCGTCTACGAGCGCATCGAGATGCCGGTGTCGGTGGTGCTGCAGAAGATCGAGCGCAATGGCGTGCTGATCGATGCGCCGCGCCTGGCCGCGCAGAGCGCCGAATTGGGTCAGCGCATGATGGAACTGGAGCAGCGCGCCTACGAGGCCGCCGGCCAGCCGTTCAATCTGGGCTCGCCCAAGCAGATCGGCGAGATCCTGTTCGGGCGGATGCAGCTGCCGGTCGTCAAGAAGACCAGCAGCGGCGCACCGTCGACCGACGAAGAGGTGCTGCAGAAGCTGGCCGAGGACTATCCGCTGCCGCGGCTGCTGCTCGACTATCGGGCGCTGTCCAAGCTGAAGTCGACCTACACCGACAAGCTGCCGCGCATGGTCAACCCGGCCACCGGCCGCGTGCATACCAGCTACGGCCAGGCCACCGCGGTGACGGGCCGGCTGGCGTCGACCGAGCCGAACCTGCAGAACATCCCGGTGCGCACCGAAGAAGGCCGGCGCATTCGCGAGGCCTTCATCGCGTCGCCGGACCATGCGATCGTGTCGGCCGACTATTCGCAGATCGAGCTGCGGATCATGGCCCATATCTCGGGCGACGAGAACCTGCTCGGCGCCTTTGCGCGCGGCGACGACATCCACCGCGCGACCGCGGCCGAGATCTTCGGCGTGGCGGCCGATGCGGTCAGCAGCGAGCAACGCCGCTATGCCAAGGTCATCAACTTCGGCCTGATCTACGGCATGAGCGCGTTCGGCCTGGCCAGCAATCTGGGCATCGAACGGGAGGCGGCCAAGCACTATATCGACCGCTATTTCATGCGCTATCCCGGCGTCGCGCGCTACATGGAAGAAACGCGCCAGACCGCGCGCGAGCAGGGCTATGTCGAGACCGTGTTCGGCCGCCGGCTCTGGCTGCCGGACATCAATGGCGGCAACGGCCCGCGCCGCCAGGCGGCCGAGCGCGCGGCGATCAATGCGCCGATGCAGGGCACCGCGGCCGATCTGATTAAGCTGTCGATGATCGCGGTGCAGGACTGGATCGAACGCGAGTCGCTCGGCACGCGGCAGATCATGCAGGTGCACGACGAACTGGTGCTGGAGGTGCCGACCGCCGAACTGGAGCTGGTGCGCACGCGCCTGCCGGAACTGATGTGCGGCGTGGCCGAGCTGCGCGTGCCGCTGGTCGCCGAGACCGGTGTCGGCGCGAACTGGGAAGAAGCGCACTGAGCGAAAGGGGCCTCACCCCGGCCCCGTCTTGCCAAGTTTGCTGCATTGCAGCAAACTGACGCAGAAGAATGCAAGCGGCAGTACCCGCCGGCGAGCCGGCGGTCCGACCATCCAGAACGGATAGAACATGCAAACAAGCGCGCATCGGATTGTCGTAGTCGGCGGTGGAGCAGGTGGGCTGGAACTGGTAACGCGTCTCGGCGACAAGCTGGGCAAGCGCGGCGCCGCGCATGTCACGCTGGTGGACCGTTCGCCCACGCACATCTGGAAGCCGCTGCTGCACGAGGTCGCCGCCGGCAGCATGGATCAGAACACCCACCAGCTCGAATATGCCGCGCAGGCGCTCTGGCACCATTTCGAGTTCCAGCAGGGCGAACTGACGGGCCTGGATCGCGCGCGCAAGACCATCTCGGTGGCCGCCTGCGTCGATCAGGACGGCATCGAATTGCTGCCCGCGCGCGAGATTCCGTATGACACGCTGGTGCTGGCCATCGGATCGATCACGCATTTCTTCGGCACGCCGGGCGCGGCCGAGCATGCGATCGCGCTCGATACCGTCGAGCAGGCGGAGCGCTTCCGCCGCCGGCTGATTTCCGCCTGCGTGCGGGCCCAGAACGGGCTGGCGCGGGACGACGACGATGGCGATGGACGCCCCGACGTCGATGTCGTGATCGTCGGCGCCGGCGCGACCGGCGTCGAGCTGTCCGCCGAGCTGCGCAATACCGCGCAGGTGCTGAACGCCTACGGGCTGCATCGCCTGGACCCGCGCCGCGACATCCATATCACGCTGATCGAGGGCGGCCCGCGCATCCTGCCGGCGCTCTCCGAGCGGGTGTCGAAGGAAACCGCCGAGCTGCTGGGCAAGCTGGACGTGCGCATGCTGGTCGGCGAGCGTGTCACCGAGATCGCGCCCGATGCGGTACTGACGGCCAGCGGCAAGCGGATCCCCGCCGAGCTGACGGTCTGGGCGGCGGGCATCACGGCGCCGCCGGTGCTGAAGACGCTCGACCTGCCGTTGAGCCGGCAGGGCCAGATCGTCGTCAAGCAGACGCTGCAGAGCGAGGGCGACCCGGACATCTTTGCGTTCGGCGATTGCGCCAGCTGCCCGTGGCCCGCCAAGCAGACCACGGTGCCGCCGCGCGCGCAGGCCGCGCACCAGCAGGCCAGCTTCCTGTACGACGCGCTGCGCGCGCGGCTGGAAGGACGGCCATTGCCCGAATTCCAGTTCAAGGATCTCGGCTCGCTGGTGTCGCTGGGCCGCTTTACCGCGGTCGGCAATCTGATGGGCGGGCTGATCGGCGGCTCGATGTTCATCGAGGGACTGATGGCGCGGCTGATGTACACCTCGCTGTATCGGATGCATGTGATGGCGCTGCATGGCGCCGTGCGCATGGCGCTCGATACGGTGGCCCACTGGCTGCGCAGCAAGACCCATCCGCGCGTGAAGCTGCACTGAGCGATTCGCCGCCGCGTGGCCAAGGTGCGGCGGGGTGCGGCAGGGCGACAAGGCGCGAGAAGGCGCGACAAGGCACAGCGAGTCGACGGCGCGGCTCCCGCGGGCCGCCGCCCTGCAGCGTGCGTTGGACACCATGTTTGCTTAGAATCGCCTTCCTGATGCTCCGGCTCGTCCGCTGGCGCAGCGTCCGCCCGTTCGCCAACATCAGGAGACCCGCATGCTCAAGCCCGAAGTGGAAAGCCTCGTACCCGGCCAGACGTTCGACCGGCGCAGCTTCGTCAAGACCGCCCTCGGCTCTGCCTTCGCCGCCGCCGCGCTGCCGGTCACCGCGCAGGCGATCAAGACCGATTTCGAAGGGCTGACGGCGGGCGAAGTCACGATCCCGTCCGGCGACTTCAAGATGCCGATCTACCGCGCGATGCCGCAAGGCAAGCGCGATCTGCCGGTGGTGCTGGTGATCAGCGAGATCTTCGGCGTGCACGAGTACATCGCCGACACCTGCCGGCGCCTGGCCAAGCAGGGCTATCTGGCGATCGCGCCGGAGCTGTTCGCGCGCCAGGGCGATCCGACCAGCTTCGGCACGATCCAGGAACTGCAACGCGAGATCATCGCGAAGACGCCGGACAGCGAGGTGCTGGGCGACCTCGATGCGGCGGTCGCATGGGCCGGCGCCAATGGCGGCAATGTCGGCAAGCTCGGCATCACCGGCTTCTGCTGGGGCGGACGCATCGTCTGGCTCTACGCCGCGCACAGCACGCAGCTGAAGGCGGGCGTCGCCTGGTACGGCCGGCTCGGCGGCGACACCACGCCGCTGCAGCCCCGCCATCCGCTCGATATCGCCGCGCAGCTGAAGGCGCCTGTGCTTGGCCTGTACGGCGGCAAGGACACCGGCATCCCGCTCGAAGCCGTCCACAAGATGAAGACGGCGCTGGCCGCGGCCAGCAATCCGGCCGCCAAGGCCTCGAAATTCATCGTCTACTCCGAGTCCGGCCACGCCTTCCATGCCGACTACCGGCCCAGCTATCGCGAGGCAGACGCGAAGGACGGATGGCAGAAGTGCCTGGCCTGGTTCAAGGAGCATGGGGTGGCGTAGCGCATAGGCCAGGCATCTCGCCTTCGGCGCGACGCTTCGCTCGCGAATCCCTATAATGGGTACGATCGTACCTAAATTGGGGATATAGTGGGACTGGCCGATTTCATGTTCGTACCCGCGGTTCAGCGCGTGTTGGCACGTGTGTACGGCGAGCCGACACGCACTTTCACACTCAGTGAACTGATCGAGCATGCCGGAGGAGGGCGCGGCAACAGCCAGCGCCACGTCCAGCGGCTGATCGATGCCGGCGTGCTGTCGGAGCAGCCAAGACGCGGCAACCAACGGGTCATTCGCGCCAATACCGCGTTTGCGCTCTATCCCGAGCTGCAGAGCATCTGCAGCAAGTCGTTTGGCCTGGTCGAACCGATACGGGCTGCCTTGCGGCCATTGGCCGGCGAAATCGCGGAAGCCTTCCTCTTTGGCTCCGTAGCGCGGCAAGAGGACAGCCATCGCAGCGATATCGATCTGATGGTGATTGGGACGGCGCCGATGATGGCGCTAATGGACGCAATGCTGAAAATCGAGGTGGAACTTGGTCGCCCTGTACATCTGAATGCGTACTCTCCTGCCGAATGGGCGGATCTCGTGAGCAAGGACCCCGTCGTTGCGCGAATTGCCGCCGGTTCGATCGTGAGGGTGCTCCCTGATGTCCCGGCCACATGAATATCAAAATCTGATTCGTCTCAACTGCTTTGCCGAACAACCGCGAACGCCGGGCGCGCTCGAGGCCTATTTGGCCAATGCACGTGCTTATTTGGCTGCCGGCCGGCAACTGGATGCCGACGAAGCGCCCATGCCGGTCTTTTCCATCGCATACGAAGGGTTTTTCCAGGTAGTCCAGGCAGTGCTGGAATTCCACGAGGTACGGATTCGCGATGCCGGTCGCAATATGGCGATTCAGCGCGTCTGTGCGGACCTGGGAATGACCAACGCTGAATTCGCTTTCGTGGTCAACGCCCACATGCGGCGCAATGGCACCAGCTATACCTCTCCCTTTCCTCCCATTTCGGCGAGTCAGGCAACAGCCCTGCTGTCGATACTCGACAAATCAAATACTTGAAAGCGGCCCAGCGCTTGACCGGCACAGCGGGGGGTGCACAGCAATAGCGAGGCGACGAACTGCCAGCATGCCGCAGGCCCATTGCAAAATTCCCCGACCTCCGTACAATGCGGGCTTTGCGCCTCTTGCAACAGTGTTGCGTTTATACGGACCGATGCGGCCTGGCCGCGTGGCCGGCGACGACACAGGCAGGGGCGAACCCTCCGGGAGCCCATCATCTTTTCCACGCTCGTCTTGATCCTGCTGGCCACCACGATTTCCGGCGTGGGCAGCATTCTCGGTGCCGCCTTGCTGTCGCTGACCGCGGCGTCGCGCGCGGTGGAGCGCATGGTCAGTTTTTCGGTCGGCGTGCTGCTGGCCACCGCCTTGCTGCACTCGCTGCCGGAGGCGTTCGCCTCGGGCGCCGACCCGCGCGCGCTGTTCGGCACGCTGCTGGCGGGCCTGCTCGGCTTCTTCCTGCTGGAGAAGATCTCGCTGCTGCGCCATTCGCACCACCACGAGGGCGACGGCCATCATCACCATCACGGGCATGATCGCGAGGAGGCCGGCCGCAGCGGCCTGACGATCCTGGTCGGCGACACCTTCCATAATTTCGCCGACGGCATCGTGATCGCCGCGGCGTTCCTGGCCGATCCCAAGATCGGCATCGTCACCGCGCTGGCGATCGCCGCGCACGAGATCCCGCAGGAAGTCGGCGACTTCATCGTGCTGCTCAACGCCGGATTCTCGAAGGCGCGCGCGTTTGCCTTCAATCTGCTGTCGAGCCTGGCCGCGGTGGCCGGCGGTCTGGTGGGGTACTTCCTGCTCGACGAGATGAGCGGCTGGGTACCGTATGTGCTGGTGATCGCCGCCAGCAGCTTCCTCTATATCGCGGTCAGCGACCTGATGCCGCAGATGCAGCGCAAGCCGCGCTGGCGCGAGTCGATCGTGCAGGTGGTGCTGGTGGCCGCCGGCATCGCGGCGATCGTCTGGGTGACCGACGGCGTCCACGATCACCACGGCCACGGCGAGGCCGGCCATGGCGGGGCCGGCCATGCGCATGCGCACGCCGACCATTGAGTGGAACCGGCCGCCGCGCCACGCGGGCGGCTGATTGCGCCAGCGGCGGCCTGCCGCCTGCGGTCTACCGGTCCCCGGTCGCGACCGGCCGCGCCGGATCGGCGCACCACTCGCTCCACGAGCCGGGATAAAGCGCCGCGCCCGAGAGTCCCGCGACTTCCAGCGCCAGCAGGTTGTGGCAGGCGGTGACACCGGAGCCGCACTGCATCACCGCGCGCTCGGCCGGGGTCGCACCCAGCACGCCGCCGAATTCGCCGCGCAGCGCCTCGGCAGGCTTGAAGCGGCCGTCGGGCTGCAGATTGTCCTTGAAGCAGCGGTTGACCGCGCCGGGAATATGGCCGCCGACCGGGTCCAGCGTTTCGTTCTCACCGCGGAAGCGATCCGGCGCGCGGGCATCGACGACCAGCCGCGACGGCGACTGCAGATTGGCCATCAGCGTATCCGCGTCGACGGTGCCGACCAGCGAAGGGCGCCGGGTCAGGTTGCCGCCGGCATGGGCTTCGGGCTCCGGCGTGGTGCCGCTCTCCAGCGGCAGGCCGGCGGCGATCCACGCCTGCTTGCCGCCGTCGAGCACGGCCACCGCTTCGTGGCCGATCCAGCGCAGCAGCCACCAGGCACGGGCCGCATACATGCCGCCCTGCGCGTCGTAGACCACCACCTGGCTGTCGTCGTTGACGCCGAGCGCGCGCAGGCGCGCGGTCAGCGCGTCGGGATCGGGCAGCGGATGACGGCCGTTGCGGCCGGTCTTCTCGCCCGACAGCTCGTTGTCCAGATGCAGGTAGAAGGCGCCGGGCAGATGGCTCTGATGGTAGGCCGCGCGGCCGGCGGCCGGATCTGCCAGGTCGAAGGAGCAATCGATCAGCACGCTGTGCCGGCCCGTGTCCTGGCGCAGCGCATGCAGGTCGGGGCACGAGATCAGCGTGGTCCAAACGGCTTGGGGCATCGTAAAACCTGTCTAGTGGCGACGGATCGTCGAGGAATCCCGATGATCGCCGAAAGTGGCGCCTGCCGCCATCGGAGCGAGGCTGACGCGGGGCGGGTTCTGGCGGCGCGCCGTGCCGCTGGTGCCGGCCTGGTGTTCCCCCTTTCCCGCTTGCGGGAGAGGGGAGTTCCAGGGTCCGGGGGCCTACACCTCGGGGTGGACCTCCGCTTCGGCCGACTTGACCGGCGTCGCCGCCGTCGGCTGGCTGGTGCTTTCGCGCGCGCGGGTCAGCGTGGTGGCGATGCCGCTGGCGATGATCAGGCCCATGCCCAGCCACGACAGCCAGTTCAGCGCATCGTTCCAGATGATCATGCCCCACAGGCTCGAGAACACGATGCCGGCGTATTGCAGATTGGCGGTCAGCAGCGTGTTGCCGCGCTTGTAGGCGCGCGTCATCGCGGTCTGGCCGAGGGTGGCCAGGATGCCGATGCCCAGCAGCAGGCCGGCGCCTTGCCAGGTATGGCTGCTGACGCCCGAGAACATCATCCAGACCACTCCGGCCAGCGTGCCGACCAGCGAGAAATAGAACACGATGCGGCCCTCGGGCTCGCCCAGCTGGCCCAGCTGCCTGACCTCGACATAGGCCAGCGCGGTGAACATGCCCGAGATCAGTCCGACCAGGCCGCCGGTCAGCTGATCCTTGCCGACCGACGGCTGCAGCAGGCAGATGACGCCGGCGAACGACATCACGATCGCGCCGATCAGCTTGCGGTCCGCGCCGCCCGCGGTGCCGGCCAGCGCGGCGCCGGCGCCGACGATCAGCGCGATCCAGACCGGCGACATGTAGTTCAGCGTCATCGCCGTGGCCAGCGGCAGCAGGCTGATCGACGCGAACCACAGCATCAGCGCGGTCACGCCGAACAGGCTGCGCTTGATATGTGTGGTCATATGCGGCGTACGCACCGAGGTGCCGCCGGAGGCGAGGATCGCCCAGATGATCAGCATGCTGATCAGGCTGCGGTAGAACACGATCTCGCCGGTGGTGTACATCTCGGAAGCCAGCTTGACGCCCACCCCCATCAACGAGAACGAGAAGGCGGCGAACAGCATCCAGAGCGATTGCATGGCGAGGGAAGGCGAGAACGGCGGGGAAGTCGGTATCCGCGGCGCCGCGCCAGTCGGGCGCGGCAGCGTGCCGGGCGGCAAGTGAGGTGACAGCCGCTTGGCGAGCCGATTGTAGCAGTGCTGATGCAATGCACCAAAGCCCGATGGGCGGTCATCGCCCAACAGCTTGCAAGGCGGCGTGCGAAGCGGTGGCGCCCGGGCGGCGCAATGAAAAACGGACCGCCGTGGCGGTCCGTCTTCATTCAGGCACGGCGTCAGGACAGCCCGCCGGTCGTTCAGGCCACCGACCCCATCGCGCGCCGATACCACTCGTGGAAGTGCTGCATGCCGTCTTCCATCGGCGACTGGTACGGGCCGACCTCGTTCTCGCCGCGCTTCATCAGCGCCAGCCGGCCGGCGTCCATGCGCTCGGCGATCTCGTCGTCCTCGATGCAGGTCTCCATATAGGCGGCCCGCTCGGCCTCGACGAACTCGCGCTCGAACAGCACGATTTCCTCGGGGTAGTAGAACTCCACGACGTTGCGGGTCTTGCGCGGGCCCATCGGGTGCAGCGTCGAGATGACCAGCACGTTCGGGTACCACTCGACCATCACGTTCGGGTAGTAGGTCAGCCAGATCGCGCCATGCTTGGGCAGCTCGCCGTTGTTGAAGCGCAGCACGGCGTCGTGCCACTTCTGGTAGGTCGCGCTGCCGGGCCGCTTCAGGCCGGCGTGCAGGCCCACGGTCTGCACGCTGTACTGTTCGCCGAACTCCCACTTCAGGTCGTCGCAGGACACGAAGCTGCCCAGGCCCGGGTGGAACGGCACGACGTGGTAGTCCTCGAGGTAGACCTCGATGAAGGTCTTCCAGTTGTAGTCGCAGTCGTGTACCTCGACGTGGTCCAGCATGTAGCCGTCGAAGTTCAGGTCCTGCGAGACGCCCAGGCGCGCGAGATCGGCGCGCACGTCGCGCTCGCCCTCGAACAGCAGGCCGTTCCAGTTCTGCAGCGGCGAACGTTTCAGGTGCAGGCAGGGCTGCTGGGCGAAATGCGGGGCGCCGAGCAGCTCGCCCTTCAGATCGTAGGTCCAGCGGTGCAGCGGGCAGACGATATTGGAGGCGTTGCCGCGGCCGTTCAGCATGATGGCCTGACGGTGGCGGCAGACGTTGGACATCAGTTCGATGCCCTCCGGGTTGCGCACCAGCATGCGGCCCTCTTCCTCGGCGGCGAGCGTATGGTAGTCGCCGACTTCGGGCACCATCAGCTCATGGCCGACATAGGCGGGGCCCTTCTTGAACAGCAGATCCAGTTCCTGTTGATGCAAGGCCTCGTCGAAGTACGCACGGACGGGCAGCTGTGTATCAGCCGGCGCAAGCTTCAGCGCGGTGCTGAGATTGGACATTATCCCCACTCCCTAATAAACAGGCGAAAGCAGTGAACAACCCAACCATCGAAATTGAAATCGATATGGGAAAGACGGTCAGACCGTGGCCCGCGGGCATGGTGCCCCGGTTTCCGCTGACGAACCGGGGATTGTACCCCAGCCGGGGGATAAGGGTCTGATTTTTTTGCCTTTTTGGCGCGACCGCAAACATTGGTCGGCTATAAAGTGGCGTTTTATCCTCATGCGGAGCGAGTGCGGCCCGGTGTGCCGACCCCGCCGCGCCGACCCCTCCATCGGTTCGGGCTTGGGCCGGGCGATTTGCCGTAAAATCGCGGTTTCTGAATCGAAACCCCATATGCCAAAGACAACCACCGTGCCGGCCGGCGACGGCGACCAGCTTCCTGCCAGCGCGCCGCCGGCCTCGTACGAGGCCGCCATGGCCGAGCTCGAAGCGCTGGTCACCAGCATGGAAAGCGGGGCGCTGCCGCTCGAGGAATCGCTGGCGGCCTACCGGCGCGGTGCCGAACTGGTCAAGTATTGCCAGCAGATGCTCGAACGCATCGAGCAGCAGGTCAAGGTGCTGGAGGGCGATGCGCTCAAGCCCCTGGCCGACCCGGCCAGCCAGGCAGACACCGAATGACCGCCTTCGCGCAGTGGATGCAGGACCGCGCCGCCCGTACCGAGGCGGCGCTGGCGGCCGCGTTGCCGGCGGCGGAGCGGCTGCCGGCGCGCCTGCACGAGGCGATGCGCTACGCGGCGATGGGCGGCGGCAAGCGGGTGCGCCCGCTGCTGGTCCATGCGGCCGGCGAGGTCGGCGGCGCCGACCCGAGCGCCTGCGATGCGGCGGCCTGCGCCGTCGAGATGATTCACGCCTATTCGCTGGTGCACGACGACATGCCCTGCATGGACGACGACGACCTGCGCCGTGGCCGGCCGACCGTGCACAAGGCCTATGACGAGGCCACCGCGCTGCTGGTCGGCGATGCGCTGCAAACCCAGGCGTTCATCGTGCTGGCCGAGACCGATACGCTCGAGCCCGCGGCGCGGCTGCGGCTGGTCGGCGAGCTGGCGCGCGCCTCGGGTTCGGCCGGCATGGCCGGCGGCCAGGCCATCGATCTGCAGCATGTCGGCCAGCCGATGTCGCTGGATCAGCTCGAGACGATGCATCGGATGAAGACCGGCGCATTGCTGCGCGCCAGCATCCGCATGGGCGCGCTGTGCGGCCGCATCGACGAGGCAGGACTGGCGGCGCTGGACCGCTACGCCGCCGCGATCGGTTTGGCGTTCCAGGTGGTAGACGATATTCTGGACGTTACCGCCGATACCGCCACACTGGGCAAGACCGCCGGCAAGGACGCCGAGCAGCACAAGCCGACCTATGTGTCGCTGCTGGGCCTGGAACCGGCCCGCGAGCTGGCCGCCCGGCTGCGCGACGACGCCCGCAAGGCGCTGGCCGAATTCGGCGACCGCGCGGCAAGGCTGGCGGACCTGGCCGACCTGATCGTGCTGCGCACGCATTGACGGCGCGCCGCGCGACCGATCGCCGTAAAACGACGAGCCGGACGGGAGAATCCGGCGGCAGGACGGATACCATGACTTACGCATTGCTCAATACCATCGACGACCCCGCGGACCTGCGCAAGCTCGACCGCCGCCAGCTGACCACGCTGGCCGACGAACTGCGCGCCTTCGTGCTGGAGTCGGTCTCGCAGACCGGCGGCCACCTGTCGTCGAATCTCGGCACGGTCGAGCTGACGATCGCGCTGCACTATGTGTTCGACACGCCGGTGGACCGGCTGGTGTGGGACGTCGGCCATCAAAGCTATCCGCACAAGATCCTGACCGGGCGGCGCGAGCGCATGAACACGCTGCGCCAGTGGAACGGCATCTCGGGCTTTCCCCGCCGCAGCGAGAGCGAGTACGACACCTTCGGCACCGCGCACTCGTCGACCTCGATCTCGGCCGCGCTCGGCATGGCGCTGGGCGCCCGCACGCTGGGCGAGCAGCGCGTGTCGATCGCGGTGATCGGCGACGGCGCGATGACCGCCGGCATGGCGTTCGAGGCGATGAACAACGCCGGCGTCTACAAGGACCTGCCGCTGGTGGTGGTGCTGAACGACAACGACATGTCGATCTCGCCGCCGGTCGGCGCGCTGAACCGGCATCTGGCGCGCCTGCTCAGCGGCCAGTTCTATGCGGCAACCAAGAAGGGCATCGAGCGCGTGCTGTCGGTCGCGCCGCCGGTGCTCGAATTCGCCAAGCGCTTCGAGGAACATGCCAAGGGCATGGTGGTGCCGGCGACGCTGTTCGAGGAGTTCGGCTTCAACTACATCGGGCCGATCGACGGCCACGATCTCGATTCGCTGGTGCCGACGCTGCAGAACATCCGGCGCCGCGCGCTCGAGGGCGCCGGCCCGCAATTCCTGCATGTCGTCACCAAGAAGGGCCAGGGCTACAAGCTGGCCGAGGCCGATCCGATCCTCTATCACGGCCCGGGCAAGTTCAATCCGGCCGAGGGCATCCGCCCGGCCACCAAGCCGGCGCGCAAGACGTATACGCAGGTATTCGGCGAATGGCTGTGCGACCAGGCCGCGGCCGATCCGCGGCTGATCGGCATCACGCCGGCGATGCGCGAAGGCTCGGGGCTGGTCGAATTCGAGCAGCGTTTCCCGGACCGCTACTACGACGTGGGCATCGCCGAGCAGCATGCGGTGACCTTCGCCGGCGGCATGGCGTGCGAGGGCCTGAAGCCCGTGGTCGCGATCTACTCGACGTTCCTGCAGCGCGGTTACGACCAGCTGATCCACGACGTCGCGCTGCAGAACCTGCCGGTGGTGTTCGCACTGGACCGCGCAGGACTGGTCGGCGCCGATGGCGCGACGCACGCGGGTGCCTACGATATTGCCTACCTGCGCTGCATCCCCAACATGATGGTGATGACGCCGGCGGACGAGAACGAGTGCCGCCAGCTGCTGAGCACGGCCTTCGCGCAGGACTGCCCGACCGCGGTGCGCTATCCGCGCGGCGCCGGCCCGGGCGTGGCCACGGCGGCCTCGCTGGAGACGCTGCCGGTCGGCAAGGGCGAGATGCGGCGCAGCTGCGGCGCGCGCGCCGGCCAGCGGGTCGCCGTGCTGGCTTTCGGCTCGATGCTGCATCCCGCGCTGGGGGCGGCCGACAGGCTCGACGCCGCGGTGGCCAACATGCGCTTCGTCAAGCCGCTCGACGTGGAGCTGGTCAAGACGCTGGCGCGCGAGCACGACTACCTGGTCACGGTGGAGGAGGGCGTGGTGATGGGCGGCGCCGGCAGCGCGGTGCTCGAGGCGCTGGCCGCGGCCGGCATCGAGATCCCGGTGCTGCAGCTGGGTCTGCCCGACCACTTCATCGACCACGGCGATCCCGCCTTCCTGCTGTCGCAATGCGGCCTCGATGCGGCCGGCATCGAACGCTCGGTGCGCGAGCGATTCGGCCTGACGGCGCCCGCCGCCGCAGCCGCTTCCACCGCATCCGCGGCGGCGACCAAGGCCGCCTGAGCGGTCGTCCGCACGCCCCCGCACCGGCGGCTGCAAGCCCGGTGCGGGCGGCATCACCCGAATTCCCTTAGAATCGCTGGTTTTCGTGTTCGCAGCTGCGGGCTGGCGCCGCCGTGTTTTCCGGCGCGCCCGTGGTTTCACACTCGTTGCGCGGCAAGGTGACTGCGAAGATGCCGCGACCGTAAAGGAAACCGAGGAAATCCGTCATGAATGACATCAATCCGGCCTTCGTGATGCCCGATGTGC
Source organism: Cupriavidus gilardii (assembly GCF_013347325.1). Taxonomy (NCBI): domain Bacteria; kingdom Pseudomonadati; phylum Pseudomonadota; class Betaproteobacteria; order Burkholderiales; family Burkholderiaceae; genus Cupriavidus; species Cupriavidus gilardii. The sequence goes on along the minus strand of NZ_CP054626.1, from coordinate 2,261,842 downwards.
AATCGAGCCTGGACACGCGCCAGATCCCGATCCAGCGCGTGGGCGTGCGCGGCGTGCGCTATCCGCTCACGATGCGTACTCCCGGCGGCGTGCATCCGACCGTCGGCACCTTCAATCTCGACGTGCATCTGCCCGCCGACCAGAAGGGCACCCACATGTCGCGTTTCGTCGCGTTGCTCGAGGACGAGCGCGAGCCGCTGGACCTGGCCGCGTTCCGCGCGTTGGTGGGCAAGATGCTGCAGCGGCTCGAAGCGCAGGCCGGCCGCATCGAGGTCACGTTCCCGTATTTCATCAACAAGATCGCGCCGGTGTCCGGCGTCGCTTCGCTGATGGACTACGAAGTCACGCTGATCGGCGAAGCGCGCGATGGCGTCACCAAGGTCTGGCTGAAGGCGCTGGTGCCGGTCACCAGCCTGTGCCCGTGCTCGAAGAAGATCTCGCAGTACGGCGCGCACAATCAGCGCTCGCACATCACGATGTGCGTCGAGCTGGCCGCCGATCTGCCGGTGGAGACGCTGGTGCGGATGGCCGAGGAAGAGGCTTCGTGCGAGCTGTGGGGTTTGCTCAAGCGTCCGGACGAGAAATACGTGACGGAGCGCGCCTACGAGAACCCGAAGTTCGTCGAGGACCTGGTGCGCGATATCGCGATGCGGCTCAATGCCGACGAGCGCATCGTGGCCTACGTGCTCGAGGCGGAGAACTTCGAGTCGATCCACAACCACAGCGCGTATGCGGTGATCGAGCGCGACAAGCGGCTGAGCTAGTTGCCGAACCTGTCGTCCCCGCGCACGCGGGGACCCGGGATTTCAAACGACCGCATGCGCGGGAACGACGACGCCACCCGATGGGTGGCGTTTTTTTTGTCCCGCGTAGTCAGGTGCCCAGCGCGCGGATCAATGTGCCGCCGGCAGCCGCAGATCGGCCAGGTCCCAGCGCGGCGTGACGCCGTAGCCGTACTCGCGCTGCGCCAGTTGCGGCGCGGCCTGCAGCCGCATCGCGCCGGCAAAGGCGATCATCGCACCGTTGTCGGTGCAGAACGCCAGGTCCGGATAGAAGACCTGCGCGCGGCGCCTGGCCGCCAGTTCGTCGAGCCGCTCGCGCAGTTGCCGGTTGGCGCCGACGCCGCCGGCGACCACCAGCCGCTTGTGGCCGGTCGCCTTCAGCGCCGCCATCGACTTGGCCGCGAGCACGTCGACGATCGCGTCGACGAAGGCGCGCGCGAGGTTGGCGCGGTCCTGCTCGCAGATATTGCCCAGCTTGCGCGCCTGCGTCAGCACGGCGGTCTTCAGGCCGGCGAACGAGAAATCCAGATTGCCCGAATGCAGCATCGGCCGGGGCAGCTCGTACGCGCCCGGCAGGCCGAACTCGGCCAGCCGCGACACTTCCGGCCCGCCCGGATAGCCCAGGCCGAGCAGCTTGGCGGTCTTGTCGAAGGCCTCGCCCGCCGCGTCGTCCAGCGTCTCGCCGAGCAGCGCGTAGTCGCCGATGCCGCGCACTTCCATCAGCTGCGTGTGGCCGCCCGATACCAGCAGCGCAACGAAGGGGAAGGCGGGCGGATTCGGCGTCAGCAGCGGCGACAGCAGATGGCCCTCCAGATGGTGGACGCCGAGCATCGGCACATCGAGGGCGAATCCCAGCGCGTTGGCTACCGAGGCGCCGACCAGCAGCGCGCCGGCCAGTCCCGGGCCCTGCGTGAAGGCGATCGCGTCGATATCGCCGCGCTGGCGTCCGGCTTCGTCCAGCACCTGCTGCAGCAACGGCAGCACGCGGCGGATATGGTCGCGCGACGCGAGCTCCGGCACCACGCCGCCGTAGTCGCGATGCATCGCAATCTGCGAGTGCAGCGCGTGCGCGAGCAGGCCGGCCTCGGTGTCGTAGAGGGCCAGGCCGGTTTCGTCACAGGAGGATTCGATGCCGAGAACGAGCATGGTGTGGAGCGGGATGGAAGCGGCGCCGAAGTCCAGCGCAAGCGGCTGCGGCGCAAAGCCTGCGAGGGTAGCACAGCGGGCCGCGGCGCGCTTTTCGCTACAATCGCCGATTCTTCAGCAGGATCGTCATGTCAGAGTCGCACTCAGCAGCGCAGCCCGCGGCGCACCCATTATCGCGCCGGCCGTCGCCGTCGTCGTCATCGTCCGGGGCCGGACGTTACGACGTCGCCGTGCTCGGCGCCGGGGCGGCGGGCATGATGTGTGCCGCGGTGGCGGGCCAGCAGGGCGCCCGCGTGGTGCTGATCGACCATGCCACGCGGCTCGCCGAGAAGATCCGCATCTCCGGCGGCGGGCGCTGCAATTTCACCAATCTGCACGCCGGTCCGGCCAATTACCTGTCCGACAACCCGCATTTTTGCCGCTCGGCGCTGGCGCGCTATACGCCCCAGGACTTCCTTGCGCTGATGCGGCGCCATCAGATCGACTGGCACGAAAAGCATCGCGGCCAACTGTTCTGCAACGACAGCGCCGAGCAGGTCATCGAGATGCTGCGTGCCGAGTGTGGCGCGGGCCAGGTGCACTGGCGCACCGGCTGCACCGTTGCCGAGGTCCGGCGCGAAGGGGACGATTTCTTGTTGCTGACGCCCGACGGCCCGGTGCGGGCGGGCGCCCTGGTCGTCGCGACCGGCGGGCTGTCGATCCCGAAGATCGGCGCCACCGATTTCGGCTACCGGATCGCCCGCCAGTTCGGCCTGCCGGTGGTCGAAACTCGGCCCGCGCTGGTGCCGCTGACTTTCGATGGCGCTGCCTGGCAGCCCTTTGCACCGCTGGCCGGGTTGTCCAGGGAGGTCGATATCGCGACCGGCAAGGGCAAGGAGGCCGGCGCCTTTCGCGAGGACCTGCTGTGGACGCACCGCGGGCTGTCCGGCCCGGCGGTGCTGCAGATCTCGAGCTATTGGCGTCCCGGCACGCCGATCACGATCGATCTGTTCGAGGGCGAGGATGCGGCGGCGTGGCTGCTCGAGGCCAAGAATGGCACCCGCAAGCATCTGGGCAATCTGCTGGCCGCGCGCATGCCGGCGCGGCTCGCCGACGCCTGGTGCCGCGCCGCCGGACTCGATGCGGCGAAGTTGCCGCACGATCTGCCGGACAAGGCGCTGCGCAAGCTGGGCGAGGCGCTGAACCGCTGGCAGCTGGTGCCCTCCGGTACCGAGGGCTATCGCAAGGCCGAGGTCACGCGCGGCGGCGTCGATACGCGCGCGCTGTCGTCCAGCACGATGATGGCGCGCTCGGTGCCGAACCTGTACTTCATCGGCGAGGTCGTCGATGTCACCGGGTGGCTCGGTGGCTACAATTTCCAGTGGGCCTGGGCGTCCGGCGTGGCCGCGGGAAAGGCGGTCGCGCAGAACGCCCGGAGCGACGCCGAGGCTTCCGGGACGCGGCCGGTTCTCGGTGGTAAACCGGAGAAGTAAACCGGCACGCTTGACGAATTTCGTGCTAGACTCCAAGTCTTCGTAAAACCGCTAACTCCTTTTTTTGGCACATGACCACGATTCGCCTCAAAGAAAACGAGCCGTTTGAAGTTGCGATGCGTCGCTTCAAGCGCACCATCGAAAAGAACGGTTTGATTACTGAACTGCGGGCGCGCGAGTTTTATGAAAAGCCGACGGCAGAGCGGAAGCGCAAGAAGGCGGCGGCGGTGAAGCGCCACTACAAGCGCATTCGCAGCCAGATGCTGCCGAAGAAGCTGTACTGATCGACCACTCGATCGGCTGATCGCCTTTCCGCGTCAGCATCCAGACCCGCTGTGGGCCTTGCTCCGGCGGGTTTTTGTGTTGGTGCTCCGCCTCCCTGTTCGCCCTCGCTCGTTGCCGTTTTGTGCTGACGAGTTCACCTGGAAAGATTGCCATGTCCCTCAAGCAACGAATCACCGATGACATGAAGGCCGCCATGCGGGCGCGCGAGTCGGAGCGGCTCGGCACGATCCGGCTGCTGCTGGCGGCGATCAAGCAGCGTGAAGTCGACGAGCGGACGGAACTGGACGACGCTGCCGTGCTGGCGGTGGTCGAGAAGCTGATCAAGCAGCGCAAGGATTCGATCTCGCAGTTCCAGCAGGCTGGCCGCACCGACCTGGTCGACAAGGAGAGCGCCGAGCTGGAGGTGCTGCAGGTCTACATGCCGGCTGCGCTGTCCGACGCCGAAGTGGCGGCCGAAGTCGCCAACGCGGTGGCGGAGAGCGGCGCCGCGGGTCCGCAGGACATGGGCAAGGTCATGGCCCTGTTGAAGGGCCGGCTGGCGGGCCGTGCCGATATGAGTGCCGTGTCGGCCCAGGTCAAGGCCGCCTTGACAGGCAAATAGCGCGCAGCGCCGGCGCGATCGCAATGCCGCAGCCCAGCATAGTGGCAATATAGTCACAAATTTCTGGCAAGCTGCGATCGACGCACTACAATAATTTCACTCTTCGCCGGGTGAGACACCGCCCGGCTTGCATTTCTACAAGGCCGCCCGAAGTTCGCGACGGCCGCGTCGTCAGGACGGCCAACCGGGTGATTCCGCAATCCTTCATTCAGGACCTGCTGAACCGCGTCGATATCGTCGATGTGGTGGGCAAGTATGTCCAGCTGAAGAAGGGCGGCGCGAACTTCATGGGGCTGTGCCCCTTCCATAACGAGAAGTCACCATCGTTCACAGTGTCGCCGGCCAAGCAGTTCTACCATTGCTTCGGCTGCGGCGCGCATGGGTCGGCCATCGGCTTCCTGATGGAGTATTCCGGGCAGAGCTATCCCGATGCGGTGCGCGAACTGGCGCAGTCGGTGGGCCTGACCGTCCCGGAGGAGCGCGACCGGCTGCCGCCGGCCCAGCGTGCCGAGCAGCAGGCGAAGTCGCTGGCGCTGTCCGACGCGATGACGCGGGCCAGCGAGTTCTATCGCCGCCAGTTGCGCGGGGCGCCGGCGGCGATCCAGTACCTGAAGGGCCGCGGCCTGACCGGCGAGATTGCGGCGCAGTTCGGCCTGGGCTACGCCCCGGACGACTGGCAGGGTCTGGAGCCGGTGTTCGGCAGCTATCGCGACGATGCCATCGCCGGGCCGCTGATCGAGGCCGGCCTGCTGATCGAGAGTGAGAAGCGCGACGCCGACGGCAAGCCGCGCCGCTACGACCGCTTTCGCGACCGCATCATGTTCCCGATCCGCAATACCAAGGGGCAGGTGATCGGCTTCGGCGGCCGCGTCATGGGGCAGGGCGAGCCGAAGTATCTGAATTCGCCCGAAACGCCGCTGTTCAGCAAGGGCGCCGAGCTGTACGGCCTGTTCGAGGCGCGGCATGCGATCCGGGAAACCGGCTATGTGCTGGTGGTCGAAGGCTATATGGACGTGGTGGCGCTGGCGCAACTGGGATTTGCCAACGCGGTCGCCACGCTGGGCACCGCCTGCACGCCCGTACACGTGCAGAAGCTGCTGCGCCAGACCGACGCGGTGGTGTTCTCGTTCGACGGCGATGCCGCCGGGCGCCGTGCCGCCCGCCGCGCGCTGGAGGCGTGCCTGCCCTATGTCGCCGACAACAAGACCATCCGCTTCCTGTTCCTGCCCGCCGAGCACGACCCCGACAGCTACGTCCGCGAGGAAGGCACCGAGGCCTTCGCCGCGCAGGTGCGCGATGCGATGCCGCTGTCGCGCTTCCTGCTGCAATGCGTGACCGAGGAGCAGGACCTGCGGCAGCCCGAGGGCCGTGCGCGTGCGCAGTACGAGGCCAAGCCGTTGCTCAAGGCGATGCCGCCCGGCGGCCTGCGCCTGCAGATCGTGCGCGAGCTGGCCGAGGCCACCGGCACCACCCCGGCCGAGATCGAGGTGGTGTGTGGGCTGGGCAGCGATGCCGCGCGCGTCGGCCGCTTCGCGCAGCCGCGCGCGCGGGCACGTCGGCAGGCGCCGGCGGGGCTGGAACAGCGCGTGCTGCAGCTGCTGATGCGCTATCCGGCGCTGTCGGCGCGGCTCGACGACGATGCGCGCGCGCTGCTGCTCGATGCCGAGGCCGGCGGATCCGAGGTGCTGGCCCATCTGGTCGCCAGCTGCGACGCCTTGCACGGCGAAATCAATTTCGCCGCCTTCAGCGAGCAGCTGGCGCAGTCGCCGTTCGCCGACGTCTATGCCAATGTGCGCGCCGGGGTGCTGCGCGAGGACATCGACGAGGAGCCGGCGACGCTGGAGTTCGACGCGGCGATCGCCAAGCTGCTGGTCGAGCCGCTGCAGCGCGAGTTGGCGCAGTTGCAGTCGGCGGTCGAGAACGGCACGGCGGACGAGGCGGGCAAGACGCGCATGCGCTGGCTGATCGCGGAGATCCACCGGCGCAAGCGGCTTGGTTGAAAAACGGAATTCGGCCGCCATACCGGAAACAGGTACGCGGCCAGGTGGCAGAAGGACAGCATAAACAAGGCAAAGTCCGTCGGTTTTGGGCTTAAGCCTTGATTTTTCAGGTGAAAACCTCACCTGTCGGGAAGGCCGGCTAGTGGCGACGTGCTACAATAGCCGGTTTGGATTGCGAAATCTTTCTCTCCAGTTCTGGTGAAAGTGAGCGTGCCAATGGCAAAGGCCAAAGCAACCGAAAAGGTTTCCACTAAGGCTCCCCGAGCGGGGAGCGGCAAGGCGTCGATACAAGCGACCGCGGCGGAAAAGCCCGCCGCGCGATCTGCGACGCAAGCCAGGTCTGCGCCAGCCAAGTCCGCGCGTCCCGCCAAGGCGGCCGCAACGACGACACCCACCAGAACCCGCGCATCCGAGAAACAGCCCTCGACTTCGGCACGCGAGAGCGGCAAGAACGCCAATGCAAGCGCGAGCGCAAGCGCGCATACGGCAACAGCGGGCGGCAAACGTGCCGCATCCGAACCTGTTAAAGGCAAGAGTATCCCCGTGGCGAAACAGCAGAACACCGAAGTCGAGAGCAAGCGAACGGCAGCCGCCGGCGCCAAGACCGCCAGCGCCAAGTCCGGCGCCACCGCGGCGGCGTCCAAGGCGCGCGCCGCCACCACCGCACCCGTAGCATCCCAGCGTCCCGCTGCGGCCGCCGCGCCGGAGCCGAAGAAGCGCGGCCGCAAGCCCAAGGCCGAGATGCTGCAAGACGACAGCCATACTGACGACGTGAACGACGAGCTTTACGAAGACGACACGCGTGCCGCCGCGCCGGCGGCCGCTCCGAAGACCGAGAAGCAGAAGGCCAAGGACCGCAAGGCCAAGGAAAAGGCGCTGCTCAAGGAGTTCGCCTCGGCCCAGCAGGGCACCGAGGAAGAGCTCGAGGCGCGCCGCCAGAAGCTCAAGGCGCTGATCAAGCTGGGCAAGTCGCGCGGCTACCTGACCTACGCCGAGATCAACGATCACCTGCCGGACGACATGGTCGATTCGGAAACGATCGACACGCTGGTCGCGACGCTCAACGACATCGGCATCGCCGTCTACGAGCAGGCGCCCGACGCCGAGACGCTGCTGCTCAACGACAATGCCCCGTCGGCCACCAGCGAGGAAGAGGCCGAGGAAGAGGCCGAAGCCGCGCTGTCGACGGTCGACTCCGAATTCGGCCGCACCACCGACCCGGTCCGCATGTACATGCGCGAGATGGGTACCGTCGAGCTGCTGACCCGCGAAGGCGAGATCGAGATCGCCAAGCGGATCGAGGCCGGCCTGAAGGACATGGTGATGGCGATCTCGGCCTGCCCGGTCACGATCTCCGAGATCCTGGCGCACGCCGAGCGCGTCGCCAATGACGAGATCAAGATCGACGAGTTCGTCGACGGCCTGATCGATCCGAATGCCGAGGAAGCGGTCGAGGAAGTCGGCGTGACGCCGGCGGCCGCCGCTGCCTCGGACGACGAGGAACTGGAATCGGACGACGAGGAAGCCGACGAGGACGAGGACGACGACGCCGCCGGCGGCGGTGCCTCGGCACGCCAGCTGGAAGAGCTCAAGGTCGCCGCGCTGGAGAAATTCCGCGTGATCGCCGACCAGTTCGACAAGATGCGCCGCGCCTTCGAGAAGGAAGGCTACAAGTCCAAGCCTTACATCAAGGCGCAGGAAGCGATCCAGAACGAACTGATGGGCATCCGCTTCACCGCCCGCAACGTCGAGCGCCTGTGCGACACGCTGCGCGGCCAGGTCGACGAAGTGCGCAAGCTCGAACGCGCGATCCTGAACATCGTGGTCGACAAGTGCGGCATGCCGCGCGCCGACTTCGTGGCCCGCTTCCCGGGCAACGAGACCAACCTGGACTGGATCCACACGGTCGTCGCCGACAACAAGCCGTACAGCCCGATCGTCGAGCGCAACGTGCCGGCCGTGCACGAGCTGCAGCAGAAGCTGATCGACCTGCAGGCGCGCGTGGTGCTGCCGCTGAAGGAACTGAAGGAAGTCAACCGCAAGATGTCCGAGGGCGAGAAGCGCGCCCGCGAGGCCAAGCGCGAGATGACCGAGGCCAACCTGCGTCTGGTGATCTCGATCGCCAAGAAGTACACCAACCGCGGTCTGCAGTTCCTCGACCTGATCCAGGAAGGCAACATCGGCCTGATGAAGGCGGTGGACAAGTTCGAATATCGCCGCGGCTACAAGTTCTCGACTTACGCGACCTGGTGGATCCGTCAGGCCATCACGCGTTCGATCGCCGATCAGGCGCGCACCATCCGTATCCCGGTGCACATGATCGAGACGATCAACAAGATGAACCGCATCTCGCGCCAGATCCTGCAGGAAACCGGCAACGAGCCGGATCCGGCGACGCTGGCCGAGAAGATGGAGATGCCCGAGGACAAGATCCGCAAGATCATGAAGATCGCCAAGGAGCCGATCTCGATGGAAACGCCGATCGGCGACGACGACGATTCCCATCTGGGCGACTTCATCGAGGACACCAACACGCTGGCGCCCGCCGAGGCCGCGCTGCACGGCTCGATGCGCGACGTGGTCAAGGACGTGCTCGACTCGCTGACGCCGCGCGAAGCCAAGGTGCTGCGCATGCGCTTCGGCATCGAAATGAGCACCGACCATACGCTGGAAGAGGTCGGCAAGCAGTTCGATGTCACCCGTGAACGGATCCGCCAGATCGAGGCCAAGGCACTGCGCAAGCTGCGCCACCCGAGCCGCTCCGACAAGCTGAAGAGCTTCCTGGAAGGCAGCTGATAGAACTGGATTGACCGCCGCATGTTTCCGAAGTAGAGCGGCGGTTCGAATCGGTTTCGGGGCCTCTAGCTCATGCCTGGTTAGAGCAGTGGACTCATAATCCATTGGTGCCGTGTTCGACTCACGGGAGGCCCACCACTGTAGTAAAAAGGGGTTACGTGCAAACGTAACCCCTTTTTGTTGGTGCTCCGGCATCGGCTCCGTCATTGGCTCCGTCATTGGCTTCGGCACTGGCCTGAGCACTGGCTTGAGCACTGCCTTCGGCACCGGATGAGAACGACAGCCATGCACCTCGATCCCGTCGAATCGTCCGTCGTGGCCGCCATCGGCTACGACTACCGCAAGCGCGTACTTGGCATCGAGTTCGTCAGCGGCAAGCTCTACCACTATCTCGACGTCCCGGCCAGCGTGTACCGCGATTTCATGGACGCCGACTCCAAGGGCGGATACTTCAACGACTACATCCTCGGCGCCTACGAATACGAGCCCATCCGCGAGCCATGATGCAGACCCAAGCGATCGACACGAAGCGAACCCCCGAGCGGACCGCTCAGCGAACCCTGAACCGCCGCCTCTTTCTCCTGACCTGGTGTGCCGGCCTTCCAGGCGTGATCGTCATGGCCTGGCTGGGCGTGCCGGTGCTGCTGCAGCACCAGGCCCTTCCCGTGCCGATGTGGATGGTGAGCCTGGCCAGCGGCGTGCAGAGCGCGCTGTTGGTCGCGCTGGCGGCCTTCGCCGGTGCCCGGCTCGCCGGCAAGGCCGGGCTGCGGGCGCCGGCCATGGCCGAGCTCGCGGCGGGCCGGGCGCCGTGGGGCGCGTTGCGTCCGCAGTGCTTGCCGGGCTTGATAGGAGGCCTGCTTGCCGGCGTATTGCTGTGGGGTTTGATCGCGACCGCGCCGCAAGCGGCGGCGCCGATTCACGGCGCGACGATGCCGCTGGCCGTGCGGCTGCTGTACGGCGGCGTGACCGAGGAAGTCCTGGTCCGATGGGGGCTGATGAGCCTGCTGGTGTGGGCGCTGTGGCGCGTATTCCGACGCGGTGCCGCCAACCCCGGCGCGGGGCTGGCCTGGATCGCGATCGCGCTCGGCGCGGTGGTGTTCGGCCTCGCGCATCTGCCCGCTGCGGCAGGGCTGGCCGGAGCGCTGACGTGGCCGGTGGTGCTGCATCTGACCGCGGCCAACGCGGCCTTCGGTGTGATCGCGGGCTTCCTGTTCTGGCGCTACGGTCTCGAGGCGGCGATCTTTGCCCACGTGGTGGCGCACCTGACGCTGGCCGCGATGGTCGGCAGGTAAGCGGCAGGCGAGCGGCAGGCGAGCGGCAGGTCAGCCTCCCTCGGCCGACGAAGCCCCATGTTAGACTCGCCGCCGATCCCCGGCCGCATGCGCCGGCGACGTCCAGATTCCGACCCTTCCCCGACACCCCACCGTGGTCCCGCCGCAGCACGGCTTCATCCTGACCCGCCATTGGCACGACACGCCGGCCGGCACCGAGATCGAAATCTGGCTGGCCACCGATGACGGTCCGCGGCGCCTGCGTTTGCCGCCGCAGCCGTGCGTCGCCTTTGTTCCCGAGGAGCAGCGCCCGCGCGTCGAGGCGCTGCTCGGCGGCGAGCCGCAGGCCGAAGTGAAGACCCTGGCGTTGCGGGACTTCAGGCTGCGCGCGGTCGCCGGCGTCTATTGCCGCCACTACCGGCAGCTGCTTCGCATCGAGAAGACGCTGCGGCAGGGCGGCATCGACGTCTACGAGGCCGACATCCGTCCGCCGGAGCGCTATCTGATGGAGCGCTTCATCACCGCGCCGGTGCAGTTTTCCGGGCGGGCCGACGCCGACGGCGCGCTGGTCGACGTGCAGATCAAGCCCGCCGCCAGCTACCGCCCGCGGCTGCGCTGCGTGTCGCTCGATATCGAGACCAGCATGCAGGGCGATCTCTATTCGATCGCGCTGGAAGGCTGCGGCGACCGCACGGTGCTGATGCTTGGCCCGCCGACCGGCAGCGATGCCGGCACGCAAGATCCCCGCCTCGACCCCCGCGTCGATTTCCACCTCGCATACTGCGACAGCCCCGCCGACATGCTGCACCGGCTGATCGCCTGGTTCGACCGCCATGACCCTGACGCGATCATCGGCTGGAACCTGGTCCAGTTCGACCTGCGCGTGCTGCGGCAGCATGCCGAGCAGTGGAAGGTGCCGCTGCGCCTGGGCCGCGGCGGCGCGCCGCTCGAATGGCGGCAGCACGGCACGCGCGAACACCATTACTTCGCCGCGCTGCCGGGCCGGCTGATCATCGACGGCATCGAGGCGATGCGCTCGGCGACCTGGAGCTTCGCCTCGTTCAGCCTGGAGTTCGTCGCGCGTTCGCTGCTGGGCGAGGGCAAGGACATCGACGATCCGTACGACCGCATGGACGCGATCGACCGCATGTTCGCGACCGACAAGGCCGCGCTGGCCCGCTACAACCTGAAGGACTGCGAGCTGGTCACGCGCATCTTCCACAAGGCCGAGCTGCTGCAGTTCCTGCTGGACCGCGCCACGGTCACGGGCCTGGAGGCCGATCGCAGCGGCGGCTCGGTGGCCGCCTTCACGCATCTGTATCTGCCGCGCATGCATCGGCTCGGCTATGTCGCGCCGAACCTGGGCGACCAGCCGGAGCAGGCCAGTCCCGGCGGCTTCGTGATGGACTCGCGCCCCGGGCTGTACGACTCGGTGCTGGTGCTCGACTACAAGAGCCTGTATCCGTCGATCATCCGTACCTTCCTGATCGATCCGGTCGGGCTGGTCGAGGGCATGCACAGCGACGACCCGGCCGCCACGGTGCCGGGCTTTCGCGGCGCGCGCTTCTCGCGCGTCAGCCACGCGCTGCCGGCCATCGTCGCCGAGATCTGGCAGGGACGCGATGCCGCCAAGCGCGACGGCAACAAGCCGCTGTCGCAGGCACTGAAGATCATCATGAACGCGTTCTACGGCGTGCTCGGCTCGACCGGCTGCCGCTTCTTCGATGCGCGGCTGGCCTCGTCGATCACGATGCGCGGCCACGAGATCATGCGCAGGACGCGCGAGCTGGTCGAGGAACGCGGCTATACCGTGATCTACGGCGATACCGATTCGACCTTCGTCGCGCTCGGCCACCGCCACGCCGACGATGAGGCGGACCGCATCGGCCGCGAGCTGGTCGCGCACATCAACGGCTGGTGGCGCGAGCACCTGCGCGCGGCATACGGCCTCGACAGCGCGCTGGAGATCCAGTACGAGACCCACTACCGGCGCTTCCTGATGCCGACCGTGCGCGGCGCCGAGGACGGCAGCAAGAAGCGCTATGCAGGGCTGGTGCGCGGCGCGGACGGCAGCGAGCAGATGGTGTTCAAGGGCCTGGAGGCGGTGCGCACCGACTGGTCGCCGCTGGCGCAGGCGTTCCAGCAGGAGTTGTATCGGCGCATCTTCCAGGGCGAGCCGTATGCCGACTATGTGCGCGATTACGTCGCGAAGCTGCTGAGCGGCGAGCTCGATGCGCTGCTGGTCTATCGCAAGCGCCTGCGCCGGCAGCTGGACGACTACCAGCGCAACGTGCCGCCGCATGTGCGCGCGGCGCGCCTCGCCGACGACTTCAACCGCGAGCGGGGCCGGCCGCTGCAATACCGGCAGGGCGCGTGGATCCAGTACGTGATGACGATCGCGGGGCCGGAACCGCTGGAAGTGCGGCGGGCCCCGATCGACTACGACCACTATCTGACCCGGCAGCTGCAGCCGGTCGCCGACGCGATCCTGCCCTTCGTCGGCGACGCCTTCGACAACGTGGTCAGCCGGCAGTTGGGGCTGTTCTAGTTGTTCCGGCTGTTCTGGCCCTGGCGCGACGTCGCGTTCGTACAGTTGTGCAGTCGTCAGTGGTTCAGTTCGCCGCTACCGGGGCGATCGACTCGTGCGGCGTGGCGGTGCGCTGCGCGGCCTTGTGGACCATCGTGTAGGCGTAGTCGATGCCCATGCCGTAGGCGCCCGAATGTTGCTGCGCCAGGCCGATCACGGCGTCGTAGGTGCCGCGGCGCGCCCAGTCGCGCTGCCATTCCAGTGCGACCTGCTGCCAGGTCACCGGCACCACGCCGGCCTGGATCATCCGCTGCATCGCGTAGTCGTGCGCTTCCTTCGAGGTGCCGCCCGATGCGTCCGCCACCATGTAGATCTCGTAGTCGCCTTCGAGCATCGCGCTCAGCGCGAAGGTGGTGTTGCAGACCTCGGTCCACAGTCCCGCCACCACCACCTTGCGGCGGCCGTTGGCCTTCAGTTCGTCGCGCACCTTCTGGTCGTCCCACGAGTTCATCGAGGTCCGCTCGAGCGTCTTCTGGTTCGGAAACACATCGAGCAGTTCGGGATAGGTGTAGCCCGAGAACGATTCGCTCTCGACCGTGGTGATGACGGTCGGAATCTCGAAGATCTTCGCAGCCTTGGCCAGGCCCACCACGTTGTTCTTCATCAGCTGGCGGTCCATCGACTGCACGCCGAAGGCCATCTGCGGCTGGTGGTCGATGATGATCAGCTGGCTGTTTTCCGGGGTCAGGACTTCGAGCTTCGGGTTCGACATGATGGTTCCTTTGGTGAGATTTGGTGAAATTCGTTGAATCCTTCGCGGCGCGCCTTGCTTCGGTGTTGTGCTGCGATGGGGTGAACTATACGGGCCAAGGGAACGAGAAAGCCGACCAGTTTGCGAAACAGTTATTCAGTATTTTTGAATTACGATCCGGGCCGCTTGCGTCAGGAGCCGGCGCGGGCGTCAGCGGCGGTGCCGTCCCGCAGCGTCGCTCCCGGCCATTTCCCTTCGCGCACCAGCGCGCGCGCGACATCGGTCAGCACCACGCGCGCGGCCAATGCGGCGGGGGACAGCTCGTCGTCGTTGAGGCTGACCAGCAGGTTCGGCCGGACCGCGCGCTCGTCGAGCAGCGGCACGCTGGCGAGCCGGTCGCTGTGGGTGCGGGCCAGCGCCGCGCCGGGCTGGATGGTCGCGCCCAGACCTCCTTGTACCGCGTCCATCAGCACCGCTAGCCCATCGACCTCGGCGACGATGCGCGGCTGCGCTCTGGCTTCGTGAAAGCAGCTCGTCACCAGTGCGCGCAGGCCATGCGTGCCGCTGGGCAGCACCAGCGGCAGACTGGCCAGCGAGGCCATCGCGACGCCTTCGCCGTCGGGCATGCCGGCCAGCGAGCGCACGCCGATCACGAACAGCCGCTCGTCGAGCAGCGGTTGCACGGTCCAGCGCTGCGCGGGTTCGTCGTTGAACAGCATCGCCAGATCGATCTGGCGGGCGTTCAGCATCGAAGCGAGATAGCCCGACAGGCTTTCGACCATGCGCAGCCGCACGTCCGGGTAGCGCTCCGCCATTGCGCGCATGAAGGGCAGGCCGAGCACGCTGGCGGTGGTGGGGGCCAGCCCGACGCTGACATGGCCGGACAGGCGCGCGTGCCGCGCGGCCTCCGCGGCATCGTCGATATGCCGCAGCGCCAGTTGCGCCTGGCGCCAGAAGGCGAGGCCGGCATCGGTCGGCACCACGCCACTGGAGGTCCGCTGCAGCAGCCGCGTCGACAGTTCGCTCTCGAGTCGGCTGATCTGCTGGCTCAGCGCCGAGGTGACGACGCCCAGTTCGAGCGCCGCCTTGCCCATGCTGCCGTGCTGCACCACGGTGACGAAGTAGCGCAGTTGTCTGAGTTCCATGCCGGATCCGCCGTGATGCTGTCCAAAGGCCGAATGGTAGCGAAGATGCCGATCAACCCTACAGGCGGGTGATGTGCGCGGGCCAAACCTTGAGCAAGATAGCGGCCGTGGGCTCGAACGCATGTCGGCCCCGCTACCACTGTGCCCCGCAGCTCCCCGGCTTGCGGGGCTTTTTTTGTCCTTGGGCCGGCGTCCGGGGGCCGCTGCGCTCAGCGCGCGCGCAGCACCGCCTCGATTGCCGCGGCCGCCTCGCGCAGCGGCGACAGATAGCGCTCGACCAGCGTGCCGGCATCGCGGCTGCCGAGCACCATGCTGAAGCCCAGGCCGGCGACCACCTTGCCGGTCTGGTCGTGCAGCGGCACCGAGATGCCGGCGAAGCCGTCGACCAGCTCGCTGACCAGCACGCAATGACCGTCCTCGCGTACCTGCGCCAGCGTGGCGCGCAGCGCCTCGCGCGAATCGATGGTGAACGGCGTCAGCTTGCGCAGCTCCGCGTGGGCCAGGTAGCGCTCCAACGCCCCGTCGTCCAGTCCGGCCAGCAGCACGCGCCCCAGCGAATGGGCGTAGGCCGGCATGCGCCGGCCGATCGCCATGTCCACGCGCAGGATCTGGCGCGGCTCCTCGCGGGCGACCAGCGCCACGGCGTCGTCGTCGAGCATGCCGACCGAACACGTCTCGCCGCAGCGGCTCGCCAGCGCACGCAGATGCGGCTGGGCCAGCCGCGGCAGGCTCATCGAGGCGAAATAGGCGTAGCCGAGCTCCATCACGCGCGGCGTCAGCGAAAACTGCCGGCCGTTCTGCGCCAGATAGCCGTTGTGGTGCAGGGTCAACAGCAGCCGGCGCGCCGCTGCCCGCGTGACATCGAGCCGATCCGCGACGTCCTGCATCGTCAGGCTCTCGACGCCGCTGGCGAACAGCCGCAGCAGCGCCAGCCCCTTGTTCAGGGAGTCGAGCAACTCATCCTTCTTCTGCGTCGGCGCCTCGGCTTCGGTCATGGCGGGGATCCTGGAGGAGCGTTGAGGTGGCTTGAAGTGACGGGAGATATACGTCGAGCGCGAATCGGGGCGATTTTAGTGCCGACTACGGGCTTGCGCGACCCGGCTGGTCGTCCGTATGATACGGCGTTCCGCGAACAAATGTTCGCAAAAACCACAACGCGACTTTTCCGTCCGATTTTTACGCCGACAAGCGCGCTCCGATGCCGGGCGCCGACGGCGACAGCGGCGCCCGCGGTTGGGGTGTGCCGACGCATCAGGAGACAGCATGAAGGTGATCACCGCGGACCAGGCGGCGGCCCTGGTACAGGACCGATGGACGGTGGCCAGCGCCGGCTTCGTCGGGGCCGGCCATGCCGAGGCGGTGACCGAGGCGCTCGAGCGGCGCTTCCTGCAGAGCGGCCTGCCGCGCGACCTGACGCTGGTCTATTCGGCGGGGCAGGGCGACCGCGGCGCACGCGGCGTCAATCACTTCGGCAATGCGGGCATGACCGCCTCGATCGTCGGCGGCCACTGGCGCTCGGCGACCCGGCTCGCCGACCTGGCGATGGCCGAGCAGTGCGAGGGCTACAACCTGCCGCAGGGCGTGCTGACCCACCTGTACCGCGCGATCGCCGGCGGCAAGCCCGGCGTGATGACGAAGATCGGGCTGCACACCTTCGTCGATCCGCGCAGCGAGCGCGATCCGCGCTACCACGGCGGTGCCGTCAACCGGCGCGCCCGCGAGGCGATCGCCGCGGGACGCGCCAACTGGGTCGAGGCGGTGTCCTTCCGCGGCGACGACTATCTGTTCTATCCGAGCTTCCCGATCCATTGCGCGCTGATCCGTTGTACCGCGGCCGATCCGCGCGGCAACCTGAGCACGCATCGCGAAGCCTTCCACCACGAGCTGCTGGCGATGGCGCAGGCCGCGCACAATTCCGGCGGCATCGTGATCGCGCAAGTCGAGCAGCTGGTCGACCATCACGACAACCTGCAGGCCATCCATGTGCCGGGCATCCTGGTCGACTACGTGGTAGTCAGCGAGGACCCGGCCCATCATCAGATGACGTTCGCCGAGCGCTTCAACCCGGCCTACGTGACGCCGTGGCGCGGCGAGGCGGCGGCGAACAACGCGGCGAAGGATGCAGCGCCGGCCCGTGTCGACGCCGATGCCGGCGTGGTGACCGATGCCGATCCCGCGCCCGCGGCGCTCGACGCCCGCACCATTGCGCAGCGTCGCGCGGTGCTGGAGCTCGCCAGGCGCCGGCCCCGGGTCGTCAATCTGGGTGTCGGCATGCCGGCGGCGGTCGGCATGCTGGCCGA
Source organism: Cupriavidus gilardii (assembly GCF_013347325.1). Taxonomy (NCBI): domain Bacteria; kingdom Pseudomonadati; phylum Pseudomonadota; class Betaproteobacteria; order Burkholderiales; family Burkholderiaceae; genus Cupriavidus; species Cupriavidus gilardii. The sequence goes on along the minus strand of NZ_CP054626.1, from coordinate 2,244,766 downwards.
ACAGGCGGGGCTGGACGGCTTCACGCTGACCGTCGAGGCGGGCCCGATCGGCGGCACGCCGGCCGACGGCCTGAGCTTCGGTGCGTCCGCCTATCCCGAGGCGGTGATCGACCAGCCGTCGCAGTTCGATTTCTACGAGGGCGGCGGCATCGATCTGGCGATCCTCGGCCTGGCCGAGCTCGACGGCCATGGCAACGTCAACGTCAGCAAGTTCGGCGAGGGCGCGCAGGCGCTGATCGCCGGCGTCGGCGGCTTCATCAACATCACGCAGAGCGCCAAGGCCGTGGTCTTCATGGGCACGCTGACGGCCGGCGGACTCGAGGTCCGCGCCGAGGGCGGCCAGCTGCAGATCGCGCGCGAGGGCCGCGTCAGGAAGATCGTGCCGGAGGTCTCGCACCTGAGCTTCAACGGGCCGTATGTGGCCTCGCTCGGCGTGCCGGTGCTGTACATCACCGAGCGCGCGGTGTTCGAGATGCGCCCGGATGCCAGCGGAGAGGCGCGGCTGACGCTGATCGAGATCGCACCCGGCGTCGACCTGCAGCGCGATGTGCTGGCGCAGTGCGCGACGCCGATCGCGGTCGCGCCGGATCTGCGTCCGATGGACGCCTGCCTGTTCCGGCCCGGGCCGTTCTCGCTCGCGTCGGCGGGCTGACACGAGGCGACGCGGCACGCGCCGACGCGCCTATGCCTCCACGGGCCGGATAACGATTCGCGGGGCGGAGCATCGACCGCCCTTCCTCCACCACAACGACAAGGCCGGACCACCGGCCAGCTGTACACCAAGGAGACCAGCCACGCCTTGTTTCGACTGGAAATGACGGGATCGATTTGCGCTCCAGGGGCCCGCGGGCTGCCCTGCGAGTCGCCGAGCGTTACCTGTGTCGCCGGCGCGCCCCAAGCGGGCCGCGCCGATTTCGGATGACGTTTCTCTTGTTGCCATGCAGAACACAAGCCGCCGTACCTTCGCGCGCCGCCTCGGCGCCGCCATGCTGACCGTTTCGCTGCCGCTGTGCGCCACCCAGGCGTTCGCCGACAGCTATCCCGCCAAGCCGATCCGGCTGGTGGTGCCGTTCCCGCCGGGCGGCCCGACCGATACCGCCGCACGCATCATCGGGCAGAAGCTCAGCGATTCGCTGAAGCAGCCGGTCGTCGTCGACAACCGCCCCGGCGCCTCGGGCACCATCGGCGCCGAAACCGTCGCCAAGAGCGCGGCGGACGGCTATACGCTGCTGGTGCTGGCCACGCCCACGCTGATCGCGCCGCACCTGATCAATCGCAAGGGCTACGATCTGTTCAAGGACTTCGCGCCGATCGGCGCCGCCTACGATCTGCCGATCGTGATGGTGGTCAATCCGAACGCGCTGCCCGACGTGACCACGCTGCAGCAGTACATCGCCAAGGCCAAGGCCAAGCCGGGCGAGATGAACTACACCAGCGCCGGCAACGGCAGTTTCGGCCATCTGTCGACCGAGCTGCTGCAGAACCTCGGCGGCTTCGACGTGCAGCACGTGCCGTACAAGGGCAGCGCGCCGGCGATCTCGGATCTGCTCGCCGGCCAGGTGCCGATGATGTTCTCCGACATGATCGCCGCGCTGCCGCACATCAAGGCCGGCAAGCTGCGTCCGATCGCGGTGGGCTCGGCCAAGCGCGTCAGCTTCACGCCCGAGGTCAAGACCGTGGCCGAGCAGGGCTTCCCAGGCTTCGAAGCGACCGCCTGGGGCGGCCTGCTGGCGCCGGCCGGCACGCCGAAGGAGATCATCGCGAAGCTGTCCGCCGAGCTGAAGGCGGCGCTGGCCGATCCGACCGTCCAGCAGAAGATGCTGGGCGCGGGCACCGTGGCGGCCTATATGCCGCCCGAACAGTTGGCCGCGCGGATGCGCGCCGACGACAAGAAGTGGGGCAAGGTCATCCAGGACAACGGCATCAAGGGCGACTGATACGCCCGCGCCCGTCATGGGCGCACCGTGGCTTGCCTGTCTTGGCGGGGTAGGGTGAGGGCCGGCGATCGTATGGTCGCCGGCCCTTGCTCTTTGTGGCGGCCATCGATGGTCGCCAGCGATGGCCGCCGTAAATGTCTGCGCTCGATGTCCGCGCTCGCCGACCGCGCTCGCTGGCTGCGCTCGATGGCTGCAGCCGATCGCGGTCTGCTCGGGTCCTTACTGCCGTGCCGACGAGCCCGCCAGCGCCTCGCCGCGCGCGAGAAAGTGCCGGTATTCCTCCGGTGGAACGAACAGGCCGCCGGTGGTCCAGACCAGATGCGTGGCGGTGCCCATCGCGTCGGCCAAGCCATGGCGGGCCAGATAGGCCTGCCCGGCCTCGGTGCCTGTCAGCATCGCCGGCCCGCTGAAGCCGGCGGCGGCCGAAGGCTCGATCTCGATGCCGGCATCGCGCCTGGCCAGGTACAGGTCGCGGAACAGCCGATCGTCCGCCACGGTGTAGACGCCCGACAGCAGTTCGCGCATCGCCGCCGCGGCCAGCTCGGAGGCGCGCGGCACCGCCAGGCCATCGGCCTCGGTGCGATTGCTGAGCCCGTAGTCGTAGACCGAGGGATTGCCGCCGGCACCGTTGACCTCGGCGCCGATCATCTGCACCAGGAAGCACGGCGACTGGGTCGGCTCGGCGAAGAAGCAGTGCGCGTGCGGACCGTACAGCTGCTTCAGGCCGAAGGCGATGCCGGCCGGGGCGCCGCCGACGCCGCAGGGCAGATAGACGAACAGCGGCCGCTTCGCGTCGGGCGCGATGCCATGCTGGCGCAATTGCGCATCGAGCCGCAGTACCGCGGCGCTGTAGCCCAGCAGCAGCGACAGCGAGCGCTCGTCGTCGACGAAGTGGCAGGCCGGGTCCTGCTGCGCCTGCGCGCGGCCGGCGGCCACCGCCTGCTGGTAGTCGCCGGCGTGCTCGATCACCTCGACGCCGCGCGCGCGCAGCCGGTCCTTCTTCCACGGCTTGGCGTCGGCCGACATGTGCACCACGGCGCGAAAGCCCAGCGCGGACGCCATCACGCCGATGCTCAGGCCCAGATTGCCGGTCGAGCCCACCGCGACCTGGTAGCGCGAGAAGACCGCGCGCGCCGCCGGTTCGGCCAGCCGGCGATAGTCGTCGGGGCCGGCATCGTTGGTCACCAGCCCATGTTGCACGGCCAGCCGTTCGGCGAATTCCAGCACCTCGTGGATGCCGCCGCGCGCCTTGATCGAGCCGGCCACCGGCAGGCTGTGATCGGCCTTGATCCACAGCGCGCCGCTGCCGGGCGGCAAGCCGATGGCGGACGCCAGCGCGGCGGCCGGCAGCACCGGCGATTCGATGGCGCCGGCGCTGTCCACCAGTTCCGGAAACAGCCGCTGCAGCAACGGGGCAAAGCGCCCGAAGCGGGCGTGGGCCGCGTGGACATCAGCTAGACTAATATCCTTCGCGCCCGCGCGGACCGCGGCCGGGGTTTGCGGCGCCAGCAGCGGATTGGTCCACAGGCATGGCCGGGCCGCGCCGAGCGCCGCCAGCAGCGTGGCATCGGCGGCGGGCACCGGAGCGCTTGCCGCCGCGGAATGGGTGTTTCCGCGTGGGGAAAATGCGGCGTTCTGGTTGGAGTCGTTCATTTCGGTGGTCGGCGGGGAACGCTACGGGAGGCGCGGTCGGCGTTGTTCTTCGGCGATCGGGCAGGCCGGCCCTCGGCCGGCGGCTTTTCCGCATTGTTCTCCCGGGCACCGATTCCGGCAAACCATTCGTGCTCGGCCACGCATTAGTTTGACTAATGAAAACGATGACAACGACGCTCTCCTCCTCGCTGCTGGCCTGGCTGCGCTGCTTCGAAGCGGCTGCGCGCCACCACAGCTTCACCCGCGCCGCCGAAGAGCTGTGCGTGACACAGGGCGCGGTCAGCCAGCAGGTCAAGCAGCTGGAGCAATGGTTGGGGCGCCCGCTGTTCGTGCGCACGCCGCGCGCGCTGACGCCGACGCCCGAGGGCGAGCGGCTGCGCCTGGTGCTGCGCGAGTCGTTCGAAGCGATCGCGGGTGCGCTGAGCCAGTTGCGCAGGCGCGGCGAGGCCGGGCCGGTCTCGCTGTCGTGCTCGCCGTCGTTCGCGATGCGCTGGCTGACGCCAAGGATGGGCAGCTTCTTTCGCGACCATGCCGATATCGGGCTGCGCGTGCAAGGCGAATTCCAGGCGCTGGACCGCGGCCGGATGCTGCGCGAGGGCATCGACGCCGCGGTGCGCTTCGACCCCGGCGCGTATCGCGACGTGCACGCGCGGCGCTTCCTCGACGAATGGCTGCTCCCGGTGGCGAGCCCCGCCTTCGTCGCCGCGCATCCGGAACTGCGCTGCCCGGCCGATCTGCGCGGCGAACTGCTGCTGCACGACGCCAGCCCCTGGGATGGTGCCGGCGAGTTCGACGAATGGGGTGCGTGGCTGCAGCAGGCCGGCGTCACGGTGCCGGATCTGGAGCAGGGCCAGCGCTTCAACCTGTCGCAACTGGCGATCGGCGCGGCGCTGGCGGGGCAGGGCGTCGCGATGGGACGGACCGCGCTGGTGCTGGAAGACCTCGAGGCGGGCCGGCTGGTCGACCTGTTCGGCCTGCATCTGCCGAGCCAGGCCGCCTATTACTTCGTTTCGGCGCAGGGGCAGCGGCCCGAGGTGGCCGCGATCGAGGCGTGGCTGGTGACGGAAGGGGCGGCATTCGGCGCGCAACGGGACCAGTGGCGCAAGGCCTCTGGCAAGGCGCGGACACCGGCGACGCACCCGTTCCGTACTCCCCGTACGCGACGGCCAGGGCAATGAGTCGTCGCGCCGCGGCGCTACCACAGTGCCGCGCGCCGCACTACCCCGCATCTGCCCGCTGTTGTAGAATCTAAGTCTTTGATTCTGTAGCGCTATTGATCGGCGTGCCCAGATATTGCCGATCTGGTTGCCGATCTCGGCGCGGCAGGGGCCTCGAAGCCGGTGCCGGAATGCGGCGCCAGCCCCTCATCCGCCCGATCAGCCCTTGCCGACCAGGCCAAGTACTGCGCGGCTACCGCCAGTTCCATTGCGTTCGATCGATGCGTGTCCGCTGGCGCCGGGTTCGCCTTCGCCAGACGCCGATACCATGACCACCACCACGAACACGAACACCACTGCCGTACCGACTCCCACCGACATCACCTTCGACAGCTTCGGGCTGGACCCGCGCGTGCTGCGCGCGCTGTCCGAGCAGGGCTATACCAAGCCGACCCCGATCCAGGCGCAGGCAATCCCGGTGGTGCTGCTGGGCAAGGACGTGATGGGCGCCGCGCAGACCGGCACCGGCAAGACCGCGGGCTTTGCGCTGCCGATCATCCAGCGCCTGCTGCCGCTGGCCAACGCGAGCGCCTCGCCGGCGCGGCACCCGGTGCGCGCGCTGATGCTGACGCCGACGCGCGAACTGGCCGATCAGGTCTACGACAACGTGGCCCGCTACGCGCGCCACACCGATCTGCGCAGCACCGTGGTGTTCGGCGGCGTCGACATGAACCCGCAGACCGACGCGCTGCGCCGCGGCGTCGAGATCCTGGTCGCGACCCCGGGCCGCCTGCTCGACCACGTGCAGCAGAAGTCGGTCAACCTGTCGCAGGTGCAGATGCTGGTGCTGGACGAGGCCGACCGCATGCTGGACATGGGCTTCCTGCCGGACCTGCAGCGCATCATCAACCTGCTGCCGGCCAAGCGGCAGACGCTGCTGTTCTCGGCGACCTTCTCGCCCGAGATCAAGAAGCTGGCGGCCAGCTATCTGCACCAGCCGGTGACGATCGAAGTGGCGCGCAGCAACTCGGCCAACGAGAACGTGCGCCAGACCGTGTACCAGGTGCAGGACGGCCAGAAGCAGGAGGCCGTGGTGCATCTGCTGAAGCAGCGTGCCGACCAGGGCCTGTCGCGCCAGTGCATCGTCTTCGTCAACAGCAAGATCGGCTGCTCGCGGCTCGCCCGCCATCTGGAGCGCGAGGGCATCAATGCCGCCGCGATTCACGGCGACAAGACCCAGACCGAACGGATGCAGACGCTGGAGGGCTTCAAGCAGGGCACCATCGACGCGCTGGTGGCGACCGACGTCGCCGCGCGCGGCCTGGACATCGCCGACATGCCCTGCGTGATCAACTTCGATCTGCCGTTCAATGCCGAGGACTACGTGCACCGGATCGGCCGTACCGGCCGCGCCGGCGCCACCGGCGATGCGCTGTCGATCTTCGTGCCCGGCGACGAGCGGCTGCTGGCCGATATCGAGAAGATGCTGAAGCGGCAGATTCCGCGCGCGCAGCTCGAAGGCTTCGATCCGTCGGCAGCGCGCTTCCGTGCCGCCGACGACGACCGCCGCCGCGGCCGCTCGAACGAGCCGCGCCGCCCGCGCGCCGACAGCGAGGACCGTCCGCGCAAGGCCGACCACGGCAATGCGCGCAATGCCTTCCGGGCCTCGGACGATCCGTTCTTCTCGCGGCCCTATGAACCCAGCCCGAGCGCGTCGTCGGCGTCGTCGACTTCCAGCGAGGCGACGCTCGATCCGCGTCAGGTCGGTCTGGCGCGCGCGCGGCCGAAGCGTCCGGTCGCCGCGCTGCTCGGCGGCGTACCGCGCAAGTCCTGATCGCGCCGCGGCGAGCCGATCCGTCTTTCCCGCCAACGCGGGAAGCCAGCGTCTTCCATTCCGCCGGGTCCCGCCTGCGCGGGGAGGCAAGACCGCTCAGCTCGCCCCCCACCGCGCCGCCCACTGCGCGGTCGCTTCGGCCAGCCAGCCTGCCACGTCGGCGCGGCCGCTGCGCAAGTCCAGATGCGCGCCGGCGGCGCGCAGCGCGTCCAGCGGCGCCAGCGCGTCGATCGCTTCGGCGCCGGTCTGCTTGCTCAGTTTTTCCCCGATCTCGTTGACCACGACCGGCACATGCAGATAGGCCGGCGTCGGCAATCCCAGCAGCCGCTGCAGATGGATCTGGCGCGGGGTCGAATCCAGCAGGTCGGCGCCGCGCACGATATGCGTGATGCCCTGCAGCCCGTCGTCGACCACCACCGCCAGTTGATACGCCCACAGGCCGTCGGCCCGGCGCAGCACGAAGTCGCCGAGCTCGGTGGCCAGGTCCTGGCATTGCCGGCCCTGCCAGCGGTCGTCGAAGCACAGCAGCGCCGCCTCGCCGTCCGGCACGCGTACGCGCCAGGCGCGCGGCAGCTTGCCGTGCAGGCCGCCGCGGCAGGTGCCGGGGTAGGCCAGCGTCTGATGGCGTTCCCGGACATGGCGCAGCGAGTCGGCGATCTCCTTGCGCGAGCAGCCGCAGGGATAGACCAGCCCGGCCGCCTCGAGCCGGTGCAGCGCGTCGGCGTACAGCGGCTCGCGCCGGCTCTGCCAGACCGGCGCCTCGTCCGGATGCAGGCCGAGGCGCTCGAGCGTATGCAGGATCTGCCGGTCGGCGTCGCGCACGCAGCGCGGATAGTCGATGTCCTCGATGCGGACCAGCCACTGGCCGCCGTGGGCGCGGGCATCGAGCCAGCTGGCCAGCGCGGTGACCAGCGAGCCAAGATGCAGCGGGCCGGTGGGGGAGGGGGCGAAGCGGCCGCGGTATTGCGGGTTTGACGGCCGACGATGGGTCGGCGGACGATCGGACGGCTGATCGGTCTGCCCGGGTACTGCGCTCATCTCTGGCTACTCCGGCGCGCCCGGTTGTTGCGATAGCAGGGCCTGCGCGAGCCGGGGATTCTGCAGCTTGTCGGTCCACCACTGCAGCGCCTTGCCGCGATTGCTGGTGCGCCAGGCGATCGTGAAGGTGCCGGGCGCGCGTACCTCGACGGTCTCGCGCACCTGCAGCACGCCGCTCTCGATATGCGGCTGCGCCATCGGCGCCGGCAGCCAGCCGCAGCCCAGGCCGCGGATCTGCGCATCGAGCTTGTCGCGCATGGTAGGCACCACCAGCATGTCCTGCCCGGCCAGCACGCCGTGCGTGCGGGCCGGCAGGTTGCGCGAGGTATCGCCGACCGCGACGATGCGGTGGCGGGCGATCTGCGTGCTGGTCAGCGGCCCCGGTTCGCTGGCGAGCGGATGGTGGGAGGCCACGGCGAACACGAAGGGCATCGCGCCGAGCGAACGGATCTGGAAGCCTTGGGTGCTGGGCGCATCGTAGGCGCCGCCGATCACCAGGTCGGCGCGGTTGCTGACCAGTGCGTCCCACGAGCCGCCCAGCACCTCCTTGGCGAAGCGCAGCCGCGTGGCGCTGTTTTCCGCGTAGAAATCCTGGATCACCGGCAACAGCGCGCGGAAATTGATCAGGTCGTCGACGACGATATTGAGGCTGGCCTCCCAGCCGGTGGCCAGCCGCTTGACGCGGCGCGCCAGGTCGTCGGCCGCGTGCAGCAGGTGGCGGCCCTCGTCGAGCAGCGCGCGGCCGGCCGGCGTCAGCTCGGCGCGGTGGCGGCGCCGGTCGAACAGCAGCACGTCGAGGTCTTCTTCCAGCCGGCGCACCACATAGGTCAGCGCCGACGGCACCTTGCCCATTTCATGCGCGGCGGCCGCGAAGCTGCCCTTGCGTTCGATCGCGTCGAGAACTTCCAGGGATTCGAGAGAGAGTGGCATATTCAGAAATTCTGAATGAGTGCTTGCAAATGGCCCGCCGCAAATATAGCGCAGCCGTCCTAAACTTCCTAGCATCGTTGCAGAACAGACGGTCCATATGCAAGTCCGGCTGGACGAAGCAGCGGACCACTCGCCAGGAAGGACATCAAAATGATTGAAATTCGCAAGTCCGCAGAACGCGGTTACGCCGACCATGGTTGGCTGCAGTCGTATCACAGCTTCTCGTTCGCCGACTACTTCGACCCGCGGCATGTGCAGTTCGGCCCGCTTCGAGTGATCAACGAAGACCGCGTCGCGCCCGGCATGGGCTTCGGCACCCATGGTCACCGCGACATGGAGATCATCAGCTATGTGCTGTCGGGCGAACTGGCGCACAAGGACAGCATCGGCAACGGCAGCGTGATCCGCCCCGGCGACGTGCAGCGGATGAGCGCCGGCACGGGCGTGCGGCACTCGGAGTACAACCACGCCGCGCACGACACCACGCACTTCCTGCAGATCTGGATCGTGCCCGATCGCAACGGCATCGAACCTGGCTACGAGGAGAAGCACTTCGACGCCGCCGACAAGCGCGGCCGGCTGCGCCTGGTCGGCAGCCCCAACGGTGCCGACGGCTCGGTGCGGATCCACCAGGACGTGCGTCTGTTTGCCGGCCTGTTCGACGGCGACGAGGCCGCCACGCTGGCGCTTGCCCCGGGACGGCGCGCCTATGTGCATGTCGCCCGCGGCGCCATCACGGTCAACGGCCAGGCGCTGGAGGCGGGCGACGCGGCCAAGCTCGAGGGCGTCGATGCGGTCAGCCTGGCACAGGGCGACGCCGCCGAGGTGCTGGTGTTCGATCTGCCGTGAGGCGATGCCGTGATGCGCGACGCGCCGTCCCCGAAGCGCGGTGGCGGCGAGTCGTAACGGAAGGAAAGGGCGAGTCAGGCGGCGGAAGCGCTGTGCTATCTTCTCGCTATAGATAAGCGCCCGGGCCAGCACATGGTCCGGGACGGCCCGGCAGCACGCGCCGCCGCCTATTTCCGATCCGAGATGACCTTCGTTTCCGTCCTTCTTGCGCTGATCGCCGAGCAGTTCCGCGCCCTGGGCCGCAACAATCCCATTTATGAAATGGTGCGGGCGCTCGCCGAACGCGCCGAGCGCGCCTTCGACACCGGCCGGCCGCGCGACGCGGCGCTGGCGTGGATGACGGTGGCGCTACCGCTGACGCTGGCGGCGCTGGCGGTCCACCATCTGCTGGCGACGATCAGCGTGGCGCTGACGCTCGCCTGGAACGTGCTGCTGCTGTACCTGACGCTGGGCTTCCGCCAGTTCAGCCACTACTTCACCGATATCCACGACGCGCTGAACCGCGACGACCCGGCCACCGCCCGTGCCCTGCTGCACGAGTGGACCGGGCTCGATACCGTCGACATGCCGGTCAGCGAGATCGTCCGTCACACGCTCGAGGCGGCCATCGTCGCGGTGCACCGGCATGTGTTCGGCGTGTTCTTCTGGTTCCTGCTGCCGATCGGCCCGGCCGGCGTGGTGCTGTACCGCGTCGCCGAATACCTGTCGCGGCAATGGAATCTGCCGTCGTCCGAGCGCAGCCCGGCGTTCGGCCGCTTTGCCGCGCGCGCCTTCCATCTGATGGACTGGGTGCCGTCGCGGCTCACCGCGATCGGCTTTGCGATCGTCGGCAACTTCGAGGATGCGGTCTACGCCTGGCGCAACCATGCGCGCAAGTGGCGCGACGAGACCAACGGCATCCTGCTGGCCAGCGGCGGCGGCGCGCTCGGCGTGCGGCTCGGCACGCCGCTGCCCGAGGACGACACCAGCGTGGTGCTGGCCACCCCGGGCACCGGCGCCGCGTTCGACTATGCGCCTGGCATGGAGGATGACGGCGCGCCGGAGCCGGCCGCGCCGGAGCTCGGCGCCGATCCCGGCGTACGGGCGCTGCAGTCGGCGGTCGGCCTGGTCTGGCGCGCGGTGGTGCTGTGGATGCTGCTGCTGGCGATGCTGTCGCTGGCCAGCTGGGTCGGCTGAGGTTCGCCCAGGGGTACGGCCAAGCTTGGGGGCAAGTTCCGGCAGGCCGGGAGGGCGGCCGGAACAGCGGCCGGAACAGGTCTCGCCTCCGATTCACGGCCGCGGGCTGCCGCACTGCCAGCAGGCGCCGAACTGCGCCTCGTGCCATTCCCCGCAGCGCGCGCAGTGCCAGCGCGGCCCCGGCGCCGGATTGGCCGCGGCATCGAGCACGGCCCACGCTTCCTCTTCGCGCGCATCGTCGAGCAGCCACACCTGCGGCGCGCTCTCCTGAAACGGAATATCGCCGGTCGCGCCGGCCAGCCACGTATTGCGCAATTGCGCGCGGATGCCCGCGGCCAGCAGCAGATTGCGGCAATGGGCCGCATGCACCAGCGAGGGCGTCGACAGCAGCAGTTTCATCGGCGTCACCGGCAGTGGGGATGCTTCAGACCTTAGCACGGGTGCGCCGACATGGCGCAAGACGTGGGTGTCCGCCCCTCTCCCGCAAGCGGGAGAGGGAGTCCCTCGTCGCTTCAACGAGCTCCGTTGCTGTCCGCCGAACGCGGCACTGCTACCACGGCTTCTGCTGCCGCGACTCGTGCAGCAGCTGCAGATACAGCTGATGCCGCCGCGGCGCGATGCCGCCGGCTTCGACCGACGCCAGCACGCCGCAGCCCGGCTCGTTGATATGGTGGCAGTTGTAGAAGCGGCATTCGGTCAGCCGCGGGCGGAATTCGGGGAAGGCGCGCTCGAGCATGCCTTCGGACAGATGGTGCAGGCCGAACTCCTGGAAGCCGGGCGAATCGATCAGGCTGCCGCCCTGGCCCCAGTCGTCGGGCAGGTGATACAGCCGCGTGAAGGTCGTGGTGTGCTTGCCCGAATCGAGCTTGGCCGAGATCTCGCGCGTCTGCGCCTCGACGCCGGGAATCAGCAGGTTCAGCAGCGACGACTTGCCCATGCCGGACTGCCCGATCAGGATCGTCGCGCGCCCCGCGGTCAGCGGACGCAGCTGCGCCAGCGCGTCGTCGGGATTGCCGTGCACCGACAGCTCGACGGTGCGATAGCCCAGCTGCCGGTACAGCGTCAGCCGGCGCCGGGCCTCCTCCAGCCGGTCGGTCAGATCGGTCTTGTTCAGCAGGATCAGCGGCGCGATCTCCAGCGCCTCGGCGGACACCAGCGCGCGGCCGAGCAGGTCCTCGGAGAAGCTCGGTTCGGTCGCCAGCACGATCGCGACCTGGTCGATATTGGCGGCCAGCAGCTTGGACTTGAACTGGTCGGAGCGGTGCAGCAGGTTGCGGCGCGGCTCGACCTCGACGATCACGCACTGGTCGGCCGCGGCGCGCTCCACGCGCACGCGGTCGCCGACCGCGCATTCGCTCTTCTTGCCGCGCGGAAACGCATGCATGCGCGTGCGCTCGCCATCGTCGAGCTCGATCACATAGTGGCGGCCGTGCGCGGCCACGATCAGCGCGGATTCGCGCGCGGCGGCGTTGGGCACGGCGGCGCCGGCGGGTCGGCGCTGGGCGTCGCCGCCGCGTAGTCGGGCGGGGCGGCTCATGCGTGCGCCAGCAGACGGTCGATGCGCTGCGCCGCGGGCGGGTGCGAGTAGTAGAAGGCGCTGTAGAGCGGATCTGGCGTCAGCGTCGAGGCGTTGTCCTTGTACAGCTTGACCAGCGCCGAGACCAGATGGCCCGCATCGGCATGCTCGGCGGCAAATGCATCGGCCTCGAACTCGTGCCGGCGCGAGGTCAGGCTCGACAGCGGTCCCAGCAGGAACGTGAATACCGGCAGCGTCAGGAAGAACAGCACCAGCGCCAGCGCGTGGCTGTCGGACATCAGGTTCGGCAGCACGCCCAGGCCGGTGTAGAACCACGCCTGCGTCGACAGCCAGCCGAGCAGCGCCAGGAAGGCCAGGCTCAGCGCGAACGTCACGACGATGCGCTTGACGATATGGCGCCGCTTGAAGTGGCCGAGTTCGTGCGCGAGCACGGCCTCGATCTCGTCGGCGTTCAGCCGCGACAGCAGCGTGTCGAAGAAGACGATGCGCTTGGCCGCGCCGAAACCGGTGAAGTAGGCGTTGCCATGCGCGCTGCGGCGCGAGCCGTCCATCACGAACAGGCCCTTGCTGGCGAAGCCGCAGCGGCGCATCAGCGCTTCGATGCGCTGCTTCAGCGTCTCGTCGGTCAGCGGCTCGAACTTGTTGAACAGCGGCGCGATCCAGGTCGGGAAGATCACCAGCAGCACCAGGTTGAAGCCCATCCAGACCACCCAGGTCCACAGCCACCACCATGCGCCGGTCCGGTCCATCAGCCACAGCACCGCCAGCAGCAGCGGCAGGCCCAGCACCGCGGCGACCACCAGCATCTTGATGGTGTCGACCAGCCACAGCCGCCACGTCATCCGGTTGAAGCCGAAGCGCTGCTCGATGCCGAACTGCGCGTACAGCGTGAAGGGCAGCTCGGCCAGCCCGCCGATCAGCGCGACGCTGGCGATCAGCGCGACGCCATAGGCATAGCCCGGGCCGAAGGTGCCATACCAGAACTGATTCAGCCAGTGCAGGCCGCCGAGCAGCGTGAAGCCGATCAGCACGGCGGCGCCGGCCAGTACCTCGAGCATCGACAGCCGCGTGCGCGCGATCGTGTAGTCGGCGGCCTTGCGGTGCGCGGCCAGCGAGATCGTGTCGGCGAAGCGGGGCGGCACGGTGTCGCGATGCAGGCCGACATGGCGAACCTGGCGCGCGGCCAGCCACAGTTTGGTGAGCACCATCACCACCAGGGCGACGAGAAAAAGCAGCGTGAACATCGGGTCCTTGCCTTGTGGGGCGGTCTAGTGCCTTCGATATGCGAGAATTATATGACTTCGCGCCGGGCCGCCGTCCGTGCCGCGAAGCCACCATCCCTCCCGAACGATCCTCACGCAGTCCGATGACAAGCTCCAGCCCCGCCGCCCCAGTCCCTGCGGCCCCCGCCGCTCCCGCCTCCGCCCCGGTTTCCGCCGCGCCCGTCAAGTCGGTCAAGAGCGAAAACAATCTGGTCTGGCTCGATATGGAGATGACCGGGCTGTCCCCGGAGAACGACCGCATCATCGAGGTGGCGGTGGTGGTCACCGATTCCGAGCTGCATATCCTGGCCGAGGGCCCGGTGCTGGTGATTCATCAGGACGACGCCGTGCTCGACGCGATGGACAACTGGAACAAGGGCACCCATGGGCGCTCGGGCCTGATCGACAAGGTCAAGGCCTCGACGCTGACCGAGGCGCAGGCCGAAGCCGAACTGCTTGCCTTCCTCAAGCGCTGGGTGCCGGCCGGCAAGTCGCCGATGTGCGGCAATTCGATCTGCCAGGACCGCCGCTTCATGGCGCGCTACATGCCCAAGCTCGAGGCGTTCTTCCACTATCGCAATCTCGACGTGTCGACGCTGAAGGAGCTGTGCAAGCGCTGGGAGCCGGCGATCCACAAGGGCTTCATCAAGCGGCAGCTGCATACGGCGCTGGCCGATATCCTCGAGTCGATCGAGGAGCTGCGCTACTACCGCACGCATTTCATTCGCAGCAGCCAGCAGGCGACGCCGGCGCAGGACGCGGCCGGCTCCACCGGCGCCGCCTGACGCCGCAGTTCGTCGTTCCCGCGAACGCGGGAACCCGGTGACTGGCGATGAGCCGCCGCGTTCCCGCCTGCGCGGGGACGACAGGCATCGCGCCTCGATTCGACCCTTCCTCCCCATCCCGCCATGCTTGAGCGCATCGTCTCGATCATCACGCCGGTCATCCTGATCATCCTGGTCGGCTGGCTGTACGGGCGCAAGGCCCATCCCGACATGGCGGGCATCAACCGCGCGACGCTCGACGTGATCGCGCCGCTGCTGGTGGTGTCCGCCTTCGTCAGCAAGGAGTTCGTGCTGGCCGATCAAGTGGCGCTGCTGGCCTGCGCGGTGGGCGTGGTGCTGGGCTCGGGGCTGCTGGCGCTGGGCGCGGCGCGGCTGATGGGCGCGGACCCGCGCACCTTCGTGCCGCCGATGATGTTCAACAACTCGGGCAACATGGGGCTGCCGCTGTCGGTGTTCGCCTTCGGGCCCGCCGGGCTGGCCCCCGCGGTGGCGCTGTTCGCGGCCTCCAACCTGATGCACTTCACGCTGGGGCTGAAGATCGTCAACCGCCATGCCTCGCTCGCGCAGATCTCGCGCAACCCGATGGTGCTGGCGACGATCGCCGGCGTCGGCCTGTCGCTGGCGCGGCCGTGGTTCGCGCTGCCCGATCCGGTCTATCAATCGATCAAGCTGCTGGGCGACGCCACCGTGCCGCTGATGCTGTTCGCGCTCGGCGTGCGGATGAAGGACGTCAATCTGCGCAACTGGGGCATGGGGCTGGCCGGCGCGGTGATCTGCCCGCTGACGGGCATCGCTTGCGCGCTGGCGCTGGCGGCGGTGGTGCCGCTGACCGAACTGCAGCGCGGCCTGCTGTTCGTGTTTGCCGCGCTGCCGCCGGCCGTGCTGAACTTCCTGGTGGCCGATCATTTCCGGCAGGAGCCGGACCAGGTCGCGTCGATCGTGCTGCTGGGCAATATTGCCGCGGTGGTGTTCGTGCCGGTCGGGCTCTACCTGGGTTTGCGGTAGGGCGATTCGCTCGGAGGGGGCTGCCCTCTCCCGGAAGCCCTCTTCCCGAAGCCCTCTCCCCAGGCCCTCTCGCAAGCGGGGCGGGGAGCGGGCGCCAGGCGCACGCGGCCAGCGCTTTCGGTGTGCCCCTGTGCCGCGTGCGGGTGAGGGGCAGGGGAGAGGGCAGCCTCGGCGCGCGCTCAGCCCTTCTGCCGGATCGCGTGCTTGGGCCGCCAGGCCTTGACCACGGCCTCGTCGGTCTCGATGTAGGGGCCGCCGATCAGATCGATGCAGTACGGCACCGCGGCGAAGATGCCTTGCACCAGCGGCTTGCCGTCGTCGCCGCGCAGCCCTTCGAGCGTCTCGCGGATCGCGCGCGGCTGGCCCGGCAGGTTGATGATCAGCGCCGCATGGCTCGGCGTTTCGCGGATCACCGCCACCTGACGCGACAGGATCGCGGTCGGCACGAAATGCAGGCTGACCTGACGCATCTGCTCGCCGAAGCCAGGCATCTGCTTGGTGGCGACCGCCAGCGTGGCTTCGGGCGTCACGTCGCGGCGCGCGGGGCCGGTGCCGCCGGTGGTCAGCACCAGATCGCAGCCGGCCACGTCGACCAGCTCGATCAGCGTGCGAGAGATCTGCGCCTGCTCGTCGGGGATCAGCCGTTCCACGCCCTGCCACGGCGAGGTCAGCGTGCGGCCGAACCAGTCGCGCAGCGCGGGGATGCCTTCGTCCTGATAGGTGCCCGCGGAGGCGCGGTCGGAGATCGACACGAAGCCGACCAGCAGCTCGTCGGGATGGTTGCGGGCAATAGGCTGGGTGAGATCGCTCATGCGGGCTCCTGGTCCTCTCCGGTTGACGGCGCCGCGGATGCCGCGCCGGGCTGTTCGCGCGCCTCGAGCGCGCTCTTGATGGCCTGGAACAGCTCGCGGAAATGCTTCGGGGGCTTGGCCAGCTGCTGCTCCTTGCGCGCGTTGCGGATCAGGCTGCGCAGCGCCTGCACGTCGACGGCCGGATGCTCGGCGAGGAAGCGCGTCAGCGCCTCGTCGTCCTTGAGCAGCAGCTCGCGCCAGCGCTCGATCAGATGCAGGCGTGCGGTCTCGGCCTTGCTGGTGCCCTTGAAACCGTCCAGGGCGCGCCGGATCGCATCGATCTCGTCGTCGTTCAGGCCGCGCATCACCTTGCCGACATACTGCATCTGGCGGCGCTTGCCTTCGTGGCTGGTAATGCGGCGGGCCTCGCGGATCGCGTCCTCGAGCACCTCGGGCATCGGCACGCGCGCCAGCCGGTCCTTGGGCAGCGCCTCGAGCTCGCTGCCCAGGTCCTGCAGCGCATGCATGTCGCGCTTGCGCTGCGACTTGCTCTTGGGCGTATCGTCTTCGGGCTCGGGGGCGAAGGCGCCGGGAAAGCCGGCGCCGGGGGAGTGGCGGGGATGTCGCGTCATGGGCGGCATTTTATCTTGCTATGATTCCCGTTTGGGTTTCCGTTTGCCCTTCCCGGCTCCCATGGCGCCCCGGCTCGCCGCCGGAATCGCCTCTGCTACGCCCCCGACCTTCGCCAGACCTACCAGGCCAGACTTACGCATGTCCGATCTCATGACCGACCAGAACGTCCACTTCACCTACACCCAGGCGCAACTGAGCGAAATGGCAGCCGACGTGCTGCGCGTCGCCCGCGAACTGGGCGCCACCGATGCCGCTACCGAGATTTCAGAGGGCAGCGGCCTGTCGGTCTCGGTGCGCAAGGGCGAGGTCGAGACGATCGAGC
The DNA here is from genome assembly GCF_013347325.1 of Cupriavidus gilardii. NCBI lineage: Bacteria > Pseudomonadati > Pseudomonadota > Betaproteobacteria > Burkholderiales > Burkholderiaceae > Cupriavidus > Cupriavidus gilardii. Next base: position 2,227,857 of record NZ_CP054626.1, on the reverse strand, counting down.
AGAACCGCGACAAGGTGGTCGGCGTGACCGTGATGATCGGCAAGCGGCGCGGCAATGCCAGCACGTCGGACTTCTCGCCGGCCGCGCTGCGCGCCACCGCCGAGGCCGCCTACAACATTGCGCGCTTCACCGCCGAGGACGACTGCGCGGGCCTGGCCGAAGAGGAGCTGCTCGAACGCGATCCGCTCGACCTGGACCTGTTCCACCCGTGGGCCATCGACGCCGAGCAGGCCATCGAGATCGCGCGCCGCGCCGAGGCCGCCGCCTTCGCGGTGTCGCCGCGCATCCGCAACAGCGACGGCGCCAGCGTGTCGGCGCAGCATTCGCAGTTCGTGCTGGCCACCACGCGCGGCTTCGTCGGCGGCTATCCGTATTCCCGCCATTTCGTCTCGTGCGCGCCGATCGCCGGCAGCGGCAGCGGCATGCAGCGCGACGACTGGTATTCGTCCAAGCGCGCGCCCGAGGCGCTGGCCGAGCCCGAAGCGATCGGCCGCTACGCCGCCGAACGGGCGCTGGCGCGGCTGCATGCGCGCAAGCTGTCGACGCGCCGCTGCCCGGTGCTGTTCGAAGCCCCGCTGGCGGCGGGGCTGCTCGGCGCCTTCGTGCAGGCGGTCTCGGGCGGCGCGTTGTATCGCAAGTCGACCTTCCTGTACGACACGCTGGGCAAGGCCGTGTTCGCGCCGCATATCGACATCCACGAGCGTCCTCACGTGCCGGGCGCGATGGGCAGCGCGCCGTTCGACGAGGAGGGCGTCAAGACCCGCGCGCGCGACGTGGTGCGCGACGGCGTGGTGCAGGGCTATTTCCTGTCGACCTATTCGGCCCGCAAGCTCGGCATGCAGACCACCGGCAACGCCGGCGGCTCGCACAACCTGGCGCTGACCAGCAAGCTGACGCAGCCGGGCGACGATTTCCCGGCGATGCTGCGCAAGCTGGGCACCGGCCTGCTGGTGACGGAACTGATGGGGCAGGGCGTCAACTACGTGACCGGCGACTATTCGCGCGGCGCCTCGGGCTACTGGGTCGAGAACGGCGTGATCCAGTACCCGGTCGAGGAGATCACGATCGCCGGCAACATGGCCGAGATGTTCCGCCAGATCGTCGCCATCGGCGCCGACACGCTGGTGCGCGGCACCAAGGAGACCGGCTCGATCCTGATCGAGCAGATGACGATTGCGGGGAATTGAGGGGGCAGCTCGGCAGCAGTCGGGAAACCCGGCCCTCTGCCCAACCCTCTCCCGTCAGCGGGAGAGGGGGGAAACCCAGATTACTCCGGCGCCCGTTCGTACGTCACGAACGCATAGTCGAAGCCGTTCGACTCCGAACGATGGCGCTCCCGTTCGGTGGCGATCCAGCGCCGCGGGTCGATCTCGGGGAAGTGCGCATCGCCCTCGATATCGGCGTCGATCTCGGTGACGATCAGCCGGTCGGCGCTGGGCAGCGCCTCGGCGTAGAGCTGCGCGCCGCCGATCAGGAACACCTGCTCGACACCGACGCACAGCCGCAGCGCATCCTCGAGCGAGCACGCGGTTTCCGCGCCATCGAGCCGCAGTCCGGGATTGCGGCTCACCACGATATTGCGGCGGCCCGGCAGCGGCCGGCCGATCGATTCCCAGGTCTTGCGGCCCATGATTACCGGCGCGCCCATCGTGGTGCGCTTGAAGTGCGCCAGGTCCTCGGGCAGCCGCCACGGCAGCGTGTTGTCGCGGCCGATCACGCCATTGCGCGCGCGCGCGACGATCAGCGTCAGCAGCGTCATACCGCGACCGGGGCCTTGATGGCCGGATGCGATTCGTAGCCGACCAGCGCGAAGTCCTCGTAGCGGTAGTCGAAGATCGAATCGGGCTTGCGCAGGATTTCCAGCTTCGGCAGCGCCATCGGCTCGCGCGCGAGCTGCGTGCGGACCTGTTCCTCGTGATTGCTGTAGATGTGGCAGTCGCCGCCGGTCCAGACGAAATCGCCGACTTCGAGGTCCGTCTGCTGCGCGATCATGTGCGTCAGCAGCGCGTAGCTGGCGATATTGAACGGCACGCCGAGGAAGATGTCGGCGCTGCGCTGGTACAGCTGGCACGACAGCCGGCCGTCGGCCACGTAGAACTGGAAGAACGCGTGGCAGGGCGGCAGCTTCATGCGCGGGATGTCGCCGACGTTCCAGGCCGACACGATCAGCCGGCGCGAATCCGGATTGCTGCGGATCTGTTCGATCAGCTGGGCGATCTGGTCGATATGCTCGCCGTTGGGCGCGGGCCAGGAACGCCACTGATAGCCGTAGATCGGGCCGAGCTCACCGTTCTCGTCGGCCCATTCGTCCCAGATCGTGACGCCGTGCTCCTGCAGCCAGCGCACATTGGTCGAGCCCTGCAGAAACCACAGCAGCTCATGGATGATCGACTTCAGGTGCAGCTTCTTGGTGGTGACCACCGGGAAGCCTTCGCGCAGGTCGAAGCGCATCTGATAGCCGAACACCGAGCGCGTGCCGGTGCCGGTGCGGTCCGCCTTGACGGTGCCATGCTCGTACACATGGCGCATGAAGTCGAGATACTGTTTCATCGGCGTCGGAAAGGAAAAAGGGCCGCAGCGCGGGGGCATGCGGGCCAGGCCGTCATTCTAGCCGATGCGCTCGCAAGGGGCGCCGGCATGAAAAAAGGGCGGCCCCGATGGAGCCGCCCTTTGCCCGGATCGTTGTCATTCCCGCCTGCGCGGGGACGACAGCTTGCCGCTTACTGGCTTTCCACTGCCGGCGCGCGGCGCTTCTGCACCATATAGCCGGCTCCCAGCACACCGCCGATGATCACGGCATACAGCAGCCAGGCCAGCGCCGGGTTGGCGGCGAAGAACGGCTTGACCAGCGGTTCGCCCAGGATCATCTTGGCCGCGGTGAAGGCCAGCACGCCGGCGCCCAGGTAGATGATGACCGGGTAGCGGGCCATCAGCTTGAGCACCAGGCGCGAGCCCCAGACGACGATCGGGATGCTGATCAGCAGGCCCAGCACCACCAGCAGGAAGCTGCCGTGCGCGGCGCCGGCCACGGCCAGCACGTTGTCGACGCCCATCACGGCGTCGGCGATGATGATCGTCTTCATCGCGCCGGCCAGCGTGGTCGCCGGGGCGCCATGTTCGTCCTCGCCGTTTTCGTCGGACAGCAGCTTGTAGGCGATCCACACCAGCGCGAGGCCACCGACCAGCATCAGGCCAGGAATCTTCAGCAGCCAGACGACACCGATGGTCATGGCCGAACGGACCACGACGGCACCGATGGTGCCCCAGACGATGGCCTTCTTTTGCAGATGCGGCGGCAGGTTACGCGCCGCCAGCGCGATCACGATGGCGTTGTCGCCAGCGAGCACCAGGTCGATGACGACGATCGACAGCAGTGCCGTCAGAAACTGCATCGTGAACAGATCGGTAAGCCACTCCATGAACTCTCCTGTTGGAAACGTGAAATATCGGTTCGCCTGGAGTCATGCAGCCGCGGACGGGAGCCTCTGCAAACCATGAATCCAGGTTGCAAAGGTCTTGCTCGACCGAACTGCGATATTGCCGATAACGCTGACATCGCCGGTACGGTCAGCACAACCGGAGGCCGCAATGGGGGCGCGGCGCTCGTAATGACGATTGTGCTAAGGGCGGGCTGCCCTGGAGCTACTCCCCTTTGAAGGGGCTTGGCCGTGGTCGGCCTTGCTTGGGCACGGATTATAAACGAGGTCGATGGCGATTGTCGCCTTTGCGGCAAATGGCGTTTACCCGGCCCCGTGCCACGCCCCCGGCCGCTTCTTGCCCCGCCATGGCCCGGGCAAAGCGCCCGGCGCGTGTCGGAGGCAGGCGGGCAGGCAGACGGGCCCGATAGCGCCTATTCTTACCGGATCGGCAGTGGCCGATGCGCCGCCGGACAGCGATGGCGGCGTGTCCTCTGCCCGCACCGGCCGTTTGTCGGCGTTTGCCCCGATGGCAGCGGCGGTGTGACCGGGGTTCGGGGTTGCGCAGCGCTCGACGCTCGATACGGAATGCGGACAGCGCAGTGCTCAGTGTCATCCAGCCACATCAACCGACCAGAAGGAACAAGAACCCTATGCCGGCTGACCCGATCGGTATGCCATCGCGCCACATCCGCCAGGACAACGGATCCGCGGCGCGCGCCACCTCTTCATCGTCCCCGTCTTCCGCATCGCCTTCACCGTCCTCATCGTCTTCCTCTTCCTCGTCTTCTCCGCCCGCGGCCGTGGCCTCATCGCTGGCCAGGGCACGCTCGCGCTTCGGCGATCCGCTCGCCTTCGTGCAGCAGTACCGCCACGACGACGAGGCCGAGCGCGCCGAGCTGATCGACGGTCTGCTGGCTCCGCACGCCAGCGTCCAGCCCAAGCACTTCTACGACGTGCTCGGCTCGCGGCTGTTCGAGGCGATCACCGCGTTGCCCGAGTACTACCCGACCCGCACCGAGGCCGAGATCTTCGCCGCGCACGCGAGCGCGATCGGCGCGCGCTGCGGCAGCGGCGGCGTGCTGATCGACCTTGGCGCCGGCAACTGCCAGAAGGCGGCGCGGCTGTTCGGCGTGCTGCGCCCCGCGCAATACGTCGCGCTCGATATCTCGGTCGAATTCCTGCGCGACACGCTGGCCGGACTGCAGCAGCAGCATCCGCAGATTCCGATGCTGGGACTGGGTGCGGACCTGTGTGCGCCGCTCGCGCTGCCGGCGCCGATCCGTCAGGGCCGGCGGCTGTTCTTCTATCCGGGCTCCAGCATCGGCAACTTCGCGCCCGATGCCGCGCTGGCGCTGCTGCAGCGGCTGCGCGCGGCGGCGCGCCAGGGTGACGGCGTGCTGATCGGCGTCGATCTGATCAAGGACGAGGCGCAGCTGGTATCGGCCTACGACGATGCGCTCGGCGTGACCGCGGCGTTCAACCGCAACGTGCTGCGCAACGTCAATCGCGCGATCGACGCCAACTTCGCGCTGGCCGACTGGCGCCATGTCGCCAGCTTCGACCGGCCCGGCTCGCGTATCCAGATGCATCTGCAGGCGGTGCGCGACGTCGAGGTCCACTGGACCGGCGGCGGCCGCGCCTTCCATGCCGGCGAACGCATCCATACCGAGGACTCGCACAAGTACCGCGTCGACGGGTTTGCCGCGCTGCTCGAAGAGGCGGGCTTTGCCGATCCGGTCTGCTGGACCGACGCGCGGCAATGGTTCGCGGTGTTCCACGCGCGCGTGCCGGCCTGAGGGTCGAACAGGCCGGCGCAAGGGAAGGAAAAAGCCGCGGTGTCATAATGGCCGCTGACATGCCGCTCGCGCTGCGCGCGGTTTCCCAGCGGCTTTTGACGAGGCGGGCAATCCGATGAGCGGCTTCACCATGCTTCCCGATCTGTATTTCGCCGGCGGCCGGCACGACTGGAGCGATCCGCGGCGGCTGCCGCGCGAAGGCGTGGCGCAGGCGCTGGTCGACAGCCGCAACCGCACGCTGGCCTGGCTGGCCGCGTTCGGCGCGTCCAGGCGCGGCTGGATCGTGCCGCGCCAGTACGATGCCGATCCGCCGCTATGGACGCTGGGCCATCTCGCCTGGCACGCCGAATGGTGGTGCCTGCGCGACGTCCAATGGCAAGAGCGCGGCGGCGTGCTGCTGCCGGTGCCGGCCGCGCCGGCGATGCTCGACGGTGCCGACGAATGGTTCGATCCCGAGCGCATCGGTCCCGATGCGCGCTGGGAAGCGGCGTTGCCCGATGTCGCCGCGCTCAAGCACTATGCGGCCTCGGTGCTCGACGCGGTGCTGCGGCGGATCGCGCTGCTGCCCGACGATGGCGACGACACGCTGTATCCCTTCCGTCGGGCCCTGCAGCACGAGGACGCGCAGATCGAACGGATCGCGGCGCTGCTGCAGGCGCTGGCGACGGCGCCCGACGATCCCGCGCTGACCCGCCCGCCGGTCAGCGTGCCCGACGCCGGCACGCTGCAGTTTCCCGGCGGCCGTTTCACGCAGGGCTGGGGCGAGCCCGACGGCTTCGCGATGCCCGACGAGCTGCCCGCGCAGCCCACCTATGTGCCGGCCTTCGAGATCGACGCCGCGCCGGTCACCAATGCGCAATTTCTGGAGTTCGTCGACGACGGCGGCTACGAGCGCCCCAACTGGTGGTCGCCGGCCGGCCGCCAGTGGCTGATGACGCAGGAGCGCTCGGCGCCGCGCTACTGGGAGCGCCATGCGCAGACGCGCGCCTGGATGGCGCAGCGCTTCGACACGCTGCGCACGCTCAATCCCGACGAGGCGGTGCGGCACGTGACGCTGTACGAGGCGCAGGCCTGGTGCGCCTGGGCCGGCCGCCGGCTGCCCGACGAGGCCGAGTGGGAAATGGCTGCGGTGCAGAACCGCGGCGGCTTTCGCTGGGGCATGGTGCGCGAATGGACCGCGACGCCGTACGAGCCCTATGCGGGCTTTGCCGACGTGCCGTCGCACCCCGGCCCCGGGGACAGCGCGATGCAGGCGCGGTTCGGCGTCTGCCAGGCCGTGCGCGGCGCCTGCTTCGTCGGCCCGGCGCGGCTGCGCCATGCGCGCGCGCGGCTGGCGCTGGCGCCGGAGGAAGACGCCGCCTTCGTGGGCTTTCGTACCTGCGCGCTGTGAGCCCGGCCGCGCCGATCGTCCGGCAATAAAAAAGGTTCATCGAGGAATACCGGGGAAGGCAGCGCGGATTTTGAGGAAGAAGTACTCCTCATCGCGATAGCCGTAAGCGCGCCGCTTGATGACCTTGATGGTGTTATTGATGCCTTCGACGACGCTGGTGTTCAGCGGGTGCCGGCACCGGGCCACAATGCCGTGCCAGTAGCCGCTCAAGCGATGGGCGAACTGCTGTAACGGACCAATACCGCTTTGCTGCGCTTGCTCAAACCAGTTGTGCCATGCCCGCTGCGCCCATCCCGGGCGGCGGTAGAACCACAGCCGCTTGAGTTCGTCGCGCAGGATGTAGACCGTCATCAACGGTCGGTTCGCAGCCAACACCTCGTTCAGATGAATGGCCTGACCCTCGCTCAGATTGGCCCGATTGCGCAGCAGCAGCCAACGCGTCGACTTCAGAACGCGTCGGGCCGGCCTGTCGTGGCGTAGCCGATTGGCTTGATCGACCCGAACCCGATCAATGACCTCGCGTCCATATTTGGCCACGATATGGAACAAGTCATAGACGACTTCGGCCTGCGGGCAATGCTCGCGGATCTCGAGTTCATATGCCGTCGTCATGTCGATGGCAACCGCTTCAATCCGCTCTGCCGCGCCCGCTGGCAGTTGCTCGAAGAAGGCGCGCGCCGTCTCGCGTGAACGGCCCTTGCCAATCCACAGCACCTGCCGGCCGATCGGGTCCACGACGACCGTGGCGTAGCGGTGGCCCTTATGCAGCGCAAATTCGTCCATCGCCAGATAGCGGATGTTGGCCCAGTCCGGCTCCGTCACCGCCTCGCGCAAGCGCGCCTTGTCGATGGACTTGATCGTGTGCCACCCAAGCTCATAGAACGCGGCGACAGCGCGCACCGAGCAGTCGCGCAACAGTCGACCACAAGCCTCGGCCAGGCGCGCTGTCACGCGCTGATAGCGCCCGAGCCAATCCAGGCGCTCCAGCCGCGGGCCGCCACATTGATCACACCAGACACGCCGGCGCGGCACGTGTAGAACGACGCGATAGTCGAAAATCGGCAGGTCTCGTACCCGCCGAACGGTGGTCTCGTGTACCTGCTTGCAGCGCGCACCGCATTCCTGGCAGTGCATGACCTTGCTGGTCGGCTTCAGATAAAGCGATAGCGTCCGACTGTCGCCTTCGGGCCAGACTACCCGCTCAAGACGGTATCCGGTCCAGCAACCCAGCGCCTGCAACGTCTTCCGATCCAGCATTCCCGCTCCTGACCCCTGAAATAACAGGCATCAAGCATACGAAAAACCGGAACCCTTCACGGAATTCTGCGAAGAACCATAAAAAAGCCCCGCCGAAGCGGGGCGCAGTTGCCGTTGGCTTGGTCGTCCCCGCGCAGGCGGGAACGGTAGCGACGTCAGTGAATCACCATCCGCGTGAACGGCTCCACATAGGCCTGCAGCGTGACGAACAGGCCGACCAGAATCGCCAGCACGATCGAGTGGAAAAACACGTAGCGCAGGATGTCGCCCTCGTGGCCGTACCACTTGGTCGCGGTCGAGGCCACCACGATCGACTGCGCATCGATCATCTTGCCCATCACGCCGCCCGAGCTGTTGGCCGACGCCATCAGCACCGGCGACAGCCCGAGCTGCTCCGCGGTGGTCTTCTGCAGCCCGCCGAACAGCACGTTCGACGCGGTGTCGGAGCCGGTCAGCGCGACGCCCAGCCAGCCGAGCATGGTGCCGAACAGCGGGTAGAACACGCCGGTGTGCGCAAAGGCCAGGCCCAGCGTCGCGTCCAGGCCCGAGTAGCGGGTCAGGTAGCCGACGCCGAACATCGCGCAGATCGTCAGCAGCGAGTAGCGCACCAGCTTGATCGTGTTCCAGTACTCGCGCAGCAGGCGCGGCACCGAATAGCCCATCAGCAGCCCGCCGACCACGGCGGCGACCAGGATGCCGGTGCCTGCCATCGACAGCACGTTGAAGTTGAACACCGCGGCCTCGGCGACCTGCTGCGGCACCACCGGCGGCACCTTCAGCACCGCCTTGTCCAGGCCCGGGATCGCGTACTTCCACGACCAGATCGCGTCGAACGCCTTCTTGATCTGCGGCACGCCCCAGATGAAGACGAACACGGTCAGGATCACCCACGGCATCCAGGCCTTGGCGGTCGAGATGCCGGCGGCAGCGGCGTTGGCGCGCGCCTCGGCGGCGACCGCCTCGGGATCGTCGACCTTCGACTCGTCGTGGCGGCCCAGGATCTTGGTGGTGGTCCAGATCTTCTTCGGCTTCCAGACCTTCAGGAACAGCGCCAGCGAGCCCATCGACACCAGCGCGGCGATCACGTCGACCAGCCACGGGCCGTGGTAGTTCGACACCAGGAACTGCGGGATCGCGAAGCTGACGCCGGCCACCAGGATCGCCGGCCAGACCTCGAGCATGCCGCGGAAGCCGGCAAACGCCCAGATCAGCCAGAACGGCACCAGCACCGAGAACAGCGGCAGCTGGCGGCCGATCATCGCCGACAGGTCGAGCAGATCGAGACCGGTCACCGCCGACAGCGCAATGATCGGCGAGCCGAGCGCGCCGTAGGCGACCGGCGCGGTATTGGCGATCAGCGCCAGGCCCGAGGCCGCCAGCGGCGAGAAGCCCAGGCCGATCAGGATCGCGCCCGTGACCGCCACCGGCGTGCCGAAACCGGCCGCGCCCTCGAAGAAGGCGCCGAAGCTGAATGCGACCAGCAGCAGCTGCAGGCGCCTGTCCTCGGTGATGCCGGCGATCGAACCTTGCAGCACCTTGAACGAGCCGTTCAGCGTGGTCAGCCGGTGCAGGAAGATGATGTTCAGCACGATCCAGCCGATCGGGAACAGGCCGGAAGCGATGCCCAGGCCGGCGGCCTTGCCGGCCATCGCGGCGGGCATGCCGAAGATCGCCGAAGCGACCACGATGCCCACCACCAGCGCCAGGCCGGCGGCCAGGTGAGCTTGCAGATGAAAGAACGCCAGTGCGCCCAACAGCACAGCGACCGGCACGCCCGCGGCGAGCGTGGACAGGGCCATGCTGCCAAGCGGGTCGTAGACTTGACTCCACACGATTGAATCCTCCTCAGTGATGGGCCGGCGAGCCATCCTTCTGCGGGCGATCCTCGCCGGTTTGCCTGCGCACGCGAGGGACGCGCAGGGGTGACCCAAGCTTCGCGCACGAGCAAGCGGACGATTTTAAGGACGGCTATACATCACCCGCGATACATCGCGTCATGGTGGGCGTGAACCGGATTCAGGAATCAGGGTTTGCCCGGGGCGCGCGTCCGGTGTGCAGCGTACTCCAATTGTTGCGGAACGGAAATGTCTGCTTGCCGGCACGGCGGCGATGGAACGGCGAGGAAAGGCCGCGCCGGGAGGCGGGCGGCCGGCATCGACGGCGGCGCCCAGGCGGTACGGATCGGCGCTTGCGCGGTGCTCAGGCGAGCGGCAGCACCAGGATGCCCGAGGCGGCCGGCCGCGCGCGCATCTTCGCCAGCCAGCGCTCCAGTTCCGGACGCGGCTCGCGCTGGATCGGCATGCCCATCCAGCGGTGCGCGGCGCAGGCCAGCGAGATGTCGGCCATGCTGAAGCGGTCGTCGCAGATGAACTCGCGCCCGGTCAGCGCCTTGTCGAGCAGCGCGGCAAGCGGCTCGGCGCGCGCGATCGAGCGGGCGACCGCATCGGCGTCGCGGCGCTCTGCCGGCGTGCGCACCGTCTGCACGAAGGCGTCGACCATGGCCGGCGTGAAGGCGGTGTTCTGCCAGTCCATCCAGCGGTCGGCGGAGGCGCGCGTGCGCACGTCCTCCGGCCACAGCGTGCCTTCGCCATACTGCGCGCACAGGTAGCGCACGATCGCATTCGATTCCCACAGCACGAACGGCTCGCCGCCGATATCGGTGCCGCGGAAGTCTTCGATCACCGGGATCAGCCGGTTCGGGTTCAGGCGGACGTAGGCCTCGGTGTCCAGGTCGCCGCGCGTGACGCCGATATCGATCCGCTCGTGATCGAGATGCAGTTCACGCGCGCACCAGACGACCTTCTGGACGTTGATCGAAGAGAGCCGGCCCCAGATGCGCAACATATCGGTCTTCCTTGTTCTGGACGGTGCCGCGGCCTGTCGATCCCGATCAGGCGGCCCTGGCCTGGCCGGCCTGCGCCGCGATGGCCTCGGCGAACAGCTTGCCGAGGATCGCCACCCCTTGCTCGATGCGCTCGGGGGGCACCGTGACGAAGGCCAGCCGCAGCGTATTCTGGCGCGGATTGGTGGCGAAGAACGGGGCGCCGGGCACATAGGCGACATGGCGCTTGACCGCCTCCTGCAGGATCGCCATGCTGTCCAGCCCCTCGGGCAGCGACATCCAGATGAACATGCCACCCTCGGGCTGGTTCCACTTGACGCCGGCCGGCATGTGGCGCGACAGCGCGTCCAGCATGTAGCGGCACTGGCTGCCGTACAGCTCGCGGATGGTCGGGATATGCGTATCGAGCAGGCCGTCGCGGATGGTTTCGTAGGCGACGCGCTGGGTGAAGCTCGGCGTATGCAGGTCGGAGGCTTGCTTGGCCTGGCACAGCTTGAAATGCAGATCGGGCGGGGCGATCACATAGCCCAGGCGCAGGCCCGGGGCCAGCACCTTGGAGAACGAGCCCATGTAGATCACGCCGTCCGGGTTCATCGACAGCAGCGTCGGCAGCTGGTTGCCGGTGTAGCTGAGCTCGCCGTAGGGATCGTCCTCGATCAGCAGCACGTTCAGTTCGCGGGCGCGCTGCACCAGCGCCTGGCGGCGCTCCAGCGGCATGCGGCGGCCGGTCGGGTTCTGGAAGTTCGGCAGCGCGTACAGGAAGCGCGCGCCCGCGGTCAGCTCGGCGGTCAGCGCCTCGGGCTGCAGGCCCTGGTCGTCGCTAGGCAGCGAGACGAACTCGGGCTCGAACAGCGAGAAGGCCTGCAGCGCGCCGAGATAGCTGGGCGTCTCGACCAGCACCGGGCTGCCCGGATCGATCAGCACCTTGGCCAGCAGGTCGAGCGCCTGCTGCGAGCCGGTGGTGATCAGCACGCGCTCGACATCGACGCCATGGCGGCGCGCGATGAATTCGCGCAGCGGCAGATAGCCTTCGGTGGCGGTGTACTGCAGCGCGGCGTGCGGGTTGTCGGCGAATACACGGGCCACCGCCTGTTCCATCGCGGCGACCGGGAAGGTCGCGGGCGACGGCAAGCCGCCGGCGAACGAAATGACTTCCGGACGCTCGGTGACCTTGAGGATTTCGCGGATGGCCGAGCTGGTCAGTTGTTGCGCCCGGCGGGAGATGGCCCAATGCATGATGGTCTCTTGTGTGGTTCTCGCGCGGCGGCGCCGCGCGATGTCGGTCAAATCGATGTGGCGATGCGCGGCGCGCACGCCTGAAACGGTGGGGCTGGTCTTATTGGGCGGCTTGCACCTCGACGATCATCTCGATCTCGACGCAGGCGCCCAGCGGAATCTGCGCGACGCCGAACGCGCTGCGCGCATGCTTGCCCTTGTCGCCGAACACTTCGGCCAGCAGCTCGGAACAGCCGTTGGTGACCAGGTGCTGCTCGGTGAAGTCCGGCGTCGAATTGACCAGGCTCATCACCTTGACGATGCGCGTCACGCGGTTCAGGTCGCCGACATGCGCGTGCAGCGTCGCCAGCAGGTCGATCGCGATCGCGCGCGCCGCCGCCTTGCCCTCTTCGGTGCCCAGCTGGTCGCCGAGCTTGCCGACCCACGGCTTGCCGTCCTTGCGGGCGATATGGCCCGACAGGAAGACCGTGTTGCCGGTCTGCGCGGCCATCACGTAGGCGGCGGCCGGGGCGCCGGCGGCCGGCAGTTCGATGCCCAGGCGGGCGAGGGTGTCGTAGACGGACATGAAGACTCCTGTTTCTCGAGAGTTCGGGGTGGTTCAGCGGGATCGTGCCGGCGGCAGGCCGGTGGACGCGGCGGCAGCGGCCGTAGCGGCAGCAGCGGGCGCGGCGCGTACCGCGGTGCGGCGGCCCAGCGCCACCACCGCGATCACCGCGACGGCGAAACCGATGGTGGGCGCGTCGAGCGGCTCGGCCAGCAGCCAGGCGCCGCCGGCCAGCGTCATGAACGGCTGCAGCAATTGTATCTGGCCGACGCGGGCCACGCCCCCTTTCGCCAGTCCGGCGTACCAGAAGACGAAGCCGATGAACATCGAAAAGAGCGAGACGTAGGCCATGCCCAGCCATGCGCGCGCCGACGCCGCGGCGATCTGCGGCAGCGTCTGCGCGGCCAGCCACGCGACCGTCGGCAGCACCACCGGCAGCGAGACCACCAGCGCCCAGCTGATCGTTTCGAGGCCGCCGAGCTCGCGCGACAGCTTGCCGCCTTCGGCGTAGCCGAGCGCGCCCAGTACCATCGCGGCGAACAGCAGCCAGTCGGCGTGCTGCAGCGCGCCGGCGCCTTGCCACAGCGCGAAGCCGACCACCAGCGCGCTGCCCGCGAGCGCCGCGGCCCAGAATGCGGTCGACGGCCGCTCGCGGCCGAACCAGGCGGCGAATACCGCGGTGGCCAGCGGCAGCAGCCCGATCACGATCGCGCCATGGCTGGCCGGCACCTCGCGCATCGCCAGCGACGAGAACAGCGGAAAGCCGATCACCACGCCCAGCGCGGTCACGGCGAGCCGCAACCATTGTCCGCCACGCGGGCGGCGCGCCGCCGACAGCGCGCCGCGTTGCCACAGCAGCGCCAAGGCGAGCAGCGTGGCGACCAGCGCGCGGGCCAGCGCGACGAAGGTGGCGTCGAGCTCGGCCACCGCCATCCGCGTGAACGGCAGCGTCTGGCTGAAGATCGCCACGCCGATGAAGCCGAGCAGCATGCCGCCGCTCGGGGTGTCGGCCGGCATGGCCGCGCGCGATGAACAGGTCGCGGCGGAGTCGCGTTGCGTCATGACAGGGTCCTGGTGGCGTTCATGCGGGGCCGCTTGTGCAGCGTCAAGAAATCGCGGGCCGCCCGGCGAAGGCGATCCACAGCGCGGTGGCCGCCAGCGCCAACCCCATCGCGCGGTTGAACCAGCGGATGCGCTGGCCGACCTGCAGCCACTGGCGCAGCGACGCGCCCATCGCGCCGTAGGCGCCGTTGCTCAGAAAGCCGAACACGCCGAACACCGCGCATACCAGCAGACCGCGCTGCAGCGGCGACGCGGCGCCCGACATGTAGGAGGCGGCGATCGCCAGCGCCAGCATCCAGGCCTTGATGTTGGCGTACTGCAGCGCCACCGATTGCCAGACCGACAGCGGCGCCAGCACCTGCCGCTCGCTGAGCGCGGCGCTGCGGCCGATCTTCGCGGCCAGCCACAGCAGATAGGCCACGCCGGCCAGATGGACGATCGTGGCCAGCACCGGGCTTGCCACGATCAGCGCGCCGACGCCGGCCGCGCACAGCGCGAGGATGCTGGCAAAGCCGAGCGCGACGCCGATGCAGTGCGGCAGCGTCGCGCGCAGGCCGAAATTGGCCCCGGTCACCGCGGCAATGGTGGTGTTGGGTCCGGGCGTGAACAGGCCGACCGTCATCAGCGACAGCAGCGCGGCAAACTGCGTCACGCTCAGCCCGGCGAGCCAGCCGGCCGGCGCGGCATCCATCGGCATCGCACTCATGCCGCGGCGCGCGCCGGCCTGGCGTCGGAGCCGGCCTGGGCAGCCGCGGCCTGTCCGGCCGCCTCGGCGAAGTTGACGACCACGCGCCGGTTGGTGCGGCTCTTCTTCTCGATCTTGGTCACCGCCACCGGGCCGATCTCGCCGACCGCGGCAACATGGGTGCCGCCGCAGGGCTGCCGGTCGATGCCGGGGATCTCGATGATGCGGATCTGGCTGGTGCCCGCGGGCGGCGCCGCGCCGATGGTGCGTACCAGTTCCGGCTCGGCCGCCAGCTGCTCCGGCGTGATGCGGTCGATCCGGACCGGTGTATTGGCGGCGATCAGCGCATTGAGCCGCTCGCTGAGCTCGGCCTTGTCCAGCGTCGATTCGGGCAGGTCGAAGTCGATCCGCGCCGTGTCCGGGTTGATGTTGCAGCCGGTCACCGGCACGGGGATCAGCGAGCCGAGCAGATGCAGGCAGGTGTGCAGCCGCACCAGCCGATGGCGGCGCGCCCAGTCGATCGCGACGGTGACGCGCTCGCCCGGGGCCAGCGCCGGCAGCGGCTGGTCGGGCGCGGGCACGTGCAGGATCGCGCTGCGGTCGGCCGCGTACAGGGTTTCGCCCAGCGCGATCGTGCTGCCGTCGGCCAGCGTCAGCGTCCCGGTATCGCCGGCCTGGCCGCCGCTGCGCGCGTAGCAGACGGTTTCGTCGAGCACGATGCCTTCGGGCAGTACCGCGAGCACGGTGGCGTCGCAGCGGTCGAGATAGGCGTCCTCGTCGAAGCGCTTGCGCGTCGGCGGCAACGGGGTGTCGGACATCGGGAGTCTCCTGTCGTGCGGGTGCGGGTTATCTGGATCGGTATGGGTCGTCCGCCGGGGCCTGTACCGGTGCGGCGGCCTGTCGCGGCATGGCCTTGCCGGCCGGACAGTCGGCGCCGGTGCGCCGGGTGACGCCGGACCGGCTTTTATCGTGTGTCGATGTTAGACAAGGTTGTCGGTACAGTACCGATACAGTTATTCTGCTGATCCTCAGTACAGTTTTCGGGGACCGTCCATGGAAACAGGAAATCAGGCCGGGTCGCCGCACGGCGAGACCGGGCAAGCGCCGCCGGCCGGGCAAGCGACCGAGGCGGCCGGCAGGCCGGCGCGCGCCGCCAGCCGCCGTCCGCTGCGGCTGGTCCTGCCGTCGGCCCCTCCGGCATCGGGCGAGCTGTCGGCCGCCGACAGCCTGCCGGACCCGGTGCCCTCGGCGCAGATGACGCTGGTCGGGCAGCTGACCGAATGGGCGCGGATGCGGATCGAGGAGCGGGTGTTCCGCCCCGGCATGCGCATGCCTTCGATCCGGCAGCTCGCCCAGGACAAGGGCATCTCGCGCTTTACCGTGGTCGAGGCCTATGACCGGCTGGTCGCGCTGGGCTATCTGGAATCGCGGCGCGGCTCCGGCTTCTTCGTGCGCGAGCGCGGGCCGTCGATCGGCCCCGGCCCGGGCACCGGCCTGCCAGCCGAGGGCGCCTCGACGGCGCCGCATGCGTCGCGCAACATCGACGTGCCCTGGCTGCTGCGCAACATGTTCCACCGTGCCGAGCCGCGCAAGGCGCCGGGCCTGGGCTTCCTGCCCAACGACTGGCTCGACGGCGAACTGATCGGCAGCGCGCTGCGCGGCCTGGCGCGCCAGCCGGGCAGCCATTTCCTGGCCAGCGGCACGCCCGAAGGCTTCCTGCCGCTGCGCCAGCAGCTGCGCACGCGGCTGGCGGAGCTGGAAATCGGCGCCGCGCCCGAGCAGATCGTGCTGACCTCGGGGATCACGCAGGCGCTGGACCTGATCGCGCGGCTCTATGTTCGTCCCGGCGATCCGGTGCTGGTCGGCGATCCGGCCTGGTTCGTGATGTTCGCGCGCTTCGCCGCCCAGGGTGCGCAGGTGATCGGCGTGCCGTACACGGCCGAGGGTCCTGACCTCGAAGCGCTGGAGCGCATCGTGCAGGCCCATCGTCCGCGGCTGCTGGTCCTCAATTCGGTGCTGCACAATCCGACCGGCACCTCGCTGTCGGCCGCCAAGGCCTTCCAGCTGCTGCGGCTGGCCGAGCAGTACGACTTCCTGGTGGTCGAGGACGACATCTACTGCGACCTGTGCCCGCCCGGCCATCCGGCCACGCGGCTGGCCAGCCTGGACCAGCTGCGCCGCGTGATCTACCTGGGCAGCTTCTCCAAGACGCTGGCCGCCAATCTGCGGGTCGGCTTCGTCGCGGCGCGCCCCGAACTGGCGCAGAGCCTGACCGACACCAAGCTGCTGGCCGGGCTGGCCACGCCGGAGATCAACGAGCGCGTGCTGTACAAGGTGCTGACCGAAGGCCACTACCGCAAGCACGTCGAGCGCGTGCGCAATCGCCTCGAGCGCGCCCGCGACGAGACCCGGCACGCGCTGGAGAAGCTGGGGCTGACGCTGTTCCCCGGCCAGCATGCCGGCATGTACCTGTGGGCCGATACCGGCCGCGATACCAACGCGATCGCCACCGCCGGACACGAGGAGGGCTATCTGTTCGCGCCCGGCAGCCTGTTCTCGCCGTCGCAGCTGCCGTCGGGCTGGATGCGCTTCAACGTCGCCTGCGGCCACGATCCGCAGATGCTGGATTTCCTGGCCCGCCAGCTGGACCGGCTGTAGCCCGCGGCCGCCCCGGGGCGGCCTCGAGCGCCGGGCCGCCACTTGAAAATCCGCCGGGGCGTCCCTATCTGGCCGCCACCGGCGCCGCCATGCCACCCACCCCGGCGCACCGGACCGAACGATGGGCGCTGCCGCCTTTGCGCGGCGGCGGCGCCGGGATTCATTGACGAGGAGAACCATGAACGCCACGCACGAGACGATGAGCTTCCAGGCGGAAGTCAAGCAGCTGCTGCATCTGATGATCCACAGCCTGTACAGCAACAAGGAGATCTTCCTGCGCGAGCTGATCTCGAACGCCTCGGATGCCACCGACAAGCTGCGCTTCGAGGCGATCGCCAATCCCGCGCTGCTCGAGAACGACGCCGACCTGGCGATCCGCATCGAGACCGACAGCAAGGCCCGCACCATCACGATCACCGACAACGGCATCGGCATGAGCCGCGACGAGGCGATCCGCAACCTCGGCACGATCGCGCGTTCGGGCACCAAGGAATTCTTCGAGCAGCTGTCGGGCGACCAGCAGAAGGACGCGGCGCTGATCGGCCAGTTCGGCGTCGGCTTCTACTCGGCCTTCATCGTGGCCGACCGCGTCACCGTCGAGACCCGCCGCGCCGGCCTGGCCGCCTCCGAGGGGGTGCGCTGGGAGAGCGCCGGCGACGGCGAGTTCACCGTCGATGCGATCGAGCGCACCGAGCGCGGCACCGCGATCACGCTGCATCTGCGCGAGGGCGAGGACGACTTCCTGTCGGCATGGAAGATCAAGGACATCATCCGCAAGTACTCGGACCATATCTCGCTGCCGATCCGCATGCCCAAGGAGGTCTGGGACGCCGACACCAGCGCGTACAAGCGCACCGACGAGTGGGAGAGCGTCAACCAGGCCAGCGCGCTGTGGACGCGGGCCAAGAGCGACATCACCGACGAGCAGTACGTCGCCTTCTACCAGCACATCGCGCACGACCACGAGAAGCCGCTGGCGTGGACGCACAACCGCGTCGAAGGCCGCAACGAATACACGCAGCTGCTGTACATCCCGGCGCGCGCGCCGTTCGACCTGTGGGACCGCAACCATCGCGGCGGCCTGAAGCTGTACGTCAAGCGCGTCTTCATCATGGACGATGCCGAGCAGCTGCTGCCGAACTACCTGCGCTTCGTCAAGGGCGTGATCGATTCGTCCGACCTGCCGCTGAACGTGTCGCGCGAATTGCTGCAGGAAAGCCGCGACGTCAAGGCGATCCGCGAAGGCAGCACCAAGCGCGTGCTGTCGATGCTCGAAGCGATGGCCGACAGCGAGGACCAGGCCGAGCGCGACAAGTACGCGAGCTTCTGGCAGCAGTTCGGCCAGGTGCTCAAGGAAGGCCTGGGCGAGGACACCGCGAACCAGGAGCGTCTCGCCAAACTGCTGCGCTTCGCCTCGACCCATCAGGATTCGGCCGAGCAGACCGTGTCGCTGGCCGACTATGTCGGCCGCATGAAGGAAGGGCAGGACAAGATCTACTACGTGACCGCCGACACCTGGAATGCCGCCAAGGCCAGCCCGCATCTGGAGGTGTTCCGCAAGAAGGGTATCGAGGTGCTGCTGCTGACGGACCGCGTCGACGAATGGATGCTGTCCTTCCTGAACGAGTTCGACGGCAAGGAGCTGGTGTCGGTCGCGCGCGGCGGCCTGGACCTGGGCGCCCTGGCCGACGAAGAGGAAAAGGCCGAGCAGCAGAAGGCCGAGGACGAATGGAAGGACGTGCTGACGCGCGCCAGGGAGGTGCTGGCAGACAAGGCCAAGGACGTGCGCGTGACGCTGCGCCTGACCGACTCGGCCTCGTGCCTGGTGTCGGACGAGGGCGAGATCAGCGGCTATCTGCAGCGGCTGCTGAAGCAGGCCGGCCAGAAGGCGCCGCAGACCAAGCCGATCCTCGAGCTGAACCCGTCGCACGCGCTGGTCGGCAAGCTGCGCCAGCTTGGCGAGAGCGATGCCGATGCCTTCGCCGATCGCGTGCACGTGCTGTTCGACCAGGCGCTGCTGGCCGAGGGCGGCATGCTGGAAGACCCCGCCGCCTACGTGCAGCGGATCAACAAGCTGCTGGCCTGATGCCGGCCCGGCGCGGCGGGTCAGTGGAGGCGGCACCGGCAGACCTGCAGCAGGGCCTGCCGCCGGTGATCGACCGCCATACCCGCGTGCTGATCCTCGGCAGCTTCCCGGGCGCGGCGTCGCTGGCCGCGCGCCAGTACTACGCGCATCCGCGCAACCAGTTCTGGCCGCTGCTGGGGGCGCTGCTCGGCGAGCCGCTGCCCGAGCTGCCCTATGCCGAGCGGCTGACGCGCGTGCTGGCGCATCGCGTCGGCATCTGGGACGTGCTGGGCGCCTGCGTGCGGCCCGGCAGTCTCGATTCCAATATCCGCCACCCGCAGGCCAACGACTTCGAGCGCCTGCGGCAGCTGGCGCCGGCGCTGCGCCGCGTCGGTTTCAACGGCGGCACCTCGGGCCGCTTCGCGCCGCAATTCGCCGCGGCCGGCTACGAGACCGTGGTGCTGCCCTCGTCCAGCCCCGCCCATGCCGCGCGCACCTTCGAGCAGAAACTGGAGCTGTGGCGCGCGCTTCTGTCACAATCGCGGCCGTGATTGACGCCGGACCGCCTCTTCGAATGGGGCGGTCTTTCCGTAGCCCGCCGCATTGCTGACTGCGTTGCGGACCGCATTGCCGACCGCATTGCCGACCCATGACCCTGTTGAAAAGAAAATCGATCGAAGCCGTGGCTTCGCGCCGCCCCGCGCGCGGCGAACGCGAGCGCGCCGAGCGCCGCCACGATCGCGACACGGCCGCCGACCGTGACCCGAGCGACGAGAAACGGATGACGCCGCGCTTTGCGCCGGTGACCTTCTCCGAGTGGAACGGCGTGCGCTATCTGCATTTCGGCACGGAGTGGGTGCAGGGCGCGATGCGGCTGCGCAAGCCCGATGCGATCGAGCTGGAGTACGCGCAGCAGATGATGGCCTGGCTGTTGTTCCTGTCGCCGTCGCAAGCCGATTTCCATATCGCGCAGCTGGGCCTGGGCGCGGCCTCGCTGACGAAGTTCTGCCACCGGCATTTCGCCAAGGCGCGTGTCACTGCGGTGGAGCTGAATCCCGCGGTGATCGTTGCCGGCCGCAGCATGTTCGGCCTGCGCGAGAACGATGCGCGTCTGACCGTGCGCGAGCAGGATGCCTGGGACTATGTGATGGACCCCGCCAACACCGCCGCGCACGACGTGCTGCAGGTCGACCTTTACGACGCCACCGCGCGCGGGCCGGTGCTCGACACCACGGCGTTCTACAAGGCCTGCCGGCGCGTGCTGAAGGCCCCTGGCGTGATGACGATCAACCTGTTCGGCGACCACGACAGCTTTCCGAAGAACATCGTGCGGATCTGCGAGGCCTTCGACGATCGCGTGCTGGTGTTCCCGGAGGTGCATGACGGCAACGTGATCGCGCTGGCGTTCAACGGGCCGCCGATCGATATCGACTGGGAGAGCCTGGACCAGCGCGCGCGCGTGGTGCAGGAAGCGACCGGCCTGCCGGCGCGGCAATGGGTCAAGGGCCTGCGCCGCGCAAACGCGCGGCAGGAGGCGCGCTTGCGGATTTGACGCGGCAGCGCGTTCGATCCGCCTGATGGTGTTCTCCCTCTCCCCTCAGGGGGAGAGAGTTGGGGAGAGGGAGGTGGTTTTCGACTGCGGTAGTGTCTGGACCGCCGTTGGCCTCTCCCCCAAGAGGGGCGCCTGCCCGCCTGATTCGGGAGCCGCCTGTCGCTATTCCTTGTGGAAGAACTGCGCCAGCGACCATTCGTCGGTGCGCGCTTCGTAGCGGATGCCCTTGCGCATCGCCCACATCGCCAGCTGGCTGTGCGACGGAATGATGGCGTGGTCGGCCAGCGCGAACTTCGCCGCGGCGCGGGCGTTCTCCTCGCGCGCCTTGTCGCTGCTGATTGTGGTCAGCGAGGTCTCGATCAGCTTGTCCAGCTGCGGATTGCTGTAGCGCCCCCAGTTCCACGTGCCGTAGCCGGTCTTGGGATCGGGCGTGCCCGTGATCGAGCGCAGCGCGACGTCGGCCGCTGCCGAGCCCCAGCCCAGCATCTGGAACGAGAAATCGCCCTGGCGCGCGCGCGTGAAGTAGGCCGCCACCGGCATCGTCTCCACCTTGGTCTGGATGCCGATGCGCGTCAGCATGCTGGCGGTGGCCTGCGCCACCTGCGCGTCGTTCAGGTAGCGGTTGTTGGTCGCATGCAGCGTCAGGCCGAAGCCGTCGGGGTAGCCGGCCTGCGCCAGCAGCTGCCTGGCGCGCTGCGGATCGTAGGCGTCGGGCCTGGTGCCCGGATGGCCGAAGATCTGCGGCGAGACGATCGACGAGGCCGGCACCGCCAGGCCTTCCATGATGCGCGAGACGATCGCGTCGCGGTTCAGCGCGTGACTGATCGCGGCGCGCACGCGCGCGTCCTTGAACGGGTTCTTGCCGAGCGGCTTGCCGGCGCGGTCGGTCACATAAGGCGGGTTGTCGCGCGACTGGTCCATCTGCCAGAAGATCGTGCGCCACGAGACCTGCTGCTCGATGCGAAAGCGTGCGTCCTTCTTCAGCTTCGCCACGTCGGCCGACGGCACGCTCTCGATCACGTCGACATCGCCGGCCAGCAGCGCCGAGGTGCGCGCGCCGCTGTCGGTGATGATGCGGAACACCGCGCGGTCCCACTCGGGCTTCGGCCCCCAGTAGTCCGGATTGCGCTCCATCACGATCTCGCTGCCGCGCGCGAAGCGGACGAACTTGAACGGCCCGGTGCCGATCATCGCCTTGCCGCTGTCGAAGTCCGTCTGGTTCAGCGTGGCGGCGATGCGCTTGGGCATGATCGGTACGCTGTTCAGGTCGTTGGCGAGGTTGGCGTAGTTGCGCACGTTCATCGTCAGCCGCACCGTCAGCGGGTCGGGCGTATCGATCCGCGCGATCGGCTTGGTGTAGCTGGTGAACGAGCCCGGCGCGTTGGTCAGCTTCTCGGGGCGCTGCAGCGACGCCTTGACGTCCTCGCTGGTGAACGGCGCGCCGTCGTGCCACTTGACGTTGGGACGCAGCTTGATTTCCCAGGTGGTGGCGTCGATCGGCTTCCACGACAGCGCGAGCCCCGGGATGTAGCGGGCGTTCTTGTCCATGAACACCAGCGATTCGAAGATATGCAGCGCGATCGCGTTGTTGGGCCCCGCGTTGTTCCAGTGCGGGTCCATCGACGTGACGTCGGCCGCCAGGCCGATGCGCAGGTCTTCGGCCTGCGCGGCGCCGGCCGGCAGCAGCGCGAAGGCCGCGCTCGCGCCCAGCGTGGCCAGCAGCGCGGCGCTGGCCTGCAGCCAGCCGCGGCGCGACGGCAGGGCAGGGGTGGTCTGGCGAGACGGGTGAAGAGGGCGTTGGCGGTGCGGCATCGTTCGTTGGCTCCTGGTACGGGCCTGCGCGGTGGCTGCTGCGGCTGCGGCCGAGGCGGGCAGGCGGGTTCGCGGATGGCTTTGTTGCGCATTGTGCCGATAAATCGCGGGGCGCGTGCGATGCGTGCGTCATATGCTTATGGCGGCCGCAGGCGTCCGGGCGGGCAGGCACAACGCACTCATCCGAAGGGCACCCACCGAAGCGCAGCCCCCGAAGCGAGATTGGCGAAGCGCGACCATCGAAGCGCACCGGCGGCAAAGCGTGTCGACCGGAGCGCGCCCGGTAGAATCGCGCCCATGTTCGCCAACTCCCGTCCGATCGCATCGGCCCAGACCGATGCCCACCAGCAGCTCGCCACCCGCGTCGCCCGTCATCTCGCCGAGCCGTTCCGCAAGCCGATCGGCGAGGTCAGCCGGCGCGCGCTCGATGCGGCGCTGGCCAGCTGGCAGGCGGCCGGCGGGGCGCCGCTGATTCTCGATGCCGGCTGCGGCGTCGGCGAAAGCACGCTGCGGCTGGCGCAGGCACATCCGGACCACTTCGTCATCGGCGTCGATCAGTCGGAAAAGCGGCTGACGGCCGGCAAGGACTGGTGGCACGACGCGCTGCCGGGCAACTTCGTCTGGGCGCGCGCCGATCTGGTCGATGTCTGGCGCCTGCTGCAGCGCGACCGCATTGCGGTGGCGCGCCACTACGTGCTGTATCCGAATCCGTGGCCCAAGATCGGTCACCTGGGACGGCGCTGGCACGGCCATGCGGTGTTTCCCGCGCTGGCCGCTTGCGGCGGCTACCTGGAGTGCCGCAGCAACTGGCCCGTCTATATCGACGAATTCGCGCAGGCGCTGGCGCTGGTGGGCCGGCCCGCGCGTACCGAGCCGTGGCATCCGGAACAGCCGATGACGCCGTTCGAGCGCAAGTACCGGGCCTCGGGCCACCCGCTGTGGCGCTGTGTCAGCGAGGGGCCGGCGCCCCAATGAAAACGGCCCGCATCGCTGCGGGCCGTGGACCTGTCTGTCGTCCCCGCGAAAGCGGGGTTCCAGTGACTGCAGTGGTTCGCAAGACGCTGGGTCCCCGCCTGCGCGGGGACGACCGGATGCGAAACCTCAGTGGAACAGCGGCTGCTGCGTCGGCGCGTCCTCGGGCAGCTCGGCGTGCACGATCTCGCCGGAGCGGTCGGCGTACAGCGGCGTGCCGCAGTCCTCGCAGTATTCGGGATCGAACAGCGACGCGTGGCGGAAGATGTCGTCGACGCCGGCGTTGCGCAGTTCCTCGCAGATCTGTTCGAGCGGATTGCCTTGCCCGCTGTCGTCGATCTCGCCTGACTCGCGGCCGTAGACCGGCCAGACGATGCCGTAGATCACGTCCTTCTCTCCGCGCATCGTGAACGCGACGCGGTATTCCTCGACCTCGTCCTCGCCGAAGGCCGCGGTGACCGCGGCCAGCTGGCCGGCGGTGATATCGAGCGTGCCGCACAGGTAGTTGACCGCCGCGCGCACCGTCAGCGGACGGATGCTCTTGTCCGACTCGCGGCACGACAGGAAGAAGGCGTCGGGCAGCAGCAGCTCGAACTCGCAGCCGGGCAGCAGCAGCGCCAGCGAGGGCTGGACCTGCGTGCGCCATTGCTCCAGGCACACCGAGCGCTCGGCGTGGTGTTCCTTCGATTCCTCCTGCCAGCGGAACAACGGCTGCTCGTGCTCGGCGACCACCACCGCCAGCAGATAGCGCGGGTCGGCCAGGATCGGCGCGGTCTCGGGCAGGTCGCGCAGATCGACCTTGGGCGCGACGCCGGCCAGCGCGGCCGAGATCAGCTTGTGGGTCAGCGCGAAGGTGTCGCTATGGGTGCGCGGCAGCTGGTCGATGCTGTACAGATACGGCGACAGCGCCATCCGCGCATTCGAGGCCAGCACATGGGCCTGCAGGTGCACGGCGAGCGTCTGCGCCTGCTCGGGCTTGAGCGCGCCCGACGGAATCGCGTAGCGGGTGTGGGCCAGGATCGGCGCCGCGATCAGCAGCGCGTCGTAACGCACGCCGTCGATTTCGACCGTGGCCGACTCTGCCAGCGTCTCGGCCTGCTCGGCCAGCACGTCGGAGGCGTCGACGTTGTGCTTGAACAGATGCTCGAGCGCGGCGTCCAGCGCGGATTGGCTGCCGTTTTTCAGCAGCCGGCCCAGGCGTTGCGATAGGCGCCGTTCCCAATACGCGTCCTCCATGCGGCTACCCGACGCATCCAGTGCGAGCGCATCGGCGACGAGACGCTCCGCGTCCGGCGACAGTCGTTGAGAGGCCTTGGGGCGAAAACCTGCCATATGCTGAGTTCATCCGTTTTTCGGTAAAACGGTATTCTACTCGTTGCGTTGACACGGCCCAGCGAACGCATGGGCAAACCCTGATGGGTCTGGCATGCGTCCGCATGATCGGCGTGTCGGCGTCGCCTGCATCTTCCCCGCATCCGTCGGGGCGTGCAGCGTGTCCCTGTTGGACCGGCGCGGTATCGCCGCGCGACGCATCGGAACGGTGTCCGCCTTGACACAAGCCCGTCAGGGCTGCCGGGTCACTTCTGGGTCTTGGCCTCGCCCGAGGCCGGCGCGTGCGTCTCGGTGCCGTGTTGCTCGCCACCCATCGAGACGTCGCCGCCTCCCTGCATCAGCAGCATCAGGGCGGCGCCGGCAATGACGATAAAGGCGATCAGGATCTTGGCCATGCTTTGTCTCCTAGGTCTCGTTGGCGGCCGCCGGGGCGGGGCCGCGCTGTTCTGTGGATGAGACCGAGTGTGGCAGCGCAGTCTTGCGTGGAACTTACATGGCGGCCTGGAGCAGCGCTGAAGCGGCCATGACGAACCATGACCGAAGCACGGCGGCTTCGTGACAAATTCATGACGGCGCCATGGCGCCCCGGTCAACCGCAACCGGGAGCCATGGCGCGGCGCTTACGCCACCAGCAACTGCCGCAGCACGAACGGCAGGATGCCGCCGTGGTTGAAGTAGTCGACCTCGATCGGCGTGTCGATGCGCAGCAGCAGCGGCACGCGCTGGGTCTGGCCGCCGTCGCGGTGGATCACCAGCGTGACGTCCTGTTGCGGCCGCAGCTCGCCCTCGATGCCTTCGATGTCGAAGGTCTCGGTGCCGGTCAGGCCCAGCGACTGCGCGCTGTCCTCGCCCTTGAACTGCAGCGGCAACACGCCCATGCCGACCAGGTTCGAGCGGTGGATCCGCTCGAAGCTGCGCGCGATCACCGCCTTGACGCCCAGCAGCTGCGTGCCCTTGGCCGCCCAGTCGCGCGACGAGCCGGTGCCGTATTCCTCGCCGCCGAACACCACCGTCGGCGTACCCTCGGCGATGTACCGCATCGCTGCGTCGTAGATCGACAGCTGTTCGCCCGACGGCTGGAACAGCGTGTAGCCGCCCTCGACGCGGGTGCCGTCTTCCCGCGGCGGGATCATCAGGTTCTTGATGCGGACATTGGCGAAGGTGCCGCGCATCATCACCTCATGGTTGCCGCGGCGCGAGCCGTAGCTGTTGAAGTCGGCCTTCAGCACGCCGTTCTCGAGCAGGTACTTGCCGGCCGGCGAGGTGTCCTTGATCGAGCCCGCGGGCGAGATATGGTCGGTGGTCACCGAGTCGCCGAAGATGCCGAGCGCGCGGGCGCCGCGGATGCTGCGCGCGCCGCTGTCGGGCTCCATCGTGAAGTTCTCGAAGAACGGCGGCTGCGCGATGTAGGTCGACTTCGGCCAGTCGTAGACCTGGCCCGAGGTGCCCTTGATCTTGCCCCACAGCGTGCTCGGCTTCTTGACCTTCTCGTAGTTGTCCTTGAAGGTCTCCTCGTCCATCGCGAAGCGCATCAGCGCGTTGACCTCGTCCGAGGTCGGCCAGATGTCGCCGATATAGATGTCGCGCCCGTTCCTGCCCTTGCCCAGCGGCTCGGTCATCAGGTCGCACAGGATGTTGCCGGCGATCGCATAGGCCACGACCAGCGGCGGCGACGCGAGGAAGTTGGCGCGGATGTTCGGATGGATGCGCGCCTCGAAGTTGCGGTTGCCGGACAGCACCGCGGCGGCCACCAGGTCGTTCTGCACGATGGCCTCGTTCAGCGACGGGGCCAGATCGCCGGCATTGCCGATGCAGGTGGTGCAGCCGTAGGCGGTGACGCCGAAGCCCAGCTTCTCCAGGTACGGCAGCAGGCCCGCGGCCTTCAGGTATTCGGTCACCACGCGGCTGCCGGGGGCCAGCGACGTCTTGATGTGCGGGGCCACGTTCAGGCCCGCCTGCACCGCCTTCTTGGCCAGCAGGCCGGCGGCCAGCATCACGCTGGGGTTGGAGGTGTTGGTGCACGAGGTGATCGCGGCGATCAGCACATCGCCGTTGCGCACCGAAATGCCGTCCGAGGTCTTGTAGACGCGCTCCAGGTCGGCCGGGTCCTTGCTGAAGCCGTTCTCGGCGACCGGCTTGCTGAACAGGTCGGCGAAGGTCTGCTTGACGTTGCCGATCTCGATCCGGTCCTGCGGACGCTTCGGGCCCGCCAGCGAGGGCGCCACCGTCGACAGGTCCAGCGTCAGCACCTTGGTGTAGTCGATCTCGCCGGCGCGCGGCACGCCGAACAGTTGCTGCGCGCGGAAATACGCCTCGAACGCGGCGATCTCCTCCGGCGTGCGGCCGGTGCCGCGGAAATAGTCGATGGTCTTCTCGTCGACCGGGAAGAAGCCCATGGTCGCGCCGTACTCCGGCGACATGTTGCCGATGGTGGCGCGGTCCGGCACCGACAGGCTGGCGGTGCCTTCGCCGAAGAACTCGACGAACTTGCCGACCACCTTCTCGCGGCGCAGCATCTCGGTGATCGTCAGCACCAGGTCGGTGGCGGTGACGCCCTCGCGCAGCCGGCCCTGCAGTTCCACGCCGACCACGTCCGGCGTCAGGAAGTAGACCGGCTGGCCCAGCATGCCGGCCTCGGCCTCGATGCCGCCGACGCCCCAGCCGACCACACCGATGCCGTTGATCATCGTCGTGTGCGAGTCGGTGCCGACCAGCGTGTCGGGGTAGTAGACGCCGTCCTTCTGATGGACGCCGCGCGCCAGGTATTCGAGATTGACCTGGTGCACGATGCCGAAGCCGGGCTGCACCACGCCAAAGGTGTCGAACGCCTGCATGCCCCACTTCATGAACTGGTAGCGCTCGTTGTTGCGCTGGAATTCGAGCTGCATGTTCAGGTCGAGCGCCTTCTTCTCGCGGAAGTGGTCGACCTGCACCGAGTGATCGACCACCAGGTCGACCGGCACCAGCGGCTCGATCTTCTTCGGGTTCTGGCCCATCTTCTCGGCGACGTTGCGCATCGCGGCCAGGTCGGCCAGCAGCGGCACGCCGGTGAAGTCCTGCAGCACCACGCGGGCGACCACGAACGGGATCTCGTCGACGCGCGCGCCGTTCGGGTCCCAGTTGGCCAGCTGGCGCACGTGTTCCTCGGTCACCTTCTTGCCGTCGCAGTTGCGCAGCACCGACTCGAGCACCAGGCGGATCGACACCGGCAGGCGCTCGATGGCGACGCCCAGGGCCTTGCCCAACTGCGGCAGCGAGTAGAACTGTCCCTTCGAGGAAGGGCCGATCTGGAATTCTTTGAGCGTGTCGTTCAAGTTGTGGGGCATTGCCTGACTCCAATCGAAGAGGTGCTGTTTGCGGGACTTCGTGCGGGACGTTGTGCGAACCTGGTGCGCGTCGGCTTCAGGTGGGGCGGCCACCGCGGCCACCGCGGGCCCGGCGTGACGGCATCAGCATTACTTTATGCGTCACCTTCGGCGCGGGCAACCCGCACGCCACTTGGGCCTTTGCGCATGCTATACCAGTAAAAGAGCGTAACAAATCACATCTTGGGGTGCTTACCCGAGGCGCCGGAACGGCGACCCCCAGGATGCCGCGTCGGCGCCGATACCGCTGTTGACGGCGCTATATGACGTACAGATCGACGTACTCGTGCACCGGCATGGCCTCCAGCGCCGCCTGGTCCAGCGACACGTCGAGAATCGCCTGCTGCTGTTTCGGCGGAAAGCGCCGCGCCAGGTTCGTGCGGAATTTCTCGACCAGCAGCGGGATGCCGTCCTCGCGGCGGCGCCGGTGCCCGATCGGATATTCGACCGCGACCTCGGGCAGTACCGTGCCGTCGGCCAGCTCCACCGTCAGCGCATTGGCGATCGAGCGCTTGTCCGGATCGTGATAGTCGGCGGTAAAGCCGGCATCCTCGACGCAGACGATCTTTTCGCGCAGCGCATCGATGCGCGGATCGGCGGCGACGCTGTCCTCGTAATCCTCGGCGGTCAGACGGCCGAACAGCAGCGGCACCGCGACCATGTACTGGATGCAATGGTCGCGGTCGGCGGGATTGGCCAGCGGCCCTTTCTTGTCGATGATGCGCAGGCACGCTTCGTGGGTCCGGATGGTCACGCGCCGGATCTCCGCCGCGCCGCGGCCCATGGCGTTCAGCAGCCCGTGCAATGTCATCGCGGCTTCGACCGCGGTCTGGGCGTGGAATTCGGCCGGGAACGAGATCTTGAACAGCACGTTTTCCATCACGTAGGAGCCGTACGGACGCTGGAAGCGGAAGGGCTTGCCGTCGAACAGCACGTCGTAGAAGCCCCAGGTCCTGGCCGTCAGCACCGAGGGATATCCCATTTCGCCGGTCCTGGCGATCAGCGCCAGCCGCACCCCGCGGCTGGTGGCATCGCCGGCGGCCCAGCTCTTGCGGCTGCCGGTGTTCGGCGCATGCCGATAAGTGCGCAGGCTCTGGCCGTCGACCCAGGCCAGCGACAGCGCATTGACGATCTCGTCGCGCGACAGGCCCAGCATCTGCGCGACCACCGCGGTCGTGGCGACCTTGACCAGCACCACATGGTCCAGCCCGACCTTGTTGAACGCATTCTCCAGCGCGATGCAGCCCTGGATCTCGTGGGCCTTGATCATCGCGGTCAGCACGTCCTTCATCGTCAGCGGCTTCCTGCCGCCCGCGACGCGCTGGCGCGACAGCCAGTCGGCGGTGGCCAGGATGCCGCCGAGGTTGTCGGACGGATGGCCCCATTCGGCCGCCAGCCAGGTGTCGTTGAAGTCCAGCCAGCGGATCATGGTGCCGATGTTGAAGGCGGCCTGTACCGGGTCGAGCTGGAACTGGGTGCCGGGGACCCGGGCGCCGTGCGGAACCACGGTACCCGGTACGATCGGGCCGAGCAGCTTGGTGCAGGCGGGGTAGGACAGCGCCTCGAGGCCGCAGCCGAGCGTGTCGATCAGGCAGTTGCGGGCGGTGTCGCAGGCGAGGGCGCTCTTGACCTGGTACCGGGTCACATAGTCGGCGATGTCGACCAGTACCCGGTCCGGCTCGGGGCGGAGGTCCGGCCCGGGATTGGAATGGAGATGCGGATTGGCTGCGGACACGACACTTCCCCTCGGTGTGGTGCTGCGTGGCCCCGCGGGCATGACCCACGGGGCCGGGTGCCGCGTCTTACTGGCGCGGCGCCGCTTGCTGCTCGGTGGCGCCGGCGGCCGGAGCCGCGGCTGCCGGCGCTGCCGGAGCGGCCGGGGCGGTCGCGCCTGGCTCGCTGCCCTGGGCCGGCGCCGACGGCGCAACCAGCAGCGGCTTGGTCACCGGGGCGCGCAGCGCGCCGGACTGGGTCGGCGCGGCGGCGCCGGCCAGCATCGCGGAGGTCTGGCACTCGTCCGCCAGG
Organism: Cupriavidus gilardii; assembly: GCF_013347325.1. NCBI lineage: Bacteria > Pseudomonadati > Pseudomonadota > Betaproteobacteria > Burkholderiales > Burkholderiaceae > Cupriavidus > Cupriavidus gilardii. The sequence goes on along the minus strand of NZ_CP054626.1, from coordinate 2,197,845 downwards.
CGCTGGCCGTGGTTGCGGTCGAACAGCATGGCCTTGCTCGGGATCACCACCAGGTCCAGGCCCGATTGCGGGTCGAAATAGCGGTCGGCACCGGTCACCGTGGCCTGGCGCGGCAGGCGGTGGTTGCGGCCGTCCCAGTGCACGGTGATCACTTCGTCGCGCAGCATGTTGCCGGCGACGTACAGCGACTTGCCGAGTTCGCACTGCCACTTCTCGCCTTCCGGCACCACCGGGGCCGCGGCGGCCGCGGCCTTGGTCGTGCGTTTCTTGCTGCTGGCCTTGGCCTTCGGTTTGGCGGCGCTCTTCTTGGCCGTGCTGGCCTTCTTGGCGGTTTCCTGGGCGATGGCGGCGCTGCCTGCCGACAGCGTGAAGACGCCGAGGCAGGCGGCGAGCAGGAGGTGTTTCATCGGATACTTCCTCGAGATGATGGGTGGATGCGGAAATTGCAGGTCTGAGTCTGCGGATTCTGCGCTGTCGCGCTTGTTGTTGTTGGCCTTGGGGGCATGCCGGTCCGGATTCGCCCCGGACGCGGCGCCGCTATTCTCTCCGATTTGCCGGACCGCCGGCGCACCGTCTTTCGCGATGGCTGCGATGGCTCCGGTCGTGGGCCCGGCAGCCGGCTCAGCCGAAAAACAGTTCCGTCACATTGGCCGGCAGCGTGGCGCCGGTCGCGTGGGCACGCTGCAGCAGCGCCCAGTAGTAGCGGTAGCTGGCGCGGTCGTGCAGCTCGCCGTCGTGCCGGATCGGCGCCCAGTTGTTCTCGTGCGCGGCCAGCAGGATCGCACTGGCCAGGTCGATTTCCTCGTGGCCCGGCTGGAAGGCCCGCACGATCGGTCCGATCTGCGCCGGATGGATGCTCCACTTGCGCAGGAAGCCCAGTTCGGCGCGGGCGCGACGGGCGTCCTCGCCGGCGCGCTCGGGGTTCTGGATATCGGTGCTGACGTTGTGCGACGGCACCTTGCCGTGCCGATGGCAGGCGGCCGCGATCTCCAGCATCGCGCGGCGCACCAGCGGATGCTCGAACTGCTGCGGCGAGCGCATCGCCTCGCCGGGAATCGCGCCGTGATGCGCCGAGACGAAATCCATCAGGCCGAAGCTCAGGCATTCGACCTGCACCAGCGAGGCGATGCGGAACACCTGCTCGAGCGCCGCGTGGGTTTCGATCAGCACGTGGATCGGAATATGGCGGGCGATGCCGGCCGCGCGCGCGGCCTGGTTGACGCGGTCGGTCACGCGCGCGACCTCGACCACGTCGGTGACCTTGGGCACCGTCACGTAGGCCAGCCGCGCGCCGGCGCCGGCCACCAGGATATCGACGTCGTCGCCCCAGCTCGGATGGGCCGGGTCGTGGATGCGTACGCCGACGCGGTTGAACAGGTTCAGCGGGCTGTTGATCAGCTGCGCGCACAGCTGCGCGTGCTCGCGTTCGCTGCCGACCGCGGCGCCGTCCTCGCAATCGAGGGTCAGGTCGAACACCGGGCCGAGCTCCTGCTGCAGCGCCAGCGATTTGCGCATCAGCTTCTCGCTGCCGGCATAGTGGTCGCAGACCGGCAGCTGGACCGGTACGGCTTCGCCCTGGAACAAGACTTCGGATGGATGCACGTCGTCTTCGTCTTTAACGGTGTCAGAGGAAATCGGAAACTTCGGAAAGCGGGTTGGCCCGCCTCGCCGTCCCGCGGCAGGCGAGGGCAACGACGGCAAACGCCGAACAACCTTGACGGCAAACGCCGAACAACCCGTTTACAGCGAAGGCGGCGCGGCCGGTATCGGACGTACGCCTACGCGGGGACCAACAAAAAACCGGGGCCCGCTTCGATGGTTCGATGCGGTGCCCCGGTTTCGCATGCGGCGAAGGGAAGGGTATCAGCCCAGCAGGTGCTGCACGCCGGCGCGTTCCTCTTCCAGTTCCTTCAGCGTGATGTTGATCTTTTCCTGGCTGTAGGCGTCGATCTCGAGGCCCTTGACCAGTTCGTACTTGCCGTTGGCGGTGGTGACCGGGAAGCCGAACATCACGTCCTGCGGAATGCCGTACGAGCCGTCCGACGGGATGCCCATCGTGACCCACTTGCCGTTCGAGCCCAGCACCCAGTCACGCACGTGGTCGATCGCCGCATTGGCGGCCGACGCGGCCGACGACAGGCCGCGCGCCTCGATGATCGCGGCGCCGCGCTTGCCGACGGTCGGCAGGAACACGTCGTTGTTCCAGGCGTGGTCGTTGATCAGGTCCTTGACGCTCTGGCCGTCGACGGTCGCGTAGCGGTAGTCGGCGTACATGGTCGGGCTGTGGTTGCCCCAGACGAACAGCTTCTCGATCGACGACACCGGCTTGCCGGTCTTGGCGGCGATCTGCGACAGCGCGCGGTTGTGGTCCAGGCGCAGCATCGCGGTGAAGTTTTCCTTCGGCAGGTTCGGTGCCGACTTCATCGCGATATAGGCGTTGGTGTTGGCCGGGTTGCCGACCACCAGCACCTTGACGTTCCGGCTGGCGACTTCGTCCAGCGCCTTGCCCTGCACCGTGAAGATCTGCGCGTTCGCTTCGAGCAGGTCCTTGCGCTCCATGCCCTTGCTGCGCGGACGGGCGCCGACCAGCAGCGCGACGTCGGCGTCCTTGAACGCGACCTTGGGATCGTCGGTGATCACCACGCCGGCCAGCAGCGGGAACGCGCAGTCTTCCAGCTCCATCACGACGCCCTTGACGGCGTTCTGGGCCTGCGGCAGGTCCAGCAGCTGCAGGATGACCGGCTGGTCTTTGCCGAGCATGTCGCCGTTGGCGATGCGGAACAGCAGGGAGTAGCCGATCTGGCCAGCGGCGCCGGTCACTGCGACGCGCATGGGGGCTTTAGCCATCTGTAAGTCTCCAAACGAAGAAAGGGAAACCGGCCGGTGCGGCACGAGGCGCGGCGCGCGATCTGTCGCGCGATCGCGCCGGGGCACACCGGGAGGGAGGTTGTCGCCACGGGCGGCGGCGCACCGTCCGGCGCCGGGCTCGGCAGGGCGGGCGGGGGTGCGGCGGCTGCGAAAGACCGCGGATGACGACAAGGCGTAAGTCTACTGCGAAGCCGCGGACCGCATCCAGCCGTATTCCGGCGCAGGCGGGAGCGACAGCACCAAAGCGAGCGCCACGGCGCACCCCGGAGTGCGCACCGCGGGCGCACGACACGGCGCGAGTGTAGGCGCCGTGGCATGGGCTGTCAATTCATATGTCTTATATAAGACATAAGACATTTGATGCAGCGCTGGACGCGCTTTGCCGATCTGTGGTGAAATCCGCCTATGTCCACATTGCCCACGTCCCTCGCCGCCGCCGTGCCGGCCGCGCAAGATGGCGCCGCCACGCCCGGCGCCGGGACGTCGGCGTCCGCGCCCGCCAGTGCCCCGGCCGCCTCGAGCGCCGCCAGCGCGGGCGTCTCCCCGACCTTCAGCCCGCTGTACCAGCAGATCAAGTCGCTGATCCTGCAGAGCCTGCAGTCCGGCGAATGGAAGCCGGGCGAGATGATTCCCAGCGAGATGGAGCTGGCGGCCCGCTACAAGGTCAGCCAGGGCACGGTGCGCAAGGCCATCGACGAGCTCGCGGCCGAGAACCTGGTGGCGCGCCGGCAGGGCAAGGGTACCTTCGTGACGACCCATCACGAGGACGTGGTCAAGTTCCGATTCCTGCGGCTGGTCCCGGACGAGGGCGAGCCGCACTACGGCGCCAGCCGGGTGCTCGAATGCAAGCGCCTGCGGGCGCCGGCCGAGATCGCGCGGCTGCTCGATATCCGCACCGGCGACAGCGTGGTGCAGATCCGCCGCGTGCTGTTCTTCTCCGGCGAAGCCACCGTGCTCGACGACATCTGGCTGCTGGGCGCGAACTTCAAGGGCCTGACGGCGGAGAAGCTGACCGAGTGGAAAGGGCCGATGTACGCGCTGTTCGAGGCCGAGTTCGGTACGCGCATGGTCCGCGCCACCGAGAAGATCCGCGCGGTCAGCGCCGACGAGACCGCCGCCGCGCTGCTGTCGGTCGAGCCGGGCTCGCCGCTGCTGTCGGTCGAGCGGGTTTCATTCACCTATGGCGACCGTCCCGTCGAAGTACGGCGCGGGCTGTATGTGACCACGCGGCACTATTACCAGAACGATCTGAGCTGAACGGCCCCGCGCACCCACGCGCGAGAACGCCGCATGACGCGGACGATTGTTGCGCGCCTCGCCGTCAACGGCGGCCGGCATTGCGCGGGGCGATTGGAATGCGCGGCGAAGGTGGCGCAAGGTGCCGCGGACGCGCGGCGGCGGCGTGAAATCCGGTGCCGCCAGATCGTTGCGCGATCGTCGTCGAACGGCGTTGCGAGCGATTGTCGCGGCCGCCATGTTGGTGTGCGATAGTCGAAAATTATTGGTGCGCCGCGCAACAAAGGCGCTAAAATCACGTGGATTTGCACATTGTGCATTCGGCTCTTTCGTTTTTTTTCGCTAATGGGGTCTCGCATGGCTGAAGCCGTCAAACAAGCCAGGCCGGAGTTCCGGAATATCGGTATCGGGCAACTCGCACGCTACCGGTTGCCCTGGGCCGGCAAGGTGTCCATCCTGCATCGCGTCAGCGGTGCGCTGCTGTTCCTCCTCCTTCCTTTCATCCTCTACCTCTTCGAGCAGAGCGTCACTTCCGAACTGAGCTTCGCAAAGTTCTCGGCCCTTCTGTCCGGTGGCTTCGTCAAGCTGGTTCTGCTGGTTCTGATCTGGGGCTATCTGCATCACTTCTGCGCCGGTATCCGCTTCCTTCTGCTGGACATGCACGTCGGCGTGGACAAGCCGTCGTCGGCCAAGTCGGCCATCGCCGTGCTGATCGTCAGCCTGCTGCTGACCGCGGTGTTCGGCCTGAAGCTGTTCGGCGTGTTTTGAGGAGCATGCAAGGTGGCAAATAACAATATCGGTCCCAAGCGTCTGGTCGTCGGTGCCCACTACGGCATGAAGGAATGGCTGGTCCAACGCGTGACCGCCGTGGTGATGGTGATCTACACCGTCGTGCTGGCGGTGGCGTTCCTGTTGTCGAACGGTGCCTCGTATGAGGGCTGGGCAGGCCTGTTCGCCAATCAATGGATGAAGATCCTGACGTTCGTCACGATCCTGTCGCTGCTCTATCACGCCTGGATCGGCGTGCGCGACATCTGGATGGACTATGTGAAGCCGATGGCGGTTCGCCTCGTGCTGCAAGTTCTTACGATTCTGTGGCTCGTCGGATGCGCGGGCTACGCTGCTCAGATTCTCTGGAGGGTGTAATTCATGGTCGCAGTCAAGACTGGATTGCCGCGTCGGCGCTTTGACGTGGTCATCGTCGGGGCGGGCGGCGCCGGGATGCGCGCATCCCTCCAGCTCGCGGAAGCCGGCCTGAACGTCGCCGTGCTTTCCAAGGTGTTCCCCACGCGCTCGCACACGGTGGCGGCGCAGGGCGGCATCGGTGCCTCGCTCGGCAACATGAGCGAGGACAACTGGCACTATCACTTCTACGACACCGTCAAGGGCTCGGACTGGCTGGGCGACCAGGACGCCATCGAGTTCATGTGCCGCGAAGCGCCGAAGGTGGTCTACGAGCTCGAACACTTCGGCATGCCGTTCGACCGCAACCCCGACGGCACGATCTACCAGCGTCCGTTCGGCGGCCACACCGCCAACTACGGCGAGAAGCCGGTGCAGCGTGCCTGCGCCGCGGCCGACCGTACCGGCCACGCGCTGCTGCACACGCTGTACCAGCGCAATGTCCGCGCCAAGACCCACTTCTTCGTCGAATGGATGGCGCTGGACCTGATCCGCGACCAGGACGGCGACGTGCTGGGCGTGACCGCGCTGGAAATGGAAACCGGCGAGGTCTACATCCTCGAGGCCAAGACCACGCTGTTCGCCACTGGCGGCGCCGGCCGCATCTACGCCGCGTCGACCAACGCCTTCATCAATACCGGTGACGGCCTGGGCATGGCGGCGCGCGCGGGCGTGCCGCTGGAAGACATGGAGTTCTGGCAGTTCCACCCGACCGGCGTGGCCGGCGCGGGCGTGCTGATCACCGAAGGCGTGCGCGGCGAAGGCGGCATCCTGCGCAACAAGGACGGCGAGCGCTTCATGGAGCGCTACGCGCCGACGCTGAAGGACCTGGCGCCGCGCGACTTCGTCTCGCGCTCGATGGACCAGGAAATCAAGGAAGGCCGCGGCTGCGGCCCGAACGGCGACTACGTGCTGCTCGACCTGACCCACGTCGGCGCCGAGAAGATCATGAAGCGCCTGCCGTCGATCCGCGAGATCGGCCTGAAGTTCGCCAACGTCGACGCGATCAAGGAACCGATCCCGGTCGTGCCGACCATCCACTACCAGATGGGCGGCATTCCGACCAACTACTACGGCCAGGTCGTGGTGCCGAAGAACGGCAATCCGAACGAGGTCGTCAACGGCTTCTACGCGATCGGCGAATGCTCGTGCGTGTCGGTGCACGGCGCCAACCGCCTGGGCACCAACTCGCTGCTGGACCTGGTGGTGTTCGGCCGCGCCGCCGGCAACCACATCATCTCGACCGCGCTCAAGCAGAAGGAACACAAGCCGCTGCCGGCCGACGCCGCCGACCGCGCGCTGTCGCGCCTCGCGAAGCTGCAGTCGTCCTCGTCGGGCGAGTATGCGCAGGACGTCGCCAACGACATCCGCCGCAACATGCAGTCGCACGCCGGCGTGTTCCGCACGCAGAAGCTGATGGACGAAGGCGTGCAGCGCATCCTGGAAGTGGCCGAGCGCGCCGACAGCATCCACCTGAAGGACAAGTCGAAGGTGTTCAACACCGCGCTGGTCGAGGCGCTCGAAGTGGCCAACCTGGTCGAAGTGGCCAAGGCCACGATGATCTCGGCGGCGGCCCGCAAGGAATCGCGCGGCGCCCACGCCCACAGCGACTTCCCGACCCGCGACGACGAGAACTGGCTCAAGCACTCGCTGTTCTACAGCGAAGGCAACCGTCTCGACTACAAGCCGGTCAAGATGCAGCCGCTGACGGTGGAGAGCGTTCCGCCCAAGGCCCGCACCTTCTAAGCACCGCGTAGGCGACTACAGACGACTACAGGACCCACAGAAATGAAGCGTATTTTCGAAGTTTACCGCTACGATCCGGACAAGGACGCGGCGCCCCGCATGCAGACCTACGAGGTCGAGCTCGACGGTCACGAGCGCATGCTGCTCGATGCCCTGGTCAAGCTGAAGAAGCTCGACGAGAGCATCTCGTTCCGCCGCTCCTGCCGCGAAGGCGTGTGCGGTTCGGACGCGATGAACATCAACGGCAAGAACGGCCTGGCGTGCCTGACCAACATGCGCGAGCTGCCGGACCGCATCGTGCTGCGTCCGCTGCCGGGCCTGCCCGTCGTGCGCGACCTGATCGTCGACATGACGCAGTTCTTCAAGCAATACCACTCGATCAAGCCGTTCCTGATCAACGACGAGCCGCCCCCCGAGAAGGAGCGCCTGCAGACGCCGGAAGAGCGCGACGAGCTCGACGGCCTGTACGAGTGTATTCTGTGCGCGAGCTGCTCGACCTCGTGCCCGTCGTTCTGGTGGAACCCGGACAAGTTCGTCGGCCCGGCCGGCCTGCTGCAGGCCTACCGCTTCATCGCCGACAGCCGCGACCAGGCCACCGGCCAGCGTCTGGACGACCTGAACGACCCGTATCGCCTGTTCCGCTGCCACACCATCATGAACTGCGTGGATGTGTGCCCGAAGGGACTGAATCCGACCAAGGCGATCGGCAAGATTCGGGAATTGATGGTTCGCCGCGCGGTCTGAACCTGCTGGACCGGACGACGCCGCGCGGCGTCGTCCGTGAAGGCCAAGCCATATGACGGATCACCCCACCCCTTTCTCCCATCAGGCCGACCCGCACAAGCGGGCGCGACTGCGCTGGCGCGCGCGCCGCGGCCTGCTGGAGAACGACATCATCGTCGAACGTTTTTTCAACCGTTACGAGGAGAGCCTGTCCGACGAGGACGTGGCATCGCTGAGCCAGCTGCTCGAGCTCAGCGACAACGAGTTGATGGACCTGCTGCTTGCCCGCAAGGAGCTGGACGGTGAGCTCGACACGCCGCCGATGCGCAAGCTGCTTGGCCTGCTGCGCTCGGTGTGAGTTTGGTCAACACTATTATTCTTAGCATTTGAAGGAACCGACATGACGCCGTCCGATGTGAAAGCCACGCTATCGTTCTCCGATGGGTCCCCCAGCGTCGAGCTGCCGATCTACAAGGGTACCGTCGGCCCGGACGTGATCGACATCCGCAAGCTGTACGGCCAGACCGGCAAGTTCACCTACGACCCGGGATTCATGTCGACGGCCTCCTGCAATTCCCGCATCACCTATATCGACGGTGACAAGGGCGAACTGCTGTACCGCGGCTATCCGATCGAGCAACTGGCCGAGAAGTGCGACTTCCTCGAAGTCTGCTACCTGCTGCTCAAGGGCGAACTGCCCAACGCCAAGCAGAAGGAAGAATTCGTCGGCCGCGTGATGAACCACACGATGGTTCACGAGCAGATGCAGTTCTTCATGCGGGGCTTCCGCCGCGACGCGCACCCCATGGCCGTGCTGACCGGCCTGGTGGGCGGCATGTCCGCGTTCTATCACGACGCGATGGACATCAACGATCCGCACCAGCGCGAAATCTCGGCGATCCGCCTGATCGCCAAGATGCCGACCCTGGTCGCGATGTCCTACAAGTACAACATCGGCCAGCCGTACATCTACCCGCAGAACGACCTGTCGTACACCGGCAACTTCATGCGCATGATGTTCGCCACGCCGTGCGCGCCGTTCCAGGTCAACCCGGTGCTCGAGCGCGCGCTGGACCGCATCTTCATCCTGCATGCCGACCACGAGCAGAACGCGTCGACCTCGACCGTGCGCCTGGCCGGTTCGTCGGGCACCAACCCGTTCGCGGCGATCGCCTCGGGCGTGGCCTGCCTGTGGGGCCCGGCTCACGGCGGCGCCAACGAAGCGGCGCTGAACATGCTGGAAGAGATCGGCAGCGTCGACAACATCGGCGAGTTCATCAAGCAGGTCAAGGACAAGAACTCCGGCGTGCGCCTGATGGGCTTCGGCCACCGCGTCTACAAGAACTACGACCCGCGCGCCAAGCTGATGCGCGAGACCTGCCACGAGGTGCTCAACGAGCTGGGCCTGCACAACGACCCGCTGTTCAAGCTGGCGATGGAGCTGGAAAAGATCGCGCTGGAAGACGAGTACTTCGTCAGCCGCAAGCTGTACCCGAATGTCGACTTCTACTCGGGCATCGTGCAGCGCGCGCTGGGCATCCCGACCTCGATGTTCACCTGCATCTTTGCGCTGGCCCGCACCGTGGGCTGGATCTCGCAGTGGGAAGAGATGATCACCGATCCGGAGTACAAGATCGGCCGTCCGCGTCAGCTGTTCAACGGCGCCGCGACCCGCGACGTGCCGGAGATGGGCAAGCGCTGATCCGCGCCTTTCCTCCCGCGCCGAAGAACGCCCCGTGCCCCGCACGGGGCGTTTTTTTGCGCCGAACTTGCTCCGCGGATTTCTGAACGGGGATTTGCCCCTACTGATTTGTCCCTACTCAACCCCTTCGTCCGGCGCGCCGTAAATCGATGCAGCAATCGTCTGCTTCCGGCCCATAAAAAGAGAAGGGGTATTCACATGTTTGCCTCGCTGCGCGCGCGCATCGTTGGATTTTCGGTGGCCATCGTCGTCGTCGCGCTGGTCTGCAACGCCCTGGTCAATCATCTGGTTGCCTCCCGCTACAACGACGAAGCCATCCGCAACAACTTGCGCGCGGTGCAGGCCGGCCATGTCGACGCGATCGCAGAATGGGTGTCCGCCCACACGGCGAGCATGGCCGCGCTGCACGAGGCCGCGCTGCAGGACGACCCGGGTCCGGTGCTGAAGCTGATCGTCGAGGCTGGCGGGTTTCTGAACACCTTCGTCGGCTACCCCGACAAACGCCACCATTTTTCCAATCCCGAGAGCGTCAAGCCGGGCTTCGACCCGACCTCGCGGCCGTGGTACAAGCTCGCCTCGGCCGCGGGCAAGCCGGTGGTTACCCCGCCTTATGTGTCGGCCAGTACCGGCAAGATGGTGGTGACGTTCGCGGTGCCGATCGTCCGCGGCGGCAGCCTGCGGGCGGTGGTCGGCGGCAATGTGCCGATGGACGGCGTCGTCGAGAACGTGCGTTCGATCCATCCGACCCCGAGCAGCTTCGGCATCCTGGTGGCGCGCAACGGCCAGATCGTCGCGTATGGCGACGACAAGCTGATGCTCAAGCCGATCGGCGAACTGATTCCCGGCCTGGACGGCGACAAGCTGGCCGCGCAACTGGGCATCGACACGCCGATGGAGGTGATGGTCGGCGACGAGGCCAAGTTGCTGGGCGTGACGGCGGTGCCGGGCACCGACTGGATGGCGGTGATCGCGCTGGACAAGGCCGAGGCCACCGCCGGCATGCGCTCGGTGCTGCTCGCCTCGGTGATCTCGCTGGTGGTGGTGGCGCTGGCCGCCGCGCTGATCATGGCGGCCGTCACCGCGGTCTCGTTCCGTCGCCTGTCGTCGATCCGCGATGCGATGGCGGCCATCGGCAGCGGCGACGGCGACCTGACGCGCCGGCTGCCGGCGCAGGGCAAGGACGAGGTGGCGCAGATCGCCGGCGCCTTCAACGCCTTCGCCGACAAGCTGGTCGGCGTGATGCGGCAGATCCGCGATGCCAGCGAGGCGGTGCACGGCGCCGCCAACGAGATCGCCGCCGGCAATGCCGACCTGTCGCGCCGCACCGAATCGGCGGCCGCGAGCCTGCAGCAGACCGCCGCGTCGATGGAGCAGATCACGGCCACCGTCGGGCAGTCGGAGGCCTCGGCCCGCGCCGCCGAGCGCTCTTCGGTGCAGGCCAAGCAGGTCGCCGACGAGGGCGGCCACGCGATCCAGGCCGCGGTCCGGACCATGGGCGACGTGCAGCAGGCGGCGGTCAAGGTGTCGGACATCACCGGCGTGATCGACGGCATCGCGTTCCAGACCAATATCCTCGCGCTGAATGCGGCCGTGGAAGCGGCGCGCGCCGGCGAGCAGGGGCGGGGCTTCGCGGTGGTGGCGGGCGAGGTGCGCTCGCTGGCGCAGCGCAGCTCGCAGGCGGCCAGGGAGATCAAGACGCTGATCGAGTCGACGGTCAGCAGCGTCAACGCGGGCTCCGAGCAGGTGGAGCGCAGCGGCGGCACCATGCGCGAGATCGTCGGCAACGTGAACAGCGTGTCGCAGGTGATCTCGGAAATCCTGCATGCGGCGCAGGAGCAGACGCGCGGCATCCAGGAGGTCAACGCCGCGGTGGGGCAGCTCGACCAGATGGTCCAGCAGAACGCGGCACTGGTCGAGCAGTCGACCGCGGCGGCGACGATGCTGCAGGACCAGGCGGGCCGGCTGGCCGGCGTGGTGCGGACTTTCCGGCTCGATTGAAGGGGGGCGGGGGCGGCCTGCGCGGCGCCTTGTCGACGAAAACGCCGCGAAAAAACGGCGTTTTCGCCATCCGCGAAATCCCCCTTTCGCCAATCACATTACACCGGCGCCGGCGGCAAACCCTTGTTTCGCCGGGCTTTCCGGCATAATTCCCCCCGAAGTCAAGCAAACGCAGCCCCGCAGCCCCGCGCTGCCTTCGACGCTGCGAAGACCTCCTCCCCGCAACTTCTATCAGCGGTGCCGGCCCGCTTCGGCGAGGCTGTCGCCGCCCCCCGCGACATGGCCAAGACGCTCTACGACAAACTCTGGGACGACCATACCGTGCACGTCGAGGAAGACGGCACCACGCTGCTCTATATCGACCGGCACCTGCTGCACGAGGTGACCAGCCCGCAGGCGTTCGAAGGGCTGAAGCTGGCCGAGCGGCCGGTGTGGCGCATCAGCGCGAACCTGGCGGTGTCGGACCACAACGTGCCGACCACCGACCGCAGCCACGGCATCGCCGACCCGATCTCGAAGCTGCAGGTCGACACGCTGGACGCCAACTGCGACGCCTACGGCATCACGCAGTTCAAGATGAACGATCATCGCCAGGGCATCGTGCACGTGATCGGACCGGAGCAGGGCGCGACGCTGCCGGGCATGACGGTGGTCTGCGGCGACTCGCACACCAGCACGCACGGCGCCTTCGGCGCGCTGGCGCACGGCATCGGCACCTCCGAGGTCGAGCACGTGCTGGCCACGCAGACGCTGCTGGGCAAGAAGGCGAAGAACATGCTGGTCAAGGTCGAGGGCAAGCTGCCGCGCGGCTGCACCGCGAAGGACATCGTGCTGGCGATCATCGGCAAGATCGGCACCGCGGGCGGCACCGGCTACACGATCGAGTTCGCCGGCTCGGCGATCCGCGACCTGACGATGGAAGGGCGCATGACCGTCTGCAACATGGCGATCGAAGCGGGCGCGCGCGCCGGCCTGATCGCCGTCGACGACGTCACGCTGGAATACGTCAAGGGCCGCCCCTACGCGCCGCAGGGCGCCGAGTGGGAGCAGGCGGTCGCCTACTGGCGCACGCTGCATTCGGACCCGGGCGCGCATTTCGACCGCGTGGTCGAGCTGCGTGCCGAGGAAGTGCGTCCGCAGGTCACCTGGGGCACCTCGCCCGAGATGGTGATCAGCATCGAGGACCGCATTCCCGATCCCGACAAGGAGAAGGATCCGAACAAGCGCAACGCGATCGAACGCGCGCTGCAGTACATGGGCCTGCAGCCGAACGTGCCGATCCAGGACGTGCGCATCGACAAGGTCTTCATCGGCTCGTGCACCAACAGCCGGATCGAGGACATGCGCGCCGCCGCCTGGGTGGTGCAGAAGCTGGGCCGCCGCATCGCCTCGAACGTCAAGCTGGCGATGGTGGTGCCGGGCTCGGGCCTGGTCAAGGAGCAGGCCGAGCGCGAAGGGCTGGACAAGGTCTTCAAGGCCGCCGGCTTCGAATGGCGCGAGCCGGGCTGCTCGATGTGCCTGGCGATGAATGCCGACCGGCTCGATCCGGGCGAGCGCTGCGCCTCGACCTCGAACCGCAACTTCGAGGGCCGGCAGGGCGCCGGCGGCCGCACGCATCTGGTCAGCCCGGCGATGGCCGCGGCGGCCGCGATCGAAGGCCATTTTGTCGATATCCGCCAGCTCGGCTGACGCCTCGCCGACCCCGGAACCAAGGACGAGACCATGGAAAAGTTCACTGTACACAAGGGCCTGGTGGCGCCGCTCGATCGCGCCAACGTCGATACCGACGCGATCATCCCCAAGCAATTCCTCAAGTCGATCAAGCGCACCGGATTCGGTCCGAACCTGTTCGACGAATGGCGCTATCTCGATGTCGGCCAGCCGGGCCAGGACAACAGCAAGCGCCCGCTGAACCCGGACTTCGTGCTGAACCAGCCGCGCTACCAGGGCGCGTCGATCCTGCTGGCGCGCGACAACTTCGGCTGCGGCAGCTCGCGCGAGCATGCGCCGTGGGCGCTGACGCAGTACGGTTTCCGCGCGGTGATCGCGCCGAGCTTCGCCGACATCTTCTTCAACAACTGCTACAAGAACGGCCTGCTGCCGGTGGTGCTGACCGAGGCCCAGGTCGACCAGTTGTTCAACGAGACCAATGCCTTCAACGGCTACCAGCTGACCATCGACCTGGAGCGCCAGGCCGTGATCACGCCGTCGGGCGCCGGCTTCGAGTTCGACATCGCGCCGTTCCGCAAGTACTGCATGCTGAACGGCTTCGACGATATCGGCCTGACGCTGCGCCACGCGGACAAGATCCGCGCGTTCGAGGCCGAGCGCGTGGCGAAGATGCCGTGGCTGAACCACCGGCTGGTCGGCTGACGCCGGCGTAGCACCGCGCAGCGCGCTGCCTGCATTGCAGGCGAACCGCAACGAACCGAAACGACAACAAGGCAAACACAGCATGAAGATCGCAGTCCTGCCGGGCGACGGCATCGGCCCCGAGATCGTCGAACAGGCCGTCAAGGTCCTGAACGCGCTCGACGAGAAGTTCGAGATGGAAACCGCGCCGGTGGGCGGCGCCGGTTACGAGGCCAAGGGCCATCCGCTGCCCGAGGAGACGCTGAAGCTCGCGCAGCAGGCCGACGCGATCCTGTTCGGCGCGGTGGGCGACTGGAAGTACGACAGCCTGGAGCGCGCGCTGCGCCCCGAGCAGGCGATCCTGGGCCTGCGCAAGCATCTGCAGCTGTTCGCCAACTTCCGCCCGGCGATCTGCTATCCCGAGCTGACCGGCGCCTCGAGCCTGAAGCCGGAGCTGGTCGCGGGCCTGGACATCCTGATCGTGCGCGAGCTGAACGGCGACATCTACTTCGGCCAGCCGCGCGGCGTGCGCACGGCGACCGACGGGCTGTTCCCCGGCGCGCGCGAGGGCTTCGACACGATGCGCTACAGCGAGCCGGAAATCCGCCGCATCGCCCACGTCGCGTTCCAGGCCGCGGCCAAGCGCGGCAAGAAGCTGTGCAGCGTCGACAAGGCCAACGTGCTGGAGACCTTCCAGTTCTGGAAGGACATCATGATCGAGGTGTCGAAGGAATATCCGGACGTCGAGCTGTCGCACATGTACGTCGACAACGCCGCGATGCAGCTGATCAAGGCGCCCAAGAGCTTCGACGTGATCGTCACCGGCAACATGTTCGGCGACATCCTGTCGGACGAGGCCGCGATGCTGACGGGCTCGATCGGCATGCTGCCGTCGGCGTCGCTGGACGCCAACAACAAGGGCCTGTACGAGCCCTCGCACGGCTCGGCGCCGGACATTGCCGGCAAGGGCGTCGCCAACCCGCTGGCGACCATCCTGTCGGCCGCGATGATGCTGCGCTATTCGCTGAACAAGGCCGAGCAGGCCGACCGCATCGAAAACGCCGTCAAGACCGTGCTGGCCCAGGGCTACCGCACCGCGGACATCCTGACGCCGGGCTGCAGGCAGGTCGGCACCCGCGAGATGGGCGAGGCGGTGCTGGCGGCGCTGTAAGGAATCCGGGCGCGGGTTGCCCTCGCCCCGACCGTCTTCCGCGGGCGGGAGAGGGAGCACTCCAGCGGCACGCATCGATGCCTGCGGTGTTCTCTCCTCTGCCGCGCGCGGCAGAGGGGGCGGGGGAGAGCGGGCCAGGAGAGAGGGGCAGCCCCCGACCCTCGCCACAGCCCCAGCCCAACCCCGCAAAATCGTGTAGACTGCGCCGATGCCCCGAATCGCCCGATTCCTCCCGACGGAAATTGCCTCGCCGGCCGCTTTGCGTGCCACGGCGGGCGCGGGTACGCGCGGCGCCATCACCGCAACGACGATTAAAACCATTATCAAAACCACGATCGCCTAGATCGTTCGTCGTGCCTGCCCGTCTTCCCCGCGCAGCCACGCCGGGCGAGGAAAATGCGGGGAAGTTTTCAATCACATCCGAGGTTAGTCATGATTGTAGGTCTCGTCGGTTGGCGAGGAATGGTCGGCAGCGTGCTGATGCAACGCATGCAGGAAGAGCGCGACTTCGACCATATCGAGCCGGTTTTCTTCAGCACGTCCAACGCAGGCGGCAAGGCGCCGGCGATGGCCAAGAACGAAACCACGCTGCAGGACGCCAACGACATCGAAGCGCTCAAGCGCTGCGACGTCGTGCTGACCGCCCAGGGCGGGGACTACACCAACGAGGTCTTCCCGAAGCTGCGGGCCGCCGGCTGGAAGGGCTACTGGATCGACGCGGCCTCGTCGCTGCGGATGAAGGACGACGCGATCATCGTGCTCGATCCGGTCAACCAGGGTGTGATCAAGGACGCGCTGTCCAAGGGCGTCAAGAATTTCATCGGTGGCAACTGCACGGTCAGCTGCATGCTGATGGGCCTGGGCGGGCTGTTCCAGCACGACCTGGTCGAGTGGATGACCTCGATGACCTACCAGGCCGCCTCGGGCGGTGGCGCCCAGCACATGCGCGAGCTGCTGACCCAGTTCGGCACGCTGAACGCCGCGGTCAAGCCGCTGCTGGATGACCCGGCCTCGGCGATCCTGGAAATCGACCGCACCATCCTGGCGACCCAGCACGGCCTGTCCGCCGACGAAACGAAGCAGTTCGGCGTGCCGCTGGCCGGCAACCTGATTCCCTGGATCGACAAGGACCTGGGCAATGGCGTGTCGCGCGAGGAATGGAAGGGCGGCGCCGAGACCAACAAGATCCTGGGCCGCGGCGACGGCTTCCTCGGCGCCACCGGCGCCACGCCGATCGCGGTCGACGGGCTGTGCGTGCGCATCGGCGCGATGCGCTGCCACTCGCAGGCGCTGACCATCAAGCTGCGCCGCGACGTGCCGCTGGACGAGATCGAAGGCATGCTGGCCGCCCATAACCCGTGGGCCAAGGTCGTGCCGAACACCCGCGAAGCCAGCATGACCGACCTGACGCCGGCCGCCGTGACCGGCACGCTGACGATCCCGGTCGGCCGCCTGCGCAAGATGCAGATGGGCGGCGAATACCTGTCGGCGTTCACCGTCGGCGACCAGCTGCTGTGGGGCGCCGCCGAACCGCTGCGCCGCATGCTGCGGATCCTGATCGAGAGCTGATCGCTTGCCGATCGGCTGACGTGGCGTTGCGGCGAGCCGACATCCTGGCCGCCGCGCCGCCACCCGCTGGCCAACGACGCCGCGCCGATGCGCGGCGTCGTCGTTTCCGGACATTGTCCGGTCGGGGTCTTGGGTCACAATACCGTGCTTTCGCGCGATCGCCCGTCGAACCCCTACCCCGCATGAGGTACCAGTGAGCCACCATCGCCGCCTCCCCACGACAGAGCACCCACACCGCCCGCCTCGTCCGCACGGCCCAAGCCGGCCGCGCCGCCACGCGCTGGCGGCCGCCGTCCTCGGCGTGCTGCTGAGCCAGGCGCTGCTGCCTGCGCCCGCCGAAGCGGCGTCGCTGGGATCGCTGCAGGTGCGCTCGGCGCAGGGCCAGCCGCTGCAGGCCGAGATCGAGCTGCGCGACGTCGCGGCCGGGGAGGCCGAGGGCTTGACGCTGGCGCTGGCCTCGCCCCAGGCCTATGCGGCGGCGGGACTGACCTATCCGGCGGGGGCCGGCGGGCTGCAGATCCAGCTGGCGCGCAACGCCGACGGCCGCCATGTGGCCCTGCTGCGCTCGGCGCAGCCGATCGGCGAGAACTTCATCGATCTGCTGCTGGAGCTGCGCGGGCCGGGCGGGGCGACGGGGACGGGCGGGGCGATCGGGACGTCTGCCACGACAACGCGGGCCTACACCGTGCTGCTGGCCGCGCCACCGGCCGATCCCGCCATCGCGGCGCAGCCCGACACCGGCGCAGCGCCGCTGGTGCAGGCCGCCACGCCGGAGCCGGCCGCGCCGGCGGCCGCCACTGCCGTGGAGCAGCGGCCCGCGGCCGCGAACTCCGCAGCAAAGCCGGCCACGAAGCCGGCCACAACGCCGCCCGCGGTGGCCGGCGGCAGCTACACGGTCCGCCGCGGCGACCATCTGTACGGCATCGCGCGCGAACTGGTGCAGCAGCGCGACGCCGTCTCGCTCGATCAAATGGTGGTCGCGCTGTACCGCGCCAATCGCGACGCCTTCATCGCCGGCAACATGAACCGGCTGAAGGCCGGCGCGGTGCTGTCGCTGCCGTCGGCGCAGCAGGCCGGGTCGATCGCCGGGCCCGAGGCGCGCCGCGAGGTCGTCGCGCATACCCGCGCCTTCGATGCCTACCGCAACCGGCTGGCCGATGCGGCCGCGGCGATGCAGGTGCAGCCGCAGAGCGGCCAGCAGCAGCGCGGGCAGATCACCGCGCGGGTGCGCGACGCCGCCGTGCCGGAGCAGGCCCGCGATGAGCTGCGGCTCAGCAAGCCGGAGGCGGGCGCCGTGGCGCCCAGCGGCGAGAGCGCCGAGGCGAAGCTCGCACGCGAGCGCCAGTTGCGCGAGGCGGAGGAGCGCCTGACGCAGTTGCGCAAGAACGTCGGGGACATGCAGCGCCTGCTCGAGATGAAGAGCGCCGAGCTGGCCAGGCTGGGGCAGGACGGGCAGGGTGCTTCTCAGCCGCAGGCGCAGGCGCAAGCGCAGACGCAGACGCAGACGCAGACGCAGACGCAGGCGCAGGCGCAGACGCAGGCGCAGACGCAGACGCAGACGCAGGGCGCCAGCACGCCGGCGGCCCCCGCGGCAGTGGCATCAGCGACGCAGCCCGCCGCGGCTGCGCCGGCGATGTCCGCAACGGCCGCACCGGCCCCCGCCGCCTCGGCGCCCGCCAATTCGCCGCGGCACGCCTCGTCCTCGTGGTTCGACACGCTGCTGCAGAGCCCCTGGACGCTGCCCGGCGGGGGCCTGGCGATCGCACTGCTGGGCGGCTATGCGCTGTACCGCCGTCAGCGCCGGCCGCTGGCCGGGCAGGTGGGGGCGCCGGCGACGCCGGCCGGCGACGATATCCTGGCCGGTGCGCCGGTCGCGCTGACCGGACTGAGCCTGCCGCTCGACGCCTTCCCGGCGCCCGCCGGCGACCAGCCGATCGCCGCGCCGGCGTCCGCGGCGCAGGCGTTCGCCGAAGTTCCGACAGAGGCTGACGACGGTCAGGACATCGAGCCTGACGAGCCGCACGCCCCGCGCACGACCGCGCCCCGTCCGCTGGCCTTCGACCTCGGCGGGATCTCGCTCGATCTCGATGGCGGCGATGCCGGCAACCGTTCCGCCAAGGGCTCGCCTGATATCATGGCGCCCCCCGATACGTCCCCCGGCACGCCGCCTCGTCCGTGATCCTGCATCCATGACCCGTCTCGCTCTCGGCCTCCACTACGACGGCACCGCCTTCTCCGGCTGGCAGTCGCAGCCGCACCGCAATACCGTGCAGGACGTGCTCGAGGACGCCATCGCGCAGTTCGCCGGCGAGCGGCTGCCGACCACGGTGGCGGGGCGGACCGACGCCGGCGTCCATGCGCTGGGGCAGGTGATCCACCTCGATACCGTGCTGTCGCGCGAGCCGTTCTCGTGGGTGCGCGGCGTCAATGCCTTCCTGCCGCCGACCATCGCGCTGCAATGGGCCAAGCCGGTCGACGAGGCGTTTCACGCGCGCTTCGCCGCGTTCGAGCGGACCTATTACTACGCGCTCTACACCGGCCCGCACCGCGCGCCGCTGGTGCACGGCCGCGCCGGCTACCTGATGCTGCCGCCGGGCAAGCGGCTGGACGTGGAGGCGATGCGCGAGGCTGCCGCCTGCCTGATCGGCGAGCATGATTTCTCGGCCTTCCGCGCCGCCGAATGCCAGGCCAGGTCGCCGGTCAAGACCATGTACGAGATCCGCATCCACGCCGACCGCGACTGGGTGTTCCTGCGTTTTCGCGCCAGCGCCTTCCTGCACCATATGGTGCGCAACCTGATGGGTTGCCTGGTGGCGGTGGGGCGCGGGCGCTATCCCGCCTCGTGGCTGGCCGAGGTGCTGGCTTCGCGCCAGCGCAGCATGGCCGCGCCGACCTTCATGCCGGACGGCCTGTATCTGGCCGGCGTCAGGTATCCTGAGCCCTATGGCATCCCGGCCGCCGATCCGGCCGGCAGCCTGTTTCATGGAGTGTTTGCCGATGCCTTCGCCAACTAGCGTGCCCGGCGCCGAGGCGCAGTTCGTGCCGGTCCGCCCGCGCACCCGCATCAAGATCTGCGGGCTGACTCGCGAGGAGGATGTGCGCGCGGCCGTCGATGCCGGCGCCGATGCGATCGGGCTGGTGTTCTATCCCGGCAGCCCGCGCCATGTCGACGTGGCCCGTGCCGCCGCGCTGGCCGAGGCCGCCGGCCCCTTCGTCGCGGTGGTCGGCCTGTTCGTCAATGCCGACGCCGAGGAGGTCGCGCACGTGGCCGAACGCGTGCCGCTGTCGCTGCTGCAGTTCCACGGCGACGAGAGCGCGCAGGACTGCGCGCGCGCCGCCCAGCGCTGCCGGCTGCCGTTCCTGCGGGCCGCGCGCGTGCGTCCCGGCCTCGATTTGGTAGAATTCGGCGATCAATATCGTGACGCCGCGGCCATCCTGCTCGATGCCTTCGTCGAAGGCTATGGCGGCGGCGGTCACGCCTTCGACTGGACCCTGATCCCTCCCGGATGGATTGCGCCTGAACCCGGCACATCACCATGCAACGGCAATCGAACCGCAAGCGCCGCTCCTCGCATCGTTTTGAGTGGTGGGTTGAACGCGCAAAACGTGGCTGGCGCGATTGAGCGCGTGCGCCCCTACGCCGTCGATGTCAGCAGCGGCGTGGAGGCGGCCAAGGGCGTCAAGGATCCCGCCCGCATCGCCGACTTCGTGCGCGCGGTGCGCGCCGCGGATGCCAACCACGCCGCCTGAGCCTGGCGGCCGACCGGCGCCGATGACAGACATCGCGCCGGTCCCGCAAGCCACCCTGTTCCCCTGCCGCGGCCGATCCAACGAGGACGGCCGCGCCACCCGGAAGCCCCACTCATGTACAACCTGCCCGATTCCCGCGGCCACTTCGGCCCCTATGGCGGTACCTTCGTCTCCGAGACCCTGACCTACGCGCTGGACGAATTGCGCGAGGCCTATGCCAACCTGCGCACCGACGCCGAGTTCGAGGCCGAATTCCGGCGCGAGCTGAAGCACTTCGTCGGCCGTCCGTCGCCGATCTATCATGCGCAGCGCTGGAGCGAGACGCTCGGCGGCGCGCAGATCTACTTCAAGCGCGAGGACCTGAACCACACCGGCGCGCACAAGATCAACAACGTGATCGGCCAGGCGCTGCTGGCCCGCAAGATGGGCAAGCCGCGCGTGATCGCCGAGACCGGCGCCGGCCAGCACGGCGTGGCCACCGCGACCATCGCGGCGCGCTTCGGCATGGAGTGCGTGGTCTATATGGGCGCCGAGGACGTCAAGCGCCAGGCCGCCAACGTCTACCGGATGAAGCTGCTGGGCGCCACCGTGGTGCCGGTCGAGAGCGGTTCGAAGACGCTGAAGGATGCGCTGAACGAGGCGATGCGCGACTGGGTCACCAACGTCGAGAACACCTTCTACATCATCGGCACCGTCGCCGGCCCGCATCCATATCCCGCGATGGTGCGCGATTTCCAGTGCGTGATCGGCGAGGAGGCCAAGGTGCAGATGCCCGAGATGACCGGCCGGCAGCCCGATGCGGTGATCGCCTGTGTCGGCGGCGGCTCCAACGCGATGGGCATCTTCTATCCGTACATCGATCATCAGGACGTCAGGCTGATCGGCGTCGAGGCGGCCGGCGACGGCATCGATACCGGCCGGCACGCGGCCTCGCTGAGCGCCGGTTCGCCCGGCGTGCTGCACGGCAACCGCACCTATCTGCTGCAGGATCCGAACGGGCAGATCATCGAGACGCATTCGGTGTCGGCGGGGCTCGACTATCCGGGCGTCGGTCCCGAGCACGCGTGGCTCAAGGACAGCGGCCGTGCCGAATACGTGTGCATCACCGACGACGAGGCGCTGCGCGCCTTCCACGATTGCTGCCGCATCGAGGGCATCATCCCGGCGCTCGAATCGAGCCATGCGATCGCCTACGCGTGCAAGCTGGCGCCGACGCTGCCCAAGGACAAGCTGCTGCTGGTCAACCTGTCGGGCCGCGGCGACAAGGACATGCACACGGTCGCCGAACGTGCGGGGTTGACGCTCTGATGCGCACGCTTCCCGAAGCCGCACCGGGCGCCGCCGCCTCCGTTGCCGACAAGGCCACGCCGACGGTCGGCGGCGACGCGATCGCGCTGACCGCCGCGCCGGCGCTGCCGGCCCTGCTGTACCAGGAGGACGTGCTCGACGGCGTGCGCCGGCTGGCCGACGGTTCGATCGATCTGGTGGTCGCCGACCCGCCCTATGGACTCGGCAAGGACTATGGCAACGACTCGGACCGGCTGTCCGGCCAGGCCTATCTGGAATGGTCCGAGCGCTGGATCGACGCGGTGGTGCCCAAGCTGTCGCCGCGCGGCTCGCTGTACCTGTTCTGCACCTGGCAGTACTCGCCCGAGCTGTTCGTGATGCTCAAGCGCCGGCTGACGATGGTCAACGAGATCATCTGGGACCGGCGCGTGCCCAGCATGGGCGGTACCACGCGCAAGTATTCGTCGGTGCACGACAACATCGGCTTCTTCGCCAAGGCCCGCGACTATTACTTCGACCTGGACTCGGTGCGGGTGCCGTACGACGCCGAGACCAAGAAGGCGCGCAGCCGCCCGCGTTTCGAGGGCAAGAAGTGGCTGGAGGTCGGCTACAACCCGAAGGACCTGTGGAGCGTGCCGCGCATCCATCGGCAGGACCCGGAGCGCGCCGACCATCCGACGCAGAAGCCGCTGCAGATCGTCGAGCGGATGGTGCTGTCCAGTTGTCCGCCGGGCGGGCTGGTGCTCGATCCGTTCACCGGCAGCGGCACCACCGCGGTCGCCTGCGCGCGCCACGGGCGCCGCTTCGTCGGCTTCGAGATCAATCCGGCCTATGTCGACGTTGCCCGTGGGCGTGTGGCTTCGGTGATGCCACTCGCCCGGCCCGATGCGGCGCAGGCGGCGCAAGCCGCCGAAGCCGCCGCCGCCGCTTCGATCGCCGCCGTTCCGTCTACCCCGGCAGCCGCCAACGACGCCGGTCCGGCGGACGCGCTGCCTCACCTCGCATCCTGACCATGTCCCGCATCCAAACGACTTTCGCGGCGCTGTCCGCACAAGGCAGGAAGGGCCTGATCCCCTTCATCACCGCCGGCGATCCCGAGCCCGGCCTGACCGTCGCGCTGATGCATGCACTCGTCGAGGGCGGTGCCGACGTGATCGAGCTCGGCGTGCCGTTCTCCGACCCGATGGCCGACGGCCCGGTGATCCAGCGCGCCTCCGAGCGGGCGCTGGCCAACGGCGTCAGCCTGACCCAGGTGCTGGGCTGGGTGCGCGAATTCCGCCAACGCGACGCCGCCACGCCGGTGGTGCTGATGGGCTATGCCAATCCGATCGAGCGGATGGGCGAGCAGGCCTTCGCGCAGGCCGCCCGCGACGCCGGCGTCGACGGCGTGCTGGTGGTCGACTACCCGCCCGAGGAGTGCGAATCGTTTGCCAGGCTGATGCGCGAGCACGGCATCGACCCCATCTTCCTGCTGGCGCCGACCACCACCGATGCCCGCATCGCGCAGGTCGCCAGGGTGGCCAGCGGCTATCTGTACTACGTGTCGCTCAAGGGCGTGACCGGTTCGGGCGCGCTCGACCTGGACAGCGTCGCGGCGCGCCTGCCGGTGATCAAGCGCCACGCCAACCTGCCGGTCGGCGTCGGCTTCGGCATCCGCGACGCGCAGACCGCGCGTGCGATCGCCAGCGTGGCCGACGCGGTCGTGATCGGCAGCCGCCTGGTGCAACTGCTGGAGGAAGCGCCGCGGGAACAGGCGGTACAATCGCTGCGTTCGTTCATTGCGGAGATCCGCACGGCGCTGGACGCCAAGGCGTGATGTATTAGCCTCATATCGGCGATCATCGGCTAAGCTTCGGGGAGATTTCCCGGCCGGTGTCCGCCGATTCCTGCTTTCCGCAGCACAGAATCTCGGCCCCGGGTCGGCGCCCGTGGTACATTCGCCGCCTTGGCCGATGGCCGGGCCTGCCACCTGCGCGCGCGTAGGCAGTATCACGCTGCGATGCGCCGGGCCGCGGCCTTATCCGAAAGGAGCGTTTTGATGAGCTGGTTGGATAAACTCCTGCCCCCGAAGATTCAACAGACCGACCCCTCGTCCCGCAAGGGCATCCCCGAGGGCCTGTGGGTCAAATGCCCGTCGTGCGAGTCCGTGCTGTACCGGACCGACGTCGAGGCCAATCTGCATGTCTGTCCCAAGTGCGACCACCATATGCGCATCCGCGCGCGCGAGCGGCTCGATTCGCTGCTCGACGCCGAGGGCCGCTATGAGATCGGCCAGGAAATCGTGCCGGTCGACGCGCTCAAGTTCAAGGACTCGAAGAAATATCCGGACCGCATCAAGGCCGCGATGGACGAGACCGGCGAAACCGACGCGATGGTCGTGATGGGCGGCGCGATCCACACCATTCCGGTGGTGGTCAGCTGCTTCGAATTCGCCTTCATGGGCGGCTCGATGGGTTCGGTGGTCGGGGAGCGCTTCGCCCGCGGCGCGCAGGCGGCGCTCGAGCAGAAGGTGCCGTTCATCTGCATCAGCGCCACCGGCGGCGCCCGCATGCAGGAGAGCCTGCTGTCGCTGATGCAGATGGCCAAGACCACCGCGATGCTGAACAAGCTGTCGGCCGCCAGGCTGCCGTTCATCAGCGTGCTGACCGACCCGACCATGGGTGGCGTGTCGGCCAGCTTCGCCTTCCTGGGCGATGTGGTGATCGCCGAGCCGAAGGCGCTGATCGGTTTTGCCGGCCCGCGCGTGATCGAGCAGACCGTGCGCGAGAAGCTGCCCGAAGGCTTCCAGCGTGCCGAGTTCCTGCTGCAGAAGGGCGCCATCGACATGATCGTCGACCGGCGCAAGCTGCGTGCCGAACTGGCGCAACTGCTGGCGCTGCTGCAGAAGCAGCCGGCCGACGCGGTAGCCTGAACGGGCGCCGATCGCCGAAGGCTGGTTTGACGACGCGGACCTGGTCCGCGTTTTTCATTGCGTAGTATCGATTCACGGGTGCTGTTCGCCCTCTCCCCTCAGGGGCAGAGGGTCGGGGAGAGGGGGGCTCGAACCCGCCCAGGCCTGTCATCGCGGTTGCCCTCTCCCCCCGCCCCTCTCCCGCAAGCGGGAGAGGGGCGGTGTGCCCGAGAACTCCAGTTCATCACTGCAGCATCATGCCTATCTTCTCCTCCCTGCCCGAGTGGCTGGCCCACCTCGAAACCGCGCACCCGGTCGGCATCGACATGGGCCTGACCCGGATCAGCCGCGTCAAGGAAGCGCTGGGCCTGCGCATCGACGCGCTGGTCTTCACCGTGGGCGGCACCAACGGCAAGGGTTCGACCTGCGCAATGCTCGAGCGCATCCTGCTGGAAGCGGGCTACAAGG
Organism: Cupriavidus gilardii; assembly: GCF_013347325.1. NCBI lineage: Bacteria > Pseudomonadati > Pseudomonadota > Betaproteobacteria > Burkholderiales > Burkholderiaceae > Cupriavidus > Cupriavidus gilardii. The sequence goes on along the minus strand of NZ_CP054626.1, from coordinate 2,172,903 downwards.
TCGGCTGCCATACCTCCCCGCACCTGCTGTCGTTCAACGAGCGCGCCCGCATCAACGGCGAGATCGCCACCGACGCCCAGCTGCTGCCGCATTTCGAGGCGGTCGAGCGGGCCCGCACCAGCTTTGCCGACCCGGTCAGCCTGACCTATTTCGAGTTCACCACGCTGGCGATCGTCCATGCCTTCGCCGCCGCGCAACTCGACGCGATCATCCTGGAGGTCGGGCTGGGCGGCCGGCTCGACGCGGTCAATGTGTTCGATCCCGACTGCGCGATCGTCACCAGCATCGATATCGACCATGCCCAGTACCTGGGCGACACCCGCGAGAAGATCGGCTTCGAGAAGGCCGGCATCTTCCGCCCGCACGTGCCGGCGATCTGCGGGGACCCGATGCCGCCGGCCTCGCTGGTCGAGCATGCCGAGACGATCGGCGCCGACCTGTGGCTGGTCGGCCGCGATTTCCAGCACCAGGCCGCCAAGGGCCAGGAGCGCCTGCAGTGGGACTGGAGCGGCCGCGGCCGCAAGCTCAATGGGCTCGGCTATCCGGCGCTGCGCGGCGCCAACCAGCTGCTGAACGCCTCGGCCGCGCTGGCCGCGCTGCAGGCGGTGCGCGACCGGCTGCCGGTCAGCGCGCAGGAGGTCCGCAATGGGCTTGCGTTCGTCGATCTGCCGGGGCGCTTCCAGGTGATGGCGGGCCGTCCGACGGTGATTCTCGACGTCGCCCACAACCCCCATGCCGCCGCGACGCTGGGCCAGAGCCTCGACAACATGGGGTTCTTCCGCTACACCTACGCGGTGTTCGGCGCGATGGCGGACAAGGACATCGCCGGCGTGCTGCGCCATCTGAGCGACAAGGTCGATCACTGGTGCCTGTGCGACCTGCCGACGCCGCGCGCGGCCAGCGCGCAGGACCTGCTCGAGCACCTGGAGCAGGGCGGCTTCCGGCCGGGTCCGGATGCCACCGCGGCGTGCTTTGCGAGCCCCGAAGCGGCCTATCGGGACGCCATCGAGCGTGCCACCGAGAATGATAGAATCCTGGTCTTCGGATCGTTCTATACCGTGGCCGGCGTGATGGCGTACCGCGCGACCCAGGCCAACTAGCCTGCCGGACTGTTTTCTCGGACACGACCCCGGGCAAATCCGGGGCACGCACCGCGGTCGAGCGACAAACTCAAGGGGCGGCCGCGCCTGCTGCCCGCACCGAACCAATCTATGGGCCTGCTTTCGCTGTTTTCCTTCCGCAAGGGCAAAGACGCGTCACCGGAGCGCGCACGGCGCGCCCGCAGCGACGCCGGCACGCGCGCCGGCAGCCGCGATACGCGCCGGGGTGCCGACCGAGGTGCCGACCGAGGTGCCGACGATTACGCGGACGACATGCTGGACCCGGAATTCCCGCAGAAGCAACGCGCGCGGCGCCGCCTGATCGGCGCGCTGGTGATGACGGTGGCCGCGGTCATCGTGCTGCCGATCGTATTCGAGACCGAGCCGCGTCCTGCCGCGGACCAGATCGCGGTGCGCCTGAGCGGCGGCCAGGGCGACGCGCAGGCCAGGCCCGAGCCGCGCAAGGCCGCGCCGCTGCCGCCTCAGCAGCAATCCCGCCTCGACGCGCAGGCGCTCGATGCCGGCGAGGAACTGGTCAGCGCGCCGGCAGCCCGTGGGGTCGACAAGCCGGCGGAAAAGCCCGCCGAGCGCACCGAAGCGGTGGCCAAGGCCGATCCCAAGCCGGAATCGAAGCCCGAATCCAGGGCGGAAGCCAAATCGTCCGGCAGCGGCAAATATGTGATCCTCGTCGGCGCCTTCTCGACCGAGGACAAGGCCAGGCAGTGGATGAGCAAGTTGAAGGCGAACAAGGTGCCCGCATATATCGAACGCAAGGCGCTGGCCGACGGCGAACGCATCCTGCTGCGCGCCGGCCCCTTTTCCGACCGCGATGCCGCCGACGCCGCCGAGAAGCGGGTCCGCGCGACCGGCCTGACGGCCCGCGTGGTCGAGCTCTGAGCGGCGGCGGACAGCGGTGCTGGCGGGAATGCAGCTGACGTTCTTCGACTACGCGGTCGTGTTCGTGCTGATCGCCTCGGGGCTGGTCGGCGCGCTGCGCGGCCTGATGCGCGAACTGCTGTCGCTGGTGGGCTGGATCGCGGCCTTCTTCGTGGCCTACAACTATGTCGGCGTCGCGGCGCAATGGATGCCCGAGTCGCTGCCCGGCGGAGCGCTCGCGCGCAGCGCCGCGGGATTCGCGGTATTGTTCTTCGGCACCGTGATCGGTGCGACGCTGGTCGGCGCGGTGATCGGCCAGCTGCTGGAGACCACCGGCCTGAAGCCGGCCGATCGGGGGCTGGGACTGGTGTTCGGAGTGGCGCGCGGCGCGCTGGTGGTGATGCTGCTGGTCACGTTGGCCGGCTTCACCAGATTGCCCGACGAACCTTTCTGGCGCGACGCGGTGTCGCGCCCCTATGTGATCGCCGCGATGGAGTCGCTGCGGCCCTGGTTGCCGCCGGAAATCGCCAAATACGTCAGAACTTGAGGCCGGGCACCCGCCCGGCATGAAATTTTCGCGCCTGGTCTGCCGTCGGCAGCGCGCAGGGCGCGCCGAATCAAAGCCTTTCCTGGGAGCTTGGCATGTGCGGTATCGTCGGTGTGGTGTCTGCCACGCCCGTCAATCAGTTGATTTACGACAGCCTGCTGCTGTTGCAGCACCGCGGTCAGGACGCCGCGGGCATCGCGACCGCCAACGGCAGCACCTTCCACATGCACAAGGCCAACGGCCTGGTGCGCGACGTGTTCCGCACGCGCAATATGCGCGGCCTGCCGGGCGCGGCGGGCATCGGCCAGGTGCGCTACCCGACCGCGGGCTCGGCCTCCAGCGAGGAAGAGGCCCAGCCGTTCTACGTCAATGCGCCGTACGGCATCATCCTGGCGCATAACGGCAACCTGACCAACTGGCAGCAGCTGCGCGAGGAGATGTTCCGGCGCGATCGCCGCCACATCAATACGCATTCGGATACCGAGGTGCTGCTGAACGTGCTGGCCGACGAGCTGCAGCGCGCCAGCAACGGCACCTCGCTCGATCCCGAGATCATCTTCGCCGCGGTGGCCGGCATGCACCGCCGCGTGCGCGGTTCGTACGCGATCGCCGCGCAGATCGCCGGCTACGGCATGCTGGCGGTGCGCGATCCGTTCGGCATCCGCCCGCTGTGCCTGGGCAGCATCGAGACGGCGACCGGCAAGGAATGGATGGTCGCGTCGGAATCCGTGGCGCTCGAAGGCATCGGCTACAAGCTCGAGCGCGACGTGGCGCCGGGCGAGGCGATCTTCATCGATCTGGACGGCAAGCTGTACACCAGGCAGTGCGCCGACAATCCGCTGCTGAACTCCTGCATCTTCGAATACGTCTACCTGGCTCGGCCGGATTCGTGCATCGACGGCGTGCCGGTCTACGATGCGCGGCTGCGCATGGGCGACTACCTGGCCGAAAAGATCCGCAGCGAGGTCAGCGCCGGCGATATCGACGTGGTGATGCCGATTCCCGATTCGAGCCGGCCGGCGGCGATGCAGGTCGCCAACAAGCTCGGCCTGAACTATCGCGAGGGTTTCTTCAAGAACCGCTATGTCGGCCGCACCTTCATCATGCCCGGCCAGGCGGTGCGCAAGAAGTCGGTGCGCCAGAAGCTCAACGCGATGGGCGTCGAGTTCAAGGGCAAGAACGTGCTGATCGTCGACGACTCGATCGTGCGCGGCACCACCTCGTTCGAGATCGTGCAGATGGCGCGCGATGCCGGCGCCAACAAGGTGATCTTCGCGTCCGCGGCGCCGCCGGTGAAATTCCCGAACGTCTACGGCATCGACATGCCGACCCGCAGCGAACTGGTCGCGCATGGCCGCAGCCATGACGAGATCTGCCGCATCATCGGCGCCGACCAGCTGGTCTACCAGGATGTCGAGGCAATGAAGCAGGCGGTGCGCGACATCAACCCGGCGCTGAAGGACTTCGAGGCCTCGTGCTTCGACGGCAAGTACATCACCGGCGATATCGACGAGGCCTATCTGGACCGCCTCGAGACCGCGCGCAGCCAGGCCGACCGAGAAGGCGGCGGCGATACCGAGCGCTCGCAGCTGCATCTGCAGCGCTCGGGCGGCAACGAGTAAGACTGCCGCCGCCGCAACGTTGCCGGCGGTTTGCTCCCCTCTTCCATTGATGGAGAGGGGCGTGAGAGAGGGCAGGGCGTTCGCCATGGCACGGACGTTGGCATTGCGGGCGTCGTTTGCCCTCTCCTCAACCCCTCTCCCGCAAGCGGGAGAGGGGAACACCATCGAACTACCATCTTCTGCGCGCCGCCTGGCGCTTCTCCGACCATGAACGAACCGCTCTACCTCGACTCCCTCGGCATTGATACGCTCGGCGTGCGCGCCGGCACGCTGCGCAGCGAGTTCATGGAGCATTCGGAGGCGATGTACCTGACGTCGAGCTTCTGCTTCGGCAGCGCCGCCGAGGCCGCCGAGCGCTTTGCCAACTCGGAACAGGGCTATACCTACTCGCGCTTCACCAATCCGACCGTCAGCATGTTCCAGCAGCGGCTGGCCGCGCTCGAAGGCGCGGAGGCCTGCATGGCGACCGCCTCGGGCATGAGCGCGATCCTGTCGGTGGTGCTGTCGTCGATGCAGGCGGGCGACCATCTGGTCAGCTCGCGCGCGATCTTCGGCTCGACGATGACGCTGTTCTCGAACATCTTCTCGAAGTTCGGCGTCGAGACCACCTTTGTCGACGGCACCGACCTGGCCGGCTGGCGCGCCGCGGTCAGGCCCAATACCAGGCTGTTCTTCCTGGAGACGCCGTCGAATCCGCTGACCGAGGTCGCCGACATCGCGGCGGTGGCCGAGATCGCGCACGATGCCGGCGCGCTGCTGGTGGTCGACAACTGCTTCTGCTCGCCGGCGCTGCAGCAGCCGCTGCGCTTCGGCGCCGACATCGTCGTGCATTCGGCGACCAAGCATATCGACGGCCAGGGCCGCGTGCTGGGTGGCGCGGTGCTGGGCAAGCACGACTTCATCATGGGCAAGGTGTTCCCCTTCGTGCGGACCGCCGGCCCGACGCTGTCGGCCTTCAACGCCTGGGTGATGCTCAAGGGCATGGAGACGCTGGCGATCCGCATGGAGCGCCATTCGGCCAGCGCGATGGCACTGGCCCAGTTCCTCGAATCGCATCCGGCGGTGGCGCGCGTCTATCATCCCGCGCTGAAGTCGCACCCGCAGCACGAGATCGCGATGCGCCAGCAAAGCGGCGGCGGTGCGATCGTGTCGTTCGAACTGAAGGGCGCGACGCCGGAACAGCAGCGCGCCAATGCCTGGCGCGTGATCGACAGCACGCGGCTGTGCTCGATCACCGGCAACCTGGGCGACACGCGCACCACGATCACCCATCCGTACACCACCACGCACGCGCGCGTCAGCCCCGAGGCCAAGGCCGCGGCCGGCATCGGCGAGGGCCTGATCCGCATGGCGGTGGGGCTCGAGTCGGTCGAGGACCTGAAGGCGGACCTGCTGCGCGGGCTGCGCGACTGATCCCGGCTCGCTGCGCCAGCAAGAACAAAAGCCGGCCTGGGGCCGGCTTCTTGCTTTCAGCCAGTCCGTCGTCTTCGCGCAGGCGGGGACCCAGCGGCTATCCACGACGCTGGGTTCCCGCCTGCGCGGGAACGACGCCGAAGGTGTCCCGCCTCAGCGCAGCATCCGCCGGCGCAGCAGCATCAGCGCCACCACCAGCGCGACCGCCGCATACGCGGCCAGCACCGCCAGATGCAACCCGACCTGCTCGACCGGGCGGTCCAGCATCAGCGGCCGGATCAGCGCCACCGCGTGCGCGAGGGGCAGCGCCTGCGTGGCGGACTGCACGCCGGGCGGCAGCTGTTCCAGCGGGAAGAACACGCCCGACAGCAGCAGCATCGGCGTCATCACCAGCGTCTGGTAGAACATGAAGAAGTCGTAGCTGGGCGCCAGCGCGGTGACGATCATCGCGAGGCTGGCGAAGGCGATGCCCGCCAGCGCGATCACCGGCAGCGCCAGCAGCGCGTTGGGCATCTGCGCGTAGCCGAGCGCGCTGGCCACCAGCATGATCGCCACGCCGGACAGCACCGCCTTGCTGGCGGCCCACAGCACCTCGCCGAGCACCACGTCGCCGAGCGTCAGCGGCGCGTGCATGATGGCCTCCCAGGTGCGCTGCACATGCATGCGGGAGAAGGCCGAATACATCGACTCGAAGCTGGCCGACATCATCACGCTGGAGGCGGTGGTGCCGGCGGCGAGGAAGGCGATGTAAGAGACGCCGTCGACGCGCCCGACCAGCAGTCCCAGCCCCAGCCCGAGGCCGAACAGATAGATCATCGGATCGGCCAGGTTGCCGATCATCGACGGGATCGCCAGCTTGCGCCAGACGCGGTAGTTGCGGTACCAGACCATGGTCCAGTTGCGCAGGTTCAGCGGCCACAGCGGCTGCGGATAGCGCCGCGCGGCGACGGTCGCGCCGCCGGGGGAGGCCGCCGCGGTGGCCAGCTTGCCGTCGTCGCCGGGGGCCGGATCTCGTTCGCTCATGGTTTCCTCGATGGTTCGGTGCGTGGCGGGGGCGGCGTGGCGGGACGGCCGCGGTCGACGGGATTCAATCGCGCATCTCGCGGCCGGTCAGCTTCAGGAACACATCCTCCAGATTGGCCGGACGATGCAGATAGCGGATGCCGCCATTGCCGTGCAGCGCGGCCAGCAGCGGCTCGGGCTCGCGCACGTAGCAGAACAGCGTCTCGCCGCTCTTCTCGGTGCGCTCGGCCAGCGGCGCGAGCCGCTCGCGCAGCGCGTCCAGCTCCTCGCCATAGACCTCGACCACGTCGCAGCCGATCTGCCGGTCGATCAGCTCGTGCGGCTTGCCTTCGGCGATCTTGCGGCCGCCATCGATCACGCACAGATAGTTGCACAGCCGCTCGGCCTCCTCCATGAAATGCGTGGTCAGCAGGATGGTCTTGCCGGCGGCCAGCAGCGACTTGAGCCGGTCCCAGATCAGATGGCGCGCCTGCGGGTCGAGCCCGGTGGTCGGCTCGTCCATCACCAGCAGGTCCGGGTCGTTGATCAGCGCACGCGCCACGGTCAGGCGCCGGCGCATGCCGCCGGACAGGTCGCGCACATGCGCGTCGGCGCGGTTTTCCAGGCGGGCGAATTCGAGCAGCATCGGTACGCGCCGTTCGATCTCGGCGGCCGACAGGCCGAAATAGCGGCCGAAGATGCGCAGGTTTTCGACCACGGTGAAGTCGGGGTCGAGATTGTCGAACTGCGGCACCACGCCGACGCGCATCCGGGCCTGCGGCGCGCGCGCGGGAACCGGTTCGCCGCACAGCGTCAGCTCGCCCGAGGCCGGCGTGGTCAGCCCCAGCAGCAGGCGCAGCGTGGTGGTCTTGCCGGCGCCGTTGGGGCCCAGCAGGCCGAAGCATTGGCCGCGCTGCACCTGCAGGCTCAGATCGTCGACGACGACGGTATCGCCGTATTGCTTGCGCACGTGGCGCAACTCGAGAATGGCAGTCAACGCAGCGTTCCGGTGAAGCGCGCCTGGCGCAATCCCGCCATTATGCCGATCCGCCTGCGATCGGTCCTTGGCGCGCCGCAGCACAAGCGGCGCGGTGCTGCGCCTGTCTGTCCCGTCGCGGTACCGGTCGCGGCTGCTAGGCCGTGCGTCCGGCCCGCAGGCGGCGCATCAGCGAACGCACCAGCCCGTGCAGCAGCCAGCCCAGCGCCAGGCCGAGCCCGTCGGCCAGCACGTCGATCGCGTCGGCGGAGCGATAGGGCGTCATCGACTGCAGCCACTCGATCAGTCCGCCATAGACCAGCAAGCCGATCGGCACGAGCCAGGGCCGCGACGGATAGGCGCGCCATCCGAGCACGCCGAGCGTGGCGAAGGCCAGCAGATGATTGCTCTTGTCCCAGCCGGTGGTCGGCATCGGCGTGGTCGGCGGCATCAGCGCCAGCGTCAGCACGGCGCACAGGCACAGCCAGAACGCGAGACGCCATGGCGACCGACCGATCGTCAGGCTGGATGACGGACGGAAAGGCGTGCGGGAAGACATGCGGAAACGGTTCCTGAGGCGAGACAACAGGAACGTAATGTAGCAGCCGGGGCAGGGGCCCGATATCGGCTTGGGGGATGGGTGGCGCAGCGGGTGTCGTCGGCCAGAAGGCTGGACGAGAGGGGCGCTCCCCGGAGGAGTGCGGCGCTCTCCCGGCGATGGGAGAACGATGGGACAACGACAGGGGGTCACGCGGCGGGCGATGCGCCGCGCCCGCGGGACTCCCGGCAGTCGACGATGCTCAGTACATCTTCTTCGGCAGCATCTGCATGCGCAGACGCTTGCGCAGGCGCGACTCGGCGGCCTTCTTCTTGCGCTTGCGCTCGGTCGTCGGCTTCTCGTAGGCCGTGCGGCTCTTCAGTTCGACGATCAGGCCATTTTGCAGAATGGCCCGGCGGAATCGCCGCATGGCGACATCAACCGGTTCGCCCGGCTTCAAAACGATCTTGGTCAAAGCGTGTCCTTCGGGGTGCCGCTGCTGCGGCGGGGTGGAACGGTGAGCCTCGGCAGCCTCGAGCCTGTGCTCGCTGCCGATACCCGCGGAGCTGGGTGTTGGCAAAACCCCGCAAGCGTGGCGGGGCAGTGGACCGGAAGGGTGGGCGTGCGAGTCGCGACGACGTCGGTCACGCAAGATGCCAGCGCACCAGTGAAAAGGCCCGCCATCTCGGATGGCGGGCCTTTTATTCTTTGGCTCCCCGACCTGGGCTCGAACCAGGGACCTGCGGATTAACAGTCCGTCGCTCTACCGACTGAGCTATCGGGGAACAGCTGAGAAAAGGATTATAGCCAGTTTCTCGTTACTTCGTCAACAACGTTTCGACATTTTGTTGTCGTTGCGTCATACGCCAAACGCTGCGCCGAAGTGTCCGGCTTGCCTGCCCATTCGTTGGGTCGGAAGCCCTGGGGCCATCCGGTGCCGCGAATGTGCGTTGGCGAGGGGCGCATTATAGACGGCGAGTGCCGCGAATGCCAAGAAGAATTTGCGGGGCGCAACAAAAAACCGCCCGAAGGCGGTTTTCTGATTCGTCATCGGATCGCGAAATCGCTCAGTCGAACACCGGCGATTCGACACCGAGGATCTTGTGCAGCTTCGGCGAGGTCGTCGTGTACTGCATGTGGATCTTCTTCTCGGGGAAGATGTACGGCGCGGCGCCGAAGGCGGCCAGCGCGGCCTCGTGGAAGCCCGACAGGATCAGCTTCTTCTTGCCCGGGTAGGTGTTGATGTCGCCGACCGCGAAGATGCCCGGAATGTTGGTCTCGAACTTCTCCGTATCGACCTTGATCTGCTTGCGCTCCAGATCCAGGCCCCATTCGGCGATCGGGCCGAGCTTCGGCGACAGGCCGAAGAACACCAGCAGATCGTCCAGCGGCATGCGGCGCGTCACGCCGTCGCCGCCGGTGACCTTGATCTCGGTCAGCACGCCGTCCTTTTCCTCGTAGCCGGTGACCTGGCCGACCATGAACTGCATTTCCATCTGCTCGCACAGTTCCTTCATCTTCGCCACCGAGGCGGGGGCGGCGCGGAAGCCGTCGCGGCGGTGGATCAGCACCACCGACTCGGCCTTGCCGACCAGATCCAGCGTCCAGTCCAGCGCCGAGTCGCCGCCGCCGACGACCACCAGGTTGCGGCCGTGGAAGCGGCTCGGATCCTTGACGCGGTAGAACAACTGCTTGCCGTCGAACTTGTCCAGGCCCTCGACCTTCAGCGTGCGCGGCTGGAACGAGCCGACGCCGGCCGCGATGAAGATCGTCTTGGTCAGGAAGCGGGTGCCGAGCGAGGTCTCGACGAAGAAGCGGCCGTCCTCCTGGCGCTCGACCACCGAGACTTCCTGGCCGAGGTGGAAGGTCGGCTCGAATGGCTCGATCTGCTTGAGCAGATTGTCGGTCAGCTCCTGGCCGGTGCAGATCGGCACCGCCGGAATGTCATAGATCGGCTTGTCCGGATACAGCTCGACGCACTGGCCGCCGACGACCTTCAGCGAGTCGATCACGTGCGCCTTGATCTCGAGCAGGCCGAGTTCGAAGACCTGGAACAGGCCGACCGGACCGGCGCCGACGATCAGCGCGTCGATTTCGAGGGGCTGGCCACCGCCAGCGTTGCCGCCGACCTGGTTGGTGGTGTCCGCGACGGGGTTGGGGATGCTCAAGTCCATATGCGTCCTGATACGTTTGGGGGCACGGTCTGTGCCCGGCATTGCGGGAAAGCGCGTGGGGACGGCTTTCTCTTTGTCGCTATCGGGTGGGTGCGGCTGGCGCGTCGGCTCAGCGCTCCAGGTATTGCAGCTTGCCGGTGGCGTCCTTCCATTCCTCGGCCTCGGGCAGCGGGGCCTTGGTCTTGGTGATCGAAGGCCAGCTGCGGGCCAGTTCGGCATTCAGTTCGATGAAGTGCTGCTGGTCGCCCGGCACGTCTTCCTCGGCATAGATCGCGTTGACCGGGCACTCGGCGACGCACACCGCGCAGTCGATGCACTCGTCCGGATCGATCGCGAGGAAGTTCGGGCCCTCGCGAAAACAATCGACCGGACACACGTCAACGCAGTCGGTGTAGCGGCAACGGATGCAGGATTCGGTGACAACGTGAGTCATTTCGGTTCCAGGAAAACGGATCGGCTTCGATGGGAGACTGTTTTTGGCCGCTTGTGTCGGTACTGGACGCCCATACAACGCACGCACGCGCGGGACGAGCGTCGACCGCGGCCTTTCAAAGATCGGTATTGTAGCCGACCCGTTCGTCCCGCACAGCGGCCCTATATAGCCGAATCAGATAGTTTTCTTATTTCTTTATGCGAGCCTGTTCGGCATTGGCGCACGGTCATCCGGTGCTGGTTTGCCGGTGCGCTCGGCAACCGCCGCGCATTGGCCCCATGCACGACGAGGTCGCCCGATGGGGTAGCATGTGGGCCTGATTCGGCACACTTGTGCGGGTTACGCGATGATCATCCAATCTCTGCTCGATACCGACCTCTACAAATTCACGATGATGCAGGTGGTGCTGCATCATTTCCCGGCGGCCCAGGTCGAGTACCGCTTCAAATGCCGCAATGCCGGCGTGGATTTGACGCCGTATGCGGATGAGATCCGCGCGCAGATCGAGCTGCTGTGCCAGTTGCGCTTCACCGAGGACGAGCTCGAATATCTGCGGGGCTTTCGCTTCATCAAGAGCGATTTCGTCGATTTCCTCGGGCTGTTCCAGCTCAACGCCAAATACGTATCGGTCAGCCCGTCGGCCACGCATCCCGGCGAGATCGACATCACGATCCGCGGCCCGTGGCTGCACACCATCCTGTTCGAGGTGCCGCTGCTGGCGATCGTCAACGAGGTGTACTTCCGCCATACCCAGCCGCAACCCGACTGGGAGGAGGGCCGGCGCCGCCTGGTCGACAAGCTGGCGCTGCTGCGCATGCCCGGCCGCGACGACTGCGTGATCGCGGACTACGGCACGCGCCGCCGCTTCTCGCGCGACTGGCAGGGGGAGGTGCTGGCCTCGATGCAGCAGCTGCTGGGACCGCAGCTGGCCGGCACCAGCAACGTGCATTTCGCCCGCCAGCACAATCTGACGCCGCTCGGCACGATGGCGCACGAATATCTGCAGGCCTGCCAGTCGCTGGGGCCGCGGCTGCGCGATTCGCAGGTGTTCGCGCTCGAGACCTGGGCGCGCGAATATCGCGGCGACCTCGGCATCGCGCTGTCGGACACCTACGGCTTCGATGCCTTCCTGAACGACTTCGATCTGTACTTCTGCAAGCTGTTCGACGGCGTGCGGCACGACTCCGGCGATCCGGTGGCCTGGGGCGAACGGATGCTGGCGCACTACACCAGGAACCGCGTCGATCCGCGCAGCAAGACGCTGATCTTCAGCGACAACCTCAATATCCCGCGCGTGATCGAGCTGTACGAACGCTTCGGCGGACGCTGCCGGCTGGCGTTCGGCGTCGGCACCAACCTGACCAACGACCTGGGCTACACGCCGCTGCAGATCGTCATCAAGATGGTCCGCTGCAATGGGCAGCCGGTCGCCAAGCTGTCGGACACGCCGGAGAAGACGATGTGCGACGACCCGGCCTACCTCGGCTATCTGCGCCAGGTGTTCGGCGTGGAGACCGCCTGAGCCAGGCGGATCCTGGCGCCGTTTTCCGTCGAAGGGCGCGGGCAGGGGGACTTATAATGCTCGCTGCTGCCGCCTCCCGACTCCGATCGTCCGAACCATGAATACCGATTCCGCTCGCGACCGCATCTTCGCCCGTATCCGTGCCGCCCAGGGGCGGCCGGCGCAGCCGACCCGGGGCGAGCGCAAGGCGGTGGCCGACTATCTGGCGCGCCATCCGCAGGGGCCGCGTCCCGGCGTGGCCGGCGATCTGGTCGAAGCCTTCAGCGTGCAGGCGCGCAAGATGGCGTCCACCGTCGAGCGCGTCGCCACGCTGGCCGACGTGCCGGCGGCGGTGGCGCACTACCTGAGCGGCCTGGCCTTGCCGCCGCGCGCGGTCGCCTGGCCGGCGCTCGGTGCGCTCGACTGGCAGGCGCAGGGCATCGCGGTCGAAGCGCGGCCGCCGCTGCGCGATCCGCAGGCCGACCGCGAGCATGGCGATCTGGTCGGCATCACCGGCTGCTTCTGCGCGATCGCCGAGACCGGTTCGCTGATGCTGCTGTCGGGACCGGAGACCTTCGCCTCCGGTGCGCTGCTGCCCGAGACCCATATCGCGGTGGTGCCGGCCGGCCGCATCGTCGCCGATCTCGAGGAAGCCTTCGCGCTGGTACGCGCCGAGCGCGGCGAGCTGCCGCGCGCGACCAACATCATCAGCGGCCCATCCCGTACCGGCGATATCGAACAGACCATCGTGCTTGGCGCGCACGGCCCGTATCGCGTGCACGTGGTGCTGGTCGAGCAGGCCTGAGGACGTCCGTCGCCTGGCACGCGCGGGCTGCGTGACGCGCGCGCCCGCACCCGCATCCATGCGCGGCCGCTTCCGCAAGGGGCGGCCGGCATCGCCCAATTCGAATATCAGGAGACCGAACACGATGCAGTCTGTCCTTGCGCGCACCATGCCGTGGCGAACCATCGCGCCGGCAGCCATGCTTTGGCTGGCGCCGTCGCTGGCCGGCGCCGCGGAGCTCGACGGCGCCACCCTGGGGCCGCTGTGGGCCTTGCCGTTCGCCGGCATCCTGCTGTCGATCGCGCTGTTCCCGCTGCTGGTGCCGCGCTTCTGGCATCACCACTTCGGCAAGGTCGCGGCCGCCTGGGGCCTGCTGTTCCTGGTGCCGTTCGCGCTGGCCTTCGGCACGCATGCGGCGGCGGCCAACGTCGTGCATGCGCTGCTGGCCGAGTACATTCCGTTCATCGTGCTGATCGGCGCGCTGTATATCGTGGCCGGGGGCATCTGCGTGCAAGGCAATCTGCATGGCACGCCGAAACTCAATACCGGCATCCTCGCGCTCGGCACGTGCCTTGCCAGCGTGATGGGCACCACCGGCGCGGCGATGCTGCTGATCCGGCCGCTGCTGCGCGCCAACGACAACCGGCGCCATGTCGCGCACGTGGTGGTCTTCTTCATCTTCCTGGTCGCCAATGCCGGCGGCTCGCTGACGCCGCTGGGCGATCCGCCGCTGTTCCTCGGCTTCCTGAAGGGCGTCGAGTTCTTCTGGACCACGCGCCACATCTTCCCCGAGACGCTGTTCCTGTGCGCCGCGCTGCTGGCGATCTTCTATTTCGTCGATCGTTACTACTTTCTCAATCGCGAAGAAGAGCTGCCGCCGCGGCTCGATCCGACGCCGGATTCGCCGGGCATCCGCATCGAGGGCAAGGCCAATTTCGCGCTGCTGCTGGCGGTGATGGCGCTGGTGCTGATGAGCGGCCTGTGGAAGCCGGGCATCGAATTCGACGTACTGGGCACGATGGTGCCGCTGCAGGCGCTGGTGCGCGACGTCGCGCTGGTGGTGGTGGCGCTGGTGTCGCTGGCCATCACGCCGCACAGCGCGCGCGCCGGCAACGAGTTCAACTGGGATCCGATTCTCGAAGTCGGCAAGCTGTTCGCCGGCATCTTCCTGACGATCATCCCGGTGATCGCGATGCTGAAGGCGGGCACCGACGGGGCCTTCGCCGGCGTGATCCACGCGGTCAGCGACAGCAACGGCCAGCCGATCGACGGCATGTACTTCTGGGCCACCGGCGTGCTGTCGTCGTTCCTCGACAACGCGCCGACCTACCTGGTGTTCTTCAATACCGCCGGCGGCGACGCGGCCACGCTGATGACGCGCGACGCCACCACGCTGGCGGCGATCTCGGCCGGCGCGGTGTTCATGGGCGCCAACACCTATATCGGCAATGCGCCGAACCTGATGGTCAAGGCGATCGCCGAGAATCGCGGCGTGCGCATGCCCAGCTTCTTCGGTTATATGCTGTGGTCCTGCGGCATCCTGGTGCCGCTGTTCGGGGTGATGACCCTGCTGTTCTTCCGCGTCTGAGGTACACGATGGCTTCGCAATCGCAATCGCAATCCGCTTCGCGCCCCGCCGTGCTGGTCACGCGGGCGATCTTCCCCGATGTGATCGAACGCCTCGCGCAGTATTTCGACGTCGATCACAACCAGCCCGACGTGCCGCTCGACGCCGCCGCGCTGAAGGCGCGCCTGGCCGGCAAGGCGGGCGTGCTGTCCAATGCCGCCGACCGCATCGACGCGGATTTGATCGGCGCGCTGCCGCAACTGCGCGCGGTCTGCAACATGGCGGTCGGCTACAACAATCTGGACCTGCCGGCGCTGACGGCGGCGGGCATCGTCGCCACCAACACGCCGGACGTGCTGACCGAGACCACCGCCGACTTCGGCTGGGCGCTGCTGATGGCGACCGCGCGGCGCGTCACCGAGTCCGAGCACTTCCTGCGCGCGGGCAAATGGGAGCGCTGGTCCTACGACATGTTCCTCGGCATGGACCTGCACGGCAGCACGCTGGGCATCCTCGGCATGGGCCGCATCGGACAGGCGCTGGCGCGCCGCGCCGCCGGCTTCGGCATGACGGTGCTGTATCACAACCGCAGCCAGCTGCCGGCCGAGATCGAGCAGGGGCTGGGCGCGCGCTATGTCGGCAAGGCCGAACTGCTGCGCGAGTCCGACCATCTGGTGCTGGTGCTGCCCTATAGCGAGCAGAGCCACCATGCGATCGGCGCGGCCGAGCTGGCGCAGATGAAGCCCACCGCGACGCTGATCAACCTGGCACGCGGCGGCATCGTCGACGACGCGGCGCTGGCCGCGGCGCTGCGCGAGAAGCGCATCTTCGCCGCGGGTCTGGACGTGTTCGAAGGCGAGCCGAAGGTCCATCCCGCGCTGCTCGAGGTGCCCAACGTCGTGCTGACCCCGCATATCGCCAGCGCCTCGGAGAAGACGCGGCGCGCGATGGCGAATCTGGCGGCCGACAATCTGATCGCGGCGCTGGGCGCCGGCCCCGACGCCGGCAGGCCGCCCTGCGCGCTGAACCCGGAAGTGCTGGCGCGCCGCTAGCGCACCGTCGCCGTCGCGGTCGCCCTGGCCGCGGCGGCGCCCTGTTTCACGACCCCGTCCCGATGTCCTCCTCCTCGCTGATCCTGCTCGCCCTGGCGGCAATCCTGCTGCTGACCCTGCTGACGCTCGTCCTGCTGCTGACGCGCGGGCGTGACGGGGGCACCGCCGAACTGCTGCAACGGCTGGCCGACTGGCGCGAACGGGGCGAACGCGACAGCGAACGGCTCGAACGCAGCCTGCGCGGCGAGGTTGCCGAGGCCGCGCGACTCGGGCGCGACGAGACCAGCGAGCAGATGATGCGCTTCCAGCAGACGCTGTCGGCGCAGATGACGCATATCGCCACGCTGCAGAACAACCAGATCGACATGTTCGCGCAGCAGCTGGCCAAGCTGACCGAATCGAACGAGCGGCGCCTGGGCGAGGTGCGCACCACGCTGGAGCAGAAGCTCAAGGACATCGAGGCCAACAACGCCGCCAGGCTCGACGAGATGCGGCGCACCGTCGACGAGAAGCTGCACGCGACGCTGGAGCAGCGGCTGGGCGAATCGTTCCGCATGGTGTCGGACCGGCTCGAGCAGGTGCACCGGGGCCTGGGCGAGATGCAGATGCTGGCGCAGGGCGTCGGCGACCTGAAGCGCGTGCTGACCAATGTGAAGACGCGCGGCACCTGGGGCGAGGTCCAACTGGAGATGCTGCTGCAGCAGATCCTGACGCCCGAGCAATACGCGCGCAACGTCGAGACCGTGCCGAATTCCGGCGCGCGGGTCGAGTTCGCGATCCGGCTGCCCGGCAAGGAAGTCGGCGTCGGCAGCGCCGCCGGGAATGGCAACGGCACGGTCTGGCTGCCGATCGACGCCAAGTTTCCGAAGGAGCAGTACGAGCGGCTGACCGACGCGCAGGAACATGGCGATGTCGACGGCGTGGCCGCCGCCGGGCGCGAACTCGAAGTCGCGATCAAGCGCGAGGCGCAGACCATCGCCGAGAAGTACCTGTCGCCGCCGGCCACCACCGACTTCGCGATCCTGTTCCTGCCGACCGAGGGACTCTATGCCGAGGTGCTGCGCCGGCCGGGACTGACCGACCTGCTGCAGCGCAATCACCGCGTGACGGTGGCCGGCCCGACCACGCTGACCGCGGTGCTCAACAGCCTGCAGATGGGCTTTCGCACGCTGGCGCTGGAAAAGCGCTCCAGCGAGGTGTGGGAGGTGCTCGGCGCGGTCAAGACCGAGTTCGGCAAGTTCGGCGACGTGCTGGCGCGCACCCGGGACACGCTCGAGCGCGCCGCCCGCAATATCGAGCAGGCCGAGGTGCGCAGCCGCCAGATGGCGCGCAAGCTGCGCAAGGTCGAGGCGTTGCCGTCGGAGGCGGCGGAGCAGCTGCTGGGCCTGCCGGAGGAGGACGACGGCGAGGCCGCGCCGAAAGATTCCGGCACGCCGGCCTGAGCCAGCGGCAGCGTCGTGGCAAGAAAGCAAAAAAGCGCATCCATCGGGATGCGCTTTTTTTGTCGGGCGAGGGACGAACTGCCGGGGCTTATTGCCCGTCGTTCGGCAGATTGCGGATCGTCACCTCGATGCCGCCGAAGCGGGCCGCCACCCAGTTGTAGGCCTTGCAGGCCAGCCACAGCAGGCCGAAGCCGACCAGCGCGTTCAGGATCAGCGCGGTGAACACCGTGATGCCGGGCAGATCGCCATAGCGGACAAAGGCCACGAACAACCCCATCGACACGATCGGCACCGAGAAGCACAGATAGACCAGGACGAGCGCGCGTGCGGTCTTGACGGGGTGGAGGTAAGCGATCTCCTGATTCATGACAGCGTGGCAGTGGGGCAGAGTTGGGTTGCGGCAAGTGTAGCGAATGGGTGGCGTGGCGCATAGCCTCGCCCCGCCGGGGCCGCCAAAAGCGCCGGCCGGCACGGCTTCGGTAAGCAAAAAAACGACAGTGGCGAGAGACGGTGCCGCCGGCCTGTCCTTGCGGGCGAGGGCGTGACAGCGCGCCCTTACAACAGCCCCTCGAACAGCATCACCTCGACCGGATCGCCGGCCGCGACGCCGCCTTGCTCGTGTCCCAGCACGATGAAGCAGTTGGCCTCGCTCATCGAGCGCAGCACGCCCGAGCCCTGCTGGCCGGTGATGCGCACCTCCCACTGGCCGTCGGCGCCGCGCGCCAGGATGCCGCGCTGGTATTCGGTGCGGCCCGGCTTCTTGCGGATCGCCTGGGCGCTGCGCACGCGCATCAGCGGCGGCGGCGCGATGTCGGCGCCCATCATCCGGTGCAGCGCCGCGCGGACGAAATGGTAGAAGGTCACCATCACCGCAACCGGATTGCCCGGCAGGCCGAACAGCAGCGCCTGATGGCCGTTCGAGGCGATGCGGCCGAAGGCCATCGGCCGGCCGGGGCGCATCGCGATCTTCCAGAAGGTCACGTCGCCGAGTTCGGCCATGATCTGCCTGGTGTAGTCGGCCTCGCCGACCGACACGCCACCCGAGGTGATCACCGCATCCGCGTTCTCGCAGGCGCTGCGCAGCGCGGCCTCGAGCGCGGCGGGATCGTCGCGCACCACGCCCATGTCGATCAGCTCGACATGCAGCCGCCGCAGCATGCCGTGCAGCGTGTAGCGGTTCGAGTCGTAGACGCAGCCCGCGTCGAGCGGCTCGCCGATCGAGCGCAGCTCGTCGCCGGTCGAGAAGAAGGCCACGCGCAGCCGCCGCCGGACCTTGACCTCGGCGATGCCCAGCGAGGCCAGCAGGCCGAGGTCGGCGGGCTGCAGCACGCGGCCCTGCCTGAGCGCGGGTTTGCCGCGCGCCAGGTCTTCGCCGCGCAGGCGGCGGTTGTCGCCGGCCCGCACCGCGTCGGCGGCAAAGCGTACGGTCTCGCCTGCTGCCTCGCCTGCTGTCTCGCCCGCTGCCTCGCCCGCCCCCTGCGCTACGCGCTGCGTGAATTCCTGCGGGATTACCGTATCGCAGCCAGCCGGCATCACCGCGCCGGTCATGATCCGTACCGCCTCGCCGGCGGCCGGGACCAGGCCGTGCGCCTCGCCGGCCAGCGCCGTGCCGATGACGCGCAGCGTCACCTCGCCGCCGGCCGCCGTCTGCAGCGCGGCGCTGGCGAAGGCATAGCCGTCCATCGCCGAATTGTCGTGCGCCGGCACGTCGAGCGGCGATACGACGTCCTCGGCCAGCACCCGGTCCAGCGCCGCGCGGATCGCGACCTGCTCGATGCCGCTGACCGGTTCGACCACGTCGGCGATGATCCGGTTGGCCTGCGCCACCGGCAGCGCGCTGGGATCGTAGTCGGACAGGCAGGAGATCACGGATTGCAGGGACGGCATGGCAGGGTTCGGGTAGGGATCAGATTCGGGGTTGGGTTCGGTTTGGGCGCAGCGGGTGCCGGTCGCAAAGCGGAGCCGCTGGCCGGCCGGGGCCGCGCTCTTTGCTCCGCTCAGCGCGCCTCGAAGGTGCGCAGTTCGTCCAGCGTGTTGATATTGGCGAACGGCGCCGCATCGTCGAACGGCACTTCGGCCAGCCGGTGCTGCGAGGCCCAGGCCTCGATCTTGCGGCCGCCGCCGTTCAGGAAGGCGACCAGGCTGTCCAGCGCGGTATGCGGCATCAGCAGGAACACCGGCTGGGTCTGGCGGCGGCCCTGCTCGTCGACGGTGACCGGCATCGCCATCTCGGCCCCTTCGCGCTCGATCGCCTGCGCCAGCCGCGCCACCAGATCGGTCGGCAGGAACGGCGAATCGCACGGCGCGGTGACCATCCAGCGCGTCTGGCACTGTTCCAGGCCGGCCAGCATGCCGGCCAGCGGGCCGGCGAAGTCGGGCACCGAGTCGGTGACCACCGGCACGCCGAACGATTCGTAGGCGGCCAGATTGCGGTTGGCGTTGATCAGCAGCGCGCCGGTCTGCGGCGAGAGCCGCATCATCGTGTGCATCGCCATCGGCGCGCCACGCAGCGACTGCAGGCCCTTGTCGGTGCCGCCCATGCGGCTGCCGCGTCCGCCGGCCAGGATCAGGCCGGTAATGTCTTCGCGTTCGATCATCGCGGTGCAGAGAAAAAGGGGGGAAGCGTTGAAGCGTTGATGGGATCGGAGCCGAGGCGGCGCGCCTAGCCGCCGATATAGGACATCTCGATCTTGCGCGCCGCGCGGGCCGCGCGCACCTGCTCGTCGCCGCGCTGCTCCGAATAGTTGTCGGTGCGCTCGCGCCAGACGCCGGCGATCGCGTTGGCGATCTCGAGGTCGCTGTGCCCGTCGCGCAGCAGCGTGCGCAGATCGTAACCCTCGGTGGCAAACAGGCACAGATAGAGCCGGCCCTCGGTCGACAGCCGGATGCGGCTGCAATCGCCGCAGAAGGCGTGCGTGACGCTGGAGATCACGCCGATCTCGCCGGCGCCGTCGCGGTAGCGCCAGCGCTGCGCGGTCTCGCCGCTGTAGTTGGCCGCGATCGGCTCGAGCGGAAACTCCGCGTCGATGCGTGCGACCACTTCGTCCGACGGCAGCACCTCGTCCATGCGCCAGTGGTTGCTGGCGCCCACGTCCATGAACTCGATATAGCGGACGATGATGCCGCTGCCGCGGAAATGGCGCGCCATCGGCACGATCTCGGCGTCGTTGGTGCCGCGCTTGACCACCATGTTGACCTTCAGCGGCGCCAGCCCGACCGCCTGTGCCGTCTCGATGCCCTTGAGCACGTCCGCCACGGCGAAGTCGACATCGTTCATGCGGCGGAAGGTGGCGTCGTCGATCGCATCGAGGCTGACCGAGACCCGCGTCAGGCCGGCGTCGCGCAGCGCGCGCGCCTTGCGGGCCAGCAGCGAGGCATTGGTGGTCAGCGTCAGGTCCAGCGGCTTGCCGGCCGGCGTCTCGATGCGCGCCAGCATTTCGACCAGCTTCTCGATGTTCTTGCGCAGCAGCGGCTCGCCGCCGGTCAGCCGGATCTTCTCGACGCCATGGGCGACGAACAGGCGCGCGACGCGCTCGATCTCCTCGAAGCTCAGCAGCTCGGAATGCGGCAGGAAGGTGTAGTCCTTGTCGAACACCTCCTTCGGCATGCAGTAGACACAGCGGAAATTGCAGCGGTCGGTCACCGAGATGCGCAGGTCGTGCAGCGGGCGTCCGCGGCGGTCGGCCAGCAGCCCGCCCGGCGTTTCCAGCCGCGCGGGAATCGCGGGCTTCATCGAGTGATAGCGATGCTCGCGCAGATCGAAGATGGGAATGACGGATTCGGTCATGTCGTGATAGGTCGCCGCCAGGCCGGCGCCGTTCTGCCGCCATTCTAGCCGAGCTTGCGCCAAGGGATCGCCGGGACGGGCGGCGCACGCGTGCAGGCAAAAAAAAGGGGACGGCGGTGCCGTCCCCTTTGGCTCACATCGTTTCCGCGCAGGCGGGAATGCAGCGTGCTGGAACGTCCCGGGTCCCCGCGCGCGGGGACGACGAGACGATCGCCACGCGTTACTGCTGCGCGGCCGACTGCTGCGCGTCCATCGTGACCTCGCGGCCGCCGGTCTCGACCAGCACCATCGGGCCCTGCGGCAGCGGCGGCAGCGGCTTGCGCTCGCGCGGCACATGCGGCGCCGGCACGATGCGCGCGGCGGCTTCCTGCGCGGCACGGTACTTGGCGCTGTCGGTGTGCACCCACTGCAGGCCGGCTGCGTTCAGCATCGGCTCGAGCGCATCGGCCGACAGCGGCGCCACAGCGGCGGCAGGGGCAGCCTGTGGCTGCTGTGCTGCCGGGGCGTTGACCGCCTCGGGGGCGGGTTTGGCGACCGCTTCCGCGGGGGCTTGCTGCACGGCTTCGGCGGCCGGTGCCGGCGCGGCTTCCCGGGCGAGCTCGGTCGGCACGTCGGCCGTTGCTTCGGCGGTGGCTTCGGCCGCAGCGTCGGCCGTCACCGCGGTGGCCGCTTGCGCGGGCACTGCGTCGGCGGCTGCCGTGGCAGGCGCTTGGGGTGCGGGGGCGGTCGGGGCGACGGCTTCGGCCGGCGACACCTGGGTCGCGGCCGAGCTGCCCGGCGCCAGTTCGGCGGCGATCACCGGAGCGGGGGCCGGCTCGGCCGGCACGGCCTGGGTCGGCATCCCGGCAGTCGGTGCGACGCCCGCGGTTTCCGCTTCCGCGGCCGCGACCGCGGCGACCGGCACCGGCGTTACGCCGGCAGCCTCGCCGGCTTCGGCCAGCGCCTGGCCGGTGGCCGGCATGGCGGCCATCGTGCCGCTGGTCTGGCCCTGGGCGCCTTCGGCGTCCGCAGCCTCGGCGGCTTCGGTGGCTTCCGTGGCGGCGCCTTCCTCGCGCTCGCGGCGATAGCGGTTGCGGCCGCGGCGATTGCGGCGGCGACGCTCTTCGCCTTCGCCGTTCTCGGCGGTGTCTGCGGTTTCCGGCAGTTCGGCGCGGACCGCGCCAGCCTCGTCGGTCAGTGCAGCGACCGGCACCGGCTGGGTCGGCACGCCCGCTTCCACGTCGGTCAGCTCGGCATCGGCGGCGCGCGCCTCGCTGCGCTCACGCTGCCGTTCGCGCTGGCGCTCGCGGCGTTCCTGGTTGCGTTCGCGGCGGTTCTCGCTGCGCTCGGTCCGTTCACCGCGTTCGCCTTGCACGGCGTCCGGCTGGCGGGCTTCGGCCTGCGCCGGCTGCGCCTCGCCTTGGCGCGGCTGACGGGGCTGACGCTCGGCGCGATCGCCACGCTCGCCGCGTTCCACCCGCTCACCGCGTTCGGCGCGCTCGCCGCGTTCGGCACGCTGGCCACGGCCGGCCTGGCGCTCGCCGCGCTCGGTGCGATCGCCACGCTCGCCGCGTTCACTGCGTTGGCCACGTTCGCCACGCTGGCCGCGCTCGCGCCGGCTGCCTTCGCCATTGCCGCCGGTACGGGCTTCCGTCGCGGCGGGCTTGGCCGGCTGCACCGGAGCCGGTGCAGGACGGGCGCCGAACAGGCCCTTGAGCCAGGCGATGAAGCCGCCGCTGCCGATCGGCTGCGTCGCCGCGGCCGGAGCGGCCGGCTTGGCCGCCGGGGCTTCCTGGCGCGGAGCGCGCTCGGGGCGGGGCACCGAAACCGGCGCCGGCTGCTCGGGGGTGATGCCCTTGACAGCGGCTTCCTGGCGCGGCTTGGCGTCTTCCTTCTTGCGGCTGCTGTAGCTGGTGTCCGCCTCCAGTTCCTTGGCGGCGGCCTCGGCCATCCGGTAGCTGGCGGTGCTTTCTTCCAGGCGCGGATCGTCGTGGCGCAGGCGCTCGAGCTTGTAGTGCGGCGTTTCCAGATGCTTGTTCGGGATCAGCAGCACGTTGACCTTGAAGCGCAGCTCGATCAGGTTGATGTCCTGGCGCTTCTCGTTGAGCAGGAAGGCGGCGACCTCGACCGGCACCTGGCAGTGGATCGCGGCGGTGTTTTCCTTCATCGCCTCTTCCTGGATGATGCGCAGCACCTGCAGGGCGGACGATTCGGTATCGCGGATATGGCCGGTGCCGTTGCAGCGCGGGCAGGTGATATGCGAGCCCTCGGACAGCGACGGACGCAGGCGCTGACGCGACAGCTCCATCAGGCCGAAGCGGCTGATCTTGCCCATCTGCACGCGCGCGCGGTCATGGCGCAGCGCGTCCTTCAGCCGCGTCTCGACGTCCTTCTGCGCCTTGTTCGACTCCATGTCGATGAAGTCGATGACGATCAGGCCGCCCAGGTCGCGCAGGCGCAGCTGGCGGGCGATCTCGTCGGCCGCCTCCAGGTTGGTGCGCAGCGCCGTTTCCTCGATGTCGGCGCCCTTGGTGGCGCGCGCCGAGTTGACATCGACCGAGACCAGCGCCTCGGTGTGGTCGATCACGATGGCGCCGCCGGAGGGCAGCATCACCATGCGGGAATACGCCGATTCGATCTGGTGTTCGATCTGGAAACGCGAGAAGAGGGGCACGTCGTCCCGATATTTCTTCACGCGGTTCATGTTGTCGGGCATCACCACGCTCATGAAGGCGCGGGCCTGCTCGTAGATGTCGTCGGTGTCGATCAGGATCTCGCCGATGTCCGGCTGGAAGTAATCGCGGATCGCGCGGATCACCAGGCTCGATTCGAGATAGATCAGCAGCGGCGCCTTGTTGTCGAGCGCGGCGCCGTCGATGGCCTTCCACAGTTGCAGCAGGTAGTTCAGGTCCCACTGCAGTTCCTCGGCCGAGCGGCCGATGCCCGCAGTGCGGGCGATGATGCTCATGCCGTCGGGCACGGTCAGCTGCGCCATCGTCTCGCGCAGCTCCTGGCGGTCTTCGCCTTCGATGCGGCGCGACACGCCGCCACCACGCGGGTTGTTCGGCATCAGCACCAGGTAGCGGCCGGCCAGCGAGATGAAGGTGGTCAGCGCCGCGCCCTTGTTGCCGCGCTCTTCCTTCTCGACCTGGACGATCAGTTCCTGGCCCTCGTGCAGCGCGTCCTGGATGCGCGCGTTGCGCACGTCGACGCCTTCCTTGAAGTAGGCGCGGGCCACTTCCTTGAACGGCAGGAAGCCGTGACGCTCTTCGCCGTAGTTGACGAAGCACGCTTCGAGCGACGGCTCGATGCGGGTGATCACGCCCTTGTAGATATTGCCCTTGCGCTGCTCGCGCCCGGCGGTCTCGATATCGATGTCGATCAGCTTCTGACCGTCGACGATGGCGACGCGCAATTCCTCCTGCTGCGTCGCATTGAACAGCATGCGTTTCATCGCAAACCCTCGTTCCAATGCCGCGGCCGGCACCAGGGGTGCCGCGCGGCGTTTCGAAAGCACGCGAGGAAGCGAGAGGTGGCGTGAGAATTGCCGAAGGCGCCGGGGCGAATGCAAGCCGCCGGCTGGGCGCGGGTGAAAGAGAGAGACGTCGGCGCGCTGCGCGGGTTCGGACCGCCATGCCGGCCATGCGCGAGCTGCGCGCAGGGTCAGGCGGCGATATCGGACGGAGGCCGGGGTACGGGGGAGGGCAGCGACGACAGGATGCCGCTTGCGCTTCGGCTCGCACCGGGGCCGGCCACGAACGGCCAGGACGCGTCAAAGAGCAAGGTTGTCGGACGCGGCGGCATGCCACCACGACCTGAGCGACCGACAAGGCAGGCGCACCTGCTGCTTGTTGGAGTTCTGCGACCGGGCGCCGCGATTGTCACCATGTCGTCGATCAGGCGAGGGGCCAGGCAACCGGCCGGCACCGATTTCCGGTGCGGCGGGACTTTCTCTCACCGAAGCGAATGCCGTATCGGCATCCGCCATCAAATTCTGTTCTACCTGAACACTCTGCTCCCACGTGAACCGAGTCCGCGCCGAACCCGCCTTTGGGCGGTTTTCCTGCGCACAGCCGGTACCGTGCGTGCTGCTTGTTACTTGATTTACTGCGACGGGCCGCCAGCGGAGCTGTCGGCCCGTACCGCCACTTTGCCCGTCCGGCGCCTGCGGATTACGCGATGGCGGGGGACCGGGCCGGGCCAGCGGTGACCCGAAGTGTAAAATGCGACAATTCGCTTACACCGCTTGCGCTGCCGGCTATGGCCGGGGTAGCGCGGAAATTATATTTGAAAATGAATGAGTTACGCCATCGAATTGAAAAAGAGGTGCGATCCGGCACGGATGCGCCCCAGGTGGCGTATGTGACCATCGGGGAAGACGCCGACGGTCAGCGGATCGACAACTACCTGCTGCGGGTGGCCAAGGGCGTGCCCAAGAGCCACGTCTACCGGATCCTGCGCTCCGGCGAAGTACGGGTCAACAAAGGCCGCGTCGACGCCACCTATCGGCTGAAGCTGGGCGACGTTGTGCGCATTCCGCCACTTCGTGTGGCGACGGCCGCCGCATCGGATACCTACGTGCCCGCGGCCTCGTTCCCGGTGCTGTTCGAGGACGCCCATCTGCTGGTGATCGACAAGCCGGCCGGCGTGGCGGTCCATGGCGGCTCCGGCGTGGCCTTCGGCGTCATCGAGCAGCTGCGCCAGGCACGCCCCGAGGCCCGCTTCCTGGAACTGGTGCACCGGCTCGACCGCGAAACCTCGGGCATCCTGCTGCTGGCCAAGAAGCGCGCCGCGCTGGTGCATCTGCACCAGCAGATCCGCGACAATGCGATGGACAAGCGCTATTTCGCCTGCGTCGCCGGCGAATTCGGCCACAACCGCCAGCACGCCCGCTTCCCGCTGTTCAAGTACACCACGCCGGACGGCGAGCGCCGCGTGCGCGTGCAGGCCGACGGCCAGCCCTCGCATACGGTGTTCAACCGCGTCGCCTCCTTCCCCGGCTACACGCTGCTGGAGGCCGAGCTCAAGACCGGCCGCACCCACCAGATCCGCGTGCATCTCGCTCAGCTCGGCTTTCCGATCGTCGGTGACGACAAGTACGGCGACTTCGCGCTGAACAAGGCGCTGGCCCGCGCCGGCGCCAGGCCGGGCCTGAAGCGGATGTTCCTGCACGCGCACCGGCTGACGTTCGTGCATCCAGGCAGCGGCCAGGCGCTGACGCTGAGCGCGCCGCTGCCGGACGAGTGCGAAACGTTCCTGCGGCAGCTCAGGCAGATCGGGCAGGCGGGACTGCCCAATCCGGCTTCCGCGACCCCATCCCCGTAGCCGGACGATATCGTTATCCCGTCCCGGCAGCCCCATTTTTTCGATCGAGAACCCCATGGCCCGGCAACGCTTCGACCTGATCGTCTTCGACTGGGATGGAACCCTGATGGATTCCACCCCGACCATCGCCAAGTGCATCCAGCTGGCGAGCCGCGACCTGGGCCTGCCGGTGCCCGACGAGGACGCCGCCCGCCACGTGATCGGCCTCGGGCTGAAGGACGCGCTCGAATATGCGATTCCGACGCTGGATCCGGTCGACTATCCGCGCCTGGCCGAGCGCTATCGCTACCATTTCCTGACGCGCGACGCCGAACTGGTGCTGTTCGAGGGCGTGCGGGACATGCTCGAGGCGCTGCGCGGCCAGCACTATTTCCTCGGCGTCGCCACCGGCAAGACCCGCGTCGGACTGCAGCGGGCGCTGGCCGCCACCGGTCTGACGGCGCTCTTCGACGCCACGCGCTGCGCCGACGAGACCTTCTCCAAGCCGCATCCGGCGATGCTGCACGAGCTGACCCGCGAGCTGGGCCAGGACATGGCGCGCACGGTGATGATCGGCGACACCACGCACGACCTGCAGATGGCGGTCAACGCCGGCGCCCACGGCATCGGCGTCTGCTATGGCGCCCACCCGGCCGATTCGCTGCGCGCGATGACGCCGCTGCACTGCGCCAGTTCGATCGCCGACCTCAGCGACTGGCTGCATACCCATGGCTGATTCCGGCCCTGACACCGGTCCGCTGGCGAATACCCCGGCCCTGCCGGTCCAGGCGCGCCGGCTGTGCGCGGCGGACGAACTGGTCGAAGGCGGCGTCGGCGTGCGCTTCACGGTTGCGGTCGGGGGCCGGGAGATCGGCGCCTTCGCGGTGCGCTTCGAGGGGCAGGTCCATGGCTATCTGAATCAGTGCGCCCATGTGCCGATGGAGCTCGACTGGCAGGAAGGCCACTTTTTCGAGTCGTCGGGCCTATACTTGATGTGCGCCACACATGGCGCGACCTATGCACCCGACAGCGGACTGTGCGTCGGCGGACCGTGCCGCGGCGCGTCGCTGGCCAAGCTGCGCGTCGAGGAGCGCGACGGCGCCGTCTACTGGATACCGGAGTCGCCGTACGACGATCCGCCCTCGCTGCCGTCGCCACCGCCCGTCCCGTAAGCGGGCACGCCGCGGCCGCGCATCGGCATCGCTTTTTTTGACGGGAAACCTTCGGGCTCCAGCGCAACGTCGGCCACGTCCGCGCAGCGGCGCCCGTTCGAGAGTATTTGCATGACAGATCAGAACAAACCGCCGGTGAATCCGAACGAGCCGGATGCCGAGCCGGGCCGCGGCGACGAGAGCCCGGGCGGGCGCGGCGCCGGCGAGCGGCTCGAAACCGCGCGCCACGCCGATTACCCGCTGGAGGCCGAGGTCCGCGATGCCGAGGCCGCCGCGCGTCGCGAGTCGGTCGAGCGCAAGGCGCGGCTCAAGGGCGAGTCGGCCGGGCCGGTCAAGACCGGCGCCGGCTGGGAGCGCGATGTGCTCGAACGCGTGCTGATGGCCACGCTGCGCGAGCAGCGGGCGGCGCGCCGCTGGAAGATCTTCTTCCGCCTGGCCGGCTTCGCGCTGTTCGCGCTGGTGCTGTTCTCGCTGTTCGACTTCAAGACCGACGGCGCCATTACCAGCGGCCGGCATACGGCGATGGTCACGCTGGAGGGCGAGATCGCCGCCGGCACGCCGGCCAGTGCCGAGTCGATCAACGCATCGCTGCAGGCCGCCTTCGCCGATGCCAACGCGGCCGGCGTGATCCTGAAGATCAATTCCCCGGGCGGCTCGCCGGTGCAGGCCGGCATCATCAACGACGAGATCCAGCGCCTGCGCTCGCTGCATCCGTCCAAGCCGCTGTATGTCGTGGTCGAGGAAATCTGCGCGTCGGGCGGCTACTACGTCGCCGCCGCGGCCGACAAGATCTATGTCGACAAGGCCAGCATCGTCGGTTCGATCGGCGTGCTGATGGACGGCTTCGGCTTCACGGGTCTGATGGACAAGCTCGGCGTCGAGCGGCGGCTGTACACCGCGGGCGCCAACAAGGGCATGCTGGACCCGTTCTCGCCGGAATCGCCGCAGCAGAAGGCGTTCGCCGAGCAGATGCTGCGCCAGATCCACGAGCAGTTCATCGCAGTGGTCAAGGAAGGGCGCGGCAACCGGCTGAAAGACGATCCGACGCTGTTCTCGGGCCTGTTCTGGTCCGGCGAGCGCAGCATCGAGCTGGGCCTGGCCGACGGGCTGGGCAGCGCCGAGTCGGTGGCGCGCGACGTGCTGAAGGCCGAGGACATCGTCGACTACACGGTCAAGGAGAACATCGCCGAGCGCGTCGCCAAGCGCTTCGGCGCCGCGGTCGGGACCGCGGCCGCCAAGACCCTGATGTGGAGTTCGCGGCTGCAGTCGCTGTATTGACGCCGGCCGGCGCGTGGGGCAGCGCGGCGTTCAGGCCGCCAGGATCGAGAAGATCGCCGGCCGCTTGTGCAATTCGAGCCGGCCCGGCTGCCAGGCCGACAGCGGCTGCGTGACGATGGTCTCGGTCGGCAGCGTCAGGTCCACCGCGATCGACAGCAGCGTGGTGCCCGCGCAGGTGGTCTTCAGCGCCGCCAGCAGCGCCTCGTTGCGATACGGCGTCTCGATCCAGACCTGGGTCTGCCGGTGCTTGCGCGACCATTGCTCCAGTTCCCGCAGGCGCTGCGTGCGCTCGGCCGGATCGACCGGCAGATAGCCGTTGAAGGCAAAGCTCTGGCCGTTCAGCCCCGAGCCCATCACTGCCAGCAGGATCGAACTGGGCCCGACCAGCGGCCGCACGCGCACGCCGCGCGCGTGAGCCAGCCGCACCAGATTGGCGCCGGGGTCGGCCACCGCCGGCACCCCGGCCTCCGACAGCAGGCCGCCGTCGCGGCCGGCCAGCACCGGGGCCAGCAGCTCCGCCAGCGCGGCCTCGGGCGTATTGACGTTCAGCTCGCGGATCTCGATCTGCTGGATCGGCCGCGCCAGCGGGCAGGTCTGCCCCAGCTTCTTCAGATAGGCGCGCGCGGTCTTGGCGTTCTCGGCGACCAGGTAGTCCAGGCTGGCGGCGATCTGCTGCACGTCGGCCGGGATCACGGCCGGCAGCGGGTCGGCCTCGTCGCGTTTGCCCAGCGTGTTGGGAATCAGGTATAGCGTGCCGCTCATGGGTCGATGTCCTCGACAGCGGAGAGGGAAGGCCCGCGGAATCAGGCCGTGAAGAAGGGATAGCCGGCGCGGCGCAGCATGCCGGTCAGCGCGATCAGCGGCAGGCCGACCAGCGCGGTCGGATCGTCGGCCTCGACGCGCGACAGCAGCGCAATGCCGAGTCCTTCCGATTTGGCGCTGCCGGCCACGTCATAGGGTTGCTCGAGCCGCAGATAGGCCTCCAGCTCGCTGTCGTCGAGCTCGCGAAAGGTCGCCAGCGTACGCACCTCCTCCAGGTGGACCTCGCCGCTGCGCCCGTCCAGCAGGCACAGCGCCGAATGGAACGTCACCGTGCGGCCGCGCATCCAGCGCAACTGCTCCAGTGCTCGCTCGTGCGAGCCCGGCTTGCCGACCTGGACGCCGTCCAGCGTGGCGACCTGGTCGGAGCCGATCACCAGCGCGCCGGGGTGACGGGCGGCGATCGCCTCTGCCTTGCGGCGCGACAGACGCAGCGCGGTCGCCTCCGGCGCCTCGCCGGCCAGCGGCGTCTCGTCGATGTCCGGCACGTCGATCTCGAACGGAATGCGCAGGCGCTCCAGCAGCTCGCGGCGATAGCGCGAGCTCGAGCCAAGAATCAGCCTGGGGGCCGCGGCCGGTGCCGAGGGAAGCGGTGCCGCGGATGGCGCGGCGGGTGTCACGGCGGAAGACATATAAGTGATTGAAGCGAAAGAGGAATGCGCAACAGGCAAAGCGCGGGCGACTTTGACTGCGGCTCAGATTTCGACGTATAATCACGCGTTTTACCGCGCAGGCATCCGCCGCGTGGCGTCCTGCCAGCGCCTCGTGCGGCGTAATGCGGAGGCCTCGTCACTCGATGGCCGCTGCGGCGACAGGACCAGCGTTCAGCAGCATTGCCAGCGCCCTGCATCACAGGCGCACCCAGCGACATGACTCAGCCCATCGACTTGCAAGCGTTCGATCTCTTCGAGTTCTGCCGGTCCTCGGGCTCGGCGGCCGGCGAGATCGCGGCGCGTGAATTGCCGCGCATCATAGCCGAGACCTCCGCCGAAGCGCCAGCCTCGGCCCCGGACGAACGGTTCCGCTACACGATGAGCGGTTCCGCCCAGGATGAAGCGGCCGAGCCCGGCAAGCCGGCGCGCCGGCGCCTGTTTCTCGATCTGGCGGTGCAGGGCAGCATGTGGCTGAACTGTCAGCGTTGTCTGGCGGTCTACGCCGAGCCGATCTCGACCGCGACCCGGTTCGAGGTGGTGGCCAGCGAAGCCGAGGCCGATGCCGCGCCGATGGACGACGACGAGATCGATGTCATCGCGGGCTCGCGCCGGTTCGATCTGCTGGCGCTGATCGAGGACGAGATCCTGCTGTCGCTGCCGGTGGCGCCGAAGCACGAGGTCTGCCCCGAAGTCCATGAGAGCCTGGTCACCGGAGCCGACGGCAGCGTCGAGCCGGAACCCGAGGACGAGCAGGAAGAAGAAAAGCGGCCGTCGCCCTTTGCGGCGCTGGCCAGTCTGAAGACGAAGCACTGACGCGCGGACCAGGTCCGCGGCGGCGCGCTTCGGCAGTAACAACGTCGTACCGTAATCAGCATCCGGCCGGGCCCGGCTACGCCTCGTGCAGGATGCGTGTGTTAATATCCGCAAATTCTCCAAGGAGTCATCATGGCTGTTCAACAGAACAAGAAGTCGCCGTCCAAGCGCGGCATGCATCGTTCGCACGATCACCTGTCCGTCGCGCCGCTGGCAGTCGAGCCGACCACCGGTGAAACGCACCTGCGTCACCACGTCAGCCCGAACGGCTACTACCGTGGCCGCAAGGTCGTCAAGACCAAGAACGACTGACGCATTCGCTCGGCGTGACGCTGCGTCCCGCACGCGCTTGCAGGTAGAAGACATACAAAGAAGCGGCAAACTCCTTGCCGCTTTTTTGTTGGCCGCGGCAAGCGTGAACGCTGGCGCCGCTTTCCCTGCGAGGCCTCCGCAGCGCGGATTCGGCGCCTCGCGCATCAGCAAACAATGACGATCAAACTCGCTATCGACTGCATGGGTGGCGATCACGGCGTGTCCGTGACGGTGCCGGCGGCGATCAGTTTTCTTGCCGCCCACGAGGATGCCGAGATGGTGCTCGTGGGGCGGCCGGATGCCATCGAGCCGCAGCTGCGCAAGCTGCACGCGCTGAACCATCCGCGCGTGACCGTGGTGGCCGCCACCGAAGTGATCACGATGGACGACCCGGTCGAGGTCGCGCTGCGCAAGAAGAAGGATTCCTCGATGCGCGTCGCGGTGACCCAGGTCAAGGAAGGCCGCGCCGACGCCTGCATCTCGGCCGGCAATACCGGCGCGCTGATGGCCGTGTCGCGCTATGTGCTCAAGACGCTCGAAGGCATCGAGCGCCCGGCCATCGCCACCACCATTCCGAACGAACAGGGCTGGGGCACCACGGTGCTGGACCTGGGCGCCAACGCCGACTGCGAACCCGAACATCTGCTGCAATTTGCCCGCATGGCCGAGGCCATGGTCGCGGTGGTCGACCACAAGGAACACCCGACGGTCGGCCTGCTGAACATCGGCGAGGAGGTGATCAAGGGCAACGAGGTGGTCAAGCGCGCCGGCGAGCTGCTGCGCGCCTCGGAGCTGAACTTCTACGGCAACGTCGAGGGCAACGACATCTTCAAGGGCACCACCGACATCGTGGTGTGCGACGGCTTCGTCGGCAACGTGGCGCTCAAGAGCACCGAGGGCTTGGCCAAGATGATCGGCAGCATGATCAAGGAGGAATTCACGCGCTCCTGGTTCACCAAGCTGCTGGCCGGCATCGCGATGCCGGTGCTGACGCGGCTGGCGCGCCGGCTCGATCCGGCCCGCTACAACGGCGCCTCGCTGCTCGGGCTGCGCGGGCTGGTGATCAAGAGCCACGGTTCCGCCGATGCCCACTCTTTTGAGTGGGCTATCAAACGCGGGTATGATGCGGCCAGGAATGGCGTCATCGCCCGGATTTCGCAGGCGTTCGCCAACAAGACGAGCACCGCGGGCACCGCATCCGCGGGCCAGGAGACAGACCCGCCCGACGCGGGTCGCAGCGCACACGCCGCATGATCCTGCCCAGCATTACCGAGGCAGCGGCGATGCCGGTGCCCCTGGTCCCACGCCTCGTGCGCCAGCACCGGCCAGGCCGGCATGCCGCCGCGCCGGGGTCGCGCTGAGTCCGGCAATACGATCCGACACCACATGACAAGCTACGCAAAAATCATCGGCACGGGGAGCTACCTGCCTCCGCGGCGCGTCACCAATCACGAGCTCGCGGCGCAGCTGGCCGAGAAGGGCATCGAGACCAGCGACGAGTGGATCGTCTCGCGCAGCGGCATCTCGGCGCGCCACTGGGCCGAGCCCGATGTCACCAGCAGCGATCTGGCGGTCAAGGCGGCCGAGCGCGCGCTGGAAGCGGCCGGCATCGACCGGCAGCAGATCGACCTGATCATCGTCGCCACCTCGACGCCGGACTACGTATTTCCGAGCACCGCCTGCCTGGTGCAGCAGAAGCTCGGCATCACCAACCACTGCGCGGCGTTCGACCTGCAGGCGGTCTGCTCCGGCTTTGCCTATGCGCTGGCCACCGCGGACAAGTTCATCCGCAGCGGCTCGCATCGCAACGTGCTGCTGATCGGCGCCGAAGTGTTCTCGCGCATCCTCGACTTCAACGATCGCACCACCTGCGTGCTGTTCGGCGACGGCGCCGGCGCGGTGGTGCTGACCGCGTCGGACGAGCCCGGCGTGATGTCCTCGGCGATGCATGCCGACGGCAGCCACGTCGATATCCTGTGCGTGCCGGGCAATGTCGCGGCCGGCAATATCACCGGCAATGCGTTCCTGCACATGGATGGCCAGGCGGTGTTCAAGCTCGCCGTCAGCGTGCTCGACAAGGTCGCGCGCGAGACGCTGGCCGCGGCCGATTTTCCGGCCGAGAAGCTCGACTGGCTGATTCCTCACCAGGCCAATATCCGCATCATGCAGGGCACCGCGAAGAAGCTGGGCCTGCCGCTCGAGCGCATGATCGCGACCGTGCACGAACACGGCAACACGTCGGCCGCATCGATTCCGCTGGCGCTCGACGTCGCGGTGCGCGACGGGCGCATTCGCCCCGGCCACCACGTGCTGATGGAAGGCGTGGGCGGCGGTTTCACCTGGGGCGCGGTGCTGCTGCGCATGTAATTCGCAAGCCGGTGCCAGCCATCGGCGCGCGGCACGATGATGTGCGCGGCCGATGCGCGATGGCGCCGACGATTCCATTTTCAAACCGATCGGAAACCGATGAAATTCTCATTCGTCTTCCCCGGCCAAGGCTCGCAGTCGGTCGGAATGCTCAATGCCTTCGCCGACAACCCGGTGGTGCGCGCGACGCTGCAGGAAGCGTCCGACGCGCTGGGCCAGGACCTGGCGCGCCTGATCGCCGAAGGGCCGGCCGAAGAGCTGAACCTGACCACCAACACCCAGCCGGTGATGCTGACCGCCGCGGTGGCGATCTACCGTGCCTGGCGCGAGGCCGGCGGCCCGGCCCCGGCGCTGGTGGCCGGCCATAGCCTCGGCGAGTATTCCGCGCTGGTCGCCGCCGGCGTGATTGCCTTTGCCGACGCGGTGCCGCTGGTGCGCTTCCGCGCCCAGGCGATGCAGGAAGCGGTGCCGGTGGGCGAGGGCGGCATGGCCGCGATCCTCGGCCTGTCCGACGACGACGTGCGCGCCGCCTGCGCCGAGGCCTCGGCGGCCGGCGTGGTCGAAGCGGTCAATTTCAATGCGCCGGCGCAGGTCGTGATCGCCGGCGGCAAGGCAGCGGTCGAGAAGGCCTGCGAGATCGCCAAGGCCAAGGGTGCCAAGCGTGCGCTGCCGCTGCCGGTGTCGGCACCGTTCCATTCGTCGCTGCTCAAGCCCGCATCGGACCGCCTGCGCGAGCGCATGGCCGGCCTGACGTTCTCGGCGCCGTCGATTCCGCTGATCAACAACGTCGACGTCGCCATCGTCGACGATCCCGAGGCGATCAAGGATGCGCTGGTGCGCCAGGCCGCGGCGCCGGTGCGCTGGGTCGAGTCGGTGCAAAAGATGGCCGCCGACGGCGTCACCCATGTGATCGAGTGCGGTCCGGGCAAGGTGCTGGCCGGGCTGACCAAGCGCATCGACGGCAATCTGGTCGGCGGCGCGATCGTCGATCCGGCCTCGCTGCAGGACACGCTGGCGCTGGTGCGCGGCTGATCCGCACGCACCGCAACAAGGAGAAACAACGGGATGAGCAAGACCCTGGACAATCAGGTCGCGCTGGTGACGGGCGCCTCGCGCGGCATCGGCCGCGCGATCGCGCTGGAACTGGCCCGGCAGGGCGCGCTGGTGATCGGCACGGCCACCAGCGAAAAGGGCGCCGCCGCGATTGGCGAGTACCTGGCCGCCGAGCAACTCAAGGGCGCCGGCGCGGTGCTCGACGTCAACGACGCGGCGCGCTGCGAGGCGCTGATCGACGAGATCGTCAAGAATCACGGCGGCATCCACATCCTCGTCAACAATGCCGGCATCACGCAGGACCAGCTGGCGATGCGGATGAAGGACGAGGACTGGAGCGCGGTGATCGATACCAACCTGACGGCGGTGTTCCGCCTGTCGCGCGGTGTGCTGCGGCCGATGATGAAGGCGCGCGGCGGACGCATCATCAACATCACCTCGGTGGTCGGTTCGACCGGCAACCCGGGCCAGATGAACTATGCTGCGGCCAAGGCGGGCGTGGAAGGCATGACGCGGGCGCTGGCCCGCGAAATCGGCAGCCGCAACATCACCGTCAATTGCGTCGCACCGGGGTTTATCGATACCGATATGACCAAGGTGCTGTCGGAAGAGCAGCATGCCGCGCTCAAGACCCAGATTCCGCTCGGCAGGCTCGGTCAGCCGGAGGACATCGCCAACGCGGTGGCTTTCCTGGCCGGTCCGCAGGCGGCTTATGTGACCGGCACCACGCTGCATGTCAACGGTGGCATGTATATGAACTGAGGGGGGCGCGACGCCTTGGCGTCACCCCCTTTTTTAGAAGAACGGGCGCATTTCTTGCGAAAGACTGCGGACGGCATTTTCAGAGGCCAAACCTGCTAAAATGCGCCCACTTTTTTGTCGAACTTCCCTGGAGGGCTAAATGGACAATATCGAACAACGCGTCAAGAAGATCGTGGCAGAGCAACTCGGCGTCGCCGAAGCCGACATCAAGAACGAATCCTCGTTCGTGAACGACCTCGGCGCCGACTCGCTCGACACGGTCGAACTCGTGATGGCGTTGGAAGATGAATTCGGCATGGAAATTCCCGATGAGGAAGCCGAAAAGATCACGACCGTGCAGCAGGCCATCGACTACGCGTCGGCGCACGTCAAGGCCTAAGCCTGTCGTATCCGGATTCCGGGCCACAGAAAACGGGCAGAGGGGTCGCCAGATCCCGTTGTGCCGTTTTCTGTGGCTTTCGTTTGTTCGAGCAAGCGGAGTTGCGGTGGGGCCGAACCTGGCTCCATCATCGGCCATCGTGCCGCCGAACTGCCGGCCGGGATTCGCGCCGTCGGTCCGGCCGGCAGATTGGCCGGTGCGCCGGCCTGCCGGCGCGGCGGAATCGCCTTGGCGCCTTGACGGTGCCGCGGGCTTCCCGCCCGTTCCGCCTTGCCTCATCCACCCGTAGGAAATCATAGTGAGCCGTCGTCGCGTCGTCGTCACCGGGCTCGGCCTTGTGTCTCCGGTCGGAAACACGGTTGCCGAAGGCTGGGCCAATCTGGTTGCCGGCAAGTCCGGCATTGCCACCATCACCAAATTCGATCACTCCGCGCTGGCCGTGCATTTCGCCGGCGAAGTGAAGGGCTTCAACGTCGAGGATTACATTCCCGCCAAGGAAGCCCGCCATATGGATACCTTCATCCACTATGGCATCGCGGCCGGCACCCAGGCCCTGCGCGACAGCGGCCTGGAAGTGACCGAGGCCAACGCCGATCGCATCGGCGTGCTGGTCGGCTCGGGCATCGGCGGCCTGCCCATGATCGAGGACACGCACGCGGAACTGACCAATCGCGGTCCGCGGCGGATTTCGCCGTTCTTCGTGCCCGGTTCGATCATCAACATGATCTCCGGCCACCTGTCGATCAACCACAACCTGAAGGGCCCGAACCTGGCCGCCGTGACCGCCTGCACCACCGGCTTGCACAGCATCGGCCTGGCCGCGCGCCTGATCGAGGCCGGCGACGCCGACGCGATGCTGGCCGGCGGCGCGGAATCGACTGTATCGCCGCTCGGTATCGGCGGTTTTGCCGCGGCCCGTGCGCTGTCGACCCGCAACGACGATCCGGCGGCCGCCTCGCGTCCGTGGGATGTCGACCGCGACGGCTTTGTGCTGGGCGAGGGCGCCGGCGTGATGATGCTCGAGGAATACGAGTCGGCCAAGGCGCGCGGCGCCAAGATCTATGCCGAGCTGTCGGGCTTCGGCATGAGCGGCGATGCGTTCCACATGACGGCGCCGAATACCGACGGTCCGCGCCGCTGCATGGTCAATGCGCTGAAGAACGCGGGCGTCAATCCGGACGAAGTCGATTATCTGAACGCGCACGGCACCTCGACGCCGCTGGGCGACAAGAACGAGTCCGACGCGATCAAGCTGGCCTTCGGCGAACACGCCTACAAGATCGCGGTGAACTCGACCAAGTCGATGACCGGCCATCTGCTGGGCGGCGCCGGCGGCCTGGAGTCGGTCTTCACGGTGCTGGCCCTGCATCATCAGGTCGCGCCGCCGACGATCAACATCTTCAATCAGGACCCCGAGTGCGATCTCGATTACGTGCCGAACACCGCGCGTGAAATGAAGATCGACGTAGCCGTCAAGAACAACTTCGGCTTCGGCGGTACCAACGGCACGCTCGTCTTCCGTCGTGCCTGAAGCCGGCTCCCGCCGGCCGCTCCCTTGCTTCCCGTTCCCGGGGCGTCATCCGCAGCGTTGGCTGCTGATGGCGTTCCTGGGCTGCGAGCTTGCCGCGTTGCTGTGGCTGCTGTGGCGGGCGGAACAGGGATGGCGGGCGGGGGAGACGGCGCCGCTGTGGTGGGCGGTGCTCGCGGCGGCGGCCACGCTCTCGGGTGTCCGCGCGTGGCGAGCCGCATGGCTGGCGGCGGCATGCCGCCTTGTCCGGATCGCGCCGGGCGGTTCGGCGACGGAGATCGTGGTCGCGTTGCCCGAGGGCGCCGAAGCGCGGGCCCGGGTCATGGCGTGCTGGCAGTTGGGTAGTGTCGCCGCGGTGCTGCGCCTGGCGCCCGCGCAGGCCGCGCAAGCCGACGTGCCGCGCGTGCTGCTGATGGGGAGCGCTGGCGTTCCCGATGGCCGCGATGAAGCGGCCGATGCCTCGCGGCGGGCGCTGCTACGCGCACTGCATGGGGCGCCGGGATCGCTTTGAACGCGGCAGGCGACACGATTGGCGGCCCAAGCGGTGCCGCTTAATGCATACTGACGCCCGGTGGCATTCGCCACCGCTGTCAATACGCTTTTCGCTCCGCGGTCGTTTCGCGGGGTGCGGCGTAGGTAAAATACAACGTTTGTTTTGACGGCGATACCAAGAGATACACTGCAGGTGAACTATTCGTGAGCGAACGCGAAGCCGACCAGCTCCTTGTTGAACGCGTCCAGCAGGGCGACAAGCGGGCCTTTGAACTGCTGGTGGCCAAATACCACCGCAAGATCATCCGGTTGATCTCGCGTCTGGTCAGGGACCCCGCTGAAGTCGAGGATGTGGCGCAGGATGCCTTTATCAAGGCATATCGCGCCTTGCCCCAATTCCGCGGGGAATCGGCGTTCTACACCTGGCTGTACCGGATCGCTGTCAACACGGCCAAGAACTACCTGGCCACGCAGGGCCGGCGGCCCGAAGCGTCCAGCGACATCGATGCCGAAGAGGCTGAAACTTTTGCGGATGGTGAGCAACTAAGGGATATCAATACGCCGGAGTCGATGCTCCATACGCGCCAGGTGGCGGACACCGTCAACCGCGCCATGGAGGCCCTGCCGGAAGAATTGCGAACCGCCATCACGCTGCGCGAGATCGAAGGCCTCAGTTACGAGGAAATCGCCGAAGCGATGGGGTGTCCGATCGGTACGGTCAGATCGCGCATTTTCCGGGCACGCGAAGCGATTGCGGAAAAATTGCGCCCGCTGCTGGGAACGGCGGAGGGCAAGCGGTGGTAGAAGTCAAAGACATGTCGTGCGGCCAGCGTTGCAGCCTGCTCCTGCATCGAGAAGCGACAGTATTGTGACGGGATTGTTCGGTGTTCGATGGTTATCGAGGGGTTGGAAATGGGTCAGGCTCACAGGCAATCGGTTCATGCGCCCGAGGCAGCGGAGCAGATTTCCGCATTGATCGACGGCGAACTGGCGCCGCATGAATTCGAGGCCGTGCTGGCGCTCGCCAAGAGCGAGCCGGGCCAGGAGCAATGGTCGGTGTTCCAGTTGATCGGCGACACGCTGCGTTCCGAGGATCTCGCCCATGCCGGCTCGACCGCGGCTTTCGTGTCGCGCTTTGCGAGCCGTCTCGAAGACGAGCCGCACCTGCTGGCGCCGGCCGCGCTGGCCGATGCGCCGGTCCGCCGCCATCGCCTTCTGCTGCGCCCGTCGTGGGTGCGCCGCGTGATGCCGGGCACCGCGATCGCGGCTGCCGTCGCGGCAGTCAGCTGGGTGGTCGTGCCGCAGATGCGCGATGCCGATCCGGCCGCGCCCGGCGCCATCGTGGCCAGCACCAGTGAAGGCGTCCCCGCGGCGCCCAAGGCCAGCGGCGTGCTGACCGTCGCGGCCGACGCCGGCCAGATGATTCGCGATCCGCGCCTGGACGAGTACCTGCGGGCTCACCGGGTGTCCGTGACGACCAATGCCATGGTGCCCACCATGCGCAACGTCGCCAATAGTGCAAGCTTCTCTCAGGACAACACGCAGGAATAATGCCGGACATGCAAAAAGGATGGGCGCCCGCCCATGCAGCGGGCGCACAAGGAATAAGGGCCCTGAGGAGGTCCTTTTTTCTCGCCTTGTGCCTGACGGCCGCGGTGGCGACGGCGCAAACGCCCGAGCCCACGCTGGCGCGCCGCGATGCCGCGGCCTGGCTTGGCAAGATTCACCGCGCCGCGCAGCGCGAAAACTACGTCGGTACTCTGATCTACCAGCGCGGCAGCGTCATGCATGCCTCGCGCATCCAGCATTTCAGCGACCTGGTGCACAACGAGTACGAGCGGCTCGAGACGCTCGACGGCAAGCCGCGCGAGGTGCTGCGCCAGAACGACATCGTCCATAGCCTGATCCCCGAGGCCAAGCTTGTCGTGGTGGAGCGCCAGGACGCCAAGGACCGCTTCCCGGCATTGCTGGCCACCAACAAGGGCGACGTGCTCGATCTCTACGAGATGCGCAGGCTCTCGCCCGAGCGCGTGGCGGGCATGGAATGCGAAGTGTTCTCGCTGGTGCCGCACGACGGTGCCCGCTATGCGGTCCGCCTCTGGGCCGAGAAGCACTCGGGCCTGCTGATGCGCGCGCAGACCATCGGCGAGGGCGGCAAGGTGCTCGAGCAGGTCGCGTTCTCGCAGATCGAGATCGGCGTGCCGTCCGAAAAGCAGAAGATCCTCGGCGCGATCAAGAATGCCAGCAACTGGCAGCGCTACGAGATCAACTATCAGCCGGCCAATATCGCCGAAGAGGGCTGGCTGATCGCGGTGCCAGTCAAGGGCTTCCAGAAGATTCGCGAGGTGCGCCGCCCGCTGGGCGATTTGCGCAGCCCGCAAGGCAGCGGCCGCGAACAGGTGTTCGAGGTGCTGCAGGTCGTCTACAGCGATGGCCTGACCGGGCTGTCGGTCTTCATCGAGCCGGTATCGGATCAGCGGGTGCGCCGCGAGGGCGTTGCCTCGCTGGGCGCGACCCAGGTGGTGGTGCGCAAGGTCGCCGATTTCTGGATCACCGTCGTCGGCGAGGTGCCGGCGGCCACGGTCAAGCAGTTCGCGGCCGCGGTGGAATACCGCGCGCCCAAGCCACGCTGAGCCGGGATGCGGCGCGCGCCGGCGCGCCCGCCCGCACACGCCCGGGCGCATTCTCCGGACATTGTCCGGACATTCTCCGGAAGTTCTTCGGACGGTTCCGTGGACAGCCTCCGGGCTGGCCCCGACTGGACCGGGCGCCCCGGCTTGCTTACCCTGTTACGCTGAACTCGCGGGAGTCGACCATGTCGTCAAACTATTACGCCGTGGCCAGGACCATGGCATTGGCCGCCGTGCTGGCGGTGGGTCCCATGCTGGCCACGCCGGTCCATGCGCAGGCCGCCGCCTCGAACTACAGCCTGCCCGACTTCACCGACCTGGTGGAGCGCGTCAGCCCCGCCGTGGTCAACATCCGCACCACCGAGCGCGTGCGTTCGCGCGGCATGACGCCCGAGGACGAGGAGATGGCCGAGTTCTTCCGGCGCTTCTTCGGCATCCCGATGCCGGGCGCGCCCACGCCGCCTGGAACGCCGCGCCGCGGCCAGCCGCCGCAGGGCGAGGAGCAGAGCCGCGGGGTCGGCTCCGGCTTCATCATCAGCGCCGACGGCTACGTGATGACCAACGCCCACGTGGTCGCCGACGCCGAAACCATCTACGTGACGCTGCCCGACAAGCGCGAGTTCAAGGCCAGGCTGATCGGCACCGACCGGCGCACCGACGTCGCGCTGCTCAAGGTCGATGCCAACGGCCTGCCGCGCCTGCAGATGGGCGATTCGAACAAGATCCGCGTCGGCGAATGGGTGCTGGCCATCGGCTCGCCATTCGGCCTGGACAATAGCGTGACCGCCGGCATCGTGTCGGCCAAGGGCCGCGACACCGGCGACTACCTGCCGTTCATCCAGACCGACGTCGCGGTCAACCCCGGCAACTCGGGCGGGCCGCTGATCAATCTGCGCGGCGAGGTGATCGGCATCAATTCGCAGATCTACAGCCGCAGCGGCGGCTACATGGGCATCTCGTTCGCGATTCCGATCGACGAGGCGCTGCGCGTCAGCGAGCAGCTGAAGTCGACCGGCAAGGTCACGCGCGGCCGGATCGCGGTGGCGATCGGCGATGTCACCAAGGAGGTCGCCGATTCGCTGGGCCTGGGCCGCGCGCGCGGCGCGCTGGTCGGCAGCGTCGAGCCCGGCGGTCCGGCCGAAAAGGCCGGCATCGAGGCGGGCGACATCATCCTGAAGTTCAACGGCCGCGATATCGAGCGCGCTTCGGACCTGCCGCGCCTGGTCGGCGAGACCAAGCCGGGCTCGCGGGTGCCGATGCAGCTGTGGCGCAAGGGCGGGACCCGTGAGGTCACCATCACCGTGGCCGAGCTCGAGCCGGATGCCAAGCCGCGTCCGCGCGCCGGCACCACGCCGGGCGATGACGGCGCGGCAGGCGCCAAGCCCAATGCGCTGGGCCTGGTGGTCGGCGATCTGTCCGAGGCACGGCTGCGCGAGCTGAAGATCAAGTCGGGCGTCGAGGTCCAGGCGGCCGAAGGGGTCGCGGCGCGCGCGGGCATCCGTCCGGGCGACGTGATCCTGCGTCTGGGCGACACCGATGTGACCAGTGCCCGCCAGTTCAACGAGCTGGTGCGCGGCCTGGACAAGAGCCGCATGGCGGCAATCTTCGTTCGC
Organism: Cupriavidus gilardii; assembly: GCF_013347325.1. Taxonomy (NCBI): domain Bacteria; kingdom Pseudomonadati; phylum Pseudomonadota; class Betaproteobacteria; order Burkholderiales; family Burkholderiaceae; genus Cupriavidus; species Cupriavidus gilardii. The sequence continues at coordinate 2,130,935 of NZ_CP054626.1, read as the reverse complement.
CGCGGTGACGCCACCCAGGTGTTGACGCTGCGCCCGAACGGCGGCGCCGCCCGCTGATCGACGACGCTGCCTCGTCTCCGCGTCCCCGTGCAAGCGGGGAGCCGGCGTCTTTCCGCGCGCACATCGTGCGCGTCGCCGGGTTTCCCGCTGCGTGGGGCGACGAGATAACCCTGCCGATTTCGGCTGCCCCGCATTTTCCCGTTCCGCCGCGCGATTGAGCTGCGGGACCCCCTTGAAAATCCGGTAAAATCGCCGTCTGGCGCGAAAGCCGCCGACCGTGGAAACGGTCGGGCGCAAGCGTGCCACCAACCTGCGGCCGGGCCCAGGCGCGCCCGGCGGGCCGCCCGTCCCTCCGCCCATGACATGCTGTGCCGCGGCCGGATGCGCGTACGTCGCCATCGCCCGTTGCCAATGCGCTGCCGCGGCGCTCCCCTGACCAACCGATGGACCATATCCGTAACTTTTCGATCATTGCCCATATCGACCACGGGAAATCGACCCTGGCCGATCGCATCATCCAGCTGTGCGGGGGCCTTTCCGACCGCGAAATGGAGGCCCAGGTCCTGGATTCGATGGATATCGAAAAGGAGCGGGGCATCACGATCAAGGCCCAGACCGCGGCGCTCAGCTACAAGGCGCGCGACGGCAAGGTCTACAACCTGAACCTGATCGATACCCCGGGACACGTCGACTTCAGCTACGAAGTCAGCCGCTCGCTGTCCGCCTGCGAAGGTGCGCTGCTGGTGGTCGATGCCTCGCAGGGCGTCGAGGCCCAGACCGTGGCCAACTGCTATACCGCGATCGAGCTCGGCGTCGAAGTGGTGCCCGTGCTCAACAAGATCGATCTGCCGCAGGCCGATCCCGACAACGCGATCCAGGAAATCGAGGACGTGATCGGCATCGACGCGCATGACGCGACGCCGTGCTCGGCCAAGACCGGCCAGGGCGTCGAGGACGTGATCGAGGCGCTGATCGCCAAGGTGCCGCCGCCCAAGGGCGATCCGGACGCACCGCTGCAGGCGCTGATCATCGATTCGTGGTTCGACAACTACGTCGGCGTGGTGATGCTGGTGCGCGTGGTCAACGGCACGCTGCGTCCCAAGGACAAGGTGCTGCTGATGGCCAACGGCTCGCAGCATCTGGTCGAGCAGGTCGGCATCTTCTCGCCCAAGTCGATCCAGCGCGAAGCGCTGTCGGCCGGACAGGTCGGCTTCGTGATCGCCGGCATCAAGGAACTGAAGGCGGCCAAGGTCGGCGACACCATCACCACGGTGGCGCGCAAGGCCGAGGCGCCGCTGCCCGGCTTCAAGGAAGTCAAGCCGCAGGTGTTCGCCGGCCTCTATCCGGTCGAGGCGAACCAGTACGAGGCGCTGCGCGAATCGCTGGAAAAGCTGCGCCTGAACGACGCCTCGCTGCAGTTCGAGCCGGAAGTCTCGCAGGCGCTGGGCTTCGGTTTCCGCTGCGGCTTCCTCGGCCTGCTGCATATGGAGATCGTGCAGGAGCGGCTCGAGCGCGAGTTCGACATGGACCTGATCACCACCGCGCCGACGGTGGTCTACCAGGTGCAGATGCGCGACGGCACCATGGCCCAGGTCGAGAACCCGGCCAAGATGCCCGACCCCAGCAAGATCGACGCGATCCTGGAGCCGATCGTCACGGTCAATCTGTACATGCCGCAGGACTACGTCGGCGCCGTGATCACGCTGTGCACGCAGAAGCGCGGCACGCAGGTCAACATGAGCTACCACGGCAAGCAGGTGCAGCTGACCTACGAGATTCCGATGGCCGAGATCGTGCTCGATTTCTTCGACCGGCTCAAATCGGTTTCGCGCGGCTATGCGTCGATGGATTACGAGTTCAAGGAGTACCGCGTTTCCGATGTGGTCAAGGTCGATATCCTGATCAACGGCGACAAGGTCGATGCGCTCTCGATCATCGTGCACCGCTCCAATTCGCAATACCGGGGCCGCGAAGTCGCCGCCAAGATGCGTGAAATCATTCCGCGCCAGATGTACGACGTCGCCATCCAGGCGGCGATCGGCTCGAACATCATCGCGCGCGAAAACGTCAAGGCGCTGCGCAAGAACGTGCTGGCCAAATGCTATGGCGGCGATATTTCGCGCAAGAAGAAACTGCTGGAAAAGCAGAAGGCCGGCAAGAAGCGCATGAAGCAGGTCGGCACGGTCGAAATTCCGCAGGAAGCGTTCCTGGCCATTCTGCAGGTGGAAGAGAAATGACGCGCCGGACGGCAAGCGTGGCGAACCGGCGCAACGCCGGCGCAGCCCCGATGCCCTCCGGTCCGCACCAATAAGACTTCGCCAACGATCTAGCCGTCATGAATTTTGCACTGATCCTTTTTGTGCTGGTGGTCATCACCGGTATTGCCTGGGTGGCCGACAAGCTGGTGTTCCAGAAGCAGCGCCGCGTATCGGCGCAGGCCGCCCTGGCCGAGTTCGATGCGCGCCGCGCCGCGATGCCGGGGCATGGCTCCGGCACCGAGTTCGAATCCTCGCGCAGCAGGCTGGCCGAGGAGAAGCTGCGCCAGCCGTGGTGGCTCGAATACTCGGCCAGCTTCTTTCCGGTGATCCTGGCGGTGTTCGTGCTGCGTTCGTTCGTGGTCGAGCCGTTCAAGATCCCGTCCGGCTCGATGATCCCGACGCTGCTGATCGGCGATTTCATCCTGGTCAACAAGTACGAATACGGCCTGCGTCTGCCGGTGGTCAACAAGAAGATTGTCTCGCTGGGCGAGCCGCAGCGCGGCGACGTGATGGTGTTCCGCTATCCGAAGGATCCGTCGCTCGATTACATCAAGCGCGTGATCGGCGTGCCCGGCGATGTGGTGACCTATGAAAACAAGCGGCTGACCGTCAATGGCAAGCCCGCGCAATACGACGCGCTGCCCGACTATCTGGACGAGGAGCGGCTGTCGTATTCCAAGCATTACAAGGAAACCCTGCCGGGCGGCGCGCCGCATGGCATCCTGAACGACGCCGACCGCCCGGCCTTCGTGGCGGGCGCCGACCCAGATTTTCCCTTCCGCGAAAACTGCACTTACAATCAGCAGGGCGTGACCTGCAAGGTGCCTTCGGGCCACTATTTCGTCATGGGGGATAACCGGGACAACAGCCTGGATTCGCGCTATTGGGGCTTCGTGCCGGACGAGAACATCGTCGGCAAGGCATTCCTGATCTGGATGAATCTCGGCAACCTGGGCCGGGTGGGGTCGTTCCAATAAACGGCGGCCACCGGCCGGAGCGCGCCATTCGACTACCTCTTCGGGAACGCAGTACTGACATGAACCTCGACGCCTTGCAGCAACGACTCGGCTACCGTTTCAGCAAGCCCGAATTGCTGCAGCAGGCGCTGACGCACCGCAGCCATAGCGCGCAGCACAACGAGCGGCTGGAATTCCTGGGCGACTCGGTGCTGAACTGCGCCGTCGCCGACATGCTGTACGGCATGTTCGGCAAGCTCGACGAAGGCGATCTGTCGCGCGTGCGGGCCAATCTGGTCAAGCAGCAGGCGCTGTACGAGATCGCGCAGATGCTGCAGCTGTCGGAGTCCCTGCGGCTGGGCGAAGGCGAGCTGAAAAGCGGCGGCTTCCGCCGTCCCTCGATCCTGGCGGACGCCCTCGAAGCCATCGTCGGTGCAGTCTTTCTCGACGCCGGTTTCGAGGCCGCCCGCAGCCTGATCCGCAAGCTCTATATTCCGATCCTCGAACAGGTCGACCCGCGCACGCTCGGCAAGGACGCCAAGACGCTGCTGCAGGAATACCTGCAGGGCCACAAGATCGCGCTGCCCCAGTACAACGTGATCGCGACCCACGGCGCCGCCCATAATCAGCAGTTTGAAGTCGAATGCATCGTGCCTAAACTGGAAGTGCAGGTATTCGGCACCGGGGCCTCGCGCCGTGCCGCCGAACAGGCGGCCGCCAAGCTGGCGCTGGAAGAGGTGCAGCGGCTGGTGCCCCAGCTGCTCAAGCGCAGCCGCGCCGAACGCACCGGCAAGACCCGCAAGCAGCCCGTTCCCCCGGATCCGCAGTTGTCTCTCAGGTTGAAGGAATGACCGAATCGAATCGCCCGCAACCGGAGTCCACGGACTCCGCCGCGGCAAACCCGCCCGCGGCATTCCGGTGCGGCACCGTGGCCATCGTCGGGCGGCCCAACGTCGGCAAGTCGACCCTGGTCAATGCGCTGGTTGGCCAGAAGATCAGCATCACGTCCCGCAAGGCACAGACCACGCGCCACCGGCTGGTCGGCATCCAGACCACCGACGACACGCAATACGTGTTCGTCGATACGCCTGGCTTTCAGACCCGGCATGCCAGCGCGCTCAATCGCTCGCTCAATCGCGCCGTGACCTCGACGCTGTCGTCGGTCGATCTGGTGCTGTTCGTGGTCGAGGCCGGCCAGTACGGCGCCGACGACGAGAAGGTGCTGACGCTGCTGCCGCGCAATACGCCGGTGCTGCTGATCGTCAACAAGATCGACCGGCTGCCGGGCGAGCGGCGCTCGGAAATCATGTTCCCGTTCCTCGAGAAGATGGGGCAGCAGTTTCCGTTCCGCGAGGTGGTGCCGATGTCGGCCAAGACGCGCGACCATATCGAGCGCCTGCTCGGCATCATCCGGCCCTATCTGCCGGAAGGCGAGCCGATGTACGACACCGATGCGCTGACCGACCGCAGCGAGCGCTTCCTCGCCTCCGAGATCATCCGCGAGAAGGTGTTCCGCTGGACCGGCGACGAGCTGCCATACACCAGCACCGTCGTCATCGACAAGTTCGAGACCGAAGGCCGGCTGCGGCGCGTGTTTGCCACGATCCTGGTCGAGCGCGATGCGCACAAGGCGATGGTGATCGGCGCCAAGGGCAGCAAGCTCAAGCAGATCTCGACCGAGGCGCGCCTGGACATGGAGAAGCTGTTCGACGGCAAGGTCTACCTGGAGCTGTGGATCAAGGTCAAGAGCGGCTGGGCCGACAACGAAGCCGGACTGCGTGCCTACGGATATGAGTGACCGCCCGGCGGTCCCGGCGCCTGCGCGGCGCGGGACCGCCTCCGCGCGCCGCGCGGACCCGGTGGCAGAGGAAGCCGCCGAAGTACTCGACAGCGTCGGCGCCGAGCTGGCCGGCGCGCGCGCGATGATGGATCGGGCGATGCGGATCGTGCCGGCGCGCACCGAGCTGCGCGTGGTCAATCAGCCGGGCTTCGTGCTGCATGCGTGGCCGTATCGCGAAACCAGCCTGATCGTCGATGTCTTCACGCGCGACCACGGCCGCATGGCGCTGGTTGCCAAGGGCGCCAAGCGTCCGCATTCGGCGCTGCGCGCGGTGCTGCAGCATTTCCTGCCGATCTCGCTGTCCTGGAGCGGGCGCGGCGAGGTCAAGACGCTGACGAAGGCCGAATGGATCGGCGGCATGCCGCCGCTGGCCGGCGAGGCGCTGCTGTCCGGCTTCTACCTGAACGAACTGCTGCTGCGTTTCTGTCCGCGCGAGGATGCGCACGAGGCGCTGTTCCGCCATTACATGACGACGCTGACGCGGCTGGGGCAGGGCGAGCCGGCCGCCCTGGTGCTGCGCGGCTTCGAGCGCGTGCTGCTGCAGGAAACCGGCTTCGCGGTCGCCTTCGATCGCTGCACGTCGACCGGCGAGGCGGTGCAGCCGGACCTGGATTACGTCTACCAGCCCGAGCGCGGCGTGCGGCGCGCGCATGCCAGCGATCCGTCGTCGTGGCCGGTCGTGTCCGGGCAGACGCTGCTCGACATGTCCCGCGACGACTACAGCCGCGCGCAGACCGTGACGCAGAGCCGCGCGCTGATGCGCTTTCTTCTGCATTATCATCTGCAAGGCGTGCCACTGAAGACGCGCCAGATCCTGATCGACCTGCAAGCCCTGTGATTCCCCTATGATTTTCCACGCTCATCCCGGTGCGAACTCGAGCTTCATCGCGCTCGGCGTCAACATCGACCATGTGGCGACGCTGCGCAACGCGCGCGGCACCGTCTATCCGGATCCGATCCAGGCCGCCTTGCAGGCCGAGGAGGCCGGCGCCGACCTGATCACGCTGCATCTGCGCGAGGACCGCCGCCATATCCGCGACGCCGATGTGCGTGCGCTGCGGCCGCAGCTGGCCACGCGGATGAACCTCGAATGCGCGCTGACGCAGGAGATGCTGGACATCGCCTGCGAGATCCGCCCGCAGGACGTCTGCCTGGTGCCGGAGCGCCGCGAGGAAGTGACCACCGAAGGCGGGCTCGACGTGGCCGGCCGTTTCGAGCAGGTCAAGGCGGCGTGCCGCCAGCTGGCCGACGCGGGCATCCGCGTGTCGCTGTTCATCGATGCGCAGGCCGACCAGATCGAGGCCGCCGCCGCCAGCGGCGCGCCCGTGATCGAACTGCATACCGGCCGCTATGCCGATGCGCAGACGAGCGAGGACCAGGCGCTCGAATTCCGCCGCATCGCCGACGGCGTCGACACCGGTCTGAAGCATGGCCTCGTCGTCAACGCCGGCCACGGCCTGCACTACACCAATGTGCAGCCGATCGCCGCGCTGCCGGGCATCGCCGAACTCAATATCGGCCACGCGATCGTCGCGCACGCGGTATTCGCCGGCTGGCAGAACGCGGTGCGCGAGATGAAGGCGATCATGGTCGCCGCCCGGCTCGGCACGCGTTATCCCGTGCCGAAGGCTCCGGCGTGATCTACGGCGTCGGCACCGACATCATCCAGATCGAGCGCGTGCGCGGCGTGATGGCCCGCACCGGCGGACGCTTCGCCGAGAAGGTGCTGGGCCCGCAGGAGCTGGCGGTCTATCATCGGCGCCGCGCGCGCGTCGACAAGCGCGGACTGGCCTTCCTGGCGACGCGCTTCGCCGCCAAGGAGGCCTTCTCCAAGGCGATCGGCCTGGGCATGCACTGGCCGATGACCTGGCGCGCGATGGAGCTGCTGAACCTGCCGTCGGGCGAGCCGTACGCGCATTGCCACGGCGAGCTGGCGCAGTGGCTGAACGAACGCGGGCTGACGGTGCGCGTCAGCGTCAGCGACGAACACGACTATGCGGTCGCCTTCGCGATCGCGGAACGGACGGGGCCGGCGGAAGCATCGGGCGTGCCCCTACCCAGATAACTCCTTCTCCTTTCACCGATGACCAAGAAGAATGCAGGCAAGCGACCGGGCCCGGTCGTGCTCGATGTCAAGGGCAAGCAGCTGGACGCCGACGATGCGCGCCGCATCTCGCATCCGTTAACCGGCGGGGTGATCCTGTTTGCGCGCAACTTCGAGTCGCGCGCGCAGCTGGTCTCGCTGACGCGCGAGATTCGCGCGCTGCGCGACGACGTGCTGATCTGCATCGACCATGAAGGCGGCCGCGTGCAGCGCTGCAAGACCGATGGCTTCACCCATCTGCCGGCGATGGCGAAACTGGGCGAGCTGTGGGATCGCGACGTGCTGGCCGCGACCCGTGCCGCGGTGGCCTGCGGCTATGTGCTGGCGGCCGAGCTGCGCGCCTGCGATATCGACCTGTCGTTCACGCCGGTGCTCGACCTGGACTATGGGCGCAGCGGCGTGATCGGCGATCGCGCCTTCCATGCCGACCCGCGCGTGGTGGCGATGCTGGCCAACCATCTGACCCATGGCCTGCTGCTGGCCGGCATGGCCAACTGCGGCAAGCATTTCCCCGGGCACGGCCACGTCGAAGCCGATTCGCACGTCGCGGTGCCGGTCGACGAACGCACGCTGGACGAGATCCTCGAGCAGGACGTGCGGCCGTACCAGTGGATGGGCATGACGCTGGCCTCGGTGATGCCGGCCCACGTGATCTACCCGAAGGTCGACCCGAATCCGGCCGGCTTCTCGCGCTACTGGCTGCAGGACATCCTGCGCGGCCAGCTCGGCTTCGAAGGGGTGATCTTCAGCGATGACCTCAGCATGGAAGGCGCCAGCGTCGCCGGCACCGTCACGCAGGGCGCGCGCGCCGCGCTCGATGCCGGCTGCGACATGGTACTGATCTGCAATCATCCCGAGCGCGCCGACCAGCTGCTGGCCGAGCTCGACGTGTCGATCGACAAGGCCTCGCAGCGGCGCGTGCGCCGGCTGTTCGCACGCGGCAAGGCGATGGACTGGAACAAGCTCGAGCAGGACGCGGGCTATCGCGGCGCGCTGCGGCAGCTGCGCGATGAGGGACTGATCGGCTGAAGCTGCAGCGCGTAGCGCTCGCCGCCATGAGCGCCGCGCAATGAAAAAGGGCAGCCGGTCGGGCTGCCCTTTCTTTCGTCTCGGCACGGACCGCGTGGGTCCGTCCGCGTCGCCTTAGTTGGCGCGGCTGCGGTATTCGCCGGTGCGGGTGTCGATCTCGATCTTGTCGCCGATGTTGCAGAACAGCGGCACCTGCAGCTCGAAACCGGTATTGATCTTGGCGTTCTTCAGCACCTTGCCCGACGAGGTGTCGCCCTTGACGGCCGGCTCGGTGTAGACGATCTCGCGCACCAGCGTGGTCGGCATTTCGACCGAGATGGCCTTGTCGTTGTAGAACACCACTTCGACGTTCATGCCGTCTTCGAGGTAGTGCAGGGCGTCGCCCATGTTGTCGCTTTCGACTTCGTACTGGTTGTAGTCGGCGTCCATGAACACGTACATCGGGTCGGCGAAGTACGAGTAGGTGCATTCCTTGCGATCCAGCACGACCACTTCGAACTTGTCGTCGGCCTTGAACACGGCTTCGCCCGGTGCGTCGGTCAGCAGGTTCTTGTACTTCATCTTGACGACCGCGGCGTTGCGGCCCGACTTGTTGTACTCGGCCTTCTGCACGACCATCGGATCGGCACCGATCATGAACACGTTACCGACGCGGAGTTCCTGTGCGGTTTTCATCTGAACTAATCTTCCTGAATTAAAAATGTCTGGGAGTTCGGCGTGGCGAGAGCGCGCCGGCTCGGCGCGCGTTCGCGATCCGTGCTCAGTTCCGCGCGGGGCCCGCGGGATCGGACGCCGCAAGGCGCCGCGCGGGCAACCCAGGATGTCCAGCCCGGTCGCCATCAAATCAACCCGCTATTTTACCCGACTTTCGCAAAAGGCTACGAGGTTCGCTGCGAGATCGCCCAGCGCGGCCAGGCTATGCTGCCAGCGCTGTGCGGTACGCGCCAGTCCGGGCAGTGCGGCGCGCAGGCCATCCCACGCGGCCGCGACATCCGCGGGCGGGGCCGCGCCGTTCCAGGCATGCCAGAAGCGCGTGATCGCCGCGGCGTCGGCCGGCTCGCCGATCTGCTGGCGGTAGAGCGTCAGAAACGCGTCCAGCTTGACGCGGTGGGCGTCGTCGGCCTGCGGATAGATGTGCCAGACGAAGGGGCGCGCGGCCCATTGGGCACGAACGAACGAATCCTCGCCGCGCACGAAATTGATATCGCAGGCCCACAGCAGTTCGTCGAACTGTTCCTGCGGCAGGAAGGGCACCCGATGCAGGTGCAGCCGTCCCAGCGTGCGCGCGGTTTCCGGCGCCGCCCCCGTGGCGTCCGGGCCGGCCCAGGCAAAGGCCTGCTGCGCCGCCGGACCAGCCGGCATCAGGCACTGCACGGGCTCGTCGCCGTCGCGCCAGTGGGCCAGCAGCGCCGGCAGCGCGGGATTCGGATAGGCGAACAGGCTGACCCGGCGCGCGCCGTCGATCGGCGTGACGCCGAGCCGATGCCATAGCCGCGCCTGCGCCGCCGGAGAGCCGGTGAAGCTGCGCCGGTGCATGCCGAGCAGCGATTCGCGCAGCACGCCGCCAGTGCCCGGCTCGAAGCCGGGGAAGAAGAAGTACTTGACCAGGGGCAGGCGCGGATGCGGCGAGGCCATGCCGTGATGCTTACGCACCCAGGGCTCGGCGCTCAGATATTCGAGATTGATCCATGCCGGCTTGCGCGCGGCCTGTGCCATGCGCGCGACGAAGGCCGGCGGCAGTTCGCAGGCAAAGGCCTCGATCACGGCGTCGTGCGGGACGACCGCTTCGCCCGGCTCATCGAGCCCGGCGTCGCTGCCTGCGATCCAGCGGCGCACCTCGACGCCGGCCAGCCGCTGCCGGCCGGCCGCGGGATCGAGCGCCGGCGCCAGGCGGGCAAAGCTGCCCAGATCGTCGACCCACAGCCGCACCGCATGGCCATGCTCCTGGGCCAGTTGGCGCGCCAGCCGCCAGCAGACACCGATGTCGCCGAAGTTGTCGATCACGGTGCAGAAGATGTCCCAGGAGCGGATGGTCATGGCCGGAATTGCTCTAAACTTGCGATTTTAGAGCCCCGCGAGCCTTCGCGCCTCCGCGCGTCAGGCGTTCGACGTTCGCGGCGGCCGATCGCATGTCCCTGCCGCCTTCCCCGATGTCACGTCCGGATCCGCAACCCGCTGGCACGCCCGCCGAGGCCGAGCCGCGCATCGACACGCCCCAGCCGGCGCTGCCCGAAGCCGGTGCAGCGTCCACCGACGTTTTGGCTGTGCCTGCCCAGGCCGGCGCGCCGTCGCAGGAGCCGCGGCCGGAGCCGGAGCCCGAACTGGAAACCAGCTTCGATCCCCGCCCGGTGATCGCCGCGCTGCCCGGCCTTCCCGGCGTCTACCGCTATTACGACGCGGCCGGCGGCGTGCTCTATGTCGGCAAGGCGCGCGACCTGAAGAAGCGCGTGTCGAGCTATTTCAACAAGACCCAGCTGTCGCCGCGCATCGCGATGATGGTGTCGCGCATCGCCCGCATCGATACCACGGTGGTCCGCAGCGAGGCCGAGGCGCTGCTGCTCGAGAACAATCTGATCAAGGCGCTGACGCCGCGCTACAACATCCTGTTCCGCGACGACAAGTCGTATCCGCTGCTGAAGCTGTCGGCGCATCGCTATCCGCGCATGGCGTACTACCGGGGCGCGACCGACAAGCGCCACCAGTATTTCGGTCCGTTCCCGAGCGCGCACGCGGTGCGCGAGAGCATGCAGATCCTGCAGAAGGTGTTCCAGCTGCGCACCTGCGAGGACACCGTCTTCAACAACCGCACGCGGCCGTGCCTGCTGCACCAGATCCACCGCTGCACGGCGCCGTGCGTCGGCGCGATCAGCGAAGACGATTACGCGCGCGACGTCGGCAACGCCGCGCGCTTCCTGCAGGGCCGGCAGAAGGAGGTGCTCGAGGGCCTGCAGCAGAAGATGGAGCAGCACGCCGAGCGGCTCGAGTTCGAGCAGGCCGCCGCGGTGCGCGACCAGATCGGCGCGCTGTCGACGGTGCTCAAGCGCCAGGCGGTCGAGGAGGTCGGGCAGAGCAGCGATATCGACATCCTCGCCGTGGCGGTGCAGGGCGGACGCGCCTGCGTCAACCTGGCAATGGTCCGCGGCGGCCGCCATCTGGGCGACAAGGCGTATTTCCCCGCGCATGTCGACGAGGCCGCGATGATCGTCGACGAGGAGGCCGAGGAGATCGTCGCCACGCCGGTCGGCGGCGAAAGCGCCGAGTCGGCCCAGGCCGCGCAAGAGGCCGAAGTTGCCGAGTCGGGCGCCGCGGTGGCCGAGCGCGTCGCCGCCAACGTGCTGGCCGCCTTCATGGCGCAGCACTACCTCGATCAGCCGGTGCCGCCGATCCTGGTAGTCAGCCACGCCCCCGCCGACGGCGCGCTGATGGAGGCGCTGACGATGCAGGCGGGGCGCCGCATCACGCTGGTGCGCCAGCCGCAGGGCCAGCGGCGCGCCTGGCTGGAGATGGCGCAGCAGGGCGCCGCGCTGGCGCTGGCGCGGCGTCTGGCCGAGCAGGGCAGCCAGGAGGCCCGCACGCGGGCGCTGGCCGATACCATCGGCATCGAGCTCGACGATCTGGGCGCGCTGCGGGTCGAATGCTTCGACATCAGCCATACCGCCGGCGAGGCGACACAGGCCTCGTGCGTGGTGTTCCATCACCATGCGATGCAGAACAGCGAATACCGCCGCTACAACATCGACGGCATCACGCCGGGCGACGACTATGCGGCGATGCGGCAGGTGCTGACGCGCCGCTATCAGAAGCTGGTCGAGCGCAGCCAGGAGGACAGCGCCGCGATGCCGCATATCGTGCTGATCGACGGCGGCAAGGGCCAGGTCGAGGTCGCGCGCCAGGTCTTCGAGGAACTGGGGCTCGATATCGGGCTGCTGGTCGGCGTGGCAAAGGGCGAGGGCCGCAAGGTCGGCCTCGAGACGCTGGTGTTTGCCGACGGACGTCCCGCGCTCGAACTGGGGCAGGGCAGCGCGGCGCTGATGCTGGTGGCGCAGATCCGCGACGAGGCGCACCGTTTTGCGATCACCGGCATGCGCGCGCGCCGGGCGAAGACGCGCACCACCTCGCGGCTCGAAGAGATCGAAGGGATTGGCGCCCGCCGGCGGCAGAAGCTGCTGACCCGCTTTGGCGGCATCCGCGGCGTGATGGCGGCCAGCGTCGACGAACTCGCCAGTGTCGATGGCATTTCGCGCGCCCTGGCCGAGGAAATCTACCGGCAGCTGCATTGAGGCGGCGCGCCGGCCGCCCGGCGCGATCGGCGTGGCCGCCGGCACAGCAGGCACATCCGACGCCGGCGCGGAATGCAATCGGCCGGGCTCGCTTCGGGAAATGCTCAATTGATGTCGGAATCGGCGACAATCGCGGGATTGTCCCGTCTTCGACCTGCCGATTCCGCCTATGCCGCTGAATATTCCGATCCTGCTGACCTGGCTGCGCGTTGCCATGATCCCGCTCGTGGTCGGCGTCTTCTATCTGCCCGACGCCTGGCTGTCGATGCCGACGAAGAACCTGACGGCGGCGGTGTTCTTCATCGTGGCGGCGGCGACGGACTGGCTCGACGGCTTCCTTGCGCGGCGCTGGAACCAGACCTCGTCGTTCGGCGCCTTCCTTGACCCGGTCGCGGACAAGCTGATGGTCGCCGCGGCGCTGCTGTCGCTGCTGGCGCTGGATCGCGTCAGCGATCTGATCGCGCTGGTCATCATCGGCCGCGAGATCACCATTTCGGCGCTGCGCGAATGGATGGCGCAGATCGGTGCGTCCAGGAGCGTCGCCGTCAACTTCCTGGGCAAGCTCAAGACCACGTTCCAGATGATCGCGATCCCGCTGCTGCTGTTCGATGCGCCGCTGTTTGGCATCGACGCCGGCATGCTGGGCGGCTGGCTGATCTATGTCGCCGCGGTGCTGACGCTGTGGTCGATGTTCTATTACATGAAGCTGGCGTGGCCCCAGATCCGGGAGCGCAGCGCGGCCGCCGCCCGGGCCGCGGCGCAAAAGTGAGGATCAGTGCAAAAATATGCTTGACTTCATTGCCGGATGTTTGCATAATTTCGTTCTCGCTTCTGACGAAACAAAACGAACGAAGCGAGATGCAGCAAGAAGCGAGCGATATGCAGTGATTTAGCGCCGTTTTGCTGCATGTGCAGTACGCAGGACACTGCGGGAGTAGCTCAGTTGGTAGAGCGCAACCTTGCCAAGGTTGAGGTCGCGAGTTCGAGACTCGTCTCCCGCTCCAGAATTTTCTGGTTGATCCGGAAGCAGCATGTTCCGGGTTTGCCGCAGCAGGTGTCATGCGGGAGTAGCTCAGTTGGTAGAGCGCAACCTTGCCAAGGTTGAGGTCGCGAGTTCGAGACTCGTCTCCCGCTCCAGTCCGAAAGGGAAGCAGCGCTTCCCTTTTTAGTTTGCGATGCTGCCGCATCGGTCTCTCCGGCACCCGGAAGCGACAGCGGCTACAATCCAGCATCCAGGTCACCCGGCGGGGTGGCAGAGTGGTTATGCAGCGGCCTGCAAAGCCGTGTACGCCGGTTCGATTCCGACCCCCGCCTCCATCGATTCCTCCCTGCTGTCGCCACCGAGCGCCGTTCCAGGCTCCGGTTTGTTCCTGCACGATGTATTTCTTGCGCCTTTTCGCGGCTTTAACGCGTGGCGCGCGTGATACATTACGTCTATCGCACTCGTCGTCGCCGCTGCTGGACCATGCCGGCAACGTGCCTGGGCCTCGCGCCCCGGGCGCCGCTGCCGGTGGCGACGATTCCCATTCGGTTTCATTTCCGCAGACTGTCCGCCCGGGCGGTGCCGGCATCAGGCTCCGTCGATGGCGGCGTGTCCGCGTCGGATCGGGACCGGATCGCCGTTCGACTTCCCGGCGCTACGTCGGCCATCAGAAGGAAACCACCACGCATGCATCACGCTACTCCGCTCATCAGCACCATCGTCGGCGGCATTGTCCTGGCCTTTGTCCTCGGTGCGTTGGCGGGGCGATTGCGGTTGCCGCCGTTGATCGGCTACCTGTGCGCGGGCGTGGTGGTCGGACCGCATACGCCGGGCTACACCGCCGACCAGGCGCTGGCGCCGGAACTGGCCGAGCTGGGCGTGATCCTGCTGATGTTCGGCGTCGGCCTGCATTTCTCGATCCGCGACCTGATGGCGGTGCGCAAGATCGCGATTCCCGGCGCGGTCGCGCAGATCGGCATCGCGACGCTGCTCGGCATGGGCGTCGCCTGGGGCTTCGGCTGGAGCTGGGGGCAGGGTCTGGTCTACGGACTGGCGCTGTCGGTGGCCAGTACCGTGGTGCTGCTGAAGGCCTTGCAGGATCGCGACCTGGTCGACAGCGAGCAGGGCCGCATTGCGGTCGGCTGGCTGGTGGTCGAGGATCTGGCGATGGTGCTGGCGCTGGTGCTGCTGCCGGCGCTGTCGGGCCTGCTGGTGCCGGCCGGCAGCGGCGGGGAAGCGCCGGACGCCAGCGTCACCGACATCCTGCTGACGGTATCGCTGACGCTGGGCAAGGTCGCGGCCTTCGTCGCCGTGATGCTCGTGATCGGGCGCCGTTTCATTCCGTGGATGCTCGAGCGGATCGTGTGGACCGGCAGCCGCGAACTGTTCCGCCTCGGCGTGCTGGCGACGGCGCTGGGCGTGGCCTTCGGCGCCTATTCGCTGTTCGGCGTCTCGTTCGCGCTCGGCGCCTTCTTCGCCGGCATGGTGCTGGCCGAGTCCGAGTTCAGCCATCGCGCCGCCGAGGAATCGCTGCCGCTGCGGGACGCCTTCGCGGTGCTGTTCTTCGTCTCGGTCGGCATGCTGTTCGACCCGATGGTGCTGGTGCGCGACCCCTGGGGCGTGCTGGCGACAGTATCGATCATCGTCGTCGGCAAGTCGCTGGCGGCGCTCGGCATCGTGCGGATGTTCGGCTATTCGAACCGGACCGGCATGACGATTGCCGCCAGCCTGGCGCAGATCGGCGAGTTCTCGTTCATTCTGGCGAGCCTCGGCGTCTTCCTGCAGATCCTGCCGGAGCGCGCGCAGAGCCTGATCCTCGCCGGCGCCTTGCTGTCGATCGTGCTCAATCCGCTGCTGTTCCGCTGGCTGGACCGCTACGTGGCGCGCCAGAGCGAGGCCGGCGAGGCGCAGGCGGCCTGACCGTCCAATCCGGGGCCGCGGCCCCGGATTGCGCTCTCATCCTTCCTGCTGTTCCAGTTCTTCCAGTTCCAGCTGCGGTGCGGTCTGGCGCAGGTATTCGGTAAAGGCCAGCAGGCCCTGGGTCGGATACTTGTCCTGGTGGACGACCAGGTGCCAGGGCCGCACCAGCCGCGGCAGGCCACGGCGCAGGGCCACCAGCGTGCCGCGTTCCAGCTCGTCGCGCACCACATGCAGCGACAGGCAGCTGACGCCAAAGCCGCTCATCACCGCGCGCTTGATCGCTTCGGCGTTGCCCAGTTCGAGCGCGAAGCGCAGCGGTCCGAGCAGCGGGGCGAGCCGCTGCTCGACAATCTCGCGCGTCCCCGAGCCGCGCTCCCGTACCAGCCAGTCCGCCTCCCGCAACGCGTCCAGATCGCCGTCGGCCCGCGCCAGCGGATGCCCGGCACCCACGACCACCACCATCTCGTCGTCGCACCAGTGCACGCTGCTCAGCTCGGGCTCGTGGCAGGTCCCTTCGATCAGGCCGATATCGGCATCGAGCCGCAACAGGTCCTGCAGCACGTCGTGGGTGTTGCCGATGCGCAGGTCCAGCGCGCAGGGCTGTTGCTGGGCCTGACGGAAGCCGGTCAGCAGCGCGGGCAGCAGATAGCTGCCGATGGTGTTGCTGGCGGCAATCCGCAACTGCACGCCGGCGTCGGCGGCGAAGCGTTCCAGTTCGTGCGCCTGGTCCAGCAGCGACAGCGCGCGCGGGAAGAACTGGCGGCCGGTCTCGTTGATCGTCAACCGCTTGGCGACGCGGTCGAACAGGCGCCGGTCCAGCGCGCGCTCCAGGTCGGCCAGCGCGGCGCTGACCGCGGACTGCGACATCGCCACGGCCTCGGCGGCGGCGGTCGTGCTGCCGTGCTGCACGACGGCGACGAAGACGGCGAGCTGACGCAGCGTCAGCCGCAAGGGGCGATGTTGCATATCTATAAACCAGGTAATAAATAACGATATTACCTGTTTTACAGATGAAGATGCGGTAGTTACGCTGGCGTCATTCCTACACGCCCGTGTCGTCCCTGCGCCATGCCGACCACTTCGATTCCAGCCGCTGCCCCCGCCGCCGCCCCAGCCCCGTCCATTCCCTGGCGCTACCGACTGCTGACGCTGGCGCCGCTGGGTGCGATTGCGTGGCTCGCGCTGATCCTGTCCGGACTGCCGGCGCTGTCGCAACTCGGTGTCAGCCCGCTGATGCTGGCGATGTGCGCCGGCATGGTCGCCTGCAATACCTTGCCGCGGCACTGGCTGGCGCCGCTGGCGCCCGGCATGCAGCTGGCCAGGCAGACGCTGCTGCGGCTGGGTGTGGCGCTGTACGGCCTGCGGCTGACCTTCGGCTCGATCGAGGCGCTGGGCGTGGGCGGGGTCGTGGCGCCGCTGCTGATGCTGGCGGCGACGCTGTGCGTCGGCGTCTGGATCGGCACCCGCTGGCTGGGCCTGACGCGCCGGGAAGCCGTCGTGGTCAGCGCGGGCAGCGCCGTGTGCGGCGCGGCGGCGGCGATTGCGGTCGCCTCGATCGCGCGTACCGATGACCGGCAGACCGCGGTCGCGGTGGCGACCGTGGTGCTGTTCGGCACTGTCGGCATGCTGCTGTATCCCTATCTGTACGAGCTGGTGACCAACGTCTGGCACTGGCAGGTCGGCGAGCGCGCGTTCGGCATCTATACCGGTGCCACGCTGCACGAGGTCGCCCAGGTGATCGTCGCCGGCAAGGCGGTGGGCGAGACGGCCGGCGATGCCGCCGTGCTGGCCAAGATGGTTCGTGTGCTGGCGCTCGGTCCGCTGCTGCTGGTGCTGGCGCTGTGGCCGCGTGCCGACGACCGTGCGCAAGGCACGGATGCCGGCCGCCGCGGCATCGACTGGGCCCGGATCCGCGCCGCGGTGCCCTGGTTCGCGCTTGGCTTCGTCGCCGTGCTGGCGATGAACTCCTTCGGCCTGGTGCCGGGCGAATGGAAGCCGGCACTGGTCGCCTTCGACAACTGGCTGCTGGCCTGCGCGATGCTGGCGATCGGCCTGCATACCCGGATCGGCGACCTGCTGCGCGCGGGCCGCAAGCCGATGCTGCTGGCGGCGCTGCTGTTCGTATTCCTGGTTGGCGCCGGCGCGCTGCTGTGCGCTGTGCTTCTCTGAGGGGACGGGTAGAACGGAAGGAGGGGGCTGGCGGCGTGGGTGGTGCGGCCGACGGGACTCGAACCCGTAAGCCCGGAAAGGCGGCAGATTTTAAGTCTGCTGAGTCTACCAATTTCTCCACGGCCGCACGGCAAGCCCGGTATTGTGGGCGGTCGCCGCCCGGGACGCAAGCGCCGCATGATCGTTTCCGTACCCTTGCCGGCAAGGATGTTACTGGCGGTAACAATGTAGAACCCGCCGTTGCACCTGTGATCCGCCGTAGGCCTAGAATACGGGTATCAAGATCAACCTTGCGAGGAGCAAGATCATGAAACGTTGGTTGCTCGCAGGGCTCGGCGTGCTGGCTGCGATGGCCTCAGGCGCCGCGATGGCCCGTGTCGACGTCGGCGTGGTGATCGGCGTGCCGGGCGTCGTGGTCGGCGGTCCTGCCTACTACCCCCCGCCGCCCGTCGTGGTCGCGCCCGCACCGGTCTATTACGGTCCGCCGCCGGTGGTGGTGCGGCCGGGTTACGGCTACTACGGTCCGCCGCCGCGCTATTACGGCCCGCCGCCTGCACACTACTATGGTCCGCCGCGCTATTACGGCCATCCGGGCCGGCACTATCATGGCGGTCGGCATGGTCACTGGCACGGCGGCCATGGACATCGCCACTATCGCGACTAGTTCGGCCAACCGGACGATCCGATGTACAAGGGCCCCTGCGGGGCCCTTTGCTTTTTAGGCATGGCTGTTTTGCCCGACAACGGTGCCGCGCGTCATGGTCACGGAAGTGGTGCCGGCGCTATACTGCCGGCTCATTGTTTATCGATTCAGGAGAGTGGTATGCAGCAAAAGTCCGTGCTGACTGCGGAAGACGTGAAGAAGGTGATGGCCGCAGCCGAAGCCGAGGCAAAGGCCCATCACTGGGCCGTGTCGATCGCCATCGTCGATGACGGCGGCCACCTGCTGGCCCTGCAGCGGCTCGACGGCGCGGCGCCGATCTCCGCCTATATCGCGACCGAGAAGGCCCGTACCTCGGCGCTGGGCCGCCGCGAATCGAAGATCTACGAAGACATGATCAACAACGGCCGCAACTCGTTCATGACCGCGCCGGTGCTGCAAGGCATGCTGGAAGGCGGCGTGCCCATCATCGCCGGCGACCAGGTGGTCGGCGCGGTCGGCGTGTCGGGCGTCAAGTCCAGCGAGGATGCGCAGATCGGCCGTGCCGGCATCGCCGCGCTGGGCCTCTGATCGGGCGGCCTGCGCCTGATCGTTCTTCATCGGCCGCGGCGCTTGCGGCGGCCGGACCCGCTCCGTCCTGGAGCGGGCAGCCCGAAGCCGGGATGCCGCGACATGCGGCATGCCACGGCGGGCGGCTCACTTCGTCAGAATCAGCTTGCCGTAGCGCGTCTTGCGCAGCGTATAGACCTCGCCGTTATGCAGGATCGGCAGCGTGGTCGCGCCGCGCATCAAGGCTTCCAGCGGGACCGCCTCGGCGGTCTGCGCAGGCGCCGCCTGGGCCGCGGCATTGGCGCTGCGATTGTCGCGCACCGGCGCCTCGAGGCGGGCCACCGCCGACTTGACCGTCGCCATCGCCGACGGGGCCACGGCCTCGCGGCGCGCGTTCGGCGCCGGATCCTGGTTCACCACCACGCGGCGCAGCGACAGGCGGCGGCGGGTGACTTCGCGCGGTTGCGTCAGCGGCAAGGCTAGGGTGCTCATCGATGGGGCTCCTGTTCGGGGATGGTCGGTTTCACGGCACCAGCTTCGGTGGCTGCCGTCATTCCGTTCATATTAAATGAGAATCGTTATCATTACAACGACTCTCTGCATGATATCGAACCGCGCACGTCGGCGCCGCCAGGAATCGCAATTGGTTTCATTCGAAACACAAAAGAAAAAACCCCACCGCAGGGTGGGGCTTGGGGAAAGCGGCGCAGCACTGCGCGCCGCTGGGGGTCTTACTGCTTCGGCTCCGTGATGAAGCCGATCTTGCCGAGACCGCCGTGCTGGGCGGCGGCCATCACTTCGGCCACGCGCTCGTAGCGCACGTCGCGGTCGGCACGCAGATGCAGCTCGGGCTGCGGCTGTTGCTGGGCCGCCTGCGCGATATTGTTCTGCAGCGTCGCGTCGTCGATCTCCTGCTGGTTCCAGAACACCTTGCCGGCTGCGTCGATCGACAGATTGATGTTCTGCGGCTTGGGATCGTTGGGCTGATTGGTCGCACGCGGCAGGTCGATCTTGACCGCGTGATTGATCACCGGGATGGTGATGATGAAGATGATCAGCAGCACGAGCATGACGTCGACCAGCGGCGTCATGTTGATCTCGCTCATCACTGCGTCATCGTCATCGTCGAGGGTACCGAATGCCATGATGACTTCCTTTCGAGCGGGGGGCGGTCCGCGTCAGTTCAGTTCTTGACCGCGAGACGCACCGCATTGTCGTCGGCGGTGCGCGCACCGGTCGGGCGCACACGGGCGCCGGTGACGAAGTAGGCGTGCAGATCGTGGGCGAAGCGGTTCAGCTTCGAGATCACCGCCTTGTTGCCGCGCGTCAGCGCGTTGTAGCCGAGCACCGCGGGGATCGCCACCGCCAGGCCGAAGGCCGTCATGATCAGCGCTTCGCCGACGGGGCCGGCGACCTTGTCGATGGTCGGCACGCCGGAGGCGCCGATGCCGATCAGCGCGTGGTAGATGCCCCAGACGGTGCCGAACAGACCGACGAACGGCGCGGTGGAGCCCACCGAGGCCAGGATCGCCAGGCCCGACTGCATGCGCGACACGGCGTCGTCGATCGCGCTCTTCAGCGAACGGGTCAGCCAGTCGGAAATATCCATCACGTCATGCAGCTGCGGCTGGCTGGCGCGATGGTGCTGGGCCGCTTCCTTGCCGGTCAGCGCCAGCGTGCGGAACGGATTCGATTCGCTGCTGCCGAGCGTCTCGAGCGCGTGGTCGAAATCGTCCGAATGCCAGAAGCGCTTTTCCGCGCCCTGCGCCATTTTCTTCAGGCGGACCAGATCCCACGCCTTGGTGAGAATCACGATCCATGACGCCAGCGACATGACGAGCAGAATGATGGCGGTCGCACGCATGACGAAATCGCCTTGCGCCCACAGATGGCTGAGTCCGAGGTCCTGCATGATGGTTCCTGGTAAGTCGTAAATCGTATGGAGGGTTCAGTTCAAATCAGTTCAGTTCGAAAGCGATCGGCTGCTGCGCGGTGACCGCGATCGCACGACCGTTTTCGACATAAGGCTTGCAGCGCATCCGCTGGACCGCGTCGATCGCCGCCTGGTCCAGGCGTGACGAACCGCTGGAGCTGACCACCGCGGTCTTGACCACCTTGCCGGTATCGTCGGTGGTCAGGCGCACCACGGTCTTGCCGGTTTCGCCCATCCGCCGCGACTGCGACGGGTAGGTCGGCTGCGGCGGCGTGCACTGGATCTCGCCGATGCCGACCGCGCGTGGACCGGTGGCGACCGGTGCCGGCTCGGGCGGCGGCGGGGGAGCGGGCGGGGCCGGCGGTGCGGGCGGCGCTTCGACCGCGGTCTGCGTCGGCGGCAGCGCGGGCGTCGGCTCGATGCGCGGTTCGGGCTTCGGTTGCGGCTTGGGCTGCGGTGTCGGCTTGGTGACCTTGACCTGCTTGGGCGGCGTCTCCGGTTTCGGTTGCGGCTTGGGCGGCTCCGGTGCCGGCTGCCGCGGCGGTTCCAGCGGAATGATACGGGCGATGATTTCAGGCGGGATCACCGCTTCGGTCATCTTGCGCGCGAGCCCACTCTGGATCAGATACAGCAGGCCGGCGTGGAAAAGCAGAACGGCTAGCGTGATCTTCAGGAAACGTTGATCGAACATGTGAGACAACAAATTTCGGCTAACCGGCGTTGCAGGCGCGGCCTCCCGCCCGAAGGCGGCATCGGTGTGTCGGGCGCGAGCGGCGCGGCGATCGGGCTGTTCGGCGGCTGTTCCGCAGCCGTTACAGCAATCTATTTACGGCGAAACAGCACCAGCGAAATACCGCAACCAAACAGCAGGCTAATCAGCAGTTCCATGATAAACGCTCCTTCAAAGTCAAAGCCTGGGGGAGCGCCACTCTCTGGCAGCGTGTCAGCGCGTGAGTATAAACGATAATGATTCCTATTTGTCGGCCTTCTCGCCACTTGACCCTGCTGGAAGCCGGGTCGTCGCCGGCCATGCCTGCGGGGACGCCCCGACTAACCGCACCCGGCAAAGCGAGCTAGCATACGAAAAAAGGGCCCGGTGAACTGGCAGGCGGCCGGCGGGACAAAGGCTGGAAGCAGGCGGAACAGCAGGCGATCGCGGTCGACAACAGAGCACGCGGCAGGAACAGCGGCAAAGCAGGCCGAGAACCAAGCGAAAAAAACGGCGAAGGAAGCGGCGGCGACGGTCCTCCGTCGCTCGTCCGGGACGAGGAGCCTTGCCCATGGATTTCACCCGCAGCATCGACGAGGACCGGCCGGCGCTGTTGCGCGCGGCCCCCGGGGCTGGCGCCACCACGGCGCTCGACTGGATGTGCGCCCAGTTCGCATTGCGCGTGGTCTGCGCGCTGGGACCGCGTTTCAACCTGCGCAGCAATATCAACGACGTGCTGACGGTCAGCGCCCAGGAGCTGGTCTGGCCCTATGGCGTCGTGATGCGCGTGCAGCGTTTCCTCGCCGCGCGCTGCGCCGACATGCCGGCCTGGCGTGGCGCGGGCCGGCTGACTCCCGAGGAATTTCTCGAGCGGCACGGCCAGTGGAACAGCGCCTTCGACGAGGGGGCGCTGTTCTATTACCTGGACGAGTACGTCAAGCACCATGCCAAGGACATGTTCACCGTGTTCGAGGTATCGGCCGCCGCGCTGGCGGCCAGGCTCGACGGCGAGCGCGTGCTGCTGGTCCGCAATATCGACATGCTCAGCCATGTGCTGGACTTGCCCGACCACGAGCGCAAGCTGCTGCTGTTTGCCGCGCTGGCCAAGTACAAGCGCGACCTGCGCGCGGTGATGGTCGACTGCAAGGTCGCGCACAGCCAGGAGGCCTTCCAGATCCTGGCCGGGCTGACAGGCGCCACCGCGGCCCAGGTTGCCGCCTCGTTGCGGCCGGGCTCGCGGCTGGAGACGCTGAACCTGATCGAGCAGCCGCTGCCCGAGAACAGCGTGACCGATCTGGGCGACCTGATGCGGCTGTCCGACCGGCTGCTGCACGTGCTGCTCGGCAACTACGCCGACGAGGCCGAGATGATGGCGGTGTTCACGCGCCCGGCCGCGCCGCCGACGCTGTCGAGCACCGACTATCCCCATGTCGAGAGCGATGCCCGCTACCTGACCGCGCTGCTGGCGAACGCCACGCGCCAGCATGCCGAGGGCGTCAACGTGCTGATCTACGGGCCGCCCGGCACCGGCAAGACCGAATTTGCACGGCTGCTCGCGCGCGAGGCCGGCTGCGAGCTGTACGAGGTCGATTGCCTGGACCGCGACGGCAACAGCCTGTCGGGCAAGGATCGTTATCGCTCGCTGCAGGTGTCGCAGGCCTTTCTGCGCGGCCGCGCCAATACCGCGCTGCTGTTCGACGAGGTCGAAGACGTATTCCCGGGCTCGGCGCGCGAGCTGATGAGCCTGTTCGGCCAGGAGGACACGCGCGGTTCGGTCAACGGCAAGGCCTGGGTCAACCAGACGCTGGAGCGCAATCCGGTGCCGGTGATCTGGATCTCCAATTCGATCCGGCAGATCGATCCCGCCTATCTGCGCCGCTTCCAGTTCCATCTGGAGCTGCGCATTCCGCCGCCGCAGGTACGCGAGAACATCATCCGCAAGCATCTGGGCGGACTGGCGGTCAGCGATGCCTTTATCGCGTCGCTGGCGGCGCGCCGCACGCTGACGCCGGCGCAGGTGCAATCGGCCGCGCGTTTCGTGCAGCTGGCCCAGCCCGGCATCGGCGAGCCGGTCGAGACGCTGATCCTGCGCCAGCTCGAGCACGCCGACCGCGCGATGGGCCTGCGGCCCGAAGCGGAGACGCGGCCGGTGGTCACGCATTACCGGCTCGACCGGCTGAACCTGGAGACCCGCTATCGCGTCGAGCGCATCATCCAGGCGCTGCAGGCGCGGCGCCGCGGCACGCTGTGCTTCTACGGCCCGCCGGGCACCGGCAAGACGGCGCTGGCCGAACATATCGCCGCCGCGCTGGAGCTGCCGCTGATGATGCGGCGGGCCTCGGACCTGATGAGCAAGTACGTCGGCGAGACCGAGCAGCAGATCGCCGCGATGTTCGCGCGCGCCGAGGAAGACGGCGCCGTGCTGCTGCTCGACGAGGCCGACAGCTTCATGCAGAGCCGGCAGCAGGCGGTGCGCAATTACGAGGTCTCCGAGGTCAACGAGATGCTGCAGGGTATGGAGCGGTTCAACGGCATCTTCGTCTGCACGACCAATCTGTTCGACCGGCTCGACGAGGCCGCCTTGCGCCGCTTCTCGTTCAAGATCCGCTTCATGCCGCTGCTGCCGGCGCAGCGCGAATCGATGTTCGTCGACGAGGCGCTCGACGGCGACGCATCCGCGCTCGACGATGCGATGCGGCGCGAACTGGCCGGGCTCGACGGCCTGACGCCGGGCGACTTTGCCACCGTCAAGCGGCAATGCGCGCTGCTGGGCGAGGCGCTGACGCCCGACGAATTCCTCGCGCAGCTGCGCCAGGAGCATGCGGTCAAGCCGGAGGTCAGGGAGCGCCGTCAGGTGGGCTTCGTCCGCTGAGGCAACAAGGCCGAGCGGCGCCGCGCAAGGAGGCGCGAAAGGAGGTGCGCAAGGAGGCGCGAAAGGAGGCGCGAAAGGAGGCGCGCAACGAGGCGCGAGATCAGGGCGTGATCGGCGCCGGCTCGATCACCACCGTTTCCGCCGCGGCATCGACATGCAGCAGCGCGCGCGCCATCCGGCGCAGGTGTTCGGCGTCGCTGGTGGTGCAGTAGCGCGCCACCGCGATCGGACTCGCGCCAGCGTCCACGCCGCTGCCCGCGTCGGCCGCCAAGCCGTGCTCGGCCAGCTTGCGCTGCAATTGCCGCGCGACCGCGACGCCGGTATCGATCAATGTCATCCGCTCGCCGATCAGCTCGCGCACGGTTTCGCTGAGGAACGGATAGTGGGTGCAGCCGAGCACCAGGGTATCGGCGCCCGCTTCGAGCATCGGCGCCAGGCAGGTCTGCAGACGTTCCCGAACCAGCGGCCCGTCGATATCGCCCTGTTCGATGCGCGCGACCAGCCCGCCCCCGGGCTGGCAGACGAAGCGGCACTGGTCCTGCAGCGAATGCAGCAGCCGCGCGAACTTGTCGCTGGCCAGCGTATTGGCGGTGGCGAGCACACCGACCACCTTGCTGCGGCTGGCCGCTACCGCCGGCTTCAGTCCCGGCTCGACACCGACGATCGGCAACGGCAGGCGCTCGCGCAGCGCCTGGATGCCATGCGCGGTGGCCGTATTGCAGGCCACCACCAGCGCCTTGCAGCCCTGCGCCGCCAGCCATTCGCAGGCCTGCAGCGTGCGCGCCTGCACGAACCCCTGCGGCTTCTCGCCATAGGGCGCATAGCGCGAGTCGGCCAGGTAGAGCAGGGTTTCGTGCGGCAGCAGCGCTCGCACCTCGCGCAGCACGGACAGGCCGCCGAGGCCGGAATCGAAGATGCCGATGGGGGAGGGGGACACGGGGGAGAGCTGGCTTAGGGGAATAGGGGGCGGTTGCCCTCTCCCCCGGCCCCTCTCCCGCAAGCGGGAGGGGGAGCAGACCAATCGCGTTGGAGACTGCCCGGTGTGTGCCCCCTCTCCCGCAAGCGGGCGAGGGCAGCAAACCGATCGCGTTGGCAACTGCCCGGTGTGTGCTCCCTCTCCCGCTTGCGGGAGAGGGTTGGGGAGAGGGCAAGGGCGGTTGATGGTCGCGGGCGATGGCTGTCGCCCGCGACTCACCAATCTTGAACCCTTAAAGCGCCGCGACCGGAATCTTGCCGATCCTGGCCTGCCATTCGGCGGGGCCGGTCTTGTGCACCGACGTACCGCTGCTGTCGACCGCGACCGTGACCGGCATGTCCTTGACGTCGAACTCGTAGATCGCTTCCATGCCGAGGTCTTCGAACGCCAGCACCTTGGCGCCGCGGATCGCCTTCGACACCAGGTAGGCCGCGCCGCCGACCGCCATCAGGTAGGCCGACTTGTGCTTCTGGATCGATTCGATCGCCACCGGGCCGCGCTCGGCCTTGCCGATCATCGCGATCAGGCCGGTCTGCGACAGCATCGTCTCGGTGAACTTGTCCATCCGCGTGGCGGTGGTGGGGCCGGCCGGGCCGACCACTTCGTCGCGCACCGGATCGACCGGACCGACGTAGTAGATCACGCGGTTGGTGAAGTCGATCGGCAGCTTCTCGCCCTTGGCCAGCATGTCGGCGATGCGCTTGTGCGCGGCGTCGCGGCCGGTCAGCATCTTGCCGTTCAGCAGCAGCGTCTGGCCCGGCTTCCACGAGGCCACTTCCTCGGGCGTCAGCGTGTTCAGGTCCACGCGCTTCGACGTCTCGGTGTTCGGTGCCCACTCGACCTTCGGCCACTGCGACAGGTCCGGCGCTTCCAGCCTGGCCGGGCCGCTGCCGTCCAGCGTGAAGTGCACGTGGCGGGTGGCGGCGCAGTTCGGGATCATCGCCACCGGCTTGGACGCGGCGTGCGTCGGCGCGGCCATGATCTTGACGTCCAGCACGGTGGCGAGGCCACCCAGGCCCTGCGCGCCGATGCCCAGCGCATTGACCTTCTCGTACAGCTCGACGCGCAGTTCCTCGATCCAGTCCTTCGGACCGCGGGCGATGATGTCCTGGATGTCGATCGATTCCATCAACGATTCCTTGGCCATCACCATCGCCTTCTCGGCGGTGCCGCCGATGCCGATGCCCAGCATGCCGGGCGGGCACCAGCCCGCGCCCATGGTCGGCACGGTCTTGAGCACCCAGTCGACGATCGAGTCGGACGGGTTCAGCATCACGAACTTGGACTTGTTCTCCGAGCCGCCGCCCTTGGCCGCGACCTGGATGTCGACCTTGTCGCCCGGCACGATCTCGTAGTGGATCACGGCAGGCGTGTTGTCCTTGGTATTCTTGCGGCCGCCTTCGGGCGGATTGACGATCGAGGCGCGCAGCACGTTGTCGGGGTGGGTGTAGCCCCGGCGCACGCCCTCGTTGATCATGTCGGTCAGGCCCATGGTGGCGCCGTCCCAGCGCACGTCCATGCCGACCTTGACGAAGACGGTCACGATGCCGGTGTCCTGGCAGATCGGGCGCTTGCCTTCGGCGCACATGCGGCTGTTGGTCAGAATCTGCGCGATCGCGTCCTTGGCCGCCGGACTCTGTTCCAGCTCGTAGGCACGGCCCAGGCTGGTGATGTAGTCCATCGGGTGGTAGTAGCTGATGTACTGCAGGGAGTCGGCGACGCTCTGGATCAGGTCTTCTTGCTTGATGACGGTCATGTCTTGTGGGGGAGGGCAGTCGGACAAAAGCGGACGAAAATTCCGCCCGAATCATACACCCCCTCGCCAGACGCGTCCCGGACGGAGGGCGGCTGCCTGCCGCTAAAAGTGGCGTTAATTTCACATCGTGCGCGAATATCGGACAAACGGCCGACGAGCACGGCGCAATAAAAAACCGCGGCGCCGGGCCGCGGTTCTTGCTCCAGCGCACGTCGGGTTACAGCCCCCGATCCTGCAGCGCCGGATGCGAGTGCGTGATCATCTTGTCGACCCACGCCATCGCGATCGCCGAGAACAGGAAGGCGACGTGGATCACCACTTGCCACATGATCGTATGGGTGTCGCGCTGTCCCGCGTCGATGAAGGTCTTGAGCAGATGGATCGACGAGATGCCGATCAGCGCCATCGACAGCTTGACCTTGAGCACGCCGGCATTGACGTGGTCCAGCCACTCCGGCTCGTCCGGATGATTGTCGATGCCCAGCCGCGACACGAAGGTCTCGTAGCCGCCGACGATCACCATGATCAGCAGGTTCGAAATCATCACGACGTCGATCAGGCCCAGCACCACCAGCATGATCTTGTTCTCGTCGTACTCGGTGACGTGGGCCAGCAGATGCCAGACCTCCATCAGGAAGTGATAGACGTAGACGCCCTGCGCGACGATCAGGCCCAGGTACAGCGGCAGCTGCAGCCAGCGCGAGGCGAAGATCAGACGGGGAATCGGGCGCATCCGATGCGGCTCAGGCGACAAGTTCGATGCCATGGTGGTTGCGTTAGCTTTGCGTAAGGGATTGTGTTGCTCGGTACGGAGGACGGGCGCCGGCCGGCGGCCGATCGTGCGGCGCGCCGGTCAGCGGCCGCGGGATTGTACCGTGGCGCCGGGTTCGGGCTCGATGCCGGCGGACGCAATGCCGCGAGCCTGGCCGCTGCCATCGCCGCGTGCGGCCGCCGCGCGCCAGCTTGCCGGGCCAGCTCGCCAGCGCAATGCCCGCCAGCACGCAGACCAGCGCGACACCGTGCGCCCAGCCCGGCGTTTCGCCGAGGAACACGATGCCGTACAGCGCGGCGGCGATCGGCAGCACCGAGGTGAACACGCCGGCCAGCTGCGCCGGCACATGGCGGATTCCCTTCATCCACAGCCAGAACGAGAACACGCTGGCCGACAGCGCGTACCACAGC
Organism: Cupriavidus gilardii; assembly: GCF_013347325.1. Taxonomy (NCBI): domain Bacteria; kingdom Pseudomonadati; phylum Pseudomonadota; class Betaproteobacteria; order Burkholderiales; family Burkholderiaceae; genus Cupriavidus; species Cupriavidus gilardii. The sequence continues at coordinate 2,102,759 of NZ_CP054626.1, read as the reverse complement.
ACCATGGCCCATACATGCAGCGGCACGGCGCCCGCATCGAAGTCGAGCAGCGGCACCAGCCCCAGCGGCAGCATCAACAGGCCGCCGATCAGATGCGTGTAGGCGCAGATCTCGATCGCCGCCAGCGTCTGCGCCAGACGCCTGGACAGGATCACGTAGATCGACTCGCAGACCACCGCGCCCATCACCATCAGGTTGCCGAGCAGCGCATCGGCGCCCGCGCCGCCTGGCTGGCCGCCGCGGGCGATATTGAGCACCGCGATGCCGGCCACCGCCAGCAGCACCGCCAGCACGGTGCGGCGCGACAGCCGTTCGCGCAGCACCAGCCAGGACAGGATCGCCACGGTCGCCGGAATGGTGCTGGTGATGACGCCGGCGGACATCGCGCTGGTCAGGCGCACGCCGCCGAGCATCAGCAGCGTGAACAGGAAGGTCCCGAAGAACGCCTGCAGGAACAGGTTGAACCATTCGCGGCGGGACACGAGGCGCATCCGCGCGGGCCGGTACCACGGCGACAGGCAGACGATGGCGATCACGAAGCGCAGCAGCGCAAACAGCAGGATCGGCACATGGGCGACGATGGCCTTGCCGAGGCCGACGTTGCTGCCGACCAGCGCCATCGACGCGGCCAGCAGCAGGGCATTCAGGGGAACGGAAGGGGGCACGGGTTCGGTAGTCGGTGGCACGTCGCGCGCGCGGCGCGATGGCCGAGATCGCGCCGCATATTGACCGCAACCGGGCCGCGAGCGGACTTCAAACAGGCCGCAAGCGAGCCTCGATCGGCGCGGCAGCGCGCGCCATCGCACGCGCCGGGCGATTATAGCTATGCTAGCCTTAAGGCTTAGGCTTCACATGCGGACGCCGCGGGCATCGCCGCGGCGCGCCCGCGCAGCCGGCATCATTGCTGCGTCGCAATGCGCCTTTGCCCTGAAAGAGGGAGGGGCGCGAAGGACGGAAAGGACAGGCAAGGACAGCGTCAGGTTGCAGTAAGCCGCGCAGCGTAGCGTTGCGGCAAAAGTATCGAAGCCATATCCGGCCTTTCAGGAGACGAGCTATGTCCGCCATCGAATCGGTGATGCAAGAGCATCGCGTATTCCCCCCACCCGAATCGTTCGCCAAGAGCGCCGCCATTTCCGGCATGGACGCCTACCGCGCGCTGTGCGAAGAGGCCGAGCGCGACTACGAAGGCTTCTGGGCGCGCCACGCCCGCGAGCAGCTGGTCTGGGCCAAGCCCTTCACCAAGGTGCTGAACGAGAGCAACGCACCGTTCTACAAATGGTTCGAGGACGGCCAGCTGAACGCCTCGTACAACTGCCTGGAGCGCAATCTCGAGAACGGCAACGCCGACAAGGTCGCGATCGTGTTCGAGGCGGACGACGGCACGGTGACCAGGGTCACCTATCGCGAGCTGCATGCGCGCGTGTGCCAGCTCGCCAATGGCCTGAAGGCGCTGGGCATCAAGAAGGGCGACCGCGTCGTCATCTACATGCCGATGTCGATCGAGGGCGTTTGCGCGATGCAGGCCTGCGCCCGCATCGGCGCCACGCATTCGGTGGTGTTCGGCGGCTTTTCCGCCAAGTCGCTGCAGGAGCGGCTGGTCGACGTCGGCGCGGTCGCGCTGCTGACCGCCGACGAACAGATGCGCGGCGGCAAGGCGCTGCCGCTGAAGGCGATCGCCGACGAGGCGCTGGCGCTGGGCGGCTGCGAGGCGGTCAAGCACGTGGTGGTCTATCGCCGCACCGGCGGCAAGGTCAACTGGGTCGAAGGGCGCGACCGCTGGCTCGACGAGGTCTGCGCGGGCCAGCCCGAGACCTGCGAGGCCGAGCCCGTCGATGCCGAGCATCCGCTGTTCGTGCTCTATACCTCGGGCTCGACCGGCAAGCCCAAGGGCGTGCAGCACAGCACCGGCGGCTATCTGCTGTGGGCCTTGATGACGATGAAATGGACCTTCGACATCAAGCCCGACGACCTGTACTGGTGTACCGCCGATATCGGCTGGGTCACCGGCCACACCTACATTGCCTACGGCCCGCTGGCGGCCGGCGCCACGCAGCTGATGTTCGAGGGCATCCCGACCTATCCGAACGCCGGCCGCTTCTGGGACATGATCGCGCGCCACAAGGTCAGCGTGTTCTACACCGCGCCGACCGCGATCCGGTCGCTGATCAAGGCGGCCGAGGCCGACCAGGCCGTGCATCCGAAGCAGTACGACCTGTCGAGCCTGCGCCTGCTGGGCACCGTCGGCGAGCCGATCAATCCGGAAGCGTGGATGTGGTACCACGAGAACATCGGCCGCGGCCGCTGTCCGATCGTCGATACCTTCTGGCAGACCGAGACCGGCGGCCACATGATCACGCCGCTGCCGGGCGCGACGCCGCTGGTGCCGGGCTCGTGCACGCTGCCGCTGCCGGGCATCATGGCCGCGGTGGTCGACGAGACCGGGCAGGACGTGCCCAACGGCAGCGGCGGCATCCTGGTGGTCAAGCGCCCATGGCCGGCGATGATCCGCACCATCTGGGGCGATCCGGAGCGCTTCAAGAAGAGCTACTTCCCGGCCGAACTGGGCGGCAAGCTCTATCTGGCCGGCGACGGCGCGGTGCGCGACAAGGAAACCGGCTACTTCACGATCATGGGCCGCATCGACGACGTGCTGAACGTGTCGGGCCACCGCATGGGCACGATGGAGATCGAGTCGGCGCTGGTCGCCAATCCGATCGTCGCCGAGGCCGCCGTGGTCGGGCGTCCGGACGACACCACCGGCGAGGCCATCTGCGCGTTCGTGGTGCTCAAGCGCGCGCGTCCGACCGACGACGAGGCCGCGCAGATCGCCAACGAGCTGCGCAACTGGGTCGCCAAGGAGATCGGGCCGATCGCCAAGCCGAAGGACATCCGCTTCGGCGACAACCTGCCGAAGACGCGCTCGGGCAAGATCATGCGCCGCCTGCTGCGATCGCTGGCCAAGAACGAGGAGATCACGCAGGACACCTCCACGCTGGAGAATCCCGCCATCCTCGAACAGCTGCGGCAGGCCAAGTAAGACCGGCCGCGCGAAGCGGGCGCCGCAACCACGGCGCCCGCTTCGCGTTTGCCCGCCACCGCCTCTTTCGGCTTTCCCTTCCGCCCACGCCCATGGCCCAGGCCCAGTCGCGCTTTCGCCGCCGGCTGCTGCTGTACTACGGCCTGTTCACGCTCGGACTGTTCGGCTTCATCGGCATGATGGGGCTGCTCGAGCGGTCCAACGCCGACGCGCTGTGGCTCGGCTACGTCTTCCTGTTCATCACCATTGCGATCTATGCCTGCATCGGGCTGATCTGCCGCACCGCCGACCTGCACGAGTACTACGTCGCGGGCCGGCGCGTGCCCGCGATGTTCAACGGCATGGCGATCGCCGCCGACTGGATGAGCGCGGCGTCCTTCATCGGCCTGGCCGGCATCCTGTTCGCCTCGGGCTACGAGGGGCTGGCCTATGTGATGGGCTGGACCGGCGGCTACTGCCTGGTGGCCTTCCTGCTCGCGCCGTATCTGCGCAAGTACGGCGGCTACACGATTCCCGATTTTCTCGCCGCGCGCTACGGCAACGGCAAGCCGGGCGGCAACCTGCCGGTGCGCGGCATCGCGGTGCTGGCCGCCTCGCTGTGTTCCTTCGTCTATCTGGTCGCGCAGATCCAGGGCGTCGGCCTGGTGGTCACGCGTTTCATCGGCGTCGACTTTGCCGTCGGCGTGTTCTTCGGCCTGGCCGGCATCCTCGTCTGTTCGTTCCTCGGCGGCATGCGCGCGGTGACGTGGACCCAGGTCGCGCAGTACATCGTGATGATCGTCGCGTTCCTGACCACGGTGTCGATGATCGCGTGGAAGCATCATGGCGAGGCGGTGCCGCAGCTGGGCTACGGCACGGTGCTGACCGATGTCGCGCAGCGCGAGCGCGAGCTGCTGCGCGATCCGGGCGAGCTTGCGGTGCGCGAACACTACCGTCAGCAGGCAATCGAGCTGCAGGAGCGCATCGCACGGCTGCCGCAGTCGTTCGACGAGGTGCGCGACGGGCTCAATGCGCGGCTGCTGGAGCTGCGCGCCCGCAATGCGCCGCTGCGCGAGATCAAGGCGGTCGAGCGCGAGCGGGCCGACTATCCGCAGGACCCCGCCGCGGCCCTGCAGCAATGGACCCAGCAGCGCGAGGAGGCGCTGGCGCGCAGCCAGCCGCCGGTGCCCGCCACCGAGCCCTATCCGTCGCCGTCGGAGGCCGAGCGCAAGACCGAGCGGCTGAACTTCGTGCTGCTGACCTTCTGCCTGATGCTCGGCACCGCGAGCCTGCCGCATATCCTGACGCGGCTCTACACCACGCCGTCGGTCAAGGAGAGCCGCAATTCGGTGGCCTGGGCGGTGTTTTTCATCGCGCTGCTGTACGTCAGCGCGCCCACGCTGGCGGCGCTGGTCAAGTACCAGTTCCTGCATCATCTGGTGGGCACGCCCTATGCCGATCTGCCGGCCTGGGTCATGCAATGGCGGCGCATCGATCCGCCGGTGTTCGGCATCCGCGATGTCAATGGCGACGGCATCGTGCAGTGGGCCGAGGTGATGATCCAGCCCGACATGATCGTGCTGGCGGCGCCGGAGATCGCGGGGCTGCCGTACGTGATCTCGGGGCTGGTCGCCGCCGGTGCGCTGGCGGCGGCGTTGTCGACGGCCGACGGGCTGCTGCTGACGATCGCCAACGCGCTGTCGCACGACGTCTTCTATCACATGGTCGATCGCGGCGCGAGCCAGCAGCGGCGCGTGACCACCGCCAAGATCCTGCTGCTCGGCGTCGCCCTGTTCGCGGCCTACGTGACCTCGCTGCGGCCGGGCAACATCCTGTTCCTGGTCGGCGCCGCGTTCTCGCTGGCGGCGTCGAGCTTCTTCCCGGTGCTGGTGCTGGCGATCTTCTGGAAGCGCACCACCGCGGCCGGCGCGTTCGCCGGCATGCTGGCCGGGCTTTCGGTGTCGATCTACTACATCTTCGTCAACTACCCGTTCTTCACGCGGATGACCGGGATCTTCGGCGACCGCTGGTTCGGCGTCGATCCGATCGCGTCGGGCGCATTCGGCGTGCCGGCCGGGTTTGCGGTCGCGATCGCGGTCAGCCTGCTGACGCGGCGCAATGCGCCGGTGATCGACTGGCTGGTCACCTACCTGCGCAAGGGCTAGCGTTCGCGCAGCGCCTCCGCCGCGCGGTTCAGCGGCTTGACCAGATAGTCCATCACGGTGCGGCGGCCGGTGCGGATCTCGGCGGTCGCCACCATGCCCGGCAGGATCGGATGGCGCTTGCCGTCCTTCGTCTCCAGGAAGGCATGCTGGGTCAGCACGTAGACGCGGTAGTAGTAGATGCGCCGGTCGACCTGGTCCTCGATCGTGTCCGGCGAGATGCGGTCCACCCTGGCTGGCAGCGTGCCGTAGATCGACGGCTCGAACGCGGTGATCTTGACCGTGGCCTCCTGGTTCGGATGGATGAAGGCGATGTCGCGCGGCGACAGGCGCGCCTCGATCAGCAGCTGGTCACCGAGCGGCACGATTTCCATCAGCACGCCGCCCGGCGTGATCACGCCGCCGATCGTCGAGACGCGGATGTCCTTGACGATGCCGCGCGCCGGCGACGTGATCGCGGTGCGGCGCAGCTGGTCCGCGCGTCCCTCGCGCACCTTCAGCAGCGGGCCCAGGTCCGCCATCGTCTTGGCGTAATCGGCCTTGAGCGCGACGTAGTACTCGCTCTGCGTCGAGTCCAGCTTGGTGGCGAACTCGGCCACCTTCTGCCGCAGCCGCAGGATCTCGACCTCGTTGGTGGCGCCGGTGCGCAGCAGCGGCAGCGCGATCTGCAGCTCCTGCTCGGCCAGGCGCAGCTGCTGGCGCAGATTGGCGAGATTTTCGCGGAAGGCCCGGCGGTTGGCGACGAACAGCTGCCGCTCGCGCTCGACCACCGCGGTGTCGCGCGCCAGCTCGGCGGGGAAGTTGACCGACTCGGCGTCGTTCATCTCGGCGTGCAGCCGCGCGGCGCGCGCCTGCAGCGCGGCGATCCGCTCCAGCGTCTCCTCCATCGACGAGCGGGCCTGCACCGGGTCGAGCGTGGCCAGCTGCTGGCCGGCCTCGACCACATCGCCCTCGCGCACCGCCAGTTCGGCCAGGATGCCGCCCTCCAGGCTCTGGATGATCTGGCCCTTGGAGGCGGGCGTGACCTTGCCTTCGCCGACCGCCACTTCGTCCAGGCTGGCGAAGGCCGACCACAGCAGGAAGGCGGCGATCGCGCCGATGCCCAGCCACAGCAGCAGGCGCGCGCCGCCGGCGCCGTCTTCGAATCGTGCACGCATCGGGATCTTGTCCATGGGGCTACTCCGCGGCCGGGGCCGTCTGGGCGGGCGCCGGCGACGATGGTTGCGCGGATGGTTGCGTCGGCGGTTGTGCCGATGCCGCCGGCCGTGGCGGCGCCGTGCGCTTGAGCTGGGCCAGCACCTCGTCCTTCGGCCCGTCGCGCACGATGCGCCCGCGCTCGACCACGATGATCCGGTCGACCAGCGACAGCACCGGATAGCGATGCGTCGCCACGATCAGCGTGCGCCGGCCCATCCATTGCCGCATCCGTTCGATCACCGCGAGCTCGGTGCCCTCGTCCAGCGAAGCGGTCGGCTCGTCCAGCAGCAGCACCTGCGGGTCGCGCAGGAAGGTGCGGGCCAGCACCAGCACCTGCTTCTGGCCGCCGGACAGGCCGATGCCGTTCTCGCGGATGCGCAGGTCCAGCCCATGCGGCTGGTTCAGCAGCAGCTGGTCGGCGCAGGCGAGCCGCAGCGCGCGCAGCAGCTGCTCGTCGCTCGCCAGCGGATTGGCGATCAGCAGGTTCTCGCGCAGCGTGCCGTAGAAGGGGCTCGATTCCTGCAGCACGCAGCCGATGTCGCGGCGGATGTCGGCGACGTCGATCAATGCCATCGGCGTGTCGTCGAGCACGATGCGTCCGTGCGTCGGCGCGGCCAGGCCGCCGGCGAGCCGCAGCAGCGTCGACTTGCCGGCGCCGACGCGCCCGAGGATCGCGATGCGCTCGCCCGGCACGATGCGCAGCTGCGGAATCGTCAGCACCGGCTTTTCCTGCGGGTCGAAGCCGAAGGCCACGTTCTCGAAGCGATAGCCGCCCCGCACCAGCGGCTTGTGATAGGCGTCCTTGTCGGGATCGTGGTCCACCGGCAGCCGCAGCAGCTCGTCCAGCGCCTTCTTGCCGACGCGCGCGTTCTGGATGCGGCCCAGCACCGCGGGGATCTGCGCCAGCGGCGCGATGGTGCGGCTGGTCAGGATCGAGCAGGCCAGCACCGCGCCGAACGACAGGTTGCCGTCCAGGATGCCGTAGACGCCGGCGATCACCACGCCGACATAGGCGACCTGCTGCACCGTCTGCGACACGTTGACCAGCAGCCCGGCGATAAAGCGCTGCTTCAATCCGATCTCGCCGTTGACGTGGTTGGCGTGGTCCCACAGCCCGCGGAAGCGCGGCTCGGCCTGCAGCGACTTGATGTCCTCGGCCCGGTAGATCGACTCCATCAGGATCGCGTTGCGCAGCGCGGCCTCGGCCATCCCTTCGCGCGACAGCCGGGCCAGCGGAATCTGCGCCAGCAGCCCCGGCAGGATCAGCAGCGGAATCGCGGCCAGCGGAATCGCCACCAGCCAGCCGCCCAGCACCCAGATGATGAACAGGAAGGCGGCGACGAAGGGCAGGTCGATCAGCACGCCCAGCGTGCTCGAGGTCAGCAGTTCGCGCAGCTGTTCGAGGTCGCGCAGCTGCGCGATCAGCGTGCCGGGCGAGCGCGGCCGCGCATCGTTGCGGATATCGAGCACGCGGGCGAAGAACATCGCCGACAGCTTGATGTCGACGCGCTTGCCGAAATGGTCGGTGATCGAGACGCGCGCGGTGCGGATCAGCAGCTCCAGCGCCAGCGCGAGCGCCACGCCCGAGGCCAGCACCCACAGCGTATGCAGCGAGCGCGCCGGCACCACGCGGTCCCACACCTGCATCGCGAACAGCGAGGTGCCGACCGCCAGCAGGTTGCCGAACAGCGAGCCCAGGCCGAGGTCGAGCATCGTGCGCCAGTGCGCGGTGAAGATGCCGGTCAGCCACGAGTCCGGCGCCGCGCGCAGATAGGCGTCGAGCCGGTCGCCGCGGCGCGCGGCGCGCGCCTGCACCAGCAGCGGGCGGCCGCTCGCTTCCCGGGCCAGCGCGTCCAGCGTCAGGCTGCGCTCGACCGGTTTGCCGTCCATCGGCAGCAGCAGGGTCGCCACGCCATTGACCACGGCGATCACCATGCCGACCGTCTGGGTGGTGCCCTGGCCCAGCGGCACCAGCACTGGCAGCATCACCGGCGACAGCGATGCCGGCGGCAGGTCGACGAATTGCGCCGACAGGCCAGCCGAGGCGGCCAGCTCGACGACGGCGGCCTCGCGCTGCGGTTGGCCGCGCGCGGCCCACGCCGCGGCATTGCGCAGCTGCTCGGGCGAGGCCGGCGCGTTCAGTTGCCGCGCGGCGAGCAGCATCGCGTCGATCCACGGTTGCAGCGAGGCCTCTGCCTCGGCGTCGGCCTGCCGGGGCGATGGCGTCGGGGATGGCGGGGATGGCGGGGATGTGGGAGATGAGGGGGACGAAGGGGACGTCTGCGCCGCCTGAGCCAGCGCGCTCAACGGGGTGGGGTCATTCATCGCGTGCGCCTTCCTGCTGCCGCAGCAGCTCCACGAACTTGCCGACCGCGGCATACGCCTTGATGCGGGCGCGGATGCCGTCGGCCATGGCGTTGATCCATTCTTCCTCGGCGAGGAAGATCTCGCGGTCGCGCGTGATCACCTCGGTCAGCGAGCGCTTGTTCAGCATGTATTCCTGCCAGTACAGATTGCGCGACGAGCGCGACAGCTCGATCACGTTGCGGTAGCTGGCCAGCCGCGCGGCCGCGCCCTCCGCCTCGGTCTGCGCTGCATACAGCGCCGTGCGCGTGCGCAGCCGCTGGTTCTCCAGTGCATCGGCGGCGGCGCGCTCCTGCGCCTGCGCGGCGGCGATGCGGTGCTGGGCGAGCCGGCCCAGCGAAAAGTCGCCGCGGATCGACAGGCCGACCCAGGTATCGTCGTTGGCATTGGCGCGTCCGGTCGACAGCGACCGGCTGACGCCGACGCTGACCGACGGATAGCGCTCCGCCTTCGCCAGGTCGACGTTGGCCGCCGCGGCATCGACCGCGGCGCGCGCGGCCAGCACCGACGGCGTGTCGTCGATCTGGTCGTCGCGTCCGCCGCCGCCATCGCGCGTGATCCGCTCGATCACGCCGCCGGTATTGGCCAGGTCGGCCACCTGCCGCGGACGCGCGCCGATCAGCTCGGCCAGCCTGGTGGCGGCGACGTCGAAGCGGTTGCGCGCCTTCAGCACCTCGGCGCTGGCGCGCAGCGTGGCCACCTCCGCCAGGTCCCGGTCCGACGACACCGACAGCCCCGCACGCACGCGCTCGCCGATGCGCGCGCGCGTCTCGTTCATCGATTCGACCTGGCGCTGCGCGGCCGCGATCACGGCCTGGCTGGCGGCCAGTTCGACGAAGGTGTCGGCGGTATTGGCCGCCACGGTCTCGACGGTATCGGCGAGCTGATGCTGGCTCTTGCCGAGGTTGGCGTCGGCGGCCGAGATCTTGCTGCGCGTGCGGCCGAAGTCGTAGAGCAACTGGCTCGCGCCGACCGAGGCGCGCGAGCCGAGGTCGTTGCCGCCGCTGCCGAAGCTGCCGCCATAGCCGGGCTGCACGCCGTATTCGATCTTCGGGTACCAGGCGGCCTTGGCGACCGAGATTTCGGACAGGTTCTGCGTGACCACCGCGTTCGCACGGCTGATGTCGGGATGGCGCGCAATCGCGATGCCGACCGCGTTGCGCAGTGTCAGGCCGTCGAGGGCAATGCGTTGCGGTGTCGAGGGGCCTGGCATGCGGTCCGGGCTCGCCGGGGCCGTCGCGGCGGAAGCGGAGGCGGCAGCGGCAACGGTATAGGGCGCGGCCGATGCCGGTCCGGGGCAGGGCATCGCCAGCACGGCCAGCGCGGCAAGCACGGACAGCGTCGCCGGCGGGGGCGCGGTTCGCAGCGTGTACCCGGCGGGAAGCCGGGAAAGGAGCGGGCGCTGCCGGGTCCGCGCTCCGTTGGCAAGGAGGGCCACGATGGATCTCAACGATGTCGGTTTCACGAAATCACCACGGTCCGCGGTGAAGGCTTTTGACATGTGGCCACGCATCGGTCGCGAGGCAGCGTCGCGGCCGACGGGGTATTGCAGGGTGGATCGATGCGGTGGGGGCGGGTCTCCTCGTCGACGTGGAACAGGGCGCGAGAACGGGGTGGGGACGTGGTGAGCACCTGGTGAGAAAGCGTCTGGCGAAGCGGGCGGCGGAACGGGGAAACCGCCGCCCGCCTCGCTCAGACCAGAACCTGACGATTGGCCAGCAGCGTCTCCAGATCGGTGTTGACGTTGTTCAGCGTGATCAGCGTCTCGGAGCTGAAGGCGGTGCCGCCGCCGTCGCGGTCGATGCTGATGACCGTATTGGCGCCGTCGTTGGTCACGCTGAGGAAGTCGCCGATGTTGTCGCCTGCGTCGATGGTCGCCGCGCCGTTGACGTAGTGCGCCGGGCCATCGCCGTCCGCGGTGTAGCCGACCAGCAGGCTCGACAGGTCGATCACGTCGGAGCCGGCCTGTCCCGGCGCCGTCCCTACCGTGAAGTCGGTGATGACGTCGCTGCCGTTGCCGCCGGTGCCGTCGTTGGCGGTGACCTCGTACAGGAACACGTCCCCGCCGGCGCCGCCCGTCATCGTGTCGTTGCCGGCGCCGCCGATCAGCAGGTCGTTGCCGTTGCCGCCGTTGAGCGTGTCGTTGCCCGCGCCGCCGCGCAGCAGGTCGTTGCCGTCGCCGCCGTTCAGCGTGTCGTCGCCGGCGTAGCCGTACAGGCGATCGCTGCCGCTGGTGCCATCGACGGTGTCCGCGGAGGCGGTGCCTTCGATGATCGCGCTCGACTGGCTCGAGCCCAGCAGGCCGGCGAGTACCTCGGCGCTGGCGAGCTGGGTCGCGTTGGCCGTATCGGTCAGCCCGGTGGTGTCGGTCGCGGTGATCGTGAAGTTCGACAGCACGTCCAGGCTGACGCCCAGCAGGCCGCCTTCGATCGTCACCGAGCCGAGCAGCTCGTTGAGCCGCAGCGTATCGATCGGTCCGCCGCCGACCGACGTGATCGTCAGCGTCGACGATGCCGCGATCACGCCGAGAATGCCCGGGTCGTGCAGCGGGACCACGTTGATGCCCAGCTCCGCGGCAAGGTCGGCGTTGTATCCGAGGCGCTGCAGCGGCAGGCCGAGCAGGCCGCCGTAGCGCAGCACCACCTGCTGGATGTTGTTGTTGTAGTCGCTCGCGCCGAACACCTGCTGGGAACTCAGGTCGATCAGCCCCAGCACGTTGGCGTCGACGATGCCCAGCAGCCCGCCCGATTCCTGCGCCGACACTTCCGGCGCGACGTTCGTCGAGATCGTGAAGGCCTGGGTGTCGGTGGTGCCGAGGTTGCCGGCGGCGTCGATCACGCGCACCGTCACCGAGTGGTTGCCGTCGGCGAACTGGTGATTGGCCGCGGCCCACGACCAGCTGGTGCCGTTGACGGTCGCCTGCGTCCAGGTATTGCCGCCGTCGTAGCTGACCTCGACCCGGTCGCCGGCGGCCAGCGGGGCGCTGAGCGTGCCGGAGAATGTCGGCGTGGTATCGCCGGTGATCCAGTCCCCCGCCGTGCCGGTGTCGTCGGTGACGCCGGTGATCGCCACCGTGGCGGCGGGCGCCGCGGTATCGACGGTCAGGTTGAAGGCCGCGCTGGCGGGGCTGGCATTGCCGGCCGCATCGGTCGCGGTCACGGTCAGCGCGTACGCGCCGTCGGCCAGCGGCGCGGTCGGCGTGAACGACCAGTTGCCGGTGCCGTCGGCGGTTGTCGTGCCGATCAGCGTGGTGCCGTTGAAGATGCGCACCGTGCTGTTCGCCTCGGCCGTGCCTGCGATGGTCGGCGTGCCGTCGTTGGTGGTGTCCCCCGACGTCAGCGCGCCGCTGACCGGATCGACGTCGTCGGTGACGCTGGCGATCGCCGGGACGGCCGGCACCACGGCGTCGACGGTCGCGCTGCCCGGGGCACCGGTGTTGCCCGCGGCATCGGTGGCAGTGGCGCTGACCACGGTGCCATCGGGCAGCGGCGTGGCCGGGGTATAGCTCCAGTTGCCGGCGCCGTCGGCGGTGACGGTCGCCTCGGGCGTGCCATCGCCATTGGTGTCGATCTCGATCGTGCTGTTCGCTTCCGCGGTGCCTGCGATCACCGTGCCGTTGGTGGGCGCAATGACGGGCGCGGCCGGCGGCAGCGCATCGACGGTCGCCGTGGCCGGCGCGCTGGTATTGCCAGTGGCATCGGTCGCGGTGACGCTGACGACGGTGCCGTCGGGCAGCGGCGTGGCGGGGGTGTGGCTCCAGTTGCCGGCGCCGTCGGCGGTGACCGTGGCGTCCGGCGTGCCGTCGCCATTGGTGTCGATCTCGACCGTGCTATTGGCTTCGGCCGTCCCCGCGAGCACCGTGCCGTTGGTCGGCTCGATGGTCGGTGCGGCCGGCGGCAGCGCGTCGACCGTGGCGGTGGCCGGTGCACTGACGTTGCCGGCCGCGTCGCGGGCGGTGACGTTGACGACCGTACCATCGGCCAGCGGCGTGGCCGGCGTGTAGGTCCAGTTGCCGGTGCCGTCGGCGGTGACCGTGGCGTCCGGCGTGCCGTCGCCATTGGTGTCGATATCGACCGTGCTGTTCGCGTCCGCGGTGCCCTGCAGCAGCGTGCCATCGGTCGGCTGGATCGTCGGCGTGCCCGGCGCCACCGCGTCGACGGTGGCGCTGGCCGGCGGGCTGATGTTGCCGGCGGCGTCGGTCGCCGTGACATTGACGACCGTGCCATCGGCCAGCGGCGTGGCCGGCGAATAGGTCCAGTTGCCGGCGCCGTCGGCGGTCACCGTGGCGTCCGGCGTGCCGTCGCCGTCGGTGTCGATATTGACCGTGCCGTTGGCCTCGGCCGTGCCTTGCAGCAGTGTGCCGTTGGTCGGCGCGATCGTCGGCGCGGCCGGTGCCACGGAATCGATCGCGATCGTGGCGGGCGCGCTGACGTTGCCGGCGGCGTCGGCTGCCGTCACGCTGATCGTCGTGCCGTCGGCGATCGGCGTCGTCGGCGCATGGGTCCAGTTGCCGCTGGCATCGGCCGTCACGGTGACATCCGGCGTGCCGTCGCCATTGGTGTCGATGGCGACGGTGCTGTTGGCCTCGGCGGTGCCGGCAATCGTGCCGCTATTGGCCTGGGTGATGACGGGCGTGCTCGGCGGGGCCGTGTCGACGGTGAAGTCGAACGCGGCGCTGGCAGGACTGGTGTTGCCGGCGGCGTCGGTCGCCGTGACGGTCAGCGAGTAGGGCCCGTCGGCCAGCGGCGTGGTCGGCGAGAAGGTCCAGTTGCCGCTGCCATCGGCGCTCGCCGTGCCAAGCAACGTGCTGCCGCTGAAGATCTGCACCGTGCTGTTCGCCTCGGCGGTGCCGGAAATCGTCGGCGTGGTGTCGTTGGTGCTGTCGCCGGAGGTCAGCGGCGCCGACACCGGATCGGCGTCATCGACGACCGTGGCGATGGCCGGTGCGGCCGGCGCGGCTGCATCGACCGTCGCGGTGGCCGGCGGGCTGACGTTGCCGGCGGCATCGGTCGCCGTGACGCTGACGACCGTGCCGTCGGGCAGCGGCGTGCTCGGCGTATAGGTCCAATTGCCGGCGCCGTCGGCGGTCACCGTGGTGTCGGCGGTGCCGTCGCCGTTGGTGTCGATATTGACGGTGCTGTCGGCCTCGGCGGTGCCCTGGAGCACCGTGCCGTTGGTCGGCGCGATCGTCGGCGCGGCGGGAGCGGCGGCGTCGACCGTAGCGGTGGCCGGCGCGCTGGCATTGCCGGCGGGATCGGTCGCGGTGACGGTGACCGTCGCGCCGTCGGCCAGCGGGGTGGCCGGCGTATAGGTCCAGTTGCCGGCGCCGTCGGCGGTGACCGTGGCGTCCGGCGTGCCGTCACCGTTGGTATCGATCGCGATCGTGCTGTTCGCGTCCGCGGTGCCCGCGATCGTGTTGCCGTTGGCCTGGACGATGACCGGGACTGCCGGCGGCGCGGTATCGATCGTCAGGTCGAAGGCAGTACTGGCCGGGCTGGTGTTGCCGGCGGCATCGGTGGCGGTGGCCGTCAGCGAATAGCTGCCGTCGGCCAGCGGCGTGGTCGGCGTAAAGGTCCAGTTGCCGCTGCCGTCGGCGACGACGGTACCCAGCAGCGTGGTGCCGTTGAAGATCTGCACGGTGCTGTTCGCTTCCGCGGTACCGGCGATCGTCGGCGTCGCGTCGTTGGTGCTGCCCTCCGAGGTCACCGGGCCGCTGACCGGGTCCATGTCGTCGGTGACGCCGGCGATGGCCGGTGCGGTCGGCGCCATGGAATCGATGGTCGCGGTAACCGGCCCGCTGCTGTTGCCGGCGGCGTCGGCCGCGGTGACGCTGACCGTGGTGCCGTCGGCCAGCGGCGTGGCAGGCGTGTAGGTCCAGTTGCCGCCGCCGTCGGCGGTGACGGTGGCGTCCGGTGCGCCGTCGCCGTTCAGATCGATCGCGATGATGCTGCCGGCTTCGGCCGTGCCGGCCAGCGTGGTGCCGGTGGCCTGGGTGATGGCCGGGGCGGCAGGGGCGGCGGTATCGACGGTGATGACGAAGGCGGTGCCGGGGCCGCTGACATTGCCCACCGCGTCGGTGGCGGTCGCCGTCAGCGAATAGGTGCCGTCGGCCAGCGGCGTGGTCGGCGAGAAGGTCCAGTTGCCGCTGCCGTCGGCAACGACGGTGCCCAGCAGCGTGGTGCCGTTGAAGATCTGCACGGTGCTGTTCGCTTCCGCGGTACCGGCGATCGTCGGCGTGGTGTCGTTGGTGCTGCCGCCCGAGGTCAGCGGGCCGCTGACCGGATCGGTGTCGTCGGTGACGCCGGAAATCGCCGGCGCGGCGGGAGCGGCGGCGTCGACGGTCGTCGTCGCGGGGCCGCTGGTATTGCCTGCGGGGTCGGTCGCGGTGACGGTGACCGTGGTGCCGTCGGGCAGCGGCGAGGTCGGCGTGTATGTCCAGTTGCCGCCGCCGTCGGCGGTGACGGTGGCGTCCGGTGCGCCGTCGCCGTTCAGGTCGATGCCGACGGTGCTGCCTGCTTCCGCGGTACCGCTCAGCGTGGTGCCGTTGGTCGGATTGACGGTCGGGGTGGCCGGCGGCTGGCCGTCGACCGTCGTCGTCGCCGGCTCGCTGGTATTGCCTGCCGGGTCGGTCGCGACCACGGTCACGGTGGTGCCGTCCGGCAGCGGCGAGGTCGGGGTATAGGTCCAGTTGCCGTTGCCGTCGGCGATGACCGTGGCATCGGGCGCGCCGTCGCCGTTCAGGTCGATGCCGACCGTGCTGCCGGCCTCGGCGGTACCGCTCAGGGTCGCGCCATTGCTGGGATTGAGCGTCGGCGTGGCGGGCGCCGTGGTGTCGATCGCCACGTCGATCACCGTGGGCTCGCTGGTCTTGCCATCGCTGCCGCTCTGCGTGACGACGATCCGATGCTGGCCGGAGGGCAGCGCGGGCGGCGTGTAGCTCCAGTTGCCGCTGGCGTCGGCGTTGACGGTCACCGGCGGCTGGCCGTCGATCGAGATCTGGATGCGGCCGTTCGGTACGGCGCCGGTGCCCTGCAGCGTCGGCGTGGCGTCGTTGGTGGCGCTGCCGTTGGCGATCGTTCCCGTGCCCGGGGCCTGATCGTCCAACAGGCTGACCGTCGGCCTTGCGGGCGCCGCGCGACTGTCACCGCCGCCACCACCACCGCCGCCGCCCGCCGCTGCGGCGATGACGCCGGCACCGGCCGCCAGGCCCAGGATGCCGAGCAGCGCCGCGCTGCCGTCCGCAATCGGCTCGTAGACCACCGCCGATTCGAGGACGTTGTCGCCGCTCGCCATCAGCGCCTGGTCGAAGGTGGCGAGCCAGCGCGAATCGCCCTCGACGAACACCAGGTTGTTGAAGTTGACGCCATTGGCGAAGAAGCCCTGGATGCGCAACGTCTGCCCATCCTTGAACTCGATCAGCAGGTCGTTGCCCTCGCGCGCATAGTTGGCGACGTTGTCCTTGTTGCCGGCGACCAGGAAATTGGCGGCGCCCTCCGGTGCCGCGACGGTGCTGGTCCCCGCGGGCACCGCGACATCGATGTGGTTTTGCAGAACAGCTGACGAAGCCATGCCTGTCTCCTTGGGTCGATCGAAACGACTGCGCACTATTGGAAGTGGAGCGTATAAGTGATTCCCAAGTGGCGGTATGTCTTCGTCTGTGCGGCAAGCGATATAGTGCGTGCGATTGATATGGCCTGCGTTTTTTTGATAATGAAGCGCGGAAGAGGCATTAACCGTGGCGGGGTATTTGCGAGAAAAAATACCCCTACGCCGGTAGGCGCAGGGGTATTAAATTCCCGATTCAATTAAATCTGATTTAAGCGATATTTATCTGGTTGCCGACAATTTCCGCCGGCGGTGCCGTCAATCGCCCCGGCGTGTCTGGGAAGGGGTTTCGCCGAAGGCCATGCGGTAATCCCGCGCGAATTGCCCCAGGTGGCTGAAGCCCCAGCGCCGGGCGATCTCGGCGATCGACTGTTCCGCGCCGGCGGTACGCAGGTCCGCATGGACACCCTCCAGCCGCACCCGCTTGACATAGCCCATCGGCGTGAAGCCCTTGAACCTGGCAAAGCCGGCCTGCAGCGTACGGATGCTGACGCGGGCCGCCAGCGCGATGTCCGCCAGCCCGAGCGCCGCCCTGGCGTTGGCGTGGATGTACTCGATCGCCCGGCGCACATGCCGCGGGGACGGGCCGGCATGGCGGCGCGCCAGGTACACCGAATAGTTGTGCGGGATCTCCTTGAGCATCGCGAAGATCACGGCGTCCTGCAGGCTTTGCACGATGTCCGGGGCGATCGCCTGCGGGCCGCCGTCCGCCTTCGAATAGCGCCCCGCCGCGCGCACCAGTTCACCGGCGAAACGCACGCCGGACGGCACGCTACCCTCCGGCGGGGCGAATTTGACGCGGTGCATCACCGGCCGTTCGATCGACTGCGACAGCCGGCCGTGCACGCTGGCCGCATCGATCAGGATGGCTTCGTAGCGGCCCGGGCCGAAGCCCCATGCAGTGACCCGCCTGGCGTCGGCAACGGCGGTGCCGGCCGGCAAGGGCCGCAGCCCGTCCTGCTCGGTGGCAAGGGAGAGCTGGCCATCGGCCTGCGTGTACAGCAGATAGCCGTCGTGCTGGCAAGGCAGCCGCAGGCACAGCGGGGTGTCCGTGGCCAGCGTATGCACGGCCATGCCGTCGAGATAGTCGATCTGGATTTCCAGCCTGGGCTCGCCGCCATCGGCCTCGATCGTGATGCCGGGATAGTGGCGGCCGAGCCAATCCTGCGCCTGCGCGACGCTGGACGCGACGATCGCGTCCGTTCCAATGCGGGTTTGAGCCATACGCCAGTTCTGTCCTGCGAAAAAAACGAGCGCACGCCGGGCTGGCGAACGCTACAGGCGATCCCACAGAGGGCCGCGGCAAAACACCGCGGCAAATCGGGTAGGCTGAACCGGCGATGACGACAGACCGCGACAATGACCCTAGATATTCCATGGCAATGGAATATCCATCAATTGGCATGGGCTGTGCCCGGATGCCCCCCCGGAATTCTTCGGTCAATATTGGCGCCGGAATTCGACCGTGTGCCGCCGCAATGGAATGCGCGGCGTCGCCGAATTACCGATTGCCAGTTGTCTGACTTTAGTTTTGTTTATATCGATATTGCGTAATGTCTTAATCGATTGTTATTAGCGTACTGCATTTCTTACAAATGGTGGAAGCTTCCGGTGCACTTTTCAAGGCGCTTACATTTGTTTGCAGTTGGTAGGGTGTCGGTAGGGTGCCGGGAGGGGGAGGGTGCGGCGTCGCCGATTCAATGCGTGACCGACTTCGACCACAGGTTGATCACCAGCACGCCGGCCATGATCAGCGCGATGCCGAGCAGGGCCGGCAGATCGAGCCGCTGGCCGAACAGCAGCCACGCCGCCACCGACACCAGCACGATGCCGACGCCCGACCAGATCGCATAGGCGATGCCGATGGGCACGTGGCGCAGCGTCAGCGACAGGCAGAAGAAGGCAATCGCATAGCCGGTGACGACGACCAGTGACGGCAGCGGACGGGTAAAGCCGGCGGCGGCCTTCAGTGCGGTGGTGGCGATGACTTCGGCGACGATGGCGATGGCCAGGTAGATCCAGTGCATGGGATGGCGCGGTGGCGGATAGTGTCCGGATAGTGTCGGGTATTGACGGAGCGCCAAGAATAGCAGCGGTGCGCAAGCCGTCCCGCTGCGGATCCCACTCCCGGACCGGTCCCGGGCCCGCTCAGCGCTGCTCCAGGCCGTGCCGCCGATGCCATTGCGCCAGTGTTTCCTCGGGCCACTGCGCGCAGTGCACGTGTCCCTTGCCGCTTGGGACGTCGACCCACGACGCCGCGGAGTCGAGCTCCGCGTCGACAATTTCCGGCGGACGCGGCAGCGGCGTGTCGATGGCGGCAGCATGGGGATAGACCCGCTCGGGCTCGTCGGGGCTGCGTATCCACAATGCCGTGCCGCATTTCGTGCAGAAATGACGCTCCATCGGCGAACGCCTGGCGCGCTTGCCGGGCTCGCGCATCACGGCGTGATAGATGCCGATGTGCCGACGGCCCCGTACGCGCAGGGTGTCGCCCAGTGCGCCGATATTGGCCGCATAGCCGCCGGCGCCAGCGGTCTTGCGGCAAATCGAGCAGTAGCAATGCAGATAGGGGTAGGGCCAGGGCGATTCCACGCTGAAGCGGACCGCGCCACAGTGGCAGGAGCCTTCGAGATGCATGCGACCTCCGACAGGTTGGGGCGAGCGTCGCCGACGCGTCGCTCGCCGTGGCTGCCATCGGATTTTGCATGACATCGGGCCGCCGGGGGCTGGCCCGGGCATCCCAACATCGCGCCTTTGCAGGCGTGGCTCGAACCTTGTTCGAGCCTTCCCTGGGCGCTATTCGAATCGCACCGGATCGTAGGGCCGCGGGTCGACGTACGGTGTCTCGCCGTCGATCAGTTCGGCAAGCAGCCGCGCGGTGGCAGGGCCGAGCGTGAAGCCCTGATGCGCATGGCCGAAATGGAACCACAGCCCGCGGTGGCGCGGCGCGCGTCCTATCACGGGCCGCATATCGGCGACGCAGGGCCGCGCGCCCATCCACGGCTGCGCTTCGACGGGCGCGCCGAGATCGACCAGCTCGCGCGCGTAGCGCTCGGCCGCCGCCAATTGCACCGGCGTCGGCGGTGCATCGTGGTGAGCGAATTCGGCGCCCGTGGTCACGCGAAGACCGCGCCGCATCGGCGCCAGCACGAAGCCGCGCTCCGCATCGAGCAGCGGCAGCGACGGCATGCGCTCGCTCGCGTAGTGGCGGTGGTAGCCCCGCTTGATGAACAGCGGCAGGCGATACCCGAGCGGCCGCGTCAGCGTCGACGCCCACGGACCCAACGCAATGACGGCGTGAGCGGCCGACAGCGGGCCGGCTTCAGTGATCACGCGCCAGCCGCTGCCATCGGGCTGCAGCGTCGTGGCGTCGCCGCGGCGGACGATGCCGCCCTGCCGTTCGAACAGCGCGGCATAGCGCTGCACCAGTTCGCCCGGATCGCTGACGGTCCACGGGTCGCGCCAATGGATCGCGCCCGCCAGGCCGCCATGCAGCGCCGGCTCGGCGGCCCGCAGCGCGGCACCATCGAGGACCGCGCAATCGAGTCCGTGCTCGCGCGCCACCGTCGTCGCGGCCCGCACCGTGTCATCGAAGGCGCGCGGGCTGCGGTAGGCCTCGAGCCAACCCGCCTTGCTGACCAGGTCCTCCGCACCCGCGGCCGCGATCAGCTTTTCGTGTTCGCTGACGCAATGCCTGACCAGCGCCGCATAGGCGGCGATCGTGCCGGTGTAGCGGTCCGGGGCCGATTCGCGCCAGTAACGGGCCAGCACCGGCAGCAGGCGCAGCATCGCGCCGGGGTGGTAGTGCACGTCGTTGCCCTGGCGGGCGATCACGCGAACGATCGTCTTCCAGTCGCGCGGGAACGCATACGGCTGCACCGCCTCGCGCTGGATGAAGCCTGCGTTGCCATAGGAGGTCTCGGTGCCCGGCGCGGCGCGATCGACAAGAACGACCTGGTGCCCGCGATGGCGCAGGGCCAGTGCGGTGCTGACACCGACCATGCCGGCGCCGAGAACGAAGATTTCCTGTGACATGAAGGCAGCAACTCGTGCGGAACGTGGAAGGGTGGATCAAGTCGGGATTTTCGCCGCGCCCCGCCTCGGTAAGGTCATGCGATGCACGCAATATTGCGAATGGCCGATTGCGTTTTCGGCAATCACGATTGCGGAAGCTCGATCAGGCCCTGCCGCAGATGCTCGACGAAGGCGCGCGCCGCGGGCGGCAGCTTGCGGTTGGCCAGCGTCTGCACCTCGATCTGCCGCTCGTTCATCTCGCGATCGCGCAGCGGGACCGCGGCGATGGTGCCCGCCTTCAGCCTGCCGCGGATCGACACCTCGCCGTAGAAGCAGATCGCTCCGCCCCCGGCCGCCGCGAAGCTGACCAGCGAATCGAGCTGGTTGCTCGAGAACACCGTCTGGTAGCGCAGACCCTGCCGGCTGCAGCCGGCGTCGAGCAATTGCCGCACCGAGCTGTCCTTGGGCGGCAGCGCCAGCGGGTAGGTCGCGACCTGCGCCAGCGACAGTTGGCGATGGCGCGCGAGCGGATGGTCGGGCGCCATCACCGCCAGCACCGGTGCCGGGTGCCGCAGCTCCACGTGGATCTCCGGCTCGGGCAGCCACGCCAGCGTAATGCCGATATCCGCTTCCCCGTCGCGAATCCGCCGTGCGATTTCGCCCTGCGGGCAGACCTCGAGCTCGAAGTGAATGCCCGCATGGGTCTCGCGAAAGCTGGCGGCAAGGTTCGGCAGGAATTCATGGGCGATGCCCTCGACCGCCGCGAGCCGCACGCGCCCGACACGCAGCCCACGCAGCGCCTGGATATCGCCGGCCACGCGTTCGATGTCCTGCTGCGAACGCTTGGCGAACGCGGCCAGCAATTCGCCTGCCGCATTGGGCACGAGGCCGCGCGGGCGCCGGTCGAACAGCAGCGTGTCGAGCTCGCTTTCCAGCTTGGCGATCTGCCGGCTGACGGCCGACGGCGCGACGTTCAGCTTGATCGCCGCATCCTTGACCGATCCGGTGCGAACCACTTCGAGGAAGTAGCGCACCGCGGTCTCCTGCAGGGCTCGATAGGACATGGGATATCGATGAGAACGTGGCCGGGCGCCCTCGGGAAAACCCGCTCGGGGATTGCACGAACGATTGCCTTTTCGGCAATCGAGTGTTCGAAACATTGCGACGATTCTATGCGAAGTTTGACATTAGGATGACATCGAGCCGACGCACTGGCGCCGGCATCGCCTTGGATTCTTACGAGAGAGCATCCCATGCGTCCTTCCGCCTCACCCGTCCGTTTCCTGTTTGCCGCCACCGGCCTGGCGCTCGTCGCGATGGCGCCGTCGGCAGCCTCGGCACAGGACAGCTTCCCGACCAAGCCGATCCAGCTGGTGCTGCCATTCCCGCCCGGCGGCGCGACCGATGTGGTGGGGCGCATCGTCGCGCAGAAGCTCGGCGAACGGCTCGGCAAGACCGTCGTGGTCGAGAACCGGGCTGGCGCCGGTACCGTCGTCGGCGCCAGCTACGTCGCCAAGGCTGCGCCGGACGGCTACACGCTGCTGGCCAGTTCCGGCACGACGTTCACGGTCAATCCCGCGGTCTATCCGAAGCTGCCGTACGACCCGCAGAAGAACTTCGAGCCGATCGGCCTGATCGGCGTGACCGGCCTGATCCTGCTGGCCAATCGCGATGTGCCGGTGAACAACCTGAAGGAGTTTGTGGCCGCGGCGAAGAACGATCCCGGCAAGTACTCGTACGGTTCGTTCGGTGCCGGCACCACCGCGCATTTCGCCGGCGAGCAATTGCTCAATCTGACCGGCGCCAGGCTGCTGCACGTGCCCTACAAGGGCAGCGCGCCTGCGATGACCGACCTGATCGGCGGCCAGATTCCGTTCAGCATCGACACCGTGGCCGCGGCGCTGCCGCAGGTGCGCGCCGGCAAGGTCAAGGCCATCGCGGTGACGACGGCGAAACGCTCGACGCTGCTGCCCAATGTGCCGACCGTCGCGGAGGGCGGCTATCCCGGCATGGACGCCAGCACGTGGATCGCGCTGGTCGCGCCGCGCGGCTTGCCGCCGGAGGTCCACGCCAAGCTCGAGAAGGCGTTGGCCGATACGATCGCCGATCCCGACACGCGCAAGAAGCTGGCCGACAACGGCATCGAGCCGTCGTTCGCGTCGGGCAAGCAGGTCAGCGCGATGATCGAGAAGGAAATTCCGCAGATGCGGGCCATCGCGCAGCGCGCCAATATCAAGCTCGACTGATACGCCATGTCCGACCACAACGCACTGACTTCGCTGTCCGCCGTCGAACTGCGCCGCCTGATCGGCGCCCGCCAGATTTCGCCGGTGGAGTTGCTTGACGCCTGCATCGCGCGGATCGAGCGCTACAACCCGTTGATCAACGCGATCACCGCGACCTGCTACGAACGCGCGCGCGAAGAGGCGAGGGCGGCCGAACAGGCGGTGATCCGCGGCGAGTCGCTGGGCCTGCTGCATGGCCTGCCGCTCGGCGTCAAGGACCTGGAGGCGACCGCCGGCGTGCTGACGACCTACGGCTCGCCGCTGTACCGCGGCAATGTGCCCGCGCAGGACAACATGCTGGTCGCGCGGCTTCGGGCGGCCGGGGCCGTGGTGGTCGGCAAGACCAATATTCCGGAGATGGGCGCCGGCGCGAATTCGCGCAACGCCGTCTGGGGGGCCACCGGCAATCCGTTCAATCCGAACCTGAACGCGGGCGGCTCGTCGGGCGGCTCGGCTGCCGCGCTGGCGGCGGACTTTCTGCCCGTCTGCACCGGCTCCGATACCGGCGGCTCGCTGCGGATTCCCGCCGCCAAATGCGGCGTGGTGGGATTCCGCCCATCGCCGGGGCTGGTGCCTAACTCGCGCAAGCTGCTCGGATGGACGCCGATCTCGGTGGTCGGCCCGATGGGCCGCACGGTCGCCGATGCCTGCCTGCAGCTTGCCGCATCGGCCGGCCAGTCGGCAGGCGATCCACTGAGCCATGCGGTCGATCCGCTGGCGTTGCTGACGCCGGCGCGCGTCGACTTGTCGGGACTGCGGGTCGGCTGGACCGAGGACTTCGGCAGCTGCGCCGTCGACCCCGACATCCGCCGCGTGTTCCGTGCACGGATCGCCGCGATGCGGCACCTGTTCAAGTCCTGCGACGAGGTCGCGTTCGACCTGGGCGATGTGCATCGCTGCTTCGACGTGCTGCGCGCCGAGAGCTTCGTTGCCTCGCTGCGCGACACCTACGAACGCGATCCCGACAGCCTCGGTCCCAATACGCGCGCCAACT
This sequence comes from Cupriavidus gilardii, assembly GCF_013347325.1. NCBI lineage: Bacteria > Pseudomonadati > Pseudomonadota > Betaproteobacteria > Burkholderiales > Burkholderiaceae > Cupriavidus > Cupriavidus gilardii. The sequence goes on along the minus strand of NZ_CP054626.1, from coordinate 2,079,122 downwards.
ACGAGATCGGCGCGCGCATGTCGCTGGTCGACAGCGCATGGGCGCAGGCCGAGCAGACCCGCATCCTGCAGCGCTTCCAGCAGGCATTCCGCGACTACGACGTGATCCTGTCGCCGACCACGCCGGTCTCGCCATTCCCGTGGACCCAGCTCTACGCGGACGTCGTCGACGGCCAGAAGCAGGAGAACTACTACCGCTGGCTGGCGCTGACCTATGTCGTGACGCTGACCACCCATCCGTGCATCGCCTTGCCGTGCGGCACCGACGAGGCCGGCATGCCGTTCGGCCTGCAGATTACCGGCCCCTTCCGCGGCGACGCGCTGACGCTCGGCGTCGCGCAGGCGATGGAATCGGCGTTTGCTTCGATGCCCGGCTTGTCGCGCCCGAAGCCGGATCTCGACCGGCTCAAGCCGGCCGAGCCTGACTTGCGCTCGATCGTTACGGCGCCGCCGGAGGTGGTGGGTGAGGCGGCCTCGGCACAGGTCTCGGCGGTGTAGGAGAACCGAGCGCCGACGGAACCGAGGGCGGCATGCTCCGGGGTGCAAAAAAAAGGTTCTTCGCAGAATTCCGTGAAGGGTTCCGGTTTTTCGTATGCTTGATGCCTGTTATTTCAGGGGTCAGGAGCGGGAATGCTGGATCGGAAGACGTTGCAGGCGCTGGGTTGCTGGACCGGATACCGTCTTGAGCGGGTAGTCTGGCCCGAAGGCGACAGTCGGACGCTATTGCTTTATCTGAAGCCGACCAGCAAGGTCATGCACTGCCAGGAATGCGGCGCGCGCTGCAAGCAGGTACACGAGACCACCGTTCGGCGGGTACGAGACCTGCCGATTTTCGACTATCGCGTCGTTCTACACGTGCCGCGCCGGCGTGTCTGGTGTGATCAATGTGGCGGCCCGCGGCTGGAGCGCCTGGATTGGCTCGGGCGCTATCAGCGCGTGACAGCGCGCCTGGCCGAGGCTTGTGGTCGACTGTTGCGCGACTGCTCGGTGCGCGCTGTCGCCGCGTTCTATGAGCTTGGGTGGCACACGATCAAGTCCATCGACAAGGCGCGCTTGCGCGAGGCGGTGACGGAGCCGGACTGGGCCAACATCCGCTATCTGGCGATGGACGAATTTGCGCTGCATAAGGGCCACCGCTACGCCACGGTCGTCGTGGACCCGATCGGCCGGCAGGTGCTGTGGATTGGCAAGGGCCGTTCACGCGAGACGGCGCGCGCCTTCTTCGAGCAACTGCCAGCGGGCGCGGCAGAGCGGATTGAAGCGGTTGCCATCGACATGACGACGGCATATGAACTCGAGATCCGCGAGCATTGCCCGCAGGCCGAAGTCGTCTATGACTTGTTCCATATCGTGGCCAAATATGGACGCGAGGTCATTGATCGGGTTCGGGTCGATCAAGCCAATCGGCTACGCCACGACAGGCCGGCCCGACGCGTTCTGAAGTCGACGCGTTGGCTGCTGCTGCGCAATCGGGCCAATCTGAGCGAGGGTCAGGCCATTCATCTGAACGAGGTGTTGGCTGCGAACCGACCGTTGATGACGGTCTACATCCTGCGCGACGAACTCAAGCGGCTGTGGTTCTACCGCCGCCCGGGATGGGCGCAGCGGGCATGGCACAACTGGTTTGAGCAAGCGCAGCAAAGCGGTATTGGTCCGTTACAGCAGTTCGCCCATCGCTTGAGCGGCTACTGGCATGGCATTGTGGCCCGGTGCCGGCACCCGCTGAACACCAGCGTCGTCGAAGGCATCAATAACACCATCAAGGTCATCAAGCGGCGCGCTTACGGCTATCGCGATGAGGAGTACTTCTTCCTCAAAATCCGCGCTGCCTTCCCCGGTATTCCTCGATGAACCAAAAAAAAGCGGACCGCGATGCGGTCCGCTTTTTGGTATGGGGTAAGCCGAGTGGAACAATCGTCCAACGCACCGATGACTCAGCGCTCCCGACTCAAAAAAATCTTTGGTGGAGAGAGGGTGGGCCAGAAAATTAAACATTAAAAAACAAAGAGTTACACCTTGTTGCGGTACTTCGTTTGTAGTTGCGCAAATGTGGAAATTTGTACCATGTAACCCCGCGAATGAAAGCAAGGCTGCCGAGCCGATGAGGCGCCATTCCGCTTGCGGTCCACCTTGCCGTGGGAAGTGCCCGATTCCCACAATTGAGCATGACTATAATCATGCGCGGGGGCGCTTCCTGCTGCTGCAGCTCATCAAACGAAAAACTGAAAGACATCTTTACGGGGGACCAGCCATGCCGGCGCTGGACGAAAGCACCATTGCAAACGTGACGGAACGGCTCAATCGATACCTTGCGACCAAGGCCGGATACGGCGAAGCGAAGTACTTGACTGCGGGAGGTTCCGCTGCGGTGTTTTCGGTCTCCTCGCCCGCAGGGTTGCGAGTTTTCAAGGGCTTCAACCCGAAGTTTTTTGACGAAGCCACTGGTGCCGCCGAGCGTAAGCGTTTAGATGTGCAACGCAAGCTGATTGGGCATTCTTGCCCCTCGCTAATCCAGACGTTTGAGGTCGTCGAAGCGGAAGGTACGGCTTTTGTCGAAATGGAATACGTGGACTACCCCCCGCTTACGACGGTGCTCAGTACGGTACCTGATGAAGCAGTCGTCCCCTTATTCAGTCAGCTTGTCGATGCGGTGAAGTTTTTAGACGGGCTCGGGATTGTGCACCGTGACATCAAGCCTGAAAATATCCACGTATCAGCGGATTTCACCAGCCTCAAGCTTCTCGACCTCGGAGTAGCGCGAGAAGTGGAGCAGAGTGACGCACCGGATGGCGCTATAACGGACCACGGGAGTACTCGACCGTTTCTTGCCACAGCGCAATACAGCTCGCCGGAATACCTTTTTCGGCTGGATGCGCCGTCGCCGAGGCTATGGAAGGGCTTGAACTTCTACCAGCTTGGCGCCGTCCTCCATGACCTCATAGCCAAACAGCCTCTATTCCAGTACGAAATGACCCTGGAAAATAGATGGCTTGTCGCGCGAGCAGTGCTTACCAAGGTGCCCGTATTTGCTGACGGAAATCCCGCCCGATTGGCAAATCTCAAATCGCTCGCGTCTCGCTGCCTCGTGAAGGATTTGGAATCCCGGCTGCAGTTGGTGGGCTGGGAGGACTTTAACTTGGGCGATACTAAGGATCCCCTTGCCAAATTACGCGCTAGGCTTGCGAAGGGCAAGGTGAATGTCGGCGGGCAGATGAGTGCGGCAAACGCTTCCCGGCTTGCGTTCGATAGAGGCGAATTCTTTCGCCGCTATTGCGAAATGGTGCGGACAGAGCTCTTGCAGGTGTGTGGAACAGATATGCCCCTCACGCTCCGACCGTCGGCTCCTGGAGAAGCGCAGGTTGCTCTGTTACTTTCGACCGTAAACGCGGAATGGACAGTTGAGTGCGAGCTGCATTTTGACTGGCAGCAGCAGCTGTATGAAAGGACTGTAAACGTGTCGGTCCGGGCAAAGCTGGTCCGAGCGGCTCAGGCTGCGGGTGATGCTCATGCTAGTTCGCGGTTGGTTGCCGTAGTGACTATCGGGATAAATGAAGCAGAAGGCGGCGCATCGGCAGCTGGTGCTGTCGCGCAAGCGGTTGCCACCGCTCTTGACCGACTAGAGGGCGCAGGCGATACAAACACGCTCCACGACGCAGACCTGATTGCTTGACCTCCAAGGAGAAAAAAAATGAACAAAGGTTGGTTTAGGTCAGTAAAAGAGCTTGACGACGACCAGAAGGCGTTCATCAAGCTTCCTCCATATGGCAGACATTCACTAGTTGGGCCGCCCGGCTCGGGCAAGACGAATCTCTTGTTGCTTCGCGCAGAGTTTCTCGCGGGCACTGGTGAGAAGAATGTCCTTATTGTTACTTATACTCGGGCGTTGGCCGATTTTATTCGAACGGGCATTGGGGACGCTGGCCTAATATCACCCGACCAAATAAAGACTTACCACTCTTGGGCTATGGACCATATTTTCCAGCACTTGGGCCGGCCGGCATTAAAAAAGAATATTGACTTTGACGACCAAGCGCGCGCCGAAGTGTTAGACCTCGTGAGAGAGGCGAACGGTAAACTGCCGGCCCCCAAGCTTTTTAGTGCCATATTTGTGGATGAAGCGCAAGATTTGACATCCGACGAACTCGAGGCTCTCTTGGGTCTAAGTGATAACGTGTGCATTTGTGGCGACGGCCGGCAAGGAATTTACAATCGGGATGGTCTTGCAGTTGCTGAAAAGCTGGGCTTGCAACAACATACTCTGAAGCGCCATTTTCGTATTGGTCAGCGTATCGCCCGTGTCGCCGACCGCTTGATGCCACCGGAGTCCGGTGCCAACAACCTTGAGGCGACATCGAACTACAACCCTAAAGTGCAGGGTGAATCGAGCGCAAAGATGCACGTCCTAAAAAGCAGGGATGAGCAGTTCGACAAGATGCTAGAAATTATACGTGTTCAGCTTGATGCTTTTGCTGGCGATACCATCGGAATATTTTGTGGAAAAAAGGAGACTCGGGTCGAGTTGCGTGAGAAATTCAATGCAACTGACCTTGCGGACAAGGTTGCAGTTCACGGGGTGGATGCTGATTCAACTTTTATGGGTGGGCGGCCCATCCATGTTCTAACCATTCATGGGGCAAAGGGAACCGAATTTAGGGCGGTGCATATGTATGCCACCGAAGAACTCGCCGACTATCCATTAAATCGTCGGAGGTTAGGGTTCACAGCAATAACGCGGGCAAAAACTGCACTAAATGCATATCGCACTGGCGAGACAAACAAGCCACTCGAAAACGCGTTTTCTGAGCCCGCACACTTTGACCTTGAAGATTTACTGCCAGGTGATTAAACATGAGTGAACGCACCATTCGTTGGCAAATATTTCCACGGGACATTATTCCTGAGGTTCTATTCGGTGGGCAGCAGCCTTTAAGCAGCGTGGGGCAATTTTCAATTGAGCCCTATAATATAAAGGACTCTCACGTCGCAGTCGGATATGCTGATTCAAGGATAACAGCCGGTTACAATCCGCCCGTTCTGTTGGTGTTGAAGGATGAGTCAGCTGTCGAAACGCTTTCGTGGCTGAGAACATATGCCCCCGAGACGTCGCCGTTGAGTCAGTACGCACGGGTAGTATCGAGTCGCGATTGGGAGATATTCGCGAGGGCGCAAGACAACGTTCGGGATTCGCGCGAGGATATTTGGTCGTCTGTCATTCTGGGTGAAGCCTTGGCTCAGGGTGAAACCGACGTCGAATTGGCGTCTCTCCCTCTATCGCGTGCTAGTGCATGCTTCTCAATGGCAATCGCGCGGGCTGCCTGCATACACGGAACGGACGAGGCGACCAAGACTTGTGCTGACCGGCTGCGGCAAGTCGAAGCGGACCGACGCTTCGTGCGGCGCTCGGTTACTGTAAGCGATTTGACGCCTATTTGGGCGATGGCGGGGGGGCAATTTGGAACGCCTGTCTCCGCTGAGGAGACCGCTTACTTGGTCCTCGACGCTGCATTATCGTTTATGCACAAATCCGCGCGTGCGCCTCTCTTCCCGTCCCCCTTACGACTGCGGGACGTTCCGGGTCTCTCAAGCGACTCCATCGAGGAACGCGTTCTTGCTTTCCAACGTCTTTCGACGGAATTGACAAATGCGGAACCGCGCGGTGCAGACAACGGATTACCTTCGGTCCTGCTCGCGGCTGCCGCATTTTTAGTTGGTCGGAGCACAACCCATGAATTCCTGCTGCACCGCGTGAGCAAGCGATTTCCTGCTGCTCTCGCGTGGTATGGGTTAATTGCCGGGCTGGCAGGGCCGTCGTTGTGGGACGCAGGGTGGTTCAGAGCCGCCAAGGGTATAGAACGTCAAGTGAGGCCACGCTTTGACTGGACGGAGTCCACCGGATTCGACCTGAGTTGGCTGGAGTATTCATGGATGGCCAGCACCTTCGAGGGGCCGGATGCCTTCAATTTGCTCCCGAAGCTCCTGCCACGGGTCATCTCAATCGAATCCATCCCCGGCGCGACTTGTCAATTTCGGCTGGCGGCCGGCTCTTCGCCGGATTCGGATGTGAAGCTACACAACGACGGTGCTCGCGGCAAAGAGCTACAGTCGGCGCTGGCGCAGTTTGTGGCGCTAGCAAACAAGGCTCGCTACCTGCTCGAAGGTGGTCACGTAACGGGGCAGCAGAGCTTGAACCTTGATAGCAACGACATCGCACCCGCACGTTCGCCTAAGGGTAGGAAAGGAAAAGCATCGAACTGAACGACTAGGCTGGCGATTGACGGTGCCGTCGTCTAGCCTAGTCGTCACAATCCGTAGCGTGCCGGGCGTCAACGAGGGCGACTATTTTCAGCGCGGGCGCGGAGTATTTCTATCCGTTTAATAAAAGCTATGTATCCGTGAGGGGCATCGGAGGGACGCGGTAGCTTACGCGAGTAAACGAGATGACATGCGTCCAAAATGGAGGCCTCAAGTCCTGATATGGGACGTTTGTTGTCAGCGTAGTAGGGAACCCATATCTTGCCAATCAGTTACCGCGCTCTCAATGAATGTCCGAAGCGAAGCACGATAAGCCCGTCATATGTCTTAACGGACAACATTTCTTCCCATTGTTGATTCGCCAGCTCTCTAATACTCTTATTCTCTTTTCGGCGAACCCCCGACTACCGTGGCGGAAGTTTTTGGACCGTAAGAGGAGCGCCTGTACAGCGCCGATACCCGCCAAGTGCGCGCGCACGAAAGCAAGGAGGAGCTTTCCTTCATCCACGGTGCCGATGAGTTTATCCGCGAGCCGGTAAGCGTTCAGGTACAGCGTTGATGGACGACCTGCGGGAATGCGCTGCAATCGTCTGTAGCCAGCCCTTGCCTCAAGCGCCGCTCAGACTAACTATGAGCCTCCTGTGCCCCGCCCAGTCCAGTCTAGGTTGTTGACCCACTGCGACGGCTTCACGCCGCTGAATGTCGCGATTTTGGTCGTGGCAAACACGGTAGCTTAGAACGGCTGCGCGACATCAGGCGCGACCTCATTGGTGACTTCATGGCCGTCCCAAACATGGAAGCCGTTTTGGCGGAGCCGTTGCAGGCCTTTGCGGGCTGAAGCAATGCGCTCTGCTGACTCGTGCGCTAAGCGGCTTCGTTCCCGGCAAGCAGTTCGGTAGTCACTGCTGAGCTTTTTCCCTGAACTCTCACTTGCCGATGATGTGGTGCATATCGTTAGGGACGCCACGGCGGAAGAGGTACCCGGTACCGGTCCGGTTCTTGAACATGAACTGAGGCATACGGTCGTCTGCGGCCGTATCCCCTTGCTGCCTGTGGCCTTGTACCTGTTTTTGTACCGTCTTTTGCACCATACGAAAGACAAAACCCCTTGAGACACCGACGTATTCTGGCGATTCAAGGGGTTACAGGCAACTTGGCGGAGAGAGGGGGATTCGAACCCCCGATGGGCTATTAACCCATACACGCTTTCCAGGCGTGCGACTTAAACCACTCATCCATCTCTCCGGAAGCCCGCGATTATAACAGAGTCCCTTCCAGAAGCCACAGTTTCGTGAGGTCGAGCGTGAGCATCAGCCATCGTCGCAGAGGGGCGCCGTTACGCCGCTTTCCGCCGGGGCTTTGGCGCTGTCTCACGTTGTTCCTCTCGCAGTTGATCGCGCTGCTCGCTCACCTCGATGAGGATCCGTTTCATCTCCGACGTGGCGAACCGAGTCAGCGCTTCGCGCATCAGCGGCTGGTATCCCATCTTGCGGAATCGGGAGATCGCCTGGTATTGCTCTACGAGGTCCGTGGGCAGCCGAATGGAGATGGCCTGCATCTCGAGCGACTGATCTACGGAATCCCGCAAGTCTCTGGGCGCGACGGCTACGTAGTGTTCGTCTTCGCCCAGCGTACCGGAATGCCATGCCTCTCCTGTGCCTGGAATCTTGGGCGCTCGACTCATGCCTTCTCTTGGCCGTCAATGCTCGGGACCTGGTGGCCGGAATGTATATACAAAAATTTAGTTCTAAGGGAGTGCTGTATGCGGTACAAGCATCGATGCGCGAGCGTACGGCCTTGCATTGAGGCCCGAGCGATTGATTGGTGTAGCCGGCGCCACCGAACCGCGCATCGTGCGTATATACGTGACGCTCGTCCACTCACCATAAGTGTCACCAACTGACCACCACCGCCTCCACCGACCGCTGGTGCGGCCCGTGGTAGACCGCCTCCACATTGTTCCCGTCCGGGTCCAGCAAGAATGCCGCGTAGTACCCGGGATGATAGTCCCGCTCGCCAGGGCCGCCGTTGTCGCGGCCGTCGGCGGCGAGGCCGGCCTTGTAGAAGGCCTCGACCGTGTCGCGGTCCTTGGCCTGGAAGGCGAAGTGGGCATGGGTGATCTGGCCGGGCGTGCCTTCGTCGACCCACAGCTCGTCGGCGTAGAAATAGCCATCGCCGTCGGTGATGGCGATGCCAAGCACGCCCAGCACCGCGCCGTAGAAGCGGCGGGAGGCCGCGAGGTCGCGGACTTTCAGGTGGAGGTGGTCGATCAGGCGGCCGCGTTGGATCTGCATGGAAGTCTCCTCATGAAGGCAGGAATGCGCGGTCCGATCGGAGGCCGCTTCGGCCTCGATGCGCTCGCTCGATACAACTTGAGGCGACTCGGAGTGACCGCGTTAAGTGCATTTTCCGGCGCCCCGCAAAGGGCGGTTCAGTATCGAAGCATTATGGGCGCCAGCGACCCTGACGGAAGCGATCGAAAAAACTCCTTGACTATCTACCTAGTAGTAGATAAAGTAGACCACATGGACGCGACGCCGCACCGAAGAAGAAGTGAAGCGGCACTCAAGTCCACGCAACAACCCCGGGAATCCGGGTTTTTTTCGAGTCAGGTTATCTATCTACTGGTAGATGTGGTTCGTAGATTCGACAGCCGGATTCCACATTGACCGATTCGATCCGCCAGGCGCGGATCCCCGAAAGGAGCTGATCATGACCAACCGTACCTTCGCCAAGTCCCTGTTGACCGCCGCCACCCTTGCCGCCGCTTTCGTCGCCGGTACGGCTCAGGCTGCCACCGTTCCCGCCGACAAGTACGGCTACGAATTCCGCGCCGGCGAGCGCAGCACTTATGTCGACGGTGCACGCAGCGGCGACCGCAGTGCCTTCGTTGACGGCGCCCGCAGCGGTGACCGCAACACCTTTGTCGACGGCGCCCGCAGCGGCAAGGCCGATCCCTACACCGACGGCGCGCGCATCGTCGCCGGCCTGGATCGCACCGGCGTGTCGGCCAGCCCCGCCCGCAGCGTCGACCAGTACACCGACGGCGCCCGCAGCGTCGATCAGTTCACCGACGGCGCCCGCAGCGGCAAGTTCGATCCGTACACCGATGGGGCACGTGTGCTCGCCGGCCTGGACCGCACCGGCGTGTCGGCCAGCCCTGCCCGCAGCGTCGATCAGTTCACCGACGGCGCGCGCAGCGGCAAGTTCGACCCGTACACGGACGGCGCTCGCATCGTCGCCGGCCTGGATCGCACCGGCGTCTCGGCCGAGCCGTCGCGCAGCCCGTACACCGACGGCGCCCGCCAGGGCCGCTTCGATGTCTTCACCGAAGGCGCGCGTCAGGGTCAGTTCGACGTCTTCACCGAAGGTGCCAACGTTTGAAGGGCAATACCGCAACGGCCGCTCGTGGTAGCGGGGGAGGGCATGTCATGAAAGACGCTTCGACTTCCCGCTCCGCCGGCCGGGCTCATCCGGCCGGCGCGAGTTCGACGGTGCGCGATCGGCTGCTCGAACATACGTTCGACCTGATCCGCAAGCGGGGCTTCAACGGCTTCAGCTATCGCGATCTGGCCGAGCGTGTCGGCGTCAAGACGTCGAGCATCCACTACTACTTCCCGACCAAGGAAGACCTGGCGCTCGAAGCGGTGAACGCCTACAGCGAGCGTGCCGCGCGCTATCTGGCCGACATCGATCCGACGCTGCCGCCGCTGCAGCAGGCCGAACGCTATCTGGCATCGTGGCGGCGCGAATGTGGCGGGCAGCAGGTATGCCTGGCGGGCATGCTGTCGACAGAGGCGCTGTGCCTGCCCCCGGTGGTGCATCGCGCGCTGCAGGAGTTTCATCGGATCAACGAAAGCTGGCTGACGGCGCTGCTGGATCGCGCACGCGAGCAGAACGGGGCCGATGCGCAACCGGCAATCAGCTCGGCGGCGCTGGCGCAGGTGTTGTTCGCCGCGCTGCAGAACAGCCTGGTGTCCGTGCGATTGTTCAATCAGGCCGAGCGCCTCGAGCCGGCGGCGAATCTGCTGCTGGCAGCGGTGGCAGGGTCCAATGCCGCGGCGTTGGTCTCGGCGGCTTCCGTCGAAACCGGGGCGGACAACGAGCCGAACAACGACCCGGATATCGAGCCGAACAGCGAGCCGAACAACGAGCCGCAGGCCCTCAACGCGGCGTCGGCCTGAGCGCCGGCGCATCGACGAAGGCGTGATCTTCCGGCTCGCCGTCTTCCCCATAGCCCAGCCATCCCGCCAGCCGAGGCCAGCGCGTCGCGGCGGCGCGGGCCGCCTGGGCTTCCTGCTCGTCGACATAGCGTTGCGCGGCAAAGCCCGGCACCTTCATCGCCAGCGCCTCGATATCGTTGTTGGGCCGCGGCGTGTGCCGCGCCCGCAGGCCGCGCCGCGGTCCGCCGCGCTTGCGCTCGCCATCCGTCATTTGCCGTCCACCCATACGCCGTCGGGCGTGCGTACCACGTAGCCGGTTCCGCGCTTCATCATCACGGTCGCCTCGTTCTCGCCGACCATCCGCGTCTGCGGCAGGTCCGCCGCATACTGCGACGGCGCGGGCGCGCCTTGCCGGAACGGACTGTCCGCAACCAGATTCGACAACAGCTGCGACAGCGCCAGATAGCTGCTCGGCGCGTGGATCGTCACCGGGCCGGTGGCGGCCTTGTCGTTGCCGCCTGCATCGGCACCCTGCAACCCGATCAGCTTGACCCCCACCGGCACATGGACGATCCGCGGCGTGGGAATCTCCCGCATGCCGGCGATCTGGTTGGCATCGCCACGCAGCGCCGCGCCGTGCTCGGGCACGAACACCACCACCGCCTTGCGGCCAGACCGCGCGATCATCGCGATCAGCTTGTCGATATCGTCGAGCAGCCGCGTCAGCCGCAGCGGATACGACTGGATGCTGGTCAGCTTCGAATCCGGCAGGCGGTTGCCGTCGTGCAGCGTGACCGTGTTGTAGTACAGCGCCTGTGGTCCGCCGTTCTGCGCGAGCCGCGCCTTGTACCACTTCTCCAGTACCGCGAAGTCGCCGAGGATCGGCGAATTGTCGAAGGCCCGCATTGCCGGCGGCACGCCGTCGACCGGCACATGGGTGACGTTCGGAATGCCGATTTCCTTGTCGACGAAGCCACGGAAATTGTCGAAGCGGCCATCGTGGTTCATCAGCACGCGCGTATCGAAGCCGGCCTGCGCCAGCGCCTCGAACAGATGGCATTGCCCCTGCGCCGGGGAGTACAGCGCCTGGTGCGGCTGCTGGCCGCACGCCGCGCGCAGCAGCCGGATCGCGGCCGGACCGCTGTAGCTCGCCGCCGAGCTGAACTCGGTGAACAGATAGTCGAAGCGCGACAGCAGCGGGTGATTGCGCGCCTTGGCGACATCGAGATCGTCCCAGGACAGCGAACAGACGTGCAGCACGATGATGTCGAACTGACTGTCGGGCGAGGCGCCGAGCGGCGTGAACGCGACCTGGCGCGTGGCCTCCTGCGCGCGGAAGGCGTTCAGCTGCGCCTCGTTGTCGCCCACTTCGGCCGGGCTGTCGATCCGCATGGTCGGGGCCGGCCGTTGCGCGACCCGCGCCGCGCCGGTGCCGGTTGCCGCCGTCCCGGTCGGCACCGTGCCGGTGCCTTGCCACAGCGGCACCACGATCAGCGCGAGCAGCACGAAGGTGGTGACGCGGACCCAGCGGTTGATTACCAGATAGGCCAGCGTGACGACGATCGCGCCCAGCACCAGGTTCGGACTGACGAAGCGCTGCAGCAGCTCGAGCAGATAGGCAGGCGTAAAGGCGCTGAGGTTCGAGAACTGCGACATCACGCGCGCGAACGGCGGCAGGTTCGATTCGTGGTACAGCAGCGCCACGCCGACCACCACCGCCAGCACCTGGCGCAGCACGCGCAGGCCGCGGTGTTCGAGCGGCAGCACCAGCCACAGCGCGAACAGCAGGTTGAGCAGCCAGCGCGGCTGCACCTGTCCGATCGCGAACAGGTACAGCTTGGCGGCGAAGTAGAGGTTCCAGAGTCCCATATGGATCGCAGGATGTGCAGTTCGTGCGTGTGGTCTGTCGAGGCGGCCGCCGGCTCATGACTGGCGGGTTCGCCGCCGTGCCAGCGCGGCCTCGAGCATGTCGAGCGCGGCGTCGTACAGCCGCAGGAAGCCCTGATATCCCATCTCGATGACCTCCTTGAGCCCGCGCAGCGGCGCATCGCGCGGCTGGTCGTCGAGCCAGTCGATCCACGCGTCGGCACGGCCGAAGGTGCACTGGATCAGCTGGGTCTCGGCTTCCGGGCTCAGGTCCTGCATCCGCACGCCGAGGTGGCGGTTGACGTTGCGCGCCACCGTGGCGGCGAAGTGATATTCGCGCGCGCCCCGCGACAGGCAGACGCCGACGCGGTCGCCCTCGTTCAGTGCCACGTCGATCGGCAGCAGCAGCCCCAGGCCGCCGAGCGAATAGTTCTCGGTCTTGCAGGCCAGCGTGGTGCCATCCGGCAGCAGCAGCGTGGCCGGCACGCGCATCGGAATCCGGTGCGACACGCGCACCTGGCGCGCTTCCTTGGCGACGCCGATCGCGGCGCCCAGCATCAGCAGGTTGACGCTGGCCCAGACCATGTTCATCACCACCGTGCCCGGTTCGGTGGTCGTGCCCATCAGCAGCCGGCCCACGCCCATGCCGAGGCCGATCACGTTCAGTGCGAGCAGCAGCAGATAGGGCTTGGAGATCGTCCAGTCCAGATAGTCGTCCTCGATCCGCCCGCCCTTGGCCGTCACGTTGAACTTGCCCAGCCGCGGATTGATGAAGGCCATCGTGGTCGGCAGCACGATGTACCACGCGAGCACCGACTCGTAGACCTCGGCCCAGAACGAGTGGCGATACTTGCCCTGGATGCGCGAGTTCGTGATGTTGGCGATCACCAGATAGGGCAGCACGTAGGCCGCGATCATCGCCGCGGAAGTGTTGATCACGTGCATGCCGAACACCAGATAGGCGAGCGGCATCGTCAGGAAGATCAGCCGCGGGATGCCGTAGAAGAAATGCAGCATCGCGTTCGAATAGCACAGCCGCTGGAACAGCTTGAGCCCCTTGCCGAGCAGCGGGTTGTCGATGCGGAAGATCTGCGCCATGCCGCGCGCCCAGCGGATGCGCTGGCCGATATGGCTGGCCAGGCTTTCGGTGGCCAGGCCCGCCGCCTGCACCGTGCGCAGGTACGCCGTGTTGTAGCCGCGTCGGTGCAGCTTGAGCGCCGTGTGCGCGTCCTCGGTCACCGTCTCGACCGCGATGCCGCCGATCTCGGCCAGCGGCGCGCGCTTGATCACCGCGCACGAGCCGCAGAAGAACGCCGCGTTCCACAGGTCGTTGCCGTCCTGGATCAGCCCGTAGAACAGGCTGCCCTCGTTGGGCACGCGGCGGAAGGTATCGAAGTTGCGCTCGAACGGATCGGGCGAGAAGAAGTGGTGGGGCGTCTGTACCATCGCGCAGCGCGGATCGGCGATGAACTCGCCCATCGTCATCTGCAGGAAGGAGCGCGTCGGAATGTGGTCGCAATCGAAGATCGCGATGTAGTCCCCCTGCGTGACAGACAGCGCATGGTTGATGTTGCCGGCCTTGGCGTGGCGATTGTCACCGCGGGTCAGATAGTGAATTCCGGCCTGCTCGGCGAAGGCCTGCATCTGCGGCCGGCGGCCGTCGTCGAGCAGGTAGATGTTCAGCTTGCCGCTGGGCCAGTCGAGGCTGCGCGCGGCGTAGACGGTCGGCTGCACCACCGACAGCGGCTCGTTGTAGGTCGGGATATAGACGTCGACCGTCGGCCATTGCGCGGGGTCGGCCGGCATCGGCTTGGGCCGGCGCGACAGCGGCCAGGCAGTCTGCACATAGCCGAGGATCAGCACCAGCCAGGTGTAGGCCTCGGCGGCGAACAGCAGATAGCCGATGGTGACCTCGATCGGCGTGGCCAGGTCCAGCGTCTCGGTGGCGCGCCACCAGATATAGCGCAGCGTCATCAGCAGCGACAGCGCCATCATCGTCAGCGTGGGGAAGCGCCCCGGAATCTTGCGCAGCACCATTACCGCGATCCAGACCAGCGCGAACACCCTCAGCTGTCCGCCCAGCGGCAGCGGCGTGGTGCACAACACCAGTCCGGTCAGCGCGGCCAGTACCAGCAGCGTGGGCGCGAGGCCGCGCACCCGATGCACCAGCGCGGCCACATGTGCGAGGCCGCTGCTGGCGCGCATCCAGTCGACGCGCGGCAGCCGCGCCGCCAGCCGGCGCCGCTTGCGCGCGACGTAGCGGTAGGCCGGCTCGAGCCGGTGATCGAGCCAGCGGCGCAGCGCCGATTGCGGCGGCGGCTGTTCCGGCAGGCTGCGCCGGCGCGTCGGCGCTGCCAGTCGCCGGCGCGGGCGGGGCGGCCGTACGAAGAGCCGCCATACGCGGCGCGGCAGGCTGTGCCGCGGATCGATGCCGAGACGCTCGGCGCCGCGGCGCGACAGCCAGGCGGCGAACTCGGCCGGCCAGTCGCGCTTGCCGGGCCGCGCCGGGCGGAAGAACAGGCGCACCAGCCAGTCGCCGCGCGCCGGCTGCTCGCCAAGGTCCAGGCCTTGCGCCAGCGCGGCACGCAGCCGCAAGGTCAGGTCGAGCAGCACGCCGAGAATCATCGATGCGCCTCCGCATCGGCCGCGGCCGAGCCGAGCGATGCCGCGACCCACTGCGACAGCCAGGCCGCGATGCCCTGCAGATCGTGCGCGGCCTGCGAATGCGGCATCGCGCGGCAGAAATTCTCGCCGCGCGCGAGCGCTTCGGGCAGGCCGTGATCCAGGTGCACCTGATAGGGCAGCAGCCGCTCGCGCAGCCGGGTGCGCAGCAGCGCCAGCACATCGCCATGCAGCTGGCGCGCCGGCTGGACCCGCGTTGCGACCACGCGATAGGGCAGGGCGATCCGTTCCAGCGCGTGCTGCAGGCGCGGGAGCGTGGCGCACACTTCGGGCTCGGGCGGCGCCAGCACCAGTGCCAGATCGGCGGCCGCGAGCGCCTGCGCGGCATGCGGGGCCGGCCAGGCCGGCGTATCGACCAGCACGATGCCGTCGTCTGGCAGGTCGACCTGCGCCAGCAGCGTGCGCAGCCAGTGCGGCCGCTCGAGCAGGCATCGCGTGGCGGCGGCCTCGGGATTGGCGTCGGCATTGGCATCGGCGTCGGCATTGACGCCACCGTCATTGCGATCGGCGCCGCCATGCACACCATCGGCCTGACCCCACGGCAGCAGCAGCACGTCGTCGTCGCTGCGCAGCGCCGCTGTGGCCCAGTCGCTCGCCGAGGGCCGCAAGGTGGCGTCGACCAGCCCACGGGCGACCGGTTCGCGCAGGCCGAAATGCAGGCCCAGCAGATTGCGCGGATCGCATTCCAGCGCCAGCACGGCATGCCCGCGTCCGGCCAGCAGCGAGGCCAGCGCGGCGGTCACCGTGCTGCGGCCCGCGCCGCCGACCGGCGCGACGATGGCGATCGTCTTCATCGCGTGCCGTCCTTCGGCGCCTGCCACCGCTTGCCGCGGATCACGATGCCTTCGAGTTGAGGCGGCAGCCGCACCGCGCGGCGCTGGCGCGGCTGGAACCAGCGCGGCAGCGCACGCATCAGGTCCAGCTTCCAGATCAGCCAGGCGACCGGAGCGGCCAGTATCAGGCCCCAGACGAAATATCCGATAAAGACACGCATGGCGAGGCTATTCCCTGGCTTTGAGCGGCACCGCGGCCGGTGTCGGCACGGTGCGGGGTTTGGCATGCGAGGCGGCGTGGGCCGATGCGGACGGCCGCAGTGCATCGAGCGGGGACAGCAGCGGCAGCGCGGGCGCGGCGCGTTCGGCCGACGAGGTACCGGCCGCGGCGCGCGGGGTCTCCCTCACCGGCATCGTCGACACTGGTGCGCCGTCGCCGGGCGTCGCGTTCGCCTGTTCCCTTGCCTGCAGCCAGCCGCTGTAGTCGGGCAGTGCCCGCTCCTGCGCCTGCTGCGCGAATGCGTTCAGCGCGGCCTCGATGGTCGGCGCATCGCCGCAGCGCAGCTCGCCCGAGAACAGCGCCTCCAGCGGCCGCTGGAACACGCGCCGGCAGACTGCGTCGGCGTCGTCGAGCCGGCAGGCGAAGAAGAACACATAGATGCTGTCGGCGTCCGCGCTGCAGATGTCGCCGGTGCGGTTCATCCGGCAGGCGCGCAGCGCGTCGATATGCGCGACTTCCGGCAGCAGCGTGAGGCGCAGCAGCACATGCGGCAGCCGGATCGTGCGCCCCTGTTCGACGGCGCCGCGCACCGTGTCGATGAAACCGGCCGGCGGCACATAGCCGATCGCCGAGCCGGTCAGCACCGCCGAAAGCGCGGTGCGGTAGTCCGCCGGCAGCGGGCGCGAGAACACCTGTCCCTGCACGCTTTCGAGCATCGCCTGGACGCGCGCGAACGGCGTACGGCGAGCGATCACCAGGTTCGCGCCGAGATTGAGCAGCAGCAGCTCGTAGTGCTGCCGCATCGCCTCCTGGTCCTCGCGCACGACGATCTTCAGCGCGCTGCCGCGCGTGCGCCGCAGCCGGTGCACCTGTTCGGCCAGCGTCTCGAAGGCGCGGTTGCCGTGGTAGTGCAGCAGCACGGTCGCCGCCACCGCGCCGCTGGCGCTCGCCACCGCGGCCTCGTTGCTGTCGACCAGCTGCCAGGACTCGGGCACCCAGCGCTCGTGCGCGACCGCATCGCGGCAGACGATCACGCGGTGTTCGTCCGGCGCCAGCAGGCCGGCCGCCGCCGCATCGCCGCCTTCGCCTTCCACGCGGGCGCCGCTGACCATCAGCCGATGCTCGTCGGCCGCGAAGCGCAGCGGCAGCGAACGGCTGGCGAGCACCGCCTCGCGCTCGCGCCAGAACGCCACCTCCCAGGTGTATTGGCCCTGCACCTGCGCCAGATGCGCGGCACCGGCAAAGCGCGCGTGCAGGCTGCCGAGATCGGCGGGCCGCCGGGTATCGTCGATGTCGTCGGTCGGCGGGGCCAGCACCAGCAGCAGCGACAGCCGTTCGCGCTGGCACCATGCGGCCAGCCTGGCGCCTTCGCGCGACAGGCGGGCGCCGTCGTTCCATGAAAAGCAGGCCTCGGCGCCCTCGACCATCATCACGCTGTGGCGGGCCGCGCATTGGTCGGCCAATGCCTGCAATGCATCGATCAGCGTGTCGATGCCGGCGCCGCGCCCGCTTGCGCGCAGCCCGCACAGATTGGCGCGATGATGCAGCGCGCCGGCGACGTCGATATCGAGCCCGTGCTCGCGCAGAGCCTGGGCAATGCCGTCGGCGGGACGGGCGGACAGCACCGTGGCGGGTCCGCGCAGCGCAGTGGCGGCGGTTTGCCAGAACAGCGCATCGCGCGCCGGCGACGGCGCGGCGTAGACGATATGCACATGGCCCGGCGCCAGCGCCGCGAGTTCGGCGGGCAGGCCGTCGATCGCCAGCGCGGGCCGCGCCTGCAGCCGCGCGAACAGCGCCGAGCGCGGCGGCGCGGGCGCGGTCGATGCAGCCGAGTCCGGGGTCAGGGAAGTGGCGGCGGGCCTCGTCGATGGGCTCATCGTTCGTCGATCCGATCTAGTACGAGGAATACGGCCGCACCGGCTCGGGCGGGAAGGGCACCGGTCCGCGTTGCGGTTCGAAGTGATAGCGCAGGTAGGCGATCGCGCGATTGGGCGCGTAATCGCGCGAGCGGTCGATCTGCAGCGCCATGCCGGCGACCCACTTCGGCGCGAAGCGGTATTCGACCGCGGCCAGCGCGGTATAGCTGAAGCCGCCGCCATTGCCGCCGCCGAACGTCCGGTTGCCTGACAGCGCCTGCAGGTCCGGCCGCGTCGGATAGAAGGGCATGTCCTTCTCGTAGGTATCCGACCAGCCGGCCGAGCCGCCCAGCCGCCACGACCAGGCGCCGCGCCGCCCGGTCCATTCGAGCGGTACCGACAGCGACAGATAGCGCTGCGGGCTGTAGTAGCCGCCGTGGCCGAACGTGTAGTAGCGCAGGTTTTCCTGATAGCGCCAGTAGTTGACCACCAGGCCGCTGGTCACGCGCTGGTGGCGCGCCTGCAGCAGCGGCCAGTCGAAGCCGGCGCGCACCGTGAATTCGCGGTTGGTGCGGACGTTATGCCCGGTCAGCACGCCGGCGCCGACGGTGGCGAACACGCTGCCGCGGCCGACGTCGTGCGAATAGCCGAGCGTGACGCCGTTGCGCACCACGCCGCCCCAGCGTTCGCCGCTGGCCGGATCGATCGCGCCGGCGTAGGAGATCAGGCTGCTGGTGACCGCGCGGCGCGACACGTCGATGGTGGCCGCGGCGCGGTTCAGTTCGGCGCGATAGCGCAGGCCGCCGACCACGGACTGCTGCAGGAAGCCGAGCGGCGTCGTGCCGAGGTCGGCGCGCCAGCTGTCGTAGGCGCCGTTGTATGCATAGCCCGCGGCCAGCGCCACGCCCTTGTCGCTTTGTCCGCGCGGTGCGATGCCGGCGCTGCCGCGCGCGGCGATCTGGCCAAACTCTTCGGCACTGCTGGCGTCCATGCGCAGCGTGCCGGCATCGAGCAGCACGGTGTCGGCGTGGAAGAACGCGTGGCCGGTGTAGCCATGTGGAATCCGCACGTACAGAGGGATTTCGGTCGCGCTCAGCTCGGAAATGCCGCTGTCGCCCGACTTGCGCGAGAACAGCGTGGCGGTGGCGACCTGTCCGTCGCGGCGCGCATCGAGGTCCTGCAGCGCGCGCTGCGCGGCGGTGCCGCCGGCCGCGGGGGCCGCGCCGTCGGCCTGCTCGAGCATGCGGGCTTGCCGGTACAGCGAGGCCGCGTCGTCGAAGCGGCCGCCGGACTGCGCGATCCGTCCCTGCTGCACGACGATATCCGCGCGCTGCGGATAGCGCTGGCGCAGGGGTTCGACCACCGCGGCCGCTTCGCTTTCGCGGCGCAGCGCGGTCAGACGGCGCGCCGCCGACAGTCGCGTATCGATATCGTCCTCGGCCGTGCCGGCCAGCACCTCGCGCACGATGCGCAGCGCTTCGTCATTGCGTCCGCCGCGTTCGGCCAGCCGCGCCAGCGTCAGGCGCGCGTCGGCATCGTCCGGGTTGCGCGCCAGCACCGTGCGCGCGGCAGCGGCGGCGCCGTCGAGATCGCCCTGGCGCTCGCGCACGTCGGCGAGCGCCAGCGACCAGCGCGGGTCCTGTTGTTGCTCGGCCGGTACCGCCGCCAGCACGCGCAGCGCCCCGGCAGCATCGTCGTCATCGAGACGGCGGTCGGCATCGCGCAGCGCGAGCCGCAGCGCCTGGTCGCCGAGCGCGGCGCGCTGCGCGGGCTCGAACGCGCCGCGTTGGCCGCGGCTTTGCATGTCGCGATCCCGCAGGTCGTCGAGCCAGGCACGCAGCGCCTCGTCGCGCCCGGCGGCGGCGAGCAGTTCGCCGTAGCGCAGCCGCACGCCGATCGCCGGATCGTCGGGATGGGCGGCCAGCCACTGCTGCACCAGCCCGAGCCCATAGTCGGACTCGCCAAGGGCGATCGCTTCGCGGCCCACGGTGGCGAGCATCTGCGGATCCGCCCGCGTCGCCTGCGCGGCCTGCCGCAGCAGCGCACGGGCCTCCTCGGGCCGGCCGGCGGCCAGCGCCAGGCGGCCCTGTCGCAGCAACTGCTGCGCGCGCAGATTGCCGCCGAGCTCGCGCATGCCTTCGGTGCGCTCCGCTTCGGGAATCTGCGCGAGCAGCGCGGCCGCGGCATCCGGGTCGTCGACGGAATTCAGGTACAACGCGCTCGCATGCCGCATGTCGGCGTTCGGCGCGAGGCGCAGGCCCTGGTCCATGGTCTCGCGGCCCAGGGCCGGCAGCCCGAGATCGCGATAGGCCCGTGCCAGCGTGTAGCGTGTCCACGGTGCGTCGGGGGTCAGCCGCAGCGCTTCCTCGAGTCGGGCGATGGCCGGGCTCGCGCGGCGCTCGGCCAGCAGCTGGTCGGCCTGCCGCGTCAGCAGCTCGGCGCGCAGTTGGCGCAGCGTCTGCGCATTCGCCGGCGATGTCTGCAGGCGCGCCTCGGTGGCGGCCAGCAGCGGATCGATCTCGGCCCCGCGGCCGTTGTTCTGCAGCAGCGTCACCAGCCGGCGCAGCGCGCCGGGGTCGGGCGTGCGGCCGGCGAGCTGCTGGCGCAGCAGCGTCTCGGCCTCGGCCTCGCGCTGCTGGGCAACGAGCGCGTCGGCGAGGATCACCAGCGCATCGGCGTTGTCCGGTTGGCGCGCCAGCGCCTGTCGGGCCAGTGTCTCGGCTTCGCCGGGCTTGCCCTGCGTGCCGGCCAGCCGCGCACGGGCGATCGTGCCCCAGAAGGTGGCGGTGTCCAGCAGGCTGCGCCACTTGTTGCGCTGCTCGGGATCGAGCTGCAGCGCGCGGGAAAACAGCGCGCGCGCCTCGTCGTGACGGCCCTCGCGCAGCCGCACCAGCCCGAGGCCACCGACCACCTCGGCATCGTTGCCGCGTGTGCGCATCGCCTGCTCGAAGGCGGCCTGCGCTTCGGCGAGATTGCCGCGCTCGAGTTGGCGCAGTCCGCGCTGGCGCGCCTGGTAGGCGGGATCGGCCAGCATGCGCCGATGCGCCTCGCGCCTGGCCTCCAGTTCGGCCAGCGTCTGCCGCGCGATGTCGTCGTCGGGCACTTCCTGCAGATAGCGCTCGAACCAGACCGCGTAGGCGGGATCGTCGCTGACGCGATACAGCGTGCGGCGCCAGATATCGAGCGCGGTCTTGCGGTCGGCGTCGGTGCGCTGGCTCAGCCGGTACAGCAGGCCGAGGCCTTCGGCCCGCGTGGCGGGACGATCGGTCAGCAGGTCGCCCAGCACCAGCGCGAGGCGCGCATCGTCGGGCCGCTGCGCCAATTGCCGGCGCAGTTCCGCGATCGCGCGCGGACGGCCCGCGTCGGTGCCGGCCAGGATGCGGTAGTAGTCGATTCCCAGCTCGCCCTGCGGCGGCCCGTCGGGAAACAGCTTCTGCAGGCGTTCGAGCGCTTCCTTCTCGTTGCCGCCGCGCGCGAGCATGCGCACCGTCGCCATTTCGCGCTTGTCCTGCGTGGCGATGCGGTAAGTGTCCTCGAGCTCGCGGGTGGCCGGGTGTTTCGGATGGTGCTGGCGCAGACGCTGCAGGATCCGTTGGGCTTCGGCGGGGCGGTTCGAACGCAATTCGATCTGCGCCAGCAACAGCAGCGCATCGGGCTGCTGCGGCTCGATCGTCAGGATCTTGTCGAGCGCGTTGCGCGCCAGATCGGCGCGATTCTTGGCTTCCCACATGCGCGCCGACGACAGCAGGCGCGCCAGTTCAGCGTTGATGGAAGGGGCGACGGCGGGCGCAGCGGCGGTCTGCGCGGTGGCCGGCAGCGCGGGAACGAGCAGCACCGCGGCGGCGGAGATCAGCGGCGAGCGGGACATGTCGCGGTCCAGGCCGGCGTCAGCGCGCCATCGGCTTCGAAACGGTACAGGCCATCGAGATGGCCGAGCGCGAACAGCGCCAGCACCTGGCTGTAGTAGCCCAGCGGCTGCTCGGCGGCCAGCTTGCGCATCCGCTCGACCTGGCGCTGCGCCGCGCCGGTCTCGCCGAGCGCTGCCAGATACGGCGCCACGGCGGCGGAAAAACCGGCATTGCCGGAATTCGGCCCGACGGTGCCGGAGCGGGTATCGACGCGTTCGGGCGGGTGTCCCTGTGCGATGGTGTAGTCCGCCATCGGCCGATAGGTCTTCAGCAGCGGCGCGCGCAACGGGTCCTGCGGCGATAGCATGCCCGCCCACAGATAGACGCGGATCGCGTTGTAGGCGCCTTCCGCCTGCGTCTGCTGGTCCGGACGGAAGCCCGGCTTGGCGCCGCCGTGATACTCGACCCAGTCCGGCGAAAAGCCGCGCGGCGCGGTATCGAGCAGCAGCCGGGCGGAGCTCGACAGCAGCTGGATCCATTCGGGCTGTTGCGGCCACAGCGCGGCGAAGCGGCGCATCAGCTGCGGCGGCACATAGCTCGGATTGAGCCGCCACATCGTCGGCGAAGGATGAAAGCCCATTGGCCCCGGCAGCAGCGTGCGGCCCAGCCCCGGCAGCAGCGCGGTTTCCTGCCGCACCACCTGGCGCGCGATCACGGTGCCGAGCGCCGTGTAGCGGCGCTCCTGCCAGAGGCGGCCGGCCTCGAGCAGCGCGTAGGCGATCCACAAATCGGCGTCGGACGCGGGGTTGCCGTCGAGCACGCCCCAGCGTTCCGGCTTGCCCTCGGCGGCCTCGCGCTTGCCCCAGATCCACGCCGGCAGGCGCGAAGCGAGGTCGCCCTCGGCCAGGTTGTTCTCGGTCCAGGCCAGCAGCCGCTCGAACGTTGGCCGGTCGTTGGCGACCAGCGCGAAGAACAGCGCGTAGGCCTGGCCCTCGGACACCGTGGTCTGTTGCGGCGTGCTGGCGTCGATCACGCGGCCGTCGGCGCTGACCGTGTCGCGCTTGAAGCTGTCCCAGGCGGGCCAGGGGCAGGAGGCCGCGGCACAGCCGAGCGACGCTGTCAGCAGCGCCGCGCCGAGCAGCGCGCGCGAAGCCGCCGCGAGCCGGCGGAGGTTGCCGCGCAGGCACGCAGCCATCGCGAACCTCGGCATCGCGAACCTCGCCATCGCGAACCTCGCCATCTCAGCCTCCGTTGCGCCGTGCCGCCAGCCGGGACAGCGCCCAGAACGCGCTCAGCGCCACCGCGAGGCCGGCCAGGATGCCGGCGATGCCGAGGAAGACCGGGTGCGAGGACACTCGCACCCAGACCCGCGCATACCACGGAAAATCGCCGACGAAATAGCGCTCGCCGAGCCGCAGGCCTTCGACTTCCTTCGCACGCACCACGGTCAGGTCGCCGCGGATCTGCGCGATCTTGGTTGGATCGTCGAGGGCGTCGAGCACATCGCCGAGCCGGTCGGCCTCGGTCGCGGTCACCGCGACCACGCTGTGCCGTTCGCGAAAAGGCGATTCGAAGCCGACCAGCGCGGCCAGCGGACCGTCGGCCGACAGGATTGCGCGCCCGGCCGGCGTCATCGCCTCGGGTTCGCTGTCGCTGAGCCAGTTCGACCATGCGCTGGCGCGCTGGTCGCGCAGCGCCATCTCGGTCTTGCCGCGCGCGATCATCAGCGGCAGCGACTTGCCCCAGCGCGCCAGCAGCTCGCCCGCGCTGCCGTTGCCGACGATCAGCAGATTGCGCTGGCCGACCGCTTCGACGTCCTTCGCGGGCACCACCGACACGCGCAGCGCCGGCAGTCCGGTCCAGCGGCCCATATGGCCGAGCAGCGTCAGCAGGGCCTCCTGGTCGATCGCACGCGGGGCGTCGGGCAGCACCACCGCGGTATCGGCCAGATCGGCCAGCCGCGTGAACGGATAGCCGCTGTTGGCGAAGAAGGCGAGGTTCGGCATTGCGGCGTAGTGCGCGAAGCCGCTGAAGTCGATGCTCGAGTCGGGGTCGATCGCTGCGCGCGCGACCTTGGCCGGCGTCGAGGCGCACAGGCCGGTCTTCTGCGAATCCAGGTGAAAGCGGAACTGCATCTGGTTGTCGCTGCCGACGCGGAAGGCCGGCACGCGGATCTCGTTGGAGACAACCGCGTCGCTGCCCGACAGCAGCGGCACACTGACCAGATTCTCGTCGTCGCTGCCCGACAGCGGCCGCAGCCGATACGAGCGCACCAGCTGCTCGTTGATATCGACGTTCAGCACCGAGTCGTTGTACGTCGACGGTGCCGTATAGCGGTATTTGAGGTTCAGCGGCACGCTGCGCTGGTTCCACCCGTACAGGTCGGCCGGCACGCGCAGGTTGACGCGGATCGCCTGCGGATCGTTGCCCGACACCTGCAGCTGCTGCGGATCGGTGACCAGCTCGCGGAACAGCACCGGACGATCGACCGGCGCCCAGTTCGGCGCGTCATACGGCGCGCGCGGCGGCCCCAGGTCGACGGTCTGGATCGACGCCTGGCGGCCCGCCATCGCGGCCTTGCCGAGCACCAGCGCATTGGCGGCGGTCGTCAGTTCCTCGGCATTGCGGCCGGCGATGACCAGCAGCTTGTGGTCGGGACTGTTCGGATTGGGCATCACCGTGACCGTCGGGCCGGCGATTTCGCGCAGCCCCAGCGCGGCCGCGGCGGGGCCGGGCAGCGTCAGCATGATCGCGTGCTGGCCGGCCGGCGCGCTGCGCGCCACCGGGAAGCGCGCGCCGCGATAGTCCGCCAGCGCACCCAGCCACGATGCCACCACGCCGGCCGCGCGCAGCGTCGCCATGTCGGCGTTCTCCGCCAGTACGAACGGCACCGTGACGCGCCGGTTGTCGCGGCGATCGAAGAAAGGCAGCGGCAGCAGCGCCAGATTGTCCGGCAGCCGCAGCGCGGCGGTGGTCAGCGTCAGCGCGCTGTTGGCGCTGATATCGGTCCACAGCGCCGAATGGGCGGCGTCCTCGCAGTGGTCCACCGTGTAATGGCCGATGAATTCGATCGCCAGGCGATTGAAGTCGGTAAACAGCCGCGGCTCGAGCGCAATGTCGCGCGTGACCTGCTGGCCCGCGCGATTCGCTTCCAGCGGCAGCGTGGCGACGACCTCGTCGTTCAGCTTGATCTTCAGATGCGACAGCGGATAGATCAGCGACGGCGAATAGGTGTAGTGCAGCCGCAGCGTGGCACTGGTGACGACCTCGTCCGCACGGATGCCGACATTGAGCACGCGTTCCGGGTCCAGTCCGCGCAGCGCGATCGGGCCGTAGGCGCCCATCTCGGCGACCGTCAGCGTCTGCCGGCGCGTTGGCGTGCCGGCCGGCGCGGACGCGGCGGCGGGCGCGGCGCCGACGCCGGAGGTGGCCCTGCCCTGGCTGCTCGGACCTTCGACTGCGGAATTGGGGGAGGCGGGTTGGGAGTGGGCCGGCGGCAATGCCATCGCGGCCAGAAGCCATGCCGTGGTCAGCATGGCGCCACGCCGGCGCGGCGTGGCGACAGTCGAATCGATCCTCGTCATCAATGCCAAATAAACGATGAACGCCCGTTGTGCGTCCGTCTGGCCAGGTTCCCCTCGATAGCAGCGGCGGGGGCGGCGCTCTGTGGCAATACGATGCGCCTTGTCCGGCGGAGTCTACACGAATGTCGACGCGGGTCCGCTGTGGCGGGATGGCAAGGGGCAACAAAAACGTCCGCCTTGCGGGCGGACGTTGGATCGTTGCCACATGGGGCGTGGCCGGCGGCGAGATGGTCGACGAGACCGTCACGGAAGCCGCCGGCCATGTCGGGGGATCAGTGCGCGAACAGCCAGATCAGGACCAGCACGAAGGCCGGTACACCCAGCAACCAGGCGAGGATATAAGGCATGGTTTCGCTCCTTGTCGTGAACTCCATGGCTTCACTATAGGGAGCGCGGGCGGGGCCTACTGTCGGGACCGCTCCGCTAGGCTTGTAGGACTGGGCCGACCGGGTGTCCGCGGGGCTGCCGGTATCGCGGACGGGGATCGATGCGCCGCATCAATGCAGGCACGGGCCCATTTCCGCTTGATTTGGGCCCGCTTTCCGCCCGCTTCCCGCCCGCTTCCCGCCCGCTTTTCACCTGTTTTTCCGCATGTTGCCGGCGCGCTTGCGTTCAATCCTCGTCGTCTTCGCTGTCGAGGAAGTCGCGCCGGATCATCCAGTTGCGGATGGCCTCGTCGCAGACCTTCTTCAGCTTCTGGCGGTCCGGCAGCTTGTCGAACAGCTCGAAATTGACCAGCGCCATGCCTGCATCGGTGATGTAGAACAGGCGCGCGGGGTCGTCGTAATGGACGATGCGGCCGTCGATGCCCGACTCGTCGCTCTCGGTCGGCATGTCCTCGAGCTCGACCACGCGGCAGGTGAAGCGCGGGCTGCGGGTATGGGTCAGATACTCGAATTCGTCGTGCATCACTTCGCCCCCCTTGCCGGTGGCGATGGCGAAGCCCCAGATGAAGCGGGGCATCGGCAGATCGGACAGATCGTCTATCTCGTCCATGGTGTTCTCCCTGATTCGATGACCCGCATTATCGCTCGGACACCATGGCCGCGCCCACCCTCCGCCTGTCTGGCGCCGCGCCGCTATCGCCGGGCGCGGCAGTTCGCGTAGACCGGCGGCGCGTTTTCGCCCTGCGTGATGTCCTGCAGCATGCCCTCGTCGCCCTTGGTCCACCAGACGTGCTGGCCGTGCGCATAGCGTGCGCCCGATGCGCTCAGGACGGAGACGAACAGCAGCGGCTTGCCGTCGAGCCGCAGGATCGCGATCTGGTTGTCGGCGCTGTTGAAATAGCGCGCGGTCAGCTGCTTGCCGTCATCGCAGCGGTAGCGCACGGTGACCGGCGCATCGAAGCGCACGCCGTCGATGCCGGGACGGGCCTGTGCCGCCCCGGCGAAGGCGGCCGCGGCGAAGGCGGCGGCGAGCAGCGCGGCGCCGGCAAGCCGGGTGGCGCGGACAAAGGGCAGGGAGATGGCCATATCGGTTCGTTCGGCAGAGGGCGGTCGAGGGAATCGATGAGCAGGCTCGTCGCGCGTGACGCTCAACGTTGCCCGCCGGCATCGAGCCGATAGCTGGCCGCGAGCTTGCGCACGCTGTCGACCTCCGCCTGCTGCCAGGCGGTGTCGTGCCCCAGTTCTTCGGCGAGGATCGCCGCCACGCGCGGGGCCGCCGCCTCCGCCGCGCGGGCGTCGAGGAACAGCAGCCGATTGCGGCGCGCGACCACGTCCTCGACCTTGCGCGCCAGCTCATAGCGGGCGGCGAAGCGCACGTGCGCCTCGGTCAGGCCCGATTCCGGTGCGAGCACGTTGTCGGCGCCGGGCAGGCTGCGCAGCAGCCCGAGATCGCCGCCATAGTAGCGGTCCGGCGCGTTCAGGTTCGCCTGTTGTCCGGCCCACGCGCCGGCGCCATGCAGCGGCAGGTCGGCGGTCACGCATGGCGCGGCGCGCAGCATCTGGCGGCGAATCGCGGTGTCGATCACGTCCTCGGCCATCTTGCGATAGGTGGTCCATTTGCCGCCGGTCACGGTGATCAGGCCTGCCTTCGACACCACGATCGTGTGTTCGCGCGACAGCGAGGCGGTCGAGCTTTCGCCGGTCGCCTTGACCAGCGGGCGCAAGCCGGCCCAGACGCTGGTGACATCGTCGCGAGTGGGATCGCGCGACAGGTAGCGCGCGGCAGTTTCGAGGATGAAGTCGACGTCGTCATCCTCGGCGCGCGGCTCCAGCGGCAGATCGCGTCGCGGGGTGTCGGTGGTGCCGACGATGGTGTGGCCGTTCCAGGGCACCAGGAACAGCACGCGGCCGTCGTCGGTCTTGGGCACCAGGATCGCGCGATCGCCGGGCAGGAAGCTGCGCGGCAGCGTCAGGTGTACGCCCTGGCTGGGCGCGACCATCATCTGCGCGCGCTCGTCCTCCATGCGCCGCACCGCATCGACCCAGACGCCGGTGGCATTGATCACGCATTCGGCATGCAGCGTCAGTTCGGCGTCGCCGAGCGCGTCGCGCACCGTGACGCCGCCGACCACGCCAGCCTGCATCACGAGTCCGGTCACGCGGGCATAGTTCAGCGCGACGCCGCCCAGATCGAACAGCGTGCGCATCAGTGCGATCGCCAGCCGTGCATCGTCGAACTGGCCGTCGAAATACAGATTGGCACCGCGCAGCGGCCGGCCGCCGACATGCTCGGCCAGTGTCGGCGCCGCGGCCAGCGCCTGCTGGTGGTTCAGCCAGCGGCTGTCCATCAGATTGCGGCTGCCG
Source organism: Cupriavidus gilardii (assembly GCF_013347325.1). NCBI lineage: Bacteria > Pseudomonadati > Pseudomonadota > Betaproteobacteria > Burkholderiales > Burkholderiaceae > Cupriavidus > Cupriavidus gilardii. Next base: position 2,051,129 of record NZ_CP054626.1, on the reverse strand, counting down.
GCCAGCATGTCGTAGACCTTCAGGCCGATGCCATAGAACGGCTGGTCGAACAGTTGGTAGGCGGGGACCACGAAGCCCAACGGCCACACCAGATGCGGCGCGTTGCGCGCGAGCATGCCGCGCTCCTGCAGCGCCTCGCGCACCAGGCCGATATTGCCCTGGGCCAGATAGCGCACGCCGCCGTGCACCAGCTTGGTGGCCTTGCTCGAGGTGCCCTTGGCGAAGTCGGCGGCCTCCAGCAGCAGCGTGCGGTAGCCGCGCGAGGCGGCATCGACCGCGGTGCCGAGGCCGGTGGCGCCGCCGCCGATCACGATCACGTCCCAGCGGCGCTCGCGCTCCAGCGCGGCGAGCAGCGCCGCGCGATCCGGGGGCAGGGTAGGGTTGGGTGTCTGCATGGCGAAGGTGAGCGGTGCGAATCGGATCGGTGGTGGCGGTGGCGGTTCTGCGGCGCGTCGGCCGATCGTCGGATCGTCGGTGATAGGCGATTATCTGGTGGTGCGAGCGAATGCGTTCAGCTGGTCGCCGAGGCAGTGGCGGATGCGGGATCATCGCGCGCCCAGTCCCGCGCGCGCTCCACCGCGCGATGCCAGCGCGCGAGCTGGCTGGCGCGCGCATCGGCGGACAGCCGCGGCTCGAAACGCTGTTCGATCTGCCACTGGCTGGCCAGTTCCTGCTGGTCGCGCCAGAAGCCGCTGGCCAGGCCCGCCAGATAGGCGGCGCCCAGCGCGGTGGTTTCGGTGACGCGCGGGCGCACGACCGCGGTGCCGAGCAGATCGGCCTGCATCTGCATCAGCAGGTCGCTGCGCGAGGCGCCGCCATCGACGCGCAGTTCGGCCAGCGCGATGCCGGCATCCTTCTGCATGGCGTCCAGCACGTCGACGCTCTGCAGCGCGATCGCCTCGAGCGCCGCGCGCGCGATCTGCGGGCGGCCCGTGCCGCGCGTGATGCCGATCAGCGTGCCGCGCGCAAACGCGTCCCAGTGCGGTGCGCCGAGCCCGGCGAAGGCGGGGACCAGCACCACGCCGCCGGTGTCGTCGCATTGCCGCGCCAGCGGCTCGACTTCGGGCGCGCTCTGGATGATCTGCAGGCCGTCGCGCAGCCACTGGATCGTCGCGCCGCCCATGAAGACGCCGCCTTCGAGGCAATACTGGGTGGTGGCTTTGCCGCTATCGCCGGCATGCGAACCGAGCTGCCAGCCGATCGTCGTCAGCAGCCGGTTCTGCGAGACCACCGGCGCCGAACCGGTGTTCATCAGCAGGAAGCAGCCGGTGCCGTAGGTGTTCTTCGCCATGCCGGGCGACAGGCAGGCCTGGCCGAACGTGGCCGCCTGCTGGTCGCCGGCGATGCCGGCGATCGGCAGCTCGGCGCCGAACACGCGCGCCGCGGTGCGGGCGGCCTCGCCGCTGGACGGCACGACTTCGGGCAGCAGGCTGCGCGGGATGTCGAGCAGCGCCAGCAACTCGTCGTCCCAGCGGAATTCATGGATGTTGAACAGCATCGTGCGCGACGCGTTGGAGACGTCGGTGACATGGCGCGCGCCATCGGTCAGCTGCCAGATCAGCCAGCTGTCCACCGTGCCGAAGGCCAGCTCGCCCCGCGCCGCGCGTTTGCGCGCGCCGTCGTAGTGGTCGAGCATCCAGCGCAGCTTGGTGCCGGAAAAATAGGCGTCGATGACCAGGCCGGTCTTCGCGCGGAAGCGCTCGCCATGGCCGTCGCGCTGCAGCGCCTCGCACATCGGCGCGGTGCGGCGGTCCTGCCAGACCAGCGCGCGGCCGACCGGCTCGCCGGTGCGGCGGTCCCACAGCACCGCGGTCTCGCGTTGGTTGGTGATGCCGATCGCGCGGATCTGGCGCGCGGACACGCCGGCGCCGTTCAGCACCTCGTGCGCGACCGCCAGCTGCGATTGCCAGATCTCGTAAGGGTCGTGCTCGACATGGCCGGGCTGCGGGTAATATTGCCGGAATTCGCGCTGGGCGATCCGCACCACATTGCCGGCATGATCGAACAGGATCGCACGCGAACTGCTGGTGCCCTGGTCGAGCGCCAGGATGTATTCGCCGCGCGCTGGCGTCGTGCTGTCGGTCATGGCTGCCATCCTGCTGATTTCAATGATTCCGTGGTTCCGTGTTTGCTGACAGCGGCGCCGCGAGTAGAACGTCCCTGCCGGGCGCCAACATGTCGATGTCCCGTTCCCACGATCTTGCCCAACGCATTGCCGCCAACCTGAGCGCGCGTTCGCGCTTCGATCCCGCCCAGCATCTGCGCCTGACCATCGACGGCCTGCAGGTCGGCTGGCTGCCGCGCCGGCATGCGCAGACGCTGCGCGAGCTGGAAGGGGCCGAGGGCATCGACTTCGCGGTGCTGGGCGCCGAAACGGCCGACGCGGTCGTCCTGCTGCCGCGGATCGATGGTTTCGATGCGCGTACCGCGGCGCTTGCCACGCTGGCCCGCCGGCTGGCCGCGCACAGCCTGCTGCGCGGCTGGCGCGATGAAGCGTTTGCCGTCACGCCGGCGCTGGACCATCCGGCGCTGGCGGTGATCGAACGCGCCGCGGCGCGCTATCTCGGCCTGTTGACCTTCGCCTCGCACATGAACGGCATCGTGGCCGGCGAGCGCACGCTGTGGATCGCGCGGCGAAGCGACAGCAAGGCCGTCGATCCCGGCATGTGGGACAACCTGGTGGCCGGCGGCATGCCGCATGGCAGCGATCCGCTGGCGACGCTGGTGCGCGAATGCGACGAGGAGTCCGGCATTCCCCCGTGGCTGGCGGCCCAGGCGCAGGCCCACGGCACGGTGCAGGTGCTGCGCGAAATCGACGAGGGCGTGCAGTGGGAAACGGTCTATCTGTACGACCTGGAACTGCCGGCCGACTTCGTGCCGCACAACCGCGACGGCGAGGTCGCCGAGCACCGGCGGGTGGGGCCGGACGCCGCCCTTGCTATCATGGCGGATGGCGCGATGACGCTCGATGCCACGCTGGTGACGCTCTGTGCGCTGCGCCGGCGCGGTTGGGCGCCGCCGGTACCGGGCTTCGCCGACTAGCGCAGCCGCGCTGTACCGGGCCCCGTACGGCGCGCGGCAAGGCGGCCGGTTCGCCGGGCGCGCCCCCTCCAGAGAACCCCAACGATGAGCAATCCAGGCTTTATTCTGACCATTTCGTGCCCCGATCAGCCGGGCATCGTGCATGCCGTTTCGGGACTGCTGTTCCAGCACGGCTGCAATATCGTCGATTCGGACCAGTACGGTGACGAGTACACCGGCCGCTTCTTCATGCGCGTGCATTTCACCGCGGCCCCGGGCGGTCCGGAGCTCGGCGCGCTCAAGAGCGCGTTCGCGCCGGTCGGCGAGCAGTTCTCGATGCAGTGGGAGCTGTTCGATGCCGCGATCAAGCCGCGCGTGATGATCATGGTGTCGCGCATCGGCCATTGCCTGAACGATCTGCTGTTCCGCGCCAAGAGCGGACAGCTGCCGGTCGAGATCGCGGCCATCGTGTCGAACCACCGCGATTTCTACCAGCTGGCCGCATCCTACGACATTCCGTTCTTCCATTTGCCGCTGATGAACGCATCGGCCGAGCAGAAGGCCGCGCAGGAGGCCAAGGTCTACGAGGTGGTGCAGGACCAGAAGATCGACCTGGTCGTGCTGGCGCGCTACATGCAGGTGCTGTCGAACGACCTGTGCCGCAAGCTCGAGGGCCGGGCGATCAATATCCACCATTCCTTCCTGCCCAGCTTCAAGGGCGCCAAGCCCTACTACCAGGCGCACGATCGCGGCGTCAAGCTGATCGGTGCGACGGCCCACTACGTGACCGCCGACCTCGACGAGGGCCCGATCATCGAGCAGGAGATCGAGCGCGTGGACCACAGCATGGACCCGGACCAGCTGACCGCGGTCGGCCGCGACGTCGAATGCGTGGCGCTGGCCCGCGCGGTCAAGTGGCATGCGGAACATCGCATCCTGCTGAACGGGCACAAGACGGTCGTCTTCAAGTAACGAGCGCTGTTGCCCGTTCCCCTGCCTCTGTCCCGCCTCTGCCGCATGCAGAGGGGAGAACACCGCCGGAACGGGCAGACGTTCGTTCTCCGTCGTCCCCGCGGCAGCCTCTGCGAATACCGGCGGCACGCGCACGCCGGTCCCGCCGCTCCCGCGGGCGGGAGAGGGGCAGGGGAGCACGCAGTGCCGCGCCTTATTCCCCCGCCACCACACACTTCACCCCGCTGTCCGCGACGATCTGCTCGAACGGCGCCCGCAACGGCTCGTCGGTGAAGAGCCGGTCGATCTGCGACAGGTGCGCCAGCTCGACCATCGCCTGCCGGTTGAATTTGGTCGCATCCGCGGCCAGCCAGACCTCGCGCGAATGCTCGATGATCGTGCGCGCCACCTTGACCTCGCGGAAATCGTAATCGCGCAGCGTGCCGTCGGCCTCGATCCCCGAGATGCCGATCAGCCCGATATCGACCTTGAACTGGCCGATGAACTCGACCGTGGCCTCGCCAATGATGCCGCGGTCGCGCGAACGCAGCACGCCGCCGGCCACGATCACCTCGCAGTCCTGGTTGTCGGCCAGGATATTGGCGACGTGCAGATTGTTGGTGATCACGCGCAGGCCGCGATGATGGACCAGCGCGCGGGCGATCTCCTCGACCGTGGTGCCGATGTTCAGGATCAGCGAACAGCCCTCGGGCACCGCCGCGGCCACCGCGCGCGCGATGCGCGCCTTGCCCTCGGCATTGAGCAACTGGCGCTGGCGATAGGCGATGTTCTCGGTGGTCGAGCCATCCATCCGCACGCCGCCGTGAAAGCGCGCCAGCATGCCGTTCTCCGCCAGCAGGTTGACGTCGCGCCGGACCGTTTGCAGGGTCACGCCGAACTTGCGTGCTAGCTCTTCGATCGAGGCGAAACCCTGGCTGCGGACTTCTTCCAGAAGAGCGGTCTGGCGGGGATTGAGCGTCATGCCGGGATTCTAGTTCAAACAAAAACGAAAACAAATGACGCATTGCACTATTGTTTTTTGTTCGCTTCTTTACTAAAACGAGCAAGCAAGCAATCGATGCGCGCCGGTGTTCCCTTTTGCGTCCCGTTCCGTGTCCGCTGATCGCGCGACCTTCCTTCGGGCCGAACCATGCCGTGCGCCGGGCAGCAGAACCCTGACGGAGACCGGATGCAGCTCAGACTGGAAGGCATCGCGCAGCAGGCAGGTTCGCAGGTCCATCTCTATCCGATGTCGCTGGCCCCGGTCCCGGGCGCGGTGACGATCCTGCTCGGCGCGACCCAGGCCGGCAAGACGTCGCTGATGCGGGTGATGGCCGGGCTCGATCGTCCCAGTGCCGGCCGCGTGCTGGTCGACGACGCTGATGTGACCGGCATGCCGGTACGCCAGCGGAACGTGTCGATGGTCTACCAGCAGTTCATCAACTACCCCTCGCTGACGGTGTTCGACAACATCGCTTCGCCGCTGCGGCTGCGCGGCGCCGACGAAATCGACCGGCACGTGCGTGCGCTGGCCGCGCGCCTGCATATCGACCATCTGCTGGAGCGCCATCCCGCCGAGCTGTCGGGCGGCCAGCAGCAGCGTGTTGCGCTGGCGCGGGCGCTGGCCAAGGGCGCGCCGCTGATGCTGCTGGACGAGCCGCTGGTCAATCTCGACTACAAGCTGCGCGAGGAGCTGCGCGACGAGCTGGCCCAGCTGTTCGCGCAGGGCGACGCCACCGTGATCTACGCGACCACCGAGCCCGGCGAGGCGCTGCTGCTCGGCGGCCATACCGCCGTGCTCGATGCCGGCGAGCTGCTGCAGTACGGGCCGACGGCCGAAGTCTTCCACTACCCCGACTCGCTGCGCGTGGCGCGCGCCTTCAGCGATCCGCCGATGAACCTGATCGCCGGCGAATGGCGCGACGGCGCCGTGCATCTGCCCGACGGCATCGAGGTGGCGCTGCGTCCGGATGACAGCGCGACCGACAGCGCGATCGGCAGCGCCATCGCTGGTGCCCGCGATGCGCTGCAGGGCTATGCCGGCCCGGTCACCGTCGGCGTGCGCGCCGGCACCCTGTGGCTCGATGGCGTATCGGACCGGCACGACGAGCTCGCGGTCGGCGTACCGCGCGCGCGCGAGGGCGTGCCGCTGCCGGGACGGGTGGCGCTGGCCGAGCTGTCGGGCTCCGATACCTTCGTGCACGTCGACACCGCGGTCGGCAACCTGGTCGCCCAGGTGCCGGGCGTGCTGGAACTGGCGCTGGGCGAGACGGTGACGCTGCGGCTCGATCCGTCTCAGCTCTATCTGTTCGATGCACAGGGCCGCTGCATTCGCGCGCCGCGCCGTGTGCATCTGCGGCCCGCCAACCGGCAGGGGAATTGAGGCCATGGCACGCATCGACCTGGACCTGGCCCATGCCTACGGCCCCGATCCGCGCAGCGACGAGGACTATGCGCTGCTGCCGCTGCGCTTTACGTTCGACGACGGCGGCGCCTATGCGCTGCTGGGGCCCTCGGGCTGCGGCAAGACCACGCTGCTGAACTGCATCTCGGGCCTGCTGCGGCCGTCGCAGGGCACGGTGTCGTTCGACGGGCGCGACGTCACCGGCGACTCGCCGCAGGCGCGCAATATCGCTCAGGTGTTCCAGTTCCCGGTGATCTACGACACCATGACGGTCGGCCAGAACCTGGCCTTTCCGCTGCGCAATCGCGGCGTGCCGCAGGCCCAGGTGCGCGAACGGGTCGGGCAGGTGGCCGAGATGCTGGACCTGTCGGCCGTGCTCGACCGCCAGGCCAGCGGCCTGTCGGCCGATGCCAAGCAGAAGATCTCGCTGGGGCGCGGGCTGGTGCGCCACGATGTCGCCGCGATCCTGTTCGACGAGCCGTTGACCGTGATCGACCCGCACCTCAAATGGCAGCTGCGGCGCAAGCTCAAGCAGATCCACCGCGAATTCCATCTGACGCTGATCTATGTCACGCATGACCAGACCGAGGCGCTGACCTTCGCCGATCAGGTGGTGGTGATGTCGCGCGGCAAGGCCGTGCAGGTCGGCACCGCCGACGCGCTGTTCGAGCGGCCCGCCCATACCTTCGTCGGCCATTTCATCGGCTCGCCCGGCATGAATTTCCTGCCGGCGCGCTGGCGCGACGGCTGGATCGAGCTGGCGGGACGGCGTTATGCACCGCCGTCCGACGCGGCCATCGCGCAGCGGCTGCAGGCGGCCGGCACCTTCAAGATCGGCGTGCGGCCCGAATATCTGCGGCTGGCGCGCTCCGATAATGAGCAGGCAGTGCCCGCGGTGATCGAGCGCGCGCAGGACATCGGCACCTACTGGATCGCCGCCGCGCGGCTGCAGGACAGCGGTGCCGGTGGCGCAAGCATCGACAGCCCCGTTGGCGCGCCGCTGCTGCGCGCCCGGCTCGGCGACGAGGCCGCCGCGCTGCGTTCGGGCGACACCGCGTGGTTCTCTGTCTTCCACCGCCATACCTGCTATTACGTCGACGAGGAGCTGGTCCGATGAAGCCGATCAACCAGAAGGCGTGGCTGCTGGTGCTGCCGGTGGTGATCTGCGTCGCGTTCTCGGCGATCCTGCCCCTGATGACCATCGTCAATTACTCGGTGCAGGACATCATCTCGCCGGAGCGGCGCGTGTTCGTCGGCACCGAGTGGTTCCGCGCGGTGCTGCGCGACGGCGAGCTGCACGACGCGCTGCTGCGGCAACTCGGCTTCTCGCTGGCGGTGCTGCTGGTCGAGATCCCGCTCGGCATCCTGCTGGCGCTGTCGATGCCGGCGCGCGGCTGGAAGGCGTCGGCGGTGCTGGTGATCGTCGCGCTGTCGCTGCTGATTCCGTGGAACGTGGTCGGCACCATCTGGCAGATCTTCGGCCGCACCGACATCGGCCTGCTCGGCGCCGCGCTGGCCGCGCTCGGCTTCGACTACAACTACACCGGCAACGCGCTCGATGCGTGGCTGACGGTGCTGGTGATGGACGTCTGGCACTGGACGCCTCTGGTCGGGCTGCTGTGCTACGCCGGCCTGCGCGCGATCCCCGACGCCTACTACCAGGCCGCGCAGATCGACGGCGCCTCGCGCTGGGCGGTGTTCCGCCACATCCAGCTGCCCAAGCTGCGCGGCGTGCTGATGATCGGGGTGCTGCTGCGCTTCATGGACAGCTTCATGATCTACACCGAGCCCTTCGTGCTGACCGGCGGCGGGCCCGGCAACGCCACCACCTTCCTGTCGCAGTACCTGACGCAGAAGGCGGTGGGGCAGTTCGACCTGGGCCCGGCCGCGGCGTTCTCGATCGTCTATTTCCTGATCATCCTGCTGCTGTGTTTCGTGCTGTACAACTGGATGCAGCGCGCGGGCACCGTCGCCGAGGAGGTTCCCCATGCATGATCCGGCCTCGCGCGGCGGCTGGTGGCGCGCCGCCTTCCTGCTGCTCTATCTGGTCTTTGCGATCCTGCCGATCTACTGGATGCTGAACATGTCGTTCAAGACCAACGACGAGATCCTGTCGACGCTGTCGCTGTGGCCGGCGCAATTCACGCTGGAGCACTACCGCACGATCTTCACCGATTCGTCGTGGTACTCCGGTTATATCAACTCGCTGATCTATGTCGCGCTGAACACCGTGATTTCGGTCACCGTGGCGCTGCCGGCCGCGTATGCGTTCTCGCGCTACCAGTTCATCGGCGACAAGCATGTGTTCTTCTGGCTGCTGACCAACCGGATGACGCCGCCGGCGGTGTTCCTGCTGCCGTTCTTCCAGCTCTATACCAGCGTCGGGCTGATGGACACCCACCTGGGCGTCGCGCTCGCGCACCTGGTGTTCAACGTGCCGCTGGCGGTGTGGATCCTGGAGGGCTTCATGTCGGGCGTGCCGCGCGAGATCGACGAGACCGCCTATGTCGACGGCTATTCGTTCCCGCGCTTCTTCCTGACGATCTTCTTGCCGCTGATCAAGGCCGGCGTCGGCGTCGCGGCGTTCTTCTGCTTCATGTTCAGCTGGGTCGAGCTGCTGCTGGCGCGCACGCTGACCTCGGTGGACGCCAAGCCGATCGTGGCGACGATGACGCGCACGGTGTCCGCATCCGGCATGGACTGGGGCGTGCTGGCCGCGGCGGGCGTGCTGACGATCGTGCCCGGCGGCATCGTGATCTGGTTCGTGCGGCACTACATCGCGAAGGGCTTCGCGATGGGCCGCGTCTGAGCGGGGGTGGCGATGGAAACGACGGCCATGTTCGGCTGGATGGTGTGGACCACGCCGGTCGCGGTGTTCTTCGTCTGCGTGGTGCTGATGCTGATCGGCATGACGATCTGGGAGCTGCGCTCGCCGACGCGCCTGCGCAAGGGCTGGCTGCCGATCGCCACCACGCGCGGCGACCGGCTGTTCATCGGCCTGATGTGCGCGGCATGGATCAACCTGGCGTGGGTCGGACTGGGCGAGGCGATGATGAACTGGTTCTCGCTGCCGGAAGAGCCGTCGGTGTGGATCAGCTTCGTCGTGTCGATGGCGGTGCTGGCGCTGGTGATGCGCAAGGGGTGATGTCCGGGTGATTTTCCGGGTGATTTTCCGGGTGAGTTCAAGGGCGATCCCCGGGGTTGTTCGCTGTGGTTCAGAGATGCATCTGGTCGGTATTCGCAGGTAGCGCGGCTCAATCCTTCCCCGGCCGCGACCCGCAACGCTATCGGGAAGGACTATTCCAGGAGACATCGATGACAGCGCTGAAGGGACAGGCAAGGCTTGCGGTGAAGCTGGTGGCGGTGGCCGCCGCGCTCGCCTGCGGCCATGCGGCCTGGGCGGGAGAAGCCGAGGCGAAGAAGTGGATCGACAGCGAGTTCCAGCCGTCCTCGCTATCGAAGGACAAGCAGCTGGCCGAAATGAAGTGGTTCATCGACGCGGCCGCCAAGCTCAAGGCCAAGGGCGTGACCCAGGTCAACGTGGTGTCGGAGACGATTACCACGCACGAGTACGAGGCCAAGACGCTGGCGCGCGCGTTCGAAGAGATCACCGGCATCAAGGTCAATCACGACCTGATCCAGGAAGGCGACGTGGTCGAGAAGCTGCAGACGTCGATGCAGTCGGGCAAGTCGATCTACGACGGCTGGATCTCCGATTCGGACCTGATCGGCACGCACTATCGCTATGGCGCGATCCTGCCGCTGACCGACTACATGAACGGCGCCGGCAAGGAATTTACCAATCCCGATCTCGACATCAAGGACTTCATCGGCACCAAGTTCACCACCGCGCCGGACGGCAAGCTGTATCAGCTGCCGGACCAGCAGTTCGCCAACCTGTACTGGTTCCGCGCCGACTGGTTCGCGCGCAAGGACCTGCAGGAAAAATTCAAGGCCAAGTACGGCTACGACCTCGGCGTGCCGACCAACTGGTCCGCCTACGAGGACATCGCCAACTTCTTCACCAACGACGTCAAGGAAATCGACGGCAAGAAGGTCTACGGCCATATGGACTATGGCAAGAAGGACCCGTCGCTCGGCTGGCGCTTCACCGATGCCTGGCTGTCGATGGCCGGAACCGCCGACAAGGGGCTGCCCAACGGCATGCCGGTCGACGAGTGGGGCATCCGCGTGGCCGCGGACAAGTGCACGCCGGTCGGCGCGTCGGTTGCGCGCGGCGGCGCCACCAACAGCCCTGCCGCGGTCTACGCGCTGACCAAGTACGTCGACTGGATGAAGAAGTACGCGCCGCCGCAGGCGATGGGCATGACCTTCTCCGAGGCCGGCCCGGTACCGGCGCAAGGGCAGGTCGCGCAGCAGATCTTCTGGTACACCGCGTTCACCGCCGACATGACCAAGAAGGGGCTGCCGGTGGTCAACGCGGACGGCTCGCCGAAGTGGCGCATGGCGCCGTCGCCGTATGGCCCGTACTGGAAGCAGGGGATGCAGAACGGCTACCAGGACGTGGGCTCATGGACGTTCTTCAAGAAGACCGATCCGAACCGCCTGGCGGGCGCGTGGCTGTACGCGCAGTTCGTCACGTCGAAGACCGTGTCGCTGAAGAAGTCGCTGACCGGGCTGACGTTCATTCGCGACAGCGACATCAACCACGAGTACCTGACCAAGAACGCGGCCAAGTACGGCGGGCTGATCGAGTTCTATCGCAGCCCGGCCCGCGTGGCATGGACGCCGACCGGCACCAACGTCCCCGACTATCCGAAGCTCGCGCAGCTGTGGTGGAAGAACGTTGCCACGGCCGTGACCGGCGAGAAGACCCCGCAGGCGGCGATGGACAGCCTGGCCGAGGAGATGGACCAGGTGATGGCGCGGCTGCAGCGCGCCGGCATGGCGACCTGCGCGCCGAAGCTGAACCCGAAGGGCGATGCGGCCAAGTGGCTGTCCGACGAGCACGCGCCGTGGAAGAAGCTGGCCAACGAGAAGCCGAAGGGCGAGACCATCGCCTATGAGAAGCTGCTGCAGGCGTGGAAGGAAGGCAAGGTGCGGTGATGGCCTGGTAGTCGACTGATTGGTCTGATCTGCTGAACGCCTTCGATTGGGCCACTGAAGTCCGCCCCTCTCCCGCTCGCGGGAGAGGGGCCAGGGGAGAGGGCAACCGCCGCCAACCCGTCCGCAAACTCCCCGTTACCTCCGGAAACGTCCAGCACGCATCCTCTGGTGCATACTACGGCCTTCGCAAAAACCCAGCCCCGCGGCGAAGGCCCGCTCCTGCACCCATGAAGCGCATCCTGGTTATCAAGATCACGTCCCTAGGCGATATGGCGCACACGCTGCCGCTGATCTGGGATCTGCGGCACGCCTATCCCGAGGCCAAGATCGACTGGGTCGCCGATGCCTCGTGCGCCGATATCCCGCGCTGGACGGTCGGCGTCGACCGCGTGATCGCGCCCCCGCTGCGCGGCTACAAGAAGTCGAAGCAATGGACGGACCTGCGCGCGATCCTCGCCGCGGTGCGCGAACTGCGCCGTGAGAAGTACGACGTGGTGCTGGACGTGCACGGCGTCTACAAGAGCGCCATCGTCGGCTGGCTGGCCCGCACCCGCCGCCGCTTCGGCTACGCCGCCAGGCATCTGGGCGAAGCGCGCGCCGAGATGTTCTACACCGACATCTTCGCGCCGCATGGCGACGCCACCGCCCGCCACAAGATGCGCCTGGTCGCCGCCAAGGCCCTCGGCTACGAACTCGACCCGAAAGAGCACTACGAGCTGCGCATCCCGGCCCCGGCCGCGCCGCTCAATACCGATGGCGTACCGCGCGCGATGCTGTTCCACGCGACCTCGCTCGAGATCAAGAAATGGCCGCCGGAGCGCTGGATCGCGGTCGGCCGCGAGCTGAACGCCCGCGGCTATCGCGTGCAGCTGCCCTGGGGCTCGCCCGCGGAAAAGGAGCAATCCGAAGTGCTGGCCCGCGGCATTCCCGACGCCGAGGTGCTGCCCAAGATGACGATCACCGAATGCGCCCAGCGCGTCGCCGCCGCGGACCTGGTGATCGGCACCGACACCGGCTTCGTCCACCTCGCCCACGCACTGGGCAAGCCGTCGGTGATGCTGTTCACCGCGACCTCGCGCGAGCACTTCGGTATCTCCGAGCCCGGCCGCGCGGTGTCGATCGGCAATGAAGGCGTGGTGCCGGATGTGCCGGAGGTGATCGGGGCGATTGATCAGGTGACGGGGAAGGTCGGGTTGGGCGCGCCGGCCGCTGCGGGGGCGTAGTTCCAAACAAGTGTCCCGCAAGAGGACGGTGGCGTCGGTCCACGCGTCCTCACCTGCGCGTAGTCTCCGTGCTGATGAAGTCCTCGCGAGGAATCACAGCAAGGAAGCGCGTCCAAATCAATTGTCGTATCACCGATACGACAATCTGCTGTGGTGCGCCATGCCGCCAAGACGCTGGCGACGTGGCGCCGTTACACCTTAGCGCGTGCCCACAAACAACACGCCCGCCGACCGGTCCGCGGTCGTGCCGGCGGCGATCAGGCTGCGATCTTCCGCGCTGTAATACGCGACCCCGCTCATCTTCTGTCCCGCGCGCGCGCAGGGCGACGGGCCGAAGGTCACGGTGATGTCGTAGGCGTTGCCGCGCGCGCGGGGCTTCGCCGTGCCGTCGATTCGGCAGCCGGAAGCGCCTGCGCCGCTGATCGCGCCCGAAGTGGAGACGGTGATCGTCGCCGATTCGCCGCCCTCGGGAATGACCGAGGTGCCGCTGTAGGTGCCGGCCAGCGTGGTGAGCGACGGCGCCAGCTCGTAGTTCTTGTCGTAGGTGCTGGTGAAGGTTGCCGTCTGGCCCGTTGCCGGATAGCGCACCGTGCCGTTCAGATTGCCTTTGGTCGCGTAGGTCCCGTTGATGGCCACATCGAAGATGCCGCGCGACGTCACGCTGAAGTCCTTGCCGTCGTTCGACGAGAAGGTGCCATTGGTGGCATTGAGCTTGCCCTGGATCACGCCCAGCGAGATGGGGGCCAACGAGGTGTAGATCACGTAGTAGGTGCCGTCGTCGAGCACCAGGCCGGCGATGTCCTGATTTGCCGAGGTCTTGCCCGTGTACAGGCCTTCGGCAGCGGAGGTGGCCGGTTGCGGCGCGGGACCGTCGTCGTCGCCGCCGCCACCGCCGCAGGCGGCGAGCGCCAGTGCCATGGAAGCAATCAGCAGGGTTTTGTTCATGGATTTCTCGAAGGGTTGTCTTTGTTGTTCTATCGGGATGGCGCCCTGGCATAGCACCGGGGCGCGGCAATCCTAGAGGCTGGCCGCGGCGCCTGCTATTCCCGATTGGTGGGGTGTTGCACTTTCCCGCGAATCGTCAGACGGCCCGGGCGGGTTGTTGACGGCCGGCGTTCGACATAGCATCGGTCCGGTTCCGTGGCGGACCCTCGAGGTCCGCCCTCGACAGGCACAACTTGTGACGTTGGGGGTGAATACGATGGCAACAAACAACACGCCTGCGAAACCGGTGAAAGCCGCGGCGAAGCCGGCAAGAAAATCGGCGGCAAAACCGGCCGAAGAATCGGCCCGGAAATCGGCCCGGAAATCGGCCAATAAATCGGCCCATAAACCGCCCGCCGACGGCAAGCCGGTCCTGCTGTCGGGCGGCAATCCGCAGATCCCGAAGGGCGACGGCGATGCCCCGGTGCAGGCCTACATCGCGGCCATGCCGGACTGGAAGCGTGAGGTCGGCGAAAAGCTCGACGCGCTGATCGTGCGCACCGTGCCGGACGTGCGCAAGGCAGTGAAATGGAATTCGCCGTTCTATGGCGTGGAGGGGCAGGGCTGGTTTCTCAGCTTCCATTGCTTCACGCGGTACGTGAAGGTGGCGTTTTTCAAAGGATCGTCGCTGCGCCCGCTGCCGCCCGGGGAATCGAAGGACCCGAATACGCGGTATCTCGACATTTACCAAACCGACGAGATCGACGAGAAGCGGGTGGGGGACTGGATACGGCAGGCGGCAGAATTGCCGGGATGGGTGCCTTGAGGCGGGTCAGGGCAAAATGAAGGTCAATTCAAGACGAAAAGAAAAAGGCCCTCGACGTTCGTCTGAGGGCCTTTTTCATGCGGTGTCCCGCGAATCTGGTGGGTGGTACAGGGATTGAACCTGTGACCCCTGCCGTGTGAAGGCAGTGCTCTACCGCTGAGCTAACCACCCCTGCTGCTGCGCTTGAAACTGCCGTGCAGCAGAGAAAGCGAGATTATGTCAGTGCCGTTGTATCTTGTAAAGCCCTTCGGCGAAATTTTTCACCCAGTGCTTGCCGCAGCGAGGCGGCCTGGCCTCAGGCGGCCTCTTCGAGCGGGGCTGCCTCCTGCCATACCGTCTTGCCGCCGCTGGCCTTGTCGAGCTCCTTCAGCACCGCGGCGTGCGCCGCCAGCTCGTCCTCGGTCGGCTCCAGCACCGGCAGGCGCAGCGCCGACAAGTCCGTCGCGGCCACGGCGGCCGGACCGGCGCCCGCGCTGGCGTCCATCATGTCGATCACCAGCGAGTTCTGGCCGCGCGTCATCGCCAGATAGACCTCGGCCAGCAGCTCCGCGTCCAGCAGTGCGCCGTGCAGCGTCCGGTGCGCGTTGCTGACGCCCAGCCGTTCGCACAGCGCATCGAGCGAGTTGCGCTTGCCGGGGAACATCTGGCGCGCTTCGAGCAGCGTATCGATCACGCTCGCGACATGCTTGCGGAAGGGCGGCAGGCCCAGCAACTGGAATTCCATGTCGAGGAAGCCCAGGTCGAACGCGGCGTTGTGGATGATCAGCTCGGCGTCCTGCACGAAATCGCGGATCTCGTGGACCACCTCGGCGAACTTGGGCTTGTCCGCCAGGAATTCGACCGTCAGCCCGTGCACCGCGATCGCGCCGGCGTCGATGTCGCGCTCCGGGTTGATATAGAAATGCAGGTTGCGTCCGGTCAGCCGCCGGTTGACCAGTTCGACGCAGCCGATTTCGATCAGCCGGTCGCCGGTGGCGGCGTTCAGGCCCGTGGTTTCGGTGTCCAGTACGATTTGTCGCATGGCGGGCATTCTACTCAACCTGGGCGCCGGTGAGCGAGGCGACACCGCGATTGGCCAGCGCATCGGCCCGTTCGTTGCCCGGGTGGCCGTTGTGGCCGCGCACCCAGTGCCACGAGATGTCGTGCTCGGCCGCGGCGGCGTCGAGCGCCTGCCACAGGTCGGCGTTCTTGACGGGCTTCTTCTCCGCGGTCTTCCAGCCGCGCGCCTTCCAGCCGCGGATCCACTCGGAGATGCCTTTCTGCACGTACTGGGAGTCGGTCCAGACCTGCACCTTGCACGGCCGCTTCAGCGCGCGCAGCGCCTCGATGACGGCGGTCAGCTCCATCCGGTTGTTGGTGGTATTGGCCTCGCCGCCGAACAGCTCCTTGACGTGGCCATTGGCGACCAGCACGGCACCCCAGCCGCCGGGGCCGGGATTGCCTTTGCAGGCGCCATCGGAATAGATCGTGACTTCTTGCATCGATGAACGGTGGGAACCGGTGCGGCGGGAGGCCGCCGGCGCCGGGTGTCCGCCGGGGCGAACGGGGTTGGAAATCGGTCCGAGCACGCAGCGCCCGGAAATGGGGTGATCCGGCGGGGCGCGGGCCCCTCACTTCTCTTCGTCGGGGGACTTGCCGTGCGTGCCGTTCGGCGTGGCGACCGGCGCCGCCACCGGGGCCAGCGCGGCCTTGGGCGTCTTCCAGGCCGGCCCGACCAGGCGGATGTTGCGCACGCGCTTGACCGCCGACAGCATATAGACCGCGCCGAAGATTGGCCACCAGCGATCGCCGGCCTTCTCCATGAAGGCGGCCCGCTGCAGCCAGCGGTCGGTGCGGTAGGGCGGGCAATAACAGCCGAAGCGGCCGCGGATGATATCGAAGCCGAGCAGCTTGAGCCAGTCCTTGATGCGGACGAACCCGATCGACTGGGCGTCGGTCGGCAGGAAGGGATCGGCGCCGAGCCGGTTCAGGCCCTGGCGCGCGCCCCACAGGCTCATCGGATTGAAGCACGACACCACCACGCGCCCCTCGGGCATCAGCACGCGGGAGACCTCGCGCAGCACCTCGTGCGGATCCTCGGAGAATTCGAGGACATGCGGCAGCGTGACCAGGTCCAGGCTCTGCGTATCGAAGGGCAGTTCGTCGAAGCGGCACAGCAGCTGCGGGCCAGGGGCGATGCCGGTTTCCGCGGCGCGCGGACCGTGCGGGCCGCTGCGGGCGTCCAGCGCCAGCGCGCCGAACGGCATGCGGTTCTCGCGCAGCGTGTCCAGCACCGGCATGCCGAGCTGGACCGCGTGGTAGCCGAAGATGTCGGCCACGGTGCGGTCGTACTGGCCTTCCTCCCAGCGCAGCATGTACTGGCCGGGCGGGGAGGCCAGCCAGTTTTCCCAATCTATAATCGGACGCTTGGACATAGGAGCACGCATGTTGAGGGTGGAGCCGATCCCCGCTTTCCAGGATAACTATATCTGGGCGATCGACGACGGTCATGCCGCCGCCGTGGTCGATCCGGGCGACGCCGCGCCGGTGCTCGCCTATCTGGCGCGGACGGGGCTGGTCCTGGGCGCCATTGTAATCACCCACCACCATGGCGATCACCAGGGCGGCGTGGCCGATCTGCTGGCCGCCTATCCGGCGGGACCCGACGGCGAGCCGATGCCCGTGATCGGGCCGGCCGCCGAGCGCATCGGCCATCGTACCCGCGCGGTGCGCGAGGGCGACGAGGTCGAACTGAAGGCGCCGGCGCTGCGGCTGCGGGTGCTCGATGTGCCCGGCCACACCGCCGGACACATCGCCTACACCGGCGAGCTGCCCGGCATCGGACCCGTGGTGTTCTGCGGCGACACGATGTTCGCCAGCGGCTGCGGGCGGTTGTTCGAGGGCACGCCGGCGCAGATGCTGGCTTCGCTCGACAAGCTGGCCGCACTGCCCGACGCGACCCGCGTCTATTGTGCCCACGAGTATACGCGCAGCAATGTGCGCTTCGCCCGCGCGGTCGAGCCGGACAACGCCGCGCTGGCCGCCTGGGACGAGCGTGTCGAGGCGCTGCGTGCCGCCGGCGAGCCCACCGTGCCGACCACCGTCGGCCATGAGCGGGCGGTCAACCCCTTCCTGCGCTCGCGCGAGCCGTCCGTGCGCCGGGCGCTCGCCGCGCAGGGGGTGCAGGGCGCGCAGGCGGGCGACGATGCCGCGGCGTTCGGCGCGCTGCGCGCCTGGAAGGACGGCTTTCGCTGACGCACCTTCGCCTTGACTCTCCGCCAGATCTTCCTCGCGGCCGTCCACGGCCGCGGAATGCGGAAAATCCGATTGACGCACGAGCCGCTTTGTCTTTAGCATCAGCCAATTTTTAGCGTCACGATCCGAGAACTTGATGAGAATTGGTCGATACCTGGCGGCCGTAGCCTGTGCGGCGCTGCTGGCGGCTTGTGCCAGCACGCCCGTCCCGCCTGACGAAGCCGGCACGGCCGGCTCGCCGACCGCCCTGGCCTCCGCCACCAAGCCCAAATCCGGCCTTCCCCCCACCGATCCGCTCAACTCGATCCACCTGCCGCCGACCATCGCGCGCGAGACCGCGCCGATCAATGTCGACGAAGACAGGATCGACTGGACCCTGGGCCAGTCGCAGGACATCTGGGTGCGCATCCGTCGCGGCTTCTCGATGCCGGACCTGGAAGGCACGCTGGTCGAGGACCGCACGCAGTGGTATGCGGCGCGGCCCGACTATATGGAGCGGATGATCGCGCGGTCCAGCAAGTACCTGTACCACATCGTCGCCGAGCTGGAACGGCGCAACATGCCGACCGAGCTCGCGCTGCTGCCCTTCGTCGAGAGCGCGTTCAATCCGGAGGCGGTGTCGAGCGCCAAGGCCGCCGGCATGTGGCAGTTCATTCCGAGCACCGGCAAGCACTACAACCTGAAGCAGAACATGTTCCGCGACGAGCGCCGCGATGTGCTGGCCTCGACCGAAGCGGCGCTGGATTACCTGAGCCGGCTGCATGACATGTTCGGCGACTGGCATCTGGCGCTGGCGGCGTACAACTGGGGCGAGGGCGCGGTGTCGCGCGCGATCGCGCGCAACGAGGCGCGCGGGCTGCCGACCGACTACGCCAGCCTGACGATGCCCAACGAGACGCGCTACTACGTGCCGAAGCTGCAGGCGGTCAAGAACATCGTCAGCAATCCGGCCTCCTATGGCGTCACGCTGCCGCCAATCCCGGATCATCCGTATTTCGTCACGGTGACGACCTCGCGCGACATCGACGTGACGCTGGCGGCCAAGCTGGCCAACATGCCGCTGGAGGAATTCCGCGCGCTCAACCCGTCGTTCAACAAGCCGGTCATCCTCGGTGCGTCGAACCCGCAGATCCTGCTGCCGTTCGAGAATGCCGAGCGCTTCCAGTACAACCTGAACACCTATCGCGGCGGCCTGTCGAGCTGGACCGCGGTGACGGTGGACGGGCGCGAGCGCGTCGAATCGCTGGCGGCGCGGCTGAACGTCGATCCGGACACGCTGCGCGAGATCAATCGAATTCCGAAGGGCATGCGGCTCAAGCCGGGCTCGACCGTGATGATCCCGCGTTCGGGCCGCCACACCGAGGACATCAGCGCCAAGCTGGCGGAAAACGCGATTCTGGCGATGGAGCCGGACCTGCCCGAAGCGCGCCGGCTGGTGGTGCGCGCGGGCAAGCGCGACACGGTGGCCTCGGTGGCGCGCCGCTATGGCGTGTCGGTCAGCCAGGTCCGGGCGTGGAACAAGCTGTCGGGCTCCAAGCTGGTGGCAGGCCAGAGCCTGGTGCTGAACGTGCCGGTCAAGCGCGCACGGGCGATCGTCGAGCGCGACGACGAGGTGCGGGTGATCCGCGTATCGGGCAAGGGCGGCCGTGCCGTCAGCGCGCGCCAGCGCGTGGTGGTCGAACCGCACGGCAAGGCCGTGCGGGCCTCGTCGAGAAGCACGGTCAAGGCCATGGCCAAAACCGGCGCCAAGGCGTCCTCAGGCCGTGCGAGCGCCAAGGCCAGCGCGGCGCCGAAGGCGAAGGCCAAGGGCAAGGCGCGCTAAGGGCCGACACCGCAGCGGATACCGCAGCAGACACGTGAAAGGGCATGCCGAGGGGCGTGCCCTTTCTGATTGGCGCGACCGGTCCGGCCAGCCGGGCCGGGTGACCGTGTGGACATTGCGGATGGCGAAGCCGGTGCCGGTGGTGGCAAACTGATGGTCCAACGATAACCGCCGCCCCAGCGGAGGAGACAGCAATGGCCACCACCCGCGCCCTGCACGCGCGTTCCCTCGTCGATCCCGACGCCTTCTGGGCCGAGCAGGCCCGCCGCATCGACTGGCAGACCCCCTGCGAACAGGTCCTCGACTACAGCCGGCCGCCGTTCGCGCGCTGGTTCGTCGGCGGCCGCACCAATCTCTGCCATAACGCGGTCGACCGGCACCTGGCCAAGCGGGCCGAGCAGCCGGCCCTGGTCCATGTCTCCACCGAAACCGACCAGCGCCGCAGCTACAGCTATCGCGAGCTGCATGCCGAGGTCAACCGGATGGCCGCCGTGCTGCTGGCGCTGGGCGTGCGCCAGGGCGACCGCGTGCTGATCTACATGCCGATGATCCCCGAGGCGGTGTTCGCGATGCTGGCCTGCACGCGCATCGGCGCGGTGCATTCGGTGGTGTTCGGCGGCTTCGCCTCGGTCAGCCTGGCGGCCCGTATCGACGACGCCAGGCCGCGCGTGGTCGTCAGCGCCGATGCCGGCTCGCGCGGGGGCAAGGTCGTGCCCTACAAGCCGCTGCTCGACGAGGCGCTGCGGCTGGCGCAGAACCCGCCCGACAAGGTGCTGCTGGTCGACCGCGGCCTCGCGCCGATGGAACGGACGCCGGGCCGCGACGAGGACTACCTGGCCTGGCGCGAGCGTGTCGGCGCGACGCAGGTGCCATGCGAATGGCTCGAATCGAGCGCGCCGTCCTACATCCTCTACACGTCGGGCACCACCGGCAAGCCCAAGGGCGTGCAGCGCGACACCGGCGGCTACGCGGTCGCGCTGGCCACGTCGATGGAGACCATCTTCTGCGGCAAGCCCGGCGACACGATGTTCTGCACCTCGGACATCGGCTGGGTGGTCGGCCACAGCTATATCGTCTACGGCCCGCTGCTGGCCGGCATGACGACGCTGCTGTACGAGGGCACGCCGGTGCGGCCCGATGCCGGCATCCTGTGGCAGCTGGTCGAGCAGTACCGCGTTAACGTGATGTTCAGCGCGCCGACCGCGATCCGCGTGCTGAAGAAGCAGGACCCGTCCTGGCTGACCCGCTACGACCTGTCGAGCCTGCGCATGCTGTTCCTGGCCGGCGAGCCGCTGGACGAGCCGACCGCGAGCTGGATCCAGTCCGCGATCAACAAGCCGGTGGTCGACAACTACTGGCAGACCGAGACCGGCTGGCCGATCATCGCGCTGCAGCACGGCATCGAGGCGCTGCCCGCCAAGCTGGGCTCGCCGGGGCTGCCCGTGTACGGCTACGACGTGCGCATCGTCGACGAGCAGACCGGCGCCGAATGTGCACCGGGGCAGAAGGGCGTGGTGGCGATCGAGGGGCCGCTGCCGCCCGGCTGCATGAGTACCGTCTGGGGCGACGACGAGCGCTTCGTCAAGACCTACTGGTCCGGCTTTCCCGACAGGCAGCGCTACTCGACCTTCGACTGGGGCGTGCGCGACGAGGACGGCTATCTGTTCATCCTCGGGCGTACCGACGACGTGCTGAACGTGGCAGGCCACCGGCTGGGCACGCGCGAGATCGAGGAAAGCATCGCCTCGCATCCGGCGGTGGCCGAGGTCGCGGTGGTCGGCATCGCCGATCCGCTGAAGGGGCAGGTCGCGCTGGCGGTCTGCATCCTGCGCGATGCCGGACGCGCCGCCACGCCGCAGGACCGGATGGCGCTGGAGGGAGAGATCATGCAGACGGTGGACCGCCAGCTCGGCGCGGTGGCGCGGCCCGCCCGCGTGGTGTTCGTCGGCGCGCTGCCGAAGACGCGCTCGGGCAAGCTGCTGCGCCGCGCGATCCAGGCGGTGGCCGAAGGGCGCGATCCTGGCGACCTGACGACCATCGAGGATCCGTCGGCGCTGGCGCAGTTCCGGGAGGCGCTGCAGGGCTGATCGCCCGCCGGCGAGCGGCACGCCGTGGCCACGCCGCGGGGCCGCTTGCCAAGCGGCCAGCCTCGCCCTATTATTTTAGGTATAAAATATTTAGGGCTGTATTGATTGCGGCACAGCGCCGGAGCATTCGCGGCGGCGGCAGCGGCCACCACGCCGCGAGGAGACGACAGATGCGAATACTGTGTATTGGCGGCGGACCGGCCGGCCTGTATTTCGGCCTGCTGATGAAGCGGCAGGACCCCCGCCACGAAGTGGTCGTGGTCGAGCGCAACCGGCCGTACGACACCTTCGGCTGGGGCGTGGTGTTCTCGGATGCCACCATGGACAACCTGCGCGAGGCCGACCCCGAGAGCGCGCGCGAAATCGACGCGGCGTTCAATCACTGGGACGACATCGACATTCACTTCCGCGGCCGCACGATGCGTTCGAGCGGGCATGGCTTCATCGGCATCGGCCGCAAGCGCCTGCTGAACATCCTGCAGGCGCGTTGCGAAACGCTGGACGTGCAACTGGTGTTCGAGACCGACGTGCAGGACGACCAGGCGCTGGCGGAGAAGTACGGCGCCGACCTGGTGATCGCCTCCGACGGCGTCAACAGCCGTGTGCGCACCCGCTACGCGCAGACCTTCGCGCCGGACATCGATACGCGCCAGTGCCGTTTCGTCTGGCTTGGCACGAAAAAGCGCTTCGACGCCTTCACCTTTGCCTTCGAGCAGACCGAGCACGGCTGGTTTCAGGCGCATGCCTACCGCTTCGACGACGACACCTCGACCTTCATCGTCGAGACCCCGGAATCGGTCTGGCGTGCCGCCGGCATCGAGCAGATGGACCAGCAGCAGGGCATCGCCTACTGCGAGCGGCTGTTCGCCAAATACCTCGATGGCCAGCCGCTGATCAGCAACGCCACCCACCTGCGCGGCTCGGCCAACTGGATCCGCTTCAACCGCGTGATCTGCAACACCTGGGTCCACTGGAACACGCTGGCCGGCGGCCGCCGCGTGCCGGTGGTGCTGATGGGCGATGCCGCGCACACCGCGCACTTCTCGATCGGTTCGGGCACCAAGCTGGCGCTGGAGGATGCGATCGATCTGGCCACCAATCTGCGCGGCCTGACGCAGCCCGGTGCGGACGCGCTCGACGAGGCGCTGCGCCGCTACGAGGCCACCCGCAGCGTCGAGGTGCTGAAGATCCAGAACGCCGCGCGCAATTCGACCGAATGGTTCGAGAACGTCGAGCGCTACGCGCGGCTGGCGCCCGAGCAGTTCGCCTATTCGCTGCTGACGCGCTCGCAACGCATCTCGCACGAGAACCTGCGGTTGCGCGATCGTACCTATGTCGAGGACTACGAGCGCTGGCTGGCGCGCCAGGCCGGCGTGCCCGAGGAAAGCCTGCGCGCGCACGACGGCGCCTTGCCGCCGATGTTCACGCCTTACCGCGTGCGCGGCCTGACGCTGAAGAACCGCGTGGTGGTGTCGCCGATGGCGATGTATTGCTGCGTCGACGGCGTGCCCGGCGACTTCCATCTGGTCCATCTGGGCGCGCGTGCCCAGGGCGGCGCGGGCCTGGTGATGGCCGAGATGACCTGCGTGTCGCCGGACGCGCGCATCACGCCGGGATGCCCGGGTTTGTGGAACGACGTGCAACGCGACGCCTGGCGCCGCATCGTCGATTTCGTCCATGCGGGCACGGGGCTGTCCAGCGGCGCGCGCATCGGCATGCAGCTCGGCCATGCCGGCCGCAAGGGCTCGACGCAGCTGGGCTGGCAGGCGATGGACCATCCGCTGCCCGAAGGCAACTGGCCGCTGATCTCGGCCTCGCCGCTGCCGTATCTGCCCGGCATCTCGCAGGTGCCGCGCGCGATGACGCGCGAGGACATGGATCGCGTGCGCGACGATTTCGCCGCCGCGGCGCGGCGCGCTGCCGAGGCCGGCTTCGATTGGCTGGAGCTACATTGCGCGCACGGCTACCTGTTGTCGTCGTTCATTTCGCCGCTGACCAACCGCCGTGATGACGAGTACGGCGGCTCGCTGGCCAACCGGCTGCGCTATCCCCTCGAGGTGTTCGCCGCGGTGCGCGAGGTATGGCCGTCGCAGCGGCCGATGTCGGTCCGCATTTCGGCGCACGACTGGGTCGAGGGCGGCATCACGCCCGACGACGCGGTCGAGATCGCACGCGCCTTCAAGGCGGCCGGCGCGGACCTGATCGACTGCTCGTCGGGGCAGGTCAGCCCCGAACAAACGCCGGTCTATGGCCGCATGTACCAGACGCCGTTCGCCGACCGCATCCGCAACGAGGCGGGCATTCCGACGATCGCCGTCGGGGCGATTTCCGAAGCCGATCACGTCGACAGCATCATCGCCGCGGGCCGTGCCGACCTGTGCGCGATCGCGCGGCCGCATCTGGCCGATCCGGCCTGGACGCTGCATCAGGCCGCGCAGCTGGGCTATCGGCCGGTCGACTGGCCGGTGCAATACCAGGCCGGCAAGCGGCAGCTGGAGACCAACCTCGAGCGCGCCGCGGCGCTGGCGGGGGCACGATGAGCGCCGATCGTTCGTCGTTGCCGCTGCAGGGTCGCCACGCGCTGGTCACGGGCGGGGCGCGCGGCATTGGGGCCGCCATCGCCGGCCGCCTGCTGGCCGAGGGCGCCGGCGTGACGCTGCTGGGCCGCGACGGCGACGCGCTGGCGCGCGCCGTGGAGCGGCTCGGGCAGGACCATCCCGGTGCGCGGCTGCATCGAGTGCAGGCGGATGTCGGCGACGCCGACAGCGTGGCGCGCGCGTTCGACGCCGCGGCGCAGGCGCTGGGACCGATCGCCGTGCTGGTCAACAACGCCGGCCAGGCGCACAGCGCGCCGTTCGCGAAGACCGACCTGGCGCTGTGGCGCCGCATGCTGGACGTGAATCTGACCGGCACCTTCCTGTGCACGCAGGCCGCGCTGCCGGCGATGCGCGAAGCGGGCTGGGGCCGCGTGGTCAATGTCGCGAGCACCGCCGCGCTGACCGGCTATGCCTATGTGACGGCCTACTGCGCGGCCAAGCATGGCGTGCTCGGCCTGACGCGCGCGCTGGCGCTGGAGCTGGCGCGCAGCGGCATCACCGTCAATGCGGTGTGCCCAGGCTATACCGATACCGACATCGTGCGCGAGGCGGTCGCCAATATCGTCGGCAAGACGGGCCGCACCGAAGCGCAGGCGCGGGCGGAACTGGCCGGCCGCAACCCGCAGCGCCGGCTGGTGGATCCGGACGAAGTGGCCGACGCGGTCGCCTGGCTGTGCCGGCCGTCGGCCAGCGCGATCACCGGCCAGGCGATCGCGGTGGCGGGCGGCGAGGTGATGGCGGGCTGAGCAGACCTGCGCGGGCACGGACAACGAACGCTACATCGACACATCGACACATCGACACATCGACGAGAGAACGCAGATGAACGAGATCGCACTGGACATGCGCCACCACAAGCGCGGCTTCGCAGACTTCGCGCCGCGCCACTTCCTGTGGTCGGTATCCGCGGACGGCAAGGTCGGCACCGTGACGCTGAATCGCCCCGAGCGCAAGAATCCGCTGACCTTCGACGCCTACGCCGAACTGCGCGATCTGTTCCGTGCGCTGGTCTACGCCAGCGACATCAAGGCGGTGGTGGTGCAGGGCGCCGGCGGCAACTTCTGCTCGGGTGGCGACGTGCACGAGATCATCGGCCCGCTGACGAAGATGGCGATGCCGGAGCTGCTCGACTTCACGCGGATGACCGGCGACCTGGTCAAGGCGATGCGCGCGTGTCCGCAGCCGATCATCGCGGCTGTCGATGGCGTCTGCGCCGGCGCGGGCGCGATGATCGCGCTGGCCTCGGACATGCGGCTCGCGACGGAGTCGGCGCGCACCGCCTTCCTGTTCGTGCGCGTGGGGCTGGCCGGCGCCGACATGGGCGCCTGCACGCTGCTGCCCCGGATGATCGGCCAGGGCCGCGCCAGCGAGCTGCTCTATACCGGCCGCGCGATGAGCGCGCAGGAGGGGCTGCAATGGGGCTTCTTCAACGCGCTGCACGCGCCCGAGCGGCTGGGCGACGAGGCCGCCGCGCTGGCCGCGCAGCTTGCCGCGGGCCCGACCTTCGCGCATGGCGTCACCAAGAAGCTGCTGCACCAGGAATGGAACATGGGGCTGGACGAGGCCATCGAGGCCGAGGCGCAGGCCCAGGCGATCTGCATGCAGACCGGCGACTTCCGCCGCGCCTACGAAGCCTTCGTCGCCAAGGCAAAGCCGGTGTTCGAAGGAAACTGAGCGAGGAGAACCGAAATGCCCGCCTGGGACGATGATCTGACGCTGCCGTTCTTTGACGATGCGCATCGCACGCTGGCGCGTGAGCTCGACGCCTGGTGCGCGCGCTCGCTGTCGGCGCAGCCGCACGCCCCTGGCGCCGATGTCGACGCGGACTGCCGTGCGCTGGTGCGCCAGCTCGGCGAGGCCGGCTGGCTGCGCTACTGCGTGCCGCGCGCCTACGGCGGCGCGCTCGACCAGCTCGATTCACGCGCGCTGTGCCTGCTGCGCGAGACGCTGGCGCGCCACGATGGATTGGCCGACTTCGCCTTCGCGATGCAGGGACTGGGCTCGGGCGCGATCACGCTGGCGGGCGACGAGACGCTGCGCCACCGCTATCTGCCGCGCGTGGCGCGCGGCGAGGCGATCGCGGCCTTCGCGCTGTCGGAGCCGGAGGCCGGTTCCGATGTCGCGGCGATGCAGTGCAGCGCGACGCTGGACGGCGATCACTACGTGCTCGACGGCGCCAAGACCTGGATCTCGAACGGCGGCATTGCCGACTTCTATTGCGTGTTCGCGCGCACCGGCGAAGCGCCTGGCGCGCGCGGCATCACGGCCTTCGTCGTCGATGCCGATACGCCGGGGCTGCAGATCGCCGAGCGCATCGACGTGATGGCGCCGCACCCGCTGGCGACGTTGCGCTTCGACGGCTGCCGCGTGCCCGTCGCGCAGCGGCTGGGCGAGCCGGGGCAGGGCTTCAAGCTGGCGATGATGACGCTGGACATCTTCCGCGCCTCGGTCGCGGCGGCCGCGCTGGGCTTCGGCCGCGCGGCGCTCGATGAAGCGATCGGGCGGGCCACCGCGCGGCCGATGTTCGGCGGCAAGCTGGCCGACCTGCAGCTGACGCAGGCCGCGCTCGGCGAGATGGCGACCGCGCTCGACGCGGCCGCGCTGCTGACCTGGCGTGCGGCGTGGCTCCGCGATACCGGCGCGGGCCGCAGTCAGGGCGGCACCCAAGGCGGCGCTCCGGTCCGCACGACCCGCGAGGCGGCGATGGCCAAGATGACCGCCACCGAGAACGCCCAGATGGTGATCGATCGCGCGGTGCAGCTGTTCGGCGGTCTCGGCGTGCGCATCGGCAGCCGGGTCGAGAGCCTGTACCGCGAAATCCGCTCGCTGCGCATCTACGAGGGCGCCACCGAAGTGCAGAAGCTGATCGTCGCGCGCGAAACGCTGGCCGCGCGGCAACCGCGGTCCTGACCGCGCGCTCCACAGAACGAGCGCCGCCCATCAAGGAGACAGCCATGGCGAGCACAGCCCATCTCGATACCTTTGCCCAGGACCGCCTGCCGCCGCGCGAGGCCTGGCCGCAGTTCCTGTTCAACGACGACACCCGCTATCCCGAGCGGCTCAACGCCGCGGTGGAACTGGTCGATCGCCATGTGCGCGAGGGCCGCGGCGAACGCATCGCGATCCGCTATCCCGATGCCGGCGGCGCCGGTGGCTTTCGCACCGTCAGCTATGCCGAGCTGGCCGCGCTGACCAACCGCATCGCGCGCGTGCTGACCGAGGACATGGGATTGGTGCCCGGCAACCGCATCCTGCTGCGCGGGCCCAACAACCTGATGATGGCCGCGAGCCTGCTGGCGACGCTGAAGGCCGGCCTGATTGCGGTGCCGACGATGCCGCTGCTGCGCGCGCGCGAACTGAAGCAGGTGATCGATCGCGCCGAGGTGGGCGCCGCGCTGTGCGATGCGCGGCTGCGCGAGGAGCTGGACGCGAACATGCGCGAGGGCGGCGAGTTCCACTGTCCGACGATGCGGCAGGTGCTGTGCTTCAACGGCAGCGGGCCGGGCTCGCTGGAGGCGGCGCTGCAGGGCAAGCCCGACGATTTCGCCGCCTGCGATACCGCGAGCGACGACATCTGCCTGATCGCCTTTACCAGCGGCACCACCGGCCAGCCCAAGGGCACCGTGCATTTCCATCGCGACGTGCTGGCGATGTGCGATCTGTTCCCGCGGCATGTGCTGCGGCCCACGGCCGACGACGTGTTCTGCGGCACGCCGCCGCTGGCCTTCACCTTCGGCCTCGGCGGGCTGCTGTGCTTTCCGCTGCGAATCGGCGCGTCGACCGTGCTTGCCGAGAAGCTGACGCCGGACACGCTGCTGGCGCTGATCCAGGACGCGCGCGCGACCATCGTCTTCACCGCGCCGACCTTCTATCGCCAGATGGCCGCGGCGGCCGAGCGCTACGACCTGTCGAGCCTGAAGAAGAGCGTGTCGGCCGGGGAGGCGTTGCCCGACGCCACGCGCCAGAGCTGGAAGGCCGCGACCGGCATCGAGATGATCGACGGCATCGGCGGCACCGAGATGATGCATATCTTCATCTCGAGCGCCGGCGACGAGGTGCGGCCCGGCGCGATCGGCAAGGTGGTGCCCGGCTATGTCGCGCGCATCGTCGACGAGAACATGCAGACGCTGCCGCCCGGCGTGCCCGGCAAGCTGGCGGTGCAGGGCCCGACCGGCTGCCGCTATCTGGACGATCCGCGCCAGGCCAACTATGTGCGCGACGGCTGGAACCTGCCCGGCGACACCTTCGTGATGGACGCCGACGGCTACTACTTCTATCAGGCCCGCTCGGACGACATGATCGTCTCGGCCGGCTACAACATCGCCGGCCCCGAAGTCGAGGCCGCGCTGATGCAGCACGAAGCGGTGGCCGAGTGCGGCGTGGTCGGCGCGCCCGACGATGGGCGCGGGCAGGTGGTGGCGGCCTATGTGGTGCTGCGTCCGGGCTTTCACGGCGACGATGCGATGCGCGTGACGCTGCAGGAGTACGTCAAGCGGCAGATCGCCCCGTACAAGTATCCCCGCCGCATCCACTTCGTCGAGGCGCTGCCGCGCACCGAAACCGGCAAGCTGCAGCGCTTCCGGCTGCGGCAGATGGCCGAGCAGAACGGGACACCGGCGTCATGACGGCACCGAGCTTCCGCAACACCGTGCGGGTGCGCTTCAAGGACTGCGATGCCGCCGGCATCGTGTTCTTTCCCCGCTATTTCGAGATGCTGAACGATCTGGTCGAGGACTGGTTTCGCGAGGCGCTCGACTGGCCGTTCGAGCGCATGCACGGCGCCGACCGGGCCGGCGTGCCGACCGCGGACCTGCAATGCCGCTTTGTCGCGCCGAGCCGGATGGGCGAGGTGCTGACGCGCGAGCTGGCGGTGACGCGGCTGGGCAGCTCCAGCTGCACGCTGCGGGTGCGCTTTCTCGGCGCGCAGCACGACGGACGGGCGGACCTGCGTGTCGAGTTCACCCAGCGCCTGGTCTGCGTCGATACCGCACGCATGGCGCCGCGACCGTTTCCTGCGCCGGTGCGCGAGGCGATGGCCCGCTTTGTCGACGAGATCGGCAACGAAGCGCCTGCTGCCCGATCGGCCGCCTCGGCCGCCTCGGCCTCTCCTTCATCGAATTCCTGACGAGTCCAAGCTATGAACGATATCGTGGCGCCCACCGCCGAATCCTCGACCACCGCGAACACTGCCGCCGCTGCGCAGCGGGGCCAGCCGATGGCCGTGCTGCAGCCCCCGGGCTGGGCCGCGCCGCGCGGCTATGCCAACGGCATCCTGACCGAATTCCAGGCCGGCAGCCGGCTGATCTTCGTCGGCGGCCAGATCGGCTGGAACGGCCAGTGCGAGTTCGAAAGCGACGACTTCGCGGAGCAGACCGCCCAGGCGCTGCGCAATGTGATCGCGGTGCTGGAGCAGGGCGGGGCCCGCGCCGAGCATATCGCGCGGATGACCTGGTATGTGAAGGACAAGGCGGAATACGTCGCTGCCTATCCCGCGATCGGCAAGCACTACCGCGAGATCATCGGCCGCCATTTCCCGGCGATGACCGCGGTCGAGGTCGCGGATCTGATCGAACCGCGCGCGCGGGTCGAGATCGAAGTGACGGCGGTGGTGCCGCCGGCGGCATAAGGACAAGCTCGCGGGTGTTCTCCCTGCCGCTTGCGGGAGGGGGACGAGCATAGGGACGGGCAGAGGGAACTGGGCGGTCGCGGCGACCGCAAAGTCTCGCAGAGCCAACGCTGCGCCCTCTGCCCCGACCTCTTCCCGACCGCTTCCCCGACCTCTCTCCCGCATGCGAGAGAGGGTGGTAGTCCGAGGGCAAATGGCAAGGACCTGGCATACGCAAGTCCTTGAAAACTTGAGAAATTGGCCGGCGTGAGGTAGAATCCGAAAGTTTCGCTTTCAGAACCCTTCACCCTAGCGCCAACCGCATTCCACCTTCCGCCGCCCTGACCGCTGCCCTGCGGATTCGCGCCGGAGCGCCGTGCCGATCGCCGTCGACACCCTCTGCGCACCGATGCCGAATCCCGCGCAGCCCGGCCCGACCGCCCCGGCTCGCTGCCGGCGCGCTCGCCGTCAGATTCGGGGCACGAGGCGTCGAGAGAGGTCGGTCACGGGGTGAATCCAGCAGGAGCCTACCCGTGTTACCGTCTTTTCCGCCCGCCATCCTTGCGCTAGCAGACGGCACGGTCTTTCGTGGCTATTCCATCGGCGCCTCCGGCCATACCATCGGCGAAGTGGTGTTCAACACCGCGCTGACCGGTTACCAGGAAATCCTCACCGACCCGAGCTATTCGCGGCAGATCGTCACGCTGACGTACCCGCATATCGGCAATGTCGGCGTCAATTCCGAGGATGTCGAAGCCACCAAAGTCCATGCCGCCGGCCTGATCATCAAGGATCTGCCGCTGCTCGCCTCGAACTTCCGCAAGCAGCACACGCTGCCGCACTACCTGAAGCAGGAGAAGGTGCCCGCGATCGCCGGCATCGACACCCGCAAGCTGACCCGCATCCTGCGCGAGAAGGGCGCGCAGAACGGCTGCATCCTGGCCGGCGAGGACAACGCGCAGAAGGCCATCGACCTGGCGCGCTCGTTCCCGGGCCTGGCCGGCATGGACCTGGCCAAGGTCGTGTCGGTCAAGGAACCGTACGAGTGGAACCAGACCGAGTGGGCGCTCGAGCGCGGCTACGGCAAGCTGGAGAACCCGCGCTTCCACGTGGTCGCGTTCGACTACGGCGTCAAGTTCAACATCCTGCGCATGCTGGCCCAGCGCGGCTGCCGCATCACGGTGCTGCCGGCCCAGTCGAGCGCCGCCGACGCGCTGGCCTACAAGCCGGACGGCATCTTCCTGGCCAACGGCCCGGGCGACCCCGAGCCGTGCGACTACGCGATCCGTGCCACGCAGGAATTCCTGCAGCGCGGCATCCCGACCTTCGGCATCTGCCTGGGCCACCAGATCATGGGCCTGGCCGTCGGTGCGAAGACGGTCAAGATGCCGACCGGCCACCACGGCGCCAACCATCCGGTCAAGGACCTGGATGACGGCCGCGTGGTGATCACCTCGCAGAACCACGGCTTTGCGGTCGACGCCGCAACGCTGCCGGCCAACGCGCGCGTGACCCACGTCTCGCTGTTCGACGGCACGTTGCAGGGCTTCGCGCTGAACGACAAGCCGGCCTTCTGCTTCCAGGGACACCCGGAAGCGTCGCCCGGCCCGCACGACGTGGCCTATCTGTTCGACCGCTTCACCAGGCTGATGGAGGAGGCCCGCCAGTAGGGCGGACCTCGACATCGAGAGCGGAACGAGACGACACAGGATCGCGACCATGAACGCCCTGATGCACGCTACCTTCGGCATTACCGACTTCTGGACCTATCTGCTGGGCACGATCTTCATCGTGCTGCTGCCGGGGCCGAATTCGATGTACGTGCTGTCGGTCGCCGCGCAGCGCGGCGTGCGTGCCGGCTATCGCGGCGCCTGCGGCGTGTTCCTCGGCGACGCGATCCTGATGGTGCTGTCGGCCGCCGGCGTGGCCTCGCTGCTCAAGGCCAGCCCCGGGCTGTTCTACGTGATCAAGTACATCGGTGCCGCCTATCTGGCGTGGATCGGCTTGCAGATGCTGCGCGGCGCGCTGCGCAGCTGGAGCGGCCACGGCAAGGGCGGGAAAGGCGCCGAGGCCGCGGGGCAGGGCGAGGGCGCGGGACAGGCGCAGGTCGCCGACCCCGCCAACCCGTTCCGCAAGGCGCTGCTGATCAGCCTGCTGAACCCCAAGGCCATCCTGTTCTTCGTCTCGTTCTTCATCCAGTTCGTCGATCCGCAGTTCGCCTATCCGGTGCTGTCGTTCGGCGTGCTGGGGCTGATCTGCCAGGCCTGCAGCTTCGCCTACCTGACCGCCATCATCTTCGTCGGCGCGAAGCTGGCCGAGGCCTTCCGCCGCCGGCGCAGGCTGTCGGCCGGCATGGCGAGCGGCGTGGGCGCGATGTTTATCGGCTTCGGCGCCAAGCTGGCGACGGCCACCCTGAACTGAATATTGATATCCGGCGCGGTGCGCCTGCTCGCGAGCGAGCGCGGACCGGCCGACAAAGAGAGCGTGCAATGCCAAAACGCACAGACATCCAGAGCATCCTGATCATCGGCGCGGGCCCCATCATCATCGGCCAGGCCTGCGAGTTCGACTATTCCGGCGCGCAGGCGTGCAAGGCGCTGCGCGAGGAAGGGTTCAAGGTCATCCTGGTCAATTCGAATCCGGCGACCATCATGACCGACCCGAACACCGCTGATGTGACCTACATCGAACCCATCACCTGGGAAGTGGTCGAGCGCATCATCGCCAAGGAGCGCCCCGATGCGATCCTGCCGACCATGGGCGGCCAGACCGCGCTGAACTGCGCGCTGGACCTGCACCGCCACGGCGTGCTCGACAAGTACAAGGTCGAGCTGATCGGCGCCTCGCCCGAGGCGATCGACAAGGCCGAGGACCGCCAGAAGTTCAAGGACGCGATGACCAGGATCGGTCTCGGTTCGGCCAAGTCCGGCATCGCCCATTCGATGGAAGAGGCGCTGGCCGTGCAGTCGCAGATCGCACGCGAGACCGACACGAGCGGCTATCCGATCGTGATCCGCCCCTCGTTCACGCTGGGCGGGACCGGCGGCGGCATCGCCTACAACCGCGAGGAATTCGAAGAGATCTGCAAGCGCGGCCTGGACCTGTCGCCGACGCGCGAGCTGCTGATCGAGGAATCGCTGCTGGGCTGGAAAGAGTATGAGATGGAAGTGGTCCGCGACAAGAAGGACAACTGCATCATCGTCTGCTCGATCGAGAACCTGGACCCGATGGGCATCCACACCGGCGACTCGATCACCGTCGCGCCGGCCCAGACCCTGACCGACAAGGAATACCAGCTGCTGCGCAACGCCTCGCTGGCGGTGCTGCGCGAGATCGGCGTCGATACCGGCGGCTCCAACGTGCAGTTCTCGATCAATCCGAAGGACGGCCGGATGATCGTGATCGAGATGAACCCGCGCGTGTCGCGCTCGTCGGCGCTGGCGTCGAAGGCCACCGGCTTCCCGATCGCCAAGGTCGCCGCCAAGCTGGCGGTCGGCTACACGCTGGACGAACTGAAGAACGAGATCACCGGCGGCCAGACCCCGGCGTCGTTCGAACCGTCGATCGACTACGTGGTCACCAAGGTGCCGCGCTTCGCCTTCGAGAAATTCCCGCAGGCCGACAGCCACCTGACCACGCAGATGAAGTCGGTCGGCGAGGTGATGGCGATGGGCCGCACCTTCCAGGAGTCGTTCCAGAAGGCGCTGCGCGGCCTTGAGGTCGGCGTCGACGGGCTGGACGAAAAATCGACCGACCGCGACGAGATCGTCGAGGAGATCGGCGAGCCGGGTCCGGACCGGATCTGGTACGTCGGCGATGCGTTCCGCCTGGGCATGTCGCTCGAAGAGGTGTACGCCGAGACCGATATCGATCCGTGGTTCCTTGCCCAGATCGAGGACATCGTCAAGACCGAGGCCCAGGTCAAGGCCCGCACGCTGGCCAGCCTGTCGGCCGCCGAACTGCGCTATCTGAAGCAGAAGGGCTTCTCCGACCGCCGTCTGGCCCGGCTGATGAAGACCGACGCCAAGGCCGTGCGCGAAGCGCGCCTGACCAACAACGTGCGTCCGGTCTACAAGCGCGTCGATACCTGCGCGGCCGAGTTCGCCACCAACACCGCCTACATGTACTCGACCTACGAGGCCGAGCATGGCGAGTGCGAGGCCAACCCGACCGACAAGCGCAAGATCATGGTGCTGGGCGGTGGCCCGAACCGGATCGGCCAGGGCATCGAGTTCGACTACTGCTGCGTGCACGCGGCGCTCGCGCTGCGCGAGGATGGCTACGAGACCATCATGGTCAACTGCAACCCGGAGACCGTGTCGACCGACTACGACACCTCCGACCGCCTGTACTTCGAGCCGCTGACGCTCGAGGACGTGCTCGAGATCGTCGACAAGGAAAAGCCTGTCGGCGTGATCGTGCAGTACGGCGGCCAGACCCCGCTGAAGCTGGCGCTGGATCTGGAGGCCAACGGCGTGCCCATCATCGGCACCAGCCCCGACATGATCGATGCGGCCGAGGACCGCGAGCGCTTCCAGAAGCTGCTGCAGGAGCTCGGCCTGCGCCAGCCGCCGAACCGCACCGCCCGCACCGAGGACGAGGCCCTGAAGCTGGCCGAAGAAATCGGCTACCCGCTGGTGGTGCGCCCGTCCTACGTGCTGGGCGGCCGTGCGATGGAGATCGTCCATGAGCCGCGCGACCTCGAGCGCTACATGCGCGAGGCGGTCAAGGTGTCGAACGACTCGCCGGTGCTGCTCGACCGCTTCCTCAACGATGCGATCGAGTGCGACGTCGATGCGCTATGCGACGGCAAGCGCGTCTTCATCGGCGGCGTGATGGAGCATATCGAGCAGGCGGGCGTCCACTCCGGCGATTCGGCGTGCTCGCTGCCGCCGTATTCGCTGTCGCAGGCGACCGTCGACGAACTGAAGCGCCAGACCGCCGCGATGGCCAAGGCGCTGAACGTGGTCGGCCTGATGAACGTCCAGTTCGCGATCCAGCAGAAGGACGGCCAGGACATCGTCTACGTGCTCGAAGTGAATCCGCGCGCCTCGCGCACGGTGCCGTACGTGTCGAAGGCCACCGGCCTGTCGCTGGCGAAGATCGCCGCGCGCTGCATGGCCGGCCAGTCGCTGGACGAGCAGGGCATCGGCGCCGAGGTGGTGCCGCCGTACTACAGCGTCAAGGAAGCGGTGTTCCCGTTCAACAAGTTCCCTGGCGTCGATCCGGTGCTCGGACCCGAGATGCGTTCGACCGGCGAAGTGATGGGCGTGGGCAAGACCTTCGGCGAGGCCCTGTTCAAGAGCCAGCTGGCGGCCGGTTCGCGCCTGCCCGAGCGCGGCACCGTGCTGCTGACCGTCAAGGACAGCGACAAGCCGCACGCGGTCAGCGTCGCCCGCATGCTGCACGACATGGGTTATCCGCTGGTGGCGACCCGCGGCACCGCGTCGGCGATCGAAGCGGCCGGCATTCCGGTGCGCGTGGTCAACAAGGTCAAGGACGGCCGCCCGCATATCGTCGACATGCTGAAGAATGGCGAACTGGCGCTGGTGTTCACCACGGTCGACGAGACCCGTACCGCGATCGCCGATTCGCGCTCGATCCGGATCTCGGCGCTGGCCAACCGGGTGCCGTACTACACGACGATCGCCGGCGCCCGCGCCGCGGTCGAGGGCCTGAAGCAGATGCAGAACCTGGAGGTCTACGACCTGCAGGGCCTGCACGGCTCGCTGGCCTGATTCTGCGACGCTTCCCACGGCGCGGCGGCTTGCCTTCTCCCTTCGGGGAGGGGGCGCCCCTTGGCCCTGGTTGATGTGCTTCGGCGTCTTGACCTAAACTAACGGGAATTTCGGCGGACCCAAGTCATCAGGGGCGCCCGAAAGCTGAGCAATCAGAGCCTGGTCGTACAATCCAAGAACCACCCAAAAGCCGCGGTTGAGCGGAGGTGTGCCGGCAAGACCGCTGCGTACATCGCCCGCTGCGCTGCGGCTCATTTTTTTGCCTGACGAAGACATGAGCACCATTCCGATTACCAAGCGCGGCGCAGAACTCCTGAAAGCGGAGCTGCAACGCCTGAAGGCTGTCGAACGTCCCGCGGTGATCAATGCCATCGCCGAGGCGCGTGCGCAGGGCGATCTGTCGGAGAACGCGGAATACGACGCCGCCAAGGAAAAACAGGCCTTTATCGAGGGCCGCATCCTCGAGGTCGAAGCCAAGCTGTCGGCCGCGCAGATCATCGATCCGACCCAGCTCGATACCGACGGCCGCATCGTGTTCGGTGCCACCGTCGACCTGGAAGACCTGGAATCCGGCAAGTCGGTCCGCTATCAGATCGTCGGCGAGGACGAAGCCGATCTCGAAAGCGGCAAGATCTCGGTCAGCTCGCCGATCGCGCGGGCGCTGATCGGCAAGTTCGAGGGCGATGTCGCGACGGTGCTGGCCCCCGGCGGCGAGCGCGAGTACGAAGTCATCACCGTCCGTTACATCTGAGGCGGCGCGCGCCGTGGTGTCGCCGTCCTCCCCGCTGCCGGGCCCGGTGTCCGCCGGTCAGCCGCTGCTGCCGCACCGGCTGTTTCTGCTGCTGACCGTGATCTGGGCGGGCAGCCTCTGGACCATCGGCTATCTGGTCGCTCCCACGCTGTTCGCCGTGCTGCCGAGCCGCGAGATGGCCGGCATGCTGGCCGGACAGCTGTTCCGCACCGAGGCTGTGCTGGGCGTGGTGATCGGCGTGCTGCAGCTGGTGCTGTGCAACGTGATGATCCGGCGCGGCGCCACGCGCTACCGGGGGCTGCGCTGGCTGGTGCTCGGCATGCTGTGTTGCGTGCTGATCGGCTACTTCGGGCTGCAGCCGTTCATGGAGAGCCTGCGGCACAAGGCGCAGGCGATCGGGCTCGGGGTGTCGGAGTCGCCGTTCCGCGCGCGTTTCGGCATGCTGCACGGCGTCTCGAGCGCCTTCTATCTGCTGCAGAGCCTGCTGGCGCTGGTGCTGGTCTGGCGCCTGGCCGGCCGGCGGACGGTGGCGGAGGACTGAGGGAGGGCGGCCCCCCAAGCGTCGTTTTTTCTCCTCTCTCCCGCTTGCGGGAGAGGGAGTACAGCGCCGTGGGGCACAGGAGCCGCTCAGCCCAGCGACTTCTTCTTCTGGCTGGCCTGGCGGGTCCGGGCGCGCTTGACGTTGCCGCCGGCGGTCACGCGCTCGTTGCCCAGCAGGCGGACCTCGTTGCGGGTCGGGCGGCCGCCCGGCTTGGCGGCGGGCTTGCGCACCGTGACGGTGCGCGGTGCTGCGCCGCGGCGGGCCGGTGCCATGCGGCCGAGGTCCTGCGGCTGGTTCTCCTTCAGCCGGGCCGGGCCCGGACGCCAGACCACCAGCAGCTTGCCGATGTGCTGGATCGGGGCGGCGCCAAGTTCATCGCAAATGGCTTCGTAGATGGCGATGCGGGTGTCGCGCTCGTCGCCGAACACGCGGATCTTGATCAGATCGTGGGCCGCGAGGCTGCGGTCGATCTCGGCCAGGACGGCAGGGGTCAGGCCCTCGGCGCCGATCATCACGACCGGGTTCAGGCCGTGGGCACGGGAGCGGAGTTCGGAGCGCTGGGCGGGATTCAATTGAAGGGCAGGCATAGTCAGGCAGGATAGGGGCGACGCCGGTAAAGGCGGCTGGAAAGGCGGCCGGAAAGCCGGCTGCAAACGCGGCCGGCAGGGCCTCTTACGTCGCAAGGGCGTCGCAACGGCGCGTATTATCCGTCAAACCGTCATGGTCTGGCGGCGAAATCACGAGAAATGGCCAAGAACAAGTTCAGGCAGTCGTGGCTGCACGACCATATCAACGACCCTTACGTCAAGCTGGCGCAGCGCGAAGGCTATCGCGCGCGCGCGGCCTACAAGCTCAAGGAGATCGACGAGCAGGACAAGCTGATCCAGCCGGGTCAGGTCATCGTCGACCTGGGCGCGGCGCCGGGCAGCTGGAGCCAGTATGTCCGCAACAAGCTGGCCGCCTCGCCGCGCGCGCGGGAAGGCCATATCGACGGAGCGGTGGTCGCGATCGACCTGCTGCCGATGGAGCCGGTCGCCGACGTGACCTTCATCCAGGGCGACTTCCGCGACGAGGAGGTGTTCCGGCAGCTCGAGCAGATCGTGCTGGAGGCCTCCGGCGGCAACAAGATCGACCTTGTTTTGTCCGATATGGCCCCCAATTTGTCCGGTGTGGCCTCGGCCGATGCGGCGCGCATCGAATATCTGTGCGACCTGGCGCTCGAATTTGCCCAGGCCCATCTGAAACCCGACGGCGCGTTGCTGGTAAAGTGCTTCCACGGCAGCGGCTACAGCCAGATCGTCGAAAAGTTCAAGCGCCAGTTCAAGGTGGTGGCCAAGCGCAAGCCGAAGGCCTCGCGGGACAAGTCCTCCGAAACCTTCATTCTTGGACGCCACCTGAAGTCGCCGGGCTGAAGCCGTTGGGCCGTCCGGCACGGGCCCTGCCCAGGGTCCGGCCGGGCACCATTGGCGTCATTGCCGGTCTGACTGTCGTCCCTCAGTTGGCCGCTAGCGCTATCACTATTGGCCCGATAGGGACGCTTTTCGCCCCCCGGGGCGGCGCTGCATTACAATGCAATGCAGCTATCGTTGGCAAGGCAATCGCAAAGGAGTTCGGCCTTGAATAACAACCTGTTTCAAAAGGCGGCAATCTGGCTCGTGATCGCGCTGGTGTTGTTTACCGTCTTCAAGCAGTTCGACAAGCCCCGTGCGCAGGAAAGCGTCACCTATTCCCAGTTCATGGATGACGCCAAGAACGGCAAGGTGAGCCGCGTCGACGTACAGGGCCGAAACCTCGTGGTGACGCCCAAGGAAGGGCAGAAATACACCATCATCTCGCCGGGCGACATCTGGATGGTCGGCGACCTGATGAAATACGGCGTCCAGGTGACTGGCAAGGCCGATGACGAGCCGAATGTGCTGGTCCAGGCCCTGTACTACCTCGGACCGACCCTGCTGATCATCGTATTCTGGTTCTACATGATGCGGCAGATGCAGGGGGGCGGGAAAGGCGGCGCCTTCTCGTTCGGCAAGTCGCGTGCGCGGCTGATCGACGAGAACCAGAACGCGGTCACCTTCCAGGACGTCGCCGGTTGCGACGAGGCCAAGGAAGAGGTGGTCGAGCTGGTCGACTTCCTGAAAGACCCGCAGAAGTTCCAGAAGCTGGGCGGGCGCATCCCGCGCGGCGTGCTGCTGGTCGGCCCTCCGGGTACCGGCAAGACGCTGCTGGCGCGCGCGATCGCCGGCGAGGCCAAGGTGCCGTTCTTCAGCATCTCCGGTTCGGACTTCGTCGAAATGTTCGTCGGCGTCGGCGCGGCCCGCGTGCGCGACATGTTCGAGAACGCCAAGAAGCAGGCCCCCTGCATCGTGTTCATCGATGAAATCGACGCGGTCGGCCGCCATCGCGGCGCCGGCATGGGCGGCGGCAACGACGAGCGCGAGCAGACGCTGAACCAGATGCTGGTCGAGATGGACGGCTTCGAGGCCAACTCGGGCGTGATCGTGATCGCCGCGACCAACCGTGCCGACGTCCTGGACAAGGCGCTGCTGCGTCCGGGCCGTTTCGACCGCCAGGTCTTCGTCGGCCTGCCGGACATCCGCGGCCGCGAGCAGATCCTGAAGGTCCATATGCGCAAGGTGCCGATCGGCAACGATGTCGACGCGTCGGTGATCGCGCGCGGCACGCCGGGCTTCTCCGGCGCCGACCTGGCCAATCTGGTCAACGAGGCCGCGCTGTTTGCCGCCCGCCGCAACAAGCGCGTGGTGGACATGCAGGACTTCGAGGACGCGAAGGACAAGATCTACATGGGTCCGGAGCGCAAGTCGACGGTGATGCGCGAAGAGGAACGCAAGGCGACCGCGTACCACGAGTCGGGCCATGCGGTGGTGGCCAAGCTGCTGCCCAAGGCAGACCCGGTGCACAAGGTCACCATCATGCCGCGTGGCTGGGCACTGGGCGTGACCTGGCAGCTGCCCGAGCATGACAAGTACTCGAAGTACAAGGACAACATGCTCGACGAGATCGCCATCCTGTTCGGCGGCCGCGCCGCCGAAGAGGTGTTCCTCAATGCGATGAGCACCGGCGCGTCCAACGACTTCGAACGCGCCACCAAGATCGCGCGCGACATGGTGACCCGCTTCGGCATGAGCGACACGCTGGGCACGATGGTCTATGTCGACACCGAGCAGGAAGGCCTGTTCGGCAAGATGTCGTCGAAATCGGTGTCGGAAGTCACGCAGCAGAAGGTCGACGGCGAGATCCGCCGCATCCTCGACGAGCAGTATGCGCTGGCCAAGCGCCTGCTCGAAGAGAATCGCGACAAGGTCGAGGCGATGACCGCGGCGCTGATGGAATGGGAAACCATCGATGCCGACCAGGTCAACGACATCATGGCCGGCAAGCCGCCGCGTCCTCCGCGCGGCATGCCGGGCGCCAGCGGTGGCGGCACGCCGCCGTCGGGCGGCTCGCCGGTGACGCCGTCGAACGCGCCGGCCGCGGCCTGATCCGAGACCGTCCGCCCAGAGGATGATGGCTGCGCTGCGCTTGGCGCGCTGAGCCTCGCAAAGCCGGTGCCCCAGGGCACCGGCTTTTTTCGTCCCGGCTTCCCCCGTTACCGGCCTCGTCCTTCGTCTTACTTCCCCGTTTATTCAGGACCGCAACTTGTCGACCTCGTATTTCCAGTGCGGGCGCTATCGCTTTGCACGCGACCGCCGCCCGCTGGTCATGGGCATCCTCAACGTGACGCCCGACTCGTTTTCCGATGGCGGCCAGCATGCGAGCCGCGACGCGGCGCTGCGGCATGCCGAGCAGATGATCGCCGAGGGCGTCGACATCATCGACATCGGCGGCGAATCGAGCCGGCCCGGCTCGGCGTCGCTGCCGCTGGAGCAGGAGCTGGCGCGCGTGCTGCCCATCGTCGAAGCGCTGCGCGACTGCGGCAAGCCGCTGTCGATCGATACCTACAAGCCCGAGACGATGCGCGCGGCGCTGGCGGCCGGCGCCGACCTGATCAATGACATCTGGGGCCTGCGCATGCCGGGCGCGCTCGAGGCCGTCGCGGCCGCCCAGGCGGGCCAGGGCGCCCAACCCGGCCTGTGCGTGATGCACATGCAGCGCGATCCCCAGACGATGCAGGAGGCCCCGCACTACGACGACGTGGTCGGCGAGGTCCGCGACTTCCTGCAGCAGCGCGTCGATGCGTTGCGCGCGGCCGGCGTCGACGACAGCCGCATCGTGCTCGATCCGGGCTTTGGCTTCGGCAAGACCGCGGATCATAATCTGCGCCTGCTCGGCGAGCTGCCGCAGCTGGCCGTCGACGGATTGCCGCTGCTGGCCGGGCTGTCGCGCAAATCGACGCTCGGCGCCATTCTGGGCGGACGGCCGCCGCAGCAGCGCGTCGCGGCCAGCATCGCCGCCGCTGTGTGCGCGGCCGAACGCGGCGCCTATATCGTGCGCGTGCACGATGTGCAGGCATCGGTCGACGCGATCAAGACCTGGTGGGCCGTGCGGCAGCAACGCGTCGACGCCGCGGCCTGACGCCCGTCACGGCCATCCCGGCGACCATCTACAACCAATCTCAGCGCAAAGAATTCGAACCCGAATCAGAACAGGGAGAACGATCGGATGACACGTAAATACTTCGGCACCGACGGCGTGCGCGGCAGGGTCGGCGAGGCGCCGATCACGCCGGATTTCGTGATGCGGCTGGGCTATGCGGCGGGGCGCGTGCTGGCGCTCGGCCAGCCGAGCACGCAAGGCAAGCCCACGGTGCTGATCGGCAAGGACACGCGGATCTCCGGCTATATGCTGGAAGCCGCGCTGGAAGCGGGCTTTACCGCGGCCGGTGTCCATGTGCTGCTGACCGGCCCGCTGCCGACGCCGGGTGTCGCCTATCTGACCCGCGCGCTGCGGCTGGCCGCCGGCGTGGTGATCTCGGCCAGCCACAATCCGTACCACGACAACGGCATCAAGTTCTTCTCGGCCACCGGCGACAAGCTGCCGGACGACGTCGAACTGGCGATCGAGGCCGAGCTCGAGGCGCCGATGCATTGCGTGCCGTCCGACCAGCTGGGGCGTGCGCGCCGGATCGACGACGCAGCCGGCCGCTACATCGAGTTCTGCAAGAGCACCTTCCCATACGACCGCGACCTGCACGGCCTGAAGCTGGTCGTCGACTGCGCGCATGGCGCGGCGTACCACATCGCTCCGCACGTGTTCCACGAGCTGGGTGCCGACGTGGTGTCGATCGGCAACCAGCCCAATGGCCGCAACATCAACGACGGCTACGGCGCCACCGCGCCGGACAAGCTGGTCGAGGCGGTCAAGGCGCACGGCGCCGACCTCGGCCTGGCCTTCGATGGCGATGCCGACCGGCTGCAGGTGGTCGACGCCGACGGCCGGCTCTACAACGGTGACGAGCTGCTCTATGCGATCGTGCAGGACCGCATCGCCTGTGGACAAAGCGTCCCAGGCGTGGTCGGCACGCTGATGACCAATATGGCGGTCGAGCTGGCGCTGCAACGCCAGGGCGTCGAATTCGTGCGGGCCAAGGTCGGCGACCGCTACGTGCTCGAGGAACTGGGCAAGCGCGGCTGGACACTGGGCGGCGAGGGTTCGGGCCATTTGCTATGCCTGGATCGCCACTCTACCGGCGACGGCATCGTGTCGGCGCTGCAGGTGCTGGCGGCGCTGCGCCGCAGCGGCAAGACCCTGGCGCAGCTGCTCGACGGTGTCTCGCTGTTCCCGCAGACGCTGATCAATGTGCGGGTGCAGAAGGGCTTCGACTGGCAAAGCCATGCCGGCCTGCAAGCGGCTCGCGCCGAGATCGAGCCGGCGCTGGCCGGCAAGGGGCGCGTGCTGATCCGTGCTTCCGGTACCGAGCCGGTGGTGCGGGTGATGGTCGAGGCCGAACAGGCCGAGACCGCCGAGCAGGCGGCCCGCAAGCTGGCCGACGCGCT
Organism: Cupriavidus gilardii; assembly: GCF_013347325.1. Classification (NCBI taxonomy): domain Bacteria; kingdom Pseudomonadati; phylum Pseudomonadota; class Betaproteobacteria; order Burkholderiales; family Burkholderiaceae; genus Cupriavidus; species Cupriavidus gilardii. The sequence continues at coordinate 2,008,384 of NZ_CP054626.1, read as the reverse complement.
GGCGACCTGATCCAGCACAAGGCGCCAGCCTGCCGTGAACGCCCGGCTCCGGCCGGGCGTTTTCCTTTGTCGCGCCGGGGCCGAGGGCCGATCGGTGCCTTCCATGCCTGCTCGAGTGCGTGCGGAAATGTCCGCTTAAATGTCTCTTCAGAGAAATTTTCGCGATGTCACGGAACTGTCATAGTGGCCGCATAAAGTTCGGGATGTCAAAAAACTGACATTCCCAACCATGTTCTCTGGAGGACATATGAAGCTGGTCAAGACTGCCGTTGCGGGCATCGTATCGATGGTGGTAGCAGGCTCCGCATTCGCGGCAGAAATTACCGGTGCAGGCGCTTCCTTTCCGGCGCCCGTCTATTCCAAGTGGGCCGACGCATACCAAAAAGCCACGGGTAACAAGGTCAACTATCAATCGATCGGATCGTCGGGCGGCATCAAGCAGATCAACGCCAAGACGGTCGATTTCGGCGCTTCGGACGCCCCGCTGAAGGACGAGGAACTGGCCAAGCAAGGTCTGGTGCAGTTCCCGACCGTGATCGGCGGCGTGGTGCCGGTGATCAATCTGCAAGGCATCAAGCCGGGCGACCTGACCATCACGGGCGAAGTGCTGGCGGACATCTACCTGGGCAAGATCAAGAAGTGGGACGATCCGGCCATCAAGGCGCTGAACCCGAACGCCAAGCTGCCGAGCCAGGACATCCTGCCGGTGCGCCGCGCCGACGGCTCGGGCACCACGTTCATCTTCACCAACTACCTGTCGAAGGTCAGCGCCGACTGGAAGAGCTCGGTGGGCGAGGGCACCACGGTCAACTGGCCGGGTGGCGGCACGGGCGGCAAGGGAAATGAAGGCGTGGCCGCCTTCGTGCAGCGTCTGAACGGCGCGATCGGCTATGTCGAGTACGCCTACGCCAAGCAGAACAAGATGACGCACGTGAAGATGAAGAACGCCGCCGGTGCGGTGGTCTCGCCGAGCGATGACGCGTTCAAGGCCGCTGCGGCCGGCGCCGACTGGAGCAAGTCGTACTACCAGATCCTGACCAACCAGCAGGGCAAGGACGCCTGGCCGATCGCCGGCGCGACCTTCATCCTGGTGCACAAGAACCAGGAAAAGCCGGCGCAGGGCGCGGAAGTGCTGAAGTTCTTCGACTGGGCCTACAAGAGCGGCGCCAGCATGGCCAGCGAACTGGACTACGTGCCGATGCCCGAGTCGGTCGTCAACCAGATCCGCACGACCTGGAAGAACAGCATCAAGGACGCGTCGGGCAAGGGCCTGTACTGATCGACCTGTGGTGATCCGAAGGGAGGGCGTGCCGAGCGCGCTGCCCTCTCCCCCGGCCCCTCTCCCGCCAGCGGGAGAGGGGAGCAAAACCGAGTACTCCTGAACATGGCGACCACGTCCGATCTTCCCGCCGTACGCGCACCCGGCCGCACCGGTGACATCCTGTTCGGTGGCCTGACGCGCGGCGCCGCCATCATCACGCTGTTGCTGCTGGGCGGCATCATCGTCTCGCTCGCCATCAGCGCCTGGCCTTCGATCCAGGCCTTCGGCCTCAAATTCCTGTGGACCGCGGAGTGGGATCCCCCCGCGGACATCTATGGCGCGCTGGTGCCGATCTACGGCACCATCGTGACCTCGCTGATCGCGCTGATCATCGCGGTGCCGGTCAGCTTCGGCATCGCGCTGTTCCTGACCGAACTGTCTCCGGCATGGCTGCGCCGCCCCCTGGGCACCGCGATCGAGTTGCTGGCCGCGGTGCCGTCGATCGTCTACGGCATGTGGGGCCTGCTGGTATTCGCGCCGCTGTTCGGCGAGTACTTCCAGAAGCCGCTGGCCGCGACCGTCGGCCAGCTGCCGCTGATCGGGCCGCTGTTCCAGGGCGCGCCGCTGGGCATCGGCCTGCTGTGCGCGGGCGTGATCCTGGCGATCATGATCATTCCGTATATCGCCTCGGTGATGCGCGACGTGTTCGAGGTCACCCCGGTGCTGCTGAAGGAATCCGCCTACGGCGTCGGCTGCACCACCTGGGAGGTGATGTGGAACGTCGTGCTGCCCTATACCCGTGCCGGCGTGATCGGCGGCGTGATGCTCGGCCTGGGCCGCGCGCTGGGCGAGACCATGGCGGTCACCTTCGTGATCGGCAACACCAACCTGCTGGACAACGCCTCGCTGTTCTCGCCGGGCAACAGCATCACCTCGGCGCTGGCCAACGAGTTCGCGGAGGCCGGTCCGGGCCTGCATACCGCCGCGCTGATGGAGCTTGGCCTGATCCTGTTCTTCATCACCTTCGTGGTATTGGCGCTGTCCAAACTGCTGTTGCTGCGCCTGTCGCGCAATGAGGGCAAGAAATGAATTCGACCAGCCAAGCCACCATGTCGACCTCGTCGATCCCGGCGGTCCATGCCAATGCCAACGAGGTGCGCGAGCGCCTGCAGGCGCGGCGCAAGCGCATCAACGTCTACGCGCTGGCCGCCTCGCTGGCCGCGATGACCTTCGGCCTGTTCTGGCTCGCGTGGATCCTGTGGACGACGATCTCGCTGGGCATCGGCGGATTGTCGATCGACCTGTTCACGCAGATGACGCCGGCACCGAATACCGCCGGCGGCGGTCTCGCCAACGCGATCTTCGGCAGTTTCGTGATGGTGGGCCTGGCCACCGTGTTCGGCACGCCGCTGGGCATCCTGGCCGGCATCTACCTGGCCGAGTATGGCCAGAAGTCCCCGCTGGCCAGCTTCATCCGCTTCATCAACGACATCCTGCTGTCGGCGCCGTCGATCGTGATCGGCCTGTTCGTCTACGCGCTGGTGGTGGCCCGGATGGGGCATTTCTCGGCCTGGGCCGGCATCTGCTCGCTGGCGCTGCTGCAGATCCCGATCGTCGTGCGCACCACCGAGAACATGCTGAACCTGGTGCCCAACGCGCTGCGCGAGGCCGCCTTCGCGCTCGGCACGCCGAAATGGAAGATGGTGCTGTCGATCACGGTCAAGGCCTCGTACGCGGGCATCATCACCGGCGTGCTGCTGGCGGTGGCCCGGATCGCCGGCGAAACCGCGCCGCTGCTGTTCACCGCGCTGTCGAACCAGTTCTGGAGCACGGATCTGAACAAGCCGATGGCCAACCTGCCGGTGACGATCTTCCGCTTCGCGATGAGCCCGTTCACCGAATGGCAGCAGCTGGCATGGGCCGGCGTGTTCCTGATCACGATCGGCGTCCTGGCGCTGAACATCCTGGCGCGCGTGCTGTTCAAGAAGAGCCAGTGAGCGCAACCGGCAGACAGCAAAACGAACCGCAAGCAGCACGCGAAACCACGAATCTACCTGCGAGACCCAGCATGACTTCGACCGTCATCGACATCCCCGACAGCGTCCGCGCCAAGATCGACGTGCGCAACCTGAACTTCTACTACGGACAGTTCCATGCGCTGAAGAACATCAACATGTCGATCCCGGACCGCAAGGTCACCGCCTTCATCGGTCCCTCGGGCTGCGGCAAATCGACCCTGCTGCGTACCCTGAACAAGATGTACGCGCTCTATCCCGAGCAGCGTGCCGAGGGCGAGATCAACATGGACGGCGAGAACCTGCTGACCAGCCGCAAGGACATCGCGCTGCTGCGCGCCAAGGTCGGCATGGTGTTCCAGAAGCCGACGCCGTTCCCGATGTCGATCTACGACAATATCGCCTTCGGCGTGCGGCTGTTCGAGAAGCTGTCGCGCTCGGAGATGGACGACCGCGTCGAGTGGGCGCTGTCGAAGGCCGCGCTGTGGAACGAGGCCAAGGACAAGCTGCACCAGTCGGGCTACAGCCTGTCCGGCGGCCAGCAGCAGCGGCTGTGCATCGCGCGCGGCATTGCGATCCGCCCGGAGGTGCTGCTGCTCGACGAGCCGTGCTCGGCGCTGGACCCGATCTCGACCGGCCGCATCGAGGAACTGATCGCGGAACTGAAGGACGAGTACACCGTGGTGATCGTGACCCATAATATGCAGCAGGCTGCGCGTTGCTCGGATTTCACCGCCTACATGTACCTGGGCGAGCTGATCGAGTTCGGCGAGACGGAGAAGATCTTCATCAAGCCGCACCGCAAGGAAACCGAGGACTACATCACCGGCCGTTTCGGCTGAGCAGCAAGGCAGCCCGTCCAAGCAACGCCCGCCGTGTCGCGCGACGCGCCAGCATCCGCGGCCAGGAGAACATGATGACCGACAAGCACCTGTCGACCCAATTCGACGCCGACCTCAACGCGATCAATACCAAGCTGCTGCAGATGGGCGGCCTGGTCGAGGCGCAGATCGATACCGCGATGAAGGCGCTGGCCGAATTCGACGCCACGCTGGCCGAGCAGGTCATCGAGCGCGAGAACCAGATCAACGCGCTCGAGATCGAGATCGATGCCGACTGCGGCAATATCATCGCGCGCCGCCAGCCGACCGCGCGCGATCTGCGCCTGGTGATGGCCATCTCCAAGACCATCACGAACCTGGAGCGCGCCGGCGACGAGGCCGAGAAGATCGCCAAGCGTACCAAGCACATCATGGAAGAGACCGGCGCGCAGGGCATCAACTACGCCGAGGTCAAGCTGGCCGGCGATCTGGCGATCGCGCTGCTGCGCAAGTCGCTCGATGCCTTCGCGCGCCTCGATACGGTCGCGGCCGCGCGCATCGTCAAGGACGACAAGGCGATCGACGACGAATTCCGTGCCTTCGTGCGCAAGCTGATCACCTACATGATGGAAGACCCGCGCACGATCTCGGTCGCGCTGGACTTCCTGTTCATCGCCAAGGCCGTCGAGCGCATCGGCGACCATGCGAAGAACATTGCCGAATTCATCATCTACATCGTCAAGGGCACCGACGTTCGCCACACGTCGCGCGAGGACATGGAAAAGGAAGCGCTGAGCTGATCCAACCGGTCGAGCGACGCCGTGGTACCTGTCCGTTGTCTTGCTGCCCGGTGTGTACCTGCCCGTTTCGCTCGCCGTAGATCGTCCGCTGTACTACGTCATCTCGCTGTTCCATCTGCCAATACCTGAACCTGCCAGAGAGCGGAGACCTCATTCATGCCTAGCAGTATTCTGGTCGTCGAAGACGAACCGGCCATTGCCGAACTGATCGCCGTCAACCTGCAGCACGCCGGGCACTATCCGATCCGTGCCTACAACGCCGAGCAGGCGCTGTCGCTGATGAGCGATGTATTGCCCGATCTGGTGCTGCTTGACTGGATGCTGCCGGGCAAGTCCGGGGCGGTGTTCGCCAAGGAACTGCGCAACAACGAACGCACCAAGCAGATCCCGATCATCATGCTGACCGCGCGCAGCGAGGAGCAGGACAAGGTCATGGGGCTGGAGGCGGGTGCCGACGACTACGTGACCAAGCCGTTCTCGCCGAAGGAGCTGCTGGCGCGCATCAAGGCGGTGCTGCGCCGCCGCGCGCCGCAGCTGACCGACGACGTCGTGGCGATCAACGGCCTGCGGCTGGACCCGGCCACGCATCGCGTCACCGGCCAGGACGAATCCGGCCCGATCAAGCTGGAACTCGGCCCGACCGAATTCCGCCTGCTGCATTTCCTGATGACCCACCCGGAGCGCGTGCACAGCCGCTCGCAGCTGCTGGACCAGGTCTGGGGCGACCACGTTTTCGTGGAAGAGCGCACCGTCGACGTGCATATCAAGCGGCTGCGCGCGGCGCTGGCTCCCGGCGGCTACAGCGCGATGATCGAGACGGTCCGCGGCAGCGGCTACCGCCTGGCCCGGTCGCCGGGACAGTGAGCGGCCGGCCTCGCCAGGTTTGCCGCGGGATCCGCGGGCTGGGCGAGGCGGCGTCGCTTTCCGCGGTTTCGTGGCACACTGCGGCCCATCCCGCCTGCGGGGGCGGCCCTGACTGTCGCCTTCGCCGTACCCTGCCAGGCTGCCATCGCACGATCTCATGAATGTCATCTGGGCCCGATCCGCGGCCGTCCTGATCCTGCTGGCCATCGCCGCCGCGCTGCTGGCCGTCTTCGTCGGCGTCACCGCCGCGCTGGCGGTGACCACCGGCGCGCTGCTGGCGCTGCTGGTGTTCTACCTGTATCAGATCAACCGGCTGTGGAAGGTGCTGGACGCGCCTGCCTACGGCGAGATTCCGAGCGCGGTCGGGCTGTGGGGCGAGGTCTATTACCGCCTGCACCGTCTCGTCAAGCGCTGGCGCATGCAGGTGCTGCAGGTCGAGCAGCAGCACACGCGCTTCATCCAGGCGATCCAGGCCTCGCCCAACGGCGTGCTGATGCTGGACGACGCCGACCAGATCGAGTGGTGCAACGCCGTGGCCGAGCTGCACTTCGGCCTCAGCGCGCGGCGCGACGCGCGCCAGCGCATCACGCACCTGATCCGGCGCCCGGAGTTTGTGCAGTACCTGATGTTGCAACGTTTCGACGAACCCTTGCAGATGCGCGACATGGGCGAACACAAGCAGAGCGTGCTGGCGGTGCAGGTGCTGCCCTATGGCGACAATCGCAAGCTGGTGCTGACGCAGGACATCACCAAGCTCGAGAACACCGAGTCGATGCGGCGCGATTTCGTCGCCAATGTCTCGCATGAACTGAAGACGCCGCTGACGGTGCTGACGGGCTTTCTCGAGACCGTGCGCGATCTGCCGGTCTCGGACGAGGATCGCCGGCGCTATGTCGACATGATGATGACGCAGGCGATGCGCATGCAGCATATCGTCGAGGACCTGCTGGCGCTGGCCAAGCTCGAGAGCGATATGCAGCCGCCCAGCCAGGATCCGGTCGACATCGGCGCGCTGGTGCATCACCTGGTGCACGACGCGCAGGGGCTGTCGCAGGGCCGGCACGAGATCACCGCCGACATCGACCGGACGGTCGGCATCCGCGGCAGCGAAACCGAGCTGCTGTCGGCGCTGGGCAATCTGGTATCGAACGCGGTGCGCTACACGCCCGACGGCGGCCGCATCGGCATCGGCCTGTGCTACCGCGACGGCCATGCGGTGTTCTCGGTCAGCGATACGGGCCTGGGCATCGCCGCCGAGCACATTCCGCGGCTGACCGAGCGCTTCTATCGGGTCGACCGCAGCCGCTCGCGCGATACCGGCGGCACCGGCCTGGGGCTGGCGATCGTCAAGCACGTGCTGTCGCGCCACCATGCCGAACTGCGCATCAGCAGCGAGGTAGGCAAGGGCAGCGTGTTCCGCGTGGTGTTTCCGGTCGACCGCAGCATCCATCAGCCGGGCGCGCGGCACGCGGCGTAGGGGTAGGGCGCCCGGAGGTAGGGTGCCGAGAGGCAGGGCGCCGTCTTTCTCGCGAACGCGAGGCAGGCACCTTTGCCTTCGGCGGAAAAGGCGCCGTCGCCCTCAGGCGAACATGCCCAGCAGCTCCATCTGGCTGATCCGCCGTTCCTTCCCCTTGCCCGTCTGCTGGACATAGCTGCCGTCCGGCTGCATGACCCACGCCGAACCGTTGTCGCGCAGATGCACGAGCAGCCCTTCCTGGATCACGCGCGTCTTCAGCGTCTTGTCCAGGATCGGGAAGGCGACCTCGACGCGGCGGAACAGATTGCGGTCCATCCAGTCCGCGCTCGACAGGTACAGCAGTTCTGTGCCGCCGGCGAGGAAGTAGTTGACCCGATGGTGCTCGAGGAAGCGGCCCACGATCGATCGCACCGTGATGTTCTCGGACAGTCCCGGCACGCCTGGCCGCAGCGCGCAGACGCCGCGCACGATCAGGTCGATCTGCACGCCGGCGCGCGAGGCCTTGTAGAGCTCCTCGATCACCGACGGCTCCAGCAGCGCGTTCATCTTGGCGATGATGCGCGCCGGCTTGCCGGCCCGCGCGTTGCGCGCTTCGGCACGGATATGCTCGACCAGGTTGCTCTGCATCGTGAACGGCGACTGCCACAGATGCTTGAGCTTGATCGAGCCGGCCGTGCCGGTCAGCAGCTGGAACACGTGGTGCACGTCCTCGCACACCTCCTCGTTGGCGGTCAGCAGCCCGAAGTCGGTGTACAGCCGCGCGGTGCGCGGATGGTAGTTGCCGGTGCCCAGATGCACGTAGCGGCGCAGCTTGGTCTGCTTGCTCTTCGGACCGGCCGGCTCGCGCCGTACGATCAGCAGCATCTTGGCGTGGCACTTGTGGCCGACCACGCCGTAGATCACGTGCGCGCCGGCCGATTCCAGGCGCTCGGCCCAGTTGATATTGGTTTCCTCGTCGAAGCGCGCCAGCAGCTCGAGCACGACGGTCACGTCCTTGCCGTTGCGCACCGCGGTCATCAGCGCTTCCATCACCAGCGAATCGTTGCCGGTGCGGTAGACGGTCTGCTTGATCGCCACCACGTCGGGATCGTTGGCCGCCAGCTGCAGCAGATCCAGCACCGAACTGAAGCTCTCGTACGGATGGTGCAGCAGCACGTCGCGCTGGCGGATCACGTCGAACATCGGCGTGCCGCCGCTGAACGCCTTGACTGCGGCCGGAACGTGCGGCGGATACTTGAGCGCGGGGCGGTCGACCATGTCGGGGATCGACATCAGCCGCACCAGGTTGACCGGGCCGCTGACGCGATACAGGTCCTGCTCGCCCAGCGCGAACTCGGTCAGCAGCCGCCGCGTCAGCGCCGGCGGCGTCTCGGCGGCGACCTCCAGCCGCACCGCATCGCCGTAGTGGCGCGTCGGCAGTTCGCCCTGCAGCGCCTCGCGCAGATCCGTGATCTCGTCTTCGGAGACGAACAGATCCGAATTGCGCGTGACGCGGAACTGGTAGCAGCCGTCGACCTCGATCGCCGGGAACAGCTCGTGCACGAAGCCCTGCATGAACGAGGACAGCAGCACGAAGCCGTACGGATAGCCCGACAGCGACTGCGGCATCTGCACGACGCGCGGCAGCGCGCGCGGCGCCTGCACGATCGCGAGATCGGCTTCGCGGCCGAACGCGTCCTTGCCCGACAGCTCGACGACGAAGTTCAGGCTCTTGTTGGAAACGCGGGGGAAGGGATGGGCCGGATCGAGCGCGATCGGCGTCAGCACCGGCCCGATCTCGCGCACGAAAAAGTCGCGTGCCCAGTCGCGCTGTGCGTCGTTCCACACCGTCGTCATATGGAAGAACACGCCCTCGCGCTCGAGCAGGGGGAATATCACGTCCTGCAGCATGGCATACTGCGCTGCAACGAGGCGCTGTGTCCGCTCGGTGATCGACTGGTAGGTCTGCTGGAACGACAGGCCGTCCGGGGTCAGGCCGGACGGGTTGTCGCGCATCTGCTCCTTCAGGCCGGCCATCCGGATCTCGAAGAATTCGTCGAGATTGCTCGACACGATGCAGATGAACTTGAGGCGCTCGAGCAGCGGTACCGACTGGTCCGCCGCCTGGGCCAACACACGGGAGTTGAATTCCAGGATGCCGAGTTCGCGATTGAGCAGCGTACCGGGCGGGGTCGTCGACATGGGCATGACCTTCTTTGGGCGATGCGGCGACTTTTCCATAGAATCGTGTCAACTTGATGACAACGTGATTTTGTCATGACACCGACACGGCCAGGACATATTCTTCGTGCCTCGCGCGGCCGGCGCTGAGCGGAACGCCGCCGGTCCGTGTTTCCAGACTGCTATGACGATGAACAATACTCCCCGCCTGCTCGCCGCCGTCGATATGGGCTCCAACAGCTTCCGGCTGATGATCGGCCGCGTCGACGAGACGCAGACCGCGACCGGTCCGGTCAGCCAGATCTTCCAGGTCGATGCGCTGCGCGAACCGGTTCGCCTGGCCGCGGGCCTGACCGCCGACAAGTACCTGGACCAGCCGGCGCGGCGCCGCGGCGTCGATGCGCTGCGGCGCTTCGGCGACCGCCTGCGCGAATTCTCGCCGGATCAGGTGCGCGCCGTCGCCACCAATACGCTGCGCGTGGCCAAGAACGCGTCGGAATTCCTGATCGAGGCCGAGAACGCGCTGGGCTTTCCGATCGAAGTGATTGCCGGCCGCGAGGAAGCCCGGCTGATCTACCTGGGCGCGTCGCACGATGCGCCGGCCTGCGCCGGCAATCGGCTGGTCGTCGATATCGGCGGCGGCTCGACGGAATTCATCATCGGCCATGGCTACACCGCCAAGCTGATGGAGTCGCTGTACATCGGCTGCGTATCGCACAGCCGGCAGTTCTTTCCCAGCGGCAATGTCGACGAGTACGCGATGAAGCAGGCGGAGCTGGCCGCGCGCCGCGAGATCCAGGTGCTGGTGCGCCAGTACCGCAGCGCGGGCTGGCAGCAGGCGGTGGGCTCCTCCGGTACGGCGCGCGCGCTGGCCGAGTTGATCGAACTGAACGGCATGAACGACAACGCGCAGGAGCATGGCATCACGCGCGAAGGGCTGGAGCGGCTCAAGCGCGCGCTGATCAAGGCGGAGAACACCCATCGCGTGCGGCTGATCGGGCTGAAGCCCGACCGGATTCCGGTCTTGCCCGGCGGGCTGTCGATCATGCTGGGCGTCTTTGCAGAGCTCGACATCGACCGCATGGACGTGACGGATGGCGCGCTGCGGCTTGGCGTGCTGTATGACCTGCTCGGCCGCAGTCATCACGAGGACATGCGCACCGTCACGGTCGATCAGTTCATGCGCCGCTACGGCGTCGACCGCGCGCAGGCCGCGCGCGTGCGCCAGGCCGCGCAACGATTGCTGGCGCAATTTCCCGATCCCGTCAATGAGCGGCGCGATGACAATCTGGCGCTGCTGGGCTGGGCTGCGAGCCTGCACGAGATCGGCATGTCGATCGCGCACAGCAGCTACCACAAGCATTCGGCCTATATCGCCACGCATGCGGACATGCCGGGCTTTTCGAAGACCGATCAGGCTCGGCTCGCGACGCTGCTGCTCGGCCATGCGGGCAAGCTCGGCAAGCTGTCGGGACGCGGACGCTTTCTCGACTGGCGCATGCTGTTCAGCCTGCGCCTGGCCTTCGTGCTGTGCCGGCGGCGCGCCGACGTCGAACTGCCGGAGATCAAGGTCAGCCAGCGCGCCGATGCGCTGGAAGAGGGCTTCGAGGTGCGGCTGCCCAAGGCGTGGGTCGAGGCCAATCCGCTGGTCGAATACAGCCTCGGCAAGGAAGCCGACGAATGGGAGCGGATCGGCATCCGCTACAAGGTGGTGTACGTCTGAATCTGTGGCAGTCGCCGTCAGAAGGCACCCGGAAACAACGCGGGTGTTCTCCCTCTCCCGCTAGCGGGAGAGGGCCGGGGTGAGGGCAGCGCGCCAGCGCGGCGCGCCTTACTTCATCCCGTCAGCGCTGCAGCCCGAGGAAATGCCGCGCATAACGCGGGTTCATGTCATTGACGCGCAGCAGCGTGAGGAAGTCCGCCACATTGAAGTCCGGATCCCAGGCCGGCATGCCGCAGATGCGCGCGCCCAGGCGCAGATAGCCCTTGATCAGCGCGGGCGGCTCGACTTCGAGATCCTGGTTCAGCTCGTGGACCGGCAGCGGCAGCCGCGGAAACGCGTGGTATTCGATCGGCGCCAGATAGTTGCGCGCGAACACGCGGCTGAGGCTGGCCGCGATATGGCCGCCGTCGTTGATTGGCGCGCTCGCGCAGCCCAGCATCGACTCGATACCCCAGCGCTGCAGGTACTCGCCCAGACCGCCCCACAGCGCCATGATGACGCTGCCGGTGCGGTAGTCGCGATGCACGCACGAACGCCCCAGCTCGACCATCTTCGGCTTCAGGTGCGCCAGCCGAACCAGGTCGAATTCCGATTCGGCGTAGAGGCAGCCGATGCGCTTGGCCTGGTGCGGCGGCAGCACGCGGTAGGTGCCGACGACCTTCAGCGTGGCCAGGTCGCGCACGATCAGGTGGTCGCAGTAGGCGTCGAACATGTCGATGTCGAGTTCGGGCGACGTGGTCGACAGGCGCGCGCCCATCTCCTCCGCGAACACCTTGTAGCGCAGCCGCTGCGCCTCGACTACTTCGTCCTGGTGGCGCGCCCACGCCACGCTGAGAGCAGGCGCTGCATCTTGCTGCGCAACGGATTGGCGATGAAGACGCCTCCGGCCCGGATGGCCCGCCAGGCCATTGGGCAAGGAATCGAAGAGCGGCTGGGTAGGCGTCGGGAGGTCTCGCATCAGATGTCCTTTCGATGACAACATGGCTGCGAAACAATGTAGAGGGGGCGGGTGACAGCCCCGTGAAGCGGCGATGACGGTTGCGTGACCGTGCCGCCGTGGCGACATCGAGAGGTGGCGGAGGTCAGCGTGCCACGTACCCGGTCCGAACCGCGATCACAGAAATTCCGGGTTGATGACCGCACGCAGCACGACCTGATCCTCGTGCTCGCGCGTGCGCGCCGTCAGCCACCAGATGCCGCTCTTGCGGATGCTCCAGCCGATCTCCGTACCCGCCAGCAGCAGGGCCGCCAGCCGGCCGATCCAGGGCTGATGGCCGACCACGACGGTGGTGCCGGTCGCATGCGGCCAGTCGATCGCGGCCAGCACGTCGGTGACGTCGCTGTCGGGCGCCAGCGCCGGCACCACCAGCGCGTCGGAGCGCAGCGCCGCGGCGGTCTCGCGGCTGCGTTGCGCCGGGCTGCACAACAGCCGCGCATCGGGCGGCAGGTGAGCGCGCAGCCAGGCGGCGGAGGCTTCGGCCTGCTTGCGGCCGCGGCGGGTCAGGGCACGTTGCAGGTCCGCGGCGCGGCCCATGCCGGCAACATCGGGGAGCGCTTCCGCTTCGGCGTGGCGCCACAGGATCAGGTTCATTGCTGGGGATCGGCACGGCGCGAATGCTGTGCGGCGGTCGTTGGGTTGACACTCCGGAGACCGGTACCCGGCTCCGTCTGGATCGATTCGACTGGCGTGCCGCGGCTCGGTTCGGGGGGTATTCGCCCCGGCCTTCGGTCGGTGCTGTCGGCCTGGACGTCCGCGGCATAGCGAGCCGATGCCGCGGCCAGTATGGCGCAGCGGCGTGGTCGGGGCAATGCGCCGTCATGCCGGTGGCAGGCCCATGGCGGCGCGCGACGCGGGAGTATCGGGTGCGTCGATGACAGTGAGATGACGGTCGTGCGGCAGTCACGATCGGCGCTGCCGGCGAGCGGGCAGCGTCGGACCGGGCACGGCCTATTCAGGGTTCAGCGCGGGGTTCGGCGGGGGCAGCGGGGGAGTCAGCGGTGTGCAGCGGTGTGCAGCGGGGTGCAGCGGGGTGCAGCGGGTGCGGCGGGGGCAGCGGGGGCAGCGGGGGCAGCGGGGCGTGGTGGGGCTGCCGTTCTCGTCGGCCGGCATCGCGTCGCGGGCGTCTTCCGCCAAATGGCGGAAACGTGGTCGACGCGGGAAAATGCGCTACAAGCCGCTGCAAGCCGCTACGAGACAACGCCAGGGCGAACGCGACCGGCGCGGTCATTCCAGACGAGTGACCGCGTGCGAGCTGCGATGGAGCGGGAGGCACGGCGCCGCCGGGCGACGCACAGAATCGCGTCGTCGCCGCGACGCCGAGCAGGAGCGAAACCGTTGGACCGGGCGGTCCGGTATCAGCTCTTGTGACGGAAGTTGATGCGACCCTTGGTCAGGTCGTAGGGCGACATTTCCAGCGTCACGCGGTCGCCGGCCAGAATACGGATCCGGTGCTTCTGCATCTTGCCCGATGCGTAGGCCCAGATTTCCACACCGTTTTCCAGCAGCACGCGATAGCGGTTGTCGGGCAGCGCTTCCGAAACGACGCCGCCGAATTCAATGAGTTCTTCCTTAGCCAAGCTTCCTTCCTTTGTGGCTCCATGATGGGCAGCCGGACGGCCGCCTTTGCGGATGCGCGATTATAGCATGAACGCACCTGCAGCATTTTGGGTTCCCGGCAGGGGCCTTTAGTTCCCGCGTGCACCGATACAGTGGCGCGAACGCCCTTTCAAGGTGCGAACGCTGCTGGACGTCCAAGGCACCGATCCCGTTTGACCGCTGCGGTGCCGGCGGATACAATGCGCGGCTTCGGGGCGTAGCGCAGCCTGGTAGCGCATCTGATTTGGGATCAGAGGGTCGCATGTTCGAATCATGTCGCCCCGACCAGAACGACAAGGGTTAGCAGGCTGAGGCCGGCTAACCCTTTTTCTCTTCCGACCGCCCTTAGCTCAGTTGGATAGAGCACTCGCCTTCTAAGCGAGCGGTCGCACGTTCGAATCGTGCAGGGCGGGCCATACTTCTTGCAGTGTCCATCAAGACACTTCCCGCGCGCGTGCCGTTCCAGCGCGCAATTCAATCCGACTTTTATCGCCGTCGCCCGGTGGCGAATTCCGCTTCTTCTTTCGTTTTTGAGCTTGCCCGCTGGCAAAGCGCATGCTTGCGTCTTAAACTAGCTAATGGTTAGCTAATTGATGTTGGCGCGGGTACTCGGTCGCGGCGCCGACTTTCCGCCTTCGCCAGTACAAGGAGAGCACGATGCTGATTGTCAACATGCACGACGCGAAAAGCCGCTTGTCCCAGTTGGTGGAGGCCGTCGAAAGCGGTTCGCAGGCCGAAGTGATCATTGCCCGCAACGGCCAGCCGGCTGCCCGCATCGTGCCGATCGAACCGCTGGACATTTCGAAACGGATCGGAGGGGGCGTCGCTTTCCTCGGTGCGTTTGCCGCGATGAGTCAGGAGGAGTTCGACGAAAGCAATGAAGAAATCGCCCGCCTGTTTACGGAGAGCGAATGATTCTTCTGCTCGACACTCAGGTAGCGATCTGGGCCGCACAGGATAGTCCCCGCTTGTCTGGTCCAGCGCGGACACTGCTGCTCGACCCCGGCAACGAAGTCGTGGTGAGCGCGGTCAGCCTGTGGGAGATCGCCATCAAGTTTGCCAGCGGCAAGCTGCCGTTCAGTCCGGCGATGGCGATGGCAGCCTTCCGGGCGAGCGGCTATCGCAGTCTTGCGATGACCGAAGCGCATGCGGGGATGGTGGCGAACCTGCCCCAAGTGGACGACCACAAGGATCCGTTCGATCGGATGCTGGTGGCGCAGGCGCTTGCCGAGTCGATGCGGCTCGTGACGGCCGACACCAAGCTGGCGCGCTATCCGGTCGGGTGCATCGAACCGGTGTAGCGGGCGCGGCCGGGAAAGGATGGGGACGTAAGAAGGAGCGGCGGCCGCGGGGAACAACTCGCGGCCGCCGGGCGGACGGACGCTTATTCGCCTTCCGGCAGGCTGGCGCCGACGATGTTGAAGCCGGCGTCCACGTACGTGATCTCGCCGGTCACGCCGCTGGACAGGTCCGACAGCAGGAAGGCCGCGACGTTGCCGACTTCCTCGATGGTGACGTTGCGGCGCAGCGGGGCGGCTTCCTCGAAGTGGCCGAGCAGCTTGCCAAAGCCCTTGATGCCGGATGCGGCCAGCGTCTTGATCGGGCCGGCCGAGATGCCGTTGGCGCGGATGCCGCGCGGGCCGACCGAGGCGGCCAGGTAGCGCACGCTGGCTTCCAGCGACGCCTTGGCCAGGCCCATCGTGTTGTAGTTGGGCACGACGCGCTCGCTGCCCAGATAGGTCAGCGTCAGCAGCGAGGCCTTGTCCGACAGCAGCGGCAGCGCGGCCTTCGCGAGCGCCGGGAAGCTGTAGGCCGAGATGTCGTGCGCCACGCGGAACGCTTCTCGCGACAGGCCGTCGAGGAAGTCGCCGGCGATCGCTTCGCGCGGGGCAAAGCCGATCGAATGGACCAGCCCGTCGAGCTTGTCCCAGCGCTGGCCGAGCGCGGCGAAGGTGGCGGCGATCTGCTCGTCGCTCGACACATCGCATTCGAATACCAGATCGCTGCCGAATTCCTTGGCAAAGTCCTGGATACGGTCCTTGAAGCGCTCGCCGACATAGGTGAAGGCCAGTTCCGCGCCTTCGCGCTTGCAGGCCGACGCGATGCCGTAGGCGATCGAGCGGTTCGACAGCAAGCCGGTGATCAGGATCCGCTTACCTGCCAGAAATCCCATAAGTTCTCCATGGTGGTCTTGTGATGCGCGTTCGCGGTGTGCCGGGGCAGGGCACGCTGGCGGGCACGGGTTCTGCTGGGTCCCGCCGGGCTGCAAGGGCCGGGTGGGATTCCGCTTGTTCCACTGGATCCCCGCCGCCCGTACCGGATTGCCGATGGCGAGCGGGCAGCCCCGCTGCGGCCGCGGCCACGCCGCGTACTGGAATGTCCGGATGGCTGGAACGCCGCCGAACGAAGGTAAAATTGTCGCACAACTTGGCCCGGACACCGACCGCGGCCGTACTGCCAAGCGAAGTTCAGGGGGGAGGGCATCGACCGGATGCAAAGGCAAGCAGCAGGGCCGTTTTCGGCATGGCATCGTATCCGGGCGCGGACTCGCACCGGCCTGGTCCAGATGCTGGCACGGTCCGCCGCAGCCGCCCTGATGGCCGCGCTGTTGCCGACGATGCCCGCCACGGCCTGGGCCGCGCACGGCTTCGCGCTGCACGGCGACCTGAAGTACCCGGCGGACTTCCATCACTTCGACTACGTCAATCCCGACGCCCCCCGCGGCGGCACGCTGACGCTGGCCAATCCGGACCGGCGCACCAGCTTCGACAAGTTCAATCCGTTCACGCTGAAGGGCGTCGCCGCGCCGGGCCTGACTTCGCTGATGTTCGAGTCGCTGCTGATCGGCAGCGCCGACGAGACCGCCAGCGCCTACGGCCTGCTGGCCGAGGACGTCACGGTGGCGCCCGACGAGCTGTCGGTGACCTTCCGCATCCGCCCGCAGGCCCGCTTTCACAACGGCGACCAGGTGCTGGCCAGCGACGTCAAGTATTCCTACGACATGCTGATGAGCAAGGCCTCAAGCCCGGGCTATCGCAGCATGTGCGCCGACGTCAAATCGCTGACCGTGATCGACGACCGCACGGTGCGCTACGACTTCAAGCAGCGCAACGGCGAGCTGCCGCTGATCGTCGGCTCGCTGCCGGTGTTCTCGCGCAAATGGACGGCCAAGGTACCGTTCGAGAAGCTGACCTTCGAGGCGCCGGTGACCAGCGGCCCCTATCTGATCGAGCGCTACGATGCCGGCCGCGGCATCATCTACAAGCGCAATCCGGACTACTGGGGCAAGGACCTGCCGGTGCGGCGCGGCACCTTCAATTTCGATCGCGTGGTCTACCGGCTGTACAAGGACGAGACCGCGCGGCTCGAGGCCTTCAAGGCCGGCGAGTTCGACGCCATCGTCGAGTACCGCTCCAAGAGCTGGGCCAAGAGCTATGTCGGCAAGCGCTTCGCCAACGGCGAGCTGATGAAGACCGAATTCCCGCACCGCAATGGCGCGGGCATGCAGGGCTTCGTGATGAATCTGCGCAAGCCGCTGTTCCAGGACGTGCGCGTGCGCCAGGCGCTGATCCTCGCGCTGGATTTCGAATGGCTGAACCGGCAGCTGTTCTACGGCGCCTACAAGCGCCTGGACAGCTGGTTCTCCAACAGCGAGCTGGCCGCCAGCTCGACCTTCGACGGCCGCCCCGGCCCCGGCGAGCTGGCACTGCTCGAGCCGCTGCGCAACGAACTGCCGCCCGAGGTCTTCGGTCCGATCGTCACGCAGCCGACCACCGAACCGCCGCGCTCGCTGCGCGACAACCTGCGCGAGGCGCGCCGGCTGCTGGCGCAGGCGGGCTGGACCTACAGCGACGGCGCGCTGCGCAACGCGAAGGGCGAGCCCTTCGTGTTCGAGTTCCTCGACGACGGCGGCGCGATGAGCCGCGTGATCACGACCTATGTGCGCAATCTGGAGAAGCTCGGCATCCAGGTCCATCAGCGCACCACCGACTTCGCGCTGTACCAGAAGCGGCTGGAGGACTTCGATTTCGACGTGGTGTCGATCCGCTTCCCCGATTCGCAGAGCCCGGGCAACGAGCTGCGCGATCGCTTCACCAGCGAGGCGGCGTCGATGCCGGGCTCGGACAACCTGTTCGGGCTGAAGTCGCCGGCGGTCGACAAGCTGGTCGACCAGGTGCTGCGCGCGCATACCCGCAAGGACCTGATCAACGCGTCGCGCGCGCTGGACCGCGTGCTGATGCACGGCTATTACGTGGTGCCGAACTGGTACAGCGCCTCGCACCGCGTGGCCTACCGGCGCGAGCTGGTCTATCCGCAGCGGCTGCCGTACTACTACACGGCCGAGGGCTGGGTGCTCAGCAGCTGGTGGCGCAGCGATGTGCCCGCCGCCGCGCAGGCCAAGACGGCCCCGGCCAGGGCGGTGCGCTGAGCGCGGCGACGGCTGCGACAGGCGCCACAGGAAAACAGGAAACGGCATGCTGGCCTATCTGCTCAAACGCGTTCTGCTGATGATCCCGACGCTGATCGGCGTGATCACGCTGACCTTCGTCGTGATCCAGTTCGTGCCCGGCGGCCCGGTCGAGCAGATGATGATGGAGCTCAAGGGCCGCGGCGGCGGCGGCGAGGCCAGCGGTGGCGGCGCCGAATACCGGGGCCGGCGCGGCGTCGACGCGGAGAAGATCAAGGAGATCCAGGCGCTGTACGGCTTCGACAAGCCGCCGCTGGAGCGCTACTGGATGATGCTCAAGCGCTTCGCGCAGTTCGACCTGGGCCAGAGCTACTTCCAGCACCGCAGCGTCTGGGAGCTGGTCAAGTCCAAGCTGCCGGTATCGGTCAGCCTGGGCCTGTGGACCTTTTTCCTGACCTATCTGATATCGGTGCCGCTCGGCATCGCCAAGGCGATCCGGGCGGGCAGCCGCTTCGACGTGGTGACCAGCATGATCGTGCTGGTCGGCTACGCGATCCCCGGCTTCGTGCTCGGCGTGCTGCTGCTGGTGCTGTTCGGCGGCGGCACCTTCGTGCAGTGGTTCCCGTTGCGCGGCCTGACCTCGGACAACTGGGAGCAGCTGTCGCTGATGGGCAAGGTGATGGACTATCTGTGGCACCTGGTGCTGCCGATCACCGCCTCGGTGGTCGGCAGCTTCGCCGTGGTGACGATGCTGACCAAGAACGCCTTCCTGGAGGAGGCGCGCAAGCAGTATGTGCTGACCGCGAGGTCCAAGGGCCTGTCGGAGCGGCGCGTGCTGTGGAAGCATATTTTCCGCAATGCGCTGATCCCGCTGGTCACGGGCTTCCCGGCGGCCTTCATCGGCGCCTTCTTCACCGGCTCGCTGCTGATCGAGACGCTGTTCTCGCTCGACGGGCTGGGCCTGTTGTCCTACGAGGCGGTGCTGCGCCGCGACTATCCGGTCGTGCTCGGCACGCTGTACCTGTTTACGCTGATCGGCCTGGTGACCCGGCTGATCTCCGATGTCTGCTACGTGCTGGTCGACCCCCGCATCCATTTCGAGGCCATGCCGCGATGACCCCGCGTTGGCAATCCCCCTTCCGCTCGACGCCGCGGCCGCCGCGCCTGGACCGGCTGCCGTCGTCGCTGTCGCCGCGCCAGCGCGCCTGGCAGCGCTTTCGCCGCAACCGGCTCGGCTACTGGAGCCTGATCGCCTTTGTCGTGCTGTTCGTGCTCAGCATGTTCGCCGAGGTGCTGTCGAGCGACCGGCCGCTGGTGGTCAAGTACCGCGGCGAGTGGTATTTCCCGATCGTGCAGACCTATGCCGAAACGACCTTCGACGGTGACTTCCCGACGCCGACCGACTATCTCGATCCCTTCATCCGTCAGCGCATCACCAGCAACGGCAACTGGGCCATCTATCCGCCCAACCGCTATTCGTACGACACGCTGAACTACTTCGCCAAGGAGCCCAATCCCGCGCCGCCGTCGGCCGAGAACTGGCTCGGCACCGATGACCGCGGCCGCGACGTGCTGGCGCGGCTGATCTACGGCTTCCGGGTGTCGGTGCTGTTCGGCCTGGCGCTGACCGTGATCGGTGTGGTGATCGGCACGATCACCGGCGCGCTGATGGGCTTTTTCGGCGGGCGCTTCGACCTGATCTCGCAGCGCGCGATCGAGATCTGGAGCTCGATGCCCGAGCTCTATCTGCTGATCATCTTCGCGTCGATCTTCGAGCCCAGCCTGGCGCTGCTGATCATCCTGCTGTCGCTGTTCGGCTGGATGGGTTTGTCGGACTACGTGCGCGCCGAGTTCTACCGCAACCGCTCGCTCGACTACGTCAAGGCGGCGCGCGCGCTGGGCCTGTCCAATGTGCAGATCATGTGGCGCCATATCCTGCCCAACAGCCTGACCCCGGTGATCACCTTCCTGCCGTTCCGCATGAGCGCCGCGATCCTGGCACTGACCAGCCTGGACTTCCTCGGCCTCGGCGTGCCGCCGACCACGCCCAGCCTGGGCGAGCTGCTGGCGCAGGGCAAGGCCAATCTGGACGCGTGGTGGATCTCGCTGTCGACCTTCGGCGTGCTGGTCGTCACGCTGCTGCTGCTGACCTTCATGGGCGATGCACTGCGCGATGCCTTCGACACGCGGCTGGGCCTCGCCGCGCTGCGCGGCCGGGTCGAACCGAAGCTGCCCGACCCGTCCGCCGGATCGGCCGGCGGACCGGCGGCGGATGCCGCAGCGGCGGGGCAGTCCGCCGCGGGAGCGCGGCCATGAACGACCTTCCCATCAGGATGCCCGCGCAGCCCATGGCCACGCCGCCCGACGCCGCCGACCCGGCGCTGATCCGCGTCGACCGCCTGTCGGTGACCTTCGGCGACGGCCCGGAGGCGACACGCGCCGTGCGGGATGTCAGTTTCTCGCTGCGCCCCGGGGAACGGTTCGCGCTGGTCGGCGAGTCGGGCTCCGGCAAGACCGTGACCGCGCTGTCGATGCTGCGTCTGGTCGAGGACGCGCGCTACCAGGGCGCGATCCATTTCGGCGGGCGCGACCTGCTGCGCGTGCCCGACCGGGAGATCCGCGCGATCCGCGGCAGCGAGATCGCGATGATCTTCCAGGAACCGATGACCGCGCTGAACCCGCTCTATACGGTCGGCAACCAGATCGTCGAGACGCTGGAGCTGCACGAGGGGCTGGACAAGCGCGCCGCGCGCGCGCGGGCGATCGCGCTGCTCGAGCGCACCGGCATCGAGGAGGCCGCGCACCGCTTCGACAGCTTCCCGCACCAGCTGTCGGGCGGCCAGCGCCAGCGCGCGATGATCGCGATGGCGCTGGCCTGCCGGCCCAGGCTGCTGCTGGCCGACGAGCCGACCACCGCGCTCGACGTCACCATCCGCGTGCAGATCCTCGAGCTGCTGCGCGACCTGCAGGCCGAGTTCGGCATGGCGGTGATGCTGATCACCCACGACCTGAACATGGTGCGCGCGTTCGCGCAGCGCATCGGCGTGATGGAGCAGGGCGTGCTGGTCGAGATCGGCGAGACCGCCGAGGTCTTCGCCAACCCGCGTCATCCGTATACGCAGCGGCTGATCGACAGCCGGCCGCGGCGCGAGGTGGTGCCGGTGCTGCCGCTGGCGCCGACCTTGCTGAGCGCGCGCGGCCTGGACGTCAACTACACGCGCAAGCGCCGCGGCCTGGCCGGCTGGTTCGGCCGCGACGTGGTGCGCGCGGTCAAGGAGGTGGATTTCGACCTGCGCGAGGGCGAGACGCTGGGCATCGTCGGCGAGTCCGGCTCGGGCAAGACCACGCTGGCCCACGCGGTGCTGGCGCTGCAGCGCAAGAGCGGCGGTCAGATCCAGTTCCTCGGGCGCAGCCTGGAACAGGTCAGGCGGGCCGAGCGCGCGTCGTTGCGCGCGCGGCTGCAGGTGGTGTTCCAGGACCCGTTCGGTTCGCTGTCGCCGCGCATGACGATCGAGCAGATCGTTGGCGAGGGCCTGGCGCTGCATCAGCCGGGGCTGTCGCGCGAGGCGATGCGCGAACGCGTGATCGAGGCGCTGCGGGAAGTGGGGCTGGACCGCACGGCGCTGGGGCGCTATCCGCACGAGTTCTCCGGCGGGCAGCGCCAGCGGATCGCCATCGCGCGTGTGCTGATCCTGAAGCCGCAGGTGGTGGTGCTCGACGAACCGACCTCGGCGCTCGACGTGTCGATCCAGCAGCAGGTGCTGGCGCTGCTGTCGCAGCTGCAGCGCAAGTACAACCTCAGCTACCTGTTCATCAGCCACGATCTGGCCGTGATCCGGGCCATGGCGCATCGGGTCATCGTGATGAAGGGCGGGGAGGTGGTCGAGGCCGGAGAGACCGATGCGGTGCTCGGCGCACCGCAGCACGCCTATACCCGCAAGCTGATGCGGGCGGCCCAGCTCGGCATGGAATCGGGTCCCGGGCCGCGGGCGGGAGACGTCGGCGGCTGGCCTGGCTGATGTCCCGGCGGGGGTGTCCGCCCATGGCCGCCCATTGTCCGATCGCGCGGTCAATCACGAGAATTAGCGTGCAAGTCCCCCGCTATTCCTTTGATTACATGGCGATTTCGGCCGATTTTGTAACGAACTTTGACATCACCGGCGTGACCTTATACCATCCCGCGAGAACTTGATGTGTGGGTGGTTTGCACGCCGCACGTCTCCTGGCGGGTGCGTTCGGCCGTACCCCGACACCGTTGTCGGGCGGATTCGGCGTCTGATACCCGCCCTCAGCAGTCTTTCCACATAGTCATCTCCGATCCACACGACGATGGGTTGTCGCGTCGCGTGAGGGATGGTGTGATTTGAATCATCCGAACCGGAACCAACGGGAGAACCCATGCAGCGAACGGTGCTTCATTCCCTGGCGCGTGCCGCCATCGGACTGACCCTGGCATGCGGCGCGGCCTTGTCGAATGGAGCCCTGGCTGACACGGTGTTCAAGGAGCCGGGCGCGGAGCTGAGCGTCGAGGCCCAGCAGCCCGAGCCGAAGAAGGGCCTGCTGTCGTCGATGATGAATTCGACCAGCCATGTCGCCAACAAGGCCGGCGATCTGGTGATGAACGCGCTGGGCCTGATCGGTGTCCGTTATCGCTTCGGCGGCAACACGCCGGAGTCGGGCCTCGATTGCAGCGGCTTCGTCCGCTACGTCTTCAACGACACCTTCGGCTTCATGCTGCCGCGGCGCTCGGTCGAGATCAGCCGCGTCGGCACCAACGTCGCCGCGCACGAACTGCGCCCGGGCGATCTGGTGTTCTTCAACACGATGCGCCATGCGTTCTCGCACGTGGGCATCTATATCGGCGACAACAAGTTCGTGCACGCACCGTCGACCGGCAGCAAGATCCGCGTCGACGACATGCGTTCGGCCTACTGGGTCACGCGCTACAACGGCGCGCGCCGCATCGACGATATGCCGGAGCGCGACAATGGCGCCCCGGGCGGCATCGGAGGCATGGTCGAGACGCTCAAGCGCTTCGACCCGAACGCCAGCGGGCGTACGTTCTACGGCGGCTGAGCGCAACGGCGCCGTCGGCTGCGATCGCCATCAACGAAAAAGGACTGCCTCGGCAGTCCTTTTTCGTTGGTGCGGTGGTGATGCGCCCGTAGCGGTGCGCTCGTCCGCTGCCTACTTCCCGGCAAGCGGCGCGGCCGGCTGCAGGCGCGCCTGCGCCAGCTTCTCGCGCAGCGCGGGCAGGGCGGCCACGGCGGCTTTCTCGCCCGCCAGGATCGCGCGGTTGCGTGCGCCGAAATCGCTGCCGCTCATGTCCGGCAGGTCGGGGCGGATCACCACGTCGGCGCGGGCCAGCGCCAGCCGGTTGATCGATTGGCCCATGATCGCCGTGGTCTGCAGCAGCACGCCGCTCTGGCCGGCATTGTTCTGGCTGGCCGGATCGGCCGAGATGTTGACCGCGATCACGAAGTCGGCGCCCATGCTGCGCGCCGAGTCGACCGGCACCGGCTCGACCAGGCCGCCGTCGACGTAGTCGTGTCCCTGGATCGACACCGGCTGGAACACGCCCGGCACGCTGCTGGACGCGCGTACCGCCTGGCCGGTATTGCCGCGCCGGAACAGGATCGCGCGGCCGGTCTTCAGGTCGGTGGCGACGATGCCCAGCGGGATCTTCATTGCCTCGATCGGCCGGTTGTCCACCAGCCGGTTCACGTAGTTCTGCAGCGCCTCGCCCTTGAGCCAGCCGCCGAAGCGGGTGCCGAACGGCAGCGCCCAGTCGGCGATGGTGGCCTCGTCCATCTTCAGCGCGTGCTGGTTCAGCTCGAAGCCGTCCATGCCGGAGGCGTACAGTGCGGCGACGACTGCGCCGGCGCTGGTGCCGGTGACCAGGTCGGGGCGGATGCCGTGCGCTTCCAGCGTCTTGATCACGCCGATATGGGCGAAGCCGCGCGCGGCGCCGCCGCCCAGCGCGAGGCCGATGCGGACGGGGCGGGGCGCGGGCGTGACGGCGGCCGGCGCGGCCGGCGTATCGGGCTTCGGGCCCAGGCTGCAGGCTGCGAGCAGGGACGCCGCGGTGGCGCCCGCCGCCGCGCTCAGGAAGGTACGTCGTTGCATGCGGGAATACGAATGGGAAAGGGCAGGACCCCGGGGCCGGCGTGCCGGCGCGTCACGCTCCGACTGCAGCCGGTGGCGGCAGCGGTTCAGACCGGGCGATAGCATAAATGATTCCGCGCAGCGGCCCGATCATCCGTAGCGGCCGCGGCCGGCATCAGTCAGCGCTGACTGATGCCTTTGCTACAATGACCGGCTTCGAATCGTCGCCCGCGCCCCCTGTTGCGCGGGCTGTTTTTCCGCGAATCTCCGCAGTCTTCCCCGGTTCTTCCCCTCTATGACCACACGCGTCCGCACCCGCTTCGCCCCGAGCCCGACCGGCTTCATCCATCTGGGCAATATCCGCTCCGCGCTGTATCCGTGGGCCTTCGCCCGCCGCATGAAGGGCGATTTCATCCTGCGCATCGAGGACACCGACGTCGAACGCTCCTCGCAGGAAGCGGTCGACGTGATCCTCGAGAGCATGGACTGGCTGGGCCTGGACATCGACGAGGGCCCGTTCTACCAGATGCAGCGGATGGACCGCTATCGCGAGGTGGTCAAGCAGATGCTGGATTCGGGGCTGGCCTACCACTGCTATATGAGCACCGAGGAGCTCGATGCACTGCGCGAGGCGCAGCGCGCGCGGGGCGAAAAACCCCGCTACAACGGCTTCTGGCGGCCCGAGCCGGGCAAGGTCCTGCCGGCGCCGCCGGCCGGCGTCGATCCGGTGGTCCGCTTCAGGAACCCGATCGGCGGCAGCGTGGTGTGGGACGACGCGGTCAAGGGCCGCATTGAGATCTCGAACGACGAGCTCGACGATCTGGTGATCGCGCGGCCGGACGGCACCCCGACCTACAACTTCTGCGTGGTGATCGACGATCTGGACATGAAGATCACCCATGTGATCCGCGGCGACGACCACGTCAACAACACGCCGCGCCAGATCAATATCATCCGCGCGCTGGGCGGCACGCCGCCGGTCTACGCTCACCTGCCGACCGTGCTGAACGAGCATGGCGAGAAGATGAGCAAGCGTCATGGCGCAATGGCGGTGACCGCCTACCGCGACGAAGGGTATCTGCCCGAGGCGGTGCTCAACTATCTGGCACGGCTGGGCTGGGCGCACGGCGACGCCGAGATCTTCTCGCGCGACCAGTTCGTCGAATGGTTCGACCTCGAACATCTGGGCAAGTCGCCGGCGCAATACAACCCGGAAAAGCTGGCCTGGCTGAACAACCACTACATCAAGGTCGGCGACAACGCGCGCCTGGCCGAGCTGACGCGGCCCTTCATCGAGCAGCTGGGCGGCAAGGTCGAGGGTGCCGACCTGGTCGGCGTGGTGGCGCTGGTCAAGGATCGCGCCAATACGCTGAAGGAGGTCGCGCAGACCGCGCTGCTGTTCTATCGTGGGGAGCCGCAGCCCGATCCGGCGCTGAAGGCCGAACATCTGACCGCCGAGATCGTGCCGGCGGTGCGCGCGCTGGCGCAGCGCCTGGAAACGCTGACCGAATGGCGGCGCGAGGCGATCTCGGCCGAGTTCAAGGCGGTGCTGGCCGAGTTCGGCCTGAAGATGCCGAAGCTGGCGATGCCGGTGCGGCTGCTGGTGGTCGGGCAGCTGCAGACGCCAAGCATCGATGCGGTACTGGAACTGATCGGCCGCGATACGGTGCTGCGCCGGCTGCAGGCCGGCGTCAGTGCCTGATTCAGCAAAAAAAGTTGCGGCGGGGGCTTGCGCTTTCGTCGTGACTTGCGCATAATCTCTTTCTCCCTGCGGCGCGGTTCAACACCAAGCGGGCATCACGGCAGTACCGCGGCGGTTTGGCGGCGAATATCCGAAGCGATTTCGACGACAACCGAAGCAGTAAAAAAAGTGAAATGGGGGCTTGCAAAAAAGCAAGGCTGTTATATAATCTTGGCTTCGCTGGAAACGACAAGATAATCGCTTCGATAAAACGAACGATAATCCGAAACGAAAGGCGAATCGCCGGTGACAATAACGGCGACCGCAGTACATATGGGGCTATAGCTCAGCTGGGAGAGCGCTTGCATGGCATGCAAGAGGTCAGCGGTTCGATCCCGCTTAGCTCCACCAAAATTCCAGCGATGACATCAGCAGTACGGTGTTGTCCGTTTCGATCAAGCGGTTCGCCGCGGCCGTCGGAACAAGACGGAACGTGTTGAAAAACAGGTTTCTGTCCCCTTCGTCTAGAGGCCTAGGACATCACCCTTTCACGGTGAGTACAGGGGTTCGAATCCCCTAGGGGACGCCAGATAATGGGCGTAATCAAACGTCCAGATTATCGGTAAAGCCTGCACCCCGGTGCGGCGATATCGATAAGCCGACTAAGGAGTGGTAGTTCAGTCGGTTAGAATACCGGCCTGTCACGCCGGGGGTCGCGGGTTCGAGTCCCGTCCACTCCGCCAAAACTGAACCCGCATGGTTAGCGCCATGCGGGTTTTTCTTTTTGGATTTTCCATCCGGATTTCCTTTTCGTCCCGCCGACTTCTTCCCGCCGACTTCATCCCGCCGATTTCCACCCCGCGATATGCCCGAAAGCGCGGGGCAGGGTGGCCGGCAATGCCGTCCCGTCCCCCTCGCTTTGCTTTCGCCGCTGTCAGCTGCGCTCTTCGCTGATGCGAATGAAATAGAAGACCAGCAGCGCACCGGCGACCGCCAGGCTCAGGCTGTTGGCCAGCCAGAAACCGGCCGCGCCGTGTGTGAAGGCCGGCATGCCGTCGATCAGCCCGAAACCCAGCACATAGCCGCCGCCCAGGCCGATTCCCCACAGCGACACCGCATAGATCACCGTGGGCACCAGCGCGATCTTGTACGCGCGCAGCACGAAGGCCGTGGTCACCTGCACCGCATCGAAGGCCTGGTAGAGCGCGACGAACGTCACCAGCGGCAGCGCCGCCTGGACCACCGCCGCGTCGCTGGCATAGGCCCGCAGCACCGGCGCGCGCAGCAACCATAGCGTCGCGCCGACCGCCAGCGCCAGCGCCGCCGCCAGCCGGATCCCGCGCCAGCCGACGCGCCGCGCACCGGCACGGTCACGTGCGCCGACCGCCTGCGCCACCAGCGTCGAGGTGGCGATGCCCAGCGACAGCGGCAGCATGTAGGCGACGGCGCCAAGGTTGGCGATGATCTGGTGCCCGGCCAGCGTCACCGTGCCCAGACGCGTGATGAAGACCGACATCAGCGTGAACGACGTGATTTCGATCAAGTAGGTCAGCCCCATCGGCACGCCCAGGCGCAGCAGCGCCCACAGATGCGAACGCATTGGCCAGCTCCACGCCGCGAAGATGGCCAGCGGGCGGTAGGCGCTGCCATGGCGCAGGATCAGTACGCCGGACAGGCACCACATCCAGCTGATCAGCGTCGAAGCCAGCGCGCAGCCCGGACCGCCCATCGGCGCCAGACCCAGCCCGCCATGGATGAACCACGCATTGAGCGGCACCTTGACCGCGAGCCCCAGCAATTGCAGCAGCGTCACCATGATCGGACGCGACAGCGCATTGTTCAGCGCCGAATAAATGCGAAAGCCCAGCGCTGCGGGCAGGCCGAACGCCTGCAGATGCAGATAGGCGGTGGCCTTGTCGACCAGTTCGGGCGGCGCCTTGGCGAAGGCCAGCAGCGGCCCGGGGAAACTGAGCAGCAGCATGCCGGGCACGGCCAGTGCGAGGCCCAGCCACGCGGCCTGCCGCACCTCGACGCCGATCTCGGCGTGGCGGCCGGCGCCATAGAGCTGGCCGGCGATCGGCGCCAGCGCCTGCAGCACGCCCATCAGGCTGATGTAGACCGTGACGTAGATCGAGCCGCCCAGCCCGACCGCGGCCAGATCGGTGGCCGAGGCGCGGCCGGCCATGATGGTGTCGATCACGCTGAAGGCGATCACGGCCAGCTGGCCCACCAGCACGGGGCCGGCCAGCGCGGCAATGCGGCGAAGGTCCTGGGTCAGGGTCATGTTCGTTCGGGGGCACGGGCCGGGCGATGGCGGGACTGCCACGCGATGGCGCCGGCGGGCGCGCGACAAGGCCAGGCCCGGCGGGCAGGGCGGGCAGCGCGGCAGTCGCCGCAACCGCCGATCAAGGCTGCCGGGGCAGCCGGCGCGTGCTCTTGCGCGGCGGCACCGCGGGCTTCTCGATCAGCTGGTACATGCGGAAGCGTTCGTCGCGGTCCGACGGGCGGCGGCCTTCCCAGATCAGCCGCCATTCGAAGCGCGAGATGCTGGACGGCTCGCCGTAGTCGACCGGATCGTGCCGCAGCAGCACGTCGCAGCCGTCCTCCGGGCCGCCGAAGCGGAAATGCCCGAAGAAGGCGAACGAGGCCAGCTGCGCATCGCCCATGCGGATCGGCTGTACGCACTCGTAGGTCGACGGCAGCGCCATCGAGGCGGCCTCGGCGACATCGCGGTAGGTCTTGCCATAGTTGATCGACGGCAGCCACAGCGTCATCGCCATCACCCACATCAGCGTGGTGCCGGCGGCCGAGATCACCACCGGGCGCCAGATCTGCTTCGGCGCGCGCGACAGCCGCCAGCGTACTACCAGCACCCAGGCCGCGGTCGCCGCCAGCGCGAACAGCACCGCGCTGACGGAGAACACATGCAGGTAGCCGGGCAGCTGCTTGAAGATGTTGTTGGCGATCCGCGGCGGCCAGCCGGTCGTCTTGGCCAGCCACATGAACCAGACGGTGCCGCCGAAGATCGTAAAGAACAGCAGCGCGAACCAGTCGATCGCATTGATCGTCGCGCGTGTCAGCGTCGGCAGGCCGAAAGCCGCCAGCACCGCCATCGGCGGCAGCAGCAGGATGAACTGCACGTCGCCGGGCTGGCGCAGCATCAGCAGCAGCACGAACAGCGGCAGCAGCAGCGCCAGCGGCAGCGCGACATGGGGGCTGCGCCGCATGCCGGCCCAGCTGAGCCAGGACCAGATCGCGATCGGCCATACCGGCCACGAGAACAGGAAGAAGTTGCGCGCGACGAAGCCGATCGCGAAGCCGTTCGGCCAGCTATAGGTGCGGCGGTCGTAGCGCGACCATTCGCGGATGAAGCCGACCGCCTCGTCGCGATGCGAGGCGCCGAAGTAGGTGGCCGCCATCCACGCCGCGACCATCGCCAGCGCGATCGGCAGGGCCATCGTCAGCACGCGCCGCAACGGCAACGGCTTGCAGACCAGGCCGCCGATCAGGATCGCGGTGAACAGCACCAGCGGCAGGATCGGCCCGCTGGCCAGCGTCAGCGCGCCCAGGCCCGCGCCAAGCCACAGCGCGCCCTGGGTCGGCATGTCGAGGCTGCGCACCAGCCCATAGAGGCTCATCGCGACGAAACAGACCTGGCCGACCTGCGGCGTGGTCTCGTGGCCGCGCATCGCCAGGCCGACGCAGGCCAGGAAGATCAGCAGCGCGCCATCGGCCAGCGTGCGGCCGTAGTCGCGCGCATTGGGCTGGCCGCCGAAGGCGAAGGCGAAGGGCTGGACCTCGGCGCGGCGTCCCAGCAGGTAGGTCGCGTACCAGATGAAGGCGCAGGTCGCGAAGTAGAACAGCGCGGTGGCGAGCCGCGCGGCATCGGGCGCGCCCAGCCAGCCGCCGGCCAGCCGGATCATCGCCGCGCCAACCCAGAACACCAGCGGGCCGTCCTGCCCGTAGGGCCGGCCGGCGATATTGGGCATCAGCCAGTCCTGCCATCCACCGATGGCCAACTGCCACATCACGCCGAAGCCGGCGGCGTCCTCGTTCTTCCACGGGTCGCGGCCGAACAGGCCGACGGCGCCGTAGATGATGCAGATCGCCAGCAGCAGCGCGCGGGGCAGGGCCCCGGTGGCGGCGGCGGTCAGGTGGACGCGGGAAGCTTTGACGGGGCTCATCGATCGGTCAGCGGACTGGGCGGCGTGGTTTGGCGGCGGCGAGGCCTCGGGCGGGGCACCGAGCCTGGCGGGTGCGGTTGACTGCTTGCATTGAAGGGAAGACAGCGCCGCGCTCCACGCGTTGCAAAAGCAAAGAGGCAGCCTGGGCTGCCTCTTTTAACACAATGTGCACCGATTCCTGCAGGAAGGCGCGCATCGGACGGCGGCAGAAGGCATGCGGGATGCGCTGCCGGCGCCGTCTCTGGGTCCAGCGCCGGATTACTTCGCGGCGGCCTTGCCCAGCTTGCTGCCGAACTTCTGGCGGAACTTCTCGACGCGGCCGGCCGTGTCCATGATCTTCTGGGTGCCGGTGTAGAACGGGTGCGATTCCGACGACACTTCGATCTTGGCCAGCGGGTATTCCTTGCCGTCCTTCCAGGTGATCGTTTCCTTGGTCTGGATGGTCGAGCGGGTCAGGAAGCTGAAGTCGCACGACACGTCGACGAACACGACTTCGCGGTAATTCGGGTGAATGCCTTCTTTCATGGTGTTTCCTTGCAGGTTGGGTAGCCAGTCCGCGGCCGCCTGTTCGTGCTGGCCATGCTTGGCCATTTGCTGCTGCGCTGCTGGCGGCGAGCGAACCACTTGCCGGTGACGGACAAACGCGGATTATGGCAGAGAAACAAGGACTTGGGCAAGGTGCAACAAGCACCGCGCCGTGAAGATTCCGATGCTTCTTTATGCAGCAAGCATCACATCGATGCCGGATCCTGCCGATAGAAGGTGCTCAGCAGCCCGTACAGCACCGGCCAATGCCGCGAAAGCCCCGCCGGCTCGACGAAGAACGCCTCCGAGGCGACCGCGAAAAACTCGCCCGGCGCCTCGGCCCCATAGGGGTCGATCACGCGCATCGGCGCCGGCAGCCGGTCGGGCTCGTCCCAGACCGAGTCCGGCACCGCATCGCAGGCATCGGCGAAGCGCTGGTATTCGGCATCGAAGGTCCGCGCCCATTGGCTGCGCTGCACGCCGGCATGCAGCGCGCGCGAAAAGGGCGGCACGCCGTCGGCCTCGCCATCGAGCATGTCGAGCTTGTGGGCGAACTCGTGGATCACCACGTTGTAGGTGTCGTCGGGATGGTCGGTGGCGGCATCGAGCCCGGCGCCGGGCAGGCTCGCGTCCGGCCACGACAGGATCACGGGCCCGTGCTCCCATGCTTCGCCGCTGGCCTCCTCGACCACGCCATGCACCAGGCCGATCTCGTCCTCGACGGTCCGCCGGATGATGAATTCGCCGGGATACAGCACGATGCCGTGCCAGCCGCGATACCACTGCAGCCCGAGCCGCAGGATCGGCACGCAGGCCTGCGCCGCGACGCTGACCACCATCTCGTCGGTCAGCACGAGTTCGTGCGCGGTCGAATATTCCTTGTCGGCGATGAACAGCGTGGCGAGCTCACGCAGTGCCGCCAGGTCTTCGGCGCCGTAGCGCTGCAGGAAGGGCAGCGCGGAAACGGTCTGCTGCCACAGCGCGTCGTCGATCGCGTAGCGGCGCAGCTTGCGCTGGCGCGAGCGGGCATGCAGCAGTCTGGCGAGGCGGGCGAGCATGGCGGGCAGGTGCAGGAAGAAAAAAGGCGCGCCGCGGCGCGCCTTGATCATGCGGCGATGATGCGGGCCGGCGCGGCCTCAGCCGCCGCGGCGCATCATGTCGAAGAATTCGGCGTTGTTCTTGGTCGCCTTCATCTTGTCGAGGATGAATTCCATCGCCTGCACTTCGTCCATGTCCGAGATGAACTTGCGCAGCACCCAGATCTTTTGCAGGATCTCGGGCTTGATCAGCAGTTCCTCGCGGCGCGTGCCGGACTTGTTCAGGTTGATCGACGGGTAGACGCGCTTCTCGGCCAGCCGGCGTTCGAGGTGCACTTCCATGTTGCCGGTGCCCTTGAACTCTTCGTAGATCACGTCGTCCATGCGGCTGCCGGTCTCGATCAGCGCAGTGGCGATGATCGTCAGCGAACCGCCTTCCTCGAGATTGCGGGCGGCGCCGAAGAAACGCTTCGGACGCTGCAGCGCGTTGGCGTCGACACCGCCGGTCAGCACCTTGCCCGAGGCCGGCACCACCGTGTTGTAGGCGCGCGCCAGACGCGTGATCGAGTCCAGCAGGATCACCACGTCGCGCTTCAGTTCGACCAGGCGCTTGGCCTTCTCGATCACCATCTCGGCGACCTGCACGTGGCGGATCGCCGGTTCGTCGAAGGTCGACGCCACGACCTCGCCGCGCACCGAGCGCTGCATCTCGGTCACTTCCTCGGGACGCTCGTCGATCAGCAGCACGAACAGGTCGGCTTCGGGATGGTTGTTGGCGATCGCGTGGGCGACGTGCTGCAGCATCACGGTCTTGCCCGACTTCGGCGAGGCCACCAGCAGCGCGCGCTGGCCGCGGCCGATCGGCGCGATCATGTCGATGATGCGGCCGGTGATGTTCTCCTCGGCCTTGATATCGCGTTCGAGCGTCAGCGGCCGGTTCGGATGCAGCGGCGTCAGGTTCTCGAACATGATGCGGTTCTTGACCGCTTCGGGCGGCTGCCCGTTGACCTTGTCGACCTTGACCAGCGCGAAATAACGCTCGCCATCCTTCGGCGTCCGCACCTCGCCCTCGATCGAATCGCCGGTATGCAGATTGAAGCGGCGGATTTGCGAGGGGGAAATATAGATATCGTCCGTGCTGGCCAGATACGACGTTTCGGGCGAGCGCAGAAAGCCGAAGCCGTCAGGCAACACTTCCAGCGTGCCGTCTCCGTAGATGGTTTCGCCCATCTTGGCGCGCTTCTTCAGGATCGCAAACATCAGTTCCTGTTTGCGCATCCGCTGTGCGTTGTCGATCTCGAGGGTCGCGGCCATTTCGAGAAGGGCAGACACGTGAAGCGATTTGAGTTCTGTCAGGTGCATAGACGAGGGGTACAGATGGGCCCGGACGGGCGGAAGCAAGGGAAGGGGAAAGAAATGAGCGAACGCTCGGGGAAGTTGTAGGGGGCATCTTAGCACAATCCGACCGGCGCACCAGAGGCGGCGCGCCGGTCGGATCGAGCCGCCCGGGAGGGCGGCGATGCCTGTCGCGGCGCGCGTTGCGCGGCGCCGCGGGGGCAATTACAGGTTGCCGTCGAGGAAGGCGGTCAGCTGCGACTTCGACAGCGCGCCGACCTTCTGCGCGGCGACCTGGCCGTTCTTGAACAGGATCAGCGTGGGGATGCCGCGGATGCCGAATTTGGCCGGCACCTGCTGGTTCTCGTCGACGTTGATCTTGGCCACTTGCAGCTTGTCGCTGTAGTCCTTGGCGACTTCGTCCAGGATCGGCGCGATCATCTTGCAGGGGCCGCACCATTCGGCCCAGAAGTCGAGCAGCACGGGCTTGTCGGACTGGAGGACGTCGGCGTCGAAGGAGGCGTCGCTCACATACTTGATTTGTTCGCTCATGGCGGAAAACCTCAGGTTTCGCTCGGGGATTTCAAAAGGCTGGATTATGCCGAACCGCTACATTACACGACTTTTTCGCGGCTCGTCGGAGCCGGTCATATTGCGCCGGCTGGCGCTGCCCGGATTGGCCGCCCGGATTCGCAATACGGAAGATGGCGGCGGCGGCCCCGAATTCAACCGTCCCTTCCATCGCCCGTACGCATCGCCCGTACGCGGGCGAACCGTGCGGTCCCGGCGCCGGCGGCATCGGCCTCGTACCAGGGATGACGCCATTTTGCCGTGCCCGGCGCCGCGAGGCCAATGATGCCTTTCAATCGGCGCCAGAGATTTTGTCAATATCGCAGGCTGCGCGTCGGGTTTTCCCGAGGCACGGGGGCACCGCGCTGCCCCGCGCTTGCCGTCGGCGAGCATGGCGCGCGTAGAATGAACGCGTGCCGGACAAGTCCCGGCGCCGCTGCCACCTATCGATCAGGCCACCACCATGACGCCCGAAGACGATCCGACCCGCGACCCGATCCGCGACCCCCTGCGCGATTCCAAGCCGTTGCCCGAGGCGGATGCCGAAGGCCGGGCCGAATCCGCCGGCGCCGAGCATCTTGGCGACGCGCTGGCCCATCTGAGTACCGCCGTCGAGGAGAACAGCATTGCGGTTGGCGCGGCCAAGGGCCTCGTCTACAGCATCATCGAGACGCTCGGTACGCTGGTCGGCGATCCGGACCTGCCCGAACATGCGCGCTCCGGCTACGAAGGACTGCTCGAAACCGCGCGCGAGATCCGCGCCCGCATCGAAGGCGACCGCTCCTGAGCCCGGCCGCAATCGCGTGACGCCGGCGCGGGACCGCGCGGCGTCCGGACCGGCATGCGCCCGCGCCGGGCGCGGGCCGATGCTCCCCGATTGCCACGGATTCCGCCGGCCAAGCCTTCGCCATTTCACCCCGCTACATGACGACGCTGCGTTTCCGCCCCGGCCACGACTTTCTCGACAATGCCGCGGCCGCGGCCTGGTATTTCCTCGATCGCTGCGAACAGCACGGCCAGAGCGCGTCCGCCGCGCATCTGGTGGTGCCGACCGCGGCGCAGATTCCGGGCGTGCGCCAGGCGCTGGACCGCGCCGCGCGCGCGGCCGGCGCACCGCGCCTGCTGCCGCGCATTCTGACGCTGGGCCATTGGCTGCTCGATTTCCCGCCGGCGATGCTGCATGGCGGCAAGGTACGCAGCCACGCCGCGCGCCTGCTCGCAGTGCAGCAGGCGATCCGCGGCCAGGACTGGTTGCGGCAGGCCTTCGGCGCGCAGACCGAACCGGCGGCCTGGGGGCTGGCGCAGACGGTGCTGACCGTCTGCGACGAGCTGTCCGCGCGATGGCTCGAGGATGCCGCCATTCGCGACGATGACGCGGTGCTTGCCGACGATCGCGCCGACCTGCTGCAGCAGGCGTTGCAACGGACCTATGCGCATCTGTCCGAGCGCTTCCTTGGCGAGGAGGCGCGCATCGTGCTGGCGTTCTGGCAGGCGCTGTCCGGACCCGACGATCCGCTGCCGGCGCGCCGGCGTGCGTTGCAGGCGCTGGCCCAGCAGCTGACCGGCCCGGTGGTCTGGCTCGGGCCGACTCCGCCGACGCCGATCGAGGCCGCCTTCCTGCGCGCCGCCGCCGACATGGTGCCGGTGCTGGAGATCGGCTACGACTGGAGCGGCGGGGCGGCCGAGGGCGAGACCAACGAGGGCGCGGCGAACGAAGCCGATCGGCAAGGCCGCGGCGATGCGGAAGCGGCGACCGGTTTGCCCTTCGATCGCGCCGGCGATGGCGATGGCGACAACTGGTATGGCACCTTGCTCCGGCTCTGGCCCGAGTGCCGTCTGCCCGCCGACACGACCGCGCTGCCCTCGCTGCCGACGCTGATGGCGCCGCGCCTGCCCGCCGATCGTCCGCGCGTGCGGCTGATCGGCAGCGCGCGCTTCGAGGACGAGGCCGCCGCCGCGGCCGACCAGCTGGTGCGCTGGCTCAACGAGGGCCGCAAGCAGCTGGCGCTGGTCGCGCATGACCGCGTGGTCGCGCGGCGGGCGCGCGCACTGCTGGCGCGCGCCGGCGCGCCGGTACGCGACGAGACCGGCTGGAAGCTGTCGACCACGCGCGCCGCGGCCGCGCTGATGCGCTGGTTCGACCTGGTGGTCGGCGACGGCGATACCGCGGCGCTGCTCGATCTGCTGAAGAGCCCGTTCTGCCTGCCGCAACTGCCGCAGCGCGGCGCCGCGATCGCGCTGCTCGAGCGCCAGGTGCGCCGCCACGGCATCACCGGCGGATGGCGCCGGCTGCTGCAGCGCTTTCCGGCGACGCCGCAGGCGCAGTGGAGCGCCGACACGCTGTCCGATACCGGCCCGCATGACGACGAGCAAGCGGCCGCGCTGGCAGCGGCCCAGGGCGCCACTGCCGCGCTGTTGCGGCAGTTGGCCGGCGAGGCGCAAGCCTGGCCCCGCGGCAATGACGCGCGGCCGGTCGGCTACTGGCTGCAGCGCCTGCAGGCCACGCTCGACGCGCTCGAGATGCGTGCCGCGCTGACCGCCGACGATGCCGGCGCGCAACTGCTCGACGCGCTGGCGCGGCTCGACGAACTGCCCGACGACGAGGCGAGCGCGACCGCCACGCTGACGCTGGCCGAATTCCGCGCGATGCTCGCCGCGCTGCTCGAAGCGGTGGCCTACAAGGAGCCGAGCGAGCCCGCCGCCGCGCGCATCACGATCCTGCCGCTGAACGGCGCGCGCATGCGCCGCTTCGACGGCGTCGTGATCGTCGGCTGCGACGACGCGCAACTGCCGTCGACCGCGGCCGAGCTGATGTTCTTCTCCAACCAGATGCGCCGCGAGCTCGGCCTCGAGGATCGCGAGGCGCGCTTTGCGCAGCAGGCGCGCGATCTGGCCGAGGTGCTGCTGAACAACGACGACGTGGTGATGACCTGGCAGCGTTTCGGCGGCCGCGGCGAGCCGAAGCATGTGTCGGGCTGGCTGGAACGATTGGCGGTGCACTGCGAAGCGGCCGGTGCGCCGATCGGGGCGAGCGTCGCACCTTCCGTACACGAGGCGATCGCCCAGGCGGGCGGCATGCCCGCGCCCTCGGCGCCCGAACTGGCCCCGGCGCGCTGGACCGCGCAGTCGTACAACATGCTGCGCCGCTGCCCGTACCAGTTCTTCGCCGGCCGCATGCTGGGCCTGGCCGGCCTGGAGGCGGTCAGCGACGATCTCGAGAAGCGCGATATCGGCGAACTGCTGCACCAGATCCTGTTGCGCTACCACCGCGACGTGCAGGCGCGGGACCTGCGCGACGATGCGGCGCGCGTCGCGCATCTGCAGGCCGTCTCGCGCGAGGTCTTCGACGGCGTGATGGCCGAGGACGGCAATGCGATCGGCTACTACCGCCGCTGGCTCGCGGTACTGCCGTCATACGTCGCGTGGCAGGCCGCGCGCGAGCGCGAGGGCTGGTACTGGCAGGCGGGCGAGCTCGACGCCGGTGCCGAGCTGCCGATGCGCGACGGCCAGCCGATCCGGCTGCATGGCCGCATCGACCGGCTCGATCGCCATCGCGACGGCCGCCATGCGGTGCTCGACTACAAGACGCAAAGCGCCGCGCGCCTGAAGCGCAAGGCGCGCGATGCGCAGGAGGATTGCCAGTTGCCGTTCTACGGCCTGCTGCGCGCCGATGCGCGCGCGGGCAGCTGGATCGCGCTGGAGGACGGCCGCAACGAGCCGCGCAGCGCTTCGCCGGCCAGCCGCCGCGAGGTTTCGCTGCCGGACTTCGACGAGGCGGTGGCCTGGCTGCAGCAGCAGCTGACGCACGACGCGCTGCGGCTGCGCGAAGGCGCGCCGCTGCCGGCGTTCGGCGACGCCGCGGCCTGCACCTGGTGCAATGCGCGGGGGTTGTGCCGCAAGGGGTTCTGGCAGTCGACCGCGTTGCCGGACGCGGTCGCCGCGGCGCCCCGATACCTGCATGACCGCCCGCCCGCGCAGCGGTCGGCAGCGCCGGGGGAGCGCACGGACGAACCATTCAACGAGCCATCGAGCAACGATCCAGGAGGACCGCTGGCATGACCGTGCACGCCTATCTGCGCGACGGCCACGACGTCAGCGAAGCCGAATTCACGCGCGCCGCCTGCGATCCGGCGCGTTCCGTGGTGGTCGAGGCCTGCGCCGGCAGCGGCAAGACCTGGCTGCTGGTGGCGCGGCTGCTGCGCCTGCTGCTGGCCGGTGCCGAGCCGAGCCAGATCCTGGCCATCACCTTCACCCGCAAGGCCGCCGAGGAAATGCGCGAGCGCCTGCTCGACGTGCTGGCGCAGCTGGCGAGCGGCACCGACGACCAGGTGCTGGCCGCGCTGGAGCAGCGCGGCCTGTCGCCCGACGCGGCGCGCGCCGCGCTGCCTCGCGCGCGCACGCTGCATGCACGCGTGCTGGCCAGCCCCGGCCGCATTGCCATCGACACTTTCCACGGCTGGTTCGGTACCTTGCTGCGCGGCGCGCCGCTGGCCTCCGGCATCGTGCCCGGCGCCGCGCTGCGCGAGGATGCGCTGCGGATGAAGCGCGAGGCCTGGGCACCGTTCTGGCGCGGCCTGTCGGCGCCCGAGGCGGCGCCGTACCGCGAAGCCTACGAGCGGCTGGTCGATGCGATCGGCGAGTTCTCGGCGCGTGCGTTGCTGGACGCGATGTTCCACGCGCGCAGCGAATGGTGGGCGATGCGCGAGGCCGCGCCCGATGAAGATCCGGCCGAGCGGCTGGCCGCCGATCTGGGAGACGACGCGCGCATCGACGTGCTCGCGCAAGCCATCGGCGATGCGGCGCTGCGCGCCGATTGCGAGGCGCTGGCGGCGATCCTGTCGCAGGGCGGCAAGACCGAGCAGGGCCATGCCGACCGCATCGGTGCCGCGCTGACGGCGATGCGGGCCTGGGCCGAGGCCGGCGCGCGCAGCGGGCAGCCCGCGCAGGACGCGTTCGGCTGCTGCTGGGAGGCCTTCTTCACCGGCAAGGGCGAGCCTCGCGCGCTGCGGCGCACGGCGGCACTGGTCAAGGCCGCCGGCGGCGAGGCCGAAGCCGACGCGCTGCTGGCGCGGCACGCGGCGCTGTGCGACGCGTTGCGGCAGGCCGCCGCGCGCCGCTGCGAGGCCGCGGTGCTCGCGCTCAATCGCGACCTCTATCTGCTCGGCGATGCGTTGCTGACGCGCTATCAGCAGCACAAGGGCCAGCAGCGCGCGATGGACTTCGCCGATCTCGAATGGCTGGCGGCGCGGCTGATGCGCGACGAGCAGACCGCGACCTATCTGCAGGTGCGGCTCGACGCGCGCTATCGGCACCTGCTGCTCGACGAATTCCAGGATACCAACCCGCTGCAATGGCGCATCCTGCAGGGCTGGCTGGCCGGCTATCAGGATCTCGCGGAGCGGCCCACGGTCTTCCTGGTCGGCGATCCGAAGCAGTCGATCTATCGCTTCCGCCGGGCCGACGCGCGGCTGTTCGAGGT
Source organism: Cupriavidus gilardii (assembly GCF_013347325.1). NCBI lineage: Bacteria > Pseudomonadati > Pseudomonadota > Betaproteobacteria > Burkholderiales > Burkholderiaceae > Cupriavidus > Cupriavidus gilardii. Next base: position 1,969,343 of record NZ_CP054626.1, on the reverse strand, counting down.
CGCGCGGCAGATGCTGCAGCAGGAGTTCGGCGCCACGGTGCTGCGCACCAACCGCACCCGCCGCAACAGCGGCAGCGTGCTGCGCTGGGTCAACGCGGTGTTCGACCAGGCGCGCGCCGAAGGCCGCTACCCGCTGTACGAAACGCAGACTACCGCGCTGACGCAGCAGGGCGGGCCGGTGTGGCTGCTGCCGCTGGTGCCGGCGAACGGCAATGGCGACAACGGCGACAACGGCGGCAACGGCGAGCGCGACAGCAACGGCGACGGCAACGGCAACGGTAACGGCAATGATGGCTCCACCATCGCCCCCGAGTCCCGCGACACGCTGACCCAGCCGCGTACGCCGCTGGGCGATTCGCCGCGCTTCGAGGAGGGCCGCCGTGTCGCCGCCTGGCTGCGGCATCTTCGGGCCACCGTGCCGGTCGAGGAGGGCGACGGCCAGCGTCCGGCCTGCTGGAGCGATATCACGCTGCTGGTCCGGCGCAAGACCTATCTGGCCGACTACGAGCGCGCGTTCCGCGAGGCCGGCATTCCGTGCCTGAGCCCGCGCCGCGGGGGGCTGCTGGCCACGCTCGAGGCGCTGGACCTGTCGGCGCTGCTCGCCTTCCTGATGACGCCCGAGTCCGACCTCGATCTGGCGCACGTGCTGAAGAGCCCGCTGGTGGGCGCGGGCGACGACGATCTGATCGCGATTGCGCAGCTGGCCGGCAAGCGCCGCTGGTGGCCGACGCTGTCGGCCGGCGAGCTTCCGCAGCAGGTGTCGCCGGCCCTGCGCGAAGGATTGGCGCGGCTGCGCCGCTGGCTCGAGATCGCCCCGCATCGGCCGGTGCACGATCTGATCGACCACATCTATCACAGCGGCGAGGTGCGCCGCCGCTATGCACAGGCGGCGCCCGCGGAAATCCGCGAGCAGGTGCTGGCCAACCTCGACGCGTTCCTGAAGCTGTCGCTCGATCTCGACGGCGGCCGCTATCCGAGCCTGCCGAAGTTCATCGACGAACTGCAGGCGATCCGCCGCGGCGACGAGGACGAGAGCCCCGACGAAGGCGGCATGGGCGATGCGGCCGAAGCCGAGGCCGACGAGCCCGAGGGCGCCGACGACAGCAACGGCACGCTGGACGCCGTGCGCATCCTGACCGTGCACGCGGCCAAGGGGCTGGAGGCGCCGTTCGTGGTGCTGCTCGATGCCAACCACAGCGAGCCGGCAGCCGATCGCGCCGGCATCCTGATCGACTGGCCGCCGTCGGCCCCGGCGCCGGTGCATTTCTCCGCGTACGGCAAGCGCTCGGAGCGGGGACTCGCGCGGGCGGCACGCTTCGACGAGCAGGCCGCGCTGGCGGAACGCGAGAACTGGAACCTGCTCTATGTCGCGATGACGCGTGCCCGGCAGGGCCTGATCGTCAGCGGCATCCAGCGCAACGGCAAGGGCGGCCCGGGGCGCAGCGAGCCGGACAGCGAGATCGCCGGCAGCTGGTACGTGCGCCTGCAGGTCGCGGCGGTCGGCGAGCCGGTGCCGGCGCTGCCGGGCGAGGATGCCGGCGTGCGCGGCGCCGCCTTCGGCGCTGCGGCGGGACCGATCCGCTTTACCGACTTCCGCGCACGCTATCGCGATGCGCCGCCCGCGACGCCGCTCGATGCCATCGGCAAGGACGACGCTGTCGAGGACGGCGAAGAGAGCCACGACGAGATCGTCTTCGATGCCGCCGCCGCTCGTCACGGCGAACTGGTGCATGCGCTGCTCGAACGGATCACGCGCTATCCCGGGGCCTACGAGGGCGTGCCGGACGCCGATGCGGTGATGCGCTGGTTCCCGCTGGCCGGCGCCGGCAGTCCGCAGGCGCGCGCCGAGTGGCGCGAGCAGGCCGAGGCCGCGGTACACGCGGTCAGTACGATGCTCGCTGCGCCGGCGCTGCGCGCGCTGCTGCTGGCCGACGGCGCGCTGAGCGCGCGCAACGAGGTCGAGCTGTACGACGCGCAGGGGCGGCTGTTGCGGATCGACCGGCTGGTGGAATTCGCCGATCGCGTGGTGGTGGTCGACTACAAGCTGCGCCTGCTGCCGCAGGAACATGCCGCCTACGCGGCGCAGCTGCGGCGCTACGAGGCCGCGCTGCGGCCGATGTTCCCCGGCCGGCGCATCGAGTCGGGCATCGCCACGGCGGAAGGCGAATGGATCGCGCTGGCGCAACTGTCGACGTCCCGGCGGCCGCGGCAGGCGTCGCTGTTCTGAGCGCGCGGCCCGGCGAACGGGAATAAGATGCGAACGATGCGGGGCGATGCGGCGTCGTTGCGCTCTCCCCCGAGCCCTCTCCCGCGGGGGAAAGGGGAGACGAGATGCGGTGGCGTCAGCGTACCCGTACCCTGTACCGATGCCGCGCTCCCTTTTCCCGCCGTGCGGGAGAGGGGCTGCGGGAGAGGGCAATGTCGCGCCATCGCGAACGAATGCGAACACCATCGTTCGGCCGATCTGGCACGCTGGAGCGAACAGCTGGAGGGAAGGGCAACGCAGGAGGGGAAAAGGAAGGGGGACGAGCCTGACCCTCGGCACTGGCGGAAAACGGCTGTGGCTGCTTCGTTCCCGACCTGACCAGGTTGACCGCGCCGCCATGCGAGGAGGCCCGTCCGACCGGCATTGTAACCCAGAGCGCGAGTCCCGCGCCAAAACCTGGTGATCTGACCGATGAATGCCAACGAACAGATGATGCAGGCCGCGCTGCCGCCGCAGGAAATCTCGATCGAAGTGCTGCGCGAAAAGTACGCCAAGGGCGAAGAACGGAGCACGGCCGATGTGCGCGCCCGCGTGGCGCGCGCGCTGGCCGAGGCCGAGCCCGAGGCGCAGCGCGAACGCTGGGCGCAGCGCTTCCTCGCGGCGCTCGAAGGCGGCTTCGTGCCGGCCGGGCGCATCCATTCGGCGGCGGGCACCCGCATCGAGGCGACGCTGATCAACTGCTTCGTGCAGCCGGTCGGCGATGCGGTGTCCGAGACCGTCGACGGCAAGCCCGGCATCTATGCCGCGGTGGCGCAGGCCGCGGAAACCATGCGCCGCGGCGGCGGCGTCGGCTACGACTTCTCGGCAATCCGTCCGTCTGGCGCGCTGGTGCGCGGCACGCATTCGCGCGCGTCGGGGCCGGTCTCGTTCATGAAGGTATTCGACGCCTCGTGCGCCACCGTCGAATCGGCCGGCGCGCGGCGCGGCGCGCAGATGGGCGTGCTGCGCGCCGACCATCCCGATATCGAGGCTTTCATCCACGCCAAGGACCGTGGCGAGCTGACCAACTTCAACCTGTCGATCGGCGTCGATGATGCCTTCATGCAGGCGGTCGAGGCCGATGGCGAGATCGAACTGGTGCACGTTGCCGAGCCCGCGCCCGAAACCATCGCCGCCGGCGCCTGGCGCCGCGGCGACGGCATGTGGGTGTACCGGCGCGTGCCGGCGCGGCAGCTGTGGGATCAGGTCATGCAGGCGACCTACGATCACGCCGAACCGGGCATCCTGTTCCTGTCGCACATCAACGACGACAACAACCTGCACTACTGCGAGCGGATCGAGGCCACCAACCCGTGCGCGGAGCAGCCGCTGCCGGCCTACGGCTGCTGCGACCTCGGTTCGATCGATCTGACGCGCTTCGTGCGCGGCCCGTTCAGCGACGCGGCGGCCTTCGATTTCGACGGCTTTCGCGCGCTGGTCGCGGTCGCGGTGCGGATGCTGGACAACGTGCTCGACGTCACCTACTGGCCGCTGCCCGAGCAGCGTGCCGAGGCGATGGCCAAGCGCCGCGTCGGCCTCGGTTTCCTGGGCCTGGGCAGCGCGCTGGTGATGCTGGGCGTGCGCTACGACAGCGAGGCCGGCCGCGCATTGGCCGCGCGCATCGCGCAGACGCTGCGCGATGCCGCCTATCTGGCCTCGACAGACCTGGCGCGCGAGAAGGGCGCGTTCCCGCTGTTCGACGCCGATGCCTATCTGCGCAGCGGCTTCGCCAGCCGGCTGCCGGAACCGGTACGCGCCGCGATCCGCGCGCATGGCATCCGCAATTCGCATCTGCTGTCGATCGCGCCCACCGGCACCATCACGCTGGCCTTCGCCGACAACGCCTCCAACGGCATCGAGCCGGCCTTTTCGTGGACCTACCAGCGGCGCAAGCGGATGGGCGACGACAGCTACAAGGTCTACGAGGTCGCCGACCATGCCTGGCGGCTGTACCGGCATCTGGGCGGCGACGTCGAGCAGTTGCCCGACAGCTTCGTCACCGCGCTGCAGATGTCCGCGCTCGACCATATGAAGATGCTCGAGGCGGTGCAGCCCTATATCGATACCAGCATCAGCAAGACCGTCAACGTGCCGGAGGACTATCCGTACGAGGCGTTCCGCAACCTGTATCTGGAGGCGTGGAAGGCCGGGCTGAAGGGCCTGGCGACCTACCGGCCCAATCGCGTGCTGGGGGCGGTGCTGTCGGTCGAGCAGGCGGGGCAGGGCGCGGCGGCGGCAGCCGCCGGTGCTGCCGCCGCCAATGGCGACGATCCGCTGCGCAAGCCCTTCGAGAGCCGGCCCGTCGGCGATCTCGAGGGCGTGACTTCCAAGGTCGAGTACCTGACGTACGAGGGCCACAAGACCGTCTACCTGACCGTCAATTTCATGCGTGTCGACGGCGTGGTCGACGGCAAGCCGGTGACGATCGAGCGGCCGGTCGAGTTCTTCATGCCGGCCGGCCAGCGCAGCGAAGGCCAGCAATGGATTACCTCGACGATGCGGCTGCTGTCGATGGTGGCGCGCTCGGGCGGCTCGATCGCCAAGGCGCTGGCCGACATGCGCAACGTGGTGTGGGACAAGGGCACCGTGCGCTACGGCACGCTGACGCGGCAGGACGGCACCGAAGTGCCGCGCTTCCACGATTCGGAGGTGGCGGCGCTCGGCTATGCGCTGCAGCGCATCCTGATCAAGCGCGGTTTTCTCGATGCCGAGGGGCAGCAGGTACCGGTGGCCGTGCTGGCCGAGCGGCTGGCGCAGCGCGAGGCCGGCCTCGCGCCGGACGCCGCGCCGCTGCAGGGCGCAGCCGCACTGGGCGCGGGCCTGCCGGTCGGCGCGCCCGGCGTCGGCACCGGCAAGCCCTGCCCGGAGTGCGGCGCGCACGCGCTGCACAAGGTCGACGGCTGCGCCAAATGCGCCAACTGCGGCTACGTCGGCGAGTGCGGCTGATCGCGCGCCGGATTCCCCGCTGAATGCCTCGCCGGATCCCCCGCTGGATCTCCCGCTGGATCTGCGCTCGACCCCGCGGCCGATCGCCTTGCCCGGCCCCGTGACAGGCCGCCGGCCGGCGGGTCGCCATTTGCTACAATCGCCGCCATGAGTTACCAAGTTCTAGCGCGCAAATGGCGCCCCAGGGATTTCACCACGCTGGTCGGCCAGGAGCACGTGGTGCGCGCGCTCACGCATGCGCTGGAACAGCAGAGGCTGCATCACGCCTACCTGTTTACCGGTACGCGCGGCGTCGGCAAGACCACGCTGTCGCGCATCCTGGCCAAGGCGCTCAATTGCACCGGCGCTGACGGCAACGGCGGCATCACCGCGCAGCCCTGCGGCGTCTGCAAGGCCTGCACCGAGATCGATGCGGGCCGCTTCGTCGACTACATCGAGATGGATGCGGCATCGAACCGCGGCGTCGACGAGATGGCCCAGCTGCTCGACAAGGCGGTCTACGCGCCGACGGTCGGACGCTTCAAGGTCTACATGATCGACGAAGTGCATATGCTGACCAACCACGCCTTCAACGCGATGCTGAAGACGCTGGAAGAGCCGCCGGGTCACGTCAAGTTCATCCTCGCTACCACCGACCCGCAGAAGATCCCGGTCACGGTGCTGTCGCGCTGCCTGCAGTTCAATCTGAAGCAGATGCCGCCCGGCCATATCGTCAGCCACCTCGACCGCATCCTGGCCGAGGAGGGCATCGCGCACGATGGCAATGCGCTGCGGCTGCTGGCGCAGGCCGCGCACGGCTCGATGCGCGACGCGCTGTCGCTGACCGACCAGGCGATCGCCTACAGCGCGGGCGAGGTGTCCGAGGCCTCGGTGCGCGGCATGCTCGGCGCGATCGACCAGAGCTATCTGGTGCAGCTGCTCGACGCGCTGGCCGCCGAGGACGGCGCCGCGATGCTGGCGGTGGCCGACAGCATGGCCGATCGCAGCCTGTCGTTCGCCGGCGCGCTGCAGGACCTCGGCTCGCTGCTGCACAAGATCGCGCTGGCGCAGGCGGTGCCGGCCTCGGTGCAGGAGGAATGGCCCGAGGCCGGCGAAGTGCGCCGCCTGGCGGCCGCCTTCGATCCGCAGGAAGTCCAGCTGTTCTACCAGATCGCCAATCTCGGCCGCAGCGAGCTCGCGCTGGCTCCGGACGAGTACGCCGGCTTCACGATGACGCTGCTGCGGATGCTGGCGTTCCGGCCTTCGGCGATGCCGTCGGCGCCGACGCCGGCAGGACCCGCGGCGACCGGCGCGCGGCGGATGCCGGGCCCGGCGATGGCCGGTGTGGCTGGCGCGGCGGCAGCGTCGGCGCCGGCTGTATCGACCGCAACGGCAGCATCCGCTGCGTCTGCTCCGACCCCGAGTCCGGTCGCTGCCGGCCCCGCGACCGGCGCAACCATTGCCGCCGCCGCACCCGTGGCGGTGCCAGGTCCTCGCCCGGCCCCGTCGAGCCCGATGGCCTCGGGCGCGGCGTTCGCTGCCGCGGCGCCGGCGCCCACACCGGCGGCCCCCGCATCCGCTGCCGCGGCGCCGGCCCCTGGTGCCCGGCCGGCCAATGACGGCAAGCCGCTGTCGCCCGCCCGCGCGGCGCTGGCGGCGGCACGCCAGGCCTCGGCAGGGCGGGGCGGCGCTTCGGCACGGCCCGCGGCCGCAGCTCCTGCGCCCGCGCCGGTGCCTGCCGCGGTCCCCGCACCGACGCAATCGCTGCGCCCGGCCGCGCCGCAACGCCGGGCCGAGCCGCCGCGTCCGCCGGCGCAAGCTCCGGCCCACGCCGCGCCGTCCGCGGCCCCGGCCGCCGAGCCTCCGCCATGGGAACTGGCCGGCGGCGGCGACGTACCGCCGTGGGAAGAGCTGCCGCCCGACCTGCCGTTGATCGGCCCATACGACAGCGAGCCGGAGCCGCAGCGCGCCGCGCCGCTGCGCCGGCCCGAGCCGCCGCGCACGGCCATGCCGGCGCCGTCCGCGGCCGCCGACGAGGCATTCGCGCCGAGCCCCAACAAGGCGCCGCCGGCCGCCGCGCCGCTGCCGCCGGACGATGGCACGCCCGCGATCTTCGACGGCGACTGGCCCGCGCTGGCCGCCAGCCTGCCGCTGAAGGGCCTGGCCCAGCAGCTTGCCTATCAGAGCGAACTGGCGCGCGTGCAGGGCCGTACCTTCGTGCTGCGCGCGCCGGTCGCCGCGATCGCCGAAGGCAACGCGGTCGAGCGCCTGGCGCAGGCGCTGTCGGACCATTTCGGCGAAGCGGTGCGCGTGCACTGCGAGGTCGGCGCGGTCAGCGAGACCGCCGCGGCGGCCGACGCGCAGGCGCGCGCCGAGCGCCAGCGCGCGGCTGAAGCCGCGATCGAGAACGATCCGTTCGTGCAGGGGCTGTTGCGCGAGTTCGGCGGCCAGATCGTGCCGGGCTCGATCCAGCCGCGGGCGCTGTGACACCGGTACGCCGGCCAGAACGTTGCATACGCCCCACGCTCATCAGCTCATCGGCCCATACGCTCATACAGAAGGCGCACGGCGCGCACCGACACCGAATCCACCGAATCCATCGAACTCAGGAGAAGCATCATGATGAAGGGCCAACTCGCCGGGCTGATGAAGCAAGCCCAGCAGATGCAGGAAAACATGAAGAAGATGCAGGAGCAGCTCGCCCTGATCGAGGTCGAGGGCCAGTCCGGCGCCGGTCTCGTCAAGGTCGTGATGACCTGCAAGAACGACGTCAAGCGCGTGACCATCGATCCGAGCCTGCTCGCCGAGGGCGAGGACAAGGAGCTGCTGGAAGACCTGGTCGCGGCCGCGTTCAACGATGCGGTGCGCAAGGCCGAAGCGACCACGCAGGAGAAGATGGGCTCGATGACCTCGGGCCTGCCGCTGCCTCCGGGCTTCAAGCTGCCGTTCTGAGCGCCGGCTTGCCCCACGCAGACTCCCGATGAAGGCATCCACTCCCACCTCGCTGCAGGCGCTGGTCGAGGCACTGAAGGTGCTGCCCGGCGTCGGCCCGAAGTCGGCGCAGCGGATCGCCTATCACCTGCTGCAGCATGACCGCGAGGGCGCGCGCCGGCTCGGCGACGCGCTGCGCGGCGCGGCCGACGGCGTGCGCCACTGCGCGCGCTGCAATACCTTCACCGAGGCCGAGGTCTGCGAGACCTGCCTGGACGCGCGCCGCGATGCCTCGCTGCTGTGCGTGGTCGAGACGCCAGCCGACCAGGTGATGATCGAGCAGACGCTGACCTATCGCGGCCAGTATTTCGTGCTGATGGGCCGGCTGTCGCCGCTGGACGGCGTCGGCCCGCGCGAGATCCATCTGGACCGGCTGCTGGCGCGCGCCACCGATCCGGCGCTGGGCGGCCCGGTGGCCGAGGTCATCGTCGCCACCAACTTCACCAGCGAGGGCGAGGCCACCGCGCATTACATCGGCGAGATGCTGAAGGCGCGCGGGCTCAAGGTCTCGCGGCTGGCGCGCGGCGTGCCGGTCGGCGGCGAGCTCGAATACGTCGATGCCGGTACCATCGCGCGCGCGGTGATGGACCGCCGCACGCTGTGAAGCGCGATGCCGCATCGCATCGCTTCGGCCCGCATGGTCTGATCGCCCGATGAACCTGGCCCGCTTCGATCTGGTCACGCTGGGACTGTTCGTCGCCGTCGCGCGGCAGGGCAGCATCTCGGCCGGCGCGCGCCAGTCGCATCTGGCCGTTGCCGCGGCCAGCAAACGGATCTCCGATCTCGAGGCCGCCGTCGGCGCGCCGCTGTTCTTCCGCCATGCGGCCGGCGTGCAGCTGACCGAGGCGGGGCAGGCGTGCTTCCATCACGCGCTGACCGTGCTGCAGGACGTCGAGCGCATGGCGGGCGTGATGTCCGACTATGCGTCTGGCGTGCGCGGGCAGGTGCGCGTCTGCGCCAACACCTCGGCGATCACGCAATTCCTGCCCGACGATCTGGCCGGCTTCATGCGGCTGCATCCGACCATCCGCATCGAGCTGGAAGAGCAGAACAGCGGCGATATCGTCGCGGCGCTGGTCGAGAACCGCGCCGACGTCGGCATCTTTGCCGACCGCACGCCCAGCGCGGGCCTGGTCACCGTCGAATACCGCCAGGACGAACTGGTGCTGGTCACGCCGCCGGGGCATCCGCTGTCGCAGCGCGGGCCGGTGCGCTACGCCGATACCCTCGAATACGACTTCGTCAGCCTGCCGCAGGTGACCTCGCTGGCCGCGCGCCTGCTCGAGGAAAGCAGCCGGCTGGAGCGGCCGTTCCGGCTGCGCATCCAGGTGCGCAGCTTCGATGCGATGTGCCGCATGGTGATGGCGGGCCTGGGCGTCGGCGTGCTGCCGCGCATCGCCGCCGAGCCGCACGTCAAGTCGATGGGCCTGTCGCTGGTCAAGCTGCAGGACGCCTGGGCGCAGCGCTCGCTGCTGATCGGCATGCGCGATCCGGCCGCGCTGACGGTGTCGGCCCGGCTGTTGATCACCCATCTTTGCGGCGATCGCGCGCCGTTCTGATTTCCCGCACTGAGGATTGCCCTGTCCCCGCCGTCTCCCACAAGCGGGAGAGGGAGCCTGCTGCTGGCCGCATGGTTTTCCCCTCTGCCGCTTGCGGGAGAGGGGCAGGGGAGAGGGCGGAGGGCAGCAGCCTTTCGCGTTCGGTGAAAGCCCGCTTCACCGATTGACGCCTTCCGCGCCCCCAAGCCCTGCGGCACACTGCGTCCAAATTCGATCGCAGGGCCCTCTCGCCGTGCTCCTCGCGATCGCCAGACACACATCGATCCCCGGAGACAATCCGCATGCCGCGACAGATTCTGGATGGCATCCGCGTGCTCGAACTCGGGCAGCTGATCGCCGGCCCCTTCGCCGCCAAGACGCTGGCCGATTTCGGCGCCCACGTGATCAAGGTCGAGCCGCCCGGACAGGGCGATCCGCTGCGCAAATGGCGCATGCTGTATCAGGACACCTCGGTCTGGTGGGAGGCGCAGTCGCGCAACAAGGAATCGATCTGCATCGACCTGCGCAGCCCCGACGGGCAGGCGCTGGTGCGCAAGCTGGCCGCCGAGGCCGACGTGCTGATCGAGAACTTCCGCCCCGGCACGATGGAAAAGTGGGGCCTCGGCTGGGACGTGCTGCACGCCGCCAATCCGAAGCTGATCATGCTGCGCGTATCCGGCTACGGCCAGACCGGCCCGAAGCGCGACGAACCCGGCTTTGCCGCCGTCGCGGAGGCGATGAGCGGGCTGCGCCATCTGACCGGCGAGCCGGGCCGGCCGCCGGTGCGCGCAGGGCTGTCGCTGGGCGACACCATCGCCGGCCTGCATGGCGCGCTGGGCGTGCTGCTGGCGCTGTACGAGCGCGATGCGCGCGGCGGCACCGGCCAGGTCATCGACGTGGCGCTGTACGAGGCGCTGTTCAATCTGAGCGAGAGCCTGCTGCCCGAGTATTCGGCGTTCGGCGCGGTGCGCCAGCCGGCCGGCGGCGCGCTGCCCGGCATTGCGCCGTCGAACGCCTATCCGTGCGCCAGCGGCGAATATGTGCTGGTCGCCGCCAACGGCGATGCGATCTTCAAGCGGCTGATGCAGGCGATCGGCCGGTCCGACCTGGCCGACGATCCAGCGCTGGCGCGCAACGACGGCCGCGTGGCGCGGGTCGACGAACTCGATGCCGCGATCGCGGCGTGGACGCGCACGCAGGACATCGACAGCGCGCTGGCCGTGCTGCGCGAGGCCCAGGTGCCGTCCGGCCGCATCTACACGGTCAAGGACATCGCCGAGGACCCGCACTACCGCGCGCGCGGCGTGATCGAGCAGGTCACCGCCGCCAGCGGCCTGACGGTCGAGGTGCCGGGCATCGTGCCCAAGCTGTCCGGCAGCCCCGGCGCGATCCATGATCGCGCGCCGACGCTCGGCGAGCATACCGACGCGGTGCTGGTGCAGGCGGGCTTCGATGCCGCGACGATCGCCGACCTGCGCGCACGCGGGGTGGTGGCATGAACGCGACCGCTTCGAACACGCATTCGACGACCCGCTTCCCGCTGCGCGGCCCGGCCCGCATCGAGATCAACGAGGTCGCGCCGCGCGACGGCCTGCAGATCGAACCGGTGGTGGTGCCGACCGATGCCAAGGTCGCGCTGCTGGAGGCGCTGTCGGACTGCGGCTTCGCCCGCATCGAGGCGACCTCGTTCACCTCCGCCAGGGCGATTCCGGCGCTGGCCGACGCCGAGGCGGTGATGCACCGGATGCGCCGCGCCGACGGCGTGCGCTACACCGTGCTGGTGCCGAATCTGCGCGGACTCGAGCGCGCGCTGTCGTGCGGGCCGGATGAGGTCAATCTGGTGATGTCGGCCAGCGAGACGCACAACCGCGCCAATCTGCGGATGACGCGCGCGCAATCGCAGGCGCAGCTGCTGGCGATGATCGAGGCCGCGCGCGCCGCCGGCGTGCCGGTCAATGTCTCGCTGTCGACGGTATTCGGCTGCCCGTTCGAGGGCGAGGTCGCGATCGACGCGGTGATGGCGCTGGCACGCAGCTTCGCGCTGGCCGGCGCCGACGGCATCACGCTGTGCGATACCACCGGCATGGCCTATCCGAACCAGGTGCGCGCGGTCTGCGAGACCTTCCAGCGCGAACTGCCGGCCACCGGCCTGACCATCCATCTGCACAACACGCGCGGCATGGGGCTGGCCAATGCGCTGGCCGCCTGGGAGACCGGCGTGTCGCGCTTCGACGCGGCCGCCGGCGGGCTCGGCGGCTGCCCCTATGCGCCCGGTGCCAGCGGCAACGTCGCGACCGAGGAGCTCGTGCATATGTTCGCGTCGATGGGCGTGGACACCGGCGTCGATCTGCAGCGCCTGCTCGGCATCATCGGCGAGCTGCCGACCGTGGTCGAGCGCGAGGTCTGCAGCCAGCTGCTGCGCGCCGGTCCGCGGCTGCGGACGCACCAGCCGCCGGCCTGGCTGGCCGAGCATTTCGCGGGACAGTGAGGGCAGGCGGCCTATCCCCCAAGAACAACAGCAATCAGCAAGCACGCGGATGAAGGTCCGCAACCCCAACCCAAAAACAACATCGATTCCTGGAGGAGACAGCATGTCGATCCGTTCGTCCCAACCGTTCCATTCCGCCAGCCCGGTCGCTGACTCGGCCATGCCGGGCCGCCGTCGTCTGCTCGCCGCGGCCGTTTGCGCCGCCGCGGCGTGCCTGAGCGCCGGCGCGCACGCGCAGGACGGCGCCTACCCGAACCGCGCCGTCACGCTGATCGTGTCGGCGGCGCCGGGCGGCACCACCGATCTGGCCGCCCGCATGATTTCCGAGCCGCTGGCCAAGGCGCTCGGCCAGCCGGTGGTCGTCGAGAACCGCCCCGGCGGCGCCGGCGGCATCGCCGCGCAACTGGTGGCGCGCGCCAAGCCCGACGGCTACACGCTGCTGGTGCAGTACTCGGGCTTTCACGTGATCACGCCGCTGCTGATGAAGGGCCTGTCGTGGGACCCGGTCAAGGACTTCGCGCCGGTCGCCAATCTGCTGTCGGCGCCGCAGGTGCTGGTGGTGCGCCCGAGCCTGCCGGTCAAGTCGCTGTCCGAACTGGTGGCCTACGCCAAGGCCAATCCGAACAAGCTGAACTACGCGTCGTCGGGCAACGGCTCGCTGCAGCATGTGTCCACCGAGCTGCTGAACCAGATGGCCGGCATCCGCATCACGCACGTGCCGTACAAGGGCACCGGTCCCGCGATGACCGACCTGCTCGGCGGCTCGGTCGACCTGACCATCACCACGCCGCCGCCGCTGATTCCGCATATCCAGGCCGGCAAGCTGCGCCCGCTGGTGGTCACCAGCAAGAACCGGCTGCCCAGCCTGAAGGACGTGCCGTCCGCGCCCGAGGCCGGCTACGCCGATCTGGACGTGTCGTCGTGGTTCGCGATGTACGCGCCGGCCGGCACGCCCAAGCCGGTGATCGACAAGCTGACCGGCGAGATCGACAAGATCATGAAGACCGAGGCCTTCCGCAAGAAGGCCGAGGAGCTGGGCGCCGAGGCGAAGTACATGAACCCGTCGCAGCTGGGGCAGTACCAGCGCGCCGAGCTGACGCGCTGGGGCAAGGTCATCCAGTCGGCCAATATCCAGGCCGAGTAAGCCCGGGCGGCGGGTCATCGCGTCGTTCCCGCGCAAGCGGGAATCCGGCGTCTTTCGCGGCCGCCGGGTCCCCCGCTAGGTAGTGTTCCCGATTGGGCCGCCCCGCGCCGCTCGGATAGCATCGCACGAAGCCGCGCGGCGGCGGAACACAAAAAGCAGGAGACACAGATGTACAACCGGAAATTCTGGAAACAGGTGCTGATCGCGCTGGTGCTGTTCCTGGCCGGCTGGTTCACCTTCGGCGGCTTCGCGCATGCGCAGGGCAAGCCGGAGAAGACCAAGGTCACGATCGCGGTCGGCGGCAAGAACCTGTTCTACTACCTGCCGCTGACGATCGCCGAGCGCCAGGGCTACTTCAAGGACGAAGGGCTCGACGTCGAGATCGTCGACTTCGCCGGCGGCGCCAAGGCGCTGCAGGCGGTGGTCGGCGGCAGCGCCGACGTGGTTTCCGGCGCCTACGAGCACACCATCAATCTGCAGGCCAAGGGCCAGGACTACCGCGAGTTCGTGCTGCAGGGCCGCGCGCCGCAGATCGTGCTGGTGACCTCGAACAAGACCATGCCGGACTTCAAGTCGGTGGCGGACCTGAAGGGCAAGAAGATCGGCGTCACGGCGCCCGGATCGTCGACCAACATGATGGCCAACTTCGTGCTGGCCAAGGCCGGCCTCAAGCCTTCGGACGTGTCGTTCATCGGCGTGGGCGCCAGCAACGGCGCGGTCGCGGCGATGCGCTCGGGCCAGATCGACGCGATGGCGAACCTGGACCCGGTGATCTCGATGCTGACGCAGAAGAACGAGGTCCGCGTGGTGGCCGATACCCGCACGCTGAAGGACACGCAGGCGGTGTTCGGCGGCAACATGCCGTCGGGCTGCCTCTATGCGTCGGCCTCGTTCATCGAGCAGAACCCGAACACCACGCAGGCGCTGACCAATGCGATGGTGCGCGCGCTGAAGTGGCTGCAGAAGGCGGGCCCGTCGGACATCGTCAAGACGGTGCCCGAGAGCTATCTGCTGGGCGACCGCGCGCTGTATCTGTCGGCGTGGGAGAAGGTCAAGGAAGCGATCTCGCCGGACGGCATGATGCCGGCCGACGGTCCGCGTACCGCGCTGGCGACGCTGCAGCAGTTCGATCCGGCACTCAAGGGCAAGGCGATCAAGCTGGACCAGACCTTCACCAACAGCTTCGTGCAGAAGGCCAACGCCAAGTACAAGTAAGCCGCGCCGCGGCGCACCGTCGTCCCCGCGAAGGCGGGGACCCGGCGGCTTCCAGAGGCGCCTGGATTCCCGCGCACGCGGGAGTGACCTGAGGATCGGCGGCACGTCCCCGGCGGGCTGCCGTTCTGCCGGCTTCCGGTTGTATCAGACAAGGGCCGCGCGCCCTGGATGCGCCATGGAGGTGCCACCGAACACCACGCCGCCGCCGGCCCGGCCGATGCGCGGCGCACGCACAGCGACACGCATGACCACTCCGGCCCTTTCCCTCGACAACGTCACCTGTACCTTCATCTCGCGCGAGGACCGCAACCAGCGCTACACCGCCGTCCAGGACGTCTCGCTGGCGATCGCGCCCGGCGAATTCGTCTCGGTGGTCGGGCCTACCGGCTGCGGCAAGTCGACGCTGCTCAATGTCGGCGCCGGCCTGCTGGCGCCGTCGTCCGGCCAGGTGCGCGTATTCGGCGAGCCGCTGGCCGGCATCAATGCGCGCGCCGGCTACATGTTCCAGACCGAGGCGCTGATGCCCTGGCGCAGCGCGCTCGACAACGTGATCGCGGGTCTCGAATTCCGCGGCGTGCCGCGCGCGCAGGCCGTGGCGGAAGGCCAGGAGTGGCTGCGCCGCGTGGGCCTGGGCGGCTTCGGCGACCGCTATCCGCACCAGCTGTCGGGCGGCATGCGCAAGCGCGTCGCGCTGGCGCAGACGCTGGTGCTCGACCCCGACATCATCCTGATGGACGAGCCGTTCTCCGCGCTGGACGTGCAGACCCGCCAGCTGATGGAAAACGAGGTGCTGGAACTGTGGGCCGCCAAGCGCAAGGCGGTGCTGTTCATCACGCACGATCTGGACGAGGCGATCGCGATGAGCGACCGCGTGGTGGTGCTGTCGGCGGGACCGGCGACGCATCCGATCGGCGAATTCGACATCGACCTGCCGCGTCCGCGCGACGTGGCGGAGATCCGCAACCATCGGCGCTTCGTCGAACTGCACGCGGCGATCTGGGACGTGCTGCGCGAGGAAGTGCTCAAGGGCTATGCGCAGCAGCGCAAGGTCGCCTGAAGCGGCGGCCATCGACACCGACACGGATACCGGCACCGACACCGATACGTCGATCCCGCAACTGACAAGAAAAAACGATCCATGGCATTCCGTACCGATTCCCGCAGCATGCTGCGCGTCTGGCAACTGCTCGTCCTCGTGGTCATCCTCGGCGCCTGGCACCTGGCCACGCGCTCCCAGCAGGTGGCGTTCTTCTTCGGCGAGCCGTGGCTGGTGGCGCAGCGCGTCTGGAGCTGGTTCTTCGTCGAGCGCGACATCTACCTGCATCTGGGCGTCACGCTGCTCGAAACGGTGCTGGCGTTCGGCATCGGCACCGTCGCGGGCCTGGGCGTCGGCCTGTGGCTGGCGCTGAGCCCGGTGGCCTCGGCCATCCTCGATCCGTACATCAAGGCGATGAACTCGATGCCGCGCGTGATTCTGGCGCCGATCTTCGCGGTGTGGTTCGGCCTCGGCATCTGGTCCAAGGTCGCGCTGGCGGTGACGCTGGTGTTCTTCATCGTCTTCTTCAACGTCTACCAGGGCGTCAAGGAGGTCAGCCCCGTGGTGCTGGCCAATGCGCGCATGCTGGGCGCCAACCGGCAGCAGCTGCTGCGCCATGTCTATCTGCCGAGCGCGACCAGCTGGGTGTTCTCGTCGCTGCATACCTCGGTGGGCCTGGCCTTCGTCGGCGCGGTGGTGGGGGAGTACCTGGGCTCCGCACGCGGGGTCGGCTATCTGATCCTGCAGGCGGAAGGGACCTTCGACATCAACACGGTGTTCGCCGGCATCGTGGTGCTGACGGCGTTCGCGCTGGTGCTGGACTGGATGGTGGGGCTGGTGGAGCGGCGGCTGATGAAGTGGCAGCCGAAGAGCGGGGAGACGGAGAAGCTGTAGGACGAGGTGGATGACGGTAGACGGACAGTAAGCGACGGGTCTTCTCCCTCTCCCGCTTGCGGGAGAGGGGTGGGGAGAGGGAAGTCCCGCCTTACGGCACGATCACGATCTTGCCGGTGACCTTGCGCGCTTCCATGTCCTTGAGCGCCTGCGCGGCCTGCTCCAGCGGATAGCGCGCCGAGATGTGCGGGCGGATCTTGCCTTCCTTCATCCAGCCCAGCATCTGCGCCATGTTGGCCTGGTTGGCGCGCGGCTCGCGGCGCGTGAATTCGCCCCAGAACACGCCGACCAGCGATGCTCCCTTCAGCAGCGCCAGGTTCAGCGGCATCTTCGGAATCTCGCCGTTGGCGAAGCCGACCACCAGATAGCGGCCGCGCCAGCCGATCGAACGGAATGCGGGTTCCGCATAGATGCCGCCGACCGGGTCATAGATGACGTCGGGACCCTTGCCATCGGTCAGCGCCTTGATGCGCTCGCGCAGGTCCTCGGTGCTGTAGTTGATCAGCGCGTCGGCGCCATGTTCCTTGCAGACGGCGAGCTTCTCGTCGGTCGACGCGGCGGCGATCACCCGCGCGCCGATCGCCTTGCCGATCTCGATCGCGGCCAGGCCCACGCCGCCGGCCGCGCCCAGCACCAGCATGGTCTCGCCGGCCTTCAGTTCGCCGCGATCGACCACCGCGTGGTGCGAGGTGCCATAGGTCAGCGTGAAGGCGGCGGCGGTCTCGAAATCGATGCCCGGCGGCATCGGCACGACCGCGGCGGCGGGCGCCTTGGCCTGCGTCGCGAACGCGCCGTTGCCCAGATAGGCGATCACCTTGTCGCCGGGTTTGACGTGGCTGACGCCGTCGCCGACCGAGTTGACGATGCCGGCCAGCTCGGAGCCCGGGGAAAAGGGCAGCTGCGGCTTGGCCTGGTACTTGTTCTGGATGATCAGCACGTCGGGGAAATTGACGCCGGCAGCTTTCACGTCGATCACGACTTCGCCGGGACCGGCGACCAGGTCGGGCAGGGTTTCGAGCGCCAGCGAATCGGGCGGGCCCCAGGCTTTGCACAGTACGGCTTTCATCGTGTCTCCATTCAGTCTTGATGTCTTGATGCCTCGATCTGAACCGCGCGGCCACGCGGCCCGGGCTAGTGTAGCGCAGAAATAGTACGATCGTTCAGTTCGGCGGCCGGGGCGGCGATGCGGTGCAAATCGCCCGTTGCGGCAGCACCGGCGCGCGACGCCATCGCAATCGCCTCGGGTACAATCGCGGCCATGCACATCCTTCTCGCCAACGACGACGGTTACCTCGCGCCGGGACTTGCCATGCTGCATGCCGCGCTGGCGCCGCTGGGCCGTATCACCGTGATCGCTCCCGAGCAGAATCATAGCGGCGCATCGAATTCGCTGACGCTGCAACGGCCGCTGACGGTGTTCGAGGCCAGAGAGGGCGTGCAGAAGGGATTTCGCTTCGTCAATGGCACGCCGACCGACTGCGTGCATATCGCGCTGACCGGCCTGCTCGACGAAAAGCCGGACCTGGTGGTGTCGGGCATCAACCAGGGCCAGAACATGGGCGAGGACGTGCTGTACTCCGGCACCGTCGCCGCCGCGATCGAAGGCTTTCTGCTCGGCATCCCGTCGATCGCCTTCTCGCAGGTCGACAAGGGTTGGGAACATCTGGATGCCGCGGCCCGCATCGCGCGCGGCATCGTCGAGCGCGCGATCGCGACGCCCCCGCGCGAACCGTTCCTGCTCAACGTCAATATCCCCAATCTGCCGTACGAACATATCCGCGGGCTGCGCGCCACGCGGCTGGGCAAGCGCCATCCTTCGCAGCCGGTGATCTCACAGGTCAATCCGCGCGGCGAGACCAACTACTGGATCGGTCCGGCCGGCGACGCGCTCGATGCCAGCGAAGGCACCGATTTCCACGCGACCGCGGAAGGCTTCGTTTCGCTGACGCCGCTGCAGCTGGATCTGACCCACCGCGCCCAGCTCGATACGCTGCGGCAATGGCTTGCATGAGGCCAGCCGCGTGCCGGCCGCCGGGACCATGGGCGCGTTGAGGCCATGAGTTCGAGCCCGCGCCGCCCGAAGTTTCCGCTGACGCTCGACTCCGTGGTCGAGCGCAAGCCCGCGCCCGCGCGGACCGCGGGTCTGCCGGCGATGGCGGGCAAGCGTGCCGCCACGCCGGCCCCGGCGCCGACGCCGGCGCGCCGCGTGCCTCCCGCCGCCGCGCCGGTGCCCGCGCCCGCGCCGCCGGGCAGCGCGGTGCAGGCCCGCACCATTGCGGCAAGCGTGGGCGGCGGCGGCATGGCCTCGGATCGCGCGCGCGCCGCGCTGGCCGCGAAGCTGCGCAGCGGCGGCATCCGCGACGAGCGCGTGCTGCAGGCGATTGCCACCGTGCCGCGCCATCTGTTCCTCGAGCCGGGGCTGGCCTCGCAGGCCTACGAGGATGCGGCGCTGCCGATCGGCCATCAGCAGACCATCTCCAAGCCGTCGGTGGTGGCCCGCATGATCGAATTGCTGCGCCATGGGCTCGCGCCCGCGCAGCCGCTCGAGCGCGTGCTGGAGATCGGCACCGGCTGCGGCTATCAGGCCGCCGTGCTGAGCCTGGTTGCACGCGATGTGTTTTCGATCGAGCGGATCCGGCCGCTGCACGAACAGGCCAAGGCCAATTTGCGTGCGCTGCGCCTGCCCAATCTGCGCCTGCACTATGGCGACGGCATGCTGGGGCTGCCGCAGGCCGCGCCGTTCTCCGCGATCATCCTTGCCGCGGCCGGCATGGAAGTGCCGGAGGCGCTGCTGGAACAGCTGGAGGTCGGCGGCAGGCTGATCGCGCCGGTCGCGGTCGCGTCGGCCGGCACCGACGGCCACAAGCAGGGGCAGGCCGTCTCGCAGCAATTGCTGCTGATCGAACGCCGGAGCCGGCATCGCTTTCACCGCACCGCGCTTGAAGCCGTTTTCTTTGTGCCATTAAAATCGGGCACCACCTGAGTCGAACTATGCACAACACCGTGACTTCGCAACGTCTTATCCGCGCGGGCCAGCTCGCCACCGCCTCGCTGCTGGCAGCCCTGCTGGCCGCCTGCGCTTCCTCGCCGATGCCCGCGCCCGTGATCGACCGCACCGCCGGCGGCACCGGGACCACGATCGCACCGGTCGAGCCCGCGCCCCCCGGGTACTATCGGGTCAAGCGCGGCGATACGCTGTATCGCATCGCCCTCGAGAACGGCCAGTCGTATCGCGATGTCGCGGCCTGGAACAATATCGTCAACGCCAATCAGATCGAGGTCGGCCAACTGCTGCGGATCGTGCCGCCGGGCGCGGACGTCAATGCGGCGACGGGCGTCGCGACCATGCCGGTGGCGCCGGCCGCGGTCCAGGGCCAGCCGCTCGAACAGGCCGGGCTGCCGCCGACCACGCCGGGCGCGACTGCGCCCTCTGCCGCGTCGGCGCCCGCTGCCGCAGCGCCGGCCCCTGGCGCTGCCGCGGACGGCACGATCCAGTTGGCATGGCCCGCGCGCGGTTCGCTGCTCGGACGCTTCGACGAGAAGGGCAACAAAGGCATCGATATCAGCGGTCAGCGCGGCGACGCGGTGCTCGCCGCGGACGACGGTCGGGTGATTCACGTAGGCCCCTTGCGCGGCTACGGGAATCTTGTCATCATCAAACACAACGAGACTTTTCTTACTGCCTACGGCCACAACGACAAGGTCGTCGTGACCGAACAGGCAACGGTCCGCCGGGGTCAGAAAATTGCAGAGATGGGCAACACCGATGCCGATCGCGTGAAACTGCATTTCGAGGTTCGCAGGAACGGGAAACCGGTCGATCCGATGCGGTATTTGCCGCCACAGTGAGGGTTCATGCCACGCCAGAAAACAGTCTCCTCCGGAACCGCCAGCCGCACCCGTCGCGCCAAGCAACCGGAAACACGTTCTGGTGTGGCACATCGTGACGGGCAAGCCGATGGCTACGATCACGATCTGGCGGCCGAGCTGATTCCCCTGACCGACGAACCGATCGCGCCCGGTGCGGGCACCGTCGGTTTGCGCGAGGCCGACCTGATGGCCGACGACGGCGACGCGGTCGCGCGCGACGATGACGAAGGCGAGCGCGAGAGCGACGAGGAAGAGGGCGCGACCGAAGCGGTCGCCACCGAGCAGGACGAATTCCGCAGCGCCCTGCATACCGAACTCGCTGCCGATACCGTTCAGCACTATCTGAACCGCATCAGCATCAAGCCGCTGCTATCGGCTCCCGAAGAACTCCATTTCTCGACGCTGGCCAAGGACGGCGATTTCTCCGCGCGTCAGGTCATGATCGAGCGCAACCTGCGCCTGGTGGTCAGCATCGCGAAGGGCTATCTGAATCGCGGCGTGCCGCTGCTCGATCTGATCGAGGAGGGCAACCTCGGTCTGATGCATGCGATCGAGAAGTTCGATCCGTCGCGCGGCTTCCGCTTCTCGACCTATGCCACCTGGTGGATCCGCCAGAGCATCGAGCGCGCGATCATGAACCAGGCGCGTACCGTTCGGCTGCCGGTGCACGTGATCCGCGAGCTCAATCAGGTGCTGCGCGCCAAGCGGCATCTGGAGAAGGGCGGCACCGACGGACGCGATGCCAGTCTCGAGGACATCGCGCATCTGCTCGGCAAGACCCCCGACGAAGTGCAGGACGTCCTCGCACTGAACGAACACACGACCTCGCTCGATACGCCGTTCGATCTCGATCCGGGTTCGAGCCTGCTCGACTTCCTGTCGGACGAACACAATGCCGCGCCGGACCAGGAGGTCGCACACCGCGAGCTCGAGAATCTGATGAAGCTGTGGCTGGCGCGCCTGTCCGAGAAGCACCGCTATGTCGTCGAGCGCCGGTTCGGCCTGAACCATATCGAGCCGGCCACGCTGGAAGAGCTGGCCGAGGAGATGGGGCTGACGCGCGAGCGCGTGCGCCAGATCCAGCAGGAAGCGCTGGTCAAGCTCAAGCGGCATTTCGCTTCGCAAGGGGTGCGCAAGGACGCGGTTCTATGACGCCTGTGCTGGTATTCGACATCGAGACGGTTCCCGATGTCGCCGGCCTGCGCCGTCTGCACGACCATCCGCCCGGCCTGTCCGATGCCGAGGTCGCGGAACTGGCCTTCGCCGCCCGCCGCGAAAAGACCGGCAGCGATTTTCTTCCCCTGCATCTGCAACGCGTGGTCGCCATATCGTGCGTGCTGCGCCGCACGCAACGCGACGGGACCGCGCTGTTCCACGTCGGCTCGCTCGGCAGCGAGGACGACGGCGAAGCGACGCTGATCCAGCGCTTCTACGAACTGATCGCACGCTACAGTCCGCAACTGGTGTCATGGAACGGCGGCGGCTTCGATCTGCCGGTTCTGCACTATCGCGGACTGATCCACGGCGTCAGTGCGCCCCGCTATTGGGAAATGGGCGAGGGCCGCGACGACGACAGCCGCGACTTCAAGTGGAACAACTACATCAGCCGCTACCACATGCGGCATCTGGATCTGATGGATCTGCTGGCGATGTACCAGCCGCGTGCGAGCGCGCCGCTGGACGACCTCGCCAGGCTGTGCGGCTTTCCCGGCAAGATGGGCATGGACGGCAGCAAGGTGTGGGAGGCATTTCAGCAGGGGCAGATCGGTGCGATCCGCGCCTATTGCGAGACGGATGTCGTCAACACCTATCTGATGTACTGCCGCTTCCAGATGATGCGCGGCGGGCTGACGCCGCGCGAGTTCGATGCCGAAGTCGAACTGGTCCAGGAATCGCTGGCGGAACTGCCCGGCCCGCAATGGATGGAATATCTGCGGGCCTTCCAGCTGCAGCCGGCGAGCCGCGTGGCGGACGACGAACCGATCGACTGAACGGTCTGGCGCTTCCGCTGCCCCTGACGTTTCCCTTTTCCCTCAATCGAAGTCGCGCAGAGTCAGGTGCACCGGCTGATGGTCCGATGCCTGTGTACTGCCGTCGACCTCGCATCGGGTCGCCCGTTCCAGCAGATCCTCGGTGACCAGCACGAAGTCGCAGGCGAATGGCGGCTCCTTCCATTGCACCCTGTCATGGAGCGCGCAGGTCGGCGCATGGGGCTGGCCTGGATGCAGATGCAGCCAGGCATCGCGCCACGCCGGCGTGCCGTCGTCGAACGATGCAGTCAGCCTCCGGTAGGCCGTGTCGTCCGGTTTGCTGTTGAAATCGCCGCAGAGGATGGCGCTGCGCGGACGCGGCTCGGGCGTGAACGGGCCGAAGCGCTGTTCCGCCGGCCCTGGCCGTGCCGCGTGCTGGCAAGCCTCGACGTGCCAGGCGCGCAACGCTTCGGCCTGTGCGTCGCGTTGCAGCGCCGAGTAGTACTCCAGATGCGTGCAAATGACGCGCAGCCGCTCCCCGCCTGCGATCACCGTTGCTTCCAGCGCGACGCGCGGCATCGACGCGACCGTCGGATCGGCCGGCCACGGCAGCGCATGGCGGAATACTTCGCAAACCGGCAGGCGCGTCGCGATCAGATTGCCGAACTGGCGCGGCATGCCATCGGGCCCGAAGCGGTCGACGCCCGGCGCGAACAGCAGGTGGAAGCCGGGCAGCAGGGCCGCCAGTTCGGCGACCTGGTCCGCGCCCGGACCGCCCGGCATCTCGCCGAAGCCGCGCGTCACTTCCTGCAGGCACAGCACGTCGAAATCGGCCAGCGCGCGCAGCGTCGCCACCGTGCGGGCGAGGTCGACCTGGCCGTCGCAGCCGCGCCCCCATTGAATGTTCCAGCTGATCAGTTCCATCGCTTGCCTCTGCCGGGCGGCGGCCGCATGGCCCGTTCGGATCGCGGCGACTGGTCTACAATCGCGCTTTCGCAAAACAATACGTCAGGTCCCGCTGGTGTCTCAAGCCGTGTCTTCCCCGCAATCCGCCCCTGAGCCGGTGCAACAGCCGGCTGCCTCGCCCGCTCCTGTCCGCAAGCGTGGCGGCGCCGCCGCATCGGCTGCCCCATCGGCTGCCGCATCGGCCACCGGTACCGAGGCTCAGGCCCATCCGACCGTGAAGATCGACAGCCTCGACATGGAGGCGCGCGGCGTCGGACGGCTGGTGAACGAGGACGGCACGCCCGGCAAGGTGATCTTCGTCGAGGGCGCGCTGCCCGGCGAGACGGTGGCCTACCAGAGCTATCGCCGCAAGCCGAGCTTCGAGCAGGCGCATCTGGTCGAGGTCCGCGCTTCGTCGGTGATGCGGGTGCAGCCGGGCTGCGTCAATTTCGGCATCTGCGGCGGCTGTTCGATGCAGCACCTGGATGCGCGCGCCCAATTGGCGATCAAGCAGCGCGTGCTCGAGGACAACCTGTGGCATCTGGGCAAGGTGCGGCCCGAGATGGTCTTCCGGCCGATCGCCGGGCCCGACTGGGGCTATCGCTACCGCGCCCGGCTGACGGTGCGCCACGTGGCGAAGAAGGGCGGGGTGCTGGTCGGCTTTCACGAGCGCAAGAGCAGCTATGTCGCCGACATGAAGTCGTGCGAGGTGCTGCCGCCGCATGTGTCGGCGATGCTGGTGCCGCTGCGCGAGCTGGTGGCCGGATTGTCGATTCGCGACCGCATGCCGCAGATCGAACTGGCGGTCGGCCAGGACGTCACCGCGCTGGTGCTGCGGATCCTGGAGCCGCTGAACGATGCCGATCGCGATCTGCTGCGCGCCTTCGCCGACCGCCACAACGTTCAGTTCTGGCTGCAGCCCAAGGGCCCGGACACGGTGGTGCCGTTCTATCCGCTCGACCGCGAACTGGCCTATACGTTGCCGGAATTCGGCATTCGCATGCCGTTCAAGCCGACCGATTTCACCCAGGTCAACCATCAGATCAACCGCGTGCTGATCAAGCGCGCCCTGCGTCTGCTCGATGCCCAGCCGGGCGACCGGCTGCTGGACCTGTTCTGCGGCATCGGCAACTTCACGCTGCCGCTGGCGACGCAGGGGCGCGAGGTGATGGGGATCGAGGGCAGCGAGGCGCTGACCGCGCGGGCGCTGGCCAATGCCGACTACAACGGCCTCGCCCACAAGGTTGCTTTCGCCTGCCGCAACCTGTTCGAGGTCACCGCCGAGGACATGGCAGCGCTCGGGCGGTTTGACCGCTGGCTGGTCGACCCGCCGCGCGAAGGCGCGCTGGCCGTCAGCAAGGCGCTGGCCGAACTGGCGCAGGCCGGCAGCGACGTGCTGCCCGACCGTATCGTCTATGTGTCATGCAATCCGGCCACGCTGGCACGTGATGCCGGCCTGCTGGTGCACGAAGCGGGCTATCGGCTGCGCGGCGCGGGCGTGGTCAACATGTTCCCGCATACCTCGCACGTCGAATCGATCGCGGTGTTCGAGCGCGCCTAGTCGGCGAACGCCAAGGGACGTGGGGAAAAAAGAAAGGGCCGGCATTGCCGGCCCTTTGTCATCGCGGTGAAGCGATCGCTTATTCGCGGCTGCCGCCGAAGATGCCCAGCAGCGCCAGCAGGTTGACGAAGACGTTGTAGATGTCCAGATAGATCGCCAGCGTCGCCGTAATGTAGTTGGTCTCGCCGCCGTTCACCACGCGCTGCACGTCATACAGCATGTAGGCCGAGAAGATGCCGATCGCGATCACCGAGACGGTGATCATCAGCGAGGGCAGCTGCAGCCAGATGTTGGCGACGCTGGCCAGGATCAGCAGGATCACGCCGACGAACAGGAACTTGCCCAGGCCGGAAAAATCGCGCTTGCTGACCGTGGCGATGGTCGCCATCGCGGCAAAGACTGCCGCGGTGCCGCCGAACGCATACATGATCAGCGCGGGCCCGTTCGAGAACTGCAGCACCGAGCCGATCAGCCGCGACAGCATCAGGCCCATGAAGAAGGTGAAGGCCAGCAGCAGCACGACCCCCATGGCGCTGTTCTTGGTCTTTTCGATCGCGAAGAAGAAGCCGAAGGCGATCGCGAGGAACAGGATCAGCGACAGGCCCGGGCTGGCGGCCATGAAGCTGAAGCCGGTGGCCACGCCGATCCACGCGCCGAGCACGGTCGGCACCAGCGACAGGGCCAGCAGCCAGTAGGTATTGCGCAGGACCCGATTGCGGACGGTGACGGCTCCCGCCGTCGCGCCGGCATTGCCGAACCCATAGGTATTCAGCTTGTCGTTCATGATGACTCCTCATTCAAAGGGCGGTGCCGGAAGCGCCGGCGGACACCTTGCCAATGTGGCATCGTCCTTGCACGATTGCAAGTGCAGAGTGATTCAGAAAGCACTAAAAATCGCGAAACCGTCGAGGAACGGATGAGGCGCTTACGTTGCCTTGGATCGATGGGAGGCGCCGGTGTTCCCGTCCCTTTGTCCCATATCGCGGCAATGGTGCGCCGCGATAATGTAGGGGATGCAGCCCCTTTCGTTTCGCCGCCGCCCGCTCTCGAAACGATTGGGGTCTCGTGCTAGAATCTCGTGTTTCCCAATTTGGTAACCCCTTCATTTTTCGGAGTTTTTATGGCAATCGAACGCACCCTGTCGATCATCAAGCCGGATGCCGTGGCCAAGAACGTCATCGGCCAGATCTACGCCCGTTTCGAGGCCGCCGGCCTGAAGATCGTGGCCGCCAAGATGGCGCATCTGTCGCGCGGCGAAGCCGAGCAGTTCTACGCGGTCCACAAGGAGCGTCCGTTCTTCAAGGATCTGGTCGACTTCATGGTGTCGGGCCCGGTGATGATCCAGGTCCTCGAAGGCGAGAACGCGATCGCGAAGAACCGTGAGCTGATGGGCGCCACCGACCCGAAGAAGGCCGAGAAGGGCACGATCCGCGCCGATTTCGCCGACAGCATCGACGCCAATGCCGTGCATGGCTCGGACGCCCCGGAAACCGCGGCCGTCGAAGTGGCGTTCTTCTTCCCCGGCATGAACGTTTACTCGCGCTGATTGTCTGGCCTGAACCCGGACACTAGACTGCTACCCGAAGCCCCGCTGCCGTCATGAACGCTCTCGTCAACCTGCTCGATCTGGATGCGGACGGGCTCGCCACGTACTGCGGCGAGCTCGGCGAGAAGCCGTTTCGCGCCCGCCAGCTGCAGCGCTGGATCCACCAGTTCGGCGCCAGCCGGTTCGACGAGATGTCGGACCTGGCCAAGTCGCTGCGCCAGAAGCTGGCCACGCGCGCCGAGATCCGCGCGCCGTCCGCGATCACCGACCACGTGTCGGCGGACGGCACGCGCAAGTGGCTGCTCGACGTGGGCAACGGCAATGCGGTCGAAACGGTCTATATCCCCGAGGAAACGCGCGGCACGCTGTGCGTTTCCTCGCAGGCCGGCTGTGCCGTCAATTGCCGCTTCTGTTCGACCGGCAAGCAGGGCTTTTCGCGCAATCTGACCACCGGCGAGATCATCGGCCAGCTGTGGATGGCCGAATTCGCGATGCGCGCCCAGCTGGGGCGCGGCCCGAAGGACGATCGCGTGATCTCCAACGTGGTGATGATGGGCATGGGCGAGCCGCTGCTGAACTACGACCAGGTCGTGCCGGCGATGCGGTTGATGCTCGACGACAACGCCTACGGGCTGTCACGCCGCCGTGTCACGCTGTCGACGTCCGGCGTGGTGCCGATGATGGACCGTCTCGCCAGGGACCTGCCTGTCGCGCTCGCCGTGTCGCTGCACGCATCGAACGATGCCTTGCGCGACGGGCTGGTGCCGCTGAACCGCAAGTACCCGCTGGCCGAGCTGATGGCGGCGTGCCGCCGCTATCTGGAGTTAGCCCCGCGCGACTTCATCACCTTCGAATACTGCATGCTGGACGGCGTCAACGACGGCGTCGAGCATGCCCGGGAATTGTTGAAGCTGGTGGCCGACGTGCCATGCAAGTTCAACCTGATCCCGTTCAATCCCTTCCCCGAATCGGGACTCAAGCGCTCGAACAACGAGCAGATCCGGCGCTTCGCCCAGGTGCTGATCGACGCCGGCATCGTCACGACGATCCGCAAGACGCGCGGCGACGATATCGACGCCGCCTGCGGCCAGCTCGCCGCCGAGGGGCGCGTGCAGGATCGCACCCGGCTTGCCGAGCGGGGCCGCTTCGGCAAGATTCCGCCGGTGGTAGCGGCGCCGGGCGGGGAGGCGCGATCTGCATGAGGCGTCTGCCTGCCGGTCTGCCCGCCGTGGTTCTGGCCGGGCTGGCGCTGCTGACCGCGTGCCAGTCGACCGGCACACCGGGTACGCAAGGCACGCCGGGACAGCAGGCGCCGCAGGCGCGGGACGCCGATCCTGCACCGGCCGATGCGCATCAACGCGCCGCGCTGCGGCTGCAGCTGGCCTCGCGCTATCTTCAGGCCGGCCAGAGCGCGATCGCGCTCGATGAGGCCCGGCAGGCGATCGCGCTCGATCCGGACCTGACCGACGCCTATCACGTCCAGGCGCTGGCGCAGATGGCGCTGCGGCGGCCCGCCGAGGCCGAGCAGAGCTTTCGTGCCGCGCTGTCGCGCCGCCAGGACGACGGCGACTTGTTGAACAACTATGGTTGGCTGCTGTGCGACCAGGGGCGCTATGCCGAAGGGCTGGCCCAGCTGCAGCGCGCGGTGACCGTGCCCTCGACCGGCGGCACAGCCAGGATGCTGACCAGCCTTGGCGCCTGCCAGTTGCGTCAGGGCGATCTGGCGGCGGCGCACCGCAGCCTGACCGCGGCCCTCGCGCAGCCGGGCCCGATGGCGGGCGCCTATTCGAGCGATGCCGGGAGCGATGCCGGGAGCGATGCCGCGACCCATGCCGCCGCGCACACCCAGCTCGGGCTGCTGTATTGGAAGCAGGGCGATCTGCCGCGCGCCCGTGCGGAGGCGGCGCAGGTCAATGCGGGACGCTACGCCAGTCCGGCCTCGCTGTGGCTGGGCGCCCGCATCGCGCACCGCGAGGGAGACGCGGCCGCGCAGCAGGCATTGCTGACGCAATTACATAAGCGCTTCCCGGACTCGCGGGAGTCGAGCGCATACCAACAAGGAGCATGGGATGAATGAGCACGAGCGCGCCGAGGGCCAGGCCGTCTCGACCAATGCGAGCGGCAGCGCCAACGCGGTCGCACAGGAGATCGGCGCGAGCCTGGCGAAGGCGCGCGCGGCCCAGGGGCTGTCGATACACGACGTCGGTGCGCGGCTGAAGGTGCCGGCACAGAAGGTCGATGCGATCGAGTCCGGCAATGTCGACGCCTTGCCCGATCTGACGTTCGCCAAGGGGCTGATGCGCGCCTACGCGCGTCTGCTGCAGGTCGATATCGACGGGCTGCTGGCCCGGTTCCATGCCCAGGCCGCGCCACCGGCGCCCGAGGTGGCGATTCGCCGCCAGGGCAGCCTGAACGCGAGCTTCGACGATCGACGGCGCTTCCGCGGCAGTGGCGCTTCGACCTCGGGTACCGGCGGGCGCTGGGTCTGGCTCGCGCTGGTCGCGGCCGTGGTCTGTGCCGGCGCGCTGTTCGGCGTCGACCATGTCAAGCAATGGCTCGATGCACGCGAGCAGCAGTTCACGCAGTCGGCCACGGATACCGCGGTCGAGGCCGAATCGGGCACCGTGACCGCGGTGCTGCCGCATGTGATGGGCGGCGCCGCGAGCGAGGCACCGGGCGCGGCGGCCGGCACGGAAGGCGCCACCGGCACCGGTGCCGCCAATGCGTCCGCCACGCTGGCGACGCCGCTGGCCCCGGTGACCGCTGCGTCGGCCACCGCGAACGAATCGGCCGCCACGGCGGCATCGGCAGCGGCGGCGCCCGCCGCTGCCGCCACGCCGGCCGCCGGCGAGCTGCAGCTGCGCTTCAGCGCGCCGACCTGGTATGAGGTCCGCGACGCCAGCGGCAAGGTCGTGCTGGGCGGCACCGCCAAGGCCGGCGACGAGGTTGCCGGCGGCGGCACGGCGCCGTACAAGGTCGTGATCGGCAACGTCAAGGGCGTCGCGGCAATGACCCGCAACGGCGAGCCGGTCGATCTGCAGGCCGCCAACCGCAACAACGTGGCGCGCCTGACGCTGCCCTGATTGATCCGTCGGTCCGGGATCGTTCCCGTTCGTCGACCACACGCCAATGCAACGAGGTAACCCCATGAACGCACAGGCCTGTCTGCCCGTACTGCCCGGATCGCTGCCGCGCCGCCGCACTCGGCAGGCGCGCGTGGTCTGGGGCGACAACGTGGTGACGATCGGCGGCGACGCGCCGGTGCGCGTGCAGTCGATGACCAATACCGACACCGTCGATGCGGTGGGCACCGCGATCCAGATCAAGGAGCTGGCGCGCGCCGGCTCGGAAATCGTGCGCATCACGGTCAATACGCCGGAAGCCGCTGCCGCCGTGCCGGCGATCCGCGACCAGCTCGACCGCATGGGCGTCGACGTGCCGCTGGTCGGCGACTTCCACTACAACGGCCACAAGCTGCTGCAGGACCATCCGGCCTGCGCGCAGGCGCTGTCGAAGTACCGCATCAATCCGGGCAATGTCGGCCAGGGCGCCAAGCGCGACACGCAGTTCGCGCAGATGATCGAGATGGCCTGCCGGCATGGCAAGCCGGTGCGCATCGGCGTCAACTGGGGCAGCCTGGATCAGGATCTGCTGGCGCGCATCATGGACGAGAACGGCCGGCGCGCCGAACCGTGGCCCGCGCAGAGCGTGATGATCGAGGCGCTGATCACGTCGGCGATCGAGTCCGCGCACCGGGCCGAGGAAATCGGCCTGCCGGGCGACCAGATCATCCTGTCGTGCAAGGTGTCGCAGGTGCAGGAGCTGATCGCGGTCTACCGCGAGCTCGCGCGCCGCTGCGAGTATCCGCTGCATCTGGGATTGACCGAGGCCGGCATGGGCAGCAAGGGCATCGTCGCGTCGACCGCGGCGCTGGCGGTGCTGCTGCAGGAAGGCATCGGCGACACGATCCGCATCTCGCTGACCCCGGAGCCCGGCGCCTCGCGCGACAAGGAGGTCCATGTCGCGCAGGAAATCCTGCAGACGATGGGCCTGCGCAATTTCACGCCGATGGTGATCGCATGCCCGGGCTGCGGGCGCACCACCAGCACGGTGTTCCAGGAACTGGCGGCCAGCATCCAGTCTTACCTGCGTGAGCAGATGCCGGTATGGAAGACCGAGTATCCCGGCGTCGAGCAGATGGATGTGGCGGTGATGGGCTGCATCGTCAACGGGCCGGGCGAGAGCAAGCACGCCAATATCGGCATCTCGCTGCCGGGCTCCGGCGAGTCGCCGGCGGCGCCGGTGTTCGTCGACGGCGTCAAGGTGAAGACGCTGCGCGGCGAGCGGATTGCCGAGGAATTCCAGGCGATGGTCGACGAATACGTGCGGACGCACTACGGCAAGGGGAACGCGGCCGCCGATATTGGCCAATGATCGGCCAGTGATCGGTCACGCCGCCCCCAGCAACAGAATGACAACCATGAACGCATCCGAGAATCCGGCGCCGGCCAACGGCGGCGCCCAGAACCAGGGCAAGGCCCGCGCGCTGCAAGGCGTCAAGGGCATGAACGACATGCTGCCCGCCGACGCCCCGTTGTGGGAGCAGTTCGACCAGGCGGCCCGCGCGATGCTGCGCGCCTACGGCTACCAGCAGATCCGCACGCCGATCGTCGAGCCGACCCAGCTGTTCGTGCGCGGCATCGGCGAGGTCACCGACATCGTCGAGAAGGAAATGTATTCCTTCACCGATTCGCTGAACGGCGAGCAGCTGACGCTGCGTCCCGAAGGCACGGCAGCGGTGGTGCGCGCGACCATCGAGCACAACCTGCTGTACGACGGCCCCAAGCGCCTGTGGTACACCGGCCCGATGTTCCGTCACGAGCGTCCGCAGCGCGGCCGCTATCGCCAGTTCCATCAGCTCGGCGCCGAGGCGCTCGGCTTTGCCGGCCCCGATGTCGACGCCGAGATCATCCTGATGTGCCAGCGGCTGTGGGACGACCTCGGCCTGACCGGTGTGCGGCTGGAGATCAATTCGCTGGGCCAGGCCGACGAGCGCGCCGCCCATCGCCAGGAACTGATCCAGTATCTGGAAGGCTTCCAGGACATTCTCGACGAAGACGGCAAGCGCCGCCTGTACACCAACCCGCTGCGCGTGCTGGACACGAAGAACCCGGCCCTGCAGGAGATGGCGGCGAACGCGCCGAAGCTGATCGACTTCCTCGGCGAGGCCTCGCTGGCCCACTTCGAGGGCGTGCAGCGTCTGCTGAAGGCGAACAATATTCCGTTCACGATCAATCCGCGGCTGGTGCGCGGGCTGGACTACTACAACCTGACCGTGTTCGAGTGGATCACCGACAAGCTCGGCGCGCAGGGCACCATCGCCGGCGGCGGCCGCTACGATCCGCTGATCGCGCAGATGGGCGGCAAGCCGGCGCCGGCCTGCGGCTGGGCGATGGGGATCGAGCGGGTCATCGAGCTGATGCGCGAGGAAGGGCTGGCGCGCCAGGCCGACGCCTGCGACGTCTATGTCGTGCACCAGGGCGAGGCCGCCGCGCAGCAGGCCATGATCGCAGCGGAGCGCATGCGCGACGCCGGCTTCGACGTGGTGGTCCATGCCACCGCGGACGGCAGGAGCGGCAGTTTCAAGTCGCAGATGAAGCGGGCCGACGCGAGCGGGGCGTCGCATGCCGTTATCATTGGCGAGGACGAACTGGCCGCCGGCGTGGTGCAGGTCAAGGCGCTGCGCGCCGCCGACGGCCAGACCGAGAACAACGGCCAGCAGGCCACGGTGCCCGCCGAGGACCTGGTCGACTATCTGGTCGAATCGATGGTCGCCGGCATGGGCGGCGAGGCCGGCGAAGACCTTCAATGACGCAGGCGCGGCGCCGGACGCGCGCGCTTGCCTGACAACAAACCAACGCGGTTGAAACCACGAGATGGCTTACGATCTGGAAGAGCAGGAACAGCTTGAAAACATCAAGGCATGGTGGCGCCAGTACGGCAACTTCCTGACCTGGCTGCTGATTGCCTGCCTGCTGGCCTTCGCGGCCTGGAACGGCTGGAACTGGTGGCAGCGCAAGCAGGCCGGCGAGGCCGCGGTGCTGTACGAGCAGGTGCTGAAGGCCGCCGAGGCGCGCGATGTCGAGCGCACCAAGCGCGCGGCCGGCGACCTCGAGGACAAGTACGGCAAGACCGCCTACGGGCAGATGACCGCGCTGGTCGCCGCCAAGGTGTTGTACGAGGCCGGCGATCTGGCCGGTGCCAAGAGCCAGCTGCAATGGGCTGTCGATCATGGTGATGGCGAGTACCAGCACCTGGCGCGCGTCCGGCTGGCCGGCGTGCTGCTCGACGAGAAGGCCTACGACCAGGGACTGGCGCTGCTGAAGAACGAGCCGCCGAGCCCGTTCGTCGCGCTGTATGCGGACCGCCGCGGCGATCTGCTGGCCGCGCAGGACAAGCGCGACGAGGCGCGCGCGGCCTACCGCCAGGCGCTCGACAAGCTCGGCGTCGACGAGGCCGGCATGCGCCAGATCATCCAGTTCAAGCTGGACGCCCTGGGTACGGCCTGAGCAGGGCAGCCGTGAACGATGCACCGGCCTGACCGCTGCATCGATCACGCTCGATTGCGTACAGAACGCTCCCCATTTCGCTTCCCACCTTTTTTCAGGAACGCAACCAGATGATGTCGATGCCCAACGGCGCTGCCCGGACCTCTCGCCCTGTTCGCTTGACCCAGGCGCTCGTCGTTGCCTGTGCCACCGCCCTGGCTGGCTGCTCGCTGTTCGGCAAGGCCGACAAGAATCCGCCGGCCCAGCTGCAACCGGTCACGCAGACGCTGACAGTCAAGGAAGCCTGGCGCGCCAGCGTCGGCAAGAGCGGCCCGTATTCGCTGCAGCCCGTCGCGGTCGGCGACAAGGTCTATGTGTCGTCGCACGGCGGCGACGTGATGGCGCTCGACGCGACCAGCGGCCGCACGCTGTGGAAGGTCGACACCGACGTGGACCTGACCACCGGTCCGGGCAGCGACGGCAACGTGACGGCGGTCGCGGGCGAGAAGGGCGTGGTGTTCGCCTTCGATGCCAGCGGCAAGCAGCTGTGGAAGAAGCAGATCAATGGCGAGATCCTGTCCTCGCCGCTGGTCGGCCATGACCTGGTGGTGGTGCGCACCACCGATACCCGCGTGCTCGGTCTCGATGCGCAGACCGGCGAGCGCCGCTGGATCTACCAGCGTGCGCAGACGCCGCTGAACCTGCGCGCCGCGATGGGCATGGTGTTCGCCGGCGACGGCATCGTGATGGGCTTCCCCGGCGGCAAGCTGGGCGTGCTGGCGCCGTCCAATGGCGTGCTGCGCTGGGAGAGCACCGTCTCGTATCCGAAGGGCGTGTCCGAGATCGAGCGGCTCAACGACGTGACGGGCCTGCCGATGATCAACGGCCGCCAGGTCTGTGCGACGACCTTCCAGGGCCGCATCGCCTGCCTGGAACTGAGCAACGGCCAGCCGCAATGGGGCAAGGACTTCTCGTCGCCGGTGGGCCCGGCCCAGGATGACGTGTCCTTGTTTGCCGCCAACGAGAATTCGGTGGTCTATGCCTTCGACCGCCAGAACGGCAACGAGCGCTGGCGCAACGAGCAGCTGCGCAACCGTCCGCTCGGCATGCCGCTGGCCCTGGGCCGCTCGGTGGTGTTCGGCGATTTCGAGGGCTACCTGCATTTCCTGTCGCGCGAAGATGGCAAGTTCGTCGCGCGCGTGCGCGCCGGCAGCAGCCCGATCACCGCGGCACCGGTGGTGGCCGGCCAGACCCTGGTGGTGCAGACCCGAGGGGGCGACGTCTACGGCTATATTCCGGAATGAAGCGCTGACCAGAACGCGGACGGCCGCCACGGCGGGCGTCCTGCCGGCGACCGCGCGCTCACCTGTCGGTGCGCGCGATCGCCGGAGCCGACAGCATGGCCGACCCGCCGCGATGGCGGTGTCGGCCACATGCGTCATGCGGGCCCTGGCCCGCGACTTGATTACACCCGACAGGATTGCCGGCCCGGCGCGTTGCGCCAGGCTGTCGGACCAACCTGATTCTTTGGAGGCATGCCCGGCGCACCGCGCCCGGCGTGGCCCTCCACGATTTGCATGAAACCAGTGATCGCACTCGTCGGCCGCCCCAATGTGGGCAAGTCGACGTTATTCAACCGCCTGACCCGCTCGCGCGACGCGCTGGTCGCGGACCTGCCGGGCCTGACCCGCGACCGCCACTATGGCGAGGGGCGCGGCGCCGACCGTCCGTATATCGTCATCGATACCGGCGGCTTCGAACCGGTGGCCAAGGAGGGCATCGTCGCCGAGATGGCCAAGCAGACCCGGCAGGCCGTGGTCGAGGCCGACGTCGTGATCTTCATCGTCGATGGCCGCCTGGGCCTGGCGCCGCAGGATCTGGTCATCGCCGACTATCTGCGCAAGACCGGCCGCCGCGTGATGCTGGCGGTCAACAAGGCCGAGGGCATGAAGTACACCGCGGTCGCGGCCGACTTCTACGAGCTCGGCATGGGCGATCCCTATGCGATTTCGGCCACTCACGGCGACGGCGTGCGCGAACTGATCGAGGAAGCGCTGGAGGCCGCGGTCGAGCAGCGTCCCGAGCTGGCCGAGCCCGAGGACCAGAACACGCGCGGCA
Source organism: Cupriavidus gilardii (assembly GCF_013347325.1). Classification (NCBI taxonomy): domain Bacteria; kingdom Pseudomonadati; phylum Pseudomonadota; class Betaproteobacteria; order Burkholderiales; family Burkholderiaceae; genus Cupriavidus; species Cupriavidus gilardii. The sequence continues at coordinate 1,934,309 of NZ_CP054626.1, read as the reverse complement.
CCAAGATCGCGATCGTGGGCCGCCCCAACGTCGGCAAGTCGACGCTGGTCAATACGCTGATCGGCGAGGAGCGCGTGATCGCGTTCGACATGCCGGGCACCACGCGCGATGCGATCTATGTCGAGTTCGAGCGGGGCGGCAAGCCGTACACGCTGATCGACACGGCCGGTCTGCGCAAGCGGGGCAAGGTGTTCGAGGCGATCGAGAAATTCTCGGTGGTCAAGACGCTGCAGTCGATCGCCGATGCGAACGTGGTGGTGCTGCTGCTCGATGCCCAGCAGGACGTCTCCGAGCAGGACGCGCATATCGCCGGCTTCATCGTCGAGTCGGGACGGGCGCTGGTGGTCGGCGTCAACAAGTGGGACGGGCTGGACGGCCATACCCGCGACCGGATCAAGCACGATCTGCAGCGCAAGCTGCAGTTCCTCGATTTCGCCAACTTCCATTTCATCTCGGCGCGCGAGCGCACCGGCATCGGCCCGCTGCTGCGCTCGGTCGACGACGCGTACGCCGCGGCGATGCTCAAGATGCCGACGCCGAAGCTGACCCGCGTGCTGCACGACGCGGTGGCCTTCCAGCAGCCGCGCCGCGTCGGCGCGACTCGCCCGAAGATGCGCTACGCGCACCAGGGTGGTTCCAATCCGCCGATCATCGTCGTGCACGGCAACTCGCTGAACGCGGTGCCGGAAACCTATCGGCGTTTTCTGGAAGGGCGCTTCCGCGCGGCCTTCAATTTGAAGGGAACACCGCTTCGAATCGAATTTCGTACGAACAAAAACCCGTACGCGGACTCGAAGGATTGAGTCGGAAAAGGCGGTCAGATGGGGGCGCCGCAGCCCCGTCTGTGGCGCCGAAGTTTCGTTTGCGTTCGTTTGGAACTGCGGCTAAATTCACACTAGCGGGAGCCCCCGCTGGTTGATGCCGGCCTGGTACCGTTTTGACTTTTTTTGACGCGATCTTGCGTCGTCCGACTTGAAACCGGGGATATCGATCCCCATCATTGATCACTAAATCTATAAATTTGGAGTGTGCCATGAGCAACAAAGGGCAATTGCTACAAGACCCGTTCCTGAACGCGCTGCGCAAGGAGCACGTGCCGGTTTCCATCTACCTCGTCAATGGCATCAAGCTGCAAGGTAATATCGAATCGTTCGACCAATACGTCGTCCTGCTGCGTAACACGGTGACGCAGATGGTCTACAAGCATGCGATTTCCACTGTCGTTCCCGCGCGCGCGGTCAATTTCCGCGTTGACGACTCCGCGGAAGGCTGATTCCGACGCCGCTCGCATTTCCCGCCGCGCGCACGCGCGGCAATCACGCTCCGACGCCGCGCCAGCGCCATCCGGTGCTGGCGCGGCATCGTTCTTTGTAGCGTCGCGTTTTGCGGAGCGCGCCTTCCTGTTTCTGATCCCCGTTTTTTCCCGCGCCGCTGTGCGCCCCGAGCTTGCAACCTAGAGCCACTTCCCCCTCCGAACCCACCCGCGCCATTCTCGTCGGCGTCGATTTCGGCAAGCACGATTTCGAAGAGAGCCTGAGCGAACTGGCGTTGCTGACGTCCACCGCCGGCTCCACGCCGGTGCATACCCTGACCGGCAAGCGTTCGCGTCCGGATCCGGCGCTGTTCATCGGCTCGGGCAAGGCCGAGGAGCTGAAGGAAGCGGCCGACGCGCTCGATGCCGACGTGGTGGTGTTCAACCACGCGCTGAGTCCCGCGCAGCAGCGCAATCTCGAACGCTTTCTGAACCGGCACGTGATCGACCGCACGGGCCTGATCCTCGATATCTTCGGCCAGCGCGCGCAAAGCCATGTCGGCAAGGTGCAGGTCGAACTGGCCCAGGTGCAATACCGCGCCTCGCGGCTGGTCCGCGCCTGGAGCCACCTGGAGCGGCAGAAGGGCGGTATCGGCATGCGCGGCGGCCCGGGCGAGCGCCAGCTCGAACTGGACCGCCGCATGCTGGACGACCGCGCCAAGCGGCTGAAGACGGATCTGTCGCGGCTGCAGCGCCAGCACAGCACGCAGCGCCGTGCCCGCGCGCGCAACGAGACGCTGAGCATTTCGCTGGTCGGCTATACCAATGCCGGCAAGTCGACGCTGTTCAACGCGCTGACCAAGGCGCGCGCCTATGCGGCCAACCAGTTGTTCGCGACGCTCGATACGACCTCGCGCCGGCTCTATCTGGATGGCCTGGGCAATGTGGTGCTGTCCGATACCGTCGGCTTCATCCGCGACCTGCCGACCCAGCTGGTGGCGGCGTTCCGCGCCACGCTGGAGGAGACCGTGCATGCCGATCTGCTGCTGCATGTGGTCGACGCCGCCAGTCCGGTGCGACACGAGCAGATCGAACAGGTCAATCGCGTGCTGGCGGAGATCGATGCGGCCGACATTCCGCAGATCGTCGTGATGAACAAGATCGACGCGGCCCCTGAACTGCTCGAACACGGTCCGCGCATCGAACGCAACGAGGACGGTGTGCCCGTGCGGGTCTTCATCAGCGCGCGCGACGGCATCGGGCTGGACGGCCTGCGCGATGCGATCGTCGATGTCGCCCGCTGGCTGGCCGAGCGGCCGGCCGCGCCGGACCCGGCCGACCCGCGGCTGCAGGATCTGCACGAGCGCCGCCAGCCGGAGGGCGACGGCGCGGATGGCGCTGCGTTTGCCGAGCTCGGCGCCGATGCGCAGTCCGACGCGGAAGATGCCGATCCGGATTCGGACTCCGCTTCGGACTCCGGTTCCGACGCGGATTTCGACGCGGATTTCGACCGCGGTTCGGACCCTGGTTCGGAGCCCCGAGCGCGGGCCGATCGCCGACTTCCCGATCGCGACGCCGACTGACGCGGGCGGCGCCATGCGCCGCCTTCGGCATCAAATGAGCAAAAGTGGCGTCGATGGCTGCTAGAATCCCCTCGTTACAACTTTCCCGGAACCGTGCCCTACATGCCCCAGTTCTCCCGGACCTCTGATACAAGCCTTGCCCGAGGCGCCCGTCGGCCGAGCAGCTGGCAGCGTCTGCGCGCGATCCTGTCGCTGAACGATCCTCGCTGGGGCCGTGGCGACAAGGACGACGAGGACAAGGATGGGCGCGACGGCGGACGCGACAACGGCCGCCAGAACCAGCGCCCGCAGGACGGTCCGCCGGACCTCGACGAGCTGTGGCGCGATTTCAACCGCCGCCTGAACAGCCTGCTGGGCCGCAAGGACAACGGCGGCGGCAACAACAACCAGAACTTCGGCGGCGGCACCCGCACGCCGGGCAAGGGCTCCGGCATCGGCGCCGGCGTGATCGCGGTCGCGGTGATCGCGATCTGGCTGGCCAGCGGCTTCTTCATGGTGCAGGAAGGTCAGACCGCGGTGGTGCTGCAGTTCGGCAAGTTCAAATACACCACCGGTCCGGGTATCAACTGGCGCATGCCGTGGCCGATCCAGTCGGCCGAGATCGTCAACCTGTCGGCCGTGCGCTCGGTCGAGGTCGGCCGTTCGACCTCGATCAAGGACAGCAATCTGAAAGACTCGTCGATGCTGACGCAGGACGAGAACATCATCGACGTCCGCTTCACGGTGCAGTACGACATCCAGGACGCAACCGAATTCCTGTTCTTCAACAAGACCGACCGCGGCGGCGACGAGGAACTGGTGACGCAGGCCGCCGAGACCTCGGTGCGCGAGATCGTCGGCCGCAACAAGATGGATTCGGTGCTGTACGAGAACCGCGAACAGATCGCCCAGGGCCTGGCCAAGTCGATCCAGGCGATCCTGTCGGCCTACAAGACCGGCATCCGCGTGATTTCGGTGAACGTGCAGAGCGTGCAGCCGCCGGAGCAGGTGCAGGCGGCGTTCGACGACGTCAACAAGGCCAGCCAGGACCGCGAGCGCGCGATCAGCGAAGGCCAGGCCTACGCCAACGACGTGATTCCGCGCGCCCAGGGTACCGCCGCGCGCCTGGCCGAGGAGGCGCAGGCTTACAAGGCCCGCGTGATCGCGCAGGCCGAGGGCGATGCCTCGCGCTTCCGCCAGGTGCAGAACGAGTACGCCAAGGCGCCGCAGGTCACGCGCGACCGCATCTATCTGGAAACGATGCAGCAGATCTACGCCAATACCAGCAAGGTGCTGGTCGATACGAAACAGGGCAACAATCTCCTCTACCTGCCGCTGGACAAGCTGATGGCGCAGTCGCAGGGCGATTCCCGCGGGATGGCCGGCGCGGTGCCGCCGCCGGCCACGCCGGCACCGGTGCCGGACGCCAGCGCCGACACGCGTTCGCGCGAAGCGCTGCGCAATCGCGATCGCGATTCCCGTTGAGGAGAGAACCGAGATGAACCGACTGATTTCCTATGCCATCGGCCTCTTCATCGTGCTGGCGATTGCCTCCTCGATGGTGTTCGTGGTCGACCAGCGGCAGTACGCCGTGGTGTTCGCCTTCGGCGAGATCAAGCAGGTGGTGCGCGACCCCGGCCTGCATTTCAAGCTGCCGCCGCCGCTGCAGAACGTGGTCTTCATGGACCGCCGCCTGCAGACCATCGACGTGGCCGCCGGCGAGCGTTTCCTGACCGCCGAGAAGAAGAGCATGATGGTGGACTGGTTCGTCAAATGGCGAATCACCGATCCGCGCAAGTTCTTCGTCGCCTTCGGCGGCAACCTGCGCGGCGCGCAGGACCGCATGACGCAGCGGATCGATGCCGCCGCGCGCGAGGAGTTCGGGCGCCGCACCGTTGCCGAGGTGGTCGCCGGCGAGCGCGACAAGGTCATGCAGAACATCCGCAACAGCATGACCGAGTACGGCCAGTCGGTCGGCGTCGAGATCCTCGACGTGCGCCTGAAGCGCGTCGACCTGCTGCCGGCGATCAGCGAATCGGTCTACCGCCGGATGGAAGCCGAGCGCAAGCGCGTCGCCAACGAGCTGCGCTCGACCGGCGCGGCCGAGGGCGAGAAGATCCGCGCCGACGCCGATCGTCAGCGCGAGGTGGTGCTGGCCGAGGCCTATCGCGAGGCGCAGAAGATCAAGGGCGAGGGCGATGCCCGCGCCTCGCAGATCTACGCCGATGCGTTCGGCCGCGATCCGCAGTTCGCGCAGTTCTGGCGCAGCATGGAAGCCTATCGCAACACCTTCCGCGACAAGCGCGACGTGCTGGTGCTGGAACCCGACTCCGAGTTCTTCCGCTACATGCGCTCGTCGGGCGGCGCGCAGACGGCGACCCGTCGCTAGCGAGCGTACCGGCCTCCGCAGTGCGATAGCGCGATAACGCGGTAGCGCGGCAGTGCGGTAGTCCGCTGTGCCCGAACCCCGGCTTGCCGGGGTTTTGTTCGCCCGCAGGGCGGTGCGCCATCGGCGCCGTCCGCTGACCGATGCCCCTTTTGTGCGAGCCGCCCGCGCCCGGCCCGCGACCCACATGAATCAGAGAAGCACCATGTCCAACCACTGGCTCCTGCCCGAGAACATCGCCGACGTGCTGCCGTCGGAGGCCCGCAAGATCGAGGAGCTGCGCCGCCGCATGCTCGATCTGTTCCGCACCTACGGCTACGAGCTGGTGATGCCGCCGCTGCTGGAATACATCGAGTCGCTGCTGACCGGCACCGGCCACGATCTGGACCTGCGTACCTTCAAGCTGGTCGACCAGCTGTCAGGCCGCACGATGGGCCTGCGCGCCGATATCACGCCGCAGGTTGCCCGCATCGACGCGCACCTGCTGAATCGTCCCGGCGTGACGCGGCTGTGCTACGCCGGCAACGTGCTGCACGCGCGCCCGGCCGGCTTTCATGCGACGCGCGAGCCGATCCAGGTCGGTGCCGAGATCTATGGCCATGCGGGCCTGGAGGCAGACGTCGAGATCCAGAATCTGATGCTGGCCGCGCTGCAGTCGGCCGGGCTCGGCGAGGTGCGGCTGGACCTGTGCCATGCCGGCATCGTCGCGGCGCTGCTCGACGGCCTGCCGCCGGCGCGCAGCAACGAGCAGGCCCTGTTCGATGCGCTCGAGAACAAGGATGTGCCGGGCCTGCGCGAGCTGACCGCCGGTTTCCCGCAGGTCGAGCGCGACGCGCTGCTGGCGTTGCCGACGCTGTATGGCGGCCCCGAGGTGATCGAACGGGCCCGCGCGGTGCTGCCGAGCAGTCCGGCCATCGGCCGCGCGCTGGACGAGCTGGCGTTCCTGGCCGGCGAGGTGCGCGGCGCCACGGTCAATATCGACCTTGCCGATCTGCGCGGTTACCACTATCACAGTGGAGTCATGTTCGCGGCCTACGTGGCGGGCCTGCCCAACCACGTCGCCCGCGGCGGCCGCTACGACAAGGTAGGCGAGGCCTTCGGCCGCGCGCGCCCGGCCACCGGCTTTTCGCTGGACCTGCGCGAGGTGGCGGCGCTGTCGCCGGTCGAGGTGCGCGCGCTGGCGATCTTCGCGCCGTGGGACGCCGATCCCGCGCTGCGCACCGCGATCGCGGCGCTGCGCGAGGGCGGCGAGATCGTGATTCAGTCGCTGCCGGGCCACACGCACGAGCTCGACGAGTTCAATTGCGACCGCCAGCTGGTGCGCGACGGCGGCCGCTGGGTGGTGGTGCCGCGCTGAGCGGCCGGTCTTGCCGCGGGCGCCGGTCTGAGCGGTTCTCCCGCCAAAATCGGGGATCGGCCCGCAACAAGAGTAGAATACGTTTTTAACCTTCTGACCAGTTCAACATGTCCGCTTCAGCAGTAAGCCAGGGACGCAACGTCGTCGTGATCGGCACCCAGTGGGGTGACGAAGGCAAAGGGAAAATCGTCGATTGGCTTACCGATCATGCAAAGGGCGTGGTGCGGTTCCAGGGTGGCCACAATGCCGGCCACACGCTGATCATCGGCGGCAAGAAAACGATTCTGCGGCTGATCCCGTCCGGGATCATGCGCGAAGGCACCGTCTGCTATATCGGCAACGGCGTGGTGCTGTCGCCCGAGGCGCTGTTCCGCGAGATCGAGGAACTGGAAGGGGCCGGCCTGCAGGTGCAGAACCGCCTGCGCATTTCCGAGGCGGCCACGCTGATCCTGCCGTACCACGTGGCCATCGACAAGGCGCGCGAGCTGCGCCGTGGCGCCGGCAAGATCGGCACCACCGGCCGCGGCATCGGCCCGGCTTACGAAGACAAGGTGGCCCGCCGCGCGCTGCGCGTGCAGGACCTGTTCGATCCGCAGCAATTCGCCGAACGCCTGCGCGAGAACCTGGACTTCCACAACTTCATGCTGACTCAGTACCTGGGCGCCGAGGCGGTGGACTTCCAGCAGACGCTGGACGAGGCGCTGGCCTATGCGCCGCGCCTGGCGCCGATGGTGGCGGACGTGTCGGCCGAGCTGTACGCGGTCAATGCCGCCGGTCAGAACCTGATGTTCGAAGGCGCGCAAGGCACGCTGCTCGACGTCGATCACGGCACCTATCCGTTCGTGACCTCGAGCAACTGCGTGGCGGGCGCCGCCACCGCCGGCGCCGGCGTCGGCCCGGGCCGTCTGCACTACATCCTGGGCATCACCAAGGCCTATTGCACGCGCGTCGGATCGGGCCCGTTCCCCAGCGAGCTGTACGACAACGACAATCCGCGCCGCCAGGATCCGATCGGCGTGCGTCTGGCCAATGTCGGCAAGGAATTCGGCTCGGTCACCGGCCGGCCGCGCCGCACCGGCTGGCTCGATGCCGCGGCGCTGAAGCGCTCGGTGCAGATCAACGGCGTGTCGGGCCTGTGCATGACCAAGCTGGACGTGCTCGACGGCCTCGACACGATCCGCCTGTGCGTCGGCTATACGCTGGACGGCAAGCAGATCGACATGCTGCCGCGCGGCTCGGACGCCGTGGCACGCTGCGAACCGATCTACGAAGACTTCGCCGGCTGGAACGAATCGACCTTCGGCATCAAGAGCTGGGACGCGCTGCCCGAGGCCGCGCGCCAGTACCTGAAGCGCATCGAGGAAGTGGTCGGCATTCCGATCGACATGATCTCGACCGGTCCGGACCGCGACGAAACCATTCTGCTGCGTCATCCGTATCTGATCTGATTCGACGCCAGCCGCGGGCAAGCCGCGGCCTTCGATGGAAATCCGGCCCGCGCAAGCGGGCCTTACTGTATCCCGCGCACGGGAAACCCCTATTACAAAGCAGCGACGAAGAGCAAGCGATGACCCTGCCCCAGAACGATGACGAGAACCTGTGGATCTCGTGGGACGAATACCACCGGCTGATTGCCCGCCTGGCACTGAACGTGCACGAGTCGGGCTGGCGTTTCGACAAGATCCTGTGCCTGGCGCGCGGCGGCCTGCGCGTCGGCGACCAGATGTCGCGAATCTTCGACGTGCCGCTGGCGATCCTGGCCACCAGCAGCTACCGGGAGGCGGCCGGCACGGTGCAGGGCGATCTCGATATCGCGCAGTACATCACGATGACGCGCGGCGAGCTCAGCGGCCGCATCCTGCTGGTCGACGATCTGGTCGACTCGGGCGTGACGCTGGAGCGCGTCGGCCGCCATCTGCAGGAACGCTATCCGGCGGTGACCGAGGTCCGTTCGGCGGTGCTGTGGTACAAGGCCTGTTCGAAGGTCAAGCCCGACTATCACGTCAGCTTCCTGCCGACCAATCCCTGGATTCATCAGCCGTTCGAGGAATACGACACGCTGCGTCCGCATAACCTGGCCGCCTGGCTCAAGCGCGGCAAGCGGGCGGAGGGCGAGGGCGGCCAGGGCTGATTGGCCCGCGGATTTTTCCGTCACCCCGGCCTTCTCCGCTTGCGGGAGAGGGCCGGGGGAGAGGGCGGCGCACCCGCCGCTCCCTTCAATACCCTCTTCAATATCCCACCGTAAACCGCTCGCGCGAATGCGCGTGCCGCTCCAGTTCGTCGACCAGCGCGACGGCGAAGTCCTCCATCGAGATCCAGCTCTTGCCGTTGGCGTCGGCCAGCAGCTCGTCCTTGCCGACGCGATAGCTGCCGGTGCGCTGGCCCGGCTCCAGCAGCGCGGACGGCGACAGGAAGACCCAGTCCAGCTCCTTCTCCGCCCGCAGTGCATTCAGGAAGTCGCGGCCGGCCAGCGCCTCGTCCTTGTAGGCCGCCGAAAATTCGGGCGTGTCGACCAGCTGCACCCCGGGTGCGACATACAGACTGCCGGCACCGCCGACCACCGCCACGCGCTTGACGCCGGCCTGGCGGGCCAGTTGCAGCAGCGGCTCCGGTCCCGCTTGCGCGAAGCGCACCGCGCTGACCAGGGCGTCGTGACCGGCCAGGGCCGGCGCCAGCTTTGCGGTATTGGCCAGATCGGTGATATCCGCGTCCAGCCGTTTCAGGCCCGGACGATCCGTCAGCGTGCCGGCGTGGCGAGCGATCGCGGTCACGGTATGGCCGCGCTGCAGCGCCTCGTCGGCGATGCGGCTGCCGACACGTCCGGTAGCACCCAGGATGGCGATTTGCATGATGGAACTCCTTCACAGGTTGGCTTCGCGAGGAAGCAAAGAGAGCTTCGCATATGAAACTACTTTGGTTACATATGCGGACAAAAAAATCAGCGCCGCCGCGCGCGCGCCAATCGCTGGACGTCGGCCAGCATGCCGGCGATTGTCGTCTGCGCCAGGTTTTCCTCCATCGCGGCCTGCGCCCGGTCGGTGATGCGGATCAGCGCGCCGGTGATCTCGCGCCCGACCATGCAGGCCGGATTCGGTGCGCCGGCATGCAGCCCGATCACGCTGTCCGACTCCACCGCGCGGAACACATCGCGCAGCGTGATGGTGTTCGCGGCCCGTGCCAGCGAGGCGCCGCCCGCGGCGCCCATCGCGGTGCAGACCAGTCCCGCCTGCGCCAGCACGCCGATCAGCCGGCGGATCAGCGCGGGATTGGTGCCGACGCTGCCGGCGATCAGCGAGGAAGGCAGCGGCTCGTCGGCGCTGGCGAGCAGCGTCAGGATATGAACGGCAACGGCGAATCGGCTGCTGGTGGACATGGCGGAAAACGAATAAGTGAAACCATCGTAGTTACATATGGCCGAACTGTCAACCGCGGCGGAAAACGATGGAGGGAAGGGTGCCGGGCAAGCGGCCGGCAAGCGATGCAGACACGAACTCGACAGAATGCCGGAAGCGCCACTGAAGCTGATACACTGCGCGTTGATGCCGAGGCGCGGCGATGACGGTCGTGCCTGGCGCAAGGGGCGGCGTAGCCGCGCATCGGTGATACCGATTGCAGGCGTGCCGCAAGCAGTGAAAGATGGTCGTCGGCCGCGCAAGGTCGGCACATGGTCGGAATTCGTCGGGACGCGATCCCGGGGATCCGGGGCAACCGGCGCTCGCGGCGCCGAACTGGAGCGCCAATGGCCCGATCAAAGCAGAACGCGCAAGCGATCCGGATGGAAACGCAGATGCACGCGGGAAAGAAAAAACCCGCAGCGCCGGAAAGCGATGCGGGTTTTTTGATCTGGTGCCCAGGAGAGGACTCGAACCTCCACAGTGTTGCCACCGCTAGGACCTGAACCTAGTGCGTCTACCAATTCCGCCACCTGGGCAGGTGTCGAAACAACCGAAGCGCTCATTATAGCGACGACAATCGATTTGTCAAATCCTCTTTAGAAGAAATTGAATCAGAACAACTATCCGATCCCGAGTCGGGAAGAAATCCTCGGCGTCCTGCGTACCTCCGGTTCGCCACTGTCGGCCGGCGACATCGCCAAGGCCCTCGCCGTCACGCGCAAGGAGCATGACGGCTTCCAGAAACGGCTGGCCGCGATGGAACGCGACGGCCAGATCGAACTGAACCGCAAGGGCCGCTACGAGCTCGCCCACCAGCCCAATTTCGTGGTCGGCCGCGTGCAGGGCCACCGTGACGGCTTCGGCTTCCTGATCCGCGACGACGGCGAGGACGATATCTTCCTGCCCGAGCGCGAGCTGCAGAAGGCGATGCACAACGACCGCGCGCAGGTGCGCGTGATCGGCTACGACCGCCGCGGCCGCCCGGAAGGGCAGATCGTCGAGATCGTCGAGCGGGCCAACCGTTTCGTGATCGGCCGCCTGCTCAGCGAGGGCGGCGTGCTGGTCGTGGCGCCCGAGGACAAGCGCATCAGCCAGGACATCCTGATCCCGCCGCGGGCGCAGGGCAAGGCCAAGGTCGGCCAGGTCGTCAGCGTCGAGATCGTCGAATATCCGGACCGCTATGTGCAGCCGGTCGGCCGCGTGGTCGAGGTGCTGGGCGAGATCGACGACCCCGGCATGGAAATCGAGATCGCGGTGCGCAAGTACGGCGTGCCGCATACGTTCTCGCCGGGCGCGCAGAGCGAGGCCGCCGCACTGCCCGACGAGGTGCGCGAGGCCGACCTGGACCACCGCATCGACCTGCGCGACGTGCCGCTGGTGACGATCGACGGCGAGGACGCGCGCGACTTCGACGACGCGGTCTATTGCGAACCGGTCAAGATCGGCCGCGCCAAGGGCTGGCGCCTGATCGTCGCGATCGCCGACGTCTCGCACTACGTGCGTCCCGGCACGCCGCTGGACGCCGACGCGCTCGACCGCGCGACCTCGGTCTACTTCCCGCGCCGCGTGATTCCGATGCTGCCGGAGAAGCTGTCGAACGGCCTGTGCTCGCTGAACCCGCTGGTCGACCGGCTGTGCATGGTCTGCGATGCGGTGATCACCGCCAAGGGCGAACTGAAGGCCTACCAGTTCTATCCCGCCGTGATGCATTCGGCCGCGCGCCTGACCTACAACGAGGTCTGGGCGGTGCTGTCCAACACCAAGGGTCCGGAGGCCCACAAGCGTGCCGAGCTGGTGCCGCATCTGCAGAACCTGTACGAGCTGTACCAGGTCCTGCTGAAGGCGCGCCGCGAGCGCGGCGCGATCGACTTCGACACCACCGAGACCTATATCGTCTGCAATGCGCAGGGCAAGATCGAACAGATCCTGCCGCGCACGCGCAACGACGCGCACCGGCTGATCGAGGAATGCATGCTGACCGCCAACGTCTGCGCGGCCGACTTCCTCGAGCGCTTCAAGCATCCCGCGCTGTACCGGATCCATGCCGGCCCCAGCGAGGAAAAGCTCAAGGCGCTGCGCGAGTTCCTGAAGACCTCGGGCCTGTCGCTGGGCGGCGGCGACAAGCCGCAGGCGTCCGACTACGCCGAAGTCATGAATAAGATCAAGGCGCGTCCCGATGCGCCGATGCTGCAGACCATGCTGCTGCGCTCGATGCAGCAGGCGGTCTACAGCCCGGACAACATCGGCCACTTCGGGCTGGCCTACGAGGCCTACGCCCACTTCACCAGCCCGATCCGGCGCTATCCGGACCTGCTGGTGCACCGGGCGATCAAGGCGGTGCTGGCGCATACCAAGTACCAGCCGGCCTTTGCCCCGGGCACCGCGCTCAATACCGCGATCTCGCCGAAGGCCCGCCGCATGCAGGCCAAGGACGAGGCCGCGCGGGCCGAGAAGATGGCCGGCCGCGCCCGCCGCAACGAAGCGGTGTGGGACGAGCTCGGGCTGCACTGCTCGGCCAACGAGCGGCGCGCCGACGAGGCCTCGCGCGATGTCGAGGCCTGGCTCAAGTGCTACTTCATGCGCGACAAGCTGGGCAACGAGTTCGCCGGCACGGTCAGCGCGGTGACCTCGTTCGGCATCTTCGTGCAGCTCGACGAGCTGTATGTCGAAGGGCTGGTCCATGTGACCGAACTGGGCAGCGACTACTTCGAGTACGACGAGGCGCGCAACGAGCTGCGCGGCCAGCGCACCGGCATCCGCTACCGGCTGACCGACCGCGTGCGCGTACAGGTCTCGCGCGTCGACCTCGACGCCCGCAAGATCGACTTCAGGCTGGTGCAGGAGCCGTCGGCCAAGAGCCTGCGCGCGCGCCCGACCACCGAGCCGGCGCCGCATGTGCCCGCGGCGCATGCACTGCCGGCGCGCAAGAAGGGCCGCCAGCTGGCTGCGCTGCTGGGCGGCACCTCCAAGCCCGAGGAGTCGTTCGACGAAACGCTGGATCGCGTGTTCGAGGAGCAGCCCGTGTTCGAGGCGGTGATCACGCCGGTCAAGATCCGGCCAGAGAGCGGTGTGGCCGGCGCCACCGGCAAGCCGTCCAAGCGGGCCGCCAAGCCCAAGCCGGCCGGCGCGGTAGCCAGGACGGGCGGCAGGGCGGGCGGCAAGGCCGCGGCGAAGTCGACCGCCAAGCGGGCCGGCAAGACGGCCCGCAAGACCGCGTCGAAGAAGGCCACGCGGACGCGGTAAGCCAGGGCGGGCAGCGGCAGACCGAGCGCTGCTGCCCTCTCCTCGGTCCCGCTCCCGCGAGCGGGAGCGCGAAGCAAAGGGGGCGCGCCGTCCGCGACGGAGCCTGATGCGAATGCCGCGGCTTTCATCGGGTGCAACCTCGCATGGCGCCGCCGCATGCAGCCCTGCCTCCCGCTGTTGCAAGCCCTGAGACGGCGGGGGAGAGGGCGAGCCCGGGCGGGTACAATCCCGCCCATGGCCAAACAAAAACTTCTGATCGGCTTTCACGCCGTCACCGCGCGCCTGCGCCAGGACGCGGCCGGCGTCTCCGACGTCTATATCGAGTCCGCCCGGCGCGATCGCCGCATGCAGGACTTCATCCGCCTCGCCGAGGGACTCGGCGTGCGTCTCCATCCGGTCGATGCCGAGCGCCTGCGCGGCATGGCGGGCACCGACCGCCACCAGGGCGTGGTTGCCCGCGCCGAGGACGTGTCGCTGGCGCTCAATCTCGACGAACTGCTCGATGGCATCGAGGGCACGCCGCTGCTGCTGGTGCTCGATGGCGTCACCGATCCGCACAATCTCGGCGCCTGCCTGCGCGTGGCCGACGGCGCCGGCGCGCATGCGGTGATCGCGCCCAAGGACCGCAGCGTCGGCCTGAACGCGACCGTCGCCAAGGTGGCCAGCGGCGCGGCCGAGACCGTGCCCTATATCACCGTGACCAATCTGGCCCGCACGCTGCGCGAACTGCAGGAGCGCGGCATCTGGGTCGTCGGTACCGCCGATGGCGCCGAGCGCACCGTCTATGACATCGACCTGACGGGCCCGACCGCGCTGGTGATGGGCGCCGAAGGCGAGGGCATGCGCCGGCTGACGCGCGAGACCTGCGACGAGCTGGTGTCGATCCCGATGGCCGGCGGCGTCGAAAGCCTGAACGTGTCGGTCGCCAGCGGCGTCTGCCTCTATGAAGCGGTGAGGCAGCGCCGCGCGGTGGCGCGTTGAGCCGACGGGCCGATCAAGTGGGCGCAATGAAGTTGGCGCAATGAAGGAGGCGCGATGCTGATCGATGCCGCCGACCTGGCCGACGCACGGCGGCGCATCGCCGCCGCCAGCGACATCCTGGTGCTGACCGGCGCCGGCATCTCGGCCGAGTCCGGCGTGCCGACCTTCCGCGATGCGCTGACGGGCCTGTGGGCCCGTTTCGATCCCGAGGAACTGGCCACCGAGGACGCCTACCGCCGCCAGCCCGGCCTGGTCTGGGACTGGTATCAGCATCGCCGCGCACTGGTTGCGGCGGCGCAGCCCAATCCCGCCCATCGTGCGATCGTCGCGCTGGCCGCGCAGAAGAACGTGACGCTGGTCACGCAGAACGTCGACGGGCTGCACCAGCGCGCGGGCAGCCCCGACGTGATCGAGCTGCACGGCAATCTGTTCGCCAACAAATGGCTGGACGGCTGCGGCCGCTGCGAGGCCGCGCCGGACGACGGCCGCAGCCCGCCGCGCTGCGTCCATTGCGGCGCGCCGATGCGGCCCGGCGTGGTGTGGTTCGGCGAGGACCTGCCGCGCGTGGCGCGCTACCGCGCCGAGCATGCGGCGCAGACCTGCGATCTGTGCCTGGTGGTCGGTACCTCGGGCATGGTCTATCCGGCGGCGGGGTTGCCGGGCCTGGCCAAGGACCATGGGGCCGGCGTGATCGTCGTCAATCCGCAGCCGTCGGCGCTGGACGCGACCGCCGACCTGGTGCTGTCCGCGCCGGCCGGGCAATGCCTGCCGATGCTGTGGGACGCGGCCGGCGACTGACGCAGGCCCGCGCCGCGTCCACCGCTCTTCAGGAGAACGTCTCGGCGATCAGCCGTTCCAGCTTGACCGCATCGGCAGCGAAGGCGCGGATGCCCTCGGCCAGCTTCTCGGTGGCCATCGCGTCCTCGTTCAGCTGCCAGCGGAAGGCCGGCTCGTCGCAATGCACGCGGGCGATATGGCCGGCCTGGGCATCGTCGACCGACAGCTTGCGCTCGACCGGCGCGGTGCTGGCCGCCAGCTGTTCCAGCAGCTCGGGGCTGATCGTCAGCAGATCGCAGCCGGCCAGCGACAGGATCTGGTCGGTATTGCGAAAGCTCGCGCCCATCACCTCGGTCTTGTAGCCGAAGCGCTTGTAGTAATCGTAGATCTGCCGCACCGAATGCACGCCCGGATCGGCATCGCCGCTGTTCGCATCGGGATTCCACTTGTCGCCGGCCTGCTTGCGGTACCAGTCGAGGATGCGGCCGACGAACGGCGAGATCAGCTGCGCGCCGGCCTCGGCGCAGGCCACCGCCTGCACCAGCGAGAACAGCAGCGTCATGTTGCAGCGGATGCCTTCGCGCTGCAGCACCTCGGCCGCGCGGATGCCTTCCCAGGTCGACGCGATCTTGATCAGCACGCGCTCGCGCGGCACGCCGGCGCGCTCGTACAGCGCGATCAGGTGGCGCGCCTTGTCGACGGTCGCCGCGGTATCGAAGGACAGCCGCGCGTCGACCTCGGTCGACACCCGGCCCGGCACGATCTGCAGGATCTCGCCGCCGAAGGCGATCAGCAGCGCGTCCATCACGGCATCGACGCCGGCGTCGTGATGATCGCGCACGGCCTTCTCGAGCAGCGGCCGGTATTCGGGCTTCTGCACGGCCTTCAGGATCAGCGACGGATTGGTGGTGGCGTCCTGCGGCGTGTACTGCTTCATCGCCTGGAAGTCGCCGGTATCGGCCACCACGGTGGTGAACTGCTTCAGTTGCGCTAGCTGGTTCATGATGATTGCGTCGGACGGGAAGGGAATCGGAACGGGGTCGCCGCGGCGGGGCTGCATCAGTGCAGTGCCATATCGGTATGCCGCATCGGTATGCCGCATCGGTATGCCGCCTTGGGGCCACGTCGGGTCATTGTACCGGCCCATTGTGGGACCCCTGGCGGCCAGGGCGCAATCCGTTACACTACGCGGTTTCCGCAACCGACTTTTGCGGCTCGCAACGTACCGCACCGCGGTCCACGGGGCAGCCGAAGGCAGCAGGCAATGACCCAGGATGAACTGAAGGCGCAGGTGGCGCAGGCCGCCGCGGACTATGTCGAGAAGGAAGTCCCCGAAGGGGCAGTGCTCGGTGTCGGCACCGGGTCGACCGCCAACCTGTTCATCGATGCGGTGGCGCGCTTCAAGGACCGCTTCGCCGGCGCGGTGTCGAGCTCCGAGGCCTCGACCCGCCGCCTGCAGCAGCACGGCTTCAAGGTGCTGGACCTGAACGAGGTCGACGAGATCCCCGTCTATGTCGACGGCGCCGACGAGATCGACGCCAGCGGCGCGATGATCAAGGGCGGCGGCGGCGCGCTGACGCGCGAGAAGATCGTCGCCTCGGTGGCGCGCACCTTCGTCTGCATCGCCGACGCCAGCAAGCTGGTCGGCGTGATGGGCCAGTTCCCGTTGCCGGTCGAGGTGATTCCGATGGCCCGCGCCGCGGTGGCGCGCCAGCTGGCGGCGCTGGGCGGCCAGCCGCGCCTGCGCATGACCAGGGAAGGCGGCATCTACAAGACCGACAACGGCAATGTGATCCTGGACGTCGGCGGCCTGGCCATCGGCGACCCGAAGGGCATGGAGCAGGCGATCAACCAGCTGCCCGGCGTGGTGACGGTGGGGCTGTTCGCGCTGCGCGGCGCCGACGTGCTGCTGCTGGGCACGGCCGATGGCGTGCGGCGCACGGACTTCTGAGCCGATTCGCCAGCCCCGCAGAAACGACAAAGGCGCCAGCAAACCTGGCGCCTTTTGTTTTCCCCTGTCCCGCTTGCGGGACAGGGGAACACCATCAGCCGAGAAAATCCTGCCGCGTGCCGCTCAGGCCTGCGGCGGCACATACCCCGCCGCCTGGTCCGCACCCTCGCCGAAGAAGTACTTCTCGGTCTGCTTCAGCAGATACTGCCGCGCACGGGCGTCGGCCATGTTCAACCGGTTTTCGTTGATCAGCATGGTCTGGTGCTTGAGCCAGCCGGCCCAGGCCTCCTTCGACACGTTCTGCCAGATCTTCTTGCCCAGTTCGCCGGGCAGCGGCGGGAAATCGAGGCCCTCGGCCTCCTTGTTCAGCTTGACGCAATGGACCATGCGGGCCATGGGGAACTCCTTCTATCCTTCTGTTCGTGTGATCGCGGCGCGATGTCGTGGGGCGTTCGTACGGCGGCTATTGTAGCGAAGCGGACCTCCGGGCCGGGCGCCGCCCCTACCGTCCTTACAGTTTCTTCATCAGCACCATCGACTTGCGCTGCCAGTTGTACAGCTTGCGCTTGTCCTCGGGCAGGTCGTCGACGCTGGCGCGCACGAAGCCGCGCTTCAGGAACCAGTGCTCGGTGCGGGTCGTCAGCACGAACAGCCGCTCCAGGCCGAGCGCGCGGGCCCGCCGCTCGATGCGCTTGAGCAGCCGTTCGCCGTCGCCGGTGCCCTGGGCCTCGGGCGAGACCGTCAGGCAGGCCATCTCGGCCATGCCTTCGCGCGGGTAGGGGTAGAGCGCGGCGCAGCCGAACAGCACGCCGTCGTGCTCGATCACCGAGAAGTTGGCGATGTCGCGCTCGATCAGATGGCGCCCGCGCGGCACCAGCGTGCCGTCCTGCTCGAGCGGCGCGATCAGCTGCACGATCGCGCCGACGTCGTCGAGCGTGGCCTCGCGCAGGCTCTCCAGATCGGTGTCCGACACCATCGTGCCGACGCCGTCGTGCAGGAACAGTTCCAGCAGCACCGAGCCGTCCATGTCGAACGGGATCAGATGCGCGCGCGGCACGCCGCCCTTGAGCGCCTTGACCAGATGCTGCAGGTAGTAGGCGACGTCGGGCGGCAGGTGGTTGTTCTGCAGGCGCTCGACCGCGGTGCGCAGCGACATCTCGGGCATCAGCTTGCCGACCGGGTCCAGCACGCCCGGCACCTCGGTGATGAAGATCAGCTTGTCGGCCTTCAGCGCGGTGGCGGTCGCGCTGGCGACATCCTCCATCGACAGGTTGAAGGCCTGACCCGTGGGCGAGAAGCCCAGCGGCGACAGCAGCACGATCTTGCCGTGCTGCAGCGACATGCGCACCGAATCGCCGTCGATCTTGCGAACCAGACCGGTGTGCTGGTAGTCGGTGCCCTCGACGATGCCGACCGGGCGCGCGGTGACGAAGTTGCCGGATACCACCGACAGCTGCGCCCCGGCCATCGGCGTATTGGGCAGGCCCTGGCTGAACGCGGCCTCGATATCGAGGCGCAGTTCGCCCGACGCTTCCTTCGCGCATTCGAGCGCCGCGTTGTCGGTGATGCGCAGCCCGTCGACGAAGCGCGACTCGACCTGGCGCAGCGCCAGCTGTTCCTCGACCTGCGGACGCGAGCCATGCACCAGCACGATCTGCATGCCCATCGCGTGCAGCAGCGCGACGTCGTTGACCAGCGCGTTCAGCATGCCGGCCTTGACCAGCTCGCCGCCGAAGGCGATCACGAAGGTCTTGCCGCGGAAGGCATGGATATACGGCGCGACCGCGCGCAGCCAGTCGACGAACTGCTGGCGGTCCGGTCCGGGCGCGGCGCGCTCCGGCGTGGCGGGCGCCTTCGGCAGGCTGGGCACATCCGGCGTGGTGGAAGGAACGGCCACGGTCGCGGCCGGCGCATCGATGGCGTCGGCGGCAGGGTCGGGCAGGGGATCGCCGGCTGCGTCGTTGTGCGCGCCGGCTGTCGGGGTCGTGGCGGTTCTGGCGTTCATGGCGCGGATTATAATCCCCGCCAATGTCCGAACAACGCCCCGTCCCACCCGCAGCCCTGCGCCGCAGGCCGCCCCGACCGCAGTCCGCACGCCAGTCCCAGGGTCCATCGAAGAGCCAGTCCGAAGGTTCGCCCCAGGGCCCGACCGAAGACCAGTCCGAACGCAAGCCCGAACGCCGCCCCGAAGGCCAGCCCGAAGGCCGGCCCGGGCGCCGCGCGGTGTTCGCCAATCCGCTGCCGCCGATTACATTCCCCGAAGCGCTGCCCGTCTCGGCACGGCGCGACGAGATCGCGCGCGCGATCGCGCAGCACCAGGTGGTCATCGTCTCGGGCGAGACCGGCTCGGGCAAGACCACGCAGCTGCCCAAGATATGCCTGTCGATCGGCCGCGGCCCGGCGCGTGCCGATGCCGCCGGCGCCGAAGGGAACGGCGAAGGGAACGGCGAAGGGAAGGGCGAAGACCAGGGCAAGGGCAAGGACGGCCAGCCCCGGCGCCGCGGCGGCCTGATCGGCCATACCCAGCCGCGCCGCATCGCCGCGACCTCGACCGCCAAGCGCATCGCGCAGGAGCTCGGCTCGCCGGTGGGCGAGCACGTCGGCTACCAGGTGCGCTTCAACGACACGATGTCGCCCGGCGCGTCGATCAAGCTGATGACCGACGGCATCCTGCTGGCCGAGACGCAGACCGATCCGCTGCTGCGCGCCTACGACACGATCATCATCGACGAGGCCCACGAGCGCAGCCTGAACATCGATTTCCTGCTGGGCTATCTGAAGGAGATCCTGCCGCGCCGCCCGGACCTGAAGGTGATCATCACGTCGGCGACGATCGACGCGCAGCGCTTCGCCGAACATTTCGGCAGCGGCGGCAAGCCGGCGCCGGTGATCGAGGTCAGCGGGCGGCTGTATCCGGTCGAGATCCGCTATCGCCCGATCGCCGACGAAGGCAGCGCGAACCAGCGGGGCGACAAGGCCGACAAGAGCGACAAGGGCGCCAGGGCCGGCGATAGCCCGGCGAAGTCGGCGCAGGCGCGCGAGCGCGACCTGTACGACGGCATCGTCGACGCGGTCGACGAGCTGAGCCGGCTCGGCCCCGGCGACGTGCTGGTGTTCCTGCCCGGCGAGCGCGAGATTCGCGAGGCCGCCGAGGCGCTGCGCAAGCACCATCCGCCGCACACCGAGATCCTGCCGCTGTTCGCGCGGCTGTCGGTGCAGGAGCAGGAGCGCGTGTTCAAGCCGTCGAACGCGCGCCGCATCGTGCTGGCCACCAACGTCGCCGAGACCTCGCTGACGGTGCCCGGCATCCGCTATGTGGTCGACACGGGCCTGGCGCGCGTCAAGCGCTATTCGTATCGCAACAAGGTCGAGCAGCTGCAGATCGAGCCGATCTCGCAGGCGGCTGCCAACCAGCGCGCCGGCCGCTGCGGCCGCGTCGCCGACGGCGTCTGCATCCGCCTCTACGACGAGGCCGATTTCGCCGCGCGCCCGCGCTTTACCGATCCCGAGATCCTGCGCTCGTCGCTGGCCGCGGTGATCCTGCGGATGAAGGCGCTGCGCCTCGGTGCAATCGAGTCGTTTCCCTTCATCGAGCCGCCGCTCGGGCGCGCGATCGCCGATGGCTACCAGCTGCTGCAAGAGCTCGGCGCCGTCGACGAGGCCAATGCGCTGACGCCGCTGGGCAAGCAGCTGGCGCGTCTGCCGCTGGACCCGCGTGTGGCCCGGATGATCCTGGCCGCGCGCGACCAGCATTGCCTGCGCGAGGTGCTGATCATCGCCAGCGCGCTGTCGGTGCAGGATCCGCGCGACCGTCCGCAGGAGGCGCAGGAGGCCGCCGACCAGGCGCACCGCAAGTTCATGGACGAACGCTCGGAATTCCTCGGCTGGGTCAAGCTGTGGAAGTGGTTCGAGGACGCGGTCGCGCACAAGAAGAGCAATCGCCAGTTGCAGGACCAGTGCCGCGCAAACTTCCTGTCGCATCTGCGGCTGCGCGAATGGCGCGACGTCCATTCGCAGCTGCTGACCACGGTCGCCGAGCAGGGCTGGAAGCTCAACGACAGCGAGCCGACCTACGAGCAGGTCCACAAGGCGCTGCTGACCGGTCTGCTCGGCAATATCGGCCAGAAGCTGGACGAGGCCGACGGCCGCGGCCGCGAGTACCTGGGCGCGCGCGGCATCAAGTTCCATCTGTGGCCCGGCTCGCTGGTGGCGCGCAAGATGGGCCGCTGGCTGATGGCCGCCGAGCTGGTCGAGACCAGCCGGCTGTTTGCCCGCACGCTGGCGCGCATCGAGCCTGACTGGCTCGAGCAGGTCGGCCGCCATCTGCTGAAGGTCAGCTGGAGCGATCCGCACTGGGAGAAGAAGGCCGGCCAGGTGCTGGCGATGGAGCGCGCCACGCTGTATGGCCTGACGGTCTACCAGCACCGGCGCGTGCACTACGGCCCGATGAACCCCCGGGAAGCGCGCGAGCTGTTCATCCGCCGCGCGCTGGTCGAAGGCGAATTCGATACGCGGCTGCCGTTCTACGCGCACAACCAGCGGCTGGTGCGCGAGATCGAGAACCTCGAGCACAAGGCGCGCCGGCAGGACGTGCTGGTCGACGACGAGCTGATCTACGCGTTCTACGACCGCCATATCCCGGCCGACATCCATCAGCAGACCCAGTTCGAGCAGTGGTACCAGAAGGAGAGCGCGCGCGACCGCAAGCTGCTGTACCTGAACCGCGAAGAGCTGATGCGGCACGAGGCGGCCGGCATCACCACCGACCTGTTCCCGAAGACGCTGAACGTCGCCGGCGTCGACATGGGTTTGAGCTACCACTTCGAGCCCGGCAGCCATCGCGACGGCGTCACGCTGACGGTGCCGCTGTACGCGCTGAACCAGGTCAGGCCCGAGCGCGCCGACTGGCTGGTGCCCGGCATGATCAAGGAGAAGGTGCACCTGCTGCTCAAGTCGCTGCCGCAGAAGCTGCGCCGACATTGCGTGCCGCTGCCCGACTATGCGGCGGGCTTCGTCGAGCGCCGGCCGTTCGGCGAGGGCGAGCTGATCGACGTGCTGATCGCCGATATCCGCGAGCAGACCGGCACGATGATCCGGCGCGCGGACTTCAAGCTCGAGACGCTGCCGGCCCACCACTTCATGAACTTCAAGGTGGTCGACGAGCACGGCCGCCAGCTCGACATGGGCCGCAACCTGGCGCAGCTGCGCGCGGAACTGGGCGGACAGGCGCAGCAGTCGTTCCAGAGCCTGGTCGCGCGCGAGGCGCCGGTGGCCGAGGCGGCGCAATACGAGGGGCTGACCGGCTGGACCTTCGGCGAGCTGCCCGAGCTGCTGGAGATCCGCAAGGGGAACCGCACGCTGTTCGGCTATCCGGCGCTGGTCGACCGCGACACCCACTGCGACGTCGAGGTGTTCGACGACCCGCAGGAGGCCGAGCGCCTGCACCACGCCGGGCTGCGGCGGCTGTTCGCGCTGCAGCTGCGCGAGCAGGTCAAGTTCGTGCAGAAGAACATCCCCGGGCTGTCGCAGATGGCGATGCAGTACATGACGCTGGGCACGCAGGACATGCTGCGCGACCAGATCGTGACGCTGGCGCTGGAGCGTGCCTGCATGCAGGCGCCGCTGCCGCGCAACGAGGCCGAGTTCGCCGCGCGCAAGGAGGAGGGCCGCGGGCGGCTCGGCCTGCTGGCGCAGGAGATCGCCCGGCTGGCCGGCACCATCCTGGCCGAGTACGCGGCGCTGCCGCGCAAGCTGCTGCAGGCCAAGCCCTTCGCCGCCGCCCATGCCGACATGCAGGCGCAGCTGTCGCAGTTGATGGGCAAGCATTTCCTGGCCGAGACCCCGTACGACTGGCTGGTGCATTTCCCGCGCTATCTGAAAGGCATCGCGATGCGGATCGACAAGCTCAAGGGCGATCCGGCCCGGGATGCGCAGCGGCAGCAGGAAATGGCGCCGCTGCTGCAGCAGTGGCAGCGCGCCGACAAGCAGCGGCGGCAGGCCAGGGGCGGCGAGGACGCGCGGATGGAGGAATTCCGCTGGATGCTGGAGGAGCTGCGCATCGCGCTGTTCGCGCAGGAATTGCGAACCCCGGTGCCGATGTCTGTCAAGCGCCTGCAGAAGGTGTGGGAGTCGATGCAACGGTAGGGCGGCCGGCGCACGATTTTGGCGCATCCGGTCATCGAAACGAGGGGGCTCGACGTTAGAATGCGTGGGCCTTGGCGGTCGCATGTTTGCGGCCGTCTGGACCGCCTGGACGGACGGTCCGGCGCTTGCGTGTTCCGCCGCCGGTTCCACGTTCCGTCCGTTCCGTTTCCTTGTTCGATCCCTGCCGCCGACCGTCCCGAACGGTCCGCCAACCGTTCCGTTCGCCGTGTCTATGCCCGCCTTTCGCCGTGTCGTTGCTGCCTGTTTATCCTGGGCCTGTCTTGGCGCGGCGGCCCTGCCAGCCCGGTCGGCCCATGCCGAAGTGGTCGTGGTGCTCAATGCGGGTGACGCAAGCGTTACTCTGATCGACCGCGACAGCCACAAGGTGCTGGAGACCTTCCCGGTCGGCAAGGAGCCCCACCACCTGATCGCGACGCCCGACGACCGCTCGCTGATCGTCGCCAACGCGGTCGGCAACGACCTGGTCTTTCTAGACCCGGTCAGCGGGCGGGTCCAGCAGCGCGTGCCGGACATCGACGACCCGTATCACATCGGCTTTTCGCCGGACCAGAAATGGTTTGTCGTGACCGGCAACCGGCTCGACCGCGTCGACCTGTACCGCTGGGACGGCCGCGCGCTGAAGGCGGCCAGGCAGTTGCCGCTGGGCCGCACCCCCAGCCATATCGCCTTCACCGCCGACAGCCGCATCGCCTTCGTGACGCTGCAGGACTCGAACGAGGTGGCCGCGATCGATTTGCCGACGCAGACGCTGCTGTGGCGCATGGAGGCCGGCTCGGCGCCGGCCGGCATCTGGGTGACGCCGGACCAGCGCTACCTGCTGGTCGGCATGACCGGCGCCGATTATGTCGCCGTGATCGACTGGCGCACGCGTGCGGTGGTCAAGCAGATCCAGACCGGCAAGGGCGCGCACAACTTCCGCGCGCTCGGCGACAAGCGGCATCTGCTGCTGACCAACCGCGTTTCCGGCACCATCAGCATCCTGGACCAGCAGACGCTGACCAAGGTCGGCGACATCACCGGCCTGCCGCCGGGCCCGGACGACATGGAACTGGCCGCCGACGGCAAGACGCTGTGGGTGACCTTCCGCTGGGCCCGCTCGGTGGGCGTGATCGACGTGCCGAGCCGCAAGCTGATCAAGACGATCCGCGTCGGACGCTCGCCGCACGGCATCTATTTCCGCACGCGGGCGCCGCTGTATTGACGGGGGTGGTATGAGCCTTGGCAACCTGCTGCCGGCATCGATGCTCGCGTTTCTCTCCCCGCTCCGGCCCGGCGGGAGCGGGGTGGGAGCGGGGAAGCGGTCGCGCGGGCGTGGGCGGCTGGCGCGGGCCTGGGCGGCCGCGCTGTTCGGTCTGGCGCCCGTCATGTCGCCCGCCGCCGATGCCGCCCCCGACGACTGCCGCGCCGGCACGCTGTACCTGACCTTCGATACCGGCAGCATGAGCCAGGCGCAGCTGATCGCCGACGTGCTGCGCCGCCAGCGCGTGCGCGCGACCTTCTTCCTGGCCAACGAGCCGACCGTGCGCGGCGACCACTCGCTCGATCCCGGCTGGGCGCCGTACTGGAAGTCGCTGGCGGCCGACGGCCACGTATTCGGCTCGCATACCTTCGACCACGTGTACCTGCGCAGCACGCGCGGCGGCAAGGTCGTGATGCGGCCGCAGTTCGGCCCGAAGGCCGGCCAGGACATCGCGATGGACCAGGCTGCCTTCTGCGCCGAACTGGATCGCAGCGCCGCGGCGCTGCAGCGGCTCGCCGGGGTCGGCATGGAGCCGCTGTGGCGCGCGCCGGGCGGCCGCACCGCGCCGCAGACGCTGGCCTGGGCGCGCCAATGCGGCTATCGCCATGTCGGCTGGGCGCAGGCGGGCTTCCTTGGCGACGAACTCGATTCGGACCGCTATCCGAACACCGCGCTGCTGACGCGAGCGCTGCGCGACCTGCGCGACGGCGACATCGCGATGGCGCATCTGGGCATCTGGTCGCGGCGCGATCCGTGGGCGCCGGCCGTGCTCGAGCCGCTGATCGAGGGCCTGCGCCGCAAGGGCTTCTGCTTCGCCACGCTGCGCGAGCATCCGGACTACCGCCAGGCCAAACCGGCCGGCGCCGCGGCACGCCATACGGGAGGGGCCAACTGATGCTGCAGACCTTGGACGCCTGGCTCGGCGATCTCGAAGGCGCGCTGTTCCAGCACGTGGTGCTGCCCGTGGTCTATGCGCTGGGCCTGGGCGGCTATGCCGAGGACGCCTTCGCCGGCACCGAATGGCTGGTGGTCGGGCTGCTGCAGCTGACCGTGATGGCCGCGCTGCTGTGGCCGCTGGAGCGGCTGCGTCCGGTCGAGCCGGTCACCGATCGCGCCGCGATCCGCACCGACATGATCTACACGATGATCCACCGGCTCGGCCTGTTCCGGCTGGTGCTGTTCTTCACGCTCGATCCGGCGGTCGACGCGATCGAAGGGCGGCTGCACCTGGCCGGCTGGCAGCGCATCAATGTCGAGGACTGGTGGCCCGGCGTCACCAGCGAGCCGCTGGTCAGCTTCCTCGTCTACCTGCTGCTGTTCGACCTGCTCGGCTACTGGTATCACCGGCTGTCCCACACGGTGCGCTGGTGGTGGTGCCTGCATGCGGTCCATCACAGCCAGCGGCAGATGACGCTGTGGAGCGACAACCGCAACCATCTGCTCGACGATCTGCTGCGCAGCCTGGTGTTCGCACTGACCGCGCTGGTTATCGGCGTCGAACCGTCGCAGTTCCTGCTGCTGGTCGCGCTGTCGCAGCTGATGCAGAGCCTGCAGCACGCCAACGTGCGGCTGCATTTCGGCCGCGTCGGCGAACGCCTGCTGGTATCGCCGCGCTTTCACCGCACCCATCATGCGATCGGCATCGGGCACGAGGCGCACGGGCAGCCGGCGCGGCTCGGCGGCTGCAACTACGGCGTGCTGTTCCCCTGGTGGGACATGCTGTTCGGCACCGCCCGCTTCGCCGACGACTACCCCGCCACCGGCATCCGCGACCAGCTGCCGCCGCCGGCGGGGCGCGGCCGCGACTACGGTGCCGGCCTGCTGCAGCAGCAGTGGTACGGCATCAAGCGCTGGTTCCGGCGCGCCTGAGGCCGTCGCGCACGGCGATCCTGCCGTGCCGACACGATGCGTTGCCGGCACGTGTGCTAGTCTGTCCCACCTGAATCGGCCCCGATGGCCGGCCCCGCGCCGCCGCGCTGCCCACGCCGTCCGCGCCGTCCGCGCCCGCGCCGATCCGTTTCGACCTTCGCATTGCATGAACGACCTCGTCCGCTCCTTCGTCCGCGCGCTGATCAGCCAGCTGCATCCGCGCATGCTGGCGCTGACCGTGATTCCCTTCGTGCTGGCCACCGTGTTCTGGGGCGGCCTGCTGTATTTCACCTGGGATCCGGTGATGACCGCCGCGCGCGGCTTCCTCGAAAGCTCGATCTTCACCAGCTGGATCTACGGCGCGCTCGACTGGTTCGGCCTGTCGTCGCTGCGCGCGGTGGTGGCGCCGCTGTTCGTGGTCGCGCTGACGATTCCGCTGGCGGTCGCCTCGCTGCTGCTGTTCATCGGCCTGTGGTCGGTGCCGGCGGCGGTGCGCTTTCTCGAGCGCAGCTATCCGGAGCTGGCCAAGAGCAAGGGCGGCAGCGTGCTGGGCAGCGTCTGGCATTCGCTGTCGAGCACCGGCGTGTTCCTGCTGCTGGTGCTGATCTCGCTGCCGCTGTGGCTGGTGCCGCCGTTCTTCGCGCTGGTGCCGCCGCTGCTGTGGGGCTGGCTGACCTATCGCGTGATGACCTACGACGCGCTGGCCGACCATGCCAGCGCCGATGAGCGCAAGGCCATCATGCGGCGCCACCGGATGCCGCTGCTGATCATCGGCGTGGTGGTCGGCCTGCTGGGCTCGGCGCCGACGCTGCTGTGGGTCTCCTCGGCGGCGATCATCTTCCTGTTTCCGTTCGTGCTGGCCGGCGCGCTGTGGCTCTACGCGCTGATCTTCATCTTCTCGGCACTGTGGTTCGGCCACTACTGCCTGCATGCGCTCGGCCAGCTGCGCGCCGAGCGGCAATCGGTGGCGCCGCCTCCGGCCGGGCCGGATGTCATTGAACTGGCGCCGTCGGACGTGCGCCGCATCGAATCATCGTAAAAAGAGGGGCATCATGGGTTTCGGCCTGATCGTGATCGGCGACGAGATTCTGTCGGGACGACGCGAGGACAAGCACATGCGGCGCGCGATCGCGCTGCTGGCCGAGCGCGGCCTGGCGCTGCAATGGGCCGAATATGTCGGCGACGAACGCGAGCGGATCACCGCGACGCTGCGCCGCACGCTGGCGGGACCCGACGTGGTGTTCTGCACCGGCGGCATCGGTGCCACGCCGGACGACCACACGCGCCAGTGCGCGGCGGCGGCGCTGGGCGTGCCGCTCGAGCTGCATCCGGAGGCGCGGGAGCTGATCGCGCAGCGCATTGCGGAAACGGCGGGCGGCGATCCGGTCAAGGGCGACCTGTCGCTGCCCGAGAACCAGCACCGCTTCAAGATGGGCGAGTTCCCGCGCGGCGCCCGCATCATCCCGAACAGCTACAACCGGATTCCGGGCTTCTCGATCGGCCACCACCATTTCATGCCCGGCTTCCCGGTGATGGCGTGGCCGATGATGGAGTGGGTGCTGGACAACGAGTATTCGCACCTGTTCCATCAGGTCCAGCACGTCGAGCGGGCCTTCCTGGTGTTCGAGGCGCCGGAATCGACGCTGACGCCGCTGATGGAGCAGGTCGAGATGGCGTTTGCGGGCGTGCGCGTGTTCAGCCTGCCGTCGGTCGGCGACGCGCAGCGCGGCGAGCTCTATGCGCGCCGGCATATCGACCTGGGCGTCAAGGGCGCGCCCGCGCTGGTGGAGCCGGCCTACGCGATGCTGCGCGACGGCGTGCGCGCGATGGGATTCGAGGTGGTGGAGAACGCGGGAGCGGGCGTCAGCGCGGGGTGAGGTGGCATTGCGCGATCGCGCCGCAAAAGGGGCGGGTTTGCTCCCGTCTCCCGCGGGCTCGAGAGAGGGATAGGGCGGTCCGTCATGCGTCAGGGTGTCGCCATGGCGAGCGCCTTTCTCTCTCCCCCGACCCCTCTCCCCGACCCCTCACCCGCAGAGCGGGAGAGGGGAGAAAACGAGCGGATGGACGAAATTGTCCGGTCCTCAAGCCCCGTGCCAAGGCAATCCGCGCACGCACCAGCCCTCGACGGTCTTGCGGTGATGGTGCTCGTCGCGCGCGCCTTCGAAGCCTTCCAGCACGTCGATCGCATAGCGGTAACCGGCTTCGGTGGCCACCCGGGCGGCGTGCTTGGAGCGCGCCGCGCTGCGGCACAGGAACAGCACCGGCGCGTCCTGCGGCACCTTGGCCTTCAATTCCTCGACGAAGCGCGGATTCTGCGCGCCGCCCGGATAGCCGGACCATTCCACGTGCAGCGACTGGTGCTCCGGCACATCCGGGCCGCCGACCCAGTCCAGCTCGGCCTGGGTGCGTACGTCGACCAGCACCGCGGCGGGATCGGCCATCAGCAGATCGTAGGCCTGCTGCGGCGTCAGGGCGCCGTAGTAGGGCAGTTGGTCCTGTTGTTGCCGCGCGTTGGCGGCCTGCAGAAGCGCGTCTCGGTTGGTCATTGCAAGGGACGGTTTGGATCGATAAGGGGCGTGACGCCGATCGCGGCCACACCTGCTGCAAAGACCGTTATTCTACTCCGCCGGCGCGGCGCGGCCGCAGTGCGAGGCCAGCGGCAGACTCGACATCGGGCGCTGGCGCCAGCATGGTGCCGATGGCACCATAGCGGTGCATTCGGCGGCGAGGATGCACCGGTTTGGGGTGCGCGGCCCGTCGGACGGCGCAGCGGCCGAGCCGGCGGAGCGCTGTTGCGGCGTGTCCGGCATCCGTCCCGGTCCTTGCGCCAGCGCGGTGCGATGGCGCCATCCCGCGCCGATGCACAGCTTTCGGGAACGGCGCGGGGACGGCATGGCGGCAACGCCACCCCCGCGCCAAATCCGTGCGGACGTTGGCATGCTTTCTGCTAACATGCTTCGTCCTTTTGATGGCCGGTCGCCGCCGGCAGGCGGCAGCGATGCGCCCCCGGCGGCCGGCACGTGAATGGCTCCAACTGAACTCAGCCGAATTACCAGGAGATAGGCATGGCGCAGAGCGTTGCAGATGTGATGAAGCTGGTGAAGGAAAACGACGTCAAGTTCGTCGACTTCCGTTTCACCGACACCAAGGGCAAGGAGCAGCACGTGTCCGTGCCGACCTCGCACTTCGGTGACGACAAGTTCGAGAGCGGCCATGCTTTCGACGGCTCGTCCATCGCTGGCTGGAAGGGTATCGAGGCCTCCGACATGCTGCTGATGCCGGATCCGAACACCGCCCATATCGACCCGTTCTACGAAGAGCCGACGCTGGTGCTGACCTGCGACGTGGTCGAGCCGTCGGACGGCAAGGGCTACGACCGCGACCCGCGTTCGATCGCCAAGCGCGCCGAAGCCTATCTGAAGAGCACCGGCCTGGGCGACACCGCCTACTTCGGTCCGGAGCCCGAGTTCTTCATCTTCGACGGCGTGACCTGGAACGTCGACATGCAGGGCTGCTTCGTCAAGATCCACTCGGAAGAAGCGCCGTGGTCGTCGGGCCGCGAGTTCGAACACGGCAACAGCGGCCACCGTCCGGGCAAGAAGGGCGGCTACTTCCCGGTCGCCCCGATCGACACCTTCCAGGACATGCGTTCGGAAATGTGTCTGATCCTGGAGTCGCTGGGCATCCCCGTCGAAGTCCACCACCACGAAGTGGCCGGCCAGGGCCAGAACGAGATCGGCACCAAGTTCAGCACGCTGGTGCAGCGCGCTGACTGGACGCAACTGCAGAAGTACGTGATCCAGAACGTCGCCCACACCTACGGCAAGACCGCGACCTTCATGCCGAAGCCGGTGGTCGGCGACAACGGCTCGGGCATGCACGTGCACCAGTCGATCTGGAAGGACGGCCAGAACCTGTTCGCGGGCAACGGCTACGCCGGCCTGTCGGAGTTCGCGCTGTACTACATCGGCGGCATCATCAAGCACGCCCGTGCGCTGAACGCGATCACCAACCCGGGTACCAACTCGTACAAGCGTCTGGTGCCGGGCTTCGAAGCGCCGGTCAAGCTGGCCTACTCGGCCCGCAACCGCTCGGCCTCGATCCGCATCCCGTACGTGGCGAACCCGAAGGGCCGCCGCATCGAGACCCGCTTCCCGGATCCGCTGATGAACCCGTACCTGGGCTTCTCCGCGCTGATGATGGCCGGCCTGGACGGCGTGCAGAACAAGATCCACCCGGGCGAGGCCGCGGACAAGAACCTGTACGACCTGCCGCCGGAAGAGGATGCGAAGATCCCGACCGTGTGCGCGAGCCTGGATCAGGCGCTCGAGTACCTCGACAAGGACCGCGAGTTCCTGACCCGTGGCGGCGTGTTCAGCAACACGATGATCGACGCCTACATCGAACTGAAGATGGAGGAAGTGACCCGCTTCCGCATGACCACCCATCCGCTCGAGTTCGAGATGTATTACTCGCTGTAAGCGCTCGCTGCCAGCACGCGCTGTAAGCACACCGTGCTTGTTGCACCAGGAAGGGGCGGCCTCGGCTGTCCCTTTTTGTTTGGCTCGCTAGAATTGGGCTTCCTCCGATCTCGATGCCTGCCGATGCGACGCCCGTCCATGACCGCGACCCTGTCTTCGTTCCGCTTGCCGCACCGCCCCGGTGCCGAACCGGCGCCACTACCCCGGACCGGTGCATCGGCCGCCCTGTTGCTGGGCATCGCGGCGGGGGTGGTGGCGGCGCTCGGTCCGCTCGGAGCGTTGCCCGCAGCGGCGCAGTCCGCGCCGAGCGGTTCGGAGATCTACGTCTGCAGCGGCCCGAAGGGCGTGCCCGAATACCGCAACGGCAACGGCGGCAAGGGCTGCAGAAGGCTGGACCTGCCCGAGGTGCTGACCGTGCCGGTGACGCGGCAGCCGTCGCGCGGCGGCGGCGGTGGTGGCGGTGGTGGCGGTGGTGGCGGTGGTGCGGCGCCGCTCGAAGGCGCGACCGCGGCGAATTTTCCGCGCATCGACGCCGCCACGCAGCGCCGCCGCGACGGCGAACGACGTGCGGTGCTGGAAGAGGAGCTGCGCAGCGAGCAGGCCAGGCTGGCCGCGCTGCGCGCGCAATTCAACGAGGGCCAGCCGCAGCGGCAGGGCGACGAGCGCAACTACCAGCGCTATCTGGACCGTACCGCCGCGCTGCGCGAGGACATCGCCCGCAGCGAGGCCAATGCGGCCGCGCTGCGGCGCGAGCTGGCCAACCTGAAGGACTGAGGATCGATCGATGCGCCGCCTGATTCGCAGCGTTTCCCGCAAGGTCGGCGGCGGCGAACGCGCGCCGGCCGACGACGCCGCCGTGTCGCCGGCAACGGCCGCGCCGCCGGTGGCGCCCGCGTTGGCCGCGTTGAGCGGACTTGCGGCCGGGCTCGACATGATGCCCAACCCCGTGCTGCTGGTCGCGCAGCCCGGCATGCGGATCGTCTATGCGAACCCGGCGGCCGAGGCGAGCTTCGGCCTCTCGCGCAAGTCGATGCTCGAGCTGTCGCTGTCGGCGCTGTTCGGGCGCGCCGACGAGCTCGACGCGATGATCGATTCGGTGCTGGCGCGCCAGGTCGATGCGCGGCGCCAGGACGTGGTCCTGCAACCGCCGCTGCGCGAGCCGATGCACGCGCATGTGGTGATCGGCGGCATCGACGCGAGCCCCGGCACCGCGCTGGTCGAGGTGCTGCCCAACGAGCAGAAGGTCCGCAGCGAAAGAGAGGAACGCATCCTCGACCTGACCTCGGCCAACAAGGAGCTGATCCGCAATCTGGCCCACGAGATCAAGAACCCGCTGGGCGGCATCCGCGGCGCCGCCCAGCTGCTCGAATTCGAATTGCCCGAGCGCAGCCTGCGCGAATACACGCAGGTCATCATCAAGGAGTCGGACCGCCTGCAGACGCTGGTCGACCGGCTGCTCGAGCCGCACCGGCATCCGCATATCGTGCGCGAGCTCAATATCCACGAGGTGCTCGAACGCGTGCGCTCGGTGGTGCTGGCCGAATTCCCCAACGGCCTCGAGATCGTGCGCGACTACGACGCCAGCCTGCCCGAGCTGTCGGGCGACATCGAGCAGCTGATCCAGGCCGTGCTCAACATCGTCCATAACGCGGCGCAGGCGCTGGCCGAGCGCATCGCGCGCGGCGATGCGCAGATCGTGCTGCGCACGCGGGTCGCGCGCCAGGTCACGATCGCCAAGCGGCTGTACAAGCTGGCATTGGACTTGCATGTGATCGACAACGGTCCGGGCATTCCCGACGATATTCGCGAACGCATCTTCTACCCGCTGGTGTCGGGCAGGGATGGCGGCAGTGGGCTCGGTCTGACACTGGCGCAGACCTTCGTGCAGCAGCACGAGGGATTGATCGAATGCGAGAGCCGGCCCGGCTGTACCGATTTCCGCATCCTGCTGCCGCTGCGCTGAATCGCCCGAGATCGGCTCACGATCGATGCCTCCCACGCCGGGCGGCGGGCGGACGGCGCAGCGAAGGCGGACCTCCGAAACACCGAGCAGACAAGCGACGCACATGAAGCCGATCTGGATAGTCGACGACGATCAATCTATTCGCTGGGTCCTGGAAAAGGCCCTGGCCCGGGAGAGCCTGCTGTCCCGCAGCTTTACCAATGTGCGCGACGTGCTGTCGGCGCTCGAGGAAGACGAGCCCCAGGTCCTGATCTCGGACATCCGCATGCCCGGCGGTTCGGGGCTCGATCTGCTGCAGGCGATCAAGGCCCGCCATCCGGGCCTGCCGGTGATCGTGATGACCGCCTACTCGGATCTCGACAGCGCGGTGGCGGCCTTCCAGGGCGGCGCCTTCGAATACCTGGCCAAGCCCTTCGACGTCGACAAGGCCGTCGAGCTGATCCGCCGCGCGCTGGAGGAAAGCCTGCGCGAGGAGGAGTTGGACGACCGCCTGCTCGACGCGCCCGAGATCCTTGGCCAGGCGCCGGCGATGCAGGACGTGTTCCGCGCGATCGGCCGGCTGTCGCAGTCGAACGTGACGGTGCTGATCACCGGCGAGTCCGGCACCGGCAAGGAGCTGGTCGCGCGCGCGCTGCACAAGCACAGTCCGCGCGCCAACGGCCCCTTCATCGCGCTCAATACCGCGGCGATTCCGAAGGACCTGCTCGAGTCGGAACTGTTCGGCCACGAGCGCGGCGCCTTCACCGGCGCGCAGACGATGCGGCGCGGCCGCTTCGAGCAGGCCGAGGGCGGCACGCTGTTCCTCGACGAAATCGGCGACATGCCGTTCGACCTGCAGACGCGGCTGCTGCGCGTGCTGTCGGACGGCAACTTCTATCGGGTCGGCGGCCACAATCCGCTGCGCGCCAACGTGCGCGTGATCGCCGCCACCCACCAGAACCTCGAGACCCGCGTCAAGGAAGGGCTGTTCCGCGAGGATCTGTTCCACCGGCTGAACGTGATCCGGCTGCGGCTGCCGCCGCTGCGCGAACGGCCGGAGGACATCACGCTGCTGGCGCGGCATTTCCTGCAGAAGAGCGCCAAGGAGCTGGGTGTCGAACCGAAGCGGATGTCGGACGAGGCGCTGGCCTATGTCAGCACGCTGCCGTTCCCCGGCAACGTGCGGCAGCTGGAGAACCTGTGCAACTGGCTGACCGTGATGGCGCCGGCGCAGACCATCGAAGTCAAGGACCTGCCGCGCGAGATGATCGGCGGCGGCGCACCGGACGGGCAGGCCGGCATGGCCGGCTACGGCGTCGCGCGCGCGGCCGAGCGCGACGCGCAGGGCGGCGTCGAGGCGGTCGATGCCGCCGCCATGTCCGGCGGCTTCGGGGGCGGGTTGGCCGGTGCGATGGCGGGCGGGTTTGCCGCCGACGGCGCGGCCACGCTGGCGCCCGATGCGGAGGCGCCGGCTTACGGCGGCCGCCTGGCGCCGGGCTTCGGCACGGCGGGCACGCTGCCTTCGGCGCCGGCACCGGCGCCAGGCGCCGCGCCGGCGCCCGGCTGGGAAAGCCTGCTAGCGGGCGAGGCGCGCGCGATGCTGGAAGCGGGCCAGCCCGAGGTGATGGACCTGCTCACGCGCCGTTTCGAAAAAGCGGTGCTGGAGGCCGCGCTGGGCGTCACGCGCGGCCGCCGCGTCGAGGCCGCGACCCGGCTCGGCATCGGCCGCAACACCATCACGCGCAAGCTGCAGGAGCTGGGCTTCGATTGAGCGTGGCTTGCCGCCACGCAAGCAAAAGGCCACGGTCCCATGCCGTGGCCTTTTTTGCTGGCGCCGCTGTTGTCCCCGCGACGGCGGGGACCCGGCGGCTTGCAGACGACGCTGGATGTCCGCCTGCGCGGCAATGACAGCGCAATTCGCGTACGCGCTAGCCGCGGCGTTGACCGACCGTAAAGGCGAACTCGCTCAGTCCCGCCACACCGCCGCGCACCGCGTCGCCCGGCTGCAGCTTGCCGACGCCGGCCGGCGTGCCGGTGAAGATCAGGTCGCCCGCAGCGAGTGCGACGCTCTGCGAGATATAGGCGATCACGTCGGCCACCGGCCAGATCATCTCGTTGAGGTCGCCCTGCTGGCGCACCTCGCCATTGACCTCGAGCCAGATGCGGCCCTGGGCCGGATGGCCGACCGCACTGGCCGGCTGCAGCGGCCCGCACGGGCCCGACGCGTCGAAGGCCTTCGCCCAGTCCCACGGCCGGCTCATCGACTTGGCGACATCCTGCAGATCGCGGCGCGTCAGGTCCACGCCGACGCCATAGCCCCACACATGGTCCAGCGCGCGCTCGACGGCGACGTCGGTGCCGCCCTTGCCGATCGCGACCACCATTTCGATCTCGTGGTGCAGGTTGTCCGTCAGCGGGGGATAGGGCACGGTGCCTTGCGCCGGCACCACCGCATCGGCCGGCTTGCTGAAGAAGAACGGCGGCTCGCGGTCGGGGTCCTTGCCCATCTCGCGCGCATGGGCGGCGTAGTTGCGTCCCACGCAGAACACGCGGCGGATCGGGAAGCGGGCGTCGCTGCCGGCGACGGCGACGCTGGCCTGCGGACAGGGTGGAATCACGAATTCGGTCATGGTGTGATGGAATCGAGAGAGAAGCGTAGGGTTCGGCGGGGGCGTCGACAGCGGCGGGATCCGCGCGAAGCCAGGCCGATTGTACTGAGCAGGACTCGCGATATGAAACGAATGATTTTGGCGCTGAGCATCAAAAACTCCGATCGATGATTCGCCGGCGCGATCCGCCCAGACCAAAATAATTTTTTGGTTAATCGGTGCGGCAACCGCTTCTTCCGCGCGCCGCCCGTCTCCACACTTGCCGTCACGGCGCCCCGTGCCTCGATCCGTTCCCACGCGAGGCCCGAGGGCAGCGCCGACGACAACGAGATCCAGGAGACCCCATGACCACCAAGCCGATCCCCTCATTCCAGCGATGCCGCCGGAGCTGGCTGCGCGCCGGCCTGCTCGCCTTGTCCGCGCCGCTATGGGCCGCGCTCGCGCCCGCCGCCCTGGCCGCGTACCCGGACAAGCCGGTGCGCCTGGTGATTCCCTATCCCCCGGGCGGCGCCACCGACGTGATCGGCCGCATCGTCGCCGCCCGGCTCGGCGAGTCGCTGGGGCAGCAGGTCGTGGTCGAGAACCGCGGCGGCGCCGGCGGCAATATCGGGGCCGAGGCGGTCGCGAAGAGCGCGCCGGACGGCTACACGCTGCTGATGGGCGCGCTGACCTCGCATTCGACGATGGCGACGCTGGAGAAGGGGCGGCTGCGCTACGATCTGCTGAAGGACTTCGTGCCGGTGATGGTGGTCGGCTCGGTGCCGCTGGTCGTGGTGGTCAATCCGCAGTTGCCGGTCACCACGCTGCAGCAGCTGATCCAGTACGGCAAGGCCAATCCCGGCAAGCTGAACTATGCGAGTTCGGGTGCCGGCGCGCCGCAGCGGATGGCGGCCGAGATCTTCCGCAAGGAGGCCGGCATCGACATGGTGCACGTGCCGTACAAGGGCAGCGGCCCGGCGATGACCGACCTGGTCGCGGGGCAGGTCAACATGATGGTCGAGACCGTGCCCGCGGCGCAGCCCTTCATCAAGAGCGGCCAGTTGCGGCCGGTCGCGGTGGCGGCGTCGAAACGGATCTCGATGCTGCCCGATGTGCCCGCGGCCGGCGAGAGCGGCATGCCGGCGCTCGATGTCAGTTCGACCTTCGGCGTGCTGGCGCCGGCCGCCACGCCGGCGCCGGTGGTGCAGCGCCTGAACGCCGCGCTGGCGAAGATGCTGGAGATGCCCGCGGTCAAGGCGCAGTTGCTGCAGCAGGGCGTCTACGCGTTGCCCGCCACCACGCCGGACAAGGCCGCCGAGCGCCTGCGCGACGAGGTGAGCCGCTGGCAGAAGGTGATCACCGACGCCGGCATCGAGTCGGACAGCTGAACACACGGCCGACGAGCTTTCCACGGCCGTCCCCTCGTTCCCGCGAGCGCGGGGCCCGGCGTCCTGCAAACGCCGCTGGGTCCCCGCCTGCGCGCGGACGGCAAGCTTCGTCAGACCATTGAAGAACCCCATTTTCCGCGCTGACCATGAGCAACAATTCGAGCACACCGAACCCATCCGGCGACGACAACGAACGCGATCACCAAAGCGATACCCGGGCCGACACCGGCCTGCGCCAGGGCCTGACCAACTACGGCGACCAGGGCTTCTCGCTGTTCCTGCGCAAGGCCTTCATCAAGGGCTCGGGCTATACCGATGCCGCGCTCGAGCGGCCGGTGATCGGCATCGCCGATACCGGCAGCGCCTTCAACCCCTGCCACGGCAACATGCCGCAGCTGGTCGAGGCCGTCAAACGCGGCATCCTGCTGGCCGGCGGGCTGCCGATGCCGTTCCCGACGATCTCGATCCACGAGAGCTTCGCCGCGCCGACCAGCATGGTGCTGCGCAACCTGATGTCGATCGATACCGAG
The DNA here is from genome assembly GCF_013347325.1 of Cupriavidus gilardii. NCBI lineage: Bacteria > Pseudomonadati > Pseudomonadota > Betaproteobacteria > Burkholderiales > Burkholderiaceae > Cupriavidus > Cupriavidus gilardii. The sequence goes on along the minus strand of NZ_CP054626.1, from coordinate 1,897,202 downwards.
GAGATGATCCGCGCGCAGCCGATGGACGCGGTGGTGCTGATCGGCGGCTGCGACAAGACCGTGCCGGCGCAGCTGATGGGTGCCGCCTCGGCGGGCGTGCCGGCGATCCAGCTGGTGACCGGCGCGATGCTGACCGGCTCGCATCGCGGCGAGCGGGTCGGTGCCTGTACCGATTGCCGCCGCTACTGGGGCAAGTTCCGCGCGGGCGAGATCGACGCGCACGAGACCGCGCAGGTCAACGACCAGCTGGTCGCCAGCGTCGGCACCTGTTCGGTGATGGGCACCGCCAGCACGATGGCCTGCCTGACCGAGGCGATGGGCATGAGCCTGCCCGGCGCGGCGACGCCGCCGGCAGTCACCGCCGACCGCATCCGCATCGCCGAGCTGACCGGCACGCGCGCGGTGGCGATGGCGCGCGAGCGGCTGACCATCCACCAGGTGCTGACGCCGGCCGCGTTCGAGAATGCGATGCGCGTGCTGCTGGCCATCGGCGGCTCGACCAACGGCATCGTGCATCTGGCCGCGATCGCGGGCCGCATGGGGCTGGACATCGACATGCAGGCGCTGGACCGCATGGGCCGCGAGACGCCGGTACTGCTGGACCTGAAGCCCAGCGGCCAGCACTACATGGAAGACTTCCACAAGGCCGGCGGCATGGCCACGCTGCTGCGCGAGCTGCGGCCGCTGCTGCGGCTCGAGGCGCTGACCGTGACGGGACGCACGCTGGGCGAGGAGCTCGACGCGGCCGGAGCGGGCTTTGCGCAGGACGTCGTGCGGCCGATCGCCGATCCGATCTATCCGCAGGGCGGCATCGCCGTGCTCGGCGGCAATCTGGCGCCGGGCGGCGCGATCATCAAGCAGTCCGCCGCCGACGCCGCGCTGATGGAGCACGAGGGCCGCGCGGTGGTGTTCGAGAACGCGCAGGACCTGGTCGCGCGCATCGACAGCGACGACCTCGACGTCAACGCCGACGATGTGCTGGTGCTGAAGAACATCGGCCCCAAGGGCGCGCCCGGCATGCCCGAGGCCGGCTATATCCCGATCCCGCGCAAGCTGGCGCGCGCCGGCGTCAAGGACATGGTGCGGATCTCGGACGGGCGCATGAGCGGCACCGCGTTCGGCACCGTGGTGCTGCATGTCACGCCGGAAGCCGCGGTCGGCGGACCGCTTGCCCTGGTGCGCACCGGCGACCGGATTCGCCTGAGCGTCAGCCGGCGCGAGCTCAGCCTGCTGGTGGCGGACGACGAGCTCGAGCGGCGCCGTGCGGCCGACCCGGTGCGCGAGCCCAGCGCGCCGCGCGGCTACCTGAAGCTGTTCCTGCAGACGGTGACCCAGGCGGACCGGGGCGTCGACTTCGACTTCCTGCGCGCGCCGCAAACGCGCGGCAAGACGCCCGGCGCGCCCCGGTAAGCGGCCATCCCGACGGCGGGACAGCGCGGCAGCGCGGCCAGGGGCGGGCTACCGCTGCCCGGTCGCGCTCGCCGCATGCTCGAGCAGCGTGCGCGACAGCGCGCCATGCGCGGCGTGCGGCGACCACAGCAGGCCGACCTGCCGCACCGGCGCGCGGCCCGGCAGCGCAATGCGGGCGACGCGAATCCCTTCGGGCCAGGGCGGCGTCCAGTCCGGCACCAGCGACACGCCGATGCCCTGGTGCACCATCGTCGCGATCGCGTTCAGCGCATCGATCTCGAGCCGCTCGTGCGGCACGATATTGTGCTCGTGCAGATAGCGGTCGGCGACCATGCCGCCCCACATGCCGCGGTCGTAGCGGATGAAGGGCTCGGTGGCCAGCAGCTCGTGCGCGCCGCGCCCGGCCATCGATTCGGGCGCCAGCACGATGAACGGCTCGCGCACCAGCACGTGCCACTCGAATGCCTTCGGGATGGCGAACTGCGGCGCGACGATGATGCCGGCATCGAGATCGCCGCCGACGATGCGGCGATACAGGTGCGACGACGAACCGGGTTCGACGAAGATCTTCAACCGCGGATGCGCCGCATAGACGCGCTTGAGAATCGGCGGCAGCAAGCCCGTCAGCGCCGAGGTCGACACGCCCAGCCGCAGTTCGCCCAGCAGGCTGTCGTCGTGGGCGACCGCGTTCAGGTCCCGCACATCGCGCACCACCGCACGCGCCTTCGGCAGGATCCGCAGCCCGCCCTGGGTCGGCACCACGGTGCGGCCCGCGCGCTGCACCAGCGCCGTATCCAGCGATTCTTCCAGCGCCTTGACGCGCGCCGCGATGGCGGCCGGCGTCAGGCCCAGGCGTCGCGCCGCTTCGGCGAACGAGCCGTGCTCGACCACGGCGACGAAACTCTGCAGGTAGCGAATGTCCATGGCGGGGAGGGCTCCTTGTCTCTCGTTGTTGTCGTCGTGGTAGGGCCGCGGCGAATCTTAGCAAAGGCCGACCGCGGCCTCGATCCGGCGTGAACCCAAAAAACTTTATCGTCTGAAGCAGCCGTTCGATGCTGTTTCCATCGGTTGGCGGTTCCTAGAATGGGCTCCATTCGTTGACACCGTCCTTGATGCCACTGGTCGAGCCCAATCGATTGGGCCAGCCGGCCAGGCGCCCATCCCCGGAGACAGCCATGATCCAGTCCGCCCGCCCGCGCGGCGTCTTTTCCCCCGTGTTGACGCCGTTCACCGCCGGCTACGCGCCCGACGCGCAGCGGTTCGTGCGGCATTGCCGCTGGCTGATCGAGCAGGGCGTTGGACTGGCCGTATTCGGCACCAATTCCGAGGCCAATTCGTTGTCGCTGGACGAGAAGCGCGCGCTGCTGGATCGTCTGCTCGACGCCGGCATTCCGCCGGACCGCCTGATGCCCGGCACCGGCGCCTGCGCGCTGCCGGACGCCATCGCGCTGACGCGCCACGCGGTCGCCGCGGGCTGTGCCGGCGTGCTGATGCTGCCGCCGTTCTACTACAAGGGTGTCAGCGACGATGGCCTGTTCCGCGCGTTTGCGCAGGTCATCGAGGCGGTTGGCGAGGGGAGCGGCAACGAGCGGCTGCGCGTCTACCTGTATCACATCCCCGCGGTCAGCCAGGTGCCGCTCGGCCTGGACCTGATCGACCGGCTGCTGACTGCCTACCCGGGCATCGTCGCCGGCATCAAGGACAGCTCCGGCGACCTCGCCAACACGCGCGCGATGATCGAGCGCTTCGGCGCGCGCGGCTTCGATGTGTTCGCCGGTAGCGAGGCGATCCTGCTGGAGACGATGCGCGCGGGCGGGGCGGGTTGCATCACGGCGACCGGCAACGTCAATCCCGGGCCGATCGTCGACCTGTACGCGAACTGGCAGGCGCCCGATGCCGATGCGCGGCAGGCCGCGCTGAACCGCACGCGCGCGGCCTTCCAGCAGTTCCCGATGATCGCCGCGATGAAGGAGGCGATCGCGGTGCAGAGCGCGGACGGCGGCTGGCGCACCGTGCGGCCGCCTCTGACCGAGCTGCAGCAAGGCCAGCGCGCGCTGCTGGGCCGGGCGCTCGATGCGCTGGGCTTCGCGATGCCCGGCGCGGAGCGGCTCGCGGTCTGACGGCATCGCGGCCGCAACGCCGCTACCCGCACGACGAGATAGACGACAGCGAATACGACAACAAATACGACAACAAATACGACAACACCCAAGGAGACAACCATGACCTTCGCCATCCCACCAAGCCGGCGTCGCGCCGGCCTTCGCCTCGCGCTGTGCGTGTCCGTGGCCGTGGCCGGATTGACCATGGCGGCGTTGACGGCGGTCCCCGCGGCGGCCGCGACCGACGCCTTTCCCAGCAAGCCGATCCGCGTGGTGGTCGGCTTTGCGCCCGGCGGCGGCGCGGACATCGTCGCGCGCCAGCTCGGCGCGCAGCTGTCGAAACAGATGGGCCAATCGATCGTGGTCGAGAACCGGCCCGGCGCGACCGGCACCATCGCGGCATCGAACGTGGCGCAGTCGCCGGCGGACGGCTATTCGATGATGCTGGCCTCGCAATCGACCATGGTGATCGCGCCCAGCATGTACGCGAAGCTGCCATTCGATCCGCTGAAGGACTTCATGCCGGTGACGCAGGTGGTGTCGATGCCGCTGGTGATGGTGGTCAATCCGTCGGTGCCGGCCAGCACAATCAAGGAGGTCGCCGACCTGGTGCGTGCCGGCAAGCTGACGAGCTACGCGTCGTCCGGGCCCGGCGGTCCGCAGCACATCGCCGGCGAACTGTTCAACACGATGAGCGGCATCAAGCTGACGCACGTGCCGTACAAGGGCGAGTCCTCGGCGCTGACCGATGTGATCGCCGGCAATGTGCCGGTGATGTTCGCCAACGTGCCGGTCGCCGCGCCGTTCATCCAGTCCGGCAAGCTGAAGGCGGTCGCGGTTTCGAGCCTGACGCGCGCGCCGGGCCTGCCACAGGTGCCGACCGTCGCCGAGGCCGGCCTGAAGGACTTCGAGGTGCTGACCTGGTATGGCCTGTTCCTGCCCGCCAGCACGCCGCGCCCGATCGCCGCGCGCATCAGCGACGAGGTGGCCAAGGCGCTGAAGGAGCCGGGCCTGCGTGCCAAATTCGCCGAGCAGGGCCTGAACGTCCTCGGCACCAATCCCGAGCAGTTCGGCAAGTTCATGACCGGAGAAGTCCCGAAATGGGCCGCGGTCGTCAAGGCGTCGAATATCCGGCCGGAATAAGCGTATCCGAGCAGAACGCTGAGCCAACGTTGTCGTCCCCGCGCACGCGGGGACCCAGGGGTCTTTGAAGGACGCTGGATTCCCGCGTGCGCGCGAACGACAGGATGGTTGTTCTCGATCTGCGTTCCCCTCCACCAAACCAGCCAATCACCGCCGTATGGAAGTTCGCCCTCCCGTCAGCCACGACAAGACCCTGCTGGGCCCCTGCATCCGCCTGCATCCCGCCGACAATGTGCTGGTCGCGCGCATGGATGTCGGCATCGGCACGCAGGTGCCGGGCCAGCCCTGGACCACGCGCGGCCAGGTGCCGGCCGGCCACAAGATCGCCGCGCGCGCCATCCGCGCCGGCGAGCCGATCGTCAAGTACAACGTCTGCATCGGCTTCGCCGCGACCGACATCGCGGCGGGCAGCTACGTGCATTCGCACAACGTCAGCTTCCAGGAGTATGAGCGCGACTACGCCTACGGCCGCGACTATGTGCCGGTGCAGCGCGTGCCGGCGTCGCGCCAGGCGATGTTCGACGGCATCGTGCGCTCCGATGGCCGCGTGGGAACGCGCAACTATGTCGGCATCCTGTCGACTGTCAATTGCTCGGCGACCGTGGTGCGCAAGATCGCCGAGTGGTTCACGCCCGAGCGGCTGGCCGATTATCCGAACGTCGACGGCGTGGTGGCCTTCAGTCATTCGCTGGGCTGCGGCATGGAGATGACCGGCGAGCCGATGGACCTGCTGCGGCGGACCATGGCCGGCTACGCGCGGCACGCCAATCTGGGCGGCGCGCTGATCGTCGGGCTGGGCTGCGAGCGCAACCAGCTCAAGGGCCTGCTGCAGGCGCAGTCGCTGCGGGACGGTCCCATGCTGCGGACCTTCGTGATGCAGGACAGCGGCGGCACGCGCAAGACCATCGAGGCCGGCATCGCCGCGGTGATGGCGATGCTGCCCGAGGCCAACCGCGTCGAACGCCGGCCGGTGCCGGCCAGCCATCTGACGGTCGGCCTGCAGTGCGGCGGCTCGGACGGCTTTTCGTCGATCACCGCCAATCCGGCGCTCGGTGCCGCCGTCGATCTGCTGGTGCGCCACGGCGGCACTGCGATCCTGTCGGAGACGCCGGAGATCTATGGCGTCGAGCACACGCTGACGCGGCGCGCGGCCAGCCGCGAAGTCGGCGAGAAGCTGGTCGAGCGGATCCGCTGGTGGAAGGACGAGTATTCGGTCGGGCGCGACGTGCAGATCAACGGGCAGGTCAGCCCCGGCAACCAGATGGGCGGGCTGGCGAACATCTTCGAGAAGTCGCTGGGCTCGTCGATGAAGGGCGGCACCGGGCCGCTGATGGCGGTCTACCGCTATGCCGAGCCGGTGACCGAGCACGGCCTGGTCTTCATGGATACGCCGGGCTACGACCCGGTGTCGGCCACCGGCCAGATCGCCGGCGGCGCCAACCTGATCGCGTTCACCACCGGGCGCGGCTCGATGTTCGGCGCCAAGCCGGTGCCCAGCGTCAAGCTGGCGACCAACTCGCCGATGTACCGCCGGCTCGAGGAGGACATGGACCTGAACTGCGGCACCATCCTCGATGGCGACAAGACCATCGAGCAGGTGGGCGAGGAGATCTTCGCGCTGATGCTGCGCACCGCGTCGGGGCAGCGCTCGAAGAGCGAGCTGCTGGGGCTGGGCGACAACGAGTTCGTGCCCTGGCACATCGGCATCATGAGCTGATGCCGGCGGCCGGATGGCAGGGTACTGCCGCCGTCAGGCGTCGCGCGCGGCCAGCAGCGCGTCGACCATCTCGGCGAAGCCTTCGCCGCCGGCGGCCTCGGTCACATAGGCCGGCGGCACCGGCAGCAGCGGCAGGATCTCGCGCACATTGGCCACGCCGACCGACAGCGGGAAGTGGGCGAACATCGACGCATCGTTGGCCGAATCGCCGATGAACACCCATTCGTCGCGCTGGGCGTCGAGGTCCGCGCCGAGCAGCTCGGCCGCGCACAGGCGGCTGGTGCTCAGCTTGTCGTGCCGGCCGAACCAGCCGTTGACATGGATCGAACTGACGGTGGCCGCCATGCCGGCCTGCTGCATCAGCGCGACGATGCGGTCGACGGCCTGCGGCGGCAGCGGCGCGACATCCTCCGCGTGGTCGATCGCCAGGTCCGCCGCGTGCCAGTGCTGGTCGGACGCCAGCGCGCAGCCGGGCACCTCCCGCAGGATCCGCTGCGCCAGTTCGTCGATGCGCCGCAGGTTGCGCGCGCGCGTCTCGGCGTCGTCGATGAAGCGCGTCACCAGGCGCCCGTCGCGCAGATGCGAATAGAAGGCGCCGTTCTCGCCGATGATCGCGTCGACCGGCCACAGCCGCGTCAGGATCTCGGCCCAGGCGATGCAGCGCCCGGTCACCGGAATCACCTGCAGCCCCGCGTGCCGCAGGCGCTCGATGGCCAGGTAGGTGGTGGCCGGCAGGCGGCCGGCGGTCGTCAGCGTGCCGTCGATATCGGTCAGCACGCCGCGCACGCGGCGCAGCGCCGCCGCGGGCAGCGCGGCCGGAAAGACGGGGAGGGCGGGGAGCGCGGGGGGCATTTGCGGGGTCGGCATGGCGGCGCATTGTACCTCGCATATCGCGTCGCCTAAGCTATGTCACGGCGCTGTCATGTTGCCTCCGCCCCGGGCCGATCCGGCCCGAACCCGCGTGGACATTGGTAGAAACGCTCGGTTTCTCGGCGCGCGCTGCCGGAGTAACATCCGCTTGTCACAAAAAATGCATACATTCGGCCGGTTTCCGACTGGATGACGCAATAAACGAGGAGAGCCGTCGATGACCATCCCCCGCACCATCACCATCAAGCTTGCCGCCGCGGCTGCTGCCGTGGCCGCGCTGTCCACCACCGGCGCCGCGCATGCCGCCGTCGAAGTCCAGTGGTGGCATGCGATGCAGGGCGCGTTGAACGACAAGGTCAACGAGGTGGCCAGCAAGTTCAACGCCAGCCAGACCGAGTACAAGATCGTGCCCGTCAACAAGGGCAACTACGACGAGACGCTGGCGGCGGGCATCGCCGCCTTCCGCGCCGGCGGCGCCCCGGCGATCCTGCAGGTATTCGAGGTCGGCACCGCGACCATGATGAGCGCCAAGGGCGCGATCAAGCCGGTCTCGACCGTGATGAAGGAAGCCGGCGAAAAGTTCGACCAGAAGGTCTACATCCCCGCGGTGGCGGGCTACTACACGTCCGCCAAGGGCGAGATGCTGTCGTTCCCGTTCAACAGCTCGACCACGGTCTTCTACTACAACAAGGACGCCTTCAAGAAGGCCGGCCTCGATCCCGAGAAGCCGCCCAGGACCTGGCCGGAGGTGATGCAGTACTCGGCCAAGATCAAGGCCTCGGGTGGCAACTGCGCCTACACCACCGACTGGCAGGGCTGGGTCCACCTCGAGAGCTTCTCGGCCTGGCACAACACGCTGTATGCCACCAAGAACAACGGCTTCGGCGGCACCGATACGCGCCTGGTGTTCAACAGCCCGCTGCACGTCAAGCACATCTCGAACCTGCAGGACATGGTCAAGAAGGGCTACTTCAGCTACGGCGGCCGCAAGGCGGAGTCGGGCGCCAAGTTCTTCAACGGCGAATGCGCGATGTTCACCGGCTCGTCGGCGACGCTGGCCAACGTGCGCAAGAACGCCAAGTTCGCCTTCGGCGTGTCGCAGCTGCCGTACTACCCGGACGTGCCGGGCGCTCCGCAGAACACCATCATCGGCGGCGCCTCGCTGTGGGTGATGGCCGGCCGCAAGCCCGAGGAATACAAGGGCGTGGCCAAGTTCTTCACGTTCCTGTCGCGCCCGGAAGTCCAGGCCGACTGGCACCAGGCGACCGGCTATCTGCCGGTCACGATGGCGGCCTACGAGCTGACCAGGAAGTCCGGCTTCTACGAGAAGAATCCGGGCGCCGACGTGTCGGTGCAGCAGATGGTCGTCAAGACCACCGACAAGTCGCGCGGCGTGCGGCTGGGCAATATGGTCCAGGTGCGCACCGTGGTCGACGAGGAACTGGAAGCGGTGTGGGCCGGCAAGAAGGAGCCCAAGGAAGCGCTCGATACCGCGGTCAAGCGCGGCAACGAGCTGCTCGAACGCTTCCAGCGCACCGCCAAGGAATAAGGGCGGCCGGCGGCGGGCCGTGCCGGTCCGCCGCCTTCGACTGGTTCCGGCTTCCGCCGCCGCGCTCGAGGCGCGCACGGCGGGTCCAATTTCCCCCTGGGGCGCCGCGACGGCGCTCCTTTGCCATCGCCACGCATGGAAAAACGCGTCGTCTTCCGTTCGCCCTGGCTGCCGTATCTGCTGGTGCTGCCGCAGATCGCGATCACGCTGATCTTCTTCTTCTGGCCGGCGGGCCAGGCGCTGTACCAGTCGGTGCTGCAGCAGGACGCCTTCGGCATCAGCCTCGAATATGTCGGCGCCGCCAACTTCATGACGCTGTGGAACGACCCGAACTACGTCGAGTCGTTCCGCGTGACCGCGATCTTCGCGGTCGGGGTGGCGCTGCTCGGCATGTCGTTCGCGCTGCTGCTGGCCTATTTCGCCGATCGCGCGCTGCGCGGCGCGGTCGCCTACAAGACGCTGCTGATCTGGCCGTATGCGGTGGCGCCGGCGGTGGCCGGCGTGCTGTGGATGTTCCTGTTCAATCCGACGCTGGGCATCGTCTCGTACGTGCTGCGCCAGATGGGCGTGGACTGGAACTTCCTGCTCAACGGCGACCAGGCGATGCTGCTGGTGATCATCGCCGCGGCGTGGAAGCAGGTCAGCTACAACTTCCTGTTCTTCCTGGCCGGTCTGCAGAGCATCCCGCGCTCGCTGATCGAGGCCGCGGCGATCGATGGCGCCGGACCGTGGCGACGCTTCTGGTCGATCGTGTTCCCGCTGCTGTCGCCGACCACGTTCTTCCTGATGGTGATCAACGTGGTGTACGCGTTCTTCGACACCTTCGCCATCATCGACGCGGTCACGCATGGCGGGCCGTTCAATTCGACCAACACGCTGGTCTACAAGGTCTATCACGACGGCTTCCGCGGCATGGACATCGGCGGCTCGGCGGCGCAGTCGGTGGTGCTGATGGCGATCGTGATCGCGCTGACCGTGGTCCAGTTCCGCTACGTCGAGCGGCGCGTCCAGTATTGAACGGCGGCCGATGAACACCGCAATGAAGACCGCAGACAGGTATCCCTCATGGTAGAACGGCGACCCTTCCTCGATTTCCTGACCCACGTGGTGCTGATCGTCGGCATCCTGATCGTGGCCTTTCCGGTCTATGTGACCTTCGTCGCGTCGACGCTGACCGCGGAGGAGGTGCTGGACGCGCCGATGACGCTGATCCCCGGCCCGCATCTGCTGGAGAACTACCGCACGGTGCTGTTCGAGGGCGTCGGCGTGGCCGCGGCCCCGGTGTCGACCATGCTGATGAACAGCATGATCATGGCGCTGGGCATTTCGCTGGGCAAGATCGCGATCTCGATCATCTCGGCCTTCGCGGTGGTGTACTTCAAGTTCCCGCTGCGCAAGACCTTCTTCTGGATGATCTTCATCACGCTGATGCTGCCGGTGGAAGTGCGCATCCTGCCGACCTATGAAGTGGTGTCGGACCTGGGCATGCTCGACAGCTACGTCGGCCTGACGGTGCCGCTGATCGCGTCGGCCACCGCGACCTTCCTGTTCCGGCAGTTCTTCCTGACCGTGCCCGACGAGCTGGCCGAGGCCGCGCGCATCGACGGCGCCGGGCCGATGCGGTTCTTCCTCGACGTGCTGCTGCCGCTGTCCAAGACCAGCATCGCGGCACTGTTCGTGATCCAGTTCATCTACGGCTGGAACCAGTACCTGTGGCCGCTGTTGATCACCACGCAGAAGTCGATGACGCCGGTGGTCGTCGGCGTCACCCAGATGATTTCGCGCTCCGGCGATGCCGCCACCGAGTGGAACCTGGTGATGGCGACCGTGCTGCTGGCGATGATCCCGCCCGCGGTGGTGGTGATCCTGATGCAGAAGTGGTTCGTCAAGGGATTGGTGGAGACAGAGAAGTAGCGCTCGCGCGCGCGGCGGTTTTCTCCGCTCTCCCGCCTGCGGGAGAGGGGACCCAGACAACGCAGCCAGTCGGCGAAATCGATCGATATCGAACAGAACAACAGAAACACATGGCAAAACTGTCGCTCCGAAACGTACAGAAGACCTACGCCGGCAATGTCACGGCCGTGCATGGCATCGACATGGAGATCGACGATGGCGAGTTCATCGTGATCGTCGGCCCGTCGGGCTGCGGCAAGTCGACGCTGCTGCGGATGGTCGCGGGGCTCGAGACCATCACCGGCGGCGAGGTCCATATCGGCGATCGCGTCGTCAATCGGCTGGAGCCGGCCGAGCGCGATATCGCGATGGTGTTCCAGAACTACGCGCTGTATCCGCACATGACCGTCTACGACAACATGGCGTACGGCCTGAAGATCCGCGGCATGCCGAAGGCCGAGATCGAACAGCGCGTGCGCCATGCGGCCGGCATTCTCGAGCTGGCGCCGCTGCTCGAGCGCAAGCCGCGCCAGCTGTCGGGCGGCCAGCGCCAGCGGGTGGCGATGGGGCGGGCGATCGTGCGCGAGCCGGCGGTATTCCTGTTCGACGAGCCGCTGTCCAACCTGGACGCCAAGCTGCGCGTGCAGATGCGGCTGGAACTGAAGGAGCTGCATCGGCGGCTGCGCACCACCAGCCTCTATGTCACGCACGACCAGGTCGAGGCGATGACGCTGGCGGACCGGATGATGGTGCTCAACGGCGGGCGTGTCGAGCAGATCGGCACGCCGCTCGAGGTCTATGCGCGGCCCGCCAGCATCTTCGTCGCCGGCTTCATCGGTTCGCCGCCGATGAACCTGATTCCGGTGGCGCGCAACGAGGCGGGGCAGGGCGCGGTGCCTTCGGGTGTGCCATCGGACGCGCAGATGCGCGTGCTCGGCGCGGACGGCAAGCCGTCGGAGGCCACGCTGGGCCATCTGCCGATGGGGCTGCATCTGCCGCAGCAGGCGCTGCTGGGTCTGCGGCCCGAGCATCTGGAACCGTGCGCCGCCCACGACGCCATCGCGCAGATCGACGTGCGCGTGGTCGAGGCGCTGGGTGCGGACTCGTTCGCCTACGGCACGCTCGGCGGCCAGCAGGTGGTGGTCCGGCTCGACAGCCATATGCACGTGCGCGCGGGCGAGAAGCTGCCGGTGACGGCCTCGGCCGAGCACCTGCATTTCTTCGACCATGCCAGCGGCAAGCGGATCGAGGCCTGAGATGACGACCGCGCTGCCCCGCTGGCCCTATCCGCGCACGATCGCCCATCGCGGCGCCGGCAAGCTGGCGCCCGAGAACACGCTGGCGGCGTTTCGCCACGGCGCCTCGTTCGGCTATCGGATGTTCGAGTTCGACGTCAAGCTGTCGGCCGACGGCAAGCCGGTGCTGCTGCACGACGCGACGCTGGAGCGCACCACCAGCGGCCGCGGCCGCGCCGACGCGCTGACGCTGGGCGAACTGGCCCAGCTCGACGCCGGCAGCTGGCACAGCCCGGCCTATGCCGGCGAGCCGATCCCGACGCTGGCGGCGGTCGCCGCCTACACGCGGGCCAACGGCCTGCACGTCAATATCGAGATCAAACCGGTGCCCGGCACCGAGGCGCGCACCGGCGCCGCGGTGGCGCTCGACGCGTTGGCGCTGTGGGCCGGCGCGGCGGTGCCGCCGCTGCTGTCGTCGTTCTCCGAAGCGGCGCTGGAGGCCGCGCGCCGGGTCGCGCCGGACCTGCCGCGCGCGCTGCTGCTGGACAAGCTGCCGGCCGACTGGCTGGACTGGCTGGCGCGGCTGGGCTGCGTCGCGCTGGACGCCAACCATCGGGAACTCGACCGGAATGTGATCGAGGCAGCTCATCGCGCCGGATATCGCGTGGCCTGCTATACCGTCAACGATCCAGACCGTGCGGCGGCGCTGCTGGAGTGGGGCGTCGATGCGGTGATTACCGACGCGGTCGACCTGATTGCGCCGCAACATGGCGGTGAAAGCGGGGTGATCGGCAAATGAAAGCCGGCTGAAAGAAAGCGACGGCATTTCGCAACAGCCATTCCCTGTTCCGGACGCGGTTTTCGGCCGCGAAAACCGGCAGGGCGCGCAATACCGCGGGAAAACGTCGGATCGGTGTTGCACTACAGGAAAAGAGCGGTGGACGTTTGCGCAAACGTGCTATTCTTACGCGCAGTGAAGACTTAGGTCCTTCCCCGCACAACTTGCCCTTCCGGGCTTCTGCGCGCCGGCACCCCAGTGGTGCCGTTTGCTTAGGGGCCTTCAAGAGTTGTTTGCAATCCGCTAACCGGTCAAGCCGTGTCGCGGAAGGTTGATAAACCCGCTTAACTTCGGCATACCCGAAGAATAGTGAGCGCCCCATGATGCAGCAGTATCAGAGCAATTCGTACCTCTTCGGCGGCAACGCGCCGTACGTGGAAGAGCTGTACGAAGCCTACCTCCAGAATCCCGCCTCCGTCCCCGACAACTGGCGCGCGTACTTCGACGCGATGCAGAACGTGCCGGCCGCGAACGGCACCGCCTCCCGAGACATTCCCCACGCCCCGATCGTCGCCTCGTTCGCCGAGCGCGCCAAGCAAGGCCCGATTCGCACCATTGTCGCCTCGGCCGATGCCGACATGGGCCGCAAGCGCGTCGCCGCGACCCAGCTGATCGCCGCCTACCGCAACATCGGTTCGCACTGGGCCGACCTCGATCCGCTCAAGCGCCAGGAGCGTCCGCCCCTGCCGGATCTGGATCCCGCCTTCTACGGCTTCTCCGAGGCCGACCTCGACATCGTCTTCAATGCCAGCAATACCTATTTCGGCAAGGAGTCGATGAGCCTGCGCGAGCTGTTGCAGAACCTGCGCGAGACGTATTGCAGCAGCATCGGCGCCGAATTCATGTACATCAGCGACCAGGCGCAGAAGCGCTGGTGGCAGGAGCGCCTCGAATCGACGCGCGCCCGTCCGGTGTTCACGGCCGAGAAGAAGAAGCACATCCTCGAGCGCCTGACCGCCGCCGAAGGCCTGGAGCGCTTCCTGCATACCAAGTACGTCGGCCAGAAGCGCTTCTCGCTGGAAGGCGGCGAGAGCTTCATTGCCGCGATGGACGAGCTGATCCAGCGCGCCGGCAAGCAGGGCGTGCAGGAAATCGTCATCGGCATGGCCCACCGCGGCCGCCTGAACGTGCTGGTCAACACGCTGGGCAAGATGCCCGCCGACCTGTTCGCCGAATTCGAAGGCAAGCACGTCGACGATCTGCCGGCAGGCGACGTCAAGTACCACAAGGGCTTCTCCAGCGATGTGTCGACCGAAGGCGGCCCGGTCCACCTGTCGCTCGCGTTCAACCCGTCGCACCTGGAAATCGTCAACCCGGTGGTCGAGGGCTCGGCCAAGGCGCGCCAGGAGCGCCGCGGCGAAGCCGGCCATCGCGAGGTGCTGCCGGTGCAGGTGCACGGCGACGCGGCCTTCGCCGGCCAGGGCGTCGTGATGGAAACGCTGAACCTGGCCCAGACCCGCGGCTACGGTACCGGCGGCACGATGCACATCGTGATCAACAACCAGATCGGCTTCACCACCTCGGACCCGCGCGACGCCCGCTCGACGCTGTACTGTACCGACGTGGTCAAGATGATCGAAGCGCCGGTGCTGCACGTGAACGGCGACGATCCCGAGGCCGTCGTGTTCGCGATGCAGCTGGCGGTGGACTACCGCATGGAGTTCAAGAAGGATGTCGTCGTCGACATCATCTGCTTCCGCAAGCTGGGCCACAACGAGCAGGACACCCCGGCGGTCACGCAGCCGCTGATGTACAAGAAGATCTCGCAGCATCCGGGCACGCGCAAGGTCTACGCCGACAAGCTGGCCACGCAGAACGTGGTGCCGGCCGATTTCGGCGACGAGCTGGTCAAGGCCTACCGCGCCGCGATGGACGCGGGCAAGCACACGGTCGATCCGGTGCTGTCGAACTTCAAGAACAAGTTCGCCGTCGACTGGATGCCGTTCCTGAACCGCAAGTGGACCGACGCCGCCGACACCGCCGTGCCGGTGACCGAACTGAAGCGCCTGGCCGAACGGATCACCACGATCCCGGAACAGTTCAAGCTGCATCCGCTGGTCGAGAAGGTCATCAAGGACCGCGCCAACATGGGCCGCGGCGACCAGCCGCTGGACTGGGGCATGGGCGAGCATCTGGCCTTCGCCTCGCTGGTGGCCTCGGGCTATCCGGTGCGCATCACCGGCCAGGACGCCGGCCGCGGCACCTTCACGCACCGCCACGCCGTGCTGCATGACCAGAACCGCGAGCGCTGGGATGCCGGCACGTACGTGCCGCTGCAGAACGTGTCGGAAGGGCAGGCCCCGTTCACCGTGATCGACTCGGTGCTGTCCGAGGAAGCGGTGCTCGGCTTCGAATACGGCTACTCGACCGCCGAGCCGAACGCGCTGGTGATCTGGGAAGCCCAGTTCGGCGACTTCGTCAACGGCGCGCAGGTCGTGATCGACCAGTTCATCTCGTCGGGCGAAGTCAAGTGGGGCCGCGCCTCGGGCCTGACGCTGATGCTGCCGCACGGCTACGAAGGCCAGGGTCCGGAACACAGCTCGGCGCGCATCGAGCGCTTCCTGCAGCTGTGCGCGGACCACAACATGCAGGTCTGCCAGCCGACCACGCCGGCGCAGATCTTCCACCTGCTGCGCCGCCAGATGATCCGGCTGTTCCGCAAGCCGCTGGTCATCATGACGCCGAAGTCGCTGCTGCGTAACAAGGACGCGGTGTCGCCGCTGTCGGATCTGGCCAAGGGCCATTTCGAGACCGTGATCGGCGAGCAGGAAGAACTGAACGCCAGCAAGGTCAAGCGCGTGATCATGTGCTCGGGCAAGGTCTATTACGACCTGGTCGCGACGCGCAAGGAGCGGGGCGCCAGCGATGTCGCCGTCATCCGCCTCGAGCAGCTCTATCCGTTCCCGCACAAGGCGGTGGCCGCCGAACTGAAGAAGTATCCGAACGCCACCGAGATCGTGTGGTGCCAGGACGAGCCGCAGAACCAGGGCGCCTGGTTCTTCGTCCAGCACTACATCATGGAGAACATGACGGAAGGGCAGAAGCTCGGCTACGCCGGCCGTCCGGCGTCGGCTTCGCCGGCCGTGGGCTACTACGCCAAGCACAACGAGCAACAGAAGGCGCTGCTGGACGCGGCGTTCTCCAAGCTCAAGGGCTTCGTGCTGAGCAAGTAAGCGCCAGTGCGGGCAGGGCGCGCCGGTTGGCGGGCCCTGCCGCGCTGCGCTTGCCGCTGTGCTTGCACTTGCGCCCCTGCAATCCCCGACGCATCGCATCGAACGCATCGAATCGCGCGCCAGTCGCCCGCATCCGCCACGACTGCGCCGGTTCGCCCCGAATACCGCTGAATACACGCATCTAGCGAGGAAACTCCCACCATGGCCATTGTTGACGTCAAGGTCCCGCAACTGTCCGAATCCGTCGCCGAGGCGACCCTGCTGAACT
This sequence comes from Cupriavidus gilardii, assembly GCF_013347325.1. Classification (NCBI taxonomy): domain Bacteria; kingdom Pseudomonadati; phylum Pseudomonadota; class Betaproteobacteria; order Burkholderiales; family Burkholderiaceae; genus Cupriavidus; species Cupriavidus gilardii. Next base: position 1,881,004 of record NZ_CP054626.1, on the reverse strand, counting down.
GGAAGAAGAAGCCCGGTGAAGCGGTCGCGCAGGACGAAATCCTGATCGAAATCGAGACCGACAAGGTCGTGCTCGAAGTGCCGGCACCCTCCGCGGGCGTGCTGTCGCAGATCGTCAAGAACGACGGCGACACCGTGACGGCCGATGAAGTCATCGCCAAGATCGATACCGAGGCCACCGCCGGCGCCGCCGCTCCGGCCGCCGCCGCGCCGGCACCGGCACCGGCAGCGGCTGCGCCCGCACCGGCCGCGGCCGCACCGGCTGCCGCCGCGCCCGCCGCCGCCGGCGCCGTGGCGATGCCCTCGGCCGCCAAGCTGATGGCCGAGCAAGGCCTGTCGGCCGGCCAGGTTGCCGGCACCGGCAAGGATGGCCGCATCACCAAGGGCGACGTGCTCGCCGCCGGTTCGGCCCCCGCCGCCAAGGCGGCCCCGGCTCCGGCTGCCAAGCCGGCGCTGCAGCAGGTCTCCGCACCGGTCGACTTCGCCGCGCTGGGCGATCGTCCGGAAGAGCGCGTGCCGATGAGCCGCCTGCGCGCCCGTATCGCCGAGCGTCTGCTGCAATCGCAACAGACCAACGCGATCCTCACCACCTTCAACGAAGTCAACATGAAGCCGGTGATGGACCTGCGCAACAAGTACAAGGACCGCTTCGAGAAGGAACACGGCGTCAAGCTGGGCTTCATGTCCTTCTTCGTCAAGGCGGCCGTGCACGCGCTGAAGAAGTACCCGATCATCAACGCCTCGGTCGACGGCAACGACATCATCTACCACGGCTACTTCGACATCGGCATCGCGGTCGGTTCGCCGCGCGGCCTGGTGGTGCCGATCCTGCGCAACGCCGACCAGATGAGCCTGGCCGACATCGAGAAGAAGATCGCCGAGTTCGGCGCCAAGGCCCGTGACGGCAAGCTGTCGCTGGACGAGCTGTCGGGCGGTACCTTCTCGATCTCGAACGGCGGCGTGTTCGGCTCGATGCTGTCGACCCCGATCATCAACCCGCCGCAGTCGGCGATCCTGGGCGTGCACGCCACCAAGGACCGCGCCGTGGTCGAGGACGGCCAGATCGTGATCCGTCCGATGAACTACCTGGCGATGTCCTACGACCACCGCATCATCGACGGCCGCGAAGCCGTGCTGGGCCTGGTGGCGATGAAGGAAGCGCTGGAAGACCCGGCCCGCCTGCTGCTGGACCTGTAATCGCAGCATCCGCCGCGGTCTCCCGATCGGGGACCGCGCGCCGCCCGGGCGCAGGCCCGGCGGCCAACCGAATGCAACACCATGCCGCGCGCCGGCTCCGACCCTGGTCGGGCAAGGCGCGCCGACGCAACGAGGAATTCCCATGAGCAAACAATTCGACGTGCTGGTGATCGGCGCGGGCCCCGGCGGCTATATCGCCGCGATCCGCGCGGGCCAGCTTGGCCTGAACGTCGCCTGCTGCGAAGGCAATCCGTACGACGATCCGAAGGGCGAGGCCCGCCTGGGCGGCACCTGCCTGAACGTCGGCTGCATCCCGTCGAAGGCGATGCTGGCTTCGTCCGAGGAATACGAGAACGTGCAGCACCACCTGGCCGACCACGGCATCACCGTGGGCGACGTCAAGGTCGATATCGCCAAGATGCTCAAGCGCAAGGACGATATCGTCGGCAAGATGACCAAGGGCATCGAGTTCCTGTTCCGCAAGAACAAGGTCACGCTGTTCAAGGGCTTCGGCAAGTTCGTCGGCAAGAACGCCGACGGCTTCCAGGTCGAGATCGCCGGCAAGGCCGGCACCGAGACCATCACCGCGAAGCAGGTGATCATCGCCACCGGTTCGAAGGCCCGCCATCTGCCCGGCATCCCGGTCGACAACAAGCTGGTCAACGATAACGAGGGCGCGCTGAAGTTCGCCGAGGTGCCGAAGAAGCTGGGCGTGATCGGCGCCGGCGTGATCGGCCTGGAGCTGGGCTCGGTGTGGCGCCGTCTCGGTGCCGACGTGACCGTGCTCGAGGCGCTGCCGGCGTTCCTGGGCGCCGCCGACGAAGGCGTCGCCAAGGAAGCGCAGAAGCTGCTGACCAAGCAGGGCCTGAAGTTCAGCCTGGGCGTCAAGGTCAATGAGGTCAAGACCGGCGACAACAACGTCACCGTCAGCTACACCGACAAGGACGGCAACGCGCAGACGCTGGAAGTCGATCGCCTGATCGTGTCGGTCGGCCGCGTGCCGAACACCGACAACCTGGGTCTGGACGCCGTCGGTCTGGGTACCGACGAGCGCGGCTTCATTCCGGTCGACGACCACTGCGCGACCTCGGTGCCGGGCCTGTGGGCGATCGGCGACGTGGTGCGCGGCCCGATGCTGGCGCACAAGGCCGAGGACGAAGGCGTGGCCGTGGCCGAGCGCATCGCGGGCCAGAAGCCGCACATCGACTACAACTGCATTCCGTGGGTGATCTACACCTACCCGGAAATCGCCTGGGTCGGCAAGACCGAGCAGCAGCTCAAGGCCGAGGGCCGCGAGTACAAGTCGGGCCAGTTCCCGTTCGTGGCCAACGGCCGCGCGCTGGGCATGGGCGCCTCGGACGGCTTCGTCAAGATGCTGGCCGATGCGAAGACCGACGAGATCCTGGGCGTGCATGTGGTCGCGGCCAATGCTTCGGACCTGATCGCCGAAGCCGTGGTGGCGATGGAGTTCAAGGCCGCCAGCGAGGATATCGGCCGCGTGTGCCACCCGCACCCGTCGATGTCCGAGGTGATGCGCGAAGCCGCGCTCGCGGTGGACAAGCGTCAGCTCAATATGTAAGGCGCAGGCACGGCTTGCGACGCGCAGCCGTGCTCCCTCTCCCGCTTGCGGGAGAGGGTTGGGGAGAGGGCAGGGGCGCTTGCAAGGGCGCTGCCGGTCGATCGGCCGCTGCTTTCCCTCTCCCCCGGCCCCTCTCCCGCAAGCGGGAGAGGGGAGTATCGCGGTGCCATCCCGCTCGCCTGGGACCAGGGCGCTGCCGCACACTTTCCCTTCCCCCGATGAACGTCACCGAGTACTACCACCACGAACTGCAGCAGCGCGGCTATCGGTCCGACGAGGCGCAGTTGCGCGCGGTGGCGCGGCTGCAGCAGTGCTACGACGAATGGGTCGCCTACAAGCAGCGGCGCAACAATGCGCTGAAGAAGCTGCTGATCCGGCCCGAGGTGCCCAAGGGCGTCTATCTGTGGGGCGGAGTAGGGCGCGGCAAGTCGTTCCTGATGGACAGCTTCTACCACTGCGTGCCGGTGGTCAGGAAGACCCGCCTGCATTTCCACGAGTTCATGCGCGAGGTGCACCGCCAGCTCGAGGAACTGCGCGGCCGGCCCGATCCGCTGGACGAGCTGGCCAAACGGATCGCCCGCAAGTACCGGCTGATCTGTTTCGATGAATTCCATGTCAGCGATGTCGCCGACGCGATGATCCTGCATCGGCTGCTGGAGCAGATGTTCGAGAACGGCGTGCAGTTCGTGATGACGTCGAACTACCGCCCGGACCTGCTGTATCCGGACGGCCTGCATCGCGACCGCATCCTGCCGGCCATTGCGCTGCTCGAACGCAAGCTGGACGTGCTGAACGTCGATGCCGGCATCGACTACCGCAAGCGCACGCTGGAGCAGGTGCAGGCCTATTACACGCCGCTGGACGCCAAGGCCAGCGCGGCGCTGCGCGACGCCTTCGCGGCGCTGGCCGGCATCGCCGACGAATCGCCGATCCTGCATATCGAAAAGCGCGAGCTGCACGCGCTGCGCAAGGCCAATGGCGTCGTCTGGTTCGACTTCGCGACGCTGTGCGGCGGCCCGCGCTCGCAGAACGACTATCTGGAGCTGGCCGAGCGCTTTCACACGGTGATCCTGTCGGACGTGCCGAAGATGACGCCGCGGATGTCGTCGGAGGCGCGCCGCTTCACCTGGCTGGTCGATGTGTTCTACGACCACAAGGTCAAGCTGCTGATGTCGGCCGAGGTGCCGCCCGACGAGCTCTACGTCGAAGGCCAGATGGCCAACGAATTCCATCGCACGGTGTCGCGCATCATCGAGATGCAATCGCGCGAATATCTCGAGGCGCCGAGGCGCACCGGCGCCACCGAGCTGGCCTGAGCGGCCGCCTGCCCGGGGGCGGCCCTCCGGCGCGCAACGTGTCGCGGGCCAGGGGCGCCGTTTGCGTATGCCTTGACCGGGATCAAACCGCCGCCCGGCGGCGGTCCCTAGAATCGATCGGACATCCAGGACTACGATGCCGATCGCCTTCGCCCCTTCCTCCCACGCCGGACCAGCCGGCTCCGCCATGCCCGCGGACGCCGCCACGGACGCTGCCTCGGACGCCGCCTCGTGCTTCCACTGCGGGTTGCCGACGGGCGCCGCGCCCGATGTGCTGCGCGCGCAGGTCGGGGGGATGGCGCGCCGCTTCTGCTGCGCCGGCTGCCTGGCGCTGGCGCAGGCGCTGGACCAGGCCGGCTTCGCCCATCTCTATGGCGGCGAGTTCCGCTTCGGCCGTCCGCTCGACGGGGCGGCACGGGCTCGGCTCGAGCCGGTCTGGCAGGCCTACGACACCGAGGAGCTGCGCGCGCGCTTCGTGCGGCGGCTCGACGGCGCTGGGCAACGGGAAGGACCGCGCGAAGCGGCGCAGGACCGCTTCGAAATCACGCTGGCGCCCGAGAATATCCGCTGTGCTGCCTGCGCCTGGCTGATCGAGCAGAAGCTGGCGCAGCTGCCCGGCGTCGAGTCCGCGGTCGCCAATCTGGCCACGCGCCGTGTGCTGGTGCGCTGGCGCGGCGGCGCGCTGACCGTCGCGGGGCTGCTCGGCGCGCTTGCCGATATCGGTTACACCGCGTGGCCGTTCGAGTTCTCCGCGGCGGACCGCCGGGACAGCGCGGCCCGGCGCGGCCTGCTGATGCGGCTGGCGGTGGCCATGCTCGGCATGATGCAGGTGATGATGTACGCGTGGCCCGTCTATACGCACGAGGGCACGATCGCCGCGGCGCACCTGCGGCTGCTGCAATGGGCGAGCCTCGCGCTGACGCTGCCGGTGATCGTCTACAGCGCGGCGCCGATCTTCGCGGGTGCCTGGCGCAGCCTGCGCCAGCGCCATGTCGGCATGGACGTGCCGGTGGCGCTGGGGCTGGCGGCGGCCTTTGGCGCCAGCCTGCTTGCCACCGTGCGCGGCAGCGGCGAGGTCTACTACGACTCGGTGACGATGTTCGTCGCCTTGCTGCTGCTGGCGCGCTATCTCGAACTGCGCGTGCGGCAGGCCTCGCGCAGCGGCGCCGAGATGCTGGCGCGGCAGCTGCCGGCCACCTGCGAGCAGTGCTTTCCCGACGGCACGGTGCGGCGCGTGCCGGTCGCGCGGCTGGCGCCGGGAGACCGCGTGCGCGTGCGCGCCGGCGAGATCGTGCCGGCCGATGGCGAGATCGTCGAGGGCACCAGCGATCTGGACGAATCGATGCTCAGCGGCGAAAGCCGGCCGGTGCCGCGTGGGCCGGGGCAAGCGGTGCTGGCGGGCTGCTACAACGCCAGCAGTGCGCTGGTGATCGAAGTGCGCCGCGTCGGGGCCGGCACGCGGCTGGCCGAAATCGTCGCGCTGCTCGAACGCGCGCTGACCGACAAGCCGCGCCTCGCGGTGGTCGCCGATCGCGTGGCGGCATGGTTCGTGGCGGCGCTGCTGGCCATTGCGGTGGCCGTGGGCCTGCTGTGGTGGGCCATCGCCCCGGAGCGCGCGCTGATGGTGACCGTCGCCGTGCTGGTGGTCAGCTGCCCCTGCGCGCTGTCGCTGGCGACGCCCGCGGCCCTGGCGGCCGCCGGCGCGGCGTTGTCGCGGCGCGGCGTGCTGCTGACGCGCGGCCATGCGCTGGAAACGCTTGCCGGTGTCACCGATGTCGTGCTGGACAAGACCGGCACGCTGACCGAAGGGCGCTTCGCCGTTGCCAACGTCATTGCGCTGGGCGCCCTGGCGCAGTCCGACTGCCTTGCGCTGGCCGGTGCGCTGTGCCGCGGCGGCGAGCATCCGGTGGCGAGGGCGTTGGTGGCCGCGGCCGAACATGCGGCGAGCGCGAGCGATGTCGTTGGCCGCGCCACCGTGCAGACGAGCGGCGAACAACAACTGACGCCATCGCGCAATCGTCCGGGGCAGGGCGTGGAGGCGCGGCTCGACGGCCGCCTGATACGGATCGGCCGCCGCGACTTCGTCGACGCACTGTCGCGGTCCGCGGGTTCTCTGGATGACGCCGCCGGCGACGAGGCGGCCCTCGACGCGTTGCGCCGCCATCTGCACGACGGCGCCTCGCCGGTGTGGCTCGGCGACGAGGGCGGACTGCTTGCGGTGTTCGTGCTGTCGGACACCGAACGCCCGCAGGCCGCCGATCTGCGGGCACGCCTGCGGGCGTTGGGGCTGCGCTGCCATCTGGTTTCCGGAGACAGCCAGCCGACAGTGCGCTGGTGGGCCCGCCATTTCGGCATCGAGGCCGCGCACGGGCGCGTCAGTCCCGAAGGCAAGCGCGACTACGTGAGCGCCCTGCAGCGCGATGGCGCGGTGGTGCTGGCCATCGGCGACGGCATCAACGATGCGCCGGTGCTGGCGCAGGCGCAGGTGTCGATCGCGCTGGGCAGCGGCGCGCCGCTGGCGCAGGTCGGCGCCGACGCGGTGCTGACCCACGACGGCATCGCCGACGTCGCCACCGCGCTGGCGATCGCGCGCCGCACGCGGGCGGTGATCCGGCAGAACCTCGGCTGGGCCTTCGCCTACAACGTGGTGGCCATTCCGCTGGCCGCCAGCGGGCATGTCACCGCATGGATGGCGGGGCTCGGCATGTCGCTGTCCTCGCTGCTGGTGGTCGCCAATGCCTGGCGCCTGCTGCGCGTGCCCAGGGGGCGCTAGCGATGGACACGCGGTGATGGATACGCTGTTCCTGCTGGTGCCGATGAGCCTCGCGCTGGTCCTGCTGATCGCTGCCGCGTTGTGGTGGGCGCTGCGCGCCGGCCAATACGACGATCTCGAGCGGCCCGGGCAGGCGATCCTGCTCGACAACGATCGTCCTGATGCGCGGGCGGGCGCCGCGCCGCGGCCGCACCGCCGCGCTGGCCGTTGCGTGAATCCCCGCTGAGGTTCCCCGCGGCGCGGTGCATCTGCACGGCGCTTGATCCGGATCAAGGGCGCGCCGCACGAGCCGCTCTACATTGACCCCATCGATTTCAAATTCCATATCCATCCTTGGGGGTCTGAATGGACGTCACCGCCGCCGGCCTGACCGGCACGGCCACGCGCACGCGCGCCGCCGACACCTTCAACTATCACGTCGTGAGGCAATTCGCCGTCATGACCGTGGTATGGGGCATCGTCGGCATGGCGGTCGGCGTGCTGCTCGCCGCGCAACTGATCTGGCCCGAACTCAATTTCGACACGCCGTGGCTGTCGTTCGGACGGCTGCGCCCGCTGCATACCAATGCGGTGATCTTCGCCTTCGGCGGCAGCGCGCTGTTCGCCACGTCGTATTACGTGGTGCAGCGCACCTGCCAGACGCGGCTGTTTGCCGGGCCGCTGGCGGCCTTTACCTTCTGGGGGTGGCAGGTCGTGATCGTGGCCGCCGCGATCACGCTGCCGCTGGGCATCACGACGTCGAAGGAATACGCCGAGCTGGAATGGCCGATCGACCTGCTGATCGCGGCGGTATGGGTCGCCTACGCGATCGTGTTCTTCGGCACTATCGTCCGGCGCAAGACCCGCCACATCTACGTGGCCAACTGGTTCTTCGGCGCCTACATCCTGACGATCGCGATCCTGCATATCGTCAACAACATCGAGCTGCCGGCATCGCTGTGGAAGTCGTATTCCGCCTATGCCGGCGTGCAGGATGCGATGGTGCAGTGGTGGTACGGCCATAACGCGGTCGGCTTCTTCCTGACCACCAGCTTCCTCGGCATGATGTACTACTTCATTCCGAAGCAGGCCGAGCGCCCGATCTATTCGTACCGGCTGTCGATCGTCCATTTCTGGGCGCTGAACTTCACCTATATGTGGGCCGGTCCGCATCATCTGCAATACACCGCGCTGCCCGACTGGGCGCAGTCGCTCGGCATGGTGTTCTCGCTGATCCTGCTGGCGCCGTCGTGGGGCGGCATGATCAACGGGATCATGACGATGTCCGGGGCCTGGCACAAGCTGCGTACCGATCCGATCCTGAAGTTCCTGGTGGTGGCGCTGTCCTTCTACGGCATGGCGACCTTCGAGGGCTCGATGATGTCGATCAAGACGGTCAACGCGCTGTCGCACTACACCGACTGGACCATCGGCCACGTGCATTCGGGCGCGCTGGGCTGGGTCGCGATGATCACGATCGGCTCGCTGTACTACCTGGTGCCGCGCCTGTTCGGCCAGCAGAAGATGTACAGCACGCGCCTGATCGAATGGCACTTCTGGATCGCGACCATCGGCGTGGTGCTCTATATCGCCTCGATGTGGATCGCCGGCGTGATGGAAGGGCTGATGTGGCGTGCCACGCAGCCGGACGGCGCGCTGACCTATGCATTCGTCGAAGCGGTCAAGGCCAAGACGCCGTTCTACCTGATCCGTCTGCTGGGCGGCCTGTGCTTCCTCGCCGGCATGCTGCTGATGGCGTGGAACGTCGCGCGCACCATCGCCGGCCGCCGCGCCTTCGATGCGGTGATTCCGGCGAGCGCCAGTGCCGCGGCCGCCGTGACCGCGACCGCCCCCGCAGCCTGAACGTCATCCGGATTCCATCATGTCCCAACAACGACGCTTCCTTTCGCACGAGACGCTGGAGAAGAACATCGGCTGGCTGATCGTCTGCACCATCGTGGTGGTCAGCATCGCCGGCTTCGTGCAGATCCTGCCGCTGTTCTTCCAGCATTCGACTACGCAGCCCGATCCGGGCATCGTCCCTTACTCGCCGCTGCGCCTGATGGGGCGCGACATCTATATCCGCGAGGGCTGCGTCGGCTGCCATTCGCAGCAGGTGCGCACGCTGCAGGCCGAGGTCGAGCGCTACGGCCCTTACTCGACCGCCGGCGAGTCGGTCTACGACCATCCGTTCCTGTGGGGCTCCAAGCGGACTGGCCCCGACCTGGCGCGCGTCGGTGGGCGCTACTCGGACGACTGGCAGCGCATCCATCTGCGCAATCCGCGCGACGTCGTGCCCGAGTCGGTGATGCCTTCGTATCCGTGGCTGGCCAGGACCGCGCTGCCGACCGACGACATTGGCCAGCGCATGCGGACGCTGCGCACGCTCGGCGTGCCATACAGCGAGGCCGATATCGACGGCGCGCCCGACGCGCTGAAGGGCAAGACCGAGGAGGACGCGCTGGTGGCGTATCTGCAGGGCCTTGGCACCAATCGGCGCGCCGTCGGCATCGATGTCGCCGGCGCGGACCGCAAGACGGACGGCAGCGCGGCCCCCCGCATGGCAGCGGGCGCGCGCAGCGGGAGCCAGTGACCATGGCGACCTTGACCGCGTTTTCCACGCTGATCTTCCTCGTCGTCTTTGTCGGCATCGTCTGCTGGGCTTGGTCCGGCGGCCGGCGCCATGCCAATCGGGAAGCCGCCTGGCTGCCGTTCGCGCTGCCCGACGAGGGCGGCGGCGAGAACACCATCGGCGGCACCATCGGCGACAACATCGACGGCAGCAGGGCCGTGCCGCGCGACGCCGCGCGCGCGCACGCCATCGAGCAGGGACATTGATGTCATGAGCGACTTTATTTCCGATTTCTGGGGCTACTACATCGGCGCGATTGCGCTGGGCGGCATCGTCTGGTGCGTCTGGCTGCTGTTCTCGCAGACGCGCGTCGCCAAGGGCGCCACCACAACGAGCCCTGCTGCCGGTGCGCCGGCGCAGGATACCGGCCATGTCTGGGACGACGATCTGCGCGAACTGAACAACCCGCTGCCGCGCTGGTGGATGTGGATGTTCCTGCTGAGCTGCGTGTTCGCGCTCGGCTATCTGGTGCTCTATCCGGGCCTCGGCGCGTATCGCGGCGTGCTCGGCTTCACCAGCCAGGGCGAGCTGGCGGAACAGCGACAGGCCGCGCTGCGTGGCCAGCAGGCGGTGTACGGCAAGTACATGGACCTGAAGATCGAACAGGTGGCCGCCGATCCCGAGGCGCGCGAGATCGGCCAGCGGCTGTTCCTGAACTACTGCGCGCAGTGCCATGGGTCCGATGCACGCGGCAGCCGCGGCTTTCCCGACCTGACCGACCGCGACTGGCTCCATGGCGGCGATCCGGCCACGATCATGCAGAGCATCGCCAAGGGGCGCCATGGCGTGATGCCGTCGTTCGCCGCCGTCATCGACGAGAAGGGCGCCGGCGATGTCGCGCAATACGTGCGATCGCTGTCGGGGCTGGCGTTCAACCCGATCCGCGCGGCGCGCGGCGAACCGGTCTTCAAGTCGACCTGCGTCGCCTGCCACGGCGGCACGGGCAAGGGCAACCAGGCGCTCGGCGCGCCCGACCTGACCGACAAGGTGTGGCTGCACGGCAGCGCCGAGGCGAATATCGTCAAGGCGATCCTGCAGGGCCACGACAACCGGATGCCGGCGCACGAGGACATCCTGACGCCCGAGCGCATCCGCATGCTGACCGCGTATGTGTGGGGATTGTCGGCGGACAGCGGCACGATGGCGGCCGCGGGGCAGTGATGGACATCGCTCGCGGCAACCGGTTTCGCATGCGGACTGTGCAGGGGCAGCCATGAACGCGCCAGGCATCGACCCGACCGAGGCCTCGCTGTACGAGGTTCGGCGCAAGATCTATCCGCGCGCCGTGACCGGCGCGTTCGCCAGCTGGCGCATCGCCATGGTGCTGGCCACGCAGCTGGTGTTCTACGGTACGCCGTGGCTGCAATGGAACGGCCGCCAGGCGGTGCTGTTCGACCTGGGCGCACGCAAGTTCTATCTGTTCGGCCTGGTGCTGTGGCCGCAGGACGTGATCTATCTGGCCGTGCTGCTGGTGATCTCGGCGCTGTCGCTGTTCCTGTTCACCGCGATCGCCGGACGGCTGTTCTGCGGCTATGCCTGTCCGCAGACCGTCTACACCGAGATCTTCCTGTGGATCGAGCGCAAGGTCGAGGGCGACCGCATCGCCCGCATCCGGCTCGACGGCGAACGCTGGGGCCCGCGCAAGCTGCGCCTGAAGGCGACCAAGCATCTGCTGTGGATCGCGATCGCCCTGTGGACCGGCTTTACCTTCGTCGGCTATTTCTCGCCGATCGATGCGCTGGGCCGGGCGGTGCTGAACCTGTCCACCGGGCCGTGGGAAACGTTCTGGATCGGCTTCTACGCGTTCGCCACCTGGGGCAATGCCGGCTTCATGCGCGAGCAGGTCTGCAAGTACATGTGCCCGTATGCGCGGTTCCAGAGCGTGATGGTCGACAAGGACACCTATGTGGTCACCTACGACACGCGGCGCGGCGAGCCGCGCGGCTCGCGCTCGCGCAAGGCCGACCCGCGCGCGCTCGGCATCGGCGACTGCGTGGACTGCAGCATCTGCGTGCAGGTCTGCCCGACCGGCATCGACATCCGCGACGGGCTGCAGTACGAGTGCATCGGCTGCGGGGCCTGCATCGATGCCTGCAATCAGGTCATGGACAAGATGCGTTATCCGCGCGGGCTGATTCGCTACACCTCCGAGAACGCGATGCGGCGCGCGCTGTCCGCGGCCAATGCGCGCCGCCGCGTGGTCCGCCCGCGCATCGTGTTGTATGCGGTGCTGTGGCTGGCGCTGGCCGGCGGCTTCGTCTGGTCGGTGGCCGTGCGCACGCCGCTGAAGGTGGACATCATCCGCGACCGGCAGGCGCTGGCGCGCGAAGTCGACGGGCGCTGGATCGAAAACGTCTACCGGCTGCAGCTGATCAATACCACCGAGGGCGAGATGGATGTCGCCATCGCGGCGGAAAGCCCCGGTCTGCCGGGCCTGTCCGTCGAATACGAGCGCGGTGCCGGCCACCTCGCGCCCACATCGAACCGGCTGCTGCCGCTGCGGCTGCGCGTGCCGCTGGAGCAGGCCGCGTCGGGCACCCATGTGGTCGATATCGTGGTCAGCGGCTCGCCCGCAGAGTCCGGGGCCGGGCTTGCAGCCGACCGTGTGCAAGTGCGGCAGTCCACCCGCTTTTTCGTTCCCGACCAACCGTAACGAGGCATCGACATGTCCCAATGCAAACCATGGTGGAAGGAGCCGTGGCCGTGGCTGCTGATCAGTGGCCCGGCGCTGGCGATGATCGGCTGTGCGGTGACGATCTGGGTCGCGATGCAGCACGCGGACCGGCCGATCGTCGACGGCGTGGTGCGTCAGGGGCTGCTGGTCCGGCAGGCGGCGACGCCGGCGGCGGTGGCGGCTTCGGCTGCCACGCAGGACTCGCGCGACGCGGTCGATCCCCGATCGGTGGCACGGCCATGAAGGCGCGCTGGCTGATCTGGGTGCTGTGGCCCGCCTTCGTCGGCGCGGCCATGGCCTTCGTGCTGGTGTTCTCGCTGATCGATCCGCGCGATCTGCGGATCTTCGGCCGGCCACTCGAGCTGTCGCACGGCGCGGTCTATACGCTCGGCTTCGGCCTGGCGTGGGCGGTGTGCGCGCTGTCCAGCGCACTGACGGTGTGCATGCTGCCGGCGTCGATGCTGGCGCCGATGTCGTCGCCGATGTCGGCGGCCGACGAACTGGAGTAGCGCGGTGGCAATGCGGGGAACGGCTGCCGCGGGCGCCACCGCGGCCACCGCCGGGCCGGGATCAGCAGGCGGTCTTGCCCAGCAGCTGACGGATGCCGTCCATGTCGACCAGCTTCACATGGCGCTGGCGGATCTGGATCAGGCCCGCTTCGGCGAAGCGCGAGAACAGCCGGCTGACGGTCTCGAGCTTCAGGCCCAGATAGCTGCCGATTTCCTCGCGGCTCATCCGCAGCACGAACTCGGACGGCGAATAGCCGCGTGCCGACAGGCGTTCGGACAGGCTGATCAGAAAGCCGGCGAGCCGCTCCTCGGCGCGCATCGAGCCCAGCGTGATCAGCATCATCTGGTCCTGCGTGATTTCGCGGCTCATCAGCCGCATGAACTGGTGCTGCAGCGAAGGCAGCGAGGCCGACAGCGTCTGGATCTCGTTGTAGCGGACCACGCAGACCTCGGTGTCTTCGAGCGCGGTCGCGTCCGACGCATGCCGCATCTCGGTCAGTCCATCGAAACCGACCACTTCGCCGGGCAGGTGAAAGCCCGTGATCTGCGCGCGGCCGTCTTCCATCGTCACGTGCGTCTTCAGCGTGCCGAAGCGGATCGCATAGACCGCGTCCAGTGGATCGCCGAGGCGATACAGCGATTCGCCCTTGCGCACGCGCACGCGCTCCTGCACCAGCGTGTCCATCTTTTCGACGTCCTGCGCCGACATGCCGACCGGCAGGCACAGCTGTCCCAGCGAGCAGGTGGAGCAGCGGGTCGATTGGTCGTTCAGGGGAATGGCGTTCAGCAATTGGAATCCGCGCGAAGGGAGGGAGTTGCCATCGGCATGGCGATGGACGTGAAGCGTCCGGGCATTCTACCGTGCGGCATCCCGTCGAGGGGAGCGTGAGATGGCGATCGGCGTACTGGCAAGCGTGTTTCTGCTGGCACTGTTGGGCGGCGTCCACTGTGCGGCGATGTGCGGCGGCATTGCGCTGGTACTCGAGGGCAACGATGCGAGGCAAGCCGCGCCGGTGGCGCTGTACCGCAGCCGCGCGGCGTGGGTCCGCGAACTGCTGGTCCTGCATGCCGGCCGCCTGAGCGCCTATGCGGTGCTCGGCGCCTTGCTCGGCGCGGCCGGCGCGGCCGCGTGGAAGGTGCAGTATCTGCCGGTGCAGCGCGCGCTGTTCGCGGCCGGCAGCGCGAGCCTGCTGCTGGCCGGGCTGTGGGCGTTGGGCGGCGCGCGGCTGGCCGGACGCGTTCCCGGCGTCGAGGCCCTGGCACGGCGGCTTGCGGCAAGCTGGGCGCGCTGGGGCGGAAGAACCATCGCACGCAAGGAAGCCGGCGCGGCCCCGCGCGGCGCCCGGCGCCTGCTGCGCCGCTACGCCGCCGGACTGGCCTGGGGGCTGGTGCCGTGCGGCATGGTCTACGCCGCGCTCGCGCTGGCCTTGCTGGCGGGCAGCGCCGCGTCGGGCGCGCTGGTGATGCTGGCCTTCGGCCTGGGCACGCTGCCCAATCTGCTGATGCTGTCCAGCCTGTCGGCCGGCTTGCGCGTGCTGGCGCGCCGGCCGTGGGTCCGCCGCGGCATCGGCGCGGCGGTCGCACTGTTCGGTGCGGCCGGTCTCGCGCGGGCCGCGATGCTGCCCGAAACGCTGGCCGCGCACGGCTTCTGCCTGACCTTGTGACGGCGGGCCGCCGCGCGGCTGCCAAGCCCGCGGTTGCAGGCCGGCGCGGGAATGCCATACAATCGCGGGAAGCCACCGCGACCGGGCCGCTTTCGCGCAGGTGTCGTGGTCGCCCGGTCGCGCTTGATCCAGGCGTCTGTCAAGGCACTCATGGGTATCCATACCCATCTCCCTCCCCGCACTGTCCGGCTAGAACATCCGATGTCGACATCGGCCAAGAATACCGGCCAGCGGCGTGGCAGCGAGGGGCCCGACAGGCTGCACGCCAGGCCATGACCAAGTTGTCTCGCATTCCGGACGGTCGCGGCTGTCCGGGCGTGTCGGCCGCAACAGGGGAGACGGCGCGACACGCTGGTCCTTCCGCCGACCGATATCGGGAGACGGGCGGACGATCTTCTGCCGGAACGGACCGGCAATCGATGCACCGATGAGAAGCGCGCGGACCCGATGCGGCAAGCATCCCGGTCGGCTGCGCGATGAATGGCGGCAGGCGTCCCTGAAGCGGAACGCGCGCCGCTGAATCGACCAATCTCCAGCGCGTCCGGGTGTCACGGACGCAGATGCAAAGACAGGCCGCACACCACAACATGAATACCCAAGAGGCGAAAATCGTCCTCGAGACGGCGCTGATCTGCGCGCAGGAGCCGCTGCGCGTCGCCGATCTGCGCCGCTTGTTCGCCGACGACGTCGGCGCCGACACGATCCGTGTTCTGCTGGAGGAGCTGCGCAAGGACTGGGAGCCGCGCGGGGTCGAACTGGTGGCGCTGGCGAGCGGCTGGCGCTTCCAGAGCCGTCCGGCGATGCGCGAATACCTGGACCGGCTCAATCCCGAGAAGCCGCCCAAATATTCGCGCGCGGTGATGGAAACGCTGGCCATCATCGCCTATCGCCAGCCGGTCACACGCGGCGATATCGAGGAAATCCGCGGCGTCACGGTCAGCACCGAGGTCATCAAGAAGCTCGAGGATCGCAGCTGGATCGAGGTGATCGGCCATCGCGACGTGCCCGGCAAGCCGGCGCTGTACGCGACCACCAAGACGTTCCTCGACGACCTCGGGCTGCGTACGCTGGATGAATTGCCGCCGCTGGAGGATCCGCAGGCGCAGGTCCAGGAAGCGCTGCTGAATCAGGGCGCGATCGACTTCGACGAGGTCGCCACGGCGGCCGGCGCCGATGAGGAAACCTTCGCCGCGGCGCCGGAAGGGGTGGCACAGGCGGATGGCGTCGATGCTGCCGCGGCCGCTGCGGTAGATGAGGTCGATGTTGCGGAACAGGCAGACGAGATGCCGCCGCAGGCCGATACCGACGAACCGGCCGAACCGGAAATACCTGCCGAATCCGCGGAGATGCGCGCCGCGGCGGCCGCCGAAGATACCGGCGACGCTGCCGCGGAAGCCGCCGACGCTGCTGACGCTGCCGGCGAGACAGCCGACCAGGCCGACGCCGACGCGCCCCAACTCGATGAACGCGATGCCGACGAGCAAGGCGCACGCGTCCCGAACTAACACCAGATGCAACAAGCGAGTGTGAATACTTTGTCCGACTCTATCGATCAAGACGTGCGCGAGGCCGAGACGCCTGCCGAGGGCGCCGCGCCGCGCCGCAAGGGCCTGCGCCGCGGGCTGCGCAATCTGGTGGCCTCGCGCCGCCAGGCCGCGCAGGATCGCGATGCCGCCGACGCCGTGGCAGGCGAAGCCGGCGCGGCGGCGCCCGAGGGTGGCGCCACGGCTGCGCCCGCGCCCGGATCGCGGGGCGGACGCAGCCGCCGCGCCAAGCCCACTGAAGGCGAGGCGCCGCGCGAGAATGCCGGCAAGCGCCGCGGCCGCGGCAACGCCGCCCAGGGCGGCGGCCAGAATGCCGGTCAGCAAGCCGGCGCGAGGGCAGAAGGCGCGCGCCCGGAAGGCGAGGGCGGCAATAACGGCCAGCCCCGTCCGGCCGGCAAGCGCAAGGGCGGCAAGAGCGCGGCCCGGCCGGCCAAGGGCGCCGGCAAGCCGGCCGCGCCGGCGGCGGAAAAGGGCGGTGCCAGGCCGGCCGCGAAGGGCGACAAGAGCGCCGCGGCCGAGGACCTGTTCCGCTTCGTGATCTCGGGCCAGTACGACGCCGACGGCGGCGCCGCGGGCCCGGCGCGCAAGGCCAAGCCGGTGCGCGAGCTGTCCGCCGAGGACGACGCGCCGAAGCTGCACAAGGTGCTGGCCGAAGGCGGCCTTGGGTCGCGCCGCGAAATGGAAGAGCTGATCCTGCAGGGCCGGGTGTCGGTCAACGGCCTGCCCGCGCATATCGGGCAGCGCATCCTGCCGACCGACCAGGTCCGCGTCAACGGCAAGCTGATCCATCGCCGTGTGACCACCAAGCCCCCGCGCGTGCTGCTGTATCACAAGCCGGCCGGCGAGATCGTCAGCCAGTCGGATCCGGAAGGCCGTCCGACCGTGTTCGACAGCCTGCCGCGCCTGAAGACCGCCAAATGGGTCGCCGTGGGCCGGCTGGACTTCAATACCGAAGGGCTGCTGATCTTCACGACGTCCGGCGACATCGCCAACCGCTTCATGCATCCGCGTTACGGCGTCGAGCGCGAATACGCGGTGCGCACGCTGGGCGAACTGGCCGAAGCGGATCGTCAGCGTTTGCTGCACGGCATCCAGCTCGACGATGGCCAGGCCAACTTCCTGCGCATCGTCGACGGTGGCGGGGAGGGCGTCAACCACTGGTACCACGTGGCGCTGACCGAAGGCCGCAACCGCGAGGTGCGCCGCATGTTCGAGGCGGTCGGCCTGACCGTGTCGCGGCTGATCCGCACCCGCTATGGCCAGTTCCTGCTGCCGCGCGGCCTGAAACGCGGCCGCTGGCAGGAGCTCGAGCCCGAGGAGGTGCGCGCGATGATGGCCGCGATCGGCCTGAAGGCGCCGGCCAAGCAGGCCGGCGCGCCGAAGGGGGCGACCAAGGTCGGCGGCCGCAAGCAGCGCGAGCAGGCCGCGATCGAGGGCCGTCCGATGGCGACCGGCATGGACGGCCTGCCGCGCTTCAACAAGGAAGGCGGCCGCGGCGGCGCCAATCGCGGCCAGCCCGATCCGATGCAGACGTCGATGGGCTATATCACCGCGCCGACGCTGCTGACCTCGCACACCGGCAGGTTCGCGGCCGGCGTCAGCATGCCGCAGCAACCCGGCATGCGCGGCCCGGCCGGCAGCGGCCGCGGCGGTCCGCGTGGCGGCGCGCGCGGCGCGCAGGGACAGGGCGGCCAGGGCCAGGGACGGGCGCAGCGGCGCGGCGGCGAACCCAACGGCAATGTGATGCCCAAGGCTGGCAAGCCGAGCGGTCCCGGCCGCGGACGCCCGCGCGGCGGCAAACGCTGAGGCGCAGGCGCGCCCGGCCGCGAGGCGCAACGGGGCGAGGGCGGGCACATTCCGTGCCCACTTCGCTCGGCTTTGCCTTTTGTGGCCCTAGCGCGTATAATGCGAGTCTATTCAAAAAGTCATCCTCCAAGGGGATGGGCGAATGATGGGCGTTCCGCCCATTTTTTTTTGGTTCGTCCGATCGTCCGAACACGCGGAAAATCGCGATGTGGGGCTCCGCCGGAGATGACGGCAGGCAGCCGGCCATTCGCCGCGGCCTCGCCCGGTAGTTTGATGGCCATTTTTCGGAACGACAGTGCATCTGGCAGATTTGATCGAAACCACATTGACCGGCATGGGGTATGAGCTGGTCGAACTCGAACGCGCCCCAGGCGGGTTGCTGCGCGTCTATATCGATCAGCCTGACACCGGCATTGCCATCGAGGATTGCGAGAAGGTCAGCCGCCAGCTGACTCATGTGCTGACCGTCGAGAACGTCGATTACGAACGGCTCGAGGTCTCCTCTCCGGGACTGGACCGTCCGCTGAAAAAACTGGCCGACTATGTTCGCTTTGCCGGCGAGGAGGCGCGCGTGACGCTGCGCCTGCCGATCGACGGCCGCAAGAACTTCGTCGGCATCCTGCAGCCGCCCACCGGCGAGCCCGGCGCCGAGAAGATCGGCCTGGAATTCGAGGGCAAGGATGGCCCGGCGCTGCTGGAATTTACCGTATCCGATGTCGACAAGGCGCGCCTGGTGCCGGTAATCGACTTCAAAGGAAATCAGAGAAAAGGGAACAAGCAATGAGCCGCGAAGTTCTGTTGCTCGTCGATGCGCTTGCGCGCGAGAAGAACGTCGACAAGGATGTGGTATTCGGTGCGCTCGAAGCGGCTCTCGCTTCGGCCACCAAGAAGCGTTTCGAGGAAGACGTCGATATCCGTGTGCACATCGATCGGGAATCCGGCGAGCACGAGACTTTCCGCCGCTGGCTGGTGGTGCCCGACGAGCAGGGCCTGCAGGAGCCGGACAAGCAGATCTTGCTGTTCGAAGCCCGTGAGCAGGATGCCAATATCGAACTGGGCGAATTCGTCGAGGAGCAGATCGAATCGGTCGAATTCGGCCGCATCGGCGCGCAGGCCGCCAAGCAGGTGATCCTGCAGAAGATCCGCGACGCCGAGCGCGAGCAGATCCTCAACGATTACCTGGAGCGTGGCGAGAAGATCATGACCGGCACGGTCAAGCGCGCCGACAAGAAGGGCCTGATCGTCGAGTCCGGCCGTGTCGAGGCGTTGCTGGCGCGCGATCAGATCATTCCGAAGGAAAATCTGCGTACCGGCGATCGCGTTCGAGCGTATATCCTGAATGTGGACCGCACCGCGCGTGGCCCGCAGATCGAGCTGTCGCGCACCTCGCCGCAGTTCCTGATCAAGCTGTTCGAGAACGAAGTGCCCGAGATGGAGCAGGGCCTGCTGGAGATCAAGGCCGCCGCCCGCGACCCGGGCGTGCGCGCGAAGATCGCGGTGGTGGCGCACGACAAGCGCATCGATCCGATCGGCACCTGCGTCGGCGTGCGCGGCACCCGCGTCACCGCGGTGCGCAACGAGATCGGCGGCGAAGCGGTCGACATCGTGCTGTGGTCGGAAGATCCGGCGCAGTTCGTGATCGGCGCGCTGGCGCCGGCGCAAGTGCAGTCGATCGTCGTCGATGAAGAGAAGCACAGCATGGATGTCGTGGTCGACGAGGAAAACCTCGCCGTCGCGATCGGCCGCAGCGGACAGAACGTGCGCCTGGCGTCCGAGCTGACCGGCTGGCAGATCAACATCATGACGCAGGAAGAATCGGCGCAGAAGCAGGCCGAGGAAAGCGAAGTGGTGCGGCGCCTGTTCATGTCCAAGCTGGACGTGGACCAGGAAGTGGCCGACATCCTGATCGAGGAAGGCTTCTCCTCGCTCGAGGAAGTCGCCTACGTGCCGATCAGCGAGATGATGGAGATCGAGGCCTTCGACGAGGACACCGTCAACGAGCTGCGCAATCGCGCCCGCGATGCGCTGCTGACGATGGAGCTGGCCCGCGAAGAGAAGGTCGAGTCGGTGTCGCAGGATCTGCGCTCGCTGGACGGCCTGACGCCGGAGCTGATCGGCAAGCTCGCCGAGGGCGACATCCACACGCGTGACGACCTCGCCGAACTGGCGGTCGACGAACTGGTCGAGATGACCGGGGTCAGCGAAGAAGAAGCCAAGGCGCTGATCATGAAAGCACGGGAACACTGGTTCAACTGAGGGACACGTTCGCATAGAGCGCGCTTTCCGCACAAGACTGTCCCGACGTAGAAACCGAGCATTGAAAGGGTTTGAATGGCAAGCACAACAGTTGCCCAACTGGCCGCAGAACTGAGTCGCAGCGCAGCTGCCCTGCTGGAACAATTGCAGGCAGCTGGGGTGGGCAAGTCCAAGCCTGAGGACGTGGTCACCGAGACCGACAAGGCCAGGTTGCTGGACTACCTGAAGCGTTCGCACGGTCAGGCCGATGACGGCTCGCGCAAGAAGATCACGCTGACCAAGCGCGAAACCTCGGAGATCCGCCAGGCGGATGCGACCGGGAAGACGCGCACGGTGCAGGTCGAGGTGCGCAAGA
This sequence comes from Cupriavidus gilardii, assembly GCF_013347325.1. Classification (NCBI taxonomy): domain Bacteria; kingdom Pseudomonadati; phylum Pseudomonadota; class Betaproteobacteria; order Burkholderiales; family Burkholderiaceae; genus Cupriavidus; species Cupriavidus gilardii. Next base: position 1,860,721 of record NZ_CP054626.1, on the reverse strand, counting down.
AGCGCGTGCTGATCAAGCGCGACGAGACGCCCGCCGATGGCGCGGCCGACGGCCAGGAAGTGTCCGAGCCGGTGGTCGACCAGGCCGAGCTGGCGCGCCGCGCCGAAGAGGAACGCCGCCAGGCCGAATTGCTGGCGCGCCAGGAAGCCGAGCTGAAGGCCCGCCAGGAGGCGGCCGAACGCGAGGAAGCCGAGCGCCGCGCACGCCAGGAAGCGCTGGAGGCGGAAGAGCGCCGCCAGGCCGAGCTGGCCGCCCGCAAGGCCGAGGAAGAGGCCGCGGCGACGCGCGCCGCGAGCGAGGCCAACGAGGACGCGGACCGCAAGAAGGCCGAGGACGACAAGACGCGTCTGGCGGCCGAACGCGCCGCCGCGCAGAAGGCCGCCGACGATGCCAAGGCCGCCGCCGACAAGGTGCGCGCCGAGCAGGACGCGGCCCGCAAGCGCCGCGAGGCCGCCGAGGCCGAGGCCCGCGCGATCCAGCAGATGCTCAATGCGCCGGCGCGCGTGCTGAAGGCACCGTCCGAGCGCAAGGCCGAGGAAAAGAAGGCCGAGCAGAGCGGCACGCTGCACAAGCCGGTCAAGCCGGCCGGCACGGTCGAGGCCAAGAAGGACGACAAGAAGCCCGCGGTGGCTGCCACGACGGTCGACAAGAAGACCGGCAAGGTGGTCAAGGGCTCGTCGACCTGGCAGGACGAGGGTTCGCGCAAGAAGGGCGGTGGCCTGAAGACCCGCGGCGATTCGTCGGGCGGTGTCGGCGGCTGGCGCGGCGGCCCGCGCGGCCGTGGCGGCAAGCATCAGCAGGACGACCGCAGCGGCTTCCAGGCACCGGTCGAGCCGGTGGTGCGCGAGGTCCATGTGCCCGAGACCATCTCGGTTGCGGACCTGGCCCACAAGATGGCCGTCAAGGCCTCCGAGGTCATCAAGCAGATGATGAAGCTCGGCCAGATGGTCACCATCAACCAGGTGCTGGACCAGGAGACCGCGATGATCGTGGTCGAGGAAATGGGCCACAAGGCGCTGGCGGCCAAGCTGGACGATCCGGAAGCGCTGCTGATCGAAGGCGGCGAGGACCAGTCGGACGCCGAGCAGCTGCCGCGTCCGCCGGTCGTCACCGTGATGGGTCACGTCGACCACGGCAAGACCTCGCTGCTGGACTACATCCGCCGCACCAAGGTCGCGGCCGGCGAAGCGGGCGGCATTACGCAGCATATCGGTGCCTACCATGTGGAAACCGATCGCGGCGTGATCACCTTCCTCGATACGCCGGGCCACGAGGCCTTCACCGCGATGCGTGCGCGCGGCGCCAAGGCGACCGATATCGTGATCCTGGTGGTGGCCGCCGATGACGGCGTGATGCCGCAGACCAAGGAGGCGATCGCCCACGCCAAGGCGGCCGGTGTGCCGATCGTGGTGGCGATCAACAAGATCGACAAGCCCGAAGCCAACCCGGACCGCGTCAAGCAGGAACTGGTGGCCGAGCAGGTCGTGCCGGAAGAGTACGGCGGCGATTCGCCGTTCGTGCCGGTGTCGGCCAAGACCGGCGCGGGCGTCGAAGAACTGCTGGAGCAGGTGTCGCTGCAGGCTGAAATCCTGGAGCTGAAGGCGCCGGTCGACGCGCCGGCCAAGGGCCTGGTCGTCGAAGCGCAGCTGGACAAGGGCAAGGGCCCGGTGGCAACCGTGCTGGTCAACAGCGGGACGCTCAAGCGTGGCGACGTCGTGCTGGCAGGCAGCGCCTACGGCCGCGTCCGGGCGATGCTCGACGAGAACGGCAAGCCGACCAAGGAGGCCGGCCCGTCGATTCCGGTCGAGATCCAGGGCCTGTCCGAGGTGCCGGCGGCCGGCGAGGAAGTGCTGGTGCTGCCCGACGAGCGCAAGGCGCGCGAAATCGCGCTGTTCCGTCAGGGCAAGTTCCGCGACGTCAAGCTGGCCAAGCAGCAGGCGGCCAAGCTCGAGACCATGCTGGAGCAGATGACCGAGGGCGAAGTGCAGACGCTGCCGTTGATCGTCAAGGCCGACGTGCAGGGTTCGCAGGAAGCGCTGGTGCAGTCGCTGCAGAAACTGTCGACCGACGAAGTGCGCGTGCAGATCGTGCACGGCGCGGTGGGCGGCATCACCGAATCGGACGTCAACCTGGCGACGGCATCGAAGGCGGTCATCATCGGCTTCAACGTGCGTGCCGACGCCGGCGCGCGCAAGCTGGCCGAGAGCAACGGCATCGACATCCGCTACTACAACATCATTTACGATGCGGTAGACGAGATCAAGGCGGCGATGTCGGGCATGCTGGCGCCGGAGAAGCGCGAAGTGACGATCGGCCAGGTCGAGGTGCGCCAGGTGTTCCGCGTGCCGAAGATCGGTGCGGTGGCCGGCTGTATGGTCACCGACGGTCTGGTCAAGCGTGGCGCCTTCGTGCGCGTGCTGCGCAACAACGTCGTGGTGTTCTCGGGCGAGCTCGATTCGCTCAAGCGCTTCAAGGACGATGTCAAGGAAGTCAAGCAGGGCTTCGAGTGCGGTCTGTCGATCAAGAACTTCAACGACGTTCAGGAAGGCGACCAGCTCGAAGTGTATGAAATCACCGAGGTCGCGCGCACGCTGTAAGGCGGCGCGCCGCGGCGGCGGGCCTTCACCGGTCCGCCGCCGCCGGCCCATCCACGCCGTCGGTCCCATCGCCTTCGCCGGCGACGCCGCTGGCAAAGTCGTATCGCATGGCCAAGAAAGGCAATATTTCCTCCCGTAACCTGCGCCTGTCCGATCAGATCCAGAAGGATCTGGCCGAGATGATCCAGCGCGAACTGCGCGACCCGCGCCTGGGCCTGGTCACGCTGCAATCGGTGTCGCTGACGCCCGACTACGCGCACGCCAAGGTCCACTTCACGGTGCTGGGCGCCGAACCGGCCGACGCCGAGGCGATCCTCAACGAGAAGGCCGGCTACCTGCATTCGCTGCTGTTCAAGCGGCTGCATATCCATACCGTGCCGACGCTTCGCTTCGTCCACGATACCTCGGTCGAACACGCGATCGAGATGTCGAAGCTGATCGACCAGGCCAACGCCACGCGCGCCAAGGACGAGTAAGTCCGCGGCGCCGGCGCGTCCTGCGTCGTCGTCGTTCTCCCGAGCAAGGCACCGCTCCCCGCCGTTTCCTCTTCCATGACCGATTCCAACGCTCCACGTCCGCCCCGGCTGTCGCGCCGCGACGTGCATGGCGTGCTGCTGCTCGACAAGCCGCTCGGGTTGTCGTCGAACGATGCGCTGATCCGCGCCAAGCGGCTGCTGCGCGCCAACAAGGCGGGCCACACCGGCACGCTGGACCCGCTGGCGACCGGGCTGCTGCCGCTGTGTTTCGGCGAGGCGACCAAGTTCTCACAGGATCTGCTCGATGCCGACAAGACCTATGAGGCGACGGTGCGGTTGGGGCAGCGGACCTCGACCGGCGATGCGGAAGGCGAGGTGATCGCCGAACGCCCGGTCGGCAGCGATGCCGCGGCGCTGAACGAAGCGCTGGCGCGTTTCGTCGGTGCGATCGAGCAGGTGCCGCCGATGCATTCGGCGCTGAAGAAGGACGGCCGGCCGCTGTACGAGTACGCGCGCGCCGGGCAGACCGTCGAGCGCGCGGCGCGCCGCGTGACGATCCATGACATCGCATTGCTCGGCTGCGAGCTGCCCGCCGCGCCGGTGTTCGCGATGCGCGTGACGTGCAGCAAGGGTACCTATATCCGGACGCTTGCCGAGGACATCGGCGAGGCGCTCGGCTGCGGCGCGCATCTGACCGCGCTGCGGCGCACCGCGGTCGGCGATCTGACGCTGGACGGCGCGGTCACGCTGGAACAGCTGGGCGAGCACGACGACGCGGCACGGCCGGCCTTGCTGGCGCCGGTCGACGCGCTGCTGCAGCGCTGCGTGCCGGTGACGCTCGACGCCGCCGCGACGCAGCGTTTTCTGCAGGGACAACGGATCGCCGGGCGCGATCTGCCGGCACAGGCGTTCGAAGGTCTGGGATCGCAGCAAGACACGCTGGCGCGCGTCTATGGCGGCGAACCGCCGCGGCTGCTGGGCGTGGCCAGATGGCGCGAGGGCGCGCTGCGGCCGGAGCGGTTGGTCAGATTGGGCGCGGACTGATCCGGTCGGAGCCCGCTCTCCCCGGCCCCTGTCCCGCATGCGGGACAGGGGCCGGGGAGAGGGCAAGCGGCGTGCGCAGGACCGGGAGCCTCAATGCGCCCCCATCGCATCCGCCGACCCGCCTCCGCCACTCTTCGGCCTGGTCAGCCAGACGAACACGATCAACGCGAAGAACATCACCCCCGAGATCCAGAAGATATCGTTGGCGCCCAGCATCGACGCCTGTTGGGAGATGGTGCGCTCGATCATGCCGACCGCCTGCTGATGGCTCATGCCCTGCTGCATCAGGTGTTCGACCTGGGCGTTGTAGATCGGGTTGTACGGATTGGCCTGTTCGACCAGGTGCGCATGGTGCATCGCCGAGCGGTTCTCCCACACGGTGGTCGACACCGAGGCGCCGATCGCGCCGAACGTGATCCGCACGAAGTTCGACAGGCCCGAGGCCGCCGGAATCTTGTCGGGCGGCTGTCCCGACAGGATGATCGACGTCAGCGGGATGAAGAACATCGCCATCGCCGCGCCCTGGATCAGCGTCGGAATCATCAGCGTGGTGGTGTCCACGTCGATCGTGAACCGCGAACGCATCAGGCTGACGATGCCGAACGTGACGAAGGCCGCGGTGGCGACCCAGCGCGGGTCCATCTTCGGCAGATTGCGCCCGATCACCGGGGACAGCAGGATCGCGAAGATGCCCACCGGCGCCATCACGATGCCGGCATCGGTCGCGGTATAGCCGACGATGGTCTGCAGCCACAGCGGCAGGATCACCAGATTGCCGAAGAACAGCCCGTAGGCGACCGAGATCGCGACCACGCCCGCGCTGAAGTTGCGGCCGTTGAACAGGCTGATATCGACGATCGGATGCTTCTCGTAGCGCTCCCACGCGAGGAAGAACAGGAAGCCGACCACCGCCACCACCGTCAGCGTGACGATCTCGGTCGAATGGAACCAGTCGAGCTCCTTGCCCTTGTCCAGCATCAGCTGCATCGCGCCGACCCAGATCACCAGCAGCGCCAGCCCGATGGTATCGATCGGCAGCACGCGCTTGGGCGTCTCGCGGTCGCGATAGATGACCCAGGTCGCGTACGCCGCCAGGATGCCGACCGGGATATTGATGTAGAAGATCCACGGCCACGTCATGTTGTCCGAGATCCAGCCGCCCAGCAGCGGCCCCATGATCGGCGCGACGAGCGTGGTCATGCCCCATAGCGCCAGCGCCATCGTGCTCTTGTGCGGCGGATAGCTCGACAGCAGCAGCGATTGCGACAGCGGAATCATCGGCCCGGCGACCGCACCCTGCAGGATCCGCGCGGCCAGCAGCACTTCCAGGTTCGGCGCGACGCCGCACAGCCACGACGACAGCACGAACAGCAGGATCGACGTGACAAACAGCCGCACCGCGCCGAAGCGCGTGGTCAGCCAGCCGGTCAGCGGCACCGAGATCGCGTTGGCGACCGCGAACGACGTGATGACCCAGGTGCCCTGGTTCGGCGACACGCCGAGGTCGCCCGAGATCGCGGGAATCGACACGTTGGCGATCGACGAGTCGAGCACGTTCATGAACGTGGCCAGCGACAGCGCGATCGTGCCGACGATCAGCTTGCCGCCCGTCAGCGGTTCCTGGTGCGCGGGGCGGGCCGGGGCCGCGGGCCGCGGTGCCGGCGCGGGTTCGGCGCCCTCGCGGGCGGTCAGCGTATCGGCCATGATCAGGCGTGCGTGGTTGCTTTCACAGTCGCTTTCGCGGTGGCGGCGGGCTTGGCAGTCGATGCCCGGGCCGCGGATGCCGGCGCGGACACCGCCGGCTCGGCGCCCTGGCGGCCGCTGTTGGTCGCGATGATGCGCGCGATCAGCGCATCGGCATCGTGGCCGACCTTGTCATAGACATCGGTCTGCATCGGCTTGCTGGCGGTCGTCGTCGTCATCGCCGCGCCCTCGGTCTTGCGCACGTCGACGGTGACGTTCATCGACAGGCCGATGCGCAGCGGATGGTCCTTCAGCTGCTGCGGATCGAGCGCGATGCGCACCGGCAGCCGCTGCACCACCTTGATCCAGTTGCCGGTGGCGTTCTGCGCCGGCAGCAGCGAGAACGCCGAGCCGGTGCCGGCCGAGAAGCCGGCCACCTTGCCGTGGTATTCGACGTCGGAACCGTAGACGTCCGCATGCAGCGTGACCGGCTGGCCGATCCGCATATGCGTGATCTGGACCTCCTTGAAGTTCGCGTCGACCCAGACCTGATCGAGCGGCACCACCGCCATCAGCGGCGCGCCGGCGTTGACGCGCTGGCCCACCTGCACCGAGCGCTTGGCGACATAGCCGGTCACCGGTGCCGGCAGCTGCGAGCGCGCATAGCTCAGATAGGCGGCGCGCACGTTGGCGGCGGCGCGCTGCACGTTCGGATGCTTTTCGACGGTGGTCTGGTCGGTCAGCGCCTTGTTCGACGCGAGCTGTTCGCGCGCGGCCTGCAGCGCCGACTCGGCCGCCTGCAGCGTGGTGCGCGCATGTGCGAGTTCTTCCGACGAGACCGCGCCCGAGCCGGCGATCGCCTGGCGGCGCTTCAGGTCTTCGCGGGCGCGCGCGACATCGGCCTGGCGCAGCGCCACGTTGGCCGCCAGCGAGCCGTTGTTGACGTACAGCGTGCGCACCTCGCGCACCGCCTGTGCCAGCTGGGCCTCGGCCTGGGCCAGCGCGACCTCGCTGTCGGCGCGGTCGAGCTGGATCAGCGGCTGGCCGGCGTTGACCAGCTGCGTATCGTCGGCGCCGATCGCCACCACCGTGCCGGGCACCAGCGGGGTCACCTGGACCACGTTGCCCGCGACGTAGGCGTCGTCGGTGCTCTCGAAATGCCGCGCGTACAGGGCCCAGTAGCCGCCGTAGGCCAGCCCCGCGACCACCACGGCGGCGGTCAGCGAGAGCAGCAGGCGCTTGCGCTTGCCGTTGTTGTTGTCGGAGGGTTGCGTGCGGGTCGCCGCGTTCTGTTGTTGGTCGCTCATGATGTCGGTCGCTAAAAACGGTTCGGACGTTGTCGTTGTTCTTCGATGTCGGGTGGTTGGTGCTCGGGCGCCTCAGCCGTGCGCCGCGGCACGAGTCGCGGCGGAGGAGGGCGCCGGCGCCGCGGCCCCCCCGGCCTGTGCCGGCCCGGAATCGCCCGGCTCGCCGGCTTGCCGATAGCCGCCGCCGAGCGCCTTGACCAGCGCCATCTGCAGATCCAGTCGCCGCGCCTGCAGATCGGTGGCCAGGCGCCGCTGCTGCAGCACATTGCTTTCGGCGTTCAGCACGGTCAGCTGCGTGCCCAGGCCCGCCTTGTAGCGGGTGGTGGCCAGCGCATAGGCGTGCTCGGCCAGCTCCAGTGCCTCGCGCTGCGTCTGGATCTGCTGATCGACGCTGCGGATGCTGGTCACCGTATCGGCGGTCTCGCGCAGCGCATTGACCAGCGTCTGGTTGTAGTTGGCCACCGCCAGGTCGTATTGCGCATGCTTGCCCTTCAGGTTCGCGCGCAGCCGCCCGCCCTCGAAGATCGGCAGGCGCACCGCCGGCCCGAAGCCGAACTGGCGGCTGATGCCGAGCAGCAGGTTGGACGGATCGAGCGAGGCGAGGCCCGCGAAGGCGCTCAGCGTGACATTGGGCAGGAACTCGGCGCGCGCGACGTCGATGTCCTTGGACGAAGCCTCGACGCGCCAGCGCGCCGCCACCAGGTCGGGCCGGCGGCCGAGCAGGTCGATCGCCAGGTTGTCCGGCAGCGTTGGGGTCGCATGCGCCAGCAGCGTCGGCCGCTGGATGGCCAGGCCACGGTCCGGACCCTTGCCCAGCAGCGCGGCGATCTGGTTGCGGGCCAGCGCGATCTCTTCGTCGATCCGCTGCAGATCGGTGCGGGCCGAGGCCACCGTCGCGCGCGCCTGTGTGGTTTCGACCTGGGTGTCGAGACCGGCCGACAGGCGCTGGCGCGACAGCTCGGTCAGGTCGCCGCGCTGGGCGATCGCGCGCTCGGCCACATCGCGCTGCGCGAACAGCGCGGCCAGCCGCGCGTAGTTGCGCGCCACCGCGGTGGTCAGCAGCAGCCGCGAGGCCTGGCTTTCGGCTTCGGCGGCGCGGTCGTCGGACAGCGCCGCTTCCAGCGCCGAGCGGTTCCTGCCCCAGAAATCGAGGTCCCAGGACAGGCCGGCCTGCATCCGCGACAGGTTCTGCCACGAGCCGGCGCGCGGCGTGCCCTCATACAGATCGGTCTCCGAGAAGCGCTGACGCGTCAGCGACGCATCGAAGTCGATATGCGGATACAGCGAGCTGCGGGTGGCATCGGCCATCGCACGCGAGGCCTGCACGCGCGCCAGCGCCGCCTGCAGATTCGGACTGCTCTGCACGGCCTCGTCGACCAGTGCGCGCAGTTGCGGATCGCCGAACTGGTCGACCCAGTCCTGCGACGGCCATTGGCCATGCTGGCCGGGCAGCGTCTGCGCGGTGGCGAGCTGTGCGGGTTCGGTCATGACCTGGGTGGTGTGCGAGTTGCCGAAGGCGGCGCAGCCGGCCAGCGCGGCGGCGGCCAGCGCGCTCAGCGCGAAGGTGCCGAGGCGGCGGGCCGGTTGCCGTGCCACGGCGCGGCGGGAAGTCGAAAGTTGGTGGTTCATGGGTTGGCGACAACGAAAGACGGATGCCGCGGTCCGGTGCCGCAGGGCACGGGCCGCCGATGGATCGGGGACGATTGGAGTGCGGGGGCGCCGCTATCCGGAGTTGTTGGCGATCACCCGTTGCAGCATGTCGCGGAACTGGGCGATCTCCGCCTCCGAGAAGCCGCGAAAGCGCCGGTTCAGCACCCGGCAGAAGATCGTGGGCAACTGCTCGACCAGCGCCAGGCCGGCCGGCGTGACACGCAGATCGACGATGCGCCGGTCGGCGTCGCTGCGTTGGCGCTCGACCAGCCCGCGCTTCTCCATGCGGCTGATCAGGCGTGTGACCGAGCCGATATCGGTATTCAGTTCGCGGCCCAGGTCGGTCACCGTACGGGCGCGGTCGTGAGCCAGCATCACGAGGCACGAGGCCTGGGCGTGCGTGATATCGAGCGCGCCGACCTCCTGCTCGACGTCGCGCGACACCTCGCCCTTGGCCCGCGCCATCAGATAGCCGACGCTGTCGCAAATCCGATAGGAGGCGGGATCGAAGGGCAAGGTATCGCCGGTGCCGGTGCTGTTCATCATTTGCCTATGCAATCTTTGTCGTGGCAAATATATGCGGCGATTGAGAGAACAGCAAGAACGTCAATTCGTCATTTCTGATTTCGAAATAGTGCGCCGCAAGGCCTTGCAGCAAGGCGAAAGACAGTCCGAGCCGTGCTCCGCTGTTTTGCGTCGCAACATGCTAGAATGGCGGGTTGAATTTTTGATGCCCAGCTGCAAGCGAGAGCCGCAATGACCCGCGCAATCCGCAATATCGCCATCATCGCCCACGTCGATCATGGCAAGACCACCCTGGTGGACCAACTCCTGCGCCAGGCAGGCACCTTCCGTGAGAACCAGCAGGTTGCGGAGCGGGTGATGGACTCGAACGACCTGGAAAAGGAACGCGGGATCACCATCCTGGCGAAGAACTGTGCGGTCGAGTACAACGGCACCCATATCAATATCGTCGACACCCCGGGCCACGCCGACTTCGGCGGCGAGGTCGAGCGCGTGCTGTCGATGGTCGACGGCGTGCTGCTGCTGGTCGATGCTGTCGAAGGCCCGATGCCGCAGACCCGCTTCGTCACGCGCAAGGCGCTGGCGCTGGGCCTGAAGCCGATCGTCGTGATCAACAAGATCGACCGCCCGGGCGCCCGTCCGGACTGGGTGATCAACCAGACCTTCGACCTGTTCGACAAGCTGGGCGCGACCGATGAGCAGCTCGACTTCCCGGTGATCTACGCCTCGGGCCTGAACGGCTACGCCGGCCTGACCGAGGACGTGCGCGACGGCGACATGAAGCCGCTGTTCGAGACTGTGCTCGACAAGGTGCCGGTCCGTAACGACGACCCGGACGGTCCGCTGCAGCTGCAGATCATCTCGCTGGACTACTCGAGCTACGTCGGCAAGATCGGCGTCGGCCGTATTTCCCGCGGCCGCGCGCGTCCGCTGCAGGACGTGGTCGTCAAGTTCGGTCCCGAGGGCAACCCGATCAAGGGCCGCATCAACCAGGTGCTGAAGTTCCGCGGCCTGGAGCGCGAGATCGTGCCCGAGGCCGAGGCTGGCGACATCGTGCTGATCAACGGCATCGAGGAGCTCGGTATCGGCTGCACCGTCTGCGCGCCCGACGCGCAGGACGCGCTGCCGATGCTCAAGGTCGACGAGCCGACGCTGACGATGAACTTCTGCGTCAACACCTCGCCGTTGGCCGGTCGCGAAGGCAAGTTCGTCACCAGCCGCCAGCTGCGCGAGCGCCTGGACCGCGAACTGAAGTCCAACGTCGCGCTGCGCGTGGCCGAAACCGGCGATGACACGGTGTTCGAAGTGTCGGGCCGCGGCGAACTGCATCTGACGATCCTGCTGGAAAACATGCGCCGCGAAGGCTACGAGCTGGCCGTGTCGCGCCCGCGCGTGGTGTTCAAGGAAATCGACGGCGTCAAGCACGAGCCGTACGAGCTGCTGACCGTGGACGTCGAGGACGGCCACCAGGGCGCCGTGATGGAAGAGCTGGGCCGCCGCAAGGGCGAACTGCTCGACATGGCGTCGGACGGCAAGGGCCGCACCCGCCTGGAATACCGCATTCCGGCGCGCGGCCTGATCGGCTTCCAGGGCGAGTTCCTGACGCTGACGCGCGGCACCGGCCTGATCTCGCACATCTTTGACGACTACGCGCCGGTGCGCGAGGGCGGCCTGGGCGAGCGCCACAACGGTGTGCTGATCTCGCAGGACGACGGCGAGGCCGTGGCCTACGCGCTGTGGAAGCTGCAGGATCGCGGCCGCATGTTCGTCAAGCCGGGCGACCCGCTGTACGAGGGCATGATCATCGGCATCCACAGCCGCGACAACGACCTGGTCGTCAATCCGATCAAGGGCAAGCAGCTGACCAACGTACGCGCCTCCGGCACCGACGAAGCGGTACGCCTGGTACCGCCGATCCAGATGACGCTCGAATACGCGGTGGAATTCATCGCCGACGACGAACTGGTCGAAATCACGCCGAAGAGCATCCGCCTGCGCAAGCGCTTCCTGAAGGAACACGAGCGCAAGCGCGCGGCACGCGAAGGCGCGTAAGCGTCAGCGATACGCTGCCCCGGGAGGGGGAAGGGCCGAGTCCTGTGGTGAACGGGGCTCGGCCTTTTCATTGGTGGACGCCGGCGAGCGAAACATCGGCTCAATCGTGCACGCCGAGTCGTTCGTAGAGGGAGATCTGGTGGAGCCCGATGCCGAGATGCCGCGGATCTTCGGATATTCCCAATTGCGAAGGCGAACAAGGCTTGTGAATCTGGAAATCGATCACGAGCGCGTTTACCCGGCAAAACTGAATCGGCACCGTGAATTCGAAGATGTCGGCGTCCGACTTGGGCCCGCTGAACGCGAACGCCAGATTGCCGACCTCGATGCCATTGACGGAGACCGTGGCCTCGGTTTCGGGATGATGCGCGTGGACAAAGCCGTGCGCCTCGATGACGAGGAGCAGATCGTTGTCTGGGGGATCCGGCAGGGTCAGGCGCAGGGACGAATGCCAGCCATCGGTCCAATATCCCCACGGTTCGGGGCTCGAGAATCCCTGTAGAAGCGTAAGAGCCGGCGCGGCCGCAATCGTCAGTGATTGGGACGTGATCAAGGAATACCCATCGGGCCTCGTCCTGTCTTGGGGGCGAAGGCGGGAGAGAAAGGCGTCCTCCTTTTCCCGCGGCACCATGAAGTAATCCCAGTAGATACTGTCGACGGCAGCGTTCCAGGCCTGTCGCGAGGCAAGACGGTTCAGAAACATGTCGTACAGCACGTAGTCGTGTGCGCGGCAAAACTCGAACAGTGTCCACCTGGTGTTGCCATAGACGCTATAACCCTGCATGCCGTATTCGACGCTGATCAAGGGCCGGTACTTGTCGAGAACGGCCCGTGCGCCCTGCAGGCAATCGATTTCGGCGCCTTCAATGTCGATCTTGATGAAGCTCAACCCTTCCAGTTGGTCCGCGAAGGTATCGAGCCTTTCGACCGCAACGACGATCGTGCGTGGGCGTGCCGATTCCGGATCGTTGTAGATCCGCTGGCGCAGACCGCTTTCCTGCGGCGAGCCTTCCGCGTATGTGAATTCCGCCGTGCCCGAGCAGTTCGATAGCGCCATATTGTGCAGCTTGGCGTTATCGACATCGAATCGTTTGGCCAGGCTTGCGTATTGATCCGGCAGCGGCTCGAAGCCGAACACGCGGCCCGTATTGGCGACCGAAGTCAGGAAGTGCCGCAGGTGCCGGCCACTATGGGCCCCGATATCGACCACCACGTCGCCGGGACGCAGCCATTTCTTGTAGTGGGATTCCAGCAGCTTCTCGTAATCGATCGTCACGATGCCGGAAGCGATCAGCTGTCCCAGCGTGGAATACGGTAAGGCGTTGGGCACGGTTGACGTCTCCTTTCATATTGTTTCAATACAAAGGTCGGGCGTTGACGCGTGCACGGTTCTACCGCCGACTACCGCCCATAGATCTCCATCGAATCGACATTCAGTGCCAGTACACGCGTATCGCCGCTGATACCGAGCTCGGCCGGCGCGCGCGCGTCGGGGAACTCGAGTCTGACATCGAGGCATCCCCGTGCGGACGTCAGCAGCGAGGCCGGTACGCGGAACTCGCGTGTCTCGACCTGTTCCCTTGTGAGCCGCCAGCGCTGGATCTCTTTCCCGGCGACAACGACGATGACTTGTTGCTGTTCCTGCCCCGGCTTGATGAACGGAACAAAACGCAGGCGGACCGAGAGTTCCTGCGCGGATTCGCTCCCCAGCGGAATCGACAGCGCTGCTTCGTGCCCATCGGTCCAGCGGCCGCCTTCGCCGGCCGTCGTCGACCAGCCTCGCTTCAGATAGCGCTCGCTGGCGGTGTCCCTGAAATCGATACGGGCAATTTCGGAGCGGAACGCGCATGTCTGCGTACACCCGCGCCATGCGGGCGCCAGCACGCGAAACCCGTCCACATACCCCGCGAAGCCCTTGCCCCCAAGGTTGCCGCGCGCCTTGTCCCAGTGCGTTTCCTTGTTGAAGATATAGAGCGTGTCCTCCCTGAAATTGCCGGTCTCAATGGCGGCAAGCAGTTCGTCTTCCACCGCTTTCAGCTTGTCGAAGTCGACGCGGGCGAAATACCCGCCATTGATGCTCATTCGCGCATTGGAGGCCAGGAACGCAATGGGAGCGTATCGCTCGCCGCCGTCCAGCGGAAGCACGAATGCAATGCGTTTGTACTGCTTCGGGACATCGTTCCAGAACGCCGACTTCAGCGGATTGTCCCAACGCTGCGCCCATCGGGCCCGGAAAAAGGCGGACGCATTCAACAGGTCGGTGGCCTGGAAAAGCAGGATCACGGCGAGCGCCGGCACCAGCAGCCGTTTCGGCGACAGCCGCAGCAGGAGCACCAGCAAGAGTATCTCCACGGCATAGACGACCGGCCAGATGAATCTGCCAGTGGAGCGGAACGTCGATACGACCTTCTCGAAAATGGCCGGTACCTGAAACTGGATCAGTTCGTGTCCGCCAAACGCTATGCGATTGGAGAGCGCATAGACATAGAAGATCGCACAGACTGCGATAAGCGGGAACGCCGGGCGCCACGCGAACTCGACATGCCGCCATCGGAAAGCCAGCAGGGCCGCCACCAGCAGAGCAAGGACAAACATGCCCGCGCCCGGGTAGCTGAAGCCTTCGTAATTGCCGCCGACATATGGCGTTTGCCGCCAGATGGACCAGATGTCCAGCGGATGCAGGGGCGACGTGATGTTGAAGCGGTAGTACCCGTATCCCTCCGACCCGACCCCCCGCACCGCAAAATAGCCCACCGAAATCGCGGTGCCGGCCAGCAACAGGAACGCAAGACCGATTTCCATCGTCAGCGATGTCGCGGTCACTTCCCGCGCCTGCCAGGCGCGCCACCGATCCGCGGTCCAGAGGCCCAGGCTCATGGCCAGCAAATAGGGGTGGACCAGCGCCGCCACGCACAGCAGCACAATCCACTGGAAGGGCGTGGCAAGGCCTCGCAGATACAGGTAGAGACCCGCCAGCAGGATCCAGTGCCCGATCAGTGCCTCGTGCCCCAGCAGCCGCCACAGCATTGGCGGAGATAGTGTCAGCAGTGCGGCACCGATGGCGCGTACGAGCATGCCCTCGGAAAACAGTGACAGGATGCGCCAGGCAAAAAAGGCCTGAAGTGCGAAACACAGGGCGATCCAGATGCCGAAATATTGAAACTGCGGCGTCAGCAGGGCGCGGAGATACTTGAACGGGATCGCCAGCAACGGGATCGAGTCGGAAAATACGATGGAACTGCCGATGGTTTCGCCGTATTTGGTGTTCAACCCGATCGGGAATTGCAATAAATCGCCGTGACGGAAGAAATTCCAGCCGATGTAGTGCTGAATCGGGTCGCCGCCGCTTGCCATGATCCAGTCGACATTGGCCGGATTGACGATTTTTCCGCCGCTGAATGCGAAAAAGATCGTCAGGCCGATCAGTACGGCAATCCATGAATCTCCCGTTCTTGGTAGCTTAGCCATGTCTTTTTTCTTTGAACGTCCAGGCGGAGTTGACGGCGAAGGTAAACAACAGCGTCACGGCAGTGGCGATCAACTGGTTGACGATATAGAGCCAGCTTGTCAGATGCGTCAGTATCGCCATGACGACACCGTTGAGCACTACGCCCGCTCCTGCAATGAGGAGGAATTTGGGAAGCGTGGACCGGTGGCTGCTCGTGGCTTGAAAGGTGAACCTGTAATTGAGGAAGTAGTTGATGAGCGCGCCGACCACTGCGCCAACCGAAGAGGCCACGACGGGGCTGGCCAGCAGGCTGGATTCGATCAGCCCGATCAGAACGACATAGTGGGCGGCGGTGCCGGCAGCGCCGATGATCGTGTACTTGACCAGCCGTTGCAGCGTCGCACTACCGGGCATGCTTGACCTTTCTGCCGTACTGCGCCCGGATCAGGTACAGCGGGCGCCGTTTCGATTCCATGTAGATGCGCCCGATGTATTCGCCGAGGATGCCGATGCCGATCAGCTGTATGCCGCTGAAAAACAGGATCGAAACGAAGATCGAAGCGTAGCCGGGTACATCGATGCCATGCACGAGGGTGCGGACCACAAGGTATGCCGCATACAGGAAGGACAATGCCGAAACAAGCAGGCCGAAGTAGGTCCAGATACGCAACGGGAGACTGCTGAAGCTGGTGATGCCTTCCAGTGCGAAGTTCCATAGCTTCCAGCCCGAAAACTTGGTCGTGCCGGCCACCCTGCGGTCGCGCGAGTACGGGATCACCGCAGTCCGGAATCCGACCCACGCGAACAGGCCTTTCATGAAACGGCGCGATTCCGGAAGGGAATTGACCGCATCGGTGACCTCGCGCGTCATCAAGCGGAAATCGCCGACGTTGTCGGGGATCTTGACATCGGCAAGCTTGTTGTGAAGCCGATAGAAGTTCGAGGCCGAGAAACGCTTGAGGAAGGTATCGGTCGTACGGTCCACCAGTCGGGCCAGTACCACGTCATATCCCTCCCGCCATTTGGCCACCAGCTGGCCAATGACTTCCGGCGGATCCTGCAGGTCGGCGTCGAACGGTACGACGATGTCGCCTTGCGCTTCGGCCAGCCCGGCGGACATGGCCGCCTCCTTGCCGAAATTTCGCGACAAGTCGATGACCCGCACGCGCTCGTCGGTATCTGCGGCAGAAATCAGGCGCTCGAGCGTGCGATCGGTGCTTCCGTCATTGATGCACACAATTTCAAAGTCGATACTGTCGAGCGCTTCCAGGCACGGAATGACACGCCGAAAGAATTCGGGAATTGCTTCTTCCTCGTTAAAGAATGGCACTACCAAAGACAATAAAGGGATCGACATATTCCGAGAATTGACTATTGCGTTGTGCACACTCGCGAGTCGCGAGGCCATCTTGCTGCAGTGGATGCTTGCCGACGAACGGACACTGCTGTCCCTATGCCAGACGTTGTTCGCGCCACGGCAGGGATCTGAATTGTTTTTTGGCCAACCCGACTGCCAATTGGCATATCCGGCTTGTTTGCCCCTGTTTGTATCAGGCCGTGTCCGATCGGGCGGATTTTCTCGTGGTGTCCGGATCGTAGCAGAGGAAAAATGACCGTCGATTTACCGACTGGCAGAAAAAAGAGAATTGTGCTTCTTTGTTGGCACCGGTCAACCTACGGCGGTAGGCCATCGCTTTAATTGTGATGTACAAGACATTCAATGTGGCAGAGCACGCGAACGGAGTATCATGTCGTCTACTCAAGACCAGGCCCAGGCATGACCGGCATTGACCTCCAGAACGACGGACAAGGCAACAGCATTGAGCATCCTGACGACGCCATCCTTGATAACGTAAAAATCACATTCGTCGGCAATGGAAACACCGTTCGAATGGGGCGTTCCTGCCTGAGCAATGTCGTCATCGAGATCCACGGCGACGACAATGTGATCGAGTTCGACGAAGATTGCTGTGTAACGAACGCCATCATCAAGGCCTGGGTGGATCGCGCCGGCCGCAATGCGGTGAAGCTGACGCGAACGCGTATCGGACGGGGCGTTCAATACTCCCAGGGACAGATCATTCTCGGTGGCGACTGCGTCTCGGTGGAAATCGGCGAAGGGACAAACATCATTGAAGCGAAGCTGTTCGCCGTCGAACGACACAGTCGCATCGAAATCGGGCCGTAGTGCCTGTTCTCGTGGAACATCGAAATCCGCACCAGCGACTGGCATCCGATCTTCGATATCGAAAGCGGGCGGCGGATCAATATGCCGGCACCGGTCAGGCTTGCCGAAAAGGTGTGGGTCGGCTCCGACGTTCGTATTCTCAAAGGCGTGACCATTGGGGAAGGCAGCGTGATCGGCGTGGGTTCGATCGTCACGCGCGATATCCCCGCATCGTGCGTAGCGGTTGGCAACCCGGCACGCGTTGTCAGGACCGGCATCTCCTGGTCCGTCGATGCCTTGTCGCACCTGGACCAGGAACCCGTGATCGCGCCGTAGTCCCGTGGCGCGGGCCCTTACCTGGCGTCTGCGAACGTTGCCTGGAACGCCGTGGCCCGAGCCGTTTCCGCGTCGAGCGCACAGGTAAACGTGAAATTACGCCAGCCCTTGCGGCCGCGGGCCTGGCCCTTTCCTTCCAGCACGGTATTGCCTTTCAGCGTCAGGCTTTGCGGCGTGTCGTCGCCGAGGAAGACGCGGTCGATCCTGGCGTCGGTGCGCTTGAGTTCCTGCAGCGCCAGCGGGCGACACATCACCTCGGCGACTTTCTTGGCGTCGCTCCATTGGCTCGCGACGTTGCGGTCGGCGGGCGTGCGCAGGGTGCCGATGGCGCGGTCGAGTGCCTGACGTTGGGAGTCGGTCAGCGGGCTGTTGTCCTGCGCGATGGCGGCGCAGGCCGCGGTCGCGAACAGGGCGGCGAGCAGGGCGCGATGCGGTCGGATCAAGCGTGCCATACGAAGTCCCGTCGGGTTGGAATATCGGCGATTCTACGGCGACGCCGGCGGGGCGGCCTCGGTGCCGGAGCGCGGCACGTCCAGCACCAGCCGCATCGCGCAGCGCAGATGCACCGGCAAACCGAGTTCGCGTTCGTGCTGAAGTACCGCGGTAAGCCGTTCGTCCAGTGCATCGCCTTCTATCGCGTCGAATCCCAGCCGGCGGTAGAAGGGCTCGTTCCAGGGCAGGTCGCGGAAGGTTGTCAGCGTGACGGCGGACAGCCGTTGCCGCCGGGCATGTTCGATCGCCTGCGAGACCAGCGCGCGGCCGCAGCCCTGGCCCTGCCAATCGCGATGGACGGCGAGCTCCCAGATATGCAGCGCCTGGCCGAAGCGCTCGGCGCTGAGGAAGCCCCGCACCTTGCCGGTGTTGTCGACGGCGACCCAGGCCGTTCCCGCGGCAATGAAGCGCAGGTGGACTTCGGGGGCCAGCACGTCGTCGTCTGCGATCCACGCCAATGCCGGCACGCTGCGGAACAGCTCGGCGGCGGAGCGTTCGATGTCCGGCAGCGATGCGGCGTCGCTGCGGTCTGCGAGCCGGATCAGCGCCGCCATTGCCGGTACATGCCGGGAGCGCGCGAGCGCATCATGCGTCGGCGCCATCGTCCGGTGTCTGCGCGATCTCGCGAATCACACGCGCCGGATTGCCTGCCGCGACCACATTCGGCGGAATATCGCGCGTGACGACCGCGCCGGCACCGATCACGCTGTTCTCGCCGATCGTGACGCCCGCCAGCACGATGGCGCCGCCGCCGAGCCAGACGTTGTTGCCGATGACGATGGGCTTGGCGGCTTCGTATTTCTGCCGCCGCAGCTCCGGATCGATCGGATGAGTCGGCGTCAGCAATTGGACGTTGGGCCCGATCTGCACGTCTTCGCCGATCGTGATCGGCGCGACGTCGAGCGCCATCAATCCGTAGTTGACGAAGGTCCGCGCGCCGACCGTGATGTACTTGCCGTAGTCGACGTAAAGCGGTGGCTTGATATTGACGTCCGGTCCGACGGCGCCAAGCATTTGATGCAGGACCTGCTGCGCGCTGTCGAGATCGACGGCATAGCGCGTCTCGTATTCGCGAGACAGGCGATACGCGCGGCGCGATGCGGCCTGCAATTCGCGGTCTTCGGCGATATAGAGATCGCCGGCAAGCATTCTTTCCTTCTGGCTGCGATGGTCTATCTTATCGGAGTCGGCGTCGGTTTCGGTGTCGGTACTCGACATGGGGATGCTGATGGTTCGTTGTCGCGCGGCCGATCATATCAGGACGTCGGTTGCCGACTCTGCCGGCTTTGCCGAGCAGCAAGCGAGTCAATCGCCGCCGTCCCCACCGCCGCCGTCCCCACCGCCACCGTCCCCACCGCCACCATCACCGCTGCCGTCCCCCGCATCGCCATCATGGCCGTGGCCATCGCCACGGTCATGGCGCGTGCGCTGCTGGACCTGCCCATCCGGGCCGTGAATCACCAGTTCGACCTGGTCCTTGCTGGCCTTTTCGCGTCCGGCCGCGACGGCTTCTTCCTGTGAAGGGTAGTGCGAGGTGGCGCCGTCGGTGTCTTCGACGGTCACCGCCCAGCCGCGGTCGGAGGGCAGCACGTGGACGGTACGGTTCATGGTCGTCTTCCATTGCGGCAGCGGCCGGCGGCACAGCGCCGCCGTGCTGCCCGGGATCAGGCTGCGAGGCTTTCCTGTTCGGTCAGCCGGCGGATTTCGCCGTCGGCCTCCTGGACCAGCAGGCCGACGCCGCGCCGCCGGGCGGCGGCCATGGCGAGCTGCAGCGCGTCATCGCGGGCGTCGTAGCGCAGGATCGATTGTGCCTGGCCTTCGACGGTCAATTCCCATCCGGTATGGGTGGCTTTCAATACGAAGTTGCGCGGCATGGTCTTCGGTCGAGAGCGGAGGGAACCTGCATCGTAGTGCATCGGGATGTCGCCCTGTATGCGAGTTAGTCCTACGTCAGCCCTTCGATGCCGCGGGATCGTGGCCGAAGCTGTTGCGCATGCGGATCTGCCCATCGCGGCCGTGGACCAGCAATTCGACGCGGTCGCGCCGTGCCGCGTCGGTGGCGACCTCGATCGCTTCTTCCTGCGTGTCGTGATGCGAGCTGGCGACCGGTTCGCCTTCGCGGCTGACGTTCCAGCCATTGCCATGCGGCGTCACATGGATATTGCGTGCTGCCATGGTGGCACCTCTTGATCGGGACTTTCTTCCTTTCTAGAGCGGGGGCGGGGTGCGTGGTATCGGTGGCTGTCCGACAGTGGGCCGGACGATGGACGGCACAGCCAGGTCATGCAGCGTGGATGCTGCGCATGGCAGCACGCGTCAGCTCAGCCACCATCGCCACGCGAGCAGCGCCGCCGCCAGCCACAGGGCCACGACGATCGCGGCGCCCCAATAGCTGCGAGGCTTGCCGCGCCGCTGCTCGATCCAGCGATGAGCCTGCTCGCGGCACGACGCGGCCAGGGGCGCCGGCAGCGTGCGCAGCGCGCACCAGATCAGCGCAGGCAGCAGCACGATTTCGTCGAGATAGCCCAGTACCGGCACGAAATCGGGAATCAGATCGATCGGGCTGAACGCATAGGCGACGATCAACGCGCACAGGGCGCGCGTCAGCCACGGCGTCGCCGGATGCCGGCAGGCGAACCACAGCGTCAGCACGTCGCGCCGCAGTCGTGCGGCCCACGCGCGCAAGGCGTCGAACATGGCGGAAGGGTCCGGCGGGATGGCGGGAACAACAAGCGCTGGATCGGATAGCGCACGTTGGCAAGGCAGCGCGCATGCTAGCATGGCCCGATCCAGGTCACGGGAGAGAACATCATGGCCAAGCGCGAACGGCCCGCACGTGCGCTGCAGGACGAAGTCAGCCGGCGCATCCAGCGGCTGGACGAGATCGTGGACGAGGGTTTGAAGGTGCGGGTGCCGGTGCCGCAGCCGCATCCGCGCGATGCGCGCGGCCGCAATTGGGATATGCAGGGCTTCGGCCATGTTCGCGGCCATGAGCGCGCAATCCGCGCCGTGGTCGACAAGGTGCGCGACGAGTTCGACTTGTCCGACAATCCCGCGGCGCCGCAAGACCCGTTCGCACCGGCCTCCTGATCGGCGCGCCGGCTGCACACCGCCGGCGCACCCGCGGCGAGCCAGCGCGCGATCGCCGCCTCATGCCGGCTGGCGCTCCGGCATATCGTTGCAAGGCCCATTGCGGCATGGCCGCGCCGAACCCTCGCCCAGGATGGTGGGCGCCAGCGCCCGTCCGAGCTCGCCGAGCGCGCGATACCGCTCGAGCAGCGCCAGGTTCTGGCGGATATGCTGCTCGGAAAACATCGACGTGATCACGATGCCGTGCTCGCCGGCAAGGCTCAGCGCGAAATGCATCGCCAGTTCCTGCTCGCTCAGGCCGTCGAGCCCGAGCTTGTCGACGGCCTCGCGCACGGGCCGGCTGGCCGCGCCGGCTGCGAGGCTGTCCGGCCCGCCGCCGTAGGGCCGCGACAGAAAGCGCTGCCGTCCGGCGCCGATGCCAGGATGCAGGCGGTCGAGCACGTTCAGGTTTGCCTCGAACAGCCATGCCGGTGCCTGCTGGGCGAGCGGCGACGCCATGATCTCCGGCGCATCGATGGTCACGCCCCATTGCCCGATCTTGCCGTCGCGCTGTGCGCCGTCGAGGAAGCGCTGCAGTTCGTCGGTCAGCACCTCGGGCGAAGGCGGTTCGTGGATCAGGTAGTAGTCGATGCGCTCGCTGCGCAGTTGGCGCAGCGATTGTTCGAGGCAACTGCGCGCATAGGCGACCTCATAGTTGCGCTGCGACAGCGCGACACGCGAGGCCGCATGCACCATGCGCCGGCCACCGGGCATGCGCTTGATCCAGCCGCGCGCGAGGCTCTTGGCAAAACTGAGCGCGCGCGTATTGCGCGGCGGCACCACGCCGAACTTGCTGGTGACGGTCACGTGCTGGCGCTTGCCCGCCAGGAACTCGCCGAGCAGCGCCTCCGCCTCGCCGAAGCCGTAGGAGCGGGCGACGTCGAAATGGCGAATGCCGTTGTCATACGCGATCGCCAGCGCCCGCAGCGATTCCTTCCTGCCCACCCGGCCCAGCATGGGCGCACAACCAAAGCCCAATCGGCCCGACAGTTCCTGGGAATGCTCACTCACCTTGGCGCTCCTGCGGTGGCTACGGCAACGGGCTCGTCGATCGGTTCGACGGACGGGGGCATCCGGTCCGCCACGGGCGTGGCGTCGGTCGCCATGTCGTTAGTCATGCAGGCGTCGTTTCGGTTCGCGGCATCGCGTGCTGTATCGCTTGTTGCATCGTTGGCAAGCCGTGCCGCGATGTCGTCGGCAATGCGTGCCGACAGCGCGACGATGGTCAGCGTCGGGTTGGCCTGCCCCGAAGACGGGAATACCGCGCTGCTGGCGACATACAGATTGTCGGTGCCGAACACGCGGCAGCGCGGGTCGACCACGCCGTCGCGCCAGTGCGCCGCCATGCGCGCGGTGCCGATCTGGTGAAAGCCGTCGGCAGCCTGCGAGAGCACCGCATCGATGCGCTCGGCTTCCGGCATCCAGTATTCGAGCCGCCCGGCACCGGTCTTGCGCAGATGCCGGTCCAGCAACGCATGGCAGCGCACCACCGAATCGGCGTCCGCCTGCTGATAGCGCAGATCGATCCGCAGCCGCCGCATGCCGTGGCAGTCGGTGCTGTCGGCCAGCGTCACGCGGCTCTCGCGCGAGGGCAACTGCTCGGCATGGTAGTGCAGCGCGTAGACATTGTTCGGGCTGGGCAGAAAGAAGCCCGGCAGCCGCGGCCGCGCGAAATAGCGCCGATAGACGAACGGCGGCACGAACGTCGCGATCTTGATGAGGTCCTTGCAGACATTGCGGACATGGGCGCCGCGGTCCTTGCGCGCGCTGGCGTTGGCGACCAGCTTGGCGATCGCTGGCGGCGCCAGCAAGCGGCTGATCACCGGCGTGCACAGCGCCAGGTAGGCGAACGACAGGATGCCGTTGCCGTGCGCGGGATCGGCCGGCGGATGGTTGTCCAGCCACATCGCGGTATTGAGCAGCCGCTGCTCGCGCTGCACACGCGCCGGCACGGTGAAGCGCCGGCGCGCATAGAAGCCCTGCGCGTCGCGCTCGAAATGATAGATGGTGCGCGCCGCCTCGGAGTCGAACCGCACGCTGGCGATCTTGCCGGAGATGTGGCCCATGTAATGCCGGCCCAGCAGGCCGCTGCGGTTGCCCAGCCGGTCCCCGCGTCGCGCGTTGACGTTCAGCAGCAGCCGGGTCGCTTCCAGCCCGCCGCAGGCCAGCACGAAATGGTCGGCGACGATGCGCGTGCGCGCCGAGCCGCAGGCCACCACGATGCTGGCGACATGCTCGCGGCTCCCGTCGGGTTCGATATCGACGCAGGTCGCGCCCAGCAGCAGCTGCACGGTGGGATCGCGCTCGAACCAGTCGCGATAGCGGCGGGCGAAATTCGGTTCGCCGCTCCAGCGCTCCAGATCGGAGGCGATCACGTCGCCCGGCTGGAAACGCGCGGTGATGGGCCGGCTCGCCGATTCGGCGGCGAGGCGATCGAGCGTGAAGGCGGGCTCGCCGCAGTTGGCGTACTCGCAGGCGCGCGCATAGTAGGGCGACAGCTCTTCGTAGCGGATCGGCCAGGCGGTGCCGGGCGCGTAGTCGCGCGGCTCGAAGTCGATCGGATCGAAGGGGATGCAGCGCCCGCCCCAGAGCCACGACGTACCGCCGAACGCGCGCCGCACGGCGTCCTGCATCGTGGCATGGCGGCGCGCATCGGCGATCTCGGCGTCGCACATCGCCTGCGCCTGGTCCTCGAAGGTCTCACCGCCGCTTTCGACCAGCATCACGGCGATGCCGCGCCGCGCCAGCTCCCTTGCGCAGGTGATGCCGGCCGGCCCTGAGCCGACCACGCAGACGGTCGTACGCAAGCTCGCTGGGTGCGAGGGGGGACGCAGTACCATGGGGGTTCTCCGGCAGCCTGGCGATCGCGGGATGACGCGGGACGGCCTGCCGCGCGCCCGGGTGAGGCGCGAGAGGCATGGGCCGGTTCGACACGCCCAATCTATGGTTCGGGTTGTCGAACGTCCGTGCGTTGCCACACGCAGTGTTGCGCTGCGCAACAGGGCGTGCCAGCACGTCGAGGCGGTGTCCGCCATGCTGCTGGCCGATCGCCTCAGCCCGCGTGTTCGAGCATGCCGATCTCGCGCGTGGCGACCGACAGCATCGACAGCCCGGTGGCGCCGGCCGCGCGCTGGTCCGCCAGCATGCGGCCGAAGCGCTCCAGCGGCGCCTGCCGGGCCTCGCGCCAGCGCTCGATCAGGCCATCGGCGCCTTCGTCGCGCGCGGTGGAGCCGGTCTGCTCCAGCACGCTGACCGTCAGCGCGCGCTTGAGCCGGTCCAGGTCGTCGAGCGTGGTGGTGCGGGCCATCAGGTCCCAATGCGTGTCGGCCGGCAGCGCCTGAGCGCGTTCGCGCAGCCAGCCGAAGCTCAGATGCCGGTCCAGCGCGAAATAGACATCGGCGACCTGCGCCAGGCTGCGCTCGCAGCCCGAGGCCACCTCCGCGATATCGAGCGCGGCGACCGCGATATCGCCGGCCGCGACCTGCAGCGCCAGCGCGTCGTCGATGCCGAGCGCGGTCAGCGACTCGCGCCGCTGGGCCAGCGCGGCGGCCTCGTGCTCGGCCAGCAGCGTCGGCAGCCGCGGCGTCAGCCAGGCTGCCGCGGCGGCGTAGTCGGGGCGCATGCCGGCCGGCGCGCCGTTGGTCGGGCGTCGGCGCAGCAGCCATAGCGTGGCGCCCTCCAGCAGCCGGGCCAACCCGCCGAACATGCCGGCCTGCACCTCGTCGGCGACGCGGTTGTCGAGCGCGTCGATGGCGTGCCACAACCCGGGCAGTCCGAAGACGTCGCGCGCGGTCAGGCAGGCGCGCACGATATCGGCGGGCCGCGCATCGGTCTCCTCCATCATCCGGTGCACGAAGGTGGGGCCGACGCGGTTGACCAGCGTGTTGGTCAGATAGGTGGCAAGGATTTCGCGCCGCAGCGGGTGCCGCTGCATCGTCTCGGCGTAACGTGCGCGCAGCGGCTGCGGAAAGTAGTCGGCCAGCAGGCCGGCCACCGTCGCGTCTTCCGGCACGTCGGAGGCGAGCAGCGCGTCGTACAGCCACATCTTGCTGTACGCGAGCAGCACCGCGCGTTCGGGCGAGGTCAGCCCGAGCCCGGCGGCCTTGCGTTCGACGATCTCGTCGTCGGGCGGCAGGAATTCCAGCGCGCGATTGAGCCGTCCCGCGCGTTCGAGCGCGCGCATCAGCCGCGCCTCGACATCGAGCAGCTCGGCGGCGCGGCGGTTGGCGATCGACAGCGCCTGGGTCTGGTAGTAGTTGTCCTGCAGCACCAGCGCCGCGACTTCGTCGGTCATCTCGGCCAGCAGCTTGTTGCGCTGCTTGTCGGTCATCTCGCCGTCTGCGACCACCAGCCCGAGCAGGATCTTGATGTTGACCTCATGGTCGGAGCAGTCGACGCCGGCCGAATTGTCGATCGCGTCGGTATGGATGCGGCCGCCGGCGCGCGCGTATTCGATGCGGCCCAGCTGCGTGAAGCCGAGGTTGCCGCCTTCGCCGACCACCTTGCAGCGCAGCGCCGCGCCATTGACGCGCACGGCGTCGTTGGCCCGGTCGCCGACCTGCTGGTGGGTCTCGTCGCTGGCCTTGACGTAGGTGCCGATGCCGCCGTTGTACAGCAGGTCGACCGGCGCGGTCAGGATCGCCTGGATCAGCTCGGCCGGCGTCAGCGCGGTGGCTTCGATGCCGAGCGCGGCACGCACCTGCGGCGTCAGCGCGATGGTCTTGGCGCTGCGCGGATGCACGCCGCCTCCGGCCGAGATCTTGCCTGCATCGTAGTCGGCCCAGCTCGAGCGCGGCAGCGCGAACAGCCGCCGCCGTTCTTCCAGGCTGACGGCCGGATCCGGGTCCGGATCCAGGAAGATATGGCGGTGATCGAACGCGGCGAGCAGCCGGATATGGGGCGACAGCAACATGCCGTTGCCGAACACGTCGCCGGACATGTCGCCGATGCCCACGACGGTGAAGTCGGTCGACTGGATGTCGGTGCCGAGCTCGCGGAAATGCCGCTTGACCGATTCCCAGGCGCCGCGCGCGGTGATCGCCATCTTCTTGTGGTCGTAGCCGACCGAGCCGCCCGAGGCGAAGGCGTCGCCGAGCCAGAAGCCGTATTCCGCGGAGATTGCGTTGGCATAGTCGGAGAAGCTGGCAGTCCCCTTGTCGGCGGCGACCACGAGATAGGGGTCGTCGTCATCGTGGCGCACCACCTGCGGCGGCGGCACCACCGCGCCGGCGGCGAGGTTGTCGGTGACATCGAGCAGGCCGCGCAGGAAGGTCTGATAGCAGGCCACCCCTTCGGCCATCCAGGCATCGCGATCGGCGGGCGAGGGCGGCCGCTTGACGACGAAGCCGCCCTTGGAGCCGAGCGGCACGATCACGGTGTTCTTGACCATCTGCGCCTTCATCAGCCCCAGCACCTCGGTGCGGAAATCTTCGCGCCGGTCGGACCAGCGCAGGCCCCCGCGCGCGACGCGGCCGCCGCGCAGATGCACGCCCTCGACGCGCGGCGAATAGACCCAGATCTCGAACATCGGCCGCGGCTCGGGCAGGCCGGCGATGCGCGCCGGATCGAGCTTGAACGACAGGCAGGGACGCGGCGTGCCGTCCGCGCTCTGGCGGAAGCAGTTGGTACGCGTGGTGGCCTGAATCACGCCGAGGAACTGCCGCAGGATGCGGTCCTCGTCCAGATTGGGCACCTGGTCGAGCGCGGTGCCGATCGCCTCCAGCAGCTGCGCGCAGCGCGCCTCGCGCGCCGGAGTCGAGCCGGGATCGATCGCCGGATCGAAGCGCGCGGCGAACAGCGCCACCAGCAGCGCCGCGATGCGCGGATTGCCGGTCAGCGCGCGCTCGATATAGGCGTCGCTGAAGGTCGAGCCGACCTGCCGCAGGTACCTGGCGTAGGCGCGCAGGATCGTCACGTCGCGCGCCGGCATCTCGGCCAGCAATACCAGCCGGTTCAGGTCGTCGTTCTCGATCGCGCCATCCCAGGCGCGGGCGAAGGCGTCCTCGAACAGGTCCTTCGCGCGCGCCATGTCGAGTTCGGCGCCGCCGACCAGTTCGAGGCCGAAGTCATGGACCCACAGCGGTGCGCCCTCGTCGGGCTCGATCCGATAGGGGCGTTCCTCATGCACGCGCACGCCCAGATGCTCGAGCATCGGCAGGCTGTGCGACAGCGCGATCGGTTCGCCGGCGCGGTAGACCTTGAAGCGGAACGCGCGCGGCGGCGCCTCGATCGGCCGGTACAGATTCATCGACAGACCGTTGCGCCGGCGCGCCTGCTCCATCAGCTCGATATCGCGGACCGCGGTGCGCGCGGGATAGTCCTCGCGATAGCCGGCCGGAAAGGAGTCGCCGTAGCGGCGCAGCAGCCGGTTGCCCTGTTCCTCGCCGGCCTTGTCCAGCAGCGCCACCGCGAGGTCGTCCTGCCAGCGGCGCGTCGCCGCGACGATGCGTTCCTCCAGCGCACGCGTGTCGACCTCGGGCATAGTGCCGGGCTCGCCCCGCACGGTCAGGTGGATCCGTGCCAGCGGCGATTCGGACAGCTGCGGCGTGAACTCGCAACTGGTGCCGCCGAACGCCTGCATCAGCAGCTTCTGGATGCGCTGGCGCAGATCGGTGTTGTACTTGTCGCGCGGTACGAATACCAGGCAGGAGACGAAGCGGTCGAAACGGTCGCGCCGCACGAACAGCCGGATGCGCTGATGTTCCTGCAGCCGCAGGATGCCCAGCGCGATATCGAACAGCTCGTCCTCGCTGGCCTGGAACAGTTCGTCGCGCGGATACTGCTCGAGAATCGTGACCAGCGACTTGTACAGATGGCCGCGTTGCAGAAAGCCGGCGCGCGCCAGGATATGGGCGCACTTGCGGCGCACCAGCGGAATCTCGCTGGTCGACACCATATAGGTCGTCGAGGTATAGAGCCCGAGAAAGCGCCGCTCGCCGAACAGCTTGCCGTCGGCATCGACCAGCTTGATGCCGATGTAGTCCAGATAGCCGGGCCGGTGCACGGTCGAGCGCGAGTTGGCCTTGGTCAGGAAGATCGGCGATTCGCCCTGGATGATCGCGGTGGCCGCAGGGGGCAGCGGCGTCAGCTCGTCGGCAGTGGGCGCGCGCCGGCTCTCGCGCAAGATGCCTGCGCCCGAGCCCGCCACGCCGCGCAGGAAGAAGCGTCCGTCCTGCTCGACCAGCTGGTAGTCGCGATGGCCGAGGAAGCAGAAGTGGTCGTCGACCATCCACTGCAGCAGCGCGCAGGCTTCGGCCGTGTCGCCCTCGTTGCCGCCGGGCAGCCGCTGCAGATCGGCGATGCTGGCGCGCGCGATGTCCAGCATCTTCGGCCAGTCCTCGACCGCCGCGCGCACATCGCCGAGGATGCGCGTGATGCCGGCCCGCAGGGCTTCCAGTTGCGCCGGCTCGCTGCAGCGATCGACCTCGAAGTGGATGAACGATTCGAGCCGCGATTCGGGGTCGGGCGCCTTGTCGCCGCCCAGCGCGATGCGCGCGATGCCGCCGTCCGGACCGCGCCAGACGCGGAACACCGGATGAAAGGCCGAATGCAGCGTCAGCCCATGCCGGTTGATCTCCATCGTCACCGAGTCGACCAGGAACGGCATGTCGTCGTTGACCATCTCGATCACGGTGTGGTCGGAATGCCAGCCGTGCTGTTCGAGATTCGGGTTGTAGACGTGGATCCGGGCGCTGCCGGGCACGAAGCGCTGCGCGGTCTGCCAGTGCGCCATCGCCGCGCCGTACAGATCGGCGATATCGCGCTCGGCCAGGTCCTCGGCATCGGACACGTCGTAGTAGTGCCGCAGCAGCGGTTCTGCGGTGGCGAACGTGGCCTCGGGCAGGCGGGCCCGCGCGAACTCCACCAGATCGGCCAGTCGTTGTTCGACGCGTTCTTCGCTGTCCGCTTGCATGATCTCTCCTTGGGCAAAGCCGCCGCCCGTCGTATCGGTGCGATGCGCCGCGCCCGGTCGCAGGGCGAAGCGAGTGCCGGTGCCTGCTCTTAATGTAGAGCAAAAACACAGCGGTGGCGGGAAAGGAGGGGAGAGCGGGGGGAGAGCGGGAGGGGGCGGCGTGGCCGGCACTGGCGCCGCAAGAGGGCTGCAGGGCGGCAGCGTGGTCAGCCAGCGTGCGGCGCGTCTTGAGCAGCCTGACGAGGCCGCGTGAAGAGGCCGCGTGAAGGGGCTGCGTGAAGAGGCTGCGTGAAAGGGCTGCGTGAAGGGGCGGGCGGGAATAGTCCAACCGCTGGCGGAACGCCGCCGAGTGGGGCGGTCCGCCAGCACGTTCAGTACGGAATCACTCGAGCGTGATCTTCTGCTCCTGCGCGATCTTCTTGCGCAGTTCCAGTTCGCGCTTGATTTGCGCGGCGAACTGCTGCGGCGTGTTGCCGTCCGGATAGGCGCCGCTCTCGGTCAGCCGGCGCTTGGCGGCCGGATCCTGCAGGGCCTTGACCGCGGCCTCGTGCAGGCGCGCGACGATCGCCGGCGGCGTGCCGGCCGGCGCGACCAGCCCGTACCAGGCCATATTGTTGTTGTCCTTCATGCCTTCTTCGGCGAAGGTCGGCACATCGGGAAGGCCCGCGACGCGCTTGGGCGCCGCCACCGCCAGCGCGCGCAGCTTGCCGGCCTGGATATGCGGCATCGACGACGGCAGGTTGTCGAACTGGCCGCTGACCTGGCCGGCCAGCGTGTCGTTCAGCGCCGGGCCCGAGCCGCGGTACGGCACGTGGACCATGTCGGTCCTGGTGGTCAGCTTGAACAGCTCGCCGTCCAGATGGGAGATGCTGCCCTTGCCGGCCGACGCGTAGCTGTACTTGCCGGGCTCGGCGCGCAGCAGCGCGATGAACTCCTTCAGGTTCTTGGCCGGGACCTTCGGATTGACGGTCAGCACGTTCGGCACGTTGACCAGGTTGGTGATCGGCGCGAAGTCCTTCAGCGGATCGTATGGGTTCTTCGGATTGGTGGCGGGGTTGGTCGCCATCGTGCTGACCGTGGCGATGCCGATCGTGTAGCCGTCGGGAGCCGACTTGGCCAGCGCGTCGGCGCCGATCGCGCCACCGCCGCCACCCCGGTTCTCCACCACCACGACCTGGCCCAGCGCGCGGCCCAGCGCGTCGGACACGGCGCGGGCCACGATATCGGTGGTGCCGCCGGCGGCGAACGGGACGATCAGCCGCACCGGCTTGTTGGGATAGTTGCCCTGGGCATGCGCGGCGCCATGGGTCAGGCCGAATGCGGCCAGGCAGGCTGCCACGCTGGCGGTCAATGCGGATTTCAAGAATGCCTCCATCTGTTGCGTTGGCCGGCGCGCCGCGAAGGGCGGGGCGCCGGTCGGGGCGGGCATAGTTCCGTATTGCGGAACTTGGTTTCGTAATATGCCCGGACCGGCATTCAACCCGGAAAGGCGTGGCGGGGATATCCGTAACAACCCGTAACAAGGGCTGCGTACCAGGGAGGGACGACGGAAGGACGGAGGCAAACAAAAAGGCCGGGCTGCGATGCAGTCCGGCCTTGTCTGGAATTCGGTGGTGGGGCGTGAGTGACTCGAACACTCGACCTACGGATTAAGAGTCCGCTGCTCTACCAACTGAGCTAACGCCCCAACGAAGTCCGCTATTCTAGCGTGGACCTTTCGGGTTTGCAAGTGCCGAAGCGATGCCGGCAGCGCCTGGCGCGGGTCTCGGCGGCTCCGCGGCTACAATGCCCCGCTGTCCCGCGGCCCCCGCCGCGCCGCCGTATCCCGGAGACCTGGTCCGATGCATGCCCGCGTGTTGCGCTATCTCGATGAAGTGGTCCGCCGCGGTTCGATCCGCAAGGCGGCCGAAGCGCTGCACGTCGCGCCGACCGCGATCAACCGGCAGATTCTCGATCTGGAGGCGGAGCTGGGCGCGCCGCTGTTCGAGCGGATCCAGCGCCGGCTGAGGCTGACGCCGCTGGGCGAGATGGTGCTGGCCCACGTGCGGCAGACGTTGCGCGAGCATGACGCGCTGCGCGAGCGGATCGTGGCGTACAACGCGGGGCAGCAGGGCATCGTCACGGTGGCAACCACCGCCGGGCTGGCCGGCTCGCTGCTGCCTACGCTGATTCACGATTTCCGCCGCCGCCATCCCGGCATCGTGGTGCGCGTGCTCGACCTGCCGGTCGCCGAGATCGTTGCCGCGCTGGCCGAGGGCGACGCCGACCTCGGGCTGGGCTACGACCTGGCGCCGACGCCGGCGTTCGCGACACTGGCCGCGGGGGAATGGCCGATCGGCGCGGTGGTCGCGCCCGGGCATCCGCTGGCCGAGCAATCGTCGGCGTTGCTGGCCGAGTGCGTCGGCTATCCGCTGATCCTGCCGGTCGCGACGATGTCGATCCGCGGCCTGCTCGACGACGCCTTCGTCCGTGCCGCGATTCCCGTGCCGCCGGCCGTCGAGGCCGGTTCCACCGTACTGATGCGCCGGCTTGTGATGCTGGGCGCCGGCATCGCGCTGCTCAATCCGCTCGACGCGATCGAGGAGCTGGAGGCCGGCACGCTGGTGTTCGTGCCGTTGCGCGATCCGGCCTTGCCGTTGCAACGGCTCACGCTGTGCGCGCGGGCACGCGGCCCGCTGGAGTCGGCGGCGGCGCTGATGGCCGAGCGGATCGGGGCCGCGCTGAAGGCGCTGTCCGGCGGGGCACAGCGTTGACGTTGGCTTGCGGTCGGTGAAGGCATCGCCGGGGCCCGATCCTCGCCGGTGTGCGCGCAATGTGCACACCGTGGGCGCAAATCGGCGCTATCGCGGCCCGGCGGGTGGCCAGTAGACTGGCGCCCGCTGTCTGATTCGCCACGGAGACCCCCGCTATGACGCTGATCCTGATCCATGCCGACGTCCTGGTGACGATGGACGCAAACCGCCGCGAGATTGCCGACGGCGCGCTGGTCGCCGAAGGGCCGGCGATCCAGTGGGTCGGCGCGACCGCCGACCTGCCGGCCGACTGGCGCGCGCGCATCGACGATGGCAGCGCGCAGGTCCTCGACATGCGAGGCCATGTCGTGCTGCCCGGCCTGATCAACACGCACCACCACATGTACCAGAGCCTGACGCGCGCGGTGCCCGCCGCGCAGGATGCCGAACTGTTCGGCTGGCTCGGCGAGCTGTACATGCTGTGGGCCAACCTGACGCCGCGCATGATCGCCGCGTCGACCCGCACCGCGATGGCCGAGCTGATGCTGTCGGGCTGCACCACCACCAGCGACCACCTCTATCTGTATCCGAACGGCTCGCGGCTGGACGACGCGATCGAGGCGGCGGCGCAGATGGGCATGCGTTTCCATGCGGCGCGTGGCTCGATG
This sequence comes from Cupriavidus gilardii, assembly GCF_013347325.1. Taxonomy (NCBI): domain Bacteria; kingdom Pseudomonadati; phylum Pseudomonadota; class Betaproteobacteria; order Burkholderiales; family Burkholderiaceae; genus Cupriavidus; species Cupriavidus gilardii. The sequence goes on along the minus strand of NZ_CP054626.1, from coordinate 1,828,503 downwards.
AGCGTCGGCCGCAGCAAGGGCGGGCTGCCGCCCGATGCGGTGGTCGAGCAGGAGGAGGCGATCCTGCGCGACAGCCAGCGGCTGATCGAGCAGTACCACGATGCCTCGCGCCACGCGATGCTGCGCGTGGTGCTGGCCCCGTGCTCGCCGTTCTCGGTGTCGCGCGAGCTGATGCGCGAGTCGGCCACGATGGCGCGCCACTATGGCGTCTCCCTGCATACCCATCTGGCCGAGAACGACAATGACGTCGCCTATTCGCTGGAGCGCTTCGGCATGACGCCTGCCCAGTATGCCGAGGACCTGGGCTGGGTCGGACACGACGTCTGGCACGCGCACTGCGTCAAGCTCGACGCAGATGGCATTGCACTGTTCGCACGCACCGGCACTGGCGTCGCGCACTGCCCCTGTTCGAACATGCGTCTGGCTTCGGGCATTGCGCCGGTGCGTGCCATGCGCGACGCCGGCGTGCCGGTCGGGCTGGGCGTCGACGGCAGCGCATCGAACGATGGCGCCCACATGCTGGGCGAGGTGCGCCAGGCCATGCTGCTGCAACGGGTCGGCTATGGGCCCGCGGCGATGGGCGCGCGCGAGGCGCTGGAGATCGCCACGCTGGGCGGCGCGAAGGTGCTGAACCGCGACGATATCGGCGCGCTTGCGCCGGGCATGTCGGCCGACTTCGTCGCCTTCGACATGTCGGCGGTCGGCTATGCCGGCGCCGGGCACGATCCGGTCGCCGCGCTGGTGTTCTGCACGCCCGGCACGGTGTCGGCCAGCGTGATCAACGGCAGGATAGTGGTGCGCGACGGCGTGCTGCTGAGCGCCGATCTGCCGACGGTGCTGACCGAGCATCGGCGCCTGGCGCGGGAACTGGCCGCGGCGAGGCGTTGAATCGGCGTCGAATATCCAACGCTGGCTATCGCGCGGCTACTGTCTGAAGCCGATGCCAAGGGCTGCAAATCGCTGCACGATGCGAGCCTGTCAAGTCCTGACATAGGTTGACAGTTCTTTTGCGGTTGCCTGGTCTTATTGAGCCAAGGTGAGCAACGCCCGATGGACCTCATCGGGCGTTTTGTATTTCAAGGCCTGATGCGGACGCTCGCCGTTATAGATCTGTACTGACTCTCGGACCATACGGGCAGCTTGCAGCAGATCTCGCGGACGGTTCAAGAGGAACTCGCTCTTGAGGATGCCGTTAATGCGCTCGGCCATGGCGTTTTGATAGCAGTCGTAGCCATCGGTCATCGAGCAGGTCAGGCCGTGCCGCTGATGGATAGCCTGATAGTAAGTCGAGCAGTATTGAATGCCGCGATCCGAATGGTGTACCAAGGGCTGCCGGGTCTGGCGTGAGCGCAGCGCCATCTTCAGGGCCTGGCTCACTTGCTCGGTCTGCAGGCTATCGTGGACGTGGTAGCCCACGATCTTTCGTGAGTAGGCGTCGGTGACCAGGCTAAGGTAGACCGTCTGGTGCGTCGTGGGCAGGTACGTAATGTCAGCGACCCAGAGCTGTTCTGGTGCAGTGGGTACGACCTTTTGCGGTCCATCCTTGAGCAAGTTTGGATGGCGGCGAAAGCGGTGGTGGCTGTCGGTGGTCTTGTGATAGGCCCGATGCGGCTTCACCAGTAGCCTGGCCGCGCGCAGCACTTCGAACAGCCGGTCACGACCGAGCTGGATATCGGCCCTCTCCATCGGGGCCCGCAGTACTTGCTGCAGCTTGCGCGTACCTATGCGAGGCTGGCGCAGCCGCACCTGCTTGACCAGCGCACAGATCGCACTATCCCGAGCGGCCTGCCGCAGTTCGCTGTCGCGGCGCTTGTAGTAAGCCTGACGGCTGATGCCGAAGTAACGGCAGGCCTTGCTAACGCTTAGCCCTTGGACGAGCTCTTGCGTGAGGACCTGCCCAAAGGCTTTTTTACGATGCGCCCCCCGTGCTCCTTCTGGATCACGTCAATCACTGCCTCGAACAGGCGCGCTTTCTCCTGCGCTTCGCGCAACTGGACTTCCAACTCCTTGATCCGCTGTTCTGGCGTAACCGGTTTGGTCTTGTCTTGGTTTTCCATCCTGGCGTACTGGACGCCCCGGGGCAACGAGCCGCTCCAGTCCTGTAGTCCATGCTTGCGCAACCATACCAGTACTGTAGACCGGCCCTGGATGCCGTACTTGCGCTGCGCCTGTTTGTACGTCAGTTCGCCTTTTTCCACCGCCTCCACAACTGCCAACTTAAAAGCCAGCGTGTAGTCACGTTGCGTTCGCTTCCGTTCCCTCTCCACAGCACTCTCCCAATCTCGACAGGAAAAGTGTCAACCGTATTCAGGACGGGTCAGCCCAAACAAAAAGGCCGGCGCTGCGAAGCAGCCCGGCCTTTTCTACAATATTCGCTGGTGGGGCGTGAGTGACTCGAACACTCGACCTACGGATTAAGAGTCCGCTGCTCTACCAACTGAGCTAACGCCCCAACGAAGTCCGAGATTCTAGCATCATTTGCAAAGTTGTCAAATGCCGGCACGGAAGCTCGCTTCGTTGTCCGTGACGAAATTTGCGCGCGCCGACGGAACTCGGCATGAGCGCGGCAGTCTCGGCAGATGACCGATCTTCGCAAAGGACTTTTCTGCGGCGTCGGCGGGACCCATGTTAGGATGCCCACTCACTTGCAATGGAGGGCTGTACCGATGGAGATCAAATTCCAGGAGCAAGATCGTTATGACATCAATAACGAAGGCTTGCTGTTTCATGCCATTGTCGACGGCCAGAAGGTGACCTGCGTGGTCACGCGCGAGGCATTGTGGGAAGGGTTCAGCGCCGACCAGGTGCTGTCGCTCGAAGAGGCATTCCGCGCCGGTCGCGATACCATCGAACGCGCCGCAGTCGTGTTGATCGAACAGGGCGTGCCGCAGCCCATCGTGGTCAAGCGCGCGCACGTGGCGCCCGTCTGAGCAGGGGCGCCCGCACCGGGCCGCTACGGTCCGGGCAACAGGGCGCGCTGCGGCTGGACCCAGTCTGGCGCCGGTTTCATGCCGGCGTTTTTCATTTGCGCTTCACCGCTTCACCGCTTCACCGCTTCCACTGTCTTCCCGCTTCCACCGCGCCAGCCGCGGGCTCATGCGGACATTCCTCGAACACCCGCACCGTACATGTGGCGCAGATCTTCGGGTCGAGCGTCGGCACGATGCTGTGCAAGGCGTGCCGCTTGGTGGCGAAGATATGGTCCTCGCCGAGCTTGGCGATAAAGCCGGTCTGCGCCCAGGTCTGCAGCACCTGCGAGCGCGGGCGATGGAAATAGAGGTCGCCCCCCAGCGCGCGGCGCTCGGCCAGTTCCGTCTCCCACATTTCCGCGCCGGCCAGGTCGATGAAGTTCATGCTCTTGGTCATCGCCAGCAGCCGCGTCTGCGTCGGCATCTGCGCGCGCGCCTCGTGCAGCCGGTCGGTCACGTACTGCACCGCGCCGAAGAAGATCGCGCCTTCCATCCGGATCAGTTTCAGCTGCGGGCATTCCGGCTGCGGGCGGCGCAGTTCGTCCAGCGGCGTGAAGCGGCGGTCGGGATCGTCGGCGTCGGGCACCAGCGTGCGCACGGCCGGCCGCGAGGTGCGGTACAGATAGGCGACCAGCGACAGCACGGTGCCGAGCAGCACCGCCATTTCCAGCCGGATTACCAGCGTGGCGGCGAAGGTGCCGAGCGCGATCGCGAACTCGGTGCGCGAGAGCCGCGCGATGCGGCGCAGCCGGGCGAAATCGAACAGGCCCCAGGCCACCAGCAGCAGCATCGCGGCGATCGCCGCCAGCGGAATCTGCGCCAGCAGCGGCGCGCTGACCGCGACCAGCGCGACCAGCAGCACGGCGGAGAACACACTGGCGAGCGGCGTCTGCGCGCCGGCCTCGAAATTCGGCATCGAGCGGTTCAGCGAGCCGCAGGAGATATAGGCCGAGAAGAAGCCGCCGGCGATGTTCGACAGCCCCTGGCCGATGAATTCGCGATTGGCGTCGATGTGCTGGCCCGAGCGCAGCGCGACAGCCTTCGCGATCGAGATCGATTGGCCGAGCGCGACGATGGTCAGCGCCGACGCGATGCCCAGCAGATCGGACAGCCGGTCCCACGGGATATCGGGAATGCGCAAGGGCGGCACCGCGGCGGGAATCGGCCCGACCACGTCGACATGATGGGCGCCGCCCCAGCCGCTGCGATTCAGCAGCCAGGCGCACAGGAAGCCGGCCAGCAGCCCGAGCAGCATGAACGGCAGCCGGCGGGACACGCGCTTGACTGCCAGCGTGACGCCCAGCGTCACGGCGCCGACTGCCGCCGCGCTCCAGTTGATCGTGGCGGCCTGCTCGAACAGGTGGCGCACGACGCCGAAGGCGCTGGTGCCGGTCGGCACCTGCAGCCCGAACAGATCCTTCAGCGCATACAGCGCGATCAGCGACGCCGCGCCGCAGGTGAAGCCGAGCAGCACCGACGGCGAGATGAAGTTGGCCAGCGAGCCGAGCCGCAGCGTGCCGACCGCCAACTGCAGCACGCCGACCAGGATCGTGACGACCAGCGCCAGATTGATGTATTCGGGACTGCCGGCGAACGCGATCGGGCTGAGCATCGCAAACAGCGCCAGCGAATTGGCATTGGTCGGGCCGGACATCACGTGCCAGCTCGAGCCGAACAGCGCGGCAACGATGCAGGGCACCACCGCCGCGTAGATGCCGTACTGCGGCGGCAGCCCGGCCAGCGTGGCGAAGGCCACGCCCTGCGGCAGCACCAGCACCGCGCCGAGCAGCCCGGCCAGCATGTCGGCGCGCAGCGTCGCCGCGCTGACCCGATGGCGCCAGGCCGGCAGCAGCCGTTGCCAGCCGCGGACGGGGCGGCTTGCCGCTGGCGCGGTCACCGGATGGTCGCGGGAACGGCGTCCCGCGGCAGGTCAGTGGCGCCGGCGACGGTCGTCAGGCGGGCGGGAACAAAGGCGAAGGAAGGGAAGGGTTGCACGGCTTGCATGGCGGGCCCGAGGGGCTGCGCGCCGGCTCGTGGTCCGGCGCGTCGGTAGTGTCTCTGCCCCGCATGATAAGCGATGCCGCCGCCATTCGAAAAACATCGCCCGGGCGGGCGATGTGCTCGAAGCGATGAAGCTCAGCCGAGCCGCATCGTGGCGACGACCGGCGTATGGTCCGACGGCTGCTCCCATTTGCGCGGCGTGCGGTCGATCGTGCAGTCGGTGCAGCGCTCGCGCAGCGCCGGCGACAGCAGGATATGGTCGATCCGCAGGCCGGCATTGCGGCGGAACGCCAGCATCCGGTAGTCCCACCACGAGAAGCTCTTCTCCGGCTGTTCGAACAGCCGGAAGGCATCGGCGAAGCCCAGTTCCAGCAGCCGCTGGAAGGCGGCGCGCTCCGGCGGGGAGACCAGGTTCTGGCCTTCCCACTTGGCCGGGTCGTGCACATCGCGATCCTCGGGCGCGATATTGAAGTCGCCCAGCAGCGCCAGCTTCGGATAGCGCTGCAGTTCCTCGCGCAGCCACGCGGTCAGCGCCTCGAGCCAGCGCAGCTTGTAGGCGAACTTGTCGCTGTCGGGCGCCTGGCCGTTGGGGAAATAGGCGCAGACCAGGCGCACGTCGCCATAGGTGCCGGCGACCACGCGTTGCTGCTCGTCCTCGAAGCCCGGGATATTGCGCACCACGTCGGCGGCGGGCGGCATCGTGGTATTGCGCGCCAGGATCGCCACGCCGTTATAGGTCTTCTGGCCGACGAAGATGCTGTGGAATCCGGCACTCTCCAGCTCCGCCAGCGGGTACTTGTCCTCGGGCAGCTTCAGTTCCTGCAGGCACAGCGCGTCGATCGGCGTGTCGGCGTTTTCCTGCGCGATCAGCCAGTCGAGCACCTGCGGCAGCCGGATCTTCAGCGAGTTGACGTTCCACGAGGCGATCCGCAGCGTGGCCGGCGCGGTGGCGGGCAGCGGTGGCGGCAGCGTGCTGCCCGGGGCCGGCACCGCGCCGGCGCCGTCGATGCCGGCCAGCAGGTCGTCGGGCGCGCCGCTCATGCCGCCATCCCGCCGTGGCGCAGCAGCGCATCGATCTGCGGCGGCCGGCCGCGGAACGCGGTGAACGATTCCATCGCCGGGCGGCTGCCGCCGACCGACAGGATCTCGCGGTGATAACGCGCGCCGGTCTCGCTGTCGAGCACGCTGCCGGTCAGCTGCGCCGCTTCCTCGAAGGCGGCGTAGACATCGGCCGACAGCACCTCCGCCCACTTGTAGCTGTAGTAGCCCGCCGCATAGCCGCCGGCGAAGATATGGCTGAAGGTATTGGGCCAGCGCGACAGCGGGTACTGCGGCACCACGTGGATGCGGTCGTTGATCTCGCGCGACAGTTCGAGTACCGACTTGTCGCCGTCCGGATCGAAGTCCGTGTGCAAATGCATGTCGAACGCCGAGAACACGATCTGGCGCAGCGTCATCATGCCGTTCTGGAAATTCTTCGCGGCCAGCATCCGCTCGAACAGCGCGCGCGGCAGCGGCTCGCCGGTATCGACGTGGCGGGTCATGTCGGCCAGCACCTCGTATTCCCAGCAGAAGTTCTCCATGAACTGCGAGGGCAGCTCGACCGCATCCCATTCGACGCCGTTGATGCCGGACACGCCGAGCTCGCCGACCTGGGTCAGCATATGGTGCAGGCCGTGGCCGAACTCATGGAACAGCGTGATGACCTCGTCGTGCGTGAACAGCGCCGGCTTGTCGCCGACCGGCGCCGAGAAGTTGCAGGTCAGGTAGGCGACCGGTGTCTGCACGGTGCCGTCGCCGCGCTCGCGGCGGCCGCGCGCGTCGTCCATCCAGGCGCCGCCGCGCTTGCCTTCGCGCGCGTACAGGTCCAGGTAGAACTGCGCGAGCAGCGTGCCGTCCGGGCTCGTCACGCGATAGAAGCGCACGTCCTTGTGCCAGGTCTGCGCCTCGTCCGGTGCGATGCGCACCGAGAACAGCTTCTGCACGACGCCGAACAGGCCTTCGAGCACCTTGGGCTCGGGGAAGTATTGCTTGACCTCGTGTTCCGAGAAGGCATAGCGCTGCTGGCGCAGCTTCTCGGACGCATAGGCGACGTCCCACGGCGCGAGTTCGGCCAGACCGAGCTCCTTGGCGGCGAATTCGCGCAGCTCGGCCCAGTCGCGCTCGGCATAGGGGCGCGCCTTGGCGGCGAGTTCGTCGAGGAAGCGCAGCACTTCCGCCGGCGAGTCGGCCATCTTGGGCACCAGCGACACTTCGCCGTACGAGCCGTAGCCCAGCATGCGGGCCTCTTCGCGGCGCAGCGCCAGCTGCTCGCGCATATTGGCGGTGTTGTCCCAGTCGGCCTGTCCGGTGCCGTACTGCGGGCTCAGCTCGGACGCGCGCGTGACGTTGGCCTCGTACAGCGTCTGGCGCAGCGCGCGGTCGTCGGCGTACTGCAGCACCGGGAAATACGAGGGGAAATGCAGCGTGAACTTCCAGCCTTCCTTGCCATCCTTGGCCGCGGCCTCGCGCGCCGCTTCCAGCGTGTCGGGCGGCAGGCCGGCCAGGCGCGCCGGGTCATCGATCACCAGCGAATAGGCGTTGGTCGCGTCCAGCACGTGGTCCGAGAAGGCCTTGCCCAGCTGGGCCTGCTGCTCCTGGATCTCGGCAAAGCGCGGCTTCTGCTTCTCCGGCAGTTCGGCGCCGCCGAGGCGGAAGCCGCGCAGCTCGTTGTCGAGCAGCTGCTTGCGCGCGGGGCTCAGCGTCGCGTACTCGGGACTGGCAGCCAGCGCCTTGTACTTTTCGTAGAGCGCCAGATTCTGGCCCAGCGAGGACCAGAACTCGGTCATGCGCGGCAGGTTTTCGGCGTGGGCCTGACGCAGCGCCGGCGTGTCGGCGACCGAGCTCAGGTGGCCGACTACGCCCCAGGCGCGGCCCAGCGGCTCGGTGGCCTGCTCCAGCGTGTCGACGGTATCGGCCCACGTGGCGGGCCGGGCCGGATCCTCGACCAGCGCGACGGCGCGTTGCGCCGCTTCGAGCAGCACGTCCAGCGCCGGGCCGATATGTTCGGGGCGGATCTCGGCGAAGCGGGGCAGGTCGCTGAAGTCCAGCAACGGGTTGGCGGCGTTCTTGTCGGCTTGATCCATGGCTTTCTCGTTGGCGTGGCGTTGACGTTCGGATATTCCGCAGCTTGGGGCAGCCCGGCGATTTTCCAGCGGCTTTTCTGCGCCCTGTCGGCGTGGTCTGCGCAGAGTGTACCGGCGCTCGCCTCAGCCCGCCGCGCGCTCGGCCGCCTCCAGCGTATTGACCAGCAGCATGGTGATCGTCATCGGACCGACGCCGCCCGGCACCGGCGTGATATAGCCAGCCACTTCGCGTACGCCGGCGAAATCGACGTCGCCGCACAGCTTGCCGGCGTCATCGCGGTTCATGCCGACATCGATCACCACCGCACCGGGCTTGACCATGTCGGCCGTGATCAGGTTGCGGCGGCCCACCGCGGCGACGATCACGTCGGCCTGGCGCGTATGGGCGCCGAGATCGCGCGTCTTGCTGTTGCAGATCGTGACGGTCGCGCCGGCCTGCAGCAGCAGCATCGCCATCGGCTTGCCGACGATATTGGAGGCGCCGACCACCACCGCGTGCGCGCCGCGCAGCGGATACTGGATCGACTCGAGCATCTTCATGCAGCCATAGGGCGTGCAGGGACGAAACAGCGGGGCGCCGGTCATCAGCGCGCCCGCGTTGGCGACGTGGAAGCCGTCGACATCCTTCTCCGGGGCGATCGCCTCCAGCACCTTGTGGCTGTCGATGTGTTTCGGCAGCGGCAGCTGCACCAGGATGCCGTGGATCTTCGGATCGCGATTGAGTTCGTCGATGCGGGCCAGCAGGTCGGTCTCGGACAGATCGGTCGGGTAGCGGTCCAGCGACGAGAAGAAGCCGTTGTCCTCGCACGCCTTGACCTTGTTGCGGACATAGACCTGGCTGGCCGGGTCCTCGCCGACCAGGACCACGGCGAGCCCGGGCTGGTGACCGCGTTCGGTCAGGCGGGCGGCGCGCTGGGCGGCTTCGGAACGGATTTGCTTGGCAAGGGCGTTGCCGTCGATCAATTGGGCAGGCATGGGCGGGGACGCAGAGCGGCTGGGAGATGGAAATCGGGTGCGACGCCATCGGCCGACGCATCGGGGAAGGGCCGGCCGGGTCGCAGGGGTGACATTATAAGGTGTCGCGCCGCGGCGGCACCCGCGGACGGCGTCAAGGCGCGGTGCAAAACGAACTGGGCAGCGCCGGCGAGAAGCCGGCCGCTGGCCAGATGGGATCGGTTGCGAAGTAGATAGAGCAAACGCGGGAGGCGGCAGGCGCGAGCCGGCCTGTCCCGCGGATCAGCTGTTGCGCGACAGCGCGAGCCGCAGCAGGTCGGCCACGGTGTTGACGTTGAGCTTTTCCATGATGTTGGCGCGATGCGCCTCGACCGTCTTGATCGAGATGCCTAGGTCGTCGGCGATCTGCTTGTTCAGCCGTCCGGCGACGATGCGCTCGAGCACCTGCTGTTCGCGCGTGGTCAGCTTGCCCAGCAGGTCCTGCGCGGCGCGCTGCTCGCGCGCGGCCGAGTGGTCGGCCCGGGCCTTCTGCAGCATGCGCTCGACCAGCGCCCGCAGCTCGGATTCGTCGAACGGCTTCTCGATGAAGTCGATCGCGCCTTTCTTCATCGTCGATACCGCCATCGGCACGTCGCCATGGCCGGTGATGAAGACGATCGGGAGGTGAATGTTCTCCGCGATCATGCGCTCCTGCAGTTCCGGACCGCTCATGCCCGGCATCCGCACGTCCAGGATCAGGCAGGAGACCTGGTTGGCATCGTAGGCGGCCAGGAACTGCTCGGCGCTGGCGAAACTGCGAACCTGGTAGCCATTGCCCTCCAGCAGCCAGGTCAGCGAGTCGCGCATCGCTTCATCGTCATCGACGATGAAGACGGTCTCGCCGCGGTGGGGAGTGGGGTTTGGCGCTACGGTCATGAAGTCTCCTGATGCTGCGTCTGTGCGATTCGGCTAGTGTAACTCCGGCCGCCTGCGCCGCACACCCGCCACGGCGGGGGCAGCGGAGCGGTTGCCTGGCGATCGGCCCTCATCGGCGGGCCTCACTGATCGGCAACCTCCGGCTCCAGCGGCAGCATGATTTTAAACGTACAGCCGATGCCGTCCGCATTGTTTTCGACCCACAGCCGGCCCTGGTGCGACTCGATGATCGAGCGGCAGATATTCAGGCCCATGCCCATGCCGTCGGACTTGGTGCTGAAGAACGGCTCGAACAGCCGTTCCTTGGTGGCCTCGTCCACGCCCGGCCCCTGGTCGATCACGTCGATGCAGACGGTCTGGCCGAGCTCGCCCTGGTCGATGCGGGCGTGCAGCCTCACCACGCCGGCCGCGCGCATCGCCGGCAGGCCCGACATCGCCTCGACCGCGTTCTTCAGCAGATTGACCAGCACCTGCTCGATCAGTACCGGGTCGACATAGAGCATGACCGGCGGGGGCGGCAGCCGGGTCAGGATCGTCACGCGGCGGCGCGTCGCCTCGATATCGGCCAGGCCCACCGCGTCGGCGACGATATCGTGCAGCGCGGTCTCGCGCCGCTGCGGCTGGCTGCGTTTGACGAAGCCGCGGATGCGGCTGATGATCGTGCCGGCGCGCACGGCCTGGGCCGACGTCTTCTCCAGGATCGGCATCAGGTCCTCGGGCGTGCTGCGGCCCGAGCGCAGCCGCGCCACCGCGCCCATGCAGTAGTTGTTGATGGCCGCCAGCGGCTGGTTCAGCTCGTGCGCCAGCGACGAGGCCATCTCGCCCATCGTGGTCAGGCGGCTGGTGAACTGCAGGCGTTCCTCGTGCTGGCGGGCCATTTCCTCGGCCGCCTTGCGTACGGTGATGTCGGTGGCGATCTGCATCTGCGCCAGATGGCCGTCGACCCACTGGATATAGCGGCGCCGCACCTCGAACCACTTCTGCATGTCCGGCACGAAGATCTCGCGCGCGTCCGATGCGTACGGCATCAGCTCGGAGGCGGGCAGGCCGGCATAGGCGTCGACGAAATCGGTATGGTCGCTGGTCACCTGTTCCTGCTCGACCTCGCCGCCGGCCAGCTTCAGATGGCCCTCGGGTTCCCAGCCGAACAGCTGCCGGTAGTAGCGGTTGGCGAACAGCAGTTCCGGCTTGTCGGTGGCGAGCACCGACACCGCGGCGTCGAGACTCTCCAGCACGGTGGTGAAGCGGTCGTGCGCGGCGGCCAGTTCCTCGCGCGCGCGCTTGGGCTCGGTGATATCGGTCATCGAGCTCATCCAGCCGGTATGGCGGCCGCGGCTGTCGATCAGCGGCGACACGTACATGCGGGCGAAGAAGCTGGTGCCGTCGCGGCGCATCACGTGCATCTCGTAGCCGCCGGTGGGCGACTTGCCCTGCAGCGTCAGATCGATCTGGCGCTGCATTTCCTGCTGGTCGTTGGGCGGCCAGTAGGGGAAGGGCGGCACGCGGCCGACCAGATCGTGTTCCTGCCAGCCGGTCATGCGGCAGAAGGCCGGGTTCACATAGGTGATGCGGCCGTTTAGGTCCAGCGCGCGCAGTCCGATCAGCATCGAGTTTTCCATCGCGCGCCGGAACGAGGTCTCGGCCAGCAGCGCGCGCTGCGCCTCGGAGCGGCGGCTGGTATGCCGCCACATGCTCCACAGGCTCCACAGCAGGAAGCACGACAGCCCGACCACCAGCCACAGCAGCATGTTGTTCGGCAGATTCGATGCGGGCGGATAGGCGTCGGCGCGCAGCGACAGCGAGTGCCCCGGCGGGTCGAGCAACACCTCGTAGGACAGCGCGGTGGCGGGCACCGGCCGCAGCGAGGTGCTGGCGCGCAACTGGTTGTTCTTGTCGATCAGCGAGAAGCGGTAGCGCTCGGTCAGCTCGGGCGGCAGCAGATGGGTCAGGATGCCGTTGATCGAATAGAGCGCGCCCAGCGTGCCGAGGAACTCGTTGTCGCGCACGATCGGCACCTGCATCAGCATGAAGCTGTCGCCGCGCTCGTTGACCAGCGGACGCGAATAGACGACGCGCTGGGTCTCGCGCGCGGTGTCGAAGGTGTCGAGCACCTCCGGCTCGAGCGGCTGCTCCGGCGTCTCGCGCAGCCGCGCCGCGAACTCCGACGTGGACGGCAGCGACCAGCGCGCGCGGCGCGTGGCGTCGAGCCAGTTGATGAAGACGATTTCCGGGTTTTCGCGCAGCACCTCTTGCGCGGCGGTGCGATAGGCGCGCTGGTCCAGCTGCGCGGCGGCGATGTCGCGCGCCAGCGAAGCCAGTTGGTCCTGATTGCTCAGCAGCGACAGCCGCACGCGTTGCTGCGCCCAGGCGGCGTCGCGATACAGCGCGTCGCGCTGCTGCTGGCGCTCGGTCTCGTGCAGCGACCACAGGATCACGCCCATCGCGCCCGAGAACAGCACGATCGCGACCAGCGGAATGAACATGAACCAGCTGGTCGCGACCAGGTTGCGCCAGCGCAGCCACCACAGTCCGCGCGGCGGACCGGTGAAGGGGCGGCCGTCGGCGGCCTCGTCGGCGGGGCCGAGCCCCTCGAGCGCATCCAGCGGCGTCAGCGCGCTCAACTGGTCGATCGCGCCGTGGCTGCCGCCGCCGATGCCGGCGCCGCCGGCATCGCGGGAGGCATCGGCGGAGGGGGGGATCATCGGCAGGCGGAGGGCCGGCAGCAGCCGGCGGACGAGGCGGTGGATGGACAGCATGATGGGATTGACGACTGACCGGGCAGTGTAGCTCGATTGTTGCAGTGCGTCGCTTGGGGAAAGCGCCTATGCGGCACGCGCCGCCGGCCGTTTGCCCGCAGGCCGCATGGTGGCGCGGCTGGCGGGTTCGTGGTGCGTCGCCGCAATATTTCGCATCATGAGAAACGATACCGTAATTTGAAAATTTCGCTTGTGCTGGGAAATGGCCTTCCATAGAATCGGTGCCGACCGAACGATGCGGGAGGAAGGCGGTCGGACCTTGTCCGGGTGCCGGTGACAGGCCAGCCCATCCGCCCATCCACGCTTCGCTCCGCACCCCCGTCAGACAGCGCCAGGCCAGCCACCCACGAAAGCGGCCGTTGCTGGCGCACGCATTCCACAGGAGACGATCCATGTCAGCCGTACCAGAGCAGATCCTCGGCGCAGCCGGCGCCAACGACGCCGACCCGCAGGAAACCCAAGAATGGCTGGAGGCCCTGCAGGGCGTGATCGGCGCGGAAGGTAGCGAGCGCGCGGCCTTCCTGATCGACAAGCAGATAGAATATGCCCGCGTCAACGGCGTGACCCAGCCGTTTCACGCGGAAACCCCGTACATCAACACGATCCCGGTCGAGCAGCAGGCGCGCATCCCGGGCGACCAGGACATCGAGCACCGCATCCGTTCGTACTCGCGCTGGAACGCGATGGCGATGGTGCTGCGGGCCAACAAGCACACCAACGTCGGCGGCCACATTTCGTCCTACGCGTCGGCGGCCACGCTGTACGACGTCGGCTACAACCACTTCTGGCATGCCCCGTCGGACAAGCACGGCGGCGACCTGGTCTTCGTGCAGGGCCACTCGGCGCCGGGCGTCTATTCGCGCGCCTTCCTGCTGGGCCGGCTGACCACCGAGCAGCTCGACAACTTCCGCCAGGAAGTCGACGGCAAGGGCATCTCGTCGTACCCGCATCCGTGGCTGATGCCGGACTTCTGGCAGTTCCCGACCGTATCGATGGGCCTGGGCCCGATCATGGCGATCTACCAGGCCCGCTTCATGAAGTACCTGCAGAGCCGCGGCCTGGTCAATACCGAAGGCCGCAAGGTCTGGGCCTTCCTCGGCGACGGCGAGACCGACGAGCCGGAATCGCTGGGCGCGATCGGCATGGCCGGCCGCGAGCAGCTGGACAACCTGGTCTTCGTCATCAACTGCAACCTGCAGCGCCTGGACGGTCCGGTGCGCGGCAACGGCAAGATCATCCAGGAGCTGGAGTCGGAATTCCGCGGCGCCGGCTGGAACGTGATCAAGGTGATCTGGGGCAGCCGCTGGGATTCGCTGCTGGCGCGCGATACCAAGGGCCTGCTGATGAAGCGCATGATGGAATGCGTCGACGGCGAGTACCAGACCTTCAAGGCCAAGGACGGCGCCTATGTGCGCGAGCATTTCTTCAATACGCCCGAGCTCAAGGCGATGGTGGCCGACTGGTCCGATGACGACATCTGGCGCCTGAACCGCGGCGGCCACGATCCGCACAAGATCTACGCCGCCTACAAGGCCGCCACCGAGCACAAGGGCCAGCCGACGCTGATCCTGGCCAAGACCATCAAGGGCTACGGCATGGGCGATGCCGGCCAGGCGATGAACATTACCCACCAGCAGAAGAAGATGCCGGTCGAGGCGATCCGCCGCTTCCGCGACCAGTTCAATCTGCCGGTGCCGGACGACAAGCTGGAAGAGGTCCCGTACCTGACCTTCGAGGAAGGCTCGAAGGAACTCGAATACATGCGCGCCCGCCGCATGGAGCTCGGCGGCTATCTGCCGACGCGCCGCCAGAAGGCCGATCCGCTGCCGGTGCCCGACCTGTCGGCGTTCTCGGCGCTGCTCAAGGCCACCGGCGAGGGCCGCGAGGTCTCGACCACGATGGCCTTCGTGCGGATCCTGAACACGCTGCTCAAGGACAAGCAGATCGGCAAGCATGTGGTGCCCATCGTCCCGGACGAGTCGCGCACCTTCGGCATGGAAGGCCTGTTCCGCCAGATCGGCATCTGGAACCAGCAGGGCCAGAAGTACGTGCCGGAAGACCACGACCAGCTGATGTTCTACAAGGAATCGCAGACTGGCCAGGTGCTGCAGGAAGGCATCAACGAAGCCGGCGCGATGTGCGACTGGATCGCGGCCGCCACGTCGTACTCGACGCACGGCGTGCAGATGATCCCGTTCTACATCTACTACTCGATGTTCGGCATCCAGCGGATCGGCGATCTGTGCTGGGCCGCCGCCGACATGCGTTCGCGCGGCTTCCTGCTGGGCGGCACCTCGGGCCGCACCACGCTGAACGGCGAAGGCCTGCAGCACGAGGACGGCCACTCGCACGTGTTCCACGCGGTGATCCCGAACTGCATCTCGTACGACCCGACCTTCCAGTACGAGCTGGCGGTGATCATGCAGGACGGCCTGCGCCGCATGTACGCGGAGCAGGAGGACGTCTACTACTACCTGACGGTGATGAACGAGAACTACGAGCATCCGGAAATGCCGGCTGGCGTGGAGAAGGACATCGTCAAGGGCATGTACGCGTTCCGCAAGGGCGCCGAGAACAGCAACGCGCCGCGCGTGCAGCTGCTGGGCTCGGGCACGATCTTCCGCGAGGTGATCGCCGCCGCCGAACTGCTGAAGAAGGACTGGGGCGTCGAGTCGGATCTGTGGAGCTGCCCGAGCTTCACCGAGCTGGCCCGCGAAGGCCAGGCCGCCGAGCGCTGGAACCTGCTGCATCCGACCGAAACGCCGCGCGAATCGCACGTGACCCAGTGCCTGAAGTCGGTGCGCGGTCCGGTGATCGCGTCGACCGACTACGTGCGCGCGTTCGCCGAGCAGATCCGCCCGTTCGTGCCGCGCCGCTACGTGGTACTGGGCACCGACGGCTTCGGCCGCTCGGATACCCGCGAGAAGCTGCGCCACTTCTTCGAGGTGGACCGCCACTGGGTCACGCTGGCCGCGCTGAAGGCGCTCGCCGACGAAGGCGCCATTGCGCGCGACAAGGTCGCCGAGGCCATCAAGAAGTACAACCTCGATCCGAACAAGCCGAACCCGATGACGGTCTGATCCGGCTGTCACTCCCGCGAACCCCTGGGCATGGCAGTGCCGTGCCCGGGTCGCCCGGGCCTTGCCTGGGCGTTGTCCAGTAAATGGCCGGGGCGCCGCGGCGTGACAAGGCACGTGCGTCAAAGTAATCTCGACGCTTCGTTGTCACGCGCGCCGTCCTGTCCAGGAGACACTGAATGAGTCAAGCGATTGAAATCAAGGTGCCGGATATCGGCGACTACGACGCCGTTCCCGTCATCGAAGTCCACGTGAAGCCGGGCGACACGATCAACGCCGAAGATGCGCTGGTCACGCTGGAATCGGACAAGGCGACGATGGACGTGCCGTCGCCGCAGGGCGGTACCGTCAAGGAAGTCAAGGTCAAGGTCGGCGACAACGTGGCCGAAGGCTCGGTGCTGGTGATGCTCGAACCCGCGGGCGCCGCCGCTCCCGCACCGGCTCCGGCGGCGGCTGCCCCGGCCCCGGCGCCCGCCGCGGCACCGACCCCGGCACCGGCTCCGGCCGCCGCGCCGGCGCCTGCCCCGGCCGCTGCCGGCGGTGGCGGCACCGTCGAGGTCAAGGTGCCCGATATCGGCGACTATGAAGGCGTGCCGGTCATCGAGGTCCACGTCAAGCCCGGCGACAGCGTCAATGCCGAGGAATCGCTGATCACGCTCGAATCGGACAAGGCGACGATGGACGTGCCGTCGCCGTCGGCCGGCGTGGTCAAGGAAGTCAAGGTCAAGGTCGGCGACAACGTGTCCGAAGGCACGCTGATCGTGATCCTGGAGGGCGCCGGCGCTGCCCCGGCTGGCGCTGCCGCGCCTGCCGCGGCGCCGGCTCCCGCGCCGGCCGCCGCCGCGCCCGCTCCGGCACCGGCACCGGCAGCGGCTCCGGCTGCCGCGGCGGCCCCCGCGCAGGCTGCGGCGGCGCAGTCCGCGCCGGCCGGCGTCAGCGGCAAGGCCGCGCATGCCAGCCCGTCGGTGCGCAAGTACGCGCGCGACCTGGGCGTCGACGTGTCGCGCGTGCCGGGCTCCGGTCCCAAGGGCCGCATCACCCACGAAGACGTGCAGCGCTACGTCAAGGGCGTGATGACCGGGCAGGCCGCGGCACCCGCGCAGGCGGCCGCCGGCGGCGCCGGTGGCGGCGAGCTCGGCCTGCTGCCGTGGCCGAAGGTCGATTTCACCCGCTACGGCGAGATCGAAAGCAAGCCGCTGTCGCGCATCAAGAAGATTTCGGGCGCGAACCTGCATCGCAACTGGGTGATGATCCCCCACGTGACCAATCACGACGAGGCCGACATCACCGAGCTCGAAGCGTTCCGCGTGCAGCTGAACAAGGAATATGAGAAGCAGGGCGTCAAGGTCACGATGCTGGCCTTCATGATCAAGGCCACGGTCGCCGCGCTGAGGAAGTTCCCGAACTTCAATGCCTCGCTCGACGGCGACAACCTCGTCCTGAAGAAGTACTTCAACATCGGCTTCGCCGCCGATACGCCGAACGGCCTGGTCGTGCCGGTGATCAAGGACGCCGACAAGAAGGGCGTGATCGAGATCGCGCAGGAGATGGCGGAACTGGCCAAGCTGGCGCGCGAGGGCAAGCTCAAGCCCGACCAGATGCAGGGCGGCTGCTTCTCGATCTCGTCGCTCGGCGGCCTCGGCGGTACCTACTTCACGCCGATCATCAATGCGCCCGAAGTGGCCATCATGGGCGTCTGCAAGTCGTATCAGAAGCCGGTCTGGGACGGCAAGCAGTTCGTGCCGCGCCTGACGCTGCCGCTGTCGCTGTCGTGGGATCACCGCGTGATCGACGGCGCCGAGGCGGCCCGCTTCAATACCTACTTCGGTCAGCTGCTGGCCGATTTCCGCCGCATTCTGCTGTAAGCGGCCCGGCCACAGGAGCAAAGCATGAGTGTGATCGAAGTCAAGGTGCCGGACATCGGCGATTTCGACGCGGTAGAGGTGATCGAGGTGCTGGTCAAGCCGGGCGACACGATCGAGCAGGAACAGTCGCTGATCGTGCTGGAGTCGGACAAGGCCAGCATAGATGTACCGTCGTCGGCGGCCGGCAAGGTGGTCGAGGTCAAGGTCAAGGTCGGCGACAAGGTCGCCAAGGACACGGTGATCTGCACGGTCGAGGCGCAGGCCGCGGCGGCAGCGCCGGCGCCCGCGCCCGCGGCGGCTCCGGCTGCTTCGAGCCCGGCTGCGGCGCCCGCGCCCGCGCCGGCAGCATCGCCGGCCCCGGCTGCGGCGACGCATGCCGGCGGTGCCGACATCCAGTGCGAGATGCTGGTGCTGGGCGCCGGCCCCGGCGGCTACTCGGCCGCCTTCCGCAGCGCCGACCTCGGCATGAATACCGTGCTGGTCGAGCGCTATGCGAGCCTGGGCGGGGTTTGCCTGAACGTCGGCTGCATCCCGTCGAAGGCGTTGCTGCATAACGCGGCGATCATCGACGAGGCCAAGGCGCTGGCCGCGCACGGCATCGTGTTCGGCGACGCGAAGATCGACCTGGACGGCCTGCGCAAGTACAAGGAATCGGTGGTCGGCAAGCTGACCGGCGGCCTCGCCGGCATGGCCAAGGCGCGCAAGGTGCAGGTCGTGCGCGGCATCGGCACCTTCCTCGATCCGCATCATCTCGAGGTCCAGGAAACCGGCGGCGACGGCAAGGAGCCCACCGGCAAGAAGACGGTGATCCGCTTCGACAAGGCCATCATCGCGGCCGGCAGCCAGGCGGTGAAACTGCCGTTCATCCCGGAAGACCCGCGCATCGTCGATTCGACCGGCGCGCTGGAACTGCGCGAGATCCCCAAGCGCATGCTGGTGATCGGCGGCGGCATCATCGGGCTGGAAATGGCTACGGTCTACAGCACGCTGGGCGCCAGCATCGATGTCGTGGAAATGCTCGACGGCCTGATGCAGGGCGCGGACCGCGATCTCGTCAAGGTCTGGGAGAAGATGAACAAGCATCGCTTCGACAAGGTGATGCTCAAGACCAAGACCGTCGGGGTCGAAGCCAAGGCCGATGGCGTCTACGTCAAGTTCGAGGGCGAGCAGGCTCCGGCGGAGGCGCAGCGCTACGACCTGGTGCTGGTGTCGGTGGGCCGCGCGCCCAACGGCAAGCGGATCGGTGCGGAGAAGGCGGGCGTCGCGGTGACCGACCGCGGCTTCATCGAGGTCGACAGCCAGATGCGCACCAACGTGCCGCACATCTTTGCGATCGGCGACATCGTCGGCCAGCCGATGCTGGCGCACAAGGCCGTGCACGAGGCCCACGTGGCGGCGGAAGCCGCGCACGGCGAGAAGGCCTACTTCGACGCCAGGCAGATTCCGTCGGTGGCCTATACCGATCCGGAAGTCGCGTGGGCTGGCCTGACCGAGGAACAGTGCAAGGCGCAGGGCATCAAGTACGGCAAGGGCGTTTTCCCGTGGGCCGCTTCGGGCCGCGCGATCGCCAACGGCCGCGACGAGGGCTTCACCAAGCTGCTGTTCGACGAGGAAACGCACCGCATCATCGGCGGCGGCATCGTCGGCACGCATGCGGGCGACCTGATTGGCGAAGTCTGCCTGGCGATCGAGATGGGCGCCGACGCGGTCGATATCGGCAAGACGATCCATCCGCACCCGACGCTGGGCGAGTCGATCGGCATGGCGGCCGAGATCTACGAGGGCGTCTGCACGGACGTGCCGCCGCCGCGCAAGCGCTGAGCGGCCGGTTGTCGCAGTACAGGAGCAGGGCCCGCCAGGATGGCGGGCCTTGTTTTACTCGAGAATGCAATTAACCGCCACTATCTTCGAAATACAGATATAGCTGCGCTGGAGCTGACAAGTGCGGGGCGCGGTCAGGCTGTAACGAAAATTCCTGCGGCTGCCGACTGGCGAGCCGGCCGAACCACGATTTCCACGTGCTGATCGAGCGAGACGAGCGCCTGCATCAGGCGCTCCAGAGAGATGTTGTCGAGTTTGTAGCGCCGGATCTGCGACACCTTTGGCTGGCTCATGCCGACGATATGGGCGGCTTCGACCTGGCTGAGCCCTCGCTTGTCGATCACTTCGTTGACTTTGACCGCCAGCAGCGCTTTTGCCGACAGTTCTTCGGCATCGGCAAATCCGAGGTCGGCCAACACATTGTCCGTGCCTGTTCGAGTGCGATTGCATGGCATCACGATCTCCCGCTTTTTCCTTATCTGGCGAGCACCGCCTTCAGCCGCTTCTCGATCAAGGCGATATCCGGTTGCGGCGTGGCGATGCCCGACTTGGACTTTTTCTGAAACGCGTGCAGCACGTGGACTGCGTTGCCGACGCAGACCGTGTATACGGCCCGGAAGGTATCGCCGCAGTGATCGTCGACCAGTTCGTACACGCCCGAACCGAGGCCCTTCCACGGCTTTGCTGAAGGAGGCGTGCGCCCCAACTGCACGACGAACAGGGCTACCCCCATGTCTTTTTGAACCGGAATCGGGAATGCTTTGAAGTCCTTTTTCGAGGAGCCTTCCCAATACAACAGCTTGCGTTCGTCGGGTACGAATTATACCTGTTCGGATATAAATCGCAAGCGACGGATGCACCAGCCGCCCTGGCATCACCATGACAAACTGACTGCGAAGCGCAACCGGATCGCCTTGCGAAAGGCGGCGATGATAGTTGCGATGCGGCGTCCGAACGTTGTACGACTGTGACGATCCCGGGCTGAAGTTCGAATGCGCTAATTGCGGTGCCAGAGGCAATAAAAAAGGTTCATCGAGGAATACCGGGGAAGGCAGCGCGGATTTTGAGGAAGAAGTACTCCTCATCGCGATAGCCGTAAGCGCGCCGCTTGATGACCTTGATGGTGTTATTGATGCCTTCGACGACGCTGGTGTTCAGCGGGTGCCGGCACCGGGCCACAATGCCGTGCCAGTAGCCGCTCAAGCGATGGGCGAACTGCTGTAACGGACCAATACCGCTTTGCTGCGCTTGCTCAAACCAGTTGTGCCATGCCCGCTGCGCCCATCCCGGGCGGCGGTAGAACCACAGCCGCTTGAGTTCGTCGCGCAGGATGTAGACCGTCATCAACGGTCGGTTCGCAGCCAACACCTCGTTCAGATGAATGGCCTGACCCTCGCTCAGATTGGCCCGATTGCGCAGCAGCAGCCAACGCGTCGACTTCAGAACGCGTCGGGCCGGCCTGTCGTGGCGTAGCCGATTGGCTTGATCGACCCGAACCCGATCAATGACCTCGCGTCCATATTTGGCCACGATATGGAACAAGTCATAGACGACTTCGGCCTGCGGGCAATGCTCGCGGATCTCGAGTTCATATGCCGTCGTCATGTCGATGGCAACCGCTTCAATCCGCTCTGCCGCGCCCGCTGGCAGTTGCTCGAAGAAGGCGCGCGCCGTCTCGCGTGAACGGCCCTTGCCAATCCACAGCACCTGCCGGCCGATCGGGTCCACGACGACCGTGGCGTAGCGGTGGCCCTTATGCAGCGCAAATTCGTCCATCGCCAGATAGCGGATGTTGGCCCAGTCCGGCTCCGTCACCGCCTCGCGCAAGCGCGCCTTGTCGATGGACTTGATCGTGTGCCACCCAAGCTCATAGAACGCGGCGACAGCGCGCACCGAGCAGTCGCGCAACAGTCGACCACAAGCCTCGGCCAGGCGCGCTGTCACGCGCTGATAGCGCCCGAGCCAATCCAGCCGCTCCAGCCGCGGGCCGCCACATTGATCACACCAGACACGCCGGCGCGGCACGTGTAGAACGACGCGATAGTCGAAAATCGGCAGGTCTCGTACCCGCCGAACGGTGGTCTCGTGTACCTGCTTGCAGCGCGCACCGCATTCCTGGCAGTGCATGACCTTGCTGGTCGGCTTCAGATAAAGCGATAGCGTCCGACTGTCGCCTTCGGGCCAGACTACCCGCTCAAGACGGTATCCGGTCCAGCAACCCAGCGCCTGCAACGTCTTCCGATCCAGCATTCCCGCTCCTGACCCCTGAAATAACAGGCATCAAGCATACGAAAAACCGGAACCCTTCACGGAATTCTGCGAAGAACCATAAAAAAGCCCGGCATCGATGCCGGGCTTCGGAGGTCAGCGTCGACCGGGTGCCCCGGGAGCGGGGCACCGTTCAGCGCGATCAGGCCGCGGTGGTCTTCTTGCCAGCGGTGCGGGCGGTGGCGCTCGCTTGCTGGGCGGCCTTGGTGGCGGCGGTGGCGGCCGCCTGGAAATTGCTTTCGGCGATTTCGACGGCTTGCTTGGTGGCCTTCTGGACCGACTCGTAGGCGTTGTTGGCGGCCGAGATGGCCGACTTCACGATGGCCACGGTCGATTCCGAACCGGCCGGGGCGTTCTTGGCGAAGTTGTCGACCAGGCTTTGCACATTGCGCGAGCTTTCGGCCAGCTGAGCCTCGGCGACGCGCGTGAATTCCGACTGGGTGTCGGCCGCGATCTCGTAGACGTGGCGGCTGTAGGCGACGGCCTTTTCGGCGACCGGCTGGATCAGCGAAACCTGCAGCGCCAGCAGTTCCTGGGCGTCGCGGGCACCCAGCGTGCGCTTGGCGTGCTCGACGTTTTCGGCCAGCGTGGTCTTGACCACTTGCATGTTCAGCTCGACCAGCTTTTCCACGCCTTCGAAGGCCTTGGTGGTCAAACCGAACAGGGTTTCCAGATTGGCTTTGTGGGCGGCGGCAACTTGTTCGGGGGTAAAGGACATGCTGGTCTCCATCAGATGAAGTCGAGTTCAAGCGAACTCAAAAAATAGGTCGCCTAGATGTCAAGGCCGTGACGTTGCGGTGGCCAGCCCAGGCGCGTGAATGGTCTTGTGCGTCCGCCCCAGCGAGCCGATCGGCCGGTCCGGAAACCGTCTTTCGAATTCATGGTGCGTCGCAACAATTCCGTATTGTATGGACCATGATTGGTGTGTCAAGCGGTTTTGGTGCATTGCACAACGAGCCCCGTGTAAACCCCCGGTCGGCTCCGTCACATTGTCGCCCCTGGATCACTTGCGTCGCCCGAAACGCGGGACCTGCGGGCCGGTGCTACCATCGCGCATTCCCTTTATCGCATGGCGGGGGAGGGGCGAAGTGCCCAGCCGCCGCGCGGCACGCCTGTTTCGACTCCTTCTGCCGATGTCCCGCCAAGTCGCCTGCTCCAGTCTGCCCTGCATCGCAAACCTGTTGCCCACCGGCCTGTCCGCCCATGTCGCCTGCTGGCGGGGGCGTGCATGAGGCCCGCGGCAGAGGCCAGCAACCCCGGCCGCGCCGCCTCCGCGGGCGCCAACGTCTGGCTGGTGTCGATGCCCTGGCTGTTCGTGTTGATCTGGAGTACCGGCTTTATCGTCGCCAAGTACGGCATGCCCCATGCCGAGCCGATGACCTTCCTGTTCCTGCGTTTTGCCGGCGTGGTGGTGCTGATGGTGCCGTTCGTCGTGCTGGCGCGCGTGCCGCTGCCCCGGCACGGCGGCCGGATCGACTGGCCCATGATCGGCCGCATTGCGCTGGCGGGGCTGTTGCTGCAGACCGGTTATCTGGGCGGCGTCTGGGCCGCGGTCAAGCTGGGCATGCCGGCCGGCATGGCGGCGCTGATCGTCGGCATGCAGCCGCTGCTGACGGCGCTGATTTCGCTGCGTCTTGGTGAACGCCTGCGCGGCTGGCAGTGGCTCGGGTTGCTGCTCGGCATCGTCGGCGTCGGCCTGGTCGTGGCCGGCAAGCTGTCGGCCGGTGCGGCGACGCCATTCAGCGTGCTGCTGGCTGTCGGCGCCTTGCTGTCGATCACGGTCGGCACGCTGTATCAGAAGCATCGCTGCCCCGTGTTCGATCTGCGTATGGGGTCGCTGATCCAGTTCACCGCGGCGGCGCTGGCCTGCTTGCCGTGGATGTTCCTGTTCGAAACGCGCGAAGTCGACTGGAACCTCGAGATGATCGGCGCACTCGCATGGTCGATCGTGGCCTTGTCGATCGGCGCGATCTCGCTGCTGTTCGTGTTGATCCGGCGCGGCGCAGCCACCAGCGTATCGAGCCTGATGTACCTGACGCCGCCGACCACCGCCGTGATGGCCTGGCTGTTGTTCGACGAGCGCTTTCCGCCGATGGCCGCAGCCGGCATGGCGCTCGCGGCGGCCGGCGTCGCGCTGGTGATGCGCGGGGCCGCGGCGCCGTCGCGGCGCGCTTGACCGGCCCGTCCGCAATCTTCCTTCCGCCCACCGTTATTGCCCTTTCCCGCCATGAAGCCGCAAGCCCAGCCCCGCGACTGCTATCGCCACTTCCTGCCGATCACGACGCGCTGGATGGATAACGATGTTTATGGCCACGTCAACAACGTTGTCTACTACAGTTATTTCGACACCGTGGTGAATCGCTACCTGATCGAGCGCGGCGTGCTCGACATCGAGGCAGGTGACACCATCGGGCTGGTGATCGAGACGCAGTGCAACTACTTCGCCTCGCTGAGCTTTCCCGAAACGGTGATCGCGGGTCTGCGCGTCGCGCGGCTCGGCAACAGCAGTGTGCGCTACGAAGTGGGGCTGTTTCGCGAGGGCGACGACAGCGCCGCCGCGCAGGGGCACTTCGTGCATGTCTATGTCGACCGCCAGACGCGCCGCCCAGTCGCCTTGCCGGAACCGTTGCGCAAGGCGCTCGAGCCGCTGCTGGTGGCGGCCGTGGATCGGTAGGGAGCGTGACCGTGAACGCGCGCAGGTGCCGTACCGGCCTGTCCCTTGCGCCCGGTATCGGGGGCAGGGCAGTAGGCGCGCCGCGCGGCGAATGTTGCGCTGCGGGTGTGAACCGGAACCCGGTTTCGCGCGTTGCTGATCCAGATGACGCGGCCGACATTGCGCCGGCCACTCAATTTCTCGCCAGAACTGACGTTAGTGAGGCATGCGCGTGCGCAGGGCGGAAGATTGCCGGGCCGGGAGGCCGCGTCATGCAGATTTCCATGTGCTGCAAGCGTCTTGTTTTTCGCATTACGGAAATGTCTGTAATCGAAGCTTTAAGTCCGCTGTGTAAGTCATTAATCTTGCTAACAAATTCTTTTTTTTCTACACTGGCGCCATTCCCGATGCGCGCCCGAGAATCATGTCCCGGTTCGACCTCCCATTCCTGAGATTTCTCGGCACCCTGCCTCTGCCTTCGGTGGCAGCGACCATGCTGGTGTCGGCGGCGCTGATTGCCGCGCCCATGGCGGAGGCGGCGAGTAAATCGTCAAAATCCGCTAAAAAGACCGAAAAGGTCGTCAAAGTCCAAAAATCCTCGGCCAAGTCGTCCAAGTCCGCCAAGGCTGGCAACGCGTCGAAGCGCTCGACGGTCGCAAAGACGAGCAGCCGCAAGGTCATCGTTTCCAAGAATGGCAAGCGCAAGGTCATTCTGGTCCAGCGTCAGGCCGCCCCCGTGCGCGCGGCCTATACGCCGCCGTCGCGCCCGTCGCTGGGCGAGGCGCTTGGACTGCGCGATACCGACGATGCGCTGTCGCTGCGCTCCAGCGTCGCGCTGGTGATGGACCAGAACACCAACGAAGTGCTGTTCCAGAAGAACGCGGCCGCGGTGCTGCCGATCGCCTCGATCACCAAGCTGATGACCGCGCTGGTGGTGATGGACGCGCGCCTGCCGATGGACGAGGTGCTGACGATTACCGAGGAAGATCGCGACACCGAGAAGCACAGCAGCTCGCGTCTGCGCTTCGGCACCCAGCTGACCCGCCAGGAGCTGCTGCTGCTGGCGCTGATGTCGTCGGAAAACCGCGCCGCCTCGGCGCTCGGCCGCCACTACCCGGGCGGCCTGCCGGCCTTCGTGCAGGCGATGAACCGCAAGGCGCGCGAACTGGGCATGAACGACTCCCACTTCGTCGATTCGAGCGGGCTGTCGAGCAGCAACGTCTCGTCGGCGATGGATCTGGCCCGGCTGGTCAAGGCGGCCTATCGCAATCCGACCATCCGCGCGTTCTCGACGCAGACCGAGCATGAGGTCAATGTGCTTGGCCGCACCCAGCACTACGTCAGCACCAATCGCCTGGTGCGCGGCGGCAACTGGGATATCGGCCTGCAGAAGACCGGTTTCATCTCGGAAGCGGGGCGCTGCCTGGTGATGCAGGCGCGTGTCGGCGGCCGCGATGTGGTGATGGTGTTCCTGGACTCGTCCGGCAACCTGACCCGCTTTGCCGATGCCAATCGCGTGCGCGACTGGCTCGAGCATTCGCCGCCATCGGCGCCGAACCGCTTCCCGAGCACGCCGAATCTGACGCAGGGGCCCGCCAACTCGCCGCATTACGTGCTGACGTCGCAGCAGGCGCGCGGCATCTGAGCCGAGCTGAACGGCGGGACGGCAAGCCGTCCCGCAACGAAAGACGCGCCCCTCGAGGGCGCGTCGTCGTTTCACGGGCCGGCCACGCCGGCCAATTGATCGGCGAGGTTCAGCCGATCACAGCAGCTTGCCCGGATTCATGATGCCCGCCGGATCGAGCAGCCGCTTGATGCCGACCATCAGCCGCAGTTCGAGCGGATCCTTGTAGCGGTGGAAATACTCGCGCTTGAGCTGGCCGATGCCATGCTCGGCGCTGATGCTGCCGCCATGGCGCATCACCTCGTCCAGTACCTCGGCCGTGACCGCCTCGCCATGCGTGGTTGCCCAGTCTTTCGGCGCGCCAGCCGGGCGGGACAGGTTGTAGTGCAGGTTGCCGTCGCCGAAGTGGCCGAACACGAAGGGGCGGATCGCGCCGTCGAGCCGCTGCAGCCGCGCCTGCATCCGCTCCATGAACACCGGGATCGATTCGATCGGCAGCGAGATGTCGTGCTTCAGGTGCGGGCCGTCGGCGCGTTGCGCTTCCGAGATTTCTTCGCGCAACTTCCACATCGCCTGCAGCTGGCTCAGCGACGAGGACACGGCCGCGTCGAGGCACAGGCCCTGTTCGAGCGCGTCGCCGATCGTCGCTTCGAGCAGCGAGTTCAGGCCGGCCTCGTCGGTGGTGTCGGCCAGTTCGACCAGCACGTAGGCCGGATGGCGGTCGGCGAAGGGCGCCTGCACGCCTTCCGCATGCGTCAGCACCAGTTCCAGGCAGGGTCCGGTAAAGAATTCAAAGGCCTGCAGCCGCGCGCCGCAGCGCGAGTACAGCAGCGAGAACAGCTGCAGCGCCTGCCGAGGCGATTCCACCGCGGCCAGCACCACGGCGCGCTGATCGGTGCGCGGCAGCAGCCGCAGCGCCACCGCGGTGATCACGCCCAGCGTGCCTTCGGAGCCGATCAGCAACTGCTTCAGGTCGTAGCCGGTGTTGTCCTTGCGCAGCGTGCGCAGCCCATGGAAGACCTCGCCGTCGGGCAGCACCGCTTCCAGTCCCAGGACCAGCTCGCGGGCCATGCCGTAGCGCACCACGTTGACGCCGCCGGCATTGGTCGCGAGATTGCCGCCGATCTGGCACGAGTCCTCGGCGGCCAGCGACAGCGGCAGCTGGCGGTCCGCGTCATGGGCGGCGCGGCGCAGATTGCCGAGGATGCAGCCGGCCTCGGCCACCATCGTGTTGGCGATGGTGTCGACCGAGCGGATCGTGTTCATCCGGTCCAGGCTCAGCACCACGTTGGCGGGGCGATCGTCGGGCGTCGCGCCCCCGCACAGCCCGGTATTGCCGCCGCGCGGCACCACCGGCACGCGCCACTGCTGGCACAGCGCTAGGCAGCGCGCGACTTCGTCGGTATTGCGCGGCCGCACCACGGCCTGGGCATCGCCCCGGTAGATCCCGCGCCAGTCGCTGAGCCATGGCGCGATCGCCTGCGCGTCGGTGGTCACCACGTCGGAGCCGAGCGTCTCGAGCAGGCGCGGCAGAAAACCGGAGTCTTGCATCTCGTCGTGTGCTGTCTGTCGAAATCGGGAAGGGCGCAGCGCGTGCAATCGCGCTGCGCGGCGTGGCGTGGCGGGATGCCGTGCACCGCCACGCGCCGCTACACGTCGCTATCGGCGGTATAGCCCATGCCGCGCGAAATCTGCAACGCCGTTTCCTTCAGATTCTGCAGCCAGCTGTCCTGCAGCCGATCGGCCGGGGCGGACAGCGACAGGCCGGCGACCAGCCGGCGCGAGTCGTCGTAGATGCCCGCCGCGATGCAGCGCACGCCGAGTTCGAGCTCCTCGTTGTCGCGCGCATAGCCGTTGGTGCGGACCCAGTTCAGCTCGCGCTCCAGTTTCGACAGGTCGGTGATCGAGGTACGGGTATGGCCGGCCAGGCCGGTGCGGGTCGCGTAGTTGCGCACCCGTGCGACCTCGTCCGCGGCCAGGAACAGCTTGCCGACCGAGGTCAGATGCAGCGGGGCGCGGCCGCCGATGGCGCGCACCACCTGCATGCCGGAGCGCTCGCTGTAGGCGCGTTCGATATAGACAATCTCGTCGCCCTGGCGCACCGACAGGTTGACGGTCTGGCCGGTGACGCGGTGCAACGCGCGCATCGGCGCCAGCGCCGCCTCGCGCACCGAGAGCCGGGCCTTGACCAGATTGCCCAGTTCCAGCAGGCGCATGCCGAGCCGGTAGCTGCCTGGATCGGAGCGGTCGACGAAGCGGCACGCGACCATATCGTTGAGGATGCGGTGCGCCGTCGAGGGATGCAGCCCGGTAGCCTGGGAGAGTTCCTTCAGACTGACCGGATCGGCATGCCGCGCGAGCGCATCGAGCAGCGTCATCATCCGTTCGATCACCTGGATCGACGTCTTGCCGGGTTCCTTCTCTGCTTCAGCCATGGGGAAATTGTTGCCGTGCGGCAAATTAAGCGACTGCCTGATTCTATCTCACATCGTGAAAATTTCAATACGTGAAATGTCATAGTCGGGCATTCCGCACATTGATGAGCCCCAAAATGGGGCGGAAAATGGCCCCGGTGCGATGGCAGGGGCCAACAAAAGCGCCGGTGGCGGCGCGCCGCAGTGGCGGAACTGCGACGCAAAAGCGCATAATTGCGAGGTTTTGGGTCTGGAAAAAGGTAGGAATCCCCATGCGAGTCGGTCTGTTCGTCACCTGTCTGGTGGACCTGATGCGGCCGGAGATCGGCTTTTCGGTGCTCAAGCTGCTGGAGAAGGCCGGCTACGAGGTCATGGTCCCCGAGGCCCAGACCTGCTGCGGCCAGCCGGCCTACAACTCCGGCGAGCGCGCCGCCTCGCGCGACCTGGCGGAGAAATTCCTGCGCGAGTTCGAGATGTTCGACTACGTGGTGGTGCCGTCGGGCTCCTGCGGCGGCATGATCCTGCACCACTACGGCGACCTGCTGCGCAACGATCCCGAACTGAATGGCCGCTACGAGCGCCTGCGCACGCGGGTCTACGAGCTGACCGATTTCCTGGTCAACGTCGCGCGCATCGACACGCTCGACAGCAATTTCGCCGGCCACGTGACCTACCACGACTCGTGCTCCGGGCTGCGCGAACTCGGCGTCAAGCAGCAGCCGCGCGCCTTGCTGGGCAAGCTGCCCGGCGTGCAGCTGACCGAGATGAAGGATTGCGAGGCCTGCTGCGGTTTCGGCGGGACGTTCGCGCTCAAGTACGGCAATATCTCGACCGCCATCGTCGACGAGAAGTGCGCCAATATCGCGGCCAGCGGCGCCGACGCGGTGGTGCTCGGCGACCTCGGCTGCATCCTGAATATCGAAGGCCGCCTGCGCCGGACCGGCGATACGCGCACCCGCGTGCTGCATATCGCGCAGGTCCTGGCCGGCGACGCCTGACCGCCGCATCCCCGAATCCCGGCATTCCCGCATCGATCGCGCACCACGCAAGAGGCCACCACGCATGCAAGTGCACAGCATGGAATTCAAGGCGCGCGCCGGCCAGAAGCTGGCCGACCAGCGCCTGCAGCAGAACCTGAAGAAGCTGTCGACCAAGTTCGTCACCGCGCGCGCGGCCGCGATCGAGGACATCGACTTCGCCGCCACGCGCGAGGCGCTGAAGGAGCGCCGCGACCGTGCGCTGGCCAATCTGGACGTCTGGCTGGCGACCTTCGAGGAGAACGCCACGCGCCGCGGCGCCACGGTGCTGTTCGCCGAGACGACCGCCGATGCCGCACGCCTGGTCGGCGAGATCGCGCAGCGTCACGGCGTGCGCAAGGTCATCAAGAGCAAATCGATGGTGACCGAGGAGATGCGGCTGAACGAGGTGCTCGGCGAGCTCGGCGTGCAGAGCATCGAGACCGATCTCGGCGAATACATCCTGCAGATCAACGACGCGGAGCCGCCGTCGCACATCATTGCGCCGGTGGTGCACAAGGACAAGGACGAGATCGCCGACCTGTTCGCCAAGGTCCACCAGAAGCCGCGGCTGACCGAGATTCCCGACATGACGCGGGAAGCGCGCGAGGTGCTGCGTCCCGAATTCCTGTCGGCCGATATGGGCGTGACCGGCGGCAACTTCCTGATCGCGGAAACGGGCTCGGTCGCGGTGGTGACCAACGAGGGCAACGAGGGCATGTGTACGGTGATGCCGCGCGTGCATGTCGCCGTCACCGGCATCGAGAAGGTCCTGCCGACGCTGGAGGACCTGGCCACCGTGATGCGGCTGCTGCCGCGCTCGGCCACGGGCCAGGCGATCTCGAACTATTTCTCGCTGCTGACCGGCCCGCGCGCCCCGGGCGAGCAGGACGGTCCGGAGCATATGTACTTCGTGCTGGTCGATGGCGGCCGTACCGGCCTGATCGGCGGCGATTTTCAGGAGATGCTGCGCTGCATCCGCTGCGGCGCCTGCATGAACCACTGCCCGGTCTATCAGAAGATCGGCGGTCACGCCTATGGCTGGGTCTATCCCGGGCCGATGGGCAGCGTGCTGACGCCCAGCTATGTCGGCCTGGGCAACGCGATCGACCTGCCGCAGGCGGCCACGCTGTGCGGCGAGTGCAACCGCGTCTGCCCCGCCTCGATTCCGCTGTCGGACCTGCTGCGCAAGCTGCGCGAGAAACAGATGGAGCGCGGCATGCGGCCGTGGCAGGAGCGCTGGGCGCTGCGCGCCTGGGGCTATGTCGCCAGGCGGCCGGGCCTGTACGCGCTGGCCACGCGCCTGGGCGCCAGCGTGCTGGCCCGCATGGGCCGCCACGACGGCCGCATCGGCAAGCTGCCGCTGGGCGGCCGCGGCTGGACCGATACGCGCGACATGCCGGCACCCAGCGGCCGCACCTTCCGCGATCTCTACAAGGAAAGGAGGGCGAAGGCATGAGCGAACCCGCAAACCAGGCGCCCTTGAACACGATGCGCGACGCGCTGGACCGCCATCGTGCCGGTGCGTTGCCGGCCGACGCGCTGGTGCGCGCCTGGCGCGAGCAGGCGCCGGCATTGACGCTGCCGCCGGTGTTCGGCCAGGCGATGGAGGAGCTGCTGCGCCGGCTCGAAATGTCGTCCGTGTTCGCGCAGGACAGCTGCTCGTTTTCCAGCACCGCGGTGACGGAGCAGCTGGAGCGCTGGCTGGCGAAGGCGGCGACGGCCTGAGCTGCCGAGCCCCTGAGCCCCTGAGCCCCTGAGCCCCTGGGCACCACGCAGGCGGCAACAAAAAACCCCGGCCAGGGCCGGGGTTTCGTTTTTCCGATCCACATCGTCGCCGCCGCGCTGGCGCAGACCCGGTGACTCCGAAAGCCGCCGGATTCCCGCATGCGCGGGAATGACAGGATCGCACCGGAAGGGCGCAATCAGCCCAGCAGCAGCGCGTCGTCGTCCAGCTGCTCGTGCCGGCTGCGCTCGAACATGCGCAGCAGATCGGGCACGTCCAGGCCCTTGCGTTCGTCGCCCGAGACGTCGAGCACCACCTGGCCCTGGTGCAGCATCACCGTGCGCTGGCCGTAGTCCAGCGCCTGCCGCATGCTGTGGGTCACCATCATCGTCGTCAGCTTGTTTTCCTCGACGATGCGGGCGGTCAGCTCGAGCACGAAGGCCGCGGTCTTCGGGTCCAGCGCGGCGGTGTGCTCGTCCAGCAGCAGGATGCGCGAGGGCTGCAGCGACGCCATCAGCAGGCTGACCGCCTGGCGCTGGCCGCCGGACAGCAGGCCGATGCGGTCGGTCAGCCGGTTTTCCAGCCCGAGATTCAGCAGCCGCAGCTTGTCGCGGAACAGTTCGCGCGACGAGCGGTTCAGCGCCGGGCGGAAGCCCCGGCGCGAACCGCGCGCCATCGCCAGCGCCATGTTCTCCTCGATCGTCAGCGCCTCGCAGGTGCCCGCCATCGGGTCCTGGAACACGCGGGCGACCAGCGGCGCGCGGTCCCAGGCGGGCTTGCGCGTGACATCGTTGCCGTCGATCGTGATGGTGCCGGCGTCGACCATCTGGTCGCCGCTGATCGCGTTCAGGAAGGTCGACTTGCCGGCGCCGTTCGAGCCGATCACCGCGACGAACTGGCCCGACGGAATCTCCAGGCTCAGCCCGCGCAGCGCGCGCGTCTCGATCGGCGTGCCGGGGTTGAAGGTCAGCTTCAGGTCTTGTGCGCGCAGCATGTCAGCCTCCATTCGCCTTGCGGCCGAACAGCTTCTTGCGCGTGGCCGGCAGCACCAGCGCGACCGTCACCAGCAGCGCGGTGACCAGGTTCAGGTCCTGTGCCTTCAGGCCGATGAAATCGCTGTTCAGTGCCAGCGCGATGAAGAAGCGGTACAGGATCGCGCCAAGCACCACGGCCAGCGTGGTCAGCACCAGCCGGCGGGCCGGCAGGATCGTCTCGCCGATGATCACCGCGGCCAGGCCGATCACGATGGTGCCGATGCCCATCGAGATGTCCGAGCCGCCCTGCGTCTGCGCAAACAGCGCGCCGGCCAGCGCGACCAGCGCGTTCGACAGCGCCATGCCGGCCAGCGTGGCGCGGCCGGTGGCGATGCCCTGGGCGCGTGCCATGCGCGGATTGGCGCCGGTGGCCCGCATCGCCAGCCCGAGCTGCGACGAGAAGAACCAGTCCAGGCCGAGCTTGGCGACGATCACGATGACGACCAGCACCAGCGGGCGCAGCATGAAATCGGGCAGCCATTCCGGCTGCAGTACCGTGAACATCGTCGGCTCTGTGATCAGCGGCACGTTGGGCCGGCCCATGATCCGCAGATTGATCGAGTACAGCGCGATCATCATCAGGATCGACGCCAGCAGGTCCATGATCTTGAGCCGGACATTGAGCCAGCCGGTGATCAGGCCCGCGATCGCGCCGGCGACGATGGCCAGCGCCGTGGCGAGGAACGGGTCCTGGCCCATCGCGATCAGCGTGGCCGCGACGGCGCCGCCCAGCGGAAAGCTGCCATCGACGGTCAGATCGGGGAAATTGAGGATGCGGAAGGAGATCAGCACCCCGAGGGCGACGAGGCTGAAGATCAGGCCGATCTCCAGCGCGCCCAGAAGGGAGAAGAGAGACATGGTGAATCCTGTTGCGGTATGCGCGCCCGCCGGTGGCCGGGCGTGCTGACTGGCGCGGCTGCCGCCGGCGGATCAAGCGCCTGGGCGGGCCGCGGGCTGCAACCAGCGGCGTCGGCGCGTGGCCGGGTAGGGCGCGGCGCCGGCCAGCCGCCCGCTGCGCGGCGTGCCGGCAGCCGGGCGGCGGGTCGTCATGGCGTCATTACTTGATGACCTGCTTGGCTTCCTTGATCAGGTCCTGCGACAGCGTCACGCCCTGCTTCTCGGCGGCCGTCGTGTTGACGAACAGCTCCAGCTTGTCGCTGGTCTCGGACGGGATCGCGCCCGGCTTCTCGCCCTTCAGGATGCGCACGACGATCTTGCCGGTCTGCACGCCCAGGTCGCCGTAGTTGATGCCCAGCGCCGCGATCGCACCGCGCTTGACGCTGTCGGTATCGGCGGCCACCAGCGGCACCTTCGATTCGTTGGCAACCTTGACCAGTGCCTCGTAGGCCGACACCACGTTGTTGTCGGTATTCGTGTAGATCACGTCGACCTTGCCGACCAGGCTCTTGGCGGCCGGGCCGATATCGACGGTACGCGGCGCGGCCGCTTCCTTCAGCGTCAGGCCTTCCTTGGCCAGCAGCGTCTTCAGTTCCTTGACCACCACGACCGAGTTGGCCTCGCCCGGGTTGTAGACCATGCCGACGGTCTTCGCCTTGGGCACCACGCGCTTGATCAGCGCAACCTGCTTGTCCAGCGGCAGCTTGTCGGACACGCCGGTCACGTTGGTGCCGCTGGCCTGCCAGCCCTTGACCAGTTGCGCCGCGACGGGGTCGGTGACGCCCGAGTAGACGACCGGCACGGTCTTGGTCGAGGCGACCACGGCCTGCGCGGCCGGCGTCGCGATCGCGACGATCGCATTGGGCTGGTCGCCGACGAACTTGCGGGCGATCTGCGCGGCGGTGCCGGTATTGCCCTGCGCGCTCTGGTATTCCCACTTCAGGTTCTTGTCGGCGTCGTAGCCGGCCGACTTCAGTTCGGCGCGCACGCCGTCGCGGATCGCGTCCAGCGCGGGGTGATCGACGATCGAGAGCACCTTGACGGTCTGCGCGTTCACCGCGCCGCCGTGCAGCAGGGCCAGCGCGACGGCGCCGGTGAGCAGGGTCCTGGTCGAAGTTTTCAGCATGGTCATGGTCGAATCTCCCCTCGAATATTTGGTTGTGGGTTTCGTTCGGGTCGGCCGCCCTGTGCCTCGGTGGTTCCAGTGGATCGCCGGCCGGTGCGCGGGGTTCGCGCACCGCGCGGCGGGCGGCGTCAAGCCCGCGAGGATACCACTTCCCCGGCCCGCGGTGCCCTGTTGCGGCGCAGTGCGGAACCCCCACCGAGGTCGGGTTTCCGCGCTGTTTTTCCGGATGGCACTGGACGGCCCGTGGCCCGCCTTATTGCGCCGGATTATGGATTTCGGCGTGGATCCGTTCGATGCCGGCCAGCACGTCTGCCGGCAGCGGCACGCCCCAGGCGTCGATGTTCTCCTGCAACTGCGCCAGCGTGGTCGCGCCGATGATCGTGCTGTGCGCGAACCAGCGCGAGTAGCACCAGGCCAGCGCCAGCGTGGCCGGCGACAGGCCGTGCGCGCGCGCCAGCTCGACGTAGCGCGCGCTGGCCGCCAGCGTCTCGGGGCGCAGATAGCGCGGGCTCCAGTCGGCCGGGAAGCGCGTCAGCCGGCCCTGCGCCGAGGCGTCGAAGGTCGGCTGGGCGGTGTTGGCCTTCAGGTATTTGCCGGTCAGCTGGCCGAAGGCGAGCGGGCTGTAGATCAGCAGGCTGACACCGGTGCGGTAGCAGGCCTCGTCCAGGCCCTGCTCGAAGCTGCGATTGACCAGGTTGTAGGGGTTCTGCACGGTGGCGATGCGCGGCAGCCCATGCAGCTCCGCCTGCTTGACGAATTCGGCGATGCCCCACGGCGTTTCGTTGGACACACCGACGTAGCGGATCTTGCCGGCGCGCACCAGCTGCGCCATCGCGTCGAGTTGCGCGGCGATGCTGGTGCACGCGCGTTCGCGCGACGGGTCGAACTGCTTCTGGCCGAAGATCGGCGCGTTGCGGGCCGGCCAGTGGATCTGGTACAGGTCGATGTAGTCGGTCTGCAGGCGCTCGAGCGAGGCGTCGACCGCGGCGCGGATGCTCTGCGGCGTCAGGTCGCCGCCGTCGCGGATCCATGGCATGCGCGCCGGGCCGGCGACCTTGGTGGCGAGCACGATGCGGTCGCGCGGCTGGCGCTTGAGCCAGCTGCCGACGATCTGCTCGGTGCGGCCATAGGTCTCGGCGCGCGGCTTGACCGGATACATCTCGGCGGTATCGATGAAGTTGATGCCGCGCGAGAACGCATAGTCGAGCTGCTGGTGGCCTTCGGCCTCGGTGTTCTGTTCGCCGAAGGTCATCGTGCCGAGGCAGATGCGCGAGACCTGCAAATCGCTCTGGCCGAGTCGGATCGTTTCCATGCGGTGTTCCTCTGAATGGGGCGGGACGAAAAGGGAGGGCGCGGCGTATCCGGCCTGCATCAAGCGCGCAGCGCGGCGGCGCATTCCTTGACCAGCGCCGGGCCGCGGTAGATCAGCCCGGTGTAGAGCTGCACCAGCTGCGCGCCCGCGTCGATCTTGGCGCGCGCCTGCGCGCCGTCGAAGATGCCGCCGACGCCGACGATCGGCAGCGCGTCGCCGACCACCGCGCGCAGCGCGCGCACCACCGCGGTCGACGCATCGAACACAGGGCGGCCCGACAGGCCGCCGGCTTCGTCGGCGTGCGGCAGGCCCTTGACGGCCTCGCGCGAGATCGTCGTGTTGGTGGCGATCACGCCGTCGATGCGATGGCGCACCAGCGCGTCGCCGATATTGCCGATCTGGTCGGCGTCCAGATCCGGCGCGATCTTCAGCGCCAGCGGCACGTAGCGCCGGTGCCGGTCGGCCAGCCGCTGCTGCGCGGTCTTCAGCGCGGACAGCAGGCCGTCGAGTTCGCTGGCGCCCTGCAGCTGGCGCAGGTTCTTGGTATTCGGCGACGAGATGTTGACCGTGACGTAGCTCGCGTGCGGATAGACGCGTTCCAGGCAGTACAGGTAGTCGTCGACCGCGCGCTCGATCGGCGTGTCGGCGTTCTTGCCGATGTTCAGTCCGAGCACGCCGCCTTCGGCCTTCCAGCGCGACGCGTTGACGTTCGCGACGAAGGCGTCGACGCCGCCGTTGTTGAAGCCCATCCGGTTGATCAGCGCCTCGGCCTTCGGCAGCCGGAACATGCGCGGGCGCGGATTGCCGGGCTGCGGGCGTGGCGTCACCGTGCCGACCTCGATGAAGCCGAAGCCGAACGCGGCCAGGCCGTCGATATAGGCGCCGTCCTTGTCGAGGCCTGCCGCGAGTCCCACCGGATTCGGAAAGCGCACGCCCATCACGGTGCGCGGATCGTCGTCGATGCGGTTGCCGAGGCAGCCGGCCAGTCCGAGGCGCTGCGCGCGGCGCAGGTTGTCGAGGGTCAGATGGTGAGCGTCCTCGGCGTCCATCGAGAACAGGGCGGGACGAAACAGGGGATAGAGCGCGTTGAGCACGGCGGAAATCGGGGCAGGGAATCGAGGCAGAGAATCGGTACCGGGCGACCTGTCGGCGAGCGGCGGGCGGTACCGGAATGCGCCGCGGGCGGATCGCGGCGCGGTCAGGGCGATATTGTAACGGCAGCGGCGCTTGAGAGTCCGGGGACAGCCCGGCGCGCCGTCAGGCGGCGTCGGACTCGAATGGCCGCCACTGGTTGCCGACCAGCACCTGCAGCGGCTGGAAGCGCGCCTTGTAGGCCATCTTGCGGCTGTTGGCGATCCAGTAGCCGAGATACAGGTGCGGCAGGCCCAGTTCGCGGGTCTGCTCGATCTGCCACAGGATGTTGTAGGTGCCGTAGCTGGTCTTGGGCTGCAGCGGATCGTAGAACGTGTAGACCGACGACAGGCCGTCGTCGAGCACGTCGATCATGCTGACCATGCGCAGCTTGCCGGGCTCGGCCGCGTCGGGCGGATCGCGGAATTCGACCAGCCGCGAATTGACGCGGCTCTGCAGCAGGAACTGCTCGTATTGGTCGCGGCTGTCCTGGTCCATGCCACCGCCGGCATGCCGCATCGACTGGTAGCGCAGATACAGCGCGTAGTGTTCCTCGACGTAGGTCAGCGGCGCCACCAGCGCCTGCAGATGACGGTGGCGCTGCCACGCGCGGCGCTGGCTGCGGTCCGGCTCGAACTGGTCGACCGCCAGCCGGCATGGCGTGCAGGCATGGCAATCGTCGCAATAGGGGCGGTAGGTAAAGACGCCGCTGCGCCGGAAGCCCGCGCGTACCAGGCGGGAATAGACGTCGGCATTGATCAGGTGCGCGGGGGTGGCCACCTGCGAGCGGGCCATGCGGCCTTCGAGATAGCTGCAAGCGTAGGGCGCCGTTGCATAGAACTGCAGCGCGGAAAGGGGCAATTCCTTGAGCTTGCTCATGATCGGATGCTGCCGTCGGGTGCTGCCGCGGTCGGAGCGGGGGGCGCTAGCGTTCTGCGTCGCGCGCCCGCGTCCACCATTCGAGCACCGTCTTGTCGAACCGCCACGGCACGATCGGCGGCTGCGCGGTCGCCGTGCGCAGATGCGCGACGAACTCGCTGCGCGGGATCGGCCGCGCGCCCAGCGAGGCGAGGTGCTCGGTTTCCTGCTGGCAGTCTATCATCGTCACCCCATGGCCGGCGAGGAAGCCGCACAGCGCCGCCAGCGCGATCTTCGAGGCGTCGGTGCGGCGCGCGAACATCGACTCGCCATAAAACATGCGGCCAAGCGCCACGCCGTACAGGCCGCCGACGCGCTCGCCGCGATACCAGGTCTCGACCGAATGGGCCATGCCGCGCGCATGCAGCGCGCCGTAGGCCTCGACGATTTCCGGCGTGATCCAGGTGCCGTGCTGGCCCGCGCGCGGGGTCTCGGCGCAGGCGCGCATCACCGCTTCGAAGTCGTCGTCGACGCGGATCTGCCAGTCGTCCTCGCGCAGCACGCGCTTGAGCGTCTTGCGCAGGCTCAGCGAAACGCGCAACGCGGCGGGGTCGAGCACCATGCGCGGATCGGTGCTCCACCACAGCACCGGCTGGCCCTGCGCATACCAGGGAAAGATGCCGTGGCGGTAGGCCAGCAGCAGGCGCTGCGGAGTCAGGTCGCGGCTGGCCGCCAGCAGGCCCGGGGCTTCGGAGTCGGGGCCCAGCGCGGCATCGACCGGGGGAAACGGATCGTGCGGGTCGAGCCAGGCGATCATGCGCGGGCGGAGGCGGGGGCGAACGAGCGGTTGAACGGGGAAGGGGCGGCCTTGGCGGGCATGGCGGGCCGTGGCGGCGTACCCTGCGTTCAGGGCTCCACCGTTGCGCGCGCCGCCAGCGGGCGCATCGGCTTGTCGATATCGAGCGTATGCAGCCGGAAGCTGCCGTCGGCGATGCGGCCGGCGGCGCGGTCGGCAAAAAAGCAGCGCAGCGTGTGGATCACCGTGGGGAAGGCCAGCTCGTCCCAGGGCACGTCGGCCTCGTCGACCAGCTTGACCTCGAGGCTTTCCTCGCCGGGCGCGATATCGAGATCCTCAAGCCGGGCAAGATAGAACAGATGGACCTGATGCACGTGCGGCACGTTCAGCATCGAGAACAGCTCGCCGATCTGCACGCGGGCGCCGGCTTCCTCCAGCGTCTCCCGTGCGGCGGCCTGCGCGGTGGTCTCGCCGATCTCCATGAAGCCGGCCGGCAGCGTCCAGAAGCCGTAGCGCGGCTCGATCGCGCGCTTGCACAGCAGGATCTTGTCTTCCCAGACCGGAACCGTGCCGACCACATTGCGCGGATTGACGTAATGGATGGTGCCGCATTGATCGCAGAGATGGCGCGGCCGGTTGTCGCCATCGGGAATGCGCAGCACGACCGCATGGCCGCAGTTCGAGCAGAATTTCATGGATTCGGTCCGGGAGGAATGGGCGCAGTTTATCACCGGGCCCGTGGGCGGCACGACCGTGGCGCCGTGACGTCGGTGCGCGCTCGAACGAGCGGCAGGCAATCGACGGAAGACAGAATTGACGCAAACACCGCGCGAACAAAAAAGCCGCCCGGTGAATGGGGGCGGCTGCTTTTGCGGATTTCGATCGGTTGGTTGCGGGGGCAGGATTTGAACCTGCGACCTTCGGGTTATGAGCCCGACGAGCTGCCAGACTGCTCCACCCCGCGTCCGTCGAAGAAGTGATTATAGGGCAATCGCTTTCGCAATGCAACAGCAGCGTGCGACCAAAGTGAGCGGCGCCGCATGTCAAGCGGTCTCGGGGGCCGCATTGCCGTTCGGGCGTTCCCACATCGCCGCCTCGAACTCGAAATTCTCGCGTTGCAGCAGATCGTCCCGTTGCCAGATCACGCGGTCGGGCCGCACCGTCAGCATCCAGGTCGTGGTGACCAGCGGCGCGGGCGCGGAGAAGGCCAGCGGCGTCAGCACCGCGGCGCAATGACCCTGGCCGGGATCGCGCACCGAGCGGTAGCGGATCAGCCCGAGGCCGGCCTCGCGCGCGACGCGGGCGAACGCCTGGCAGCCGTCGTAGTGCACCGGGTCTTGCCATTGCGCGGCGTCGCGCACGAACGGCGCTTCGTCCAGCGCTACGCCTTCGGTCCGTACGCCGACCTGGAACAGCGTCTGCGCGCGCGCATCGATGCGCGGCAGCGCGGGACTGTCGCGCAGGAAGCGCCAGCGCCAATAGCCGAGCTCCGCGCAGGCGGTGCGGATCTCGTCCGCGCCATAGAAGACGCCCGGATCGTGCGCGGCCCGAAAGCGCGACCCCCACGGCGACGGCGGATAGCGGAACGGCGTGAACAGCAGATAGTGCAGATGGCGGGCGTAGGAGGGCACCGCCGGTTTGCCGGCATCGAGCACGGCTTCCAGCACGGCCTGCTCTTCGAGGCTGTCGACCAGCGGCATCGTGGAAACCACATGCTGGGCTTCCACCGCCCGCCACAACGTGAGCGCAAACGGCTTGCGCTCAGATGCGACCGCGGGTGGCGTCCAGGTAGTGAACGACACGAACCAGGCCTTCGGTAGTACGGATCAGTTCGAGCGGCTTGCCGCCCAGCGCGAGGTTGTCATTGGCCAGCCACAGCCGGGCCTGGTCGCCATGTCCGAGGATGGCGTCGAGCGAACGGAACAGACGGACGAACAGCACGCCGAATTCCCATTCCTTGCGGTGGTTGTCCAGTACGTAATGGCCCGAGGCCATGCGGGAGACAGAGGCCGTGCTGATGCCGAGCACGCTGGCGACCACGGCCTGGCTGATGCCGAGGAAGCCGGCCGCGCGCATCACGGCCTTGGTCAGGGTCGCTCCGGCATCCGGGGCGCCGGCGGGAAGCTGCTGCCGAAGTTGCTTGGTCTGCATCGCCATGCTCCTGTTTCCTTGGAAACATTATAGGCCATTTGTTTCGCAAGGGAAGCAGGAAAACCACTTTTGCGGGGTTCCTTGCGTACGCCGGTTCGACCGCCGGCGTTCGGGACCCGTTCCCGGACTGTTGGGAACACGCGGAACTGCCGTACCGATTCGGCCGGCGGGCGATGCAATATAGTGCGAACGCGCGCAGGGGGCGGCTTGCCCGCCGATCAGGCCCCCGCGTCCTGCAGCACCGTCTGCAGCGCATGCAGCGAGGCGTCCAGGCTCTGCCCGCTGGTGTCGACGATCGCGTCGGCACGCGAGTAGAGCGGCGTGCGGGCCTGCAGGATACGGCGCAGATCGGCCATCGCCTCGCTGTTGCCCTGCATCGGCCGCATATCGCCCTGGGCGACCACGCGCGCCATGTGTTCCTCGGGGGAGGTCTTGACCCACACCGTGTAGCAGTTGGCCAGCAGCAGATTGAAGGTGGCCGGCTCCGACACCAGGCTGCCCGGGGTCGCCAGCACCAGCCGCTCGTGTTCGCGCAGCACGCGCTCGAGCGCGCGCAACTCGTAGCGGCGGTAGGCAGCCTGGCCGTACAGCGAATGGATTTCCGACAGCGTGGCGCCGGCCTCCTGTTCGATGGCGCCGTTCAGCTCGACGAACGGCAGGTCGCGCGCCGCGGCCAGTGCCCGGCCCAGCGTCGATTTGCCGGCGCCGCGCAGGCCGATCAGCGCGATCCGCTGATGGCGGGCGTCGAAGGGCGCCGACGGCGCCAGCGCATTGCGGCAGGCTTCGCGCACGCGGGCCAGATCGGCCGGCGGCAGTTGCGCCAGCCATTGCAGCAGCTGGCCAAACTCGGCAGCGCGCGCGCCGTTGCCGCCATCGGCCTCGGCCAGCACCACTGGCAGCGGCACGTTCAGCGCCGCCGCCACCTGGCGCAGCAGCAGCACGGACGCGTTGCCCGTCCCGGTTTCCAGATTGGCCAGATAGCGCTCGGAGACGCCGGCACCGCGCGCCAGATCCTTGCGCGACATGCCGCGCGCGGCGCGCAGCGAACGGATTCGCTCGCCCAGCTGGGTCAGATACGGATCGCGCTCGCCGGGCTGGCGGGGCTCGGCGTCGGACAAGGGCGCAGTGGCTTCGGTGGCGCGGCGCATCTCGGACATGGGTTCGATGGAAGGGCAGCGACGGGCGCTGGGTGCGGCATTATAGGGCACACGAATCGCAAACTCCGGGTAGACCCCGAGCCTGTTTCGCTGCCATATAGTGCATTCCTGAGCTTGCATCTTAGTCGATGTGCAATAAAATGCATCAACAACGACAAGGTGCTGCAGCCAAGCCGCCACACAGCTGCCAGACCAGCGCCACATCAGCGACACATCAGCGCCACATCAGCGCTCCACAACCGCCGCCGGCGCACGCACCAACGGCCGACAAGAGGCCGCCTTTGGGCCGCCCAAGGAGTGAGACATGACGTCCCCGACCGCTTTGCCGGCGCGCTACAACGCCGCCGTCGATCTGCTGTCGCGCAATCTGGATGCCGGCCGGGGCGACAAGCTGGCCTACCGCGACGACACCGCCACGCTGACCTTCGCCGAGCTCGAGGCGCGCAGCCGCGGCTTCGCCGGCGCGCTGCTGGCGGCGGGCCTGCGGCCCGAGGAACGGCTGCTGCTGTGCGCGTTCGATACCATCGATTTTCCGGTGGCGTTCTTGGGGTCCCTGCTGGCCGGCGTGGTGCCGGTGGCCGTCAATACGCTGCTGACGGTGGACGACTACGCCTACATGCTTGAACACAGCGGCGCGCGCGCCGTGGTGGTGTCCGCACCGCTGTTGCCGGCCTTGCGCGAGGCGGCGCAGCGCGCCGGGGTCGAACCCCTGTGGATCGTCGCGGCGCCGCTGCCCGCCGATGGGCAGCTGCCGCAGGGCGAGGAGCCGGCGGCGGCGACCGTGGCGGGCCTGGCCGGCAGCGGTACGCCGCTCGCGCACGCTGCCGCGACGGGGCCCGACCACATGGCGTTCTGGCTCTATTCGTCCGGCTCCACAGGGCGGCCCAAGGGCACGGTCCATACGCACGGCAACCTGTTCCATACCGCCGACCTGTATGCCCGCCAGGTGCTCGGCCTGCGCGAGGACGACGTGGTGTTCTCCGCCGCCAAGCTGTTCTTCGCCTACGGGCTCGGCAACGCCTTGACCTTCCCGCTGTCGGTCGGCGCCACCACGGTATTGATGGCGGAGCGCCCGACGCCGCAAGCGGTGTTCCGCCGTCTGACCGAACAGCGGCCCACCGTGTTCTGCGGCGTGCCGACGCTGTTCGCCGGCATGCTGGCCGCGCCCGACCTGCCGGCGCGCGACAACGTCGCGCTGCGTATCTGTACCTCCGCCGGCGAGGCCTTGCCGCGCGACATCGGCGAACGGTTCCGCGCCCATTTCGGCTGCGACATCCTCGACGGCATCGGCTCGACGGAGATGCTGCACATCTTCCTGTCGAACCGTCCCGGCGACGTACGCTACGGCACCACCGGCAAGCCGGTGCCCGGCTACGAGCTGAAACTGCTGGACGACGCCGGCCAGCCCTGCGCCGCGGGCGAGATCGGCGATCTGTACATCAAGGGGCCATCGGCCGCGCTGATGTACTGGGGCAATCGCGACAAGACCCGCGATACCTTCGTCGGCGAATGGACCCGCAGCGGCGACAAGTATCTGTGCGATGCGGACGGCTACTACGTCTATGCCGGCCGCAGCGACGACATGCTGAAGGTCGGCGGCATCTATGTGTCGCCGTTCGAGGTGGAGGCGGCGCTGGCGCGCCATCCCGCGGTGCTGGAAGCCGCCGTGATCGGCGTCGAGGATGACGATCGCCTGGTCAAGCCCAAGGCCTACGTGGTGCTGCGTCCGGGCCACGCGTGGCACGACGGCATGGAGGCGCAGCTGCAGGACTTCGTCAAGCGCAGCCTGGCGCCGTACAAGTATCCGCGCCGGATCGAGTGCGTGGCCGAGCTGCCCAAGACCGCCACCGGCAAGATCCAGCGCTTCCGCCTGCGGCAGCGCGAACAGCAGGCGCGCGAGGCCGCGTCGGGCGCGGCCGGCGCCATCCGCTCGCCATCCGCGCCATGAGACAGGGTAAGCCGCGATATCCCCGGGGCCCACGCGTCATTACACTCGGGCGCGAGCCGCTTGCGCTGGTGGACGAAGCTGTCCCGGCGCCGGGTTCCACTGCATTGACGCCATCCATGGCGGGGTTTATAACGGCGAAAACTTCAAACCTAAAATAATTTGGCGCCGCACCGCCTCGGCAGCCGGCGCCGCCGCACCGTCGAGCGAGCGAACCGCTTGAACCACCAGGAGGAGACATCCATGCATCGCTTCATCTCGCGCCGCCTGGCGCCGACCTGTGTTGCCGCCGCCGCTCTGGCGCTGGCGGGCACAGCCGCGGCGCAGCCCGCGCCATCGGCGGCCGCCGGCAAGATCAAGGTCGGCTTCATGCTGCCCTACACCGGCACCTATGCGGCGCTCGGCACGGCGATCGAGAACGGCTTCCGCATGTACGTGCAGGAGCAGGGCGGCCGGCTGGGCGGGCGCGAGGTCGAATTCTTCAAGGTCGACGACGAATCGGATCCGGCCAAGGCGCCCGAGAACGCCAACAAGCTGGTCAAGCGCGACCAGGTCGACGTGGTGATCGGCACCGTGCATTCGGGCGTGCAGATGGGCATCGTCAAGGTGGCCAAGGAAAGCAACACGCTGCTGATCATTCCGAACGCGGGCGC
The DNA here is from genome assembly GCF_013347325.1 of Cupriavidus gilardii. Taxonomy (NCBI): domain Bacteria; kingdom Pseudomonadati; phylum Pseudomonadota; class Betaproteobacteria; order Burkholderiales; family Burkholderiaceae; genus Cupriavidus; species Cupriavidus gilardii. The sequence goes on along the minus strand of NZ_CP054626.1, from coordinate 1,784,259 downwards.
CGACGAGGCTACCGGTCCGCTGTGCGGGCCCAATATCTTCCGCTCGTCGTTCTCGAACTGGCAGCCAGGCTATGCGATGGGGCAGGTGGTGGCCGAACGCGGCATGAAGCGGGTCGTCACGCTGACGTGGAAGTACGCGGCGGGCGAACAGTCGGTACGCGGCTTCAAGGAGGCCTTCGAGGCCAAGGGCGGCAAGATCGTCAAGGAACTGAGCCTGCCGTTCCCGAACGTCGAATTCCAGGCGCAGATCACCGAGATCGCGTCGCTCAAGCCCGATGCGGTATTCGTCTTCTTCGCCGGCGGCGGCGCCGTCAAGTTCGTCAAGGACTGGGCCGCGGCGGGCCTGAAGGACAAGATTCCGCTCTATGCATCGGGCTTCCTGACCGACGGCACGCTCGAGGCGCAGGGTACCGCGGCGCAGGGCCTGGAGACCACGCTGCACTACGCCGACGGCCTGCAGAATCCGCGCGACAAGCAGTTCCGGCTCAATTACGCGAAGGCTTACAAGCTGCAGCCGGATGTCTACGCGGTGCAGGGCTACGACGCGGCGCAGATGCTGGCCGCCGGCGCCGCCGCCGTCAAGGGCGACATGAGCCGCAAGGCGGACGTCTACAAGGCGATCGCCGCCGCGCGCATCGACAGCCCGCGCGGCACCTTCACGCTGTCGCGCGCCCACAACCCGGTGCAGGACTTCTATCTGCGCAAGGTCGAGGGCCGCGAGAACAAGGTCGCCGGCATCGCGGTCAAGGCGCTGGCCGATCCCGCGCGCGGCTGCCGCCTGTAACGCGAGGCCGCCAACGCCCATCGCCTGCGCCTTGCGCGCGTCACCGGCCGCGGCATGCCGGCGCTTGCCGGCCGCGGCCTCGTCAACGACCGATCGCCTCGCATGGACTTCGTCTCCTTCCTGATCCAGTGCCTGAACAGCGTGCAGTACGGTCTGCTGCTGTTTCTGGTCGCCAGCGGCCTGACGCTGATCTTCGGCATCATGGGCGTGATCAATCTCGCCCACGGCAGCTTCTACATGTTGGGCGCCTACCTGGCCTTCACGCTGGCGAGCATGACCGGCAGCCTGTTCATCGCGCTGCCGCTGGGCATCGTGCTGGCGGTCGCGTTCGGCTATCTGCTCGAGTGGGTGTTCTTCAGCTACCTGTACGAGCGCGATCACCTGCAGCAGGTGCTGATGACCTATGGGCTGATCCTGGTGTTCGAGGAGATGCGCAGCATCCTGGTCGGCGACGACGTGCACGGCGTGCCGGTGCCGCCGCTGCTCGACGGCGCGCTGCCGATCGGCAACGAGATGACCTATCCGGTCTACCGGCTGTTCATCTCGGCGGTGTGCCTGCTGGTGGCCGCGGCGATGTACTACGTGATCCGCCGCACGCGGCTGGGCATGACGATCCGTGCCGGCGCCAGCAATCGCGAGATGGTGCAGTCGCTGGGCGTCAATATCGGCCGGCTGTACCGGCTGGTGTTCGCGCTCGGCGTCGCGCTGGCGGTGCTGGCCGGCATGATCGCCGCGCCCGTGTCGTCGGTCTATCCCGGCATGGGCAGCCAGGTGCTGATCGTCTGTTTCGTCGTGGTGGTGATCGGCGGCATCGGCTCGGTCAAGGGCGCGATGGTCGCCGCGCTGCTGCTCGGCTTCGTCGATACCTTCGGCAAGGTGTTCTGGCAGGAGGCGGCGGGTGTGCTGGTCTATCTGCTGATGGCGATCATTCTGCTCTGGAAACCCCAGGGTCTGTTCAAGGCGGGCTAGCGCGATGGCATCGACACCTCCGACCAACCTCGGCGCCGACATCGGCGCGGCCTTCGACCTGCAGCGGCGCGCCAGCCTGCGCTGGACCACGCTGGCATGGGCGATCGCCTTCGCCGTGCTGGCGGCGCTGCCGCTGGCGCTCGGCGGCGAGGGCAACAAGTTCTACATCGACCTGCTCAGCAAGGTGATGATCATGGCGATCTTCGCGCTGTCGCTGCAGCTGCTGATCGGCTATACGGGGCTGGTCAGCCTGGGCCATGCCGCGTACTTCGCCACCGCCGCCTATGCGACCGCGATGCTGGCGCCGCAGTCTGAGCCCGGCAACGGCTGGTGGCTGCTGGTGGCGGCGGTCGCCGCGGCCGCGGTGCTGGCGCTGCTGGTCGGCATGCTGGTGCTGCGCACGCGCGGCATCTACTTCATCATGGTCACGCTGGCGTTCGCGCAGATGGTGTACTTCATCTTCCACGACACCAAGATCGCCGGCGGCAGCGACGGCACCTATATCTATTTCCGGCCCGAGTTCGGCGTGTTCGGCGCGCGGCCGCTGGGCATCGACGATCCCGTGCATTTCTACTGGCTGGTGCTGGGCGCGCTGATCTTCACGGTCGCGGCGCTGGCGATGGTGCTGCGCTCGCGCTTCGGGCACGCGCTGATCGGCATCCGCCACAACGAGCAGCGCATGCGGGCCGCGGGCTTCGCCACCTACCGCTACCAGCTCGGCGCCTTCGTCGCGGGCGGCGCGTTCGCCGGACTGGCCGGCTATCTGTATGCGATCCAGTTCGGCTTCGTCAATCCGGAGATCGCGTCGTGGCATCAGTCGGGCAACGCGATGCTGATGGTGATCCTGGGCGGCGTCGGCAGTCTGGCCGGTGCGGTGATCGGCGCGTTCTCGTTCGTGCTGCTGGCCGAGTGGTTCAGCACGCTGACCAAGCATTGGCAACTGCTGATGGGCGGCTTCATCATCGCCGCGGTGGCGCTGCTGCCGGGCGGGCTGGTTGGATTGGCGACAGTGTTGCGGCGCCGGCTCGGTGGCGGCGCAGGCCGCCGCGTGAGCGGCAAGGCAGCCGGCATACAGGGAGAGCGGCGATGAACGCGCGCCATGGCAATGAACCGGTGCTGCGGGCGGCCGCACTGACGCGCCGCTTCGGCGGGCTGACCGCGGTGTCCGGCGTCGATCTGGCGCTGGACCTGCATCAGATCCACGCCGTGATCGGCACCAACGGCGCCGGCAAATCGACGCTGATCAATCTGCTGTCGGGCGAACTTGCGCCGACCGCGGGCCAGCTGTTCCTGCACGGCACCGACGTCACCGGCTGGCCGCAGCCGCGGCTGGCCTGCGCCGGCGTCGGACGCAGCTATCAGCGCAACAACGTGTTCGCACCGCTGAGCGTGCGCGAGAACTGCCGGCTGGCGGCGCAGTCGCGCGCGCAGCGTGCCTGGCGCCTGTGGGAAAGCGCGCAATCGTGCCGCACCGCGCGCGCGCTTGGCGACGAGGCGATGGAAAGGGCCGGTCTGGCGGACTGCGCGGCGCTGCCGGCGATGGCGCTGTCGCACGGGCAGAAGCGCCAGCTGGAGGTGGCGATGTGCCTGGCCACACAGCCGGTCGCGCTACTGCTCGACGAGCCGCTGGCCGGCATGGGCGCCGAGGAATCGGCGCGGATGCTGTCGCTGCTGCGCGATCTGCGCGAGGGGCACGCGATCCTGCTGGTCGAGCACGACATGGACGCCGTGTTTGCGGTGGCCGACCGCATCACCGTGATGGTCAACGGCGTGGTGATCGCCTCGGGCGAGCCGGCCGCGATTCGCACCAACCGTGAGGTGCAACAAGCCTACCTGGGCGACGACGAAGGCGCGGGCGAGCTTGCCGATGTCGCGGCCGGCGCGCATCCCCACGGCACGGGCGCCGGCGCGGCCACGGGCACGCGCAAGGAGTGTGCAGCGTGAAGCCGATGATCGAAGCCACCGGCGTGCAGGCCTGGTATGGCACCAGCCATGTGCTGCGCGGCGTCGACTTCCGCGTCGATGCCGGTGAAACGGTCGGCCTGCTTGGGCGCAACGGCATGGGCAAGAGCACGCTGCTGCGGACCTTGCTCGGCCACGTGACGCAGCGCGCCGGCACCATCGTCGTTGCGGGCCGCGACGTGTCGCGCGCGCGGCCATACGATGTCGCGCGCCTCGGGGTTGCCTACGTGCCCGAAGGCCGCGGCATCTTCCCGAACCTGTCGGTGCGCGAAAACCTGCTGATGGCTGCGCGCAAGGGTTGCAACGGCCGTAACGACTGGGACGAGGCGAGGGTGCTCGAGCTGTTCCCGCGCCTGAAGGAGCGGCTCGACCATGGCGGCCAGCAGCTTTCGGGCGGCGAGCAGCAGATGCTGTCGATCGGCCGCGCGCTGATGACCAACCCGGACTGCCTGATCCTCGACGAGGCGACCGAAGGGCTGGCCCCGAAGATCGTCCGCGAAATCTGGGACGTGATCGCCGCGGTGCGGGCCACCGGCATTTCGACCGTGGTGGTGGACCGCAACTATCGCGCGGTGCTGGCGCAGGCCGACCGCGTGGTGGTGCTCGAGAAGGGACTGGTCGCGGCCAGCGGCGCCGCCGCCGAGCTGGCGGCCACGCCGGGCCTGCTCGAGCGGTATCTTGGCGTCTGACCGCCTCGAAGTTCGGTCGCATTCGGTGCCTTGATCCAGCGCGGTGATATCGGCGAACTCGTAGAAGACATAGCAGACATGGAACGGCGCGAATACCGCTTGTCGCGCCGTTTTTCTATGGCGGGCGCACCACACCCCAGGGGTTGACCGAGCGCCGCTTCGCTCGCATCCTTGCGTTCCTGGGTAGGGCGATCGCCGGCAAGCAAGGTCTTCGCGCCCGCTCCGCAGCGCGCCCCGGATATGGCCCCGGACACGGGCCGAACACGGTCCCAAGAAGATTCCTGATGACGCTGCCGGCCCGTTTCCACTAGAATGGCGCCCGATTGTGCATTGCAAAAAAATTCTCCAACGATGCGGCGGCCCGCGGCATAACGGGCCGCCCGCTCCGAATCCATGACACAACCCACCACGAGCCATTATTTCGTCGAGACCCCCAGCATGCGCATGCTGGTACTCGCGGCGATCGGTGTCGTCTTCGGCGATATCGGCACCAGTCCCCTGTATGCCCTGAAGGAGTGCTTCAGCGCCGAGCATGGCATTCCGTTCAGTCCCGAAGCCGTGATGGGCGTGATCTCGCTGCTGTTCTGGGCAATGATCCTGGTGGTGTCGATCAAGTACGTGGTGTTCGTGATGCGCGCGGACAACGACGGCGAGGGCGGCGTGCTGGCGCTGATGGCGCTGGCGCTGCGCAGCGCCGCACCGCGCTCGCGGCGGGCCAAGCTGCTGATGATGCTGGGCATCTTCGGCGCCTGCATGTTCTACGGCGATGCGGTGATCACGCCGGCCATCTCGGTGCTGTCGGCGGTCGAGGGCATCGAGATCGCGACGCCGGCACTGTCGCACTACGTGATCCCGATCACCCTGGCGATCCTGCTGGTGCTGTTCCTGCTGCAGCGGCGCGGCACCTCTTCGGTGGGCAAGCTGTTCGGTCCCATCATGGTGGCGTGGTTCCTGTCGCTCGGCGCGCTGGGCATCTACCACCTGATCGAGTCGCCATCGATTCTCGCCGCGATCAATCCTCTGTACGGCGTGCGCTTCCTGCTCGAGCATTCGCTGCAGGCCTTCATCGTGCTCGGTGCCGTGTTCCTGGTGCTGACCGGCGCCGAGGCGCTGTACATCGACATGGGCCATTTCGGTCCCGCGCCGATCCGCCGCTCATGGTTCGCGATCGTGATGCCCTGCCTGATCCTGAACTACTTCGGCCAGGGCGCGATGCTGCTGGGCAACCCGAGCGCGGTGCGCAATCCGTTCTACCTGATGGTGCCCGAGCTGCTGCTGATCCCGATGGTGTTGCTCGCTACCTGCGCCGCGGTGATCGCGTCGCAGGCGGTGATTTCGGGCGCGTTCTCGCTGACCAGCCAGGCGATCCAGCTCGGCTTCATTCCGCGCATGCGGATCCGCTACACGTCCGAAGCGGAGATCGGCCAGATCTACTTGCCGGTGATCAACTGGTCGTTGCTGGTGGCGGTCGTGATGGTGGTGCTGGCCTTCAAGAAATCGGAGAACCTGGCGGCCGCCTACGGCATCGCGGTGACCACAACGATGGTGATCACCACGCTGCTGTCGATCGTCGTGATGCGGCATGTGTGGAAATGGCCGCCGGCGGTGGTGGCCGCCGCTGGCGCGGCCTTCCTGGTGATCGATCTGTCGTTCTTCTCGGCCAACCTGCTGAAGGTCGCCGAAGGCGGCTGGTTCCCGCTGCTGCTGGGCAGCGCGGCCTTCTTCCTGCTGATGACCTGGTACGGCGGCCGCAAGCTGCTGCGCGCGCGCAGCCTGGAGGAGGGTATTCCGCTGGAGCCCTTCATGGCCGGCTTGCTGGCGCATCCGCCGCACCGCGTCGAGGGCACCGCGGTTTTCCTGACCGGCAATACGGAATTCGTGCCGGTGTCGCTGCTGCACAACCTGAAGCACAACCGCGTGCTGCATGAGCGCGTGGTGTTCCTGAGCTTCGTCACGCGCGACATTCCGTATGTCGACGACGATCGCCGGCTCAGCTGCAAGGACCTCGGCGGCGGCGTCTTCATCCTGAAGTCCGAATACGGCTTCAAGGAAACCCCTGACGTGCTGAAGGTGCTCGATCTTTCCAAACGCAAGCTGAACATGGAATTCGAGCTGATGGAGACCTCGTTCTTCATCGCCCGCGAATCGGTGATCCCGTCGCGCCTGCCCGGCATGCCGATGTGGCGCGAGACGCTGTTCGCGTGGATGCATCAGAACGGCGCCAAGCCATCGGACTTCTTCCGCATTCCGGCCAACCGGGTGGTGGAGCTGGGAACCAAGGTCGAGATCTGAGCGCGGCGGCAGGGAAGAGCCGGGCGGCGCGCCCTGACCGGCTGGCGGCCTTGGGGCCGCCCGCTTTTTTGCTTACCGCTTCAGCTTGGCGAACGCCGCCGCCATCGCGCCGGCCGGTTCGGCTTCGCGCCGGCCGCCGCCCTGGAAGCCGCGGCTCGGGCGGTTGCCGCCGCGCTCCTGGCGCTCGCCGCCGGCCGCGCGATTGCCGCTCTGGCCGGGCTCGTCGTCCAGGCGCATCGACAGGCCGATGCGGTTGCGCTTGACGTCGACCTCCATCACCTTGACCTTGACGATCTGGCCGGCCTTGACGACCTCGTGCGCGTCCTTGACGAACTTGTTCGACAGCGCCGAGATATGGACCAGGCCGTCCTGGTGCACGCCGATATCGACGAAGGCGCCGAAGGCGGCGACGTTGGTCACCACGCCCTCGAGCACCATGCCGGGCTGCAGGTCCTTGATGTCCTCGACGCCGTCCTGGAAGGTCGCGGTCTTGAATTCCGGACGCGGGTCGCGGCCCGGTTTTTCCAGTTCGCTGAGGATGTCCCGCACGGTCGGCAGGCCGAAGGTGTCGTCGGTGAACTGCGCCGGCGACAGGCCGCGCAGCGCGTCGCGATTGCCCATCACCTCGCGCAGGTCCTTCTTGATATGGTCGAGGATGCGCTTGACGACCGGATACGCCTCCGGGTGAACCGAGGAGCGGTCCAGCGGATTGTCGCCGTCATTGATGCGCAGGAAGCCCGCCGCCTGCTCGAAGGTCTTGTCGCCGAGCCGCGGCACCTTCTTCAGCGCATCGCGATTGGGGAAGGCGCCATTGGCATCGCGGAACTCGACGATATTGCGCGCCAGCACGCTGTTCAGGCCCGACACGCGCGCCAGCAGCGGCACCGACGCGGTATTGACGTCGACGCCCACGGCGTTCACGCAGTCCTCGACCACCGCATCGAGCGTGCGCGCCAGCTCGCGCTGGTTGACGTCATGCTGGTACTGGCCGACGCCGATCGATTTCGGATCGATCTTGACCAGTTCGGCCAGCGGGTCCTGCAGCCGGCGTGCGATCGACACCGCGCCGCGCAGCGACACGTCCAGATCGGGGAATTCCTTGGCCGCCAGTTCCGAGGCGGAATAGACCGAGGCGCCGGCTTCGCTGACGACGATCTTGGTCAGCTTCAGTTCGGGCGCCTGGCGCATCAGGTCCTGCACCAGCTTGTCGGTCTCGCGGCTGGCGGTGCCGTTGCCGATCGACACCAGCGAGACGCCATGCTGCCTGGCGAGCCGTGCCAGCGTGGCCAGCGAGCCGTTCCAGTCGCGGCGCGGCTCGTGCGGGTAGATCGTCGCGGTCTCCAGCAGCTTGCCGGTGGCGTCGACCACCGCGATCTTGCAGCCGGTGCGGATGCCCGGGTCGATGCCCATCACCGCCTTCGGGCCGGCCGGGGCGGCCAGCAGCAGTTCGTGCAGATTGCGGCCGAAGATCTTGATCGCCTCGCCTTCCGCGCTCTCGCGCAACTGCGTCAGCAGTTCGGTTTCGAGGTGCGGCTGCACCTTGACGCGCCAGCACCAGCGGCAGACGTCGCCCAGCCACTTGTCGGCGGGGCGGTTCAGGTTCTGGATGCCGACATGGCGCGCGATCATCGCCTCGCACGGGTGCGGCACCAGCGCGTCCTGTTCTTCGCCCAGGCCCAGCTTGATCATCAGCACGCCGGCATTGCGGCCGCGGAACAGCGCCAGCGCGCGGTGCGACGGGATCGTGCGGATGGTCTCGCTGTAGTTGTAGTAGTCGCGGAACTTCTCTTCCTCGGCGGTTTCCTTGCCTTCGACCACCGACGAGGTGACCACGCCGTTGGACCACAGATGCTCGCGCAGCTTGCCCAGCAGTTCGGCGGTCTCGCCGAACTGCTCCGACAGGATGTCGCGCGCGCCATCCAGCGCCGCCTTGACGTCGGGCACGCCGCCATCGGCGGTCGGCTTGCCGTTGACGTACCTGGCCGCCTCGGCCTGCGGATCCAGCGTCGGGTCCGCCAGCAGCGCCTGCGCCAGCGGTTCCAGCCCGCATTCGCGCGCGATCTGGGCACGGGTGCGGCGCTTGGGCTTGTAGGGCAGGTACAGGTCTTCCAGCGCCTGCTTGGTGACCGCCGCTTCGATCGCGGTGCGCAGTTCGGGGGTCAGCTTGCCCTGTTCCTCGATCGAGGCCAGGATCGCGGCGCGGCGTTCCTCCATGTCGCGCAGGTACAGCAGCCGTTCCTCCAGCGCGCGCAGCTGCGTGTCGTCGAGGTTGCCGGTGGCCTCCTTGCGGTAGCGCGCGATGAACGGCACGGTGGCGCCTTCGTCGAGCAGTTCGACGGCCGCCGCCACCTGGCGGGGTTGGACGGACAGCTCGGCCGCGATGAGCGACACGATCTTTTGCGTGACGGAAGCTGGCAGGTTGGACATCGAAAAAACACTCAGTCGAAAGCGGGGCATTTTGCCACAAGCGAACGGCGCTTCATCCGGCATGCGGTACGCCCGGGATCGATTCTGAACCGGCCTGGCGCACAGGCCGCACACGAGGCCGCGCGCGGGCGCGGCGGCATGCCCCGATGGTAGAATCCGCCCATGAACCTCAAGCCACAACGGGCCGCTTTGCCGGCAAGTTTTCCGGCCGCCGATCGTGCGGCAACGACGGTCGCCGCCGGGCCGGCCAGGGGGCCGATGCTGGCACTGACGCTGGCTCTGGCGTGCCTGACCGTGCCGCTGCCTGCTGCGCTGGCGCAGGGCGCGGCTTCCGCCCCGGCGGCGGCCACCTCGGGCTCCGCCGAATTGCAGCCGACGCGCGACTTCGACGCCGAGCGAAAGGCCGTGGCCGATTCGCGCGCCTGGACCAACTACCGCTTCGCCACCGCCGAGCGCGCCTGCTACGACAAGTTCTTCGTCACCAACTGCATCGAGCGCGCGAAGGAAACGCAGCGCACCGAGCTGGCCGTGCTGCGCGAACGCGAACTGGAGATCGGCGAGGCCGAGCGTGCGTTCAAGGCCGCCAGGCGCGATCGCGAGCAGGCGCTGCGCCAGGCCGAGTACGAGGCCAGCCAGCCGCAGCGCGCGGCCGAGGAACAGGCCAACCGCGCCGAGTTCGAGCGCAAGCAGCAGGAACAGAAGCTGCGCGACGCGCAGCGCCAGGCCGAGGCGCCCCAACGCGCCGCCAATGCCGCCGAATACCAGCAGAAGCAGGCCGACTACGACGCGCGGATGCGCGAGGCGCGCGAACGCGGCGCCGAGCAGGCCCGCCAGCGCGCCGAGAACGTCAAGGCGTACGAGGCCAAGCAGCAGCAGGCGATCCAGCGCCAGCGCGAGGTCGAGGAGCGCCGCGCCAAGGCCAAGGAAAAGCAGGGCAGCGGCGAGTCGCCGCGGCCGTTCGGCTTCTGATGATGGACGTCGCCGGTGGGGGAGGCCAATGGACGATGGACCGCGATCTGAACACCGTCGCACGCCAGATCATCGAGCTGCAGATCGAGCACCGCGATCTGGATTATCTGATCGACCGGCTGTCCGCCGAGGCCAGCCACGATGAACTGCAATTGCGCCGGCTCAAGAAGCGCCGGCTGAAGCTGAAGGACGCCATCACGCTGCTGCAGTTGCAGCTCGAACCCGACGTTCCCGCCTGATCTCCCGGTCCGCGATGCCGCGGGCCGCCACGCCAGCGCCGCCGGCCACCCCCGGTGGCGCACCGAATTCCTGCCAGCCTTGTCCGATTCCGATCTTTCCCATTCCGGCGACGATGCCGCCGGTCCCGCCATCCAGCCGGACGCCGCCGACGCGCGCGCCGCGGCGCTGGCGCGCATCTTCGCGCCGAGCGGCACGCTGGCGCAGGCCATCGACGGCTACCGGCCGCGCGATGCGCAGGCGAAGATGGCCGCCGCGGTGGCCGATGCGATCGAGGCGAACGACACGGTGATCGTCGAGGCGGGCACCGGTACCGGCAAGACCTTTGCCTATCTGGTACCGGCGATGCTGTGGGGCGGCAAGGTGATCCTGTCGACCGGCACCAAGAACCTGCAGGACCAGCTGTTTCTGCGCGACATCCCGACCGTGCGCCGCGCGCTCAATGTGCCGGTCTCGGTCGCGCTGCTCAAGGGCCGCGCCAACTACGTCTGCCACTACCACATGGAGCGCGCGCAGATGAACGGGCGGCTGGCGTCCAAGCAGGACGCGGCGTGGCTGCGCGAGATCGCCAACTTCGCCAAGACTACGTCGTCGGGCGACAAGGCCGAGCTCGCCAGCGTGCCCGAGAACGCGCCGGTATGGCAGCTGGTGACCTCGACCCGCGACAACTGCCTGGGAACCGAATGCCCGCACCACAAGGAATGCTTCGTGATGCGGGCGCGCAAGGAAGCGCAGCAGGCCGACCTGGTGGTGGTCAACCATCATCTGTTCTTTGCCGACGTGGTGCTGCGCGATACCGGCATGGCCGAGCTGCTGCCGGCGGCGAATACGGTGATCTTCGACGAGGCGCACCAGCTGCCGGAGACCGCGACGCTGTTCTTCGGCGACAGCCTGTCGACCAGCCAGTTGCTGGAGCTGGCGCGCGATACGGTGGCCGAGGGCCTGTCGCACGCGCGCGATGCGGCCGACTGGGTCGGCATCGTTGCGCCGTTCGAGCGGGCCACGCGCGACCTGCGGCTGGCCTTCGGCAAGGACAACGTCCGCCTGGCGCTGGGACAGATCGAGGCCGATGCGCGCATCGGCGAGCCGTTCTTCGACACGCTCGATGCGCTGGAGAAGGCGTTGAGCGACGTGGTCGCGCTGCTGCAGGGGCAGGCCGAGCGCGCCGAATCGCTGGAGCAGTGCCATCGGCGCGCGCAGGAACTGGCGCAGCGGCTCGCGGCCTGGCGCGACGACAGTGCGGCGCCGCAGCCGGCGGTCGATGCCGGCGGCGCCGGCGCCGAGGCAGCGCAGCCTGCGCTGGCGGCGTTGTCGGAGTCCGGCGAGGCGAGCGCCGAGTCGGCGGGCGCCGTGTCCGCCGACACCGCGCCCTCATTCCATCCGCCCGAAACGGTGCGCTGGGTCGAAGTGTTCTCGCATACCGTGCAGCTGCACCGCACGCCGCTGTCGATCGCGCCGATCTTCTCGCGCCAGCGTGCGGGACATCCGCGCGCGTGGATCTTCACGTCGGCGACGCTGTCGGTCAAAGGCAATTTTGCCCACTATGCCGCGCAGCTCGGGCTCGACAAGGACCGCTCGCTGTCCCTGCCCAGCCCCTTCGATTATGGCGAGCAGGGCCTGTTGTACGTGCCGCGCGACCTTCCGGCGCCGCAGTCGCCGCAGTTCACCGACGCGGTGGTGGCGGCGGCCTTGCCGCTGATCGAGGCGGCCGGCGGGCGCACCTTCCTGCTTTGCACCACGCTGCGCGCGGTGCAGCGCGCCTCCGACCTGCTGTACGAAGCCTTCGCCGAACGCGGGCTGCAGTTGCCGATCCTGGTGCAGGGCCAGGCCAGCCGTACCGAACTGCTCGATCGCTTCCGCGAGCTGGGCAATGCGGTGCTGGTCGGCAGCCAGAGCTTCTGGGAGGGCGTCGATGTACGTGGCGAAGCGTTGTCGCTGGTGGTGATCGACAAGCTGCCGTTCGCGCCGCCCGACGATCCGGTGCTGGCCGCGCGCATGGAGGCATTGCAGAAGAAGGGCCTGAGCCCGTTCGCCGTGCACCAGCTGCCGCATGCGGTGATCACGCTGAAGCAGGGCGCAGGCCGGCTGATCCGCTCCGAAACCGATCGGGGCGTGCTGGTGATCTGCGACACGCGGCTGGTCGAGAAGCCCTATGGACGGCAGATCTGGCAAAGCCTGCCGCCGTTCAAGCGCACGCGCGAGCGGGACACGGTGGTGGCGTTTCTGGAAGGGTTGAAGAAGGCGTAGCGCGACAGCGGCGACCGCGGTCCGGTGGGCCCGCGATTGCCGCAAAAACAAGCCGCCCCAAAAAGCCGCCCAAAAAAAGCCGCCAAAACAAAAAGCCCGGTTCGGCAGATCGAACCGGGCTTTTCTTATGCTTCCTATGCCTGTCGCAGCGGCATCAGAACAGCTTCCACCACGGCTTGTCCTTCTCGCGGCGTTCGCCGTACTTCATGAAGTCGCTGTTGGGGAAGTTCATCTCCATCACGCGCGCCGTGTCGTCGCGCAGATCCTTCATGCCGAGCGCCTCGTACGAACGGATCATGATGTACAGCGCCTCTTCGTTGGCCGGCGCGCCATCGTATTCCTTCAGTGCCTGCTGCGCGCGGTTGACCGCCGCCAGATAGGCGCCGCGGCGATAGTAGTAGCGCGCCGCGTGGACCTCGTGCTGGGCCAGCGAGTTGACGATGTACTGCATCCGCGCCGCCGCGTCCGGCGTGTAGCGGCTCTCCGGGAAGCGCGTGACCAGTGTGTGGAACGCGTCGTAGGCCGCGCGCGCGGCCTTCGGATCGCGCTCGCTCAGGTCCTGGCCCGAGAAGCGGCCGAGCCAGCCGAGGTTGTCGTTGAAGTTGATCAGCCCCTTCAGGTAATAGGCGTAATCGACCGACGGATGGTTCGGGTGCAGCTGGATGAAGCGGTCGACCGAGGCCAGCGCGGCGGCGGTCTCGCCGTCCTTGTAGTTCGCGTAGGCCGTATCGATCTGTGCCTGCTGCGCGAAGCGGCCGAAGGGGTAGCGCCCCTCGAGCTTTTCGTACAGCTTGACCGCGCGCGGATAGTCGCCGCTGTCGAGAGCGTCCTTGGCTTCCGAATATAATTTGTTGGCTGACCAACCCGCGGTTTCGTCGGGTTGTTCCGAGAGCAGGCCGCATGCCGACAGCATGACGCAGCCGCCCGCGAGCAGAATCGCTCCAAATCTTGCGCGCCAACTGGCGCGTCTCATGCTCATCGATTGCATGGGCAACCTATTCCGGATGAAAAAAAGCGTCAAGCATTATAGCCCAAGCCCCTCGGTCGCCAGCCCGCAAGCGGCCCTCGACAGCGAGGCCGCACGCGATGCGGCGGTCGAAACCGAGCTGGAGGATTTCGACGAGCTGCCCGCGGCCGCACTTGTCCAGGTGGAAAGCGGCGCCGACATGGTTCCGCTGGTGCTGGAAGTCGACAGCGCCGCACACGGAGAACGGCTCGATAAATTATTGGCGCGCCAGTTCAGCGAATTCTCGCGCAGCCGTATCCAGCAGTGGATCGACAGCGGCGCCGTGACCGTCGACGGCGCGGTGCGCCGGCCGCGCGACAGCGTGCAGATGGGACAGCGCATCGAGGTGCGGCCGCAGGCCGCGCCCGAAACGCTGGCCTTCACGCCCGAGCCGGTGCCGCTGGACGTCGTCTACGAAGACGCGGCGCTGCTGGTCATCGACAAGCCCGCCGGCCTGGTCGTGCATCCGGCCGCCGGCAACTGGAGCGGCACCGTGCTCAACGGGCTGCTGCATCGCGACCCCGCCGCTGCCGCGCTGCCGCGCGCCGGCATCGTCCACCGGCTCGACAAGGAGACGTCGGGCCTGATGGTGGTGGCGCGCACGCTGACCGCGCAGACCGATCTGGTGCGGCAGCTGCAGGCGCGCACGGTCAAGCGGACCTATCTGGCGCTGGTGTGGGGCGAGGCGCCCGACGAGGGCACCATCGATGCGCCGATCGGGCGCGATCCGCGCGAGCGCACCCGCATGGCGGTCGTTCATACCGCGAGCGGCAAGCCTTCGCGCACGCATTTCCGTACGCTGGGCGTCGCGCCGCTGGGACGCGGCTGCGTGTCGATGGTGATGTGCCAGCTCGAGACCGGCCGCACCCATCAGATCCGCGTGCATTTCGAATCGATCGGCCATCCGCTGCTGGGCGACCCGGTCTATCACCGCGCTACCCAGCGCGGCCAGCGTCCGGCCATCAAGGCGCCGTTGCCGGTGCCGTTCGAACGCCAGGCGCTGCATGCCTATCGGCTCGGTCTGGTGCATCCGGTCACCGGCAAGGCGATGTCGTGGCGCGCGCCGGCACCGGATGATCTGCAGGCGTTGATCGACGCGCTGGAGTTCACCACGCTGGAAGAGCGCGATCGCTACGACGATGAGGACGATGGCGACGGTGAGGCATGGGATGGCGCCATCCTTTACGAGGTCGATGACGACGATGACGATGACCAACGTTGATGCCGGCAGGCTCTCGCAGCTGGTACCCGACTGGCCCGCGCCGGCGCGGGTACGGGCGCTGTCGACGACGCGCATCGGCGGCGTCAGCCGCGGTCCGTATGGACTCGCCGACGGCAGCGCCGGCGGCCTCAATCTCGGTACCCACGTTGGCGACGATGCCGATGCGGTCGCGCAGAACCGGCGGCGCCTGCGGACCTGGCTGCCGGCAGCGCCCAGATGGCTGGATCAGGTGCATGGCTGCGCGGTGGTGACTGCCGATGGCGCCGACGGTGCCGATGGTGTCGACGGCGCGGAGAACGGCGCGCCGCCGCGCGCCGATGCGAGCATCAGCACCACACCGGGACAGGTCTGCGCGGTAATGACCGCGGACTGCCTGCCGGTGCTGCTGTGCGATCGTGCCGGCACGGTGGTCGGCGCCGCGCATGCGGGCTGGCGCGGCCTGTGCGCCGGCGTGATCGAGGCCACGCTGGCCCGCATGGACGCGCAATGCAAGGACGCGGGATCGCGGCCGCAGTGGCTCGCATGGCTGGGCCCGGCGATCGGCCCGGATGCGTTCGAGGTCGGCGCCGAAGTCCGTGCGGCGTTTCTCGAGCAGGCGTTGCCGTCAGAAGGCGAGGCGGTGGAGCAAGCGTTCCGGCCTGCCGCGGCCGGCAAATACCTCGCGGACCTCTATGCGCTGGCCCGCATCCGGCTTGCCCGCGCCGGCTGTGTCGACGTCCACGGCGGCGATGCCTGCACGGTCAGCGATCCGCAGCGCTTCTATTCGTACCGGCGCGATGGCGTGACCGGGCGGATGGCGAGCCTGGTCTGGCTCGAGCCGGCATCGAAGGAAAGTTGAGCGGCCCGGCCGCCTGCCGGGCAGCGGCGCGGTCCGCTGCTCTATTGTTCGGACGACCTGACATTTGGCTTCATGCAGCGCCGCCGTCCGGCGGCGTGGCTGCCTTGGCCTGCCGTGCCGCTTGTTTTTCCGCCTGTTCCGCAGCCCGCCGGCGCTTGCGGCGTCCGGGCGTGCCGAGAATGTAGAGCAGCAACGCGACCGGCCCGACGCCATACAGCAGGAAGGTGGCGATCGCGGCCACCACCGTGTGTTCGGTAATGGCCATCATCAGCGCGACGTAGAGCCAGCCGATCGCGACGATATACATCGGAATTTCATCCTCTTCGTGGACACTGCCGCGGGCAGGATCGGCGGCCGCGGAGCGCCTTTGCGCCAAGACGTTTCCCGCATTGACAGCGTCGTCGTTGCAAGGCAACAATGCCCCGGACGGCGAGTAACTGTGCGGCCCGCAGCGCCCCGCACCACGGTATGCCGTGGAAAGCGCGCTGGCCGTCATTCGGCAAGCATACCGCACGCGCTCCGTGGCCGGAGGAGCGCGCCGCGTGCCGGTTCTCCCGGAGCGAATCGCTGAACGCGTTCCGGGCCGGCTTACCATCAGACGGCAGAGAGACACGACATCATGGCGACCGGCAAAGGCGCGGCAGCTTCCGGACAGGAAGAAAAGACCACACCGTTTTCATCGACGCCGGGGCCATTCGATCCAGCGACATGGCTGGAGTGGTCCAGGCAGGCCCAGGCCAATGGCCGCGCGGCCGGCGGCATGCCCGGCGCGGATGCATTCGCGGCGCTCGGCGCGTTCCCGGGCGGCGCCTTTACCGGCGCCGGATTTCCCGGCACGGCATTTCCCGGTATCAAGATCGCCCCGGCCCAGCTGGCCGAAATCCAGCAGCGCTTCATGCAGGGGTTCACCGACCTGTGGCGCGCGATGGCGGCCGGCGACCAGCAGCAGGTGCAACTGACCGACCGGCGCTTCGCCGGCGATGCCTGGCGCAGCAACGCGCCGTATCGCTACGCCGCGGCCTTCTATCTGCTGACCGCGCGCGCGATGAGCGAGATGGCCGATGCCGTCGAGGCCGATGCGAAGACGCGGCAGCGCATCCGCTTCGCGGTGACGCAGTGGGTCGATGCGATGTCGCCGGCCAATTTCCTCGCAACCAATCCCGAGGCGCAGCGACGCCTGATCGAATCGAACGGCGAATCGCTGCGCGCGGGGCTGCGCAACATGCTCGAGGATCTGACGCGCGGCAAGATCTCGCAGACCGACGAGTCGGCTTTCGAGGTCGGCCGCAATGTCGCGGTCACCGAGGGCGCGGTGGTCTACGAGAACGAATACTTCCAGCTGCTGCAGTACAAGCCGCTGACCGCCAAGGTGCACGCGCGCCCGCTGTTGATGGTGCCGCCCTGCATCAACAAGTACTACATCCTCGACCTGCAGCCGGAGAGCTCGCTGGTTCGCCACATCGTCGAGCAGGGCCATACCGTGTTCCTGGTGTCGTGGCGCAATCCGGATGCGAGCATGGCGGCGCGCACCTGGGACGACTATATCGAGCACGGTGCGATCCGTGCGATCGAGGTGGCGCGCGCGATCAGCGGGCAGCCGCGCATCAATGTGCTGGGGTTCTGCGTGGGCGGCACCATCGTGTCGACCGCGCTGGCGGTGATGGCGGGCCGCGGCGAACGCCCCGCGCAGAGCCTGACGCTGCTGACCACGCTGCTCGATTTTTCCGACACCGGCGTGCTCGACGTGTTCGTCGACGAAGCGCACGTGCAGTTGCGCGAGGCCACGCTGGGCGGCGCGGCCGGCGCGCCGTGCGCGTTGCTGCGCGGCATCGAGCTGGCCAACACGTTCTCGTTCCTGCGGCCGAACGACCTGGTCTGGAACTACGTGGTCGACAACTATCTGAAGGGCAATACGCCGGTGCCGTTCGACCTGCTGTTCTGGAACGGCGACGCGACCAATCTGCCAGGACCCTGGTATTGCTGGTATCTGCGCCATACCTATCTGCAGGACGAGCTGAAGGTCCCCGGCAAGCTGACCGTCTGCGGCGTGCCGGTTGACCTCGGCAAGATCGACGTGCCGACCTATCTGTACGGCTCGCGCGAGGACCATATCGTGCCGTGGACGGCCGCCTATGCATCGACGCGGCTGTTGTCCAATGACCTGCGCTTCGTGCTGGGCGCGTCCGGGCATATCGCCGGCGTCATCAATCCGCCGGCGAAGAACAAGCGCAGCCACTGGCTCAACGAAGACCTGCCCGACAGTCCGAACGACTGGCTGGCCGGCGCGACGGAGGCGCCCGGCAGCTGGTGGCCGGACTGGTTTGCCTGGCTCGGCAAGCACGCCGGCGCGAAAAAGGCGGCACCGACGCAGTACGGCAGCCGCGACTATCCGGCCATCGAGCCGGCGCCTGGCCGCTACGTCAAGGCCAAGGCTTAGACAACCGGGGCAACGCGAGAGGGGGAGAGCGCCGGGCTGCCAACGAGCTCAACCGTTACCGAAGGCGAACCCTTCATGGGAGACCGACCCGGTCGCTGCCTCTTCCGCACCCTCGCATCGACATCCGCATCGACAACCTGAATCCGCAGTATCCGCATTCCATTGAGAGGACTGAACATGACTGACGTTGTGATCGTATCGGCCGCACGCACCGCGGTAGGCAAATTCGGCGGCTCGCTGGCCAAGGTGCCGGCCCCCGAGCTGGGCGCCATCGTCATCAAGGCCGCGCTCGAGCGCGCCGGCGTCAAGCCGGAGCAGGTCAGCGAAGTAATCATGGGCCAGGTGCTGACCGCCGGCTCGGGACAGAACCCGGCGCGCCAGGCGGCGATCAAGGCCGGACTGCCGCATATGGTTCCGGCGATGACGATCAACAAGGTGTGCGGTTCGGGCCTGAAGGCCGTGATGCTGGCCGCCAATGCGATCGCCTCCGGCGATGCCGAGATCGTCGTGGCTGGCGGCCAGGAGAACATGAGCGCGGCGCCGCACGTACTGCCCGGCTCGCGCGACGGCTTCCGCATGGGCGACGCCAAGCTGATCGACACGATGATCGTCGACGGCCTGTGGGACGTCTATAACCAGTACCACATGGGCATCACCGCCGAGAACGTGGCCAAGGAATACGGCATCTCGCGCGAGGCGCAGGACGAGTTCGCGGTCAGCTCGCAGAACAAGGCCGAGGCCGCGCAGAAGGCCGGGCGCTTCGACGAGGAAATCGTTCCGGTGATGATCCCGCAGCGCAAGGGCGAACCGGTGGCGTTCGCCACCGACGAGTTCGTTCGCCACGGCGCGACGCTCGAGAGCATCGCCGGCCTGAAGCCGGCCTTCGACAAGGCGGGCACCGTGACCGCCGCCAATGCCTCGGGCATCAACGATGGCGCCGCCGCCGTGGTGGTGATGTCGGCCGCCAAGGCGCGCGAGCTGGGCCTGACCCCGCTTGCCACGATCCGCGCCTTTGCCAACGCCGGCGTCGACCCGAAGGTCATGGGCATGGGCCCGGTGCCGGCCTCGCAGCGCTGCCTGTCGCGCGCCGGCTGGAGCGTGCAGGACCTGGACCTGATGGAGATCAACGAGGCGTTCGCCGCGCAGGCGCTGGCGGTGCACAAGCAGATGGGCTGGGACACCGACAAGGTCAACGTCAATGGCGGCGCGATCGCGATCGGCCATCCGATCGGCGCGTCGGGCTGCCGCATTCTGGTGACGCTGCTGCACGAAATGAAGCGGCGCGATGCGAAGAAGGGCCTGGCGTCGCTGTGCATCGGCGGCGGCATGGGGGTGGCGCTCGCCGTGGAACGGTGAGGAGGGGCGGGCCGGCACGCACGGTTTCAATGCGGACGGCATGGCGCCGTCCGACCGGCGCGCCGGCGTCGATAACAAGAATCTGATCAGGAGTGGATATGACTCAGCGCATTGCATACGTAACGGGCGGCATGGGCGGCATCGGCACCGCGATCTGCCAGCGCCTGGCCAAGGACGGCTTTCGCGTGATCGCGGGCTGCGGCCCCAACTCGCCGCGCCGCGAGCGCTGGCTGGAACAGCAGAAGGCGCTCGGCTTCGACTTCATTGCCTCCGAGGGCAACGTGGCCGACTGGGATTCGACCAAGGCGGCGTTCGACAAGGTCAAGGCGGAGGTCGGCGAGGTCGACGTGCTAATCAACAATGCTGGCATCACGCGCGACGTGGTGTTCCGCAAGATGACGCGCGCCGACTGGGACGCGGTGATCGACACCAACCTGACCTCGCTGTTCAACGTCACCAAGCAGGTGATCGACGGCATGGCGGATCGCGGCTGGGGCCGGATCATCAATATCTCGTCGGTCAACGGGCAGAAGGGGCAGTTCGGCCAGACCAACTACTCGACCGCGAAGGCCGGCCTGCACGGCTTCACGATGGCGCTGGCGCAGGAAGTCGCGACCAAGGGCGTGACGGTCAACACGGTGTCGCCGGGCTATATCGCCACCGACATGGTCAAGGCGATCCGTCAGGACGTGCTCGACAAGATCGTCGGCACGATCCCCGTCAAGCGCCTGGGCCAGCCGGAGGAAATCGCCTCGATCTGCGCCTGGCTCGCGTCGGAGGAATCCGGCTTCGCCACCGGTGCCGACTTCTCGCTGAACGGCGGCCTGCACATGGGCTGACCGAGCGGGCCGGCACTGCTCCGGCCCGCCGCCGCCCGACGCCGACATGGCGCGGGCGGTGCTGCGCTGCGTTGGACGCGCCGCAGCACCGTGCCGGCGCGTGCGCGCGGCGCGCGCCGATGCTTCGTTTTCTCCCGTTTTTGCCCGGCGATTTCTCGCGTTTGCTTGCGGGTTTTCCTTAGCGCCCGTGCCTTTTCACAGTGCCTTGTTAAGCATAGAATCAGGGCATCAACGCCGCCGGCACCAATTTGGGACATCGAGAAATACGACGCGGATCGCGCCCCTGGCCGGCGGGTCGGCCCCGCGCCGCAAGCGTTGCCGGATTGCGCACCGCACGGCATGCGGTGCAACAGCGAACCGATCGACCGTGCCGCACGAGCACGGGCCGCGGCGTCAGCGCACCGGCAGCGGATTACAAAAGGATAGAGCACCGATGGCCACCACCAAGAAAGGCGCAGAGCGACTGATCAAGAAATATCCCAATCGCCGGCTCTACGACACGCAGACCAGCACCTATATCACCCTGGCCGATGTCAAGCAGCTCGTGATGGACAACGAGGAGTTCAAGGTCGTCGATGCCAAGTCCGGTGACGAACTGACCCGCAGCATCCTGCTGCAGATCATCCTCGAGGAAGAAACCGGTGGCGTGCCGATGTTCTCCAGCGCGATGCTGTCGCAGATCATCCGTTTCTACGGCCACGCGATGCAGGGCATGATGGGCACCTACCTGGAGAAGAACATCCAGGCCTTCATCGACATCCAGAACAAGCTGGCGGAGAACTCGAAGGGCCTGTATTCGGGCGAAGCCTTCAGCCCCGACATGTGGTCGCAATTCATGAACATGCAGGCGCCGATGATGCAGGGCATGATGAGCAACTACATCGAGCAGAGCAAGAACCTGTTCGTGCAGATGCAGGAGCAGATGCAGAACCAGGCCAAGAACATGTTCGGCAATTTCCCGTTCAACCAGCCGGACAACAACAAGAAGACCGGCCAGGGCTGAACGCCGCCTGTCGTTGAACTGCAGTCGCGGCGGGGCAGAGCGCCCGCCTGCCGACGCGGTGGTCTCGGGGTAGAATCGCGGTCGTTCCGCCGCCACGGCCGTCTTCGGGATGGCAGGTCGCGGCCCAAGACCGCGCGCGCCACCACAAGGCGCGGCCCCCACACCGCGAAATCCATGTCGTCTCAGTCGTCCTCTCCGTCCTCGTCCTCTGCCGGCGCCGTCACTGGCGCGGCCGCCACCACGCCGAAGGTGGGCTTCGTATCACTCGGTTGCCCAAAGGCCCTCGTCGATTCCGAACAGATCATCACCCAGCTGCGTGCCGAGGGTTACGCCATCAGCGGCACCTATGACGGTGCCGATCTGGTGGTCGTCAATACCTGCGGCTTTATCGACGAGGCGGTGCAGGAGAGCCTGGACGCGATCGGCGAGGCGCTGACCGAGAACGGCAAGGTCATCGTCACCGGCTGCCTGGGCGCCAAGAAGGACGCCGGCGGCAACGATATCGTCACCAGCGTGCATCCGAAGGTGCTGGCCGTCACCGGCCCGCATGCGCTCGGCGAGGTCATGCAGGCGGTGCACACGCACCTGCCCAAGCCGCACGATCCCTTCATCGATCTGGTGCCGCCGGCCGGCATCAAGCTGACGCCCAAGCACTACGCCTATCTGAAGATTTCCGAGGGCTGCAATCACCGCTGCTCGTTCTGCATCATCCCGTCGATGCGCGGCGACCTGGTGTCCCGTCCGGTGGCCGAGGTGATGCTGGAGGCGGAGAACCTGTTCAAGTCCGGCGTCAAGGAGCTGCTGGTGATCTCGCAGGACACCAGCGCCTACGGCGTCGACGTCAAGTACCGCACCGGCTTCTGGAACGGCCGTCCGCTGAAGACGCGGACGACCGAACTGGTCGGCGCGCTGGGCGAGCTGGCGCGCGAGTACGGCGCCTGGGTGCGGCTGCACTACGTCTATCCGTATCCGCACGTCGACGAGATCATCCCGCTGATGAACGACGGCCATGTGCTGCCGTATCTGGACGTGCCGCTGCAGCACGCGCACCCCGATGTGCTCAAGCGGATGAAGCGCCCGGCCAACGCCGAGAAGACGATGGAGCGGATCCGCGCATGGCGCGAGATCTGTCCGGACCTGACCATCCGCAGCACCTTTATCGCCGGCTTCCCGGGCGAAACCGAGGCCGAGTTCCAGACGCTGCTCGACTTCATCGCCGAGGCCGAACTGGACCGCGTCGGCTGCTTCGCCTATTCGCCGGTCGACGGCGCGACGGCCAACGATCTGCCCGGCGCGCTGCCGGACGAGGTCCGCGAGGAGCGCCGCGCGCGCTTCATGGAAGTGGCGGAGGAGGTCTCGGCCCGCCGTCTGCAGCGCAAGGTCGGCCAGACGCTGCGCGTGCTGGTCGACGAGGTCAATCAGGACGGCGGCATAGGCCGCTCGGCCGCCGATGCGCCGGAGATCGACGGTCTGGTCTATATCGATCCGCCCGCGAAGCCGTATCAACGCTACAAGACCGGCGAATTCGTCTCGGTGCGGATCACCGGCGCCGACGGCCACGACCTGTGGGGCGAGGCGGTGGCGTAACGCTGCCGGCATGCCGGCCGGGGCCGGCCGCCGCACCGATCGCCACACCGGCATTAGGTAAAAGTACGATCGTTCGGAAAATGGACCGCAGGGCTATACTTTGCGGTGCAACATTACCCAATGGAGACAGACATGACCCGTGAAGTGGTGGTGGTCAGCGGCGTACGGACCCCGATCGGAACCTTCGGCGGCAGCCTCAAGGACCTATCGCCGACCGAGCTCGGCGCAATGGTGGTGCGCGAGGCGTTGGCCCGCGCCAGCGTGCAGGGCGACGAGGTCGGCCACGTGGTGTTCGGCAACGTGATTCAGACCGAGCCGCGCGACATGTATCTGGCGCGCGTCGCGGCGGTCGAGGGCGGCGTGTCGATCGACGCCCCGGCGCTGACGGTCAACCGGCTGTGCGGCTCGGGCCTGCAGGCCATCGTCAGCGCGGCGCAGACCGTGATGCTGGGCGATGCCGACGTCGCCATCGGCGGCGGCGCCGAGAGCATGAGCCGCGCGCCGTATCTGGCGCCCGTTGCCCGCTGGGGAGCGCGCATGGGCGACGCCAAGCTGCTCGACATGATGCTGGGCGCGCTGCACGACCCCTTCCATTCGATCCACATGGGCGTGACGGCCGAGAACGTCGCGCGCGAATACGACATCAGCCGCGCGCAGCAGGACGAGGCCGCGCTCGAATCGCATCGCCGTGCGTCGGCCGCGATCCGCGAAGGGCGCTTCAAGGATCAGATCCTCCCCGTCACGCTGAAGTCGCGCAAGGGCGACGTCGTGTTCGATACCGACGAGCATGTGCGCCACGACGCCAAGGCGGAGGACATGTCCAAGCTCAAGCCGGTCTTCGTCAAGGAGAACGGCACCGTGACGGCCGGCAACGCGTCGGGCCTGAACGACGGTGCCGCCGCGGTCGTGCTGATGGAGCGCGGCGTCGCCGAGCGGCGCGGCCTGAAGCCGCTGGCGCGGCTGGTGTCGTACGGCCATGCGGGCGTCGACCCGAAGACCATGGGCATCGGCCCGGTGCCGGCCACACGCAAGGCGCTCGAGCGCGCCGGCCTGTCGGTCGCCGATCTGGACGTGATCGAGGCCAACGAGGCCTTCGCCGCGCAGGCCTGTGCGGTCAACAAGGCCCTCGGCCTGGACCCGCTGAAGGTCAATCCGAACGGTTCGGGCATCTCGCTGGGGCATCCGATCGGCGCGACCGGCGCGCTGATCACGGTCAAGGCGCTGTACGAACTGCAGCGGGTGCAGGGCCGCTATGCGCTGGTGACGATGTGCATCGGCGGCGGCCAGGGCATCGCCGCCATTTTCGAGCGGATCTGACCATGGGCCGGCGGCGCGGGGCAGGCCTGGCTGCAGCGATCGGCGCGGCCGGGGTCTCGGCCGCCGCCATGCTGGCGTGGTCCGCGCCGGCGACGGCGGCCGGCGACACGGTGCTGTCGACCGTGTCGCCGCCGCGCGCCGGCAATGGCGCCGGCACCCCAGGCAGCAACGGCAAGGCGCCGGCGCAACGCCAGCGCGACGCCGCCCGCGGCATGCCGGCGGTGCCGGCTCTGCCGCCGCCCCAGCCGTATCCTTCCGGCCAGCAAATGCCCGTCTATGTCGGCCCCGACGGCGTGGTCGCGGTGCCCTCGATCGACATGACGCCGAACAGCGGCGTGGTCTACGGACCGCCGCCGCCGCGATCGGGGATCGTCGAAGACCGCAAGCGTTAAGCGTCAAGCGGTCAAGCGGCGCGTCAAGCAGGTCAAACGGGCCAAGCAGGCCAATCAGGTCAAGCAGGTCAAGCAGGTCAAGCAGGCCAAGCAGGTCAAGCAGGCCAAGCAGGTCAAGCAGGCCAATCAGGTCAAGCAGGCCAATCAGGTCAAGCAGGCCAATCAGGTCAAGCAGGTCAATCAGGTCAAGCAGGCCAAGCAGGCCAAGCAGGCCAAGCAGGTCATGCGGACCGAGGTCAAGCGGGGCGGGCCGCGCATTGGCCGTCCGCCCCATGGCGGCGGCGGCGCCATTGCTGGTAAGCTCGGAGACTCTATCCGCACTCGCCAGACAAGGAATCCGCCGTGTCCGACCGTCCGCTGACCGATACGAACGCCGCTTCCCCGAACGACAACGATCCCTCCGCAACGCCCGACTGCTACGTGCAGACGCTGGCGGTGCAGCCGCCGCTGCAGGTCCCTCCCGGTTTCGCCTCCTTCTCGCCGCCGACGCAGCGCGGCTCCACCGTGGTGTTCCGCAATCTCGCCGAGCTGCGCGCGCATGGCGACGGCGCGACCACCTATTGGCGCTACGGCATCCATGCAACCCCGACCAGCGAGGCGCTGTGCCAGCATCTGGCGATGCTCGAAGGCGCCAGTCACGCCTTGCTGCTGCCGTCCGGCCTCGGCGCGATCTCGCTGGTCTATTTCGCGCTGCTGAAGGCCGGCGACGACGTGCTGGTGCCGTACAACGTCTACGGTCCCAATCGCGAGCACGGCGAATGGCTGGCGCGCGATTTCGGCATCACGGTACGACCCTACGACCCGATGATCGGCGCCGGCATCGCCGAGCTGATCCGGCCCAATACGCGGCTGATCTGGATGGAGGCCCCGGGCTCCGTGACGATGGAGGTGCCGGACAGCGAGGCCATCGTCGCCGCCGCCAAGGCGCGCGGCGTGCTGACCGCGATCGACAACACCTGGTCGGCCGGCATCTATTTCCGTCCCTTCGACAAGGGCATCGACCTGTCCGTGCAGGCGCTGACGAAGTACCAGTCCGGCGGCAGCGATGTGCTGATGGGCGCGGTGCTGTGCCGCGACGACAAGCTCTACCAGCGCATCAAGCGCGTGCGCATGCTGATGGGCTGGGGCGTGTCGGCCGACGACTGCTACCTGGTGCTGCGCTCGCTGCCGAGCATGCCGGTGCGGCTCGCCGCGCACGACCGCGCCGCCCGCGAGGTCGCCGAGTGGCTGGCGCAGCGGCCCGAGGTTGCCCGGGTCCTGCATCCGGCGCTGCCGGACTGTCCCGGCCACGCTTTCTGGCGCCGCGATTTCTCCGGGGCGAGCGGCCTGTTCGCGGTAGTGCTGCGCGCGCGCTATCCGCGCGCCCAGGTCGATGCCTTCGTCGAGGCGCTGCGACTGTTCTCGATCGGCTGGTCCTGGGGCGGCGCGCACAGCCTGGCCGTGCCGTACCACGTGCCGACGATGCGCCCGGCGGGCAGCTGGCCGCCCGCCGGCTGGCAGGACGCTGGCGAACTGGTGCGGCTGTATATCGGGCTGGAGGATACGCGCGACCTGATTGCCGATCTGAAGGCGGCGATGGAAGCGAATCTGGTCGGTTGAGCGGGCCTCGTTCCGTTGCAGGGCCCGGAAGCCGGATCACGCCGTGGCGAAGCTGGCTCGCCCCATCCCGTCTGCAACCTAAAGTACGGCACATCTTTTCGTCAGCACGAGGTCCCGTGCAAAGGCATTCTTTGCGGCATCTCAACAACGCTGAACGAAGCAATGGCCAGGGACTACGACGCCGGCTACAAACTGTTGTTCGCCATGCCGGAAATGATGCGCGACCTCTTGCGCGAATTCATTCGCAGCGACTGGCTTCGCGCGCTGGACTACTCGACGCTGGAACGGGTTTCCGGCAACTACGTCGCCGACAACATGCGGCAGCGTGCCAGCGACATGGTGTGGCGTGTCGATGCCGGCGATCCATGGGGCCACCTGTACGTGCTGCTCGAATTCCAGAGCACCATCGATCGCTACATGGCGCCGCGCATGGCGGCCTATACGGCTTTGCTGCACCAGGAGCTTGTTCGCGCGGGCCAGGTGTTGCCGGATCGCAGGGTGCCGGCGGCGCTGTCGATCGTCCTGTATAACGGCGATACGCCATGGAGCGCATGTACGAACATCCGCGATGTCGTTGTGTCGCTGCCCAACGGCTTGGCAGCGTGTCAATTGCACCAGCAACATACGTTGCTGGACATCAACCGATTGAGCGAAGCGCAGTTGCCCGATGACAATCTAGCGGCGCTGCTGTTTCGCATTGAGCGGGCAGCCGATTACGATACTGTCGTGTCGCTGATGATCGAATGCAGGACGCGCTTGCGGCATGAGCCGAAACTCAAGCTGGCGTTCGCCAAGACCTTCGCGGCATTGCTGTGCGGCCAACGGGGCAGCGTCCTGACACCCGATCAGGTGTTTCAATTGATGGAGGTCGACATGCAAGTGGTAGGTGCCAATCTACAACGTTTCACCCACAAGCTCCGCGAGGAGGCTCGGCAAGAAGGCGAGGCCCGCATGCTGCAAAAGCAGTTGGCCGAGCGCTTTGGCCCGCTGCAAACGTCCGTTGTGCAGCGGATCGAGATCGCAACCTCTGAAGAACTCGAGCGCTGGGGCATTCAGCTTCTGCGCGCGGAAGTGATCGAGGACGTTTTCCGGGCCTGACGCGACCCTCGCCAAGGACCAGCGCGACAACACGGCGGACCCACCGGTCCGCCTTCCTCGTTTCTGCTTGCGTCTTGCTGCCGCGACGGCACCACGTCAGAAGCTGAACGTCGCGCTGGCCCGCACCGTACGCGGCGCACCCTGGGTCAGGATGAAGCCGTAGCTTGGCAGCCAGTACTTCTCGTTGGTCAGGTTGTCGACCACCAGCCGGAACACCGCCGGCGTCTTGCCCAGCTTGGTCGAATAGCGGATACCCGCATCGAAGGTGTGGTACGCCGGCACCCAGTTGCTGTTGTTCGCCTCCAGCGCCATCTTCGACACGTACTGGCCGCCGGCGGTCAGCACCAGGCCGGGCACGGGCGGTACCGCGTACTCGATGTAGGCGGTGGCCTTGAAGGTCGGCGCGCTGTAGGCCCGCTTGCCCAGCACGTCTGGCGAAGCTTCGACGTTCTCCGAATCGAGCAGCGTGACGCCGCCCATCAGCGTCCAGTCGCGCGCGAGCTTGCCGCGGGCCGACAGTTCGATGCCGCGATAGCGGGTCTCGCCATCCTGCGTGTAGACGTTGTCGTTGCGAAGGTAGTTCAGGCCGCGCTGGATCTGGAACAGCGCCGCATTGATGGTCCAGTCCTCCAGTTCGGCCTTGGCGCCGATCTCGTACTGGCGGCTCTTGAGCGGACCGAACACCTCGCCCGCGTTGCGCGCGGTCAGCGGTGCGGAGCCTCCGGCTTCGAGCGATTCGACATAGCTGCCGTACAGCGTCAGCGGCTGCACCGGCTTGTACATCAGCGCGACGGTCGGCGTCAGCGGCGACTTCCTGTAGGTGCTCGAGATCGCGCCCTCCGGCGTGTAGCCGGTCTGGTCGTAGCGCGTGTAGCGCAGGCCAGCCAGTACCGACCACTGCTCGTTGAACTTGATCGTGTCGCTGAAGAAGACGGACTTCTGCTCGATCTTCGACGCGCGGTACAGCACGTCCGACGACGGCACGCGCGACAGCGGCAGGCCGGTCGGCACGAACTGGCCGGGATCGTACAGATTGCCGTAGCCGATGATGCCGCCGCCGGCGAAGCTGCCCCAGTTCTGCACCAGGCTCTGCCACGACAGGCCCGCGGCGATGTCGTGCTCGATGCTGCCGGTGCGGACCTTGCCGGTCGCCATCGTCTGGGCGTGCTGATAGTGGTAGCGCGAGTACGAGCTGTACTGGTTCTCGGCGTAGTTGCCGGCGTTGTCCAGCAGCAGGATCGCGCTGTCGGCGTTGCCGCGGTTCTGCTGCGTGAAGCGGTACGAGGTGCGCAGGTTCCAGTCGTCGGCGAAGCCCCAGTTGAGCTCCGTGCCGATGCTCTTGATCTCGGTCTCGTAATAGGTGCCCTTGCTCGCCACGCGCTGGCTGCCGTCGAGCGTGCGGGGCGTGTGGACGAATTCGGTCACCGGCGCGCCGAAGTCCTGGCCGGGGATGATGCCGTAGTAGGCGCCCTTGACGTTGCGCTGCTGGTAGAGGCCGTCGAGCGACCAGCGCAGGTTGGGGCTCAGCCTTGCGTCGAGCGCCACCGAGGCGGAATCGCGCTTGATATGGCCGCCGTCGACGAAGGTGTCGCCTTCCTCGTGCACGAAGCCGGCGCGCGCGCCGAACATGTCGTTCGCGCCGAAGCGGCCGCCGACGTCGATCGACTCGCGCAGCACCCCGTCCGAGACATAGCCGAGCGTCGCGCTGCCGGCGAATTTCGAGGTGGGGCGCTTGGTGACGAAGTTGGCGATGCCGCCCGGTGCGCCGAAGCCGTACATGAAGCCGCCGAGGCCCTTGAGCAGCTCGACGCGTTCGAAGTGTTCGAGCGGCACGTCGCTGCCCCAGTTCGGGATGGCGAGGCCGTCGATCTTGTAGCCCTCGAGCAGATCGAGATGCAGGCCACGGATCGTCAAACCCGCCGACTCGCCGATATAGCCGTCGCCGATCGGCGCGACCGACGGATCGCCGCGGAACACGTCGCCCAGCGTGATGGCCTGGCGGTTCTCGATCAGCTCCTGCGGCACCACCGACACCGAGAACGGCGTGTCCTGCAGCGGCTTGTCGCCGAGGGCGCCGGTGCTGGCGTCGCGGGCGCGATAGGCGGGCTCGCTGCCGGCGGTGACGTGGACGGTCGGCAGTTCGGCCTGCGCGGTGGCGGTGGGTGTGGCAGCGGGGTAGGTGGAACGGCGGCGGTGCCCGTGGCGTTCTGCGCGAGCGCCGGCGTGGCGGCGCCGCCGACGGCGACGATCAGGGCAAGCTGGCGCGCCAGCGGTGTCAGCGCGGGGCGGCCGCGGCGAGGGTTGGACATGGCTCGATTTCCTCTTCGGTCGTGATGCGAATGCGTTATGCGAACGCGCACGGCTCCCCGGACGCCACGGGGGACCGCGTGCGCCTGGGAGCTGTGCAGATTGGGTGGGGGTGGTGTTGTGGGCCGCGGCGCCGGGAACCGCGCCGCTCGGCCCTGCCGCGCCTCGGTGGGTGCGGTGGGGGCACCGGGGAGGCCCGGTGCGGCCGGTGTTACGGCGTGTCGACCACCGGCGGCGCCGACGGGCCCGGATCGCCGCGGCTCGGGCGCGGCGCCCATACCGAGTCGGCGGGGCCGGTGCGGGCACGGCGCTGCGTGGCGCGTGCCAGCGCGACGAAGCCGACCGCGAACACCAGCGCGCCGATGTCGAAGCCGGCGACGGCCCATTCGCCTTGCCGCACGCTGCGCAGCAGATGGTCGCCGGTCAGGATCGCGTTGGCCACCGGTACCGCCAGATAGGCCAGCGCCGCCGCGTACAGCAGCTCGATCGCGGCGCGCACGGGCGGACGCAGCAGCGCCCAGGCCAGCGCGGCGAAGAACACCGGGAAGTAGACAAACGACGACGGACGCTCGGGCCACAGCAGCGCGCCGGTGAAGGCCACCGCCACGCCGACACAGCAGCCGATGCAGACGCCGACCGTGGCCTGCGCCAGCAGCCGGTGCACGCGCGGCTGCTCGGCCTGGCGTGCCTTGCGGCGCGACTCGATCCACAGCAGATTGCCCGAGTAGAACAGGAAGGCCCCCGCCAGCCCGGCGATCAGATAGACCAGCCGCAGCGCCAGGTCGCCGTAGGTGCCGAAATGCAGCGCGAACAGCGCGCTGTACAGGCCATGGTTGGCGTCCCGCCCGCTGGCGGTCTGATTGGCGATCACGCGCCCGCTGTCGGGCTGGCCGGCGGCGGCATGGATGCCGACCGAGCCGAAATTGCCGAGCGCGCGCTCGCTGTCGCCGCGCACTTCGATCAGCGCATTGGCGTCGCCCACACGCTGATAACGGACGGAATTCGGCTTGAAGCCGTCGCCGGCGGTGCGCTGCGCGATCTCGATCAGTTCGCGCGCCGGCATCAGCGGCGCCGGCTTGCCGGCCGCCTGCACCTCCGGCACCGACGACATTGCGGTAGGCAGGGCCGACATCAGCTTGCCGTCGAAGGTCAGCACGTTGAAGGCCATCGTCAGCGTCATCGACACGCAGAACAGCGCGCCGGTGATCGCGATGACCAGATGGAAGGGCAGGCTGAACAGGCCGATCACGTTGTGCGCGTCCATCCAGAAGCGCTTCAGGTTGCGGCCCGGGCGCACGGCAAACAGGTCCTTCTTCAGCCGCGGCAGATGCAGCAGCACGCCGGAAACCAGCGCCAGCCCGTACAGCACCGACACCACGCCCATGAAATGCATGCCGGCCTGCATCGGCAGGCCCAGCGTGTAGTGCAGGGCGTTCAGGAAGTTCGACAGCTCGCCGCGCACGCCGTCGAGCGAGGTGTCCTGCGGCGAGGTCCGGCCCGCGCCGAGCTTCTCCTCGTTGGTGGTCTGCCACTCGCCCTTGGCGTCCATCCAGTAGGCAGTGGTGTGCGGCTCGCCTTCGGTCGGCAGGCCGATATAGACGCTGGCCGCGGCCTCGGGATGGGCCTTGACCAGCGTGGCGACGAAGCGGTCCAGGTCCTCGGGCGACGGCTTGGCGGCGGTGTGGGTTTCGCCGCGGATACGCGCCGGCGACTGCCACTCGTGCAGCTCGTGGTGGAACACCGTGATCGCGCCGGCGAAGAACGCGATGAACAGGGCCCAGCCGGCCATCAGGCCGACCCAGGTATGCAGCGTCTGATAAACGCGCAGCGTTGCAGCCTTCATGGCCAACTCCTTACGCGGCCGCGCCGGGCACGGCCATCAGCCGCCATCCCCACAACGCACCGAAACAGATCAGATTGGCCGCGCCAAGCCAGAGCCAGGCGGCGCGGCTGCTGGAAAACAGCAGGCTGGTGCTGATGATCGCGACCCACAGCGGCAGGCTGGCGGTCACCGCGCCGATGATGCCGCTCTGCCAGCCGCCCGGCAGCCACAGGATCGCCAGCGTGCAGACCGCCAGCGACAGCGGAAAGCCGAGCAGGGTGCCGGCCAGCCATTTGGTACCGATGCCGCCGTTCATGCCGCCTCCTCGCCGCCGCGGCGCTTGTGCAGATAACAGCCAAGGAAGGGCCACAGCGACAGGCCGGTGCCGAGCGTGGCCAGCGTCGCGGCGATCGAAGAGGGCCAGCTGTGCTCGACCGACCAGCCGACCGCGCCGGCCGACGTCAGCACGATGCCGAGCCACACCATCATCCGGCGTTGGGGCGGCCGGCGCAGCAGCACCTGGTTGGGACCGGCCAGATACAGGCAGGCAGCGCCCGCCAGGCCGAGAAGAGCGGCAAAGAGTTGCATCGCCAATATTTTGTTACGGAATTCAAAACACAAATGGTAATGATTCGTATTTGACGATGCAAGTTATTGATATTGTTTGCAATGTATTGGAAGACGCGGTGACGGGTGCGGCTTGCCACTGCTCAAGCCCCTCTGCCGCAAGCGGGAGAGGGGGCCGGGTGGCGGAGGCGGGAAGCGTTACGGAGCGGGGATGGGGTCGCCGACACCGGCGGCGTTCTCCCTCTCCCGCTTGCGGGAGAGGGTTGGGGACAGGGCAATGCGGCGGCAGGAGACTACGGAGCCTGGTCGGCAGAGAGGTCCGCCGACAGAGGTCGACAAAGGCCGACAGAGGTCGACTGAGGTCGACTGAGGTCGACTGAGGTCAAGCCGCGAACAGATTCAACAACCCATCGAGCCCGACATGGTTGAACGCCACGCTGGCCTGCGCGCGTACCACCGGCTTGGCGCGGAACGCGACCGACAGGCCGGCGATCGCCATCATCTTCAGGTCGTTCGAGCCGTCGCCCATCACGATCGCCTGGCGCGGATCGGCGCCGATCGCTTCGCAGGTCTCGCGCACGGTGCGGGCCTTGACCTCGGCATTGACGATCTCGCCCTCGACGCGGCCGGTCAGCTTGCCGTCGACGATCTCGAGCGTATTGGCGCGGGCGTAATCGAGGCCCAGCCGGGCCTTCAGCTTCTCGGTGAAGTGCACGAAGCCGCCCGATACCAGCAGCGTACGCAGGCCCGCGGCGCGCGCGGCCTCGAGCATCCGCTCGGCGCCCGGCGACAGCCGCAGCCGTTCCTCGTAGACGCGGTCCAGCACGCTGGCATCGAGCCCCTTGAGCAGCGCGACGCGGCGCCGCAGGCTTTCGTTGAAGTCGGTGATCTCGCCGCGCATCGCCGCCTCGGTGATCGCCGAGACCTCGGCCTTCAGGCCGCAGAAATCGGCGATCTCGTCGATGCACTCGATCGTGATCAGCGTCGAATCCATGTCCATCGCGACCAGCCGGAAGTCGGACAGGGTCCGGTGCGTCGGCAGCACCGCCCAGTCGAGCCGGCGCGGCTCGCAGAACGTCTCCAGCGCATCGCGCAGCCGGTCGTCGAGCGGCGCGCAGGCCTCGGCCGTGGCGACGGTGTCGGCGCGCAGGCTCAGGCCGGGCGCGTCGGCAAGCGCGCGCAGCGTGTCGATATCCTGGGAGGCGATGGGTTGGAGGCTTTGGACAATCAGGGGCATGGACGGGTCGGATGCATGCGCCGCCCCGTACGGGGCAGGGGCGGCGGTGAAAGGACGCTATTGTAATCGTCCCGCGCCTGCCCCTGCGCCCGGCCCGCCCGGCCCCTTAGCGCTGGGCCATCGTCATGTAGTCGACCGTCAGGTTCGACAGCGCCCGCACGCCATGGATCAGCGCCGGCTCATCGACGTAGAACTCCGGCGAGTGGTTCGACGGCGCCTTGGTGACATCGGTGCCCTTCGGCGTCACGCCGAGATTGAAGAACAGGCCCGGCACCTTCTCCTGGTAGAACGAGAAGTCCTCCGACGCGGTGGCCTTGGGCGCCAGCATCCAGTTGCCGTCGCCGGCCACGCGCTTGAGCGTCGGCGCCATCTTCTCGGTCAGCGCGGGCTGGTTGACGGTCGCGTTGTAGAGCTCGACCACGCGGAAGGTCGCCTCGGCGCCGGAACTGGCCGCGATCGACTCGGTGGTGCGCTTCATCCGCGCATGGATGTCCTTCTTCATGCCCTCGTCATAGGTGCGGATGGTGCCCATCATCTCGACCTTCTCCGGCACGATGTTCATGCGGTTGCCGCCGTGGATCGTGCCGACGGTGATCACCGACGGCTCCAGCATTGCATTGACCTGCCGGCTCTGGATCGTCTGCAGACCGAGCACGATCTGCGACGACACCACGATCGGGTCGATGCCGCCCCACGGGCGCGCGCCATGGGTCTGGCGGCCCTTGACGTCGATCCAGAACTGGTCGGCGGCGGCCATCGCCGGCCCGCTGCGCCAGGCCAGCTTGCCCGACTCGATGCCGCTGCTGACATGCAGGCCGAAGATCGCATCGACCTTCGGGTTCTCCAGCACGCCCTCGGCCACCATCTGCTTCGCGCCCCAGATATTGGTGCCGTCCGGCTCGATGTCCGCCGGGCTTTCCTCGGCCGGCTGGAAGATGAACTTGACGGTGCCGGGCAGCTGGTCCTTCATCCCGGCCAGCACCTCGGCGGTCGCCATCAGGATCGCGACGTGGGTGTCGTGGCCGCAGGCATGCATCACGTCGACCTCCTTGCCGAGGTACTTGCCCTTGGCCTTCGAGGCGAACGGCACGTCGACGCGCTCCTTGACCGGCAGCGCGTCCATGTCGGCGCGCAGCGCCACCACCGGCCCGGGCTTGCCGCCCTTGAGCAGGCCCACCACGCCGGTCTTGGCGACGCCGGTCTTGACGTCCATGCCGAGCTTGCGCAGGTGGTCGGCGACCAGCTTCGCGGTGCGCGTCTCGTAGTTGCCGAGCTCCGGATGCTGGTGGATGTCGCGCCGCCAGGCGATCAGCCGGGCCTCGGCCGCCTTGGCGCGCGTCTCGATCTGCGCGTGCAGGGCAGGGTCGCCGCTGCTTGCCAGGCTCTGCGCCGCGGCAGGCGTGGCGGTCTGTGCCAGCGCCGGCGAAAGCAGCGCGGAGCCGCACAGCAGGCCGGCGGCCGCCGCCAGCGCGGACAAGGCGGCCGGCAGCGTCAGGAATCGTTGGCTGGGAGCGAAAGCGGGGGAGCGGCGTGCTGCCATGTGGAGTTCTCCTTTGGTGTCGTTGTGGTTGGTGTTGCGATAGGTTCTGCAACGGGGCCTCTGCGTGCCCCTTGAGATTCCGGCCGGACCATGCGCGGCCCGGCCGTTCAGGCCATCGGTGAGCAGGCGCGCCGCGCCCGCGGGGTTGGGTGTCGTGGCTGTCGTGGTGTCCCGACGGGAACCGTCAGGCCGCGAGGCGCAGGCTGTCGACAACCTTGTGCAGGAAGGCCTCGCATTGCGCGAGCTGCTCCAGCGCGACGAACTCGTCGGCCTTGTGGGCCTGCTGGATGTCGCCGGGGCCGCAGACCACGGCCGGGATGCCGGCGCGCTGGAACAGCCCGCCCTCGGTGGCGTAGGCGACCTTGCTGATCGCGTTGTCACCGGTCAGCGCGCGCACCAGCTGCGTGATCGCATCGCGCTCGGCGGCGTCGAGCGCCGGCGCCGCGGCGATGCGCGTGATGCTCAGGTCCGCGTCGGCATGCTCGGCGCGCATGCGCGGCAGCAGCACGTCGTTGGCATAGGCCTCGATGCGCGCGCGGATCGCCTCCGGATCGACGCCCGGCAGGTTGCGGTACTCGAACACGAACTCGCACAGCGCGGGAATCGTGTTCAGCGCGATGCCGCCCTGGATCGTGCCGGTCGATGCGGTGGTGAAGGGCACGTCGAACGCATCGTCGTAGGGCCCCTTGGCGCGGAACTCGTCGGCGAGGTCGCGGATGAAGCAGATCAGCCGCGCCGCGTATTCGATCGCATTGACGCCGCGCGGGGTCAGCGACGAATGCGCGGCCTGACCCTTGACGCAGCAGCGATAGGCGTTGATGCCCTTGTGGGCGACGATCACGCGCATGCTGGTCGGCTCGCCGACGATGCAGCCCGCGGGCTGGATGCCGCGCTCGCGCAGGTCGTCGATCAGATAGGGGGCGCCCATGCAGCCGACTTCTTCGTCGAACGACAGCGCGTAGTGCACCGGTTCGCGCAGCCGCGCCTGCAGCAGCGTGGGCAGCAGCGCGAGGCTGGTGCCGATGAAGCCCTTCATGTCGCAGGCGCCGCGGCCATACAGTTTGCCGTCGCGCAGCGCCGGCCGGAACGGATCGGTGCTCCAGTCCTGGCCGTCGACCGGCACCACGTCGGTATGCCCGGACAGCACGATGCCGCGCTGCTCGCTGCCGTCGGCCGCGGGCACGGTCACATGCAGATTGGCCTTGTTGCGCTGCGGGTTGTAGCTCAGGTGGGGCTTCAGGCCGCGGGCGGCGAAGTGGTCGCGCACCGTCTCGATCAGGCCCAGATTGGATTCGCGGCTGGTGGTGTCGAACTCGATCAGCCGGCGGGTCCAGTCGAGGGCGGCGTGTTCGGGAATGTCCGTGAAGGCGTCGGTGGGAGCAGGGGTATGGGCTGGCATGCGGCAGGATCACGCTGTTGGATGTCCGATCCTACACCTGGACATGTGCCGGGGTCCACTTTGCCGCGCCGTGTCCCCCGGCACATCGTCAAGCCAGCTGCCGCAGCATCTGCTTGATCGTCTGCGCGCGCACCGCCACGTCGGGCATCTTCGCCTCGATGCGCAGCTTGTCCTGGCCGGCCAGCTTGATATGCCGGTTCTTCTGCACCAGGTCGATGATGCGGATCGCGTCGATCGGCGGGTTGGGCACGAACTGCACGCTGATCGACGCCTCGCCCGCGTCGATCTTGCGCACGCCCAGCGGCACCGCGGCGATGCGCAGCCGGTGCGTTTCGATCAGCGCCTGCGCCTGCGCCGGCGGGCGCCCGAAGCGGTCGACCAGTTCCTCGTGGATGTCGTCGACCTGCTCCGGCCGCTCGCAGTTGGCCAGCCGCTTGTACAGCGACAGCCGCTCGTGCACGTCGGTGCAGTAGTCGTTCGGCAGCAGCGCCGGCGTGCCCAGGTTGATCTCGGTGGTCGCCGCCAGCGGCGCCATCAGGTCCGGCTCCTTGCCGGCCTTCAGCGCCTTGACCGCGGCGTTCAGCATGTCGGTGTACAGCTGGAAGCCGATCTCGTGGATCTCGCCCGACTGCTTGTCGCCCAGCACCTCGCCGGCGCCGCGGATCTCGAGGTCGTGCATCGCCAGATAGAAGCCCGAGCCGAGCTCCTCCATCTGCTGGATCGCCTCGAGCCGCCGCTGCGCCTGCTTGGTCAACCCTTCCGGATCGTGCACCAGCAGGTAGGCGTAGGCCTGGTGGTGCGAGCGGCCGACGCGCCCGCGCAGCTGGTGCAGCTGCGCCAGGCCGAACTTGTCGGCGCGGTGGATCAGGATCGTGTTGGCCGACGGCACGTCGATGCCGGTCTCGATGATGGTCGTGCACAGCAGGATATTGGCGCGCCGCGCGACGAAATCGCGCATCACGCGTTCGAGCTCGCGCTCGTGCATCTGTCCGTGCGCGACCGCGATGCGTGCCTCCGGCACCAGCTCGGCCAGCCGCGCGCGCTTGTTCTCGATGGTCTCGACCTCGTTGTGCAGGAAATAGACCTGGCCCCCACGCTTGAGCTCGCGCAGGATCGCCTCGCGCAGCACGCCGTCTTCCTCGCGCCGCACGAACGTCTTGATCGCCAGCCGCTTCTGCGGCGCGGTGGCGATCACCGAGAAGTCGCGCAATCCCTCGAGCGCCATGCCCAGCGTACGCGGGATCGGCGTCGCGGTCAGCGTCAGCACGTCGACCTCGGCGCGCAGCGTCTTCAGCGCTTCCTTCTGGCGCACGCCGAAGCGGTGCTCTTCGTCGATGATGACCAGGCCCAGCCGCTGGAAGCGCACGTCGTCGGACAGCAGCTTGTGCGTGCCGATCACGATATCGACGGTGCCGTCGTTGATCTGCTTGATCGCGGCCTCGACCTCCTTCTTCGTCTTGAAGCGCGACAGCTCGACGATGCGCACCGGCCAGTCGGCGAAGCGGTCCGACAGCGTCTGGAAATGCTGCTCGGCCAGCAGCGTGGTCGGCGCCAGCATCGCGACCTGCTTGCCGCCCATCACCGCGACGAAGGCCGCGCGCAGCGCCACCTCGGTCTTGCCGAAGCCGACGTCGCCGCAGACCAGGCGGTCCATCGGCTTGCCCGAGGTCATGTCGGCGATCACCGCGGCAATCGCCGCGGCCTGGTCCGGCGTCTCCTCGAAGCCGAAGCTCTCGGCGAAGGTCTCGTAGTCCTTCGGCGACAGCGCGAACGCATGGCCCTCGCGCAGCGCGCGGCGCGCGTACAGGTTCAGCAGCTCGGCGGCGGTATCGCGGATCTGCTGCGCGGCGCGACGCTTGGCGCGCTCCCACTGGCCCGAGCCGAGCGAATGCAGCGGCGCGGTCTCCGGGTCGGCGCCCGAATAGCGCGAGATCACATGCAGCTGGTGGACCGGCACATACAGCTTGCTGCCCTTGTCGTAGTCCAGATGCAGGAATTCCTCGTCGCCCTGGCCCATGTCCAGCGTGACCAGGCCCTGGTAGCGGCCGATGCCGTGTTCGCTGTGCACGACGGGGTCGCCGATCTTCAGCTCGGCCAGGTCGCGCACCATCGCGTCGACGCTGCTGGCCTGTTCCTGCTTGCGGCGGCCGGCGCGGCGCGCGGTATTCGCATAGAGCTCGGCCTCGGTGACGAAGGCGAGATCGGGATGGCCGTCGGCACCGGGCAGCACGAAGCCGCTCTGCAGCGGCGCCACCGCGATCGCGAACGTCGCGTCGCCGGCGAGGAAGGCGGCGCAGTCCTCGACCGGGTGCGGGCGCAGGCCGCTGTCGGCGAACAGCTGCAGCAGCGTCTCGCGGCGGCCCGCCGAATCGGCGCACATCAGCACGCGCGCCTGCTTGCGCAGCAGCAGCGCCTCGAGATTGACCAGCGGGTCTTCGGCGCGGCGATTGACCGAGACGTCGGGCAGCGCGGCCGACAGCGGCACGGCATCGGCGCCGGCCGGGCCCTGCTGCAGCACCAGCCGCGCCAGCGGCTTGGCGGCGCTGAAAAACTGCTCCTCGTTCAGGAACAGCTGCGCGGGCGGCAGCAGCGGCCGCTCGCGATCGTGCCGCATGAAGTCGTAGCGCTGCTGCGTATCGGTCCAGAAGCGCCGGATCGCCTCGTCGATCGCGCCGACATAGGCCAGATGCGTGCCGGCCGGCAGATAGTCGAACAGCGTCGCCGCCGACTCGAAGAACAGCGGCAGGTAGTACTCGATGCCGGCCGACGGGACGCCATTGCCGATGTCCTTGTAGATCGGCGACTTGCTGGGGTCGCCCTCGAACACCTCGCGCCAGCGGCCGCGAAACGCCGTGCGCGCGGCCTCGTCCAGCGGAAACTCGCGGCCGGGCAGCAGGCGCACTTCCTTGACCGGGTACAGGCTGCGCTGCGTGTCCGGATCGAACGCGCGGATCGTCTCGATCTCGTCGCCGAACAGGTCGATCCGGTACGGCAGCGCCGAGCCCATCGGGAACAGGTCGATCAGGCCGCCGCGCACGCTGTATTCGCCGGGCCGCATCACCGCGCTGACGTGCTCGTAGCCGGCCAGCGTGAACTGCGCCTTCAGCGCGGCCTCGTCGAGCCGTTCGCCCTGCTTGAAGAAGAAGGTGTAGGCGGCCAGGAAGGCGGGCGGCGCGAGCCGGTACAGCGCGGTCTGCGCGGGCACCAGCATCACGTCGCACTGGCCGGTCTGGATATCGTGCAGCGTCGCCAGGCGCTCCGATACCAGATCCTGGTGCGGCGAGAAGCTGTCGTAGGGCAGGGTTTCCCAGTCGGGCAGCACGCGTACGCGCAGCTCCGGGGCGAACCACGGGATCTCGTCGGCGAGCCGCTGCGCGTCGACCGCGTTGGCGCAGATCACCGCCAGCATCGGCATCTGGCCGTGCGTCTTGTCGTGATGCGCGCGGGCATAGGCAGCCAGAGCCAGCGCATCGGCCGAGCCGTGCAGGCCGGTGATCTGATGGCGCTGGCCGGCCTTGACCAGCGGCAGCTGAGTGGAAACGGGAAGCGCGGGAGGCGAGTTGGCGTCGGACATAAAGCGGTTCGGATCAAACGACGACGCCCCGCCGGCAACGCGGGCGGGGGTGTCGAGAAGAGGGTCGTATTATAGAATGCGCAGCGCCCGGCCATCGGCCGCCACATTCGGGCGCCGCCTGCCTTGCCGCCCGCCGATTCCCTTATCCGCCTGTCCGCCGCATGTCCGAACGACGTTTTGCCCTGATTCCCTGTGCCGGCAGTGGCAGCCGCGCGGGCGCGGGCCTGCCCAAGCAGTATCGCGAGCTGGCCGGCCATCCGATGATCTGGTATGCGCTCGCCGCGTTCTCGGCTTGCGAGTCGATCAGCGCGACCGCGCTGGTGCTGGCGCCGGACGATCTGCCGCTGGAGGCGCGCTTCGGCTCGGCGGCCTTCGCCGGGCTGCGCTTCGATACGGCCTTCGTCGGCGGCTCGTCACGCCATGAATCGGTGTTGAACGGCTTGCGGCATCTGGTCCAGCTCGGCGCCGAGGATCAGGACTGGGTGCTGGTCCACGACGCCGCCCGTCCCGGGTTGACGCCGCTGATGATCGATACGCTGATCCGCGCGGTCGAAGGGGACGATGGCGATGGGCCCGACGCGGCGATCGGCGGCATCCTGGCGGTGCCGGTACCCGATACGCTCAAGCGTGCCGATGCGGAACCGCTGCATCCCTCGCAGCCGTCCCGCATCGGCGGCACCGTGCCGCGCGAAGGGCTGTGGCAGGCGCAGACCCCGCAGATGTTCCGCGTCGGCGTCCTGCGTCAGGCGCTGGAGGACGCGCTCGCCAGCGGCGCGGTCGTGACCGACGAGGCCAGCGCGATCGAGCGGCTCGGCCTGAAGCCGCGGCTGGTCAACGGCTCGCTGCGCAATTTCAAGGTGACCTATCCCGAGGACTTCGCACTGGCCGAAGTCCTGCTCGGCGGCCAGCCCGCCGCCGCTTCTTCTGGTTCTTCTGGAGACCGACCGCGATGATGCCCTTCGATATCCGCGTGGGACAAGGCTACGACGTGCACGCGCTGGTGCCGGGCCGCAAGCTGGTGCTCGGCGGCGTGGAGATTCCCCACGACCGCGGCCTGCTCGGCCATTCCGATGCCGATGCCTTGCTGCATGCGATCACCGACGCCTTGTTCGGGGCCGCGGCGCTCGGCGATATCGGCCGGCATTTCCCCGACACCGATCCCGCCTTTGCCGGCGCCGACAGCCGCGCGCTGCTGCGCGAGGCGGTACGGCGTGTGCGCGAGGCCGGCTATGAAGTGGGCAATGTCGATGCGACGGTGATCGCGCAAGCGCCGAAGCTGGCGCCGCATATCGGCGCGATGGTGGCCAATCTGGCCGAGGATCTGGGCATCGCGGCCGGCCGCTGCAACGTCAAGGCCAAGACCAACGAGAAGCTGGGCTTCGAAGGGCGCCAGGAGGGCATCGTCGCGCAGGCGGTGGTGCTGCTGTGGCGCGGCGCCATCGTCGCGCCGCAGGACTGAGCGCTTGCGCGTCGAGCGCGCGGCGTCGCGCTTTCGGCGCGATGCGCGCCGCTACAGGCCCGGCTGCGGCGCGTCGGCTTCCTTCGGCTCGATCGCGTAGACGTAGTCGACCAGCCGTTCCAGCGGCCCCGAGCGCGCGCCCGCCTCGGTCCGCTTGACGAAGCCCATCTGCTGGCACAGCCGGTTGGCGGCACCCATTTCCGGCATGGTGCGCACCACCAGCGCCTGCGCGCCGATATCGCGCGCCCGCTCGATGCAGATCTGCATCAGCGTCCGTCCGAGCCCCAGGCCGCGCGCCTGCGGGCTGACCGACAGCAGCCGCGCCTCGGGCAGGGCCAGCGTCACCGTGCTGCCGTCCAGCGCCTGCAGCGTCGCGCCCGGGTGGCAGAACAGCACCGCGCCGCTGATGCCGTGATCGGTGTCGGCGACCCACCATTCCATGTCGGACGTATTGGTCGCGAGCACCGAACGCATGCCCTGCTGGAAGGACGCGCGGCAGTCCTCCATGATCTCGAGCTCGTACTGCGCATACGCTTCCTGCGTGACCGCGGCGATCTGGCCCCAGTCCGAAGCGGTGGCGAGACGATAGTGGAAATGCGGCGAGGAGGGCGAGGGCAGTTGGCTCATGGAGGGTCCGCGAAGCAGAATCTGCCTCGATTGTAGGCCGGACCGTGCACAAATGCAGTCGGAGAAATGCGGACGCGCGGCGCCGCCGGCGCGCCGGAAATGACGATGGCCGCCCAAGGCGGCCATCGGCGATGCGGGATGCCCGCGTGGGCGGGATCCGGTCAGGACAGGCGATGCAGCCTTACTCGGCTGCGATCACGTTGGCCGCGGCGGTGATCACGGCGGCGATGCGGCCGACATCGCGCAGTTGCTGCGAGGTCATGCCCTGTTCGTTCTTCAGCAGCTCGTAGTGCGAGCGGACGCAGAAGTGGCACTTGCCGACGATCGACGCGGCCAGCGCGTACATCTCGAAGCGGCGCTTGTCGACGCCGCCGTGAGTGGCATACGCGTTCATGCGCAGGCCCGCGGGCTGGCTCGCCAGATCGGGATCGGCGGCCATCTCGACATACGGGTACCAGACATTGTTCATGCCCATCAGCGCGGCCGCGGTCAGCGCGCCGTTCAGCTCTTCGGGCGACAGCACGCCGGCGTTGCGGATCGCGTCGACGATGATCTTGCTCTTGGCGGCGAAGGCCGCAGCCAATGCCACGCCCACCGCATCGTTACCCTCCAGCGAGGAGCGTGCGATGGTGCCGTCCAGGTTCAGGCGAATGTCCTTCGCATAGTCGGGGATGAGATTCTTGATCGTGTTGAGGAATTCCATCAAATTCTCCTATCGCTTTGGGCGGAAAAAACCCGCGTGAGCGGGTTTCGGTGCGCACTGGGGCGCGGTTGCCGGCGGCGAACCGCCGGCAACATCGACATCGCGCGAATTACAGCGTCGCGCCGCCGACAGCGCGGTTGCACGGGCACAGCTCGTCGGTCTGCAGGCCGTCCAGAATGCGCAGGATTTCGTCCGGGTTACGGCCGACGTTC
The DNA here is from genome assembly GCF_013347325.1 of Cupriavidus gilardii. Taxonomy (NCBI): domain Bacteria; kingdom Pseudomonadati; phylum Pseudomonadota; class Betaproteobacteria; order Burkholderiales; family Burkholderiaceae; genus Cupriavidus; species Cupriavidus gilardii. Next base: position 1,741,542 of record NZ_CP054626.1, on the reverse strand, counting down.
AGGTTGTTCACCGACACGTGCTGGATCGTGTTGTCCGGGTCGACGATGAAGGTGGCGCGCAGCGCAACGCCGGCATCCTTCTCGCGCACGCCCAGCTGGTCGATCAGCGAGCCGGTGGTATCGGCGAACTGCCACGAGTTCAGCTTGTTCAGGTCCTTGTGTTCACGGCGCCATGCCAGCTTGACGAACTCGTTGTCGGTCGAGCCGCCCAGCACCACGGCGTCGCGGTCGGCGAAGTCCTGGTTCAGCTTGGCGAAGGCCACGATCTCGGTCGGGCACACGAAGGTGAAGTCCTTCGGGTAGAAGTAGATGATTTTCCACTTGCCTTCGAACGACTTCTCGGTGATGTCTTCAAAGGCCGACTGGCCGTTTTCTTCGTGGGCGTTGAAACCCGGCTTGACACCGACGACGTGGAACGGTTCGAGCTTGTCACCAACGGTCTTCATGGACTTCTCCTGGATACGGTTGAACAGACGCCAGCGGGGCATGACAGACGGCCATCGTCGAAGACGATTTTCTCGGGCCGTTGCGCACGCCACGCAACGAATGGGAAGTATGCAGCATCCTGCTCGGCACGGCTAATTGAAAATCTCAAAGAGTCCGATAGGGGCGGGACTGGCTGCTGCGTCGATGCTGTCGTCCTCGCGAACGCGGGGACCCAGCGTCTTCATGCGCCGGTCGAGCCGCGGGTCCCGGCTTGCGCGGGAACGACGGTCGAACTGGAGCATCGCGCCACCATACACCATTGGCGTGACGCCAGCGTGGCGATCGGCGGCGCTGCATCAAGCGCGCCGGAAACAGGCGCTGACCACGAGGCCGCTGCCCGGGGCCGGACGATTGGTCAGCACCAGGCGGCCGCCGTTGCGCTGCATGATCCGGTTGACGATCGACATGCCGAGCCCCGCGCCCTTGGCCTCGCTGCGCGCGGCGTCGAGCCGATAGAACGGCCGCGTCAGCAGCGGCAGCTGCGCGTCGGGCACGCCGTCGCCGCGATCGGCGACCACCAGCATCGCCTCCTTGTCGTGGTTGCGCGTGGTGATCTCGACCTCGGCGATGCCGCTGTCCGGATCCTTGGCATAACGGCGGGCGTTCTCGACCAGGTTGTCGAGGATGCGCTGCACCTCCATCCGGTTCGCCATCGCCATCACCGGCTCGGGCGCATGCACGCGGATGCGGATGTCGTCGTGCGCGGCATAGACGTTGACTGCATCGCGCACCAGCGACGACAGGTCGACCGGCTCGCTGCTCTCCTGCGCGGGGCGGGCGTAGTTCAGGAACTGGCCGATGATCGCGTCCATCTGCTCGATGTCGGCGATCATCGCCTCGCGCGTGCTGTCGTCGACCGGCGACATCTCGGTCTCCAGGCGCAGCCGCGTCAGCGGCGTGCGCAGGTCGTGCGAGATGCCGGCCAGCATCACCACGCGGTCGTCGTCGAGCTGGCGCAGGTCGCGCACCATCTGGTTGAAGCTGTGATTGGCCTGGGCAACCTCGCTGGCGCCGCGCTCGGGCAGCGGCGGGGGATCGCCGCCCGAACCGATCGCGCGCGCGGCATCGGCCAGCCGCTTGAGCGGCCGGTTGACCCGCGCGGTGATGAAGGCCGCGCCGAAGATCGACAGCAGCAGCGCGGCCACGGTCCACCACAGCCATTGCAGCCCCGGTACGCGCTCGAAGCGTTCCGGGCTGATCGCGACCCAATAGTCGTCGCCCTCGATCTCGAAGCTGACCCAGACGCCCGGAATGTCGTTGACCGTGGTCGCGATGACGGTATCGCCGCCGAGCCGGCCACGGATTTCCTGCTGCACCAGCTGGGTCAGGAAGGGATTCGCGGTGGGCGTGGTGAAGTCGTCGTCGCGCTCGCGCGGATAGACCTTGATGCCCTCGTTCTGTACCAGGTCGAGCAGCAGGAAGCGGCGCCGCGCCGGGTCGGAATAGAGCAGGGCCGCGCGCGTCAGCTTGACCACGCTGACCACCTGCATCGCGATCTGCTGCGCGCGCGGGGCGCGTTCGAACAGCCGGTAGCTCTGAAACCAGATGCCCAGCGAAATGGCCAGCAGCAGCGCGATCAGCATGAAGGTCCGCCAGAACAGCGAACCGAAGAAACGCGTGGCCGTGCGGCGGATCACAGTCGCCACGATAACGGCCGGGACTTATTTCACGCCATCGGGAATGAAGACGTAGCCCAGCCCCCAGACGGTCTGGATGAAGCGTGGATTGCCGGGATCGGGTTCGATCAGCTTGCGCAGGCGCGAGATCTGCACGTCCAGGCTGCGGTCGAACACTTCGTATTCGCGGCCGCGCGCCATTTCCATCAGCTTCTCGCGCGACAGCGGCTGGCGCGGATGGCGGGCGAACACCTTGAGCACCGAGAACTCGCCGGTGGTCAGCGTGATTTCCTCGTCGTTCTTGGTCAGCGTGCGCGTGGCCAGGTTCAGCACGAAGTCGCCGAAGGCGAAGGTCTCCGGCGTTTCCGACGGGGCGCCGGGCACTTCGGCCGGGCCCTTGCGGCGCAGCACCGCATGGATGCGCGCGATCAGTTCGCGCGGGTTGAACGGCTTGGGCAGATAGTCGTCGGCGCCCATTTCCAGGCCGACGATGCGGTCCACGTCCTCGCCCTTGGCCGTCAGCATGATGATCGGCGTCTGGTCGTTGGCGCCGCGCAGACGACGGCAGATCGACAGGCCGTCCTCGCCGGGCATCATCAGATCGAGCACGAGCAGGTCGAAACGCTCGCGCAGCCAGAGCTTGTTCATGGCGGTGGCGTTTTCCGCGACCAGCACGGTAAAGCCTTGCTCGCCGAGATAGCGGCGCAGCAGATCGCGGAGACGGGGGTCGTCGTCCACGACGAGAATCTTGTGGCTGGTATTTTCCATGGCGCTAATCTTAGCGAGTCTCGCTAGGGGTCAAAATGGCTTAACAAAAGGTTACATACTTTACCTTGCGGCTCGCCAAGTGCACAGCGGGCAGCGTTTACACTGCGCGCTGCCCGCAAAGGGCAAATCGGTCAGCCTCGATCCGGGAGCCTTGGCGTCGTCCAGCGCAAGCCCGAAGCGGGCAAGCCCCAGACCGCCATTATCAATGAAAGCGAAATCCACCCGGTCCGAACCGCGCCGCGCGTCCGGCGCCCGACGCCGTGTCGCCGGAGCCCTGCTTGCGCTGCTGCTGCCGTCGATGCTGCTGCATGCCGCCAGCGCGTCCGCGCAGTCGCCGGGACTCGGCGCGCTGCTGCAGGGCCACGCGCGCCATCCGGGCCGGGGCGCGGAGGGCTATCCGGGGCATCCGGGCCATGCCCGGCAGGACCGCGAGCGGCCATCGCCGCGCGAAAGCCGGGGCCGCGCCAACCGCCAGCGCGCCGAGCGCGAGGCCGGCGAGCGGCAGGGCCGCAGCGGCAAGCTGTCGGCCGACGAACGGCGCAAGCTGCGGCAGAGCCTGTACGACATCAGCAGGGAGATGTACCAAGGCAACTAGGGCCGGTCGCGACGCCAGTGTCCCGCGTTCCGCGCCGCTCCCGCGAGCGCGAGAGAGAAGTCATGGCGGGGATCGGTGGGACCTTTTTGCCCGCATCAGCCGCCCGCATCAGCCGCTCGCATTACCCGCCCGCACTCTCCGCCCGCATTACCCGCCCGCATTACCGCGGCCGGAAATGCCGCAGGAAATCGACGAACACCTCCGCCGCCAGCTGCGCGTCCTCGGCGGTGATGGTCTCCAGCGGGTTGTGGCTGATGCCGCCGTTGCCGCAGCGGACGAACAGCATCGCCACGTCGGTGATCCGCTGCATCATCATCGCGTCGTGCCCGGCACCGGACGGCAGCTCGAAGGCCTGCAGGCCGCGCTTGTTCAGCACCGCCGCGAACTGCTCGCGCAGCCACGGCGCGCACGGCGCGTTGTTGACCGGCGGCACCCGTTCCACCTCGGCACGCACGCCGCGGCGCGCGGCGATCGCCTCGATGCCGGCGACGATATCGGCGATCGCGGACTCGCGCACCGCGTCCTCGCCGGCGCGGATATCCATCGAGAAGTGGCACGCGGCAGGAATCACGTTGCTCGAGCCGTTCGGCACCTGCAGCTGGCCCACCGTGCCGACCAGCGTCGGCGCCTGCGCGCAGCGCGACTCGACCAGCAGCACCATCTCGGCGGCCGCGGCGGCCGCATCCTTGCGCATCGTCATCGGCGTGGTGCCGGCATGGCTGGCCAGCCCCTCCACCCGCACCTGAAAGCGGCTGCTGCCGGCGATCTGTGTGACGATGCCCAGCGGCAGGTCATGGTGCAGCAGCACTGGTCCCTGTTCGATATGGACCTCGACGAAGGCCAGCAGCGTCGCGGGGTCGACCGCGGCCGCGCGCAGCGCCTCGGGATCGCCGCCGCCCGGCAGGTCCGATTGCGCCAGCGCCTGCGCCAGCGTGATGCCGTCGGCGTCGGCGCGCGCCAGCAGCGCCGGGTCGAAGCGGCCGGCCAGCGCGCTGCTGGCCAGGAAGCTGGTCTTGAAGCGCAGCCCCTCCTCCTCGGCAAAGCCGACCACCTCGAAATGGTAGGGCAGCCGGATGCCGGCCTCGTTCAGCGCGCCGACCACCGCGATCGGCAGCAGGATGCCGAGCCGGCCGTCATAGCGCCCGCCATTGCGGACCGTGTCGAAGTGCGAGCCGGTCATCAGTACCTTCGCATCGGGGCCAGCGGACGGATCGGCCTCGTAGCGGCCGATCACGTTGCCGATCGCATCGACGCGCACCTGCATGCCTGCCGCGCGCATGCGTTCGGCCAGCATCGCGGCGGCGGCGCGATGGGCCGGCGTCAGATAGGCGCAGGTCAGGCCGCCCTCCATATCGGAGAAGCGCGCGAGCGCCTCGGCGGCATCGAGAATGGACTGGCCCAGGGAAGGAGAGGGGGAATGCATGTGCTGGCTCTTCGGTACGTCGATGGGAAGGGAAGTCATGCCGTCGCGGCGGACGGCACGCGTTCGCGTTGCAGCAGCGCCGCGGCCGCCGAGCCGCTGCGCGTCGCCGCTTCGATGGTGGCCGGGTAGGGCCCATAGGCGCCGTCGCGCCCGTCGGTATAGTCGCCCGCCAGCGCCAGGCGCGGCACGCCGATATCGTTGCCGGGACGCGCCAGGCCCGGTATGCAGCGGAACGTGGCCAGGCGTTCGGCGATCACGAATTCGCCGCGCGCGTCGGCAAGGTGCGCGGCACCGGCAATCCACGGTGCGAGTTGCGTGGCAAGCTGCGCGCGCACGCGCCGCGCCAGCTCTGCCTGCGGCAGCGCGGCGGCATCGTCGGCCGCGCTGATCACGACCGACCAGACGTTGTCGTGATCCGGCGCGGCCGACGCGCGGGGCTCGGTCGACAGCGCGGCGCGATCGAAGACGAACTGACCCGGCGCGGCGGCGCTGGCGTCGAGCGCGAGAAACGGACGCGGCAGGCGCAGCGCGCCGACGTTCAGATACAGCGTGACGATCGGCACATGGTCGAAGGCCTGCAGCTTCGCCGCGGCCGCCTGCAGCGCGGCCTGGTGCGGGCCATGCGGGACCTGCGCCAGCAGGCGCGCCGCCTGCCGCGGCGCGGTGGCGACGACCAGCTGCGCGACCTCCTGCCGGCCGGCGTGCGTCTGCAGCAGCCAGCCGTGCGGGCTTTGCGAAATCGCCTGCACCGCGGCGCCGGTCCGTACCGTGCCGCCCGCGGCAACGATCGCGTGCGCGGCGGCCTCGGGAAACAGCCGGCTCAGGTCCCGGCGCGGCACCAGCATGTCGCTGTCCCCGCGCGCCGCCAGCAGGCTGTCGCGCAGCACGCGGCGGAACACGCGGGCGTCGGCCTGTTCGGCCGGGGTGTTCAGCGCGGCCACGCACAGCGGGAACCACAGGCGTTCCCGCAGCGACGACGGTGCCTGCGCCAGCCACGCGGCGACGGTCTCGCCGCCGATGTTGGCACCCGCGCCATCGGTATCAGCAGCATCGTCGTCATCGCTGGCGGCGCGCAGCCGCGACAGCGCCTGCGCCAATGCCGCGCGCTCGCGCCAGCCCAGCCCGCGTGCGGTCAGGCCCATGCCGAGCAGATGCCAGGGCGCCGGCAGGCGCGGCGCCTGCAGCCGCCAGCCATCGGCATAGGCCATCTGCAGCGGCAGCCGCAGCAGCGCGGCATCGGGATCGACGCCGGCGCGGCGCATCAGCGCGAGGGTATGGCGATAGGCGCCGAGCAGCAGATGCTGGCCGTTGTCGAGTTCGCCTGCCACCTGCGGATGGCGCCGCGCGACGCGGCGCGCGCGGCCGCCGAGCACCGGCGCGGCTTCGAACACATGGACGACGCGCCCGGCCTGCGCCAGTTCGAGCGCGGCGGCCATGCCGGCCCAGCCGCCGCCGATGATGCCGACCGCGCCGGCTGCGCCCACCGCGTCGCCGGCTCGCGGCGACGTTGCGGCGGGCGTGGCGGCGGGCGTGGCGGCGCGTTCCGCCATCGCGGTGTTCAGCGGTTGCGTATCCACGTCTTCCATGCGATCCACAGCTTGCGCATGGGGGTCAGCGAGATGCGCTGGTTCAATACCTGGAAGCCGCTGGCCTCGATCTCGTCGAGCAGGGCGTGATAGATCGCGCCCATCAGCAGGCCGGCGCGCTGGGCGCGGCGGTCGCTATCGGGCAGCAGCGCCAGCGCCTCGCGGTAGAAGGTGCGCGCGCGTTCGGCGTGATATTGCATCAGCGCGACGAAGCGCGGCGAATGGCGGCCCTGCATGATGTCGGCGGCCGGCACTTCGAAGCGCTGCAGCACATTGACCGGCAGATAGAGCCGGCCGCGCCGCGCATCCTCGCCGACGTCGCGGATGATATTGACCAGCTGCAGCGAGCGCCCCAGTTTCTCGGCGAATTCGAGCGTGCGTGGATCGCGGTAGCCGAAGATGCGCGCGCTCATCGTGCCGACCACGCCGGCCACGCAATGGCAATAACGGTCCAGGCCCGCCTCGTCCAGATAGCGCGTCTGCATCAGGTCCATCTCCATGCCCTCCAGTACCTCGGCGAGCATCGGCTGCGTCAGGCCGCAGGAGGCCAGATGCGGCTGCAGCGCGAGCGTGGTCGGATGGGTCGGTTCGCCGGCGAACAGGCGCTTGAGCTCGCCGTGCCACCAGGCCAGCTGCTGCTGGGCGACGGTCAGGTCCTGGGTCTCGTCGACGACGTCGTCGACCTCGCGGCACCAGGCATAGAGCGCGGTGATGGCGCGCCGCCGTTCCGGGGGCAGGAACAGGAAGCTGTAGTAGAAGCTGGAGCCGCTCTGGGCGGCCTTGTCTTGGCAGTACTGGTCGGGCGTCAAAGCGGTCTCGCGCTCGCTAGGGGACACACTGGGGGGCTCAATCTGGGGGCTCGATCCCGGACTCGATCCGGATGCAAGCCCGGCTCGGTCCCGAACTCAATGAGCCGGCTTGCTCGGCGCGGTGCCGCTGCGGTAGCGCGCTGCCGCCCGCCATGCCAGCAGCAGCCAGTCGGCGGGCCCGAGCGTCGGACGGCGCCGGAAGACATCGTAGCCGACGGCCTCGATGCGTTCCAGCACGCGCAGGCCGCCTTGCACCACCAGCCGCAGCTCCCAGCCGATACGCCAGTCCACCGTGCGAGGCAGGTCCAGCGCGAGCGAAGCGCCGGATTGTAGCATCGCCTCCGTGCGGATCTTCAGCTCCTCCATCAGCGCCAGCCAGCGCACGTCGCAGCGGCCCTCGGCCAGCGCGTTTTCGTCGACGCCGTGGCGCGCCATCGCGTCGGCGGGCAGGTAGATGCGGCCGCGCGCGAAGTCGATCGCGACGTCCTGCCAGAAGTTGACCAGCTGCAGGCCGGTGCAGATCGCATCGGCACGCGCGAAGCGGTCCGGCGTGGCCGCGCCGTACAGATGCAGCATCAGCCGGCCCACCGGATTCGCGGAGCGGCGCGAATAGTCGAGCAGGCTGTCCCAGTCGGCATGACGGTGCACCGTCACGTCCTGCCGGAACGCATCGAGCAGATCGTGGAACAGCGGCAGCGGCAGCCGGTATTCGGCGATGACCTCGGCCAGCGCGCGCATCATCGGCGTACCGGGATCGGTGCCGGCGCCGATGCGTTCGAGCGCATCGGACAGGGCGCCGAGCGCGGCCAGCCGCTCGGCGGGCGCCGCATCGCCCTCGTCCGCCAGATCGTCGGCGGTGCGGGCGAAGCGGTAGATCACCGCCACTGGCCGGCGCAGCGGGCGGGGCAGCAGCACGCTGGCCACCGGAAAGTTCTCGTAGTGGTCCACGACATCGCCTTCCGCGGCCGCGGGGGCGTCCGGCATTGACGCCGGCATCGGGGACGGCGTTTGCGGGGTATCGGCGGAAGGCGCGTCGGGCTTGGACATGGCGGCAGCATTGTAACCACGCGGCCTGCATGCAAGGGCATGCCGGGACGCCCGGCACCCTACCCATTGGGGGGCCGTCGACACGCATCACGCGCCAATTGGCGCCTAAATCGACGGTTCCACCCCCCAAATGGGGTGGTTCGTCGCGTCGCGTTTGACGCACCCCGAAGGGGTCGATATATTGCTGACCGGCCGGTTATTTACTGCCGGACCCGCCGTCCTTCGGTCGGCGCCCTTGTCGTGTCGCGCGGCAGCCTTGCGGCTTGCCGCCAGTCCGGCCGTGCCGGCGCACGTCGCCTCTCGTCATGCCGTTGCACCCGTCTCATCGCCATCCATGCCAGTGCCTTGCCCTGGGCCGGAAGTCGCGGCCGTCAACGCTTTGAAGCCCCTGCCGTCGACCGTCGGCATGGTGTTGCCGTGCTTGCTTGCCCTGCTGGTGCTCGGCGGCTGTTCGCGCGAGCCCGAGCGCGCGCCGGACGTCCGGCCGGTGCGTCTGTTGCAGCTGCAGTCGGCGACAGGCCAGTCTGCCTATGAGTTCTCCGGCGACGTGCGGCCGCGCATCGAATCGCGGCTCGGCTTCCGCGTCGGCGGCAAGATCGCTGCGCGGCTGGTCGACGTCGGGGCGACTGTGCGGCGCGGCCAACCGCTGGCCCGGCTCGATCCGACCGACCTGAACCTGGCCGAGCAGGGCTCGCGCGCCCAGTACGAGGCGGCGCGCACCGACCGCGACCTGGCGGCGGCCGATCTGAAGCGCTACAACGACCTGTTTGCCAAGGGCTTTATCAGCGCGGCGGAGCAGAACCGTCGCCAGGCCAGCTACGAGGCCGCCGCCGCGCGGCTGCGCCAGGCCGAGGCCGCGCTGCGCGAGCAGAGCAACCAGACCGGATATACGGTGCTGGCCGCCGATGCCGACGGCGTGGTTACCGCAATCGACGCAGAAGTGGGGCAGGTGGTCAGCGCCGGACAGTCGGTGGTGCGGGTCGCGCAGACCGCCGAGAAGGAGGTCGCGATCGGTCTGCCCGAGGACCAGGTCGACTGGCTGCGCGACATCCGCGACGTCAGCGTGCGGACCTGGGCCGAGCCGGAGCGCAGGCTGCCGGGCCGCGTGCGCGAGATCGCGGCGGCCGCGGATCCGGTCACGCGCACCTACGCGGCACGCATCACCGTGCCCAATCCGCCCGCCGACCTGAAGTTCGGCATGACCGCGATGGTCACCTTCGTGCGGACCGGCGCCTCGCCGGCGGTGCGCGTGCCGTTGACCGCGTTGCTGCAGCAGCAGGGCAGCAACCAGGTCTGGGTCTACGACAGCGCGGCCGGCACGGTACAGCCCGTCGCGGTCACGCTGGGCCAGCCGATCGGCAACGAGGTCGAGGTCAGCAGCGGGCTGCGTCCGGGCCAGACCATCGTCACCGCCGGCGTGCATCTGCTCAAGCCGGGCCAGAAGGTGCGGCCGTTGCAGGCCGTCGCGCCCGCCTCGGCGCCTGTCCCCGCCGCGACGCCGGCAAACCCGCCGGCCAGCGCGCCGGCCGCCCGCAGCTAAGGGCGCCGCGATGGAGCACTCCCGATTCAATCTGTCGCGCTGGGCGCTCGAGCACCAGGCGCTGACCCGCTATCTGCTGGTGGTGTTGCTGCTGGCCGGGCTGATGTCGTACTTCCAGCTTGGCCAGGACGAGGACCCGCCGTTCACCTTCCGCGTGATGGTGGTGCAGGCCTTCTGGCCCGGTGCCACCGCCGAGCAGATCGCGGTGCAGGTCACCGACAAGCTCGAACGCCAGCTGCAGGAGGTGCCCTACGCGGACAAGATCCGCAGCTTCTCGAAACCGGGCGAGACCACCGTGATCTTCCAGCTGCGCGACGACGCGCCGGCGAAGGAGACGGCGCAGATCTGGTACACGGTGCGCAAGAAGATCGGCGATATCGCCGGCACGCTGCCCGCCGGCGTGCGCGGGCCATTCTTCAACGACGAGTTCGGCGATGTCTACGGCACCATCTATGCGCTGTCCGCCGACGGCTTCACCTACAAGGAGCTGCGCGAGTACGCCGACCTGGTGCGGCAGCAGCTGCTGCGCGTGCCGTCGGTGGCCAAGGTGTCGCTGATCGGCCTGCAGGACGAGAAGATCTATATCGAGTTCAACCAGACCCGCTTCGCGCAGCTCGGCCTGGACCTGAACGCGATCGCCGACCAGATCGCCGAGCAGAACAACCTGACCGCCAGCGGCGTGCTGGTGACCCCCAGCGACAACGTGCAGGTGCGCGTGTCGGGCCAGTTCGCCGATGTCGGCGATCTGCGCAACATGGTGCTGCGCGGGCCCAACGGCGCGGCCAACATCCGGCTCGGCGATATCGCCCGCGTCTATCGCGGCTATGTCGATCCGCCCGCGCCGCGCATGCGCTTCAACGGCAAGGACGTGATCGGCCTGGGCATCTCGATGGAGAAGGGCGGCGACATCATCGCGCTGGGCGAGGCACTGCGCGCCGAGGCCGACGCGCTGCGCAAGCAGCTGCCGGTCGGCATCGAGATGGAGCAGGTGCAGGACCAGCCCGAGGCGGTCAAGCGTTCGGTGGGCGAGTTCGTGCGCGTGCTGATCGAGGCTGTGGTGATCGTGCTGGCGGTCAGCTTCATCTCGCTGGGCCTGCATACGAAGCCGCTGCGGCTCGATGCGCGCCCCGGCCTGGTGGTGGCGCTGACCATCCCGCTGGTGCTGGCGGTCACCTTCCTGTTCATGAACGTGTTCGACATCGGCCTGCACAAGGTGTCGCTGGGCGCGCTGATCATCGCGCTGGGCCTGCTGGTCGACGATGCGATCATCGCGGTCGAGATGATGGTGCGCAAGCTCGAGGAAGGCTTCTCCAAGATGGAGGCGGCGACCTTCGCCTATACGTCGACCGCGATGCCGATGCTGACCGGCACCTTGATCACCGCCGCCGGCTTCCTGCCGGTCGGGCTCGCGCGTTCGACGGTCGGCGAATACACGTTCGCGATCTTCGCGGTGACGGCGCTCGCGCTGGTGCTGTCGTGGCTGGCAGCGGTCTATTTCACGCCGTACCTGGGCTACCTGCTGCTGAAGGTCAAGCCGAGCGAGGGCGGCCATCACGAGGTGTTCGACACGCCGTTCTATGCACGCTTCCGGCGCGCGGTGGACTGGTGCGTGGACTGGCGCAAGACCGTGATCGCGATCACGCTGGGAACCTTCGCGCTCGGCATCTTCGCCTTCCAGTTCGTCCAGAAGCAGTTCTTCCCCGATTCCAGCCGGCCGGAACTGATGGTCGAGATGTGGCTGCCCGAGGGCGCCAGCTTCGCGCAGAGCGAGGCCGAGGCCAGGCGCTTCGAGGCCGCGCTGCGCGGCGATGCCGATGTCGGCAGCATCACGACGTTCGTCGGCACCGGCGCGCCGCGCTTCTACCTGCCACTGGACCAGATCTTTCCGCAGAGCAATGTGGTGCAGCTGATCGTGCTGCCGGTCGACGTCGAGGTGCGCGAGCGGCTGCGCCAGCGCATCATCGCGCTGCTGGCGAGCGACTTCCCGCAATTGCGCGGACGCGTGAAGCTGCTGCCGAACGGGCCCCCCGTGGCCTATCCGGTGCAGTTCCGCGTGATCGGGCCGGAAGCCGCGACAGTACGCCGGATCGCCGACCAGGTCAAGGCGATCATGAGCGCGAACCCGAACACCGTCGGCGTCAACGACAACTGGAACGAGAACGTCAAGGTCTTGCGCCTGGATATCGACCAGGAAAAGGCCCGTGCGCTCGGCGTGACCACCAATGCGATCGCCCGCGTCACCCAGACCGTGCTGACCGGCGCGCCGGTCGGACAGTATCGCGACGGCGACAAGCTGATCGACATCGTGATGCGCTCGGCCAAGGACGAACGCGAGGCGCTGGCCGATCTGCACAACGTGCAGGTGCCGACGAGCAGCGGCCGCGCGGTGCCGCTGACGCAGGTCGCGCGCATCGGCATCCGCTCCGAGCCGGGCATCGTCTGGCGCGAGAATCGCGACTTCGGCGTGACCGTGCAGGCCGACGTGGTCGACGGCATCCAGGGGCCGACCGTGACGGCGCAGATCGATCCGCAGCTCGACAAGCTGCGCGCCGAGCTGCCGGCCGGCTACCTGATCACGGTGGCCGGGGCCGAAGAGGAGAGCGGCAAGGCCGGTGCGTCGATTGCCGCGCAACTGCCGCTGTGCGTGTTCCTGATCTTCACGCTGCTGATGCTGCAGCTGCATAGCTTCTCGCGTGCCGTGATGGTGTTCCTGACCGGCCCGCTGGGGCTGATCGGCGCCGCGGCGACGCTGTTGCTGCTGCGCTCGCCGATGGGCTTCGTCGCCCAGCTCGGCATTACCGCGCTGGTCGGCATGATCATCCGCAACTCGGTGATCCTGGTCGACCAGATCGAGCAGGACATCCGCGCCGGCGTGCCGGCCTGGACCGCGATCGTCGAGGCCGCGGTACGCCGCTTCCGGCCGATCATGCTGACCGCGGCGGCCGCCGTGCTGGCGATGATCCCGCTGTCGCGCTCGGTGTTCTGGGGGCCGATGGCGGTGGCGATCATGGGCGGACTGATCGTCGCCACGGTGCTGACGCTGCTGTTCCTGCCGGCGCTGTACGCGGCCTGGTTCCGCGTGCGGCGGCCGGAGCAGGGGAGCGGCGTGATGGCTTGATGGCGTGACGGCGCGTCGGCGTGTCGGCGTGTCGGCGAAGGGCCGCCCGGGGGGCTGGATTCGCGCGAAACCATGCGCTACAATCCGCGGTCTTTGCCGGGCAGCGGTGCAACGCCGCAGGCCGGTCGGAGAAGCAGGGGCGGCAAGCGGTTCCAGTCGCCTCTTTTGTTTTTTCGGCCCGATGTTCGGCAGACCGCGGTGCCTCCCGTCAGGGCGGCACCGCCTGGACCGCGAGGGTGGCGAAATTGGTAGACGCACCAGGTTTAGGTCCTGACGCCAGCAATGGTGTAGGGGTTCGAGTCCCCTCCCTCGCACCACACTTCTTCATCGCCACTTCCTGTCGGCGTGCGCCGGCCGGTGTGATCGGCGAAACATTTGCTTACCGACGTTTCACCTGATGGGTCGCCGGCGTTCCGCGCCGGCGCTAAGCTCTTCGAGAAGAAGAACTCTCCGTCGGCCCGTATCGGATCGGGACACCATCATGACTGCAACCGCAACATCCCTCTGTCTCGCCGCCTTGCTCGCGCTGCCGCTGGCCGCCCAGGCCGATCCCTGGAAGGACGAAAGCGGCCATGGCAAATGGCGCGGCCATCACCATGGCGGCGACTACAAGGAAGAATACTGGGACGGCAACTGCAAGGTCGAACGCAAGTTCAAGGGCAACGGCGACTACAAGGAAGAGCGCAAGTGCAAGGGGCCGCGCTACGGCTACTACGGCCCGGCGCCGGTCTATGTCGAACCCGCCCCGGTCTATGTGCCGCCGGGCGTCACCGTGCATGGCACCGTGACCTTCCCCCGCTGATGTCCCGCTGAATTGTTCTGGATGGACGGCGCGATCGCCGCCGCCCGTCTTGCCGCGTCGCGTTCCGCCGCCGCGTCCGCGCGTCATGTCCCCCGCGTCCTATAGTAGATACCCGCAGGCCAGCGTTGCACCGGCGCCCCCAGTGATGGCTGATGGACGGCGCGCCACGCGCCTCACGCCAGTGCGCGCCATCCCTGTATCTCGATGAGGGGACCCATCATGGCACTGGCAACCACCCTGGCGACTTGCCTGAGCAGCAAGAACAGCCATTTCGATATCATCCGCCACCCCTATGCGCTGGGCAGCATGGCCACCGCGCAGGCCGCCCATGTGCCGGGCGATCGCCTGGTCAAGACGGTATTGCTCGAGGACGAGGCGGGCTACGTGGCGGCGGTGATGCCGTCGACCCGCCTGCTCGATCTGTCCGAACTATGCGAGCGCACCGGGCGCCGGCTGACGATGGCCAGCGAGGACGAGGTGCGCGAAGTGTTCAAGGACTGCGTGCTCGGCGCGATTCCGCCGGTCGGCATGGCGTATGGCATGCGCACCTATATCGATGACAGCCTGCTCGGCCAGCCCGAGGTCTATTTCGAGGCGGGCGACCACGAGGAACTGATCCATATGACGACGGAAGCGTTCCTGGATCTGATGGCCGGCGCCGAGCGAGGGCAGTTCACCCGCCGCATGATGTAGCGGGGCGGGCGCAGCGCCGGCACGCAGCGCTGTCCCGCGCTCAGGGCTGTTCGCCTTCCAGCGTGAAGGCGGCGCCGGCGTCCTGGCCGAGCAGTTCGACCAGCGCCGGCAGCGCCGCCTCCAGCGCGGCGCGCAAGGTCCACGGCGGATTGGCGACGAACATGCCGCTGCCGTGCAGGCCGAGTCCGCCGGGCACCGGGTGCTTGACGGTCAGCGTCGCGTGCAGCCAGCTCTTGAACGGCAGCGCCTTCATCTGGACCGGCAATTGCACGGACTCGCGCCGCTGCACCTGCGGATACCAGACCGCATAGGTCCCCGTGGCAAAGCGCTGCAGCCCGTCGCGCAGGCATTGCAAGGTGCGCGCGTAGTCCTGCTTGTCCTCGTAAGACGGATCGATCAGCACCAGCGCGCGGCGCGGCGGGGGCGGCAGGATGGCCTTGATGCCGCCGAAACCATCACCGTCATACAGCATCACGCGACGGCCCGCGCCGCGGAAGTTCTCGCGCAGCACCTGGATCTCGGTGCTGTGCAATTCGAACAGCCGCAGCCGGTCCGCCTCGCGCAGCGTCTGCCAGGCCAGCCACGGCGAGCCGGGATAGTGCCGCAGGCGGCCGTCGGGATTGAGCGTGCGCACCTGGTCCAGGTATTGCTGCAGCAGCGGCGGCAGCGCACGGCCGTCCGCGGCGGCGCGCCACAGCGGCGCGATGCCGGTCTCGAACTCCGACTTCCTGGTCGCGTAGCCTTCGTCCAGCGCATAGAGGCCGGCGCCGGCATGCGTGTCGATATACCAGAACGGCTTGTCCTTCTGCGTCAGGTAATCGAGCAGGTGGGCGACGATGGCGTGCTTGAGAACGTCGGCGTGATTGCCGGCGTGAAAGGCGTGGCGATAGCTGAGCATGGCAGGGGCGGGCGGAGCAGGGCGCCATGCTACCATCCGGCCGACCTTCCGCGGCGCCCAGCGCCGTCATGCAGCATGCTGCGGCGGTTTTGCCGTGCCGCGAGACGCCTTTCCCCGCAGTCCTCCGCCCCGTTTTTGTTCTCCCGATGCCCCGCGCCCTCGATCCCGCCGAGCCGATCCTGTCCGACCAGGGGACGCCGTACTCGCCGCGCTATGACGACGTCTATCACAGCGTCGAGGGCGGACTGGCGCAGGCGCGGCACGTGTTTCTCGGCGGCAATGGCCTGCCGCAGGCGTGGCAGGGCCGGGAGCAGTTCGTCATCGTCGAGACGGGCTTTGGCCAGGGGCTCAATTTCCTGGCGACGTGGCAGGCCTGGCGCGACGATCCGCGCCGCTGCGCGCGCCTGCATTTCGTCTCGATCGAGAAGCATCCGTTCACACGCGAGGGGCTGGCCGAGCTGCACGCCGGCCTCGGCGAGCTCGCTCCGCTGGCGCGGCAGCTGCAGGCCGCGTGGCCGTTGGCATTGGCCGGGCTGCATCGGCTCGCCTTCGACGGCGGCGCGGTGATGCTGACGCTGGCGCTGGGCGACGTGCAGGCGCTGCTGCCGCGCCTGGCCGTGGGCGCCGACGCCTTCTATCTGGATGGCTTCGCCCCGGCGCGCAATGCCGACATGTGGGACCCGACGGTGATGAAGGGGCTGGCCAGGCTGGCCCGTCCCGGCGCCACGCTGGCGACCTATACGGCCGCCGGCTTCGTCAGGCGCGGCCTGCAGGCGGCAGGCTTCGCGGTCAGCAAGGTGCCCGGCTTCGGCAGCAAGCGCGACATGACGGTCGCGCGCCTGCCTGCCGAACGCCGCCGTCGCCATCTGCCGCCGATGCCCGGTGCCTGGACTCGGCGCCACGCGATCGTGATCGGCGCCGGGTTGGCCGGTTGCGCGGTGACCGAGCGGCTGGCCGCGCGGGGCTGGCGCGTGACGCTGATCGACGCGCACGACGGTCCGGCGCGGGAGACCTCGTCGCATCGCGCCGCGGCCATGCATCCGCATCTGTCGCCGGACGACAGCGTGCTGTCGCGGCTGTCGCGCGCCGGCAATCAGTACGCCTTGCGGGCATGGCGGGCGCTGGCCGAAGCGGGGCATCCGGTCGGCTGGAGGGGGTGCGGCGTGCTGCAGGTCGGCCAGGACGACGATGACTCGGCGCTCCAGCAGCGCGCGTTGGCCGAGCTTGGCTTGCCGCCGGAATACGTGCAATGGATGAGCGCGCAGCAGGCGGCCGCCGAGCATGGCGCGACGGTGGCGCGCGGCGGCCTGTGGTTTCCGCAGGGCGGATGGGTGGCGCCGCCCGACGTCTGCCGCGCGCAGCTGGCAATGGCCGGCGAGGCCGTGGAGACGCGGTTCGGCTGCCGTATCGCCTCGCTGCACCGGACCGAGGGCGGCTGGCAGGTATCCGACGAGGCGGGGCAGCCGGTGGCGGAGGCGCCGGTGCTGGTGCTGGCCAATGCGCACCACGCGAGCGGCCTGATGCCGCTGCGCCACCTGCCGATCCGCCGCGTGCGGGGACAGCTGACCACGCTCGAGGCCGGCGATGTGGCCCGGCTGGGCCGCTGGCCCGACTGCGTGGTGACGGGCAGCGGTTACCTGCTGCCGCGCGACGGGGGCGGCAGCGCCAGGATCGGTTCCAGCTACGAGCCCGACGAAGGGCCGCTGGTCGAGCGGGTCGAGACCCATGCCGACAATCTGCGCCGGCTATCGACGCTGTTGCCGGACCGCGGTGCGGCGCTGGACGGGCTGGATCCCGCCGCGCTGCACGGCTATGTCGGCGTGCGCAGCGTGTCGCACAATCGCCTGCCGTGGGTCGGCCAGGTCGCCGACGAGGCCGAATGCGAGCGCCGGGCCGCCTCGCTGCGCGGCGCGCATCTGCGCGATCTGCCGCGGCTGCCGGGCCTGTACGTGGCGCTGGCATTTGCCTCGCGCGGATTGACCTGGGCGGCGCTGGCCGGCGAACTGCTGGCCAGCCGGATCGAGGGGGAGCCGCTGCCCGTCGAAAGCGATCTGGCCGACGCGCTCGATCCGGCGCGGCTGCTGCTGCGCGCGTTGCGGCATGGGCAGCACGGTGGCGCCGGGCACGAGGCCGGGCACGAGGCCGGGCAGGGCGATGAGGGCCCCGATCAGGCCCGGTCAGGGTAAAAACTGCCGGAACCGATTCGAAACCGTGCGATAATCCGCGTTTTCCGTTTGCGCGGTGTGTTTGTTTGCGCGAGCTCGCGATCGGGGCTCAGGCGGCTTGCCCGCGTGCCTCATGCGTGGCTGGTGCGTGCGAACCGTTCGACGGCCTGAGGGAGAAAACCCCTGCACGCAGGCACGCAAGCGGAACGCGCTGACGAACACAACAACATTTCTGGATTGGATTGACGACCATGTCGAATGTGATTGAAAACCTCGGCAAACTCGACCGCAAGGTGACCCTGGCCATTCCGAAGGCCGAGGTCGAGAAGGAGAAGCAGGAACGCCTGGTTCGCCTGTCGAAGACGGTCAAGATGGCCGGCTTCCGCCCGGGCAAGGTGCCGATGAAGATGGTCGAGAAGCAGTACGGCCAGCAGGTCGAATTCGAAGTGCGCTTCGACAAGGCCGCCCGCAAGTTCTTCGACATCACCCAGCAGCAGGACGTCAAGGTCGCCGGCCAGCCCAAGTTCGAGATCAAGACCGAAGGTGTGGCGGACGACGAAGTGGCATTCGATGCCACCTTCGAGGTCTACCCGGAAGTCAAGATCGGTGACCTGTCGGCCGCCGAAGTGGTCCGCACGAAGACCGAGATCACCGACGCCGAGATCGACAAGACCATCGACATCCTGCGCAAGCAGCGCGTCCACTACCACGCCCGCGGCGAAGCCGGCGAGCATGGCGATGGCGGCGGCGATGTGGCGGCCAAGAACGGCGACCGCGTGACGGTCGACTTCGTCGGCAAGATCGACGGTGTCGAGTTCGCCGGCGGCAAGGCCGAGGACTTCGTCTTCGTGCTGGGCGAAGGCCGCATGCTGCCCGAGTTCGAGCAGGCCGCCCTCGGCCTGAAGGTCGGCGAAAGCAAGACGTTCCCGCTGGCGTTCCCCGAGGACTATCACGGCAAGGAAGTCGCCGGCAAGACCGCCGAATTCACCATCACGATGAAGCAGGTCGAGTGGGCCCACCTGCCCGAGGTCGACGACAACTTCGCCAAGTCGCTGGGCATCGCCGATGGCAGCGTCGAGAAGATGCGCGCCGACATCCGCGAGAACCTGGAGCGCGAGGTCAAGCGCCGCACGCACGCGATGCTGAAGGACCAGGTCATGGAAGCGCTGCTGAAGGCGAGCGAGCTGGACGTGCCCAAGGCCCTGATCGAACAGGACCAGGAGCGCCTGGTGCAGATGGCCCGCCGCGATCTGGAGCAGCGTGGCATGCCGAACGCCAAGGACATGCCGATTCCGCCGGAGATGTTCGCGCAGCAGGCCGAGCGCCGCGTCAAGCTGGGTCTGATCCTGGCCGAGATCGTCAAGGCCAACGGCCTGGAAGCGAAGGCCGACCAGATCAAGGCCGAGATCGAAGAGTTCGCCAAGAGCTACGAGGATCCGAAGGAAGTCATGCGCTGGTACTACGGCGACCAGCAGCGCCTGGCCGAGATGGAAGCCTACGTGCTCGAAAACAACGTGGTAAATTTCGTGTGCGAGAAGGCCAAGGTTACCGACAAGTCGGTGTCCTTCGAGGAGCTGACGGCCGAAGGCAACGGCGGCCAGCAAGCCTGATCGACAGCCGCCTCAGGGCAAAGCCGCCTTCGGGCGGCTTGTTTGCCTTTTGCCGAGGCCACTGGCCTGCCACCGAATTCCTGGAGAACTCTGCATGACCCGCAATGATTTGCTCGATCGTCTCGCCACCACGCAAGCCTCGGCGCTGGAGACCATGGGCCTCGGGCTGGTGCCGATGGTGGTCGAGCAGTCCGGTCGGGGCGAGCGCGCCTATGACATCTACTCGCGCCTGCTGAAGGAGCGCCTGGTGTTCATGGTGGGCGAAGTCAACGACCAGACCGCCAATCTGGTGATCGCGCAGCTGCTGTTTCTGGAGAGCGAGAATCCCGACAAGGATGTCTTTCTCTACATCAACTCGCCGGGCGGTTCGGTTTCGGCCGGTCTGGCGGTGTACGACACGATGCAGTTCATCAAGCCGGACGTGTCGACGCTGTGCATGGGCATGGCCGCCAGCATGGGCGCATTCCTGCTGGCTGCCGGCGCCAAGGGCAAGCGCCTGGCGCTGCCCAACTCGCGGATCATGATCCACCAGCCGCTGGGCGGCGCGCGTGGCCAGGCCTCGGACATCGAGATCCAGGCGCGCGAGATTCTGTATCTGCGTGAACGCCTGAATTCGATCCTGGCCGACGTGACCGGCCAGCCGGTCGAGAAAATTGCCCGCGACACCGACCGGGACAATTTCATGAGCGGCGACCAGGCAGTCGATTACGGCCTGATCGACAAGGTGATCGCCCGCCGCGGTTAAGCCGGACGCGGCGGCCCGGTTTTCGGGCGCGCCGGCTTTTCGAGTCCCGGCCCGGCCTCAAACGGCCAAGCCTACACCACAAAACGAGGCCCCGCGCCTCGTTTGTGGTGTTTGCCCCCACACCTTGGGGGTTCCGCCCGCTGCCCTAAAGGTTTTGGCGTATGATGCGTTTGACGCGTATCGCCAAGGTCCTTTCTGCGCCCTGGCGCGCCCCTGCTAATGTGACGATTCCTATGGCGGACAAAAAAGGTTCATCCAGCGAGAAGCTTCTGTATTGCTCCTTCTGCGGCAAAAGCCAGCACGAGGTCAAGAAGCTGATCGCCGGCCCGTCGGTGTTCATCTGCGACGAATGCATCGACCTGTGCAACGAGATCATTCGCGATGAAGCCGCCGGCGCCGACAAGGACGCCCCGGCCGCGGCCAAGTCGGATCTGCCGACGCCGCACGAGATCCGCGAAAGCCTGGACCAGTATGTGATTGGCCAGGAGCAGGCCAAGAAGATTCTGGCCGTGGCTGTCTACAACCACTACAAGCGGCTCAAGCATCTCGGCAAGAAGGACGATGTCGAGCTCTCCAAGAGCAATATCCTGCTGATCGGCCCGACCGGTTCGGGCAAGACACTGCTCGCGCAGACGCTGGCACGCCTGCTCAACGTTCCCTTCGTGATCGCCGACGCGACCACGCTGACCGAAGCCGGCTATGTCGGCGAGGACGTCGAGAACATCATCCAGAAGCTGCTGCAGAACTGCAATTACGAGGTCGAGAAGGCCCAGCGCGGTATCGTCTACATCGACGAGATCGACAAGATCTCGCGCAAGTCGGACAACCCGTCCATCACGCGCGACGTGTCGGGCGAGGGCGTGCAGCAGGCGCTGCTGAAACTGATCGAGGGCACCATGGCCTCGGTGCCGCCGCAAGGCGGGCGCAAGCATCCGAACCAGGACTTCCTGCAGGTCGATACCACCAACATCCTGTTCATCTGCGGCGGTGCCTTCGATGGACTGGAGAAGGTCATCATGCAGCGGTCGGACAAGACCGGCATCGGTTTCGGCGCCCAGGTCCAGAGCAAGGAAGAGCGCGATGTCAGCGAGGTGCTGCCGCAGACCGAGCCCGAGGATCTGATCAAGTTCGGCCTGATCCCCGAGCTGATCGGCCGCCTGCCGGTGGTCGCGACGCTGTCCAAGCTGGACGAGGCGGCCCTGGTGCAGATCCTGATCGAGCCGAAGAACGCGCTGGTCAAGCAATATCAGAAACTGCTGGCGATGGAAGGCGTCGAACTGGAGATCCGGCCGGCGGCCCTGTCCGCGATTGCCCGCAAGGCCATCAAGCGCAAGACGGGTGCGCGCGGCTTGCGTTCGATCCTCGAACAATCGCTGATGGATGTCATGTACGACCTGCCGAATTACAAGGGCGTGCAAAAAGTCGTGATCGATGAAAGCACGATCACCGGCGATGCGCCCCCCTTGCTGATGTACGAGGAGCAGCCCAAGGTGGCTGGCTCCAACTGACGCGAACGCCGGCGCAAGGGCGTATCCCCCGCCGGCAGCCAACCGACAGGCCGTTCGCGAGAAGCGAGCGGCTTTTTTTCTTCATTTCGCCAAACGAACGGGAGGAAACGCGGGTATGCTGTTTGCGCGGGATTCGCAAGTGTCGGGGCCGTCATTTGACTGATGCTGCGAACCGGTGATTGCTGTCTTGTAATCGGTTCGTGCGACCCAATTTACGCCTTAAATGACTGACTGGGGAAACTGATGTCTGGAACACAACTCCTCCCGGCTGAGCCGATTCGCCTCCCACTGTTGCCGCTGCGCGACGTGGTGGTGTTTCCGCACATGGTGATCCCGCTGTTCGTGGGTCGCCCGAAGTCCATCAAGGCGCTGGAAACTGCGATGGAGTCGGGCAAGAGCATCATGCTCGTGGCCCAGAAAACGGCGGCGAAGGATGAGCCCACCGCCGAAGACCTGTACGAGGTCGGCTGCATCGCCAATATCCTGCAGATGCTGAAGCTGCCGGACGGCACCGTGAAGGTGCTGGTCGAAGGCACGCAGCGCGCGAATATCCGCGAAGTGAGCGAGGACGACTCGCACTTCATGTGCGAGGCCGTGCCCGTGCCCCTGGGCCCGGGCGAGAGCGCCGAGACCGAGGCGCTGCGCCGCGCGATCGTGTCGCAGTTCGACCAGTACGTGAAGCTGAACAAGAAGATCCCGCCGGAGATCCTGACCTCGCTGTCGGGCATCGACGAGCCGGGTCGCCTTGCCGATACCATCGCCGCGCATCTGCCGATCAAGCTCGAGCAGAAGCAGAAGATCCTGGAGATGGTCAATGTGACCGAGCGCCTGGAGAGCCTGCTGTCGCAGCTCGAGGGCGAGATCGACATCCTGCAGGTCGAGAAGCGCATCCGCGGCCGCGTCAAGCGGCAGATGGAAAAGAGCCAGCGCGAGTAC
The DNA here is from genome assembly GCF_013347325.1 of Cupriavidus gilardii. Lineage (NCBI taxonomy): Bacteria > Pseudomonadati > Pseudomonadota > Betaproteobacteria > Burkholderiales > Burkholderiaceae > Cupriavidus > Cupriavidus gilardii. Next base: position 1,719,197 of record NZ_CP054626.1, on the reverse strand, counting down.
TACCTGAACGAGCAGGTCAAGGCCATCCAGAAGGAGCTGGGCGAAGGTGAAGAGGGCGCGGATCTCGAGGAACTCGACAAGCGCATCAAGGCCGCCCGCATGCCGAAGGAGGCCAAGAAGAAGGCCGAGGCCGAGTTCAAGAAGCTCAAGCTGATGTCGCCGATGTCCGCCGAGGCGACGGTCGTGCGCAACTACATCGACACGCTGGTCAACCTGCCGTGGCGCAAGAAGAGCAAGGTCAACAACGACCTGGCCAACGCCGAGCGCGTGCTGGACGAAGACCACTATGGTCTCGAGAAGGTCAAGGAACGGATCCTGGAATACCTCGCCGTGCAGCAGCGCGTCGACAAGGTCAAGGCGCCGATCCTGTGCCTGGTCGGGCCGCCCGGGGTCGGCAAGACCTCGCTGGGCCAGTCGGTGGCGCGTGCGACGAACCGCAAGTTCGTCCGCATGGCACTGGGCGGCGTGCGCGACGAGGCCGAGATCCGCGGTCACCGCCGTACCTACATCGGTTCGATGCCCGGCAAGATCCTGCAGAGCCTGACCAAGGTCGGCGTGCGCAATCCGCTCTTCCTGCTCGACGAGATCGACAAGATGGGCATGGACTTCCGCGGCGACCCGTCGTCGGCACTGCTCGAGGTGCTGGACCCGGAACAGAACCACACGTTCCAGGACCACTACATCGAGGTGGACTTCGATCTGTCGGACGTGATGTTCGTGGCGACTTCGAACTCGCTGAACATTCCGCCGCCGCTGCTCGACCGGATGGAAGTGATCCGGCTGTCCGGCTACACCGAGGAAGAGAAGGTCAATATCACCCAGCGCTATCTGCTGCCGAAGCAGATCCGCAACAACGGCCTGAAGCCGGGTGAGATCGAGGTCACCGAAGCGGCGATCCGCGACATCATCCGCTACTACACCCGGGAAGCCGGCGTGCGCTCGCTCGAACGCGAGGTGTCGAAGATCGCCCGCAAGGTCGTCAAGATGCTGCTGCTAAAGAAGGAGAGCGGCACGGTCAAGGTCGATTCGGAGAACCTGGACAAATTCCTCGGCGTACGCAAGTACGACTTCGGCCTGGCCGGCAAGGAAAACCAGGTGGGCCAGGTCACCGGTCTGGCGTGGACCGAGGTAGGCGGCGATCTGCTGACGATCGAAGCGGCGCTGATGCCGGGCAAGGGCAATATCACCCGCACCGGCTCGCTGGGCGACGTGATGAAGGAATCGGTCGAGGCGGCGCGTTCGGTGGTGCGTTCGCGCGCCCGCCGGCTTGGCATCACCGACGAGATGTTCGAGAAGCGGGACATCCACATCCACGTGCCCGAGGGCGCGACGCCGAAGGACGGTCCGTCCGCCGGTATCGCGATGACGACGGCGCTGGTGTCGGTGCTGACCGGGATCCCGGTGCGTGCCGACGTGGCGATGACCGGCGAGATCACGCTGCGCGGCGAGGTGCTGCCGATCGGCGGTCTGAAGGAGAAGCTGCTGGCCGCCCACCGCGGTGGCATCAAGCTGGCGCTGATTCCCGAGGAGAACGTCAAGGACCTCGCCGACATTCCGGACAACGTCAAGAACAACATCGAGATCGTTCCGGTGCGCTGGATCGACAAGGTGTTGGAGATGGCGCTCGAGCGCAAGCCCGAGCCGTTGCCGGAAGAGGTCGCCAGCCCTGCCGAAGTCAAGGACAAGGGCGCGGCAGCCACGCACGAGATGATCCACCACTGATCGTGCCGATCGCGCGCCGGCCGGGCGATCCGCCCGCCGGCACCGCAAAGACCGCAGGGTTCGCCCTGCGGTTTTTTTTCGCGCCGCGCGGTGTTCGGCTTGGCAAAGCCAAAGACGCTGTATTACACTTGCGGCCTCGCAGCGCAAACGGCAGTCGACGGCTGATACGTGCGCGGCGATACAGCCTGATTGGCGGCATTGCGGCCACTTGGTGGCAACATCCGGTGGCAACATCGCGGCAACATCGAGCGGGTGCTTAGCTCAGCTGGTAGAGCGGCGCCCTTACAAGGCGTAGGTCGGGGGTTCGATCCCCTCAGCACCCACCACTCTCTCGATGGCCCGATCGTCATGCCAGATGTCATCAGGCCGTGTCGCCGGGCAGCGAGACCGACATCGGAGTGGTAGTTCAGTCGGTTAGAATACCGGCCTGTCACGCCGGGGGTCGCGGGTTCGAGTCCCGTCCACTCCGCCACATTGCATCCGGGCACCGCCAGGTGGCCGGCCGAATCAGCCGCCTCCATGCGGCTGTTTTCATTTGTAGGCCCGGCCTGTAGCCCACCCTTAGCGGCCGCCGACGCCACATCCACCGGGCGGCCCCGCGCAGCCTGCTAGAATCGCGGAGTTTGACCTCCGTCCCAACTTGATCCCGAGTCAGCATGCTTGATTTCGTTCGCAACAACCGGCGCCTGATGCTTTTGCTGCTGCTGGTGCTGGTGTTTCCGTCGTTCGTGTTCTTCGGCGTGGAAAGCTATTCGCGCTTCATGGACAGCTCGCACGACGCCGCCAAGGTCGATGGCCGCGCCATCACCCAACAGGAAGTCGACAACGTGCTGCGCGAGCAGTCCGAGCGGATGCGGCAGGTACTGGGCGCTGCCTACGATCCGCGCCAGTTCGAAGGTCCGGAAGCGCGCAAGGCGGTGCTGGACCAGCTGATCCTGCAGCGCGTGGTTGCCAACGAGGTCAATCGCGAGCATCTGACCGTGTCGAACGAGCGGCTGTACGAGGCGATCGTCAGCATTCCCGCGATCGCGCAGCTGCCGAAGAAGGCGGACGGGCGGGTCGAGGACAAGGCCTATCTCGAACTGCTGGCGTCGCAGGGCATGACGCCCGAACAGTTCGACGCGCGCATGCGTTTCGACCTGGCGACGCAGCAGCTCGGCCAGTCGATCGGTGCGACCGCGTTCATGCCGAAGTCGTTGCTGGACCGCCTGATCGCCGTGCGCGACCAGCAGCGCGAGGTCCAGCCGCTGCTGCTGAAGGCCAGCGACTACGCCGCCAAGGTGTCGGCCGACGACGCCGCGCTGAAGGCGTACTACGACAAGCATCGCCAGGCCTTCAGTGTGCCCGAGCAGGCCAAGGTCGAATACCTGGTGCTGTCGGCCGATGCGCTGGCCGCGGGCATCAGCATCACGCCCGAGCAGCTGAAGTCCTACTACGACAGCAATATCGCGCGCTTCCGTACCGATGAGCAGCGCCGCGCCAGCCATATCCTGATCGCGGCGCCGAAGGACGCGCCCGCCGCCGAGCGCCAGGCCGCCAAGGACAAGGCCACCAGGCTGCTCGAAGAACTGCGCAAGCAGCCGGACACCTTCGCCGATGTCGCGCGCAAGCAGTCGCAGGATCCGGGCTCGGCGGAGAAGGGCGGCGATCTGGGTTTCATGGGTCGCGGCGCGCTGGTCAAGCCGTTCGAGGACGCGATGTACGCGCTGCAGCCGAACCAGCTCAGCGATGTGGTCGAGACCGACTACGGCTATCACATCATCAAGGTGACCGAGGTCAAGCCGTCGGAGACGCGTCCGCTCGAGGCAGTCAAGGCGGAGCTCGAGGCCGAACTGCGCAAGCAGCTCGCCGCCAAGCAGTTCACCGAGCAGGCTGATGCCTTCGGCAATACCGTCTACGAGCAGTCGGACAGCCTGAAGCCGGCCGCCGACAAGTTCAAGCTGACGATCCAGACTGCCGACAACGTGACCCGCGCGCCGAACCCGGCGCTGGGCGCGAACAATCCGCTGAACAACGAGAAGGTGCTGACCGCGCTGTTCAGCGACGACGCGATCAAGAACAAGCGCAATACCGAAGCAATCCAGGTCGGTCCGGAAACGCTGGTCGCCGGCCGTGTGGTTGAGTACCGCCCGGCGTCGGTGCGTCCGTTCGATGCAGTGCGCGATCAGGTCCGCGCGAAGTACGTGGCCGAACAGGCCGCCGAACTGGCGCGCAAGGACGGCGAAGCGCAGCTGGCCAAACTGAAGCAGAGCGGTTCGGCCGATGGGTTCGGCGCCGCCGTCACGGTATCGCGCCAGCAGCCGGCCGGTCTCGCGCCGAAGGCAGTCGAGGCCGTGATGCGCGCCGATGCGTCGAAGCTGCCGGCGATGGTCGGCGTCGATCTGGGCGCGCAGGGCTATGCGATCTATCGCATCGCCAAGGTCTCGCAACCGGCGCAGGCCAATCCGGCGCAACGCCAGGCCGACGCGCAGCAGCTGTCGCAACTGGCCGGCCAGAGCGAGCTCGAAGCGTTCTTCGAGAGCCTGAAGGCGCGTTCGGACGTCGAGGTGCTCAAGCCCGCGGCGCCGGCGGAATCGCAGCCGGCAGGCTGACCGCGATCGACGCGATGGACGGGACCGGCCGCACGGGTCCGTCCGGCAGCGATGAAGAAGGGGCCCCGCGGGGCCCCTTTTGCTTTGTCATGCGCCGGTGTCATGCGCCGGCGACCGATGCCGCCGGGCCGGCGTTCACCCGCGCCGTTGCTGCGCCTTGCCTTCCTCCGCGCTGCGCCGCTGGCGCTTGAGCAGCGGCTCGAGCTGCGGCCACACGGTGTCGAGCAGCGCCGGCTGGGCCTGCGCGGTCGGATGGATGCGATCGTCCTGGAACCAGTCCGGCCGCGTCACCACCTTGTCGAGCAGGAAAGGCACCAGCGGCAGCTGGTATTCCTTGGCCAGCTTCGGATACAGCGCGAAGAAGCGCTCGGTGTAGTCGGGCCCGTAGTTCGGCGGAATCCGCATGCCGATCAGCAGCACATTGGCCTTGGCGGCCTTGGCGCTGGTGACGATCTGGCGCAGATTGGCCTCGGTGCTCTGCAGCGGCAGGCCGCGCAGCGCGTCGTTGGCGCCGAGCTCGACGACCACGACGGCGGGCCGGTGCCGGGACAGCAGATCGGGCAGGCGGGTCTTGCCGCCGACCGTGGTCTCGCCGCTGATGCTTGCATTGACGACGCTATAATCGAACCTCTCCGCGCGCAGGCGGTCTTCCAATAACTTGACCCACCCCGCGCCGCGCGCGATGCCGTACTCCGCCGACAGGCTGTCGCCAAGCACCAGGATCGTCGGCGCGCGTTGCGCCAGCGCGGGCATCGCTGCCAGCGCCAGCAGCCCGCCCAGCACCAGGGCGCGCCAGCGTCCACCGATGTCCCGCCAGAAACCGTTCCGGAAACCCTTGCTCATGTCCTCATCCATTCTTGCTGTCGAATCCTTGGGAAAGACCGTGACGGACGCGACCGGTTCGCTGACGATTCTGCACGACGTGTCCTTTTCCGTCACGCCCGGCGAAACGCTGGCCATCGTCGGGGCCTCCGGGTCGGGCAAGTCGACGCTGCTCGGACTGATGGCCGGGCTCGACCTGCCCAGCCGTGGCACCGTGTCGCTGCACGGCCACGACCTGTTCGCGCTCGACGAGGATCAGCGCGCCGCGCTGCGCGGCCGTCATGTCGGCTTCGTGTTCCAGTCCTTCCAGCTGGTCGGGCATCTGACCGCGTTGGAGAACGTGATGTTGCCGCTGGAGCTGCGCGGCGAGACCGACGGCGTGCGCGAGCGCGCCAAGGCGATGCTGGAGCGGGTCGGCCTTGGCGCGCGGCTGTCGCACTATCCGCGCACGTTGTCGGGCGGCGAACAGCAGCGCGTCGCACTGGCCCGTGCCTTTGTCACGCGGCCCGACATCCTGTTCGCCGACGAGCCGACCGGCAGCCTCGATACGGCGACCGGCGAAGCGGTGATCGCGCTGATGTTCGAACTGAATCGCGACGCCGGCTCGACGCTGGTGCTGGTCACGCACGACCGCTCGGTGGCGGCCCGCTGCGGGCGCATCCTGACGATCGAGGCAGGCAAGGTCGCCAGCGACGAGTGGATGGGCGCGGAAGTCTGAGAACGCGAAATCGAGGGCAAGGGCAGGCCCTCAGCCTCCCCGGGCCAGCGCGCCTCGCGCGCGCGCAATCAGCGCGCTGGTGGACGGATCGTGCGGCCCCTCGGCGCGTCCGTTCAGCTCGGCCTCGATCGGCCGCGCCAGCAGCTTGCCCAGTTCGACGCCCCACTGGTCGAACGAGTTGATATTCCAGATCGCGCCCATCACGAAGGTGCGGTGCTCGTACAGCGCGATCAGCGCACCCAGCGCGCGCGGCGTGATGCCGTCGATCAACAGCATATTGCTCGGCCGATTGCCCGCGAAGCGCATATGCGCGATGCGTTCGGGCTCGACGATGCCGGCCGCGCGCAGTTCTTCCTCGGTCCGCCCGCGCATCAGCGCTTCGGCCTGCGCAAAGCAGTTGGCCAGCAGCTTGGCATGATGGCCCGGCAGCGTACGCGGCGCGGACAGCGGTGCGACGAAATCGACCGGCACGATCTGCGAGCCCTGGTGGATCAGCTGGAAATACGCGTGCTGGCCGTTGGTGCCGGCCGTCCCCCAGACCACCGGCGCGGTGTCCACGCGCACCGGCCACCCATCGCGCTGCACCGACTTGCCGTTGCTCTCCATCTCCAGCTGCTGCAGGAAGGCGGGGAACAGCTCCAGCGAGGTCGAATAGGGCGCCATGCAGCTGGTCGGCAGGCCGAACACATTGCGGTACCAGACCCCCAGCAGGCCGAGGATCACCGGCATGTTGCGCGCCAGCGGTGCGGTGCGGAAGTGCTCGTCCATCTCGCGGCCGCCGGCCAGCAGTTCCGCGAAGGCTTCGAAGCCGAGCGCCAGCGTGATCGACAGCCCGACCGAGGACCACAGCGAGAAGCGTCCGCCGATCCAGTCCCAGAACTCGAACATATTGGCCGGATCGATGCCGAAGGCGCGTACCGCCTCGAGATTGGTCGACACCGCGACGAAATGGCGCGCCAGTCCGCTCTCCGGCACGCCGCGCTCGATGAACCATTGGCGCGTGCTGTTGGCGTTCGCCATCGTCTCCAGCGTGGTGAAGGTCTTCGAGCAGACGATCACCAGCGTGCGTTCGGGATCGAGCCGCGCCAGCGTCTCGGCCAGTTCGGTGCCGTCGACATTGGAGACGAAATGCACGCGCGGCCCGGACGCGGCGCCGCCCCCGCCATCGCCCGCAAGGTGCGCGAGCGCCCTGCACACCATGCGCGGCCCGAGATCCGAGCCGCCGATGCCGAGGTTGACCACGTCGGTGATGGTCTTGCCGCCATGGCCCGTCCATTGGCCCCTGCGCACGCGCTGCGAGAAGTCCCGCATGCGCGAGAGCACATCGTGCACTGCCGGCATCACCGACTTGCCATCGACCTGAAACGGGGCGTCCGGCGCGGCGCGCAGCGCCATATGCAGCGCCGCGCGATCCTCGGTCGCGTTGATATGTGCGCCAGCGAACATGGCATCGCGCTGCGCGGGTACGCCGGCCTCTTCGGCCAATTGGACCAGCAGGTCCATCGTCTCCGGCACGATGCGGTTCTTCGAGTAGTCCAGGAACAGGCCGGCCGCTTCCAGCGAGAACCGGTCGACCCGCTCGCCGGCGTCGGGCGCGGCAAACCAGTCGCGCATCCGCTGGTCGCGGATCGCTTGGTAGTGCTGCTGCAGACGTTGCCAGGCGGGAAGGTCAGTGGGCATTGCGAAATACGGGCGGAAAAGAGTCGAGCGGATAGTACGAGCGCGAAGACGCGGAACGTGCCGAGTATAGCGTGCACATTCGGCGAAAACTGTCAGACAACGCCGCAATCAGCGCGTTCCGCCGAGGCTCCTCGCCACCAGCCGCAAGGCCGATTCGCCGCCCGCGACCCACAGGCCGCCGGCGCAGATCACCGCAATCCCCAGCGCCGTGGTCCAGTCCGGCAACTGGCCGAAGGCGAGGAAGCCGACCGTGGTGGCCGAGATGATCTGCAGATAGAGGAAGGGGCTCAGGAACGAGGCGTCGGCGTACTGGAAGGCGCGGATCACGAAGTAGTGGCCGAGCGACCCGGTGATGCCGGCCGACAGCAGCAGCGCGCATTGCAGCGGCGTCGGCATGGCGGCAAACCAGAAGAAGGGCACCAGCAGCGTCGTCAGCGCGGCGCCGGTGATGCCGCTCCAGATCAGCGTGGTCATCGGCGCATCGTGGGCCGCCATGCGCCGCGTCAGCATTTGCAGCAGCGCAAACAGCAATGCCGACGTGAGACCGAGCGCCACGCCGCCCGGCGTCAGCTCGCCGCCGGGGCGCACCACCACCAGCATGCCGGCAAAGCCGATCAGCACGCCGCTCCAGCGCATCAGGCGGGCGTTGCGCCCCGGCCGTTCGCCGAGCAGCCACGGCGACAGCGCGACCACGAACAGCGGCGCGCAGAAGTTCAGCGCGGTGGCGGTCGCCAGCGGCATCAGCTTGAGCACCGAAAAGAACACCAGCGTCGAGGCCAGCATCAGGGCGCCGCGTACCCATTGCAGCCGCGGCTGGCCGGTGCGGACCTGGGCCCGGAAGCGCGCCGGACCGAGCAGCAGAAAGATGGCGACCACATGGCCGACGTAGCGCACCCACGCGACCGCCATGATCGGCAGGCCCTGCTGGGTTAGCGTCTTGCCGGTCGCGTCGAGCAGCGTCAGGATCCATTGGCCGAGTACCAGCAACGCGATGCCGGTCAACAGCTGCCGACGGCTCGGCGCCGCGCTCGGTACCGGGATCGCGCCGCTCATCGCCTCGTGCCCGGGTTGTTCAGCCGGTTCAATGCATTGAGTTCATGCCGCGCGGCCCGGGGCAATTCGCCGGCCGTCAGCCCGGCCGGGCCTTCGCCGCCCGCCACCAGGCGATCGGCCGCGCGGCCATGCAGCCAGACCGCGGCCAGCGCCGCGGGCTCGGCCGCCATGCCCTGTGCCAGCAGCGCGCCGATCATGCCGGCCAGCACGTCGCCGGTGCCGGCGGTGGCCAGGCCCGCATTGCCGGTCGGATTGATGGCGATCGCGTTCTCGTCTCCACCCGCGATCACGGTACCCGAGCCCTTCAGCACAACCACCGCCTGCCACTGTGCAGCCAGCGCACGCGCCGCGCCGAGTCGATCGCGCTGGATCTCCGCCACGGTGCAGCCCATCAGCCGCGCCGCTTCGAGCGGGTGCGGCGTCAGTACGCGCGGCGCGGTGCCGGCCTTCGCCAGCGCCGCCAATGCCGCGTCGGCCGCCAGCAGATTCAGTGCATCGGCGTCGAGCACGGCTGGCGTATCCGCACGCAGCGCCGTCTCGAGCCATCGGCCGGCGTCCTCGCCGGTACCCATGCCCGGGCCGGCCACCAGCGCCGACATCTCGTGCAGCCGCAGCCGGTCGACCGGATGCAGCATCAATTCGGGATGGGCCGGATCGAACGGCGGCGCGGGGTCGGCCAGAAAGCCGATATGCACGCGCCCGGCGCCCAGATGCAGCGCGGCCCGGGCTCCGAGCAACGGCGCGCCGACCATGCCGATGCTGCCGCCGATCACCGCCAGCGTGCCGAAGCTGCCCTTGTGGCTCGCATGTCGTCGGCCTGGCAGCGCGGCGGCGAAGCGCGCCGGCGTATTGGCCCAGACGGCCCGGGCCGCCGCCCCTGCATCTTGCGGCGGATAGTCGAGGCCGAGCGGCGCGATATCGAGTTCGCCGGCACAGTCGCGGCCGTCCAGCGTCAGCAGGCCCGGCTTCGCGGCGATGAAGGTCAACGTCCGGGTTGCACGCACCGCGGGCGTACCGGCGCCGGTATCGGCCGACAGGCCGCTCGGCACATCGAGCGCGAACACCGGCACCCCGTCTTCGGCCAGTGCGCACAGCCGCGCGATCCATTCGGCGAGCGCGCCGCTGGCGGGACGGTTCAGCCCGATACCGAGCAGGCCGTCGACCACCGCGGCAAAACGCGGCGCCGCCGCGGGCCAGGGCGGGGCGGATTGCGGCGAGGCGGCATCGGGCACCAGCACCTGCAGCGGCACGCCGGCATCGTTTGCCTGCTGCCACGCGCGTGCGGCATCGGCGGGCAGGCGTGCGGGATCGGCCAGCAGCCATGCCTGCACCTCGCGGCCGGCCTGATGCAGGTGTGTCGCCGCGACCAGCGCGTCGCCGCCGTTATTGCCGGGGCCCGCCAGCAACAGCAGCGGTCCGGCCGGTGCATGGGCGCTCAGCCAGGCGGCAGCGGCAGCCCCGGCACGGGCCATCAGCGTGAACGGCGACAGGGTGGCGTAGGCCGCCTGTTCGAGCCGGCGGATCGCGGCGCTGTCGAACAACGGAATGGACGTGGCGCTGAGCGGATCGAAGCGCAACCAGTCCGCGGCCTCGGCGGCCGTCCCGGCAACGGCGGGAGAGGAGAAGGGCGTCATCGGCGCATTATCGCAGCGCCGCCGGCAAACGGCTCATCGCCGCGGGCCCAGGCCGTAGCGGTCCGGCGTCAGGCCTTCCAGGTCGATCTCGGCCGGCGCGCCGGACACCTGCGCCGCGAGCAGCTTGCCCGAGCCGCAGGCCATCGCCCAGCCGGTGGAACCATGGCCGAGATTGAGGAACAGCCCCGGCACGGCGGTGGCGCCGATCAGCGGCGGGCCGTCCGGCAGCATCGGCCGGGCACCGGTCCACAGCGACGCTTCGGCGTAGTTGGCCGCGCCCGGGAACCAGTCGCGGCCGACCTTCAGCAGCGTGCGCACCGCGGCCTGGCGCAGGTCCAGCTTGCGCGAGCCCAGCTCGGCGGTGCCGGCCAGCCGAATGCGATTGCCCATGCGGGTGATCGCGACCTTGTACGACTCGTCCATCAGCGCGGCCAGCGGGGCCTGCAGGGCATCGCGCACCGGCACCGTCGCCGAATAGCCCTTGACCGGATAGAGCGGCACGCGCAGGCCGAGCGGGCGCAGCAGCGCGGCACTGGCGACACCGGCGGCAACCACGACATGTGGCGCGCGCAGGATCGAGTCCCCTCCCTGGCACCGCACGGACACCGACAGCACGCCGTCGCCAGGCGCGCCGATGCCGTGAACGGTGGTGTCCATCTGAAACCGCACACCGGCCGCCTCAGCGAACTGCCGCAGCCGGCGCGTGAACATCGGGCAATTGCCCGATTCGTCCTCGGGCAGATGCAGCCCGCCGGCCAGCGCGGTGTCCGGAGCCAGCCCGGGCTCGAGCCGGCGGCATTCGGCCGCATCGACCAGCCGATGGGGTACGGCGTTCTCGCGCAGCAGCGCCAGCGCGGGCTGGGCCATCTCAAGGTCGCGCTCGGTCCTGAACAGCTGCAGATAGCCCTGCGACTGCTCGTAGTCGATCTGCAGCTGGTCGCGCAACTGGTGCAGGCACGCGCGGCTGTAGAAGGCCAGCCGCTGCATGCGCAGCTTGTTGATGCGGTAGCGCTCGAGCCGGCATTCGCCGAGCCAGCGCGCGATCCAGCGCCACATCGCCGGGTCCGCGCTGGGCCGGAACACCACCGGCGAGGTACTGGCGAACAGGGTGCGCAGCACCTTGGCCGGCATTCCGGGCGCGGCCCACGGTGTCACATAGCCGGGCGCGATGACGCCGGCGTTGCCGAAGCTGGTCTCCTGGGCCGGAGAGGCGCGCCGGTCCAGCACGGTGACCTCGAATCCGGCCTCGCGCAGATACCAGGCCGAGCACACGCCGATCACGCCGGCCCCGATCACGATGGCGCGCATGGGGACTTACATCTTCATCTGCGCGGGCAGATAGGTCACCAGGCCGGGGAAGGCCCAGATCAGCAGCACCGCCACCACCATCAGCACGAAGAAGGGGAAGGCGGCCCAGGCGATATAGCTGATATTGCGCCGGGTCATCCCTTGCAGCACGAACAGGTTGAAGCCGACCGGCGGCGTGATCTGCGCCATCTCGACCACCAGCACGACAAAGATGCCGAACCACAGCAGGTCGATGCCGACTGCCTGGATCGTCGGCAGCAGCACCGACATCGTCAGCACCACCATCGAGATGCCGTCGAGGAAGCAGCCGAGGATGATGAAGAACACCATCAGCGCGACGATCAGCAGGAACGGCGTCAGGTTCAGGCCGACGATCCATTCGGCAAGATGGCGCGGCAGGCCGATGAAGCCCATCGCCAGCGTCAGGAACGACGAGCCCGCCAGGATCAGCGCGATCATGCAGTACAGCCGGGTGGCCGACATCAGCGAATCGCGGAAGGTCTGCCAGGTCAAGGTGCGCTGCGCCAGCGCCAGCAGCAGCGCCCCGACGACGCCGAGCGCCGCCGCCTCGGTCGCGGTGGCGATGCCGGCGTAGATCGAGCCCAGCACTGCGCCGATCAGCAGCACCACCGGAATCAGGTGGCGCGATTCGGCCAGCTTGGCGTGCAGGTCCAGGCGATGCTCGGGCACCGGGATCGCGTCGCGATGGCGCCAGCCCCAGACCGCGACATAGCCCATGAACAGCAGCGCCAGCATCAGCCCCGGCAGCACCCCGCCGATGAACAGCTTGCCGATCGACACGTCGGCGGTGACGCCATAGACGATCATGATGATCGACGGCGGAATCAGCAGCCCGAGCGTGCCGGCGCCGGCCAGCGAGCCGATCGCCATCGAATCGGGATAGCCGCGCTTGGCCAGTTCCGGCAGCGAAATCTTGCCGATCGTCGCGCAGGTGGCGGCGCTCGAGCCCGACACCGCCGCGAAGATCGTGCAGCCGATCACGTTGACATGCAGCAGCCGGCCCGGCAGGCGCTGCAGCCAGGGTGCCAGCCCGCGGAACATGCCTTCGGACAGCTTGGTCTTGAGCAGGATCTCGCCCATCCAGATGAACAGGGGCAGCGCCGTCAGCGTCCAGCTTGACAGCGAGCCCCAGACCGTCAGCGCCATCGATTCGCCGCCGACCTTGTTGGTGAACAGCTCCATCGCTATCCATCCGACGCCGAGAATCGCGATGCCGATCCAGACGCCGGCGCCGAGCACGGCGAAGATCGCGACGATCAGGAAGAGGGTGATCCAGAGATCCATGTTGTTGCGTTCCTGTGGGGATGCCGTTCAGTCGAGATGGCCGGCTGGTGCGATACGGAGGCTACGTGTCGGTACGCGGCGTCATTCGGTGCGCGCCATCTCGCCGCTTTCCTCGCGCGGCAGACGGCGCGTGCGCAGCACGTAGACGAACTCCTCGGCGAAGGCGACGAACAGCCCGAACAGGCCCACCGCCATCGACAGCTGCGGAATCCACAGCGGCGTGGCGTCGGTGTTCTGCGAGATGTCGTGATAGATGTACGAGTCGTACGCGAGCTTGCCCGCGTAGTAGGTGAAGTACGCGGTCAGCAGCGTGGCCACCGCCAGGCAGAAGATCTCCACCCAGACGCGCGGCTTGCCGTGCAGGCGCTGCAGGATCAGCGTCACGCGGATATGGTCGCCCTGGCGCAGCGTCGCGGCCAGCGCAAGAAACGACCCCGCGGCCATGAAATAGCCGGCATAGGCATCGCCGCCGTCGATCTGGAAATGGGCAAAGCGCCCGACGATGATGGCCAGTTCGATCAGCAGCGTCAGGCAGATGAAGACGGCCGCCAGCGCGCCGAGCGCCTGGTAGAACCACTGGAAGCGGGAAGTCATGGTGCGTCCGGGAGGCTAGAGGAGAGGGAAGCGGGAAGCCGTGCCACTTCGGGGGATCGCTGTCGTCCCCGCGAAGGCGGGGACCCAGTGGCTTGCGTCAAGACGCTGGGCCCCCGCCTGCGCGGGGGCGGCGAGGTGGCGTGGCGAGCCTGGCCCGGCATCGTCACGCCGTTCGCCTTACTTGCGATACGCCGCGATGATTTCCTTGCCGTCGGGGCCGGCCTTCTTTTCCCACTCGGCCAGCAGTTCGTCGCCGATCTTCTTCATGTCGGCCTGCAGCTGCGGCGTGGGCTTGACGATGGTCATCTTGTTCTTGGCCAGCGTGTCCAGCGATTGCTGCGTGTATTCGCGCATCCGCTGCCAGCCGCGCGTCTCGGCCGCCTGCGCGGCCTTGATCAGCGCCTCCTGCGACGGCTTGTCGAGCTTGTCGAACTCGCGCTTGTTGACGATCACCATGTTCTTCGGCAGCCAGGCGTCGACCGTATGGAAGTGCGTCAGGCTCTCCCAGACCTTGCTGTCGACGCCGGTGGCGCCCGACGACATGAAGCTGTCGACCACGCCGGTGGCCAGCGCCTGCGACAGCTCGGCGGCCTGGATCGTCATCGGCTGGGCGCCGACCGCCTGTGCGATGCGCGTGGTGGCCGGATTGTAGGCGCGCCACTTCAGGCCCTTCATGTCGGCGCCCGAGCGGATCTCCTTCTTCGCATAGATGCCCTGCGGCGGCCACGCGACCGCGTACAGCAGCTTGATGCCCTGGCGGTCCAGCAGGCGATCGATCACGGGCCGCTGTGCCTGCCACAGCTTGTACGACGCATCGAAGCCGGTGGCGAGGAAGGGCACGGCATCGACGCCGAACAGCGCATTCTCGTTCTCCAGCAGCGACATCAGCACCTCGCCCGCCTGGGCCTGGTTGCTCTGCACCGCGCGCTTGATCTCGTTGGCCTTGAACAGCGAACCGTTCGGATGCAGCGTGATGGCGAGCTTGCCCTGCGTGGCCGCGCTGACCTCCTTGGCGAACTGGTCCAGGTTGACCGTGTGCGGGTTGTTGGCCGGATAGCCGGTCGGCAGATCCCATTTGACCTGGGCCTGCGCCAGCGGCGCCATCGCGAAGGCGCAGGCGAGCAGCCCGCACGCAGACATCGACTTCAGCAATCCCTTGCGCTGCATCATTTCTCTCCTGGTTGTGTCATTACCGCGTCGTTGCGCATCCGTGGTGCGCACGCGTGCGTGGATCTTGCGCCGCCAGCGGTGGCTCGTCCACTGGGTCGTCCACTAGGTGGTCCGCTAGTCGTCTAGTCGTCCGCTAGTCGTCCGCCCGCCGGCTCAGGCCTGCTGCGGCGTGGGCGCGAGCACGGCCTCCAATGCAAGCGCCGTGCCCAGCAGCGTCGCGTCGCGCATCGGGCCATGCGCGAGCATCAGTCCGACCGGCAGTTCGTCGGACTGGTGGCACGGCAGCGAGATCGCGCAGCCGTCGAGGAAGTTGATGGTGGAGGGATTGCGCAGCAGCAGCGCATTGGTGCGCGCAAACAGCGCGTCGTCGGCGACCAGTGGCGCGATCGGTGGGGCGATGACCGGCACGGTGGGGCAGGCCAGCGCGTCGAAGCCGTCCAGCCGCGCCATCACACGCTCGCTCCAGGCGGCGCGGGCGCGCACCAGATCGACATAGTCGGCCGCGCCGATCGCGGCGCCGCGGTCGATGCGCGCCGCCACGCGCGGGTCGTACAGCGTGCGCCGCGACGACAGCGTGCCGCGGTGGATCGCATAGGCCTCGGCCGCGGTCAGGCCGCCTTGCGCGTTCAGCGTCGACAGCTCCAGCAGCTCGGGCAGATCCACATGTTCGATCTGCACGCCGGCGGCGGACAGTCGTCCCAACGCGCGATCGAAGGCGCGCGACACGGTCTCGTCGAGATCGTCGAGCAGCAGCTGGCGCGGTACGGCCAGCCGCAGCGCGCCGGCGGCCTTGCGCACGGGCACCAACGCCTGATCCGCGATCACGCCGTCGACCAGCACGCAGTCGGCCACGGTGCGCGCCATCGCGCAGGCGGTATCGAGCGAGAACGACAGCGGAAAGGCACCGGCCAGCGGCACGCGCCGCGCGGTCGGCTTGAAACCGGTCAGCCCGCACAGCGCGGCCGGAATGCGGATCGACCCGCCGGTATCGCTGCCCAGCGCCGCTACGGCGAGGCCAAGCGCCACCGAAGCCGCCGCGCCCGACGACGAGCCGCCGCAGATGCGCTGCACCGCGGTGTCGTGCGGATTGACCGGCGTGCCGTAGTGCGGGTTGATGCCGACGCCGGAGAAGGCGAACTCGGTCATGTTGGTGCGGCCGACCAGCGCGGCGCCCACCGCTCGCAACCGCGCCACCACGGGCGCGTCGTCGGTCGCGGGCGCGGCATCGGCGCGCACCGTCGAGGCGGCGCGCGTGACGTCGCCGCCGATATCGAACAGGTCCTTGATCGATACCGGCAGCCCCGCCAGCGGATGCAGCGGCTTGCCGGCCAGCGCCGCGGCATCGGCGGCCCGCGCCGCGCTGGCCGCGGTATCGAAGCTGGTCTGCAGGAATACCGCTTGCGCCGCCGGCTCCTTCGCCCGGGCCTCGGCCTGCTGCAGCAGCGCAGCGCGCGACAGTCGGCCCTCGCGGGCCAGCCGGTTCAGCGTGTCGATATCGGGGAGCAGCGCGGCAGGCGTCGTCATCGGTACAAGGTCTGGCTCTGTGTCCGGGCAGTGGGCTCGGGCGTGGGTCGAAGTCGGGAACGGCGATGATGGGGACCGTACTGCTTGCCGCTTGCCCCGCGGCAGTGCGAACCCCGCCGGATGCCCAGAATTCGTGCGCGAATCGAGTCGGAAGCGGTCGTTTCGGTGCCGCGCAATCCCCATCGTTACCGGGTACTCATGCTCATAATTTGTCGATAAACTGTCAAGCTGAAATTGCCGCGGCGGCCCCCGGGAAATCCCTACACGTCCTTGTCTCCGCTTGCGTTCCGCGACGCACGACGCCGTTCGTTCTCCGCTGTCCTTCTGCAGGAGTGCCACCCATGGCCCGAAAGCCGAGCCGCCGCGACGATGTTGCCTCTCACGATATTGCCGCTGCCGATGTTGTCTCTGCCGGTACCGCGTCGGCCGCGGCCGCCGAAGCGGTCGTTCGTTCGAGCAGCGCCGGCATCGTGTCGTCCGCCCATCTGGTGTCGTCGCGCAGTCCCGAGCTGTCGGAATTCGAGTTCGGCCTGAACACCGCTTACAACGCCTATAGCCGCTGGGTCGTGCGCTGCATGGGCGCGGCGGGCGTGCGCGACCTGACCTTCCTCGACGTGCTGGTGCTCCATCACGTCAACCACCGCGGGCGCGCCAAGCGGCTGGCCGACATCTGCTTCGTGCTGAATGTCGAAGACACCCACCTGGTGACCTACTCGCTGAAGAAGCTGCAGGGCATGGGGCTGGTCGCCGGCGTGCGCGTGGGCAAGGAGGCGACCTACAGCACCACCGCGGCAGGCACCGAGGCGTGCGCGCGCTATCGCGAAATCCGCGAGCAATGCCTGACCAGCAATATGACCCCGGGCAGCGCCGAGAACGCCGAGATCGGCGAACTGGCACGGCTGCTGCGCGTGCTGACCGGACTGTACGAGCAGGCGGCGCGCTCGGCGACGTCGCTGTAGCGCGCCCCCATCACATCGCCTACGCGAAAGCGGGGGCCCAGCGTCTTGCAGGAGCACGCGAGCCACTGGGTCCCCGCCTGCGCGGGGGACGACAGACAACCATCCCTATCGCGAGGTAGTTCAGCGTGTCTTCTTTCGCATCGCAAGCCGCATCGCCAACGCCTTCGACCGGCCCGCGCTGGCAATTCTGGATCGATCGGGGCGGCACCTTCACCGATATCGTCGGGCTGCGTCCGGACGGCACTGTGGTCACGCACAAGCTGCTGTCGGAGAACCCCGAGCAATACGCCGATGCGGCGGTCGCCGGCATCCGTCATCTGCTTGGCCTTGCCGCCGGCGAGCCGATCACGCCGCGCCTGGTTTCCGCGGTGAAGATGGGCACCACGGTGGCCACCAACGCGCTGCTCGAGCGCAAGGGCGAGCCGACCGCGCTGTTCATCACGCGCGGCTATCGCGACGCGCTGCGGATCGCCTACCAGAACCGGCCGCGGCTGTTCGACCTGAACATCTTGCTGCCCGAGCTGCTGTATCGCGAGGTGGTCGAGGTCGACGAACGGATCGGCGCGCATGGCGACGTGGTGCAGCCGCTGGACGAGGTCGCGCTGCGCGAACAGATGACGCGGGTGCGGGCCGCCGGCATCCGCGCGGTCGCGATCGTGCTGATGCACGGCTACCGCCATTCCGATCACGAGGCGCGCGCGGCGCGGATCGCGCGCGAACTGGGCTTTGCGCAGGTATCGGTGTCGCACGAGGTATCGCCGCTGATGAAGCTGGTGCCGCGCGGCGACACCACGGTGGTCGACGCCTATCTGTCGCCGATCCTGCGCCGTTATGTCGAACAGATCGAGCGCGAGATGCCGGGCGTGAACCTGCAGTTCATGCAGAGCAGCGGGGGCTTGACCGACGCGCATCGCTTCCAGGGCAAGGACGCGATCCTGTCCGGTCCGGCCGGCGGCATCGTCGGCATGGTGCGCGCCTCGCAGCGCGCCGGCTTCGATCGCATCATCGGCTTCGACATGGGCGGCACCTCCACGGACGTGTCGCACTTCAGCGGCAAGCACCCGAATGACTTCGAGCGCGTGTTCGAGACCAGCGTCGCCGGCGTCCGCATGCGCGCGCCGATGATGAGCATCCATACGGTGGCGGCGGGCGGCGGCTCGGTGCTGCATTTCGACGGCAGCCGCTATCGCGTCGGCCCGGACTCCGCCGGTGCGAATCCGGGGCCGGCCAGCTATCGGCGCGGCGGCCCGCTGGCGGTGACCGACTGCAACGTGATGCTTGGCAAGATCCAGCCCGCGCATTTCCCCGCTGTATTCGGTCCGCGCGCGGATGCGCCGCTCGATCGCGATGCCGTGGGCGCGCGCTTCGAGGACCTGGCGGCGCAGATCGCCGAACATACCGGCGACCGGCGCACGCCCGAGCAGGTCGCCGAGGGCTTCATCGAGATCGCGGTCGGCAACATGGCCAACGCGATCAAGCAGATCTCGGTGCAACGCGGACACGACGTGACCGGCTACACGCTGACGACGTTCGGCGGTGCCGGCGGCCAGCATGCCTGCCTGGTGGCCGATGCGCTCGGCATGCAGACCGTGTTCGTCCATCCGCTGGCCGGCGTGCTGTCGGCCTACGGCATGGGCCTGGCCGACCGCACGGCGATGCGCGAGCTGTCGATCGAAGCGAAGCTGGACGAGGCCGCGGTGCCGATGCTGGCGCAGCGGCTCGACGCGCTCGCGCAGCAGGCGCGCGACGAGCTGCTGGAGCAGGGCGAGGACGCCGGCCGCATCGAGGTGCTGCGGCGGGTCCATCTGCGCTACGAGGGCACCGATTCGGCGCTGGTGGTGCCGTTCGGCGACGCCGGCGCGATGCGGGCGGGCTTCGAGGCCGCCTACCGGCAGCGCTATGCCTTCCTGATGCCGGACAAGGGCTTGATCGTCGAGGCGGTCTCGGTCGAGGCGGTCGGCGTCGCGCAGGCGCCGCAGGAGCGGCCGCCCGAACTGGCGCCGCGCGAAGGCCCGCCGCGGCCGGCGGAGACGGTGCGCATGTTCAGCGGCGGCGCCTGGCACGACACCGGCCTCTACCGCCGCGATACGCTGCGCCCGGGCGACCGGCTCGCCGGTCCGGCGATCATTGCCGAGCAGAACGCCACCACCGTGGTCGAACCGGGCTGGCAGGCGCTGCTGACCGAGCAGGACCATCTGGTGCTGACGCGCGCCGTGCCGCGGCCGCAGCGCCGCGCCATCGGCACCGAGGCCGATCCGGTGATGCTCGAGGTCTTCAACAACCTGTTCATGTCGATCGCCGAGCAGATGGGGCTGCGGCTGCAGAACACCGCCTACTCGGTCAACATCAAGGAGCGGCTCGACTTCTCCTGCGCGATCTTCGACGCCCAGGGCAACCTGATCGCCAACGCGCCGCATATGCCGGTGCATCTGGGCTCGATGGGCGAGAGCATCAAGACCGTGATCGCGCGCAATGCCGGGCGGATGAAGGACGGCGACGTCTATGTGCTGAACGACCCGTACAACGGCGGCACGCATCTGCCGGACGTAACGGTGATCACGCCGGTGTTCGATGCCGACGGCAGGGAGGTGCTGTTCTACGTCGGCTCGCGCGGCCACCACGCCGATATCGGCGGCATCACGCCGGGCTCGATGCCGCCGGACTCGACCGTGGTCGAGGAAGAGGGCGTGCTGATCGACAACTTTCTGCTGGTCGATGGCGGCGTGCTGGACGACGCCGGCATGCGCGCGCTGCTGGCCGGCGCGCGCTATCCGGCCCGCAACGCCGACCAGAACATGGCCGATCTGCGCGCCCAGGTCGCGGCCAACGCGAAGGGCGTCGAGGAACTACGCAAGATGGTCGCGCACTTCGGCCTGCCGGTGGTGCGCGCCTATATGGGTCACGTGCAGGACAACGCCGAGGAGGCGGTGCGACGCGTGATCACGGCGCTCAAGGACGGCAGCTACACCTATCCGCTGGACAATGGCGCGCAGATCCGCGTGCAGGTGACAGTCGATCGGCAGCGCAGGGAAGCGACCGTCGACTTCACCGGTACCTCGGACCAACTGCCGAATAACTTCAACGCGCCGCGCGCGGTCTGCATGGCCGCGGTGCTGTACGTGTTCCGCACGCTGGTCGACCAGGACATCCCGCTGAACGCCGGTTGCCTGAAGCCGCTGCATGTGGTGATTCCCGAGGGTTCGATGCTCAACCCGCGCTATCCGGCCTCGGTGGTGTCGGGCAATGTCGAGACGTCGTCGTGCATCACCAACGCGCTGTACGGCGCGCTCGGCGTCGTCGCCGCCAGCCAGGGCACGATGAACAATTTCACGTTCGGCAACGCGCGCTACCAGTACTACGAAACGATCTCGGGCGGCAGCGGCGCCGGCAACGGCTTCGACGGCTGCGACGTGGTGCAGACGCATATGACCAACTCGCGCCTGACCGATCCCGAGGTGCTGGAGTGGCGCTTCCCGGTACGGCTGGACAGCTACGAGATCCGGCATGGATCGGGCGGTGCGGGGCGCTGGCACGGCGGCAATGGCGGCGTGCGCAAGGTGCGTTTCCTCGAGCCGATGACGGCGTCGATCCTGTCGAACAATCGCGTGCATGCGCCGTTCGGCATGGCGGGAGGCGAGCCGGGCGCGACGGGCCGCAACCGCGTGATCCGCGCCGACGGCAGCGAGGAGACGCTGCCGCATGTGGCACGAACCGAGATGGGCGTCGGGGATGTGTTCGTGATCGAGACGCCCGGGGGTGGGGGATACGGGACCGCGTAGGCGGGGAGGGGCGCGGGTTGCCCCTCTCTACCGCTACCGCTCGATCGTTACCGCCGCCGTATCCCGCGGCACCGTCGCCTTCACCGTTCGCGCCACCACCGCGGCCGGCGCCTTGCCGCCGACCAGCCGGTTGACCTGCCTGAACTCGCAGGTCAGCGCGGCCGGCGTGACCGTCACCACCGCATAGTCCTGCGCGTCGGTATTGGCGTACTGCAGCCAGGGATTGCTGCGCAGCGCGGCCAGTTGCTGGCATAGCGGCACGATCTGCTGCACGAAGCCCGCATCGGCCTGCAGCGCGGCCAGCACCGCATCCGTGGTCGCATCGAGCTGTCCCTCCGCCACGCCGCGTGCGGCCAGCGCGCCGCGCAGCGAGTTCCGCAGCGATTCGGCCACGGTGGCGGCGGTGACCGCCGACGGCACCAGCGTATGGTCCAGCAGGTTGATATCGACCTGTACGGGTTCGCTGCCCAGCGCCGGCACCGGCAGGGACAGCGTGCGGTAGACCAGCGTCGACAGGCTCTCCGACAGCGCGCCGACCGCCGACTTCAGATACGAGAAGAACGAGTCCGAGCTGATGCCCGCCGTCACCAGATCGACCATCACCGGCGTGCCGCCGCCCTCTGCATCGTAATCGTCGTGCACGGTGCCGGCGTAGAACGCATGGATGTCGCCGGTCAGCGCCACCACATTGCGGATGCCGTTGTCCGCCAGATGCCGCATCAGCGCCTTGCGTTCGGCGTTGAAGCCGTCCCACTGGTCGGCGTTCAGCAGGAAGCGCTGGAAGAACGGAGCCAGCGCGGCCTTCTGCGCGGTCGGGATAAAGGCCGACTGCTCGCGCCTGGCGAGCACGTCAGGCTTCACATGGCCGAAGGCGATGGCCTGCGCGGCGGCGCCGATCTGCGCCGCAACGCCGCCGGCGGCAGCGCCCTTGGCCTGTTCGAAAGCCAGCACCGCGATCGCGGCCTGCGCGGTGGTCAGTCCGGCCGCGATGGCGCTGCCGGACTTGTCGCCCGCGGCGGCATCGGCCATCGCGATCGCCTGCGCCGCCGTGGCCGCGGTGGACTGCGCGGCGCCGGCCGACACAGCGGCGACCACCGCCGCGGCGACCGGCACATTGCCGCCGGTCGAGGTCAGCGCGCCCTGGATGCTGGCCGACAGCGTGCCGACCGCCTGCAGCGCGACCAGCGTCGCGATGGCGTTGCTGCCATCGATGCCCATGCGCAGCAGCGAGACCTCGTTGCCCCACAGCTTCCAGATTGCCGGCGAGCGCGCCATCGTGTCGCGCCACCAGTTGCGCTGGTCGTTGCCGAGGATCGACGTCAGCGCCAGCGGGTCGGCGGATCCGGCGGCGGCCATCTTGGCCGCCTCGGCGGCGGCCAGCGTCGCCGCCGGCACCATGTAGCGGGCGCCGATGCTGCCCAGCGGCGCGCCGGTCGCCGGATTGATCGCCGCTTCGGGCAGCACGTGGTCGGTGCGGTACAGCCGCTCGTCCGTCATCACCAGATGGGCGAGCTTGCCGAAACGCAGCTCGCGATAGATGCGGATCGCATGGATGCCATCCTGCTTCTCGTCGAACACGATGTCGGCCGGCATGAATTCGAACCAGGCACGGCTGGCGGCACGCCGGCGCGCGGGCTGGTGCTGCTCGATGCCGTTGCCTGCAGCGTTGTAGGTCTCCGCATCGCCCCAGCAGTCGTCGCTGAACTCGTGGTCGTCCCAGGTGGCGACCATGGCGAAGCGCTCGTGCACCGCCTGCAGGCGCGGGTCGCTGCGGTAGCGCTTGTACAGGTAGCGGTAGTCGTTCAGCGTGGTCGCGTACTTCGCGCCGCCGCTGCCGTTCTTGAAGGTGCCGTCCGGCAGCGCGAGCGGGGTGTGCAGGCTTTCGACCGCACCGGTCTGGAAGTCCTCGCCGACTGTTTCGTAGATGTAGTCGCCCAGATGGACGACGAAATCCAGGTCCTCGGCCGCCAGCGCCTCGAACGTGCCCCAGTGGTTGATGCTCCAGTCCTGGCAGCTGAGGAAACCGAGGCGCAATTGCGACACGTCGGCATCGGCCGCGGGCGCGGTGCGGAACCGCCCGACGCGCGAGCGGACCTCGCCGGCAGTGAACTGGTAGTAGTACGTCCGGCCGGCATCGAGACCGGTGATCTTGTGGCGCACCGTGCAGTCGTAGGCGCCGGCGACCGGGATGGCGGCATCGACGACCGCGGTGCCGGCGAGCGCGGCGGCGGTCCCGAGCGCGCCGGCGTTGTCGGCGGCCGTCACGCGCAGCTGGATCGAAAAGCTGGCGTCAAGGCTCGCCGCCGCGGCATCGTCGACGTTGGCGGGCACGACGCGGGTCCACAGCAGGATGCCGTCCGGCTTCGGATCGCCAGACGCCACGCTCTGCGGGAACTTCCAGTTTGCGCCGGAGGCCGGCGGCACGGCCGGCGTGCCGGTGTCGGGTTGGCCGTCCGGATGGTCGTCGCCGCCGCATGCCGCCAGCCCGCCCGCCGTGGCCGCCGACACCGTGATGAAGCCGCCCAGCTTCAGAAATCGCCTTCTGTCCATGTCTTTTCGTTCTCGTTGGAGTGGCTCGGGAGCGCGTCCCGAAGGGAACCTGCCGTCAACGGCCGTGCAAGGGCCGCAACGGCCGTCAGAAGCGGATTGGAGCAGGGCGTTGTGACAACGGCGTGATGTGGAGGGCGCACCGGGGCCGGCAGCACGGCGACTGATCGGGGCGCACCGCTGCCCGTGGAGGGCTCGGATCCGGGGGATGCTGCGCCGCAAGGATTGCCGCCCGGCAAGGTACAATAGCGGTTTTCGCCGGACTGCCCCGGCTGGCGCCACCCCCGCGCCAGCGGCCCGGCCGCCGTCTTACCCTCCATCGCCCTCCGACCGCTCAGATCATGGCGCATTTCTCGTGCTTCCCCGGCGCATTGGCCCTGTCGGCCTTCCGCCAGCAACGCCTGCTCACCGCCCTGCAACAGATCGACGCCGACATCGAGTCGGTGCACGGCCAGTTCCTGCACTTCGTCGACACCGACCAGCCGCTGGACAAGGGCGATACCGACCGCATCCGCGCGCTGCTGACCTATGGCGCGCCGTTCGCCGAGCAGGCCGAGGGCGACCGCTTCGTCGTGATCCCGCGTTTCGGCACGATTTCGCCGTGGGCCAGCAAGGCCACCGATATCGCGCACAACTGCGGCCTGTCGCATGTGCACCGGATCGAGCGCGGCATCGAATTCACGGTGATCTGCAAGAAGGGCCTGCTGCGCGGGCGCAAGACGCTGGATCCGCTGACGCGCGATGCCGTCGCCGCGCTGCTGTTCGACCGGATGACCGAGACCGTGGTCGCCACGCGGGACGCCGCGGCCGGACTGTTCGAGGAACTGCCGGCCAAGCCGCTGCGCTTCATCGACCTGGCGGGCGGCCGCGCCGCGCTGGCCGAGGCCAATGTCGCGATGGGCCTGGCGCTGTCCGACGACGAGATCGACTATCTGGTCGATGCCTACGCGAAGCTGGGCCGCAATCCGACCGACGTCGAACTGATGATGTTCGCGCAGGCCAACAGCGAGCACTGCCGCCACAAGATTTTCAACGCCACGTGGACGATCGACGGCGAGCAACAGGACAAGTCGCTGTTCGCGATGATCCGCAATACGCACCAGCTGAACCCGCAGGGTTCGATCGTCGCGTATTCGGACAACTCGGCGGTGATGGAGGGCGATGTCGCCGAACGCTGGTTCCCGCGCGGCGACGCCCACCAGTATGGCCGCCATCAGGCGCTGACCCATACGCTGATGAAGGTCGAGACGCATAACCACCCGACCGCGATCTCGCCGTTCCCCGGCGCGTCGACCGGCGCCGGCGGCGAAATCCGCGACGAGGGCGCGACCGGCCGCGGCGCCAAGCCCAAGGCCGGCCTGACCGGCTTCACGGTGTCCAACCTGATGCTGCCCGACGCGGTGGAGCCCTGGGAAAACGCGCGCGATGCCGCCCAGCCGCTGGCCTTCCGCAATCCCGACGAGCGTCCCGCGGTGACCGGCAAGCCGGAGCGCATCGCTTCGCCGCTGCAGATCATGATCGAAGGTCCGCTCGGCGGCGCCGCCTTCAACAACGAATTTGGCCGCGCCAACCTGGGCGGCTATTTCCGCGTCTACGAGCAGAACGTCGGCGGCACCGTGCGCGGCTACCACAAGCCGATCATGATCGCCGGCGGCATCGGCAATATCGACGCCTCGCATACGCACAAGGAGCCGCTGCCGGCCGGTTCGCTGCTGATCCAGCTGGGCGGCCCGGGCATGCGCATCGGCATGGGCGGCGGCGCGGCCAGCTCGATGGCGACCGGCGCCAATACGGCCGACCTCGATTTCGATTCGGTGCAGCGCGGCAACCCGGAAATGGAGCGGCGCGCGCAGGAAGTGATCAACGCCTGCTGGCAGCTCGGCGACGAGAACCCGATCCTGTCGATTCACGACGTCGGTGCGGGCGGCCTGTCCAATGCCTTCCCCGAAGTGGTCGATGGCGCCGGCCGTGGCGCGCGCTTCGAGCTGCGCCAGATCCATCTGGAAGAGTCCGGCCTGTCGCCGGCCGAGATCTGGTGCAACGAATCGCAGGAGCGCTATGTGCTGGCGATCGCGCCGGACAGCTTCCCGCGCTTCGCCGCGATGTGCGAACGCGAGCGCTCGCCGTTCGCGGTAGTCGGCGTGGCGACCGAGGAAAAGCAGCTGCAGCTGGTCGATGCCAGCGTCGACCAGGCGCTGAAGGAACACTACGCCGTCGACATGCCGATGGACGTGCTGCTCGGCAAGCCGCCGCGCATGCATCGCGACGTCAAGCGGGTCGAACAATCGCTGCCGGCGGTGGATGTCACCGGCATCGCGCTGGATCAGGCGGTGCGCGACGTGCTGCGCCACCCGACGGTGGCCAGCAAGTCCTTCCTGATCACGATCGGCGACCGCAGCGTCGGCGGCATGAACGCACGCGACCAGATGGTCGGCCCGTGGCAGGTGCCGGTGGCCGATGTCGCGGTCACCACGCTGGACTACCAGGGCAAGGCCGGCGAGGCGATGACGATGGGCGAGCGCACGCCGCTGGCCGTGATCGACGCGCCCGCATCGGGCCGCATGGCGATCGGCGAGGCGCTGACCAATCTGGCCGCCGCGCCGGTCAAGGACCTCGGCAAGGTCAAGCTGTCGGCCAACTGGATGGCCGCCTGCGGCGTCGAGGGCGAGGATGCGAAGCTGTATGACACGGTGCGTGCGGTCGGCATGGAGCTGTGCCCGGCGCTGGGCATCAGCATTCCGGTCGGCAAGGATTCGCTGTCGATGCGCACCAAGTGGGACGATGCGGGCGTGGCCAAGGAAGTGGTCGCGCCGGTGTCGCTGATCATCTCGGCGTTCGCCGCCGTCGACGACGTCGATCGCACGCTGACGCCGCAGCTGCGCACCGATCTGGGCGATTCCGTGCTGATCGCGATCGACCTGGGCCGCGGCAAGAACCGCCTGGGCGGCAGCATCCTCGCGCAGGTCACGCAACAGGTCGGCGACAGCGTTCCCGATGTCGACGACGCGGCGGATCTGCGCAACTTCTTCAACGCGATCCAGCGGCTGAACCGCGAGGGCAAGCTGCTGGCGTACCACGACCGTTCGGACGGCGGCCTGATGGCGACGCTGGCCGAGATGGCGTTTGCCGGCCATTGCGGCCTGTCGCTGAACGTCGACATGCTGACGCTCGATCCGACGCAGGAACAGGACTACGGCGACGCCAAGAACTGGGCCCAGCAGATCGCCGAGCGCCGCAACGACCAGACGCTGCGTGCACTGTTCTCCGAGGAGCTGGGCGCGGTGATCCAGGTCAAGCTGGAAGACCGCGACGCCGTGTTCGCCGCGCTGCGCGAGGCCGGCCTGTCCGCCTGCAGCCATGTGGTCGGCAAGCCCAATGGCAGCGACCAGATCGAGATCTACCGCGACGCGAAGAAGGTGTTCGGCGCGCCGCGCGCCGAGCTGCAACGTGTCTGGAGCGAGGTCAGCTGGCGCATCGCACGGCTGCGCGACAACCCCGCCTGCGCCGACAGCGAATACGAGCTGCTGCTCGACGCCGCCGATCCCGGCATCACGCCGAGCCTCACGTTCGATCCGGCCGAGGACATCGCCGCGCCGTTCATCGCCAGCGGCGCCCGGCCGCGCGTGGCGATCCTGCGCGAGCAGGGCGTCAACTCGCAGATCGAGATGGCCTACAGCATGGACCGCGCAGGCTTCGATACCTACGACGTCCATATGAGCGACCTGATCGCGGGCCGCGCGAAGCTGGACGACTTCGTCGGCTTCGTCGCCTGCGGCGGCTTCAGCTACGGCGACGTGCTGGGCGCCGGCGAAGGCTGGGCCAAGACCATCCTGTTCAACGGCGCGATGGCCGAGCAGTTCGCGGCCTTCTTCAACCGCACCGACACCTTCGCGCTGGGCGTCTGCAACGGCTGCCAGATGATGAGCAATCTGGCGCCGATCATCCCGGGCGCTGGCGCGTGGCCGAAGTTCACCCGCAACCAGAGCGAGCAGTACGAAGCGCGCTTCGTCACGGTCGAGGTCCAGCAGTCGCCGTCGATCTTCTTCGCCGGCATGGAAGGCAGCCGCATCCCGATCGTCGTCGCGCACGGCGAGGGCTATGCCGACTTCTCGCAGCAGGGCGACAAGAGCAAGGTCGACGTATCGCTGCGCTTCGTCGACAACCGCGGCGCGGTGACGCAGACCTACCCGCTGAACCCGAACGGCTCGCCGGACGGCATCACCTCGGTGACGACGGTCGACGGCCGCTTCACCGTGCTGATGCCCCACCCGGAGCGCGTGTTCCGCACCGCCACGATGAGCTGGGCCCCCGACGCCTGGAAGCAGATCCCCGACGGCGCCAGCCCGTGGATGCGCATGTTCCGCAATGCGCGGAAGTGGGTGGGGTAAGGTTTCCCGGTTGAGGTTGGTTTGAAGCAGAAAGGCCCGCGTGATGCGGGCCTTTTTGCGTTGTCGGGCCCCATGTTTGGCCGCCGAAGCGGCAGGCGCTAAACTACCCGCCATTCCATTTTCTGCGGGCTGACATGGCGACTCTTTCCTTCGACCGTTTGCTGCAACCTGTTTCGGGCGACGACCCTTGCGGCGAGGATCTGTTGTTCTCGGCCGAATTCGACCGCATTCAGGAGGCGCGCCGTTTCGACGATCCTTCGCTGGATCAAGGCGAGTGGGTGACCGAGTTGAAGGAGGCGGACTGGCGCCAGGTGGTCGACCTGTCGACGCGGCTGCTGTCCGAGCGGACCAAGGATCTGCGGCTGGCGGTGTGGCTGACCGAGGCGCTGGCCAAGACAAGAGGGTTTGCGGGTTTGCGCGACGGTTATACGGTGACGGCGCAGCTGTGCGAGTCGTTCTGGAGCGGCCTGCATCCGCGTGCCGACGAGGAAGACCTTGAATATCGCACCGGCAGCGTGGCGTGGCTAGCCACGCGCTCGCGCCAGCTGATCCGCGAGATTGCGCTGGTCGAAGAGGCCGCCGGCGGCTATGGCTATGTCGATTGGGAGGTCGCGACCGCGCTGACCGAGGCGATCCGCCGCGATCCGGACCACGCCGACGAACTGTCCGAGGGCAAGGTCACGCAGGAAGCGTTCGAGGCCGCGCGCAAGGCGACGCCGGCCGAATTCCATGTCGCGCTGCTGCAGGACGTCGTGTCGTGCCAGCAGGCGCTGGCAAGGCTCAGCGATGTGTTGGACGTCAAGGCCGGCGAGCATGCGCCGAGCTTCCGGCAGGCGCGCGAGGCGCTGGAAGCGGTGCGGGCGCTGGTCGAGCGCTTTGTCGGCAAGCCCGCCGCACCCGCCACTGTCGCCGGCGACGCGCAGCAGGCAGCTGCGCCGACGGCCGTCGGCCGTGTCGAAGCGCCGGCAGCGGTCGGGCAGGGTGCCGCCGCGGCCGGCGGTCCGATCCGCACGCGTCAGCAGGCCCTGGCGCAACTGCGCGAAGTCGCCGATTTCTTCCGCCGTACCGAGCCGCACAGCCCGGTCGCCTATCTCGCCGCGCGCGCCGCCAAGTGGGGCGAGATGCCGCTGCACGCGTGGCTGCGCACCGTCGTGAAGGACGATGCGACGTTGTCGCAGATCGAGGAGTTGCTGGGCGTGATGCCGGACGCGGAGAGCGATTCCAGCAGCTGAGTCAGCCCGCCGCGCAGCCAACAACCTGTCGTCCCCGCGCAGGCGGGGACCCAGCGACCTGCACGGCTGCCAGCAATGGATCAAGCCACTGGGTCCCCGCCTG
Organism: Cupriavidus gilardii; assembly: GCF_013347325.1. Classification (NCBI taxonomy): domain Bacteria; kingdom Pseudomonadati; phylum Pseudomonadota; class Betaproteobacteria; order Burkholderiales; family Burkholderiaceae; genus Cupriavidus; species Cupriavidus gilardii. Next base: position 1,690,068 of record NZ_CP054626.1, on the reverse strand, counting down.
CGTGGGGACGACAAGCAAATCGTCGATCAACGCCTTACTGGCTCGCCCTGAACTCGATGCGCCGATTGCGCGCCCGGTTCTCTTCCTTGTCGTTCGGTGCGATCGGCTGATCCGGTCCCACGCCGACCGCAGACAGCACCGACGGCTCGATGCCCTTGCCGGCCAGATAGCTCTTGACCGTCTCCGCGCGCGATTGCGACAGCGCCAGATTGAGCGCGCGGCTGCCCGAATTGTCGGTGTGGCCGACGATCTCGATCTTGCGTCCCGACAGCTTTGGCAGCACCGCCGCCATCTCGTCGAGAATGACGCGGCCCTTCGGCGTCAGCGTGGCGCTGCCGGTCTCGAATTCGATGATCCGGTTCGCCAGCGTACGGTCCAGCAGATCCTGGCCCGAGGCCGGCACGCGCAGACCGTTCTTGATCGTGTAGTTCTGCCCCAGTCCGCTGGACATCATCGTGGCAAGCTGTTGCCGTTGCCCCTCGTCGGCGACGTCGCCATAGAGCGCGATCTGCGTGCCGTCGATGCTCAGCTGGCCCCGCTTGACCTGCTTGATCTGCGGCGACAGCACCTTCTGCACGTTCGCGGTCCAGTTCGGCGGCGACACCACGCCGCCCACCTCGATCTGGTCGACCACATTGGCCGCGCCATACAGCTCGCGCAGCCGTGCGAGCACCTCGGCCTTGGTCGCCTCGTCCGGCACCGCGCCGCCGGCCACCACGCGGCCCGCCGCCGCCTCCGCGCCGGCAGACGTCTGGGCGGAGGCGGGCGCCGCCAGCAGCCAGGTCAGGGCCGTCGCCAGCGCAACAGCGCGGCAGGCCGGGAAAACCGAACGCATGATCATTCTCCGATGAAGACTTCGCGGAAGGTGTCGAGCGCCGCGCGCAGCGACAGCTGCGGCTGCTCGAGATAGCTGGCCAGCTTGGCCACGCCGTAGCGCGAGCCGGCATGCTGGTCCACCCACTGCGGGTCGTCGATGTCGATATTGACTTCGCCGTACGCCAGCGGCGACATGATGCCGTGCAGCGTGCGCGACGAGGCACCGTTGAAGCCGATCACCAGGCGTTCGCTGCGGCCGCCTTGTCTTGCACCCTCGTTACCCACGCGGCCCAGGAACAGCGACAGCTCGAAGTCCCCGCGCTTCAGGAAGCCCGACACCAGGTCGAGCCAGAAGCTGGCGACCAGGCTGCGATAGACCGGATCGGACGGCAACGGCAGCGTCAAGCCTTTGTCCAGCCGCGAGGTGCCGGCACTCATCACCGGTTCGAGCAGGATGCCGAGCGCGACCAGCGTGCGGCGCAGGCACAGCGTCTGCCCGTCGGCGCGCAGCATCTGCTCCAGGCCAGCTACCGTCTGGAATTCGATGAAGTCCTTGAAGCTGGCATCGTAGGCCTGCGCGCCCGCGCCGATCTCGACCGCGAACTGGGTCTGCGCCAGATTGCGCAGCCCTTCGGCCGGATCGGCGGCGGAAACCAGTTCCTGCATCTGCTGGCTGGCGCGCGTCCACAGCCGGGTCAGCGCCAGCGGGCTGCGCGCGATGAACGGCAGCGGCTGGTCGATCTCCAGCGCGGCGGCGGCGAGGAAGGGGAAGCGGCGCGACGACTGATCGTTGCTGGCCATCACCGTGCCGGCGATCGCCAGCCGGCTCTGCGAACCGAGGAAGGCGAACTGGACCGGCTGCCACGCGTCGTAGACGGTCTTCCAGCCCGGATCCTCGGCCAGCATCTCCATCGCCTGCGACAGCCAGCGATCGAGCGTATCGAGCAGCTGGGTCTGGTTCGGGCTCTTGACGAAATCCCCGCTCGACGGAAGCTTGCCGAAGTACGCGAGCTGCAATTGCGCTGCCTGGCTCATTGCGCACCTCCTGCACGCACGGTGGCGCCGGATTGCACGACGGGCGCGCCGGATTGCGCAACCGGTGCCGATGCGGCGGGCTGTGCCGCCTCGGTCGTGCTGACAGGCGCCGACGCGTCCGCAATCGCCGGCGGCAGCTTCAGGCCGCGCAGACCCTGTCCCTGCGGCGAGTCCGCGGCGGCCGTGGTGGTCTGCGGGCTGCTGACGATGCGCAGCGCCACCGCGACCGTGGTGCCGCCCTGCGTCCACGACAGTTCGAACGCCCCATCCGGACGACGCTTGCGCGAGGCTGTGGCGATCAGCCGTTCCAGGCCGAAGCGGCCAGGTTCGCTGAGCACCTCGACGGTACGGCCATCGAAGGTCGTCGCGGTAATGCGCGCGCCCGGCGTGCCCTGCGGATTGGGCCAGACGAAGTTGGTCCACTGCGGCGGCGTATTGCGATAGCGCAGCTGCTGGCCGTCGATCTCGATCGTGTACTCGGTGGTGCCGGCCGCCGGCGACGGCAGGATCTGGAACACCGTCTGCGGGGCCGCAGCGGCGGCACCGCCGGCCCCGGCCGCCGCGCCGCCGGTCAGCGGCGCGATCCAGCGTGTGAAGTTGGTGGTGAACTCCGGCGCGAAGGTCACGCCCAGGTCGCCCCAGGTCCGCGCGGCGATCATGTCGCCACGGCGCACCGACAGCGGGCCGATGGTGGTGCCGGCGAACTTGGCGATGGCGCCGTCCGGACCGAACACCTGGCCGATCTCAGCCGCGCTGGCCTCGATCTTGGCGTCCGACGCGAACGGGTACTTGGTCGCCAGCGTCTGCATGAACGGCTGGTAGACCTGCGCGTTCCACACCTTGTTGATTTCCACGCTGGCAGGGCGGATCGTCACCGCATACGACTGCAGCAGCGGCCGCACCAGCAGCGGACGCAGCGTCTGGCGCTGGCTGTCGGTCATGCCGGTCAGCATCTGCTCGTCGACATACTTGAGCGCATCGGCCAGCTCGGAGCCGTTGCCGTCCAGCGTCTGCTGCATCAGCTGGCGTGCGCCGGGGCCGGGATCGCCCTGGTTCTTGATGGTGTTGAAGCGCGTGCGGACCTTCGACAGCGTCTCCATATAGCCGCGCAGCAGCGAATTGTTGTCGCGCATCACGGCGATCTTGGCCAGGCCCGAGAACTCCTTGCCGACCGGCCCCATCGGGATGTTGCCGGCTTCGGACGAGGAGGCGAGGCTCGCGCTGTCGACATTGACGCTGACGCCCGACGGCGTGCCGCGCGAGACCCAGCGCTTGAACCATTCGATCACGCCGGTCTTGGCCTGCTTCAGGCCCGCGTTGACGATCGACGGGTTATCCCACGAGGTCTGCTCGTAGGCGGCGTCGAACAGCTTGCGGATCGGCGAATTGACCGGATCGCCGAGCAGGTTCATCGCGGTGACGGCCTGATCGAAGCTCTTGAATTCCTGTACCGCGACGCCCTGCATGAAGCGTTGCCACTCCTTCGCGTATTCGTTCTTGTACATCGACACCAGCGTCTTCTGGATCTGCTCGGGGCTTCCCTCAAGCGTCAGGTCGTCGCGGGCGGCGACGTTCAGCACCCAGTCCTTGCTTTGCAGCTCCTTGCTGGCCGCCTCGCGGATGGCCGGCTGCACGTATTGCAGCCAGGCTTCCCGCGTGAAGGTGCCGGGCACCGCGTAGCTGCCGGTGACCACCGTCGCGCCGGCGTCGCCGACGATGCGGGCCACGGTCATCGGCGCGAAGCGCGTCGCCGCGCGTGCCTTGATCTCGGCGTAGGCACGCTCGCGCGCCGGCATGCCGCGCACCACGCGGCGCAGGTTCTCGCGGGTCTGGTCGATCAGCGACAGATTGCTTTCGAGCAGCGGCCAGTTGTCGTCGTTGACGCGGGCCAGGTAGAACGAGATGTTGCGCTCGGCCGCGCGGATCAGCTGCTCGCGCGGCATGTTGTCGCGGTTCTCCTCGAGCCAGCCGCGCCAGAAGCGCGTGACCTGGTCGGTCAGATGCGCGACCTCGACATGGCGCTTGTCCGCCAGCATCAGATAGGTCTTCAGCGCGTTGTAGGCGTCCTCGACATTGGTCGGCGAGGCGTCGGCATAGCGCTTCGCGTTCGGCGACTCGGTATTGAGCGCGGCCGTCATGTCGGCCGCGGAAGGCGCCGCCGCAGCGGTGGCGGTGGCAGTGGGGGCGGCGGGATTGACGGCGGCCGCACTGGCGGCTGCGGTCGTACCGGCTTGCGCGGCAGCCGGCACCACGGCGCCATTGGCCGCCGGCGCCCGCACGTTCTGTGCGAGCTGGTCCGGATGCGCGTTGACTTCGGCGAGGAAGCGTTCGATCGACGTGCCGACCGGCTTCAGCATGACCTGGCGCAGGCCGTTGTAATACTCGTCGAGCAGCTTGTGCTGCAGCGTATCGCCCTGATAGAGGCCCAGCGACAGCGCGATCGGATGGTCGGCGCGGAAGCGCTCCAGCTGCTCGATGCGGTCCTGCAGGATATCCAGCGCCTCCAGCCGCGATTGCAGGTCGATGCGGTTCTGCTGCAGCTTGACGATCTTGTCGAGGTCGGCCTGCACATTGGCGGTCAGCTGGCGGTTGCCGATGAACGACCAGGTCCAGCCGCCCAGCAGCAGGCCCAGCGCCAGCACCAGCCCGAAGAACGTGACGAAGCGCATCCGCGTCTTGGCCGGGCTGGAGAACTGGCGGACCGTCTTGCGGTCGGCGAACACCACCTTGGAGAACAGGTCGCGCAGGAAGAAGCCGTTCTTGGAGAACACCTCGCGGCTATGGGCGGCGCTGTCGAGCTTCAGGCCAAAGCGGCGGGCAATCCGTTCGGCCGAGGCGCTGGTAGTGCTCGCCTCCTGCACCGCGCTGGTGAAATAGAAGCCGCGGAACACCGGCTTGTACTGGAACGGGTTCTCGTCGAACAGCGTCACCAGGAAGGCGCGCAGCGCCGGCTTGATCGACGCGAACTCGAGCGGGAAGCTCAGCAGCCCCGGCGACAGCTTGCCGTTGCGGTGCTGCGCGATCTGCGCCACGCTGATTTCCTTCAGCCCGTCGTACAGCTCGTCGAAACGCTCGTCGAACATCGCGGCGGCATCGCGCTTTTCGCCCGGCTCGAAGGGCAGGGTAGCGCCCCAGACGCGGTCGCGCTCGTGCTTGTCGCTGTCGCCAAAGAACTCGGTGAAGCCGGTGATCAGATCCGCCTTGGTGAACATCACGTAGACCGGCGCGAACACCTCCAGCCGCTCGGTCAGTTCCTGCACGCGCTGGCGCAGGTTCTTGGCCAGCTGGATCGCGAACTCGGGACGGTTCTGCGTCAGCTCCGGAATGCTGACGGTGACCACGATGCCGTTGATCGGCGCGCGCGGACGGTAGCGCTTGAGCAGGTCCAGGAAGCCCAGCCATTCCTTGCGGTCTTCCTCGTGCACCGAATAGCGGCCCGCGGTATCGAGCAGGATGCCCTCGGTGGTGAAGAACCAGTCGCAATTACGCGTGCCGCCGATGCCGTGGATGATCGCGTTGTTCTTGTCGGCGAACGGGAACTGCAGGCCCGAGTTCAGCACCGCGGTGCTCTTGCCCGCGGCGGGGTTGCCGATCACGATGTACCAGGGCAGCTCGTACAGCGCCTCGTTGCCCGACAGCTGGCCGAGCTTGGACGTCTTGATGGTCTTGACCGCATCGACCAGCCGCGTGCGCAGCGCCTCGACCTCGCCGCGCTTTTCCTGCGGCGCTTCCTGGGCCGCCGCATTGGCCTGCTGTTCCAGCAGTGCGCCGAGCTTGCCGCTGGCTTGCCGTGCGCGATAGTGACGCCATGCGAAGGCGATCAGCCACGCGACCACCAGCAGGCCGAGCACGATGCCGACCCAGGTCAGCCCCACCTCGAAGGTATCGGCCGCCAGCAGCAGGAAGAGCGTCAGCGCGACGACGCCTATCACGGACAGCGTGCGCGTGTTGGTTAGGAAACTGAGGAATCGATGCATGGTGGCCTGCGGTTTGCGAATGCGTGTGCTGGTTCTTGTGCTTGGGCTTGATGCGAGCTCGTGCGTGTTCTGGCTTGGGGCGGATGGCCGCTAGGTGGTGGCCGGCGGCAATACCGCGATCGCGCCGCGCTGCTGCGGATCGGCCGCGGTCAGTGCGAGTGCCGGGCCGCCGCGCTCGGCGCACTGCTGATGCGCCAGCACGATCGCCAGCAGCGCGCCGGCATTGCCGGTGTGTCCACAGGCGGTGCCGACCGCCAGCAGGTCCGCGCTGACGTCGAGTTCGCCAAAGCGTTCGGAGAACACCCGCGCCAGTTCGACGGTGCGGACCGGATGCGGGCTGATGTCTGCGGTGACCACAACCGGTTGGGGCGCCGGCGCAGGTTCGGCGGCCGGTTCTGCCTGGTCGTCGTCTTTCGTCTTCGCGTCGCCAGCCGGCTCGGCCAGCAGCGCCACGGTCTGCGCAATGGCCTGATCGAGCGCCGCGGTGCGCGGCTGGCCCTTGTCGGGCGTCGGCGCATCGAGCCGCGTCAGCGTGGCGCGACCGATCGACGCCGGCGGCGCGTCCTGCGCGAGCATCGCGGCCAGCGGTCCCTGCGGCGGATACAGCAGGATGCCCGCCGCCGCCTCGGAGGGCGCGACGCCGTGCTCGCATTGGGCGCTGAACAGCCGGTTGGTTGCGCGCAGCCGGTCGATCGCTTCGGCACCGATATGCGAATCCGCCGCGATCACGCCGCGCAGTTCGTGCGTCGGTTCGCGATGCAGCGCAAGGATTGCGCGATCGACCTGGACCATCGCATCGCCGTCGCCCTTGGCGGTCAGCGTCTCCATCGAGATCCGTTCGACCGGCCACAGCCCGGTCAGGCGGCCGCGCACATATTGGCCGGCGGCCGCCGCCATCGGCGCCTGCCAGCGCTCCGGCAGCAGCAGCGTCAGCACCAGCCGCGGGGGCTCTTCGGCCTGCGGCGCCGTGGTTGTCTCATCGGCGGCAGGGAAATACAGGCCGGGATATTGCTCCAGCACCTGCGCCACCAGCCGCTCGGCCACATCGCTGGCCAGCGCGACGGTGCGCACGGCCTCGTCATTCCACGGCAGCTCGGCGAAGGCCTGCTCCAGCGCCTCGCGCGTGCCATCGACATCGATGTCCTCGGCAGGCGCGGCGAAGATCGGCATGCCATCGCCCAGCACGTCGACGACGTCCGGCCGCTGCTGCTCGGCGGTGGCTGCGGCGGTGGCGGCCGTGTCGCCGCCCTTGGCGGTATGCAGGGCAGCGCCCAACACCAGCGCGCGCCAACCGCGGGTGGGGTCGTCGTCGGGCACGGCGCCGTCGGCCGAGTCCCCGCCGTCTTGCGCGGCGGCCGCCGGCGTGCTGACCGCGGCCGCGACATTGCGGCGAATGCCGTCCAGCGCGCGGCGGATGACCAGATAGCCGGCAACCATGCCGGCCGGCAGCAGGAGCAGATGGGTGACGATATCGGTCGTGGTCGGCATCCGATGGATCGATTGCCACCACAGGATCGTCGCGGTCCAGACCAGCGCGAAGACGGCGAACAGGATCAGGCCGGAACGGAACAGGCGTGCGAGCATGGTGTCGGGGAGGGTCGGCACAGGAAGCGCAGCAGCGGAAGGGCGCGCTCGGCTTACGCGCTGCCGGTGACTCCCTGGCTGGACAGCAGCGTCGCGCCGCATGCCGTCTTGTCGCCGTGGCGGGCAGCGGCGCGGCCATCGATGATCACGGTCGAATCGCCGGTGACGATGGTGGTTTCGCCATGACCGGACTTCGGGCAGGTCACGCGATCGCCGACGCAGGCGATGCCCTTGCCGTTGGTCGACGTGGTGCCCGAGGCGCTGATCACGACGCCGCCGTGGTCGGTCTTGTCACCCAATACGATAAATGGCCGTGTCATTGTTGTTCTCTCGACTGAGAAGGGCGATCCCGCCACCAGCTACCGATTCGCGGCCTGCTTTCGCTGGCCGCCGTTGCGTGCGCCATGCCCCCGCACATCGCACGCTAGCCGGGCTTCTTGCCGAGCACGCCGGGCCGGCGCAACTCGACGTGCCCAAGATCCATCATCTTCCAGCGCCCGCCCCAGGTCAGCCCCGCGGACTCGGCGATTTGCCCATACAACTCGTATCCGCGCATTGCCCACGGATCCTTTTCGCTGATCACCAGCTTGCCGTCGCGATAGAAGGCGCTGTCCGCGGCCAGGCCGAACTGATGGTAACTGTGATAGGCGCCCGCCTTTGTGACATGCATGCCCATCGCGGCCAGCCTGGCCTGGCGCTCCGGACTGCGATAGCCCTCCAGCAGCGCCATTTCATAGCCATGCTCGTCGCGCATGATCTTGTAGACCAGCAGCAGGCGCTGACGGAAATCGGCGTCGAGCAGATCCCAATTGCGGCTGGCTTCGCGAATGGTCGGGCGAATCCGTTCGACTTCCTGCGTGGTGAATACCTCGGGCGGCAATGGCGCCGGCGGAACCAGGCGTTCGCCATTCAATAAAGCGGAAATCTTCTGGTCCGGCTCGCGCAGCGCGTCATCGTACTCGAACAGCAGTTTCGGTCGCAAGGCGAGGGCAACGATCGGCGGGGTCGCGACAACGCCCGCCGCGCACAGCAGAAAGACCTTTCGGCGCGCAACGAAGGCGCGCAATGCTTCCATCGAATCGGCTGCCTGGGAAGCCGACGTTCGTAGGGTTCCGGCCGAGCGCTGGCTTGCCGCGCTGGCATGGATACTGAGCCGCTGCCATTGCGTGCGCGCGGCCAGCAGCACGCGCTCGCGCACGTCCGGCAGCAGCAGAATGGCCGCAATCGCGACCATCAGCGCGAAATACAGGAACAGCGTAATAAAGATCATCCGCTCAGTGCGCGTACCGCGCGCCGTCCAAACCGTCCATGGCAACGGCTTCAATAGTTACATTTTGTGACATTTTATTTGGCTCGATTCCAGGCTGACATTCGGCTGCAAAAAAATCGCCGTCTGCGAGTTGTGACGGCGCCGTTCACATATTTGCATTTTTGTTGCGGCCAGCTATAAAATCTGCGCGCTTCGTCCGCATCGGCAGCTCGCGCCACCTCGTCGAATTTCTGCTCGGGCCTTGTCTTCGAGTTATGTTGCCGATCGCTTAACTCAATTCCATCCCTGCGCTGCCCGACGCGCATTTTATTGCAATTCGAGAGCCAAAAGATGAGCCACGGCGACGACTTCAAAGGAAATGGACCACCGTCGCTGTTCGGCTCGGGCAATGCCGACAGCCAGGGACCCGATACGCGCATCCTGGCCAGCCTCGAAGGGCGGGTCGCCAGTCACGCTCCTGTCAAGAAGAAGACTCCTGATATCAAGCGCCACGGCGTGTTCGCCACGCTGGCGCTGTTGCTGGTCGGCGCGGGTGCGGTGGCCTTCTGGCTGGGCAAGGGCAACGACGTCGAGGCCCCAACGGTGGCCACCGTCATGCCGGCTGAAAGCACGAGTTCCGCCGCCAGCGCGGCCCCGGCCGCCGACATGCAGGCCGCCGCGGCAGGCGCGGCCGCTTCCGTCGAAGCGCCGGCCAGCTCCGCTACCATCGTCGATGTCAGCCCCGAGCGTGATGCTGATGACGATGCGCTCGACAATCTCGGCAAGATGCCATCCGGCGATCTGGCCGCTGCCGGCCTCGGTGCCGCGGCACTGGCCGGCGGTACCGCGCTGGCAGCAAATGCGGCGCCAGATCATGACAACAGCGCTGCGGACCGTCACGCCAAATCGACGACGGTCGCCGCCAAGGAATCGAATAAAAAAACGCTAAACCAAGAAGTAAATAAAACGAAGATCACTGCATCGAATCAGGCCGCGACAAAACGGCAACATTCGAATACGGCCACCAAGGTTGCTTCGCGTTCCAATTCGAACCCTACGACTGTAGGGAAGACGAAAACCGAGCGCTCGCGTATTGCCTCCAACAATACGCGCCGAGTTTCAAAAAAGACGGGCGCCAATAGCGGCAATGATCGCGATGCCGAATTGCTGGCGGCATTGCTGGCCCCCACGCCCGAAGAGAAAACCACGACCGCGTCGCGGACGCGCAAAAGCGGCACCGCCCAGCGTTCGCAGTAATGACGGCCGAGAGGCAAGGGTGCTGACAGAGCAGATGGCCGCGGCATCGACGCGGCCATTGCCGTTGTCGGGCAACTGATCGGCGAGCTTGCCGATCGCTGCGACATCCGCTGTGATATCCCCTGCGACACCCGCTGCGACACCGAACCGCCATGGACCACACCACCCTGATTCAGACTCTGTTTTCCCCGGCGCGGCGGCTGTTCCAGCTTGAAGGCGAGGGGGCCGTCGGCGAACTGGCCGTCGAGGCCTGGCTCGGCCGCGAGGCACTGTCGGAGTTGAGCGAAACGCGCATCGTCGCGGTCAGCGCCAATGCGCGATTGCCTCTGAAGTCCCTGCTCGGTGCGAAGGTCACGCTGTGGACCACGCTGGCCGATGGCGAGCGCATTCGCCGCAGCGGCCTGGTGCGCAAGGCCGAGAAGCTGGGCGCCGACGGCAGCCTGGCGCGCTATCGGCTGACCGTGGTGCCGTGGCTGTGGCTCGCCACGCAGCAGCGGCATAGCCAGGTATTCCAGAACCGCACGCTGGCCGATATCGCCGAACAGATCCTGTCGCCGTACGCGCCACATGCGGTGTGGCGCTATACGGCGGGCGCGCAGCAGCGCATCGACACGCTGGGTCCGCGCGAACACGTCAGCCAATACCGCGAGACCGATTACGCGTTCCTGTCGCGGCTGCTGGCCGAGGCAGGATTGGGCTTTGCCTTCGTCGACGACGAGCAGGCGCCGTCGGGGCATGCGATGACGATCTTCGCGGACAGCCCGCAATTGCCCGAGGGGCAATCGTCTTCGGTCCGCTATCACCGCGCGCACAGCCAGGAAGAAGCCGACGCCGTGCAGCAGCTCGCTTGCCATAGCCGCGTGACCGTGCCCGGCGTCGCGGTGGTGGCGTGGGATGGCAACGGCAAGCGCACGCTGCGCGGCCATGCGCCGGCCAAGCTCGGCGGCGGCGCGCAATGCCCGGAGCCCTATCTGTCGGTCAGTCGGTGGTCAGCGATGCCGCCGGCGCGCAGCGGCTGGCCGAGCAGTTGATGGAGAGCATCGAGGCACGCGCGCAGCTGTTCGCCGGGCAGGGGACCGTGCGCACCTTCGTCAGCGGCACCCGTGTGGCGGTCTCCGATTGTCCGCATCTGCCCAAACAGGAAGATGCCGAGGCCGCCTATCCGTTGCTGCTCGATATCGTCGAGCACTGCGGCCTGAACAACCTCGCGGCGGAGACGCGCGCCGCGTTGGGCCAGCGGCTGGGCCCGCTCGAGGCCGCGCTGTGCTTCGATACGCCGCCCAGCGCGCCGGAGAATGGGCCGATGACGATGGGCTTCCTGGCGCTTGGCGATGCGGTGGAGCGCAGCGTGCCAACCGCGTCGCTGCGCCAGTCGGCCGAGCAATACGGCTACGCCAATCTGTTCCGCGCCTGCGATGCGCGCCGTCCGTGGCGCCCGCGCGTGGTCGATGGCAATGGCGCAAGACTGTTCGCCGCCCCCACTGCGCTCGGCGTGCAGACCGCGACCGTGGTCGGACCGCAAGGCGAGACGCAGCCGAGCGGCGATGCCGAACACCACGTCAGCCCGCGCGGGGAGATTCGGGTTCGCTTCCCGTGGCAGAAGGGCGAGCGCGAGGATGACCGCAGCACGCGCTGGGTCCGCGTGGCGCAGCGCCAAGCCGGTGCCGGCATGGGCTGGCAATGGCTGCCGCGGATCGGCCAGGAGGTGCTGGTCAAGTTCGCCGACGACGATATCGATCAACCGATCGTGATCGGCGCGCTGTACAACGGGCAGGGCGAGGGCGGTATTGCACCGACGCCGGGCGGCAAGCAGGCCGCTGCCGCCGATGCCTCGGTGTATCAGCAAGGCAGCGACACCGCGCCAAGTGCGCAGGCCAATGTCGCCGGCGGCCATGCTCCCGCCTGGCACGGCATGAGCGCTGATCAGGAAGGACACCGCAACGCCGCCGCACTGAGCGGCTTCAAGAGCCGCGAGCACGGTGGCGACGGCGCCAACCAGCTGGTGTTCGACGACAGCGACAACCAACTGCGCACGCAACTGGCCACGACGGTCCAGCACAGCCAACTCAACCTCGGCCAGCCTGCTCGACGAGATCGTCGAGCAGAGCCGTGTCGCCAAGTCCGACGCCGAACACGCGCGTGCCAAGGACATCATCGGCGAGCTGGTCAAGGAAGTGCTGGACGGCACCGTGGTGGTGTCGGACAACCTGTCTGCGACGCTCGATGCCCGCGTGGCCGACCTGGACCGCCTGATCTCGGCGCAGTTGAGCGCCGTGATGCACGCGCCGGAATTCCAGAAGCTGGAAAGCACCTGGCGCGGCATGTCGTACCTGGTCAAGGAAACGCAGACCGGCACGATGATCAAGATCAAGGCGCTGAATGCAACCAAGCGCGACCTGGTGCGCGACTTCAAGACCGCGATCGATTTCGACCAGAGCGCGCTGTTCAAGAAGGTCTACGAAGAAGAGTTCGGCACCTTCGGCGGCGCACCGTTCGGCGCGCTGATCGGCGACTATGAAATCACGCGCCAGCCGGAAGACATCTCTATTTCATCGAACAGATGTCGCACGTCGCCTCGGCCGCGCACGCACCGTTCATCGCCTCGGCCTCGCCGGAGCTGTTCGGGCTGGAGTCGTTCGCCGACCTGGGCAAGCCGCGTGACCTGGCCAAGGTGTTCGACACGGTCGAATACGCCAAGTGGAAGTCGTTCCGCGAGTCCGAGGATTCGCGTTATGTCGGCCTGACGATGCCGCGCTTCCTCGGCCGTCTGCCGTACAACCCGAAGGACGGCACCACGGTCGAGGGCTTCAACTTCGTCGAGGACGTCGACGGCACCGACCACAGCAAGTACTTGTGGTGCAACGCCGCCTGGGCCTTCGGCGCGCGCCTGACCGCGGCGTTCGAGGACTTCGGCTGGTGCGCGGCGATCCGCGGCGTCGAGGGCGGCGGCCTGGTGGAAGACCTGCCGACCCACACCTTCAAGACCGACGACGGCGAGATCGCGCTCAAGTGCCCGACCGAGATCGCGATCACCGACCGCCGCGAGAAGGAGCTCAGCGACCTGGGCTTCATCCCGCTGGTCCATTGCAAGAATTCCGACTACGCGGCCTTCTTCGCCGCGCAATCGGTGCAGAAGCCGAAGAAGTACAACACCGACAGCGCCAATGCCAACGCGGTGCTGTCGGCCCAGCTGCAATACATCTTCTCGGTCTCGCGCGTCGCTCATTACCTGAAGGCGATGATGCGCGACAAGATCGGCAGCTTTGCTTCGGCCCAGAACGTTGAAAGCTTCCTGAACCGCTGGATCTCGCAATACGTTCTGCTGGACGACAACGCCAGCCAGGAGCAGAAGGCGCAGTTCCCGCTGCGCGAGGCGTCGATCCAGGTTTCCGAAATCCCGGGCAAGCCCGGCGCTTACCGTTCGGTAGCCTTCCTGCGTCCGCATTTCCAACTCGACGAGCTGTCGATTTCGCTGCGCCTGGTCGCCGACCTGCCGCAGGCCGCCAACTCGTAACCGGTTGCCGTCGGACACCGGCGCCATGCCGGCGTCCGACGGTCGAGGCAGCAGTACTTTCTAAGGCGAAACAAAGCCACTATCTCATCGAGGGTCTCATGAAGGATATCTACGTCAAGTTCGGTAATCCCGCCATCAAGGGTGAATCCCAGGACAAGGACCACAAGGACTGGATCGAAGTCCTCAGCTGGGAGCACAACATCAAGCAGCCGCGTTCGGCGACCGCTTCGACCGCTGGCGGTCACACCGCCGAGCGCTGCGAGCACGGCGAAATGATCTTTACCAAGGACATGGACGTGGTGAGCCCGCTGCTGTATCAGCACGCGTCGGGCGGCACGACCTTCGACGAGGTCACGATCGACTTCATGCGCGCTGACGGCGAAGGCAAGCGCGTCAAGTATCTGGAAATCAAGCTGAAGAACGCGATCCTGGGCGCGGTGGATGCGAAGGTCGCGGCCGAAGGCCTGCCGACCGACAAGTTCTCGCTGAAGTACGCCGCGGTGCAGTGGAAGTACACCCAGCAGAAGATCGGCGGTAACCAGGGCGGCAACTCGCAGGGCGCCTGGAGCCTGACCAAGAACGACAAGACCTACTCGGTCTGATGCCGTTCCTTGGGGGCGATGCTGGCCGATGATCGGTTGAAGCGGATGCCGGCATCCTGGCGATTCGGCGCGGCAACGCGCGGGTTGCCGGGGTGCCGGCGCTTGCCATGAAAGGTTTCGAACCGAGTCTGCTCGACAAGCTGTTCGACGACGAGCCCCACGCGCCGTTGCCCACCGCGATGCGGCAGCTGACGCTCGAGGAGCTGAAGTCGACGGTGGCGCGCGACATCGAGGCGTTGCTCAATACGCGCATCGTGATCGACGAAGCGCAGTTGAGCGGCCTGCCGGAGTGCAAGCGTTCGCTGCTGACGTACGGGCTCAACGATTTCGCCGGGCTCAGTCTGGCCAGCTACTACGACCGCAACTACATCTGCCAGTCGCTGACCAAGGCCATCGAGCGCCACGAGCCGCGGCTGCGCAATGTCACCGTGTCGCTGGATGTCAGCGAGCGCAACACCAATGCGTTGTGCTTCGGCATCACCGCCATGCTGCTGGTGGGGCCGGCGCGGGAGCCGGTGAGCTTCGATGCGTTGCTGCAGCCGTCGACGCTGCAGTACTCGGTGACGCGGGGGCGAACCTGACAAGGCAGGCGCATGGTCCTTGACCCATGAACGGGTCATTGTCCCGATCCATGCCCGAGCCAATCCGACCCGCCACCGCCACGCACCGACCGCCGAGCAGCCATGGAAGAGCTACTGCCTTACTACGAGCGTGAACTGGCCTACCTGCGCCGGTATTCGCGCGACTTCGCCGAGCGATATCCGAAGATCGCCGGGCGGCTCGCCATGTCGGCCGACGGTTGCGACGATCCGCACGTCGAGCGGATGGTCGAATCCTTCGCGTTCCTGACGGCGCGCATCAGCAAGAAACTCGACGACGACTACCCGGAGCTGACCGAAGCGCTGCTGGAGGTCATGTATCCGCATTACCTGCGGCCGTTTCCGTCCTGTTCGATCGCGCACTTCGATGTCCGTGGCGCGGCCGCGCAGTTGTCCGCGCCGATGACGGTGCCGCGCGGCACGATGCTGAGCACGCGGCCGGTCAACCGGGTCGAATGCCGCTTTCGCACCGCGTACGACGTGACGTTTGCCCCGGTCCGCATCGCCGAGGCCAGCTATCGGGGCGCGGCGGTGGCGCCGGCCGCCACCGTGCTGCCCAAGGGCGCGACCGGTGCGTTGACGGTCTCGCTCGAATACCAGGGCGAGCGGGGCGGTTTCGACACGCTGGCGCTCGATACGCTGCGGGTCTATCTGGACGGCGAACCATCCTTCGTCGCCGCGCTCGGCGACGCGCTGTTCCTGCATACCGCGGCGGCGTATCTGGAGGGACCGCGGCCTGGCGTCTGGCAGCGGCTGTCCGCCGTGCCGCTGCGCGAGGTGGGTTTTGCCGCCGACGAGGCGCTGATCGACACGCCGGCGCGCTCGCATCCCGCCTACCGGCTGCTGTCCGAACACTTCGCCTTCGCCGAGAAATTCAACTTCGTCGACATCGATCTGGCGGCGCTGCGGCGCGCGCTGGGGCCGGCCGGCGGCAACACCCGGCGCCTGCAGCTGCATCTGGTGATGACCGACATCCGCAGCGACTCGCACACCGCGCGCCTGCTGGAGAGCCTGCAGGCCGAACATCTGCGGCTGCATTGCACACCGGTGGTCAACCTGTTTGCGCAAAAGGCCGATCCGATCCGCATCGAACATACGGCCAGCGCCTATCCGGTGGTGGCAGACGGCCGCCGCGCGCACGGCTACGACATCTATTCGATCGATCGTGTCCATCTGGTGCGCGAGACCGCCAACGGCAACGACGTGACCGAGTTCCGGCCGTTCTATTCGCTGCATCACGCCGACGATCCGAACCGCGCTGGCCATTTCTGGCTGGCGCGGCGCGACGAGCTGGTGGCGCGCCGCAGTCCCGGCTACGAAACCGAGATCTCGATCGTCGACCTGGATTTCGATCCGGCGCAGCCGCAGACCGATACGCTGAGCATCGACGTCACCTGCACCAATCGCGATCTGCCGGCCAGCCTGTCGTTCGGGCATGCCGACGGCGATCTGACGATGGAAGGCACGTCGATCGCGCGGCAGATCACGTTCCTGCGCAAGCCGACGCCGTCGCTGCGGCTGCCGGGCGGCCGCGCGGCGCAATGGCGCCTGATCTCGCTGCTGGCGCTGAATCATCTGTCGCTGGTGCAGGACGGCCTGCCGGCGCTCAAGGAGATGCTGCGCCTGCATGACCTGGCCCGCAGCGGCATCTCGGCGCGGCAGATCGAAGGCATCGTCGGACTGGACTATCAGCCCACCACCCAGTGGCTGGCGGGCAAGCCGTTCGCGACGTTCGTCCGCGGCCTGCAGGTTCGCCTGACGCTGGACGAGGAAGCCTTCGTCGGGACCGGCCTGCATCGTTTCATCCGCGTGATGGACCACTTCTTCGGTCTGTACGTCCATCTGAACAGCTTTGTGCAGCTCGTCGCCGTCTCGCGCCGCACCGGCAAGGAATTGATCCAATGCGCTCCCCGAAGCGGCGAATCGATCCTGGTGTGATACGGCGGCTGCTGCGGCAGCCGTATCGCTTCCAGTTCTTCCAGGCGGTGCGGCTGCTGCAGATCCAGTTCGCACGCGAGGGCCGGGCGCAGGGCGATGCCAATGGCGGCGTGCATGGCGCGGCCAACGGCGTGGCAAATCGCACGGTGAACGGGGCAGTGAACGGCAATGCCATCGCGCGCGTCGCCGACACTCCCGAGCACCAGCTTGCCACGCGCGTGCGCTTTCCCAACGCGCTGTCGCTGTCATTCCCGGCCAGCGAAATCGTGCAGATCGAGGCGGGTAGCCTCGCCAAGGAGGCGCTCGACAACGATGCCGACTTCGCCGAGGCGCTGGCCGAACGCCCGCTCGACGACGTGGCCGTGACGCCGGCCTTCTTCGGCATGCTGGGCGCGCAGGGCGCGCTGCCGCTGCACTACACCGAGGTGGTGGCCGAGCGCGAGACGATGCGCCGCGACGGCGCGGCGCGCGCCTTCTTCGATATCTTCTCGAATCGCGCCGCCGCGCTGTTCTATCTGGCGTGGAAGAAGTACCGGCTGCCGTTCCAGCACGAGGTCGACCGCACGCGCCACTACCTGCCGCTGCTGCTGTCGCTGGCGGGCGTCGCCGATGCCGGCGTCCGCCGCGGCCTGCGCGAGACGCCGGGAACCATCCACGACGAGGCCGTCGCCGGCTATGCGACCGCGGTGCGGCATCGGCCGATGTCCGCGTCGTATCTGCAGCAGGTGCTGTCCGACTATTTCCGCGTGCCGTTCCGCGTGGAGCAATTTGTCGGCGGCTGGTATCGGGTGCCGCCATCGCAGTGGTCGCGGCTGGGCGGCGTCAATAATGTGCTCGGCGCGACCGCGCTGGCCGGCCAGCGCGTCTGGCAGCGCGACCTGCGCGTGCGCGTGTGGATCGGGCCGCTTGCGCGCGACCAGTATCGCGCCTTCCTGCCCGGAGCCCAGGGCGCGCTGGCGCTGCGCAAGATGCTGACGGTGCTCGGCGGCGCCACGCTCGAATACGAAGTCAAGCCGATCCTGCGCCGGCAGGACGTGACCGGCTCCCAGCTCGGCGCCGCCGGCAGCGGCCATGTCGGCTGGGACACCTTCCTCGTTTCGCGACCCGCCTCGCAGGATCGCAGCGACGCGCACTACACGCTGTCGCCCATTCATTGATAGACCGGAGCCGAGCCATCATGGCCACCCCCTTGAAGACGCTGATCGCCAAGCTCAATGCCACCAGCCGGCAGGCCGCCGAACGGGCCGCCTCGCTGTGCATGGCGCGCGGCCACTATGAGGTCGACCTGGAGCATCTGTTCCTGGCCCTGCTGGAAAATCCCCGCAGCGACGTGTCGGTCGCGGCCAAGGCGAGCGGTATCGATCCTGCCGCGCTGCAAAGGGATCTGGACAGGGAGCTGGGCCGCTTCCAGAGCGGCAATGGGCGCACGCCGGCGTTCTCGCCGTGGCTGCCGAAGCTGTTCGAGCATGCCTGGCTGATCGCCTCGCTCGATTCGCAGACCACGCGCATCCGCTCCGGTCATCTGCTGCTGGCGCTGCTGACCGAGCCGAGCCTGGCGCCGCTGGCCGAGCGCGGCTCCAGACGTTTCGGCCAGTTCCCGGTCGAGCGCCTCAAGCATGAACTGGCCGTCTTGACCAAGGGCTCGGAAGAGGCCGAGCAGGCCGTGGCATTCGCGGACGCGGGCGCCGCGGCGGCCGAGGAGCCCTCGGGGCAGGGCGCGCTGTCGAAGACCCCGGCGCTCGACCAGTACACCGTCGACCTGACCGCCGCCGCGCGCGACGGCCGCATCGATCCGGTGATCGGCCGCGATGCCGAGATCCGCCAGATGATCGACATCCTGATGCGCCGCCGGCAGAACAACCCGATCCTGACCGGCGAGGCCGGCGTCGGCAAGACCGCGGTGGTCGAAGGGCTGGCGTTGCGCATCGCCGCCGACGACGTGCCGCCGCCGCTGCGCGGCGTTGCACTGCGTACGCTGGACATGGGCTTGCTGCAGGCCGGCGCCAGCGTCAAGGGCGAATTCGAGAACCGGCTGCGCAACGTGATCGACGAGGTCAAGCGCAGCCCGCAGCCGATCATCCTGTTCATCGACGAGGCCCATACGATCATCGGCGCTGGCGGGCAGGCCGGCCAGAACGATGCGGCCAACCTGCTCAAGCCCGCGCTGGCGCGCGGCGAGCTGCGTACGATCGCCGCCACGACCTGGGCCGAATACAAGAAGTACTTCGAGAAGGATGCCGCGCTGGCGCGGCGCTTCCAGGTCGTCAAGGTCGAGGAACCGGACGAGGCGCTGGCCTCGGCGATGCTGCGCGGCATGGTCGGCCTGATGGAGCGGCACTTCGACGTGCGCGTGCTCGACGAGGCGATCACCGAGGCGGTGCGGTTGTCGCACCGCTATATCAGCGGCCGGCAATTGCCGGACAAGGCCGTCAGCGTGCTCGACACCGCCTGCGCCAAGGTGGCGCTGGCGCAGAGCGCCACGCCGGCCGAAATCGAGCAGGACCAGAAGGCGCTGGAGCGCCTGACCGTCGAGATCGGCGCGCTGCAGCGCGAGCTGTCGACCGGCGGACAGCATCAGGCACGGCTGGCCGAGTTGCAGAAGCAGGAGCAGGTGCTGCGCGAGCGCATTGCCGCGGGTAACGAGCGGCTCGCACGCGAACGCGAGCTGGTCGAACGGATTGTCGCGCTGCTGCGTTCGCGCGATGCGGGTGCCGGTGAGGCGACCGCCGATAGCGCTGCAGAGGAAGCCGAGCCGGTCGCTGCCAACAGCGATATCGCGCCCGCCGCTGGGCGCCGTCGCAAGGCCGCCGCGCCGGCGGCCCCGGCCGACGAACTGTCACGCCTGAAGGCCGAACTGCGCGAACTGCAGGGCGAAAAGCCGCTGGTGCCGATCCAGGTCGACGGCCAGGTCGTTTCCGAGATCGTCTCGGCCTGGACCGGCATTCCGCTGGGCCGCATGGTCAAGGACGAGCTGCACACGGTGATGAACCTGAAGCCGCTGCTCGAGGAGCGCGTGGTCGGCCAGCCGCACGCGCTCGAAGCGGTGGCGCAGCGCGTGCGTACCGCGGCGGCCAATCTGGAAGACCCGCACAAGCCGCGCGGCGTGTTCCTGTTCGTCGGCCCGTCCGGCGTCGGCAAGACCGAGACCGCGCTGGCGCTGGCCGACATCCTGTACGGCGGCGAGCGCAAGCTGATCACGATCAATATGAGCGAGTACCAGGAGGCCCACAGCGTGTCGGGGCTCAAGGGCTCGCCGCCGGGCTATGTCGGCTATGGCGAGGGCGGAGTGCTGACCGAGGCGGTGCGCCGCAACCCGTACAGCGTGGTGCTGCTCGACGAAGTCGAGAAGGCGCATCCGGACGTGCTGGAGATGTTCTTCCAGGTCTTCGACAAGGGCTGGATGGAAGACGCCGAGGGCCGGACCATCGACTTCCGCAACACCATCATCATCCTGACCTCGAACGCGGGCTCGGCCTCGATCATGCAGGCCTGCCTCAACAAGTCCGCCGAGGAACTGCCGGACGCCGACGCGCTGACCGAGGCGCTGCGCCCGACGCTGTACAAGACCTTCAAGCCGGCGTTTATCGGCCGGACCAAGGTGGTGCCGTACTACCCGATCAGCGACGACACGCTGGTCGAGATCATCGAGCTGAAGCTGCGCCGCATCGGCGAGCGCGTTCAGCAGAACCACCGCGCCGTCTTCGAATGGGATGACGCCGTGACCGAGGCGGTGCTGCAGCGCTGCACCGAGGTCGATACCGGCGCCCGCGCGGTCGACCATATCCTGAACGGCACGCTGCTGCCCGAGATCGCGCAGTCCGTGCTGGCGAAGATGGCGCAGGGCGAGGCGATCCAGAAGATCAAGGTCGGCGTCAACAAGAACGGCGGCTTCCGCTACAAGGTCAATTGAGTCAATTGATTCAATTGAGTCGATTGACACCGTAACTCACAGTCGAGGCAGCGATGGGCGTACTGACCGATATGGCGCATGAACTGGCGGCGCAACTGCGCGCGGCCTTCCGCCAGCACGACCGGCTGCTGCGGCTAGAGACGCCGCTGGGCGACGACGTGCTGCTGGCCGAGCGTCTGCTCGCGCGCGAACAGCTCGATGGCGGCGGTTTTCGTATCGAGCTGTCGGCGCTGTCGGACGACGCGAAGCTCGATCCGGCCGCCTTGCTCGGCCAGCCGGTGCGCATCGATCTGCTGACGCAGCTCAGCCGCGACAAGCCGCGCGCGTTGCACGGCCATGTGACGGTGTTCGAGCGCGTCGGCGCCAATGGCGGCCTGGCGCGCTACCGGCTCGTGATCGAGCCGTGGCTGGCCTTCCTGCGGCATCGGCGCGACAGCTTCCTGTTCCAGGACATGTCGGTGATCGAAGTCGTCGACAGCGTGCTGGGCGACTACCGCGGGCAGGGCAAGCTGGTGCCGGAATGGCGCTGGGCGGTGGCCGACGCCGCGATCTATCCGAAGCGCAGCGTGGTGACGCAGTACGACGAGTCCGACTTCGACTTCGTGACGCGGTTGCTGGCCGAGGAAGGGCTGTTCTACTACTTCGAGCACGAGGCTGCCGATGGCGACGCCCTCGGCCTGCATCGGATGGTGATCGCCGATCGCAACGACGTATTCAAGGACAACGCCCAGGCCAGCATCCGCTTCGGCCGCGCCGATGCGACCGCTTCGGAGGACGTGATCACCGAATGGCAGGGCGAGCGCCAGTGGCAGACCAATGCGGTCGAGCTGGCGACCTGGGACTACCGCACCGCCTCGCTGCGCAGCGCCACGCTGAGCACGCACCACGACAACGGCGAGCAGGCCAGCCCGCTGACCGACACGGACTACGTCGGCCAGTACGCGTTCGAGGACGCAGAGCAGGCGCAGCGCATCGCCCGCATCGCGATGGAATCGCTCGAGGTTCGCAACAAGGCCTTCCATGGCGGCGGCACGGTCCGCACGCTGGCGCCGGCCACTACGTTCTCTCTGCTCGATCACTACGAGCACGATGGCGACGAGGACGACGGCCGCCGCTTCGTGGTGCTGTCGGTCACGCACGAGGCTCGCAACAACTTCAACGAGGGCTTCGGCCAAGCCTTGATGGCAATGACGGGCCTGGCCCCGGCCGGCGACAACGAAACGCTGCCGCTGTACCGCAACCGCTTCACCGCCGTGCGCGCCAGCGTGCCATACCGGCCGGCGCTGCGCGGCGAGGACGGCCGACTGCTGCATCCGCGTCCCACCGTGCGCGGCAGCCAGACCGCACTGGTCGTCGGTGACGGCGGTCCTGTCCATACCGATCGGGACCATCGCATCAAGGTTCAATTCCATTGGCAGCGCGGCGGGCGTTCATCGAGCCGTCAGTCCCACCCGGCCGGCGACGACAACGCGCGCGCCGAGTCCGCACTGGGCTGCTGGCTGCGCGTCGCCACGCCGGTGGCCGGCGACAACTGGGGCGGCGTCGCGCTGCCGCGAGTCGGCCAGGAAGTGGTGGTCGAGTTCGTCAACGGCGATATCGACCGGCCGGTGGTCGTCGGCGCGGCCTACAACGGCGCCGGCGAGCCCGACGCGCAGATCAACAAGCAACAGGCCGGCGCCGCCAACGCGACCGGCAATGCGCCCGCCTGGTTCGCCGGCGACGGCAAGAACGACAAGGCGCACGCGCACAACGCCGTGCTGTCCGGCATCAAGACGCAGGCGCTGTCCGCCAGCCAGACCGGCAACGGGGGCTACAACCAGCTGGTGTTCGACGACACCGAGGGCCAGAGCCGCACGCTGCTGTCGACCACGCAGGCCGCGACGTCGCTGACGCTGGGCCACCACTTGTTCCAGCGCGACAACGCCCGCGAGGCGGACCTGGGTCATGGCGCGGCGCTGGCCACCGACGCTTCCGGCAGCGTCCGCGCCGGCTCCGGCCTGCTGATCGCCGCCGAAGATGGCAGCGTCACGCAACCGCTGCTGCAGAGCGAGCAGGCCGCGACGCAGGTCGAAGACAGCCTGGAGCTCGCCCGCACGCTGGCGCAGCAGGCGGCCAAGCAGAAGGCCGCTCTGCCAGGCGAGCCGGCTGCCGATGCGCTGCCGGCGCTCGAATCGCTGAAGGAGAGCGCCGAAGTGTTGCGCACCGAGGCGAAGGCCGAAGACGGCGGCTCGGCGATCGCCTACAGCAAGCCGCATCTCGTGGTGTCGGGCCCGAAGGGCGTGGCACTGTCGACGCCGGCCGATGCGGTGCTGGTCGCTGGGACCAATGCGACGCTGGTGGCGGGCGAGCATGTCAATCTGGCGGCAGGCGGCAATCTGGCCGTCGCGGTGGCCGATGGCTTGAGCCTGTTTACCGATGGGCAAGGCGGATCGGGTGCGGCCTCCGGAGCGGGTGGCCAAGGTACGCAGACCGCCCAGAAGGGCGGCGACGCCAAAGGCATGGCCCTTCACGCCGCCATCGGCAAGGTCGAAGTCGCCAGCCTGAGCGGCGCCAGCCGCTACGCCGCCGAGCGCACGGTGACAATCGCCTCGACGCAGGCCAACGTTACGGTCGAGGGCAAGCAGCACGTGCTGCTGAATGCCGCCGGCGCGCAGATCCGCGTGCTGGGCGGCAAGATTGAACTGCACGCGCCCGGGAAGGTGGAGTTCAAGGGGGCGGGGCATCGGTTTGTGGGGCCGGGCGGTGCCGAGGCGAACAATTCGCTGGCCAAGGGCGACCTGGGGCTGTGCGAATTCAAGACGCGCGGCGCCGAAGCCGCGGGCGACGCGCTGGTGCCGTTGGGCTGATGGCGATGTTCGATCTGCATCATCGCTTCCTGGACGACTTCACGCACGTCGTGCTGAGCCCGCTGCAGCTGGGGCGGCAGGCCGTGGCGGCGTATCCGGTGACGCCGCTCGTGCCTCGGGGCGTCGACGTTCAGCCGCATCTGATGCCGGCACTGCTTGCGTTGGCCGAGCTCGATCGCCAGCAGAAGATCGGCCTGATCGAAGCCGCGTCGCGCTGGCAGCAGGACTATCTGCGCCCGTATTTCAGCGCCTGCCTGGTCAGTGAGCACGCGACCGAACGGATTGCCCACCATCTCGGTACGGCGCAGCTGCTAAGCGCGCCCGCCAGCGGCCGCTTTCTGCTGCGCTTCAGCGATCCGCGCGTGATGACGCAATTGCTGGGCATCCTCGACGAGGCGCAACTCGACGCCCTGATGGGGCCTGTCGCGCAATGGCATTGGGTCGACTCCATCGGGCAGCATCGCCAGCACATTTCCAGCGGCGATCCCCATCTGCCGCTGCGGGTCCGGACCGGCCAGATCGGGCCGCTGCGGCGTGTGGGGCTGGTCAACGGTTGCCTGCAAACGCTGGTCAGAGGCGGTTGGCCCTGCGCCGACGCGGTCGCGCTGGGCCGGCAGCTGGACGAAGCGCTGGTCGAAGCCACGCAACGGCACAACTTGCGCGATGACGCAGACCGCCGGCTATACGCCGTCCAATGCGTAGCGATGCAAGGCCGCCCGGACGCCCATCCCGCGCTGAAGGC
The DNA here is from genome assembly GCF_013347325.1 of Cupriavidus gilardii. Taxonomy (NCBI): domain Bacteria; kingdom Pseudomonadati; phylum Pseudomonadota; class Betaproteobacteria; order Burkholderiales; family Burkholderiaceae; genus Cupriavidus; species Cupriavidus gilardii. The sequence goes on along the minus strand of NZ_CP054626.1, from coordinate 1,665,999 downwards.
GGCGCTGCAGAAGGCCGTGGCCGGCGAACTGAGCTACGTCGGCGCCTGTGCCGAACTGACCGACGACCCGCTGGGCGTTCCGCCTGCAACCGGAACGGACCACAACGATCGACTACTGGAAAAAGCGACATGAACGCAGCCGCCATCGAGGAAGCGTCCAAATGCCCCTTCTGCGACAAGGAAGGGCTGCCCATCCTGCCCGTACGATACGCGATCGGCCGCACCGGAAAGAACAGGAGCGGACGGCAATTGGCCCCGGTACCGCCGGCGCTCGATCCGCAGTTCGGCGACAAGGTGACGGCCATCTCGTTGCCGGAGGACGTGGCCCGTTACACCCTGCGCCTGCTGCGCGGCGGCTACCTCTACGTCTTCAACGAGAAGCGCGGCCTGTGGTCCGCCTACGTCGTGACCGAGGCCGGCTACCTGTATGAATTCGACTTCAACGATCCGGCACCGCCGCTGCCGGAAGACATCGAATTCAGCTGCAGCAACAAGCAGGATGCGGTGATCGCGCGCTGCATCACGGTCAAGGATGCCCATGTCGCCGGTCCGGTCTGGATCGGCTTCTCTGACGTGATGTGGACCGAGGAGGTCAAGAAGCGGCACAAGCGCCAGGCCTGGCGCGAAAAGCATATGCGCCGGATCGATATCGACAAGTGGCGCGGTGGCGGTGCGGCCTTGCCTCACATGGCCCCGCTGACCGACGCCAGCAAGCTGGTGGCCGAGTTCCGTGCCGAGGGCGCGACGGTCGAGGATACGCCCCCGCAACCGATGCCGGAAAGCCATCCGGACGCGCATACGCTGCCGACCATCGTGATCAAGGCATACCCGGCTTTCAGCTTCTCGCCGCACGACTTCAATGCCTGCAAGGAGCAAGAGGCCGATCTTCTGAAGTGGGCCGAGACCGCCGCCGCCCCGTATCGGCCGGCCTTGGCGGCACTGTGGGACCCGGTCGGCATCGCGTCGGAACTCGATCCGCTGATGCGGGAGTGCTATGAGGACTTCCTGTACGAAGATCCCGACCGCGCCCGCAAGCTGGCCGTGTCGCAGGCGATCATGTCGATCCGCGAGTCGATCGGCAACCATGCCGAACTCGAAGTCATGCGTACGGCCGAGGAGAGCGCCCAGAACGTCGAGATCTACGGCACCGCGGATCCGCATGCGATGCCGATTCCGGGCGGCGCGGGCGCGGAGACCCTGGCGGCCGGCAAGATGCTGGCCGAATGGCTGCTCGGCGAACCCGAGAAGGCCCGCAATCGCAGTATTGCGGAGGCCTATCGCAATGTGCCCAAGGCCCGCCTTCACCAGGCGCGCAGCAGCTCGTGGACCAAGTACGAGACGCGCATGGTGACCGGCGCGAAGCGCTATGACGAGAAGGCCCGCGACGATTTCCAGAAGGCATTCGACCGCGCGCTCGACGGGTTCAACAAGAAGACGATCGATCCGCTGGCCAAGGCGCATCGTGCCTGGCTCGAGAGCGAGGCGATGGCCAACGTGTTCGCCTGCAACTACGACGAGACCAATATGCGCAGCGGCGAGGCCTATACCGGCGCTGTGATGCTGTGTATCGGCAATACGCAGGACAAGCCGATCTGCTTCGATCTGTACAAGAAGTGGCTCGACGGAAGTCCCGACGACCAGAAGAACCTGTTGCTGCGCGCGCTGGGCTTCAATCAGCAGGACGTGCTTGCGGCTGCCGCCAAGGCGTCATCGAGCGGCGTGGATCCGTGGAACCTGTCCTGGCCTTCGCTGATCAAGGTCTACGACTTCGCCTTCCAGCGCGTGTCGAACCCGGCCACGGCGTCGTGCCTGATTGCCAATTTCATTCTCGGCATCAACGGTCCTTTGGCATGGGCGCTGAGCAAGGCGACCACCGATGGGCCGATCAAGGGCATCGCCGTTCTGTTCGGCATGTTGTCCAGGAAGGCCATGGTGCCGCTGCAGGTCGAGGGCGACTACCGGACGTTCCGCCGCGAACTGATCCGCAAGATCCGCAATTTGAGTGCGGAGGCGGGGCAGGATGTGCCGTCGCGCCGAGCCCTGTACGACCCGGTCGAGCTGGAGCTGCGGCGCCTCGAGGTGCATGGACTGCCGATGGAGGGAACGACCAACAAGTCCTTCCTGGTGCTGGTCGATCCCGCTCATCTGAAAGGCATGCCCTCCGGCCTGACCAAGGCACAGCGTACCGCGTGGTTGGCCCGCTCGTTGCGGCTGCCAAACAACTATGCGCTGATGCGCCTGCCCGGTGCATGGAAAGGCGTCATCAATACCGATGTGCGCGTCGGCGCGGCGTCGTCCGTTCTCGATATCGTGCTGCTGATCAAGCTGTGGAGCGACAGCGACGACTCGATGAATCACAAGGTCGGCGATACATGGGGGCGCATTCTCGGCGGGGTGGTTGGCGTCGCGGGCGGGATCATCGAACTGGTGTCGAAGGTCGCCAAGGCCCGCGTCACATTCGGCCTGCAGTTCGGGCGCGCACTGGACGCGTCGCTAGCCAAGATGCTGGAGAGTGTGGGGCGCCGCGCGACCGCGGTCGGCGGTGTCATCATCGCGGTGCTCGATCTGAACCAGGCACGGCTCGAATTCTCGGAGGGCAACGTGATCGTCGGCGGGCTCTACGTGCTGTCGGCGGCGGTGGGGCTGCTGATGGTCTGGGCCGTGTACGTCGGCATGACGGGCTGGGGCATCGTGATTGCCATCGTGATGTTCGTAATCGCGGGGCTGATCGCCTGGCTTGCCGACGACAAGATCCAGGATTGGCTCGAGCGCTGCTATTGGGGCAGCCTCAGCGACGAGCGCTATGGGGACGTCGAAGAGGAGATGGAACAGCTGAAGCTGGCCACGAAGGACTGATATGGATTTCACGGGACTGGTGCGCAAGTACCGCGTCAACCGGCCAATCGACGACGACGAGCGCGCTCACCGCCTGCGTCAGGGGCAGCGTCTGCAGGTCGAGCCGCACGATCAGCTCTGCGTGATCAAGATCAATTCCAGCTATCTGGATTCGGTCGACCGCTACTACGACTCCCGGGGCGCGCTGACGCTGATGGCGCTGGTCGTGATCATGGTCTGTGTCGGCGGTTTCGTCGCCATGAGCCTGGCCGCGCAGCGGCCGCTGGCGCTGGGGCTGTACACGCCGGGCACCGTCGCCGTCTTCCTCGGCTTCGTGGCATTCGTGATGGCGCCCATCGTGGCGCTGTCGGTATGGATGGCACGCCGGGAGCTCGGGCGCTACACGCACTATCCGATCCGGCTGGATCGGCGCAACCGGATGCTGCATGTGTTCCGGCTGGATGGCAGCATCCTGAGCGTGCGCTGGGACGATGTGTTCTTCACGCTCGGCCGCTGTTCCGGATCGGTTCAGCCGGTGCGCGATATTCGCGGCCTGGTGCTGGATCGCGACGGCGTCACGGTACGCGAGCAGTTCGCGTTTTCGCTGTGGGAAGTCGACCCACAGCGCTTGAAGGCGCATTGGGAATTCCTGCGGCGGTATATGGAAGAGGGGCCGAAGGACCTGATCGACCGGATCCGGTACTGCGTGCCGATCGACGGGCGGCGCGAGCGCTTCCGCGTCGGCCTGGAACGTGTCTTCGCCAATGACGCCGGTTCCGCGCCGATCTATTGGCTGATGTGGCCATTCAACCTTCTGCTGGCGTGCACGCGCGCGCTGGTCATGAGAACTTGCCGGGTGCCGGTCTGGCCGAAGGACATCGAAGAGGCCGCGCCCGTCTCGAAGGACGATCCCTATGTCAAGGATGCAAGCAGCAATCCGCCGAATCTACGCTGAGCGCCGAATGACGCGCGATGCCGTATCGTTCCGGCGAGCCGGATGGCCTGGCTCGCTGACGGCCGCCGTGGCGCTGATGGTCGTTGCAGGCGCGGCCGTCGCCGCCGATGCCGGCAATGCAGAGGGCGCCACTGCGCTGGAACGCGCCGCAAAACGCGTCTCCGAAGCCGTCGCCACCGGCGAAGTGATCGCCGCCGCAAAAGGCACGCTGAAGCAGCAAGGCGACAAGGTTCCGCCGGCGCGCGCGGCCTGCCTGTCTGCCCTGGAGCCGCGCTCCGTCGCCAACCGGATCGGCTATCCGCTCGCCGAGGATTTCTCCAGGGACGAGTTCCTTGCCCTGACGCGCTTCCTCGATACCCCGGAAGGCAAGCGCATCCAGCAGGCGCGAGCCGAGCGGCTGGCGTCGGGCAATCTCGTTTTCCGGCTGACGCCCGAGGAATCTGCCGTGGTAGGCAAGGCTCTGCCCGCGCCGCTGGCAGCCAAGTGGTCGGCCGGCGCGGCCACGCAGCCGAACACGTTGCAGGCGATGCGCAAGGTGTTCGAGGAACAGCAGGCGATCTGCCGCAATGAAGAAACCTCACCGCGTCCCACGGCGCCTGCGCCGGTCAACTATCGGGAAGGGCTGCCGCCCAATGTCGGCTGCTCCCAGCCGCGGCTCAGCCTGGTCAGCGAACTGCCCGACAAGCCTGTATCGGTGACGGTACGGGTCTGGATTGGCGAGGATGGTTCCGTCGCCCGGACTGCGGTGGAGAAACCGTCGGGCTTTCAGCCGGTCGACAACGCGGCGCGCCGGGCAATGAACGGCATGCGTTGTTCAACTCGGGGTAACGGTGCCCTGGTGCCGTTCACGACGACACAGTCGTTTGTCGTTCGCGCCGGCGGCTAACGTCGGGTAGGGCTGGGTAGCGCGGATTGCGGGTAGTGCAGAGGCGGGGTATGCGCGTGTCGCACTGCCAATGACGACGCCAACCTACAACGTCGTCCTCTTCCCCTCCCGATCCACCTCATACACCTTGTGCTCGCCAAGCCGGCGCTTCAACCACAACCCGGCCTTGCCGAGCACATGCGCCTTCGCCCAGATCAGATCCACACCGACCAGCCAGTCGGTGTACGGATAAGCGGTCAGTGGCAGTTCCACCAGTTCGCCTGACGCCAATTCCGACAGGATCAGTTGCCGCGGCAGCGTGGTCCAGCCCAGGCCGGTGCGAGCCAGTTCGAGCAGCGCTGCATAGCTTTCCGCTTGCCAGCAGCGCGTCGCATCGAGGTATTCGCTGCTGGGCAGCTTGTGGTTGTGGCCGCTGAACACCAGCCGCCGGTGCGCACGCAGGTCGGCGAAATCGACGCGCTTGAGCTTCGAAAGAGGATGGTCCCGGTGCGCGACATGCGACAGGATCAGCTTGCCCATCTGGGCAAAGCCGAGATCGCGCGGGTAGGCCGGCTGCGAGAACGCGATGCCCAGGTCCGCTTCGCCGCGCGCGAGCAGTTCGGCCACATCGCCATGCAGCGGATGCCGGATCTGCAGGTCGACATGCGGAAAGCGCTCGGCGAAGTCGCGTAGCGGCGGCATCAGGGTGGAGTAGGGGACTTCGATCGCCAGCGTCAGCGCCGGCTCGACGCGTTCGCCGAGCTCGTTGGCATGCGCCTCCAGTTGCAGGCAGCGCTCCAGCACCAGCTCGGCTTCGTTGCGCAGCTTTTCTCCGGCCGGCGTCAGTGTCGATGCCTTGCCGCCGCGTTCGAACAGCACCAGGCCGAGGTCGGCCTCCAGATTGGCGATCGCGGTGCTGACCGCGGACTGCGTCTTGCGCAGTTGCCGGGCCGCGGCCGAGAACGAGCCGGTGCTGGCCACCAGGGTGAACATTTCCAGCTGATCGAGCGAATAGCGCATCGCCGCCTGACTCCTGCCCGTCAAAAAACTGCCTATCAAAAAAATCGATGGCTGCCGATTTGGCCCGCCGCGCAAACCCGCCGGATTATGGCGCACCGATCCGGCCGGCGCAAAAGCGCGGGACCACAGACCAGACGGAGGAGACCACGATGCATTCGCAGCAACAGGCGGGACCAGAACCGATGCCGCAGGAGCCGGCCGCTCACTCGGCTGCTCACTCGGCCTATCAATCGGCCTATCAATCGGCCGGCCACCCGGACGTCCGCCCGGCCGTCCACCCCGTCGACCAACGATTGCCGTTGCGGCAGCTGGCCAGCTTCGGCCTGCAGCACGTGCTGGTGATGTACGCGGGCGCCGTCGCGGTGCCGTTGATTCTTGGCAGCGCGCTGGGCTTGACCCAGCAGCAGATGGTCACGCTGATCAATGCCAATCTGCTGACCTCGGGCATTGCGACGCTGATCCAGACGCTGGGTTTCTGGCGTTTTGGCGCACGCCTGCCGCTGATCCAGGGTTGTTCGTTTATCGCGATCGCGCCGATGATCCTGATCGGCCAGCAATACGGGCTCAGCCATGTGTTCGGTGCCGTCATTGCCGCCGGCGCGCTGACCATCGCGATTGCACCGCTGTTCAGCCGGCTGCTGCGCTGGTTTCCGCCGGTGGTGATCGGCAGTCTGATCGTGATCATCGGCGTCACGCTGATGCCCGCAGCGGCGATCTGGCTGGGCGGCGGCAATCCCGCGGCACCGGACTTTGGCGCGACGCCGAACCTGCTGCTCGGCCTGGCGACGATCGCCATCACGCTGTTCGTCTATGCGCGCTTCTCCGGCTTTATCGGCAATCTGTCGGTGCTGATCGGCCTGCTGGCGGGCACCGCGATCGCGATGGCCTGCGGCATGACGAGCTTCGACGCGGTCGGGCGCGCCGCCTGGTTCGAGATCAGCCCGCCGTTCGCGTTCGGCGCCCCGTCCTTCGCACCGGTGCCGACGCTGGTGATGCTGCTGGCGATGCTGGTGATCATGGCCGAGACCACCGGCAATGTGCTGGCGATCGGCACCATCGTTGGCCGGCCGTCGACGCAGCGCACGCTCGGCGATGCCTTCCGCGCCGATGGACTGTCGACGATGCTCGGCGGCGTCTTCAACAGCTTTCCCTATAACGCGTTCACGCAGAACACCGGGCTGATCGCGCTTTCCAACGTCAAGAGCCGCTATGTCGTGGCATCGGCGGGCGCCATCATGGTCTTGATGGGCCTGTTCCCGAAACTTGGCGCGCTGATTGCTTCGGTACCGCGGCCGGTGCTGGGCGGCTGCGCGATCGTGATGTTCGGCATGACGACGGTCGCCGGTATCCAGGAGCTGTCGCGCGTGAAGTTCGACGGTACGCGCAACGCGATCATCGTCGCGGTGTCGGTGAGCGTCGGCGTGCTTCCGATGTCGCTGCCGGCGCTGTTCGAGCGCGTCGAAGGTCCGCTGAAGCTGGTGCTCGACAGCGGCATTTTCCTCGGGGCGATCACGGCCGTGCTGCTGAACCTGTTGCTCAATCGTGGAACATCGAAGGCCGCGGTGACCGACAGCGAGCATGCCGTCGCCTCGGGCCAGTCCTGACCTCAAGGGGCCATGCCGGCCGCAATCTATTTGGATCGAATCGAATCGCGCCATCACGCGCATCTTTGCCAGGAGAATCGTCCGATGCCAGCCATCGACACCCAGACCCGTACCACCACCTCCACGCTGTCCGAACTGGACCTGCGGCTGCTGCGCGAGTCAATCGCGCTGGCCGAGCAATCGAAGCAGAACGGCCGCCATCCCTTCGCGGCGATCGTGGCGGACGAGCACGGCAATATCGTCGCCTCGGCCGGCAACAACTCGATGCCGCCGCAGGGTGATCCGACCCAGCATGCGGAGCTGGCCGCAGCGGCGCTGGCCGCCAAGCGCCTGAGTCCGGAACAGTTGGCACGCTGCACGCTGTACACCAGCGCCGAACCCTGCTGTATGTGCGCCGGCGCGATCTACTGGTGCAATATCGGCCGCGTGGTCTATGCGCTGTCGGAGCACACCTTGCTCGGGCTGACCGGCGACCATCCGGAGAATCCGACTTTCTCGCTGCCTTGCCGCGAAGTCTTCGCGCGGGGACAGCGCCAGATCGAGGTGCACGGTCCGATGCTGGAAGACGAGGCGGCCCAGTCCCATACTGGGTTCTGGAAGTAAGGCGGGGCAGGGGCCTCGCGCTTGCGACGCGTTTCGTCGCCGATGTCAGCGGGAGGCACCATGCCGGAACAACTGACCAAGCATCCCGACGTCACCCTGCAGGTGCTCAAGAGCGCCGGCGCACGGTGTGGCACGGGAGAAACCCCACAGATCCTGAAGGCTTGCCCGGCCGAGCGCTTCTGTCAGTTGCCGGGCGGCGAGATCTGCGTGTTCGGGCTGCCCGATGCGGCCCGGATGACGCAGATCACGAAAGCCGATTGGCAGGCGCTGACCGCGACGATGGCCGGCGTGACGCCGACCGCCGCCCCCGGGTCGTCGACGGCGCCCGCTACGGCGCCACCGATGGCAGCGTCATGGCTGTGGATCGTGGTCGCCCTCGTGGTCGGCCTGATCCTGGGCGCGGTGCTGGCCCGCCGTCGCCGGCCGCCGCCCTGAGCAGCGGTGGCCGGCGACGGCGCACGGGCTCATCACGCCCCGGGCTTGTTCCGAAACACCAGCGCCAGCCCGAGCAGGATCGTCACCATGCCGGCCAACGCGAGCGGCGCCAGCCGGTTGCCGAGGATCAGATAGTCGAGCACCGCGGTGCCGGCGGGCACCAGGTAGAACAGGCTGGTCACATTGACCAGATTGCCGCCCTGGATCATCCGGTACAGCAGCAGTGTCGCGCCGATCGAGATCACCAGCGCCATCCAGCCGAGCGGCAGCAGCAGCGCGGGCGTCCACGAGACGTGGATCGGCTCGAACGGCAGCAGCGCCAGGCACATCAGCAGCGCGATGCCGTATTGCAGCGGCATCACGTCGATCGGCGCCTGGCGGATGCCTTTCTGCACGATGGTGCCGGCCGTCATCGTGGCCAGCGCGGTCAGCGCATAGAGCATGCCGGCCACCGGGGTGCCGGCAATGCCGATGCCCTGGTAGACGACCATCACGAGTCCCGCCAGCGCCAGCACCAGCCCGACCAGCCGCAACGCCGAGAAGCGGCGCTCCGTCAGCAGCAGCGTCAGGATCGGCTGGGCGCCGAGCAGCGTGGCCAGCATGCCGGGCGTGACGCCGCGGTCCAGCGCCAGCAGGTAGCAGATCGAATAGCAGCCGGTCAGCAGCAGCCCGACCATCGCGACCCGCGCGCGCTGTCCGGGCTCGGGCAGCCAGCGGCGGCGCCATGCGGCGATCGCCAGCAGCACGCCGAACGCCAGCACGAAGCGCAGCGTCAGGAAGGCAAAGGCGGAGGCATAGGCCAGGCCCCATTTGGCGACGATCGCGCCGCTGCTCCACAGCAGCACGAACAGCGCCGTGGAGCCGTGGGCGGCCCAGGTGTCCGGCAGCTTCACGCGCGAGCGCAGGGACGGTCGGGAGGAGGAGGGCCGGGACGAGGTCGGTCGGGACGAAAATGCCGACAACAGCGCCGACAACAGCGCGGACGAGAACGTCGACAAGGACAGCAAGGACAACGTCGATCGCGCCGCATGCGCGAATCTTTGGAGGTTCATCGGTTTCACCTGTCATTGGTGTGACGGGCTTCGGTCGACCGTGAGCGAACGCCGGCGGCGATTTCGAGCCGGCATCGGCGCGATGCGCGGCATCGAGCAGACGGCAATGGCGTTCGCGCACGCCGGGCGCGCACGGTCAGACGGAAGAGTGGGGGTCGGCTGGGGTCAGCCGAGGACGGCCGCGGGCGGCGGGGCGACCGCTGCGACGACGGCGCGCGGCGGTGCAACACCGGCCACGACAGCGCGCGGCGGTGCTACGCCTGCCACGACGGCGGCGACGTCAGCCGGGGGCGAGCAGACAGCGGCCGGCGGCGACCAGACAGGAGAAACGCGGGGAGGCGCCGACGCGCGCGCGCCACCGGTCGGCAGGACCGGATCGGCAATCGAAGAAGCGCGGCGTACAGGCGTCATGGAGCCCAAGTGGAACCGAAAGGGGTGGAAAACCGTCACACGACCGTCATGGGACGGTCGGTGCGTCGGCGGCGGGGCGATCTATCGGAATCAGACCGAAATCGGATGCTTTCCGCGGCACGACTCGCGCAAGCGTACACGCTCTATGATGTGCTGACAACCCCGTCCGCGGTGGCCCGGGCCGGGGCGCCGGTCCGGTACAATGCGCGCCCCGCGGGCGCATGCCCGCCCGTATGTCTGACATCTGGCATTGGAGGACCTCATGGAATCGCGAATCACCGAGCTGGAGGTCAAGCTGGCCTTCCAGGAAGACCTGCTGGAAACGCTGAACCTGACCGTCGCGAAGCAGCAGCGGCAGATCGAATTGCTGCAGGAGCAAATGCAGGCGCTGTACCAGCAATTGCCCGCCGCCACGGGTAACGCGGCCGACGGGTCGGTGCAGGAAATACCGCCGCACTACTGAGCCGCCGCTGCTACCAATTGCCGATGTTGGAACGCCGGGACGCCACCCGGGTCTGACCGAGGTGACCACTCCAGCATCGCGCATGTCTTCGATCCCTTCGCATGGCCGCCGCCGGGGCCTCCGGCGGCCCCTGGCGGCCACGGCCACCGCCGCGGCGCTTGGCCTCGGTGCCGGCCTTGCCGTGCTCTCGGGCGCCGCGATCGCCGGCTACAACATCTGGACCGGCGAATACACCTTCACCAAGCAGGAACTGCAGCGCGCCGTCGAAGGCCGCTTTCCGGCGACGCTGCGCTATGCGCAAGTGCTCGACGTCCGGCTGACGCGGCCGCGGCTGACGCTCGACGCGGTGGGCAACCGCATCACCACGCAGGTCGATGCGCAGCTGACCAACAGCCTGCTGCCGGCGCCGCCGATCAACGGCACGCTGGCGCTGAACAGCGGCCTGCGCTACGACCCGGTCAAGCGCGCGGTGCTGCTCGACAACCCGACCGTCGAGCAGGTCCAGGTCGACGGCGTGCCGGGCCAATACAGCGCACAGCTCAATGCGGTGGGCAATCTGGTGGCGCAGGAACTGCTGAAGGACTATCCGCTGCACACGTTCAAGCCCGAGGAACTGCAGGTCAACGGCAAGCAGGTCGAGCCCGGCGCGATCACCGTGACCGAGGATGGTATCGCGGTGAAGATCGACACGAAGTAGCGCGGGGCCGACCATCTCACGGCCCCGAATGGCTCGAATGGCTCGAATGGCCCGAATGGCCCGAATGGCCCGAATGGCCGCGAGACGCAAAGAAAAACCGGCGCGTAAAGCGCCGGTTTTCTCGTCGACGCCCGGTGTTGACCGGGCGCCAGGGGCAAGCCGCCTTACTGGATCTTGGCCTTGTCCCGCAGCGACTTCATCATCGACTGGAACTGCTCGCGCTGCCAGTTCTGGTCGCTCATCAGCATCTGCTGCAGCTGGGGCTTGGCTTCCTCGAAGGTCGGGATCTTGGTCTCGCGCTCGTCCTCGAGCAGGATCACGTGCCAGCCGAACTGGGTCTTGACCGGGGTCTCGGTCATCTGGCCCTTCTTCAGCCCGGCCATCGCGGCCGAGAACTCCGGCACATAGCTGTTGCTGCTGGCCCAGTCGAGATCGCCACCGTTGGCGGCCGAGCCCGGATCCTTCGACGAGGCCTTGGCCACGTCGGCGAACTTGGCGCCGCCCTTGATCTTGGCGATGATCGCGACCGCTTCCGATTCCTTCTCGACCAGGATATGGCGGGCGCGGTATTCCTTGCCGTTGCCGAACTGGGCCTTGATCTTGTCGTATTGCTTGCGCAGTTCGGCATCGCTGGTGCCGTGGGTGCGCACATAGTCTTCGAATACAGCGCCGGCCAGCACGTTCAGTCGCGCCTGTTCCAGCTGCTCCTGCACGTCCGGGTTCTGCGTGACGCCGCGCTTGGTGGCTTCCTGCACCAGCAGTTCGCGGTCGATCAGCATGTTGCGCGCGCGATCCCGCAGCTCCGGGGAATCCGGCTGGCCGGTGCCGGCGATCAGCTTGTCGAGCTTGGCCGACGGAATGCCCTTGCCATTGACGACGGCGGCATTCTGGGCGAGTGCGGGCAAGCTGCCAGCGGCAAGCACAGCCGCCAGGCTGAACGAGAGGACAGTGGTCTTCATGGAATCAGTGTTGGGAAGTCTGGGGAAGGCTGGACGATTATGCAGATACTTGCGCAGAGGCTTGTGCAGACACCGCGCGGATGATGGTCACTGCGCGGAATACTCTTGCTCGGTGAATGCGGACACTGCCAGGGCATGGATCCGCATGGGGAAGAGACTGCGCAGCGCATCATACACCATGCGATGCCGGGCAACCCGGCTCGCGCCGGCGAAGCGTTCGCTGACGATGGTGACATGATAGTGCCCGCCGCCCGAGGCCGCGCCCGGATGGCCCGCATGCAGCGCACTGTCGTCGCGCACGGTCAATTGGGACGGGGCCAGTTCGGCGCGCAGCAGGGCGTCGATCTGCGCGGCGGTGTCGCCGGCGGGACTGTTGGCGGCGCTGTCGGGACGCAACGAAGAAGAGACGTCGTTCATGGTGCGATGCCCGCGCTCAATCGCGGGCGCTTTCCTGCGCTTTTTCCGGCGCGTTTTCGTTCATATGGCGCGACAGCCAGAGGCTTTGCGCGACGATGAAGACCAGCATCAGGCCCATGCTGCCGAACAGCTTGAAATTGACCCAGATGTCGGTCGAGAACTGGTAGGCGACCCACAGGTTCAGCACGCCCATCGCGGCGAAGAAGCCGGCCCAGGCGGTATTGAGGCGGCCCCAGACCGGGTCGGGCAGCTTGACGGACTTTTCCATCATGGCGCGGATCAGGTTCTTGCGCCAGATCGCGGCGGAGGCCAGCAGCGCGACCGCGAACAGCCAGTACAGCACGGTCGGCTTCCACTTGATGAAGGTCTCGTTGTGCAGCAGCAGTGTGGCGCCGCCGAACACGACGATGATCAGCAGGCTGATCCATTGCATCGGTTCGACCTTGCGGTGGCGCAGCCAGACCCAGCCGATCTGCACGATGGTGGCCGCGATGGCGACCGCCGTGGCGGCAAAGATGCCCGCCAGCTTGAAGGTGACGAAAAACAGGATGACCGGGAACAGGTCGAACAGAAATTTCATGCGGGTCCGTCGGGGAAGGCGATGCCGGCGCGCGGCATCGCGGAATCGTTATCGTGGGGTCTGGCCGCGGCGGGTCAGCGTGCGTTGGTCAGCGTGCGTTGGTCAGCGCTGCGGCTCAGCCAGGCGTGCCGGACTTGCCGGCGTGGCCTGCATCCTCGCCGGAGCCCGGTTCGGGCTCGCGGTCGTCGAATTTTAGCGCAGCCGAATTGATGCAATAGCGCAGGCCGGTCGGCGCGGGGCCATCCTCGAACACGTGACCCAGATGGCTGCCGCATTCCTTGCAGCGCACCTCGATGCGGACCATGCCGTGGCTGCGGTCGACGTGTTCGTCGATCACCTCACCGTTGATGGGCCGGAAATAGCTGGGCCAGCCACAACCGGCGTCGAACTTGGTAGTGGACTCGAACAGCGGCGTGCCGCAGCCCACACAGCGGTAGATGCCGGGCTCCCAGTGGTCCCAGTAGCGGCCGGTGAAGGCGCGTTCGGTGGCGGCCTCGCGCGTGACCCGGTATTCGATGTCGGACAGTTGCGCGCGCCATTCGGCTTCGGTCTTGTTGACGGGCATGATGCGGATCCTTGTGGGGGCGATCGGTGTTGGGTTCGATAGATCGGTTCGAGATCGGGACCGATATCAGGACGAACAGCTTACCTCGATACCGGACGCCCAGTCGGGCGGCAGCGCGGCATACGACTCGGCCTCGGGCTGCTCGTCGAATGGCCGCGACAGCACCGCCAGCAGCCGCTGCACCTCGCTGAAGTCCTTCTCCTTGGCACGCTGGATCGCCACTTCGGCCAGATGGTTGCGCAGCACGTACTTCGGATTGACCGCCAGCATCGACACCGCGCGGGCCGCGTCGTCCGAGCTCTCGGCGCGCAGGCGGGCGCGGTAGCGCTCGGCCCACGCATCCCAGCCGGCCCGGTCCATGAACAGGTCGCGCACCGGCGCGTCGCGGCTGCCGTCCGCCGACGAGATGCGGGCGAGGTTGCGCCAGAACAAGGTGTAGTCGACCCGCTGCGAATGCAGCAGGCGGAAGAGGTCGGTCAGCAGCGCCTCGTCGGCCGCGTGGTCGATATCGGCGCTCGCCAGGCCCAGCTTGGCGCGGTACAGCTGGAAGAAGCGCTGCGCATAGCGGTCACGGAAGGGATCGAGGCCGGCGTGCGCGGCCTCGATCGCGGCCTCCTTGGCCGCTTCGGTCGGCGCCTGGCCGTCCTCCCGCTCGATCCACAGCGGCAGCAGCGCCTGCGCCAGGCAATGCAGGTTCCAGAAGCCGACCTGCGGCTGCTGGCTGTAGGCGTAGCGGCCCTGGGTGTCCGAGTGGTTGCAGATATGGTTGGCGTCGAAGGCGTCGAGAAAGCCGAACGGACCGTAGTCGATGGTCAGGCCGAGGATCGACATGTTGTCGGTGTTCATCACGCCGTGGCAGAAGCCCACGGCCTGCCACTGCGCCATCAGGTCGGCGGTGCGCAGCGATACCTCGCGCAGCAGCGCCTGGTAGGGGCTGATGATGTCGCCGCCGGCGCTATCGCGGCATTCAGGCATGAAGCGGTCGATGACGAAGTCGGCCAGCTGGCGCAGCGCGGCCACGTCGTCGTGCGCGGCGAAATGCTCGAAATGGCCGAAGCGGATGAAGGTGGGCGCCAGGCGCGTGACCACCGCGGCGGTCTCGATGGTCTCGCGGCGTACCGGCGCGTCGGAGCCGACGATGCACAGCGCGCGCGTGGTCGGAATGCCCAGTGCGGCCATGGCCTCGGAGCACAGGTATTCGCGGATCGACGAGCGCAGCACCGCGCGGCCGTCGCCCATGCGCGAATACGGCGTCTTGCCGGAGCCCTTGAGCTGGATTTCCCACGGACCGTTGGCGGTCTGCGCCTCGGCGAGCCGGATCGCGCGCCCGTCGCCGAGCTGGCCGGCCCAGACGCCGAACTGGTGGCCCGAGTAGACGGTGGCCAGCGGATCGGCCCAGTCCGGCACGCGGTTGCCGATGAAGATTTCGGCGAAGTCCCGCAGCGGGGGCGCCTTGTCGGGGCTGGCTGGCTCGCCCGAATGACCCGCCTGCCAGCCGAGCAGTTCCGCCGCGGCCGGGGCGACGGCAACCAGATAGGGCGCCGGCAATGGCGTAGGCTGCAGGCGGGTGAAGAAGCGCTCGCCGAGCGCGGCAAAACCGGGCGCCACGGAAAAGGGCGGTTCTGCGGCGATGGCGGACGACGACGGAGCCGAGGGAGCCGGTGCGGGGGAGACAGCTGAGGTCGGATCAGAGGACATGAGGTCGGGGCCTTGGCTTCACGCGCCGGGCGCGAATGGTCGCGGAGGGGGGCTGGGGACCGGCGCGGTGCAACAGCCTGCAATCGGTGGCCTGCCTGGAAGTGCGCTTGCAGGCTAGGGAAAACGACATGTTGAGGTGCAACATGGCTGGCAGTATTGTACTTGCACGCCGCATTTTCCCTGGTCTGACCGCGGCGCCGCGGCCGGTGTTCCCGCTTGTTTCCGCTTGTTCCCATCGCGGCGCGGCCATCACCGGCAGTCTTCCCGTCATGCCGCCCGTTTGCGCCTCTGCTGTGCACCGGCGCAGTGCACGTGGGCAGTGCAGGACGGGCAGAGTGAGCGTGTCTGCTGACGCCTTCCGCTGGAAGGTTTTTGTCGGCCTAAAAAAAGAACGATTGTTCGCTTCTCGGCGTTGCCGGGGCGAATATCGCAACCGATACAGGAGACCATTCCCATGGCATTGATGGGACAAATGATGGGCGCGCCGCTGCTCATTTCCTCCATCATCACCCACGCCGCCCGCCATTACGGCAGCACCGAAATCGTTTCGCGGCGCACCGAAGGGGATCTCCACCGCTATACCTACCGCGATTGCGAACTGCGCGCCCGCAAGCTGGCGCAGGCGCTGGGCAAGCTGGGCGTGCAGCCCGGCGAGCGGGTCGGCACGCTGGCGTGGAACGGCTACCGCCACCTCGAGATCTACTACGCGGTATCGGGCATGGGTTCGGTCTGCCACACGATCAACCCGCGGCTGTTCCCCGAGCAGCTGGCCTATATCGTCAATCACGCCGAAGACCGCTATGTGTTCTTCGACCTGACCTTCCTGCCGCTGGTCGAGGGCCTGGCGCCGCATTGCCCGCAGGTCAAGGGCTGGGTGCTGATGAGCGACCGCGCGCACCTGCCGGCCGAATCGAAGCTGCCGCTGCTGTGCTACGAGGATCTGATCGAGGGCCAGGACGGCAACTACCAGTGGCCGAGCTTCGACGAGAACACCGCGTCGAGCCTGTGCTACACCTCCGGCACCACCGGCAATCCGAAGGGCGCGCTCTATTCGCATCGCTCGACGGTGCTGCATTCGTATGCGTCCGCCTTGCCCGACGCGCTGGGCTGCTCGGCCAAGGACGTGATCCTGCCGGTCGTGCCGATGTTCCACGTCAATGCCTGGGGCCTGCCGTACTCGGTGCCGCTGGTCGGCGCCAAGCTGGTGTTCCCGGGCGCGAAGCTCGACGGCGCCTCGCTGTACGAGCTGTTCGAGCAGGAGCAGGTCACCTTTTCGGCGGGCGTGCCGACGGTCTGGCTCGGCCTGCTGCAGCATGTGCAGGCCAACCAGCTGCGCTTCTCCAGCTTCAAGCGCACGGTGATCGGCGGCTCGGCCGCGCCGCCGGCGATGATCAAGGCGCTGAACGCGCTCGATGTCGAGGTGATCCATGCCTGGGGCATGACCGAGATGTCGCCGCTGGGCACCACCTGCAAGCTGCTGAACAAGCATCTGTCGCTGCCGCCCGAGCAGCAGCAGGCGATTCTGGAGAAGCAGGGCCGGGTCATCTACGGCGTCGACATGAAGATCGTCGACGGCGAAGGGCGCGAGCTGCCGTGGGACGGCAAGGCCTTCGGCGACCTGATGGTGCGCGGCCCCTGGATCATCGACCGCTATTACCGCAGCGACAGCTCGCCGCTGGTCGACGGCTGGTTTCCGACCGGCGATGTGGCGACGATCGATGCCGACGGCTATATGCAGATCACCGACCGCAGCAAGGACGTGATCAAGTCCGGCGGCGAATGGATTTCGTCGATCGACGTCGAGAACGTCGCCGCGGCGCATCCGGCGGTGCATATGGCCGCCTGCATCTCGGTGCACCATCCCAAGTGGGACGAGCGGCCGTTGCTGGTGGTGATGAAGAAGCCTGGCTCCGAGCTGACCCGCGAAGAGCTGCTGAGCTTCTTCGAGGGCAAGGTCGCCAAATGGTGGATCCCCGACGATGTCGCCTTTGTCGACGAGATCCCGCTGACGGCCACCGGCAAGATGCAGAAGCTGAAGCTGCGCGAGCAGTTCAAGGACTATCGGCTGCCGACGGCCTGAACGGGGCCGCCGCAGGGCACGTGCAGCAGCCGGGGCGTCTTCGATGGCGCCGCCGTAGAAGCAAACGGGCCATCGGGCAAGCCGCGAGACAGCATAAAAGCGGCAGCCCCGAGCGCCCGCTCATCACGATAGCCAACGAGAGAAAGAGAGAAGGAGACAAACCATGATCAGATTGCGTCCGCTCGTCGCCGGCGTGGCATTGATGGCTGCGCTCGGTTCGGGAGCCGCCGCGGCCGATACGGTGAAGATCGCGTTCATCGATCCGCTGTCGGGCCTGATGGCGCCGGTCGGCCAGAACCAGCTCAAGAGTTGGCAGTACGTCGCCGAGCTGGCCAATCAGAAGAACTGGGCCGGCGGGCACAAGTTCGAGGTCGTGGGATTCGACAACAAGCTGTCGCCGCAGGAAAGCCTGACGATCCTGAAGCAGGCCGTCGACCAGGGCATCCGCTACGTCGTGCAGGGCAACGGCTCGTCGGTCGGCCTGGCGCTGCAGGATGCGGTGGCCAAGCACAACGAGCGCAACCCCGGCAAGGAGATCATCTATCTGAACTATGCCGCGGTCGATCCGGACATGACCAACTCGAAATGCAACTACTGGCATTTCCGTCTGGACGCCAACTCCGACATGAAGATGGAGGCGCTGACCACTTATCTGGCGCAGGACCAGAACGTCAAGAAGGTCTATCTGATCAACCAGAACTACTCGTTCGGCCACCAGGTCGCGCGCGCCGCCAAGGAATACCTGAAGCGCAAACGCCCGGACATCCAGGTCGTCGGCGAGGACCTGCACCCGCTGGCGCAGGTCAAGGACTTCTCGCCCTACGTAGCCAAGATCAAGGCGGCCGGGGCCGATACCGTGATCACCGGCAACTGGGGCAGCGACCTCGCGCTGCTGATCAAGGCGGCCAAGGACGCCGGGCTGACCGCCAATTTCTATACCTATTACGCGGCCACCACCGGGGTGCCGACCGCGATGGGCGCGGCCGGAGCCGAGCGCGTGCGCTATGTCGGCTACTACAACCCGAACAACAAGGGCTTCCGCGGCTCGGAAGTGATCGAGGGCTACGAGAAGAAGTACAACGACGACTTCTACGTGATGGCCTCGTATACCGGCATCGCGATGCTCAGCCAGGCCTTCAAGAACGCCAAGTCGACCGATCCGGTCAAGGTGGCCAAGGCGCTCGAGGGCATGAAGGTCGAGAGCATGAACGGCACCGTCGAGATGCGCGCGACCGACCACCAGGCCCAGCAGCCGCTGACCATCGCCACCTGGACCAAGGTCGACGGCAAGGAAGTCAAGTACGACCAGGAAAACACCGGCTACGGCTGGAAGACCAACGCGGTGCTGGACGCGCATGTCGCCGCCCAACCCACCTCCTGCCAGATGAAGCGTCCAGGCTGATCCCGGACGCGCCACACGCGGCGCGCCCGCGCGGCCTCTGACCGCCAGCGCCGGTGGTATGCTGCCGGCCCCTGGGGGCGCAGACACGGCCGCCGCGCCCGCCCTCGCTTCGCCTTCGCCGGCCGGCGGCACTTGCCGCCGGCCCGGCGCCAGATGGAAGGACTGGCTGTGGAATTCTTCATCATCTCGCTGTTGAACGGCATCAGCTATGGGCTGCTGCTGTTCATGCTGTCGTCGGGCCTGACGCTGATCTTCAGCATGATGGGCGTGCTGAACTTCGCGCATGCGAGCTTCTACATGCTCGGCGCCTATTTCGCGTATTCGATCTCGACCAAGATCGGCTTCTGGCCGGCGCTGATCGCCGCGCCGCTGCTGGTGGCGTTCGCCGGTGCGCTGGTCGAGCGCTTCGGCCTGCGAGCCGTGCACAAGTACGGCCACGTCGCCGAGCTGCTGTTCACCTTCGGCCTGGCCTACCTGATCGAGGAGGGCGTCAAGCTGGTCTGGGGTCTGGCGGCGGTGCCGTACCGGATTCCGGCCGAGCTCGACGGGCCGCTGTTTACCGTGTTCACCTCGGCCTTCCCCAAGTACCGCGCCTTCATGATGCTGGTGTCGCTGGCGATGCTGGTGGCGATCTACCTGGTGCTGACGCGCACCCGCATCGGGCTGGTGATTCAGGCCGCGCTGACGCATCCGGAGATGGTCGAGGCCCTGGGCCACAACGTGCCGCGCGTCTTCATGCTGGTGTTCGGCGGCGGTGCCGCGCTGGCGGGCCTGGCCGGCGTGATCGGCGGCAATGCCTTCGTCACCGAGCCGTCGATGGCCGCCGCGGTCGGCTCGATCGTGTTCGTGGTGGCGGTGGTCGGCGGCATGGGCTCGCTGGTCGGGGCGTTCATCGCGTCGATCCTGATCGGGCTGCTGCAGACCTTCGCGGTCACCATCGACGCGTCGCTGGCCGGCATGTTCAATTCGCTGGGGCTGAACGTGACCAGCGAAACGCCGTTCTATTCGCTGTGGCGGCTGACGGTGGCGCAGGTCGCCCCGGTGCTGCCGTATCTGCTGCTGGTCGTGATGCTGATCTTCCGCCCGCGCGGCCTGATGGGAACCCGGGAGAGCTGAAGCGATGGAATCGACGATGCAACGCACGCAAGACACCGCGCTGAACGGCCGCACGATGCGCTACCGGCCGCTGAACCTGGGCCGCTGGGTGCTGTGGGGCACCACGGCGCTGCTGATGCTGGTGCTGCCGCTGATCTTCACCGGCGGGTTTGCGATCACGCTGATGTCGCAGATGGGCATCATGATCGTGTTCGCGCTATCCTACAACATGCTGCTCGGCCAGACCGGCATGCTGTCGTTCGGCCACGCGGTCTACTCGGGCCTGGGCGCCTTCATCGCGGTCCATGTGCTGAACATGGCCGGCGCTGGCACCGTGTGGATGCCGGTGTCGCTGCTGCCGCTGGTCGGGGGACTCGCCGGTGCCTTCTTCGGCGTCATCTTCGGCTACGTGACGACCAAGAAGTCCGGCACCACCTTCGCGATGATCACGCTGGGGATCGGCGAAATGGTGTTTGCCAGCTCGCTGATGTTCCCGGAATTCTTCGGCGGCGAGGGCGGCATCTCGACCAACCGCGTGGTCGGCGAGCCGTTCCTGGGCATCACCTTCGGGCCGGGCCGGCAGGTCTACTACCTGATCGCGATCTGGTGCCTGCTGTCGATGGCGGCGATGTATGCGTGGACGCAGACGCCGCTCGGCCGCATCGCCAACGCGGTGCGGGACAACCCCGAGCGGGCCGAGTTCATCGGTTACAACACGCAGCGTGTGCGCTATCTGGTGCTGATCCTGTCGGCGTTCTTCGCCGGCATCTCGGGCGCGCTGGCGGCGATCAACTTCGAGATCGTGTCGGCGGAGAACGTCAGCGCGGTGCGCTCGGGCGGCGTGCTGCTGGCTGCCTTCATCGGCGGCGCCGGCTTCTTCTTCGGGCCGATCGTCGGCGCCGTGGTGTTCGTGCTGTTCGCGGTCGCGCTGTCGGACCTGACCAAGGCCTGGCTGCTGTACCTGGGCCTGTTCTTCGTGCTGATGGTGATGTTCGTGCCGGGCGGGCTGGCCAGCCTGCTGATGATGCAGCTGCCGCTGGTAGCGCGCGGCAAGTTCCGTCAGATGCTGCCGTCCTACGGGCTGTGCGCGCTGGCCGGGGTGGTGCTGCTGGCGGCGATCATCCTGACGGTCGAGCTGGTCTACAAGGTGCAGGTCGACAGCGCCAACGGCACCGCGATGACGCTGTTCGGCATCGCGTTCGATGCCGGCACGCTGGCGCCGTGGGGCGTGGCGGCGGCGCTGTGGCTGGTGGGACTGGCTGCATGGCGCTTCACGGTGGGGCACGCGCGGCTGCGGTGGGACAAGGTGCAGGCGGAAATCGCGGGAGGAGCGGCATGAGGCGGGATACCACGGCGGCGCTGGAGCTGACCGATGTGCGCAAGCGCTTCGGCCAGACCGAGATCATCCGCGGCGTGACGCTGAACATTGCGCGCGGCGAGCGCCATGCGCTGATCGGCCCCAACGGCGCGGGCAAGTCGACCACCTTCAACCTGATCTCCGGCCGGTTCGCGCCGACCTGGGGATCGGTGCGGCTCAATGGCGAGGAGATCGGCGGGCTGCAGCCGTTCGTGATCAATCGCAAGGGGCTGTCGCGCAGCTTCCAGATCACCAATATCTTCCATCGGCTGACGGTGTTCGAGAACTTGCGCTGCGCGGTGCTGTGGGCGCTCGGCTACAAGTATTCGTTCTGGCACCGGCTGTCCGAATTGCGCGACGCGCGCGAACGGGCCGAGGAAGTGCTGGAGCTGATCGGCCTGCAGCACCGGCGCCATACGCAGTCGGGCCTGCTGACCTACGCCGAGCAGCGCGCGCTGGAGATCGGCATCACGATCGCCGGCGGCGCCGACGTGATCCTGCTGGACGAGCCGACCGCGGGCATGAGCCGCTCGGAATCCGACCATGCGGTCGAGCTGATCCGCAAGGTCACCGTGGGCAAGACGCTGGTGATGGTCGAGCACGACATGAGCGTGGTGTTCGGGCTGGCCGACCGCATCTCGGTGCTGGTCTACGGCGAGGTGATCGCGACCGGCACGCCCGAGGCCATCCGCAACGATCGCCGCGTCAAGGAAGCCTATCTGGGCACGACGCTCGACGAGGGCGAGGGCGCGGTGAGCGCAAGCGAGGGGGCGCACTGATGGGCAAGCGCATGCTGGAGGTGCAGGGGCTGCACGCCTACTACGGCAAGAGCCATATCCTGCATGGCGTCGATCTGCATATCGACGAGGGCGAGATCGTCGCGCTGCTGGGGCGCAACGGCGTGGGGCGCTCGACCATGGCGAAGGCGATCCTCGGCATGGTCAAGGCCGAGGGCTCGGTACGCTTTCGCGGCGACGAGATCCTGGGGCGGCGCACCTTCGAGATCGCGCACCTCGGCGTCGGCTACGTGCCCGAGAATCGCGACATCTTTCCGACGCTGACGGTCCGCCAGAACCTGCTGCTTGGCGAGAAGCCGAATCCGCGCCAGAGCCGGCCGCGCTGGAGCACCGACGACATGTTCGCGCTGTTTCCGCGCCTGAAGGAGCGCGAGAACACGCCGGCCGGCGTGCTGTCCGGCGGCGAGCAGCAGATGCTGACGCTGTGCCGCACGCTGATGGGCGACCCCGACCTGGTGCTGATCGACGAGCCGACCGAGGGGCTCGCGCCGATGATCGTCGCCCAGGTTGCCGACTACCTGAAGGTGCTGAAGGAGCGCGGCGTGTCGGTGCTGCTGATCGAGCAGAAGCTGGCGATCGCGCTGGACATCTCGCAGCGCGTCTACGTGATGGGCCACGGGCACATCGTCTTCGAAGGCACGCCGGCCGAGCTGAAGGCCAATGCGCAGGTGCGCAAGGAGTGGTTGGAGGTTTGAGGGCCGGAACAGGCTGTTGAAGAGGCCGCTGAAGAGACTGCCAAAGAGGCTGTTAGGCAGGGTATTATCGACCGCTTCCGTTTCGACCATGCATGCCATGAAGGCGTGCCATGCAGCCCCCGCATGGCACGCTTTTTTTGTGCCTGCGGCGGCGAATTTCTCCTCCAAAATAGAAATTGAACGACCGTTCTATTTTGTGTATGCTTGTTTCGCTCGCCTCCCCGGACGGCCGGCTCGCGCCTACTATTCCCAGGGCGCACCGCGATACCGATGGCGCAGCCGAAGCAAAAACAATATTCGAGAATTCGAATCCCGAGACAACCAAGACACCAAAGGAACCAGCATGACAGCGCAGTATCAGGTTCAGGACGGCATCGCCGTCATCACGCTCGACAATCCCCCTGTCAACGGCCTGGGTCACAGCACCCGGCTTGGCATCGTCGAAGGCATGACCCGTGCGCTGGACGATGCCGCGGTCAAGGCGGTCGTCATCACCGGCGCCGGCAAGGCGTTCTCGGGCGGCGCCGATATCCGCGAGTTCAATACGCCGAAGGCGACGCAGGAGCCGACGCTGCATTCGGTGATCAAGGTGATCGAGAATTCGACCAAGCCGGTCGTCGCCGCGGTCCATTCGGTGGCGATGGGCGGGGGCCTGGAACTGGCGCTGGGTTGCAACTACCGCGTCGCTTCGAAGGGCGCGCAGATCGCGCTGCCCGAAGTCAAGCTGGGCATCCTGCCGGGCGCCGGCGGCACGCAGCGCCTGCCGCGCGTGATCGGCCTGGAGGCCGCGCTGAACATGATCGTCACCGGCAATCCGGTGCCGTCGGAGAAGTTTGCCGGCACCAAGCTGTTCGACGAAATCGTCGACGGCGACGTGCTGCCCGCTGCGATCGCCTTCGCCCGCAATGTCGGCGCAGCGTCGGGCCCGCACCCGAAGGTGCGCGACCTGAAGGTGCGCCATGAAAACGCCGAGGGCTTCCTCGCCTTCGCGAAGAACACCGTCGCCGCCGTGGCGAAGAACTTCCCCGCGCCGGGCAAGTGCGTCGAGGCGGTCGCCGCTTCGCTCAAGCCCTTCGACGAGGGCCTGCGCCTGGAGCGCGAAGGCTTCATGTTCCTGGTCAATACGCCGGAATCGCGCGCGCTGCGCCATGCCTTCTTCGGCGAGCGCGCCGCCAGCAAGATCCCCGACGTGCCGTCGGACACGCCGACCCGCAAGATCGAGAAGGTTGCCGTGATCGGCGCCGGCACCATGGGCGGCGGCATCTCGATGAACTTCCTGAACGCGGGCATCCCCGTCACCGTTCTGGAGACCAAGCAGGAAGCGCTGGACCGCGGCGTGGCCACGATCCGCCGCAACTACGAGAACAGCGCCAAGAAGGGCAAGCTGACGCAGGAGAAGGTCGAGCAGCGCATGGGCCTGCTGTCGACCACGCTGTCCTATGACGACATCAAGGACGCCGACCTGATCATCGAGGCGGTGTTCGAGGAAATGGGCGTCAAGGAAACCGTGTTCAAGAAGCTGGACGAGGTTGCCAAGCCCGGCGCGATCCTGGCCTCGAACACCTCGACGCTCGACGTCAACAAGATCGCCTCGTTCACCAGGCGTCCGCAGGACGTGGTCGGCATGCACTTCTTCAGCCCGGCCAACGTGATGAAGCTGCTGGAAGTGGTGCGCGGCGACAAGACCGGCAAGGACGTGCTGGCCACGGTCATGCAGGTCGCCAAGAAGATCAAGAAGACCGCGGTGGTGTCGGGCGTCTGCGACGGCTTCATCGGCAACCGGATGATCGAGCAGTACAGCCGCCAGGCCGGCTATCTGCTGGACGAGGGCGCGCTGCCCGAGCAGGTCGACAAGGCCATCGAGAAGTTCGGCTTCGCGATGGGCCCGTTCCGCATGGGCGACCTGGCCGGCAACGACATCGGCTGGGCGATCCGCAAGCGCCGCGCGGTCGAGAAGCCGGACATCCAGTATTCGAAGACCGCCGATCTGCTGTGCGAGATGGGACGCTTCGGCCAGAAGACCGGCGCGGGCTGGTACGACTACAAGCCGGGCGACCGCAAGCCGTATCCGAACCAGCAGGTCAACGAGATGATCGTCCAGCATTCCAAGGATCTGGGCATCACGCGCCGCAAGATCTCGGACGAGGAGATCGTCGAGCGTCTGGTATACGCGCTGGTCAATGAGGGCGCGAAGATTCTCGAGGAAGGCATTGCCTCGAAGGCCTCGGACATCGACATGGTGTACCTGACCGGCTACGGCTTCCCGCTGCATCGCGGCGGCCCGATGCTGTATGCGGACCAGGTCGGCCTGTACAACGTGCTGCTGTCGATGCAGCGCTATGCCAAGGGCTACCACGGCGAAGCGTGGGAGCCGGCGCCGCTGCTCAAGAAGCTGGCGGCCGAGGGCAAGGGCTTCAACGGCTGAGCGGCGAACGGCACGACACCGACGCAATGGACGCGACCATGCAACGACGCTTCGGCAACAGCGATTGCCTGCTGGTGATCGATGTGCAGAACGACTTCATGCCCGGCGGCGCGCTCGCCGTGCCTGACGGCGACCAGGTCGTGCCGGTGATCAACCGGCTGGCCGAGGCGTTCACGCATGTGGTGCTGACGCAGGACTGGCACCCGGCCGACCACGTGTCGTTCGCGGTCAACCATGCCGGCGCGGCGCCGTTCCAGACCACCACGCTGCCGTATGGCGAGCAGGTGCTCTGGCCCGCGCACTGCGTGCAAGGGCAACCGGGGGCCGAGCTGCATCCGCAACTGGCGGTGCCGCACGCGCGGCTGGTGATCCGCAAGGGCCATCAGCGCGAGGTCGACAGCTATTCCGCCTTTGTCGAGGCGGATCGCACAACCCCGACCGGGCTGGCCGGCTATCTGCGCGAGCATGGCGTGCGCCGCGTGATTTGCGTCGGCCTGGCGACCGACTACTGCGTGGCCTGGAGCGCGCTGGACGCGCGCGCGGCGGGCTTCGATGCGGTGGTGGTCGGGGACGCCTGCCGCGCGATCGACCTGAACGGATCGCTGGACGCCGCCTGGGCGAGCCTCGCCGAGGCGGGCGTCGGCAGGGTGCGTGCCGCCGAGCTGCTGAGCTGAGATGGCCCGTGCGACAGCGCATGGGCACCGAGACATCGAGACATCGATACACCAGACACCGAGAATACTGAGGAGCAACAAATGAACGAGGCAGTGATCGTATCGACCGCACGGACCGGTCTGGCCAAGAGCTGGAAGGGCGGCTTCAACATGACGCACGGCGCCACCCTCGGCGGCCATGTGGTCCAGCACGCGATCGCGCGCGCCAACATCGAGCCGGGCGAGGTCGAGGACGTGCTGATGGGCTGTGCCAATCCCGAAGGCGCGACCGGTGCCAACATCGCACGCCAGATCGCGCTGCGCGCCGGCTGCCCGGTGACGGTGCCGGGCGCCACGGTGAACCGTTTCTGCTCGTCGGGCCTGCAGACCATCGCGATGGCCGCGCAGCGCGTGATCGCGGACGAGGGCGACATCTTCGTCGCCGGCGGCGTCGAGAGCATCTCCTGCGTGCAGCAAGAGATGAACCGCCACATGATCCAGGAAGGCTGGCTGGCCAAGAACAAGCCCGAGATCTACTGGAGCATGCTGCAGACCGCGGAAAACGTCGCCAAGCGCTACAACATCCCGCGCGAGCGCCAGGACGAATACGGCGTGCAGAGCCAGATGCGCGCAGCGGCGGCCCAGGAGGCCGGCAAGTTCAACGACGAGATCGTACCGCTGACGGTGCTGGCCGGCGTGGCGGACAAGGCCACCGGGCAGCTGGTAACGCGCGAGGTCACCGTCTCGGCCGACGAGGGCATCCGTCCGGATACCACCTACGAGGGCGTGTCGAAGATCCGCACGGCGATGCCCGGCGGCGTGATCGCGGCCGGCAATGCGTCGCAATTCTCGGACGGCGCCTCGGCGGCGGTGGTGATGAGCGCCAAGCTGGCGGAGCAGCGCGGCCTGAAGCCGCTGGGCGCCTTCCGCGGCTTCGCGGTGGCCGGCTGCGAGCCCGATGAAATGGGCATCGGCCCGGTGTTCGCCGTGCCCAAGCTGCTGAAGAAGGCCGGCCTGAAGGTCGAGGACATCGGCCTGTGGGAGCTGAACGAGGCGTTTGCGGTGCAGGTGCTGTACTGCGCCGACACGCTGGGCATCCCGATGGACCGCCTGAACGTCAACGGCGGCGCGATCGCGGTGGGCCACCCGTACGGCGTGTCGGGCGCGCGCCTGGTCGGCCATGGGCTGATCGAAGGCAAGCGCCGCGGCGTCAAGTACGTGGTCGTCACCATGTGCATCGGCGGCGGCCAGGGCGCGGCCGGGCTGTTCGAGGTGCTGTAAGCGCAGGCCGCGGTGTCTTCCGCTTCGTCCACCACACCGTCCGCCGCACCGTCCGCCGGCTCCGCCGAGGAACGCGCGGAGCGCGGCCAGCCGCGTGATCTGGGTCAGCCGGGCGACCTGCTGGCCCACGGCCGCGCGATCCTCGCCGAGCAGCCGTTTTCGGTGCTGCTCGGCGCGGAGCTGACCGCGCTGACGCCGCAGCGCGCCGAGCTGCAACTGCCGCTGCGCCAGCCGTTGCAGCAGCAGCATGGCTTCGCTCACGGCGGCGTGGTCAGCTATCTGGCCGACAACGCGCTGACCTATGCCGGCGGCGCGGCGATGGCCGCGCCGGTGGTGACCTCGGAATACAAGATCAATTACGTTCGCCCGGCATTGGGCGAGCGCCTGATCGCGCGCGCCGAGTGCGTCAGCCGCGGGCGGCAGCAGGCCGTGGTCCGTTGCGATGTCTTCGCCGTCCGGGACGGCGAGGAAAAGCTGTGCGCGGTCGCGCAGGGCACCATCGCGCGGATGGGCGAGGCGGGCTGAGCGGTACTCTTGTTGGGAGAGGGCAACCCACGCCCCCATCCCGCTATCCATTCCCATCCCAAGGAGCGGCAATCGCCATGTCGTTGATCCTTTCCCGCCGCGACCTCGATTTTCTGCTCTACGAGTGGCTCGATGTCGAATCGCTGACGCGCATTCCGCGCTATGCCGACCACTCGCGCGAGACCTTCGACGCCGCGCTCGATACCTGCGAGAAGATCGCCACCGATCTGTTCGCGCCGCACAACAAGAAGAACGATCAGCAGGAACCGCATTTCGACGGCGACACCGTCACCATCATTCCCGAGGTCAAGACCGCGCTGAAGGCGTTCTGCGAGGCCGGCCTGATGGCGGCCGGGCAGGACTACGAACTGGGCGGCATGCAGCTGCCGGTGGTGGTCGAGAAGGCCGGCTTCGCGTATTTCAAGGGCGCCAACGTCGGCACCAGCTCCTATCCGTTCCTGACCATCGGCAACGCCAATCTGCTGCTGACGCACGGCACGCCGGCGCAGATCGAGACCTTCGTCAAGCCCGAACTGGAAGGGCGCTTCTTCGGCACCATGTGCCTGTCCGAGCCGCAGGCCGGCTCGTCGCTGTCGGACATCACCACGCGCGCCGAGTACGAGGGCGAATCGCCGCTGGGCGCGCAATACCGGCTGCGCGGCAACAAGATGTGGATCTCGGCCGGCGAGCACGAGCTGTCGGACAACATCGTGCATCTGGTGCTGGCCAAGATCCCCGGCCCGGACGGCAAGCTGATTCCCGGCGTCAAGGGCATCTCGCTGTTCATCGTGCCCAAGTTCCTGGTCAATGCCGACGGCTCGCTGGGCGAGCGCAACGATGTCGTGCTGGCCGGCCTGAACCACAAGATGGGCTATCGCGGCACCACCAACTGCCTGCTGAACTTCGGCGAGGGCACGCGCTACCGTCCCGGCGGCAAGGCGGGCGCGATCGGCTATCTGGTCGGGCAGCCGCACCAGGGCCTGGCGTGCATGTTCCACATGATGAACGAGGCGCGCATCGGCGTCGGCCTCGGCGCGGTGATGCTCGGCTATACCGGCTATCTGCACGCGCTGGACTACGCGCGCAACCGGCCGCAGGGCCGGCCGGTCGGCCCCGGCGGCAAGGACCCGTCCAGCCCGCAGGTCAGGCTGGTCGAGCATGCCGACGTGCGCCGCATGCTGCTGGCGCAGAAGAGCTACGTCGAGGGCGGGCTCGCGCTGAACCTGTACTGCGCGCGGCTGGTCGACGAGGAGCGCGCCGCCGCCACGGCCGGCGATACGGCGGAACATCAGCGCCTCGCGTTGCTGCTCGACATCCTGACCCCGATCGCCAAGAGCTGGCCGTCGCAATGGTGCCTGGAGGCCAACAGCCTGGCGATCCAGGTGCACGGCGGCTACGGCTATACGCGCGAGTACAACGTCGAGCAGTTCTATCGCGACAACCGGCTGAACCCGATCCACGAAGGCACGCACGGCATCCAGGGTCTGGACCTGCTCGGGCGCAAGGTCGTGATGAAGGACGGCGCCGCGTTCAAGGCGCTGGGACAGGTGGTGCAGGCCACCATCGAGCGCGCCATGGCCAGCGGCGACGATGGCCTGGCCACGCATGGCAAGGCACTGGCCGCGCGCGTCGCGCGGCTGGCCGACGTCACGTCCCAACTGTGGGCGGCCGGCGATCCGGCGGTGACGCTGGCCAATGCCTCGGTCTATCTGGAAGCGTTCGGCCACGTGGTGGTCGCCTGGATCTGGCTGGAGCAGGCGATGCTGGCGCACACCGCGCTGGCGGCGCTGCCGTCGGACCATGCGGACGCTGGCTTCTATCGCGGCAAGCTGGCGGCGGCGGATTACTTCTTCCGCTGGGAACTGCCGAAGGTCGGCCCGCAGCTGGATCTGCTGGCGTCGCTGGACCGCACCACGCTCGACATGCAGGACGCCTGGTTCTAGGACCGGCGCATCGGCGAGACGCCGGGACAAGACATCGGACACCGAGACAAGGAGGGGACACCATGAAAACGATCGCACAACTGTTCGACCTGACAGGGCGCACCGCGCTGATCACCGGCGGCTCGCGCGGGCTGGGCCTGCAGATCGCGGAGGCGCTGGGCGAGCAGGGCGCGCGGCTGGTACTGTCGGCGCGCAAGGCCGACGAGTTGAAGGCCGCGCAGGAACATCTGAAGGCGCGCGGCATCGAGGCTGACTGGATCGCCGCCGACGGTTCGCGCGACCACGAGATCGCGCGGCTGGCCGACGAGACGCTGGCGCGCCTGGGCCACGTCGACATCCTGGTCAACAATGCCGGCGCAACCTGGGGCGCGCCCGCCGAGGACCATCCGGTCGAGGCCTGGGACAAGGTGATGAACCTGAACGTGCGCGGCCTGTTCCTGCTGACGCAGCGCATCGGCAAGCAATCGATGATTCCGCGCCGCTATGGCCGCATCATCAACGTCGCGTCGATTGCCGGGCTGGCCGGCAATCCGCCGGGCACGATGGAGACGATCGCCTACAACACGTCCAAGGGCGCGGTGGTCAATTTCACGCGCACGCTGGCGGCCGAATGGGGCGAGCACAACATCACCGTCAATGCGCTGGCGCCGGGCTTCTTCCCGTCGAAGATGACGCAGGGCTCGCTGGCGCGGCTGGGCGTCGACAAGATGTGCGAGGGCGTGCCGCTGCATCGGCTGGGCGACGACGAGGACCTGAAGGGCGCCGCGCTGCTGTTCGCGACCGAGGCCGGCAAGCACATCACCGGACAGATCCTGGCGGTGGATGGGGGCGTCAGCGCGGTTTGAACCGCGGCGCGCCGGACCCCCCCCTCTGTCACCCTCTGCGCATGAGGGAGAGGGGGAACACTGGGGCCTTGCCCGAGTGCGCCACCGGATGGCTTCCCTTTCCCGCTTGCGGAAGAGGGAAGACCACCACCGAGGGACAGGGCAAGCAGCGTATCCCGACCGACCCCTTGGCCATCGCCACCCCCTGAGGACCATCACACCATGACCGAGCCCCGCAAAGGCTTCCCGATCCCGATCCCCTTCGTCGATAACCTCGGCCTGCGCTGCACGCACATGGGCGGCGGCGTCAGCGAACTCGAGCTGGAAGTCGAGCAACGCCATCACAACGGCTGGGAAATGGCGCACGGCGGCGTGCTGATGACGCTGCTCGATGTCGCGATGGCGGTGGCCTGCCGCTCGGCCGATACCGAGGACGGCCGCGGCGTGGTGACCATCGAGATGAAGACCAGCTTCATGGCGCCGGGCCGCGGCACGCTGATCGCGCGCGGCGACTGCGTGCATCGCACCACCTCGATGGCGTTCTGCGAGGCGGAGATCGTCGACGCGGACGGCAAGCTGGTGGCGCGCAGTTCCGGCACGTTCAAGTACGTGCGCCGCTCGCCGCCGCAGCGTGCCGACACCGCGGCGGATACTGGCGCCGACGGCTGACGCTGCCCGGGGCCGAGAGTATGGCGGTACCAACCTGATCCAAAGAGAAAAAACAAATGGAGACACCATGCAGGCCAATCGACGCGGGCGTACGCGCCTTCGCCATCGCGGTCGCCGTATCGCTTGCTCCGTGCTGTCCGTCGCGGCAGTGCTGCTGACCGCCATGACGACGCCCACGCAAGCACAGACGCCACCCGCGCGCACCTATGCCGACGCGGCCGCGACCGACCCCGTCACGCTGGGATGGATGCAGGGCTTTCCGCCGGCGCCGGACAAGGTCATCAGCTTCAGCGGCAAGAGCAACGGTTTCCCACGGCACCGCTGGACCTTCTCGCATGTGCGCGAGCTGGTGCCGACCGTTTCGGTCTGGCGCGGCCCGGGCCCGGTCTCGGCACTGCCGCGCGCCGAGCGCGATATCGGCGGCGTTCCGTTCGTCGATGCCGACGGCACGCGCCGCACCTTCGCCGACATGCTGGCGCTGACCTATACCGACGGCATCCTGGTGATGCACAAGGGCAAGGTCGTCTACGAGAAATACTTCGGCGCGCTGCAGCCGCAGCTGCCGCACGCGGCGTTCTCGATCACCAAGAGCTTCGTCGGCACGCTGGCGGCGATGCTGGCGGTCGAGGGCAAGCTGGATCCGAGCGCGCCGGTCACGCGCTACGTACCCGAGCTGGCCGACACCGCCTATGGCGACGCCACCGTGCGCCAGGTGATGGACATGACGATCGGCGTCAAATTCTCCGAGGACTACGCCGATCCGAAGGCGGAGGTCAACGACTATGCGCGCGCCGGCGGCATGATCCCGCGCGCGCCCGACTATGCGGGACCGCGCACCTTCTACGAGTTCCTGACCACGCTGCGCAAGGAGGGCGAGCACGACCGCGCCTTCGCCTACAAGACCGTCAATGCCGAGGTGCTGGCCTGGATCGTCCAGCGCGCGTGGGGCGTGCCGCTGCCGAAGCTGATGTCCGACAAGCTGTGGCAGCCGCTCGGCGCCGAGGAGGACGCCTACTTCACGGTCGACAGCATCGGCACGCCGGGCGGCGGCGGGGCGATCAGCACCACGCTGCGCGACCTGGCCCGCTTCGGCGAGGCCATGCGCAACGACGGCCGCTTCAACGGGCGCCAGGTGATCCCGAGCGCGGTGGTGGCCGAGATCCGCGGCGGCGGCGACCGCGCGAAGTTCGCCAAATCGGTCTATGCTCATCTGCCTGGCTGGAGCTATCGCGATATGTGGTGGGTCTCCCACGACGATCACGGCGTGTTCGAGGCGCGCGGCATCTTCGGCCAGCGCATCCATGTCGATCCGAAGGCCGAGATGACCATCGTGCGCTATGCCTCGCACCCGATCGCCGGCAATGCCGCGAATGACCCGATCACGCTGCGCGCCTATCGTGCGCTGGCGCTCGCGCTGATGCAGCGCTGAGCGGCAGGATCGACACCAGATCCGACGCCAACATCGAAGTCCAACGTCCCACGACTCCCTGACAAAGGAAAGCCCATGTCCGACACCTACAAGCGCATCGTCCTCGCCTCCCGTCCCAGCGGCGCCGTCTCGCCGGACAATTTCCGGCTCGAGCAGGTGCCGGTACCCGAGCTGGCCGACGGCCAGGTGCTGGTCCGCAACCACTATCTGTCGCTCGATCCGTACATGCGCGGCCGCATGAACGAAGGCAAGTCCTATGCGACACCACAGCCGCTGAACGAGGTGATGATCGGCGGCACCGTCGGCGAGGTGGTGGCCTCGCGCAATCCGAAGTACGCGGTCGGCGACAAGGTGCTGGGCATGTTCGGCTGGCAGGAGATGGGTGTCAGCGACGGCAGCGGCATGCAGAAGGTCGACACCAGCCGGATCCCGCTGTCTGCCTATCTGGGCGCGGTCGGCATGCCCGGCGTCACCGCCTGGTACGGCCTAAACCGCATCATCGCGCCGAAGGCAGGCGAGACCGTGGTGGTCAGCGCGGCCTCCGGCGCGGTGGGCAGCGTGGTCGGACAGCTCGCCAAGATGGCCGGCTGCCGCGCGGTCGGCATCGCCGGCGGCAAGGAGAAGTGCGACTACGTGGTCAACGAGCTGGGCTTCGATGCCTGCGTCGACTACAAGGCGGCGTCCGATCCCAAGGCGCTGTACACGATGCTCAAGGAAGCCACGCCGCAGGGCGTCGACGGCTACTTCGAGAACGTCGGCGGCGAGATCCTCGATGCCGTGCTGTCGCGGATGAACCCGTTCGGCCGCATCGCGGTGTGCGGCATGATCGCCGGCTATGACGGCGAGCCGCTGCCGATGAAGAATCCGCAGCTGATCCTGGTGTCGCGGCTGAAGATCGAGGGTTTCATCGTCTCCGAGCACATGGACGTGTGGCCGCAGGCGCTGTCCGAGCTCGGTGGCGCGGTGGCGCAGGGCAAGCTCAAGTTCCGCGAGAGCGTCGCGCAGGGGCTGGAGAGCGCGCCCGAGGCCTTCATGGGCCTGCTCAAGGGCAAGAACTTCGGCAAGCAGCTGGTCAAGCTGATCTGATCGGCCCTCGTTATCCGCTCATTAGCCGCAGGAGACCGCGATGAACGCTCCCATCCAGGCACCGCAACGTGCCGGCCGCGCCGACGAGATCGGTGCCGATCTGCCCGAGGAAATCAAGGCCAAGTACCGCGTGCTGCCGCGCCCGCCACGCTTCGAGACCCATGCCGAGGAGCGCCTGCACCGCAAGCAGCGGCTGGCGGCGGCCTTCCGGCTGTTCTCGAAGTTCGGCTTCGACGAAGGCGTGGCCGGCCATATCACCGCGCGCGACCCCGAGTTTCCCGATACCTTCTGGGTCAATCCGTTCGGCGTCCACTTCAGCCAGGTCAAGGTGTCGAACCTGATCCGCTGCGACCATCACGGCAACGTGGTCGAGGGCGATCACCCGGTCAACGCCGCCGCCTTCGCGATCCACTCGCGCGTGCACCAGACCCGCGAGGACGCGGTCGCCGCCGCGCATTCGCACAGCACCTATGGGCGCGCCTGGTCGACGCTGGGCCGGCCGCTCGATCCGCTGACGCAGGACGTCTGCGCCTTCTACCAGGACCATGCGGTCTACGACGACTTCGGCGGTGTGGTGGTCGAGCTGGACGAGGGCCAGCGCATCGCCAATGCGCTGGGGGCCAACAAGGCCGTGATCCTGCAGAACCACGGCCTGCTGACCGTGGGCCGCACGGTCGACGAGGCGGCCTGGTGGTTCATCACGATGGAGCGTTCGTGCCAGGTGCAGTTGCTGGCCGAGGCGGCCGCGGCGCGCACGGGCGGCGCGCCGAAGACGATCTCGGACGCGGCCGCGCGCCAGGCCTACTCGATCGTCGGCACCGCGCAGGCCGGCTGGTTCCAGTTCCAGCCGCTGTACGCGCGGATCGTCAAGGAACAGCCCGACCTGCTCGACTGACGCGCGAAGGAGACCGCCATGAAGCAGTTCCAGGAAAGGGTGGCCGTGATCACCGGCGGCGCGTCGGGATTCGGCAAGGAATTCGCGCGGCTCGGGGCGGCGCTCGGCATGCGGCTGGTGCTGGCCGACGTCCAGCAGGACGCGCTCGATGCGACCGTGGCCGAACTGCGCGCGCAGGGCGCCCGCGTGATCGGGCTGCGCGTCGACGTATCGAAGGCCGAGCAGGTGCAGGCGCTGGCCGATGCCGCGATCCAGGCCTTCGGCGAGGTCAACCTGCTGTTCAACAATGCCGGCGTCGGCGCCGGCGGGCTGGTCTGGGAGAACTCGCAGAAGGACTGGGACTGGGTGCTCGGCGTCAACCTGCACGGCGTGATCCACGGCGTGCGCATCTTCACGCCGCTGATGCTCGAGGCGGCCGCGCGCGATGCCTCGTACGAGGGCCATATCGTCAATACCGCATCGATGGCGGGGCTGCTGAACCCGCCGGCGATGGGCATCTACAACGTGTCCAAGCACGCGGTGGTGTCGTTGTCCGAGTCGCTGTACCAGGACCTGGCACTGGTGACCGAACAGGTGCATTGCTCGCTGCTGTGCCCGTATTTCGTGCCGACCGGCATCCATCAGTCGCACCGCAATCGCCCCGCGGACCTGAGCAACGAGGCGCCGCCGACGCGCTCGCAGCGCGTTGCGCAGGCGCTGTCGGACAAGGCCGTCACGTCGGGCAAGGTCAGCGCGGAGGACGTGGCCCGGATGACCTTCGACGCCATCCGCGAGCAGCGCTTCTACATCTATTCGCATCCGCACGCGCTGGCGCCGGTGCAGCAGCGTTTCGAGGACATCGTCGGCCAGCGCAATCCCGGCGATCCGTTCGCCGGCAAGCCGCAGGTGCGCGACGAGCTGGTGGCGGCGCTGCGGGGCTGAGGCGGGCGCTTCGCGCGCAGGCACGGAGCGTGCATCGGCACGGCCGGCGCCTCGCCCGCATGGGGCGGGCGGGACGACAACGGCAAACCACAGAGAGGAGACCATGAGCACTTCGGCCGTGATCCATCATCTGCAGTACGCCTCGCTGCCGAATGGCACGCGGCTGCACTATGCCAGCGCGGGCCAGCGCGGCAAGCCGTTGATGCTGTTCGTCCACGGCTTCCCCGAGTTCTGGTACGCGTGGGAAGCCCAGCTCGCCGAATTCGGCCGGACCCATTTCGCGGTTGCGCCCGATTTGCGCGGTTTCAATCTGTCGAGCAAGCCCGCCGCGGTCGAGGCCTACAAGCCGCGCCATCTGGTCGAAGATCTGGTGCAGTTCGTCGCGGCGCTCGGTTATGACCGCTGCGTGGTGGTCGCGCACGACTGGGGCGGGGCGGTGTGCTGGAACCTGGCGATCCAGTTTCCGGCGCTGGTGCAGCAGCTGGTCATCATCAACGCGCCGCACCCGTATCTGTTCGCCCGCGCGCTGGCCGAGGATCCGCGGCAGCAGGCGGCGTCGGCCTATATGAACTGGCTGCGCAAGCCGGGCTGCGAGGAGGTGCTGGCGGCCGACAACCATGCGAAGCTGGCCGCCTTGCTGTCGGGCGGCGACGCGCCGCCCGACTGGTTCAGCGGCGACACGCGCGACAAGTATCTGGCCGCGTGGTCGCAGCCGGGCGAGGGCGGTTCGCATCCGCTGACCGGCAGCGTCAACTACTATCGCGCCTCGCCGCTGCATCCGCCGGCGCCGGGCGAGCCGCCGCCCGATCTGTCGCGCCTCGATCCGGAGGCCTTCGTCGTGCGCGTGCCGACGCTGGTGATCTGGGGCGAGAACGATCGCGCGCTGCCGAAGTCGCTGGTCGACGGGCTCGACCGCTTCGTGCCACAGCTGCGGCTCGAACGGATTCCCGAAGGCACGCACTGGGTCGTGCACGAGCAGCCGGAGCGGATCAATCTGCTGATCCGGAGCGCGTTGAGCTAGGGAAAGGGACGGGGCAAGGGCGTCCCTTGACCCGCCGGAACATCAAAGCCCGCCAAACGCCCCGAGCCGCTCCCGGTACAGCCGGTAGTTCTCGTCGTCGAAGCAGACGAAGGTCACCTGTTCGATGGTGTCGGCGTCGGCCAGCGCCTCGCGCACCGCGGCGATCGCGATATCGGCGGCACGTTCGCGCGGAAAGCCGTAGACCCCGGTGCTGATATTGGGGAATGCCAGCGTGCGCAGCCGATGCTCGGCCGCGAGCTTGATGCTGCTGCGATAGGCGCTGGCCAGCAGCGCGTCTTCGTTGTCGCTGCCGCCGCGCCAGACCGGGCCGACCGCGTGGATCACATAGGGCGCCGGCAGCAGGCCGCCGGTCGTGATCACCGCCTCGCCGGTCGGGCAGCCGCCCTGGCGCTCGCGGATCTCGCGGCAGGCCGCCATGATGGCCGGGCCGCCGGCGCCGTGGATCGCGCCATCGACGCCGCCTCCGCCCAGCAGCCCGCTGTTGGCCGCGTTGACGATGGCATCGACCTCCATCCGCGTGATATCGCCGTGCACCACCTGCAAGTGTTCGCCAGCCATGCCTGCCTCCTTGCGCCCGATGCGCGAGGCATCGGATCGAGCCTTACACGATTGCGCCCTACACCGACTGCGTCTTACATCCACTGCGGCTTGCAGCGGTTGAGCCCTACATCGATGCCGCCAGCATACGCCGGTAGTCGTCGGCGCTGGCCTCCTTCGGATTGGTCTTGTGGCAATGGTCGGCCAGCGCGCCGGCCACGACCTTGTCGAACATCGCCTCGGTCACGCCCATCGCGGCCAGCCCGGTCGGCAGGCCCAGCCGTGCGGTCATGTCGTACACCGCCTGCGCAACATCGGCGTCGGCCGGCAGATGCATGGCGCGGCGCAGGCGGCCATAACGGTCCTCGCGCACGATGCTCGGCGCATCGGCATTGAAGCGCAGCACCGCGGGCATCACCACCGCGTTCAGCGTGCCGTGATGCAGGCCGGTGCGGCCGTCGATCTTCAGGCCGCCGAGCGGGTGCGACAGCGAATGCACGCAGCCCAGCCCCTTCTGGAACGCCATCGCACCCTGCATCGACGCGCTCATCATGTTCAGCCGGGCCTCGCGGTCACTGCCGTCGCGCGTGGCGCGTTCGATATGGGCCCAGGCGCGCTCCAGGCCGTCCAGCGCGATGCCGTCGGCGGGCGGGTTGAAGGCCGGGGCCAGGAACGTTTCGATGCAATGGGCGATCGCGTCCATGCCGGTGGCGGCCGTCAGCCCGGGCGGTAGGCCCAGCGTCAGCTCGGGATCGCAGATGGCCGACCTGGGCAGCAGGTGCCAGGAATGGAAGCCGAGCTTGCGCCCGTCCTCGAGGATGATGATCGCGCCGCGCGCGACCTCGCTGCCGGTGCCCGAGGTGGTCGGCACCGCGATCAGCGGCGCGGCGCGCTCGGTGATCCTGCCGCTGCCGCCCTCGATGGTGGCGTAGGTGGTCAGCTCGCCCTCGTGCGTGGCCAGGATCGCGATCCCCTTGGCCAGATCGATCGAGGAGCCGCCGCCCACCGCGATAAGCCCGTCGCAGCCCTCGCTGCGGTATTGCGCGGCGGCCTGGCGCACCATCGCCTCGGTGGGGTTCGACGGGGTGTCGTCGAACACGGCCACCGGCAGCGCGGAGAGCGCGTCGATGGCCCGCTGCGCGATGCCGGCGGCGACCACGCCCTTGTCTGTGACCAGCAGCGGCCGGCGGATGCCGATGCGCTCGCATTCGGACTTCAGCAGCGTGACCGCGCCGAAATCGAGATGGATATGGGTCAGGTAATAGATAAAGGCCATCGTGCTTGTCTCCGTGATTGTTATGTGGGCGAGGGCGCGCGGGTGGCGGCTGAGGGATGCGTGCCATGCCGGCGCGGCGGTCAGAGCCGGGCCCGGACGATTGTCGCAGCGTTTTCAATCGGGTGGGGAGGGGGCAAACGCGGTGTCGCATTGCCACATTTTCCACGCCGGTATGCCCACAAAGCGCTGGCATCATACTAAAATCGAACGCTCGTTCACAATTCGAACTTCACCGGAATTCCAGCGCGCAGGCCATGGCCGTACCGCGTGCACCGCATCGCTTCATGTCAGCCGTCCCTTCCGCGTTCCCCGCGCCCTCCGCGTCATCGCTGCCGCCCGGCATGCCGGCGCAGCCGCTCGATCCGCAGATCGCGCAGCTGCTCGACATGGTGGCGCGCGCCAAGCGGCCGCCGCTGCATCATCTGGAGCCGGCCGACGCGAAGATCGCCTACGAGAAGAGCGCGCTGATCCTGGACGTGGCGCCCGCGCCGGTGCACAGCGTCGAGGACATGACGGTGCCGGCGCGCGACGGCCATCCGATTCCGGTACGGCTCTATGCGCCGCGCGAGGCCAGCTGGGCCGACCCGCTGCCGCTGCTGCTGTACTTCCATGGCGGCGGCTTCACGGTGGGCAGCATCGCCACGCACGAGCCGCTGTGCCGGCTGCTGTGCGCGCGTGCCGATGCGATGGTGCTGTCGGTCGACTACCGGCTCGGACCGCAATGGAAATTCCCCACGGCCGTCGACGATGCGTTCGACGTGCTGCACTGGGTCTTCGAGCAGGCGCCGCGGCTGGGCGTGGATGCGAATCGCATTGCGCTGGGCGGTGATAGCGCCGGCGGCACGCTGGCGGCGGCCTGCGCAGTCGAGGCGCGCGACCGCGGCCTCGCGCCGGTGCTGCAGATGCTGCTGTATCCCGGCACCAGTGCGCGCCAGGACACGCCGTCGCAGCGGGCGCTGGCCGACGGCTATCTGCTGACCGCGTCGATGATCCAATGGTTCTTCGCGCAGTATCTGGACCGCGAGCAGAGCCGCGACGACTGGCGCTTTGCGCCGCTCGACGGCGGCGGCAGCGGTGCGGAGGTGGCCGGGTGCTGTCCGGCCTGGATCGCGGTGGCGGGCTACGATCCGCTGCACGACGAAGGCGTCGCGTATGCCGGCAAGCTGCGCGCCGCGGGCGTGCCGGCAGAAGTGGCGGACTACCCCGGCATGATCCATGATTTCTTCAAGCTGGGACGCTTCGTCCCGGCAGTGGCGCGCGCGCATGACGATGCCGTGCGCGCGTTGCGGACGGCCTTCGGCACCGCGCCGCCCATCTAGGGCCGCGCTCGATGCCAAGCCAAGGCGGTCGCAGAACCCCGGTTTTTTCAGGCAATCCACGAGTACCCGAGCAGTACCTTGTAGCAACAGGAGACGACTACAGATGCAACGCCGCCACTTCCTCGCCCGCGCGGGCGCCATCGCCGCCGCCGCGGTAACCGGCCTGGCCGCCACCCCCGCGGCCCACGCCCAGGCGGACAATTTCCCGCAGAAGCCGATCCGCCTCATCATCGGCTATACCGCGGGCGGTTCCACCGATATCCCGTTCCGCGTGCTCGCGGAGAACGCCTCGAAGATCCTGGGCCAGCCGGTGATCGTCGAGAACAAGCCCGGTGCCGGCGGCGTGCTGCCGGCGCAGATGATGCAGGCCACGCCGCCCGACGGCTATACGCTGGCGCAGATCCCGCTGCCGGTGTTCCGCCTGCCGTACACGACCAAGATCAACTGGGACCCGGTCAAGGACCTGACCTATGTGATCAACCTGGCCGGCTATGCGTTCGGCCTGGTCGTGCCGGCCGATTCGCCGATCAAGACGATGCAGGAGTACATCGCCTACGCCAAGGCCAACCCCGGCAAGCTGACCTACGGCACGCCCGGCTCGATGACGACGCTGCATCTGACGATGGAAGAACTGGCGATGAAGCAGAACGTCCAGTTCTCGCACATCCCGTTCAAGGGCAATTCCGAGTCGATGCAGGCGCTGCTGGGCGGCCACGTGATGTCTGTGGCCGACACGCCGGCCTGGGCGCCGTACGTCGAGCAGGGCCGCCTGCGCCTGCTGTCGGTGTGGGGCGACAAGCGTTCGCCGCGCTTCCCCAACGTGCCGACGCTCAAGGAGCTGGGCCTGGGCATCGTGCAGACCTCGCCGTTCGGCCTGGCCGCGCCCAAGGGCACCGACCCGAAGATCGTCAAGAAGCTGCATGACGCGTTCAAGCAGGCGATGGAGATGCCGAACTACCGCGAGTCGCTGGCGAAGTTCGACATGGAGCCGTTCTACATGAACAGCGAGCAGTACGCGAAGTTCGCGGCCGATACGGTCAGGAAGGAAAAGGCGATCATCGAGAAGCTGGGCCTGGCTCGGCCGCAGTAAGCCGCGGCAGCAATATGCGCGCTGGCCCTCGCCGAGGGCCGTTGATCCCGTCGTCCCCGCGCAGGCGGGGACCCAGTGGCTTGCCTCGCCACGCGGCAATGGGAAAAGCCGCTGGGCCCCCGCATTCGCGCGGGCGACGAATTCCCGGACGCTGTCTTACCCGAGGACCCCGCATGGCCAAGGAAGAATTTCGCCACAGCATGCCGCTGCGCGTGCGCTGGGCCGAGGTCGATCCGCAGTCGATCGTCTTCAACGCGCATTACCTGACCTATTGCGATATCTGCGTGACCGAGTACTGGCGCGCGGTCGGTATCCGCTATCCCGAGGACGTGCTGCACGCGCATGGCGTGGACATGTACGTCGTCAAGTCGACGCTGGAGTACCACGGCTCGGCGCGCTTCGACGACATGCTCGACATCCGCGGCCGCATCGCGCGCATCGGCCGCTCCAGCATGCTGTTCCGCGTCGAGATGTACCGCGGCGACGAGCATTTGATCACCGGCGAGATCGTCTACGTCTGCGCCGATCCGGCGACGCAGCGTTCGGCGCCGGTGCCGGCGGCCGTGCGCGAGGCGATCGTCGCGTACGAGACGGTGGCGCCGGAGCAGTAAGTCTGCCCATCTCGACAAGATGAAGGGCAGCGGCACGGGCCGCCCTCGCGTCCGCTGAAAGATCGGCGCGACGCGAGTATCATGCCGATCCTCGCCAACCGACGCGTCATCCTTTCATCATGACCCTCACCGTTCGCCTGCTGCCCTGGTCCGAAGCGCGCGAGACCGCGCGCGCGATCCGCTATGCCGTATTCGTCGAAGAGCAGGGCGTACCGGTCGAACTCGAATGGGACGAATGGGACGAGCCGAGCTGGCATGCGATTGCCTATGACGCGCAGGGCGTCGCGGTGGCAACGGGCCGGCTGCTGCCCGACGGCCATATCGGCCGCATGGCGGTGCTGGCCGGCGCGCGCGGCACCGGCGTCGGCGCCCGCGTGCTCGATGCGCTGATGGCCAAGGCCGAGGCACTCGGTTATCCCGAACTGGTGCTCAACGCGCAGTCGCATGCGGCGCCGTTCTACGCGCGCGTCGGCTTCCAGCAGGTCGGCGAGCCGTTCGAGGAAGCGGGCATTCCCCATATCGAGATGCG
Organism: Cupriavidus gilardii; assembly: GCF_013347325.1. NCBI lineage: Bacteria > Pseudomonadati > Pseudomonadota > Betaproteobacteria > Burkholderiales > Burkholderiaceae > Cupriavidus > Cupriavidus gilardii. Next base: position 1,624,359 of record NZ_CP054626.1, on the reverse strand, counting down.
CAAGCGGCTGCGGGGCTAGCCTCCAAGGGCGCGAGACGCTCGAGCGACGCTCGCGCACCCGCGCGTCAGCCATCGGCCGACGGCCGCGGCTGCGGCGGTATGAGACCATGCATGGCCATACCGCGCCGTACCCACCGTTTCGCATGAACGACCTGTCCACCGATCTGCCGCGGCCGTCCGCTTCGTCGCAGCCGCATTCCCCCGCACCGGCCGATCCGCCGCCGCTGCGCACCGCGCCGGCCACCTGGGCCACGATGGCGCTGTTCTTCGTCAATGGCGCGACCTTCGCCACCTGGGGCGTCCATATTCCAACGATCAAGGCGCGCTTCGGCCTGTCCGATGCCGTGCTGTCGATGGCGATGCTGGCGGTGGCCTTCGGCGCCATCGTCGCGATGGGTCCGGTGGGCCGCTGGATCTCGCGGGTTGGCAGCACGCGCGCCTGCATGTCGGGCGGCGTGGCCTATGGCGTGGCCACCATCGCGATCCTGGCGATGCCGCATTTCTACGCGCTGGTGCCCGCGCTGATCGCGTTCGGCATGGCCAGCGCCGTGTTCGACGTCGCGATGAACGCGCAGGCCGCCACGGTCGAATCGCGGCGCCACAAACCGATCATGTCCGCGTTGCACGGCATGTTCAGCCTCGGCGGCATGGTCGGCGCGGCCGTTGGCGGGCTGTTGCTGTCGCTGCAGGTTCCACCGCTGGCGCACGCGATCGGCATGGCGCTGCTGACCGCCGGCGTGGGGCTGGCGTCGAAGCGCTGGCTGCTGCCCGACCATCCGACCGCGCCGCACGCCGACAAGGGGCACGACCATGCGGGCCGGGCACTGTGGCTGCTGGGCCTGATGGCGTTTCTCGGGCTGGTGGGCGAGGGGGCGATGTACGACTGGACCAGCCTCTACATGCGCGAGATCGCGCAGGCGCCGATCGCCTGGATCAGCTTCGGGTATGCGGCCTTCTCGGGCGGCATGGCGATCGGCCGCTTCACCGGCGATCTGGCGCGGGCGCGCTGGAGCGACGCCGGCACGCTGACGGCCAGCGCCTGGCTGGCTTTCGTCGGCATCAGCTTGGCGCTGCTGTGGCCCGCGCCCTGGGCGAGCCTGCTGGGCTTCGCGATGATGGGCCTGGGGGCGGCCAATATGGTGCCGATCTTCTTCGTCGCGGCGTCGCGGCTGCCCGGGGTGCCCCCGGCCGAGGGCATCTCGCGCGTGGCACGCTTTGGCTATATCGGGCTGATGCTGGGGCCGGTGATGATCGGCGGCGTCGCGCATGCGAGCGATCTGCGCTATGGGCTCGGCCTGGTGGCGCTGACGATGGGATGGATCGCGCTGGCCGGGGCGCGCACGGTGCGGCGGTATCTTGCCGCCTGACAGTCCATATCCTGTCGCCCCCGCGCAGGCGGGGGCCCAGTGTCTTTGCCAGCGGCGCCTGTCTAAGCCACTGGGTTCTCGCTTGCGCGGGAACGACAGCTGGACTTTAGCGCGGCGCTGGAATCGTGCCCGCGCTGCTGACCACGTTCATCTGGCCCTGGTACGAGACCTCGCCGATCGGCCCGGACGCGTCGAAGCTGCGCTCGCTCAGGTCGAAGCGGCCATCGTGGCGTACGCGCAGCACCGTGCTGGCGCGCGTGCCGTAAGACGGCGAACGGATAAAGGCCGACGACAGCAGCTTTTCCCATTCGGGCGCGACGCCGGTCTGCGGCAGCTCGAAATCGCAGGCCTGGCGGGTATCGGCCAGCAGCGCCAGATAGGGCTCGACGCTGGCGCCGGGTGCGCCGGTGTCGGCGGCCAGCGTCTCGGCCAGCGCGCCGACGCGGCTGCGCACCTTGGGCCACGGCGTGTCGAGCAGCGCATTGGACAGCCCGTACAGGCCGGGCTTGAGCCGCTGCGGGGCGCCGTCGGGCGAGCGGTTGCTGTACCACCACAGCGCGTCGAGATCGCCCGCGAGCAGGTTGAAGCCGTTGTAGGCGCCGGGGCTGCGGATGCCGGCGCCCCGCGCGAGATCGCCGACGTATTGCTCGGGCGACGCCTCGCCGCGCAGGAAGCCGGCCACCAGTTCGCCGCGTGAGCGGGCGTCGGTGCGCTTTTCGGAAGGCGCGCGGTAATTGGTCAGCGCGGCAAAGCGGCCGCCCGCGGTCACGCCCATCCAGGTGCCCGGCTCGCCGATCACGTCCGCCTGGTCGCGGCCGGCCAGCACCTCGGGCGCGTCGTCCCACCAGTGCGCCGGCGCCGCCGGGCGGACATAGAATTCATCGCGATTGGCCGCGACCACCAGCGCATAGTCGGGGTGGGCCTGCCAGGCGACGAGGATCAAACACATAAGCCATTCCTTGTTGCGGGCCGCCGCATCGCTGTGGGCGGCACCGCGCTACAACAGGTCCAGGTCGACGAAGCGTTCGACCTGGCGCTCGCCTTCGAGCCAGTGCTGCAAACCGCTTTGCCGCCACAGGCCGTCGAGCGTCGCATCGAAGGCCGGCGGCACGTCGGCGTAGGCCTCCATCCAGGTCTGCAGGCCGGCGCGGGTTTCGGGCCTGCGCATCAGCGTACCACCGATCCCGGTGGCTTCGGCCACCGTGGCCATCCAGCGGTGCCAGTGCGGCAGCGCCTCGGCGGCATCCTGCTCGCGCACGCGGAAGTAGACGAACAGGTGCTCGCTCATCGTGGCGTCTCCTTGCGGCGTCTTGCTGCGGGCCGTGGAAGGCCGGCCTCAGGCGGCCGGATCGGTGGCCAGCAGCGGCACCGGGTAGGGCAGCTCGCCCACGGTGATCGCCAGCCCTTCGGCATGGCCCAGATGCAGGCTCGCGCCGGCCGCATCGATCTTCAGCTCGGCCAGCGCGTCCCAGCCGGCGCCGTCCGGCTTGGGCGCCGCGTTGACGATCATGCCGCTCGGCTGTCCGGGATCGTCGGCACGATAGATCTCGGCGCCTTCGTCCGGCGTCTCGCCTTCGCCGCTGACCAGCCACATGCGGCGCTTGAGCGTGCCGCGGTACTGGCTGCGCGCGACGACTTCCTGGCCCGGGTAGCAGCCCTTGCGGAAATTGACGCCGCCGATCAGCTCGTAATTGATCATCTGCGGCACGAACTGTTCCTGCGTGGCGACGACGATGCGCGGGATGCCGGCGCGGATCTCGAGCCAGTCCCACAGTTCGGCATCGGCTTGCAGCAGCGTGGTGCCCAGCGTTTCGCGCAGGGCATCGGCCTGCGCGGCAGGGGCCACGACCTGCCAGCGCGGCACGCCGTCGGCGTCGGGCAGGCGGATCACGGTCGCCTCGCCGGCGCCGGCGGTGCTCCAGGGTTCTGCCGGCGCGGGCAGGCCGGCGGCCGCCAGCGCGCTGTCACCCTTGGCGCCGGCCACGCCGACGATGCCGGCCTCCGCGCCCAGGTCCGACAGTCTGGCCTTGGCGCGCAGCACGAACATCGACAGCCGCTTCTGGATTGCCGGCTGCAGGTCGGCCGACAGCTGCATGGCGATGCCCTGCGCGTCGCGCCAGATCAGCAGCGTCGCCAGCAGGCGGCCCTTGGGCGAGCAATAGCCGGCCAGCCGGGCCTGCCCTTGCGGCAGGTCCTCGACGGCGTTGGTCAGCTGGCTGTGCAGGAACGTGGCGGCATCATCGCCGGCCACGCGGATCAGGCCCAGATCGGCGGGGCGGCAAACGACGCCGTCCTGGCGCAGGGCGGCGAACTGGGCGGCGCGGGCGGGATTGGGGGCGTGCATGGATCGACTTCGATTCGGAGCCGGCGCGCGGGCCGGCACGGGTTGGCGGATGGCTTGTGCAGGGCCTGTCACAACTTGTGACTCGGTGAGCGGCGGCTCCTGACAAGGCTCCCGGTATTATATGGGTCTGCCGCCATTGCGGCCGGCGGCCGACTTCGGTCACCTGTCGAGCCTGCGGCGCGCCGCCTGCCCCGTCTTGCGGGTGTCCGGCAGCCGCGGCGGCCTCGATTCACGCAGACCCGCGGTTGCTCCCGACTTAAGCCCGCATTCACCCGCATTCAGACCCGCATTTACCCAAGCTTGTCGATGAAACGTTTTCTTTCCCGGCTGGTCCTGGCCGCCGTGGCATTCGCGCTGGCCGCCGCCGGCGCCTTCGCCTGGTGGGCCAACCAGCCGCTGACGCTGCGCAGCTCGCCGCTCGAGGTGATCATCAAACCCAACTCCAGCGTGCCGAGCGTCGCCCGCCAGGTAGCCCGCGGCGGCGTGCCGATCGATACCCGGCTGTTCATGCTGCTCGCCCGGGCGACCGGCAATCACGCCAGCCTGAAGGCGGGCGGCTACCAGTTCGAGAGCGGCGTCACGCCGCTGCAGGTGATCGGCCGCATCGCCCGGGGCGAGGTCAATCACCATGTGCTGACGGTGATCGAGGGCTGGGAATTCCGCCGCATGCGCGCGGCCATCGATGCCCATCCCGCCTTGCGTCACGACACCAGGGGGATGAGCGAGGCGGACCTGCTGAAGGCGATCGGCGCCGCCGAGACCTCGGCCGAGGGGCTGTTCTTCCCGGACACCTACCTGTTCGCGCGCGGCAGCAGCGATGTCGAGCTGTACAAGCACGCCTACCGGGCCATGCAGCGGCGGCTGAACGAGGCCTGGAACGCGCGCTCGCCCGACCTGCCGTACAAGACGCCCTACGAGGCGCTGATCATGGCCTCGATCGTCGAGAAGGAGACCGGCCAGGCGGCCGAGCGCCCGATGATCGCGGGGGTTTTCATCAACCGGCTGCGCAAGAACATGATGCTGCAGACCGATCCGACCGTGATCTACGGCATCGGCGAGATGTTCGACGGCAACCTGCGCAAGCGCGATCTGCAGGCGGACACTCCGTACAATACGTACACCCGCACCGGCCTGCCGCCCACGCCGATCGCCTTGCCTGGCGTCTCGTCGCTGGCGGCGGCGACCACGCCGGCGCCGACCGACGCGTTGTATTTCGTTGCCCGCGGCGATGGCACCAGCCACTTCTCCAACTCGCTTCCCGAACACAATCGCGCGGTCGATCAATACCAGCGCGGCAAATAATCTCGAACACGATCGCCATGCGCGGAACATTCATTACCTTCGAAGGCATCGACGGGGCCGGCAAGAGCACGCATCTGGCCTGGTTCGCCGAGCGGCTGCAGCAGCGGTTGGGGCAGGGCAGGCAAGTGGTGACGACGCGCGAGCCGGGCGGCACCGCGCTGGGCGAGGACCTGCGCCGGCTGCTGCTGCACCGGCCGATGCATCTGGAGACCGAGGCGCTGCTGATGTTCGCGGCGCGCCGCGAACATCTGGCCGAGGTCATCGAGCCGGCGCTCTCACGCGGCGACTGGGTCATTTCCGACCGTTTCACCGATGCCACCTTCGCTTACCAGGGGGGCGGCCGCGGCCTGGCCCGGGAGCGGCTGGAGACGCTGGAGCGCTGGGTGCAGGGCGACCTGCAGCCGGACCTGACGCTGCTGTTCGATGTGCCGCTGGAGGTCGCCAGCGCCCGCCTGGCCGGTGCGCGCGAGCCGGACAAGTTCGAGGCCGAGTCGGCCGCCTTCTTTGCGCGGACTCGGGCCGAATACCTGAGGCGGGCAGAAGAGGCACCGATGCGCTTCCGTCTGATCGACAGCACGCGGCCGATCGCAGATATTCAGAAGACGCTTGAGGAAATTCTCGCAAGTCTTTGAAGCACATACAGTATCAAGATCCGATGATAGGGAGCGGGTTATCGTCGTTGCCGAATCCGGAACAACGTTCCATGCTCTCAAACAACATCAAATTCTGCCGATAACTCGTTGATTTCCATGCTCTATCCTTGGCAAACCGAAGACTGGCGGCAACTGATGGCGCTGCGCGACCGGCTGCCGCACGCGTTGCTGCTGCATGGCCAGCAAGGCATCGGCAAGCGCGACCTGGCGTTGCACTTTGCCCAGGCGCTGCTGTGCGATACGCCGCTGGCCGACGGCCAGCCCTGCGGCACCTGCGCCGCCTGTCACTGGTTTGGCCAGGGCAATCACCCGGACTTCACCGTGGTCCGGCCCGAGGCGATGGAAGGCGGCGATGCAGATGCCGACGCCAAGGCGGACGATGGCGGCGGCAAGAAGAAGGCGCCCAGCAAGATCATCCGGATGGAGCAGGTGCGGGCGCTGATCGAGGCGGTCGGCATCGGCACGCACCGCTCCGGGCTGCGGCCGGTCGTGATCTACCCGCTCGATGCCTTGCAGCACGAGGGCGCCAACGCGCTGCTGAAGACACTGGAGGAGCCGCCGCCCGCGACGGTGTTCCTGCTGGTCACGGACCGCATCGACCGGATCCTGCCGACGATCCTGTCGCGCTGCCGCCAGGTCGCGCTGCGCCGGCCGGGCGAGCAGGCGGCGCTCGAATGGTTGCGCGCGCAAGGTGTCGCCGATGCGCCGGCCCAGCTGGCGCAGGCCGGCGGGGCGCCCTTGACCGCGCTGCATGCGGCCGAGGCCGAAGAACTGCCGCTGCAGCGCTGGCTGGTCGGACAGCTTGCCACGGGTCCCGCCCTGGACGCGCTGGCCGCCGCCGAGCAGCTGCAGAAGCTGCCGGTGCCGTCGGTGCTGGGCATCCTGCAGCGTTGGACCTACGATCTGCTGGCGCTGTGCCTCGGCGGCGAGGGCGGCGCGCGCTACTTCCCGGGCGAGATGGCGGCGCTGCGGCGCTGCGCGGGCGCAACCGACGCGCATCGGCTGCAGGCCTTCGCGGGACGGCTCATCCAGCACCGCCGCCACGAGCAGCATCCGCTCGCCGCGCGGCTGGTGACGGAGGCCGTGCTGATGGACTACCGGCATCTGTTCCAGCGGCATCCGGGCTGATCGTCGCCCGCACATCGGCGATGCTCACCTCAGAAAAAACCTGAAGTACCTGCCATAACGACTTGATTTAAAAGAAGAGAAACATGGAAGCAAGCGGTTTCACCGTGCGTGACGCACAGCGCCAGGACCTGCCGGGCATCGTCGCGATCTACAACGGCACGGTCGCGTCGCGGATGGTCACCGCCGACACCGAGCCGGTCAGCGTCGCCTCGCGCCAGCCGTGGTTCGACGCACACGGTCCCGAGCGCCGGCCGCTGTGGGTGGTCGAGGACGCCGGCGGCCAACTGGCCGGCTGGCTCAGCTATTCGGACTTCTATGGCCGGCCCGCCTATGGCGCCACCAGCGAGGTTTCCATTTACCTGGACGAGCGCTATCGCGGCCAGGGCCTGGGCCGCCTGCTGCTGGAACGGGCGATGGCCCATGCGCCGGCGATCGGCGTCAGCACCTTGCTAGGCTTCATCTTTGGCCATAACGCGCCGAGCCTGGCGCTGTTCGAACGGCTCGGCTTTGCCCGCTGGGGCGAGCTGCCGCGGGTCGCGGTGCTCGACGGCATCGAGCGCGACCTGATCATCGTGGGGCGGCGCGTCGAGCAGGACGCCCGCTCGGCCATCTCCGCTTAACCCGCCAGGCCCGTCCGCCTGGCCCGATTGCCCGATTGCCCGATCTGCCATGTTTGTCGACTCCCACTGCCACCTCGATTTCCCCGACCTGTCCGCGCGGCTGCCCGAGCTGCTGGCCCATATGCGCGAGAACCGGGTCACCCACGCGCTGTGCATCTCGGTGACGCTGGAGGATTTCCCGCGCGTGCTGGCGCTGGCCGAGCAGCATGCGAACCTGTATGCCTCGGTCGGCGTGCATCCGGACTACGAGGAGGGCGCCGAGGAGCCGACCGTCGAGCGGCTGGTCGCGCTGTCGAACCATCCGCGCGTGGTCGGCACCGGCGAGACCGGGCTGGACTATTACCGGCTCAACGGCCGCAGCATCGACGAGATGGAATGGCAGCGGGAGCGGTTCCGCACCCATATCCGCGCCGCGCGCCAGACCGGCAAGCCGCTGATCATCCATACCCGTTCGTCGGCCGAGGACACGCTGCGGCTGATGCGTGAAGAGAATGCCGGCGAAGTCGGCGGCGTGCTGCACTGCTTCACCGAGACCTGGGACGTCGCCCGGCAGGCGCTGGACATGGGCTTCCATATCTCGTTCTCGGGCATCGTGACCTTCAAGAACGCGGTCGATCTGCAGGAGACCGCGCGCAAGGTGCCGCTCGAGCGGATGCTGATCGAGACCGATTCGCCGTATCTGGCGCCGGTGCCGTATCGCGGCAAGACCAACGAGCCGGCCTGGGTGCGGCATGTCGGCGAGTTCATCGCCACGCTGCGCGGGCTGCCGGTGGAGCAGGTCGCGCAGCAGACGACGGACAACTTTTTCAATCTGTTCAATCACATAGAAAGGACTGCTAATGCTTGATATCAAGTCGCTGCGCAGCCCTTTGCTGGCGTCGATGCGGGCCACGGTGCTGGCCGCCGCGCTGGCTGGCGGTGCGCTGCCCGCGCTGGCTGCGCCGGCCGACGACCTCCGGCTGGCGGTCGAACTGGACAACGGCTATGAAGTGCGGAAGCTGCTGTCGCGCGGCGTCGATCCCAACCTGACCGACCGCCGTGGCGATCCGCTGCTGGTGGCGGCGCTGCGCGAGAAGTCGCTGAAGGCCGCCGAAGCATTGATCCAGGCGAAGAACCTCGATTTCGACAAGACCAATGCCGCCGGCGAAACCGCGCTGATGATGGCCGCGCTGCAAGGCCAGTTGGACATGGTCAAGCTGATGGTCGAGCAGCGCCAGGTCGAGATCAACAAGACGGGCTGGACCCCGCTGCACTACGCGGCCACCAACGGCCATCTGGAGATCGTCCGCTACCTGCTGGAAGAGTCGGCCTATGTCGACGCGGAAAGCCCGAACGGAACCACGCCGCTGATGATGGCCACGCGCGGCGGTCATATCGAGACGGTCAAGCTGCTGCTGGACGAGGGCGCCGATCTGCGGATCCGCAACCAGCAGGGCATGACGGCGATCGATTTCGCCGACCGCTACAACCAGCCCGAGATCGCCCAGGGGCTGCGCTCGCGCTGGCAGAAGCAGTTTCCGGACACGCCGATGGACGGCGGCAAGGGGAAGGGCAAGGCGGGGTGGTAAGACCTGGAAGATTCGCTCTCCCGCTGGCGGGGGCGTAAGGCGTTGCCGGCTTGTCTGCCCTCTCCCGCAAGCGGGAGAGGGGCCAACCCTCGCTACCGCCGGCGATCCGGCCGAGCGATCAAGCGGATCGCGGCAACGGCCGACTAGGCATCGTCCGCCAGCCGCACGCCGGTGAACTGCCAGCGCTGGTGCGGATAGAAGAAATTGCGGTAGGTCGCGCGGATATGGGATTCGGGTGTCACGCACGAGCCGCCGCGCAGCACCATCTGGTTGCTCATGAATTTGCCGTTGTACTCGCCGACCGCGCCGGGGCTGGGGCGGAAGCCCGGATAAGGCAGGAAGGCGCTGGCGGTCCATTCCCAGACGTCGCCGTACATCTGCCGCAGCGCGCCGGCGGTGTTCTGCCGGTCCGGCAGCGGCCGCAGCGCGCGTCCCTCGAGGAAATTGCCGGTGGCTGGCAGATTGCGCGCCGCGTGTTCCCACTCGGCCTCGGTCGGCAGCCGGCGCTCGGCCCAGCGGGCGAAGGCATCGGCCTCGTAGTAGCTGATATGCGTCACCGGGCTCTCCGGATCGACCGGGTGCATGCCGCGCAGCGTCATCTGCCACCAGGTGCCGTCGCGCTCCTCCCAATACAGCGGCGCCTCGATGCCTTGCTCGCCGACCCAGCGCCAGCCGTCCGACAGCCACAGCCCGGCGCTGCGATAGCCGCCATCCTCGATGAATTCGAACCACTGCCGGTTGGTCACCGGGTGCGAAGACAACTGGTAGGGGCGCAGCAGCACCTGGTGCCGCGGCCCCTCGCAATCGAACGCGAAGCCGGCGCGATCCTGGCCGAGCTCATGGCCGATCGACACCACGCCGCCGGAGAAGGTCAGCCATTCCGGCGCGGGCCGCGGATCGGCGATCACCGGTGCCACCAGTTCGGGCGCGAACGCGGGCTTGAGCGGATTCTGCGCGAACAGATGCAGGATGTCGGTCAGCAGCAGCTCCTGATGCTGCTGCTCGTGATTGAGGCCCAGCTCGATCAGCGCCGCTTCCTCGTCGGTCTGCGCGCGCATCAGCAGATCGAACATCGCCTCGTCGACCGCTTCCCGGTAGGCCAACACCTCGTCCAGCGTGGGCCGGGTCAGCAGGCCGCGGCGCGGGCGCGGATGGCGCGCGCCGACGGCCTCGTAATACGAATTGAACAGATAGCGGTAGCGCGCGTCGACCGGCTCGTAGTCCGGGATGCGCGCCGTCAGCACGAATTCCTCGAAGAACCAGGTGGTATGGGCCAGATGCCATTTGGCCGGGCTGGCATCGTCCATCGATTGCACCGTCGCGTCGGCGTCGCTGATATCGGCCACCATCGCTTCGGTGGCGGCGCGGATATGGCGATACCGGGACAGCAGCGCCGGCTCCTGCGGAGGGGGGACGACGCTGGCGGGCAACAGGGAAGAGGGCATGCGGGCTCCGGGGTCGATAGCGCGGCGATGCCTGCCTGGCACCGTCGCCGTGGCCGGTTCCGGCCAGCCCGCGCATCGCGCGGCAGCGCCTGCTCCCCCGAGTGGGCGTACGCCGAAACCGCAGGTACGAACCGCTCCATCATAGACGCGATCCCACCCCGGGGGGAGTCGGACAGCCTCTGACGGCGCTTGCCGCCAGCGGCATGTCCGCGGCGCCGCGATCAGGCCGCCAGGCGGCCATCCTCGTCGTTGAGCGCGGCCAGCTCGCGCTGGGCGGCGTCGAGGCCGGCAGTCCGGTACTCGGGACCCATCGCCAGGCCGTGGGCGCGGACATAGCTGATGTCCGTGATGCCCAGGAAGCGCAGCACCGTGTCGATCGTGACCTCGTGCAGGTCCAGGCCGTTCGGGTCCTGGCGCACGCCGCCGCGCGAGGACACCACGATCGTCTTCTTGCCGCCGGCCAGGCCCACCGGACCGTCCTCGGTGTAGCGGAAGGTGCGGCCGGCCTGGGCGATCCGGTCGATCCAGCCCTTGAGCTGGCTCGGGATGCCGAAGTTGTATTGCGGCACGCCAAGTACCAGCACGTCGGCCTCGAGGAATTCCTTCAGCCAGGCCTCGGTGCGCTCCAGTTCGGCCTGCTGCACCGGGTCCAGCCCTTCCTTCGGGCCGCCCAGCACCGGCAGCAGATGGCCGGACAGGTGAGGCGCCGCCTCCTTGTCCAGATCGCGCACGGTCACGGTGGCCTCCGGATGGCGGGCTCGCAGATCCGCCACCACTTGCGCCGTCAGGCTGCGCGACACCGAGTTGTCGCCCAGTACGCTCGAATCGATTTGCAGAATCTTCATCACGCTCTCCACATCGGAATTGGTTTGGATGGGAGGAAAGATAATGGCTGGCGATTGATGTCGGTAGTGATCCATAATGGAAATTATTGTTCTGCCTATAGAACGAGCTACCCCGGCCACGCCGACCGTTCAGCCCTTACGATGGCGACCATGCAAGACCTCAACGATCTCTATCTGTATGCCCAGGTGGTCCAGCACGGCAGCTTCTCCGCCGCCAGCCGCGCCACCGGTGTGCCAAAGTCGCGCCTGAGCCGGCGCATCGCCCAGCTGGAAAAGGAGCTCGGCGTGCAGCTGCTGCGCCGGACCACGCGGCAGGTCCGCGTGACGCCGCTGGGCGAGGCGTTCTACGAGCGTTGCAAGGCGATGCTGTCGGAGGCGCAGGCCGCGCGCGACGTCGTCGAGCAGGCGCGCGCCCAGCCCGGCGGACATCTGCGCGTCGCCTGCGCGGTCGGCATCGCGCAGAACCTGCTGGCGCCGTCGATCGGGCGCTTCATGCGCGAGAACCCCGGCGTGCGGGTCGAGATCGACGCCACCAATCGGCGCGTCGACGTGATCGGGGAGGGCTACGATCTGGCGCTGCGCGTGCGCGAGGTGCTCGACGACTCGTCCCTGGCGATCCGCACCTTCGGCTCCAGTCCGCTGACGCTGGTGGCGAGCCCCGGCCTGCTCGACGCGATCGGCCGGCCGCGCACGCCCAAGGCGCTGGCCGGCGTGCCGGGCGTCGGGCAGAAGCCGCACGATGGGCGCCATGTGTGGAACCTGTCGATCGGCGACGAGCCGCCCACGCAGATTCCCTACGATCCCCGGCTGGTCTGCGACGAGTTCGCGGTGCTGCTGTCGGCGGCGGTCGAAGGCATCGGCGTCGCGATGCTGCCGCGCATGTATTGCCGCGAGGCGATCGAGCGCGGCGAGCTGGAAGTGCTGCTGCCGCAATGGCGCATGCCGGTCGGGACCCTGCACGCGGTCTTCCCATCGAGGACCGGCATGCCCCCGGCGGTGCGGCGCTTCCTGGATTTCCTGACCGAGATCCTGCCCGAGAACGTGCGCCAGGCCGGCATGCAGCCGATCATGCCGCCCGGCATGAACCAGCCGCTGCCGCCGGCGGCCCCGGGCTGATCCGCCGTCGTGCGGACGGTTCGGCGCGGGGCGGCATGCCGCGGTGTTGCGATCCGCGCCACAACCCGCGCCCAGCAAGGACTCCGCAAGCATTTGCGGCTTTACCTTCACGCGAACCGGCGCTAAGGTACAGGGGCGCCTCGCGTGCAGCGCAAGGCGCCTACAACGTCCGCGCACGGATCGAACCGGGGACCCGTTTGCGTCAACCACCAAAGGAGTGACATCGATGGCTGCTACTCATGGTTCTCAGGATCTGGGCAAGGCGGTGCTGCGCATCGTGCTGGGAATACTGATCCTGCTGCACGGCATCGCCAAGGTCATCAACGGCCCCGGCCACATCGTGCAGATGGTCGACCAGGCGGGCCTGCCTTCCTTCCTCGCCTATGGCGTCTACATCGGCGAAGTGCTGGCGCCCGTGCTGCTGATCATCGGCCTGTGGACGCGCGCCGCGGCGCTGGTGATCGTCATCAACATGCTGTTCGCGGTCGGCCTGGTCCATATGCATCAGCTGGGCATGCTCAACAAGAGCGGTGGCTGGGAGCTGGAACTGCAGGGCATGTTCCTCGGCGCCGCGGTCGCGGTGATGCTGCTCGGTGCGGGCCGCTTCAGCGTCGGCGGAGCCGGCGGGCCGCTGAATTGATCCGCCGCGCGCGGCGTTTTTTGGCTGTGGCAGGGACGGCACCGGCGGCATAACCGCTACAATCGCTGCCCGTGGTTTTTTCGATGGCGTAGCGATATGGGTTTGGGCTGGTTCGGATTGTCGACCTTCTGGCTGTTGCCGCTGGCGTGGCGCATGGTCGCGCGCATGCTGGCAGGACAGCCGGTGTTTTCCGGGCCCGGCACGCTGCGCGTCTGGCTCGGCAGTGCGCTGACGCTGTGCGCGAGCGCGGCGCTCGAGGCGCTGACCGCGAGCGCGTCGGCCTCGTCCGACGTGGAGCCCAGCGCGTCCTCCGGCGGCGCCGCCGGGGCAGGGGTGGCCGGCATCGCGGCCGACCTGTTCGGCTGGACCGGCGCGCTGCTGCTGATGCTCGGTGTGCTGGCGCTGGCCGCGCCGATGGTGTTCGGCGAGACCTGGCCCAGCCTGTTCGCACGCAAGCCGCGGCGCCATGCCGCTGCCGGCGATGCCAGCGAAGAAGCGGTGCCTGCCGCGTCGCGTCCGCTGCGTGAAGCTTCCATGCCGGCTCCCGCGGCCACGCGATGGACGCCGGTCGGCGACGACAGCGTCCGGCGCCCGACGGCCCGCCACAAGGGCATCGAAGCGGTGTCGGCCCGACGATCGCCGGCGTGGCAACCGCCGCCGCGCACCCGCGTGTCGCCGCCACAGCCCGGCGAAATCTGGCTGCATCCGACGCAACCGACCCGAACCGTTCCACCGGCGAGCGCCGCGGCAACCGCGCCAGCGCAGAAATCCCCGCCCGCCAGGACGACCGCTTCGGCACCATTGCGGCCGGCAGCCGTTGCGCCGACGGCCGCTGTGGCATCGACCGCGTCCGCTGCCGCCGCCGCTTCTTCGCGCGGGCAACTGCGCGCGACCGTCGTCGCCAGTCCCTTCCATCAGCCGCAACTGGGTTTGCGCGGCGCAATCACGACGTTGCCCGCAGCGCAGCCGCAGGCGAGGGCGGCGAGCGCTGTGCCGGCCAATGGCGGCAATCTAACGGTGCCTTCGCCGATGGCCACGCCGGCCGAGGAGCAGGGCGCCACCGTGCCGACCGACGACGTGGCCACTGCTACAGCCACAGCCGTAGCGGAAGCGACGGCCGCGCCGGCCGAATCTCACCCGGCCGAAGCGGAGCCAGCGGACGCCGAGCAGACCGCCGCGTACGAGGCGATCCGCGCCGAGGCGCAGGCGCTGCTGGCCGAACTGCGCGCACTGGCTGGCGCCGAACAGGGCCAGCCGGGCAGCGAGCTCGCGGCTGACGGCGGGCCGGCCGCTCCGATCGAAGCTCAGCACATTCCGGTCGACGCGGTCCCCGAGGCCGCGCCGACGCAATCGGATGACGCGACGGCGATGGCGGCATTGCCGTCGACCTTCGAACCGGACTCGGAGCCTCAACCAGAGCCGGCGTCCGAGCCGAACATCGAGCCGACTCCAGAGCCGGCGCCCGCGGCGCTTCCCACGCCAGCCTGGGAACCGCCGTGGCACGAGCCGGACGATGTCGCCGCAGCGTCCGCCGGCACGATGGAACACACTTCGGAAGCCGCGCGCGAAGCCGCACCGGAAACAGCCGACCCCACGCCGGCCCCGGCGCAAAAGCCCCGCATCGTGCTGCCGGCCGTGGTCGGCCGCGCGGTGCCGCTCGACGCCGCAGCGCCGCCCGCGGTCGCCAATGCGACGGCAAGACCGGCCGCACCGGCTCAGCCGATCGTCCCGCCACCGCCGCCCCGCATCGTCGACTACCGCCTGCCGGGCATCGATCTGCTGGAGCCGGCCGTCGAACACGCCGAGCAGGTCTCCGAACAGCATCTGGCCGAGACCGGCGAGCTGATCGCGCAGCGGTTGGCCGAGTTCAAGGTGCCGGTGTCCGTGGTCGGCGCGTCGGCCGGTCCGGTCATCACGCGCTTCGAGGTCGAGCCCGCGATGGGCGTGCGCGGCGCGCAGGTGGTCGGGCTGATGAAGGATCTGGCGCGCGCGCTCGGCGTCAGCTCGATCCGCGTGGTCGAGACGATTCCCGGCAAGACCTGCATGGGCCTCGAGTTGCCCAATGCCCGCCGCGAGATGATCCGCCTGTCGGAGATCGTCGCGGCCTCATCGTTCCAGGCCCATGCCTCGCGGCTGGTGCTGGCGATGGGCAAGGACATCACCGGCAATCCGGTGGTCACCGATCTGGCGCGCGCGCCCCACCTGCTGGTGGCCGGCACCACCGGCTCGGGCAAGTCGGTGGCGATCAACGCGATGATCCTGTCGATGCTGTACAAGGCCACGCCGGACGATGTGCGGATGATCATGATCGACCCGAAGATGCTGGAGCTGTCGGTCTACGAGGGCATCCCGCATCTGCTGGCGCCGGTGGTCACCGACATGAAGCAGGCCGCGCACGCGCTGAACTGGTGCGTCGGCGAGATGGAGAAGCGCTACCGCCTGATGTCGGCGCTCGGCGTGCGCAACCTGGCCGGCTACAACCAGAAGATCCGCGCCGCCGAGGCCGCCGGCGACAAGGTCCGCAATCCGTTCTCGCTGACGCCGGACGCGCCCGAGCCGCTGTCGACGCTGCCGCTGATCGTGGTGGTGATCGACGAGCTGGCCGACCTGATGATGGTGGCCGGCAAGAAGATCGAGGAGCTGATCGCGCGGCTCGCGCAGAAGGCCCGCGCCGCCGGCATCCATCTGATCCTGGCCACGCAGCGGCCGTCGGTGGACGTGATCACCGGGCTGATCAAGGCCAATATCCCGACGCGCGTGGCCTTCCAGGTCTCGTCGAAGATCGACTCGCGCACGATCCTGGACCAGATGGGCGCCGAAAGCCTGCTGGGGCAGGGCGACATGCTGTTCCTGCCGCCGGGCACCGGCTATCCGCAACGCGTGCACGGCGCCTTTGCCGGCGACGACGAAGTCCATCGCGTGGTCGAGCACTGGAAGCAGTTCGGCGAACCCGATTACGACGACGCGATCCTGGCGCCCGATCCGGCCGAGGCCGGCGGCGGCGATCTGTTCGGCGACGGGCCCGGCGGCGATGCCGAGGCCGATCCGCTGTACGACGAGGCCGCGGCCTTCGTGCTGACCTCGCGCCGCGCCTCGATCTCCGCGGTCCAGCGCCATCTGCGCATCGGCTACAACCGTGCGGCGCGGCTGATCGAACAGATGGAGGTGGCGGGACTGGTTTCGCCGATGGGGCGCAATGGGGCGCGGGATGTGCTCGCGCCTGGGGGGCAGGAGTAGGGCGCTGTAGCAGGGGCCGGGATGGCCATGGCGGGAGAGCGTCCTCCCGCCCCGATCCGCGCTTACGCCTGCGCCAACACCGGCTCCCCGAGATTGAGCATCAACCGGTTCGCCCACGCAAAGATCGCGATCGCGTGAATGCCGTCGAGGATCTCGGCATCGCTCAATCCGGCTTCGCGCAGCGCCGCCAGCGAGGCCGCGCCGATGCGGTCCGGGTGCTCGGTCAGCGCGACCGAGAAGCGCGCGATGGCCTGCTCACGCGCGCTGGTGCCCGCCGTGCGCGGATTGTCGAAGACCTGCGCGATCGCGTCGTTGCGCTTGGCCAGCTGTTCGAAGCGTTGCGCATGGACCGACGCGCAGTAAACACAGCCATTGATGCACGACACCACGGTGCTCGCCAGTTCCCGCTCGGCACGAGCCATGCCGCCGGGCGCGTACATGATCGCGTTGAAGGCGGCCGAGCGCTGCCGCAGGATTTCCGGCTGGTGCACCAGGAACAGGTAGTAGTCCGACACCTTGGCCTTCGGATGGCTTTCCTCCAGCACGGCAATCTGCTCGGGCGTCGCCCGCTCGACCGGCACCACATCCAGCCACGCCTTCCAGTCCAGCACTTCGTTGGTGAAGCCGTTGATGCGGATCGTGTCGCCCGGCTTGGTTGTGGCCGCCGCAGCGGGCGCCAGGTCGCTCGGCAGCGCCTCGCCTTGCGACGCACCGCTCAACGCGCGCAGGCCGGCGACCAGCCGGGCCTGATACGACAGGAAGGCGATCAGCTGCGCCAGCGTCACGACCTCGGGCGTCGACAGCCCGGCGGCCGGCAAGCTCAGCAGCGCGGCGCGGTCTCCCTCGACCGGCTTTTCGATCAGCTTGCGCGTGAAGGCCAGCATCGCGCGCAGCCGCGCATCGGCAACGGCGTCGCCACGGGCGCCGTCGACCGCTGCCACCGTCTCGGCATCGGCGCCGGCCGCTTGCAGCCGGTCGAGATAGTGCGCGGCCAGCTCGGCGGAGGGCGTCAGCCGCGACGCATACAGCGCGACCGCGAGGCGTTCGGTCAGCGTCAGGCCGGGCAGGGCCGGATCGAACATCGTGCGATAGCTGCCCTCGGTGGCGACGGCGACCTTGTCGCGCTGATGGCGCAGCGCATGCGTGGCGCTGCCGGCGGCAAGGCCCGCGAGGCGGTCGATCAGGTCGAGTTCGGACGTGGCGTTGGCTTGAGTGGACGAAGCAGTCATGGTGTCGGGGTGAAAAAGTCAGCGGTCAGCGGAGCGAGGCGGCACGGATTGGCCCATTCATCGGGCATTGATCGGCCCATTCATTGGCCGGGGTGCGAAGGCGGCGGCGCCGGCGTCCATTCGTCGCCGTACAGCTCCGGCTCGGCATAGGCCTGCAGCACGGCGAAGTGGGTCTCGACGTCTTCCTGGTACAGCAGCGCGGCGATGCCTTGGCCCAGCCGGCGCGCGCCGTCGCTGATGGCCGGGATATCGCCCGAAATCGTGCCGTGCGACAGCGCGGCGGGATAGCAGAAGCAATGCACGCGCGACAGGCCGGGGCAGGCGCCGGGCGTCTTCTCCTGGAATTCGAACACCGGGCCGAGGTCCGGCGAATCGCGCAGTTCCGGGTCTTCCTGGCCGGCGGGCGGCTGGAAGCGGTCGCCCCACAGCCGAATCTGCGGTGCGATGACCGAGAACTCCGGCCGCGCACCGAAATCGACGCGAAAGCCCGTCGACAGCAACAGGAAGTCCAGCTCGAACACGCCCTTGGCGGTGTGCACGCGCAACGTATCGCCAGTGCCCGCACCGCGGACCTCGATCCGCTCGATCGGGCAGCCGACATGGAAGCGCGCATTGTCGTGGCGCGACACGCGCAGCGTACTGCCGCGCGGCGGCGGCACCTGTTCGCTGTTGATGTAATGGCGCAGCCGCCATTTCCACTGGTCGGGCAGGCCGTAGTGGCCGTGCGTCAGCCCGGGGTTGCCGGAGCCCTTGCTCTTGTTGATGCGCGGGATCTCGGCGCGGCGGATCAACAGGTCGACGCTCGCGGCGCCGGCCTCCAGCGCCGTCGCGGCGCTGTCCATCGCCGATGCGCCGGCGCCCACCACGCCGACGCGCTTGCCGCGCAGCACGCGGTAATCCATCGGGTCGGACGAGTGCGCCCACAGATGGGCCGGCAGATCCTGCGCGAAGGCCGGCAGCAGCGGACCGCCGAGGCCATCGCGCCCAGTGGCCAGCACCACGCGCCGCGCCATCACGCGCTGCGGACCGGCGGGTGTCGTCATCCGCAGTTCGACCAGCCCGTCGGCGCGTGGCAGCACGGTATCGACGGTGTGTTCGTTGGCAACGTCGAGGTCCAATACCCGCCGATACCAGCGCAGATAGTCCATCCATTGCAGGCGCGGAATCTTGTCGAGCGCGTCCCATGCCGCCGTGCCGAACTGCGCTTCGTACCAGGCGCGGAACGTCAGCGCGGGCAGGCCCAGCGCCGGGCCGGTCAGCTGCTTGGGCGAGCGCAGGGTTTCCATGCGGGCGGTCGTTGCCCAGGGTCCTTCGAATCCCGCCGGCGCACGGTCGAAGATGCGCGCAGCGATACCGAGGTGCTTCAGCGTCGCGCTGGCGGCCAAGCCGGCCATGCCGCCGCCGATGATGGCGACGTCGAGCACCGGCGCGCCGTCGAACTGGCGCGGCGGCACCCACGGCTTGGCGGGCAGGTCCAGCCAGGCGAGGTCCTGGCGCAGGCGGGCTTCCAGCGCGGGCAGGCCGGCGGGAGCGGGAGAGAGGGTGGATTCGGTCGTGGACATCGAGAGCGCTTCAGGCTGACATCAATCGTTCTGTCGGGATAGGGCAGGACGGGCCGGCGCCCGTAAGGTGCGGGTGCCGGCATCGCTGTCCGCTTCGTATGCCGGCGCAAGGCTGCCGCCATCGCGCCGAACGAAGCCGGGCAGCAGCCGCGCCGCGGCCAGCGCCAATTGCTCGGCCAGGGTCTGCACCGCCGGCGTCGGCGGCCGTCCCTGCGGCGTGATCACGCAGAAATGGAAGGGGATCGGCACGTCGATCGGCCGCACCGCCACGCCGTCGACCGGGAGGCCATAGGCCGTCACCGGCTCGAGCACCGCCAGCCCCAGCCCGGCGCGCACCAGCGCCAGCGCGTTCAGCGAGGTATTGGTATCGATGCGGCGCGGCACCGCGATGCCGGCGCTCTCCAGCGCCCGGTCCACCAGCTGGCGCAGCCGGTAGGGGTTCTGCATCGTGACCAGCGCGCGGTCGGCGCAGGCGGACAGCGGCACGGTATCGGCTGCCGCCAGCGGATCGTCGGCGGCCACCGCCGCCACGCATTGCACTTCGCCGATCCAGTGCACCGCCACGCCGCGATGCTCGAGCGGCAGGCTGGTGACGCCGACCTCCGCGGCGCCGGTCAGCACCGCGTGCACCACCTTCTCGGGCGAGGCGCTGTGCAGATGGATCTGCGCCGGCAGCGCCGGATCGGCGGCCAGGGCGGCGGGCACCAGGCCCGCGGCCAGCGCCGGCGTCGCCACCACATTGAGCGAGCGGCTGCCTTCGCGGCCGATCACCGCCGCGCTGGCACGGATCTGCTGCATGCCGAGCAGCACCGGCTCGACTTCCTCGTACAGCAGGAAGCCGCGCTCGGTCGGGCTGACCCGCGGCCCGCTGCGGGCAAACAGCGCGAAGCCCAGCTCGCTCTCCAGCTCCTGGATCGAGCGCGTGATCGCCGGCTGCGAGCGGCCCAGCAGGCGGCCGGCGGCGGTGACGCTGCCGGTCGACATCACTGCGGCGAAGGCTTCGAGCTGGCGGATTTCCATGGCGGTTGACTATGCGTATATCGCATTCTTGCGCGCTTATGATGCCAAAGGCAAATACTATTTCGGCATACGCTTCTGCCGCGGGGCGCCAGTGGCGGTCGTGCCTGCCGGCGCGGCCGGGCGGCGGGTCGCTATCATGGGCCGATCGTTCGCGTGGAGAAATGCGATGAGGCAATCATGCGGCCGGCGTTTCGGTTCGCGAGGGGGAGCGCGGTCGGCGCCGCTTTCAGGGCTGCTGGCGGCGCTGTCGATGGCGGTGCTGCTGCTTGGGGCGGGCATGCCGTTGCCCAGCCAGGCGCAGGGCGATCCGCCCGCCGCCATCGCGCCGCTGAAGATCGGCTCCAAACGATTTACCGAGTCCTACATCCTCGGCGAAATCCTGACCCAGACCGCCGCAACCGCCGGACCGGCCCGCCATCTGGCCGGGCTCGGCAACACCGCGATCGTGTTCGCCGCGCTGCGCGCCGGCAGCATCGACCTGTACCCCGACTACACCGGCACCGTGGCGGCCGAGCTGCTGAAGCTGCCGCCCACCGCGACACTGGCGCAGATACAGGCCGCACTGGTCCCGCTGGGCCTGGGCGCGGCGGTGCCGTTCGGCTTCCAGAACACCTATGCGATCGCCGTGCGCGGTCAGAGCGCCACGGGCGGCAAGGGCGGCAAGGGAGGGGACGGCGCCCAGGCTGCGGCGGCGCCCGACAGCCTGCGCACGCTGTCGGACCTGGCGCACGCACCGGGACTGCGGCTTGGCTTGTCACACGAATTCCTTGGCCGCGCCGACGGCTGGCCCACGCTGGCCAGCCGCTACCGGCTGCCGCAGCAGCCGATCGGCCTGGACCACGGCATCGCCTACGAAGCGCTGGCGGCCGGACAGGTCGATGCGATCGACATCTATTCGACCGACGCCAAGATCCGCGCCTATCGGTTGCGGGTGCTCGAGGACGACCGCCAGGTGTTTCCGCGCTATGACGCGATCGTGCTGTACCGGCTGGATGTGCCGCAGCGCCATCCGGCGGCATGGCGCGCGATCGCCGCGCTCGAAGGCCGCATCGACGGCGAACGGATGATCGCGATGAACGCGCAGGCCGAACTGGACGGCGCCAGCTTCGCCGCGGTGGCGCGGCGCTTTCTGGCGGGCGATGGCGCCGCAGCCGGCAAATCGACCGGCAACGCAGCCGGCATGGCAGCCGACAACGCGGCGGACAACGCGGCGGACAAGCGGGCCGGGCTGCTCGGCACCTTGCTGGGCCCGGACACCTGGCGGTTGACCCGCCAGCATCTGGCGCTGGTCGTGGGCGCGGTCGGCGCCGCGGTGGTGGCCGGCGTGCCGCTGGGCGTGGTTGCCGCGCGCCGACGCCGGCTGGGACAGGTGGTGCTGGCCATCGCCGGCATGCTGCAGACGATACCTTCGCTCGCGCTGCTGGCCGGGCTGATTCCGCTGCTCGGCCGCATCGGCCTGTGGCCGGCGCTGGTCGCGCTGTTTCTGTACGCCTTGCTGCCGATCGTGCGCAATACCTGCACCGGGCTGCAGCAGGTGCCGGCCGGCCTGTCGGACGCCGGCCGCGCGCTGGGACTGACCGCCCGCCAGCGCCTGCGTCATGTCGAATTGCCGCTGGCGCTGCCGGTGATCCTCGCCGGCATCAAGACCGCGGTCGTGATCAGCGTCGGCACCGCCACCGTGGCCGCCTTCGTCGGTGCCGGCGGCTATGGCGAACGCATCGCCACTGGCCTCGCGCTCAACGACGACACGCTGCTGCTGGCCGGCGCGATTCCCTCGGCGTTGCTGGCCCTGCTGGCGCAGGGCCTCTTCGAGGTCGTCGAACGCTGGCTGCTGTTCCGCGGCCAGCGCAGCGCCAGGAGCGCTCAGGGCGCTCAGAAGTGATGGCGCATGCCGACCATCACGCCGATGTGCGTGGTGCTGTCGATATCGAGCGCCGGCGTGCCGGCCCAGTACTCGGTCTCGCGCCCGACCGCGCCACCGCGCGCTCGCGCGGCATCGGCCTCGACGTAGACGTGGGTGCGCTTGGACAGCGCGTAGTCGGCCACCACGGCAATGCTGTCGGCATTGCCGCTGCCGAGCGGCACCGGCACGTCCTGGAACTGCGTGGCGACGTTGCCGTTCTGCCAATAGCGGTAGTAGGCCCCCGACAGATGCAGCGCCGGCGTCAACTGGTAGCCGAGCCCCGCGAAGGCGATCGCGTAGCGCGCATCGTTGGCCGATTCGCGCCGGCCCATATGGCCGACGAACGCCTTGGCCTTGCCGAACGCATACGAGCCGCCGACCGTGTAGTTGCGCACCGTGCCGCTGCCATCGTCGTTCTTGCGCTGGTCGTAGGCGACGCCGAACGCGACCGGTCCCTGCTGGTACAGCGCGCCGCCGCCGAGCGTGGTGCCGCGGACCATGCTGCCGGGCTGCTCGCCGGCGCCGTAGTCCAGCTGCACGGTCAGCGGACCCATCGTGTGCTGGTAGACCACGCTGTTGTTGATGCGGTAGTCCTGGATAAAGATGTCGCCGCCGAGATACAGCGGATCCGACCAGAAGTTGCCCCAGCCCTGGTCCAGCGGATTGAAGGCCCAGCCGATATTGTTCAGCGCGTTGTACTGGCGTCCGAAGGTCAGGCTGCCCCAGCCGCCCTTGAGGCCGACATAGGCCTGCCGGCCGAAGAACGCGTTGTAGCCGAGGCGGCCGTCGTCGCTGCCGACGCCGGCTTCCAGCTGGAAGATCGCGTGATTGCCGCCGCCGAGGTCTTCGTCGCCTTTCAGGCCGAAGCGGCTGCCGACCATGCCGCCGGAGACAAGCCCGATCTGGTCGTTGTGATGGCCGTCGAGATTCGAGGTGTAGCGCACCGCCGAGCTGACGATGCCGTACAGCGTGACGCCGGGCTCGGCTTGCGCGGCGCCGGGGAGAGCGGCGACGGGCAATAGCCCGGCCGCCAGCAGCCAGGGGCTGGCTGTCTTCTTCATGGATTGTCCTCCGAGGTCGGACCCGTCCGGTGCGCGGGGCGCCGGCGGACCCGTCAGGCCGATGGCCTGCGGTACCAGTCCCGCGCGGGCACGCGGGTCGTCATCGGGACGTGCGCGGTGGCGCGTGTCCCGGGCGAAGGTCGAGATGGGCGACGTTGCCTTGCTGGCGGCGAATGCCGGCAGGGGAGCCGGGCAAGCCTGTGCGATGCCGGACGGTCCGGCGCCGCGGGAGTGGACCCGAGGGCCCTGTGGCTGGGTTCGCCGGCGCCCACCTCGCGCGTCGTTCCGGCTATCGCAGGGCGGACGGTGAAGGCATGTTCCGGGTCGTCCCCGGTACGGCGAACGGGCGGTAGTTTACCTGCTTTGCCGAGCGCGCCCGAAAACGCGGTTTTGACGGCACGATGACACGCGCCATCGACCGGCCGAAACCCGCTCGACCGAATACCCCGCAGGGCGACTGAAATGTGATGTTTAAATAATTTTTATAAAAATGGGCTATATTTAATCGGTAAACAGGTGCGTTTAAACGCCGAGGAGAGCCAGTGACTGCCCAATCATTAGGTTACAAGTGGCTATCGGATCACTATAGGGTGGTGCCGGTCCAGGATTTCCAAATTACCAGCGCTCTTGGCCCGGCTCGGCGCACAGTCGTCGTGGATGGTCGGGTGCAGGAAATCTATCCGGCAACGGCGGCTCAGCCACTGACCCTTCGTGGACAGCTTTCGTACGCGCTCCGGCATGAAGGGGTTCATCTTGAATTCCTTTCCCGGCTCTTCGAGGTTTTGTCCGTCGAGGAACTGTCTGCGTGGTTGGCGCAGGAACGCACCGGCCAGTATGCACGACGGGCTGGATTTCTCTACGAATGGCTGACCGGGCGAAAGCTTCCGGATGCGTGCGTAGCAACCGCAGGCAACTACGTCGACGCCATCAGTTCGGACGACTACTTCGCCGCCGTCCGTCCGGTCAACAACCCACGCTGGCGCGTTCGCGATAACCTGCCCGGCACTCCCGAGTTTTGCCCGCTCGTACGGCGAACCGGCGCCATCCAGGCTGCCGAGAAATACGACTGTGCCGCCGCGCTGGAGGAATTGAATGCCGAATTCGGCCACGACGTGCTGATGCGCAGCGCGGTCTGGCTGACGATCAAGGAAAGTCGTGCCAGCTTCGCCATTGAGCACGAACAGGATCAGCGTGATCGCATTCGTCGTTTCGCAGCGGTCATGGAGCGCCGCATCGGCCAATACCCTCGGTTGCTGAGTCCGGCAACGCTTGCTGAACTGCAACAGGAGATCGTCAGCGACCGGAGCACGCTTTCGCGCTTTGGCTTGCGCAGCTCGCCAGTATTCGTCGGCGAAACGCACCAGTATGAACAGATCGTTCATTACATTGCGCCGCATTGGGAACGCGTGCCGGGCATGCTGACGGGCGTGGAAGCGTTTCTGGAAAGAACGGTTGGCAAGTCTTCCGTTGTCCGAGCGGGTGCAGCAGCATTTGGCTTCGTGTTCATCCACCCATTGGCCGATGGCAACGGCCGTATCCATCGCTTCCTGGTCAATGATGTGCTGCGGCGCGACGGTGCCGTGCCAAAGCCGTTCGTCCTGCCAATTTCAGCTGTCATTACCGAGAAGCCACAGAACGTGGTCCGGTATGACGAAGTCCTGGAGCAATTTTCGGCGCCATTGATGGCGCGCTACAGCGACCGCTATGCCTTCAAGGATGTTCGTCGGAAGTACCAGGACGGCATCGAATCGAATTTCGAATTCCATGCATATGACGATGCGCTACATGCCTGGCGCTTTCCGGACCTCACCGCGCAAGCGGAATACATGGCCTGGGTAATTGACCGGACGATCCATCGGGAGATGCGCAGGGAAGCCGATGTGTTGCGCGAATGGACCATTGCGCGGCGCATGGTCAAGGACATCATCGACGGGCCCGACGCCGATATCGATCGAATCATCCGCTCGGTACGTGACAACGGTGGCGTGCTGTCAAACAAGCTCCGCAAGGAATTCCCGGTATTGCAGGACCCGCAGATAGTCGAAGATCTTGCGATGGCGTTGAGAAACGCCTTCAAGGACTTTGGTGGTACGGGTGCACTTCAACGCAGTGCAGACGCAGCCGAAGAGTAGAGCCTCGAACCAGCTTCCGCCTCTCGGTACCCACATGCGAAGAAAACTCAGCTTCCGCCATATCGAAACGGTCCACGCGATCATCCTGACCGGTTCGGTGACGGGCGCGGCGACCCGCCTGCATGTCACGCAGCCGGCGATCAGCAACGTGCTGCGCGACGCCGAGGAGCGCCTTGGCTTCCTGCTGTTCGATCGCCGTGGCGGGCGACTGGTGCCGACACCGGGCGCCGACATGCTGTTCGAGGAAATCGAGAAGTCCTTCATCGGCCTCGATGCCATCAATGCGTTCTGCGAGCGCATCGAGCAAGACCAGCGCCAGCGCATTTCGATCGCGTGCACGCCTGCCTTCGGCGCGACCGTGCTGCCTCGCCTCGCCGCAACCTATGCGCGGCAGCATCCCGACATCTTTTTCTCGGTGCACTCGCGCGTCGCGCACCATGTCGCCGCCTTGATCGGCTCGCGCAAGGCGGACATCGGCTTCGCGCTGGAGGTGCCGGATATCCCGGGTGTCGACAGCGAGCTGCTGGCCGAATTGCCGATGGTCTGTTATCTGCCGCCCGGCCACAGACTCGCGGGGCAGGCCGTGGTGGAGCCGCGCCAGTTGCTCGACGAGCCGATGATTTCGTTGTCCCGGATCGAAGGCATCGAAGACGTAGTCGAACGTCTATTCGAACCGTGCGGCGCGATGCCCGTGCCGGTCGCCGAATGTCCCGCGGCCATCTCGGCGTGCGGCATGGTGGCCGAGGGTCTCGGCTTCATGCTGTTCGATGGCCTGCCGGCGCAACTGTTCGGGCCTTCGCGCCTG
Source organism: Cupriavidus gilardii (assembly GCF_013347325.1). Taxonomy (NCBI): domain Bacteria; kingdom Pseudomonadati; phylum Pseudomonadota; class Betaproteobacteria; order Burkholderiales; family Burkholderiaceae; genus Cupriavidus; species Cupriavidus gilardii. Next base: position 1,598,382 of record NZ_CP054626.1, on the reverse strand, counting down.
ACCGTGTTGCCGCTGTCGACGCCCCGCCGGCTGTCGTATCGCGCCTACTGGCTGAAGTCGCGGACCCAGGAACTGCAGCCTCGTGCGCTGATCGACCTGGCGCGCGACATCCTGCTGCAGATGGGATCTCAGGAGGAAGGCGAGAAACCCGAAAAGCGCGAGAGCCGGTAAGGCGTCGGATCGAGCCCGCATGGAACGCCGGCAACGCGCGCCGCCATCAGCCGGCCGGTTATCGGCGCGCCGGTCAAGCCGGTGTGGCCGTGACCGCAGGCGACATACAGCCCGGGATGCGCCTGCAGCTCGTCGATGATCGGCACGCTGTCCGGCGTGGACGGTCGCAAGCCGAGCCAAACGCTGGCGCCGCGCGTGTCGACGCGCGGAAACAGCTTGCGTGCGGTGGCCAGGATCGCGTCGGTGCGGCGCTCGTCTGGCGGATGGCGCAGTCCTGCGATCTCGACTGTGCCGGCGAAGCGCAGGCCACCTTCCATCGGCGTGACGGCCACCGCCTGATCCCGGTAGATGAACGGCACCGGTACCGTCACGCCGGGCTCCGGCAATTGCACGTGATAGCCCCGTTCGGCCTCCAGCGGCAGGCGGACGCCCAGCGGAGCGAGCAATTCTCCGGAGAAGGCGCCGGCCGCCACCACCACGCGATCCGCGCGCTCGTCGCCGTGGTGCGTCCATAGCCGGAAACCACCGTCGTCGCACGGCTGGAGCCGCTGGACGCGGCGCAGCCGAATCTTTCCGCCTTCCTGTTCGAACTGGCTTGCCAAGGCCTGCGTCAGCCGCTGCGGATCGATCGCGTGGGCATGCCGCGGAAAGCGGATGCCGCCGCGCACGTGATCGGCCAGGTCCGGGATCAAGGCCCTCAACTGGGCCTGCGTCAACGGCTCGGTCGCCACCTGTTGCTCCTCTCGCAATCGCGCGACCAGGCGGTCGGCTCGCGATGACGACCCCTGGCCCGACCACAAGTGCAGATGCCCTCGGGCCTGGATCACCGCGCCGGACGCGGCTTCGCCGAGCAGCTCGCGATATCCGTCGAGCGCCGGCCCATGCAAGGCCCGCAGTGCATGCGAGGCGCGCTCAACCTGCTGCGGACGGCTGGCACGCACCCATGCGCGCAGCCATGGCGCGGCGGCCAGCAGCCTCGGCGGATGGATCGCGAGCGGACCATCCCGGTCGAGCAGCCATTTTGGCAGCTGCCATACCATACCGGGCAGCGCGATCGGAATGCAGCTGTCGACGCTGATCAGGCCGGCATTGCCGAACGACGCGCCGCCTCCGGGCGGCAACGCGTCATAGAGAACTACGTCGCGGCCCAGGCGCCGCAACGACAGTGCGATGCACAGTCCGACGATGCCGGCGCCGACGACCGCGATGTCGGCGCAAACGTTCGGCCGGCCGGGCGCGGTATACGGCCTTGCCGGCTTGGACGGAGTCACGTGGGTCGGGGGGCTGCAGGGTAATGAGTCGGACATGGATCGTGGCGATGGATTGGTCGGAATGGGCATCGTCATGATGCGGCACTGCCTCGCCGTCCTGCCATTTCGGATTCGTGATGGCGTATTCAGAACCATGATTCGACATTGCCGCCGGGCTTGACCATGATGACTTTGCGTCGCCGCTGTAGCGCGCGTTGTTGGAGAACACGACAAGGGGGAGATCGGGCATGTCGAGCAATGCAGCACGAGCAGGGCGCCGTCGCGCCATTGCTACCATTTCCGCACTGGGGGCGGGCTGGGCCCTTGGTTTGGCCAATCCGCCGCGGGTCCGCGCCGAGACACCGGCCCGTTTTATCGTTCCATTTCCCGCCGGCGGCGCGGCCGACTCGATGGCGCGCGTGCTGGTGGACCGGCTGAAGGACCAGCTGAAACAGCCCGTCATCGTGGAGAACCGTCCCGGCGCCAGTACCCGTGTCGCGGCCGAATGGTTGAAGCAGGCGCCGCCCGATGGCAATACGGTGCTGATGACGCTGTTCGACACGATGGTTATCGCGCCGCTGGTCTACCGCAACCTGCGGTACGACCCCGACAAGGACTTCGCGCCGATCACCGAGGTGGCATCGCTCGACTATGGCATCGCGGTCAGCGGGAGTTCGCCTTACCGAACGCTGAACGACTACGTCAGGGCCACGCATGCGAATCCCGCCGCCGCCACGCTGGGCGTTTCGGGACTCGGATCGGTGTTGCACTTCCTGGCCTTCGATTTTGCCCGGCAAAGCCGGGTCGACATGTCGATCGTGCCGTTCCAGGGCGGGCCGGCGATGGTCACCAATCTGGTGGGCAATCAGATCGGCTCCGCGATCGACGGGCTCGGCGTCTTCGTCGAGCAGCACCGTGCCGGAAAGATCCGTGTGCTGGCCGTATCGGGCAAGCAGCGCAGCAGCCAGCTACCCGATGTTCCGACGTTTGGCGAACAGGGTTACCCGTCGCTGTTGGCCAGTTCCGGCTATGCGCTGTATGCGCCAGCCGGTACGCCGCCGGCGCAGATCGCGCGCTGGAACACGGCCATGCGTACCGTGCTCGCGCAGCCCGACGTGCAGGCACGCATTCGCGCGATCGGCTACGAGCCGCAGCCCGGTTCGACGCCGGCACAGGTGGTCGAACGCAGGAAGCGCCTGAGCGAACATTGGACGCCCATCGTCCGTACCTCCGGCTACAAGGGCGACTGAGGGGATCGAGTGCAATCGATGGTGGGTGGTGACGCCGTCCGCATGCAGGTCATCGGGCGGATGTCATCGACCCATCGCCGCCAGTCCCTGCTCGAGATCCGCAATCAGGTCGCGCGGATCCTCGAGGCCGATATGCAGCCGGACGATCGGCCCGCGCGCCGACCAGTCGTCGACGCTGCGGGCGCGCCGCAGGTCGGACAGCGTGGCCAGGCTCTCGTAGCCGCCCCAGGACGCGCCGATGCCGAACAGCGTCAGTGCGTCGATGAAACGCTCCGCCGCGGCCACGCCGTGCCCGCGCAGTTCGAAGGAAAGCAGGCCGTTGGTACCCGTGCAATCGCGTTGCCACAGCGCATGGCCTGGATCGCCGGGCAGTGCGGGGCAGAAGACCGTGGCGACCTCCGCGCGCTGCGTCAGCCAGTCGGCCACCGCTAGCGCATTGGCCTCGTGCATCGCCAGCCGCGGCGCCAGGCTGCGGATGCCGCGCAGCACCAGATAGGCGTCGTCGGGGCTGACCGCGATGCCGAAGCTGTCGGCCAGTGTGGACAGCGGCTGCCAGGCGTCCTTGGTAGTCGTCACCGTGCCCATCATCACGTCGGAATGGCCCGACAGGTATTTGGTCGCGGCCATGATGGAGACATCGGCGCCGAGCGCCAGCGGCCGGTATTGCAGGCCGGAGCCCCAGGTGTTGTCGGCCACCAGCAGCAGCCCGCGCCGGCGCGCCAGCGCCGACAGTTGGCGCAGGTCGCACATCTCGTAGACCAGCGAACCCGGACATTCGGCGTACAGCATCCGCGTGGCCGGTTCGATGCGCGCCTCGATATCGCTGCCGTCGGCGGCGTAGAAATCGACGCGGATGCCGTGGTCGCGCAGGAAGGTGTTGGCCAGATTGCGCACCGGTTCGTAGACGCAGTCGGCCATCAGCACATGATCGCCCGGGCGCAGATAGGCCAGCAGCGTCATGCCGATCGCGGCGAGCCCGGTCGGATACAGCCGCGTCCGGTAGCCCCCTTCAAGCGCGCAGACGGCATCCTCGAGCGCGAAGCTGGTCGGCGTGCCGCGCGCACCGTAGGTGAACAGGCGTTCCTCGCCGCGCCGGGCGCGCGCTTCGCGCTGCTGCGCGACGGTGTCGAACAGCACGGTACTGCTGCGCACCACCGGCGGATTGACCGGGCGGCCGCCTGGGTAGTCGAGCGCCTTGCCGGCGTGGATCAGCGTGGTCAGCGGCGAATGTCTGGTGGGATCGGGCATGGCGTCAGAGCGGCATCAAGGCGGCCATCACGGCGGAGCGTCGGCGCGGAATGGATGCGGAATGGTGTGAGACGGAAGCGGCGGAGGCGGGTGGCCCAGGCGCGGTGCCGGCCGCGAACGGACCCGGCACCGCGCAACGGCATCGGCATCGGCAATCAGTCGATCTTCGCGCCCGACAGCTTGACGATGCGCGACCACTTCGCGATATCGCTCTTGAGCTGCGCGGCAAAGGCGTCGGGCGTGCTGGCGACGACCTCGCTGCCGCCGTCGTGGATCAGCTTGACGACCTCGGGCGACTGCAGCACCTGCGCGATCGAGGCGCGCAGGTAGGCGACGCGCTCGGGCGAGGTGCCGGCCGGCGCGAAGATGCCGTACCAGTCCTCGAAGCTGGCGTTCTTGTAGCCGAGCTCGTCGAGCGTCGGCACCCTGGCGAACACGCCGAGGCGCTTCGGGCTCGTCACCGCCAGCACGCGCATCTTGCCGCTCTGCACGAAGCCCGCGACCGACGAGGTCGACGTGATCAGCGTCGCCACCTGGCCGCCGAGCAGATCGGTGATGGCCGGGCCGGCGCCCTTGTACGGCACATGCGTCAGCGCAATCTTGTGGTCCTTGTCGAGGACGACGCCGACCAGATGCGACAGCGTGCCGTTGCCCGGCGTCGCGTAGGTCAGCTTGCCCGGCTCGGCCCTGGCCTGCGTCACCAGGTCGGCGAAGGTCTTCAGCGGCGAATCGGCGGCGACGACGATGGCCAGCGGCGCGGCGTTCAGCTGCGTGATCGGCGTGAAGCTCTTGATCGGATCGAAGCCCGCCGACGAGTACAGCGTCGGATTGACGGCCATCAGCGAGACCTGCGAGGTCAGCAGCGTATAGCCGTCCGGCCTGGTCTCGGCGACCAGCTTCGCGCCGATATTGCCGCCCGCGCCGCCGCGGTTGTCGACCACCGCGGGCTGGCCCGTGACGGCCGCCAGCTTGTTGGTGACGATGCGCGTGATCGCGTCGTTGCCGCCGCCGGCGGGGAACGGCGACACGAAGCGGATCGGCTGGCTCGGATAGCCGCCGACCGGCGCCAGCGGCTGCGCGCTGGCACTGGCGATGGGAGCCGCGCTCAGTTGCACCGCGGTCAGCAGGCCAAGCATCGACAGGGATATGGTTCTTTTCATGGGGACTCCTCCAGGCGTGGTGGTACTACGGCAGGCGGTAGCTGCCCAGCTCCGCGTCATCGAGCTGGGAGATCAGATTGGTTTCCCACGCCAGGTACTGGCGGGCGGCGGCCTTGTTGCCGTCGTGGCGGTCGTGCACGAAGAACAGGTAGTCGATGCAGTCGGGGTCGGCGGGCTCGGTCGGCGAGGCGGCCAGCGGCAGGCCGGCGGCCTTCCACGCCGCCATGCCGCCGTCGAGCACGCGCGCCAGCGCGCGTTGCGGCGCGGGCAAGGACAGCGCGGCGGCCGCGGCGATGTCCGGCTGATCGGCGATCAGCACCAGCGGGCGCAGTTCGCCGGCCAAGTCGTGTGCCAGCCGGGGCCGGATCGACCACCGCGCACCGGGGACATGCGCCTTGCGGTAATCCATGCTGGCGCGCAGCTCGATCGCGACGACCTCGCCGCTGTCGAGCTCGCGCGCCAGACGTGCCGCATCGATGGCGGCCAGTGCCGGCAGTGCGGCCGCGGGAGCGGGCGAAAGCGCCAGGCCGCTGCGCAAGCCGTCCGCCAGCACATGAGCGTCGTGTCCCAGCTGCCGCAGCCAGCTCGCGACCACCGGCGCGCGCACCCCGTCGTCGTCGAACAGCACCAGCCGCGCGCCGCGCACGCCGACGTACTGATCGGTGGCCTGGATCAGCTGGCCGCCCGGCGTGTGCTGCGCGCCGGGCAGCGTGCCGCGCGCGAATTCTTCCGGCGTGCGGACGTCGCACAGGAACAGCGTGCGCGTGGTGTCGCGGGCCCAGCCCTGCACGGTCGCAACGTCGACGGTCGACACACCGTGGCGTTCGGCCAGCCGTGCCGCCGCCGCGCGCATCGGCTCGAGTTCGGCGGTGTTCGCCTCGGTCTTGTCGGGGTAGTGCCGATCGTTGCCATGCTCGAGCTGGTAATCGGCCAGATACCAGCCCTGCGTGCCGTTCTCCAGAGCGTAGACCGGATTGGGCACGCCCAGATTGATCAGCGTCTGCGCGCCGATGATGCTGCGCGTGCGTCCCGCGCAATTGATCACGATCGGCGTGTCGTCGTCCGGCACCAGGTCGCGCAGCCGGTAGGCCAGCTCGCCGTTGGGGCAGCAGATCGCGCCGGGGATATTCATCTTGCGGTATTCGGACAGCGGCCGGCCGTCGAGCACCACCAGCTTGTCGCCGCGCGCCTGCATCGCATGCAGCTGTTGGGCGCCGATGCGCGGCGTATGCAGCCTGTGTTCGACCAGCTCGCCGAACGTCTTCGATGGCACGTTGACGCCGGCGAACAGCGCATAGCCGGCCGCGGCCCAGGCCGCGGTGCCGCCGCGCAGCACGTGCACGTCGGTGTAGCCGGCGGCGCGCAGTGCGGCGGCCGCCGGCACGGCGACGCTTTCATCGTGGTCGTAGACCACCACGCGCACGGCGCGGCGCGGCACCAGGCGGCCGACCTCGAGCTCGAGGCGGCTGTAGGGCAGCGGCACCGCGAGGAACAGGTGCGATTCGCCGTACTGGCCGTGTTCGCGCACATCGAGCAGCGCTATCTCGGCGCCGTCATGCAGCCAGGCCTTCAGGGTCGGGGCGTCTACGTATTGGGTCATTGCGGGGTCATTGCGGGGCATTGCAGGTTCATGGGCCAGCGGTTGCGACACTGGTGGCCGGTGGAATTCGGGCAAAACGCTCCCCTGGCCGAGGACAGCCATAGGTGGCAAGGGGAGGGGAATCGTTCGGAGGCGGCGGTGGTCGCCGATGCGCTGGCGCGGATCGACGGGCCGCGCGGAAATCAGCGGCGCGTCTGCACGCCGACCGACATCACCTGGTAGCGGCCGGTCTCGAGGTCGAACGCGATGCGTTCCTTCAGCGTTTCCAGCGCGCGGCCATACATGTGCAGATGGCGGATGATCTGTTCGCCCTGGATCTCGACCGAGTGGATGTCGTCGGGCATCAGCGCGATGCCTTCGCCCGGGCCGACGCGCACGGTATCGGTCTGCTCGAGCTGCCCGATGCCCGGCTGCGAACCGTCGTCGACGCGGCGATAGACGTAGTTCTGTTCTTCGCCTTCGACCGCGGCGATGCAGGCCCAGGTCGTGTGGTTATGCGGCGGAATCCGCTTGCCCGGGCGCATCACGTTCAGATAGAGCGCATAGCGCTGGTCCGGGTCCTCGGTGATCAGATAGCGCGCCTGACGCTCGCCGGCCTCGGGCGGCGCGAAATCGGCCTCGCCCCACCATTCGCGGTGCGCCGCCAGGTCCTTGACCACGGTCAGCACCCGGTCCAGCGCCTCGCGCGTCAGCGCCTTGTTTTCAACAATATCCTTAATGCTTTGAATGGCGCCCTGGACGGCTGCGGTGCGGGATTCGGCGCGCGCGGGAGCGAGGCTCATCGAACAACTCCTGAAAGATGCGGAATAGGTGCGGGTCTGGTGCCACACTGTACTGAACGCGTCAGGGCCGAACAACTTAGAATATTGCGCAATCATATAAGCATCCCTTATATATCCTTCATGCGCCATCTCGACCTCGAACTGCTGCGGACGCTGGTCGCCATCGCCGAGCACACGACCTTTGCGGCCGCCGCCGACGCGACGCACAAGACCCAGTCCGCGGTGACCCAGCAGATGCAGCGGCTGGAGGAGCAGGTCGGGCTGCCGCTGTTCGACAAGCAGGGCCGCAGCAAGCGGCTGTCGCCGCATGGCCAGAAGCTGCTCGAATACGCCAAGCACATGCTGGCGATCAACGACGAGGCGCTGCGCGCGCTGCGCGAGGGCAATCTGGAAGGGGCGCTGCGCATCGGCGCGCCGCACGATATTGCCGACACGATGCTGCCGCCGCTGCTGGCGCATATCGCGCGCAGCTCGCCGAAGCTGCAGCTGGAAATTCATGTGGGACGCAGCCCCTTCCTGATGGAATCGCTGCGCCGGGGCGAGATCGATCTGACGCTGTCGACGCGCAGCGATCCGACGCTGGAAGGCGTGGTGTTGCGGACTTCACCGACGGTGTGGATCTGCGCGGCCGACTACGTGCATGACATTTCGCGGCCGGTGCCGCTGATCCTGGCCGACGAGCCCAGCCTGTTCCGCCGGCTCGCGCTGGAGGCGCTGGAACTGGCCCAGGTGCCGTGGCGGCCGGGCTATCTGGCGCCGAACCTGATCGGCATCAAGGCCGCGATCCGCGCCGGCCTGGGCGTGACCGCACGCAGCATCGAGCTGCTCGGACCCGACATGCGCGTGCTCGGCGAGAACGACGGCATGCCGCGCCTGCCGGACGTCGCGTACTACCTGTGGATGCGTCCCGACGTGATCAATCCGGCCACGCGGCAGGTCTACGAGATGCTCAAGTCCACGCTGGGCCTGAACGCGACCGCGGCTGGATCCTTGCCGGCCTGATTCCTTCACGCGTTTCCTTCGCACCCATCCACCTCACGCTTGCGCCAGGCCTTGGTGGCCCGCAGCAGCGGGCAACACAGCCGATACCGCTGGTTTCGGCCGGCCGCTTGCATGGCTGCCGGCCTTCGCATAGACTAACCAAAACGTTTTGGTTCGGCAGTTTTCTAACATTCAGCGGCGAAATACGCACAGACGGGCGCATAGACGCATGGACACGCCGGCGCGGCTCACCGACCGCGCCACCGACGCATTCACCAATAGACGCCGCTGTCATCCAAGGAGGAGACCCCATGTCCCAACCCGCAATCGCGGCCGTCGACGAGGTATTGCCATGGCGGCGGCTGTTCGCCTTCGGCATGCAGCATGTGCTGGTGATGGCCGCCTCGCCCATCGCCTCGGTATTCCTGATGAGCAAGGCGCTCAACTTCCCGCCCGCGCTGGCGATGCAGCTGCTCAGCGCGACCTTCGTGATCTGCGGCCTGGGCACCTTGCTGCAGTCGTTCGGGCCCAAGGGCATCGGCGCGCGGCTGCCGTTCATCATGCTGCCTGGCGGGGCGCCGATCGTGCTGTTCATCCTGATCGCGCAGCAGACCGATGTGCAGACCGCCGCCGGCGCGGTGATCCTGACAGGCGTGTTCTATTTCCTCGTGCTGCCGGTGTTTCGCCGCTGCCTGCGCTATTTCCCCGCGGCGGTGGTCGGCACCATGCTGTTGCTGGTGGCGATCAATCTCGCGCAGGTATCGGGCAAGCTGATCGCGGGGCAACCGGGCACGCCCGGCTTCGGCGCGCCGATCAACCTGCTGCTGGCATTCGCGACGATCGCCTTCACCGTGCTGTTCTCGCGCGTGCTGACCGGCATGCTGGGGCAGCTGGCGATCCTGCTGGGGCTGCTCGGCGGGGCGCTGGTGGCGGTGGGAATCGGCGCCTTCCACAGCGAGCATCTGTCGCTGTGGCCGGTGCTGGCGTTGCCCTCCGCATTGCCGTTCGGCATGCCGAAGTTCGACCTGATCGCCGCGATACCGCTGATGGTGTTCTCGATCGTGTCGATGGTGGAGGCCACCGGTCAGACCATCGCGATCGGCGATGCGGTCGGCAAGCCGATCGACGAACAGCGCGACGTGCCCCGCACGATTCGCGGCGATGCCTTGACCTCGCTGCTGGGCGGGCTGTTCGGCACCTCGCTGATCATCACCAGCGGCGAGAACATCGGCATCGTGCGGGCGACCGGCGTGCGCTCGCGCTTCGTCACCGCGGTTTCGGGCGGCATCCTGGTGGTATTCGGCCTGCTGGCGCCGGTGTCGTCGCTGATCGCCGCGATTCCGGAAGCGGTGGTCGGCGGCACCGGGCTGATCGTGTTCTGCATCGTCGGCACCATGGGCATCGACATGCTGCGCAAGGTCGATCTGCGCGACCACGCCAACATGTACATCGTCGCGGTGGCGCTCGCCGTCGGCCTGCTGCCGATCCTGGTGCCCGGCATCTATGCCAGCGTGCCGGCCAACATCCGCATCCTGGTGGGCAACGGCGTGGCGATGGGCGCGATTACCGCGGCGCTGATGAACTTCCTGTTCTTCCATACCGGGCTGCGCCGCGGTGTGGGGAAGGTGCCGGTCGCGCATTGAGTTCGCGTTTGATCGTCGCGCCGGTTTTTTTCCCTCTCCCGCTTGCGGCAGAGGTGGGGGAGAAGGAAAGGGCCTTCGTCATGGCTGCGGCTGGCTGAACAACCGCCGGTTTCCCTCTCCCCGATCCTTTCCCGCAAGCGGGAGAGGGTGCGATTCATCCAGGCGCATGCCGCTGCATGCATGCGCCGCAACCCGTAGAACGTATGTCGCTTTTTCCTTCCGCTTTGCCCGATCCCAATTCCAATCCCGAGCACGCCGCACTGCGTCCCGCGTCCTTCGACCGCCCGCAGGTCCTGCTGCCCGAATGGACGCTGCTGCGCGACGGCATCGTGCGCGACCACGCGATCGTGGTGCAGGACGGCCGCTTTGCCGCGGTCGGCCCGGGCGCGCAGATCGCCGCGCAATTTCCGCATCTGCCCACGCTGGCGCTGCCGCGCATGCTGCTGATGCCCGGGATGATCGACACCCATCATCATCTGACGCAATCGTTCGGCAAGTCGCTGGTATTCGGCGAGCCGTCGGAGATTTTCCGGCGCGTCTGGGTACCGCTGGAGGGCAGCCTGACCGAGACGCATCTGTACCTGTCGTCCAAGCTCGCCGCGCTCGAGGCGCTGCGCGGCGGCTTCACCACGGTCTGCGATGCCGGCACGCGTGCCGATGCGGGACTGGAGGCGATCGCGCAGGCGGTCGGGGAGGCCGGCGTGCGCTGCGTGCTGGGCCTGATCTGCAACGATCGTCCCGGCGGCCAGACTCTGGACGCCGCGCCGATCCTGCGCCGTGCCGAACGCCATCTGGCGATGTACGACGATCACCCGCTGGTGGTGCCGTCGCTGGCGATCTCGATTCCCGAGGTGGCCAGCGATGCGATGCTGCATGACGTCTATCGGCTGTGCGAGGAAGCGGGCCGCGTCTTCCAGACGCACGCCAACGAGCATCTGGTCGCCGTGGAGCGTTCGCTCAATGCACGCCGCCAGCGGCCGATCGAACATCTTGACGCGGTCGGCGCGCTTGGGCCGGCCGCGCTGCTGGCGCACGCGACGCTGGTGACGCCGCACGAAATCCGCCTGCTGGCCGAGCGGGGCGCGGCGGTCGCCTACAACCCCGTCGCCAGCGCCTGGAAGGGCAATGCGGTAGCGCCTGCTGAAACCATGGCGACCTTCGGCGTACGCCTGGGCCTGGGCACCGATGGCACCCGCAGCGACGGCTTCCGCCTGCTCGACCATGCCGAGGCCGCGCAGCGCTTTGCCTTCGGCATCGGCGTCGGCGATTCATCCTGCGGCGCAGGCTGGCGCTGGCTCGACATGGCGACGCACGATGGCGCCGATGCGGCGGGCCTGGGCAAGCTCACCGGCGAGATCGCGGCCGGCAAGCAGGCGGACTTCCTGCTGCTCGATTGCGATGTACCGGAGCTGACGCCGTCGTGGGACCTGAGCTGGGAGCTGGTGCGGCTGGCCAATCGAGACCAGATCCGCGGCGTCTTCGTCGACGGGCGGCTGCGCCTGTGGGACGGCTGGCCGCTGGACTGGGACGCGCGTGCGCTGATGGCGGAGATCCGCCAGATGGCCGAGCAGACCATCGCCAACGCGCCGATCACCAAGCTGCACGATCCGGCGGACGTCCATCGCGCCGCCTGCGCGGCTTCGCTGCGGACCGCAAAGGGCGGGGCGCAGGCATGATGCTCGATACGACGATGCTGAGCGTCTGGCTCGCCGTGTTCGCCGGCGCGCTGGTCCAGGGCACCACCGGCATGGGCTTCGCACTGATCGTGGTGCCGGTGCTGGCGCTGGCCGCGCCCGCGATGCTGCCCGGTTCGCTGCTGATCGCGATGCTGCCGCTGAACGCCTATGTCGCCTGGCGCGAGCGGCATGCGATCGATCTGCGCGGCGCAGGCTGGATCAGCGCCGGACGGCTGGCCGGCACCTTCGGCGGCCTGTGGGTGCTGGTGGCGGTGCCGATGGCCTGGCTCAATGCGCTGGTGGGCGGCAGCACGATCCTGGCGGCAGTGGTGTCGCTGCTTGCGCCGGCCTTCACGCCGGGCAGGGTGACGTTCGCCTCGACCGGGCTGATTACCGGCGTGACGGAGACCGCCACCGGCGTCGGCGGGCCGCCGCTGGCGCTGGCCTACCAGCACGCACCGGTGGCGACGCTGCGCGCGACCGTGGCGCTGTGCTTCCTGGTGGGCGAGGTCATCTCGCTGATCGTGCTGGCGGTGAGCGAGCGCCTCGGCGCGCCGCAGTGGCACTACGCACTGGGCATGCTGCCGGTGCTGGGCGCCGGCATGCTGGCCAGCCATCTGGTGCACCGGCGCATCAACCAGCGCATGCTGCGCCTCGGCGTGCTGGTGTTCGCGCTGGTATCGGGACTGGTGGTGCTGGTGCGCGGCTGACGCCGCCTAGGCTGCCGATGTCGCCGACGTCGCGGGGGGAGTGGATGTAGCGGACGCAGCCGACGACTCGCGCGGCACCAGCTCGGGCAGCGGCGCCGCGACGGAAGCGCGTTCGTGCCGGCCCGAGACATGTTCAAACAGCAGCTCGACGGCCTGCGACGCGACCCGTTCCAGATGCAGATTGACCGCCGTGATCGGCGGCTGATGGCTGCGCGCGCGAATGCCGTCGTAGCGGGTCACCACCATCAGGTCCTGGGGCACGCGCCTGCCGAGCGCTTGCGCATGCGCGATCGCGCCGACCGCGAACGCATCGACCGGCGCGCACAGCGCATCGATGTCCGGCTGCTCGCGCAGCAGCGCCGCGCAAGCGGCCGCGCCGCCCGCTTCGCCTTCGCTCTCCTGCGCGGTGACGATATGGCAGGGCAGCCCGGCCTCGGCGACGAAGGCGCGATAGGCGCGCTCGGTCTCGACATAGGATTGGCGGGGCGTGGCGCCGATCAGCAGGCCGATGCGGCGCCGGCCCTGCGCGTGCAGATGCTCGAGCAGCAGCCGCGCGGTGTATTCGGATTGCAGATCGACGAAGGGCACCGGATCGTCGGTGCCGGGCTCGCGGCCGATCGACACGATGCTGACGCCGCGCCGGCGCAGCAGCGCGATATGCGCGTCGTTGGCGACCGGCTCGATGACGATCGCGCCATCGATGTCCAGGCTGTCCAGCAGGCCGCCCGCACCCTCCAGCGGCGGCACCAGCACCACGCCAATGCCGCGGCCCAGCGCCGCTTCGGCGGCGATTGCCGCCACTTCCATCATGAAGCCCAGGCGCGAGGTGCCGCCTGCTACCGCGAACGGCATCGACGACACCAGCGCGATGCTGTTGGCGCGTCCCGAACGCAGCCGCTGCGCGCGGACACTGGGCCGATAGCCGAGTTGCTGGGCAATCTGCTTGACCCGCGCCCGCGTGGCCGGATCGACCACGCCGCGATCGTTCAGCGCATGCGATACCGTCGTCAACGAGACGCCGGCCTCCCGGGCCACGTCATGGATGGTGATGCGTCGGGGCGGGACGGATGCGCTCGGTCTCGGGTCTTTCATGCGGTGCGGTCAACGGAGCAAGGTGATGGGGCAGGGCGATGTGGCAGCGCGGCACGACAGGCGCCGTGGCAAGCATACACCAGCGATCGCGCTGCTCCGTCATGCCACTCGCATCGTCAAGCGGTCACCGCAACGACATGCGCCGATATCCGGCCCTCGATCGGTCCCTCGCCGAACTGGCTGCGCAGCGCGGCCTCGCAATAGTCGGTGGCCCGTTGCATCGCGTCGCCGCCGCGCGCCTCGAGCTCGGCGCGCATCGGCGTTGCCTGGCAGAAGCCGAGCGCCGGCACGCGCGCCGATTCGGCACGGCTGCGCCTGGCGACCGTGTCGAAATCGGGCGCCGTGGCGAAGCCGCCGGCGCGCAGGTCGCCTTCGATCCGGTCGCGCTGGTGGTAGCCATGCGGGGTGCGGGCCATGAAGTCGGGCGGCGAGTCCGGAAAGCATTCGGCCAGCGCGCGCGACACCGCGTGCGCAAACTCGTTCTCCTCGATGCGATCCCAGACATTGAACAGCAAGGTGCCGCCGGGCTGCAGTACCCGGCGTGCCTCGGCAAATGCCCTGGCTTTGTCCGGAAAGAACATCACGCCGAACTGGCACACCACCAGATCGAAGCTGCCATCGTCGAACGGCAATTGCATCGCATCGGCCTGGCGCCATTCGGCCACGCGGCCGCTCAGGCCGATCGCCTCGGCGCGCGCCAGCATCGGCGCATTCAGGTCGGTGACGACGAGTTCCGCCTCGTCGGGCAGCACCTTCGCCATCGCGCGTGTGACAGCACCAGTGCCGGCGGCGATCTCCAGCACGCGGGCAGGGCGCCGCGCGCCGACACGGCCAGCGATGTCGTCGGCATAGGGCTGGAAGATCATCGGCACCAGGTATTGCTCGTACAGCTCGGGGATCGGGCCCGTGAACAGCTTGTCGGTGTTCGGTGTGGTCATGGTGAGTCTCCTGGCAGGCTGCGGAGCAGGGCGCTCGCCGCTTGTTTGGCCTGCCAGTTCATCGTAGACGGCGGTGGCCCGCACCGCGACGCGAGTTCGCTGCGGCCCGACGCGTTGCTGACGCCAACCGTTCGGCTACCCAACGGGGCGCGAACGAACCGCGTACTTGTGCTTTTGCGTTTGCCTTGTACGTAATTGGGCGGCATGCAGGACGAACCACTTCGCCGGTATCGGCGCGACACCTACGATCCGCGCATCGCCGTTCCGTGTAGTCGGTCGGCGATCGGCGCCCCGCGCCTCCCACCATTTCCGAATCACCAGATGACAGGAGTCCGATCATGCAAACAAACCGTACCCCGTTGCTTCCGACCCATCTCGCAATCGACATGGCGGCGATCGATGTGAATCGCCCCTGGGAGGATGGTTACGGGCTGCTGCAGGAATCCCGCATTCGGGTCGATGCCGATGCCCGCCAGCAAGGCCTCTGTAGCCGCTTCTGGTCCGATTACCCGCGGGTGGCAGCCGGGGCGGTTGCCGGTGTCGCGTTCGGCCTGGTAGCAGGGGCGAGCGGCGCCACCTTCGCCGCCACCCATGACTGGGCCGCCGCCGCCTCGGTGTTCGGGCTGGGCAATGTGCTGATCGGCTGCGTCGCGGGATGCCTGCTGAACCTGGCGGAGCGGCCAATCCGATGATCCACCGGTCGCCACGACGAAGCCGCACTGGTCGTCAAGCGGCCGTCGGGTGATATCCGGGCTCGGCCACGGCAAAGGCCGTGCCGCGATGCGCCTGCGGCGGACAGATCCACTGCTGGTTGATCTGCCGCTTCAGCGCGTTCGCTGCCGCACAGGCCAGCCGGACCTCGCGCTGCCAGCCTCGGTCAGCACCGCTCCCCACGGACCGAGGTCCAGGCACGTGACATGGCGCGGCTGCACAGACTCGGCCCATGCGGGAAAATCGATCGGCGCTGCGCGGCCGCCTGGCGGAATGGGGCGGCGGGATTCGGCGGCTCTGGACAGCGCAATCCGGGCCGCAGCCATCGTAGTGCGACATGGAGAGCGGCCGCATTTTGGCCTAGAGTGGCGACAGTCACCGCGGCAACGCAGCGTTCGCGCCGGTCCGCCTGCCGCGGCTCGCCGTTCGGAGGACATCGCCATGGATCGCTTGTTCATGCGTCGGCCCGCGCGCCCGTTGTGGCCTTCGCATCGATTGCCGCCGCTGCAGCGGCCCAATCCCGCCGGCGGCGGCTGCTGGCCATTGCCGGGGGCGCGATGCTGCTGCCGGCCGCATGGCCCGGACCGGCCGCGGCACAATCGCCATCGCCATCGCCATCGCCACAGCAGGCCGTGCCCAGGCCATCGGGCAGCAAGCCGATGCAGATCGGCGTGATCGGCAGCGGCCGCATCGGCGGCACGGTGGGCGGGCTATGGGTCAAGGCCGGTTATCCGGTCCTGTTCTCGTCGCGGCATCCGGAGCAACTGAAGCCGCTGGTCGACGGGCTCGGCCCGCTTGCACGCGCCGGCACCGTGGCCGAGGCGGTCGCCTTCGGCGACGTGCTGTTCATCGCCGTGCCCTACGGCGCGTTGCCCGAGGTCGGCAAGGAGCATGGCCGAGGGATGGCCGGCAAGGTGGTGCTCGACGCCACCAACGCCTATCGCCATCGCGATGGCGCGGCAGGCGAGGACGCACTGGCCAACGGGATCGGTCCGACCACGGCGAAGTATCTGCCCGGTGCGCGCATCGTGCGGGCCTTCAATTTCACCAGCGCCAGCGATTTCGCGACCCGGCACCACCAGGAACCGCGGATTGCAATCCCGATCGCTGGCGACGATCGGGCCGCGCTCGACACCGCCTCCGAACTGGTACGCGCCGCCGGCTTCGAGCCGGTCGTCGTCGGCCCGTTGAAGATCGCCGACAGCTTCGCGCCCGGCGGGCCGCTGTTCCGCCAGGTCGGCAACGCCGAGGAACTGCGGCAGAAAGCGAGGGCGGCAGTTCCTGCGCCGCCCTCCGGACGCTAGCGGCCGGCCGTCAAAGCGGATGCAGCGCCGCCGGCGAATTCGCCGGCGAACTCATCAGATTGCGCACCGTGATCTTGGCCAGCAGGTTCGTCCGCGCCGCATCGCTCAGTTGACCGCTGTGGATCAGTGCCATTGCGTTGTCCTGGATACCGGCCGGCGGCTGCGGCCACGACAACCATTCGGCCAGCCAGGCGGCCTGCAGATCTGCCGGCATGGCGGCAAGCCCTTGCTCCATGGCTGAGACCAGCGAAGGGCAGGCCCCTGGGCGCGCCGCGAGGTGCGCGGCTTGCTCCAACAGGCGCGCAGCCGCGGTCGTCGTGCCGGCCGCCTGCGGACGCTCGCGTTCGGCGAGGACCCGGGCCAGGCGCGCCCTGAGCGTTCCCTCCAGCGAAGGATTCGGCTCCGCGAGGACCCGCGCCAAACGCGCGGTCGGCGTGTCTGCCGGCGTGGTGCCGCACGGCGGGTTGGCATGGCCGGCGGCCTGCAGCACGTCGTGCACCAGGCAGTGGCTCAGCCGAAGGTTGTGGCTCTCCAGCAGGGCGCCAAGCAGATCGCGCGGGTGTGCATCGGCATGCCGCTGCCTTTCCTGCTCCAGCGCCTCGAATACCGCATTCAGCGACAGGCGGTCGTGGCGCGCTTCGAGCGCGACGTGCGCTTCGCCGGCGCCGAATGCCGTGTGAGGTAATTCTCGTGCCGCCGCGGGGCTGGCGTCGGACTCGAGAAGGCGTGAAAGAGAAATGGCTTGCTGGGGCGCGGCGGCGCCCGTCGAAGTGGTGTGCATGGGTGAAGGAAGGAGGGTAGGCGTTGAGGGGAAACCGCGCCGCGCCGGCAGGCGTGCCGCTGCGCCGCCGCGGTCCGGCTCGTGTCCGCGACGCGGACCGCGCGATTCTGACGAGCCCCGCCGCCGCGCGCTTCCGATTTGCGGCGGCAACGGACGGAAGCAGGCCTTGCTGCCCAACGCCATATGGCGAGCGGCCTTCCGGGCGGCGGTAGAATGCGCACGCGCCGGACGATGCCCGTCTGCAAGCCCATATTTGCGGCGACACCGACCAGGGAGGATGACGATGAGCGCCCCAGTTGCCCAACACACCGACGAGCGCCGCATCGGCGCCTGCGTTTACCTGCTGCACATGCTGCTGCAGCGCGCGGAACAGCTGCAGCCCGGCTTGCTCGACGCAC
The DNA here is from genome assembly GCF_013347325.1 of Cupriavidus gilardii. Classification (NCBI taxonomy): domain Bacteria; kingdom Pseudomonadati; phylum Pseudomonadota; class Betaproteobacteria; order Burkholderiales; family Burkholderiaceae; genus Cupriavidus; species Cupriavidus gilardii. The sequence continues at coordinate 1,580,687 of NZ_CP054626.1, read as the reverse complement.
TGATCCGTGGGGTCGCGGCGGACCGGGACAGCGCACAAGCCCAAGGGCTGACCGATCTGCGCGATACCGGCGTCTTCGACGAAGCGCTGCGCATGCTCGAACTGGCGAACGACCAGCTCAAGCCGCAGCCCTGACCATAGCCGTCAGCGGGTTGCCGGCGCCAGCGCCGAATCGAGGGCTCGGCAGTGTAAACTGCGGGGTTTTTCACTCAGGCGCTATGTTGCAAGTGCCCCCGAGCGCAGGCCCCGGCGGACAGACGCTGATCCGGCTGCTTGCGCACCTGACCGAAGCCCAGGCCCCCGAATCGGCCCCGTCGCTGTCCGGCCAGCTGAGCCAATGGCTGGGCTGGACGGACGCGATCGCGTTGTCGTCGGCGCTCAATGGCAATCCGCCGGCCGTGCCGGCTGCCGGCGCGCGTGCCATCGCCAGCAACGAAGCGGCCGACAGCGAGCGGGTTCGGGCGATGCTGGCCGACGCGATCCGCGACGATCGCGCTTCGGCCCGGGGGCGGCGCAGTCCGGTCCGGCCGTTGCCGGCGGAGGCGCTCGACGCGTCGGCCGACTTTGCGATCTACCGCCAGCGCTATCTGACGCTGCAGCAGCGGATGGAAACTGCCATCGGCGATCTGCGCGGCCGGCTGCGGGCGGCGCTGGCCCGTCGGCCCGGCCAGGGCAGGCTGGCGATGCTCGATGCGGTGATGGAACGCGTGATGGGCGCGCGCGAGCAGGCCTTGCTGGCCAACGTGCCGGCCGTGCTGGAGGCGCACTATCAGCGCTTGCGGCAGGCCGAGGAGAACGCGCTGGCCCAGATCGCGGCCGCCGATGCAACCGAAGCCGCCGATGCCGCGCAAGCGCCCGATACCCACAATGCCGCCAATGCCGCCGAAAGGCCCGAGCCTGCTGGCGTGGCGGCGGCGATCACGCCTGGCGCATGGCGCCGGGTGTTCCGCCGCGACATGGAAGACCTGCTGCTGGCCGAGCTGGACCTGCGTTTCCAACCCGTCGAGGGACTGGTCGCAGCCTTGGGCCGCAACCGATCCGGCAGCTAATCAGAACATCATGACCCGATTCCCTATTCAACTTGTTGTGTTCCTCGCCGGCTTGCTGGCCGTCTGCTGGATCGGTGCCGGCTACGCGGGCTCGAATGCGCTGGCGTTCGCCGTGACGCTGCTGATCGGCGGCTTCTATGTCGGGGGCGCCTTCGAGCTGCAACGCTATCGTCGCGCGACGGCGAGCCTGACGCAGGCGGTCAACGGCCTGTCGGAGACGCCGGCGAGCCTCGGCGCCTGGCTCGATCGCATCGATCCGGGCCTGCGCCAGGCGGTGCGGCTGCGTGTCGAAGGCGAACGCGTGTCCTTGCCCGGGCCCGCGCTGACCTCGTATTTCGTCGGCCTGCTGGTGCTGCTCGGCATGCTCGGCACCTTTCTGGGCATGGTCGCCACGCTGAAGGGGACCGGCCTCGCGCTGGAAACCGCGACCGATCTGCAGGCGATCCGCGCCTCGCTGGCCGCGCCGGTCAAGGGCCTGGGTTTTGCGTTCGGTACTTCGGTCGCCGGCGTGGCGACCTCGGCCATGCTGGGGCTGCTGTCGGCGCTGTGCCGGCGTGAGCGTATCGACGCCGCGCAGGCGCTGGACGCCCAGATCGCGACGACCTTGCGGGTCCATTCGCGCGCCCATCAGCGCGAGGAGGCGTTCCGCCTGATGCAGAGCCAGGCGGAGGCGATGCCGGTGCTGGTGGACCGGTTGAACGCGATGATGGCCGCGATGGAGCAGCAGAGCCAGGCGCTGACCGAACGGCTCGCCGCCAGTCAGGACGCGTTCCACGGCAAGACCGAAGCGGTCTACACCCGCCTGGCCGCGTCGGTGGAGCAATCGCTGAAGGACGGCGTCGCCGAGAGCGCGCGTGCCGCCAGCGCGGCGATCCAGCCAGCGGTGGTGGCCACCATGAGCGGCCTGGCCCGTGAAGCGGCCGGGCTGCGCGACACCGTCACGCAGTCGATGCGGCAGCAACTGGAAGGCCTCGCATCCCGTTTCGATGCCACCACGACCCAGGCGGCCGGCCTGTGGAACGAGGCGCTGGCCGACCACCGGCGTACCAGCGCGGCGCTGGCCGACGGTCTGCGCGGCACGCTCGATGGCTTTGCCGCCAGCTTCGAGCAGCGCTCGGCCGGCCTGCTCGAGCAGGTTGCTCAGCGCATGGACACCGCGGCAGAGGCCGTGTCGGCCCGCTGGAACGAGGCCATGTCCGGCCAGGAACGCACCATCGGCGCGATTGCGGCCGAGAACCAGCAGGCGCTCGCCAACGCCGCGAGCGCGTTCGAGCGGAGCGCCAGCGCGCTGCTCGGCACGGTGGCACAGGCCCAGGCCGAACTGCGGGCGCAACTGGCCGCGCAGGACGAACAGCGGCTCGCCAACTGGAGCGCGACGCTGTCCAGCCACGAGCGCGCCATCGGCGCGATCGCGACGGAGAACCAGCAGGCGCTGGCCGCCGCCGCGGGTGCCTTCGAACAGAACGCCAGCGCGCTGCTGGCCACGGTGGCGCGGGCACAGACCGAACTGCGCGCGCAACTGGCCGCGCAGGACGAACAGCGGCTCGCCAACTGGAGCGCGACGCTGTCCGGCCATGAGCGGGCCATTGGCGCTATCGCGGCCGAGAACCAGCAGGCACTGGCGGCCGCCACGGGCGCGTTCGAACAGAATGCGAGCACGCTGCTGACCACGGTGGCACAGGCGCAGGCCGAGCTGCGCGCGCAACTGGCGGCGCACGACGAGCAGCGCCTTGCCAACTGGAGCGCGACGCTGGACGGCATCGCCGCCGCACTGCGCCAGCAATGGGAACAGACCGGTGCGCAGACCGCGAGCCGGCAGCAGCAGATCTGCGAGACGCTGGAGCGCACCGCGCACGAGATCACCGCGCAGACACAGGCGCAGGCTGCCTCGACCATCGCCGAAGTCGCCCGTCTGGCCCAGGTCGCCGGCGAAGCGCCGCGCGTCGCGGCCGATGCGATTGCCGAACTGCGGCGCAAGCTGTCCGATGAAATGGCGCGCGACAACGCGATGCTCGAGGAACGCACGCGCCTGATGGAGAGCCTGTCCACGCTGCTGGAACAGGTCGGCCGGACCTCGACCGCGCAACGCGAGGCAGTCGACACGCTGGTCGCCACCAGTGCGGAACTGCTCGAGCGCATCGGCTCGCGCTTCACCGACAAGGTCGAAGCCGAGACCGGCAAGCTGACCGACGTGGCGGCGCAGGTCACCGGCAGCGCGGCCGAGGTGGCCAGCCTGGGCGAAGCATTCGGCGTGGCGGTGCAGCTGTTCAGCGAATCGAACGACAAGCTGGTCGCGCATCTGCAGCGCATCGAGGCCGCGCTCGACAAGTCGATGGCCCGCAGCGACGAGCAGCTGGCCTACTACGTGGCACAGGCGCGCGAAGTGGTGGACCTGAGCATGCGATCGCAGAAGCAGATCCTTGAAGACCTGCAGCAGGTCGCCGGCCAACGCGCACCGGACGCAGAGGCGGCATGAGAGAGGAGATCGACGCCGGCGTCGAGCCGACCGTGCCGGCCTGGGCCGTCTTCGGCGACCTGATGTCGGTAGTGCTCGGCGCCTTCGTGCTGATTCTGCTGGGCGTGATCGGCATCCAGCTCGAGCTCGCCTCGCGGCTGGACAACGAAGTCAAGCAGCGCCAGCAGGAGATGCACCGGCGCGAGAGCCTGGAGCAGGCGCTGGCCGGGCCGCTGGCGGCAGGGCGCGTGACGCTGGTGAACGGACGCATCGGCATCAGCGGCAACGTGCTGTTCGCGCTGAATTCCGCCGAGCTGCAACCCGAAGGACAGGAGGTGCTCAAGAGCCTGGCCGCGCCGTTGAAGGCCTATCTGCGCAATCGGGACGAGATCCTGATGGTCAGCGGCTTCACTGACGACCGGCAGGTGCGCGACGGCAACCGCCAGTTCGCCGACAACTGGGAGCTGTCGGCCCAGCGCGCGCTGACGGTGACCCGCGCGCTGATCGATGCGGGCGTGCCGGCCGCGTCGGTGTTCTCGGCCGCCTTCGGCTCGCAACAGCCGGTGGCATCGAACAAGGACGCGCAGGGCCGCGCCCGCAACCGCCGCGTCGAGATCGCGCCGATTCCGCGCGTGTCGATGGGAACAGGGAAGTCCGGTGGCTAGCCTGGGCGCCGACGACATGCGCGCGCGCATCGAGGCATGGCGCGACAGCGGCGCCGATCGCGTCGACCCGGTCCGCTTTCGCCTGCTGGAGGCGCTGGCGCGCCGGATGGACGCCCACCGCGACGAAGCCCGGCGGCGCCTGGAAGACCGGCTCGCGCGGCTGGTGCAAGCCTATGAGGACCGGCTCCAGCGCGCAGCAGGCGAGTCCGGCGAGTCCCGTCAGCGCGAGTCCAACCCGCAGCGAAGCACCCGCCCGCCCGGGCCGCTTGCGGCGCTGGCCCGCGAACTCCGCGGTGATATGGACGCGCAGGGCGAGGTCACCGGAGCCGCGGCGATCGCGCCGAGGCATCCGCCGCAGCCCGATCCCGCCCTGGTCGACTATGTGCGCCGCACATGGACCCGTCTGAGCGCCGATCGCGCCTGGCGCCAATCGCTGGAACGCGTCCCCGAGAACGCCGGACCGCTGAACTCCAACCATCTGATCCACCGTGCACTGTCCGCGATGCGCGAGCTGTCGCCGGGCTATCTGCAGCAGTTGCTGTCCTATGTCGATACGCTGTCGCGGCTCGAGCGGATGAGCGCGGACGGCGCGGCCGACAGCAAGGGCACGCCGCCCGCCGCGAGTCCGTCCAAGGCCGCGCGCGGCAAAGCGCGCCAGTCGCGCGCCAGGCCCGCGGGGCCCTCGAAAGCCTGAGACCCGCCGGCATCACCGCATCACCGCATCACTGCATCACCGCATCACTGCATCGGGGATCACCACATCACGACCTCACGGCGCCACCGGCGTCAGTCCCGCCGCGGTAAAGATCTGCTGCAGTTCGCCGCTGCCGCGCAGCGCATCGAGCGCGCGCTGCACCGCATCGGCCAGTTCCTTGTTGTCGGCCTTGACCGCCATGCCGACCGCCCAGCCGCGCGGCGGCAGCAGCGGCGACGAGACTTCCGCGGCCGCGTACTGCGAAGCGGCGCGACCCTCGTCCTTCAGCGCGCTCTCGTACTGCGAACGCGTGACCATCGCCGCCGCGATCTCGCCGGCGAACAGCGCCCGCAAGCTGTCGCGCGGCGACGAATAGATGCGGACCTTGTCTCGCAGCGCGCCGCCGGCGCCGGCCAGCAGGGCATTGGCACCGGCCGAGCCGGCTTCGGCGCCGAGCGGCAGGCCCGCCAGATCGCCGAGGTCGCGGATCCGCGGCAGCCGCGCGGTGTCGTGCACCAGCACGAACTGCTCGCGATAGTACGGCGCGAAGATCGTCGCCTTGTCGTTCTCCCGCATGAAGGCGCGGTCGACCGGCACGTGCAGCATCACGTCGGCCGGCCCATAGCCGAGATAGTGGCCGCGCCAGACCATGTTGCGCAGGTCGTCCGCCATGTTCTCGTCGGCGTCGAACGGCAGCAGCGTCAGCGACAGATTCAGCTGGCGGCTCAGCGCTTCCGCGATGGCGACATCGACGCCGGTGGGCTTGCCATCGACGAGCTCGGAGAAGGGGGCAAAGGCCTTGTAGACGGCGACCTTCAGCCGGCCACTCTCGCGGATCCTGGCCAGATCGGCCCAGGCGCCGGCTGACCAGGCGAGTCCGGCCGACAGCAACAGCAGCGCGATGGCGCGGCGGCGGCGCGGTGCCGCCTTCGGTGCGAGCGCTGCCCGCATCGAAGGCGCGTGGGACATCGGGGGCATCGTTGTCTCCTGAAGGGGGCGAACGGAAAAGAAGGGGAGCGGCCGCGGCGCACCGAGCCGCGCCGAAGCGCGACAGGCATCGCGGCACGCTCTCACTGCGGCCGGCGCGACTCCAGATAGGTCTTCAGCGCCCACACGGCTTCCTGCGTCAGCGTTTCGTCGAACGGCGGCATGTAGACGCGGCCGTCGCGCGTGCGGCCGCGGCGCACGGTGGTGGCGAAGTACTGGTCGATCTCGCTGTAGCAGCCTTGCTTCTTCTTCGGGTCGGCCAGCGCCGAACAGTCCGAATCGAGACTGCGCAGGTCCGGCGCAATGCCTCCGGAGATCGCGTCCAGCCCGTGGCAGCGCGCGCAGTTCTGGTTATAGGCGGAGCTGCCGATGCGCAGCGCCTCGTCGTGAGCCGGGCCTGTGCGGTAAGGGTTTTCCTGCTTCCACTCCTTGCCAAGCTGCGGCAACGTGCTGGTGTCGACCGCTTGGGGCGTGACGTCGCCGTGGGCGTACGCGGCGCCCGGGATCGCGGTGGCAGCCAGGCCAGCACCGAGGACAAGGGCGCGGAGCAGGGGGCGGAAAAGCGGGCGGAAAGTCGCCATCGTGGTCTCCTGATGTTGTCGGGATCGTTTGCCCCGAACGTCCGCAAGAGCTGTGCCACTCGCGCCAGGCCCCGGAAACCGCGGGAATTGCCATGTGGCGGCGTCGCCCGCGTTGCAGCATGGCCGCCGGGGCGCCCTCGAATTCAACACCCTGGCAAGCATTTTGCTCCACAATGCAACAGTGCCCGGGCGGAACGCTCCGAGCGGGCGCCCCGATCGCCGAAGATCCGGCACCAAGATGCCGGGCAGCCGAACAGGAGACATCCCATGACCCCGCACGAGCCGGAGCCGCACGGCGGCACGCACGCCGACACCATCGCCCAGGCCCACCAGCGATCGCAGTCCTATGGCTTGCGCCCCTACGAGACACCGGACTTCGGCCCCGTCGCCCCGGTCGACCTGCGCAGCCAGATCGAGAAGAGCCAGTCGCTGTTCACGCACGCGCTGCCGGTGATGGAGATGCTGTACGACCAGATCGTCAACACGCACAGCATGGTGATCCTGACCGATACGGCCGGACTGATCCTGCATTCGCTGGGCGATGACGACTTCCTCGAGAAGGCCGACAAGGTCGCGCTGCGTCCCGGCGCGGTGTGGTCCGAGGAGAGCAAGGGCACGAACGCGATCGGCACCGCGCTGACCGAGGGGCTGCCGACGCTGGTCCATGGCGAAGAACACTTCCTGCGTGCCAATCATTTCCTGACCTGCTCGTGCTCGCCGATTCTCGATCCCTACGGCAAGACGGTCGGCGCGCTCGACGTCACGGGCGACCATCGCGGCTTCCACAAGCACACGATGGCGCTGGTGCGCATGTCCGCGCAGATGATCGAGAACCATCTGTTCGAAAACGCGTTCCAGGACATGGTGCGCGTCCATTTCCACGCGCGCCAGGAGTTCATCGGCACCATTGCGGAAGGGCTGGCTTCGTTCACGCCCGGCGGCCGCTTCCTGTCGGCCAATCGCAGCGGGCAGTTCCAGCTCGGCCTGTCGGTCGGCGCCTTGCGCGCGCATACGTTTTCGTCGCTGTTCGGGCTGTCGATGGGGCAGCTGTTCGACGCGCTGCGCAGCGCCCCCGGCGGCGTGATGCCGCTGCAGCTGTCGAGCGGGGTCAAGGTCTGGGCCCGCGTCGAGATCACGCGCTCGACGGTGGTCCCGTCCGGCGGACTGATGCCCGAGGCCCGCGAGACGGCCGTGCCGCGCCGCAGCCGGCTGCCGAACGCCGCCCAGCCCGGCGGCCTGGACGAGCTCGATACCGGCGATCCGCAGATGGCGGCGGTGATCGGCAAGCTGCGCAAGGTCGTCGGCCGCGATATCCCGGTGATGATCTGCGGCGAGACCGGTACCGGCAAGGAACTGCTGGCGCGTGCGATCCACGCCGAGAGCCAGCGCCAGCAGGGCCCGTTCGTCGCGGTCAACTGCGCCTCGATTCCCGAGACGCTGTTCGAGTCCGAGCTGTTCGGCTACGAGGAAGGCGCGTTCACCGGGGCGCGCAAGAAGGGCGGCATCGGCAAGATGCTGCTGGCCAACGGCGGCACGCTGTTCCTCGATGAAATCGGCGACATGCCGCTGCATTTGCAGGTGCGGCTGCTGCGGGCGCTGCAGGAACGCTCGGTGACGCCGCTGGGCAGCAACAAGGTCATCGAGGTGGACTTCGTGCTGATCTGCGCGACCAACCGAAATCTGCGCGAGGAAGTCGCGGCCGGGCGCTTCCGCGAGGACCTGTACTACCGGCTCAATGGCCTGGTGGTGCGGCTGCCCGCGCTGCGCGACCGCAGCGATCTGGACGTGGTCGCGGCCAAGGTGCTGGCGCGGCATGGCGGCGCGTCGCCGCCGCTGCGCATCGCGGAGCCGGTAATGCGGATGTTCGCGTCCTACCACTGGCCGGGCAATATCCGCCAGCTGGCCAACCTGCTGAACACGGCGCGCTTGATGGCGGAGGGCGAGGACGAGATCGACGTGTCGCACCTGCCCGACGACTTCCTTGACGACTGGCGCGAACGCAACGAAGCGGGCCTGGGGGCGTCGGCTGCGGTGTCGGCCGCCCCGCCCGGCGGGATGCCCAACTTCGCGCCGGCGGGCTCGCCGTCGCAGCCGCTGCGGCCGACGCGGCTCGCCGATGTCGAGGCGCTGACGATCGTGGCGGCCGTCAAGGCGCATCACGGCAATATTTCGGCGGCAGCCAAGGCGCTCGGCATCTCGCGCAATACGGTCTACCGCAAGCTCGGCGAGGCGGACCGCCTGCTGCAGACCGACGGGGAGGCCGGCCCGGACGCCCCGTACTGAGCCTGCCCCGCGTTGGCCGAGTGGTCGGCCGGGTCGTTGGCCCATTGCTGGGCCCATGCCTCACGATGGCCCGGCCGGCGCGCTCCGCATCCACTGATCCTCCAGCTCCAGCCACGCGCGCTGTACGTTCAGCGCGTGCCGCGGCACGAAGCCGCGCCAGTGCCGGAAGGCGTCGCCGGGCACCGCGCGCGATGCATCGGCAGCGTCCACGCCGCGAGCGAGCCCTTGCCGGATCGCGTCTTCCAGACCGTCGAAGTAGGCCAGCGTCGGCGCCAGGCTCCGCTGCGGCGGCCCGACGGCGTCGCCGATCACCGCGGTCGCGGGCAGGGCCGCGAGCGCGCGCAGCGCGGCGCGCCAGCCCGTCAGCGAGCCGTCACGCAGATCCGGCACCTGGTCGCCCGTGACCAAGCCACCGCCGTACAGCAGCTGCAGCGACGGCGCATACAACGCGGTGTCCGAGGTGCTGTGCGCGTTGGCGAAGAGCCGCACCTGCCAGCGGAGTCCGGCCGCCTCGAGCGGGATGCCGTCCCGCAGCGCAGGCTGCGGCAGCACGATGCCCGTGCCCGCCATCGCGGCGGGCCCCAGTTCGGCCACGAGAAGACGGCGGCAGGCGCCGCAACGCGATCGCATCGCGTCGGCAGTCGCCGTCGACGCCAGGAAGGCAGGGCGCGGGCGCAATTCCGCGAAGGCGGCGTTGGCTAACACCTGCCAGGGGTGTGGATGCGAATTGACGACCCAACGCACCGGCAGCGCGGTCCGTCGCCGGATCGCCGCGATCAGGCGGCGGCCGTGGTTCAGGTTCGGGCCGGGATCGACGACCAGCACGCCGTCCTGGCCGATCGCGACGAGGCATGGCGAGAGCGGCAGGTCGTCGCGCTCCACCGCGCCGGTGTAGATGCCGGGTGCCACCGGCGACAGTATCAGCGGCTTCCCCGCGGCTGCCGCCGCGGCAACGCGGCGCGCACACAGCGCGGCGAGTCCCAGGCCGGCGGCACGCCGCAGGAACACGCGGCGGCCGCCCGTCACGCGGACAGCTCCCGGATCGCCGCGCGCAATGCCTCTGCCATCGGCCCCGTGGCCAGATGTCCAGCCCGCGGCAACACGCGCAGGACGGCATGCGGCATTGCCGCCAGCAGCCGGGCCGAATTGCCGGGCCGGCAGACGCGATCGCGGGCACCATGCAGCAGGATCGCCGGAATCCGGTGCCGCGCGATGCTGGCGGCGCAACGCAGCAGCGCGGGCTTGCCCAATCCGCAGCGGCGCTGCAGGTAGTGCGCCTGGATCCGGTACTTGCGCCGCAAGCCTTCGTCCTCGCGCGGGGCGGAACGGCGCCGCCGATGCCCGCCGGTCCGCTCGCCAAGCAGCGCCGCCTCGACCCCGCGCCACCGCCTGGCGGTGTCCCGTTGTTGAACACCTGTTCCATTCTGCAGCAGCCGTACGGCGCAACGCCGTTGTGCGTCGGCCCCATTGCCGCGTGCTTGCGGTGCAGCAACGGCGGTGCGCAAGGGGGAGGGCACCGACATGCCGCGGGCGCGCGCGGCGAACAGCCGCAGGATATCGTCGCGGCCCGTCAGGAAGCTGCCGCGCAGCACCAGGCCGGCGACGCGCTGCGGCCATCGCGCGGCGTAGGCCAGCGCCAGCGCCGCGCCCCATGAGCCCGCGGCGACATGCCAGCGCTCGACGCCCAGCGCGGCGCGCAGCCGCTCGATATCGGCCAGCAATGCACCGGTTGTGTTGCGCCGGAGCGTGCCGGCCGGCCGCGACCGGCCCGCGCCGCGCTGATCGGCGAGGATCGCGAGGTGGCGCGTCGGATCGAACCAGTCCGCCATCGACGGCGAACAGCCGCTGCCCGGACCGCCATGCAGCACCAGCCAAGGGACGCCGTCGGCGCGGCCATGGAGGCGGACGTGCAGGCTGTGCATGTCCGCCGTGCGCAGCCGGAATACGCGGTCTGTGAAACCGCCGGGAAGGCGTTGCCGCTGTGCGGTGTCGGGCATGGATGTTGCCTCATCGTCGATGCGGAAAGGCGGGGCACTGCGCCGCCGCCCGTTCCGACTCGGCAATCACAGTCCGTGCCAAGCAACCACATCGAAGGAGACCTCATGAACTGGACCACGCCCGCCTATACCGATCTTCGCCTCGGCTTCGAGATCACGATGTATATCGCCAACCGCTGACGTCGAGCGGATCAGCCGATGGTCCCCGCGTCCGCGGGGACTGCAACACAAACGCAAGGCGCGTACGGCGCGTGGCACCGCGATGACGACGTTAAAGGTTCTGGGCTCCGCGGCGGGCGGGGGCTTTCCGCAGTGGAACTGCAACTGCACCAATTGCGACGGCGTGCGTCGCGGCGCGGTTTCGGCGATGCCGCGCACGCAGTCGTCGATCGCGCTGACGGAGAACGGGCTGGACTGGCTGCTGGTCAATGCATCCCCCGACATCCTGGCGCAGATCCGCGCCACGCCGGCATTGCAGCCGGCACGCGAGCGGCGCGACACGGGCATCGCGGCCGTGCTGCTGATGGACGCGCAGATCGACCATGTCACCGGGCTGCTGATGTTGCGCGAGAACAGTCGTCGACTGCCGCTATATGCGACCGCGCCGGTGCTCGCCGACCTGTCCGACGCCTTGCCGCTGTCCCGCGTGCTGTCGCACTACTGCGGTCTGGAGCCGCATCCGCTGCCGCTCGATGGCAAGCCGTTGCGCATTGCGCCGCTGCAGCGCGCCACCATCACGCCCGTGCCGCTCGACAGCAAGGCACCACCGTATTCGCCGAACCGGCACGCGCCCCGGCGTGGCGACAATATCGGCCTGCGGATCGAGACTGCCGCCGGCAGACGCGTGTTCTATGCGCCGGGCCTCGGGCAGGTGACGGCCGAGCTGATGGAAGAACTGCGCGGTGCCGATATCGTGCTGGTCGACGGCACGTTCTGGACCGACGACGAGATGCTGCGGCACGGGCTGTCGAACAAGACCGCGGCCGAGATGGGTCATCTGGCGCTGTCAGGCGCAGGCGGCATGATTGAGGTGCTCGACGCGCTGCCGGCCTCCCGCAAGATCCTGATCCATATCAACAACACCAATCCGATTCTCGACGATCGGTCGCCGCAGCGCCGCCATCTGCGCGCGCACGGCATCGAGGTCGCCTGGGATGGCATGGAGATCGCGCTATGACGCAGGCCACCGCGTGGAGCCCTGTCGAATTCGAATCGCGACTGCGCGCGAAGCAGTCGGGCTACCACATTCATCACCCATTCCATCGCCGCATGGCGGCGGGACACTGCACGCCGGAACAGATCCGCGGCTGGGTGGCCAACCGGTTTTACTACCAGGTCCGTATCCCGCAGAAAGACGCCGCCATTCTCGCCAACTGCCCGGACCGCGAGACACGCCGGCTGTGGGTGCAGCGCATCGTCGACCATGACGGCACGGACAGCGACCCCGGCGGCATCGAAGCCTGGGTCCGGCTCGGGGAGGCGGTGGGCCTGCCGCGCCAGGCGCTGTGGTCGCAGGAGCTGGTGCTGCCCGGCGTGCGCTTCGCCGTCGACGCCTACGTCAATTTCGCGCGCAGCGCGCCGTGGCAGGAGGCGGTCTGTTCTTCGCTGACCGAAATGTTCGCCCCGGAGATCCACCAGCAGCGGCTGGAAGGCTGGCCCGAGCACTACCCTTGGATCGAGCGCGGCGGACTGGACTATTTCCGCTCGCGCATTCCGCTGGCGCAGCGCGACGTCGACCACGGCCTGCGCGTGACACTCGAACATTTCCGTACGCCGGCCGAGCAGCGGCGCGCGCTCGAGATCCTGCAGTTCAAGCTCGACGTGCTGTGGTCGATGCTCGATGCCATCGAGAGGGCCTATCCATGACCGCGCCATCCCCGCACACCGGCATGCCGACGCTGCATCGGACGCTGCGCCTGCAATGGGAAGAGGCCCAACAGGCCTGGGTGCTGCTGTATCCCGAGGGCATGGTCACGCTGAACGACAGCGCGGCGGCCATCCTGCGGCGCTGCGACGGCTCACGCACGCTCGACATGCTGATCGACGAACTGCAGGGCGCCTACGACGTACAGGGAATCGCCGCGGAGGTCCATGCCTTTGTCAAACATGCATTCGAACGCGGCTGGCTCGCCTGAGGCGGCAGCGCGTCCCGGCCCGCCGCTGTGGCTGCTGGCCGAGCTGACCTATCGTTGCCCGCTGCACTGCGCGTTCTGCTCGAATCCGGTCGACTATGCGCGGCACGGCGCGGAGCTCGATACCGCGCGGTGGCTGGACGTGTTGACGCAGGCCAGAGCGCTGGGCGCGGTGCAGCTGGGACTGTCCGGCGGCGAGCCGCTGATGCGCAAGGATCTCGAAGCGCTCGTCGCGCATGCGCGCAAGCTCGGTTTCTACATCAACCTGATCACCTCCGGAGTCGGCCTGACCGACGATCGGCTGGGGGCGCTGCGCGAGGCGGGGCTCGACCATATCCAGCTGTCCTTCCAGGATTCGACGCGCGAGCTGAACGACTTCCTGTCCAGCACCCGCACCTTCGACCTGAAGCGGCGCGTGGCCCGGATGATCAAGGCGCACGGCTATCCGATGGTGATGAACTGCGTGCTGCACCGGCATAACCTGCCGCATGTCGGCACCATCATCGAAATGGCGCTGGAGATGGGCGCCGAGTATCTGGAGCTGGCCAACACCCAGTACTACGGCTGGGCCTGGCGCAACCGCCTCGCGCTGATGCCCGATGCCGCGCAATTGCGCGAGGCCGAGGCCGTGGTGGAGCGCTATCGGCGGCGCATCGGCTCGCGTTGCCGCATTCTGTTCGTGGTACCGGACTATTTCGAAACGCGGCCGAAGAAGTGCATGAACGGCTGGGGCACGACGTTCCTGGGCGTCGCGCCCGACGGCACGGCGCTGCCTTGCCACGCCGCCCGCATGCTGCCGGGCCTCGCGCTGCCAAACGTCAACGACATGCCACTGCGCGAGATCTGGTTCGACAGCGAGGCATTCAATCGCTATCGCGGCACCGCGTGGATGAAGGGGGCATGCCGTTCCTGCGAGGACAAGGAGGCCGACGCGGGCGGCTGCCGCTGCCAGGCATGGCAGCTGACCGGCGACGCCGACGCGACGGATCCGGTCTGCGACCGGTCCGGCGATCACGATCGCGTGCGTGCCATCGTGGCGCAGGGCCGGCTTGCCGCCGTGCTGGCCCAGGGACGCGTGGAGCGGGGCAGGGAGGCGCCGCTGCTGTTCCGCACCGATGCCAATTCGCTGCGGTTGAGCGAGGGGTAGAGCGCGAAGGCGCGAAAACGCGGCAGCGGAAGAGCGGAGGAGAGAACGGCAGCGTGGCGAGCGGTCGCGCTGCCGGCATCAAGCTCGCTCTCCCGCTTGCGGGAGAGGGGTGCGGAGGGGGCGATGGACGGCGATGGAGGGCGATGGAACATCGCGCCTCGCAAGGGCCGCCGTTCAGCCCGCCTCCAGCACCCACGCCGCCAGCTGCTTCGCTTCCTCGTCCTTCAGCGAAGGATGCGGCGGCATCGGAATCCGCCCCCATACCCCCTTGCCGCCTTCCTGGATCTTGCGCGCCAGCTTGCCTGCGGCTTCGCCGTCCCCCTTGTATTTGGCGGCGACCTCGGCGAAGCCGGGCCCGACCAGCTTGCCCTGCATGCCGTGGCAGGAGAAGCAGCCGTTCTTGTGGGCCAGCGCCTTGATATCGGGCGCCGCGTGCGCCGAACCGGCGAGCACCAGGCCCATGGCCAGCGCGGCCGCGCCGGGCGGCGCGATACGTCGAATCTGTTCTTTCAGCATGAGTCCCCCATTCGAATGCGGCCGGCGCCGTCATCGCATGCGGCAATCGCATGCGTTGGCGCCGGCCTGTACGGCAAACGCTCAGACCTTGCTCAGCTTGAACACCCAGACCGAGCCGCCTTGCTCGAGGAAGTTGACGCGCTTGGCGACGTCGCCGCCCCACAGCGGCACGGCGCCGCCCCAGCCCGACACCACGGCGATGAACTGCTCGCCGTTCTCTTCCCAGGTGACCGGCGGCGCCACCACGCCGCTGCCGGTCTGGAACTGCCACAGCTCCTTGCCGGTCTTCGCATCGGCCGCCTTCAGATAGCCCTCGGGCGTGCCCCAGAACACGAGGCCGCCGGCGGTCGTCATCACGCCGCCCCACAGCGGCGCATTGTTCTTGACCTCCCAGACGATCTTGCCGGTCTTCGGATCGATCGCGCGCAGCGCGCCGATATAGTCCTCGTTCAGCGGCTTGATGGTGAAACCCGCGCCAAGGAAGGCCGCGCCTTTCTTGTAGGTGATCGGCTCGTTCCAGATGTCCATGCCCCACTCGTTGGCCGGGACGTAGAACATGCGGGTCTGCGGGCTGTATGCCATCGGCTGCTGGTTCTTGCCGCCGAGGAAGCCCGGCGCCGCGAACACCGACTGTCCCTTCTTCTGATCGGCGGGATCGCCGGGACGGCTTTCCGCGACGAAGTTGGGCCGGCCGGTCTTCAGATCGATGTCCTTTGCCCAGGTCACCTTGCGGACAAATGGGAAGGCGTTCAGCACCTTGCCGTCGCGCGCGTCGTTGACATAGAAGAAGCCGTTGCGGTCGGCCTTGCCGCCGACGCGCCTGCCGTCCAGATCGAAGGTCACGAACTCGTTGACGCCGTCGAAATCCCAGCCGTCGTTCGGCGTGTTCTGGTAATGCCAGACGATCTTTCCGGTGGCCGGATCGATGGCGACCGTCGACGACGAGTACAGGTTGTCGCCCTTGCGCAGGTGGCTGTTCCACGGCCCCGGGTTGCCGGTGCCGAAATAGGCCAGCCCTGTCTTCGGATCGTAGGTGCCGCCGAGCCAGGTCGCCGCGCCGCCGGTCTTCCAGGTCTCGCCGGGCCAGCTGGCGTTCAGGTTGCCGGTGATGCCGTTCTCGATCTTGTTGCCCTCGGCGTCGAACCGATAGCCCATGTGACCCTCGACGGTCGGGCGGACCCAGACCATCCGGCCGGTCTTCGCGTCGCGCGCCTCGACGCGGCCTACCACGCCGAACTCGCCGCCGGACACGCCGGTCAGCACCAGGCCCTTGACGATCATCGGCGCCGCCGTGTACGAATAGCCGGCCGCGTAATCGTCGATCTTGTCCTTCCACACGACCTTGCCGGTGTCCTGGTTGAGCGCCACCAGTTGCGCATCGAGCGTGCCGAAGATGACCAGGTTGTCGTAAAGTGCCGCGCCGCGGTTGACCACGTCGCAGCAGGGCATGATGCCTTCGGGCAGCCGATGCTCGTACTTCCACAGCTTGGCGCCGGTCCTGGCATCGAGCGCGAAGATCCGGGAATACGAAGCGGTAACGAACATCTTGCCGTTATGGATCAGCGGCTGCGATTCCTGGCCGCGCTGCTTCTCGCCGCCGAACGAGAACGACCACGCCGGCACCAGGCGCGCGACGTTCTTCGTGTTGATCCTTGCCAGCGGCGAGAAGCGCTGGCCCTCCGGTCCGATTCCCCACGACAGCACATCACCGGGACTCTTCGCGTCGTTTTCGATCATCGCGTCCGTTACCGCGGCACGCGCGGCGAAGCTGGCCACGCAGGCGGTTGCCAGCACCAGCACCTTCAACTTGCTCATCGTTTGCTCCTCTCTCTTTTTGTCGATCATCGGTTTTCGATCATCTTTGCTGCGGATTTCCCGGTGGTCCTTCCATAGGCGCGGCACGAGCCGATCGGCGATGCCGCGCCGCTGCGCCAAGCCGCAAATCGCGTGCCACGCCAGCCGTGAAAAATTCCCGTTGTTGGCGGGCCATTTCGCGCCGCGATCGACTGCGCAGATGCGCCGTACCGGGCCGTATCGCGCTAACGCGCAACAATCGCTGTCGCGGAATGGAGCACCTCTTGCCCGAGCCCCGGCACAGGCGCTCATGGCGCCAATGCCTCGCGTTCGTACGCGGGATACAGGTGCGTGACGTTGCGCAGGTATTCGGCCGGCATCGCGGCCCATTCCGAGTAGGGCGCCGGCACCGGCATCGCGATGACCTCGGCGAGATCGCGGCCCTCTCTGGCGGCCTGGCGCAGGCGCGTGTCGAGCCAACGCAGGTAATTCCGCGTCTGTGCGATCGCATCGGCGCGATCGAGCGCCGGGCCATGGCTTGGCACCAGCAGACGCAAGCCGTCCTCGCGCATCCGGCGTTCCAGCACGTCCAGGCTGGCCAGCCAGCGTGGGATGTCGGCGTGCGGCGTGGTCGGGACGCGCGAGCGGAAGACGAGGCCGCCGGCGAACATCACGCGCGCCGTATGGTCGATCAGCACCAGGTCGTCGCCGGTATGGCCTTGCAGGTGCAGCAGCTCGAAGCGATGGCGGCCGATCGTGCGCTGTCCCGGCTCGATCGTCATGGCGGGCGGCGCCGGTTCGGTGCCGGCCATCCAGTCTCCGCACAGCCGATACAGGTTGTCGGCATACGAGCCGGCCTCGCGCGCAGCACCGGCGACGGTGCCGGCGAGCGCCGCCGGGGTCGCGTCGGCGTAGGCCTGGTTGCCGAAGAAGTAGTCGGGATGCAGGTTCAGGTTCAGCACCAGACGGACCGGGGCCTTCGTCACGCTGGCGATCGCCACGCGTTGCTGCTCGCCGTAGCGCCGCGACGGTCCTGTATTGACGACGACCACGCCGTCGCCGGTATCGATGAAGGCCGTATTGATGATGTTGCAGCCGTTGCCGACCGCGAAGTCGGCGTTCGCGCCCTCGAGCAGCCAGACGCCGTCGCCGATGCCGCGCGGCGCGAGGCGGTAGTCGGGCGGCTGCAGCGGCCTTCCCACGAGCCCGTCGCCGAATGCCGATGCGGGCAACAGCAGGGCAATATGCAGGGCAATCGTGGCCAGCCTGTTGCTCATGGCAGCACCCTGGCGTCGATACGGTTGCCGTTGTTGTCGCGGCCGGTCACCGCCAGCGGTTGGGCAGCCGGCTCGCGCAGGTCGAACGAGAAGATCGGGTTCTCCGACACGGGCTCGTGCAGCTCCAGCGTGCCGAGCGGTTCGCGGCGGCCGTCGACGAGGGCCAGCTGCTCGATATGGAAGGCAGGGATGCCCGCCACGAGGCCGGTATCCATTGGATGCATCACGCGGATCCGGACCCGGCCACCGCCGCCATCGAGCGCGGCGAAGCGCCGGGCCTCGACCCGGTTCAGCGTCGCGCTCCACGAGCCATCCTTGCGCGTCACGCCGGGCACCGTGCAGCCGCCGCCGGCGGCGTCGACCAGCAGTCCGCCGACATGCCAGACCCCGTCGCGCGTGCGCGCCGCCACCCGTACCGGCGATCCCTGTTCGAGCTTGAAGCGGAAGGACAGGGCGGGCTTGAGCCTGCCAGGCGTGAAGGTCAGCACCTGGCGGATCGGATTGCGGTCGACGCCCACGACGATCCTGTCGACCTCGCCCAGCGCGGAGGCATCGAACGCGATGGGCACGTTCAGCGCATCCTCGGCGAAAGCGGGGCCGACGACCTTGACGCGCGGATCGAACACCGCCGGCGCATTGCCCAGCATCTCGGCGCGCAACGCGGGCCATTGCGGCGAGGCGAAGGGATCGGCATCGGCCGCCGCATGCCCCCGTGCCGCGGCCAGTACCGCCGCCAGGGCCAGCAGCGTGCCGAGCCACCCGCGGCCGCGCCCGCCATGGCGGCGGGGCCAGGCAGGCCGCCTCATGCCCGCTTCCCCAGCGGCCTTGCCATGCCGCGCTGCGGGTCGTAGCCGAACAATGCGACGCCGAAGAACAGGCAGGCACACGCGGCCACCACGGCGAGGCTGCCCCATGCCGCCTGGCCATACAGCGCAAAACGGATGGCCTCGACCGCATGCGTAAACGGGTTGATCCGCGCGAGCTGGTGGATCGGCTCGGCTCCCGATTCCTCGAGTTTCCACAGCGGATACAGCGCGGTGCTGATGAAGAACATCGGAAAGATCACGAAGTTCATCATGCCGGCGAAGTTTTCCAGCTGCCGCACATGCACCGACAGCGCCAGGCCCAGCGCACCCAGCATCAGCGCGGCCAGCGTCATCGCCGCCAGCAGCATCGCCAGCGCGGCATAGTCGACCGGCACGTCGAACAGCACCGCGACCAGCAGGAAGGCCGCCATCTGCAGCAGCGACAGCAGCGCACCGGCCGCGAGCTTGCACGCCAGCAACCATGGCCGCGGCAGCGGCGCCGTCAGCAGCAGCCGCATCACGCCCATTTCGCGGTCGTAGACCATCGCCAGCGAGGACTGCATGCCGTTGAACAGCGCGATCATCGCCAGCAGGCCGGGGGTCAGATAGACCTTGTATTCGACATAGGTGTCGTAGGGCGGAATGATGGCGACGCCGAACACGTTCTGAAAGCCCGCGCCGAACACCAGGAACCACAGCAACGGCCGCACCAGCGACGAGATCAGGCGGCCGGGCTGGCGCAGGAACTTGCGCAGCTCGCGGCCGGCAACGGCGCGCAGCGCGCGCCAGCGGTGGAGCAAGGGAGAGGTCGGCATGGAGATGGCGGGCATGGGTATCAGCGGCGGCACGCGCTCTCGGGCGCATCCGCGCCCAGCGTGTCGAGGTTGTTCTTCGGATGCAGGAAACCGTCGAGCGGGGCCACCGCCGCCACGCCGTCGGGATGCGCGAGCAACACCGGCTGGCGCAGCTGCCCGTCCCAGGGCCGGAAACTCAGGCGCGGGCCCTTGAAACCGTCGATGGCAATGTCGCCGGATCGCAGCGCCTTCGCCTGCTCGGCAAACGGCGCCTTCGGCGCGCGCGTCACCGCTTCGACCACCGCCTTGACCGCCACCCAGCCAGCCCAATCGTGGCCGCTCATCGGCCGCCCGGCCGCCTTGACGAAGCGCCGGTTCAATTGCGGGCCGCCGTGGCGCTCCCACGCGCGGTGCCACGCCATCGCGGTCAGCCCGTTGGCGCCGGCAACCGGGCGCGGCAGCTGCGTGGCGTACGGCACGGTGCGGGCGAACTCGCCATCGGCGTCGGCGACGATCACGACGTCATGGTCGGGCCCGCCGGTCAGCAGGCGGACGTTGGCGAGCTCCCGTTCGCGCGGATCGTTCGACAGACGGAAATCGCGCTGTGCGGCCCAGGCGACCCCGAACCGCCGGGCCGCCTGCTGATAGAGCGCCTGCCACGCGCGATCCTCCGGGGCGGGGCCGGTCAGCAGCAATGCCTTGCGCCATTTGCGGGCGGCCAGCGCCTGCATCAGCGCGTCGGCCTGCATGCGCCGGCTCGGCAGCGTGTGCAGCAGATTGGGGGCGCAGCCTTCCCCGCGTAACGCGTCGTCGTCGGCTGAAACATTGAGCAGCAGTGCGTCGGCCGGTTTGACCGTACGGGCCGCCGCGCGGACGGCATCGGCGGGCAGGTCCAGCACGATATAGCGGACACCCTGGCGCGCCAGCGCGGCGGCGGCCTGGGCCGCGGCCTGCGCATCGCGGGCTTCGGCCGCTTCGAGCTTCAGCGTCAGCCCCGCGGCCTCGAGCGCAAGGCGGGATTCGGCCGCGGCGACGCGCATGCCGTCGAAAGGCCGGCCCTCGGGGTGGCCCGGATAGCGCTGCTCCAGCCGTCTGGGCTCGTAGCGCGGATCGTCGGCCAGGCTGATGACACCGATGCGAAGTTCGGACGCAGCGGCGGGCTGCGCAGCCGTTGCCGTAGCCGTTGCAATGCCGGCCAGCAACACGCACATGGCAAGCGGCCGCAGGCAGGGCAGGCTAGTCATCGATCGCTACCGAATGCGGCACGCGGCCCGCCTTCAGCGTCGCCACCGCCTTGGCGCGCGCGGTGTCGACCACGCTGACGTCGTCCGACAGGCCGTTGGTCACGTACAGCAGCGCATCGTCGCGGGTCAGCGCCAGGCCCCAGGCG
Source organism: Cupriavidus gilardii (assembly GCF_013347325.1). NCBI lineage: Bacteria > Pseudomonadati > Pseudomonadota > Betaproteobacteria > Burkholderiales > Burkholderiaceae > Cupriavidus > Cupriavidus gilardii. Next base: position 1,560,121 of record NZ_CP054626.1, on the reverse strand, counting down.
CGCCTGCCGACCAGCACGTAGTCGAGCACGCGCCGGCTTGCGACATCGACGACCGCCACATGGTTGGCCCGTCCGAGCGCCACATAGGCGCGCCTGCCATCGCGCGACAGCGCCATACCCACCGGCGTCACGTCGTCGGCACGAAAGCCCTTCGGCGCGAACGTCAGCACGTGCGCGACCTGCAGCGTGTCGGTACGGATGATCGACACGCTGGCGCCGAGCTCGTTGCTGACCCACAGCTCCTTGCCGTCGGGCGACAGCGCGAAGCGGCGCGGCCGGTTGCCGACGCGGATATGGCGAATGATCTTGCGGCTGTCCACGTCGATCACATGGACCAGATTGGCCACTTCGGAGGCGACGTAGACGCGCTTGCCGTCGGCGCTGACCTTGACCCCCTCCGGCTCGTCGCCGACGGCCACCGAAAAGCGCTTCTGCCCGGTCGCCGTATCGACTGCGGTCAGCAGGGCCTCTTCCTCGTTGGAGACATAGAGCGTGCTGCCGTCCGGACTCAAGTCGAACATTTCCGGATCGTCGCCGACGCGCAGCGCCGCCAGCGTCTTGCGCGTGCGAACGTCGACCACATCGATGCGATCGTCGTCGCTGCAGGCGACATAGAGGCGCGTGCGGTCGGGCGACAGCTGCAGATGGCGCGGCCTGCGGCACTGCGGCAGCACCGCGGCGATCTGCCGGCTGGCGGCGTCGTAGAACGTCAGGCTGCCGTCCTTCTCGCTGGAGACGATGACCTGGCCGCGTGTGGCGCCACGCTCAGCCGGATATGCCGCCTCGGACCAACCGGCCAGCACCAGCACGGCGGTCGCGGCCAGGGTTGCGCCGACGACCCAGCGGATGCGCGGCACCGGTGGCAGGTGGCTCATGTCGATGCCTCCGAGGCGGTGAGGGCCAGGAAGGCCCGTTCGAGATCGTGCTGCGTGGTGGCGGCGCGCAGCATCGCCGGGGTGCCGTCGAAGCGGACCGTGCCTCGATGCAGCACGACGACGCGGTCGCAGGCGGCGACCTCCTGCACCAGATGGGTGGCCCACAGCACCGCGGTGGACTGCTCGGCGGCAAGGCGGCGCGCTTCGTCGACGATCTGGGCGCGCGAGGCCGGATCGAGCCCGACCGTGGCCTCGTCCATCAGCAGCAGCGCCGGTTCGTGCAGCAGCGCCCGCGCCAGTTCGACCTTGCGGCGGTTGCCGCCCGACAGCGCACGCACCGGCGAGCGGTCGCGCTCGGCCAGGCCGAAGCGCGCGAGCAGGGCGGCGATCCGCGGCAGCGACTGGCGCCGGGCAAGGCCATGCAGGTCGGCATGGAACAGCAGGTTGTCGCGCACCGACAGGTCCAGGTCGATCGCCGGCTGCTGGAAGACGATGCCGAGCCGGGCCAGCGCGCGGGCCGGATGCTCTCGCATGTCGGCGCCCATCACCTCGGCGCGCCCCGCGTCCGCCACGAACAGCCCGCTGAGGATCTGGAACAGCGTGGTCTTGCCGGCGCCGTTCGGCCCCAGCAACGCAACGAATTCGCCGGGGCGCACCGAAAGCGAAACGCCATCGAGCGCGGGCTGCCTGCCGAAACGCTTGACCAGTCCGTCGCAGCGCAGCGCCGGCGCGGTATCGCACGGTGCTTCGCGCGATGCGCCGTCCGTCCGCATCGCGGCGGCCAGGGTGGGACTCATCACGCTGGCTCCTTGCCGGCGGCCAGGCCGAGCCGTTGCGCGAAGTCGCGCTCGCGCGCCCACACCTCGCGCAGATAGGCCTCGTACCGCGCGGTATCGAGATAGGTCAGTTCCTGGTCGTACCTGGCCAGTTCGGCCAGATGCCGCGGGTGGCGCATCGCGCGGGCAAAGGCATCGTGCAGCCGCCGCACGATACGCGGATCGGTGCCGCGCGGCGCGCCGATGCCGTAGGGCGAGTTGTGGACCGCGTCGGGATAGCCGAGCTCCTTCATGGTCGGCACCTCGGGCCAGCGCGGCGACCGGTGTTCGCTGAACAGCGCCAGCAGCCGCAGGCGTCCGCTGTCGACATAGGGTGCGAAACCGGTCGCGCCGACACCGGCCATCAGCGCGCCGCCGGATACCGCGAGCATCTGGTCGGCGATGCCGCGGTAAGGTACATGCACATAGCGGATATGGTGGCGCCCGAGCACGTCGTCGATCGCCAGATGCGGCGTGGTGCCGATGCCGGACGAGCCGACCGTCAACGCGTCCGGATGCGCCTGGCCCCAGGCGACCAGGTCGCCGAAGGTGCGGAACGGGCTGTCGGCCGGCACCACCACGCCAAAGGTATAGCCGGAGATCATCACCACCGGCTGGATATCGCGCAGCGGCTGCCAGGTCGTCTTCTGCTGGTGCGGCAGCCGGTAGACCGTGACCGGCAACTGGCCGATCGTGTAACCGTCCGGCTTCGCCACGGCGAGCAGGGCGCCGACCAGCGCACCGCCCGCTCCCGCGCGGTTCTCGACCACCACCGGCTGGCCGAGCTCGTGTGCGACCAGTTCGGCCAATACCCGCATCGACAGATCGGTGGCGCCGCCCGCGGGCCAGGGCACGATCAGCGTCAGCGGATGCGACGGGTAATCCGCGGCCGCAGTGCTGCCGGCATCGGCCGAGGCCGCGACAGCGGGAAACGCCGCGCTCGCGGCCAGCGAACCAAGGACGATCGCGAGGGCGCGGCGCCTTGGCATCGGCAGGGTCTGCGCGGGCGCCATCACGCGGCGAGGTCGGGATAGTCGACCGTCGCCCGCTCTGGCGGCGCCGCGGCGAGCCGCTCGGCTTCCTCGTCGCCGAACAGCCGCGAGCGCGTCAGAAAGCGCATGCCGGTGGCACGTTCGATCGAAAACATGCCGCCGTTGCCCGGCACCACGTCGATGATCAGCTGGGTGTGCCGCCAGTATTCGAACTGCGATTCGCTCATGTAGAACGGTGCGCCGCCGATCTCGCCGAGCTTGATGTCGCTGCCGCCGACCAGGAATTCGCCGCGGGGGAAACACATCGGCGCGCTGCCGTCGCAGCAGCCGCCGGACTGGTGGAACAGGATGGGGCCGTGGTCGGCGCTCAGCCGGGCGATCAGCGCGAGCGCGGCGTCGGTGGCGATGACGCGTGGGGGCAAGGGGGTATTCATCGTCGGATTCCGCGAAGATGCCCCCGCCCGAGCGAAGGCCCGGGCGCCCGGCGTGCTTGCCGCTTGCGGCAGAACAAGGCGCCAGGATTCGGGTTCGCGCGGGCGAGGGCCGTTGCCAGGCCCGTCGGTCAGAAGAAGCCGAGCGCGTTCGGGCTGTAGCTGACCAGCAGGTTCTTGGTCTGCTGATAGTGGTCGAGCATCATCTTGTGGTTCTCGCGCCCGATGCCCGATTGCTTGTAGCCGCCGAACGCCGCGTGCGCGGGGTAGGCGTGATAGCAGTTGGTCCACACGCGGCCGGCCTGGATTGCGCGGCCGAAACGGTAGGCCCGCGTGCCGTCGCGCGTCCAGACCCCGGCGCCAAGGCCATACAGCGTGTCGTTGGCGATCTCGAGCGCTTCTTCCTCGGTCTTGAAGGTCGTCACCGATACCACCGGCCCGAAGATCTCCTCTTGGAAGATGCGCATCTTGTTGTGGCCGCGGAACACGGTCGGCTTGACGTAGTAGCCGTTCTCCAGCCCGTTGCCCAGCTGGGCGCGTTCGCCGCCCGTCAGCAGTTGCGCGCCTTCCTGCTTGCCCAGGTCGATGTACGACAGGATCTTCTCGAGCTGCTCCTGCGAGGCCTGCGCGCCGATCATCGTGCTGCGGTCGAGCGGATGGCCTTGCTTGATCGCCTCGACGCGCTTGATGGCCCGCTCCATGAAGCGGTCGTAGACCGACTCCTGGATCAGCGCCCGCGACGGGCAGGTACAGACCTCGCCCTGGTTCAGCGCGAACATCGCGAAGCCTTCCAGCGCCTTGTCGAAGAACGCGTCGTCCTTGTCGAGCACGTCGGCGAAGAAGATGTTCGGACTCTTGCCGCCGAGCTCCAGCGTGACCGGAATCAGGTTCTGGCTGGCGTACTGCATGATCAGCCGGCCGGTAGTGGTCTCGCCGGTGAAGGCGATCTTGGCGATGCGCTTGTTCGACGCGAGCGGCTTGCCCGCTTCCAGGCCGAAGCCGTTGACGACGTTGAGCACGCCGGGCGGCAGCAGATCGCCGATGATTTCGAGCAGCACCATGATCGAGGCCGGGGTCTGCTCGGCGGGCTTGAGCACCACGCAGTTGCCGGCGGCCAGCGCGGGGGCCAGCTTCCACGTCGCCATCAGCAGCGGGAAATTCCACGGGATGATCTGGCCGACCACGCCCAGCGGCTCATGGAAGTGGTAGGCGATGGTGTCGTGGTCGATCTCCGAGATGCCGCCTTCCTGCGCGCGCACCGCGCCGGCGAAATAGCGGAAATGATCGATCGCCAGCGGCAGGTCGGCGGCCATGGTCTCGCGCAGCGGCTTGCCGTTGTCGATCGTCTCGGCGACCGCCAGGCGCTGCAGGTTGGCCTCCATGCGGTCGGCAATGCGGTTCAGCACATTGGCGCGCTCGGCGGGCGACGTGCGGGCCCAGGCGGCCTTGGCGGCGTGGGCCGCGTCGAGCGCCAGCTCGATATCGTCGGCGTTGGAACGCGCGATCTTGCAGAAGGCTTGTCCCGTGACCGGCGACACGTTGTCGAAGTACTGGCCCGACTGCGGCGGTACCCACTTGCCGCCGATGAAGTTGTCGTAGGACGCCTTGTACGGGAATTCGATATCGAGGAACTTCAGTTCCGCATGGTTCATGGTGGTGTCTCCTGACGAATCGTTCGTGTTGCGCTTGCGCTGCTGTCTTGACGACCGGTTGTCCGGCCAGTCCACACCCATCAGCGCAAGGAGCGTGCCACTGGCCGTTCGCCGCGTTCCGGCATCGGTTTCGCGGCCAGGCGCGCCGCCACTGTTGCGTCGCTCACCGACACGCTGCGCACGGTGTCCTGAAATGGAGCAATCGTGTTGCGGCGGTCGTCCGCCAGGCTTCAGTCCAGTCCGTGCTCGCGCGCATAGCGGTACATCTCGACGACATTGGCCAGACCCAGCTTCTTGCGGATCAGCGTCTGGTAGTTGGCGATCGTCTTGGTGCTCAGGTAGAGCTGCGCGGCGATGTCCTCGAGCGCGATGCCTCGCACCAGCAGGCGGAACAGATCGAATTCGCGCGGCGACAGGCGCATGTGCGGCAGCGCCCTCGGGTCGCCCTCGCCGGCGACAGCGGCGATGTCGTCGGACAGCGGCCGCTCGCCGGCCGCGACGCGATGCACCGCGTCGACCAGCAGGTCCGGGGCGCTGCTCTTGGTCAGATAGCCGTCCGCGCCCGCGCGCAGCGCCTGCGCAACGATGGCGGGGCTGTCGTGCATGCTGAAGACCAGCACGCGCAGCGCCGGCACGCGCGCCTTCAGGCAGCGCAGCACTTCCAGCCCGCCGCGGCCCGGCATCGACAGGTCCAGCACCAGCACGTCGGCAGGGTGGCGGCTGAGCCAGAGGTAGGCGGCGTCGCCATCGGCGAACTCGGCGACCACCTGCAGGCCGTCGTCCAGCTCCAGCAGGCGACGGTAGCCGGTGCGGACCACCGCATGGTCGTCGGCGAGCACCACACGCAGCGGCATCATCAGGCCAGCTCCGGCACGCGGCCGTGGCTTGGGCCGCCGGCCCGGGCGCGGGTGTCCGGCGCATGGTCCGCCGCAACGGCCGCACCCGGCGAAATCGCCGCGACCGCAGCAGGCCGCGCCGCGAGCACGCCAGGGAAACGGGCCAGCAGCTTCAGCCCGGGCCGCGATTCGCCGGACCGAGAGGCGCTCAGCTCCAGTTGCCCCCCATGTGCCCACACCCGTTCGCGCAGGCCGCCCAATCCGCAGCCGGCCTCGAACGCGGCGCCGGGATCGCCGATGCCCACGCCGTCGTCCTCGACGCACCAGACGATGTCGCCGGTGGCGTTGGCGGCCACGCGGGCCTGGACCGTCGCGGCGCCCGCATGCCGCACCGCGTTGGTCAGGGCCTCCTGCGTCATGCGGTAGAGCGCCAGCGCCAGCGCCGGAGGCACCGCCACCGCGCCGAGCTCGATCTCCAGGCGAAAGTCCGTGCGCGAATCCGGCTGCGCGCGCCACCCTTGCAGCAGGTCCTGCAGCATGCGCGCCAGCGGGACCGGCCCGTTGCCCGGCTGCGTGCCATGCGGCCGCAGCCGATGCAGCAGCGAGCGGACATCCTGCTGGATGCGCGCGCCATGCTGCGACAACCCGTCGGCCACGCTGCGCAGCGCGGCGTCGTGCGTCAGCCGGCGCGACAGGTAGGCCGCATCGGCCCGCATCGCGGTCAGGCTCTGGCCCAGTTCGTCGTGCAGGTCCCGCGCGATGCGGGCGCGCTCGTGCTCCTGCGCTTCGAGCAGGCGCAGGCTCAGTGCGCGCCTCGAGGCCTGCGCGTGCGCCAGTGCCGCGGCGAGCTGCTGCAGTGCCCGTCGGATCGCGTCGAGTTCGGCGATCCGTGTCGGCGGCAGCTCGGCATCGTATTCGGCGTGCTCGTAGCGGCGGATTGCCACCAGCATTCCGCGCAGCGGCGCCAGCGCTTTCCGGGCCGACCAGGCGATGCCGGCAAACAGCAGCACGCTGTACAGCATCAACGTGGCGAGCTGGCCGGCGAAGGTGTTCAGCGCCTCGCTTTCTTCGCTGCGGGGGTTCCAGTCCAATGCCACACGGTAGCCTGCCCCGTCCGCCACCGGGATGTTCCAGGAGGCGGCCGGCTCAGCCGGCGCCCGGCTATCGGCGGTGCCGGGCGGCGGCACAAGGACCGTGCCGCTGTCGTCGCGCAGCGTCAGGCGCAAATGGCGCAGCGCACCGGAGGCGGCGATCTCGCGCAGCGCGCGCAAGTGGCCGTCGCGCGCTTGCGCATGGTCGGCCTGCAATCCCGCGAGATGACGGAACATCCTGGCGGTGGCATCGGCGCCGCGCCGTTCGCTGCGGATATCGCCTGCGGCCGTGGCCAGCGCGAACAGCGTGGCGATGACCAGGCTCAGCAATGCGATCGGCGCGGCCCGAAGCAGCAGATGGCGGGACAGGGGCATGGCAGGGGTCTCCTCGTTTCCATCGAGGCGGCCCGCGCTCTGGTGGCGTGGCTGCGCGGCGCATCGATCCCGGCCTGGCGAGCCGGTTCCCGTCCCGGTCGGGAGTTTTTCCCGGCCGTCGGGGTATGGAACCTGCTCGACGGGATCGTGCGGCCCGACAGAGGTCCGCTCGATACCAGGAGGAGATGCAAGATGTCAGCCAACCGGACCGCTGCCGCCGCCGGCAGGCCCCGCGCGCCCGCCGCGACGCGCCGTACCGGGTCCCCCATTCCCCGTGCCATCGCCATGGCCTGCGCGATCGCGCTGTTCGGCGCCGGCCACGCTGTTGCACAACAGGGCAGCACTGTGTCACAACAGGACAGTTCGCTGCCGACGGTCACCATCGTCGCCGCCGCGCCGCTGCCCGGCCTCGGCGTCGAGCGCGATACGCTGCCATACACCGTACAGGGCGCGCAGCGCGACACTGCGTCCGGTCCGCGCGCCGGCAATCTTGTCGAGTACCTGAGCCGCAATCTGGCCGGCGTCAATGTCAACGAGATCCAGGGCAGCCCATTCCAGGCCGACGTGACCTACCGCGGCTTCCGCGCCTCGTCGATTCTTGGCGTGCCGCAGGGCCTGTCGGTCTATCTCGACGGCGTGCGCGTCAACGAGCCGTTCGGCGACGTGGTCAACTGGGACATGATTCCCGAAGCCGCGCTCGACCATATCGCGCTGGTGTCGGGTTCGAACCCGGTGTACGGCCTGAACACGCTGGGCGGCGCGCTGGCGCTGACGACCAGATCGGGGCTGACTTCGCAGGGCTTCGGTGCCGACATCTCGTACGGCAGCGGTGCCCGCAAGCGCGCCGACCTGTCGTTCGGCGCGCGCAGCGAGGACGGCTGGCACGGCTTCGTCGCCGGCACGCTGTTCAAGGAGAATGGCTGGCGCGACCATTCCGACGGCCGGCTCGGCAACCTGTTCGTGAAGGCTGGCCGCAGCAGCGGGGCGACCGAGTGGGACCTGTCGCTGTTGCATGGCAGCAGCCGGCTCGTCGGCAACGGTCTGGTGCCGGACTATCGGCTCGATGGCAATGCCGTGCTGCCCGACCTGTATGCGGGGAACCGGCGCGCGGTGTTCACCTACCCCGACCAGACCCGCAACCGCGTCACGCAGGCCACGCTGAACGGCAGCCACTGGCTCGACGACACGACCCGCATCTCCGCCATGGCATACGTCCGCCACAGCCGGCGCGACACCGTCAACGGCGACGTCAGCGAGGACTACGCCGAATATGCCGAGGCCTGCGAGGATGGCTTCAACGCGGATGGCTCGCCGGCCGACGACGACTGTGGCTATACGCGCGAGCAGGGCGCCGGGCTGCATCCGGCCGTGTTGAACACGACCCACACCCGCCAGCGGGGCCAGGGCGCCGCACTGAGCCTGGCCAAGGAACTGGGCGCACACCGCATCAACATGGGCGTGACCTTCGACGCCAACCGGGTGCGCTACGCCCAGTACGAACAGGAGGCGCTGCTGAGCGCGGACCGCGGCGTGTCGGCCGCGCCCGGCTCCGAGGTCGAGCTGTTCTCGGGCGCCCACGGCAAGTCGCGCGCGATTGGCGTTTATCTGGCCGATCTGTGGGCGCTGACGCCGACGACCCATCTGAATCTGTCGGCCCGCTGGAACCGGTTGAAGGTGACCAGCACGCTGATCGACAGCGACGGCAGCGACAAGCCGACCGAGCGCTTCACCTACAGCAAGCTCAATCCAGCGATTGGCCTGACCCAGCAGGTCGGCGCCGGTCTGACGCTGTTCGCCAGCGCCGCGCAGAGCAACCGCGTGCCGACGGTGATCGAGCTCGGCTGCGCCGATCCCGCGCAGCCATGCCGCCTGCCGGCGGGCCTGCAGGCCGATCCGTACCTGAAGCAGGTGGTCTCGCGCACCTACGAGGTCGGGGCGCGCTGGCGGCCGTTGCGCGACCTGGAACTGTCTGGCACCGCCTACCGCACCGACAATCGTGACGACATCCTGTTCCTGCGCGCACCGAACAGCCAGCAAGGCTACTTCTCGAATTTCGATCGCACCCGCCACCAGGGCGTGGACCTGCTGGCGAACTGGCGCCTCGATGCGGTGACGCTGCGGCTTGGCTACAGCTATCTGCAGGCTACCTACCAGGCTCACGGACGCATCCTGGCCGGCGAGCGCACGATCGATGTCCGTCCCGGCATGCGGCTGGCCGGGCTGCCCCGGCACACGCTGAAGCTCGGCGCCGACTGGCGCGTGACGCCGTCGTTCGCGGTCGGCGCCGACGTGCTGGCCGTGTCGTCCAGCGTGATCAGCGGCAACGAAGACGGTCTGGCCAGCGACCCGCGGCCGGGCAGGGCGCCGGATGCGCGCCGCTGGGATACCGCCGGCTATGCCACCGTCAATCTGCGCGCCAGCTATCGCGTCAGCAAGCAGCTCGAGCTGTATGCCCGCGTCGACAACCTGTTCGATCGCCACTATGCGAGCTATGGCCAGCTGGCGGAGAACATCCTGCCGGACGGACGGCTGGTGCAGCCGCACGTGGCGCCGCAGGATGCGGCGACGTCGCGCTTCATCGCCCCCGGGGCGCCGCGCAGCATGTTCGTGGGGGTGCGGTACCGGATGTAATGCGGGCAGCCAGGGCGGGGCGGCGTGGAACCAGTGTGCTAGGCTCCCGCACTTTGCACTCCACGCCAATCGCCATGCAACCGTCGCTCGCCGCCTTTCGTGCCGCGCTTGCCAGTCTTGTCAGTTCGCGCGCCCTGAAGCTCGCCGTCGGCCCGATCGTGGTGTTGCTGATCGCCGGCGCGGTCTTTCTCGGCCTGCCACTGGTCATGCTGATGACCGGCGTGGTGCCGCCCTGGGTTCAGGCGCTGTACGGGGGTGCCGGTGGCATTGCGCAGACGCTGCTGGTGGTGCTGTACCAGCTTGCGCTGATCCTGCTGGTGGCGTTGTGGTCGATGCCGGGTGCCGTTGCCCAGATCGCGGCGGACTACCCCGCGGCGGGGCCGGCGAGCGACGCCGTATCCGGCCAGCGCGGCGCGATGGCGCACTACATCGGAACCTATATCGTGCTGTGCGCGCTGATCCAGTTCCTCGGCACGGTACCACTGCTGTACGGCGTGGCCAATCTCGCGGCCCAGGGCTGGCTGGCGATGCGGCTGATGCCGTATCTGGCGTTGCGCAAGCGCGCATCGGCCGGCGAACTTGCCGCACTGACCAAAGGGTGGCGGCTGTCGTTCGCCGGCGTGGCAATGGCGGGCGTCGTGCTCAGCGGTCTGATCGCCGCGGCGATCTCGGCGGCGATCGCCCTGTTGATGCCGGGGCCGGCGGCCTTTGCCGGCGTGACGATCGGGCGCGTGCTCGGCATGCTGTTCCTGGTCTACTGGTTCGCCCATCTGTCGCTGCGCACGCTGGCTACGATGCGCGGCGCGGCGGCCGGCGCGGGCCCGGCGCTGCCATAAGGCGCGGTCCATCGCCGAAGCGCCTCGCGCTCGTGCCTATGGACGGTTGTTCCGGATCATCGCCCCCGGCGGCCCGCTCGACCCGCCGAACCACGGCTCGACCCGCGCCTGGTTCTGTTCGACCAGAATCGAGTAATTGTCCTTGAAGCTGTTCGGGAAAAAGATCATGCCGGGACTGGCGACCCGATTGCCCCGAACCAGAATGCCGGACAGCGTCGCCCCCGGCATGCCTTGCACCGCCAGCCCGCGCGTGACGTTGCGCGCCGCCGTGCGCATCACGAAGACCGGGTCGCCATCCTCGGCAACGGTGTTATCGAGGCAATCGATATTGAAGGTCGGCAGATAGGTGTTGTCGCCATACGGCCCATAAGCCGCGATGGCGATGCCGTCGCCGGCGTTCATGTTGTAGTTGTGGTCGATCACGCTGTCGAACACGCCACCGAAGAACAGGATTGAGTTCAGCGCACGGCCATGCATGTTGCGGAACTCGTTATGGCTGACGGTGATGCGCAGATAGCCCGTGGTGATGTTGATCACCGAGGACGAATCGGGCACCACATCCCATGGCGCCGCCAATTCCATCATGCGGCCCTTGATCGATTTCAAATGCCGGTACTGGCCGACACCGGTGCCGGCAACAATCGACATCACGACGTTTTCCGGATTGCTGGTGCCGACCATGTCCCAGTTCGGATCGCGCGCCAGCGTCACCGAACTGGCCGAGCTGGCGGCGAGCCTGCCCAGATACGCGCCGCCGCCGCCGTCCGTCGTGAAGAACTGGTTGGTCGGCGTGTAGGTCATGTTGCGGAACAGGTTGTAGCCGAGATAGAAGTTGCGCGTGGCGTTGGCCGTGGTGCCGCTGATCATCGGGCGGCTCGCGCCGATCACCACGCCCTCGTTGATCTCGTCCTGGGCGCCGAACAGGTTCTTGGTCACGACGACGTTCTGGCTGTTGGCGATGCCGTAATCGCCCTTGGTGGCGCGGTTGCCCGCGATCAATACGCCGTCTCCGTAGTCGATCGACATCGTCTTGCGCGAGCTCAGCGTCGAATTGACGATGCGCAGGTCCGGGCCGGCAATCTTGATCAGCTGCGCGCTTCCCGCGCCGTTGGTGTAGTCGGCCGACACGACGAAATTGACGCGCTGGATCAGGATATGGCCGTTCGCGCGCGGATCGCTGCCGAGATTGGCGGCCCGCAGCATCGTTTCGCGATGCGGCGCGCGCAGCGTCAGCGAGGCGATGCCGAAATGGCTCTCGCCCGTGATCCATGACGCGGGAGTGGCCGCGGCGCTGTTCGCCTTGCCGAGCAGCGTCGTCGCGTCCTCGGATTCGCCGACCAGATACTGATGGCGGCGCAGCGCAATCGTTCGTGAAATGGCGAATTGCCCGGCCGGCAGCTTGAAGACGGTGCGCACGCCATTGCTGCGGTTCTTGTCGAGACAGCTTTGCAGCACGGCGGCGTTGTCGGTGACACCATCGCCCGTCAGTCCGGGGCACGACACCACGGCAGGCGGCTTTGGCGCGGGTTGGATGCGGATCGGCACCGGCAGCGCGGCGGTCAGGTCCTTGTGCTGTGAGCCGATCCAGACGTGATACGAACCGGGCGCCATGCCGGCGGGCACGCCGGCCACCATCGCCGTATCGTCGGCGTGCTCGACCGCCAACGGATAGAGCCGGTTGTCGGCCGATTGCAGATAGGCCTCCTTGCTGCCGTTGAAATTCTTGCCGAACAGCCACAGCTTGCCCCCGGCCTCGGCGCCGCAATTGACCAGTTCATGCGCCGGCGCCTCCAGGCTGGAATCGGTATCCGGCGTGCCGAGGATCCACTGGATTTCCGGCCGATTGACGATGCCTTCCAGCTCCGGCACCGCGCGATCCTGGTCCTCGATGCGGTAGGCGTAGGGGCCGTATTTGAGGTTCGCCGGGATGGTGAAGGTCAACCCCGTCGAGCTCAGATTGACGGCAGGCACCGTGATCGCGCTGGCACGGACCGCGCTGCGCCAGTCCGTCATCCCGGACGTGAGGGCCAGCAGACGCACGGTCTTGCGGTTCGCCGTAAAGGCGCCGCTCATCAACACGCTCTGGCCGGGCCGGTTCTCGCGCGAGGTCCAGAAAATGGCGTTCTTCTCGTAGACCGGCTCGCTGTCCGGCCGCATCTGCGTGACGTCGACAAAGACCGCCCGCTTGCCGCTGCCGGTATCGCCGTTCCGGCCGATCATCGGGTTGGTGCAACCGCTCAGCGTGCCGGTTTCCGTGATCGGCGAGACCGTCGTGCCCGGCGCCACGGCGGGCGCCGAAGCCGCCCGAGGCTCCGCGCTGCCCGCCACCGCATGCCAGCACCCGAGCAGCGCCAAGGCGGCTGTCCACACGTGGTTTCGGATCCGAAACGCTGGCTTCATGGCTATCCCTCGGTTGTGTCGGCGAGCCGACGGCCAGGGCGATCCTGCGCGCCCAGGGCCTATGTCGGACAGGCCATTAGTGTCGAAAATCGACTTCGGTAACAGTACGAAACGACACACACAAGCGAGCCAGAAGATGCTTCGACATCGTTCCTTCCCGAGTGGAGATCAGATGGATTACAATTTGGGATCAATTGATCCAATAGGTGCCGATATGCTGGTCGTTCCCCCGGAGCAAATCAGCGCGGCCATGGCTCTTTCGCCACCCCGCGTATCCCTCGCTGATCTCGATGCAGCCGTACGCGAAGGACTGCCGAAGTCCGCGCTGCGAGAAATCGTCGAGCATGTCGTCCGTACTTCAGACGAGCGACGGGCGTTGATGTCACGGATCGTGCCTGAGGCGACTTTCAAGCGTCGGAAGGACCGCCTGACCCCGGACGAATCGGAAAAGACCGAGCGGCTGGCTCGAATCTTCGCCACAGCCAATTTTGTATGGGATGACGAAGAAGATGCCCGCGAGTTTCTGCATACGCAGCATCCACTTCTGGCCGGCAACACGCCGCTCGATGTGTCGATGACGGAACTTGGAGCCAAGCGGGTAGAAGAAATCCTGTGGAGGCTCTTCTATGGCATGACTGCGTAATGCAGATCTACCGGATCGCAGACCGCCGCCATGAGGTATGGAATGGCACCGGCGCCATGCTCGTAGGTGGGCGTTTCAACAGCCCGGGGCGTCCCGTCATCTACGGCGCCCTCAGCTTCGCAGGGGCCATGCTCGAGGTCCTGGTTCACTCACGCATCGGCAAGGTGCCTCGCCAGCATGTCGTGGTGGTTGCCAACGTACCTGAAGACATCGCGCTCGAGCGCGCAGGGCCGGACGACTTGCCCGCAGGCTGGGACGCTCTGGACGATCCTCGCACGGCGCGCAGCTTTGGCGACCACTGGCTCGCCGACCGCAGATCCGCCGTGCTGATCGTGCCGTCGGTTGTTGCTCGCCTTGAGTGGAACGTGCTAGTCAATCCAATGCACCCGGATGCAGCCAGGCTCGTCGTCTCGGCCCCGGAGCCGGTGCGTTGGGACGAGAGGCTGTTCCGGACGTCGTAATTTCCACCGGCGGACGCGCTCATCGGCCATCGCGGAAGAGGGACGACAGCCTCAGGGCCCGTGCCAGGGCTGTACGCCCCTTACTCCGCCGAAATCTTCGCGCGCTTCACCACCTCGCCATAGCGCTGCAGGCGGTCGGCCATCATCCGTTCGAAGGCAGCAGGCGCCATGTCTTCCGGCGGGACCACACCGCGCGAGCGCAGTGCGGCCTGCATGGCGGGATCGCTGGCCGCCTTGCGCACGGCCTGGTAGATCTTCTGCACCACCGGGTGCGGCGTGCCGGCCGGGGCTGCGATGCCGGTCCACGAGCTCAGGTTCAGCTCCGGATAGCCCAGTTCAGCCAACGTCGGCACGTCGGGCAGCTGCTCGAGCCGCTGCTCGGAGGCGACCGCCAGCGCGCGGACTTTGCCGTCCTTGACGTGCGGCAGCATGATCACGAGGTTATCCAGGATGAACTGCACCTCGTTGCTCAGCACCGCCGTGATCAGTTGCGAGCCGCCGCGGTACGGGATATGGGTGGCCACCGCACCGGTGCTGGCCTTGAACATCTCGACATTCAGCTGGCCCATGCTGCCGACGCCGCCGCTGCCGTAGTCGAGCTTGCCGGGATTCTTCTTCGAATAGGCGATGAATTCGGCGAACGTGCGCACCGGCAGGCTCGAATGCACGACCAGCGCATTGGGCTGGCGGCCCAGGATGGCGATGTTCTCGAAATCCTTGATCGGGTCGTAGCCGATGCGCGGCTGCGTCAGCGGATTGGCCAGGTGGCTGCTCTGCGACGACACCACCAAGGTATAGCCGTCCGGCTTGCTGCGCGCGACGACCTGGGTCGCGACCGAGCCACCCGCGCCGGGGCGGTTGTCGACGACGACCGGCACGCCAAGAATCCGCGACAGCGGCTCGGAATACTGGCGCGCCATGATGTCGACCGATCCGCCGGGCGGGAAGGGGACCACCAGCGTGATGGGACGCGACGGCCAGGTTTCCTGCGCCACGGCGCCAAGCGGCGCGGCGGCGGCAATGGCGGCGGCGCTCAGACCGAGACCAACGAAGCGGCGGCGGGAGAAGGGCAGGTTCTGCATGATCAGAAAGGCAGGATGGTTTTGTGAATTGGCTCGAAGGCGGGCCTGCCGCTCATCGGAGTCCGAGAACGGCAAGCGCCAGGGCCTGGGCCCGTGGCACGAAGGTGGAGAGTTCGCAGTATTCGCGCTCGGTGTGCGGATGGCCGCCGACCGGGCCGGTGCCGCACAGCGTCGGCGTGCCGGCCGAGCTGGTCAGGCCGCTGTCGGCCGCGCCGCCGGTGAACTCGCCATCGACGGTGAAGCCGACGCGTTCGGCGCTGCGCTGATACAGCGACAGCAGGAACGCGGGCGTCGTCGCCATCGGCATCGTGCGGCGCATGTCGGTGATGCGGCCGCGCGTACGGGGAATCGATTCGGCTTCGACGATCTTGCGGATGCGGCCGTACAGCGCGTCCATATCGGTTTCCGCGGTGAAGCGCACATCGAGCTGCCCCTTGGCATGCGGCGCGACCATGTTCGGCACGATGCCGCCCTGCACGCAGCCGACATTGGTGGTGACGCCGGAGGCCGGGTCGGTCAGCGCATGCAGTTCGAGAATCTTGCGCGCCAATGCGTCGATCGCGCTGGCGCCATGGGCGTGGTTGATGCCGGAGTGCGCGGCCACGCCCTCGACCTCGAACTCGACCACCATCGAACCCTTGCGTCCTGTCACCAGGTTGCCGCTGACGCGGCCCGGCTCGGCGTTGAACACGGCGCGAACTTCGCGGGCAACCGCCATGATCCGCTCGCGGGTGGCCGGCGACCCGATCTCCTCGTCGCACGAGAAGAACAGCCGCACCGGCGGCGCCTGGCGGCCCAGCCGCGCCAGCGCCTCGGCAACGAACACGTTGAGCACCAGGCCGGATTTCATGTCGGCGACGCCGGGACCGTAGGCGCGTCCGTCCTCGACCCGGAAGGGCCGCCTGGCCGCGGTGCCTTCGGGATAGACCGTATCCATATGCCCCATCAGCAGGACCGGCAGGCCCTCGCCGGAGCCGGGCACCTGCGCATCGAGGCAGACGCCGTATCCGGGCACCGCATGGAAACGCACGGCAATGCCGGCCGCTTCCAGATGCGCGCGCAGCGCCTCGGCCACGGCCTTCACGCCGGCTTCATGGCGGCTGCCGCTGTCGATATCGACGATCTTCTGCAGCAGGTGCTGCATCGCCTGTTGCTGGCCTTGCAGCCAGTCCAGCAGGGCCTGTTCGCCCTGGGCAACTTCTCTATCCTGCATGGGGTTCCTGTTCGCGGCCGGAGGAGGGTCCGCGATGAAAGGCATGATCAAACGTGTTGTCGAGCGTGCGGGAATCGGCCGTGGATTGGCCGCAAGATGGCCAATGAAACGATCGTTGCAATGGTGCTATCATCATGCAATACACGTTGCAGAGTGTCAATATGACGAATCCCCGCAAGGAAGCCGCCGATCATGGCGTCACGCTGCTGGACCGGCTGGCGCGCGAGGCGGCCACGCTGACCGCGCGCGAGCGCGAACTGGCCGATGCGCTGACGCGCGGCTATCCGCATGTGTTGCTGGAATCGGCGACCGCGCTGGCGGCGCAGCACGGCACCAGCGCGTCGACGGTCGTGCGGCTGTTCGCCAAGCTCGGCTATGCCAGCTATGCCGACGCCCAGCGCGAAGCGCGGGCGAGCGTGACTGCCGCGCTGCCGACCGCGGGTCAGCGCGCACCGGCGCTGATCGGCGGCAAGCGAACCTTGCGGGCGTGCCTCGACGATGCGTTGATGCATGACCAGCACAACCTGACGGCCACACACGAATCGCTCGACATCGCCGCGTTCGAAGCGATCGCGCGGCTGCTGGCCGGAGGAAAAGGGCGCCTGTTCATCCTGGCGCAGAAGAACAGCGCACCGGTCAGCGCCTGGCTGGCGCTGCATCTGAACATGTGCCGGCCCAATGTGCAGGAGCTCGGGGCCGGCGCGGTGACGGCCACCGACGCCATGCTGTGGGTCCAGCCCGAAGACGTGCTGCTGACCTTCAGCGTCCGGCGCTATTCGAGCGCGCCGGTCAGCATCGCCCGTGCTTTCCGCGAACGGGGCGCCCGCGTCGTCGCGATCTGCGACAGCCCGGCCGCGCCGCTGGTGCCGCTGTCCGATCACCATCTGCTGGTACGCACCGCCAACGCATCGCCATTCGATTCGTACACCGCGGCGTTTTTCTTGTGCAATGCACTGGTATCCGCCGTCGCGCAGTTGCGCCAGCCTGCCGTGATCGAGGCGCTGCAGCGGCGCGATGCGCTGTGGCAGGCGTTCGAGACCGACCCGGTGGAAGGATTGCGAAAGGGGTAGGGCGCGAAGGCGCAACGGCTACCGTCTGCCGACGCGCCATGCCGGCATCGGCCGATCTCGCCCAATGTGGACACTTTGGCGTGGCTTGGCGTCGGGATTCCGTCCGCCTAAGCTAGTGGTCTGGCTCAAGCCAAGGAGGAGACCACGACGATGAACCGGTGGAACCGGCTGAACCCGCTGAACCTACGTCTCGCAGCATGGATCGCGCTCGGTATCGCGGCCGTCGCGCTGGGCGCCGGCGCGGCGTGGCTGCTGTCCTTGCCGCCCGCCACGGCTGCCGCCGAACCGCCAGCGATCGGCGAACCGGAGAGGGCCGCCACGCTGGCCGCGCTGAAACCGCCCAAACGCCCGCGCCCGGTGATTGCCATCGTCGGCATCAATGACGCGACCGAGACCACCGACTATCTGATGCCCTACGGCATCCTGCGCCGCGCCGACATCGGGGAGGTGAAGGCCTTGGCGACGCAGCCGGGGCCGGTCAAGCTCTATCCCGTGCTGCAGGTCGAGCCGGACGCGACGATCGCGCAGTTCGACGCACAGCATCCCCAGGGCGCCGACTACGTGCTGGTGCCGGCGATGAGCCGCGACGACGATCCGACTGTGCTGCAATGGATCCGCAGCCAGGCGGCCAAAGGCGCAACGGTCATCGGCATCTGCGCCGGCGCCAAGGTCGTGGCCGCGGCGGGGCTGCTCGACGGCAAGCGCGCCACCACCCATTGGTACTACCTGGAAGACTTGCTCGACAAGCATCCGACCGTGCGCTACGTTGCCGACCGGCGCATCGTCGTCGATGGCCGTGTCGCCACGACCACCGGCATTTCCGCGTCGATGCCAATGACGTTGACGCTGATCGAAGCCGTGGCGGGCCGCGACAGGGCACAGGCCGTGGCCCGCGACCTGGGCCTGCCGCATTGGGATGCGCGCCACGACAGCGATGCCTTCACCTTTACGCGCTCATTTGCCTTGACGGCGATCGGCAATACGATGGCGTTCTGGAATCGTGAGCGGCTGGGCATCGCGCTACGGCCTGGCGTCGACGAGGTGTCGCTGGCGCTGGTGGCCGACGCGTGGTCGCGGACATACCGTTCGCAGGCCGTATCGTTCGCCCAGCGGGCGGGGCCGATCCAGACGAGAAACGGCATTCGCCTGGTGCCCGAGCACGTCGGCACGGACTGGGATCGAGGCCGGACCATAGCGCTCGCCGCGGAATCGCAGCCGGCGCGGGCGCTGGACGAGGCGCTGAACGGAATCGGCCAGCGCTATGGCGCGCGAACCGAATCCCTGGTCGCGATGCAGCTCGAATATCCCCGCGAGAATCCAGGCGGACATCAGCAACCCGAGGCGCGCACGCGCCCCCTGCAGTAAAACCAACGGAGGAGACACGATGGCAAAGATGATTTTCCTGAACCTGCCGGTCCGCGATCTCGCCGCGGCGACGCGGTTCTACGAGGCGATCGGCTGCGTCAAGAACGAGCAGTTCAGCGACCACC
Organism: Cupriavidus gilardii; assembly: GCF_013347325.1. Taxonomy (NCBI): domain Bacteria; kingdom Pseudomonadati; phylum Pseudomonadota; class Betaproteobacteria; order Burkholderiales; family Burkholderiaceae; genus Cupriavidus; species Cupriavidus gilardii. The sequence continues at coordinate 1,541,228 of NZ_CP054626.1, read as the reverse complement.
AGACGTCGTCGATGGTGTGGTCGGACACCATCACGTTCCATCTGATGACGCACGCCTATTACGGGACCTTCACCAGCAAGCCGATCGCCGATGGGCGCGAAACCAGCGCCATGCTGATCGCGCTGACGATCGACAATCGCGAGGATGTGGACGCCATCGTCGAGGCCGCGAAATCGGCTGGCGGCCGCGCGGACATTCGTGAACCGCAGGACATGGGGTTCATGTATCTGCGTACGTTCGAAGACCCGGACGGCCATCTGTTCGAGCCGGTATGGATGAATCCGGACGCGATGATGGGCGAGCAGGGCGCGCAATAGGGCAGTAGCGCAACAGCGCAATAGCCCATTGGCGCAATGCGGCGGCCGCTCGCAGCGATTCCCGCCGTAGCGGCCTTGCACGCTACCGTCAGTGCTCGCCTATCACACCGTCATAACATCCAGTCGATCGGCAACCACGACAGCCCGCGGATCCAGACGCGCTCCAGCCAGCTGGTGTTGGGCTCGGTATCGTGGCGAATCGTGTCGTTGCCGCGCCGTTCCAGCCAGTACAGGCTGCCGTTGTCGGACAGCCGGACCTCGTAGGCGTTCTGCGGGACGCTGGTGCCAAACGCCGATTCAATGCGGCCCGCCAGCGTGGGGCTCTCGATCACGAAGCCCAGTTCGGTATTCAGATTCGCCGAGCGGGGATCGAAGTTCAGCGAGCCGACAAAGACGCGCTGCGCGTCCACGGCGAACGTCTTCGCGTGCAGGCTCGCGCCGGAGCTGCCGAACGGTCCGGCGCGCTCCTCTGGCCTGGTCGGCGGCGTGGTATCGGCCTTGTCGGCCGGCGCCGCGATCTCGCGCTTCAACTCGAACAACTGCACGCCGGATTCCAGCAACGCACGGCGCCATTTCACATAGCCGGAGTGCACTACCTTGACGTCCGTCGCCTCGGCCGCATTGGTCAGCACGCGCACATTGACACCCTTGGCGGCTAGGTCGGCGAAGGCGTTGGCGCCGGACTTGGTCGGAACGAAGTAGGGGGATACCAGATCGAGTTCCCGCGCCGGCACGCCGATGGTCTCCATCAGCTGGTGCCCGATCAGCGCATGGCGCGGCGCCTTGCCCAGGACCTTGGCGGGATCGTCGCTGACAATCCGCGTCTTTGCCCACTCGAACGCCAAGGTGCCATCGAGGATGCGGCGGTATGCCGGCATCGCCTTCAGGGCGTTCATGTAGGCCTCGGCGGCCGGGTCGCGCCGCGCGACGGCCGCCTCCCGGGTCAGCTGCTCGAGCCTGTCCGGTGCGACAGGTGGCACGATCGCATTGACCGGATAGGCACTGGCGCTGGCCCAGTAGCGATCGAACTCCCGTTCGACATCGGCCGCAATCGGCCCAACGGCCAGCACATCCAGGTCGGAAAACAGCACGCCATCAGTGGCGCCGAAATATTCGTCGCCAACGTTGCGACCGCCAACGATGGTGGCCTGCGCATCCACGGTGAACGATTTATTGTGCATGCGCCGGTTCAGGCGGCGAAAGTCGGTCAGATAGCCGATGAATTTCGGCGACCGTACGACGAACGGATTGAAGAGGCGGACCTCGATATTGGGATGGGCATCCAGCGCGGACAGGATCTCGTCCAGCCCGGAAATACCGTTGTCGTCCAGCAGCAGACGCACCCGCACGCCGCGCTGGGCCGCTTCATGCAGCGCATCGAGCAGCAGCGTGCCCGTGGTGTCGCGGCGCCAGATGTAGTACTGCACGTCCAGCGTGCGCTCGGCCATCCGGGCGCCATGGACCCGCGCGGCGAAGGCCTCGCGCGGATCGGCCAGTGCGTGAATGCCCGATAGACCCGGGCGCTGGGACAGGGCCGGCGCCAAGGCACGCCCGAGTGCGGTAGCGCGGGACTGCTCTGGTGTCGGTGCGTGGGAAGGCGTCCGGTCCTCGAGCGGTGGCAGGGCGCATCCGCCGAGCAGCAGCGTTGCCATGGCGGGAACGGCGATGAAGCACAAAGGCGCAAGGATACGATCGAACAGGGGAGCCATGAGGGACGCGATTCCGACGGACTGAGACTAGGCGATACGGTCGATAGTGCCACGCGCATGGTTCCCGCCAGCTTCGACTCCATGGCCGCCGCAACGGAAGAACGCTCGAACGATATCGACATCGACCGGCTCACGGCTGCGAATATCAAATCGTGCGCCCGCGTTCAGCGTCAGGGCCAGATGCGAGTAAGGTCCGCCACGGTCCGCGCAGATATCCGACTCCCACGTATCGATGGCCGACAATTCGCCAACTCGCCATCGGAAACTCCAGACTTTGCTGCTGAAGCCCTGCCAATCGCCTGCGGTCCAGAGCACGATTTGCTTCATGTCATCAAGTGGATCGACGCGCGGCAATATCGAGTCGGTATCGACGCCGTCATAGTCCACCGAACTGACCTCGAAACCGAGCGGTAACCACACGTCCGGGGCGCATTCCTGCCAGTGCGGCCAACGCCCGCGGATTCTCGCAAGATAGTCCGCGTCTGTCAGGTTCAGCCAACCGTGGCCGAGTACGTCGAAGTGCAAGCTGATGTGGATCCGGTCGTTCCGCCAATCCATGAACATGTGCGAATCTGGACGAATTTCCGGCGCAACGCCTTCCGCTACGCGCATCCCCTTTACCACCGGAACCAACGCCGCCTTGTCTGTCAACCCGTTGATGCCTGAGAACCGGAAAGAAGCCCTGCGCGGCGGGAAATTTGCGAACGGTTCATCGTGGCGATGCAGATCCAGCTCGGCTATGGTCAGGGGGCCGGCCTGCAGCAGGCCCGCGCTGCCTGCATCGACCCACGCCGCCAGCGCATCCGCAATTTGCGAGCCATCGAGTATCGGGGCCGGGTCGAGCTTCAACATCGGCAAGCGAGTCCACAGCACCCGCTTGCAAGTACGCGACGCCTGTAGAACCGCTTCGATTTGCGCGAGTTCGATGCCGAAGCGCCGCTGGAGCGACGCATAGAACGGGTCCGACGCGCTGCGTGGCGGCGCAAACTGTTGCTCGCAGCCTTGCATCAGTTGAAAACTCATTCGCCGCAACGGGATCTCGCTGCAGGAATGGGCGTCGGCATACCGCGTCAATTCGATGGCGACGACCTCGCTCCATGGCACGCAGACCTGTCCGTCGTACGCGGCAAACACTAGTGCGTCGTCGCGCAATTCGTACTGCTGTTCGCCAGCATCATCGTCCGGCGGCTTCTCGAAATCCGCCACGTCGCGATCGGTGGCAAACCATCGTGGCGGCGAGGGCAATCGCGTCAGATCGGGCGCGCTGATGTCCAGCGACTGCCAGCGACCGGCACGATAGGTTCCCCGCGAGGCGTCGATGCTCAACCGCCGGGCGGACCAGCCTGCAAAGTCGGGAGAGGACAACGGATGGAGAAAGCGTACCTGTACCGTCTGGTATCGCCCGCCGTCGCCACCCTTGCGCACTGGCACAGTAAAGCGGCATCGCCATCCGAAGTCATGCTCGCCGACACGCAGCGAGCAAAGCTCGACGGGATTGCCAAAGCGCGCCAGGTCGAAGGTGAAATGGTCGTAGGTAGTGATTTGCACGATCCGATGCTCGCCAACAGGGTGTGCCTTGCCGGAAAAAAAGCGGCGCAAGCAAGGCAAACCCAACCGCGGTAGGCCTTTCCTACCGCGCCAGGGCACTATGATGCCGCATCGTCAAGGCAATACCACGACTCAGAACCGGTGATTGACCGTCAATTCGACCCGCCGTCCTGCCCCCTGCAGCCACTGCGTGGGGTTGTAGTAAGCCGTCGCGACATAGTGCCGGTCGAACACATTGAAGCCGCGCAGCGACAGCGTGGTGTTCTTGCGGGGCCGCCATTGCAGCAGCAGATCCGTGGTGGTGTAGGCCGGCATTTGCAGCGTATTGGCTCGGTCGGCAAAACGGCGGCCGACATAGCGGATGCCGGCGCCTGCTGTCCATTCCGGCAAGAAGCGCCAGGTCAGCCAGGCATTGGCCAGCCGCTCGGGCACGTCGGTCGGCACGTTGCCATTGCGCGAGACCGCCGTGCCGTTCACCGATTCCGTGAATTGGTCGTAGCGTGCCTGCAGCAGCGCGGCATTGGCATCGAGGCGCCAGCCGGGCAGGAATTCGACGCCGACGCTGGCCTCGATTCCACGCGACGATTGTTCGCCGACCTGTACGCTTTGCGCGGGATTGGCTGCGTCGCGGGTGACCAGGTTCTTTTTGACGATGTGATAAGCCGCGACCGTCCATTCCCCTTTGCCGTTCCAGAAGTCCTGCTTGACGCCGGCTTCGATCTGGCGGCCGGTGGACAAGTCGAAATTGCTGTTGGAGGACGACAGCATCAGCAGCGCGCTGACGGGATCGGCGGCTTCCGAGTATTGCGCGTAGAGCGCGAGATTCGGCGTCAGGTTGTAGACCGTTCCGGCGCGCCAGCCGACGTGCGAAAAGGTCCTGTCGAACGCCTCGCGATGGGCCATTAGATCGTGGCGTTCGATCCTCGCATGGTCATAGCGCAAACCGCCCAACACCGACCAGCGCGGCGTGATTTCGAGCCGATTCTCGGCAAACAAGGCGTACTGGACCGCCTCGTTGCTGTAGCGCGGCGCTGTGCCGGCCACGTTGATGAACTGGCCGCGCTCGAACGTGTAGGGATCGACGACGGTGCTGCCGGAGTAGGGGGAATTGTTGGTATGGCGAAACGATGCCCGATTGATGTCGAAGCCGACCGACAGGCTGTTGTTCATGCCGAACAGCGCATGGCGATAGACCACGTCGGTCGTATTGCCGACCTGCCACTGGTCATGAAGGATCTCGACATAGGAAGAACGCTGGATCAGGCCGCTCGCCGGCAGATAGTCGTAATACTCGGCATTGCGCCAATGGCGCTTGCTGTCGATGTAGTAGGCCCGCGAGCGAACCGTCAGGTTGGCGCTGGGCGTCCACCGCGCCGACAGCTCGGTCCACTGGTCGTCGTACTGGATGCGGCTGTCGCTGACGTTGTAGTTTCGCGTTCGCAAGGACGGATCCTGGCGGCCATTGACCAGCGGCACGCCGAAATAGCGTGCCGGCTGCTGCCAGCCCTTGGCATAGCTGAGCTTGATGGCGAGCTCGGGCGTCGGATCCCATTGCAGCGCGCCCGATACCGAGAGATTGCGCGAATCGCCGAAATCCACCGACCCATCGGTGCGATTGCCACTGACATCGAAGCGGTATGACCACCGTTCATCGATGGCGCCGCCGCTGCCAAAGGCGAGCCGCTGGGTGTTCTCCGTGCCGATCGTCGCCTGGATTTCGTTCTCGATCGGACCGCGCGTCGGCTTCTTCGGCACCACGTTGACGACGCCGCCGATCGCGCCCTCGCCATAGATCACCGAGGCAGGACCGCGCAGCACCTCGATGCGTTCCACCGACCAGGTGTCGAACGGATAGGTGACACCGATCCCGCCGTATTGGCGCACGCCATCGTAGAGCCGCATGACCGAAGCCGCATCGGTAAAGCCGCGCGCGGATAGCGAAGCGCCGCCATTGCCAGGATGGCCAAGCCCGGACAGCCCCGGGGCGCGGGTGATGGCATCGACCAGCGATACATCGCCGCGGATCTCGAGCTGATCGCGGGCAATGACGTCCACGCTGGCCGGCGTCTGCATCGGCGTCAGGCCGAGATTCGAGCCGGTGGAAGCCGGTTCGTCCAGCGTGGTCTGGCCGGCGGCATGGACGGTGACCGGTGCCAGTTCGTGGACCTCGGGCGATGGGTCGGCGGCTTGCGCGGACAGGCAAACGGCGGCAGCGGCTAGCGCCACCTCGCGTGGAAGAATGCGGGCCATGGGCAAATGGATGTGTCGGCGGAAAAGGCGCGCGACCAAGAGAGGCGGTTGTTTTTTTGCTGCCCGATTCTATTTGCCACGCCTTTAGCGGTACATGCGACACCATGCCGCAGGACCCGCGCAGGTTTTCGTCGCAAAGTACGCACTCGCGCCGAAATCGCGCCGCAATGGCGCAATCCGCAAGAGATTCATGCCATCACCGCGCTCCGATGCCCGTATCGATTTCGCAAACCCGTACCGGAACCTCTGCCGCCCACCGCACGCTTTGGCGCTGGCATTTTTATGCCGGCCTGTTCGTGATGCCGTTTCTGATCGTGCTGGCAATCACCGGCACGATCTATTGCTTCCAACCGCAAATCGAGCCATGGCTGTATCCGCAGTTATTGCGCGTAACGCCGCAGGGCGAACCGCTTCCGGCGCAAACGCTGCTGGAGCGGGCGAGAGCGGCCGCGCCGGCTGGGGCAGTCGCCACGACTTACACGCTGCGCAATGACCCTCGCGCCAGCGCCGAATTCATCTTCCGGCTCCCCTCGGGCAACAGCGAAAGCCTCTATCTGAACCCTTACTCCGGCGCGGTGCTGGGCAGCCTCAGCGTCGAGGACCGCTTGATGAAGCAGGTTCGCATGCTGCATCGCGCATTGCTCGCGGGCAAGCCCGGCGAAGTGCTGATGGAACTGGCCGGATGCTGGACGCTGGTGATGATCGCCACCGGCCTCGCCATGTGGTGGCCGCGGCTGCGCGAATCGGGGGTTCACGCGTTTCTGATGCGGCCGGCAAGCGGCAGGCGAGGGCGGTGGAAGGAAATCCATCTACTGCTCGGCGTGTCGCTCGCGATCGGCGCGCTGCTGTTCGTGCTGTCCGGTCTGCCGTGGACCGCTCTCTGGGGCAAGCAATTCAAGGCCATCACCACCGCGGCGAATCTGGGACGGCCGGCCGATGGCGGAGCGGGGCACATGCATGCACCGGCCCGCGATCGAAGCAATGGGGGCGATGCCGGCCAGGAAGACCATCGGGGCCACACGAAGACCATGGAGTCGCTGCCGCTTGGCGATGTGCCATGGGCAACGGGATTGACCGCCGTGCCAGCCAGTTCCGTCGCCTCCACCGGCCATGCAGCCATCGGGCTGGATCGGGTACTGGCCATCGTCCGCGCGCGCGGTGCCGGTCCGGGATGCCAGGTCGCGCTGCCGGCAGGCACCGGCTCGGTCTACGCGGTTTCCTGCTTCCCCAACGATCCCAGGGGAGAACGAACGCTGCATATCGATCCGCACGGCGGAAACATCGTCCGCGATATCCGCTACGACGACTACGGCCCCATCGCCAAGGCCGTGTCGTACGGCACCTCGCTCCATATGGGCCGGTATTTCGGTCTCGCCAATCAGATCGCATGCGCGGTGATTTCGCTGGGCCTGATGGCGTTGGCGATCACGGGCTTCATCATGTGGATCAAGCGGAAACCGGCCAAAGCGCTGGGGGCGCCGTCCCGCCCGGCAAGCCCGCCACCGATGCGTGCGTGGGTAGCCGGGCTGGCGGTATTGGGCGTGATATTCCCGCTGATGGGGATCACGATGCTGGTGGTGTGGATCATCGACCGGTCCGTCGCCAGAACGGCCGGCGCGCCGCCGGAACCGGTACGTCGATGATCGGATCGGATGCTCTCGGACGCCGACCGGCAATCAACCCGTGCCGGCCCCAGACGCAGGCTGCAGCACAATAATGGCCATGCCGGCCAACGCGACAGCCGCACCCAGGACGTCCCAACGTGTCAACGGCAGCCCATCCACGATGCGAAGCCACAGCAGCGCGACCGCAATATAGACGCCGCCATAGGCTGCATACGTGCGCCCCGCGGCCGTGGGATGCAAGGTCAGCAACCAGGCAAACGCCGCCAATGCCAGCGCCGCGGGAATCAGCAGCAGCGGACTCTTTTCCTGCTTTAATACCAGGTAGGGCAAATAGCAGCCGACGATTTCGGCCAACGCGGTCAGCACGAACAGCGCCGTATAGGCAAGAAAGGTCACGGTCGAAGCGGGCAGGGTGGCGGTGGTCCGCATTGTCACACGGCAATGCCGTGCCTCGGCAGCCCGAACACCGCGCTCGGCGCGCTGCGAGTTTGAAGAGAATCCGATATGAAGAACAACGAATTACCGCAAGACCCACCCGCATCGGCGCTGATCGATGCACGCATCGACGAGCTGGGCGACTGGCGAGGCGAATTGCTTGCCAGACTCCGCGCCTTGATCAAGGAAGCCGACCCCGACGTCATCGAGGAATGGAAATGGCGCGGCGTTCCGGTGTGGTCGCACAACGGCATCATCTGCACCGGCGAGACCTACAAGAGCGTCGTGAAAATGACCTTCGCCAAAGGGGCGGCGTTGCCGGATCCCGCCGGGCTGTTCAATGCAAGCCTGGACGGCAATACCAGGCGTGCGATCGATTTTCAGCAAGGCGACAAGATCAAGGAAGCCGCGTTGAAGGACCTGATCCGTGCGGCGGTGGCTCACAACACCGCCGCGAAAAAGAAGTAAGGAATTCAGCGTCCTTGTTGTCGCATCCGCCCGGAACCGTTTACTCAGGCAGCCACCTGGCTCGCACACGACCGAAATCGCCGCTAGCGGTGCTCAGATGCAGCCACTGATCGACGAAGTGCTTGAACACCTCGTCGCCCTGCGGCAGCAAGTACGCCATCTCGGCGTATTGCAACGGCTTCTGCGGATTGACCGCGCATAGCTCGGGATGCGCCTTGCTTTGCACGATCGCTTCCGCGGCTTCTGTGACAAAGACGTCGGCATTCTTCTTGATGACCTCGTCGAAGATCGTCAGGTTGTCCGAATGGATCTTCAATTGGGCGCGATCGAAATGCGTCCGCGCAAAGCGCTCGTTGCTTCCGCCCGGATTGGCGATGACCCGCACCGCCGGCTGATTGATCGATTCGATCGTGTGGAACCTGGCGGCGTTCTCGCAGCGGGTCAACGGCGTCTTGCCATTGATCATGTACGGCGCACTGAAATAAGCCTGGCGCTGGCGTTCCAGCGTGACGGAAATACCGCCGACGGCGATATCGCACTTGCCGGCGACGAAATCCGGCATCAGGTTCGCCCAGCTCGTCTTGACGTATTGCGGCCTGGCTTGCAGGGCCGTGGCCAGCGTCTGCATCAGATCGACATCGAGACCTTCGAACGTGCCGGGCGCCTTCTCGAAACTGAACGGCTTGTAATCGCCAGGCGTGCAGATCCGCAGCGTGCCGCTGTCCTTGATGCGGTTCAAGGTCGAATTGGCCGGCTGGGCCAAGGCAGAGCAGGGCAGGCAGACCAGGGCAAGGACGGCCAGGGCGTTTTGGGTTCTCTTCATCGTGGAATCTCCTCGGCGGCGGCTTTTGCGGTATTCGAAGCGCGATTGTGCACGAAACGGAACACGCCACGGCGGCCATCGCCACACTTTCATAGCGATCCTTATTGGCTGGCTGGCGAAGTGGAATCGGCGAGGCAGAGATCGAAGCCGACCCGGCCGGATCGAGGCGACGCGACGTGCTAACCTTTTTTGACCTGCATCGCCCCCATGGGCGCGAAACGGCGGTCCGCCGCGCATGCGGCAGCGGGATTCAAAAGGAACGTGATGGATCAATTCAGCCTGTTCGGCGAGGGCCCGATCGAGGCCTCGATTCCGGGTCTGATTTACCAGCCCGATTTCCTTTCGCCCGATGAAGAAGCGTCCCTGATCGAGATCATTCAATCCTTGCCGTTGCAGGCCGCGCGGTACAAGGGCTATCTGGCCCGGCGGCGGGTGGTCAGCTTCGGGGGCAGCTACGACTTCGACAGCAACGAACTGCTGCCCGCGCAGCCCCTTGACGCACGGCTGCTGCCGCTGCGCGAACGCGTCGCGCAATGGGCCGGAATGTCGCCCGAACGTTTGGCCCATGCCCTGGTGGCGGAATACGCGCCGGACACTCCCTTGGGCTGGCACCGTGACGTGCCCGATTTCGAGCGCATCTTCGGCGTATCGCTCGGTGGTGTCGCGCGACTGCGCTTCCGTCCTTATCCATACAGCACGTCGCTACGACGCCAAATTGTGGCGCTCGACGTGGAGCCCAGATCGATCTACCGGATAGAAGGCGACGCACGCTGGCAGTGGCAACACAGCGTCGAGCCAACCAAGGAATTGCGCTGGTCGATCACGTTCCGGGAACGGCGCGGCGTGGTACGTGGGCGCTGAGGATCGCGGGGAAGATCCGGCGTGCATTTGGCTGAGGCGGGCCAGGGAGTTCGGACATGACATCTCTAATCATCCGGAAGCGGACATTTCTATTCATGCCTACCGTCTGTTGTCCCGCCGGTTTTCAAAGGTCTGACCGCTGGCTACTTTCAAATGTCAGTCCGATCGTGCTTTTTTCTTTCGGGGTCAGACGTAACGCAGTCAAGTTGGCCGGTCTCGGCGCCGTCTCAACAGGGTGGGGCGGTCGACCCCGCGATCGCCCTGTCCAGATCCAGCCGATTGATCTGCCGCTTGCGCTTGGCCCCCCGGCGTGGGCTTCATCGCCGTGGCCGCGCCCCCATTGAGCGTCCTGGACGGGCCCGCCGTCTGCCGATCCTCCCGCAACGCCTGCACCCGCGCCGCAATCTCCAGCACGTGCCCCAGTCGCTTGTGCTCCACGATGTCCGCCTGTCGGATCGTCTCGCGCGGATCGAACACGCTGTAGGGAAGGGCAGCCCCATCGGCCCATAACTCGATCCGCCCATCCGGGTATTCGGCCACCTCGATGGTCCGGCCAATCAGCTTGCGATGCGCCGCGCAGTCCTGCAGCAGATACACGACCTTGTCGTACTGCAACGTCAGGTTCTGCGATACCTTGCGCCACTCGCGCCAGGTAAAGATCGGCCTCAGATCCTCGTCGGCACGCACCGGCCGGTGCGCATCAAACTCGCTGCGCGGCACCTTGGCAAAGCGCGCGTTGAAGTCGGCGATAAAGGCGGGCGCATAGGCATTGGCGGCTGCAGGCGTATCGATCCCGCGCAGGCGCAGCTCCTTGACCAGCCGGTCCTGCAGCACGCCATGCATCCGTTCGACGCGCCCCTTGGCCTGGCTCGAATTGGCGCACAGGATGTCGATGTTCAGCTCGAACAGCGCCCGCCCGAACTGCGTATAGCCGCGCCCATCCGGCCCATCCTTGGCATTGACCCGGAACACGCCAGCCTTGTCGCTGTAGAACGCCACCGGCTTGCCGTGGCGCTCCACATAGGCGCGCGTGGCCGCGAAGTACGCGAAGGTCGATTCGGTCGGCACGAACAGCAGTTGCATCAGCTGCCCGGTCGCATCGTCGACGTAGACCAGCAGCGTGCAGGCCGGCCCCCGGTCCTCGAACCACCGGTGGTCGCTGCCATCGATCTGGATCAGCTCGCCCAGGCAGGCGCGCCGGTGCCGCGGCTGGTGAACCTTGGGGGGGCGCAGCTTGCGCGGGACCCAGAAGCCGGCGTCGATCATGATTCGGCGTACGCACGACGCAGAGACCTCAATGCCATGGCGCTCGCGTAGCTTCTCGCAAGCCAAGGTTGGACCAAAGTCGGCGTAGCTATCGCGGACCAAGCCGCGTATGCGCGATTCCAGGCCGGGCGGCAATTGATGATGACCTGGCTGGCCAAACCGCCGGGATACGACGCCACCGGGACCGTCCTGCCGATATCGCTGCACCAACCGCTCAACTTGGCGTCTCGATAGGCCCAGCTTCTCAGCAGCGCGCCACACCATCAGGCCATCTTCGACAACCGCCTGGACTACCTTGCACCGATCCAATTCCCGCATGGTCATGGTGATCGTGTCGGCTCGGCCCATATGAATCCCCAGCTTGGCTGTAACGCCGCCAGGGTGGCAGGATCAGGCAGATGCGACATTTGAATTTATCCCATCTACGACATTAGAAAAAACGGCCAACATCTGTGTCGCCGATAATGTTTGTTATGTTAAATGAAGAATATTGGTCTGGCACATCCAGGCCTGGGTCCGTTAATTTGCATAAATTTGTTACCCGTTTTTGCATAAATTTGTTACCCGCCCCTAGGCGCTCACCTTTCGGAGGCTGGCAGTTTCGATGACGGCACAGCCGGCGACTATGCCGGGAGCGCCGTGTGCTCTCTCTACCGTTTGCACGTGCTCGCGCCCCCCGCCTGCGAGATACCCCTGTCCGAGTTGTCGGCCTCTTTGCTAGTCGTGTAAAGTGACGCAAAGTTACTTTAGGACACTGCCGTGGCGTGGCAGACAATACCGAGGGCGGACATGGAATCTTCGGCGGTGCCCTGGTCACAGGGCGTGCAATTACTGTCTTGGCTGGCGCGCGAGCCATGTGTGCAAAATCCGGATGCGGTAGCGCGCGCGTGGGAGGTGATGGCCCCTGCCGCACCGACGCTGGCCGATTGCGGGCGGATGTATGCAGCCTATGGCCGGAGCTTTTCGGTCGCCCAACTGCGCTACATCGCGCAGCATTCGGCAGCGCTGTTGCTGGCGCGCTGGGCGGCCTCCGGTTGGCCTTATCTGCGGTTCAATGAGGACCTGGGCTTTACCGCCGGGCCCACTTACGTCGAGCTCCGACCAGGTCAGGTGACGCCTAGCTTCTGGGCATTTTGCTTCGGCACCGTGACCATATTCAGCCTGGCCGTCGCGGCATTCACCTATGGCAAGACTTCCGGCGGCGTGGGCGGTTTGGTGCTGGCGGCCATCTGCTTGGCCTTTCTGATGCTCGAGTTCGTCGATCTGCGCAGCCGTCACCATGCACGGCGCGCGATCGCCCTGTGCGCGGCGGGGCCGCACGCCGACAGCATGACGATCGCCATGATGCCAACCAGGGGATTCGGCTTGAAGGACTCCGTGTTTTGAGCCAGAACCGCTCGGCAACTAAGGGCAAGATTGCGCCCCCCTTGTTCGTCCGTACAGCCCGCTGTGGCGCCCTTGCGGTGTCATTTAAGCCCCAAATGCCTCTCCGATCTGCCGAGCCCGTTTGACTTCATCGCTATGCAGGTAGACCGAAGTCGTCGACACCGACGCATGCCGCAGATTGTCCCGGACGATGGTCAACTCGGCGCCCCGATCCAGAGCGTGCGTGGCGTGCGTATGCCGCATCCAGTGCGGACTGGCACGGCGCAGCTTGTCCGCAGCCGCAGGATGGTCCGAACCAATGATGTCAGCGGCCAGCTTGAAGAACCGCCTCACGACCTGCCAAAGGCGCGTGCTCGTGATTCCTGAGCCGGACTCGTCGCTCAGGTCACCGACCAGGCGAATCTCCGGACGCCACAAGCGCCGGCTGATGGGCAAACCGCGTTCGGACAGATAGCGCTCCAAGGCCCGCCGGGCCAACGGCGGCAAGGCCACCTTGCCGATGCGCCCTCCCTTCCCGGTCAGCTCGAGCCATTCATCGCCTTCTGCGTCGACCCGAAGATCCCCGAGCGTGACGCCTACCAGCTCGCTGGGCCGGAGCCCCGTCGCATAGGCAAAATCCAGCACGAAGCGCAGGCGCTGCGCCGCGGCGGCCTCCCAGCCGTGGGACCATTCAAGCCCGTCGGCAATGGTCCGCACCAACTTCCATTCACCGTCGGTAAAGGCGCGCGAATTGTCCAGCGCCGCGGTGCGGCCGCCGCCGCGCACCTTGATGCCGGCGAAGGGATTGGCCAGCACGTAGCGTTGCTCGACCAGCCAGCGGAACATCGCCCCCACGATGGTCAGGGCATGGGCGACCGAGCGTGCGGCCAGCGCACCGGTGAACGGCCGCCAGTCCGGCGACGAGCGCGGGCGTGGCGGCCCGACCCACCGCTCTCGTGGCGTGGGCCGGCGCAGGAAGGCGCGGTAGGCGACGGCGTCCTCGGTAGTCAACGACGACAGCGGCCGCTGACGCTCGACGATGGCCCACAGAATCAGCCGTTCCGCTTCCTTGCGGTAGGTGCGATGAGTGGCGGGCGACTCGTGCAGGGCCAGCCAGGCCTGCACCGCCTCGTAGTCGTTGTCCGCGGTCAAGGTGCAGCTCTCGCGCGGTGCGCGAAACCGCCCTTGCGAGCCGTCGACTTCATGAGGCAGGCGCAACTGCTCCCATGGCACGACGACGCTGCGTCGCTCCTGCACGATCAACGCGCGCGCCCGTTCGGTCAGCTCGGGATGCGCGGCGAAGAACGCCTCGATCTGCCTGGCGCTGGCAGCGCCCAGCCTCGGGATGGCCGCCCACCAGCGGCGGCGCCTGGGCACGCGCACGGTCAACGCCGCCAGCGTCTCGATGCCGTGGGCGCGCAAGGCGGCGACGGCGCGGGCCGGTAGCCAGCGGCCGATGTCGTCGGTGATCGCAGGCCGTGGCGTCGGCAGCGTGCGCAGGACCTCGATAGCACGGTCGGCCGCCCTGCCCTGCGCCACCCGCTCCGACGCCGGCATCTCGAACAACGCGGTCAGATCGTCGCGGCCGCGCTCGCGTGCCAGTGCGGCAAGCCGGCGGCGAATGCCGCCCAGCACGGCGCGCGAGGATTGGCCGCGCGCCCTCTCCTCCCCCAGGTATTGCGCCACGGCTTGCCGGGAGCTCAGGCCGGCATGCCAGGCACGCAGCGCGGCCAGGGACGCGGCATCGGGGAGTGCCGTGGAGGCATCGGTCGGGGCCGTATCCATACCCGTGCTGGCGGATGATGTGGAGTTAGGTAGGGTCAGGCGTGATTTCATGGGGGCCAGTTTAGCGCAGCGAACTGGCTATTACGATAAGGATACTTATCGTAATAAAACCACAACAACGCAGGACACCTAACTCGACACGGCAACCGCAACGTCATGAAAGCCTTCAATGACGGTTGCCGACGTCCACCGGCGCCGGAATGTCGACCGACTTGTTCGCGAGCCTGGCAGAAGCGTCGGGTGTTGGCACTCATTGGGCACGCCGACATGTTGGACAAGAAGGTGGTTGTGTTAGTGTCGATTCCTTCAACTAAGGAATGACAGCAATGGAACCCGCTTTTGAAGCCGGAACGTACTCCATACGCCTTGCAAACGGTGCAGGGAACTTAGTGACCATCCAGGGAAACACGCTGAAGTTTTTCGACTATGGCGGCCCCTTGCTTGGCACGCTCCGTGTCGCTTCCAGCAGACTGGACACCAGTCGTGACGATGAGACCGAGCATGTCCTGCAAGGAAATGTCTTGCTTATCAGAGCGCAAGACGGGTCCATAGAGCGACACGAGCTCATTCTTGAGCATGAGGCGTAGCCCATTGCAGACCTAGGCCTCTCTAGTGTGAATCAGAGACAGCTCGTCACATGTGCTGCCTGCCTAAGAGATTCACACACGACAACGTATGCGGCGCAACCTCGTTTTCGACGTGCTTCGAGCCGTCCAGTCGTGGCGACGGCAACATATGTACTTCTTTGACGAAGAAATGCACGCCATCACAAAAAAATTTACGCGTTTCTACTCGACAAAGCGGCGGACGAACTTTCGTGAGACCCACCCGTCCGCTTCAACGTCATCCTGGCTAAACTGAACGTACAGCCAGTTTCGGTCAGTATCATCCAACACGATAAGTACCGCGCCTTTAGGTAGTCTCGCTACGACTTGAGAACGCACCGCCGGCCGTAGGTACAGCGGCACGCCAGCACGATCGACATAGCGCATGCTCCTAAGTGTTTCGCGCGGAATCTCGCAAATCAAGCCCTTGGTGAATTTGCGAATGTTCTGGCGCGCCTCCAGTGTCAGCAAGCGGGCCTGTAAGTCGCAGGCACCCGCCTGGAAGGCAGGCCATTGAGCGACCGCTTGATAAACCATCCAAAGGCACATGATCAGCCGAGCGAGATAGAGTAGCGCGCCTGCTGATAGGGGCTTGGATGACGGGCCCGCGGACAGCGCAAGACGCAGCTCCTCAGCCACCTCCGATGCGTCCCCCTTTGTAAATGCGCCCCGCCCAGTTGCTACACTCGCAGCCTCATGAAACCGCGGCAGGTTGGTTTCCGCTTGACTGAATAGCGCCTCCAATCGCTGTTTGTCTGCCGTTGCGATCGTTCGGAATAGATCATTGTCGACCAGGGTCCGAGCGATGCTGTCCCATTGCACGCCTTGGCCCGCCTGTGTCGGCATGCCGCTGAATGCCTTGAAAACGGGCGAGTCCTTGAGCGTACGCATCATCGCCAGCGCGGGCGAGTCCTCTAGCGCCGCCATCGCCTTAAAGAGCGGTGAACCTTGAAGAGTTTCCAGCGCATTTAGCGCGGGCGACTCCTTTATAGCCGTCATCGCCGCGAAGAAGGGAGAGTCTTCCGATCTGTGCGTCGCCGCAAAGGCAGATGAAGCCTGCCACTTCGCCACCGTCTTCAAGAACGGCGAGCTCTCGACCGTCCGCATCGCTGCCATCAGGGAGGAGTCTTGCCACTTTGCCAGCGCCTTGAAGAGAGCGGAGTCCTCCAGGTTCCGAATCGCCGCCAACATGGATGAGTCCTGCCACTTCGCTATTGCACTGATGGCCGTGGAATCTTCAAACGCCCTAACCGCTGCCATTGCATGAGAGTTCTGCAGCGCTCCTATCGCGCTCAAGCGAAGCGAATCTTCTATAGCTCGATTCATCTTGAACAGGTTTGAGTCTTGCAGTGCCGACAGCTGTTTGAGATACGGCAGATCCCCGAGCGCCCGAGTCACCGCTAGCGCTGTCGAACCAGGCAATGCTGCCCTCGCCTTCTGCGGAGGTGCTGCCGCAAGTTGTGGCGCAGGCACAGGGTAGCTTGGCAACGCCTCCATGTCGCGCGGGTTCGGCGAACTGGCAGACGGAAGGCTGGCGGTGTCCGGTGTCGATTGCGTTGTGCTGGGTTTCATGTGTGTAGTTTATCCCAGCAACAATTTCGAAGGCCCCACGCCAGGCACTTCCGCGGCCAGTGAGGCGCCATCGGGAAACCCGGAGGATTGGCGGCGGCAGTCACGTCGGTGCGGGGGCTTTTATCGCGGCTCTTGAAGCGTCATGCGAGGCGGAACAAGTAGCCCTCGTGCGCTGAGAGCCGTGATCGCGAAGGACGTTCGTCGAATATCTACCAGGCCCCATACCACCCTCGTGCCGCGCACCGCCTTCCAGTTCAACGAGGTTGTGCAGAAATTCCGGATAAAGGACAGGTGGAAGATCTCCATAACCACCAGCGCATTGACTGACAGCGTACGTGCCAGTTCCAGCGATCGGCCGCGGCCGAGTGCGCAAGAGTGGATACCGTAGACGCCGCGCAGCATCCTTGCTGGCCCATGCCAAGCCCATGGCGGTCATCTGGGCCATGGGCAGGCGGCGTTGGATCCCGTCGCGAAGATTCCGGAGCTCAAGGGATGCGCGGGTAAGGTCAGCCTGGCACAGTCCTTTCCGCCTGTCCGTCGTAAGCCGAAGTCGTCGACACAGACGCGTCCCTCAAATCGGAAAACGCTACGACCACGTTACCAAGCGCCTTGGGCAGTGTGACAGTCGGACATGCGGAACCATCCGTCCCCGCATATCCGACACTCAGCTATCGCAGAGCAAGCCCCTTCTTGCCGGACGAGACGCGAACGCGCCGATGGATTTACACCGATATCACCGAAACCGCCGAATCTCCGTGAGAGGCTATGTATTGCCGGCACGCATTCAGCTACGCCTCCTTCCCCGCTCCAAAAGCTCGAATAGCCCCATTCCGACGAGCATGGCGACCACGAATACCACCGCCTTGTAGTCGCGCATGCCCAAGGTGACCAGGGCAGGTCCCGGGCAGAAACCTGCGAGGCCCCAGCCGATGCCAAACAGGAGGCTGCCTCCCACGAGACGTCGGTCGACGACGGTGGCCGTCGGCATTCGCATTGGCAGTCCGAGCAGCGTGGCGCTGCGCCGGCGAGCCACGGCGAAGGCGACAATGCCGACCAGGATGGCACCGGCCATGACAAAAGCAAGCGATGGGTCCCAGTTACCGGCCAGGTCCAGGAATGCCAGGACCTTGGCTGGATTCGCCATACCCGAAATAATCAGGCCGATGCCGAAAACAACGCCAGCCAGAAGTGCAAAGAACCCAGGCATCGTTTCCTCTCAAGCGTCAAGCAGATGGCGGGCGACGAAGACGGTGACGAATCCGGACGCCATGAAGGTGAGAGTGGCCACCAGCGAGCGCGCCGAGAGGCGCGAGATGCCGCACACGCCGTGCCCGCTCGTGCATCCCGCCCCGTAACGCGCGCCGACCCCCACGAGCAGTCCTGCCACGGTCAGTGTGCCGAAGCCGGCGTCGATTCGCGGGATCGGCAGCTGCGCGAATACTCCGTACATGAGTGGAGCGCCCATGAGTCCTGCAATGAATGCCACGCGCCAGGCGACATCGCCGCGCACCGGCGTGAGCAGTCCGCCAAGCACGCCGCTGATGCCGGCGATCCGGCCATTTAGCAGAGCGAACATGGAGGCGGCGATGCCGATAATTATGCCGCCCGCCAGCGGAGCCAATGGAGTGAAGGCACTCCAGTCGATCGTCATGGGGCTATTCCTTAGGACAGTACAGCGGAAACTGGATCGGGCTCCGACACAGCGGGGCTCGTGAGCAGCGGCTCAATTATTCAGCCGAGTGCCGGGAAGCGAGGGACAGCTGGGGCTGGCGGCGCGGATGCCTCCGCTCCAAGGGCATAACCCGACCGCATCCGGTGAAGACCCGGTCGGGCCCTCTCATTCCTCTTGGCCATCAGAGCCATTCCGGCGTACGCCCCTAGTGTGCGTCGTTCGAAGTTGATACCGTGGCCGGCTCCGATTTGTCAGCACGCTGAGCCGGATGGCGAACCAGCAGGACCGGACGCGTCGAGCGATGGACCACACCCTGCGCCACGCTGCCCATCAGCAATCGCTGCATCCCCCTTCGACCATGCGTGCCCATGACAATCAGGTCCGCATTCCACTCTTGCGCCTCGAGCTCGATCGTCGCCGCCACCCTTCCGGGCGCCACCGAGGTTTTTCGCAGCTTCGTACAATGCTCTACACCGGCTCCCGCCAGCGACGCCGCGGCGTCCTGCAGAACCGCTTCCCCGTAAGTAAGCAACGCCTCGGTGACGCCGCCCGGGTCGTATGGGCCTATGCCGTAGTAGATATCGGTACTGTCCACAACATACAAGGCCTGGACTATCGCGCCGCAGCTCTGCGCAAGACGGGCTGCCTGCATTACTGCCAATCGGGACAATTCGCTGCCATCCACCGCTACCAGAATTCGTTTGTACATGATCATGCCCCTCCGCCGCTTGCAATTGCGCGTGAGACAAGCATATGAGCGCGCACCGTCCAGCTATTGATTTGCATCAAGCTCCCTGGCTTCTCCTGCCGCTATTGTCTGACCGGACCTGGCAGCGCCAATGCTGCCGGAGCCGGCCGCCTGTGTCCGTGGCAGCCACACGACCCCAAGGAGACATCCATGCAGACAACCCTTGTACCGCAGCGACTTCGAACCCGTGGCAGCACTGGACCATCGAACCGTCGCGTGTACGACCATGAGGATATGTGCCGAGTGGAAACGCTCCAGGCGGCAGGGGAGCGTTTGCGAATCGTCATTGACCGCCCTTCCCTGCCGAGAGCGCTCGTCGTGATGCTGTACGCAGGCAAAGCCTCATCGCGCATCGCATCGGCAAACTACTTCTGCCGCAAGCTGTGGAAACTGGGCTACGCAACTGCCTTGATCGACATTGCGCCTCGTCGTCACCGGCACTCGGCCGACACTTTCCACAGACATACGGATCTCGTGCACCGCGTCGCCCGCGTCGCGGAATGGCTTGAGTCCGAGGCGCCGTGCGGTCCGATACCTCTGGTATGTGTAGCAGCAGGCGAGTTGGCGTCAGAGGCGACGATGGCGGTGGCCGGTCATGCTACGTTCTGCGCCTTGGTGACCCTGCGCGGTCCGCGAGACCTGGCCAGGAGCGCGAATCAGGATGCCTGCCCTATTCCTGCGTTGGCTATTGTCGGAGGCAACAGCTCGGACACCACCGCGCCAAACCGTGGCGACGGGTCGGCTGACTGTCAGTGCAGCCGGTCGTCGCTGGTGCGAACCCTGTGGGGAACCTTTGACCAGCCGGCTGAACTGTCCCAAGCTGTCTCACTCTGCACCGACTGGCTTGAGACTACTATCCCACGCCAAGCGCCGTCGTCTCGGTAACCGCCGGGTAATGGGCCCTCGTTGCCGCACAGGCTTCACAGCGTGGCATCGTCGCAAAACAAGCCATGTCGAATTGCATACCGAACCAACGCCGCCTCGTTTGGCAAGCCGAGCTTCTCCATCAGACGCATCTTGTACGTGCTGATCGTCTTCGCACTGACACACAGGCCGGCGGCGATCGCCGAGACCGTTTCTCCCAGAACCAGTCTTCGGAACACCTCCATCTCGCGATCCGATAGAGAGAGATGGGGCAATTGCTCCGTCCCGCCCTGAAGCCCGGTGGCAAGCTTTTCCCCGATCGCCTGGCTGACGTAGGTGCCACCGGATGCGACCTTGCCGGTTGCGGCGACCAATTCCGTGGCGGCGCTTTCCTTGGTGAGATAGCCAGACGCGCCGGCTCGGAAAGCCCTGCGCACGTACTCTTCCTCGGCATGCATCGTCAGCACCAGTATCCGCAGCCCAGGAAACTCCGTCCGAATCTGCTTGATCAGCTCCAGCCCACTGCGCCCTGGCATGGACAGATCGAGCACGATCACATCACTGCGGTGTTGCCGCAGCTGGCTGCACACCTGCGTCCCATCTTCGGCTTCCGCCACGACCTCGAAACCACCGGCCCGTTCAAGAATGTGTCGGACGCCGTCTCGTACGACGGCATGGTCGTCCGCGATGAAGACCTTGATCATTGTTTCCCCCCGCTCGGGATCACGTCCGACTGCGGGAAACGAACAGCCAGTCGGAAGCCGTCGCCCGGTCGATACTCCATTGTTGCAGCGCCGCCTAGCAGGCGCGCGCGCTCGCGCACCCCCACGAGCCCCATCGATCTTCCTTCGGCAGATGGCGCCGTGCGGCCGTCCCAGCCGATACCGTTGTCCTGCACCACCAGCTCGTATTGCCCGTCGACGAGTTCAAAGCGGATCTCCACATCCGATGCGCGCGAATGCCGTACCACGTTGTTCAGTGCCTCCTGGACAATGCGAAAGACGGCGACCGCTGCCTGCTCGGCGAGATCGATATCCTCACTGGCGGTCACGCTGACCGAAATACCGTAGCGTTCGGCCGTGTTCTTACCCAGCCAATTCAGCGCCGCTGCCGGACCGAGCTCGTCGAGCAGCGCTGGGCGCAAGTCTGAGGCGATCCGCCGTACCGAAGCCACCGTCTCGTCGATGACTTGATGCATGGCGCCGACCTGCCTCAATGCCGCCTGCGGGGCACCGCCCTCCTCCAGATCGGCGCCCAGCATAGCCAGGTCCATCTTCAATGCGCTCAATCTCTGGCCGAGGTCATCGTGCAGCTCGCGTGCAATGCGCCGCTTCTCCTCTTCACGCGCGGTCAGCACACTGTCGGACAGCTGCTGCAATTCCTCCCGAGACTGACGCAAAGCCTGTTCGGCTCTGACACGCTCGGTGATATCGCGCAGCATCACCGTGTACAACTTGCCGGCGCGGTCGACCGTCTGCGAGATCGAAGCCTCGATGGGAAATTCGGTGCCATCGCTGCGCAGCGCATAGAGGGCACGTTGTCGCCCCATCTGTCGTTCGGAAACGCCAGTGATACCGAAACGACGGACGTGTTCCTCATGTGCATCGCGGTACCGCGGCGGAATGAAATCGCCAAGGGGACGGCCGATGGCATTGCCCGCGTTGCAACGAAACAGCGATTCGGCCATCGGGTTGAACAGGACAATACGCTGATCGCTGTCGACGGTAATAATGGCTTCCATCGACGATCGAATGATGCCGGCGAGCCGCTCTTCGCTCTCCCGGATGCGCGCCAGATTTGCGGTGGATATGTCCCGCAATCGGCGAAGTCGCACCCAGTAAACCGCCAACACTGCCCCTGCCAACAAACCAAAGACGGGAACAAGCGGCATGATGATTCGTGAGCCGTTGGCGGCAAGCACAAGCAAGAATGCCGCGGCAACGGTCAGGGCGACTGCCACCCCGCCTACCCACTCCGAGCGATCTGCATGCCGTGCGATCGAATGCTGGCTGGGTGGAGGGGAAGCATCGGAAGACTGTTCGCCGCGCATATCTGCCCCATCTGTTGTCGTCTAGCCGGGCTCCCGATCGTGGCAACCGACTGGCCACTGCCGTCTTCTGGCGGCCACACCGCCTGAAGGCGTCGCTTCGGGAATCTTAGTCCAATCGCGCCGAACAGGGCACAAACACAGGCCCGGAGAGGCGACCTCGTCCACCGGAATGGCGGAAGTCCCCTGTCAGCATTCCCTGACAAGTCCGGACGTCGTGCTGACGTCAATCTCAGCGAACCCTGCTTTCTACCGCTTAAGGGGCCTTCCATACTGAAGCTCATGAACACGGCCCCGTTTCCACGTCCGCTGACCATCTACCTGGTCCATGAAGGCCAATGGGTCGCAGCACGCCTGCTTAGGTTGTTCCGGCGTATCCCCAACGTCGCTTGCATCGGCGTCGGCCGCTATTCGTCCCGGACGATCGCGGCCGTCGAAGCGGTGCGGCCGGACATCGTTGTCCTGGACATTGGCGCGGGCCACCGCGATGCCTTGCATCGGCTGCAGAGCCTCCGTGAAGCAGCACGGACGGCCATCGTACTGTTACTGGCGCATGGCTGTGCATGGCAGAGCCGGCAACGGTACTTGGAGGCCGGCGCAGATTACTGCTTGGACATGACGCTGCAGTTCGCGGAGTTGATGAATTGCCTGCAACGGCTGGGAAAAGCGAGCCGCTCGGATGACGAGGTGCGTCAAACACCTTTGATAGCGACACCGCCCATTGCGTAGCGTCCGCTGCGACACCGAAGCAAGTAGATCGAGATTGAGGCTATCCAACCAAGGAGATTCACGTGTTCAAAGCGATAGCAACGAGGGAATCGACGACCGACATCCCTCGGCATCCGGAATTGCCCATACGTGATGACCGCCCTTCAGGGTCGATGGCTACCGCACTGGCCGGCGAACGCGCGATGGCCCAGTGCACGCACTGTCCTCAAAGGCACCACGCTTGTGTCGCCTCATGCGTCGACGATCATTCGCT
This sequence comes from Cupriavidus gilardii, assembly GCF_013347325.1. Classification (NCBI taxonomy): domain Bacteria; kingdom Pseudomonadati; phylum Pseudomonadota; class Betaproteobacteria; order Burkholderiales; family Burkholderiaceae; genus Cupriavidus; species Cupriavidus gilardii. Next base: position 1,518,286 of record NZ_CP054626.1, on the reverse strand, counting down.
ACCGAGGTTGACCACCGTCGTGCAGACCTGGCGAAGCGTCCGCCGGGGCGAATACCTCTTTCGGGCCGGAGACGCCTTCCAGAACGTCTATGCCGTCCGGTCCGGATCTTTCAAGACAGTCGTGATGCAATGGAACGGCCGTGATCACGTCACGGGGTTTCATCATGCGGGAGAGACCATTGGCCTGGACGGAATCTGTACCAACCATCATCCGTCCGACGCCGTCGCGCTGGAAGACAGCACGGTGTGCGTCATTCCTTTCCATGCCCTGGAGGCATTGTGTCGGGAAGTCAGGTCCCTGCAACAATATGTTCATCGGCTCTTCAGCGCGGAAATCGTGCGGGAATCCGGCATGATGGTAATGCTGGCGGACATGAGCGCGGAGCAGCGGCTAGCCTCGTTCCTGCTCAACTTTGCTTCGCGTATGCAATCCCATGGGTACTCCGGTACCGACCTGCGGCTGCGCATGACGCGGGCGGAGATCGGCAGCTATCTTGGCATGACGCTCGAAACGGTGAGCCGGACATTCTCGCGCTTGCAGCAAGACCGCCTGATCTCCGTCAAGGGAAAGCAGGTGACACTGACTGACAAGGACCGCCTTGATCGCCTGTAGATTGCCTGTAGAACTTTGTGCGGCACTACGGCGGCACGTCGCTACTTCGGTCGATCATGCTTCGCGCGGCGAAAGCCATGCTGGCCGGTTAGGCGCGCCCTGACCTCGCTGCTCGGTGTTCCAGTCGGCCACGAAGCCTTCCAGCGCCCCGGCTGCCGCTCCGCTCTGCACGTCGCGCTGCCGTAAGGTCAACATGGGACGCGGAGCGCGTCCGACTATGCGCCCAATCTCCTCGCCGGCACTCAGGCCGCCGCGCGAGGCCATCACGATAACAGCCGATACGCCATTGGCCAGCGTCCCACGGTCGCACAGGAAGGCTCGCATCGGCGCAGCAAGCCGGCCAAGCCAAACCGGAGCCATGACGACGAGATGTTCAGTGCCGGCAAAGCCCGGCCCCCGATAGCCGTAGGCCGGACGCCGCCGCAGCAGGACATCAAGCATGCACCTCAGGTCGCCGACCCAGCCGGCACGGCCCGACTCGTCGACCACCTCGGCAAGTGGCCACCCGGTCATTGCAGCGAGCTGTTGGGCCGCCTGGCGGGTAGTGCCAGTACGGGAGTAGTAGACAATCAGGACTTCTTCCATGGCTGCTCTCCTTCAATGATGGCCGCGCTTCGCTGCGCGATGCGTGCTATCCCAGGTCATACGATTCCCGATACTCCGGCATCGTCACGTGCCATCGCAACCGCCGCTCGATTTGCTGACGCAAGGCATCTGCAGCCGGCGGTTCGCCATGGACAATAAACGTGTTTCGCGGTGGCGCGGCGAATGTTCCCAGCCATCCCAGCAACTCTTCTGCGTCGGCGTGCGCGGACAGATTCTCGATCTCGATGACTTCGGCTTCAATTGCCACGTCGCGGCCGTGAATCCGCAGCGAGCGTGCGCCTTCGGCCAAAGTAGCGCCTCTTGTGCCGGCAGCTTGAAAGCCACACAACAGGATCGAATTGCGCGCGTCGCCTCCGAAGTGCTCGATATGGTGCACCACGCGCCCGCCGGTCGCCATGCCGCTGCCCGCGATGATGATCTTCGGCGCCCGACTCTTGTTCAGCGCGATCGACTCATCGGTGCTCTTTACGAGGATCGGCAGCTCGCAGGCGGAAGCGATCTGATCTCTGTCCAGCCGGAGATCCTCGGGATGCAATGCGAATATCTTGGTCGCATTGATGGCCAGCGGGCTATTCAGGTACACCGGCACGAATGGCAATCGGCCCTGATCACGCAGCCACTTCAGGCAATACAATATCGTCTGCGTGCGTCCGACCGCGAACGCGGGGACTATAACCGTGCCGCCACGTTCGACCGTCCGCGTGACAGCCGCTCCGAATGTGTCGCGAGGATCGTCCGAGGGATGTGCCCTGTTCCCGTACGTCGATTCGACGAGGAGGACATCGGCATGTTCGATCGGTTCAGGCGGTCGCATCACCAGATCCTGCTGTCTGCCAAGGTCCCCCGAGAACACGATTTGACGACCGTTGACATGGAGCGTGACGACAGCCGAGCCGATGATATGGCCGGCGCGTGAAAACTCGACATCGATGTCATCGGTCACGCGGCGCCGTTGATGAAAGGAGACCAATTCGAGCCGGCGAAGCGCCCGCGCGACATCGGCCGTCTGATACAACGGCAACGCCGGTTGGTGCCGCGAGAAGTGCTTGCGATTTGCATAAGCGGCGTCCTCCTCGGCCAGATGTGCACTGTCCGGCCACAGGATGCCGCACAATTGCGCCGTCCCAGCGGTGCAGTAGACGCGCCCCCGAAAGCCGTTCTTGACCAGTAGCGGCACGTAGCCGCTGTGGTCCAGATGCGCGTGCGTCAGTACAACGGCGTCGAGGCTCGACGGCTCCACCGGCAACCGGTCCCAGTTACGCAGACGCAGCGCCTTGTAGCCTTGAAACAATCCGCAATCGACCATCACGCGCGACCGTCCTGTATCGAGTACGAATCGCGACCCGGTGACCGTATCCGTCGCTCCCAAGAATTGCAAACGCATGTCCTGAATCCTCTGTGCCCGCCCCTCTGAGAAGCGGGTCGAAATCGATCTGCGTGCAGATGCTCATTGCCGGTCAGTGGGACATCAGCACCGGTACGGTCATCGCCGCGAGCATGGTCCGCGTGACGCCACCGAGCACCATCTCGCGCAGTCTGCCGCGCCCATATGCGCCCATCACGATCATGTCGGCTCCGCAGTCCGCCGTTCGCGACAGCAGGAATTCCGCCACCGCCATATCGTCGTCACAAAGGGCAGACTCGGCGCGCGCCTGAATGCCATGGTCGCCCAGCGCTGTCAGGGCCTGTTCGACCGGGCTGGCGTCCACGTGCGGTGGTCTGAGTTCTTCCTCGACACTGATCACCGTCACGGCACCCCCGGCCAGCAATGGCACGGCGTCGTGCAGGGCACGGGCCGATTGCCCGCTGCCGTTCCATGCCAGCACCGCTCTGCGCCCGACCGTCTCGAACGTCCCCGCGTAAGGAACGACAAGCACGGGGCGCCCAGACTCCAGTACGAGCGACTCGACGAACTGCGGTGCTACATAGCTGCCCGGGTCCTCCGAATCGTACTGACCTGCGACAATCAAGTCGGCCTCGCGCGTTTCGCGCACTACTGCAGACGGCAGCACCCCTTCCACGACCCGCCATTGCGCACGCTCCAGTCCAAAAGCGTGCATGCACGCCTCGAACTGGCGCCGCACCACCTCTCTGATTTCCTGCCTGCGCCTGCGGTCGGCTTCCAGCACGATTCCGGCGCCCTCCATCAAATAGAACCAGGCCGGATCCGGCATGAAGCCTGCATACAGACCGATCAGCCTGGCACCGTGATCCCTGGCAAGGCCTGCGGCCAGCTCCAGTCGATGCATCGCACGCCGGCCGGCGTCCAGGTGGACCATGATGTTGCTGTAAGGCATGGCGATTCTCCTGACGTTACATGCCTTCACTGTATGGAAAGGATCCTCGTCCGTATTGATGCACATCAAGGCGTCACGGCGTCTTCTCGCATTTGCTGCAATGGCACGTCGATCGTTTCATTGATGGACGTCAAGGAAATTTCTGCCGCGCCACGTACAGTCGACAGTGCGGGTACCGGCACCGCGATGCCTTGCCAAAAGCGGACGCCGACGCCGACGCGAAGCAATCCCACTTGGAGCCATGGCGATGCAACAATTCGTCCCCTCTGCGCTCGCTTATGCGCCGGGTCCCAATGGCCAAGATCCATAGTCCACCAGCCATGAACACCGCGACTCGCACCACTATGCATGCCATGGTCTTCGATGGCCATTCGCCCGAGCTCGAGCTGCGCGAAGTACCCATTCCCGAGCCAGGTCCTGGCGAGGTCCGGGTCGCGATATCGGCCTGCGGCGTCTGCCGGACCGATCTGCATATCGTCGATGGCGAGCTGCCGCTGCCGAAGCCCGCTTTGATTCCTGGCCATGAGATCGTCGGCCGCGTAGACATCTGTGGCCCAGGTGTGACCAGTCTCCGACCCGGAGACAGGATCGGCGTTCCTTGGCTCGGGCGCACCTGCATGCACTGCGACTACTGCCTCAACAACCAGGAGAATCTGTGTGACGCCCCGCAGTTCACGGGCTATCTCCGCGATGGCGGCTACGCCCACTACGCCGTCGCCGATGCCGCGTACTGCTTTCCGATTCCGCAGGCTTACGACGATCTGCAGGCCGCCCCGCTTTTGTGCGCGGGCCTGATCGGGCTACGCACCCTCAATATGGCTGGCCCTGCGCGCAGAATCGGCATCTATGGCTTCGGCGCAGCCGCGCATCTGGTGGCCCAGATTGCGCTCGCGCGAGGCGCGGAGATCTATGCCTTCACGCGTCCGGGCGACACCGCTGCCCAGGCGCTGGCACAGGCAAGCGGCGCCTTGTGGACTGGCGGCAGCAATGAGGTGGCGCCGGTGGCGCTCGATGCCGCGCTGATCTTCGCTCCGGTCGGGGCGCTGGTGCCGTTGGCGCTCGCCGCCGTACGCAAAGGGGGAACGGTCGTCTGCGGTGGGATCCATATGTCGGACATCCCTGGTTTTCCCTACAGCCTGCTCTGGCAGGAGCGTCGCCTGGTTTCGGTGGCGAATCTGACCCGCGCGGACGGGCACGCGATGATGCGCATTGCCGACGAAGTGTCCCTGCACATGCAAGTCACGCCGTATGCGCTGACCGATGCCAATCGGGCGCTGTCGGACCTGCGCGCTGGCCGCCTTGCCGGCGCGGCGGTCCTCAGGATCGGACCTTGATCGACGCAAAGTTGATTAAGGTCAACGGCGTTCGCGATCAAATGGCTAAGCTCGATACATCGGGATCCCGGGCGCCAGCCCAACTACGGAGGAGTGCAATCATGTACAGGAAGATCGTCCTGGCGGTGGACGGCAGCAGTTCGTCCGACCTCGCCCTGACCCAGGCCATCACGCTGGCAAAAGCGTGCGGAGCCGAAGTCGAGGCCCTGTTCATTGCCGAGAATGTCGACGTCTACTTCGATGCGGGCTACTACAACCCCGACATGCTGATGAAGGCAATCCTCGCCAACGGGCAACATGCGCTGAACGAGGCCGGGCAACGTCTGTCGCAAGCCGGCATCGAACACCAGCTGAAGCTGATCGAGCGGCCGGTGTCGCCCGGCAAGATCGCGGATACCATCGTCGCTGAAGCCGATGCGAGGAACGCCGACCTGATCGTGTTGGGCACCCATGGGCGGCGCGGCGTGCGTCGACTGGTGATGGGCAGCGTCGCGGAAGGCGTGATTCGGCAGTCCAACAAGCCGGTCCTTCTGATCCGCAGCGAGAAGGAGGATTGAGAAGATGCGGCCCGACTCTGCCCACCTGCCCCGGCGCCCGCGGCAATGAGCACGCGCAATCTGGAGCATCTGTTCCGGCCCGAGTCGATCGCCGTGATCGGGGCATCGCGCCGGCCCGGCAGCATCGGCGCCGCGATCCTCGCCAACCTGATGGAGAGTGGATTCGCCGGGCCCGTGTATCCGGTCAATCCCAAGTACGACACACTGGCAGGACGGCCCTGCTACCGCAACGTCGCTGCGCTGCCACAGGCGCCGGAACTGAGCGTCATTTGCACGCCGGCAGAGTCCGTACCGAAGCTGGTCGAGGAATTAGGCCGGAAGGGCACACGCGCGGTGGTGGTGGTAACGGCGGGCCCACCCGCGGAGGGCGGTCAGCGGGCTGCATGGCGGCAAGCCATCCTCGACGCCAGCCGGCCTTACCTGCTGCGCGTGCTGGGGCCGAATTGCGTCGGCCTGATGGTGCCGCGGATCGGCCGGCACGCCAGCTTCGCCACCGGCCCGCTCAAGAGTGGGCCGCTTGCCTTTGCCACCCAATCCGGCGCGCTTGCCACCGCGGTGCTGGATTGGTCCCGCTCGCGCGACATTGGCTTTTCGCACTTTGTCTCGCTCGGCGACAGCGCGGATATCGACGTCGCCGACGTGCTGGACTATTTGGCGACGGATGCCTCCACGCGCGCCATCCTTCTCTATGTGGAGGCCGTTCGGGACGGCCGCAAGTTTCTCAGCGCGGCCCGCGCCGCAGCAAGAAGCAAGCCGGTGGTGATCGTCAAGGCAGGGCGCGTGCCCGACGGGGCGCGTGCCGCCGCCTCGCATACCGGCGCGTTGGCCGGCGCAGACGATGTGTGGGATGCCGTCATCCGGCGCGCAGGCTTGCTGCGCGTCACCTCCACCGAGCAGCTGTTCGACGCCGTCGAGACGCTGGCTCGGGGGCGTCCGCTGGCGGGCGAGCGGCTCTGTATCATCACCAACGGTGGTGGCGCAGGCGTGCTGGCGACCGATGCCCTGGTGCTGAGCGGTGGCACCCTGGCGACTTTCGGTGTCGACACCATTGCGGCGCTGGACCGTTGCCTGCCGGCGGGATGGTCACGCGGCAACCCCGTCGACATCGTTGGCGACGCCGACGCTGGCCGGTATGCGAATGCACTGGCCGTGGTCTCGCATGCCAGCGACGTCGACGCCGTGCTCACGATCCATGCACCGACCGCACTGGTGCTCACTCGGGCCGTGGCGCAAACCATCATCGACGGCGCGGCCGGCGCGACGCACCCCTTGCTAGCGTGCTGGCTCGGTGGCGACGATGCGCGCGACGCGCGGCTGCTCTGCCAGCGAGCCGGCATCCCGGCTTACGCCATGCCGGAGCAGGCGATTCGCGGCTTTCTGCAGCTGGTCGAGTTCCAGCGCAATCAACGCATGCTGCTGCATGTGCCGAGCGCCGCCGAGGCGGACGACACGGAATGCGTCGACAGCAACACCGCGCGGGCCGTGATCGAGGCCGCCTTGCGCGAAGGGACCACGATGCTGGACGAGGCGCGATCCAAGCGCCTGCTGAAGGCCTATGGCATACCGGTGGTCGAAACCGAGATCGCGCGCGACCCCGTCGACGCCGCCGAGGTGGCGTCGCGCATCGGCTTCCCGGTCGCGCTGAAGATACGCTCCCCAGACCTCACTCACAAATCCTCGGTCGGCGGCGTGGCACTGGATCTGGCGTCGTCGCAGCAAGTGCGCGCCGTTGCGACACGGATGCTCGAGCACATCGGTGCCATCCATCCCGGCGCGCGCCTCGACGGATTCACGGTCCAGCGTATGGCCGGCCGCCCGGGTGCACGAGAATTGATCGTCGGCATTGCCACCGATCCGGTTTTCGGCCCCGTGGTGCTGTTCGGCCAGGGCGGCACCGCGGTGGAGCGCATCGGCGACCGCTCGATCGGTCTGCCGCCTCTGAACGAGGCGCTGGCCAGCCAGATGGTTGACAGCACCAGAGTAGCGCGCGTGCTCGGCGCCTACGCCGCGGTGCCCGCCGCGGATCGCCGCGGCATCTTGCGCGTGCTGATCCGTATCGCGCGCATGGCGTGCGAGCTGCCAGAGGTGACGGAACTCGATATCAATCCTCTGATCGCCGACGAGAGCGGCGTGCTGGCGCTGGATGCCCGCGTCGGCATACGCCCTGCCAGCGGGCGACCGACCGATCGGCTATCCATCCTGCCCTACCCCACCGAACTGGTGCAGACGATCGACTGGAACGGTCACACGTTGTTGCTGCGCCCGATTCGACCCGACGACGCCGTGCGCTATGCCGCCTTCGTCGATGCGCTGAGCGAGATCGATGCGCATCGGCGATTCTTCTGCGCCGTCCATCGCCCTGCCGATCCCACTCACTTCCTGCGCTGGACCCAATTGGACTATGCGCGCGACATGACATTCGTCGCGGTACTGTCGCCCGATGCTGCCCACGGGCGCGGCAACAGCGCGGGCAAGCCGGCTGTCGACGAAGGACAGATCATTGGCGAAGCTAGATTAGCGGCCGATCCGGATGGTTCGAGCGCGGAATTTGCCATCGCCGTGCGCTCGGACCTGCAGCATCGTGGGCTGGGCACCTTGCTGCTGAAAATGGCCATCGCCTATGCCCGGACGCGGGGGCTTGCCCGCCTGGTCGGCACGACGTTGCCCGACAACGCCGCCATGGTGGCCCTGGCCACCGCGTGCGGTTTCACCGTCGCGCGTGCCGCTCCCGCGGCAAACGGTTGGCACCTGCGGCTGGATCTGGACTGACGATGCGGCGGCGTGCCGGCCGTCGCGCCGCCCGCCGCTCAATGCGACAGCAGCACCAGCACACGGGAGGCCCGGATCAGACTGCGAGTCGCCCCGCCCATCATCAGTTCGCGCATGCGCGAATGGCCATAGCCGCCGGCGACGATCAGATCCGCGCCCAGCGCCGTCGCCACCGCCAGCAAGGCGGGACCCGGCTGCGGCGTATCTGGTTCGTTGATGCCGCTTGCGTCCACGCCGTGGCGGCGCAGGTAGGCCAGCAAGTCCTCCAGCGGGGCGCCTTCCTCCTGCCGCTCCGGCGTCGTCATCGCGACCGCCGTGACACGGTCGGCGCGCCTGAGGAACGGCATGGCGTCGGCGACCGCCCGCGCGGCCTCTCGCCCGCCATCCCAGGCAATCATCACGTGGATGGCCGGGCACGATCGCACCCCTTCCGGCACGACGAGCAACGGCCGCCCGGCATTCAGCAGCGCATACTCAACCGGTTCGGAGGCCAATGGCGGCGTCGAAGGCGGCCACAGGGGCTGGCGCACGACGACGATGTCCGCCGCCCGTCCCGTGGTCGCCAGCGCCCACCCGGCTTCTTCCTCAACCAAGCGGTGCGAGTGGGGGACGCCTGGCGCCGCCTCCGTCAGCACACGGGTGAACTGTTCCGACGCGAGTTGCGCGCGTCGGCGCAGAGTCTGCTGCGCAGCCTCGGCATAGCGGCGGGCCTCTTCGCCGACCGAGCGGAACGGCTCCAGGCGAAAACCGGTCGGGGTCAGGCCCAGCACGTGCGACGAATAACGCCGCGCCAGATCCCCGGCCACCCGGATCCGATCAGCGCAAGCAGCATCGTCGTCCAGTTCGACCAGGATCGTTTGAAATTCCATGATGGTCTCCGAGCGTAACTCAATGTGACATCAGTACCGGCACCACGGCACGCGCCAGCACCATCCTGGTGACGCCGCCGAGCACGAATTGGCGTACCGTGCCATGCCCGTAAGCGCCCATTACCAACAGACTGGCTCCCGTATCGGCGACCGCCTCCAGCAGGCGTCGAGTTACGTCGCTGTCGCTTCGCACCGTCTCCACCCTCACATCGCGGTATACGCCGTGTTCGGCGAGAACGGCGATGGCATGATGCAGGCCGCCGCCGCCGCGCGTTGCGTCGCCCGGCTTGGCGGCATGGAAAATCGTCGCCGATCCGCCGGCGAGCAGCGGCATGGCGTCATGCAGCGCCCTGCTCGCCTCCCGGCTTCCGTCCCACGCAATGACCGCGTGAGGCGCATGCAGCGAGCATCGCCCCTGTGGTGGAATCAGCAGTACGGGCCGGCCGCTGGCCATCACCATCGTTTCGACAAATCCTGGCGCGACAAAGGCATGCTGATCGACTTCGTCACGCCGGCCAAGTAGAAGCAGGCCTGCCTGCCGTGACGTTCGAACACAAAAGTCCAGCGGATCGGCTTCGCTCGCCAGCCACCGCGTGCCGCGCGGCAGTTCCGGCATCAACGCAGCCCATTGCCGTCGCATCTGCTCGCGAGTCCGCTGGTGCCATTGCTCAATCTCGCCGAGGTAGCGATCGCCGTCGTCCGTCCTGCGCAGCCATGCCGGATCCGGTTGGAACGTCGAATACAGACATGTCAGCGGCACATCGAGCTGCAGTGCGAGACCGGCACCGAGCTCTAGCCTGTACAACGAACGGCTCCCCGCGTCCAGATGCACCATGACGCTGGCGAAGTCATGTGAAACGTTCATGGTGTGCCTCCCCGCTGGCGACGCTCGCCCGCGTAGCGAACCTGGGCGCGCGGCGCGCCGTCGGGCCGCTTGTCCCACCACTTTTCCAGCTCCATGACGATCAGCAGCGTGGCCGCAATGGCCAACAGCAGCGCCCAGCTCGCTGGCGACACTGGTGCGATATGCAGCGTGTCGCTGACGCCGGGCAGCCACATGGCGGCGATATGCAGCCCCTGCGTCAGCAGCACGCTGGCCACCAGCAGTGGATTGCCTTGCAGCGATTGCCGGAAGATCGAATGATGCTCCGATCGGCTGAGCAACACCTGCACGTTCTCGAACAGCACAAACAGCAGCAACAGCAGATTGCGTGCCGATTCGACGCTCTCGCCGCGCCGCAGCGCCACGTAGAAGACCACAAAGCCCCCGAGCCCCATCCAAATGGCCGAATGCACAACGCGCCGGATCATTACGCGATCGAAGATCGGCTCGCCAGGCGAGCGCGGCGGATAGCGGAGCTCGTCGCCTTCGGCACGCTCCGCGGCCAGCGCCACGTCCTGAATGCCGTTCGTCACCAGATTGAGCCAGAGCAGTTGCACCGCCAGCAACGGCATCGGCAGGCCCAGCGGGATGGCGAGCGCAAACAGCAGAAGCTCCGCCGCGCCGGTCGAGCACAGCATGAAGATGACCTTGCGGATGTTGGCGTAGGCCACCCTGCCCTCGCGGATGCCGTTGACGATGGAGGCGAAGTTGTCATCGGTCAGCACGACGTCGGCACTCTCTCGTGCCACGTCGGTGCCGCCGCGGCCCATGGCGACGCCCACATGGGCCTGCCGCAATGCCGGCGCGTCGTTGATGCCGTCGCCCGTCACCGCGACCACGTTGCGTTGGCGCGCGAGCGACAGGACGATGGCGAGCTTCTGCTGAGGTTCGACGCGCGCGTAAACCACGGCGCGTTCGGTCAGCCGGTCGAGCGCCGATTCACCGGCTACTTCGGCCGCGCTCACCTCGGTTCCTGTGCAGATCTGGTCGTCGGTGAACATCAGCCCGGCTTCGCTTGCAATCGCCGCTGCGGTGCGAGGGTCGTCTCCGGTAATCATCACGACGCCGATACCGGCGCGGATGCAATCTGCGATCGCCGCCGGCACCTCCGCCCGCACTGGATCCTGCATTCCGGCCATGCCGAGGAAGGTCAGGTCGACCAGGTGACCATGGCCATACTGACCCGACGTGTCCCGCTCTATGGTGCCGCTAGCGAATGCCAGCACCCGCAAGCCGCGTGACGCCATCTCGTCCTTCTGCCGCATCAACAAGGCGCGATCGATCGGCACCGCGTCGCCCCCCTGGTCCATGCTGTCCGCCATCTCGATCAGCGTTTCGGGTGCGCCCTTGACGTAAACATGGACGCCGTCCGCTCCATGGTGAAACGACGCGGCATAGCGCAGGTCAGGCTCGTAGGGAATCCGCTGCAGCAACGGCGACGCCGCATGCAGGGCGTCTCGTGCAACGCGCGCTTTCTCGGCCAGCAATAGCAAGGCAACATCGACGGTGTCGCCGGTCCCGCGCCAAGCGCCACCATCGAGCAATAATTCGCCTTCATTGGGCATGACCGCTGCGTACAGCAGCCGTTTCAGATCGGCCTGTGTGCTGTCGGCTGACGTTGGCACAGAATGGACGGCGCGAATCGAACAGGCGTGCGGGTCGGCCCCCGTATCGCAACGGTAGTGCGCGCCTGACGCCAGGGTCAGGTCGGTCACAGTCAGTTGATTCAATGTCAGGGTACCGGTCTTGTCCGTGGCGATCAGCGTGCACGATCCGAGCGCCTCGATGGCCGGCATCCGGCGCACGATGACATTAACCCGCGCCATCTTCCGCATTGCCACGGCCAGTGCCACCGAAATGGCCACGGGCAGCCCCTCCGGGATGGCGCTGACGGCAAGACCGACCGACATCATGAACATCTCATGCCACTGCGTCCCTCTCGCCCATCCGACCACAATGAGGACTGCCAGGGCCACCGCGACGACCAGCCCGATGATGCGAGAGAAGCGATCGAGCCTGGTGATCAGGGGAGCCACGTGGCCTTCGCCACCGAGCACATGCCCGGCGATCTTGCCGAGTTCAGTCGATGCGCCGGTGGCCGTCACGACGCCCCGCCCTCGCCCGCGCGTCACCATGCTGGCGGCAAACACCATGTTGGCCGGACGCTCGCCGGCGGCCTGGTCGGTGTGGGCCGACTTTGCCACCGGACGCGATTCGCCTGTCAGCAGTGATTCGTCGCACCGCAGGTCATCCGCCTCGAGCAGCCGCAAGTCCGCGGGTGCCCGGTTGCCCGGCTGCAGCAGCACCAGGTCGCCCGGCACCACGGCGAGCGCATCGATTTCCCGCTGCTTGCCATCACGGACGACGAGCGCCTTTGGCTGCTGCAGATCACGCAAGGCATGGGCAGCCCGGTCTGCCGAGTATTCCTGGGCCGTGCCGACGGCGCCGTTGATCAACAGCACCAGTCCGATGAAGACCGCATCCCGCAGATCGCCCAACGCCAGCGATACCAGCGCGGCGATCAGCAACACATAGATCAGCGGGCTGCGGAACTGCCTGACAAAGACTGCCGCCACCGTCGGCAGCGCCGGTTGCGGCAGGGCGTTCGGCCCGTATCGCTCAAGCGCGTCGCGTGCCTGCTGCTCTGTCAGGCCGACGTCCACAGGGGTGGGTAGTGGCTCCCGCCTGGCAAGCGGCGTGGTCATATGTCGCGCCCTCCGGCATCGATCAGGGCCGGATGATCATCTTGAGCGCCTTGGTACTGGCTGCCTTGCCGAACGTATCGTAAGCAGCGAGCATCTGGTCAAGACGAAACCGATGGGTGATCAATCGGGCTGGATCGAGCTTGCCTGCTCCTACCGCCTTGAGCAGCATCGGTGTGCTCACCGTGTCCACCAGGCGCGTCGTGATCGTGATGTTCCGGTCCCAAAGACGCTCCAGGTGCAGATCCGCCTTGACCCCATGAACGCCGACGTTGGCGATCGTCCCGCCCGGCGCCACGAGCTCCTCGCACAGTTCAAAGGTCGCCGGAATACCCACGGCTTCGATAACGCAGTCGGCGCCCAGGCCATCGGTCAGCCGCCTGACTTCCTCGACCGGGTCGGCCTCGCTGTTCCGGATACATGCCGTGGCGCCGAACGCGCGGGCCACCTCCAGCCGGTTGGCATCCGGATCGATGACGATGCATTGGGACGGCGAGTAGAACTGCGCCGTCAACAGCGCCGCCAGGCCAATCGGCCCCGCGCCGACGATCGCGACAGTGCTGCCCGGTTCCACCTTGCCGTTGAGCACGCCGCATTCGAAGCCCGTCGGCAGAATGTCGGACAGCATGACCAGCGCTTCCTCGTCCATGCCGCCAGGAATCCGATGCAGGCTTGTTTCGGCGTGCGGTATGCGAACGAACTCGGCCTGGGTACCGTCGATACGATGTCCGAGGACCCATCCGCCGCTCTGGCAATGTGAGTACATGCCGCGGCGGCAATATGAACACCTGCCGCACGAGGTAATGCAAGAGATCAAGACAGGATCGCCGGGCTTGAGCGTAGCGATGGCAGTGCCGACCTCCTCGACCACTCCAACGCCTTCATGGCCCAGGATTCGGCCCGGCTCGCACGTTGGCACGTCTCCCTTGAGGATATGCAGATCCGTACCGCAGATTGTGGTCGCCGTCACGCGTACGACCGCATCGGTCGGGGACTGCACCGTGGGACGGGGCCTGTCTTCCAGGCTCAGCCGACCCGGCCCCTGGTAAATCAGCGCTTTCATCTGTTGCTCCTCGCGATGGTGGCGTCTTTCCAGAGTAGACGCGGACCAGGAGCGGGACATTGACGCAGCGCAAGCTACGATAGCGGCTCTGGTTCGAACCTGAACCTGTCCCACGTCAAAGGTCTTGGCGATGGTTCGGCAGCCGGAACACTGCGCAGCGATCCGGCTGAAACCGATCGGGAACCAGCGTCGCAACGGTCTTGTTCATGGACTCTGCTCATGAAATAGGCTTGACAAGGACCACGGGACATGGCGCGTGTGCGAGGACGCGGCCCGCGACCGAGCCGACAATGGCATCAAGGAACGCGCCCCGCCCGTGCGACCCCATGACGATTGCCTCGGCCCCAACCGATTTCGCATAGGCGATGATCCGCTCGGGGGCAAAACCGACGAGCCCTTGCGTCACCGTTCGGACACCTGCCTCCCGAAGGATGTCGACAACGGACTGCATAGCGTTGGCGCTTTCGGTGGTATGCCAACGATCGATTTGCGCCCTGCCGATAAAGGACTTGACCTCTCCCGACAGGTCCGGAACACAATGGACGACGTGCACACGGATCTCGTCCCGCTTGAACAGCTTCGGGTTCGCGGCGCACCACGCCGCCGCATCGCTGTTGGCCGATCCGTCGGTCGGCAAGACAATACTTCTCCACTGCTTCAAGCATGACCTCGGTTGGCGCCACAAGCAGGGGGCCGCCTCAGCGCTCGGTCCCGATGGGCCCCGGTATGCCTTCACCGTACATCGTGCTAGCAGGAGCAAATTGATTCGCGTCAAGGAATGAGAGTGCGCATGAACACATGACGGTCACTTCGATCGAGCGGTGATGTTTCGGAGAACGGCGCTTTGCCTGATGAAGGGTCCACGGGAAGGCGAAACGTCAGGTCGAGCGCCTCCGTGTCCACGACGATATCGCGCGCCTTGACCCATCCGTCGTAACCGATTGCCAGCCAATAGGCGCCGGCAGGTAGCCTCAGATAGAACATGGGCCCCGTCGCAACGACCATCAGCAACGGATGACCGTCGGCTCCGGTCACCAGGACGGAGGTATGCTTCAGCGGTTCTCCACGCGCAACGTCGACCATGGTCAGGCGGACGTTGTAACTGTCTGCCATTGTCAGCATGGCTTTCATGCTGTCTTCACTGTTCCCACCGCTCAAATACAGGACGTCGGCCGGGACGGCTGGCGGCGTATCGACCGGCACCTGGACAGCTGCGGCGCAAGCGAACGACGCGACGGCGATCAGCAATGAACCGAGCAGAACTCTTGTTTTCCGGAAAGGCATGTGCGTACTCATATCGCAATCGGTCATCGTTGCGAACGGTGCCGTCGCAACGCCGCGTCGACCCGCTCAAACGATGAAACCGCGACAGCCCCTCAGTGGGACATCAGTACCGGAACGGTCATCGAAGTCAGTATGGTTTGCGTCACACCACCAAGCAGCGATTCACGTATGCGGCCGTGGCCGAACGCCCCCATGACGATCAAATCGACTTCCCTGTTTGCCGCCTCCGAAAGCATCCGTTCTCCGATGTCGTCCTCATTGTCGACCGCGACGGACTGAGAATGCGAGGAAACACCGTGGCTTGCCAGCCAGTCCACGGCATACTTCGCCGGCGACGCCGCCGCGTTCCCTTGGGCACCGGGCCGGACAAATGTCAGCACATCGATCCTACCGGCACGGCGCAGCAGTGGCATTGCTTCGCTCGTGGCCCGGACAGCTTCGCGCGTTCCGTTCCAGGCCACCAACACACGTGCTCCGGCGCCGGCAAACCATCCAGTATGCGGGACGACAAGTACCGGTCTCCCGCACTCCAGCAGGATTGATTCGATGAAGGATCGCTCGCCACAGGCAGCGTCGTCAGATGGATCTCGCTGGCCGAGGATGACGAGATCCGCTAGATGGGCCTCGGCCTGCACGGTGGCGGCCGTGGCGTCTCCGGGCGCCTTCCACTGCGTGGGTATCAACTCCTCGTCCGTTGCGCCAAGGAAGGCATGATGGGCGCGCTGTGCCACCGCTCGCTGCCATTCCTGGTGAGCCGTCACGTAGTGGTCGCTTCCACGCAGAATGCGTCTGGAATCAGGCCCTGCCTCGCCAATGGCAAGTAGTCCGATCAGCGTCGCCTGGAAATCCCGGGCGAGCTGCGTTGCGAGATGCAGCCGTTGATAAACGCGGCGCCCACCATCCAGATGTACGAGGATTGTCGCGTACTCCATGATCCTTCTCCTGCACGGTGTCTCCCGCACGGAAACATCCAAGTCATTTGCCCGCCCTATCAAGCAGCGGCAGCTGCGAGGCTACGCAGCGAAGCGAAAATGGCCGCTGTGAAGCACGATGTTCCGCGCTCCAGTCATCTCGAAGAAGGTTCGCGCAACCCGCTCGATCTCAACACGGTGGTCGGCGAATGCCGACACCAGGTCCTCCTTGCGGTAAGAGCCTGCGGCAAAGTGCTCCTCCAGTGCTTCCGCCGTGACGGCATAGGTGCAGAGCGCCCCGTCCACGCTGGCGGCACACTGCAGACCGGGCTGAGCCGACCAGTACTGCGGTGCGTCCTCGGCAAAATCGATCTTTCGCATGATCCAGGCTCGCTTCTGAACCGGCAAACGGTGGGCGGACGCCGGAATGGCAGCCGCGGAGAATTACCGCGTCCGCATTGGCCATTCCAGCTTAGTGCCGCGCAGTCTCATGCGTTTTGATTCGCGTCAAGAATGGCTCGCGCGTCGGGATGCACGACCGCAGCGGAATTAGGGACGATGGTTGGTATGCGTACGCCCGTGCCTTGTTCTGGTTTCTGCAGGCCGTACCTGCCTGCAACGCGGGCGTTGCGCTCCTGTCCACCGATTTTGGTACCCTGGTCGCGGATTGACTGATCCGTATCACAGTGTGAGTCCTACTTCTTTGCCAGCTGTTGGCAGCCATGCCCGTCATTGTGTTGCACTGAATGAACACTAAGACGCTCTGGAGCGCGTGACAGGATCTCGCTGGCACTCTCGCCAGGGAGACGAAGCAGCAACGAAGGACCGCGGCCATCGGCGCGTACCTGCACGCTCCTGCAATCGATGGCG
The DNA here is from genome assembly GCF_013347325.1 of Cupriavidus gilardii. Taxonomy (NCBI): domain Bacteria; kingdom Pseudomonadati; phylum Pseudomonadota; class Betaproteobacteria; order Burkholderiales; family Burkholderiaceae; genus Cupriavidus; species Cupriavidus gilardii. The sequence goes on along the minus strand of NZ_CP054626.1, from coordinate 1,501,528 downwards.
CCGCCGGATCGCACTAAAGCACGGTAATCTCCCTGTGGCAGCTGGAGGTACAGAAGCGGACCCTCGCTCAATACAAGCAGCACGATCTCTCGCCGTGCGTTGAACAAGGTCACCGTCACGTCCGCCAAGCTGGAACCGTCTACCTCGTTGACGAACTGCATGTGGACATTGAAGCGTCCCGCGATGGCGCGCATGGCGGACATTTCTTCCACCCCAATTCCTCCTGACACATAGTCGATGCCGTTCACATGGCGGATTGCTGGAACACCTCTGGGCGCAATCGATTCCGGCGGCGCGGCCATCGTCGACGCAGATGCAAGAATACCCGCGCAAATCAGGCACGCAAGAAGTGGGGGCACACGCATGGAAAACTCCCGTATCTGTCTGCCATCCATCTGGCAGAACCGGCTACCAGGTCAAGCGTAGCGGCATCAGGAAGGCGCCATGTTGGGCTAGATCAAGCAATTGTCATGGCGCATCTGTGAACGCCATTTGTGAGATTCTGGCCAGACACCCGGCAAGGAGGGATGGCCATTGTGCGTATGGAATACGCCCTCCTGGCGTAGCAATTGCGCCCGCCGATTATCGATCAACGTTGTCACGGTATGCTAACCATGACTGTTGTAACCAAGGCTCGTGTCATGCCAATGGCTTCTACAGCTCCATGCTTGTCTTCGATCTTGTAATGGATGGTGGCCGCCGGTCCCTTTCGATATGATTTTTCGTGGCTTACCGGGGAGTCCGATAACACTGAGCTGGTGGCAAGCGCAAAGCGTCAATTCGTCCAGTTCTACCGGCTATATCTCGACTCATTCGGCTTCATGGCTGAACTCGACGTGCAGCCCGTCGACAAGAGCGACGGATGAAGAATGAAACCCGCAGCCCAGCACGCCGGTCTTTGTCACCATGACTCGAGAACGGTCAGCTGCTGATCGACCACAACTGCCCCGGGCGGATTCCCGGTTCGGGCTCGGCCGCGTCCAAGAGCAGGCGATCGAGGCACGCTTGTCCGCCTTGCAACTATCCGTTGCACAGGCCGCGTATCTTGCCAACGCCTGCGGCCCGACTCAAGCAGTGGCGCACCAGGGAGAATGCAACCGACCGATTTCGTGTTCGACGGCGGAGCGTGCAAGCAGATCTTGCCGCTCGAGCCAGATGATCGCATTGCGTGTCCGCATGCGGCGCGACCGAGGGCAAAATAAGAATGCCGACTGGCCCTTTGGCGCACTTGTCGACTGGGTCTTTGGCCAAGCCCGTGGGCTCACGGACTGCAGCGCCCACCAGGATTGCTGACGGCTCCATTCGATGGCAGAATTCCCCCGCCCGCACCCCAATGCGGACATTGGCGCGACGCTCCCAGAAAGCTCGCGCTTTTTTTTGCGCCAGCTCAAGGCCGTCATGACGGGGCTTGGCGATCGGCCTGCTCCTGGTCGTCGCGTTCGTATGGCAATCCGTCAGGGGAAAAACTGGCGAACTTCTGCACGACACCGGCAAGCGAGCGCCGTGCAGGTCGGATCCGCAATTCGTCGCCGATGCGCTCGATCTCCAGTTCGATATCCGTATCCTCGTATGCAAGCGCGGCCGGAATACAAACCGCGAACGCGTCGCCATACTTGAAGGCTCTCGTGATGGCCATTTTTCCTCCGACGGTCGTCACGTTGCAAGCGACCGGGCTTAGCGCTGCGCACAAACAGGGCGCGGCCGTGCACGGCTTGGCTGGCATAAAGCCAGGAACCCGGCGGTGCACGCCATTATGCCCGCCGACAGTTGACGAGGCCGGCAGCCTGGAGGCAAGTCTCCGAGGAACTGTGACTTATTTGTATCTAACAATCACGGTTGGCGGCCGCGGCAAAAAATGCCTGGAAAAAGACGCCCGCCGAAGCGGGCGCTACGCCGGGTTGGGAATCCGGCGAAATCGATCGTCCGGTGAACACGGCGCGCTAGCGCCGGTCCGAAAAGGGGCCTGAGTGTGCTGTCAGGTGCTGCAGCAGCACGGCGTCCTCCAACGGCGCCGGCGCTGGCTCCAGGTGCAACACCGGGGCGTCGGGAAACATCGCCGCGATCAGATCGGTCGGCATCGGTTCGGTCGGCAACGGTCCCAGTTGCATGACCCGGCTGCCTTGTACTTCCGCCACCATCCAGCCTTCTGGTACACGGTAGAGGGCGGCAATCAACGGGTCGTCGGCTCGGTCGGTCATCGCACACCTGAAAGTGGGCACGGCAGCGATTGTAGAGCCCAGCCGCCATAAAGTGCCACAGACGGTACATAATCCGCGTTGGAAAAACCACACTGTCCCGCGCGATGAATCGGGCCCGACTTGAGGCAACTCTGCTCCTGCTGCATACGCAGGCGGCCGCACAACGCCGTCGTCTATTCAGGCAACGCTGGCGCCCTGGCCGCATTTGTGTGGCGCGTGCGAACAGCGTGCTGTGGTGCTTGCATGCTCGCATCGCCCTGCTCGAGCGCTACCTAGCCAGCGCGGGCGGTCAACGTCCTGGCTGGCTACCGTTGGTTTGCGGGCCATCGGCGCGGTGCAGCAAATCGGCAACTGGCCCGCGACTCCCATGACAGCCCCCCCAACCGCAGATGCCCAGACTGCTTCCTTGCCGCCGCAGCCGATCACGGCTGCCCGCTTTTCTCCGGCCGCGTTGATGGTCCCGCTTGCCTTGATGCTGGTGGCCGCGATCACGGCGCTGACAGCCACCGCCCTGCTGCAGATGCGCCGGGACGCGCTCGCCAGCGCCCGGGAGGCATCGGCCAACCTCGCGCTGACTCTGGAGCGCGGCATCGCGCGCAACCTCCAGCTGCACGAGGCGTCGATGCGTCATGCCCTCGATGCCATGCGCAATCCCGCCGTCATGGCGTTGTCGCCACCGCTGCGCCAGCGTGTGCTGTTCGGCGCGTTCAACGAGACAGAGGACATCGGTGCGTTGCTGGTGGCCGACGCGCAGGGGCGCCTGATCCTGGATTCCCGGCACTGGCCGCCGCGCGCGGTGAACCTGGCCGATCGCGACTACTTCACAGCGCAACGCGACTTGGCTCGATCCGCGGTCTACTTGAGCCGGCCGTTCCAGCCCCGCTTGGTGCCGGACAGCCCGACCTCAATCGCACTGAGTCTGCGCGTGCCCGGCCCCGATGGCCAGTTCGCGGGCATCGTGGCCAGCACGCTGCGGCTGGAGTACTTCCGCAAGCTGTTCGCTGGCGTGGCCCTGGGCGAAGGCGGCGCGCTGGCGTTGATGCGCCATGACGGCACCATCCTCATGCGCCGGCCCCTGGATGCCAGCCTGATCGGGCGCACGGTACCGACCACGCCGGCGTTTGCGCCGATGCTTCGTGAACCGCATGGCAACTTGATTGCGGCGGGCGCCGTCGACGGCATACGCCGCCTGTACAGCTTCCGGCAGGTGGACGGCTTTCCGCTGACGATTGTGGTCGGGCGCGCCATGGACGACGTGCTGGCCGTCTGGCGCACGCGAGCCTGGTGGTTTGCCGGGCTGGTGATGGCGATGAACCTGGCCATCATGACACTGGCCCTCTCGCTGGCCCGGCAATGGCGGCGACGCCTCGCGGTCGAAGCGCACCTGCGCTGGCTGGCGGACACCGACGGCTTGACCGGGCTGGGCAGCCGCCGCGCCCTGGATGAAATTGCCGACCGCGAATGGCGCCGCAGCCGGCGCGAGCTGCAGCCACTGTCGCTGTTGATGATCGACGTGGACTATTTCAAGCAGTTCAACGACCGCTACGGCCATGTGGCTGGCGATGATGCGCTCGCCGCCGTGGGCAAATGCGTTCGCCAGCAGTTGCGCCGTGCGGGCGACTACGCGGGCCGCTATGGCGGGGAAGAGTTTGCCGTGTTGCTGCCCGGCACCGACGCGGCGCGCGCTGCGGCCATCGCCGAAGCCGTGCGGGCGTCGGTCCTTGCGCTCGGCGTAGAGAACGCAGGAAGCCCCTTTGGCCGAATCAGCGTCAGCGTCGGCGTGGTGACCGAAGGCAACGGGGGCGCATCGCCCGTCTATCCGGACCTGCGGGCGTTCTTTCGTGCAGCCGACGAGGCGTTGTACCGGGCCAAGCGCGCCGGCCGCAACCGCGTGTTGAGCCTGCGCGCGGTCGATTCACCAGCATGATGGGCGGCCGCACACAAGGATTCGCACCATTTCAACGGCGCCTGCAGCTCGCGACAAATTCTGGCGCTGAGCCGGCGCCTGGTTTCGCCAGATGGCACCTGGATAGGTCGTCAACACGAACCCCGCATGCCGCATTGCGGCGCCCCGAGAGTCGCCGACCGCTTCGGCAGACGGGCACGGATACCGACGCCAGGCCCAGTGGCGTACCCCCTTGCCGAGTCCACTTCGTGGCTCGTGCGCTATAGCGCGAGGCCGGGATCGCCGCTGACGGCCACAGCGCCTTGTCCGGTTTCACAACGGCGGCCACGGTATAGTATCGACGGGCTGGCAATGTCGGGAGCGCATCGGATGCGAACAAAAATACGGAAGTCGGGCAAGGGCGCCTCGCTCCGGCGCCCGGCCGAGATCGCGGAAGCGGCCAGGGATGCGTATGACGTAGAGGCTCTGATCGCTGGCATCACACCTGAAAACCGCCACGGTGAAGTGGATTTCGGCCCGGCCGTGGGCCAGGAACGGCAGACCTCTGGCCATCAAACGGCGTCTGCCCAGCCCCATTCACCGAGCAGACGCCGGCCATGATGGCTGCGGGCACAGCGGCTCCTCTTCCAGGCTGCTATACAATCGATGCATGAAACCCGTGGATGGCTCGCGCATACGCTATGGCGACCAAGTGCGCCTTGCGTTGATTGATGGCCATCACTATTCGATGGCTGAGGCGACGCGCGCTTGTGGTTTGTATGGTGGGCTGATTGAAACAGGGCACCGCCTCGCCAGCCCGGCCTCACGCGTAGCGGTGCAGATCGCGCGCCGCGACCGCGCTGCCGCCAGTGCCCTCCAGCTGGAACGGCGCGGCAAGGCACCCCCGCGTCCACCGTTTTAGCCCGCCTGCCGTCACAGGTGGGCTTTTTGTCGCCCACCGTATCGCCAGCCGATCGGTGCGCTTCATCCCTGGCCGCACCAGCCTACTCGCTATGGCCGGCTGTCCCAGATCATCCGCGGAACGCGACCACGACGCCCAACTGATAGCTGCCGGCCCGGCCGGTGCCCTGATTTCGGGCTGGGATTTGACCGTAGACTGTTGGCGGCCGCCGGCGGTCCCTCGTGCGCCCGGCCCGCCAGCGCCGGCCCTCACCCTCGAGCCCGGTGGTCGGCCGACCGCCAATGCAGAAGCGACGCTCCCTGCTCATCACTGCGCAAGCGCACACAGTAGAGGGGATCCTGTCGGTGGGAAGGGGGGCTGCCGGCTTCAATATCGTCCAACCAGCGCGTGATGGCGCGATGCTCGCTGTCGATCTCCCAACGCGCGGCAGTCCGGAACAGTTCAAGCAAAGGAGAGTCCCAAATCCATTCGCAGCAGGGCCATACCCGTTGCATGAGGTAAAGATAACCGTCCGGGGACACCTGCGCTCCCTCCTTATAGGAGAGCAGGCCAGCATCGCGCATCGCGTGCGATTCCTTCAAAAAGCGATACATCTCTTGCTGCGCGAGCCGCGACGGCAGCGCCCTGCCCCGGCTTCCCCAGTCCAGCTCCAGGTCCTGCAGTGCCACTTCAAACGGACACTGCCGTGATGCTTCGCCCAACTCATCAGGAGGGATCTGGATCCAACAGACCTCGCCGAACCCGGCTTTGACGCGCGCCCACCGACACCCGCAGGTGCCATGGCGCTGCCGGATCTGCTGCTGAACGGCCTGGCAGTACCACGCTGGCGAGCCTTCGGACGTATCGCCGCTGTCCTTGTAGAACGCAAACAAAGAGTCAAACCGCAAGCCACGCTCGCCAAGACGCGCCAGCTCGCGACTGACTGCGCGCGGAAAGCGCGCCTGATGGACGACCCACGCGCCACCGCGGTCGGCAAGCAGTGGCTCGAGCTCGGTGGGCAGGGGGGCAAGCGTATGCAGCTGGCCAAGGGCCTGCGTCATCGTGACTGCGCCACGATGCGTCCCTGCCTCGGACCGCCACAGCTCGCCTGCCTGCATCCGCTTGGAAGCGTCGCACGCGTCGTGCACCCACGCTGCCAAGGTCAGCAGCGCCCCGGGCTCGCGCGTCGGAAATCCGTTCGGGGCGAAGTGCGGCCAAGCGGCGCAATGCCCCTGCATCAGGCGCTTGAACGCCCCCAGGCGGCGCTCGCCTATGTTCCCAGTCCGGTTGGCCGGTACGGTGGTCAGCGCCGTCAGATGGATGGGGCACTTGGTTAGCCAGGGCACCTCATGCAGGTAACTGTGATAGCCCTGTTGCGCACAGGCTGCGCAATACCGGACGCTCGGCCCCTGACTGTAAGCCGCAGGGGGCGCATAGGTGCCGCACTGACGAAAATCGAGCGCGTGCTGGAGGACATCGGCCAACCGAGCCGGGTCCTCGCGCACGAGCGAAGACACCCGCGCGACGTCATCATCGGAGGCGGACCCCAGATGGCGCGGCTCGACGCCCAAGAACGCGGTGCCGGCCCGCACGGGGACGCCATTGAGCGCACAAAACCTGGCGACGAACGACAGCGCCGACTCGTAGGGGCGCAGATTGTGTGGCCACCAGTTGACCGAGGGATAGCCCGCCACTTCTAACTGCCCGCGGCGATGATTCTCATGTGGTCAGAGAAGTTGGTCTTGGCCAATTCTCTGAGCCAATTCTCGTAGCAGGTCGCCTCGTCCCAGTCCATGCCGCGGGCCAGTTGGAACAGCACGCTCTCGGTCGCCTTGGCAACGTGTTGCATCGGAAACTCATGCCGCCGTCGCGCCTGCTGCGGTGACAACTCGACCAGGGCGTTCCAGAGAAGCTTGGCGCTGCCGGCCAGCCGGCGCCCGCGGGCAAAGTCCTCTGGCGCAAAATACGCCAGAAACGGCACCCCGCTGTCGACTGGCCATTCGGAGTCGACGTCATAGCCGTTCAGCACATACTCGACCTCCTGCACCGAGCGCAGACCGTGAAAGCGCGCATGGGCTGCCATGAAGCGGGCGGCCACGTGCGCGTTGCCGGTGCTGGCCATGTATTCATGGCGATAGTTCAACTGATGCGTGCCGACCGAGAAGACGCTGAGCAGGTAACCGTCGTAATCGAGATCGTTCTGCAGGCCCACCAGCCACTTCCACTCGCGCAGCGTCAAATCCTGCGCTTCGTCAATCAACAAGACGACATAGTTGCGACACGCATTGTTGGCGATGGCAATGAAGCGTTGCCGACAGAGATAGGCCGCCTCGACCCGCTTGGGCACCTTGGCCGGGTTGACGAACTCGAAGTGCGACGCCATCAGAATCTGATGCCAGAACGCCGCTTCGTTGGAATGACTGTCGGGGCGTCGGCTCCATACCACCAGAGGCACGACGGCGCTAAATCGCTCCTCCAGCACCTTGCCGACATACCACTGCACGCAACGCGACTTGCCGAGCCGCGACGCACCATAGATATAGCCGCCCGGGCGCTGCTGATCGATCCATTCGCCCATCTGCTCGATCATGGCATGCATCGGCGGCGTGTAGACCGCATACTGCTTGGTCACAATGCAGTGACGCGGATCGATGCGCTCAGGCAGCGAGAACGACACGTTCTACTCCGTTCGCGCCATGCGCCGCGGGGGAAGCTCACCCTTCCGATCCGTGCCCGGGTCACCGGTTGTGTCAGCCCGTGTCACGGCCGGCGCGACCTCGGTCGCCTGCCCACCTCGGGATGACCCGCCGCGACCGCGCTCCAGCGCGGCATCGAGCATCACGGCACCAATGGAAAGCTGGGAGGCCGCCGCCAGGACGCGCCTGGCTTCCAGGTACGCCGGATGAACCGGGAGCTTCTTGTGCGGCTGCATCTCGACGTACTGGATGAAGGCTTCGATCGCATCGCCGCCGGGGGAAATCGCAAACTGGCCTCTGGCACAAGCGCGGCAGATGGCCGCGCGTACCGCCAGGCTATGCGGCGATAAGTGCCATGGCGGCGCTGCGCGCAGCACCCCCAACGGGACACCATCGAGCGTTGAGGCCAGCGCAACGCGGCAATCGTCCTCTTCATGGCAAATCACCCAGATCTCGGTGCCCACCAGATCCTGCCGGTTGTGCAGTACCTCGTTGCTGTAGCGGCCATAATGGAAGTTCACGTACGGTGCCCGCCCCACCGCCGCGCCGCCCCTGACTACACAGCGCCTTCTCACGCTAAACAAGCCTTGCATGGCGGCGGCATCCACCCGGCGCCACGTCTCGCCGCCATGCCGATGCAGGAAGGCCGCATACTGCAAGGGCGTCCGGTTGCCAATGCCGCGGTGAGGGGTAGCGTTATAGTTGGCGATCAGCACGCCCAACAGCTCTTCGGCATATTCGTATTGGAAGCGGCTGGCCAGCGCCACGCCGTCTGGCTCACGGCCCTGCCGATCTTGCGGCTTCGCCCCGGTCGTGTTGGTCAAGCGCTGAAAGCCACGTCCGGCGAGGTTGCGGAAAAACGACTCAATGAACGGGCGATCGTCTTTGCTTCGTCGTGCCGCGAACGAATTGCGCGGCTCCAGCAGGGTCGAACCCACGGCCTGTTGGAGCGCAGCGCGAACGTGCTGGCAGGTTTCCGCCAGCGCACCGTCGACGCTGGTCTCATCCCAACACAGTCCCACGAACTCCTCGCCGAGCGAGCCAAGCAGCCCTGCGCCAGGCAAGTAAGCAGTGTCGGAAAAGGTCACGGGACGCAGCTTCGGCCGGCTCAGTCCGGTCTTGATCGTCCGCAGGACATCGTCTTTGGAGACTTCTCGCCCGGTGCTGAAGTAGTAGCCAACCACCGCGCGCGAGACCACCTCGAGAATCACAATCACCCAGAGCCGGTGCACGATCTTCTCCGTGAAGCCCCCGCCGGCGAGCGGCAGCGACACGCAGAAACGACCGTCCAGTTTGTGCGCGTCCATTTCGACCCGCTGCATGAACCGCAGGGCGGGCCGGCCGGACCCATCGCCGGCCTTGAGCTTGCGCACCAGATCGGCTCCCCCGATGCTGGCCGCGAGCGATTTCGGATCTGAGGACAGCACCTGTTCAACGAAGCGACAGATCGTAAAGTAAGCGCGAGTCGATGTATTGAACGGCCAGTCGCCGCGCGCCTCATAGCCGCGCTCGCGCAGTTGGTCAAGAAACCACAGCCAATGCCGTCGGGGCGATCGCCTGGCCTCGGATAGCCGTTTGGACGATGGGCTGGAGCGGATTCGAGATTCGAACGACAGGCGCAGTTCCGGGTGCGCATCCAGCGTGGCTTGCAGTGCTCCGGCTGCCCCGCCGCCGAACCGATCGACACGGATTTTCGTGCGGCGGCGGTATGGCCGTACTCTTAGCCACGGCACCAAGCCACGCCACCCATACGGCCGGCCATCGGGATGCGCCTGAAGACAACGCTCGGAAATCAAACGATAAACTTGCTTGTCGCTGAACGAGGTCAGACGCTTGATGGTGTGGGCGTCGGCGCCGGAAAGATAAAGCTGGACCGCGTGTTTTCTGGAAAAGTACAAGGCGCGCCGCGGATCGTCGAGCGCGCCCTCGTCTGGCGTTGGCCAACCCGACGTGTCGACGCGTTGGCCACGAACGACTCGCCCGCCGCCGTAATGTTCATCGTTGCCTGGATCCATGAACCGGTCCTCGACTTGGCAGGACGGGCGACATTGCCTAGGAAAACGTTTGAACGATAGAAGGCTTGCACGAGAATGCAAGCGACGCATGGGGCCAGGGCTGACACGCAGTCAGGCTCGGCGCGTCTCGCAGGAGAAGTCCGTAGTGAACTTGCTACAGCCTTTCCCGCCCCGTCTGCCGACCGTCGCTGCGGTCCTCTTCCCGACAGTCGCGCGAGGCTGGCAAACTTCCCCAGGACACCAGCAAGCGAGCGTCGTGCCGGGCGGATACGCACAGTTCATCGCCTACCCGCTCGATCTCTGCACAGATTTGTTACGATTTTTAACTCGATGAACCAGCCCTCTTTTCATTGTGAGCGGCAATGGGAAACCCCGACGAACTAAGCAGAGAAGAGCTGTTGCTCCGCCTCATCGAGCGCTACGTCATGATTGGTGGCCGTTACTACCGTGACATACCGGCGGAGCAACAGGCGCAATACCTACCCGACGTCTGCGAGAGCGAATCGTATCGATGTGAACGGTTGCGACAGCTGCTATATGAGCACGGCGCATTTCGAGGAGTGCCTTTCCGAAAGGGACCGATCGAGGTGATGGACGCCTTTATTGCCCAAGGTCCGCAGCGGCTTGCGGCAGAGCGCGAGAGACAGCGCGCCAGTGCCGAAGAAGACGAGCAAATGCGGAACCGACTTCTTGCACGGCAAAGAGAGCGGGAACCTGAGATTGACAGGACCGCAGACAAGCACCGCCGGCTGAGCTGGCTACCTTATGAGTCGGGGCCCGAAGGCCAGATTCTCGACCTCGTCAGTGCAAGCGTCAAGAAGTTGCACGCGGTCCAAATCGCCAAGCTGCTCGAGATGGAAGTAGCCGATGTTCTGGAAGGACTGGCGTCGCTGATCAGGTCAGAACGCATTATTGCGAGGGGCGACGGCACGTTTAAACTGGCAGACGAATAACCTGCCGGGGAGACAGGCCCCTTCGCACGCTACCTGACAGACTGAAGACGTAACATGGCCGCCGTACATCCAAAGAACACTTTAAGTTGAACCGTTCAACGGAGTAACAATTTTCTGCAAAGTTTGTTCAACTAAATTTGTTACTAGGCAAGCGACAAGCAGCGTCACGCCGTCAGTGCGTGAGTAACAAAATTACGCAAAACAACGGGGTCGCTTCAGGCGGTCATTCTGTCCTCGCCTTCGTGATCATGGCGGCGGCCCATGCCGCCATCACGCTGCCGGCGCCACGGTGCTGATGCGGGAGCGTTATCGGCGCTCCGTGCATGCCGTCCGGCATGCACCGGGCGACACGCCCACAGTTCGCTTGAATGCGCGACTGAACGCGGCCAGCGATCCGTATCCCAACTGACTTGCCACCTCTTCCACTGACTGCCCTTCGCGACCGAGCTTGCGAACGGCAAGACGCATCCTCAGCTCGGTCAGGTAGCGCAACGGCGATACGCCGGTGGCCAGCAGGAACCTGCGGGCAAAGACCGAGCGCGAACTGCTCGCTTCCTTCGCCAACTGCGCGACCGTCCAGTCTCGATCCGGTTGCCGGTGCATGGCCACGATTGCCATGCTGAGTCGAGGATCACGCAGCGCGCCTATCCAGCCGGATGCACCGCCGCACCCGCTTGCGACCCAGCCGCGAACGATCAGGGCGGCCACGACCTCTGCCAGGCGCGCCATGATGACGGCGTGGCCCGCTCGCTCCACCATGGACTCCCGCTCCATTGCGGCGAGCATTGGCTCGATTTCCGGAGCGCATTGCAGGAGCGTATCGACTCGCATCACTTCCGGCATCGCCGCAATCAGCGGTTGCATGCCGCCGAGGTCCAAATCCATACAGCCGCTGAAGATCACGGCGCCGGACGATGGCCACACCTCGTCTGCCCGGTTTCCCCGGTGCGCACCTGCTGGGTCTGAAAGAGCCGGGTCGAATGTCGCGACGTCCTGGGGCGCCGTGTCCGACGCGGACAGCATGGCATGGTGCCCTCCCCGCGGAATCAGCAAGGCGTCGCCCGTACCGAGCGCGTGCATTTGTCCATCCGGACTACGTAGCCATGCCGGGCCTCGGCCGACGAAGTGAAACTGCCCTCGCCCGACCGGGTTGGCAAAGCCGACGCCCTTGGACGGTCCCACGACGATCCTGCGGAACTGGACGCTGGACAGGCGCATTCCGAGCAGCAGTTCATCGATCAGGTCGCCGCTTACGGCAATAGGCGCGGACATAAAAAAACAGGACGAATGATCAATATATTGAAACCATCGATCATAGATCATCCCGAATCCCCTAACTAGACTGGCGTCCCTACCCTCTTTGGAGCGAACTTGTGAGGCGCTTTTCTTTTTTTTGTGTCATGCGCTGGCCATTGCTGGCCGTCGCGCTGGCAAGCGTGTCCTGGGCAGCAGTCGCTACCGAACGGCATTTCACCGTGACCGCACCGGACGGTGTCCAACTGGCGGTGCAGGAATCGGGCAATCCAGACGGGCCCGCAATCGTCTTTATCCATGGGCTGCTGGGCAGCCGGATCAACTGGGAAAAGCAGACCAGCAGTCCGGACCTCCAGCGTTTCCGCATGATTACCTACGACCTGCGCGGCCATGGACTCTCCGGGAAACCCGAGGACGCAGCGGCCTACCACGACGGGCGCCGCTATGCCGATGATCTGGCCGCGGTGCTGGAGGCAAGCGGAGTCAAACGCCCAGTACTGGTGGGATGGTCTTTGGGCGGGGTCGTCATCTCGAATTACCTTGCCGCTTATGGAGACGCGGCCATTGCTGGTGCGGTGTATGTGGATGGCGTGATCGAACTGAACGCGCAGCAGATTACGCCACATCCCGACGTGTATGCCGGCCTCGCCTCCAACGATCTGCGAACGCATCAGGACGCTGTGCGCACCTTCCTGCGGCTGTGCTTTCACACGCAACCGGATGCGCCAACGATGGAGCGATTGCTGGCCAATGCGGCAATGGCTTCGTGGACCATGACACGGGCAACGCCGTCGATGACGGTGGCCGCCGCCGAAGGGCTGCCGAAGGCGCGGGTGCCGACACTGCTGTTGTACGGGGCCAGGGACGCTCTGGTCATGCCCAACCGACCATTGCACGCGCCCGGGCGCTCAACCCGCGTGTTCGAGTGAGCCTGTACGACAATTCCGGCCATGCGCCCTTCCTCGAAGAGCCGCAGCGATTCAACCGCGATCTGGAGAACTTCGTCTCCTCGGCCAATCGCTAGACTCCGCCGGTGGGGGAAGTCCGGAATTTAAGCGAAGCAACGAACGTGGCGATCCAATCCTTGGTGATGCAGCAGAATACGGCTTTTGCACGAAGCACTACCGATGAAGATCCGACGCGGCCTCGAATGCGAGGCGCCCTTGCTGACTGAAATCGCCAACAAAGCCAAGGCGCATTGGCCATATACCCAGGCCCAGCTTCAAGCATGGCGCGAGGACCTGACAATCACGGGCTCCTATGTCGCGCAATCGTTGACCTACGTTGCGGAAATCGACGGATCGATCGCCGGATTCCATTCGGTGCTTCCGACGGACGCCGTGACATGGGCGCTCGAGCATCTTTGGGTCGCACCGGATTACATGCGGCGTGGTGTTGGGCGAGCCCTGCTGCGGCATGCGGCGGCGCTGGCTGCCGGTCACGGCGTCAACCATCTGTCCATCGATGCGGAGCCGTATGCCGAACCGTTCTATCTCGCCTGCGGGGCGCAACGGATCGGTACCGTCGCGGCTCCACTGGACGGAGAACCGTTGCGCCAGCGGCCCCAGATGCTGCTGGCGACGTCGCGTGACCTGGCTCGCCAATAGAGACAATCAAGTCAAACCGTGACGTCCCTGCCCTGCACGCCGTCATGCATGCGGACGGATTGTCCCGATGCCGCCCCTTGAATACATGACACCCATCATCTAATATGCTGTCCATCGACTCAGCATAGAGAAGCATCATGCCGCGATCCTCCCGCGAAAAAGCCGGCCAGAACCGTGAAGCCATCGAGCAGGCGTCGTCGCGCCTGTTCCGCGAGCGCGGTTTGACGGGCATCAGCGTGGCCGATGTGATGGGAGCCGCCGGCTTGACCCACGGCGGTTTCTACAGCCATTTCGCGTCCAAGGACGCGCTGGCCGCCACGGCCTGCGATCGCGCGTTTGCCGAGGCGCTGGAGCGATGGCGGCAACGCATCGACGCCCATCCCGGGGACGCCGATGCGGCGCGCGCCGCGGTGGTCGTGCCCTATCTGTCGGAGCGGCATCGCGATGCGCCTGGGGCGGGATGCGCCGGCGTGGCGCTTGCGGCCGACGTCGCGCGCGAAAACGCGGACAAGCCGGTTCGCCAGTCCTATATCGACGGCCTCGAAGGGTTGATCGCGCAGTGGGAGCGCACGCTGCCGGGCCCGGACGATACGCGGCGTGACAGGGCGCTGGCCGAGATGGCGATGATGATGGGGGCCGTGATGCTGGCCCGCGCCACGCAGGGCGCGCCGCTGTCCGAGCAAATTCTTTCCGCGACGCTTGCCGCGCTGACCCGGCCCGTCGCGGGGGAAAACCGACCGCCCTCCCGCAACGCCGCTGACACCGCCAAGACCACGACCCGAGGCAAGAAGCGAACCTCCCGCCCGGCGGCACCCGAAGACTGACCGGTCGCCGCTCGCTGTCGCGCGTGGGGCCTCATTCGATTTGCCATGTCCTTTCGTTCCCCATTGTCGGGAACGCGGGCCCCTTTTTGCCTGTTTTGTCCGAGCAGCGCGTATCCACCGTCGAATCCACCCTCCCTTCTCCGACCTCGAACATGTTTGCTGAACTGCTTGCGCGCCGCCTCGAACGGCGCGGCATCCACTACGCCTGGATCGTTGCCGCACTGGGCTTCCTTGTCATGCTGACCACCGCGGCGGCGCTCGGACTGCCGGGGGCATTGCTGGTGCCGCTGTCGAACGAACACGGCTGGAACACTGACAGGATTTCGACCGTGCTGGCCATTCGCTTTGCGCTGTTCGGACTGATGGCGCCCTTCGCCGCCATGCTGATCGACCGCTATGGCGTGCGCCGCATCGTATTTATGGCCCTGGCCTTGATCGCCGGCGGCATGGGGTTCGGCATGGTGGCCACCACGCTGTGGCAGCTGTTCATCGCATGGGGCCTGATGCTGGGCGCCGGCTCTGGCATGACGGCGCTGGTGCTGGGCGCGGTCATTGCCAATCGCTGGTTCAGCCAGCGGCGAGGGCTTGTGATCGGCATCCTGACCGCGAGCGCGGCGACCGGCCAACTCGCCTTCCTGCCGTTGGCCGCCTGGCTGATCGAGCATGTCAGCTGGCGCACCGCTATGTTGCCGGTATTGCTCGCGTGCGCGCTGCTGGCGGTGCTGGTGGCCGCGCTGATGCGCAATCGCCCGTCCGACGTCGGGCTGCTGCCGTTCGGCGAGGCGCCCGGCACCTCGGTCGCGGCAGCGCCCGCCGCACCAATGCGTTGGTCCGGCCCGTTCCTGGTATTGCGGGAAGCGATCCGCGATCGCACGTTCTGGGTCCTGGCCGGAACGTTCTTCATCTGCGGCCTGAGCACCAATGGCCTGATCCAGACGCATTTCATCGCCCTGTGCGGCGACTTTGGCATGGCGCCGGTGCCCGCCGCTTCCGCGCTCGCGATGATGGGCGCGTTCGACTTCGTCGGCACGATCCTGTCCGGCTGGCTGTCGGACCGTTATGACAACCGCAAGCTGCTGTTCTGGTACTACGCGCTGCGCGGGCTGTCGCTGTTCTGGCTGCCCCACTCCACCTTCACGCTGGTCGGCCTGTCCGTGTTCGCGATGTTCTACGGCCTGGACTGGATCGCGACGGTGCCGCCCACCGTCAAGCTGGCGGGCAGCGCGTTCGGCAAGGAGCGTGCGGCGATGGTGTTTGGCTGGGTGTTTGCCGCCCACCAGGTGGGTGCGGCCGTTGCCGCCTATGGCGCGGGCATGACGCGCACGCTGCTGCTGACCTATACGCCGGCGCTGTATGCCGCGGGCGCGATGTGCCTGGTCGCGGCGGTGATGGCGATGATGGCCCGCGGTCCGCGGCCGGCGGTGGTGCCGGCTCCTGCGCAAGCCTGATGGACAGCATCCTGCCGCCGCTTCGGGGGCGTTGACCGGAGCAAGCGTGTCTTGCTACCCCAAGCCCGGCGGCCGGCGATGCCGCGTCGCCGCCTCGTAATCGCGCGCGATGCCGAGCAGCAGGCGGTCGTCGCCGGCACGGCCCAGCAGCGACAGCCCGGCCGGAACGCCGGCCTCGGTCCAGCCCATTGGCACACTGATCTCGGGAAAGCCAGCCGCGCTGGCCATGTGCATTGCCGCCAGCGGATTGGAGGCGCGGCAGCGGTAGGTCGGATCGTCGCGATCGAAGCGCGGCGAGGCCGGGCAGGCCAATGTGGGAAACACCAGCGCGGCGCAGCCATTGGACTGCATCAGGCCAGCAAGCGCGGCGCCGAACGCGCGGGCCGCGGACAGGCCGCGGCGTGGCGGTTCGTTGCGCGTTGCCAGGGCATGGCGCAGCGCGGCGATCGTCACCGGGTTCGGTGAGCGTCGCGACGCATCGGCGAATCGCCCGCCGGCCCTCGACGTATCGCCACCTTGCGCATCGCCACCTTGCGCATCGCCACCTTGTGCATCGCCCTCCAGCGCATCGATCCGCGCCAGCAGCGCCGCCGTATCGCGCGGACAAGGCGATGGCATCGCCCCCAGATAGCGGTCGAGCTGCACCGCCCATTCGCTTCGCGCGATATCGCCCAGCACACGCTCGTACAGGTGCCGTGCATCGGCCGGCAGCGCGACCGGCACGATGGACGCGCCGGCGGCCACGAGATCCACGCATGCTTGCGAAAACAGCGCGTCGATCTCGTCGTTGGTGCCGTTGAAGTCCATCACGATACCGAGCCGCCGGCCGGCAAGCCGGTCGTCCGTGCGGCCAAATCCCGCCTGCGGGGCCAACGCCGCCAGCACCAGCGCCGCGTCGTCGACGCTGCGGGTCAGCGGTCCCACCGTATCGAAGGACTGCGCCAGAGGAAGCACGCCGTCCGACTCCAGCAGCCCATGAGTCGGACGGAAACCGACCAGCGCATGCACACAGGCCGGCCCGCGTACCGACCCGAACGAATCGGTGCCCAGTCCAAACACCGCGAAGCCGGCCGCGACCGCGGCGCCCGTGCCGCTGCTGGAGCCGCTGGCGTTGCGGGACAGCCGGTATGGATTCAAGGTCAGGCCGTTGGCCGAGCTGTAGCCGAAGCGTCCATTGGAGGCGGCAAGCTCCGACATATTGGCCTTGCCGAGCACGATCGCGCCGGCGGCGCGCAACCGGGCCACCACCGGCGCGTCGCTTGCGGGCAGCGCGTCGTGCAATGCCGCGCAGCCGGCCGTGGTGGGCAATCCCGTGGTGTCGATGTTGTCCTTGACCACCATCGGAATGCCATGCAGCGGACTCCTCGCCCCGTGCCGCTGGCGTTCGCGGTCCAGCCGGGCCGCCTCGCGCAGCGCGTCGGGATGCAGGCGGCTGATCGCATTGATCGACGGGCCGGCGCGGTCGAACGCCTCGATGCGTGCAAGGTGGCCCGCCATCAGCTGTTCGGCGGTCAGCGTGCCGGCGTCCATGCGGCGTGCCAGTTCCGCGATCGGCAATTCGAAGACATCGGATACCGGCGCCATCTCGCTGACGGCCGCCGGATCGGCGGTTGCGGCCCTTTCATCCGCAGAACGATCGGACATCGTGTTGGTTTCCTTCACGGAATACATGAACGACAATGGCGCAGCCCCGGCTTGCCGCCATGGCACCGAAAGCCGCCGCCCGCCCCGAGGATGTCGCGATGAAAAGCACCACCAGCCGCAATCTGCCCGCCCTTGCCAATCTGGTCGCCCTGGAAGCCACCGCGCGCAAGGGAAGCGTGACCGAGGCCGCCGACGAGCTGTGCCTGACGCAGAGCGCGGTCAGCAAGCAGCTGACGGAGCTGGAGAACTTCCTTGGCGTGCGGCTGCTCGACCGGCGCAAGGGTGGCGTCGTCGCGACCGCGACCGGCGCCGAATACCTGAAGCGCGTCACGCAGGTACTGAATCTGCTCGAGGAAGCCACGCTGGAAGTGCTCACCGGCCGCGGGTCCGGCGGGCGGCTCGATCTGTCAGTGCCGGTCTCGCTGGGCAACATCTGGCTGCTGCCGCGCATGCTGCAGTTTGCCAAGCAGCATCCGCAGATCCAGCTGAACATCACGACCAAGGTCGGGCCCGTCGACCTGCCCCACAGCGGTCTGGACGCCGCCATCATGTACTGCGGCGGGCCGCCGCCCGGCCATTTCGGCGTCGAAGTCATGCCGCTGGAGCTGTTCCCGGTGTGCGCGCCTGAGCGGCGGCCACGCGGTGGCTCGCTGGCGCAGGCGCTGCGGCAGCTGCCCCTGCTCCATCAACATACCGCGCTGGACGCGTGGCCGGCGTATCTCGCACAGATCGGCGCCAAGGTGGCCAGGCCGGGAGACGGTCCGCGCTATGGCCTGCTGACCATGGGCCTGCAGGCCGCGGTCAGCGGCATGGGCATCGCGCTGCTGCCGGAATTCGTCGCGGGCGACGACCTGCGGGCCGGCCGCCTGATCCGGCTGTCGGACACCAGCTATCTGTCGCCGAAGTCGTACTACTTTGTCTGCCTCGACGAGAAGCGCGCCAACCCTACCCTCGTCACCTTTCTCGACTGGCTGCTGCAGACGGCCAAGGCTGACGCGCACCGCCCCCCGGCATCGGCTCACGCCGGCGCGCCCGACCTGACCAGGGTCGACGTCACGAAGCGTCCGGGCCGGTTGGCGGTAGGCACGCCATCGCGCAGCGTCGCCTGCCCCGCAACGAACACGTCCCGGATGCCGACCGACGGCTGCGTTGGCGCATCGAAGGTCGCGCAATCGCGGATCGTCGCCGGGTCGAACACCGCAATGTCGGCCACCTTGCCGACCGCAAGGTGGCCGCGCCCCTCCAGCCCGAAGCGCTGTGCGGGCAGACCGGTCATCTTGTGAACCGCGCGCTCGAGCGGAAACAGGCCGAGATCCCGCGAGTACAGTCCAAGCACGCGCGGGAAGGTGCCCCACAGCCGGGGATGCGGCGTTTCGTCGGACGGAATGCCGTCCGAGCCGATCATCGTGTCCGGGTAGCTTAGGATGTCCCGCACATCGCCCTCGTCCATGATGAAGTACACCGCGCCGCCCGGCAGCAAGGCCTCGGCCACCTCGCGCCGCGAGCGCCGCCATTGCTGGGCCAGATCCTCCAGATAGCGGCCGGCGGCTTCCGGATGCGAGGCCGACCAGGTGATCAGGATGCGGTCGCACTGGTCGACCCGTTCCGGACGCAGCATGGTCGACGAGGCCGCGTACGGATAGCAGTCCAGGCAAAGCGGCATCGTGCTCGCCAGTTCCCGCACCTGCGCCAGCGTCTCGCGGCTGCGGCCGTGATTGCGCTTGCCGACCAGCTTGTGGTGCGAAATCACGGTCGGCACATCGAGCGCCCGGCCCAGCCGCGCGGTCTCGTCGATTGCCTCGGCGACGTTGTCGCTTTCGTCGCGCATATGCGAGACCAGCACGCCGCCCAGCCGCCGCATCGGCTCGCACATCCGCAGGATCTCCTGCTCGGGCGCCGCCGCCGACGGCGGATAAAAGGTGCCGGTGGAAACGCCGATCGCCCCCTCCAGCAGGGCTTGCTCGACGTCGCGCCGCATGTGTTCGATCTCCCCGTCGGTCGCAGCACGTCCCAGCTCGGCGACGCGGCGCGCGCGCAGCGTCGATTGGCCCACAAGCACCGAGACGTTGACGGTGGCCGGCCGGGCGGCGAACGCCTCGCGGTAGGCCCGCACCGATTCGAATACGAAGCCGCCGCGCATGATGTCGAGCGGCGCCGGCGGGATGCTGTCGGTGACCAGCGGAAAGAGGCTGATGCCGCAGTTGCCTGCAATGATCGTGGTGACGCCCTGGGTCACCTTGGGCAGCATCTGCGGGGACTCGAACACCATCCAGTCGTCGTGCGTATGGGTGTCGATGAATCCCGGCGCGACCACCATGCCGGTGGCATCGACGACCTCGTCGGCGGTGGCGTCGAGGCCGGCACCGATGGCGGCAACGATGCCGTCGCGCACTGCCACGTCGGCCGAGCGCCGCGGCGCGCCGCTGCCGTCGATCAGGTCGCCGTTGCGGATGATCAGATCGAAATGTGATGACATGCCGTGCACCTTCAATCGACCTTGGCGCCGCTCTTGCGCACCAGCTCGCCGAACTTCACGGTCTCCGATGTCACCAGCGCCTGGAAGTCGCGCGGCGATCCGCCCAGCGGCTCGAACGAGAGCCGGTCCAGCTGCGCACGGAAACCGGGATCTCGAATCACCGCATTGACCTCGCGATTGAGCCGGTCCACCACCTCGGCCGGCATGCCGGGCGCGCCGACCAGCCCCGCCCATGCGGTCAATTCGTAGCCCTTGATGCCGGCTTCGTCCATCGTCGGCACCTGCGGGAAATGCGGTGAGCGCCTGGTCGATGTCACGGCGAGCGCGCGCACCTTGTTGCTGCTGACATAGGGCCCGATCGAAGGCACGTTGTCGAACATCAGATGCACGTTGTTGCCGACCAGGTCCTGCAGCGCCGGGGTGCTGCCCTTGTATGGCACGTGCTCGATATCGAGATGGGCCAGCGTCTTGAACAACTCGCCGCCCAGATGGCTGGTCGTGCCGTTGCCGGCGGAACCCATCGACAGCTTGCCGGGATTGGCTTTCGCATAGGCGATCAGCTCGCGCACCGACTTCACCGGCAGTGCGTTGTTGACGGCCAGGATATTGAATGTCGTCACGAGCCCGACGATGGGCACCAGCTTGTCCGGATCGTACGGCAGCTTGCTATAGAGAAACCGGTTGGTCGCCAGCGTGGCGTTGTTGCCGTAGGCAATGGTGTAACCATCGGCGGGCGCCTGCAGCAGGGCCTGCATGCCGATATTGCCGCCGGCACCGGGCCGGTTTTCGACGACGATGGCCTGGCCCAGCCGCTTGGACAGCGCATCGCCGAACAGGCGGGCAACGATGTCGGGGGCACCGCCGGCCGCGGTCGGTACGATCAGCTTGATCGGCTTCTCGGGCCACGCCGCCTGTGCCGACGGCATCGACATGCCGAGTGCGGCCGCCGTCAAGATCCATGCGCATGCAATTTTCACGGTGCTCCTCCACGATCGCTGCGTTTGATGATGCAGCGAGTATGGAGTAGCGCGCGGCGCCCCGCGTGAAGTTTTGTCGGCGATGTATTCCGCCACGGAATACATCGGCAGGCGCCACCGGACCGGTACCGGACCGGCGTCGCGCCCGGCCCCGCGCCGGTGAGGTCCGCCGGCCGGCGGACCTCAGGCCGTTCAGTCCAGCTTGATGCCGACGGTCTTCACGACCTTGGCCCACTTCTGCGTGTCGCGGTTGACCAGCTGCGTGAACTCGACCGGACCGAGCGCGCTCGGCTCCATGCCCTGCTTGGCGATCGCGTCGCGGATGGACGGCTGGGCGATCACCGCGGCGATTTCCTGTGCAAGGCGGTTGACCGTCGGCATCGGCGTGCCGCCGGTGGTGAACACGCCGTACCAAGACACGACCTCATAGCCCGGCACGCCCGATTCGGCGATCGTCGGTACGTTCGGCATCGTGTCGACGCGCTTGGTGCTGGTGACCGCCAGAATGCGGACCTTGCCGGAATCCGCGCCGGCCTTCGCCGACGGCAGGCTGGCGAACGTCATCTGGGCCTGGCCGGCCATCACGTCCTGCATTGCCGGTGCGTCGCCACGGTAAGGAATATGCGTGATCGAGACGCCCGCCATGCTCTTGAACAGCTCGGCCGACAGGTTCGAGATGGTGCCGTTGCCCGGCGACGTCACGTTCAGCTTGCCGGGATTGGCCTTGGCATAGGCCACCAGCTCCTGCACGGTCTTGACCGGCAGATCGTTGTTGACCACCAGCGCGTTGGCGGACTTGGCGACCAGCGAAACCGGCTGTACGCCCTTGACCGGATCGTAGGGCAGCTTGCTGTAGATCGACGGCGCAATCGCCTGCCCGCCGACCGAACCGAGCAGCAGCACCGAGCCATCGGGCTTGCCGCGCGTCATCTCGGCGGTCGCGATCGTGCTGCCGCCACCGGGCTTGTTCTCCACCACGACGGTGGTCTTGGTATTCAACTGAAACTGCGTCGAAACCAGGCGGGCAATCACATCGTTGCCGCCGCCGGGTGCAAAGCCGACCAGCATCCGGATGGGGCCCGCCGGCAAGTCCTGCGCGATGCCATGGGTGGCGGCCAGTGCGAGGGCGAGAGCCGGGACAATCTTGGAAAACGCCATGGTTGAACCTCGATAGGTAGTGTTGGGGAGTGCTCTCAGGTTTCGTCGCTGTGCTGGTGCAATCGGCAAGACTCGGCATTCCCTCGGGGCGATCCGGCCTTGCTCGCTTATTGTGGTGTTGCTGTGTTCAGGCCGGCCCGCGGCGCGGGCCGGTGGTCTGCATCGCCGTGTCGCGCTTCACTTCTTGAAGCGCACCACGGCCTCGCGCGATGCCTGCGTCTGCGGCAGCGTCGCGATCTCGCCGAGCGTCACCGGCTTGGTCGGAAAACGCAGCCGGTAGTACCCCACGTCGCGCGGATGGCGCTGCTGCTCGTCGGCGATCAGCTCAGTGACGGTCAGCCCGCAGAAGCGCCCCTGGCAAGGACCCATGCCGCAGCGCAGGAATGCCTTCAGCTGGTTGGGACCCTGGCAGCCGATGCGCGCGGCGTGGCGCACCTGTTCCGCGGTCGCTTCCTCGCAGCGGCAGACGATCGTGTCGCCGACCGGGCGCCGGAACTGGGCCAGCGGGCGGTACAGGATTTCGAAGAACTCGCGCCCGCGCGTCGCCTTGGCAAGCGCCGCAACATGCGTCGCGACCTCCCTGTCGCGCGCGGCGATGCCGATCCGGCCGAGGTCCGCCGCGGCATGCAGCGCCGCGATCCGCCCGCGATGCTCGGCGGCCACCGCGCCCGCGATGCCGGCGCCATCGCCGGCGATGGTCAGGTGCGGCACCGAGGTCGCGCCCCAGGCGTCCACCACGGGTTCCCAGCAGTCCTGCCGCTCGTTCCATGCATGCTCGGCACCGGCCGCGCGCGACAGGTTGGTATTGGGCACGACGCCCTGGTGCAGCAGCACCTGGTCGACCGCGATCGTGCGGTCCTGCCCACCGGCCTGATAGCGCAATTGAGCGACCTTGCCGTCGGCGCCGGCCAGCGCTTCAAGCGCCGTCACGCCGCTGACGATCGGCACGGCCTTGCGGACCGCGCGCAGCAGCTTCAGCCCCTTGCCGAGATAAGGCGAACGCAGGAAGCCCCAGGCATGCGGCAGCGCCTTGCGCCATTGGCCGGCGTCCGTGGTTTCGAGAATGGCTTCGAGTTTGACGCCCGCATTCAGGTACTGCCACGCCAGCAGATAGAGCAGCGGACCGCCGCCGGCCAGCACCGTGCGCCCCTCCGGGACGACGCCGGACGTCTTCAGCAGGATCTGCGCCGCGCCGGCGGTGATGACGCCCGGCAATGTCCAGCCGGGAATCGGGAACGGCCGTTCCTGCGCGCCGGTCGCCAGCACGATATGGCGGCAATGCAGCAGCCCGGCCTGCGGATCCTGGCCGGGCCGCGCGACGGAATAGGCGACCTCGAAGCCCGCGCGACGGTCCTCGCCCTGCCCTTCGGCGCCGGCAGCGGCTTGCCCTTCGCGGGCATTGATCGACCACACGGTGGCGCCGGACAGATGCCGCGCCCCGCTTCTGACGAACGGCTCGAGCAGGCTCTCGCCGTGCCAGTAGTCCTCGCCGAGGATCGCCCGATTGCGCACCGGCGTATTGCCGATGGCGCGATAGATCTGTCCGCCTGGCGCCGGCTGCTCGTCGATCAGCACCGTCGACAGACCGAGCCCGGCGGCACGGGTCGCGGCAGCCAGGCCGGCGGGGCCTGCGCCGACCACGAGCAGGTCGCAGGTCAAGATGTCCACGGTCATGCGGCCACCTCGCGCGCGCCAAGCTGGCGCTCCACCGTCATGCCCTCGCGCACCGGGGTCATGCAGGCCTGCTGGTTGGGCCGGCCGTCGATGCGCACCAGGCAGTCGTAGCAGACGCCCATCATGCAGAACGGTCCGCGCGCGGCGCCGGACACCGCGGTATCCCGGCACGCGAGCACGCCGGCGGCAAACAGCGCCGCGGCGACGCTGTCGCCCTCCCGGCATTCCAGCGAGGCACCATCGACCGTGACCCGCACCTTGCGGTCCGCCTCTTGCAAGACGGCCGCGTCAATTCTTCGGAACATGAAACCTCCGGGTCGAGAAAGTGGCCAGCTCGGGCGGCAGTTCGCCGGCGGCGATCATCGGGGCCAGATGCAGCGCGTGCGTTGCCGCCAGCGTCACGCCGCTGTGGCAGGTCACGACGAACGCGCCAGGATGCGTGCCCGATTGCTCGTAGACCGGGAAGCCGTCCTTGGCGCGCACGCGCAGCGCGGACCAGGCGCGCACCGCGCGCACGTCGCGCAGCGCGGGCAGCGTGCGCACCGCGCGGTCGGCCAGTGTGGCAAGCACGGGCAGCGTGGTGACGTGGTCGTTGTAGCCGGCGTCTTCCTGCGAGTCGCCGACCAGCCAGCTGCCCTCGTCGTTCTGCCGCAGCGTGACCATCGGCGTATCGAGCAGCCGGCGCGTCCGTTCGAGGACCAGGATCTGGCCACGTTGCGGGGCCATCGGCAGATCGATGCCGACCATGCGGCCCAGATCGCCATTGCGCAGCCCGCCGGCCAGCACGACCTTGCGCGCGCGCACGACCCCGTTGGCGGTGGTCAGCACGAACTCGCCGCCGGCCTGCTGCACGATGCCGGTCACGCCGTGGTGCGGCAGGTATTGCACCCCGCTGGTGCTGAAGGCGGTATGGAACGCACGCAGCAGCTTCAGCGGATTGACGATGCCGTCGTGCGGGGTCCAGATCGCGCCGGTCACATCCGGTCCGAGGCCCGGCACCAGCGACGCGGCCTGATGGTGGTCCAGCAGTTTCCACTCATAGGGCTCGACGTCCGGCTGCGACATCAGCGTGTTGACCCACGCCAGCCGCGCCTCGATCTCGTAGTCACCCATCAGCGGCGTCAGGCCGCCCTTCTGCTCGAGCGCGACGTCGATGCCGGTCTCCTGCAGCAGGTCCGCGGCCAGCGTCGGCCACAGCCGCGTGGACTTGAGTGTCCAGCGGCTGTAGGCGCCCATGCCATAGCCCTTGCTCTGCAGCCAGACCAGGCCAAAATTGCCGCGGGACGCCCGCAGCGCAATATCGCCCTCGTCGAGCACGGCGATCGAGCCGGCATGCTGGCGCAGCCCATAGGCCAACGCCGAGCCGACCAAGCCGCCGCCAACCACGGCGACGTCGAACAACGGATATCGGGAAGGTGAGGCTGCCGTCATCAGGCGCGCCTCCGCAGCGAACGATGCGGGCCTTGGGCCCTGGTGAATCTCATGTGGGTCTCGCAGGAATCGTGATGCCACCGGTCGGATCGCCTGTCCGGATTCGACCAGGCCCGGTGTGTCGGTTCGAGCGAGTATGCGGCGCGCGCACCGCAGCGGCAAATACGAGTCCGTCAGGCTCCCATGCAATAACCTGATAGGCCCGGCGGCAGCGATGCCATTTCGGCGTCGATCACCTCGATCATCCGCTCGGTGAACCGGTCCACCAGCACGTTGACGGGCCGATTACGGGCGAGCAGCAGATAGCTGACGAACGGAATCTGCGGCTGAAACGGCCGAACCACCACTTCGCCGGCATGCTCGCGCGCGACCAGCGGGTTGACGATGCCCACGCCGAGCCCGAGACCCACCAGCTTGCAGATGGTGGCGCCGTAGGGCGTCTCGAAATGCATCACGCGCTGGTCATCGCCGGCAAAGGCGGCGTCGACGGCGGCGCGCAGGCCATCGCCGTGGCTCATCGAGATGAACGATTCGCCGGCCAGGTCCGCGGGCGTGATGACTTCCCGTTCGGCGAGCCGGTGCCCGGGCGGCACCACGCAGCATCCGGCGAGCTGCGCGATGGGCTGGGACTCGGTCACGGCGGCCGGCGGCAGGAAGGACACCAGTCCCAAGTCGCAGTAGCGGCTGCCGACGCGGTCGGCGACCAGCTGCGTGCTGCCGGTCTCCATCGCGACGTTGACGTCGGGAAATTCGGCATGAAAACGCTGCAGCACCAGCGGCAGCACCGTCATCGCCAGCGATGGCACCGCGGCAATGCGCAGCCGGCCCTTGCCGAACTGGCGAATATTGCGGGCGGCGTCCTTCAACGCCTCGAGGCCGACGAACGCGCGCTCCACCTCGCGCAGGAACGCCAATCCCTCCTCGGTCGGCGTCAGCCGGCCGGCATTGCGCGCGAACAGCGTCAGCCCGGTGGAGTGCTCGAGCTGCGCAATCATCCGGCTGATATTGGGCTGGGAGGTATAGAGTTCGGCCGCTGCCGCGGTCATCGAGCCGGAGCGCATCACGGCCTGGAACGCACTGATTTCCTTGAACTTCATGCCAGGTACGGACTTCGATCGGGGGACGCAGAACGGAAAGACATGCCGCGCTCGTGGCGCGCGGCCGCCCCGATGGTATAACAAATCCGTATATCCGGTTCCAATAGCCGAGCCTTCCGGTATGGCGCCCCGAGCCGGCCGGTTCGCTTGCGTTCCCTGTGCCGAGCGGAGCCGGCACCGACTGTCTGCCGGCTCAGTGATGCAGCAGCGGATAGGCCACCAGACCGATCACGGCGGCACCGAAGACGACCACCGGTTCGGTCAGCCTTTTGAATTTGAGCAGCAAGGCGATGGTGATCAGCGCCACCAGGGCGGTGGGCACATCGACGATCGAACGCTTGGCCAGCACGATCACCGCCCCCGAAATGGCGCCGATCGCCGCCGCGGTCACGCCGTCGACGAAGGCGAGGATACCGGGCAACTTGCCGTATTTCTTGAAGTACGGCGCCGGCACGATGGTGAACAGGTAGCACGGCAGGAAGGTGGCGACCGCGGCCACGCACGCGCCGGGCAGTCCGGCAATCAGATAGCCGATAAAGCCGACCGTGATGACGACGGGGCCCGGCGTGATCATCGCCACGGCCACCGCGTCGACGAACTGCCTCTCGTTGAGCCACTGGTGTTCGGTCACCACGCCGCCGTACAGGAACGGCACGATGGCCAGCCCCGAGCCGAACACAAAGGCGCCGGCCTTCGCAAAGAACAGCCCGATCTGCGTCAGCAGCGGCCAATCGATCGCGCTCAGCAAGCCGCCCGAGGCAGCAATCGGCGCCGCGGCTGCCGCGTTCAGCCGGTTGGGAAGCCATCGGGGCGGCGCGCGCCAGAACCACACCAGAATGCCTGCGGCCAGGAACAACCACGCCATCTCCGACTCGGTGATCACCGTCACCGCCGCCAGCACCAGGTAGACGGCCCACAGCAACCTGTCCTTGCCGACGCTCTTGCTGGTGAGCTTGTACGCACTGATGGCAATGATGCCGATCACGGCCGCGCTGACGCCGTAGAACACGGACTGCATCCACGTCAGGCCGCCGAAGCGGACGTAGGCCCAGCCCAACGCCACCACCATCAGGAACGACGGCAGCACGAAGGCGATGCCGATCAGCGTCGCCCCCACGATGCGGTAGTGCACGTAGCCGAGATAGATCGCCAATTGCGCGGCCAGCGGCCCCGGCGCCAGTTGTGCCAGCGCCAAGCCCTCCTTGTAGTCGGCCTCGCCAATCCATTGCCTGGATTCGACCAGATCGCGGTGCATATAGCCGGCCAGCGCTACCGGTCCTCCGAAGCCCAGCGTGCCAAGGCGCAGGAAATACAGCACCAGTTGCCGCAGGGTGTAGCCGGGCCGGCTGGCGCCCGGTGTGGCATCGATCGATGCGGGCGGGGTCTTCGGCGGTTGCTGATGCGAGGTCATGGTTGGCGATCGGCCCCGGAGGTGGCATACCGCGAGCATATGCAGGCCGATCGATCGCGGCAACACCGTAGAAACCGCCATGGCGGCCCTCGCCGGGGCATGCGGGCGGATCGGGCCGCTCAGGCTGATCCTCCTTCCCTGCGCTATACTCGCTCCCCATGGATACGAAGCCCAATAGAAGCCCAATATGAAGGCCTGCGCGAGGCACAACACGCCTTCCCGGCAATATTGGTGGCGCGCCTGACCCAGGCGGCCCGTTTCCACACGTACCTCGAAAACGCGATGCCGCCAGCCTGCTGGCGGCATTTTCGTATCTGCGCACAGTGGCTGGTGGTGTCGACAACCGGAACACCATCGAATGACCACGACTTCCCGACCTGTCATCCTGACCGGCGACCGCACCACCGGTCCGCTTCACCTCGGCCACTACATCGGCTCGTTGCGCTCGCGCGTGCAGCTCCAGCACGAAGCGAAGCAGTTCCTGCTGCTCGCCGATACGCAGGCGATGACCGACAACGTCGGCCGCCACCAGAAGGTCACCGAGAACGTCGTCGAGGTCGCGCTCGACTATCTCGCCGTCGGCATCGATCCCGACAAGTCCACCATCGTGATCCAGTCGCAGGTGCCCGAGCTGGCCGAACTGACGCAATACCTGCTGAACCTGGTGACGGTCTCCCGCCTCGAGCGCAATCCGACCATCAAGGAAGAAATCCGGCTGCGCGGCTTCGAGCGCGACATCCCTGCCGGCTTTCTGACCTATCCAGTGAGCCAGGCCGCCGATATCACCGCCTTCAAGGCGACCCTCGTGCCGGTCGGGGACGACCAGCAGCCGATGATCGAGCAGACCAACGAGCTGGTACGCCGCTTCAACCAGACGGTCGGACGCGACGTGCTGGTCGAATGCCGGGCGGTGCTGTCGCAGGTGCCGCGGCTGCCCGGCATCGACGGCAAGGCGAAGATGAGCAAGTCGCTCGGCAACGCCATCACGCTCGGTGCCACGCCTGACGAGATTTCCAAGGCGGTCCACGCGATGTACACCGACCCGAATCATCTGCGGGTCAGCGATCCGGGCCAGGTCGAGGGCAATGTCGTGTTCCTGTTCCTCGACGCGTTCGATCCGGATACCGTCGCCGTCGAAGAGATGAAGGCCCACTATCGCCGTGGCGGCCTCGGCGACAGCGTCGTCAAACGCCGGCTCGACGAGCGCCTGCAGGCGCTGATCGCGCCGATCCGCGAGCGGCGCCGCGAGTTCGAGCGCGACCGCGCGGGCGTGCTGGACATCCTGCGGCAAGGCACCATGCGCGCGCGGGAAACCGCCGGCGCGACGCTCGCCGAGGTCAAGGGCGCGTTGGGGCTGAACTACTTCGGCAGTTGAACCCCCTGCTCGGCGGCGCGCCGATGCTCACCTCGACCGGGCCGTTGCCTCGCGCTGCAACCACTCGCGGAACGCCACCAGCCGCGGCAGGTTCGCGGATTCGGTGCGATAGACGACGTAGTACGCCAGCGCCGACGGAAACGTCGTCTTCGGGAACAGCCGTACCAGGCGTCCGGCCGCGACATCGTCATGCGCCATCACGCTGCGGGCCAGCGCCACGCCCTGCCCGTCGATCGCTGCCTGCAGCACGGCAGCGGAGTTGTTGATCTTCAAGCCGCGCGTGGTTGGCACGTCGGTCACGCCTGCCTTGCGCAGCCACACCTCCCACGATGGAAATCCCGCGTGGCCGTCCATCGACAGATCGTGGATCAGGGTCTGCCGCGCCAGATCGCCGGGCTCGCGCGGAGCCCGGCGCCGACGCAGCAGTTCAGGGGAGCAGACCGGATAGACCTCCTCATCCATCAGCTTGTCAGCCACCAGTCCTGGCCAGCTGCCGCCGCCATAGCGCACGCCGATATCGATGCGCTGCGCGACGAAATCGACCGGCTTCAGACTGGTCTCCAGCCGCACATCGGTGTCCGGGCAGGCGGCCTGGAAGCGATCGAGCCGTGGCAGCAGCCACTTGGCGGCAAAGGCCGGGCTGACGGTCACGGTCAGCACCCCGCTGATCGCGCCCTCCTTCAGCCGCTCCAGACCTAACGCCAGCCGGTCCAGCCCCGCGCGGATGTCCGGCAATGCCCGCTCGGCCGCATCGGTGGGCATCAGGCGAGCGCGCCCGCTGCTGCCGCGCAGGAACAGAGGCGTTCCCAGCCACTCCTCCAGCGTGCGCACCAGTTGGCCCACCGCGGCGGGCGTGACGTGCAGTTCCTCCGCCGCAGCCGAGAAGCTGCGATGGCGGGCGCTGGCCTCGAAGGCGCGCAACGCGTTCAGATGAACGAGTGACTTCATGTCGGCAAAGTTTTTCTTTCGATGCCGCACACTTTATCTCGTTTGCCGCTCGCGCGAAATCGGCCAAGAATTCGCTTCAGCTCAGCCCGGCGGCAGGCGCCCCCGCGGGGGCTGCGAGCCAGCCGGCTCGATAGCTTTTCTTGGAGATCCCAGAATGGACAAGCAATTCAACGGCAGGAAGCTGCTGGTGGTCGGCGGCACCAGCGGCATGGGCCTGCAGACGGCTCGCATGGTCCTCGCCGGCGGCGGCAGCGCAGTCATCGTCGGCCACCGGCCCGAGAAGACCGAAGACGCGCGCAAGGAACTGGCGGCGCTCGGCCCCGTGTCCGCGCTGACGGCGGACCTGACCAGCGACGAAGGCCTCGCCACGCTGCTGCGGGCGATCGACGAGCAGCACGCCGATGTCGATCTGCTGGTCAATGCGGCCGGCGTATTCTTCCCCAAGCCCTTCCTCGAACATCGGGAAGCGGACTACGACCAGTACATGAAGCTGAACAAGGCGTTCTTCTTCATCACGCAGAAGGTCACGGCCAATCTGGTTGCCGCCGAACGTCCCGGCGCCATCGTCAATATCGGCTCGATGTGGGCAAAGCAGGCGATCGCCGCCACGCCGTCGTCGGCGTACTCGATGGCCAAGGCCGGCCTGCACTCGCTGACGCAGCACCTGGCCATGGAGCTGGCGCCCAACGGCATTCGCGTCAATGCGGTGTCGCCCGCGGTGGTGCAGACGCCGATCTACGAAGGTTTCATCCCGAAGGCCGAGGTCCACAGCGCGCTGCAGGGCTTCAACGGCTTCCACCCGATCGGCCGCGTCGGCACGCCGCAGGATGTCGCCGAGGTGATCGCCTTCCTGCTGTCGGACAAGGCCGGCTGGGTCACCGGCGCAATCTGGGACGTCGACGGCGGCGTGATGGCCGGGCGCAACTGATCCACGACAGCACGCCGACCCGCGCCTCTGCCGGGACCGCTGCAGCCTACTTGACCACGAACCGCACGGTCACCGTCTTGCCGTCGGCGAAGGTGACCTTTGCCACGGCCTTGGCACCGCGCGCGAGCGCAATCTTGTCGGCGGCCACCAGCACGTTGTCCTGCGCCGGCTGGAGCGTGGTTTCGCTCTTGCTCGCGCCATCGAGCACCGTCAGCTTGCCGCTCGCCCCGGCCACGGCCTTCTTGCGGCCGTGATCGTCGACATGAAGGCTGACCCTGCCGTCCTTTTCCACCAGTTCGAACTGCAGGTCACTGGCCGTCTGGACGATGCCGCCATACTGGGCCGGTGTCGCGCCGTGGGCGATCACGGCACCGGACAGCGTGCCGAGCGAGATGCCGATGGCGGCCAGTGCCGCGCCAATGCGTGGGTTCATGCCGTTCTCCTGAAAAAGAATGACCGGCGACGCGCGCGCGCCGTCGTGTCGTGTCAAAACGCTTCCGTTCCCGCCTGGGCAACCAGACGATCGATCGGTTCCCGCCCGAACAACCAGACCGCCAGCGGCGTCAACACCGTGTCGAGCAGCGTCGAGCTGATCAGGCCGCCAAAAATCACCACCGCCACCGGATGCAGGATCTCCTTGCCCGGCGCATCGTCCGCAAGCAGCAGCGGCGTCAGCGCGAACGCGGCGACCAGCGCGGTCATCAGCACTGGCGTCAGCCGTTCCAGCGAGCCGCGGACGATCATCGGCATGCCGAACGGCTCGCCTTCGAGGCGGCACAGATTGATGTAGTGGCTGACCTTCAGGATGCCGTTTCGGCTCGCGATGCCGGTCAGCGTGATGAAGCCGACCATCGAGGCCACCGATAGCGCGAGCCCGGTCGCCCATATCGCGACGACGCTGCCGATCAGCGCGAACGGGATATTGGCCATCACGATCAGCGACAGCCGGTGCGAGCGGTAACGCGAATACAGCACCAGATAGATCAGCGCCAGCGACATCGCGGCCAGCAGCGCGATCAGCCGGGTTGCCTGCTCTTGCGCCTGGAACTGTCCCTCGATGCCGACGAAGTACCCGCCGGGCAGGCTCGCGCCCGTGACGGCACCCCGCACGCCCTCGATCACGCGGCCCATGTCGGTGCCGTCGGTGTTTGCATAGACGACGATGCGCCGCCGGCCGTTCTCGCGGCCGATCTGATTGGGACCATCGCCCTGCTCCACCGATGCGATGGCAGCAAGCGGTATCGGTCCGCGCGGCGACTGCAGCATGACACGGGCCAGGTCCTGTGGCGTGCGCCCGGTATCGGGCAGGCGCACGACCACATCGTGGCGCCTGACGCCATCGATCAGCTGGCCGACGCGCGTGCCCTCGGACAGCGTCTGCATCGCGGCGAGCGCGTCGCCGGGCGTGATCCCATACTGGGCCGCCTTGCGATGGTCGAGCCGGACATTGACCTGCGGAATCAATACCTGCCGCTCGACCGTGATGTCGACCAGACCGGGCACCCGCGACAGGCGGGCTCGAATCGACTCCGCGACGCCGCGCAACGTATCGACGTCGTCACCATGGATCTTCAGCGCGATCTGCGCGCGCACGCCCGACAGCAGATGGTCCAGCCGGTGCGAGATCGGCTGGCCGATCGCGACCGACGCCGGCAGCGAGGCGAGCTGCGTCCGAATGGCCGCCATCACCTGCTCGCGGCCCCGCGCGGACGGCTTCAGGTCGACATCGATCTCGGACGAGTGCACCCCCTCGGCATGCTCGTCCAGTTCGGCGCGCCCGGTCCGACGGCCCACCTGCGCGACCTCCGGCACCTGCCGGATCAGCGCTTCCGCCAGTGCTCCCATGCGGTTCGCCTCGGCCAGCGAGGTGCCCGGATGGAACATCAGCGACAGCACCAGCGAGCGCTCGTTGAACGGCGGCAGGAACGCACGCGGCATCCACGGCACCGACGCCGCCGCGATCACGGCGACGATGCCGGCCGCCGCCAGCACGGCGCGCGCGCGGGGCAACGACCACTCGAGCACGCGCGAGTCCAGCGCCTTGAGCCAGCGCACCAGCGGACTGTCCGGCCGCTCCAGCCGCTTGATGCCGGGCAGCAGGTAATACGACAGCACCGGCGTGACGGTCATCGACACCAGCATCGAGGCCAGGATCGACACGATATAGGCGACGCCCAGCGGCGCGAACAGCCGGCCCTCGATGCCCGGCAATGCGAACAGCGGCACGAACACCAGCACCACGATCAGCGTCGCGTAGACGATGCCGGATCGCACCTCCACCGAGGCGCGCCAGATCACCTCCAGCACCGAGGGCGGATCGTTCGCCCGCTCGCGCTGCCGAAGCCGGCGCAGGATGTTCTCGACGTCGACCACCGCATCGTCCACCAGTTCGCCGATGGCGATGGCCAGTCCGCCCAGCGTCATCACATTGATCGACTGGCCCAGCAGATGGAACGCCAGGGCGGTCACCGCCAGCGACAGCGGAATCGCGATCAGCGAAATGGCCGTCGTGCGTGCGCTCAACAGAAAGGCGAACAGCACGATGGCGACCATGATCGCGCCATCGCGCAGCGCCTCCACCACGTTGCCGATCGATGCCTCGATGAAGTCGGCCTGACGGAACAGCACGCGCGGCGCCTCCAACCCCTTCGGCATGCCGGGCCTGAGCTCGGACAACGCCGCTTCCAGTTGGCGCGTCAGCTTGACGGTGTCGGCGGCCGGTTGCTTCTGCACGCTGACGATCACCGCGGGCTTGCCGTTGAAACCCGCGTCGCCGCGCTTGACCGCCGCCGCGTACCGAACCGTGGCAACCTGCTGCAGCAGCACCGGCGCACCGTCCCGGTAGGCCACCGCGAGGCCGGCCACATCGTCCACGCGCGTGGTACGGCCCAGATTGCGGATCAGGTATTCCTGGCCATTCAAGTCGAGGAAACCGCCGCTGCTGTTGGCGGCGAAGTCGCGCAAGGCGTCGGTCAGCTGGCGAAGCGATACCTCGAACTGCGCCATCCTGGCGGTGTCCGGCTCGACGCGCAGCTGCCGTACCTCGCCGCCGATCGGAATCACCTGCGACACGCCGGGGACCGACAGCAGGCGCGGCCGCAACACGAAATCGGCGTACTCGCGCGCCGCCATCGGGCTGACCGCCGCCGCATCGATCGGCAGCGCGATCAGCATGATCTCGCCCATGATCGACGAGACCGGTCCCATGATCGGCGTCAATCCGCCCGGCAATTGCTCGCGCACCAGCGCAAGCCGCTCCGATACGATCTGCCGGTTCCGGTACACGTCGCTGCCCCAATCGAACTCGGCATAGACGATTGACAGGCCAACGCCGGAAACCGAGCGCACCCGCGTCACACCGGGCATGCCGTTGAGCGCCGTTTCGATCGGGAACGACACCAGCAGCTCCACCTCCTGCGGCGCCATGCCGCCCGCTTCGGTGATGACGGTGACCAGCGGCTTGTCCAGGTCCGGGAACACATCGACCGGCGTACGCCCAGCCGTCACGGCGCCGCAGGCCATCAGGATTGCCGCCAGCGCCAATACGAGCAGGCGGTTGCCCAGGCTCGCCCGAACGATCCAGTCGAACATGTCCGCTCCTACCGGATCTGGTTGATCCAGGCCGCGCCTTGCACCACCACGCGGTTCTCCGGCGACAGGCCCTGGACCACCACGACTCGGCGGGCATCGAGGACGCGAACCTGTACCGGCTGCGCGATGAAGCGCTGCGTCCCGGACTTGACCCAGACGATCGTCTCGTTGTTCGTGCCGCGCACGACGGTCTCGCTCGGCAACGCGATGCCCTTGATGGTGTCGGTCAGATGGGCCACCACGGTGACGGGCTGGCCAACCGCCAGCGGCACGGCCGACCCGCCGGCGAGCCGGAACGTCAGCGGCACCGCGCCATTGCGCAGGCTGCGCCCCGCTCCGACGAACTGCAGGGCCCCGACGTCGACGTTGGCCAGCGCACCGTCCCGGATCCGCATGGCCAGCGATGCGTCGGCGCTTTGCGCCTCGATCAGCAGCCGCGCCGGATCGACGATCTCGTAGAGCACGTCCGATCCCTCGACGTACCGGCCGGCGATCACGTTGGCCGACGCGACGATGCCGGCGACCGGAGCGCGCAGCACATCGGTCCGATGCAGGCTGGCGGCCACCGCGGCGCGTTGGCCCGACAGGCTCTGGACCTCGGCCCGCGCGGCTTCGATGTCCTTGCGCGGAATGCTGTCGCGCAGCGATTCCAGGCGTTGCAGCCGTTGCCGCGCCAGCTTCAGGTTGGCCTCCAGGTTGGCGAACTGGGCCTGCTGATTGCCGATATCGAACGGCTCATGCTTGTGCCGCAACACCGCGAGCACCTGGCCCTTGCCGACGCGCTGGCCCAGCACCGGAAAGCCGCCCGCCGGCGCCTCGATCCAGCCGGGGTGGCCCGCCTGCAGGCGACCGCCGGCGTTCGGGTCGATCGCCACCGTGCCGTTGAGCTCGACGGCAAGCGGGTGATCGCCGGCCTGCGGCATCAGCGTACGGATGCCCATGCGCCGCTGCGCCAGCTTGGACACCTGCACGCTGCCATCCGGCAGCCGTGCCAGCCCTGCCGCCGACGGGCCGGCGACCGGTCCGTCGAGATGCTGGCCATCGGGCCCATGGGCGCCCGGCGCGGCAGAGGCCGGGCCAATGGCACCGATCAGCGCAACCAGCGCAACCAGTGCTACCCGTGCAATGCGCGCGAAGGCCACCGGCGTCCGGAACGAAGTCTTGTTCATCATCGGGTCGTCCTTGTCGCTTCACGCCGACGGATGGCGCGGGATCGGATGGTTCCGGCGGTTCCGTTGGAACCGCCGGATCGCCATGACGAGCGCGGCCGCGCCTGCCACGGCCAGCGCGGCCCAGCCGGCAACGGTCCAATCCATGTGATCGTGGTCGTCGCCCGTTGCGGCCACGGCAAGGCGACCCTCGATCAGGTCCGAATCGGTCCCCGTCATCAGCGTGAAGACCAGGGGATGCTCGCCGGGGCGGCGCAGGGCCGCGAGCAGCGCCGGATCGGTGAACGAAAAGTCGCCAAGGTCCGCGTGCAGTTTCGCCGTCGCCTTGACGTCGCCGGCTTCGACCTCCAGCGTGCCCTCCGTGACGGGCTCGTTGGTCGCGTAGCGATCGACCAGCACAGACAGCTCGTCGTCGAGCAGCGTACCGACCAGCTCGAACGTCTCGGTACTGGCCTCGACAGTGGGCGCAACGGCCACGTTTGCCTGGCCGGCCGGCGCATCCAGGTGTTGTCCGTCCGGACCATGCGCGCCGGGACCGGCCTGCGCGACGCCGCAGACCCATGCCAGCAGAACTAGAACGAGACAGCGGTTCATGGCAACACTCCAAGGGACTGGTTCAGTCGCGCGATGGCAAGGCCCCGACGCGCACGCTGGCGTGCGGCTTCGGCCTCGGCTTCCAGCGCCTGGTTTTGCGCGCGCAGCACTTCGGGCAGCCCGATCTCGCCGGCGTCGAAGGTCTTGCGCAGCAGCTGCGCCCGCTCGGCCAGCATCGCGCTGCGCTGCTCGGCCAGGGACAGCTGCTCGTCGGCCAGCGTCAGCGCCTGCCGCGCGGCATCCGTCTCGGACCGCACCACGCGTTCGGTTCGGTCGCGTTCGGCGATCGCCGTCGCGACGTCGGTGTGCGCCGCGGTTTCGCGCGGCAAATTGCGCGCGTCGGTCGCGAACGGGATGCGGACAAACACGCCGACGGTGTGGTCGGACGGCAAGCCGCCGCCGGCCGCATCGCGCCGGTAGGAGACGCCCACCTCCGGTGCGTCGCGCCGGGATTTCCGCAGGTAGCCCAGCTGCCGCTGCGCCCGCCGCAGCGCAGTGTCCGCCGCCGCCATTGCGGGATGGGTCATCGCGGCCTGCGGCGAAGCGGGCCGCTCTTCGTATCGCGAAGGCAGCGCCGCTACGCCGGTCAGCTGGAACAACTGCGTCGCCAGCTGGTTCAGCCGCGACTGTCCCTCGGTCACCAGCGCACGCGTGGCGAGCAGATCCTGGTCCGCCAGCAACAGATCCGTGCGGGCCAGGTCGCCGGCATCGACCCGGCGCGCCACATCGTCGCGCAGCGATGTCGCGACCGCCACGCGGCGGCGCAACACCTGCTGCTCGGCGGTGGCGGCCGCCAGTTCCCAGACACGCTCACGCAGGTCGCCGGCCAGCGCCAGTTGCGCCAGGCTTGCGCGGGCGTCGGCCTCTGCCATCTGCGCATCGGCCAGTTCGCCGCGCGCGGCACGCTGGCCCGGCATCCAGATCGGCACGCCAAGGGAGACCTCGCTCTCGCGCACGCCCCGGCGATCGGCCAGGCGATCACCGCGATGCCTCAGTTCGGCCACCGGCGGGCCGGCAATCCAGGCGTCGGCCTGCACGCGGCTGGCGGCCGCCTCCCCCCGCCGACCTTCGGCGGCCTGCAGCGCGACCGAATGCGCCCACGCGGCTTCGAACAGCGCGTGCAGGTCGGCGGGCGCGGCCTGGCCTGCCGGCGCCTGCGCACAGGCAATGCGCGTCAGCACGACGGCTGTCGCAATGAACAGCAATATCTTCTGCATGAAACACCCCAACGCAACGAAAGCGGAACGACGATGCGACGGGGTGCCGCGCCAGTGCCGGCGCGGCGCAGACATGGAACGAACGCTTCCCCGCCGTCAGGCGGCGGCGTGAGGCGGACGTAAAGGCGGACTGCTGAAGGGACTGGGAATGGGCCCAGGAAGGAATGACGGCGTCAGGTAGCGCGGCGGCACCAGCGGTACCGAAAACGCGAGGCCGACGGTGCCGTACAGGCCGGACGCGAAATCGAAGTCCAGCTGATGCGATGCCGAGGCCGTCGAGTCGTCCTCGTGCATCGCACCGTCCTCGTCGTGATGGTGCGGCACATGCTCGGCATGCGCGACCATGTGTTCGAGCATGGCCTCGGAGGCGTGCGCGAACTGCCGGTCCACCGCGGCCATGGCCTGCAGCGGCAGCAACAGCATCAGGAGGATGGCAACGACGCGCGACATGGCCGGGATTCTACCGGAATCGTGGCCGGCACCCTGGAATCGCGCCGGCGGCGCTGGCGGGATCACGGTGGCGAATCGTCGGCGGAAACGACGGAAAGCAGCCGCACCGCTGTCTCCTCGTCGAGATCGAGCCGGTACTTTGTCGCCAGGTAGCGCGCCAGATTGGCAATGCGGGACGGCGTCCGTCCCGCGGCCTGCAACTGCGCCCGGTAGGCCTCGACCTCGCAGGCCTGGCGATAGGCCTTCGACAGCAGATATCGCGGCCCGTGCGTGAACGGCCGGCGCCAGAACTGGCGCACATGAACCAGCTCATGCGCGATCAGCCCGGCCGACACGTCGGGGCGAAGCAGCACGATCGGGCCGAGACTGATGCCGTCGAAATGCCGGGGGACAAGCCAGCGGCTTTCAACCAGCAGGCACCTGGGGTCGCGCAACGCCTTCATCGGGACGATCTGCCTTGCATCAGCCTTGCATCAGCCTTGCGGGCCCGCCCCCGAATCGCGATCCAGCGCATCGCGGATCAGGGCGCGCCCCTTCGGCGGCGCTGCGAGGTACGCCAGGTACATGGAAGCGGCCAGCGCGAGCCCGGCCACGGCAAAGGCAATGAACGTCGTGCCGGCGATGCCGAGTTTTCCATCGGACATGTTGATCTCCAGTGAGTGAGCCAAAGCGGTCGTACAGCAGGGTAATCCATTGACGCCAAGCAAGCCTTGCGCCACCACTGGAATGCAGCGGCTGCCGTTGTACAGGCCGACGCGGGCGGTAAAGATTGCCCGCCCGCCGCAAAAACGGCGCTCGATTGTCGCCTGCGGCGGTGCCTCGCAGACAGCGCGATAATAGCCCCGCCATGCTGCCGAACACGCCCATCATTCCCTCCTTCGAATCCCCGATCGAACTGCTGACCGCCTGCCACGACAAGGTCCGCCGTTTTGCATCGCTGTGCGGCCGCCTTGCCGAACACACCGCCCGGCATGGTGCGGACGACCA
The DNA here is from genome assembly GCF_013347325.1 of Cupriavidus gilardii. Lineage (NCBI taxonomy): Bacteria > Pseudomonadati > Pseudomonadota > Betaproteobacteria > Burkholderiales > Burkholderiaceae > Cupriavidus > Cupriavidus gilardii. Next base: position 1,462,620 of record NZ_CP054626.1, on the reverse strand, counting down.
GGCGCGCACCGCGGCAGCCGGCATCGTGCGGTACTTCACGATTGCCGCGCCCTTGCATCACGCCGATGAAGAAACGGATCTGTTCCCTGCCCTGCGCGCGCTCGGCGACGACGCGCTGACGGCCGCGATGCGGGCGCTGGAGGACGACCACGACGCGCTGGACGCGTTGTGGCATCAGGCCCGGCCGTGGCTGGAGGCAGTGCAGCAGGGCTCGGCCGGCGCCGCGCCGGAAGCCCTCGCGGAGTTCGCCGCGCGCTATCTGCGGCACGTCGAGCGAGAAGAGCGCGAGGTCTTTCCCTTTGCGACCCGCCTGCCCGAGCCGACGTTGCGGGCCATCGGCCAACGGATGGCGCAGCGCCGCGGCGCCTGAGGTGGCGTGGCGCCGCCACCCTCGACCGGGACAGGAACGGGTGGTGCGCACGTCGTCCGAGCGCCTTGCTTGCATGGTTTCCATGTTTCGAATATATTCGAAACATGGAAACCAATACCGCCCTCGAGGCCCTCTCCGCCCTCGCCCATTCCGTTCGGCTGGCCGTCTTCCGCATGCTGGTCCAGGCCGGTCCGGAAGGCCTGCCTGCCGGCCGGATCGCCGAGCTGATGGAAATGCCCGCCTCGTCGCTGTCCTTTCACCTGAAGGAACTGCATCGGGCCGGCCTGCTGCGCAGCCGGCAGGACGGCCGCTCGATCATCTACATGGCCCGCTACGAGACGATGAATGCGCTGCTCGGCTACCTGACGGAGAACTGCTGCGGCGGCAATCCGTGTTCCCCGGTGTCCGGTTGTTCCACCGTATCGGTGTCGTCGCCGCGCGTCGTGGAGCCGAAGGCATGACGGCGGCGGAACGAGCGGCGGAACAGACGGCGACGATATCGCCGGCCGGCGGCATCGGCTTTTTCGAGCGCTATCTGACGATCTGGGTCGCGCTGTGCATCGTGGCCGGGGTCCTGCTCGGCCAGTGGTTTCCCGGCGTGTTCCAGGCCATCGGTGCGATGGAAGTCGCGCAGGTCAACCTGCCGGTCGGGCTGCTGATCTGGGTGATGATCATCCCGATGCTGATCAAGATCGATTTCGGAGCAATGGGTCAGGTGGCGGGCCACTGGCGCGGCATCGGCGTGACGCTGTTCGTCAACTGGCTGGTCAAGCCGTTCTCGATGGCGCTGCTCGCGTGGATCTTCGTGCGGCATCTGTTTGCGCCGTGGCTTCCGGCCGAACAGCTGGACAGCTATGTGGCCGGCCTGATCCTGCTGGCGGCGGCGCCCTGCACCGCGATGGTCTTTGTCTGGTCGCAGCTGTGCAAGGGCGATCCGTATTTCACGCTGTCGCAGGTCGCCGTCAACGACGCCATCATGGTGGTGGCGTTCGCGCCGGTGGTCGCGCTGCTGCTCGGGCTGTCGTCGATCACGGTGCCGTGGGACACGCTGATCGTCTCGGTGGTGCTGTACATCGTGATCCCGGTGCTGATCGCGCAGGCGATCCGCAAGCTGCTGCTGGCGCGCGGCGAATCGACGTATCGGCGCGTGACCGGCGCGCTCGGCCCGTATTCGATCGCCGCGCTGCTGGCGACGCTGGTCTTGCTGTTCGGCTTCCAGGGCAAAGCGATCGTCGAACAGCCGTTGATCATCCTGCTGCTGGCCGTGCCGATCCTGATCCAGGTCGTGCTCAATTCCGGCCTGGCCTATTTCCTGAACCGCAAGCTGGGCGTGGCGCATTGCGTGGCCGGTCCGTCCGCCCTGATCGGCGCCAGCAACTTTTTCGAGCTGGCCGTCGCGACCGCGATCAGCCTGTTCGGCTTCGAATCCGGGGCGGCGCTGGCCACCGTGGTCGGCGTGCTGATCGAGGTGCCGATCATGCTGCTGGTCGTCGGCGTGGTCAATCGCTCGCAACGCTGGTACGAAGCCTCCTGAGAAACGCCCCGGATAAAAAACGTCATGTCCGCTGTCACGATCTATCACAACCCCGCCTGCGGTACGTCCCGCAACACGCTGGCAATGATTCGCAATGCCGGCATCGAACCCACGGTCATCGAGTACCTGAAGACGCCGCCCACGCGCGGCGAACTCGAAGGCATGATCCGGCAGGCCGGCCTGAGCGTGCGCGAAGCCATTCGCGAAAAGGGCACACCCTATGCCGAGCTCGGCCTCGACGATCCGTCGCTGACCGATGACCAGTTGCTCGACGCGATGCTGGCGAACCCGATCCTGATCAATCGGCCGTTCGTGGTCACCGAACTTGGCGTTCGGCTGTGCCGGCCGTCGGAACTGGTGCTAGACATCCTGCCCTCGCCGCAGCAAGGTCCGTTTGCCAAGGAGGACGGTGAGCTGGTCATCGACGCCCAGGGCCGGAGGGTCGGCCGATGAGCGCCGACCTGCCCAACGTCGTGCCGTCGCTGCTCGACATTCCCGACCCGCGCAAGCTGGAGCCGGCGAAGACCAGCACCCACCCGCCGCGCATCCTGCTGCTCTACGGCTCGCTGCGCGCCACTTCGTACAGCCGGCTGCTTACGCTGGAGGCCGAACGCATCCTCAAGCGCCTCGGCGCGGAAACGCGTGTGTTCGATCCGCACGCGCTGCCGATCGCGGACAGCGTGCCGGCGGACCACCCCAAGGTCGCCGAGCTGCGCAAGCTGTCCGAATGGTCGGAGGGCCAGGTCTGGTGCAGCCCCGAACGCCATGGCACGCTGACCGCTGTCTTCAAGAACCAAATCGACTGGCTGCCGCTGGAGAGCGGCGGCATTCGGCCGACCCAGGGCCGCACACTGGCGGTGATGCAGGTCTGCGGCGGCTCGCAGTCCTTCAACGCCGTCAATGCGCTGCGCGTGCTGGGCCGCTGGATGCGGATGGTCACGATTCCGAACCAGTCGTCGGTACCGAAGGCGTATCAGGAATTCGATGCGAGCGGCCGCATGAAGCCGTCGTCGTATTACGACCGCGTGGTCGACGTCATGGAAGAACTGATCAAGTTCACCTTGCTGACGCGCGACCGCTCCGACTATCTGACCGACCGCTACAGCGAGCGCAAGGAGGCCGCGCCGGCGGTCGCCACGACACTGACCGCCGCGGCGATGCGCCACGAGCAGGACGCCAAGGTCGGCGACACCGACGACGGCGAGGTGGAATAAGGCAGCCTTCTGCCGGAGCGAACACGCCGGCACGAGCGCCGACGGTAGATCCGGCCGCCTCAGTCCGGCCAGCGCGAGCCGAGGATGATGCTGCAGAGGTTGCCGCGCTGGAACTTCGGATCCTTGAACGCCAGTACATCGTCGTTGAAGGTGCCGAAGGTGGTATCGGGCCGGTGCTTCATGCCGTCATAAAACGCGTCGATGATGCCGTGCTTGAAGCCATGTCCGCGCGGGTGGGCCGCGATCACCGCTTCGCGCTCGTCGTCGCCGACATCTTCATACCCGCGCCCCGCCACATCCATTCCCGCCCCGGCCTGGATCAGCGCGATCTCGGGATGCCGTGGCTGCGCAGGAAGTCGCGCGCGGAATTGGCACCGTCGACTTCGAAACGCAGCTGGCTGTCCCGATAGCGCGAAGTCAGGCCGATATCGTGGAACATCGCCGCGACGTAGAGCAATTCCGGATCGAAACGGAGCTTCCGCCTTCGCCCCAGCAGGCTGCCCCAGAAATAGACCCGAGCGGAGTGGTGAAACAGCAGGTCGCTCTCGGTATCGCGAATCAGCTCGGCGGCTTCGCGGGCGAGCCTGCTGTCCGGAATCGCGATGCCTGCAATCTCGTCGGTGGCCACGGCGGTACTCCCAGAGATGGATCGGAAACGGCGGAACGAACCGGCTACTGCGCCAGCGCGGCCTGCGGCGTATTGCGGAAGCTGATCGCCATGCGGTTGTACAGGTTCATCACGCCGATCGCGATGGTCAGGTCGACCAGTTCGCGTTCGTCGAATACCGCGCGCGCGGCCTGGTAGTCCGCGTCCGGCACGCCGGTCTGCGCGACGCGCGTCACCGACTCCGCCCACGCCAGCGCGGCGCGCTCGCGCTCGTCGAACAGATCGCCGGCCTCGGCCCAGGCCTGCACCAGCGCGAGCTTTTCGACCTTGACGCCCTTCTTCAGCAGGTCGCGGGTATGCATGTCGAGACAGTAGGCGCAATTGTTGATCTGCGACACGCGCAGGTAGACCAGGTCGACCAGCACCGGCGACAGATCGGACTGCATCACATAGCCGTAGGCACCGCCCAGGGCCTTCATGCCGGCCGGGGCGATCTGGTTGTAGTCGAGACGCTTGCTCATTGCTTTGACTCCTTGGTGACAGAGGAATGGATCGGGGTAGTCAGCACCTTGTCCTCGGTGTCGACGACGAACACGGCCAGCAGCTTCGCCGGCTGCGTCGCACTGGCATTGCGGCTGACCGGATGGCGCGAGCCGGGCGACTCGCTGAAGCTCTGGCCCGCCCGGTAGACGCGCCTCGGGCCGTCGTTGACCTGCGACTCGATCGCGCCCGAGACGACGTAGGCGTAGATGAACGCCGAATCCGCATGCAGATGCGCGGGCGACGCGGCGCCGGGGGCGTAGTCCACCACCACCGCAACCAGCGACTTGCCGGGAATGTTGGAAATCGGCTGATTGAAGTTCTCGGTGACGGTTTCTCCGGCGCCATGGGCAAAGGCGGACACGCTCCAGACCACGGCGGCGGCGGCATACGTCGCGGCACAGGCGTGGCCAATCAAGGATCGGATATTCACGGGACACTCTCCAGATAAGTGTTCCCATTCTGGCCACGCGCTGGTACAAATAAAAGAACCAAGAATCATCTATTTCTATGTACTACGGCGATGTACCAGGGCGATGTGTTGCGTCCCGTACTTCGCGAAGTTGCCTGACCATGAGCCATCGATGACCCAGCCCCTGCATCTCGCCCTCGACCGGTCCGCCAGGACGCCGCTGGTCGATCAGATCCGCGACGGCATCGGCACCGCCATCGAAAACGGCGTGCTGGCGCCCGGCGCGCGGCTGCCGTCCTGGCAGGATCTGGCGACCCAGCTCGGCGTCGCACGCGGCACCGTCAAGGCCGCCTACGAGAAGCTGGCGGACGCGCAGCTCGTCGTTGCCTCTCGCGCCAACGGCACCCGGGTCGCCGACCGGCCCGCGCGGCGCGCCGGCGATGCCGACGAGCGGCCCGATCCCGGCTCGTTCATCGACAAGTATCTGGAGTTCATGGCGGGGCCGGCGATTTTCCAGATGGGCGTGCCAGCCCAGCAGAGCCTTCCGGCCAAGCTGTTCTCGCGGGTGCGTGCCCATGCCGCACGCGCCGAACTCGGCGCCGCCGCGCTCTACCCGGATCCGCGCGGCGAAGCGGCGTTGCGCCGCGAAATCGCCGCCTACCTGGCCATCGCGCGCGGCATTCAGTGTTCGCCGTCGCAGGTGCTGATCACCGGCGGATTCGCCGGCGGCCTCGGCCTGGCCTTGCGCGTGCTGGGCCTGGACGGGCGCAAGGTCTGGACCGAGGACCCTGGCTTTCCGTATACGCGCCGCGGCCTCGAACTGGCCGGCCTGTCGCCGGTACCGGTCCCGGTGGACGCCGACGGCATCGATGTCCACTACGGCGTCCAGCATGCGGCCGATGCGGCGGCGGCGGTGCTGACGCCCGGACAGCAGGCCCCGCTCGGCGGCACGCTGTCGCTGCCGCGGCGACTGCAGTTGCTCGATTGGGCCGCGGCGCAAGGCGCCTGGATCATCGAAGACGACTACCTCAGCGAGCTGCGGCTCGAGGGCCGTGCCGCGCCAGCACTGGCCTCGCTGGATCGTGCCGGACGGGTGATCCACATCGGCTCGTTCAGCAAGACCATCAGTCCAACCCTGCGACTGGGCTTTGTCGTCGCGCCGCCGTCGCTGGTGTCCCGCTTCACCGAGATCGCGGCCTGTCTCGCGCCGGCTCCGGCATCGTCGATCCAGCTTGCCACCGCCGAGTTCCTGCAGGACGGCCATTACCTGCGGCATCTGCGGCGCACCAAGCGGCTCTACGCATCGCAGCGCGACGGGCTGCTGGCCCATCTGCGACCGCGCGTCGGCGACGCGGCGGCCCCGACCGGACTGGCCGTGCTGCTGCGGCTGCCGGATGGCAGCGCCGATGTCGCGATCGCGAAGGAAACGGCGGCGTTCGGCATCGCGCCGTCGCCGCTGTCGGTCTGGTATGCGTCCCCGGCTCGCTCCCGGTCCGGTCTGCTGCTGGGCATCGCGACCGCGCCGCCGAAGCAGGTCGCGGCTGCCTGCGACCGTCTGCTGGCGGTGGTGGAGCGCTTCCGGCGCTAGTGCGATGGCACCGGCCCGCTGGCATCGACACCTACCATCGAGCAAGATAGAGGATAATTAGCCACTTTTGCAGTCGCGTTCGACGACGTATGTATAATTCCGGGCTTTCCGGTGCCGGCGGCGTCCATTCGCGTTGGCTGCGACGCCCTCATGGCCTTGCCCACTTCCCGCGGCATGGCGCGACGTCCGGCACGCATCGGATGACCCCACGGCAACGTCCGGCGCCCGCAGGCGCCGGCTCAAAGGTGCTCCCTACATGCGTCGACTTCCCGGAATGGCGCTCAGCCTGCTGCTGATCGTCTTTTTGCATTGCTTACCCGCCGCGGCGCCCGCGGCGTTTGGCGCGGACGAGCCGTCCCAGACCGAAGACAAGCCCGCCGCCCCGTTCTCCGCCGCCGCGGCCAGCGCGGAGCTCAAGCGGCTGCAGACCGAACAGGACCGCATCAAGCAGCAAGCGTCCAAGGACACCAGCGGCAACCAGTTGACAGAGCTCGACGACGCGGTGCACCGGTTGCTGGCCGACGTCGATACGCTGAGCGGCACGCTGGTGGCCGAGCGCGCCAAGGTACAGGCGCAGATCGATCTGCTGGGCCCGCCCCCGGCCGATGGCAGCGCATCGGAGGCGCCCGCGGTGGCCCGGCAGCGCGCCGAGCTGAACGGGCGCGCCAAGGCGCTCGACGATCAGTTGAAGAAGGCCGAAGAGGACAAGGAAAGCCTGGGCAATCTGGCCGAGCAGATCGCCAAGCTGCAGCGCGGCCATCTGAAGGACCAGGTCGCACTGCGCTCCAACAGCATCCTCAGCGGCGACTTCTGGATGCCGGCATTCGACCCGAGCCGCCAGGACCGGCAGCGCTTCGAGTCGCTGCGCTCGCTGGTCACGCCGATGGCGAAACAGGCCTGGGACGCCGAACACCGGACCGGTACGGTGATGCTGCTGGCGCTGGCCTTCGCGGTCTGGTCGCTGGGCCGCCGGCTGATCGAGCGCGGCATGGCATGGGTTTGCCTGCACAGGCTGCCGGAGCACCGGCTGCGGCGCAGCGCGCTGGCGCTGTCGACGGCGCTGGCCACGGTGCTGACGACCGCGCTGGCGGTGCGCGTCGTGCTGTTCGCCTTCACCCGCGACTACGAGCTGTCCGAGCCGATGCGCGACCTGGCCGACGAGCTGATCAAGCTGACCATGACCAGCGCGCTGATCGCCGGCCTGGGCCGCGCGCTGCTGTGCACGCGCCATCCGACCTGGCGCCTGCCGTCGCTGCACGACGACATCGCCCGCGCGCTGCGGCCCTTCCCCATCGTGCTGGCGGGCTTGCTGTTGCTGGCGGGCACCATCGAGCAGTTGAACCGAACCATCGATACCAGCGTCCAGGTCACGCTGTTCGGGCGCGGCCTGGTCTCGCTGGTGGTGACGCTGACGATCGGCGCCGCGCTGCTGCGGGCCAACCGCGTGCGCGCCGCGCTGGTCGCCGCCGGCGAGCGGCCGGGCAGCGGCTCGACGCTGACCGGCATCGTGCTGGCCGGGCTGACGGTCACCATCGTCGTGACGCTGGCCGCGCTGCTGACCGGCTATATCACCTTCGCGCGCTTCCTGACCTACGAGATCGTCTGGTTCGACATCGTGCTGTGCAGCCTGTATCTGCTGACCAAGCTGACGCGCGATGCCTGCGAGAGCCTGTTCTCGGTCAACTATTCGAGCGGCCGCATCATCAAGCAGCTGTTCGGGCTCGGCGACAGCCATCTGGACCAGGTGTCGACCGTGCTGTCGGGGCTCGGCTCGAGCCTGCTGTTGCTGCTGGCGGTGATCGCGCTGCTGACCGGCGGCTTTGGCACGACGCCCAAGGACCTGCTCGACAGCCTGCTGATGGTGCTGGGCGGCGAGAAGCTGCGGGCGATGAACATCATGCCCGAGCGCATCCTGAACGCGGTGATCGCCACCGGCGTCGGCGTCTATATCCTGCGTTCGGTGCGCCGCTGGCTCGATGCGGACCTGCTGCCCAAGACCGGCATGGAGCCGGGCATGCGGGCCTCGCTGGTGACGCTGTTCAGCAATATCGGCTACGTGCTGCTGGTGCTGATGACGCTGTCGCTGCTCGGCGTGCGCTGGGACAACCTGGCCTGGATCGTCAGCGCGCTGTCGGTCGGCATCGGCTTCGGCCTGCAGGAGATCGTCAAGAACTTCATCTCGGGGCTGATCCTGCTGACCGAGCGGCCGGTCAAGGTCGGCGACATGGTCAATATCGGGGGCGTCGAGGGCGATATCCGCCGCATCAGCGTGCGCGCCACCGAGATCCAGCTGGGCGACCGCTCGACCATGATCGTGCCGAACTCGCAGCTGATCTCGCAGAGCGTGCGCAACGTGACGATGAACAACAGCACGCTGGGCGTGGCCTCGCTGACGCTGACCTTCCCGCTGAACATCGATCCCGAGGAGGTCCGCGACATGCTGCTCGCCGCCTACGCCGACAACGAGACGATCCTCGACCATCCGGCGCCGTCGGTGACCTTCAGCCAGCTGGCGCCGAACGGCATCACGCTGACCGTGACCGGCTTCGTCTCCAGCCCGCGCATCGCCGGCGGCACCAAGAGCGATCTGCTGTTCGACATCCTGAAGCGGCTGCGCGCGGCGGAGATTCCGCTGACGCATCCGCAGACGCTGCGGCTGGTCAATTCGGAGGTGCTGGCGGCCTGATCGATGTCGGCTGCGCACCGGCGGCACTGCGGCGCAGGCCCCGTCCTCCAGCCGTTGTTTCCTGCCAGTTAGCCTTGTGTTGCCTGGCAGGCGCCCAATCGCGTACCGCCGACGCACTAGAATGGCGCGATTCCCGTTCGGAGATCGCGCCGTGGACCTTTCCCTCTTTCCGCAATTCCGCAGCATCGACGTCGAGACCGACAGCGAGGTCACAATCCATGCCGTCGTCGGCGGCGACGGGCCGCCGCTGTTGCTGCTGCATGGCCATCCGCAGACGCATGCGATCTGGCACAAGGTCGCGCCGGCGCTGGCGCAGCGATTCACCGTGGTGGCGTGCGATCTGCGCGGCTATGGCGACTCGTCGAAGCCTGCCGGCACGGCCGACCATGGCAACTACAGCAAGCGCACGATGGCCCGCGACGCGCTGCGCGTGATGCAGTCGCTTGGATTCGAGCGCTTTCGCGTGCTGGCGCACGACCGCGGCGCACGGGTAGCCCATCGGCTCGGCATGGACCACCCCGACGCGGTCGAGCGCATGGTGCTGCTCGATATCGCGCCCACGCTGGCGATGTACGAGCAGACCACCGAGGCATTTGCCCGCGCGTATTGGCACTGGTTCTTCCTGATCCAGCCGGCGCCGTTGCCCGAGCGGCTGATCGAGGCCGATCCGTCGCGCTATATCCGCGACCTGATGGGCGGCCGCAGCGCCGGGCTGGGCCCGTTCGATCCGCGTGCGCTGCGCGAATACGAGCGCTGCGCCGCGCTGCCCGGCGCCGCGCATGGCGTCTGCGAGGACTATCGCGCGGCCGCCGGCATCGATCTCGAGCACGACCGCGCCGATCGCGAGGCTGGCAAGCGTCTGACGATGCCGCTGCTGGTGTTGTGGGGCGAACAGGGCGTGGTCCATCGCTGCTTCCAGCCGCTGCAGGAATGGCAGCGCGTGGCATCCGCCGTCGACGGCGGCCCGCTGCCGTGCGGGCACTATATCGCGGAGGAAGCGCCCGACGTGCTGCTGGCGCGCGCGCTGCCCTTCCTCGAGAAGTAAGGCCGGCCGTGATACGCGCGTCAAGCCGCCGATAAGCGGCGCTTATGCCCGTAGTCGCAGATTGAATTTCTCGCCGTGGTTCTCCTTCGGTAAAGTCGCTCGCGCATCGCAACCGAGGCGCGCGTCCGAGGTGCGCGTCAACAAGGAGGAGACATCATGCAAGGCATTCGTCAGGCCCTGGCCTGCGTCGTATCGGCGGTGGCGTGGATCGGCACCACGCCGGCCGGCGCCGCGGCCCCGACCGATCACTGGCCCAGCAAGCCGATTCAGATGATCGTGCCGCAAGCACCGGGCGGAACGAACGACATCGTGGCCCGGCTGGTGGCCGCCGATCTGTCGCAGCGCCTCGGCCAGCAGGTCATCGTCGAGAACCGTCCCGGCGCCGGCGGCAATATCGGCACGCAGTTCGCGGCCCGCGCGACGCCGAACGGCTATACGCTGTTGATGACGATCAGCAGCACGCAGGCGATCAATCCGTCGCTGTACCGCCAGGTTCCATTCGATCCAATCAAGGACTTCGAGCCGATCGCGCTGGTCGCGACCGTGCCCAACGTGCTGGTGGTCAATCCCGCCTTCCCGGCGAAGTCGCTGCCCGAACTGATCGCGATGGCGAAGGCGAAACCGGGCCAGTATCGCTTTGCGTCGGCCGGCAACGGCACGCTGAACCATCTGCTAGGCGAGATGCTGAACAGCATGGCCGGTATCCAGTTGGAGCATGTGCCCTACAAGGGCGTGGCACCGGCACTGAACGATGTACTGGGCAACCAGGTGCCGATGGCGTTCGCCAGCCTGCCTTCGGTGTTGCCGCACATCAAGGCCGGCAAGGTCCGCGCGCTGGGCGTCAGCTCGGCCCGGCGTTCGCCGTTCGCGCCCGATATCCCGACCATCGGCGAGACGGTGCCCGGCTATAGCGGCGACCTGTGGGTCGGCCTGTTCGCGGTCAAGGGGACGCCGAAGGAGATCACGCAGAAGCTGGCGCAGACCATGCAGGCCGCGCTGGCCGACCCCGCGCTGCGCGAAAAGCTCGGTGCGCAAGGGGCCGAAGCCCTGTCCGCCACGCCTCAGCAGTTCGCGACGCAGCTCAAGGGCGATATCGACAAGTGGGCGCGCATCGTCAAGGCTTCGGGCGCGCAGGTCGACTGAGAGCAGACCGAAAACAGACTGGCCCGTCCGCGTGTTGCGCTGGACGGGCCAGTGTTGGCGCCTCGGGGCGCCTATGCTATCTGCCGCCTGGTGGGCAGCCGCTTGGTGAGAAGCCGCTTAGCGGGCAGCGGAGCCTGCGGTCGCCTGTTCGGCCTGGGCCTGCATGAAGTCCCGCGCCGCGGACACCGCCTGCATTGCCTCCTGAGTGCCGCCCTTGTCGGGATGGGCCTTCAGCGAGGCCGCCCGGAACGCTTTGCCGATCTTCGCGACATCGGTCTCGCCGGCGTTCAGCCCAAGGATCTCGTGCGGCAGACGGTCATAGCTCCATCCGTCGGGCGCGTGGGGATTGACGGCAGTGGTGGGTCGTTGCGGGGGCGGCGCGCTGTACGATGGTTCGGGCCGCTGCGGGGGCGGTGCGCTGTGCGACGGTTCGGCCCGCTGCGGCTGCGACGTGCTGTGCGACGGTTCGGGCCGATGACGCTGCTGTCTGGCGCGCTCGCTTTGCCGATCGTCGCGCTGCTTCGGTTCCGGCTCGGGATTCCGCGCCGGCCACAGCACCACGATGGCCGCCGACAGCTTGCCGGCATTGTCGACCAGCACGACCGCATTGATCTGGATCGGCGCCGCTGCCCGGGGCGCAAATGCATTGGCGGTCAGGTTGGCGATCAGCAGGTTCATCAGCAGCACGTTGACGGCATCCTGCGGCGACATCGCGTAACGCCGAACGGGGGACTTCGCCTGGGGCAGGACCGGCGGCATGTCGAAAGGCCGCTGGGCGTGGATGGCAATGGGGGACATTGATAACTCTCCTTGAGGACATGGGGGCTGCCATCTTTGCGCCATGTCCGCAAGGCCGCTACCGCGGAAACCAACTGCCTTTCGCTTTTCCCTCCTGCCGCATGGCGTGCCCATCGCGCCCGGCCGCCCCCTTGGTGCGCTCGCGCACATACCGCTAGCACCGCCATCGCTGCAATATCGCCTTTCCGCATCGACAGGGGCGACGATGAAGCGCGTGTTCCGTATTGCGGGTTGGACGATCGCCGGACTGGCGGTCGTTGCGGGCCTGGTGCTGGCGACCGGCATTCTGCTGGCCGAACGCAAGGCCCAACGGCGCGTGCATGTGCCAGCGGTTCCCGTCGCTTATCGCGATGACGCGCAAGCCCTGGCGCGCGGCAAATATCTCTATGAATCGCGCGGTTGCATGGAATGCCACGGTGCCGACGGCCGTGGCCGCGTGATGATCAACGACCCGGGCGGCATGTTCGTGCGCACGCCCAACGTGACCGCCGGCAATCCGGATGTCGCGCGTTATCGCGAACGGGATTGGGTGCTGGCGATCCGCCACGGCGTCGCGCCCTCCGGCCGGCCGCTGATGATCATGCCGAGCGAGGACTACAACCAGCTCAGCGACGAAGACCTGTCGGCGCTGGTCGCCTATATGCGCAGCCTGCCGCCGCTGCTCAGCGGCATGACCGAGATCCGCCTGCCGATGATGGCGCGCGTGCTCTACGGCTTCGGCATGATCGAGGACGCCGCCGCGAAGATCGACCACAGCCGGCCGCCCTCGCCTGCGCTGGAACCCGCGCCCACCGCGGCGTATGGCGCCTATGTCGCCAACGCCTGCATCGGCTGCCACGGGACCGACCTCGCTGGCGGCAAGATTGCGGGTGCGCCGCCCGACTGGCCCGCTGCCGCCGACCTGCGGCCGGGTGCCGTGATGCTGCGCTACCGCACGCCGGATCGCTTTATCGAGATGATGCGCACCGGCGTGCGGCCGGACGGCACCGAGGTCAGCAAGGTGATGCCGTTCGAAAGCCTGAGCAAGATGAGCGACACCGATCTGACCGCGCTCTATCTCCATCTGAAGGCCTTGCCGGTGACGCAGGCGGCGCGCTGAAGCGACTCGGCCCCGACTGAGCGCGAGCGTTGCCTGCTTGCGACATCGCGCCCGGCACAGAGTCAAAGGCGAAAGTTTTACACGATTGCCGAATTTCACCGAGCCGCAACTACGATAGGGCCTCCACCCTGCCCTGATCTCGCGCCGGCCGCTCCGGCGGCCGGTGCCCACGACGGCGATTCTCCGCGCCGGTCCCCGCTGCGGGCATGGGCATTGCAGCGCAACCCACGCCCATGCGGCGTGAAGTACCGCTTGAGTCCCTGTTTGATGTCCGTTGACCGAGATCGGAGGATCCCCATGTTCATTCACAACAAACGATTGCAGTACACCGTACGCGTAGCGCGGCCCGATCCGGGTCTGGCCAATCTGTTGCTCGAGCAGTTCGGCGGTCCGCAGGGCGAATTGGCGGCCGCCATTCGGTATTTCACGCAGGCTTTGGCCGAGGACGACCCGGGCCGCAAGGACATGCTGCTGGATATCGCGACCGAGGAACTGAGCCATCTGGAGGTCATCGGATCGATCGTCGCGATGCTGAACAAGGGAGCCAAGGGCCAGCTGGCCGAGGGCGTCGAGCAGGAAGCCGAACTTTATCGTTCGCTGTCCGGGCCCGGCAACGACAGCCACGTGACCCAGCTGCTGTATGGCGGCGGCCCACCGCTGACCAACTCCGCCGGCGTGCCGTGGACCGCGGCCTATATCGACACGATCGGCGAGCCGACCGCGGACCTGCGCTCGAATATCGCGGCCGAGGCCCGCGCCAAGATCATCTACGAGCGGCTGATCAACGTCACCGACGACCCTGGCGTGCAGGAAGCCCTGGGCTTCCTGATGACGCGCGAGGTGTCGCACCAGAAGTCGTTCGAAAAGGCCCTGTACTCGATCCAGCCCAGCTTCCCGCCGGGCAAGGCGCCGCCGATGCCCGAGTTCGCCAGCGTCTACTACAAGATGTCGCAGGGCGACGCGCTGCGCGGCCCGTGGAATGCCGATTCGACGTTCGAGTTCGTCGAGAATCCCCCGCCGGCGGTCGATGGCGGCAGCGGCATGCCGGAAGTCCAGCTCGAGCCGACCCAGGCCAGCGCCGTGGAAGCGGCGGCGATGCGCACCGAGTCGGACGTCAACAGCGATCCGGTGACCGGCGCCGACCTGGGCAGCGTCGACGAGTCCGAGCTGCCGACCGACACCGGCGCGCCGGACGCAGGCGGTGCAGGTGGCGCGGCATCGCGTTCGCCAAAGACTCCCCCGGGGCAGGCCTGAACGGCTGCGCTCGTGAGTTGTTGGGCGATGAAGAACCAGGCGGCCGCATCGGCCGCCTTTTTTCCTTTGGATGTCGGCAACGCCCATCGGTGTTGGCCGGCCTTGGCGATGGCGATCGCTACGGCAATACGGTCGTCGCCAGCAGCGTCACGTTCATGCCGATGATCAGCGTCACCGCGATCACTGCCAGCACCGTGACCCACGGCTTGTTGACGTGGGCCCCCATCACGGAGCGGCGGCTGGTCAGCCAGATCAGCGGCACCACCGCGAACGGCAATTGCAGGCTCAGGATGACCTGGCTCAGGACGAGCAAATGGCCGATGCCCGCTTCGCCGTAGGCGAGCGCAACGAACATCGCCGGCACCACCGCGATGCCGCGCGTCAGCAGCCGGCGCGCCCAGGCGGGCAGCCGCAGCTTGACGAATCCCTCCATCACGATCTGCCCCGCCAGCGTCGCCGTGACCGCCGAGCTTTGCCCCGACGCCAGCAACGCGATGCCGAACAGCACGCTGGCGATGGCGGTGCCGGTCAGCGGCCCGAGCAGCTGGTAGGCGGCGCGCAGGTCGTTGACCTCGTGCATGCCGCCGGCATGGAACACCGCACCCGCGGTCACCAGGATGGCGGCGTTGATGAAGAAGGCGATCACCAGCGCCAGCATGATGTCGACCGTGTAATACGCGAGCGTGGTGCCGATGCTTTCGTGGCCGCGCCGGATCCGCTGCGGCCCGACCATCGACGAATGCAGGTAGAGGTTGTGCGGCATCACGGTCGCGCCGACGATGCCGATCGCGATGTACAGCATGTTGGTGTCGGTCAGCACGCGCGTGCTCGGCACGAAGCCCCGCGCGACCTCGCCCCATTGCGGCTGGACCAGCACCAGATTGATTGCGAAGCAGAGGAACACCACGGCCAGCAGCGCGATGACCACTGCCTCGAGCTGCCGGTAGCCGCGCTGCTGCAGCGCGAGGATCAGCAGCACGTCGAGCACGGTCGCGGCGACGCCCCAGGTCAGCGGAATGCCGAACAGCAGATTCAGCGCGATGGCGGTGCCGATCACCTCAGCCAGATCGGTCGCGCAAATCGCCAGTTCGCACAGCAGCCATTGCGCCAGCGCCGAGCGTTTGCCCGAATGCTGCCGGCAGGCCTGCGCCAGGTCCATGCCGGACACCACGCCCAAGCGCGCCGCCAATGTCTGCAACAGCATCGCGATCAGGCTGGACATCAGCACGATCCACAGCAGCGCGTAGCCGTAACCCGAACCGGCCGCGAGGTCGGTGGCCCAGTTGCCGGGGTCCATATAGCCGACCGCCACCAGGTAGCCGGGCCCGAGGAAGGCGAGCAGACGGCGCCAATGCAGCTTGCCGCCGGGCGGGCGGCGCCAGGCGCCGAGCGGCCCCGCGGCCTGCGCGCCGGCATCCGGCGGGGGGGTCGTGTCAGGCGGCATCGCGATTTCCCCGCGGACCGTGCGACGGCGGGCGCTCACACATCGGCAAGCAGCCGGGCCAGCAGCACCGCCATGCCGCCGCCGTTGATCGCCAGGCCGAGCAGCAGCCGGACGGGATGGTCACGCCAGTCGCGCCGGAATCGTTCCATGGCTTTGCGTCTCCTCGTTTTTTCGCGCGCGAACGGTTCGGCTCGACTCGGCCCGCGGCCGCCATATCAAGCACGAGCCATGCCTGCACGTTCGAACACTATAGGTGTCCGCACGGTGTCCGCACGGCCCCTGATTGCGCTTTCCTTGCAGACGGGAGCATGTCGGCTGCGTCCATCCGTTCTGCCGCACCCCAGCCGACCACGGCACTTTGTTACAACGGTCCGGCCTGCCTTGCCATCGGCAACCATCCGCCGCAGAATCGGCATGCCCGTGCGCCAGTGCACGCTCTGCCAGCCGCGGTCCGCGCGGCCTCGCCGACCACGACCGATGCCTGATCCGATCGCCGCACCGTCCGAAACCCCTGCCGTACCTCCCGGAAACGTCGCCCCCGCGGCTTCGGAAGCCACGGTCGGCGCCATCTATCGCGCCGAATCGCGCCGCGTGCTGGCCACGCTGATCCGCCTGCTGGGCGATTTCGACCTGGCCGAGGAGGCACTGCACGACGCCTTCAAGGCCGCGCTGGAGCAATGGCCGCGTGACGGCGTACCCGCCAATCCCTGCGCCTGGCTGATATCGGCCGGCCGCTTCAAGGCGATCGACGGCATCCGCCGCCAGGCCCGCTTCCGCCCGCTGGACGACGTCACCGAACAGGTCGAAGCGATCGTCGACGAGAGCGCGACGCGCGCCTTCGACGAACTGTTCGACGATGCCTGTCTGGAAGACGACCGGCTGCGCCTGATCTTTACCTGCTGCCACCCCGCGCTGGCACCCGACGCTCAGGTCGCGCTGACGCTGCGCGAGGTCTGCGGCCTGACCACCGAGGACATCGCGCATGCCTTCCTGACCGCGCCGTCGACGCTGGCCCAGCGCATCGTGCGCGCCAAGGCCAAGATCCGCGACGCACGCATTCCTTATCAGGTGCCCGATCGCCAGGACTTGCCGGAGCGGCTCGACAGCGTGCTGCGCGTGGTCTACCTGGTCTTCAACGAGGGCTATTCGGCCAGCTCGGGCGACCAGCTGACCCGCCACGATCTTTCCGGCGAGGCGATCCGGCTGGCGCGGCTGCTGCTCGAATTGCTGCCCGAACCCGAGGTCATGGGACTGCTGGCGCTGATGCTGTTGCACGAGTCGCGCCGGGCCGCGCGCACCTCGTCCGACGGCGAACTGGTGCTGCTGGACGAGCAGGACCGCAGCCGCTGGGACCGCGCGCTGATCGCCGAGGGCACCGCGCTGGTCGAGCGGGCGCTGACGTCGCGCCGCTTCGGGCCGTATTCGCTGCAGGCCGCGATTTCCGCGGTGCACGCGGAAGCGGACAGCGCCGCCTCGACCGACTGGCCGCAAATCGTCGCGCTGTACGACGTGTTGCTGGCGCTGCAGCCCTCCCCCGTGGTGGAACTGAACCGGGCCGTCGCCGTTGCGATGCGGGACGGACCCGAGGCGGGCTTGCAGCTGGTCGACGCGATCCTGGCCCGCGGTGACCTGATCGACTACCACCTTGCCCACGCCGCCCGTGCCGACCTGTGCCGGCGACTTGGCCGCTACGCCGACGCGCGTGCCGCCTATCGGACGGTGCTCGAACTGGTCCGCCAAGGGCCGGAGCGGCGCTTTATCGAACGGCGGCTTGCCGCACTGCCGCAATAACGGGGTGCGAGGGCGGCTGCTGCGGACTCGTCTGCGGTCGATCGCCTCTGTCGATGCCCTGCGTCCATCCGCTTTTCGATCCCTCTGTCGATCCGGCTGTCGATTTGGCCCCGTCCCGAACGACTATCCACTGACAGGGCCATGGCCCTGCCGGCGTCATGGCGTCGTCGCTGGCGCCGTCTATGCTGATTTTCCGTGCCGTTTCGTTGCCGCGTCGCTTGCCGACCGCCAACGCCACCATTACCGAGGAGCCTCAGATGAAATATCTCTGCCTGATCTATTACCAGGAGAAGCAGGTCTACAGCATGCCGCCTGACGAATGGGATTCGCTGGTCGGCGAATGCCTGCGCTTCGGCGACAAGGTGCGCAGCAGCGGCCACTACATCGGCGGCGAGGCGCTGCAGCCGGTCGAGACCGCCAAGACCCTGCGCGTGCGCGACGGCAAGGTGACCGTCACCGACGGGCCGTTCGCCGAGACCAAGGAGCAGCTGGCCGGCTTCTATCTGATGGAGGCAGCCGACCTGAACGAGGCGATCCAGGTCGCCTCCAGGATTCCGCCCGCCCGGCATGGCAGCGTCGAGATCCGGCCGATCCGGGAATTGCCGGGCGCCGGCGCGTCGTAAGCACCGGGTCGCAAATTTTTTTGCGGGGCGTTGTCGATCGGCGCGTTCTCCGTACGACTAGGTAACAGGAAGTCCGAACAGCCACCGAAATCCGAGGAGCGGCGACGATGAAATACCTGTGCCTGATCTATACCGACGAGCGTGTCCTGCAAGCGATGCCCGAGCCGGAATGGCGCAGCCTGGTGGAACAGTGCCTGCGCTTCAGCGCCGCGCTGGAGCGCGACGGCATGTACCTGGCCGGCGAAGCGCTCGAAAGCGCGACGACGGCCACCACGCTGCGGGTGCGTGCCGGCAGGGTGTCGTTCACCGACGGGCCGTTCGCGGAGACCAAGGAACAGCTGGCGGGCTTCTATCTGATCGAGGCCAAGGGCCTGCACGAGGCGCTGCACGCGGCGGCGGGTATTCCCGCCGCACGGCTGGGCAGCATCGAAGTGCGGCCGGTGATGTCGCTGGCGGTTGGCAGTACGCCGCCCGCCCAGTGACGGCCGGTCCGGCCCCCGGACTTCGCATCTTTCCTCTCGCTATCCGTCGTTTTCTTTCAGGAGACTCAAGATGAGCAACGCCACGCAATCCCAGACCGCCGCCCACGACGAAATCCGCACCATGCTCGAAGCGTGGCGCCAGGCCGCGATCGCCCGGGACGTGCCACGCATCATGTCGTACTACACCCCCGACATCGTTGCCTTCGACGCCGTGATGCAACTGCAATTCAAGGGGGTCGACGCCTACGGCAAGCACTGGGCGGCCTGCATGGAAATGTGCACCGGCCCGATGGTGTTCGAGATGCACGACCTGCAACTGTTCGTCGACCAGCAGTTCGGCTATGGCCATTACCTGCTGCGTTGCGGCCACCAGGATGAGAACGGCAAGGAGAGCGGATCGTGGATGCGCGTTACCGTCGGCCTGCGCAAGACCCCCGAGGGCTGGAAGATCGCGCACGATCATTTTTCCGCACCGTTCGACATGGAAAGCGGCAAGGCGCTGTTCGATCTGCAACCCTGAACTGCGATTGGCATCGCCTAGACTGATCTACCGACAGGAGATACCGCAATGCGCTTCATGATTCTGGTTCGGGCCACGCAAAAGACAGAAAGCGGCGTGATGCCGGAGGACGGGCTGATTGCCGAAATGGCGGCCTACCACGAAGAGCTATCGAAGGCCGGCGTACTGGTCGATGCGTCGGGCCTGCAACCCAGCGCCAAGGGCTGGCGCATCCGCTATCAAGGCCAGCAGCGGACCGTCACCGACGGACCGTTCGCCGAGACCAAGGAGTTGATCGCGGGCTACACGATCATCCAGGTGAAGTCCCGTGAGGAAGCACTGGAATGGACGCGGCGCTTTCCCAATCCGGCCACCGATGACGACAACTGCGAAATCGAGGTACGCCAGCTGTACGACCTTGAGGATTTTCCACCGAGCGACGGTATCGAGCGCTTCCGCGAGCTGGAACAAATACAGCAGCGACAGCAATCGCCACAACAATCGCAATAACGACGCGATCACGCGCAGGACAGACGGTCCAGGACCGTTCAAACAGCACGATCAGACAGGAGAACCAAGATGGCACAAACGCAAGTCAAGCCGATCCCCGAAGGCATGCCCACGCTGACCCCGCATATCGTCTGCAAGAATGCGCTGGAAGCAATCGAGTTCTACAAGCGCGCATTCGGCGCGGCGGAGGAATTCAAGCTGCTTACGCCGCAGGGCCAGCTGATGCACGCGATGCTGCGCATCGGCAACTCGCCGGTGATGATGGCGGAGGAAATGCCAGAATGGCAGAGCCTGGGGCCGAAGACATTGAAGGGAACGCCGGTGGTGCTGCATCTGTACGTCGACGATGTGGACGCCGCGGTGGCGCGCGCGGTCGACGCCGGCGCCAAGGTCACGATGCCGGTCCAGGACATGTTCTGGGGCGACCGTTACGGCCAGCTCGAAGACCCGTACGGGCATCGCTGGTCGGTGGCCACGCACGTGCGTGACGTACCGCCGGAAGAGCTGGCCAAGGCCGCGGAACACGGCTGCGGTGCTTGATCGGTAGTGGGATAGTAAAAAGCGGCCCGTGCGGCCGCTTTTTTTATGCTCTTGCGTCGGCGCGGACAGTGATTTTCACTGGCTGCACCGCAAAGCAAAACGCCCCAGACCTTGAGGATCTGGGGCGTTTTCAAAGGAGAGCCTGGCGATGACCTACTTTCACACGGGTAGTCCGCACTATCATCGGCGCGAAGTCGTTTCACGGTCCTGTTCGGGATGGGAAGGGGTGGTTCCGACTTGCTATGGTCACCAGGCATAAAGGGTTGCCGGACTGGCTGGGCCAATCGGGCGTATTGGGATGTAGCGTCGGGTTGTGCTGTATGGCACGTATGCGGATACCAGCGGTGCGCGTCGAACGCGCTAAACGCACTGGTTATAGGATCAAGCCTTACGGGCAATTAGTACTGGTTAGCTTAACGCATTACTGCGCTTCCACACCCAGCCTATCAACGTCCTGGTCTTGAACGACCCTTCAAGGAGCTCGAGGCTCCAGGGAATCCTCATCTTCAGGCGAGTTTCCCGCTTAGATGCTTTCAGCGGTTATCTCTTCCGTACATAGCTACCCTGCGATGCCTCTGGCGAGACAACAGGTACACCAGCGGTACGTCCACTCCGGTCCTCTCGTACTAGGAGCAGCCCCCGTCAAGATTCCAACGCCCACGGCAGATAGGGACCAAACTGTCTCACGACGTTTTAAACCCAGCTCACGTACCTCTTTAAATGGCGAACAGCCATACCCTTGGGACCGGCTACAGCCCCAGGATGAGATGAGCCGACATCGAGGTGCCAAACACCGCCGTCGATATGAACTCTTGGGCGGTATCAGCCTGTTATCCCCAGAGTACCTTTTATCCGTTGAGCGATGGCCCTTCCATTCAGAACCACCGGATCACTATGTCCTGCTTTCGCACCTGCTCGACTTGTCGGTCTCGCAGTTAAGCACGCTTTTGCCATTGCACTTTAGGTACGATGTCCGACCGTACCAAGCGTACCTTCGAACTCCTCCGTTACACTTTGGGAGGAGACCGCCCCAGTCAAACTGCCTACCATGCACTGTCCCCGACCCGGATTCACGGGCCTAGGTTAGAACCTCAAACAAACCAGGGTGGTATTTCAAGGACGGCTCCACGAGAACTGGCGTCCTCGCTTCAAAGCCTCCCACCTATCCTACACAGATCGGTTCAAAGTCCAATGCAAAGCTGCAGTAAAGGTTCATGGGGTCTTTCCGTCTAGCCGCGGGGAGATTGCATCATCACAAACACTTCAACTTCGCTGAGTCTCGGGAGGAGACAGTGTGGCCATCGTTACGCCATTCGTGCAGGTCGGAACTTACCCGACAAGGAATTTCGCTACCTTAGGACCGTTATAGTTACGGCCGCCGTTTACCGGGACTTCAATCAAGAGCTTGCACCCCATCATTTAATCTTCCGGCACCGGGCAGGCGTCACACCCTATACGTCCACTTTCGTGTTTGCAGAGTGCTGTGTTTTTATTAAACAGTCGCAGCCACCATTTTATTGCAACCCCTTCACCCTTCTGGCGCAGGCCAGTCAAGCTACCAGGGCGTACCTTATCCCGAAGTTACGGTACCAATTTGCCGAGTTCCTTCTCCCGAGTTCTCTCAAGCGCCTTAGAATACTCATCTCGCCCACCTGTGTCGGTTTGCGGTACGGTCTCGTATGACTGAAGCTTAGAGGCTTTTCTTGGGACCCCTTCCGATTGCTTCGCAGCACTAGGCCGCTCGCCCCACATCCTTGAATTACGCGCCCGGATTTGCCTAAGCGCCTTCTCCAATGCAGGGACCGGGACTTCCAACACCCGGACAACCTTCCGCGATCCGTCCCCCCATCGCATCATACGACGGTGCAGGAATATTAACCTGCTTCCCATCAGCTACGCATCTCTGCCTCGCCTTAGGGGCCGACTCACCCTACGCCGATGAACGTTGCGTAGGAAACCTTGGGCTTACGGCGAGGGGGCCTTTCACCCCCTTTATCGCTACTCATGTCAGCATTCGCACTTCCGATACCTCCAGCATCCTTTACAAGACACCTTCACAGGCTTACGGAACGCTCTCCTACCGCGCACACAAGGTGCGCCCGCAGCTTCGGTGACTGGCTTAGCCCCGTTACATCTTCCGCGCAGGACGACTCGATCAGTGAGCTATTACGCTTTCTTTAAAGGGTGGCTGCTTCTAAGCCAACCTCCTGACTGTTTTAGCCTTCCCACTTCGTTTCCCACTTAGCCAATCTTGGGGACCTTAGCTGGCGGTCTGGGTTGTTTCCCTCTTGACACCGGACGTTAGCACCCGATGTCTGTCTCCCGTGATTGCACTCTTCGGTATTCGGAGTTTGCTATGGCGGGGTAATCAGCAATAGACCCCCCAACCATGACAGTGCTCTACCCCCGAAGGTGAGACACGAGGCACTACCTAAATAGTT
>NZ_CP054626.1:0-1435000 GCF_013347325.1 Cupriavidus gilardii | reverse complement strand
CTGAGCACGTCGAACCCGGTCACCTTGACCAGCGTGACCGGCACGTCCACATGCTGGCGCAGATAGGCCCCATTCGAGCCGGCGGCGACCACCGCGTCGAGCCGCCCTTCCCTGGCCTCCCGCGCGATCGCGGTGGCGGCGGCCTCGTAGCCTTTGCCGACCAGCCGAAAGTCGGCCTGGGCGGCATAGGAAGGAATCAGATCGGCGAACGCGCGCGACAGGCGGCTGATGCCGACCGCCCAGATGCGAGGCCGACCAGGGGGGATGGGGGTAGCGGGAGTCATCGATCGAAAGAAAAAACCGAACGCCGCAAGCCGCGGCCAGCGGATGAACAAGAGCGGCCACAATAGGACGTTGACGCACTGTCGCCGCATTCTGCGCCCTCCGTCGCTGCATTTCAATCCACCATCGTGGAATTCAAATTTGAAATGCAAATGGAGCGCCGCGTACATCACCTGAATTGGCAGAAGACCCGGCAATCCCTTGCCCGGCCTGACCAAACCGGGCTTGGTCGCCGCCAGGCCAGCCCTTGGCACGCCGCTTGCGCTCAGCCTGCATTCCGCTCACCAGGACGCCACCATGACCCTGACTTCCCAAGACCTGGCCCGCTCGGCGGGCGCCCGTTTCCGCCAGGCGCTGGCCGACGAGCAGCCGCTGCAGGTCGTCGGCACCATCAACGCCAACCACGCCCTGCTGGCCAAGCGCGCCGGCTACCGCGCGATCTATCTGTCCGGCGGCGGTGTCGCGGCCGGCTCGCTGGGTCTGCCCGACCTCGGCATTTCGAACCTCGACGACGTGCTGACCGACATCCGCCGCATCACGGACGTCTGCGACGTGCCGCTGCTGGTCGATGTCGACACGGGCTTCGGCGCCTCGGCGTTCAACGTGGCTCGTACCACCCGCTCGCTGATCAAGTTCGGCGCGGCCGCGATGCACATCGAGGACCAGGTCGGCGCCAAGCGCTGCGGCCACCGGCCCAACAAGGAGATCGTCTCGCAGGACGAGATGGTCGACCGCATCAAGGCCGCGGTCGATGCCCGCACCGACGAGCATTTCGTCATCATGGCCCGCACCGATGCGCTGGCGGTCGAGGGCCTGGACAAGGCGATCGAACGCGCGGTGGCCTGCGTCGAGGCCGGCGCCGATGCGATCTTCCCCGAGGCGATGACCGACCTGTCGATGTACCGCAAGTTCGTCGACGCGGTGAAGGTCCCCGTGCTGGCCAACATCACCGAGTTCGGCGCCACGCCGCTGTTCACCCGCGACGAGCTGGCCGGAGCCGGCGTCGCGATGATCCTCTATCCGCTGTCGGCATTCCGCGCGATGAACAAGGCCGCGGAGAACGTCTACGCGGCGATCCGTCGCGACGGCACGCAGCAGAACGTGCTGGACACCATGCAGACGCGCGCCGAGCTCTACGAGAGCATCGGCTACCATGCATACGAACAGAAGCTGGATGCGCTGTTCGCGCAAGCCAAGGCCAAGTAACCAGAACAGAGCGAAGCAAGGAGACGCCATGTCCGAAGCCACTCCGGCGCAAGCCACCCCGAAGCCCAAGAAATCCGTCGCGCTGTCCGGCGTCGTCGCCGGCAATACCGCGCTGTGCACGGTCGGCCGCAGCGGCAACGACCTGCACTATCGCGGCTACGACATCCTCGACGTCGCCGAGAACTGCGAGTTCGAAGAGATCGCCTATCTGCTGGTGCACGGCAAGCTGCCGACCCAGGCCGAGCTGAACGGCTACAAGACCAAGCTGCGCGCGCTGCGCGGCCTGCCCGCCAACGTCAAGGCGGCGCTCGAATGGGTCCCCGCCTCGGCCCATCCGATGGACGTGATGCGCACCGGCGTGTCGGTGCTCGGCACCGTGCTGCCCGAGAAGGAAGACCACAATCTGCCGGGCGCGCGCGACATCGCCGACCGCCTGATGGCTTCGCTCGGCTCGATGCTGCTGTACTGGTACCACTACAGCCATAACGGCCGGCGCATCGAGGTCGAAACCGACGACGATTCGATCGGCGGCCACTTCCTGCACCTGCTGCACGGCCGCAAGCCCAGCGAGCTGTGGGAGCGTGCGATGCACACCTCGCTGATCCTGTACGCGGAGCACGAATTCAACGCCTCGACCTTCACCGGCCGCGTGATCGCCGGCACCGGTTCCGACATCTACTCGGCAATCTGCGGCGCGATCGGCGCGCTGCGCGGCCCCAAGCACGGCGGCGCCAACGAGGTCGCGTTCGAGATCCAGAAGCGTTACGACACGCCCGACGAGGCCCAGGCCGACATCACCCGCCGCGTCGAGAACAAGGAAGTCGTGATCGGCTTCGGCCATCCGGTCTACACGACCGGCGATCCGCGCAACCAGGTGATCAAGGAAGTCGCGCGCCGCCTGTCCAAGGACGCCGGCTCGATGAAGATGTTCGACATCGCCGAGCGGCTCGAGACCACGATGTGGGACATCAAGAAGATGTTCCCCAACCTCGACTGGTTCAGCGCGGTCAGCTACCACATGATGGGCGTGCCGACCGCGATGTTCACGCCGCTGTTCGTGATCGCGCGGACCTCGGGCTGGGCCGCGCACATCATCGAGCAGCGCATCGACAACAAGATCATCCGCCCGAGCGCCAACTACATCGGCCCGGACAACCTGAAGTTCGTGCCGATCGAGAAGCGCCGCTGATCCGGCAGACGCGAACGGAAGCGGCCGCACCACGCGCCGCTTCCGTCCCGCAGTCCCAAGACATTCCACGGCGCGCCGAGCACGACCCCGTATCGATCCCCTCCCCATGAATACTGCCTTCCGCAAACCGCTGCCCGGCACGGGCCTGGACTATTTCGACGCACGCGCCGCGGTCGATGCGATCCAGCCCGGCGCCTATGACACGCTGCCCTACACCTCGCGCGTGCTCGCCGAAAACCTGGTGCGCCGCTGCGACCCGTCGCTGCTGACGGCAGCGCTGACGCAGCTGATCGAGCGCAAGCGCGATCTGGACTTCCCGTGGTTTCCCGCGCGCGTGGTCTGCCACGACATCCTCGGCCAGACCGCGCTGGTCGACCTGGCCGGCCTGCGCGACGCGATTGCCGACCAGGGCGGCGATCCGGCCCAGGTCAATCCGGTGGTGCCGGTACAGCTGATCGTCGACCATTCGCTGGCGGTCGAGCACGGCGGTTTCGACAAGGACGCGTTCGCCAAGAACCGCGCGATCGAGGAGCGCCGCAACGAGGACCGCTTCCATTTCATCGAGTGGACTCGCAAGGCGTTCAAGAACGTCGACGTGATCCCGCCGGGCAACGGCATCATGCACCAGATCAATCTGGAGCGGATGTCGCCGGTGATCCATGCGGTCGACGGCGTGGCCTACCCCGACACGCTGGTCGGCACCGACAGCCATACCCCGCACGTCGACGCGCTGGGCGTGATCGCCATCGGCGTGGGCGGCCTCGAGGCCGAGAACGTGATGCTGGGCCGCGCCTCGTGGATGCGGCTGCCCGACATCGTCGGCGTCGAGCTGCGCGGCAAGCCGCAGCCGGGCATCACCGCGACCGATATCGTGCTGGCGCTGACCGAGTTCCTGCGCAGCCAGCGCGTGGTCGGCGCCTATCTCGAATTCCGCGGCGACGGCGCAGCCAGCCTGACGCTGGGCGATCGCGCGACCATCTCGAACATGGCGCCCGAATACGGCGCCACCGCCGCGATGTTCTTCATCGACGGCCAGACCATCGACTATCTGCGCCTGACCGGGCGCAGCGACGAGCAGGTGCGCCTGGTCGAGACCTATGCGAAGACCGCCGGCCTGTGGGCCGATACCCTTCAGCACGCCGAATACGAGCGCACGCTGGAGTTCGACCTGTCGACCGTGGTCCGCAACATGGCCGGTCCGTCGAACCCGCACAAGCGCCTGCCGACCACCGCGCTGGCCGAACGCGGCATCGCCGCCAAGTGGGAAGAGGTGCCGGGGCAGATGCCCGACGGCGCCGTGATCATCGCCGCCATCACCAGCTGCACCAACACCAGCAACCCGCGCAACGTGATCGCCGCCGGCCTGCTGGCGCGCAACGCCAACGCGCGCGGCCTGACGCGCAAGCCCTGGGTCAAGTCCTCGCTGGCACCGGGCTCCAAGGTCGTGCAGCTGTATCTGGAAGAAGCCGGCCTGCTGCCCGAGCTCGAACGGCTCGGCTTCGGCATCGTCGCGTTCGCCTGCACGACCTGCAACGGCATGTCCGGGGCGCTCGATCCGGCGATCCAGCAGGAGATCGTCGAACGCGATCTGTATGCGACCGCGGTGCTGTCGGGCAACCGCAATTTCGACGGCCGCATCCACCCTTACGCCAAGCAGGCCTTCCTCGCATCGCCGCCGCTGGTGGTGGCCTACGCGATCGCCGGCACCATCCGCTTCGACATCGAGCGGGACGTGCTGGGCCACGACGCGAACGGCCAGCCGGTGACGCTGAAGGACATCTGGCCGAGCGACGAGGAGATCGACGCGATCGTCGCGCAAAGCGTCAAGCCCGAGCAGTTCCGCAAGGTCTACGAGCCGATGTTCGCGGTGCAGGCCGCCAACGCCGAGACGATCAGTCCGCTGTACGACTGGCGGCCGCAGAGCACCTATATCCGCCGCCCGCCGTACTGGGAAGGCGCGCTGGCCGGCGAGCGCACGCTCAAGGGCCTGCGTCCGCTGGCGGTGCTCGGCGACAACATCACCACCGACCATCTGTCGCCGTCCAACGCGATCCTGCCCGACAGCGCCGCCGGCGAATACCTGGCGAAGATGGGCCTGCCCGAGGAGGACTTCAACTCGTACGCGACCCACCGCGGCGACCACCTGACCGCGCAGCGCGCGACCTTCGCCAACCCGACGCTGGTCAATGAAATGGCGGTGGTCGACGGCAAGGTCAAGAAGGGTTCGCTGGCGCGCATCGAGCCGGACGGCAAGGTCGTGCGGATGTGGGAAGCGATCGAGACCTATATGGAACGCAAGCAGCCGCTGATCATCATCGCGGGCGCCGATTATGGCCAGGGCTCGTCGCGCGACTGGGCGGCCAAGGGTGTGCGGCTGGCCGGCGTCGAGGCGATCGTCGCAGAGGGCTTCGAGCGCATCCACCGCACCAATCTGATCGGCATGGGCGTGCTGCCGCTGGAGTTCAAGCCCGGCACCAACCGGCTGACGCTGCAGATCGACGGCACCGAGACCTTCGACGTGATCGGCGAGCGCAAGCCGCGTGCGGAGCTTACGCTGGTGATCCATCGCAAGAACGGCGAGCGCGTCGAGACCGCGGTGACCTGCCGGCTCGATACCGCCGAGGAAGTGTCGATCTACGAGGCCGGCGGCGTGCTGCAGCGCTTCGCGCAGGACTTCCTCGATTCGACCAAGGCGGCCCAGGCGGCGGCGTCCGCATCGGCGGCGTGAACGCGCCACGGCGCTCCCCCTTGAACCAGCACGAGGCATCCATGGTTTCTCTTCCCCAGATCCGCATCCCCGCCACCTATATGCGTGGCGGTACCAGCAAGGGCGTGTTCTTCCGGCTGCAGGACCTGCCCGAGGCGGCGCAGTCGCCAGGGCCCGCCCGCGATGCGCTGCTGATGCGTGTGATCGGCAGCCCCGACCCCTACGGCAAGCAGATCGACGGCATGGGCGCGGCCACCTCGAGCACCAGCAAGACGGTGATCGTGTCGCCCAGCACCCGGCCCGACCACGACGTCGATTACCTGTTCGGCCAGGTCGCGATCGACCAGCCCTTCGTCGACTGGAGCGGCAACTGCGGCAATCTGTCGGCCGCGGTAGGCCCGTTCGCGATCGCCGCCGGCCTGGTCGATCCGGCCCGCATCCCGCGCGAGGGCGTTGCCACCGTCCGCATCTGGCAAGCCAATATCGGCAAGACCATCGTCTCGCATGTGCCGATCGTCGACGGCATGGTCAAGGAAACCGGCGACTTCGAGCTGGACGGCGTGACCTTCCCCGCCGCCGAGATCATGCTCGAGTTCATGGACCCGGCCGCCGAGGAGGAAGGCGGCGGCGGCGCGATGTTCCCGACCGGCAACCTGGTCGACGACCTCGAGGTACCGGGCGTCGGCACGTTGAAGGCGACGATGATCAATGCCGGCATCCCCACCATCTTCGTCAACGCCGATGCGATCGGCTACACCGGCACCGAGCTGCAGGAAGCGATCAACGGCGATCCGAAGGCGCTGGCGATGTTCGAGACCATCCGCGCCTACGGGGCCGTGCGCATGGGCCTGATCCAGAACGTCGACGAGGCCGCGCGGCGCCAGCACACGCCCAAGGTGGCCTTCGTCGCCCCGCCGGCCAGCTATACCGCGTCGAGCGGCAAGCCGGTGCGCGCCGAAGACATCGACCTGCTGGTGCGGGCGCTGTCGATGGGCAAGCTGCACCACGCGATGATGGGCACGGCGGCCGTGGCGATCGGCACCGCGGCGGCCATTCCCGGCACGCTGGTCAATCTGGCGGCCGGCGGCGGCAAACGCCAGGCGGTGCGCTTCGGCCATCCGTCCGGCACGCTGCGCGTCGGCGCCGAAGCCGCCCAGGTCGATGGCGACTGGACCGTGAAGAAGGCCATCATGAGCCGCAGCGCGCGGATCCTGATGGAAGGCTGGGTCCGGGTGCCGGGCGACTGGAACCCCGTTGCCTGACGGCTTGCATGCCGGGGCCGCCTGTCGGCCCCGGCATGGCATGGCTTTGAAGGGAAACGTCGGCGGTTAATTGCGTTTCAATACAATGGCCGGCGCGCGCGTGTCCATCGCCACTACGGCGGAGGACGGCCCCGGCCCCGCAGCGCTCAACCGAACAGCACGCTGTTCATCAACGCCTTGGCCACCACGGTGCCCGCCTCCGGCTGCTCGGCATAGACGGTGATTTCGGTGGCGATCTGCCGCTGGCCGCGGCGCACCACGGTCGCCACGGCGCGCAGCGCGGCCGCCTCGGCCGGCGCGACATACTGGATCGACAGCGCGCTGGTCGCCCCGCCGCGCACCTTGTCCGGGTCCGCGCCCGACGCCGCGGCCGCCGCGCCGGCGATATCGATCAGCGTCGCGATCACGCCCCCGTGCACGGTCTTGCCGACCGTGACATTGGCCGGGCTGAACGGCAGCACCAGCTCGACATGCTCTGGCGCCAGCACGTCGAGCGCGACGCCAAGCGTGCGGGCGACCGGCGAACCGATCAGGATTTCCTCGACCATCGCGCGAACGCGGGGCGCGACCTCGGCGTAGGTACCGGTAGCGGAGAGTGGGGGCAGCGAAGACATCATGCGGGCTCCTGAAAAGGAAATCGTTGGCCTGTCGTGGTGAGTCGATGATGGCAGCCGGCGGGGCGCACGCTCAATTACCCGGCAGGTAATCCGCTGGACGACGCGCCCGACTGAATCGCAGCCCAGCGCACCGGCACCGCCTCACCCCGCCGCTTATAATGGCCGCCTTTGCCTCGCCCAGCCGCCATGCCGCCTACCCGCCCCGACACCGCGTCAAACCCGCTCGCCCTGCCGGACACCGCCGACACCACCGACGACAGCCTGTTCGACCGCCCCGACAGCCCCTGCATCGGCATCTGCTCGACGCTGTTCGACGAGGTCTGCCAGGGCTGCGGCCGTACCGCGATGGAGGTCAGCAACTGGGTCTTCATGAGCGATGCGGAAAAGCAGGCGGTGTGGGAGCGCATCACGCGCGAGGCCACCGCGCGCCGTTTCCAGCGCGACTGAGCGCCAGACGCGTCGAAGCGCCCTCACCGGCTCGCACCGCTGGTCCGGCCGCCATCGCCCGCCGCGGGTGTCAGCACCAGCGTCTCGAACGCTTTTGCTCCAGCCGGGTGCCCGGCATCCCGGATCGTCACGTATTCCCCGCGCGCCCATTGCTCGGTCCAGTCGCGATAGTGCGGCGACAACACGTTGCCTGACTGCCCGGTCGGCGTGATGAAGCGCGAGGCCGACAGATCGGCCAGGTCGTAGATCGCGCGCACGCTGGCGCCATGCACGTTCTCGAACGGGGCCTGCTCGTCGCCGATATTGTGGCGCCCGGCATTGACCGTATAGGTATCCCCGCCGGTCGGCACCTTGACGTTGAAGAACCCTGCCAGCGACGGCACCCTGGCGAACGGCCGGTGTTCGGCGCGGGCCGCGTGGGCCTGGCCCCAGCGCCAGCGCCGCGGGTCGTCGCCATAGCGCTGCTGCAGATCGGCGATCGCACGTTTCCACGCCGCGCCCATCTGGTCGTTGCAGTCCTCCGGGGCCGGCGTCTTCGGATCGTCGCACCAGAAGCGCCCCAGGCCCCGCGAGCTGCGCAGGATGTTCAGCATCGCCTGTTGCACATTGCGCTGCTCCCACATGCGCGCGAACACGCCGTCGCCGACCTTGCCCTCGAACATGCCGCGCGACAGCTCGCGCAGCCAGGCGGTGGCGACCAGCGGCTCCGCACGGTCGGCCGACATCGTGCCGTCCCAGCGCGCCAGCGCGGCGAACAGCTCGCGCTCGCGAGGAGGACGCGTCGCGTCGGCCGCGATCGAGGCGCCGAGCAGCAGCGGCAACGCATCCTTGACCGCCAGCGACAGTTCGTCCTTCTGGATCGCCGCGAACGTATCGAGCGTGTGGGGCCGCCGCGCGGCCAGCAAGGCGCGGATGCGGTCGTGCCGATATGGCACCGTCCATTCGCTGGTCAGGAAGAACGGATAGTCGTCCGGCACGATCTTCTGGTTCGCGGTCACCACCACGCCGCCGGGCGGATTGAGGCTGCGCGGCAGCTTTTCGAACGGAATGAAGCCGCTCCAGTCGTAGCGCGCATCCCAGCCCGGCGCCGGCGCCAGCCCCTTCAGATCGTTCGCCGCGTTGCGCAGCGGCACGCGGCCCGGTGCAAGGAAGCCGATATTGCCGTCGACATCGGCATAGACCGCGCTCTGTTGGGGTGTATGGAAGTCGCGCAGCGCCTCGGTAAAGCTGGCCCAGTCGTGCGCGCGGTTCAGCTTCAGCCCGGCCTGCACGGTACGATCGTCCGGCCGCAGCGCCACCCATTGGAAGGACACGACATACTGCGCACCCAGCGGCGCGACGGCGGCGGCAAGCGGCTCGGCGACATCGGAAATCACCGGCCCGTGGCGCGTCGAGCGGACGCGGATCGTCACATCGGGCTGGTCCTTGACCCGGATGGTCTCCTCGCGCACCGCGAAATCGGCCCAGCCGGCCGGCGTCTGGTACTGCTCGGGCCGGCCGGGACGCAAGCGTTCGATATACAGGTCCTGCAGATCCGGCGCGGTATTGGTAAAGCCCCAGGCGATGCGCGGCGTATGGCCGATCACGACCACCGGCATTCCCGGCAGCGTGGCGCCGGTCACGTCCAGTCCCGGCGCGCGCAGCGTGGCGAAATACCACAGCGCCGGCGCCTGCAGCCCCAGATGCAGGTCGTTGGCCAGCAGCGGCTTGCCCGAGCGCGTATGGGCGCCGGAGACGACCCAGTTGTTCGAGCCCATGCCCTCGACCAGCCCCGGCGGCGCCGCGGCCTCGACGCTGGCCATCGCCGTAGTCAGCGGCGCCAGCTGCCGATACAGCGCGGGATAGTCGCTCGTGCGCGGTGGCTGCTCGCCTGGATACGGCGCCAGCAGTTCGTTGATGCGCGACAGCGGCAGCGTCTGCGCCAGCCGCATGCGCAGCACCTCGCGGCTCCAGTTGGCGCTCAGGTCCCAGGCCATCATCGTCTGCCAGGCGAGCGTATCGGCCGGCTCCCAACGCTCGGGCACGGTGCGCAGGATCGCGAATTCGGGCGGCAACGGGCCCTTGTGGCTGGCGATGCCGGCATTGACCCCGTCGGCATAGGCCTGCAGCGCGGCGCGCGTCTCCGGCGTGCTGGCGGCGAAGGCTGCCTCGGCGTTGCGGCGTACGCCGATGGTGCGCAGGAAGCGATCGGTCGGCAGCGCGCTGGCCCCGAGGATCTCCGCCAGCCGGCCCGACGCGATGCGCTTGTTCATCTGCATCTGCCACAGCCGGTCCTGCGCATGGACAAAGCCGAGGCCGAAATAGGCGTCGAGCGGATCGCCCGCCTCGATGCGCGGAATCGCATGGCGGTCGCGCACGATGGTGACGCGCCCATGCAAACCCGCCAGCGCGACGGTGCCTGCCACCGCCGGCTGCGACGCCTGCCGATACCAGGCATAGCCGCCGATCGCCGCGGCCAGTACCAGACCCGCCAGGATCACCGTCAGCCATGCCAGCCGCTTGAGCCAATGCATCGCCTGTCCCTCCCCGTCCAACCGTTCGTTGCGGTGTCGTGCTGTTGTCGATGTGTCGATGTGCCGTTGCCGACGTGCTGTCGTCAATTATCGTCGACACAAAAATGCCCGGACAGGCCGGGCATTTTCAAGGCGGTCGGCGCTCAGGCCGCGGGCTTCTTCAGCTGCAGCGCCTTGTACTCGAGGAACTCCTCGAGGCCGTACTTGCCGGCCTCGCGTCCATTGCCCGACTGCTTGTAGCCGCCGAACGGCGCCATCATGTTGAACGGGCCGCCATTGATGTCGACCTGGCCGGTACGGATGCGGCGCGCGACGCGGATCGCGCGCGCCTCGTCGCCCGACCACACGCCGCCGCCAAGACCATAGACGCTGTCGTTGGCGATGCGCACCGCGTCCTCCTCGGTGTCGTAGCAGATGATCGACAGCACCGGGCCGAAGATCTCCTCCTGCGCGACGGTCGCCTTCGGGTCGACGTTGCCCAGCACCGTCGGCTGCACGAAGAAGCCCTTGTCCAGCCCGGCCGGCGGCTCGGTGCCGCCCGCCACCAGTTCGGCGCCCTCGTTCAGTCCGCGCTGGATATAGCCGGTCACGCGGTCCTTCTGCGCGGCCGAAATCAGCGGACCCAGCCTGGTGGTCTCCTGCAGCGGATCGCCGACGGTAAAGCCAGCGACCACCTTCCTGACGATTTCCTTGACCTCGTCATAGCGGGCGCGCGGCACCAGCATCCGCGTATGCGCCGAGCAGGTCTGGCCGGAGTTCAGGAAACAGGCGTTGATGGTGCCCTTGACGGCGGCCGGCAGGTCGGCATCATCGAGGATCACCGAGGCGGACTTGCCGCCCAGCTCCAGCGCGACCCGCTTGACGGTCTGCGCGGCCAGCTCCGAGACGCGCTTGCCGGCGCGGGTGGAGCCGGTGAACGACACCATGTCGACCTCGCGATGGCTGGCCAGCACCTCGCCGACCACCGGGCCGTAGCCGGTCACCAGGTTGAACACGCCGGGCGGCAGGCCGGCGGCCTCGATCACTTCGGCCAGCACGAAGGCGTTCAGCGGCGCCACCTCGGACGGCTTGAGCACCACGGTGCAGCCGGCGGCCAGCGCCGGCGCGACCTTCAGCGTGATCTGGTTCAGCGGATAGTTCCACGGCGTGATGGCGGCGACCACGCCGACCGGCTCGCGCACCACCAGCGAATTGCCGACTTCTTCCTCGAAGGAGAAGGACTCGACCAGCTTGGCGGCCTGGCTCCAGTTGAAGACCGGTCCGCCGACCTGGATCGCGCGGGCCAGCTTGATCGGCATGCCGACCTCGGCCGCGATCAGCTGCGCCAGCTCCTCGGTGCGCGCCTTCAGGCCCTCGGCGATCTTGCGGATATAGTCGGCGCGCTGCTGCGGCGACGTCGCGGCCCAGCCGTCGAAGGCGGCGCGGGCGGCCTGGATCGCGTCCTCGGCGTCGCGCGCATGGCCTTCGGGGATCCGGCCCATCACCTCTTCGGTGGTCGAGTGGATGACGTCGATCTGCCCGGTGCCGTGCGGGGTCACCCATGCACCGTTGATAAAGAGTTTGTCTCGTTGCTGCATAGCCACAATTCCTCGGTGAGCCGTCAGGCGTATTGCCTTCCGGTGTTTCCAACCTGATTCAGGCGTTTCAGGGCGTTTGCTGTTGTTATCGATTTTTTCTGTGCCGACATTGTAAAACCGATTTTGCCGGCCGATATCGCCTCGCCGCATGCCCTTCGGAGGCGGACGCCAATATGCCGCCGATAATCGCGCGCGCAGCGCCGCGACGGGCCATAGGCCAGGCCACCGGCCATAAAAAAAGGTTCATCGAGGAATACCGGGGAAGGCAGCGCGGATTTTGAGGAAGAAGTACTCCTCATCGCGATAGCCGTAAGCGCGCCGCTTGATGACCTTGATGGTGTTATTGATGCCTTCGACGACGCTGGTGTTCAGCGGGTGCCGGCACCGGGCCACAATGCCGTGCCAGTAGCCGCTCAAGCGATGGGCGAACTGCTGTAACGGACCAATACCGCTTTGCTGCGCTTGCTCAAACCAGTTGTGCCATGCCCGCTGCGCCCATCCCGGGCGGCGGTAGAACCACAGCCGCTTGAGTTCGTCGCGCAGGATGTAGACCGTCATCAACGGTCGGTTCGCAGCCAACACCTCGTTCAGATGAATGGCCTGACCCTCGCTCAGATTGGCCCGATTGCGCAGCAGCAGCCAACGCGTCGACTTCAGAACGCGTCGGGCCGGCCTGTTGTGGCGTAGCCGATTGGCTTGATCGACCCGAACCCGATCAATGACCTCGCGTCCATATTTGGCCACGATATGGAACAAGTCATAGACGACTTCGGCCTGCGGGCAATGCTCGCGGATCTCGAGTTCATATGCCGTCGTCATGTCGATGGCAACCGCTTCAATCCGCTCTGCCGCGCCCGCTGGCAGTTGCTCGAAGAAGGCGCGCGCCGTCTCGCGTGAACGGCCCTTGCCAATCCACAGCACCTGCCGGCCGATCGGGTCCACGACGACCGTGGCGTAGCGGTGGCCCTTATGCAGCGCAAATTCGTCCATCGCCAGATAGCGGATGTTGGCCCAGTCCGGCTCCGTCACCGCCTCGCGCAAGCGCGCCTTGTCGATGGACTTGATCGTGTGCCACCCAAGCTCATAGAACGCGGCGACAGCGCGCACCGAGCAGTCGCGCAACAGTCGACCACAAGCCTCGGCCAGGCGCGCTGTCACGCGCTGATAGCGCCCGAGCCAATCCAGCCGCTCCAGCCGCGGGCCGCCACATTGATCACACCAGACACGCCGGCGCGGCACGTGTAGAACGACGCGATAGTCGAAAATCGGCAGGTCTCGTACCCGCCGAACGGTGGTCTCGTGTACCTGCTTGCAGCGCGCACCGCATTCCTGGCAGTGCATGACCTTGCTGGTCGGCTTCAGATAAAGCGATAGCGTCCGACTGTCGCCTTCGGGCCAGACTACCCGCTCAAGACGGTATCCGGTCCAGCAACCCAGCGCCTGCAACGTCTTCCGATCCAGCATTCCCGCTCCTGACCCCTGAAATAACAGGCATCAAGCATACGAAAAACCGGAACCCTTCACGGAATTCTGCGAAGAACCTAAAAAAAGGCCGCAACGCGTCGATCGCGTTGCGGCCTTCATCGGCTGGCCGACAGAAACGGGAACCGGATCAACCGGCGATGCCCTGCGACTCCAGGTATTCGTCGTAGGTGCCCAGATAATCGGTCACCGTGCCGTCGGTGCGGATCTCGATGATCCGCGTGGCCAGCGCGCTGACGAATTCGCGGTCGTGCGAGACGAAGATCAGCGTGCCGGTGAACTTGTCCAGCGCGATCTGCAGCGACTCGATCGACTCCATGTCCATGTGGTTGGTCGGCTCGTCCAGCGCCAGCACGTTATGGCGGCCCAGCATCAGCTTGCCCCAGATCATGCGGCCCTTCTCGCCGCCGGACAGCACCTTGACCGACTTCTTGATGTCGTCGGCCGAGAACAGCAGCCGGCCCAGCGTGCCGCGCAGCGACTGGTCGTCGTCGCCGGCCTGCGTCCACTGGGTCATCCAGTCCATCAGGTTGGTGTCTTCCGGGAATTCCTCGTAGGTGTCCTGCGGCATGTAGCCGACGTTGGCGTTCTCGGCCCACTTGACGCTGCCGTGGTCGACCTCGATGCCGCGCTGCACGCCGGTCTGCACCGCGCCGTCGAGCAGGCAGCGCAGCAGCGTGGTCTTGCCCGCGCCGTTCTCGCCGATGATCGCGACGCGCTCGCCGGCCTGGATCGACAGCGACAGATTGTTCAGGATCTGGCGGTCGTAGGCCTTGCTGATGTTCTCGGCGGTCACCGCCAGGTTGTGCAGCTTCTTCTCGAACTCGAAGCGGATGAAGGGGTTCTGGCGCGACGACGGCTTGATGTCCTCGACCTTGATCTTGTCGATCTGCTTCAGGCGCGAGGTGGCCTGGCGGGCCTTGGACTTGTTGGCCGAGAAGCGGCGCACGAAGTCCTGCAGTTCGGTGATGCGCTCCTTGGCGCGCGCGTTGGCCGCCATCTGGCGCTCGCGGGCCTGCATCGACGCTTCCATGTAGTCGTCGTAGTTGCCCGGGTAGACCTTCAGCGTGCCGTAGTCCATGTCGGCCATGTGCGTACAGACCGAGTTCAGGAAGTGGCGATCGTGCGAAATGATGATCATGGTGGAATTGCGCTCGTTGAGCACGTGTTCCAGCCAGCGGATCGTGTTGATGTCCAGGTTGTTGGTCGGCTCGTCCAGCAGCAGCACGTCCGGATTCGAGAACAGCGCCTGCGCCAGCAGCACCCGCAGCTTCCAGCCCGGCGCGATATTGCTCATCGTGCCCTGATGCTGGTCGGTCGGGATGCCCACGCCCAGCAGCAGCTCGCCGGCGCGCGCCTCGGCCGTGTAGCCGTCGTATTCGGCGTACTTGGCCTCGAGCTCGGCGGCCTTCATGTAGTCTTCGTCGGTCGCTTCCGGGTTCGCATAGATCGCGTCGCGCTCCTGCGCCGCGGCCCACATCTCGGTATGGCCCATCATCACCACGTCGAGCACGCGCATGTCCTCATAGGCGAACTGGTCCTGGCGCAGCTTGCCCAGGCGCACGCCCGGTTCCAGCATCACGTTGCCGGAGGTCGGCTCGAGATCGCCGCCGAGGATCTTCATGAAGGTGGACTTGCCGCAGCCGTTCGCGCCGATCAGGCCGTAGCGGTTGCCCTCGCCGAACTTGACCGAGATATTCTCGAACAAGGGCTTGGGGCCGAACTGCATGGTGATGTTTGCGGTAGATAGCACGTCGAAGAACCTTTTGGAATGCGGTGTAGCGGTGATGGCGGCCGGTGAAGGCGGCGAATCGGCAAATCGGCGAAGCTGCCGACGGCGTGCCGCATGGCGCGGCGGGCTGGGCCAACGGAACGAAACGACGACCGTGGCGCGTGGCCGGACAGGCCTGGGCCCTTCACCTCGCGAAGAATCGGAGATTTTACCATTCCTCGCGCAATCGGGCGCGAGGACGGCGGCGGATAGGGAGGCCGGGCTGCGCTGGGATCCTGCGACCCAGCCCGCGCCCCGGGCGCGATGCGCCGGGCGCTCGGCGGGCCGCTCAGGCCGGGCGGGCCAGCAACGGGTGCCCCGACATCGTCAGCGTGAATCCGTCGGCCGAGGCCTGAAGCGCGCCCTGCCCGCCCACCGGCAGCGTCAGCTTGCGCGCGCAGTGGCCGAACGGCAGCCCGGTGACGATCGGCACCGGCAAGCGCTCCCGTAGATAGGCCACCACGGCCGGCAGGTCGTAGCCATTGTCGTAGTCGCTGACGCGGTAGCTGGAGAAGTCGCCCAGCAGGATCGCGCGCTGCGCGCCGAGCACGCCGGCCTGTTCCAGCTGCAGCAGCATGCGCTCGACGCGGTACGGCGGCTCGTTGACGTCCTCGAGAAACAGGATGCCGCCCTCGACCTGCGGCAGGTACGGCGTGCCCAGCAGGCTGCACAGCATTGCCAGATTGCCGCCCCACAGCGTGCCCGCCACCTCGCCAGAGAACGGCTGGCCGCCGTCCTGCGGCGCGTCGATGTCGACGGTATAGGACGATGCGTGCAGCAGCCCTTCGAAATGCCGCCACATGAAGGCATCGACCGGCTCGGCGCCGAAGTCGGCCAGCAGCATCGGACCGGCCAGGCTGATGCCGCCGGCCCGCGCGAGATACGCCAGCTGGAATGCCGTGAAATCGCTGTGGCCGACGATCGGCGTGGCCGCGCGGCGCGCCTGCGCGGCGATGCGGTGAAAATCGATGCGCGGCAGCAGACGCGCCAGCCCGTAGCCGCCCCGCACCGCCAGCGTCAGCGCACCGGAAGCCCCGGTGCCGATGCCATGCAGGTCGGCCAGCCGCTCGTCGTCGGTGCCGCCGAAGCGCTGATGGCGGCGGTCCAGCACCTCCGGGTTGACGACGCGGTAGCCGTGCGCCCGCAGCCAGTCGCAGCCGCGCGTGGCGACGGCCATGTCGTGCGGATAGCCGGAGGGAGCGAGCAGGCGGACTTCGATGGGCGCGTTCATGCGTCGGGCTTTCCCTGAGGATCGGATGACGGTTCGGTGACGGAGCCGTTGCCAGGCTCGGTGACAGCCTGCCCGCCGGCGCGGTCAGCCTTCTGCGCGCGCCGCCGCGCCCGGAAAAAATCACGCAGCAGCTGGCCGCACTCGTCGGCCAGCACGCCGCCGCGGATCGTGGTCTGGTGGTTGAGCCGCGCCTCGGCGAACAGGTCGAGCACGCTGCCGGCGGCACCGGTCTTCGGATCGGTCGCGCCGAACACCACGTGACGCAGCCGCGCGTGCAGCATTGCCCCGCTGCACATCGCGCACGGTTCGAGCGTCACGTACAGCTCGCACTCGGGCATCCGGTAGTTGCCGATGACCTGCGCCGCCGCGCGCAGCGCCTGCATTTCGGCATGGGCAGACGGATCGCGCGAACGGATCGGCAGGTTGTGGCCGCGGGCGATGATCGCGTCGTTCCATACCACCACCGCGCCCACCGGCACCTCGCCGGCCGCCTCGGCCAGGCGGGCCTCCTCCAGCGCGGCACGCATGAAGCGCTGGTCGCGCGCATCGGCCAGCGGGCCCTCGAACGGCGGCGTGGCGATGGCTCCGGTAGCGGCGATAGGCGATGGCGGCGGCGTGTCTGTCATCGGCGGGTCATCGTCGAGTCGGTTGTCGGCACCTAGGCGGTCGGATCGAGCCGGATCAATCCTGCGCCGGCGCGACGGCGGGCGCGGTGACCTCGGCCCAGCAGTTCGGCGTTTCGAACAGCACCAGGCGGGTCAGCTGCAGATGGTGGCCGAAGCAGTCCTTGAACACCGGCGCCAGCATGTCGAAGGCGATCTGCGCCAGGTTCTCGACGGTCGGAATCGCGTCGAGCACCACCGTCTTGTGCCCCTCCATGCCACACAGGAATTCGAGCAGCGCGGTGTCGCCGCGATGGATCAGGAAGGCGTGGTCCCACTTGTCGACCAGATGCTGGTTGGCCAGCGCCTTGATGTCGCTGAAGTCCAGGATCATGCCCTCGTCGGCCGCGCCCTCGCGATGCAGCACCTCCCCCGACAGCGTCAGGTCGAGCCGATAGCGGTGGCCATGGATATTGCGGCATTGGCCGCCATGGTTGGGGATGCGGTGGCCGGCATCGAATTCGAGGCGGCGCGTGATCGAGACTTGCTTGTTCATGAAGGCCGGTGCCGGGACCCGTGCGGCAGACGCCTAGCGGATGCCCAGCAGCTTGTGGGTTTGCAGCGAAAGGCGCCAGCGCGGATGGCGCTGGCAGAAATCGACGGCGAGGGCCGTATTCTCGCGCGCCAGCAGGCCGTCCATCGGCTGCACGAGGAAATAGCGGAAATCCAGCGCCTCGTATGCCGCGAAGTCCTGGCCGGGCTGCGGGATCACGACCTTGAGCTCGTCGCCGCGCGTGACCACCAGTTCGGCGCCCATCTTCGGGCTGACGCAGACCCAGTCGATGCCGTCCGGCACCGCGATCGTGCCGTTGGTCTCGATCGCGATCTCGAAGCCCTGCGCGTGCAGCGCGTCGATCAGCGGCGCATCGAGCTGCAGCAGCGGCTCGCCGCCGGTGCAGACCACCAGCGGGCGGCCGCCCGCGCCTTGCGGCCATTGCGAGGCGACCTGCGCGGCCAGTTCTTCGGCGCTGCGGTACTTGCCGCCCAGCGTGCCGTCGGTGCCGACGAAATCGGTATCGCAGAAGCGGCAGATCGCCTGCTCGCGGTCCTGTTCGCGGCCCGTCCACAGATTGCAGCCGGCGAAGCGGCAGAACACGGCGGCACGGCCCGCGTTGGCGCCCTCGCCCTGCAGCGTGTAGAAGATTTCCTTGACGGCGTAAGTCATGCTTGGGGTCGGTTCGACCTGTCTGTTCGACCGATGGGTTCGAACTGGATGGTTGGCGACGGACAGTGCCCTGGCTATGCCAGCCCATCTGCTTCATGCAGGGACGGATGCCGGTGCGGCTGGCCCCTGGCGGTGGCATTTCCGGTCGCGCGGGGAAACGCGACAGTATACCAAAGACGCCTCAATGACGCAGGCGCCCGGCTGGTGGGCGATCCGAGCCCTGGCGCGGGGCTTCGTCCTGCATCCGCGCCGCCAGAAAGTCCAGAAAGCAGGCAATGCGCGCCGACAGTTGCGTGTTCAGATAGTAGACCGCATGGATGGGCTGGCGCACATCGAGCGTCTCGCGCGGGAACAGCTGCACCAGGTCGCCGCGGGCCCGATCCTGGGCCGTCATGAAATCGGCCAGGCACACCACGCCCTGGCCGGCCAGCGCCAGCTGCCGCAGCGTCTCGCCGCTGGAGGCGGACACCGCCGGCGTGATCTCGAACTCGTTGCCGGCTTCGTCGCGCAGCGGCCAGCGGTTCAGGCTGTCGGGCTGTGTGAAGCCGAGCAGGCTGTGGCGGGCCAGCTCGCCGACCGAGCGCGGCCGCCCGTGCGCCTTCAGATAAGCCGGGCTGGCGAGCACCCGCAAGCGGCTGTGGCACAGCGGCCTGGCATGCAGCGTCGAATCGCGCAGCGCGCCGATGCGGATCGCGACATCGGTGCGATGCTCCAGCAGATCGATGATCTGGTCGCTGCTGTGCAGCTCCAGCTCGATCTCGGGATAGGCGCGGCGGAAGTCGTCGACCAGCGGCACCACCACATGCAGCATGAACGGCGAGGCGGCGTTGATGCGCAGCTTGCCGGCCGGCTTCTGCCTCCGCAGCGCGATCTGGTCCTCGGCCTGGTCCACCGCGCCCAGAATCGCGCGGGCATGCGCGAGCAGCGCGGCGCCCTCCTCGGTCAGCTCCAGCCGGCGCGTGGTCCGCCGCAGCAGCGCAGTGGCCAGCTTGTCCTCGAGCCGCGCCAGCGCCCGGCTGACGCCGGAGACGGTCTGGCCCAGCTGGTCGGCTGCGGCCGTGATCGAGCCGCTGTCGACCACGGTGACGAAGGCCAGCAATTCTTCCAGGGTCATCTTCATGGCGGGGTTTCCTGCGGGAGCGATCGCGCCCGGTCCCGGCCGAGCGGGGGCCGGGACCGGGAGCCCACATGGCAATCCGGGAGGTCGCGATTGTTGACTGCTGATCAAATATTATCTGCATATTAACGGATTAATCGGCAAGCCAGCCAGGATCACAATGCGGGCCATTCCAATCCCCATATCCGATCCCTGATACC
This sequence comes from Cupriavidus gilardii, assembly GCF_013347325.1. NCBI lineage: Bacteria > Pseudomonadati > Pseudomonadota > Betaproteobacteria > Burkholderiales > Burkholderiaceae > Cupriavidus > Cupriavidus gilardii. Next base: position 1,415,572 of record NZ_CP054626.1, on the reverse strand, counting down.
TGGAGGCCATCATGCCCCTCGCCTTGTTGGCGCTGACGATCAGCGCATTCGCCATTGGCACGACGGAGTTCGTCATCGTCGGCCTGATTCCCACCGTCGCGGCCGATCTGAACGTGTCGCTGCCCTCGGCCGGCCTGCTGGTCAGCCTGTACGCGCTCGGCGTCGCCGTCGGCGCCCCGCTGTTGACCGCGCTGACCGGCCGGCTGCCGCGCAAGACATTGCTGCTGTCGCTGATGGCGCTGTTCACGCTCGGCAATCTGCTGGCCTGGCAGGCGCCCGGCTACGGCTCGCTGGTGCTGGCGCGCGTGCTGACCGGCCTCGCCCATGGCGTGTTCTTTTCGATCGGCTCGACCATCGCGACCGGACTGGTGCCGCGCGAAAAGGCCGCCAGCGCGATCGCCATCATGTTTACGGGCCTTACCGTCGCGCTGGTAACCGGCGTGCCGCTGGGCACCTTCATCGGCCAGCATTTCGGCTGGCGCGAGACCTTCCTGGCCGTCTCCGCGCTCGGTGTCGTCGCCTTCGTCGGCAGCCTGCTGTTCGTGCCGTCCGGCATCCGCCATACGCGGCCCGCGTCGCTGATGCAGCAGGCCCGCGTGCTGGCCGAACCGCGGCTGTTGCTGGTCTATGCGAAGACGGCGATCGGCTACGGGGGCTCGTTCATCCCCTTCACGTTCCTCGCACCGATCCTGCAGGACGTGTCCGGCTTTGACGCGGGCGCGGTCAGCCTGGTGATGCTGGTGTACGGCCTGTCCGTCGCCGCGGGCAATATCTGGGGCGGCCGCCTGGCCGACCGCCACGGCCCGATCCCGGCGCTGAAGACGATGTTCGTGCTGCTGGCCGCGGTGCTGCTGGTGCTGAACTTCACCGCGCCGCACCGCTGGCTGGTAGTGGCGACAGTGCTGGCCTGGGGCGCGGTGGCCTTCGGCAACGTGCCGGGCCTGCAGGTCTATGTCGTCAAGCAGGCCGAGCGCTTCACGCCGCAGGCGGTCGACGTCGCCTCCGGCCTCAATATCGCCGCGTTCAATCTCGGCATCGCCGGCGCCGCGTGGGCCGGCGGCCTGATCGTGACGCACCTTGGCCTGATGCATACGCCCTGGATCGGCGCGGTGGTGGTGCTGGTCGCGCTGGCGCTGACCGCCTGGAGCGGCCGCCTCGATCGCGCCGACGGCGTGGTCCATCGCGGCGGCGGCACCGCGGGCGCGATGTCGCACTGATCGGCCGTGCCAACTGGCGTGGCGGCGCGAATCGACACGCCGCCGCCACACGCCATATCTGCACCGCTTCCCGGCCAATGCTGCAAGCCTCTTCTGCCCTTCCCCGCGGATGTGACGCATGCCATCACGGCATGCAACTTGCGTCGCGCTAGCCCGTCTGCGCGCAACGACAGAACGAACGCCGGGCGACGCCCGGCGATATCACACATCCTGGAGAGACAGCATGAAAGCAACGACCTTGGCAGCAGCGCTTGCTGCTTGCCTGGCGCTCGCGACCGGCGCGGCCCTCGCGCAAGGCGGCGGGGCGGGAAGCGGCAGCGGCGGCAGTGGCGGGAGCAGCAGCGGTGGCGGCAGTGCCGGCGCCGGACCCAGCACGACCCCCGGCACGGGTACCAGTGCCACGGGCTCGGGCAGCACCAGCGGCAGCGGTGGCACCTCGGGCTATCAGTCCGGCAGCGGTTCGGGCAGCAAGAGCGGCGCCAGTGCCCCGCGCGGGCGTTCCGGCAGCGGTGGGACCGGTGGCACCGGCACCGGATCCGGCACCGGCTCGGGAATGGGCTCCGGCAGCCCTGGAAGCCCCGGCAGTTCCGGCAGCACGGGCACCTCGGGCTCGGGCGGTACCGGCACCGGTACCGGCGGGCTTGGCACCGGCGGCATGGGTTCCGGCGGCGCGGGCGGCTCGGGCGGGACCAGCGGCGGTTCCGGCGGCCGCTAAGCCAGGCGTCAGCGCGCCGGCAACGGGGCGCTGACTCGGCCTTGGGCCGCGCTCAGGTCTCGCTCAGGTCTCGCTCAGGTTTCGCTCAGGCCGCGGCCCGCTGCAACACCCGCATCGCCTCCCCCGCCTCGCGGCGCAGCGCCTCGAGGTCCAGTCCCACGATCGCGCCGTCCTGCACGACCTGGCGTCCGCGCACGAACACGTGGCGCACCGGCGTCGGTTCGCCGGCCGCCACCGGCGCGGCGGCGATGTCGTGAAAGCCGTGAAAGCGCAGGCCGCTGACGTCGTAGATCGCCAGGTCGGCCGACTGCCCGGGCGCCAGCGTGCCGATCCGCGGCAGGTCCAGCACCGCGGCACCCCCTGCCGTGCCCCAGTGAATCACCTCCTCCACCGTCGTCTGCGCGGCGCCGCCGACCGCGCGGTGCACCAGCCAGGCGAAGTTGGCCTCGTGGACCATGCTGCCCGACTCATTGGAGGCGACGCCGTCCACCCCGAGCGAGATGCGCACGCCGGCATCGGCCAGCGCGCGCACCGGCGCCACGCCGCTGCCCAGCCGCGCGTTGCTGACCGGACAGTGCGCCATGCCGGTACCGGTCGCGGCCAGCATGCGGATCTCGTCCGGCGACAACGTGACCAGATGCGCGAACCAGACGTCCGGGCCCAGCCAGCCGTGCTCGCCGACGAACTCCACCGGCGTGCAGCGATATTTCTCCCGGCAGAAGCGCACGTAGTTGTCGGTCTCCGACAGATGCGTATGCAGGCGCAGGCCGAGACCGCGGCCGAACTCCGCCAGCTCGCGCAGCATCGCGGGCGGCAGCGAGAACGTCGGCGTGGTCGGCGCCACCGCGACGCGGCGCATCGCATCGCCGGCCGGGTCGTGATAGCGCGCCTTCAGCCGTTCGATATCGGCGACCATCTCGTCGAGCGTCTCCGGCACCAGCGCGGTCTTGGACATGCCGGGATGGTCGGCCGCCGACTGGATCGCGCCGCCGCGGCACAGCACCAGCCGCAGCCCCATTTCAGCGGCCGCGTCGAACAGCAGGTCGCCGGTCTCGGCGCCATGGCCGTGGTGATAGAGGTAGTGATGATCGGCGCAGGTGGTGGTGCCCGACAGCAGCAGCTCGGCCATGCCGAGCCGCACCGCGGCGCGCAGCACCTCGGGCGTGAAGGCCGCCAGGCGCGGATACGGCACCGCCGCGAGCCAGGCCTGCAGGTCGGCGTTGATGCCGGCCGGCACGGCCTTCAGCAGGTTCTGGAACAGATGGTGGTGCGTATTGATCCAGCCCGGGTAGACCACGGCGCCCGGGACATCGAGCACGCGCTCGCCGGGCAGCGGCACGAGCCCTGGCGCGATCTCGGCGATGCGGCCGTCGCGGATGCGGATATCGGCCGCGCCGGCGCGCGCCGCCGGGCCCGCCTGGCCGGTCATCACCGCAGCGGCGCCGCGGATCAGCAGGTTGTCGCGCAGGGTCTCGCGCTGTTTTTCGTTCAGGCATTGGACTTCAGTCAAGATCAGATCTCCGGGGCATGTTCGCCGGCGTGCGCCAGCGGTGCGTCACGGCGCGGCAGGCCGTTGAGCAGCAGGTTCAGGAAGACGGACACCACGCAGGCGATGATCACGCTGCTGTGCACGAACGGCTGCAGCGCTTCGGGCAGCTTCTCGAGCACGGACGGCATGATCACCGGCATCAGCGCGCAGGCCAGCGTGATGGCGACGATGGTCAGGTTCGAGCGGTTGTTCTCGTAGTCGACCTGGCCCAGCGTCTTGATGCCCGCCGCGCCGACCACGCCGAACATCACCAGCGCGGCGCCGCCGAGCGCCGCGGCCGGGATCGACGCAAAAAGCGCGCCGATCTTGGGCACCAGCGCGACCGCACACAGCATCAGGCCGCAGGTCGCCACCACCCAGCGGCTGCGCACGCCCGTCACGATCACCAGCCCGACGTTCTCCATGAACGCGATATACGGAAAGGCCGCGAACATGCCGCCGATCGCGCTGGCCAGGCCGTTGGCGCGCAGGCCGTTGGTCGCCTCGCGTTCGCTGACCGGGCGCTTGACCAGATCGCCGATCGCGATGAACAGCCCCATCGACTCGACCATCTGCACCAGCATCACGATCGTCATCGTGACGATCGCACCGATATCGAATACCGGCAGGCCGAAGGCTAACGGCTGCACCATCGTGAACCACGGTGCGCGGCGGACCTCGGTGAAGTCCCCCATGCCAAGCGCGGTCGCAACCGCCGCGCCGGCCAGCAGGCCGATCAGCACCGACAGGTTGCGCAGGAACTCGCTGCCGTAGCGATTGATCGCCAGGATCAGCGCGACCACCCCGATCGCGACCGCAAAGAACACCGGCGCACCGAACTGGGGCGCACCGCGCCCGCCGCCGAGCCATTGATAGGCAACCGGAAACAGCGACAGGCCGATCGCCGTGACGATGCAGCCGGTGACCACCGGCGGGAAGAACTGCCGCAGCCGGCCGATCACCGGCGCCAGCAGCAGCGTGATCACGCCCGCGCCGATGATGGCGCCGCAAACGCCCTGGAAGCCCAGCGACGGATCGGTGCCGATTGCGATCACCGGACCGACCGAGCTGAACGCGACGCCCTGCATGATCGGCAGCCGCACGCCGAACTTCCAGAAGCCGACGGTCTGCAGCAGCGTGGCGATGCCCGAGGTGAACAGCGCGGTGCTGATCAGCAGCGTGGTCTGCGCCGGCGTCATCTTGAGCGCCGCGGCGACGATCATCGGCACCGTGATCGCGCCCAGATAACTGACCAGCATGTGCTGGAAGCCCAGCGTGAGCATGGCGCGCGGCGGCAGCACCGCGTCGACCGGGTGTTGGGGCGAAGCCATCGTCGTCTCCTTGGTGGTGGCTGTAGGGCGCTCGAAGCGGCGCCTGCAGCCACAGTAGCGGCCGCGCCCATCCCCTCATAGCGCAATTGCGAAGGCGATAGGCGCAAAGCGCAGCGATGTGAGGCCGCCGTGCAATGGCGGTGCGACGGCGATGCGATGGTCCAGGAACACGATGGCCATGCCGCGGTGCGCTGCGGGTTTGTCCCGGCTTTGCCGTCGGCAACGGCGGCCCTTACGATAGGCGCGCACCGCCTGCCCCGATGCCTGCTACCGCATCCTCTGCTCGACGTTTCCATGCTGCCGCCTTCCGACGTTTCCGCGCCCGGCAATGGCGCCGTCCATCGTTTCCACGCCAGCGAGCTGCTTCACGTGCAAGCGCTGTGCGCGCGGCTGTTCGGGCCGGCACGCGTACGGCCGCTCGATACGCGCGCACCATTGCATGTCGAAGGCGAGCAATGCCATATCGGGCAGCTGTCGCTGGTCGATATCCGCTACAGCACCGCGATGGAGATCGAGCCGCAGGCCGGCAAGGACGAGTACGTGATCCAGACCACGGTGGCCGGCCATTGCGAGGCGCTGACCGAGGGCCAGTCGCAGCATTTCGCGCACGGCAGCACGCTGATTGCCTCGCCGACGCTGCGCACGCGGCTGCTGCTCGATAAGGATTGCGAACGTTTTTGCGTGGTGCTGCGCCGGCGCGCGATCGAACACGCGTTCCGCGAGCATTTCGGCTTCGAACCGCCGGCGCCGATCGCGTTCGCGCCGCGCCTGGCCAGCGATGATGGGCTGAATGGCCGCAATGGGCTGGCCGAGCGCTGGCAGGCACTGGTGGGATATCTGCGCGCGGAGATGCGCACGCGCCGGGCCGGCGCCGCCAACCCGACCATCGACGCCAGCATCGAGCATATGGTGGTGTCGACGCTGCTGTTCGACCAGTTCTCCGGCGACGGCGCCACGCTGCCGCGACGCTTCCAGCCGACGCTGCCGACCTATGTGCGGCGGGCCATCCAGTACCTGCGCCGCAATCTCGATCGTCCGATCACGATGCGCGAACTCGCCGACCATTGCGGCGTGTCGGAGCGTTCGCTGCAGGTCGGCTTCCGGCGCACCAAGAACGCGACACCGATGGAATATCTGCGGCTGCTGCGGCTGCAGGGCGCGCGCGACAGCCTGCTACGGGCGCCGCAGCAGCCGGGCGCCGTGACCGCGATCGCGCTCCGGCACGGCTTCGCGCATCTGAGCATGTTCTCGCGCGAATACCGGCGCGAATTCGGGGAACTGCCGTCGGACACGTTGCGCCGCGCGCATCGGCGCGAAGGATAGAGGCAGTTTTATCCAGCGATCCCAGCCGTGGCGGCGCGGTTTTTCCGCCCCGCCTCCCCGCCGCCACGGCGCCGATGCGACGCTGCGCCCTCGCCTCAACGTGCCAGGCAGATCCCGAGCATTGTCTGCAATCGGCCGCGGTCCAGGTTGCGGCCGATAAAGACGAGCTTGCTGTCGCGCGGCGCGTCCAGCCATGGATCGCCCGCATGCAGGTCGAGCTGCCGGTGCACGGCCTGCAGCACATGGCGCCGCCCGCTGCCGGCGACCGCGACGATGCCCTTGATGCGGAACAGGTCGTCGCCCTGCGCCGCCAGCAAGGCTCGGATCGCGCTGGCGAGGCGGTCTCCGTCGAACGGCCGGTCGAACACCAGCGAGACGGAAGACACCGAGGGGTCGTGGCGGTGCGCGTGCTCGCGATCGTGGTCGTGGTCGTGGTCGTGGCCGCAGTGCTCGTCGCAGACGTGGCCTTCTCCATGATCGTGATCGTGGCCGTGCTCGTCCTCGCTGTCGTCGAGCACGGCCAGCCCCGGCGTAAACCCGCCGATCCCCAGGATCCGCCGCAGGTCGACGCGCGCGTAGTTCGAACGCAGGATCTGCGCGCCCTCGTTGAGCCGGCGCAGCCGCGCCTCCAGCGCGTCCACCGCCGCCGGGTCGGCCAGGTCGGTCTTGTTGATGACGATGCGGTCGGCCGCGACGATCTGGTCGACCGCCTGATTGTCGAAGCCGCGCAGCCGCGGATCGTCCAGATGGCTTTCGATATGCAGCGCGTCGACCAGCGTGACCACCCCGTCGAGCGCGACCTCGCGCGCCACCTCGTGGTCCATGAAGAAGGTCGCTGCCACGGGGGTAGGGTCGGCGAGGCCGCTGGTCTCGACGATGATATGGTCGAAGCGTTCGGGCTGCGCCAGCAGCTTCTGCAGGATGCGGACCAGATCGGTACGCACATCGACCACGCAGCAGATGCAGCCGTTGGTCATCTGGTAGATCTCTTCGTCCGAGCTCAGCACCAGATCCGAATCGACATCGACCTCGCCGAACTCGTTCTCGATCACCGCGATCCGATGGCCGTGCCGCTCGGTCAGGATATGGTTCAGCAGCGTGGTCTTTCCCGCGCCGAGAAAGCCGGTCAGGATCGTCACCGGCACCGGTACGGGCGCGCGCTCCGCAGCGTGTCCGGCGGCTTGCTCGCCGCTGGCAGGGCGCACCGCTTCAGGCATCAAGGACGTAAGGGCATTCATCGTGTCTCCTCCTGCGCCATGGCAGTCGGCATCGCGTCGGCCGGCACGGGACGCATCCCCTGCCAACGCGCGACCAGACCGGCATGGTCGATATCGAACAGGTCGAGCGTACGCCCGACGGTATGGTTGACAAGATCGTCGATGGTGCCTGGCCGGTGGTAGAACGCCGGCACCGGCGGCAGCACGATCGCGCCCATCTCGGTGACCGCGGTCAGGTTGCGCAGATGGCCCAGATGCAGCGGCGTCTCGCGCGGCAGCAGCACCAGCCGGCGCCTTTCCTTCAGCATCACGTCGGCGGCGCGCGTGACCAGGTTGTCGGCGATGCCATGGGCGATCGCCGCCAGCGAGCGCATCGAGCACGGCGCCACCACCATGCCGGCGCAGCGGTAGGAGCCGCTGGCGATGGTCGCGCCGATGTCCCGCACGTTGTGTGCGACGTCGGCCAGCGCCTCGACCTCGGCGCGGCGCAGGCCAAGCTCGTGCTGGATGGTCAGCCAGCCGGACGGCGTCACCACCAGATCGGTGCGCCAGTGCGGCTGCTGTGCCAGCCACTGCAACAGGCGCACGCCATAGATCGCGCCGCTGGCGCCGGTGATGGCGACCACGAGGCGCCGGCTCATGGGCGCCCCAACGCTTCGCCGAGCAGCCGCGCCGCGCGCGCCATCGCCTCGTCGCCGATGCGCGCGCGGATGCCGTCGAACTGCGGTCCGCGTGTCGCATCGAGCCCCATGCGCGACGTCGTACCGACGCCGGATGCCGACGGATCGAGCGCGCTGCCGGGCAGGCCGTCGACGACCACCACGTCAAGATGCGGCTGCAGATGCGTGGCGACCGCCCACAGCACCTCTTCATCGCGCGTGATGTCGACGTCCTCGTCGACCGCGATCACCGTTTTCAGGTACGGGTCCCAGCCCAGCAACCCCAGCATGACCTGGCGCGCCTCGCCGGCGCGCATCGGCTTGAGCGCGACATAGGCATGGAAATGCGTGCCCGAACTCGGGTAGTGCACGGCGGTGACGCCGGGAAAACGCTCCTTCAGCTTCTCGACCATCTCCGACTCGCGCGGAATCCGCCCGAGATTGAGGTGCTCGGCCGAATTGCCGCCGACCACGTCGATCAGCATCGCGTCGCGCCGGCGCAGGATCGTCTCCACGCGCAGCAGGTTGTTGGTCGAGCGGTCTGACGAATAGCCGGTGAACTCGCCGAACGGCCCCTCGTCGACGCGCGCCTCCGGATCGATGACCCCTTCCAGCACGATCTCCGCGCTGGCCGGCACCGCGATGCCATGGCGCGGCGTGCGCACGACCTCGAGCGGCGCGCCGAACAGGCCGCCGGCGACGTGGCGCTCGTCGACGCCGTACGGCAGCCGCGCCGCACCGGCCAGCATGAACAGCGGATGCGCGCCGATCACCATCGCGACCGGCAACGGCTGCCCGCGCACGGCGGCCTGCTGCTGCATGCGCCACAGGTGGCCGCGCGAATGCAGGCTGGTGGCGATGCCGGTGGCCGAATGCACCATCGAGCGGTGGTAGCTGGCGTTGCCGATGCCGGTCTCCGGATCCTGCGCGATCAGGATCGCGTTGGTGATATAGGGCCCGCGGTCGGTAGCGAAATGCCGTATGGCCGGGATCGTGCTCAGGTCGATGCCGTCGCCCTGCACGACGTCGAGCACCGGCCCGCTGTCGACCTCGCGCGGCGGCACCAGGCGTCGGCTGCGTGCCTGATATTCGGCGTGGATGCCGTCGGCGCCGACGCCAAGCAGCCGGCCGACGCGCTCGCGCGAGGCGAAGATATTGGTGACCAGCGGCGCGTCCAGACCACGCACGCGTTCGAACACCAGCATCGGATGGCGGCCCTGCGCGGCCAGCTGCCAGACCACGGCGGTCGCATCCTGATCGGCACCGACTTCGTCGCCGATCACCAGCACATCATCGGGATGCGCGGCCCGGTAGGCCGACAGAAAGTCGCGGAAATCCTGCGACGACGAGTAGCGCCCAGAATCGCACCCCGAATCGCGCCCCGAATAGCGCCCCGAATAGCGCCCCGAATTGAGCGACGATGTCATCGTTCTCTCCTTGTCACGCCGGCCGGGCCGCGGCACGCGAAGGTGCCGGGCCCGGCCGGCCGCCGTGTGGGGCGGTTCAGCGAAGACCGGCGTAGGTGTCGGTCAGGCGCGCCTGCGCCTCCTCCATCGTGCGCGGCGGCGGCGTGGTCTCCAGGCCGATCAGGCGGGCGATGTTGTTGCCCATGTAGTCCTCCAGGCCGTCCTCGTCCAGGTCCATGCCCTGCGGCGCGGGGCCGCACAGCATCTCCAGCTCGCGCAGCCACATGCCGGGCTCGTTCGGCGGCGTGTCAGTGCCGAACACGATCTTGTTGCGCGGCAACTGGCGGGCGAATTCGACGATGCGCGACTGGAAGCACCAACCCGATTCGCAATAGACATTGGGCGTGTCCATCGCCATCCAGAACGCCTCGAACGAATAATTGCCGCCGGTCTGGATGCCGAAATGGCCGATGATGAAATTGACCATCGGGAATTCGCGGATGATCGGATAGAACATCGTCGGAATCGTGTACGGCCCGTCGCCGGTGTGGATCAGCACCACGACGTTGTACTTGGCACACATCTTCAATGCGGGCCGCAGCCAGTCGAGCGCGCGGTCGGGGCGATAGCCGTGCATGTTGGCATGCAGCTTCATCATCTTGAAGCCGTATTCCTTGACGTGGTATTCGAGCTCGAGCGCGCCCTCTTCCGGACCCCAGCGCGGATTGAAGGTGAAATTGCCGATGAAGCGGTCCGGATATTTCTGGCACAGCTCGGCCACATAGGCCATGTAGTCGCGCACGCCTTCGCGGCCGCGGCGATTGCCGTCGCGATAGCCGGTATTGCCGGGCGGCGGCTGGATGAAGCCCATGTCGATGCGGCGCGGCTTGCCGTTGATGATGTAGGGGCCGTCCATCATCTTGAGCAGGCGCTCGCCGGTGAACGGTTCGCCGGTATGGCGCCAGGCCTCGTCGACGAGGTTGGTGGGATGCAGATGGGTGTCGATGATCATTGCAGTGGCTCCGTGCGGGGCTGCGTGGTCTGGAAGCGGTCGTGGGCGGCGCGGCTCAGGCGGCGAGCCTGGCGCGGGCCTCTTCGACCGTGCGCGGCACCGGCGTCGGTTCGAGCCCGATCATCCGCGCGACGTTGTTGCCGAGGTAGTCCTCGAGCGTGTCCTCGTCCAGATTGAGCCCCTGCGGCGGCTCGAAACACAGCACCTCCAGCAGGCGCAGCCACATGCCCGGCTCGTTCGGCGGCGTATCGGAGCCGAACAGGATCTTGTGCTTGGGCAACACCTTGGCGAACTCGACGATGCGCGACTGCAGGCACCAGCCCGATTCGCAATAGACGTTCGGCAGGTCCATCGCCATCTGGAACGGCTCGAAGCAATAGACGCCGCCGGTCTGCACGCCGAAGTGGGCCATGATGAAATTCACCGTCGGGAATTCCTTGATCATCGGCACCCATTCGGTCGGGATGCTGTAGGGGCCATCGCCGGTATGCAGCTTGACCAGCACGCCCAGTTCCGCGCATTTCTGCAGCGCCGGACGCAGCCAGTCGAGCGCGCGGTCGGGTCGATAGGCGTGCATGTTGGCCTGGAACTGGACCATCTTGAAGCCGAGCTTGCGCACGTAATGGTCGATCGCGTTGACGCCGTTCTCGACGCCGCAACGCGGGTTGTAGACGAAGCAGCCGATGAAGCGGTCGGGATATTTGCGCACCATCTCGACCGTGTAGGCCATGTAGGCGTCGATCGATTCGCTGCCCGACCTGGTGCCGTCGGTCCAGGTGTAGATGGTGTTGCCTTGCGGCGGCTGGATGAAGGCGCGATCGATGCGGCGCGGCTTGCCGTTGATCAGGAATGGGCCATCCATCATCTGGATCAGGCGCTCGCCGGTGAAGGGCTCGCCATCGTGCCGCCATGCCAGGTCGACCAGATTGGTCGGATAGCAACTGGTGTCGATGATCATGCGGGTGTCTCCTCGCAATGCTGCAGGTTGAAGGCATGCGGGACCGGGCCGGTCATTGCGGGACCGGCCGGGTGCGCGTTGCGTTCGGGAGCACTGTCGAGGGGAGCGTTGGAAGAATGCGCCACCGACGGTACTCCGTCAGTGAGCAATCTCCAGTTGAACGATCGCGGCATTGCGCCGCTGCTTGTTCAATCGACCGCTTCTACCCACGGCGCCTTTATACCGCCGTGGAAATTCGGATGTCAAGCGGGAAGCGTGAACGCCGATGTTGCCGTGCCCACGTTCCCGCGCTCGGATCGATCGCCGGAGCGTGCGATCAGGCGTTGGTACCGTTATCGATGGTCCATGCCGCGCCGGTCACCGCCTGGCCTTCCGGCGAGGCCAGCAAGGCCACGACCGCCGCGACATCGTCCGGCGACGCGAATCGCTGCGGACCCGCCATCAGCGAGCGCTGCCATTCCGCATGCGGGCCATCCGGCGGGTTCATGTCGGTGGCGGTCGAACCGGGATGCACGACATTGACCGTGATGCCGCGCGGACCGAAGTCGCGCGCCAGGCCCTGCGTCATGCCGACCAGCGCTGCCTTGCTGGCGCTATACACCGACATGCCCTGCCCCGGCACGCGCACCGCCAGGTTGCTGCCGATCGAGATGATGCGGCCGCCATCGGGCATCACCTTGTCGACCGCCTTGATCGCGGCGAAGGCAGCGCGCACATTGACCGCCATCGTGATGTCGAAATCTTCGATGCTCAGGTCCGCCGGCGGACCGACGCGGAAGATGCCGGCGTTGTTCACCAGGATGTCGATCTTGCCGAATTGCCCGGCCGCGCGCGCCACCGCATCGGCGACCGCCTTCGGATCGGCGTTGTCCGCCCGAATCGCCAGTGCCTGGCGGCCGTGCGCGCGCACCTGCGCGGCGACCTCTTCGGCTTGCTGCTCCGAACTGGCGTAGGTCAGTGCAACGTCCGCGCCATCGGCGGCCAGCCGGCGCGCGATCGCGGCGCCGATGCCGCGGCTGCCGCCCGTGACCAGGGCCGTTTTTCCTTGCAGGGATGCCATGTCTTGCTCCTTGAACGTGGTGTTCAACGTCGTATGTCGGTTCGCCGGTCCGCCGCCCCAAGGGCTGCCGAACCGGCATCGTCGGTTTCACCCATAATTTGTACTTTCCGGTACAAATTTAAGGCAGATTATTGGCACGTTGTCGCCGACGGTCAAGGGATTTACTATCCGGTCAGTACAGAATTCACCGTTCCATCCATGAGCCAACGAGGAAGACCCCGCGCCTTCGACCGCGACACCGCCCTGCAGGCGGCGATGCGCGTGTTCTGGGAGCGCGGCTACGAGCAGGCGTCGCTGAGCGAGCTGACGGCCGCGATGGGCATCAACCGGCCCAGCCTCTATGCCGCCTTCGGCGACAAGGCGCAGCTGTTTCGCGAGGCGACGGCGCTGTATCAGCGGACCATGAACTTCACCACGCCGGCACTCGCCCGACCGACCGCACGCGCGGGTATCGAGGCGATGCTGCGCGACAACGTCGACGCCTACTGCGACCCGGCGACGCCGCGCGGCTGTCTCGTGGTATCGGTCGCCGCCGCCTGCCCGGACGAGGACAGCGAGATGAAGACCATGCTGTCGAGCAAGCTGCGCACGGTCGGCGAGTCGGTGCGCCAGCGGTTGAAGCAAGGCGTCGAGGCCGGCGAACTGCCCGCCGACACGGACATCGGCGCCCTCGCGGCCTACTTCGAAACGGTGCTGCAGGGGCTGTCGATCCAGGCCCGCACCGGGGCCTCGCGCCAGCGGCTGCACCGGGTGGTGGACTGCGCGATGCGGGTGTGGGACAGCGTATCCGGCGAGCCGCAGAAACGCCCCGCGCGGCAGCGTAGTGCCTGATACGCCTCTTCAAGACCTCCTTTCCTGACGACCAAACGAGCGCGATGCAGGTCGCCCGATGCCATCGTCGTTGCTTGGTGTCAGAAACTATTATAAACTTCCGACAGCCCGAGGAGGAACGATGGGAACCCTTGCCCAACAGATCACCGAATACGCAGCCGGACTACCGGAAGGCACGCCCTTGATGGCCAAGGGCTTGCTGCATCTGGGAAATCGCGCCGCCGTCGACCAGGCGCTCAGCCGTATGGCGCGCCGTGGCGCATTGCTTCGCATCGAACGCGGTATTTATGCCGTTCCCGTGCCTACCCGCTTCGGCAACCGGGCGCCGGCCGCCTCGGCATTGATCGAGGGTCTTGCCCGGCAGCGTGGGGAAACCGTCGTGCCTCATGGCGCCGCGGCGGCCAACGAACTGGGGCTGACGACGCAAGTTCCCGTGCGCGCCGTGTATTTGACCTCCGGCCGCAGCCGCCTGCTTACGCTGGGCGCCCAAGTCATCGAGTTCCGGCATGCGCCGCGATGGCAGTTGGCATTGGCCGGCCGCCACGCCGGAAAGGTCCTGCGCGCTCTGACATGGCTCGGCCCCCAACATGCCAACGAAGCGATCGCAAAACTGCGCGCCCGGCTCTCGGCATCCGACCTTGCCGAAGTCGCGTCTTCACGCGGTCAGCTGCCCACGTGGATGGCCAAGGAAGTGAGTACCTTGCTGCAGCATTGACCCAACGTGACCGAGTTCTTCAGCCTGTCCCGGGCGGAACAACGGGATGCTCTCGAAGTGGTCGCGACGCGATCCGGCAGGCCGCCGCATCTGCTCGAAAAGGATCTATGGGTGGTATGGTCGCTGCGCCATCTCTTTGCCGGCCCTCATGCCGATCATCTGGTCTTCAAGGGCGGTACTTCTCTGTCCAAGGCGTATGGCGCGATCCGCCGCTTCTCAGAAGACATCGACCTGACCTATGACATCAGGGCGATCGCCGGCGACCTGATCGGGGACACCGGCGAACCGCTGCCGCCTAACCGTAGTCAGGAGAAGCGATGGACCAAGGCCATCCGCACGCGCCTGTCCGTTTGGGTCATGACCGAGATGCTTCCGTCGATTCAAGACGAATTGGGGAGGCAACGGCTGCGGGCTGCCGCCAGCGTGGACGGTGACAAGGTCTTTATTGCGTACGAGCCGCTGTCCGGTGGAACCGGCTACGTTTCCCCGGTCGTCATGCTCGAGTTCGGTGCCCGATGTACGGGCGAGCCGAGTCATCTGCGCCCGATCCACTGCGATGCGGCCGCGCATCTTCGCGAGATCGCGTTTCCAGACACTACCGCGCGCGTCATGCGCGCCGAACGCACGTTCTGGGAAAAGGCCACGGCGATTCATGTCTACTGCGCACAGGGTGAGTTCCGTGGCAGCGCGCGTTTCGCCCGGCATTGGCACGATCTGGTGCGCCTCGACGACGTCGGATTCGCCGATGCCGCCCTTGCCGATCGCGGTCTTGCCCACGCCGTCGCGAAGCACAAGGGGATTTTCTTCGCCGAGAAATTTCCTGGCGGCGAACCGATCGACTATGGCGTGGCGGTGTCCGGGGGCTTGCGATTGGTCCCTGACGACAAGGCGCTTAGCGCATTGGCCTCCGACTATCAGCACATGATCGATGACGGCCTGCTGCTTGACGATGGCGAGCCATTTGAAATACTGCTGGAGCGCTGCGCCACCATCGAACGCAGAGCGAACGACCTGGCCCGCGGTACAGAACCACTGCCCAAAAATACGTTCTGATCCGCGGCTCGCGCTATGGCGAAGGGCGTTTCAAAGCTCCGGTTCACGCCGATTCACACTGCTAGGCCCCAAACCGCATGCCGCGCGCCAGCAGCATGGCGGCCAACGCCGATAGCGCCACGACGGCCGCGGCGGCGTGCCAGCCCCACGCCTCGATGGCCGCGCCCACGGTAACGGGTCCGACCACCTGCCCAACATTGCTGCCCTGCATCAGCAGGCCGATCACGACCGGCAGCAGTCCCGCCGTGGGGGCGACGATGGACGCGCCCGACAGCAAGGTCGCGGGAATCAGACCGCCCACCGCCGAGAACAGCAGGCACAGCAGGAAGGTCGGCACATCGCCGAAGAGCGGCAGGAAGATGCCGAGCGCGGCCAGTCCCATGGTCAGGCAGGTAGCGCCCACCACCAGGGACCGCGATACGCCGCGCGCCAGCAGATAGCCCGCGGCCAGATTGCCGATCATGTTGGCGGCGATCGCGAGCGCCGTCAGCAGACCGACCATGCGGTGGGAGACGCCGATCCGTTCGATCAGCAGCACCGGCAGGAAGCTGAACAACGCAAAGAACATCAGGCTGTACAGCGCGAAGCAGGCCGCGAGCCGCAGCGGCTGCGAGGCGCGCAGCACGGACACGATATCGGCGCGCATGGTTGCGGCAGCACCCGCGACGCCGTGCGATCGCAAGGACGGCTGCGGCGACGCCGGCCGCTGCGCCGCAGCCGGTATCGCCAGCCGCGTCGCCACGGTCGCGACCACGGCCAGCGCCGCGCTGCCCCACCATAGTCCGCGCCAGGTGCCGAACAGCGGACCGGCGACCATCGCCAGCGCCATGCCGGCCGGCATGAAGCAGCTCCACAGCGCAAAGGCGATATCGCGCCGCTGCGGCGTCACCACCCGTTGCAGCACCGCGGGCCCGGCCACGGCGATCAGCAGGAAGCCCAGCCCTTCGACGAAGCGCGACGCGATCAGCGCCGGCAGCGTCGGCGCCAGGGCGCCCGCGCAGGCTCCGACCACCACTGCGAGCAAACCGCCCAGCAAGATCCGCCGGTCGCCGAATGCGGGCACCAGAGCGCCGGCCGGAATCCCGCCCAGCGAGCCGAGCACCGCGACGATGGCCATCAGCCAGCCCGCCTGCGCCAGGCTCGCGTCAAGCTCGGCCCGCAGCATCGGCATCGCGATCGCGGCCTTGCCGACCTGCAACGCTGCCACGACGCCGGCGCCGACCACCACCGCCACCGTCAGCCACATCGCCGCGTTGCCTGACCTCGCGGCGGCTATCGGCGTCGCTTTGCCAGACCGCGCGGCGGGCATCCGCGTCACCTTGCCCCACCCCTTGGCGGCGGACCATGCCCGCCGCCGCTTCGCACGATCGTTTGCACAATCCGCCATCTCGGTCTCCCTGCCGGAACTCGCGATGGCGGACAGCATCGCACCGTCTGTACATCGACGGAAGTGATATAAGTTCGATCCAAACGATCGATCCAATAGATCATTGGAGCGACGGCTTCCGGCTACCCAACTCATGCTCGACGCCCTGACCCTCGACCAGCTGCGCACCTTCGCCACCGTCGCGGACGCCGGCAGTTTCCGCGCGGCAGCGGCCAAGCTCGGCCGCGTGCAATCGGCAGTCAGCCATGCGATCGCCAATCTGGAGGCGCAGCTCGGCGTCGCGCTGTTCGACCGTAGCGCGCGGCGTCCGGTATTGACCGCCGAGGGCCAGGCCCTGCTGGTCAACGCGCGCGACATCCTGCTGCGCGTCGACGCGATGCGGGCACGGGCCCGGGGCCTCGGTCAGCAACTGGAGCTCGAACTGTCGGTAGTCGTCGATACGCTGTTTCCGCTGGGGCAGATCAGCGCCGCGCTGGAAGCGATGCGCGACCGCTATCCGTCGGTGGCGATCCGGCTCGCGGTCGAACCGCTGGGCGGACCGCTGGCCGCCCTGCTCGAGCAGCGCGCCACGCTGGCGGTGATGGTCGGCGAGGGCTTTCGCGATCCGCGCGTCGCGCTGCAGGCGCTGTCGTCGACCGAGGTGGTGGCGGTCGTGTCCGCTCGCCATCCGCTGGCATCGCGGCGGCGCGGCCCGCCGCTTGGCATTGCCGATCTGGCCGATCACCTGCAGATCGTGCAGTCCGACCCGACGCCGCTGTCCGCCGGCCGCGACTTCGGCGTGCTGTCGCCGCAGACCTGCCGCGTCAACACGCAGGACACCAAGTACGCGCTGATCCTGTCCGGCCTCGGCTGGGGGCGGCTGCCGCGCTGGCTGGTCGAACGCGACCTGCGCGAGGGCCGGCTGGTTCGCGTGGCCACCACGTCGCTGGGCCGCGATGCGCGCGTCCTCTACGAGGCCTATCTCGCCCATCGCGTCGACCAGCCGCTTGGACCGGCCGCGCAGGCTTTCCGCGAAGCCCTGACCCGCATCGCCGCGCAAGGTTGACCGACTCCTTATGTTGCGAAGCGCCAATGGCCGACGACTTATGTTGCAAACAGGAATGGTTATCAATAAGATTGACGGCTTTTTGTAACCGCAGATTACGAGAGAGCCCGGACCGCGCGCCATGAGACAAGAACGAGCCTGTTTGCAACCGTCGCGGCTGACGCCGTCGGCCCTGATCGCCGCGGCCATCGCCGGCGGCGTCCCGCTTTCCACGCTGGCGCAGCAGGCGCCGTCCGCCAGCCCGGGCACCGCGCCGGCGCATGAGCTGAGCACCGTCGAGGTACGGGTCGACCGGATCAAGAGCGATCTGGTCAATCCGACGCGGCAGGTCACCGTGATCGAGCGCGAGCAGATCGAGGAGCTGAAGACCGGCTCGACCAATCTGGCGACGATGTTGAGCAAGCTGATTCCGGGCATGGCCGATTCGAGCCGCACCGTGACCGACTTCGGCCAGACGCTGCGCGGACGCAGCGCGCTGGTTCTGGTCGACGGCATTCCGCTCAATACCAACCGCGATTCAGCTCGCAATCTGGCAACGATCGATCCGAGCAACATCGAGCGGATCGAAGTGCTGCGCGGCAGCAGCGCGCTCTACGGCGCCGGCGCGAGCGGCGGCATCATCTCGATCACGACCCGCAGCGCGGGCGGCGCGCCCACCGCCGACACCACGGTAACGCTGGGCACGCCGCTGACGCGGCTCAGCAAGGAGGGGCTCAGCGCCAACGTGCAGCAGCACTTCTCCGGCAGCCAGGGACCGATCGACTACGCCTTCCACGTCGGCGCGCAGCGCATCGGCAGCCCCTACGACGCGCACGGCCATCGGATCGCGCCCGAGCCGAGCCAGGGCGATCTGTTCGATTCCAACGTCTACAACATCAGCGGCAAGCTGGGCTGGCGCATCGACGGCCAGCAGCGCGTCCAGCTGAGCCTGAGCCGCTATCACGCCAGGCAGAACACCGACTACGCCTCCGACCCGTCGGTCGGACGCCTGCCGCCGGGCTCGGCCACGGCGCGCGCGATCCGCGGGCTGCAGCTGGAAAACCAGAACGAGCTGCGCAACACGGTGCTGAACCTGGATTACCAGCACCAGGACTTCTACGGCAGCACGGTATCGACGCAGTTCTACTATCGCGACTACTTCACGCGCTTTCCTCCGTTCGACGCGCGCGCGGTCGCCACGCGCGGCGGCAACGTCGACCAGATCAGCCAGAACAGCAGCGTCTTCGGCGGCCGGCTGACCGTCGGCACGCCGCTGGGCACGAGCAAGCAGACCAAGCTGCTGTGGGGCGCGGACTACAACCAGGAACGCAGCGACATGCCGCTCGACGTGTTCGACGCCGCGCGCTACGACGCCAGCGGCGGCCTGGTGTTCCAGCGCACCGGCGGGCTGACCTATAT
This sequence comes from Cupriavidus gilardii, assembly GCF_013347325.1. NCBI lineage: Bacteria > Pseudomonadati > Pseudomonadota > Betaproteobacteria > Burkholderiales > Burkholderiaceae > Cupriavidus > Cupriavidus gilardii. The sequence continues at coordinate 1,396,717 of NZ_CP054626.1, read as the reverse complement.
GCCGCCGCTGACCACGCGCAGCGGCGGCGTGTTCGGCCAGCTGCAGCACAAGTTCGACGAGCGCTGGTCGATGGAAGGCGGCGCGCGCTACGAGCGCGCCAGCGCCAGCTTCGACGACTTCGTGCCGCTGTCGCAGTCGAAGGTCGCCAACCCGGTCGGCGTCAAAGGCGGCACCGTCGACTACGGCGCCTGGCTGTTCAACATCGGCGCGGCCTTTGCGCCAGTCAAGGGCCAGGAGTTCTATGGCGCCTTCAGCCAGGGCTTCCAGCTGCCGGACATCGGCCTGCAGATCCGCAATGCACGCCCGGGCTTCGACATCAACTCGTCGAGCCTGGAGCCGGTCAAGACCAACAACTACGAGCTGGGCTGGCGCGGTGCGCTGGGCAGCAACACGCTGGCCAACGTGGCGGTGTTCTACACCACCTCGAAGCTCGGCGACGTGCAGAGCTTCAACAACGGGCTGATCCTGACCCGCACCAAGGAACGGATCTTCGGCGTCGAGGCGGCGGCCGACTACCTGACCGACGACGAGAAATGGGGCGTCGGCGGGACCTTCACCTGGCTGCGCGGCCGCGAGCAGCCGCAAGGCAGCAGCAGCTTCCAGAACATGACGGGCTACCGCATTCCGCCGCTGAAGCTGACCGGCTACCTGCAATACCGGCCGATCAGCCAATGGACCAACCGCCTGCAGGTCAGCTATTACGCCGGGCGCGACTATCGCCTGAACGGCCAGAACGGCTTCGGCAGGCGCGATACCGGCAGCTATACCACGCTCGATCTGATCAGCCGCTACCAGCTGACGCGCAAGGACACCATCACGATCGGCATCGAGAACCTGCTCAATCGCGACTACTACCCGCTGTACAGCCAGCTGCTGCGCAACAGCAGCAATACCAGCCGGCTGCCGGCGGCGGGCATCACGCTGACGGCGATGTATCAGCACCGCTGGTAAGCGGCGGCGAGCCGGGACGGGAGCGCATCGCCTGCCCCGGCTCTGTTCGACCGCATCGCTCGCGCGCATAATTGCAACTGCAACGATACGCAACGGCAACGATACCGGACAGCATCATGACGACAAACGGGCCCGACCTGTGGTTCTCCTTCGTACGCGCGCACCGGCTGATCATCCGCGAGGTGGAACGGCGCCTTGCCGACGCCGGGCTGCCCACCTATGCCTGGTACGACGTACTGTGGGGACTCGAGAGCGGCCCGGGCGGCGCGCGACGCATGCATGAACTGGCCGACGCGCTTGTCATCGAGCGCTACAACCTGACCCGCCTGGTCGACCGGCTGGAGAGCGAGGGCCTGGTCACGCGCACTCGCTCGGCCGACGACGGCCGCGCCGCCTTCCTCACGATCACGCGCGAAGGCCGCGCGCTGCGCAAGAAGATGTGGAAGGTCTATCAGGCCACGATCGCCGACCTGTTCCTGTCTCAGTTCGATCCCGACGACGAACAACGCTTCGCCGACGCGCTGGAGCGTGCCGCCCAGGCCGTGCGCGCTGCCGCGGCCGCATCGCGCCCTTCCTGACGCCGCTGCGCCGGTCCCTGTCCCAGGTGGGAACCGGCTGACGACCCACCACCGGGACCAACCCGTCCTCCCACCATCGCACGCGCACACCACGCCGTGACTGTCGCCGGCCCGGCGACGGCATGCGCGCGTCGACCGCTGCCGTGCCAGCACGCCGGTGCCGCCGGCAATCGGCCGACCGCCCTCTTCGATCGCTCCACCGATGGCCGTGCTTGCCGAAGCCGCCCCCATCGACTACAGTTGCATCTGCAACGATTGCAGATGCAACTCATAGCCATATCGCAGGACATCATCGGAGGAACCACCATGTCATCCGTCATCCCGTCAAGGCTGACCACGCCAGACCTGACCTTCTACACCGCCAACACCCCCAATGGCCAGAAGGTCAGCATCTATCTGCAGGAAGCCGGATTGCCCTACCGGCAGGTGGATGTCGCCCTGGACAAGGGCGAACAGCGCCACCCCGACTATCTCGCGATCAACCCCAACGGCAAGATCCCGGCGCTGGTCGATCACGGCGAAGGCATCACCGTGTTCGAGTCCGGGGCGATCCTCGGCTATCTGTCGAGCCAGTACGGCCCGCTGCATCCGACGCAGCGCCACGAGCAGTGGCAGGTCCAGCAATGGCTGCATTTCCAGGTCGGCGGCATCGGGCCGATGCTTGGACAGCTGTGGTGGTTCCTGCATGGCTCGCAGAGCGGAAATCGCGAAGCGATCGAGCGCTACACGAAGGAAGCGCATCGGCTCTACGGGGTGGTGGACCGACGGCTGGCGGAATCGAACTATCTGGCGCTGGACCGTTACACCATTGCCGACATCGCCGCGTTTCCGTGGTTGCGTAGCCATGACGAACTGCGGCTCGACATCGGGCAATACCGGCATGTGGCCCGCTGGCTCGAGCGGATCGCCGAGCGGCCGGCAGTACAACGCGGTCTCGCGGCGTTGCGCCGGCCCGCGGCGGCAACGCAGGATCGGGCGGAGGCGTGAGCGATGGCGTGGACCTTTCTGTTTGCCGCCGCCGCGCTGGAGATCGTGATGGGCGTCGCGCTGAAGTTGAACCAGGGCTGGACACGGCTGCTGCCGAGCGTGGTGGCCGTTGCCGCTGGACTGGCCAGCATCTACCTGCTGGCCAAGGCGCTGCGCAATCTGCCTGTGGGCACCGCCTATGCGATCTGGACCGGCATCGGCACGCTGGGGCTGGTCGCGATCGGCATCGTCAGCTTCGGCGAGGGCATGCAATGGCAGCGGCTGCTGTTCCTGACGTTGACGGTGGTGGGGATCATCGGGCTGCGGTTCTCCGAGGCGGTGAGCTGACCTGCGGAATAAACCATCGGGAGATACGATGAAAACCGTGCTTCATGTCAGCGCCAGCCCCAATGGAGAGGCGTCGACCAGCCGCGCCACGGGCGCCGCGTTGATCGAGCGGATGCGGCAGCGGGAAACGCTGCGCGTGGTCGAGCGTGACCTGGCGCGTCGTCCGCCGCCCCTGGTCGATGGCGCATTCGCGCATACCAGCCTCGCGGCGGAGTCTACCGATGCGGCCAGCGACACGGGCGTGCTCGCGTTGTCGGCCTCGCTGATCGCCGAACTGCAGGCCGCGGACCGCATCGTGATTTCGACGCCGATGCACAACTTCACGGTGCCGGCGACGCTGAAGGCGTGGATCGATCAGATCCTGCGCCCCGGCCGCACGTTCGCGCGGACGCCGGAAGGCAAGAAGGGGCTGCTGGCCAGCCGCCCCGTCTATCTGATCGTCGGCAGCGGCGGACCGCTCGGCGATGACGGCAAGGGCCAGCCGGACTTTCTGACGCCCTACCTGCGTCACGCGCTGGCGACCGCGGGTCTTCACGACCTGTCGGTGTTGCGGCTCGACAATCTGCGGCGCGGACCGGCCTATCTCGAGCGGGCGCAGGCTCTCGCCGATGCGTGGATCGCGCAGCAGATCGCCGCCCTGTCGCTGAACCCGCCGGCGCTCACTGCACAGAAATCTGCACCGTCTGGAATACCTTGCCCCATCGATCCACCTCTTCGACCAGGTATTGCCTGAACTGCTCGCGCGAGCCACCGACCACAATGGCCCCCTGCGATACCAGCGTGTCGCGCACGTCGGGCGAGGCCAGCGCCTTGTTGACTTCGGCGTTCAGGCGGTCGAGCACTTCCTTGGGCGTTCCCGCCGGGGCCAGCAGGCCGTTCCACGAATCGGCCTCGAATCCGGGCAGCCCCGCCTCCTCCATCGTCGGCAGCTGCGGCATCTGTGGCATGCGCTTCTTCGATGCCACCGCGATCGCGCGCGGATTGCCGGACTTCAACGTGGGCAACGCCGACATCGACGTCATGAAGACCATGTCGACGGTGCCGGCCATCAGATCCGTCAGCGCGGCCGAGGCTCCCTTGTACGGAACATGCAGCATGTCGATGCCCGCGCGCTGCTTCAGCAGTTCGCCAGCGAGGTGCTGCGACCCTCCGGCGCCGGTCGAGCCGAACGTCAAGGTACCCGGCTTCTTCTTCGCCAGCGCGATCAGCGAGCGCAGGTCGTGCGCCGGCAGCCTGGTCGATACCGCCAGCACGGCCGGTGCCGTCATCACATTGGCGATCGGCTCGAAGCTCTTGAGTACATCGAACTTCAGACCCTTGTAAAGGTACTTGGTCATCGTGATCGGCGCCGCGGCCAGCAGCAGCGTGTAGCCATCCGGGGGCGCCGACGCGACATAGTCGGAGGCGATGTTGGAGCCCGCGCCCACCTTGTTCTCGACGATGACCGGCTGCCCCAGCCCCGCCTGCAGCTTGCTCGCCAACAGCCGCGCCGTCAGATCGGTAGGACCGCCGGCCTGGTAACCAACGATGATGCGGATCGGCTTGGTGGGATAGCTGGACGGCGTGGCATGGGCCGCGCTGGCAAGGGACAGGATCAGCGCACCGGCGGCGAGAGCGCCGGCGACCGGACCGAAAGTCTTCATGGATGTCTCCGTCATGGCATCAGGGATGGCGCATTGCCGCATGGCTGCGCTCTGTTCGTCGGCAACGACCGGCTGGTGCCCGCCGTTTTCCGCATGGCAACCGCGACATACCGCACGTGTCCGGTCGAACCATCGCCATGGTGGGTGAACCGCTCGCCCCTGAGAACTTCCGATTCGGCCCGCTGCCATGAGAAAAACTCAATACAGCGCCACTGGTCCCGCACCGCCCTGGCATTCCTGTATGTCATACCTGCACGATCAATTGGAAGTTGCCATCCGCACCGCCCTGCGCGAGCATCGGCGCCAGCCTGCCAACGTGAACGGACCCCATGACCATCATCGAGACCTTTTCCGCCTTCGCCCAGCAGCCCGGCCCCGGCGCGCGCTCCAGCGAAGTGATCCACCACGCCAAGCGTGCGGTGATCGACTGGTATGCGGCATTGCTGCCGGGCGCGGTAGTCGCGCCGTGCACGCTGCTGGAGCGCGCCTGCGCCGACGATCTCGATCGCGGCGATGCCCGCCTGGCCCTGGGCCGCCCGGCCACTGCGCGAACGGCGGCGCTGATCAACGGCACCGCCGCGCATACGGTGGAGGTCGACGACATCTACAAGCACGCGATCTACCATCCGGGCGCGCCGACGATTGCCGCGGCGCTTGCCGCCGCTCAGCAACGCCAGGCAAGTGGGGCGGCATTCCTGCACGCCGTGATGATCGGCTACGAAATCTCGACCCGGATCGGCGCGGCGCTGGGACGCACGCACTACCGCTACTGGCACAACACAGGCACGGTCGGTACCTTCGGTGCGGCGGCCGCCGCCGCTACGCTCTTCAAACTCGATGCTGCGCGCTTCGCGCATGCACTGGCCACGAGTGGCACCTTCGCCGCGGGATTGCAGCAGGCGTTCCGCATGGATTCGATGTCCAAGCCGCTGCACTCGGGCCGAGCCGCCGAGGCGGGACTGCTGGCAGCGCTGGCTGCCGAGGCCGGCGTCACCGGCTCGCTCGACGTGATTGACGGCGAGGCGGGATTGGGACGCGCGATGAGCGATGGCCCGGACTGGCAGGCCGCTGCCGCAACGCTGGGCCGCGACTTCCATATCACGCAGATCACCTTCAAGAATCACGCCTGCTGCGGCCACACCTTCGCCGCGATCGACGGCGCGCAGGCCTTGCAGCGGGCGCACGGCTTTGCGGCCGAGGATATCGCCGCCGTGCGGATCGGCACCTATCGTCCGGCGCTGGACGTGGCGGGCAATCCCAACCCGCGCACCGCGGCAGAGGCCCGCTTCAGCGTGCAGTTTGCCGTGGCCTGCGCGCTGATCCATGGCAGCGTGCGACTTGCCGCCTTCTCCCCCGAACGGCTCGCCGATCCCGCTATCAGGGCATTGATGGCGCGCATCGAACTGTCGGTCGACGGCCAGCTCGATGCCGCCTTCCCCGGACAACGCGCGGCGCGCGTCACCGTGCGTCTGCGCGATGGACGCGAGCTGACCCATCTGCAGCCGAACCGCAAGGGCGACCCCGAGGAACCGCTGAGCGATGCGGATCTCGACGACAAGTTCGTCGAGCTGGTGGCGCCGGTGCTCGGTCAAGCCCGTACGCGCGCGCTGCTGCAGCGGCTGTGGTCGCTCGACAGCGCGGCGTCGCTGCCCTGAGGAAGTGCTGCGTCCGGCGGCATAGATATAATGAAATGTCATTGCTCGGACGCGACAACATGGCTCGCCGCATTCCCCCCTTGAACCCGCTGCGGGTCTTCGAAGTCGTGGCGCGCACCCAGAACCTGACCGTCGCCGCGCAGGAACTGCATGTTTCCCAGTCGGCGGTCAGCCGGCAGATCGCGGTGCTGGAGGGCTATCTGGGCATCGAACTGTTCCGTCGCGAGCGCCATGGCGTTTCGCTGACGCGCGTCGGCCAGGCCTATGCCGAGGAAGTCGTTCCGGCCTTCGATGCCATTGCCACTGCCACCGCCCGACTGCTGAAGAACACCTCGCAAGGCGCGCTGCGGGTGCGCACCTACACCACCTTCGCGGCGAAATGGCTGATCCCGCGACTGCCCGACTTTCAGGCCCAATATCCCAGCATCGAAGTGCGCATCGACAATGCGATTCCCGATGTGGACTTCGATCGCGATCCCGCCGATCTCGCCATCCAGTTTGGCGACGGCCGCTGGCCCCGTGTCAGCGCCGACTTCCTGTTCCACGACGAGATCGAACCGGTCTGCACGCCCGAATACCTGCGCACGCATCGCGGCGGCGGCCGCGGCCGGCCTGAAGCGCTGCTGCGCCACCGTCTGCTGGTGTCGCACTATCGCCGCGCCGACTGGGACGATTGGCTGGCCTTCGCCGGACTGGCCGAGATGGCCGACCGCACCGAGCGCATGAGCTTCGGCAGCTCGGTGCTGACCTGGCAGGCGGCCCTCGATGGCCTTGGTATCGCAATCGGACAGGCTGCCATGCTGCAGGCCGAGCTCGCTTCCGGCCGCCTGGTTCGGCCGTTCGCGCGGCCACTGGTACGCAGCAAGTCCTACTACCTGGTCAGGCCCGCCGTCCAGCGCGAGTCCCGCAAGGTCACGGCATTCCGGGATTGGCTGCTCGACACCGTGGCACGCGAACAGCGCGCGGCGAAATGAGGATGCGAGATGCGGCGGCCTCAGGTATGACGATAGGTTCTACCTGCTCTCCAAACGCGAAGTTCACAACCGTCTCGGGATAGCGGAAGCTGATGCCTGACTTCTGCCCCCAGAGATTTCGACATGAACTTTGAACTCAGCGAAGAACATCAGGCATTTGCGGAATCGGTGCGCCGGTTCGCCCAGGACAAGCTCGCGCCCGGCGCGCTGCAGCGCGCGCACTCCGCGCAGTACCCATGGGATGCGGCACGCATGCTGGCCGAGCAGGGACTGCTTGGCATCGCCTTCCCGGAAGAGGATGGCGGCCAGGGCGGCACGCTGATGCACGCCGTCATCGCGATCCAGGAGATCGCGCTGGTCTGCCCCAAGAGCGCGGATATCGTGCAGGCGGGTAATTTCGGACCGATCCGGACCTTCGTCGAATACGCGACGCCCGAACAGAAGGCGCGCTTCCTGCCCGATCTGCTCGCCGGACGCAAGTTGATCGCGCTCGGCATGACGGAGCCAGAGGCCGGCTCCGCCGTCACCGAACTGCGCACCACCGCGCGCCGCGACGGCGACCACTACGTGATCGACGGCAGCAAGATCTTCTCGACGCATAGCCCCGAGGCCGAGCTGTTCCTGATCTACGTACGCTTCGGCCCGGGCGTCAATGGCATCGGTTCGGTGCTGGTGGAACGCGGCGCGCCGGGCTTCCAGGTCGGCGAGCCGTCGAAATTCATGAGCGGCGAGGAATGGTGCCAGCTGTATTTCGAGGACTGCCGCATTCCCGCCGGCAACCTGCTGCTTGGCGAAGGCGGCTTCAAGCGCCAGATCGCCGGCTTCAACGTCGAGCGGCTGGGCAACTCGTCGCGCGCCCTCGCGCTCGGGCGTCATTGCTTCAACGTGGCCCGCGAGCACGCGATGGTCCGCAAGCAGTTCGGCCGCGAATTGTGCGAATTCCAGGGGATTCAATGGAAGTTCGCGGAGATGGCGTTGAAGCTCGAATCCGCCCAGCTTCTGCTCTATCGCGCCGCCATGGAGGGCGAGCACGGGCTGCCGTCCGCGCACAGCACGGCAATGGCCAAGCTCGCGTGCAACCAGGCGGGCTGGGACGTCGCCAACGAAGCGCTGCAGATCATGGGCGGCATGGGCTACAGCCAGGAATCGATCGTGGAATACTGCCTGCGCCGCATCCGCGGCTGGATGATCGCCGGCGGCTCCATCGAAATGCTGAAGAACCGCATTGCGGAAGGCGTGTTCGGCCGATCGTTTCCGCAGCGTCCGCCCAGGCCTGCCCCGAACTGAACATGCCGCGCCAGCCGAGCTCCCCGACTTTCCCTGTTCCCTGCTCCCTGTTCCCAGCCGCAATGAACTCGACCTCTCCAGCATCCGGCCCCATCGACTCGGCGCTCGCACAGGCGCTGCTGTCTCCACGCAGCGTGGCACTGTTCGGCGCGTCCGACGATCCGGCCAAGACCGCCGGACGTCCATTGAAGTTCCTGCGTGCGGCCGGCTATCGCGGAACGATCTATCCGATCAATCCGAACCGGGATACCGTGCAGGGCGAAACCGCCTACCCCAGCCTCGCATCGCTGCCGCAAGTCCCCGACCAGGTCTTCGTGCTGACGCCGACCGACACCGTGCTCGATGCGGTGCGCGAGAGCGCCCGCCTCGGCGTCAAGGTCGTGACCATCCTCGCCAGCGGCTTTGCCGAGTCCGGGCCCGAGGGCGCGGCCAGGGAGGCGGAACTGCGAGCCCTGAGCCGGCAGACCGGCATCCGCGTGCTCGGCCCCAGCAGCCTCGGGGTCATCCATCCGCAGGCGGGCGTCATGCTGACCGCCAATGCGGCCTTCGCCGAGCCGGAACTGCCACAAGGGCGCGTCTTCGTCGCCTCGCACAGCGGCAGCATGATCGGCTCGCTGGTTTCGCGCGGCAAGGCGCGCGGCGTCGGCTTTGCCGGGCTGGTATCGGTCGGCGGCGAAGCCGACCTGTCCATTGGCGAAATCTGCCTCGCTACGCTCGACGATCCCGCTATCGAGGGCTATCTGCTGTTTCTCGAGAGCCTTCGCCACGGCGACAAGCTGCGCGCCTTCGCGATCGAGGCCGCCCGGCGCGGCAAACCCGTGATCGCATACAAGCTGGGGCGTTCGGCCGTCGCCGCCGAGATGGCCGCCACCCACACCGGAGCGCTGGCCGGCGAGGACGACATCGCCGATGCCTTCCTCAAGGACCTCGGCATTGCGCGCGTCGGCGTGCTTGAAGCACTGCTGGAAGCGTTCCCGCTGGCGCGGCGGATACCGCTGGCGCAGCCGGGCGGGCAACCACGCGTGCCGCCGCGCCGCGTGGGCGTGGTGACTACCACTGGCGGCGGCGCGGCGATGGTCGTCGACCAATTGGGCATTCGCGATGTCGCCGTGGAACCCGCCTCGCCGGCAACGCTCGACAGGCTCGCCGCCGCCGGTATCGCGGTATCGCCGGGACGCGTGCTGGACCTGACGCTGGCCGGCACAAACTACAAGGTCATGAAGACCGCGCTCGACATCATGTTCGAGGCGCCGGAGTTCGATATCGTGCTTGCCGTCGTCGGCTCTTCCGCACGCTTTCAGCCGCAGCTTGCAGTCAAGCCGATCATCGACAGCGCGGACAGCGCCAAGCCGCTGGCCGCGATGCTGGTGCCCGACGCACCCGAGGCGCTGGCCGCGCTGACGGCCGCCGGGGTGCCCTGCTTCCGATCGCCCGAACCGTGTGCCGATGCCATTGCCGCCGTGCTTGCACGCCGCACGCCCGGCACGCAACCGGCGGCGCGACTGACCGGCGAGCGGCCGCCGCGCGCGCTCAGCGAGGCGCAGGCATACGCCGTGCTGGAACAGCTCGGCGTGCCCTACGCGCCGGCGATCACACTGCCGATCGGCGGTCCCATCCCTGCGCTGCCGTTCGACTATCCGGTGGTCGCCAAGGTCTGCTCGCCCGAGATCCCGCACAAGACGGAAGTGGGCGGCGTCGTACTGGGCATTCGGGACGCCGGTCAGTTGAACAGCGCATTCGCAACGCTGAAGACCAACCTGGCCGAGCGCGCGCCCACCGTGCGATGCGATGAAGTGCTGGTGCAGCCGATGACCAGGGGCCTGACCGAGGTGCTGGTCGGCTACCGCATCGATCCGGACGCCGGTCCGATCGTGATGCTGGCCGCCGGGGGCATCTGGGCCGAAGTCGCACGCGATCGAAGCATTCGGCTGGCACCGGTCACCGTCGATGTCGCCCGGGAGATGATCGCCGAAGTGAAGGCACTGAAGACGGTCGGGGGACTGCGCGGCAGGACCCGCGGCGATCTCGATGCGCTGGCACGGGCCGTCTCCGCGTTGTCCCAGCTCGCGGTACGCCCTGAGCTTGGCATCGCCGAAGCGGAGGTCAACCCGATGATGGTGCTGCCCGAAGGGCAAGGTGTGCTCGCCGTCGATGCCCTCGTACTGACATCGTGAAGACGCCTGCCCTGCCCCCAGCCCCCGCGTTGAACGCCGAACTGGCCGCCCTGGACCGACGCGCGCAGACCTGCGTCGTACGTGACGGGGACCGCGAGACGGTCTGGCGCAAGTTCGGCAGCGGGCCACCGCTGGTGCTGATCCATGGCGGCCATGGCAACTGGCTGCATTGGGTCCGCAACATCGAGCCCTTGTCGGCAACGCATACGCTGTGGATTCCCGATCTGCCGGGATTCGGAGAGTCCGACGCGCTGCCCGGGGATCCGCACGCGGCCGACCGGCTCGATCGCCTGGTCGGCACCGTCATCGCAGCGCTGGACCGTCTGGTCGGTGTAGACGCAACCGTCTCGCTCGCCGGCTTTTCGTTCGGTGGACTGGTGGCCGCCCAGGTTGCGGCCCGGCGTGGCGGCACGGCGCGGCTCGCACTGCTGGGGCCCGCGGGACACGGCGGTACGCGACGCCAGCGCATGGAGATGATGGACTGGCGCAAGGACGACCCTCACACCATGCGAAGCGCACTGCGGCACAATCTGCTCGCGCTGATGCTGCACGAGCAAGCCAGCATCGACGAGACCGCCATGCTGGTGCACGAGCTCGCGTGCAGGGCGACGCGATTTCGGAGCAAGGCGATCTCGCGACAGGCGCTGCTCGAATCCGCGCTGGATGCATTCAATGGTCCCACGCTGCTGATCTGGGGCGAGCACGACGTCACCGCCTCGCCGATCGATGTGGCCAATCGAATCGCGGGGCCCGCGACGCACCGGGATTGGTGCCTGGTGCCCGGCGCCGGGCACTGGGTCCAGTACGAGCGCCATCGCGATATCAATACGCTGCTGGCACGCTGGTTCGGCTCGGAACCTCGCTGACACCCGGATTTGCTTGCCGAGTTCCTTCTGGACGTAGGCGTTGGCGTTGCGGCTGCTCAATCCGCACGCAGCCGGTCGAGCGCCGCCGTTGTCTTCAGCCAGTCGAGCACCGCGGCAGCGGGCGTGCCGGCCCGGATGGGCACCGGCGACAACAGACAATAGCGTGAACCGTCCTCGACAAAGCCCATCGGCGCGGCCAGGATGCCGCTGGCGATATCGTCCTGCACCAGATGCCAGGGCCCGATGGCGACACCAAGGCCCGCCACCGCTGCCTGCAGGCTGAAGTAGAAATGTTCGAAGCGCTGCTCCGGCGCGCGCGATAGCGTCTGTCCCGTGATGTCGGCCCAGGTCTGCCAGGCGTTCGGCCTTGTCCGCGTATGCAGGCGCGGTGCGCAAGGACGCAGGGCAGTGCCGGCCTTGCGCGCGGCAAACCATGCGCCGGCCTGGTCCGGCCGGCACACCGGACCGACCCGTTCGACGAACAAGGGCACCGCGTGGACGCTGTCGGGCCAGGCGAAGTCATCGCGGCGAAGCGCGAGATCGATGCCGCTGTCGAACGCGACCGCCCCGCCGCCAGCCACCAGATGGACGTCGAGCTCGGGATGCCGCGCCTTGAAGTCGGGCCAGCGCGGGATCAGCCAGCGCATCAGCAAGGTTGGCTCGCAAGACAGCACCCATTGGCGCGCCTGCCTCGCACTGGCACGCAGCTCCCGTGTGGCCTGTCGGATCACGCCGAGGCCATCCCGCACCGCCTGTGCGAGCCTTCGCCCTGCCTCGGTCAGGAAAACGCGACGGCTGCGCCGTTCGAACAACGCCACTCCGAGATCGTCTTCGAGCGTGCGCACCGCGCGGCTGACCGCGCCATGCGTCAGATGCAATTCGTCGGCTGCTCGGCTGAAGTTCTCCAGCCGGGCCGCTGCCTCGAAGCAGCGCAGGGCCAGCAGGGAAGGAAGCCGGGCGTCTCCCGATGGTGAGTTGGACTCACCATGATGGTCAGAAAACATCGCTATTCGTCGATCGTCCGGTTCCCTAACATAGGGCAACCATGCGTGGCACTTTGCCACAGGATTCGACAGAGTAAACCATGACTGAACTGTTAGCCGTGATCACCATTACGCTGCTCGCCGTGATCAGCCCTGGACCGGACTTTGCCATGGTGAGCCGCAACAGCCTGGTGCTGTCGCGCCGCGCCGGCTTGCTGACGGCACTGGGCATCGGGCTTGGCGTACTGATCCACGTCGGCTACACCATCCTCGGCGTCGGCGTGTTGATCCAGCAGTCGCTATGGCTGTTCCAGACGGCCAAATGGATTGCCGCCATCTATCTGGTCTATTTGGGTATCGGCATGCTGCGCGCCAGGCCGGGCGGCTCGCTGGCCGAGGGCCGCACCGCCCCGCTGTCGGATCTCGCCGCATTGCGCTCGGGCCTGCTGACCAATGCGCTGAACCCGAAGACCACCGTCTTTATCGTCAGCCTGTTCATGCAGGTCGTGCGCCCCGACACGCCGCTGGCCACACAGATCGGCTACGGCGCCTTCATCGCGGCCGCCCATATCAGCTGGTTCAGCCTGGTCGCGGTGTGCCTGTCGACGGGCCCCGTACGCGCTCGGCTGCTGGCCGTGCGCCACTGGATCGACCGTGTCTTCGGCGCCCTGCTGGTCTCGTTTGGCGTGCTGCTGGCGGTGGCGCGCGGCGCGCGTTGAAGCGCGATCCTGCGCCGGTCTACTGGCCGAATTCCTGCTGGATGCGCGGCGCCTGCGGACACTGCCGATCCAGCGACTCCCGATACTTGACGCAGCCGCGCAGAAACTGCGGCCAGTCCGGGACCGCGGGCGTGTGCGTGGCCGCGTCGGGCAGCAAGGCCCACAGGTCCGGGTGATGCCAGCACAGATCGTGGCCCGACGCATCCCGATGGCGGCGGATGCCGGCGCGCAAGCGCCTCACTTCCTCAACCAGTTGTTCGCGGCTCATCGTCTCGACGTCGTCGTCCATGGTGCCCTCCTGCGTGTCGGTTGGCTTTGTCGAAACCTTCAGCTTAGGCGGGCTGCGCGCAAGCTGAGGAGACCTTTGGCATATGGCGCAGCGTCAGCGCCCAGAACGCCAGCGCGGCGGCACTGATGCCGGCGCCGAGCAGGCAGACCGCCTGCCATCCGGCCAGCGCATAGACCCATGTCGACGCGATGGCGCCCAGCCCGCTGCCCACCGAATAGAACAGCATGTAGCAACCGACCAGCCGGCTGTGCGCATCGCGCTGCGCCGCGAAAATCATGCTCTGGTTGGCGACATGAATGGCCTGCCCGCCGAGGTCCAGCGCGACGATGCCGATCACCAGCCACCACAGCCCGTGGGCATCGAACCACCACAGTGGCAGCCATGAGGCCAACAGCACCAGCAGCGCCCCGCCGGTGACCCGCTGCCCCAGGCCGCGGTCGGCCAGCCGCCCGGCCCGCGCGGCCGCCAAGGCGCCGACCACGCCGACCAGCCCGAATGCGCCGATCGCCGTGTGCGACAACGCGTACGGCGGCGCGCTCAACGGCAGCACCAGCGCGCTCCAGAACACGCTGAATGCGGCGAACATCAGCATCGCGATCGTGCCGCGGATCTGCAGCACGCGTTGTTGCCGCAGTAGCGTCAGCATCGACAGGATCAGCTTCGGATAGCTCAGCCGTGAAATCGCTGGGTTCTGTGCCGGCAGACGGCGCCACAGCAGCAGCGACAGCGCCAGCATCGCCAGCGCCGAGAACAGATACACGCCACGCCAGCCTGCCACATCGGCAATCAGGCCGGCCAGCACGCGCGCCAGCAACAGACCGATGACCACCCCGCCCTGCGCGGCGCCGACCACCCGCCCACGCTCCGATGGCGCACCGGCGGTCGCCGCGTAGGCGATCAACCCCTGCGTCATCGCTGTACCGAGCAAGCCGACGGCCAGCATGCCAACCAGCAAGGCCGGCGCCGACGCGGCCGCGGCCACGGCAATCAGCGCCCCCACCAGTGCAGCCGCCTGCCACAGCATCAGGCGCCGCCGATCGATGCGGTCGCCCAGCGGCACCAGCAGCAGCAAGGCCAGCGCGCAGCCGATCTGCGTGGCCGTGATCACGCCCCCTACCGCGGCATGGTCCAGCGCGAACTCCCCGCCGAGCGCGTCGAGCAAGGGCTGCGCGTAGTAGACGTTCGCCACGCTCAGACCGCAGGCGCAGGCGAACAGCGCGACCAATGCGCTCGGCATGGGGCTGGCGGATGGCGTTGGAGGGTTGGGTGCAGGCCCCGTCGGCGGTTCGCCCGGCATGGATGTTCCTTTCGTCAAAGCGGTTTCAAATCAAGACCGGTTTGATTGTAGGCAAACTGGTCTTAAAATGAAACCACCAAGACAAACCCACATCTGGCACATGCCTTTACCGAAGGAGCATCGATGGCAAAACGTCGCGACAGCCAGGCGGAAACCTGCCCGGTCGCCCGCTCGCTCGATCTGATCGGCGACCGCTGGTGCCTGCTGATCGTGCGGGATGCCTTCGATGGCGTGCGCCGCTTCAGCGAATTCCAGCGGCGCCTGGGCGTGGCCCGCAGTATCCTGGCTGACCGCCTGCGCCTGCTGGTCGAAGCCGGCATCTTCCAGATCAGCCCGGCATCGGATGGCACCTCGTATCAGGAATATGTGCTCACACCCAAGGGAGAGCGGCTATTTCCGGTGATCGTGGCGTTGCGGCAATGGGGCGAGCAACATTTGTTCGAATCGAAAGACGCGCATTCCGTGCTGGTCGACAAGCGCACCGGGAAACCGCTGACGAGGATGGAGCCACGCGCGGCCGACGGCAAGGTGGTGCGTCCCGCGGAAACGGTGGTACGGCTGCCAAAAAGAGAGGACTCAATGGCGTCCTTATTGGGTGACTGAAACGTCATGACCGGATCATGGATTTGATGTGAGCGGCGTCCAATTTGCGGGAAACGGCGAGAATGCTTTGGTTCTTCCGCGGCAGACTAGCCGATTGCGTTGGAGGCGTTGTCACTGCGATGGCGTGCCGCCGATATACTCGCGACTTACCCTCTGGAGTCTCAGATGAGCAAGGTCTCCCTTTCGAAGTACAACGTCCCCATCAAGGAACGAACAAAAGTCACGAGTGCCCCAAGCCCAGAGCGCGTCGCCGCAAGCACGAGGATCGAGCATGTGTTCGACGGGCGAATCGTTGTGGTCAATAAGGCCGACTCGACAACCGTTCAGGAAACCGCTCGGAAGGTCATCCAGAAACACCACGAAGTCATCGAGCGCTTGGCGAAGCGATGACCAATGGCTTCATCTCACTCACGCCAGATCAAGTCCGTGAAATTCACGACTTGATTCTCGAAACGGAGATTGGACTGGCGGGCGAGCACAAGGGCTACCTTGAGGGCGCGCTCCATCGCATCGCGGCTGCGCAGTTCTATGAAGGAGTCGATGACCTCTTCGAATTGGCCGCACATTACGCGCGCGCGATTGGCCAAGGCCATTGCTTCATCGATGCCAACAAGCGCACAGGCCTCGTTACATGCCTGACATTCCTGGAATTGAATGGCATCACAGTCCAAAAGAACGACGACCTGGAAGACGCCATGGTCGATCTGACCACGAGAGATCTACCGCTGTCCGACTTTGCCACTCTGTTATTTTCGTTGGCCGAGTGCAACGAGACCGGCGGCCCACCGGCGGGATAGTCCCAAGGACCAGCAGATCCTGACGCACCGGGCACTTCCTGCCGTCGGTTTGGTCCCGGGCCATCTCGGCGACCAGGTCGTTCGGTAGCAGTACGCCGTTCCGCTGACGCAACGCCTCCAGCAGGCGCATCGGGTCTGGCGCCGTGCCCGCCCCGCTCGATCGAAACGAGCGCGGCGTCAGGCGTCATCGCCCGTCCGCCGCGCTTAGTGGATGCTCAATTCGGCGATCTTGTCTTTTTCGATCGTGAACAGAAATTCCAGCGTGACAGGACTATTCGGGAACTGCCCGCTCACCCTGGCGCGGACCCGGACCTCGGTGCCGGTGCCAGCGGCTTCGACTGGCTCGGCGACGTGGCGATATTTTTCCTTGGCCGCCTGCCACCACGCGCGTATCGCCTCCCTTCCCTGATGCCGCGCACTCTCATCATTGACAACGGCATTGGGGAGAAAAAGCGATACCAGCGCATCGGCATCGCCGCCCTTATCCGCTTCGAAATACGCGCCCACAACGGTCGGAATATCCATCCTTCTGCTCCTGATCTGTGCTTGCCTGGCAATGTTGCAGCGCCAGTTTAAGCTTGACCATTGTCCGGATAAACAAGATAAAGCTGGATGTGGCGATGAAATAAACAGGACAATGGAAAGAACCTCCCTTCACGACCTCGAAGCCGTCCTCGCGATCGCCCGCCGTGGAACATTCCGCGCAGCGGCGATCGATCTCGGGATGTCGACCACGGCCCTGAGCCATGCCATTGGCAAGCTCGAGACCCATCTAGGCGTCCGCCTGTTCAATCGTACGACGCGCAGCGTCTCGCTGACCGATGCCGGTCGACAGTTTGTCGAGCAGGTCGGGCCCGCGCTTCACGATATCCACGGCGCATTGGAGGCAGTGCGGTCGCAGCGGGAAACCCCATCCGGAACACTGCGGATCAATGCCGCGGCATTTGCGGCGCGAGACATCATGTCCCCGCTGGTGCTCGAATTCCTGCGCCGCTACCCGGACATGAATGTCGACCTGGTGACCGAAGGACGGCTGGTGGATATCGTTGCCGAGGGTTTCGACCTCGGCGTTCGGGTTGCCAACCTCGTTCCCAGCGACATGATTGCCGTGCCGCTCGGCCGGCCCCAACGCTATGCCGTCGTGGGATCGCCCTTGTATTTCGAGAACCATCGGAAGCCTCGCGTCCCACCCGATCTGCTGAAGCACCAATGCGTGCGTGTACGCCTGCCCGACGGGACGTTGTATCGGTGGCAATTCGAGAAGGCCGGCGAGACAGCGCAGATCGACGTGCGCGGCCCGATCACGCTCGACGAAGCGAGCCTGGCGCGGGCCGCCGTGATCGGGAATATCGGCCTGGGCTATTTCATGGAGCAGGACGTGCAGCCCGATATCGAGGCAGGACGCCTGGTTCGCGTGCTGGCCGATTGGACGCCGCCTTTGCCCGGGCTCTGCCTCTATTACCCCGGCCGGCGCCACCACTCTGCCGGAATGAAGGCATTCCTCGCGTTGGCCCGTGAGGTGGCCGAGCGGGGGCCAGACCGCCAATCGCCGGCCGGACGAAACCGCCGTCGACATTGAGCAGCCGATCGCGTTGCCGAACGCGCGATGTCATGTCGCAAGCGGAAATTCTTGACAACACAACCGACCAACTAGTAGATTGGTCAACGTATTGAATGCCACGCGCGGCATCCCGGCAGTTGCACGAGCGATGTCTTGCATGCGTGGGCCGCAATCCCGCTTATTGATATCTATGGAACTTTCCCCCCGCGCGGCCGAAATCGCCGAGCATACGAAGCTGTTGCTGGCCGCTGGCGGTTATCACGGATTCAGTTATGCGGATCTGTCCGAGCGCGTGCGTATCGGCAAGCCGAGCATCCATCATCATTTTCCGAGCAAGGCGGACCTGGTCCTGACCGTGGTCGCGCTACACCGCGCGCAGGCACGGCAAGGCCTGGCCGCTCTCGATGGCCAGATCGGCGATCCGTTGACGCGGCTGACGGCCTATATCGATTACTGGTCGCGGTGCATACGCGACGGCACGTCATCGATGTGTATTTGCGCGATGCTGGCTGCCGAATTGCCGATCATCCCGCAAGAGATCGCGCATGAGGTTCGAGCCTACTTCGAGGACCTGACCGCATGGCTGGCCACGGTCCTGGAGGCAGGTGCCGCGAAAGGACAATTGCATCTGCGCGATACGGCGCTTGTCGAGGCACAGACCTTTATGTCCACGGTGCACGGCGCAATGTTGACCGCACGGGCTTTCGACAATCCCGAGGCATTTGCCTCCATCTCGCAAGCGGCGATCAGACGGCTGACCGGGTCGAACTGACCGCTTTTTTACCGGCCGCGAGCCGGCTATTTTTTCACCGCGACACCGACCAACTAGTTGGTTGTCTTGCGTGTGAGATTTCGTTGTTTCAACCCATGGTTTGAAGGAGCCATCGTCCTATGCCGCATCCGATTTCCGCCCTGGGGTCCGGGCACACGCTGATCAGCATCGTCCCCGTCATCGCGGGCCTCTATAGCTTTGCGCGCTACTTCAGGATCGACAGCAGCACCCATGCCGGCCGGATTTACCTTGGCGGGCTGGTGTTGTCGGTGCTGACGTCATTCGGGCTGTCCAGCAGCGGGGGCTTCAACGTCGGCCATGCGCTCGGCATCGTGGCGCTGCTCGCCATCTTCGGCGCGCTGGTGCTGCCACGGGTCCCGGTCTTTCCCCGGGCCCAGCCCTACCTGTCCCAGTTCGGATTCACGTTCAGCTTCTTCCTGCTGCTGGTCCCCGGAATCAACGAAACGCTGACACGATTGCCCGTGGCCCATCCTCTCGCCGATGGCCCGCAATCGCCGGTGGTGCGCGGCGCGCTGGCCGCGTGGCTGGTCGTCTTTATGCTTGGCTCCGCGCTGCAGGCTTGGTGGATGCATTCGCAACGGCGGCGCGCGCCACTGTCCTGATTCCGGGTACGCGGCCCACGCGGCCCTCGGATGTCGCGTGGCCCCCGCTTGCCCGCCTCGGCATCACTGTTCAAACCAGGAGAGATGGAGCATGGCATTCCCGCTGGACACTTTTTCCGAAACGGAGTCGAGCGTCGAGGATCTGGAGAGCATGCTGGCCGACGATGAAGCCCTGGAGGGCATCGAGGCCTGGCTCAGCCGACAGCAACTGACGATCCATGCCGGCCCGCGCGGACAGGACCTTGCAGGCGGCGCGACGATCGAAACGTCGGCCGGTTGGCTGCTACGCCTGGTCCGCCATGCGCGTTCGGCGCTGGCGGCGCCCAAACAAGGGCGATCAGTGGCGTCAGTGCGATGACACGAACGGCGAGCCGGCATGCGGAGGCGGCACGGCAAATTCCGCCTTCATCCGCTTGACCTCTTCGACGGGGCTTCGCCCGAAAAGGCGCTTGAATTCCCGGCTGAACTGCGAGGGGCTGTCATAGCCAACTTCGGCGCTTGCGGCGGCCGCGGTCATGCCGTGACGGACCATATGCAGGCGCGCCTGATGCAACCGTATCGACTTCAGGTACTGCACCGGCGAGGTTTTGGTGACGGCTTTGAAGTGGGCGTGGAAGCTGGGCACACTCATCCCGGCTTCGCGCGCCAGCTGTTCGACACTGACGTCGACATGAAAGGACGCATGGATCCGGCGCAACGCGCGCGCGATCTTGCCGAACTGCCCATGCATGGCGAGCGCGGCGCGCATCGATGCGCCTTGCTCTCCTGTCAGAACATGGAAGTAGATTTCCCGCACCAGCGCCGGGCCAAGAATCCGGGCTTCCACAGGGCGGCTCATCGCCTCCAGAAATCGAACCAGCGACTCGCATAGCCGGCTGTCCATCGGGGTGGACATCATGCCGCGCGGCTCGGTCGGCTCCATGCCGCCATGCTGGTCGATCTGCAGCATCAGATCGGCAGCGAGCTTGAAATCGAGGTGCATGTAAATGGCCAGCAGCGGCTCGGATTCGCTGGCGTCCGTTTCCATGGTGAATGGCACGGGCACCGAAACGGCGAGGTAATGCCGATCGTCGTACAGATAAATCTGATCGCCGAAGTACCCGCGTTTCCTGCCCTGGCAAACGATCACGATGCCGGGATCGTAGAGCACCGGCACCGCTTTCAACGGGCGATTCGAACGCAGGAACCTGACATCGGGCAACGCCGACAAGTTGTATCCCTCGTGCGGCGCCAGCGTTGCCAGCATGGACACCATGCGCCGCGCCAGCATCGCCAGGCTTGGCGCCTCGTTTTTGCCAGATCGAGTCATGGCGAACCTCTTTTGTCTGCACTGTAGCGTAGCTTAGCAGCCCCATTACCGAAATTCTTGCCGTTCATAGGATCAGGCAAACATCAGAGATCCCCAGCCATGGTCGCATGCAGGATTGGATTCCATTATTCAATCCGCAGCGCAAAGCCGCGTCGTGGTGACGCGGCGCGCATTGCACCCAACTGGAGCGGTGAATATCCATGATCGACGTACTGAACCCTGCAGACGGATCGCGCATCGGGGCGGCGCCCCATATGAATGGAGCGCAGGTGAAGGCAGCGATAGACCGAACCTGCAACGCATTTCCGGCATGGTCGCGCAAACTCGCCAAGGAACGCAGCGCGCTGCTTCGCCGCTGGTTCGAACTCGTCAGAGACGACAAGCACGTCTTTGCCGAATTGATGGTCAAGGAAAACGGCAAGTGCCTGGCCGAAGCGCTGGGCGAAATCGACTACGGGCTTGGCTTTATCGAGTGGTATGCCGAGGAAGCCAAGCGGGTCTATGGCGACACCATCCCGTCCCACGCCGATCATGCCGCCGTGATGGTCATCAAGGAGCCTGCAGGACCGACTGCGGCCATCACGCCCTGGAATTTCCCCTTCATGATGATCACGCGCAAAGTCGCGACCGCACTGGCGGCCGGTTGCACCATGGTCATCAAGCCATCCGAAGAGACACCGCTGACTGCGTACAAGCTGCTCGAGTACGCGCGCCAGGCAGGCATTCCCGAGGGCGTGTTCGAGATGGTGACCGGCAACCCGCAAGAGATCGGCGCACTCTTTACCGGCGACGATCGGATCCGGAAGATCTCGTTCACCGGCTCCACTGCCGTCGGCAAATTGCTGGCCGAGGCCAGCGGGCGCGCGCTGAAAAGGATGACGCTGGAATTGGGCGGCAACGCCCCGTTCATCGTGTTCGATGACGCCGATTTCGACCAGGCCATCACCGGCCTGGTGGCCGCCAAGCTGCGAAATTCCGGCCAGGTCTGCATTTCGCCGATCCGAATCTACGTGCAGGATGGGATTTACGATCGCTTTGTCCGGGCCGTCGTTGAACGGGTCTCCGAATTTCGCGTGGACCAGGGACTGCAGCCCGGGTTCGTCGTGGGGCCGCTGATCAATCAAGCGGGCTTCGACAAGGTCGTTCAGCTCGTCGAAGACACGAAGCGGCGCGGTGGGAAAGTGTTGCTCGGAGGCAAACCGCACGAAAAAGGCGGGCTGTTCTATGCGCCCACAGTCCTCGCCGACCTCGATGACGATATGCCGATCGCCCATACCGAAATCTTCGGACCGGTCTTCGCCGTCTATCGCTTCCGCGATGAAGCCGAGGTGGTCAACAGGGCCAACAACACCGAATACGGGCTCGTGGCCTATGCCTACACGCGCGATCTTGGCCGCGCCTTTCGCTTGTCCCGCGATATCGAGGTGGGCATGGTGATCCTGAATTCCGGTTCAGTCGGCACAGCCTCGGTGCCATTCGGCGGGGTCAAGCATTCGGGCTATGGGCGCGAAGGCAGCTACTACGGGATCGAGGAGTATGTGGAGGTCAAGTACGTACTGATGGGAGGGTTGGAGTCCTGATCCACGGGGAGATAGGGCATCATGGTGACGTCCACCCAGCCTACGCCTTCTGTTACTGCCATGGTGCGTCGCGCCCTACTCCCCCCACTGAATCCTGCCCGAGCATTCGAAGCGACCGGGCGGCTGCTCAGCATTTCCAAGGCCGCCGATGAGTTGTGCGTCACGCCGGCCGCGGTCAGCAGGCAGGTGCGCGCGCTGGAGAGCTATCTGGGAACGCCGCTGTTCGTCCGCCAACACGGTGGCCTGGAATTGACCCCGGCCGGCGCGCGCTACCTTTCCGACTTGATACCCCTGTTCGAAACATTGCGGGAAGCCACCCTGGCGGTGACCAGCAGCAGCCCTGGCCGAAACACCTTGCGATTACGATCGCCCGCCACGTTCGCCGTACGCTGGCTCATCCCCCGGCTGGCGAGCTTTCATCGACTGCATAAGGACATCGACGTTCAGGTCATGACCTCGTTCGCGCCGTTGGACTTTGAGCGCGAGGATATTGACGCAGGCATACAGCTGGGCGACGGCCGTTGGCCTGGGATGCGAACGTTGCAACTAGTCCGCAACGAGCTTGTTCCCGTGGCCTCGCCTGCAGTGCGCCTGACGCACAAGAAGCAGCTCGCCACGCAAACCTTGCTGCATTCGATGGCGCGCCCCGACGACTGGATGCTTTGGTTGCGCGCAGCAGGCTTGCGCAATGTCAGTGCCACCGATGGCATGAAATACGAAACATCGTTGCTTGCCTATCAGGCGGCGATCGAGGGGCATGGCGTCGCCATCGCGCAGAAAGCATTGATCGAAAAAGAACTGGCGGACCAGACGCTGGTGGCGCCACTCGGTCCGACGCTCGATCGCGGCGATTACACATACTACTTCGCGTGGCCGACGGGCAAACCGCAGTCGAGCGCATTGCGCGCATTTCGCGATTGGCTATCGACGCTAGTCGCGATCTGATCCGCTCGAGCGATCGATCCCCTTTTACAAAAAGTCAAAGCGTACGGCCCATAAAGTCGATTGCCGGCTCGGGTGCCCCTGCCTATTCTGCCCCCCATAACAAGTGATCGCGGCCACCAGCGAAGCCGCGTCATCCGGGAGCCGGAATATGTTGAAGCGCAGCTTGAGAGGCCTGCGGGTAATCGATTTTTCGCATGTACTCGCGGGGCCCGTTTGCACCATGATGCTTGCGGACATGGGTGCCGATGTCATCAAGGTCGAACCGCCCGATGGCGAACTGGCCCGGCAGATCGGCCCGCCGTGGATCGCGGGCGAAAGCGCGGTGTACCTGAGCGTCAACCGGAACAAGCGCGGCATCGCACTGAATCTGAAATGCGCGGAAGGCCGCGAAGTCGCCCGTCGACTGATTCGGGACGCGGACGTCGTGGTCGAGAATTTCAGGCCAGGCGTCATGCAGACATTGAGCCTGGACTACGACACGCTGGCTGGCAGCAATCGCAAGCTGGTGTATTGCTCCATCTCCGCCTATGGCCAAACCGGGCCGATGCGCGAGCGCGCCGGTGTGGACGGCATCATCCAGGCAGCCAGCGGCCTGATGAGTACGCTTGGCACAGCGCACAGCGAGCCCATCAAAGTCGCGATTCCGGTCGCGGATATGGTGGCCGGCTATCTGGCGACGATCGCGATCCTTGCCGCGGCCACCGCCGCTCGGCAAAGCGGACAAGGCGAGTACCTGGACATCAGTCTGTACAACGCCACGCTGATGCTGCAGCAGATCGGCTACGCGTCCTACTTCGCCACCAATGCCGTGCCAGCCAGGACGGGCAGCGCAGCCCCCTACGCCGCGCCCAATGAAGCGTACCAGACGCGCGATGGCTGGCTCATGGTAGCCGCCTACCAGCCGAAGCGTTGGCAAGCGCTATGCGCGGTGCTGGGTGCACCGGACCTGGAGCACGATCCGCGCTTCGCCTGCAATGCCGACCGCGTCGCCCACCGCGACGCGCTGCGCCAGGCACTGACGCCGTTGTTCCAACAGCGCTCCACCGAAGCGTGGATACAGCAGCTGGCCGCGCACGACATCCTGTGCGCGCCCATTGCCAGCTACCAGGATGTCCTCCGATCCCCGCAGTACACGGCCAGTGGCATCGACAGCTGGGTCGACCACCCGCTCGCCGGAAAGGTGCGCATGCCAGGCTTCGCAC
This sequence comes from Cupriavidus gilardii, assembly GCF_013347325.1. Classification (NCBI taxonomy): domain Bacteria; kingdom Pseudomonadati; phylum Pseudomonadota; class Betaproteobacteria; order Burkholderiales; family Burkholderiaceae; genus Cupriavidus; species Cupriavidus gilardii. The sequence goes on along the minus strand of NZ_CP054626.1, from coordinate 1,372,594 downwards.
CCGGACCGACTCACGCGACGAGTGCGCAGGATCGCGATATGCCCGCGCCTACGTTGGGCCAGCACGGCCGCGAAGTCCTTGAGGAATTCGGCTATAGCCGGCCGCAAATCGACGCCATGCTCGATCGCGGCGTCCTCTTCGTTCCTCCAAACCCATCTACCTGACCAGGATACGTCGATGAAACCTGATGAAGCCGGCGCGATGCGCCCCGCCACTGACCAGCCTGACACGCTGGTCCGACAAGACATCGTCGAAGGCGTCCTCACGTTGAGCCTCAATGACCCGGGCACGGGCAATGCCATGTCGGTGTCCATGGCCGAAGCGCTAGCCGAAGCACTGGAGAGGGCCAATCGCCTGCCAGACGTCCACTGCGTATTGCTGCGCTCCACCGGCAAGTACTTCTGCACCGGCGGCAACGTCAAGGACATGGAAAGCGGATCGGATCTGATGCAGGGTTCCGCGGCACAGGTACGGGTTCGGCTGAAGACAACGTTGCACCGAATCACCCATGCCTTGCTGGCACTGCAGGTGCCGTCGATTGCCGCAGTCAATGGGGCAGCGATCGGCGCCGGCTGCGACCTGGCACTGATGTGCGATCTGCGCATCGCGAGCGAGCAGGCCACCTTCGCCGAGAGCTTTCTACGCCTGGGGCTGGTGTCCGGCATCGGCGGCGCATGGTTCCTGACCCGGCTCGTCGGCACGGCGAAGGCACTGGAACTGACGCTGACCAGCGAATTTATCGATGCCGCCACCGCCTTGCAGTTCGGCATGGTGTCCCGTGTCGTTTCGCCGGAGGCATTGGACCAAACAAGTACCGCCCTGGCACGCCGGATCGCATCCAACCCACCCCAAGCCCTGCGCATGGCCAAGCGCCTGGTATTGGATGCGGCCGAGACGACATTGCCCGTGGCGCTGGAGACGGCGGCCGCCATGCAGGCGATCCTGCTTTGCGGGGACGAACACAAGGCTGCCGTGCGCCATTTTCTGGAGCACCGCGCACGACGCAACTTGTCCTCGCAACCCGGCTGAAGGCGCGGCCTCAGCGCTCGCCCGGGACGGTGGATGGACAGTGAAGCCGCTTGACGCCACGTTCCCATAGAACAGGAGACAAACACCATGATCGGAACCACAACGCGCATCGCCCGTCTGGCAGCGGCGATGGCATCGGCGCTCATTGGCCTGGCCTGGGCGGTATCGGTAGCGGCGGCAGACTTTCCGGAAAAGCCAATCACCTTTGTCGTGCCGTTCGGCGCGGGCAGCGCGACCGATTTGCTCGCGCGCGCGCTGTCGGCGTCGATGGCACAGCAGACCGGGAAGGCTGTCGTCGTCGAAAACCGCCCTGGTGCCAGCGGCATGATTGCCGCGCAGCATGTGGCCCGGGCCGCTGCGGACGGCTACACCGTGCTGATCACCACGAACACGACGCAGGCCGCCAATCCGCACCTGTTCAAGAAACTGCAATACGATCCCGTCACGGATTTCCTGCCGTTGACAGCATTGGGGCGTGGCGGCCAGGTGCTCGTCGTGCGCGCCAACTCTCCCTTCCGCACCGTCGATGATCTGGTGCAAGCAGCCAGGAAGGCGAAAGGAAAACTGAGCTTCGGCAGCGGGAATTCGTCCAGCCGAATAGCCGGCGAAATGCTCAAGCAACTGACCGGTACGGACATCGTCTGGGTCGGATACAACAGCAATCCGAACGCCCTTAACGATCTGCTTGGCGGCCACATCGACATGATGGTCATCGACACGGTCACCGGCCTGTCGCAGATCAAATCGGGCAAGCTCCGCGCGCTGGGCGCGTCCACCAGGGAAAGGCTGCCCGAGCTTCCGGACGTTCCGACCCTGGATGAGGCCGGCATCAAAGGCTACGACATGGGGTATTGGTTCGCCGCCTACGTGCCGGCAGGAACGCCTGCTCCGGCGGCTGCCAGGCTGCGACAGCTACTGATTGCCGCGGTTGACAGCTCGGGAGCCCGCGCATTCTTCCGCAATTCCGCGACACAGGCCTGGACTACGACGCCCTCGGAGCTGCGGGCATTCCAGAACGCGGAAATCCAGAAATGGGGCCGTGTCGTCAAGGGAGCCGGCATTGAGCCGGAGTGACAGCCGGAGTGACAGTCACGCTGAAAGGCAAGCATTGAGGCCGTGTCAGGACGCTGTTGAGGATGAGAGCAGACGATCCGCTGAGACCGACACGTCGGTCGAGCGCTGCCGGTATCTGCAGCACGTAGATTGCGTATGGCGTTGACGGATATCCCTCATTGCATGGGGCTTCCTGCAAAAGCCATTTTTAAGCTTGTCAACAAAGGCACAAGGAGGTTCGGCATGTCCGATCAATCCGCCAAGAAGCCGCAACCCGATCCAGCCGAGAGGAATGCATTCTTTCCCTCAAGCTATTCTCTGAGCCAGTTCACTTCGCCGAAGTCCGATCTGAGCGGGGCCGATTACCCCAACGCCCTACAAGGCGGCAAGAAGATCCTGATGATCGGTGCCGACGAGCGCTACCTGCTGACCGACAACGGCACCTTCTTCTCGATCGGCAACCATCCGGTAGAAACGCTGCTGCCGATGTATCACCTTGACAAGGCCGCTTCGCCTTTCCTTATGCCCATGAGCCGGGGCATTCAGGGACTACAGGTTCCAATATTCGGTCCGTTGGGCTGGGAAGGCGCGATGAGCCTAGGCGGGGAGCGGATCGATGCTTCACCGCTGGCGCGTCTCGCCTTCAGGCTCATTGCCGAATCGGCGTTTCTGGCAGCGCGTAGACTGCTGGAGCTGCCCCAAGATCATGGCAACAGATCGCTGTCTGATCGTGAACGCGAAGTGCTCGCGTGGACGGCTGCCGGCCGATGGCAGGTCGACATCGCCGCGACCCTTGGTCTTTCCGAACGCACGGTGTAGAACCATCTGCGCCGCATACGCAAACGCCTCGGCGTCGCAACGACAGCGCAGGCAATCCGAGTGGCGATCCGAAACGGCGAGATCGTCGCGTAAGGATGTTGTTCTGACAATTGCGCCGGGCAAGACCGCTCTCTGTACCGGCGCAACAGCCGGGCTCGCGTTGGCCTCGTTTCTCGGCAAAAAAAGCCCGCGGTTACGCGGGCCTAGCTCGTTTTGGTGCTACCTAGTACCCGGCGATGCGAGATACCGCATCATTCCCACTCGATTATTAATAGTCAAAGAACACCCTTTAAAATCATAGCATTGCTAGACATGACACCCTCGATACCGCAAAAAATACCATGTGCGGAAAAAGCGACGATATGGTCAGCCCATGCTTGCGGTACGAGACTGTTGGCTTGGCGCCTGCCTCAGCCTCCTATCGGCGATCACGCTAACAGCACTGTCATAGGCTTTTTAGCCCAGGCGCTTTGCCGAGGCGCAAGTCTGACCAGCTCACTACCAAAAAGATTTCTACGCCGGTGAGGTTAGAAGCGACGATGACCTGCTTTTCGGGGTCTTCCACGTTTGGCGCAAGATAGGCAGGGACGATGCCGATACCGATCTGGCCACCGGCGCCGATGATGAGGCACGGGGACTTCTCGCCACGGGCTCGGGCCGCCCTGATCTGATCCTCGTACCAATCCCAATCCTGCCCCGTCACGGCCATCGGTGCGAGCGTATGGGCAAGCTGCGGGTGCCATGCATCGACCAAACTGGGAATGTCTTTCAGCATCCTATCCAAAACAAAATCCGAGCTGAGCGCATCAATCGCTTTGGACGCCACGATGGTACCTTGGCTCAGCGGGATACGGGCGCCGAACAGATTTTCGATTTTCTCCGCCGTCTTCGCTGCATCACGACCGTTGCCTAAGGCTTGCTCGACTGATTGAGTAAGCCAGTCCCGACCCGCTTGGACGGCCGCTGCCTTGATACTCGGAATCGTCGGGTCAAGGGCATATTGAGGATCGAAGGCCGCGTAGCATCGGAGCCCCACGTCGAACGCTTGGCACATGAGCGGCTCACCAGGCCCTAGAAAATCAGCCACGAACCAGTTAGCGAAAGCGTTGCTTTGCGCGATTACGGCTTGCTCGTCTTCGTACCGACCGATGGAAAGCGTCGGCGGCTCGTTGGTGATTTCTACGGCGGACAGGTAGCGCAAAGCCGCCTCCTGCATAGGGCGCACGAGATCGGCCTCAGCCCAGAACAAACTAGCCCGCATAAGGCGTTGCTGGTGCTCGTCAGCTTCGGCGTACTGAGCGGCAATCGATGTGAAGCGGCCCAACCGCAAGCCAAAGCCGAAAACTGCGGACATCGTCCATTGCCCATCTTGGATGAGAGGCGTGAGCGCGATGTCATCGAGAAGGGTTACCCCCAGACTCGGAAACCGCCAATCCATACCGGGCTTCGCCAGTCCGCCGAGGAAGTTTCTCATCCGGGGAACGTTTCGGACGGCGTCTCTGGCGTAGTCACCGAGCATGCCCCAAAAATCCATGGTCACCGGCGTGAGGTGCCGATCCGGCGTCACACCGTCCACCATCCAGCGGCGCACATCGCGCAGCGTTCGCCAGTCGGAGAAGCCTTCCCAATGGGCGCGGCCGTAGGCATTCAGGTAGTCGGCCGCCGCTCCTACGTCTCCGCCAATCCAATTCCAGGAAGAGGACAGAGCGTCCAGCTTGCCGCCATCGTAAACGTAGTTGGCAATCGGCGACGTGGTCGCCTGCAAAAATCCTTGGTCGATGGCATGACCCACGAAGCTGAATGGATCCACCACGCCCGCAAGGATCAAATACGGCCCTTCGGCGAAACCCGGATAGAAGTGATTGTAGGCAACCAGCGCGAAACCCGAGCCGCCCGACCGTTCTGCTTCACGGACCATAAGCTGGGCCGCCGTGTCGCAAGCTGCGTATATCTGGTCCTCGGCTAGGCTCGGTTCCGGTGCAAATGAAAGGAACGCTGTGACAATGGCATTGTCCGGCATCGCCGCTTGCCCGATCGATGTCCAAGCCTTCGGCAAGTGAACTTCGAGGAATGGAGCGTCTTCACTGTCATCGAACCGCAAGCAAAGAACGTTTCGGCGGCTCCAGGTGTTTAGGCCCGCCACCGCGTGATCGAGTAGCGTCGAAAACTCTCGAGAGATGATCACCATCATGATGTCGTTTGCACCCGCAAACGGCAGGTGGTTCAAGGCTTCATGCTCGTAGGCAAGCAGCTCGGTAATGGCCTCACGAGCAGTGACATTGTGATTTTTGACTTCAATGACGATGAACTGCGAGGTGCCTCTCGCGCAATAGAGCAAGTCCGTGAACAGTCGCTCACCCTTCTCGGCTGACAAGTTCCGGTTATTCTTGCTGATCAGATCGAGCGTCCCGAGCGATGCCAGCACGTTTTGGGCGGCACGTTGGCATCCCTTGCGTGTCAGGTAGTCAACAGGAAATGAGGGCCAGAACTCTGGCGCGGACCAGTGGGCCAGCTCCAGCCCGACTTTCTCCTGCCCTCGAATATGCTTTTGAATATCACCAGAGCGGACGGCTGCTTCCAGCCAGTCCTGCACGGCCTGCTCTGATGTGAAAGCAGGCTTCGGTTTTGGTGTGGTGGGCATAGTGGATTGTCCTTGATTGCGTCTACGTATCCAGCATGTCCCACTCATCGCCGAGCGCCCAGCGTATTGCAGACAGCTTGCCGTTAATCATCCCCCACTCGAATTCCGTCCAGGGACCTAGATTGTCTTTGCCAAGCTCGTCTTCAGTCCGCTTCATCGCAGCAAGCCTCCCTTCCCAAATTGTGTTGACCATGAGACCTCGACGCTCTTTCGGAGTCGCCCTCTCCCACTCCTCTTTGGGCACTAATTTCTCTGCTCCGCGTTCGACGCGATCAATGATGCCTCACTTCCTGTTGTACCAGACCTGCTGAGTCAGCTTCTCCTCTGCCTCCAACAACTCCGATAGCTGTCGGGGTTCCTGGCTATATTCGCGCTCAAATCTGGTCTCTTCGATCAGGTCGCTCGCGAACTCGCTGAGCAGCGCGCTAAGGTTGGTTTCGTATCGCGATCTCACTCCATCAAAGAGCGGTGCCAAATCGGGGTGAGGGATACGCGTGTCAGCCCTTTTTTGGCTGAAGTCGTGGATGTTGTGGGTCACGAACGCGAACACGTCCTCGTCTTTACGCGCCGCTAGCGCATCAATGTAGGTCTCGATAATGATGGCATCGCCAATCCCGTTCATTTGCCGATGAAATGGGGCAACCATTAGCAATGGCGCGATCCGCAGCGCGCACCTTGATGTTATCGCTGGCCGGTACAGGCGTAGTCTTCCCGAACAACTTTTCGATCAAGTCCACCGCCTCATTCACAGCCTCTCCGCCAGTGGCAACCCGGTGATCGACTTCATTTAGCTGCTTCAGCGTGGCGTCCCGCCCATCTTCTGGGGCGAATTGCATAATCGCCTCCCTAACGCGTTTGAAGTGACTGGAGCATTGCCAAATCCAAATACCATGACAGACCCGCAAAGGGCAGCATGGTATCGAGTGCCGAACATGGCATCGGGTTCAGAGAGTACCACCTACCATGCCATACAAACGGGGTGCTTGGCGATGCGAAAATTTGCCAGACAGCGCCGGACTCAGAATAGAAAAAGCCCGCAGTTACGCGGGCTTAGAGGTGGTTTCGTGCTCTTTGGTGCCGGTCCATGCCGGACGTGGGATCACTCCCACTCGATCGTCGCCGGCGGCTTCCCCGAAACGTCGTACACGACCCGGTTCAAACCCCGCACCTCATTGATGATCCGATTCGAGCAGCGACCCAGCAGCGCATACGGCAGGTGCGCCCAGTGCGCGGTCATGAAGTCGGTGGTCTGCACCGCCCGCAGCGCGACGACGTAGTCGTAGGTGCGTCCGTCGCCCATCACGCCGACCGACTTGACCGGCAGGAACACGGCGAAGGCCTGGCTCGTCAGGTCGTACCAGCTCTTGCCGACCTGGTCTTCGGTGCACAGGCCCGCGGCGGCGTCCTGCGCCGTGGCGATGGTGCCGCGCAGTTCTTCGATGAAGATCGCGTCGGCGCGGCGCAGCAGGTCGGCGTATTCGCGCTTGACCTCGCCGAGGATCCGCACGCCGAGGCCCGGGCCCGGGAACGGGTGGCGGTAGACCATTTCGGGCGGCAGGCCGAGTTCGACGCCGAGTTCGCGCACTTCGTCCTTGAACAGGTCGCGCAGCGGCTCGAGCAGCTTCAGGCCCAGCGTCTCGGGCAGGCCGCCGACATTGTGGTGGCTCTTGATCGTGGTCTGCTTCTTGGTCTTGGTGCCGCCCGACTCGACCACGTCCGGGTAGATGGTGCCTTGGGCCAGCCACTTGGCGCGGGTCAGCTTCTTGGCCTCGGCCTGGAACACCTCGACGAATTCGCGGCCGATGATCTTGCGCTTCTGCTCGGGATCGGTGACGCCGGCCAGGTGGCCGAGGAACTGTTCCGACGCGTCGATGTGCACCACCTTGGCATGCAGGCGGCCGGCGAACATTTCCATCACCAGCTTGCCTTCGTCCTGGCGCAGCAGGCCGTGGTCGACGAACACGCAGGTCAGCTGGTCGCCGATCGCGCGATGGATCAGCGCCGCGGCGACCGACGAGTCGACGCCGCCGGACAGGCCCAGGATCACCTCTTCGTCGCCGACCTGCTCGCGGATCTTCGCCACTGCCTCGTCGATATGGTTGCGCATCACCCAGTCCGGGCGCGCACCGGCGATCTTCAGCACGAAGCGCTCCAGCATTTCGCGGCCCTTGACCGTGTGCGTGACCTCGGGGTGGAACTGCACCGCGTAGTAGCCGCGCGCTTCGTCGGCCATGCCGGCGATCGGGCAGCTCGGGGTCGAGGCCATCAGCTTGAAGCCCGGCGGCAGTTCGGTGACCTTGTCGCCGTGGCTCATCCAGACCTTCAGCATGCCGTGGCCTTCCGGCGTGACGAAATCCTGCACGTCCTTCAGCAGCTCGGTATGGCCGTGCGCGCGCACCTCGGCGTAGCCGAATTCGCGGGAGTCGCTCCACTCGACCTTGCCGCCCAGCTGCACGGCCATGGTCTGCATGCCATAGCAAATGCCGAGCACCGGCACGCCCAGGTCCCACACCGCCTGCGGCGCGCGCAGCTGATGGTCTTCATAGGTGCTGGCGTGGCTGCCCGACAGGATGATGCCCTTCGGCGCAAACTCGCGCACGAATTCGTCCGACACGTCGTTCGGGTGGATCTCGCAATAGACGTGCGCCTCGCGGACGCGTCGCGCGATCAGCTGCGTAACCTGCGAGCCGAAATCAAGGATGAGGATTTTGTCGTGCATGATGGGGAGCGATTGACGTGTCGACCGGTTCGACATCGGTCACCACTTCGGTGCCGGGACCGTAGCCGGGCGGCGGCGTGATGACCGGCTCGCGCCGGACTTCGGGGGATGGGGATGGGTGAACGGTCGGCGCAGCGGGAGCCGGACGGTTGGCCGCGGCCAGCTCGGACTCGCGGCGCAGCAGTTCCTCGCGCTCGCGGTTGCGGATGCGCTTGGCCAGCGGAATCTGCACCAGTGCGAAGAAAGCCAGCATCGCCGCCAGCAGCCCGAGCCAGATTCTGCCGGCGCCCTGCACCTGCAGATCGAAGAAGATCAGCCACGCGGCGATCAGCAACGCGCACGCCAGATTGACGGGCCCCGCCATGCGGGCCACCGGTACGGTCAACTGGCCGCGGAAAGCGGCCTGAGCGAGCAGCCACGCCACGCCGAGCAGCGTGAAGCCGAGCAGCTGGCCGTACAGCGCCGGCTGCGGCTGCGGCAATTGCAGCGCGGCATAGAAGGTGGCGAACGGCGCGAGCAGCAGCACGGCGCCGAGCGCGAGATCGAACAGGGCGTCGAAGAACAACACGGCGCGGAGCAGGACCTTCATCGAATCTCCTTGGCGGACTCAGGGGTGCACCGACGACCGGAGCCGATACGCGGCCCCGATATGAAGCGCGGCCGCACCGCCCTGAAGCCGTGCAGCCGCGCATCACCGGCATCGCGCATGGCGCCGCGCTCGCCGGTCCGTCGCTGACGTTAGTCGATATGGTAGTTCGGTGCTTCCTTGGTGATCTGCACGTCGTGGACATGCGACTCGCGCATGCCCGCGGCGGTGATCTGCACGAACTGGGCGGTCTCGTGCCATTCGGCGATCGAGCTGCTGCCGCAATAACCCATCGACGCGCGCACGCCGCCGGTCAGCTGGTGGATGATGGCCATCACCGAGCCCTTGTAGGGCACGCGGCCTTCGATGCCTTCGGGGACCAGCTTGTCGACGTTGGCGGTGTTGTCTTCCTGGAAGTAGCGGTCCGCCGCGCCGTCCTTCATCGCGCCGACCGAGCCCATGCCGCGGTAGCTCTTGAACGAGCGGCCCTGATACAGGAACACTTCGCCCGGTGCTTCCTCGGTGCCCGAGAACATGCCGCCCATCATCACGGTATGCGCACCGGCGGCCAGCGCCTTGGCGATATCGCCCGAGTAGCGGACGCCGCCATCGGCCACCAGCGGCACGCCGGTACCGGCCAGCGCCTCGGCCACGTTCGACACCGCGGTGATCTGCGGCACGCCGACGCCGGCGACGATACGCGTGGTGCAGATCGAACCCGGGCCGATGCCGACCTTGACGCCATCGGCGCCATGCTCGACCAGCGCGCGGGCGGCTTCGCCGGTGGCGATGTTGCCGCCGATCACCTGCACGTGCGGGAAGTTGTCCTTGACCCAGCGGACGCGGTTCAGCACGCCCTGGCTATGGCCGTGGGCGGTATCGACGACGATCACGTCGACCCCGGCCTTGACCAGCAGCTCGACACGCTCGTCGTTGTCCGGGCCGACGCCGACCGCCGCGCCAACGCGCAGCTGGCCGTGGTCGTCCTTGCTCGCCAGCGGGTGCTCGACCGCCTTCTGGATGTCCTTGACGGTGATCAGGCCGCGCAGCTCGAAGGCTTCGTTGACGACCAGCACGCGCTCCAGGCGGTGGCGGTTCATCAGGCGCTTGGCCTCGTCCAGGCTGGCGCCCTCGGCCACCGTGACCAGCTTCTCGCGCGGCGTCATCTTGGCGCGCACCGGGGCGTCGAGCTCTTCCTCGAAGCGCAGGTCGCGGTTGGTGATGATGCCCACCACGGTCTTGCCTTCCAGCACCGGGAAGCCCGAAATGCCGTGCTGCTGCGACAGCGCGATCACGTCGCGGATCTTCATGTCCGGCGAAATGGTGATCGGATCACGCAGCACGCCCGATTCGTAGCGCTTGACGCGCGCCACTTCCCGCGCCTGGTCGGCCGGCTTCAGGTTCTTGTGAACGATGCCGATGCCGCCCGCCTGTGCCATGGCGATGGCCAGACGCGCCTCCGTCACGGTATCCATGGCGGCGGAAACCAGCGGAATGTTCAATTCGATCGAGCGGGTCAGGCGGGTGCGGAGGGAGACATCCCGGGGGAGGACGGCCGAATAGGCCGGGACGAGCAGCACATCATCGAACGTGAGTGCTTTCTGGACAAGACGCATAGCGATTCCTCTAGGCGCAAAATCGAATTATACAGGAACCGCCCCTTTCATGATGGGCGCGTGCCCGGAATCTGCCGCGCCAATGCTATCCTTTGAGGCTTTTCTGAGCGGAGGCGCGTCCAGCGCGGCAAAACGGATGGGGATCGGCGTACTGTGCGGCCTGCTGGCCGGCGCGTTCTGGGGCATGGTGTTCATCGCGCCCAAGCTGCTGCCGGTGTTTTCGCCGTGGGAGCTGGCGATCGGCCGTTACCTGGCCTACGGGCTGGTGGCCGCCGTCGCCGCGGCGCCACTGATGCGCCGCATCGCGCGCAAGCTGACCCGCGCCGACTGCATCGCCCTGCTGCGCCAGGCCTTCACCGGCAATCTGCTGTACTACGTGCTGCTGGCCTTCGGCGTGCAGCTGGCCGGGGTCGGACCGACTTCGCTGATCATCGGCATCCTGCCGATTTCCGTCACGGTGATGGGCCGGCGCGACCACGGCGCGGTGCCGCTGTCGCGGCTGCTGCTGCCGCTTCTGGTGGTCGCCGCGGGCATCGCCTGCATCAACCTCGATCTGTTCGCGGGCGGCGGCCACGGCGGGCACGGCGCGGCCGCGGCGGAAGCGGCGCGACCGGTCTGGCAGAAGCTGGCCGGCGTCGTCTGCGCGGCCGGCGCGCTGGTCTGCTGGACGCTGTACGCTGTCGACAATGCCCGCTACCTGCAGCGCAATCCGCAATACAGCGGCAACGAATGGTCGGCGCTGTACGGACTGTCGACCGGTATCGTCTCCGCGCTGCTGGCGCTGGTCGGCTGGCTGCTGTTCCGCGACGTGCTGACCGCCCCGGGCAGCGGGCGCGACTGGCAATGGTTCTGGTGGGTCAATGCGGCGGTGGCGCTGGGCGCCTCGCTGATCGGCAACAACCTGTGGAATATCGCCAGCCGGCGGCTGCCGCTGACGCTGTCGGGCCAGATGATCGTGTTCGAGACGCTGTTCGCACTGGCCTACGGCTTCCTCTACGAGCAGCGCTGGCCGCGCGGCCTCGAACTCGCGGCCATCGTGCTGCTGATGATCGGCGTGGCTTGGTCGGTGCGGCTGCATGCGGGCGAGAAGACCGCCGCGCCTGCGGCCAACGAGCCCGCGAAGGCGGAAGCCGCCGAAGCGACCGCAGCCGCAGCCACCGAGTCCGGCCACGCGGACAAGCGGCCGGCCTGACGCGCCGATCGACCGCTCAGCGGCCCGCCGCCTCGCTGTCCCCGCCGCCGCGCATCCACTTCTGCCCTTCCCGCGTCCCGGCCTCGCGCGCCTTCTGTACGCGGCGCCGGCGCGCGGTCTTGGGATCGGCCACCAGCGGCCGGTACAGCTCGATGCGATCGCCCTCGCGCACCACGGTGTCCAGCGTCTTGAGCTTGCCGAAGATGCCGACGCGCAGTGCCGCCGGATCGAGCTCCGGATGGGCCGTCAGCACGCCGCTGGCCTCGATCGCCGCGGCGATCGTGGTGCCGGCGGGCAGTTCGATTTCCTTCAGGAAGACCGTGTCCGGCTTCGCGTGGCAGACGGCCACACGCACGGTGGCCGGCCCTTGCTCAGCTGTTGCCATAGACGACCTCGGCACGCTTGACGAAGGCGTCGACGAAGGTATTCGCGATCATGCTGAACACCGGCCCGATGATCTTCTCGAGGATGATGCTGGAGAACTCGTAATGCAGATGGAATTCGATCTTGCAGGCGTCCTCGCGCAGCGGAATGAAATTCCAGTAGCCGTTGAAGGTCTTGAACGGACCATCGGCGAAATTCATGTCGATGCGGGTCGGCCGATGCTGCGTATTGCGGGTATGGAAATACTGCTTGATGCCGTTGAAATGGATATGCAGCTTGGCGTCGAGCAGCGTCTCGGTCTGCTCGAACACTTCCACGCCGCCGCACCAGGGCAGGAACTTGGGATAGTCCTCGACGCGCGTGACCAGGTCGTACATTCGCTCGGCCGAATAACCGAGCAGCACGGTTTTATGGACGTCTGCCATGAGTTGACGATTCTGGGCCGATGGCTGTCCACGGGCGACAACCGGGGCCGGTCTGTTTGCTAGAATCCGGATTTTAGCCGACGCGCGCCTGCCTGGCGTACGCTCCGGCCGGGCCGCCGCCTTCGGCCGCGGCGCCAATCATCGTACCAGCGGCCGCCACCGGCGTCCGCCGAACCGGCGGAGCCCGCAGAACGGCGCCGCCGCCCCCTACCATCCACCACCACGCATGACCATCGCAGACAACAAGAAGGCCTTCTTCGACTATTTCATCGAGGAGCGATACGAAGCCGGCATCGTGCTCGAAGGCTGGGAGGTCAAGGCGATCCGCGCCGGGCGCGTGCAGATCAAGGAGGGCTATGTGGTGGTGCGCGACGCCGAGCTGTTCCTGATCGGCGCGCATATCAGCCCGCTGCAGAGCGCCTCCACGCACGTCAAACCCGACCCGGTGCGCACCCGCAAGCTGCTGCTCAAGGCCGACGAGATCCGCAAGCTGATCGGCAAGGTCGAGCAGCGCGGCTATACGCTGGTGCCGCTGAACCTGCATTACACGCGCGGCCGCGTCAAATGCGAGATTGGCCTGGCCAAGGGCAAGAAGCTGTTCGACAAGCGCGAGACCGAGAAGGATCGCGACTGGCAGCGCGAAAAGGCGCGGATCATCAAGAGCGGCGGCAAGGAGTAAGCCCCCTGCGCCACGCTGTCATTGCCGCGAAGGCGGCAATCAAGCGTCTTTCAACGGTGGTTCGATGCCGCCGTGTCCCCGCGTTCGCGGGGACGACGGGACACGAAGCGCGATCGCTCAGCCCGCGCTTTTCTGGCTTTTGACGATCTGCAGCGCCGACGCGACCATCGAGCTCATTTCGCCCAGATTGCCCGGCACGATCAGCGTGTTGCCGGTCTTGGCCAGATTGGCAAACGCGCCGACATATTCCTCGGCGACCTTCAGATTGACCGCTTCGACGCCGCCCTCGGCGCGAATCGCGCGCCCGATCTTCTCGATCGCCTGCGCATTGGCCTCCGCCACCGCCAGGATCGCGGCGGCCTCGCCCTGCGCCTTGTTGATCGCGGCCTGGCGTTCGCCCTCCGACTGCTGGATCGCCGCCTCGCGCGCGCCCGAGGCCAGGTTGATCTGCTCCTGCCGGCGGCCTTCCGAGGCCGCGATCAGCGCCCGCTTCTCGCGCTCGGCGGTGATCTGTGCCTGCATCGCATGCAGGATCTCCTTCGGCGGGGTCAGGTCCTTGATCTCATAGCGCAGCACCTTGACGCCCCAGTTAGAGGCCGCCTCGTCCAGCGCATTGACGATGCTGTGATTGATGAACTCGCGCTCCTCGAAGGTCTTGTCGAGCTCCAGCTTGCCGATCACCGAGCGCAGCGTGGTCTGCGCCAGCTGCGTGATCGCGACGACGAAGTTGCTCGAGCCGTACGAGGCCTTCATCGGGTCGGTGACCTGGAAGTACAGCACGCCGTCGACCTGCAGTTGCGTGTTGTCCTTGGTGATGCAGACCTGGCTGGGCACGTCGAGCGGGATTTCCTTCAGGATGTGCTTGTAGGCAACGCGGTCGATGAACGGCAGCACCACGTTGAGCCCGGGCGTCAGCGTCGCACGGTATTTGCCCAGGCGCTCGAGCACCCAGGCGTGCTGCTGCGGCACGATCTTGAAGCTCTGCGCGAGCAGCACGATCACGGCGATCAGGACCAGGAGAGGCAGCACGCTGCCGGCGACATCTAGCATGGGGACTCCATCGGTTGTTGCAGGGAAGGACAAAGGGACGACAAGGGAAGAATGCCGCAGGCGGCATGGCCCACGCGGGCGGCGCCACCGCCCGGGCGAAGCGATGCTGCCCGCGCCGGCGACGGGCTAGCGCGGCACCACGACGAGCGTGTTACCGCGGACCTCGACGATGCGATGGCGGCCCGGCAATGCCTCGCCGGGCGCGCCCAGTTCGACCTGCCACTGCGCGCCGCGGTACGGCACACGCGCGCGGCGATCGGCGCCCCAGGCCGGCACGTCGAGCTCCTGGCCGATATCGAGATTGACGTTTGGATCGGTGGCTGCCGCGCCGCGGCGCGCGCGGCCATAGCGCGAGCGGCGCAGCGCCGCGAAGCCGATCAGCGCAATCACCGCCGCGACGCCGAACTGCGCCGCGATGCCCAGCCCCGACAGCGCCGCGATGCCCGCGGCAACGGCCGCCAGCGCGACCATCAGCAGATACAGCGTCAGGCTGGCCAGTTCGGCGATGACCAGCAGTACCGCAAGGCCGAACCAGATGTGGTAGTCCGCCATGGCGATTCACCCCTCGATCTCGTTGTTGCTGTTCTTGTTCTGATGCACGGGCGCGGCCCTGTGTGTCGACCGCGGGCGCGCCCTGCCAAAGCGAAAAACCCCCGCGGCACCGTAGCACCTGCGGGGGCATGGTCTCGCCCTACCGAGGTAGGGCGCGGCGGACGGCACCGAGCCTGTCGTCCTTTCAAATTACGACGCCAGTTGCCGCCACGTGTCGATCACCGAATCGGGATTCAGCGAGATCGACTTGATGCCTTCCTTGGCCAGCCACGCGGCGAAGTCCGGATGGTCCGACGGCCCCTGGCCGCAGATGCCGACATACTTGTTCAGCCGCAGCGCGGTCGAGATCGCGCGCGACAGCATGAAGCGCACCGCGGGGTCGCGTTCGTCGAAGTCCTTGGCCAGCAGCTCCATGCCCGAATCGCGGTCCAGGCCCAGCGTCAGCTGCGTCAGGTCGTTCGAGCCGATCGAGAAGCCGTCGAAGTACTGCAGGAATTCCTCGGCCAGGATCGCGTTGGACGGCACCTCGCACATCATGATCACGCGCAGGCCGTTCTCGCCGCGCTTCAGGCCATGCTTGGCCAGCAGGTCGATGACCTTCTCGGCCTGGCCCAGCGTGCGCACGAACGGCACCATGATCTCGACGTTGGTCAGGCCCATTTCGTCGCGCACGCGCTTCATGGCCTTGCATTCCATCTCGAACGCCTCGGCGAAATCCTCGGCGATATAGCGCGAGGCGCCGCGGAAACCCAGCATCGGGTTTTCCTCGTCCGGCTCGTAGCGCGAACCGCCGATCAGCTTCTTGTACTCGTTGGACTTGAAGTCCGACAGGCGCACGATCACCGGCTTCGGATAGAAGGCGGCGCCGATCGTCGCGATGCCCTCGGCCAGCTTGTCGATGTAGAAGGCGCGCGGGCTGGCATGGCCGCGGGCCACGCTCTCGACCGCCTTCTTCAGGTCGGAGTCGACCTGCGGATAGTCGAGGATCGCCTTCGGGTGGACGCCGATGTTGTTGTTGATGATGAATTCGAGGCGGGCCAGGCCGACGCCGCTGTTCGGGATCTGCGCGAAGTCGAACGCCAGCTGCGGATTGCCGACGTTCATCATGATCTTGACGTCCAGCTCCGGCATCTCGCCGCGCTGCACCTCGGTGACCTCGGTCTCGAGCAGGCCGTCGTAGATGCGGCCCTCGTCGCCCTCGGCGCACGAGACGGTGACCAGGGTGCCGTCCTTCAGCACATCGGTGGCGTCACCGCAGCCCACCACGGCCGGCACGCCCAGTTCGCGCGCAATGATCGCCGCGTGGCAGGTGCGGCCGCCGCGGTTGGTCACGATGGCCGAGGCACGCTTCATCACCGGTTCCCAGTTCGGATCGGTCATG
Organism: Cupriavidus gilardii; assembly: GCF_013347325.1. NCBI lineage: Bacteria > Pseudomonadati > Pseudomonadota > Betaproteobacteria > Burkholderiales > Burkholderiaceae > Cupriavidus > Cupriavidus gilardii. Next base: position 1,356,468 of record NZ_CP054626.1, on the reverse strand, counting down.
TCGGCGACCAGCACGTCGCCGGGCTGCACGCGCTCCATCTCGCTGGGGTCGTTGATCACGCGGACCGGACCGGTGCCGATCTTCTGGCCGATCGCGCGGCCGGTGGCCAGCACCGCGGACGTGCCCTTGAGCTTGAAGCGCTGCTCGGCCTTGCCGGCCGACTGGCTCTTCACGGTCTCGGGACGCGCCTGCAGGATGTAGATCTTGCCGTCCTTGCCGTCCTTGCCCCACTCGATGTCCATCGGGCGGCCGTAATGCTTCTCGATGATCATCGCGTAGCGCGCCAGCTCGCTGACGTCCTCGTCGGTGATCGAGTAGCGGTTGCGCAGTTCGCTCGGCACGTCGACGGTCTTGACGCGGCCCGCTTCCCCGGGCCCGGTGAATTCCATCTTGATCAGCTTCGAGCCGATCGAGCGGCGGATGATCGGATATTTGCCCGCCTGCAGCGTCGGCTTGAAGACGTAGAACTCGTCCGGATTGACCGCGCCCTGCACCACCGTTTCGCCCAGGCCATAGCTGGAGGTGATGAAGACCACGTCGGGAAAACCGGATTCGGTGTCGATGGTGAACATCACGCCGGACGCGGCCAGGTCCGAACGGACCATGCGCTGCACGCCGGCAGACAACGCCACCACGTCGTGGGCGAAGCCCTTGTGCACGCGGTACGAGATCGCGCGGTCGTTGTACAGCGAGGCGAACACATGCTTGATCTTGTCGAGCACGTCGTCGATGCCGCTGACGTTCAGGTAGGACTCCTGCTGGCCGGCGAACGAGGCGTCGGGCAGGTCTTCGGCGGTCGCCGACGAGCGCACCGCGAACGAAGCTTCGGCGCCCTCGCGCTCCGCGACGCGTGCGTAGTGTTCGCGGATCTCCTGCTCCAGGCGCGGCTGGAACGGTGCGGTGGCGACCCAGTTGCGGATCTCGGCACCGGCCTCGGCCAGCGCCTTGACGTCGTCGACGTCGAGCGCCTTCAGGCGGTCGGAGATGCGTTGGGTCAGATTGTTGTGGGCCAGGAAGTCGCGGAAGGCCAGCGCGGTGGTGGCGAAGCCGCCGGGCACACGCACGCCGGCGCCTGCCAGCTGGGAGATCATTTCGCCGAGCGACGAATTCTTGCCCCCCACCACTTCCACATCCGCCATGCGCAGCTGCTCGAACGGCAGCACGTAGGCGCCGTCATTTGCCAGGTTGGTCATAAAAGCCTCAAAACAAAGTAGGAAACCTGTCGCTCACGCCGGAATGTCGTTGGAGTTCTGCTACCGGGCGGATCGCTTTGCTAAACAATCCGGGCACCGAGGGACCGTGGGACCGTGAAGTTAGCGGAATGCTGTCGAACCCATTTGTCGACAATCCCGCGCCGAATCGTCCCGCGCGTGGCGCGCCGTGCAATTGCTTAGCGAAAAGATCGCCGCTATTCTACCGTGCCGCACCGCACTTTCGCGTGCGGCAGGCCCCAAAATAATTGTTCAGACATGGATTCCCCCGCCGCGCCGCGCGCCGACAAGCCGGCCGTCCGCACCGTATTTATCGTCTCGGACGGCACCGGGATCACCGCCGAAACATTCAGTCATTCGATCCTGGCCCAGTTCGAGATGCGCTTTCGCAAGGTGCGAATGCCCTTTATCGATACGCCGGAAAAGGCGCATATGGCGGTCGGCAAGATCAACGAGGCCTTCTATGCCGAAGGCGTGCCGCCGATCGTCTTCACCACGCTGGTCAATGCCGAGTCGAACAAGGCGCTGCGCCGCGCCAAGGGCATGATTCTGGACATGTTCCAGACCTTTATCGAGCCGCTCGAAAAGGAATTGGGGCTGAAATCGACTCATGCGATCGGACGCTTTCACCAGAATGCCGATACCGAGGCGTACAAGAACCGGATCGAGGCGATCAATTTCTCGCTGGCCCACGACGACGGCCAGTCGCACAAGAATCTGGCCGAGGCCGACGTGATCCTGGTGGGCGTATCGCGCAGCGGCAAGACCCCGACGAGCCTGTACCTGGCGATGCAATATGGGCTGAAGGCGGCCAATTACCCGCTGATTCCCGACGATTTCGAACGCGGCAAGCTGCCGTCGGCGCTGTACGATTTCAAGCCGAAGATCTTCGGTTTGTCGATCGATCCGCAACGGCTGTCCGAGATCCGCAATGAACGGCGACCCGGCAGCAAATACGCATCGCTGGAGAATTGCCGCTATGAGGTCAACGAAGCGGAGATCATGATGCGCCGCGAAGGGATCAAATGGCTGTCGTCGACGCACAAGTCGATCGAGGAGATCGCCACCACGATCCTGCAGGAGATCAAGGTCGATCGGGACAATTACTGAGGGAAGTTTCCCTCTTTGCTTTCCCCTTCTCCCGCCGTGCGGGAGCGGGGAGCGCGATGGCGGCATGCACGCCGTGTCGCCGGCCCGCATACGTCGCGTCGCCCTGCCCGGCTACCCCCGCCGCTGCCGTACCGCCTCGAACAGGCACACCGCGGTAGCGGCGGCGACGTTGAGCGATTCGAGCCCGCCGGGCTGCGGAATGCCGACGGTGCGCCGCACATGCGCCATCCATTCGGCGCTGACCCCCGCCCCTTCATTGCCGACCACCCAGCCGACCGGCCCGCGCAGGTCCGTGTCAAACAGCGCCGCGTCCGCGTGCGACGAGGTCGCCAGCAGCGGCACCGCCAGCCGCGGCGCCAGCATCTCGACCGTGCAGTGCTCGACGATATTCAGGTGGAAGTTGGCGCCCATCGCCGCGCGCAGCGTCTTGGTGGACCACGCGAAGGCGCAGCCGGTGCCGAGGAACGCGTGCTGGATGCCGGCGGCCGCGGCGCTGCGCAGGATCGAGCCGACGTTGCCGGCGTCCTGCACGCCGTCGAGCACGATGCAGTCGGTGTCGATGCTTGGCGGCAGGTGCCCCGCGGGGGTATCGATCACCAGCATCAGGTCGATGCCGTTGACCACGCCGGTAATCTGCGCGAACAGCGCGTCGGCCAGCACCACGATGCGCTGATCGTCGATGCGGGCCAGCAGCGCGGCGACCTCGGGGTGGTCGAGATGGCGCTCCGACACCACGCAGCTGACCGGCTGGCCCAGCGCGGCCAGATAGGCGTCGGCCAGATGAACCCCGTCGAGCACCGATTGCCCGGCCTTGCGCCGCTGATGGGTCGAGCCGGTCAGGGCCTTCAGGTGCTTGAACAGCGCGTTGTCGCGCGAGCTGACGTGCTTCACGTTAATCCACGTTGTTCTACGTTATGCCGCAAGGTCATGCCGCAGCGGCTCACGACAGCGCCGCCCCGGGGCTGACAGCCGCACCGAGGGCGTCCTCGATCGCGTCGAGCGCATCGAACGCGTCAATGGTCTCGGCCAGTTCGTCCGGCGAAGGCCGCAGGCCAGCGGCGGCGCTGTCCAACCCGCCCGCTGGCAGCAATGCGTCCGGGCCGAGTGGCCCGCGCGCCAGCGCCTCGCGCACCGGCGCGAACGAGCGGCGGTGATGCGGCGTGGCGCCGAAGCGCGCCAGCGCCAGCAGATGCTGCGGCGTGCCGTAGCCGACGTGGCTGTCGAAGCCGTACTCGGGAAACTGCGCGTGCAGCGCGACCAGTTCGCGATCGCGCGCGACCTTGGCGAGGATCGATGCGGCGGAAATCGCCTGCACGGTGGCATCGCCCTTGATCACCGCTTCGACCGGATACGGCACGTGCGGGCAGCGGTTGCCGTCGACCTGCACCAGGTCCGGCGCGATGCCGCAGGCGGCGACGCCGTGCACCGCGCGCTGCATCGCCAGCATGGTCGCGTGCAGGATGTTCAGCGTGTCGATTTCCTCCACCGTGGCAAAGGCGATATGCCACGCCATCGCGCGCGAACAGATCTCGTCGAACAGCGCTTCGCGCCGGGCCGCGGTCAGGATCTTGGAGTCGGCCAGGCCCTCGATCGGCCTGGCCGGATCGAGCACCACCGCGGCGGCGAACACCGGGCCGGCCAGCGGCCCGCGTCCGGCCTCGTCGACGCCGCACAGCCGCTGCGCCATCGCCGCGGCCGGCGACAGCGACAGGCCGAGCTGCGCCTCGGCGGCGGCGACCCGGGCCGCCTTGCCAGACCTCGTCGCCTTGGTGGTCCTGGCAGCCGCACCCGTCTTGGCTGCCTTTGCGGCAGGGGTGCCGGAGCCGGGCTGGCGCGCGGGCAGCCGCGCCATCAGCCGGCCCTCCGGCTGCGCAGCAGATCGACCACCACGTCGGCGGCGATGTCGGCGGTATTGCGGCGCAGGGTCTGGTGCATCTGCGTGAAGTGCTCGTACAGGAAGGCGGTGTTGTCCTGATCGTTCAGCTGCAGCAGCGTCTCGCGCGCCAGCGCCTCGGGCGTGGCGTCGTCTTGCAACAGCTCGGGAACGACGAAGCGTCCCGACAGGATATTCGGCAGGCCGACATAGGGCAAATAGCCCTGCCGCTTCATGATCTGCGCGGTCAGCCAGGGCACCTTGTACGAGATCACCATCGGCTTCTTGTACAACGCCGCCTCCAGCGTCGCGGTGCCGCTGGCCAGCAGCACCACGTCGGCCGCCTCCATCGCCAGATGCGACTGGCCATCGACGATCGTGACATCGAGCTCGGGATACTCGGCGGCATGCGATTCGATCACCGCCCGCAGCGAGGCATTGGCGGCCGGCACGACGAAGGCCAGCGCGTTGTCCATCTGCCGCATCTGATCCATCGCGGCGAAGAAGGTCGCGCCCAGGTGCCGGACCTCGGACTGCCGGCTCCCCGGCAGCACCGCGACCACGCGGCGCCCGGCCGGCAGGCCCAGCCTGGCCCGCGCGCCGTCGACGTCGGGCACCATCGGGATCACGTCGGCCAGCGGGTGGCCCACATAGGTCGCCGCAATGCCGGCCTTGGCGTAGATCTCCGGCTCGAACGGGAACAGGCAGAGGATGTGGTCGACGGCCTTCGCGATGGTGCGGATACGCCCGCCCCGCCAGGCCCAGATCGACGGGCTGACGAAGTGGACCACCGGAATGCCGGCGCGGCGCAGCGGCACTTCGAGGCCGAAGTTGAAGTCCGGCGCGTCGACGCCGATGAAGCACAGCGGCGGATCGGCCAGCAGGCGGTCGCGGATCGCGCGCCGCGTCGCCAGAATCTCGCGCAGCGAGCCCAGCACCTCGACATAGCCGTTGACCGACAGCGTCTCCATCGGCCAATGCGAGACAAAGCCCTGGGACATCATGCGGGCCCCGCCGATGCCCGAGTAGGACACCGCGTCGCCGAGCCGCGCGCGCAGCCCGGACAACAGCAGCGAGGCCAGCAGATCGCCGGAGGCTTCGCCGGCCACCATCGCGATCTCGCCACGCAATCCGGGCAGCGCCGACGCCGCGGCGGCAGCTTGGGGTTCGATGACCGGAATCGGCTGCATTTTCGCGTCGGCCATGGCGACGCCGGGCTTCAGCGCACGATGCCGCGCTTGGTCGCGGCGATGAACTCGAGGAAGGCGCGCAGCGGCACGGCGGTGCTCGCATCGGCCTGGGCCAGCATCTGGCCGATCTCGGCCTGCGCCTGGTCGAAGCCCAGGTCCGACTTGTACAGCAGCTTGTAGGCCTGGCGCAGCGCGGCGATCTGGCCGGCGTCGAAACCGCGCCGGCGCAGCCCTTCGACGTTGATGCCGTGCGGCGTGGCCTTGTTGCCGTTCTTGTCGCTGGCCGCGATCACGAACGGCGGCACGTCCTGCACCAGCGCCGAGGCGCCACCGAGCATCGCGTGGTCGCCGATGCGCACGAACTGGTGCACCCCGCTCATGCCGCCGAGGATGGCCCAGTCGCCGACCTGCACGTGGCCGGCGATCTGCGCATTGCTCGAGAACACGGTGTGGTTGCCGACGCGGCAGTCGTGCGCGATATGCACGTACGCCATGATCCAGTTGTCGTTGCCGATGCTGGTCACGCCCTCGTCCTGCACCGTGCCGGTATGGATCGTGGTGAATTCGCGGATGCGGTTGCGGTCGCCGATCACCAGCCGGGTCGGCTCGTCGCGGTACTTCATGTCCTGCGGCGCGCCGCCGACCGAGGCGTACGGGCCGATGCGGTTGTCCGCGCCGACGGTGGTGTGGCCTTCGATCGTGGTGTGCGAACCGATCACGGTACCGCTGCCGATCCGTACATGGGGACCGACGATGGAAAACGGTCCGACGCTGACGTCGGCCGCCAGTTCGGCCTTCGGGTCGACCAGGGCGGTGGGATGGATTTGCGTCATGCGTGAAAGTCCTATCGATCTTGTGGTGGGCGGCGCGCCCGCGTTCGCGTTCGCGATCACGGGCGCCGCGTCAAGACGGCGCCGGGCGCCGTGGCGTCAGGCGTCGGCCTGCTTGACGGTGCACATCAGCTCGGCCTCGCAGGCGACCTTGTCGTCGACGGTCGCGTGGGCCTTGAATTTCCAGATGCCGCGGATATAGCGCTCGACCGAGACATGCATATGCAGCTGATCGCCAGGATAGACAACCTGCTTGAAGCGGGCGCCGTCGATGCCGACGAAGTAGTACAGCGAGCCTTCCTTGCGCTCCATGTCGGCGCCGAAGGTCAGCAGGCCGGCCGACTGCGCCAGCGCTTCGAGGATCATCACGCCCGGCATCACCGGCGCGCCGGGGAAATGGCCCTGGAAGTACGGCTCGTTGATGGTGACGTTCTTCAGCGTCTTGATGCGCTTCTGCGGTTCGAATTCGAGCACGCGATCCACCAGCAGGATCGGGTAGCGATGCGGCAACAGCTTCAGGATCTGGCGGATGTCGATGTCGGTGGCGGTCATGATGATTTCTCTTCCGTATTCTTTGTCGTGGCGTCCGGGCCCTGCCCGCGCAGGCGCTTCTCCAGCTGCACCACGCGTTCGCGCAGCTTCGACAGCCCCCGCACGATGGCGGCGTTGCGCTCCCAGTCGCCATGCGGCAGGAAGGGAAACACGCTGGTGAAGTGCTGGCCCGGCCTGGCGATCGATTTGGTGATCGAGGTCCCGCCCGATACCGTGGTGCGATCGGCGATCTGCAGGTGGCCGGCGAAATTGGCCGAGCCGCCGATCACGCAGAAACGGCCTACCTTGGTGCTGCCCGCGATCGCGGCGCAACCGGCGATCACGGTATGGGCGCCGACGCGCACGTTATGCGCGATCTGGACCTGGTTGTCGATCTTGCAGCCGTCCTCGATCACGGTATCGCCCATCGCGCCGCGGTCGATCGCGGTGTTGGCGCCGATCTCGACATCGTTGCCGAGCACCGCGCGGCCGGTCTGCGGAATCTTGACGTACTCGACGCCGTCCGGGCGGATGTCCGGCGCAAAACCGAAACCGTCGGCGCCGATCACCGCGCCGCTGTGGACGATGCAGCGTTGCCCGATCACGCAACCGTGATAGATCGATACGTTGGCGTACAGCAGCGTGTCGTCGCCGATCTGCGCGCCGGCGCCGATATAGGTATTGGCCAGCACGCGCACGCGCTCGCCGAGCCGGGCGCCGGCTTCGATCACGACATTAGGGCCGATATGGCAGGAGGCGGGCACCACCGCGCCGTCGGCGACGCTGGCGCGCGGATCGATGCCGGTACGCGGGTCCTGGTTGGCGGCGCGGTCGAATTGCTGGGCGATGCGCGCGAAGCAGACGTACGGGTTGCGCGCGACCAGCCAGTTGCGGCCGTCGGCTCGGCCCTGCTCGCGAATGCGGTCGAGGTCGGCCGGCGAGACGATCACCGCGGCGGCCGACGAGGTCAGCGCCTGGGGCAGATACAGCGGATTGGACAGGAAGGACAGCTGCCCTTCCCCTGCCTGATCGAGCGGCGCGAGGCCGCGCACGGCCAGCGTGGGATCACCCACAACTTGCGCGCCGGTGTCCGTGGCGAGCTGACCCAGTGTGGGTGTCTTCATCGCGGTACTTCCTGGAACGACGAACGCGGACGGCTTACTTGCCGCCGGCGTTCAGGGCCTTCATCACATCGTCGGTGATGTCGATGCGCGGATTGACGTAGACCGCTTCCTGCACGATCAGATCGTACTTGCGCTGCTCGGCCAGTTGCCGGATCACGCGGTTGGCACGCTCGAGCACCTGCGCCAGTTCCTCGTTGCGACGCTGGTTCAGGTCCTCGCGGAACTCGCGCTGCTTGCGCTGGAATTCGCGGTCCAGGTCGGCCAGCTCGCGCTGACGGCGCTGGCGGTCGGCGTCCGCCAGCACGGCGGTGTCCTTGTCGAGCCGGTCGGCCATGCCCTTGATCTTCTGGGCCATGTCCTGCAGCTCGCGGTCGCGCTTGGAGAACTCCTGCTCCAGCTTGACCTGGGCCTGCTTGGCCGGCTGCGAATCGCGCAGGATGCGCTCGGAATTGACGGCGGCAATACGGGTTTCCTGCGCGCCGGCGGGCGCGGCCACCGTCAGCGCGGCCGCCGCTGCGGCGGCGACGACGAACGACTGGATGATGCGGGTTGTATTTTTCATGAATCGACCTCTGTCAGAACGCGGTACCGATCTGGAACTGGAAGCGCTGGGTGCGGTCGCCCTCTTCGCGCTTGAGCGGGAAGCCCACGCTGACCTTCAGCGGACCGATCGGCGACAGCCACGACAGGCCGAGACCGGTCGAATACCGCAGGTCGCTGAAGCGCGGCGCCTCGCCTTCCTGGTACACGTTACCGAAATCAAAGAACGTGAAGAGCCGCAGCGTGCGGTCCACGCCGGAGCCCGGCAGCGGGAAGATGAATTCGACGTTGCCGATCACCTTCGAGGCGCCACCGATCGGGTTGCCGTTCTGGTCCTTCGGGCCCAGCGTGCTGGTCTGGTAGCCGCGCACCGAGCCGATACCGCCGGCGTAGAAGTACTTGAAGACCGGGAAGTCCTTGCCGGCATAGCCGTGACCGTAGGCGATTTCGCCGTTGAATGCCAGCGTGAAGGCTTTCGACAGCGGATAGTAGTACTGCTGCTGCAGCGTGGCGCGGTAGTACTGCGTATCGCCGATGCCGGGCAGGCCCACTTCGAGGTTGGCCTGCGTGTACGGGCCCTTGGTCGGGATCAGCGCGCTGTCGCGGCGATCGCGCGCCCAGCCGATCGTGAACGGGAAGTTGTTGGTGACGTCACCGTTCTCGCGCACCCAGCGCTGGTACTGGATCGGCGTATTGTTCGACACCGTCAGCTCGGTCCGCTCGTAGCCGATGCCGAAGAACACCGTGTCGTTCTCGGAGAACGGCACGCCGAACTTGAAGCCGCCGCCGGTCGACACGATCCGGTAGTCCTGGTCGCCGATGTAGTACAGCGGGCGCGAGGTCCGGTAGTAGATGTCGGTCGAGCGGCTGATGCCGTCGACGGTGAAATACGGGTCGTACTGCGTCAGGGCAATCGTGCGGAACGACTTCGCGGTGTTGACGTCCAGGCCCAGACTGGTACCCGAACCGAACACGTTGTCCTGGCGCAGGCCGGCCTGCAGCACGAGCTTGTCGGTCGACGAGAAGCCCATGCCAAGGCTGATCTGGCCGGTCGGCTTCTCGGTGACGTTGACGTTCACATCGACCTGGTCGGGCGCGCCGGGCACGTCCTCGGTGGTGATGTTGGTGTCGGTGAAGTAGCCGGTGCGGTTGATGCGGGCCTGCGATTGCGTCAGCTTCTCGCTGTCGAACCACGAGCTTTCCATCTGGCGCATCTCGCGGCGCACCACCTCGTCACGCGTCTTGCTGTTGCCGACCACGTTGACGCGGCGCACGTAGACGCGGCGGCCCGGGTCGACCATCAGCGTCAGCGCGACCTCGCGCTTCTCGCGGTCGATCTGCGGCTGCGGATTGATCGTGGTGAACGCATAGCCGTAGGTGCCCATCAGGTCGGTGATGGCCTTGGTGCTCTGCGTCAGCTTTTCCGACGAGAAGATGTCGCCCTTCTTCAGGGTCAGCAGCTTCTCCATTTCTTCCTGCTTGCCGAGCAGCTCGCCCGCCAGGCGGATGTCCGACACCTTGTACTGGTCGCCTTCCTTGATGTTCAGCGTCAGGTAGATGTCCTTCTTGTCCGGCGTGATCGACACCTGGGTCGATTCGATCGCGAACTCGAGATAGCCGCGGTTCAGGTAGAACGAGCGCAGCGCCTCGAGGTCGGCCGTCAGCTTCTGCTTCGAGTACAGGTCGTTCTTGGTGTACCAGGACAGCCAGTTCGGCGTCGACAGCTGCATCTCGTCGCGCAGCGTGCCTTCCTTGAAGGCCTTGTTGCCGACGATATTGATCTGCCGGATCTTGGCGATCGGGCCTTCGTCGACGTTGAACACGACCGAGACGCGATTGCGGTCCACCGGCGTGATCGTCGTCTGCACCTCGGCCGCGTAGTAGCCGCGCGCGACGTACTGGCGCTTCAGTTCCTGCTCGGCCTTGTCGATCAGCGCGCGGTCGTAGTAGCGCGCCTCGGCCACGCCGACGGCCCGCAGCGAACGGCGCAGCGTGTCCTTGTCGAATTCCTTGATGCCGACGAACTCGAGCTGCGAGATGGCCGGGCGTTCCTCGACGTGGACCACCAGCACGCCGTCCTCGGCGCGGATCTGCACGTCCTTGAAGAAGCCGGTGTTGTAGAGCGCGCGGATCGCGTCGGCGCCCTTGTCGTCGGTGAAGGTCTCGCCTACCTTGACTGGCAGATAGCCGAAGACCGTGCCGGGCTCGACCCGTTGCAGACCCTCGACCCGAATATCCCTGACCACAAACGGATCCGCGGCCCAGCCCGCCGGTGCCCAGGCCGCGATGATGGCACTCGCCAGCATGCTAAGCGAGATGCGCTTATGTCTGATCAATCTTGATCCCCTCTTTGATTCCATGCAGGATTGGGCTCTGATGCTTCGCCGGGCGGCCTCGCGACGAGGTCCGCAACGGGTCGCCGTGGCCGGTGCCGCGGCACGCCGCTACGTCATTGCGCACCGGATTCTAGCTGCGCGCGAGAAACAGGCGGCTGACGTCGTTGAACAAGGCGAGCGAAGTCAGGAGCAAGATGCAGGCAATGCCGACCTTCTGCAGCACAGCCTGCCAGTGGTCTGGAACGGGCCTGCCAGTCAAAAATTCAACGCAATAATACAGCAAATGCCCCCCGTCCAATACCGGAATGGGTAACAAATTCAATACGCCGAGGCTGACGCTGACCAGCGCCAGGAAGCCGACGAACGGTTGCCAGCCGAGGTTCGCGGCCTTGCCTGCGTAATCGGCGACGGTCAGCGGACCGCTGAGGTTCTGCAGCGAGGCCTGGCCGATCAGCATGCGGCCGAGCAGCTTCAGCGACAGCACGCTGGTGTCCCACACCTGCTGGCCGGCACGGGCCAGCGCCTGCAGCGGGGCATCGCGCACGGTCTCCATCTGCACGGCCTGCGTCAGCGCCGCGCCGAGCTTGCCGGCGGTCGCGGCCTTGCCGCCGCCCTCCTTCGCCTTCTGCTGTGCTCCTTCGCTGTCGTCGGGCACCGCGTCCACCTTCACCGGAACCTGCAGCGTGCTGCCATCGCGCTCGATCGACAGCGTCGCCTGCGCGCCCGGATTGGCGCGCACCGCGCGGATCAGCTGATCGGCCTGACGGATCGGTTCGCCCTGCCATGCCAGCACGCGGTCGCCGGCGCGCAGGCCGGCGCGTTCGGCGGCCGAATCGGGCAGCACCTCGCGGATCGTCACCGGCCCGCCCTTGAGCGCGAGCCCCAGCGTCGCCAGCGGATCGCGCTCGGGATCGCCGCCGGTGCTGGGCAGCCGCGCGATGGTCAGGTCGCGTTCGGCGCCGTCGGCACCGCGCACGCGCAGCACCGCGCCGGCGCCATCGAATCCCTGCGCCATCACGGCCATGCGCAGGTCGTTCCACGAGCGCACCGCCTCGGTCTCGTCGTTGGCGGTCAGCGCGAGCACCCGGTCGCCCTCGCGCACGCCGGCCTGGGCCGCCGCGGTACCGGCCACCGGGGCGGCCAGCACCGGCGCCGGCTCCTGCATGCCGCCGGCGAACAGCGTGAAATACAGCACGATCGCCAGCAGGAAATTGGCGACCGGCCCGGCCGCGACGATGGCGATGCGCTTGCCGACCGGCTGCCGGTTGAACGCGCGCGGCAGGTCGGCTGGATCGTAGGGAGGATCGCGCTCGGGATCGCGTTCGCGCTCGTCGAGCATCTTGACGTAGCCGCCCAGCGGAATCGCCGCGAGCGTCCATTCGGTGCGGTCGCGATGACGCGACACCCAGCGCAGCAGCGGACGGCCGAAGCCGATCGAGAAGCGCAACACCTTGACGCCGCAGGCGCGCGCGGCCAGGTAATGGCCCATCTCGTGCACGTAGATCAGGATGCCGAGCGCAACGATGAAGGCAAGAATGGTTTGCATGGCGGCGATCCGGTTCAGCCTGGCGTGGCCGCGCCGGCGCTGGCGCCTGCGTGCACCAGCGTCCGGGCCAGCGCACGGGCCTGCCGGTCGGCCTGCAGCACCGCATCGAGGGAGTCGGCCGCATGGCGCGGGCCCTGCTCGAGCACGCGCGCGACCACGTTGGCGATCTCGGTGAAGCGGATCGCGCCCTGCAGGAAGCTGTCGACCGCGATCTCGTTGGCGGCGTTCAGCACCGCAGGTGCCACGCCACCGGCGCGCAGCGCGTCGAAGGCGAGCGCCAGGCACGGAAAGCGCTGCAGGTCCGGCGTCTCGAAAGCGAGCGTGCCGGCCGCGACCAGATCCAGCGGCGAGACGCCGGCATCGATCCGTTCGGGATAGGCGAGACCGTAAGCGATCGGCGTGCGCATGTCGGGGTTGCCCAGCTGCGCCAGCACCGAGCCGTCGGCGTACGCGACCATCGAATGGACGATGCTCTGCGGGTGGATCAGCACGTCGATGCGCTCGGCCGGCGCGCCGAACAGCCAGTGGGCCTCGATGACCTCCAGGCCCTTGTTCATCATCGTGGCCGAATCGACCGAGATCTTGCGCCCCATCACCCAGTTCGGATGGGCGCAGGCCTCGTCGGGGGAAATGTCGTGCAGCGAGGCCGGATCGCGCGTGCGGAACGGCCCGCCCGAGGCGGTCAGCACCACGCGGGCGACGCCGGCCCGATAGCGCGGATCGTCGAACGGCAGGCACTGGAAGATCGCGTTGTGCTCGCTGTCGATCGGCAGCAGCGTCGCGCCATGCTCGCGCACCGCGTCCATGAAGATGGCGCCGGACATCACCAGCGCCTCCTTGTTGGCCAGCAGCACCCGCTTGCCGGCCTGCGCCGCGGCCAGCGTCGGCCGCAGCCCGGCGGCGCCGACGATCGCCGCCATCACGGTATCGGCCTCGGCGTCGGCGGCCACCTCGGCCAGCGCCGCGTCCCCGTGCAGCACCTCGGTGCCGACGCCGGCGACGCGCAGCCGCTCGCGCAGTTCGGCCGCGGCGCTCTCGCTGCCGACTACCGCCCGCGCCGGACGGAACTCGGCGCAGCGCTCGGCCAGCTTGTCGATCTGCCGATGCGCGGTCAGCGCATGCACGGCGTAGCGCTCGGGATGGCGCCGGATCACGTCCAGCGTGCTGTCGCCGATCGAGCCGGTGGCGCCAAGGACGGTAATGCGACGCATGAAAGAGGCCTGGGGAAAATCAGAGGTACAGGATCAGCAACGCCGCCAGCGGCAATACCGGCAGCAACGCGTCGATGCGGTCGAGCACGCCGCCATGGCCCGGCAGCAGCCGGCTGCTGTCCTTCTTGCCGACCTGCCGCTTGAGCAGCGATTCGAACAGGTCGCCCACCACGCTGGCGATCACCATCAGCGTGGTCAGCAGCGCCACCGTCAGCAGACCGCTGCGGTCGGCGACACGATCGAACCAGGTCGGTGCGAACGCATGGGTGGCCGCCAGCGACAGCGCGACGGCCAGCGCAAACAGCCAGCCGCCGATCGCGCCTTCCCACGACTTGCCGGGGCTGATGGACGGCGCGAGCTTGCGGCGGCCGATCGCCTTGCCGACGAAATAGGCGCCGATATCGGCGGCCCAGACCAGCGCCGCGGCCGACAGCAGCACGCCGACGCCGAGCCCGCGCAACAGCATCGCGGCATGGCCGAACGCGGGCAGGATCACCAGGCCGACCAGGCCGGCCACGATCGCGAAGGCCGGCGTGGCCTTGCGCACGCCGCGCGCGAGCAGCACGATGGCGACGCCCCAGGCGACCACCGAGGCCTGCAGCAGCCACAGCATCGCGCCGCGCGCCGGCAGGTCATGCCAGGCGATCATCGCGACCACGCAGGCGATCGCGTAGATCCACGGGCCAGCGCCGCGCAGGCCGAGCAGGCGGCCGAATTCCCAGGCGGCCAGCGCGACGATCACCGCCATCAGGCCGGCCAGCGCCGCGGGCGGCGCCAGGAACAGGATCGGCAGGATCAGCAGCAACAGGCACAGGGCGGTGATGACACGGGTAAGGAGCATGCGCTGCGAGTCCGGGTTGGTTCGATGGCGAGCGGCCGGCCCGCTCAAGCGGTGCCGGACAGCCCGGACGGCGCCACGACCTGCGCGCTGGTGCGGCCGAAACGCCGTTCGCGCTGCCGGTACGAGGCGAACGCCTTGTCCAGTTCGGCCGCATCGAAGTCGGGCCAGAACACGTCGGTGAAATACAGCTCGGAATAGGCCAGCTGCCACAGCAGGAAATTGCTGATGCGTTGCTCGCCCCCGGTGCGGATGAACAGGTCGGGCTCCGGCGCGTAGGCCATTGCCAGGTGCGGCGCCAGCGTCGATTCCTCGATCGTCGAGGGGTCGAGCATCGGCTGCTGCAGCAGCATCTTGCGCACTGCCTGCAGCAGGTCCCAGCGGCCGCCATAGTTGGCCGCGATGGTCACCGTCAGGCCGGTATTACCCGCGGTGCGGCGCTCGGCGTCGGCAATCAGCTGCTGGATGCGCGGGCTGAAGCGGGTCAGATCGCCAACCACCTTCAGGCGGATATTGTTGGCGTGCATCTTCACCACTTCGCGCCGCAGCGACATCATGAACAGCCGCATCAGGAAGGTGACCTCGTCGGCCGGCCGCCGCCAGTTCTCCGAACTGAAGGCGAACAGCGTCAGGTACTTGACCCCTCGCACCGCGCACGCCTCCACCACGGTACGTACCGCATCCAGGCCGCGGCTATGGCCGGCGACCCGCGGCAGATGCCGCTGCGTGGCCCAGCGCCCGTTGCCATCCATGATGATGGCGACGTGGGCCGGTACGTAACCGGTCTCGGGGATGGCGAGTGTGGAACTGATGTGCATGATGGTGGACGGGTCCCGGGCGGCGGCGCCGCGCCAGTCCCTGCGGGGCTGGCGCGCTGCGCCGTGGCTCAGACCGTCATGATCTCCTTGTCCTTCTCGGCGACCAGCTTGTCGATCTCGGCGACATAGCGGTCGGTCAGCTTCTGCACCTCGTCCTGGCCGCGGCGCTCGTCGTCTTCCGAGATGCTCTTGTCCTTGACCAGCTTCTTGAACTGTTCGTTCGCGTCGCGGCGCAGATTGCGCACCGCCACCTTGGCGCTCTCGCCCTCGCCCTTGACCACCTTGGTCAGCTCCTTGCGGCGCTCCTCGGTCAGCGGGGGCATCGGCACGCGGATCACCTCGCCCATGGTGGCGGGGTTCAGGCCCAGGTCGGCGTCGCGGATGGCCTTCTCGACCGCGGCGACCATCTTCTTTTCCCACGGCTGCACGCTGATGGTGCGGGCATCGGCCAGGCCGATATTGGCGACCTGGCTGATGGGCACCGGCGAGCCATAGTATTCGACCTGGACATGGTCGAGCAGACCGGTGTGCGCACGACCCGTGCGGATCTTGGCCAGATCGGCCTTGAACGCTTCGATGGTCTTCTGCATCTTCTGCTCGGCGCTCTTCTTGATGTCGGCGACGCTCATCATAACCTCCGGAAAACTGGCTGCCATGACCCCGGCGGACGGGGCCGAAAACGAATCATTCTACTCTGTGCCGTTGCGTGCGCCACCTCGCGGCGGGCCCGCAAGGCGCCTCAAACGTGGACCAGCGTACCCTCGTCCTCGCCCAGGATCACGCGCTTGAGCGCGCCCGGCTTGACGATCGAGAACACCTTGATCGGCAGCTTCTGGTCGCGGCACAGCGCGAAGGCGGTGGCGTCCATCACCTGCAGATTGCGGGAGATCGCCTCGTCGAAGCTGATCGTGGTGTAGCGCGTGGCGCTGGGGTCCTTCTTCGGATCGGCGGTATAGACGCCGTCGACCTTGGTGGCCTTGAGCACCACCTCGGCACCGATCTCGGAGCCGCGCAGCGCGGCCGCGGTATCGGTGGTGAAGAACGGATTGCCGGTGCCGGCGGCGAAGATCACGACCTTGCCTTCTTCCAGCTGGCGGATCGCGCGCGGGCGGATATAGGGCTCGACCACCTGGTCCATGCGCAGCGCCGATTGCACCCGGCCCTCGATATTGGCGTGCCGCATCGCGTCCTGCAGCGCCAGCGCGTTCATCATCGTGGCCAGCATGCCCATGTAGTCGGCAGTCGCGCGGTCCATGCCGGCGGCGCCGCCGGCGACGCCGCGGAAGATGTTGCCGCCGCCGATCACCACTGCCACCTGCACGCCGAGCTTCACGATCTCGGCAATATCATTGACCATGCCTTCGATCGTGGACCGGTTGATGCCGAAGGCATCGTCGCCCATCAGGGCCTCACCGGACAGTTTCAGAAGGACGCGCTTGTAGGCTGGCATATTCACCCTCGGGCTGGTTCGAGTCTTCGATCTGGGCCTTGCCCCGGAGGGCGGATGCCGCCGGGACCAAGCCGGCTTTCCCCGTGGCCCGGGCGCGTCGGCAGGGCCCCGAGGGCGATGCCAGTCAAAACGGGCGACGGCGAAAACGGGCTCCGCGTGCGGCTCGCAGGCCGGCACGCGCCATTGTTCTCTCTTCTTGTGCCGAGGGGCACCTCGCGGTGCCCCTCGGGATTATACGGCGGGCCGTCATGGCGCCAGACCGGCGCCTGCCTCCCGCCCGGGATATCAGCCCTTCTGCGCGGCGGCGACCTGCGCGGCCACTTCGGCGGCGAAGTCGTCCTGGCGCTTCTCGATGCCCTCGCCGACCACGTACAGCGTGAAGCCCTTGACCGTGGTGTTGGCGGCCTTGAGCATCTGCTCGACGGTCTGCTTGTCGTTCTTCACGAACGGCTGGTTCAGCAGCGAGACTTCCTTCAGGTACTTCTGCACCGAGCCTTCGACCATCTTGGCGGTGATCTCGGCCGGCTTGCCCGACTCGGCAGCCTTCTGCTCGGCGATGCTGCGCTCCTTGGCGATCAGCTCGGCCGGCACGTCGGCCGACGACAGCGCCACCGGCTTCATCGCGGCGATGTGCATGGCGACGTCCTTGGCGGCGACTTCATCGCCGTCGAACTCGACCATCACGCCGATGCGGGTGCCGTGCAGGTACGAGACCAGCTTGCCGCCGCCGTCATAGCGGGCGAAACGGCGGATCGTCATGTTCTCGCCGATCTTGCCGATCAGCGCGGCACGGACCTGGTCGACGGTCTGGCCGTCCAGCGGCAGCGCGGACAGCGCGGCCACGTCGGCCGGGTTCTGCTTGGCGACCAGCTCGGCGACCTTGGCCGAGAAGCCCAGGAAGTCGTCGTTCTTCGAGACGAAATCGGTCTCGCAGTTCAGTTCGACCAGCGCGCCGGTGGTGCCGTCGATGAACGCGGCGACCACGCCTTCGGCGGTCACGCGCGAAGCGGCCTTGCTGGCCTTGTTGCCCAGCTTGACGCGCAGCAGTTCCTCGGCCTTGGCCAGGTCGCCGTCGGCCTCGGTCAGGGCCTTCTTGCACTCCATCATCGGCGCGTCGGTCTTCGCGCGCAGTTCAGCCACCATGCTTGCGGTAATTGCCGCCATTTGTCACTCCTTGATTGGTTCACGCACCGCCGCCCGCCGGACCTGGATGTCCCGCGCCGCGGCCGGCCGCGTGGTGTTCAAAGACTCACCCGCCGTGATCGTAGCCACATCGGATGACAATCATTCCTGCTTGCTGCGCGCGCACCGCGCGCATTCAAAAAAGGGGGCGTACCATGTCGCCCCCTTTTCTGGTGGTCGCGCGGCCGGCGATGCCGGCGCACGCCACGGGTCTGTCAGGGCCGTCCGGGCCGTCCCGCCTGCCGGCGGGGCTGGCCTCAGGCTTCCTCGACTTCGACGAAGTCGTCGCTGCCGCGGACCGCTTCGACCACGTCCTGCACCGCGTTGGCGCGGCCTTCCAGGATCGCGTCGGCGACGCCGCGCACGTACAGCGCCACCGCCTTGCTCGAGTCGTCGTTGCCCGGGATCACATAGTCGATGCCGTCCGGCGAGTGGTTGGTATCGACCACGCCGATCACCGGAATGCCCAGCTTGTTGGCTTCGGTCACGGCAATCTTGTGGTAGCCG
Organism: Cupriavidus gilardii; assembly: GCF_013347325.1. NCBI lineage: Bacteria > Pseudomonadati > Pseudomonadota > Betaproteobacteria > Burkholderiales > Burkholderiaceae > Cupriavidus > Cupriavidus gilardii. Next base: position 1,338,171 of record NZ_CP054626.1, on the reverse strand, counting down.
ACGTCGACCACGAAGATCGCGTCAGGAATGCCGCCCATGTCCTTGATGCCGCCGATCGACTTCTCGAGCTTTTCCATCTCGCGCTCGAACATCAGCGCTTCCTTCTTGCTCATGGTGTCCAGCGCGCCGGCTTCCTTGGCGGCTTCCATGTCCTTCAGGCGCTTGATCGAGGTCTTGACCGTCTTGAAGTTGGTCAGCATGCCGCCGAGCCAGCGGGCGTCGACGTAGGGCATGCCGGCGCGGCCCGCTTCCTCGGCCAGGATCTCGCGCGACTGGCGCTTGGTGCCGACGAACAGGATGGTGCCGCGATTCGCTGCCAGCTGACGCACATACTTCAGCGCGTCCTGGAACATCGGCAGCGTCTTTTCCAGGTTGATGATGTGGATCTTGTTGCGATGGCCGAAGATGAACGGGGCCATCTTGGGGTTCCAGAAGCGGGTCTGGTGGCCGAAGTGGCAACCGGCTTCCAGCATTTCACGCATGGTGACGGACATTGAATTCTCCATAAGGGTTCGGTCTGAAGTCCGCCCCGACATTCCTGAACAGGAACACCCCGGATGGGCGGACTCGCGATTTCGCGGACGTGGCAGGCTGCGCCACCCCGCACCCGCCCGGACCGCCGTTGCGCACCCAACAATTCCCAAGGTCAGGAATTCAAGGGGCGAGGCGAAGCCAAGCGAGCCCGCGATTGTAGCAACATCCCGGCCATCGCTCAAGCCTGACCGACGCCGGCGATCCGTGAGCACCGTCACGGTGCGGCGCCGGCTTCTCGCCGCCGCGGGGTGCGGCGGGCTGCCGATGGTGCGATAATCCCGGTTTGCCAATCCAGAAACGGGCGCCAACCCCACTTGGCGCCCGTGACACATTTTCCGCGTCGCAGCATGAGCATCCATTTGAAGACCGCCGAAGACATCGCCCAGATGCGCGTCGCCTGCCGGCTGGCCAGCGAAGTCCTCGACTACATCACGCCGTTCGTGAAGCCCGGCGTCACCACCGGCGAGCTCGATCGCCTGTGCCACGCCTATATGCGTGACGTACAAGGCACGGTCCCTGCGCCGCTGAACTATGCGCCTCCCGGCTATCCGCCCTTCCCCGGCGCGATCTGCACTTCGGTCAACGACGTGATCTGCCACGGCATCCCGGGCGATCGCGTGCTGAAGAACGGCGACGCGGTGAACCTGGACATCACGGTGATCACCAAGGAAGGCTATTACGGTGACACCAGCCGCATGTTCATCGTCGGCGAGGGCTCGATCCTGGCCAAGCGCCTGGTCCAGGTGACCTTCGAATGCATGTGGAAGGGCATCGCCCAGGTCCGCCCGGGCGCCAGGCTCGGCGATATCGGCCACGTGATCCAGCAGCACGCGGAGGCGGCCGGCTACAGCGTGGTGCGCGAATACTGCGGCCACGGCATCGGCAAGAACTTCCACGAGGACCCGCAGATCCTGCACTACGGCCGCCCGGGCACCGGCATGGAACTGCAGGCCGGCATGATCTTCACGATCGAGCCGATGATCAACGCCGGCAAGCGCGACATCCGCACGATGCCCGACCAGTGGACGGTCAAGACGCGCGACCGCAGCCTGTCGGCGCAATGGGAACACACGGTGCTGGTGACCGACACCGGCTACGAGGTGCTGACGGTGTCGGCCGGCACGCAGGCGCCGCCCGCCTTCATCACCGACACGCTCGCGGCCTGATCGCAGGGGGGCGCCGGAAGGCGCCCCTGTCGTTTGCGCCACGCCGATTTCGCCCGTTCGCCGACCGACCGCACCCTCGCAGCTTCCCCGCGCCCTCGCCGCCTCGCTCCGCCTCAGCTCCCATGTCGACCCAACCCGTCCCAGCCATGGATACTTCCCCGGAACTGCTGCTCGCCACGCGCGTGCGCGACCGGCTCAAGGCCGACAAGCAGACGCTGTTCGACGCCTTCACCGGCGGCAGCCAGGTCGGCTCGCTGCTGACGCGGCTGCGCCAGGCGGTCGACCACGCGCTGATCGAATGCTGGCGCGGCCTCGGGCTGCCGGCCGGCATGGCGCTGGTGGCCGTCGGCGGCTATGGCCGCGGCGAACTGTTCCCGCATTCGGACGTCGACGTGCTGCTGTTGTTGCCGGCCGAACCCGACGCGGACACCGTCGCCCGCATGGAGAAATTCATCGGCCTGTGCTGGGACCTGGGGCTGGAGATCGGCTCGTCGGTACGCACCGTCGACGACTGCATGCGCGAGGCGCGCGCGGACGTGACGATCCGCACCGCGCTGCTCGAAGCCCGGCTGGTGACCGGCAACCGCACGCTGTTCGCCGAGCTGCAGGCGCGCTATCGCGCCGAGCTCGACGCGCGCGCTTTCTTCCAGGCCAAGCTGCTCGAGCTGCGCCAGCGCCACGCCAAGTACCAGGACACACCCTACGCGCTCGAACCGAACTGCAAGGAAAGCCCGGGCGGCCTGCGCGACCTGCAGGTGATCCTGTGGATGACGCAGGCGGCGGGCTACGGCGACAGCTGGAAGGAGCTGCGCGACAAGGGCCTGCTGACCGAGCGCGAGGCACAGGAGCTGACGCGCAACGAGCGCCTGCTCAAGACCATTCGCGCGCGCCTGCATCTGCTGGCCGGACGCCGCCAGGACGTGCTGGTGTTCGACCTGCAGACCGCGCTGGCCGAGGCCTTCGGCTATCGGCAGAACGCCAACAAGCGCGCCAGCGAGCAGCTGATGCGGCGCTACTACTGGGCCGCCAAGGCGGTGACCCAGCTCAACAGCGTGCTGCTGCTCAATATCGAGGCGATGCTGTTTCCCAGCGAGTCGAAGGTCACGCGCGTGCTGAACGAGCGTTTCGTCGAGCGCCAGGGCATGCTCGAGATCACCAGCGACGATCTGTACGAGCGCAATCCGCACGCGATCCTCGAAACGTTCCTGCTGTACGAGCGCACCCCGGGCGTCAAGGGCCTGTCGCCGCGCACGCTGCGCGGGCTGTACAACGCGCGCACGGTCATGGACGCGCGCTGGCGCAACGATCCGGTCAACCGCCAGCAGTTCCTGGCCATCATCCAGGAGCCGCAGGGCATCACGCATGCGCTGCGGCTGATGAACCAGACCAGCGTGCTGGGCCGCTACCTGATCAACTTCCGCCGCATCGTCGGGCAGATGCAGCACGACCTGTTCCACGTCTATACGGTGGACCAGCACATCCTGATGGTCGTGCGCAACATGCGCCGTTTCGCGATCGTCGAGCACACGCACGAATTTCCGTTCTGCAGCCAGCTGATGGCGAACTTCGACAAGCCCTGGGTGCTGTGGCTGGCCGCGCTGTTCCACGATATCGCCAAGGGCCGCGGCGGCGACCACTCGAAGCTCGGCACCGCCGATGCGCGCCGCTTCTGCCGCCAGCACGGCATCGCGCGCGAGGACGCCAACCTGATCGCCTGGCTGGTCGAGCACCACCTGACGATGAGCCACGTCGCGCAGAAGCAGGACATGACCGATCCCGAGGTGGTCCATGCCTTCGCCCGCGTGGTCGGCAACGAGCGCTATCTGACCGCGCTGTACCTGCTGACGGTGGCCGATATCCGCGGCACCAGCCCCAAGGTCTGGAACGCGTGGAAGGGCAAGCTGCTGGAGGATCTGTACCGGATCACGCTGCGGGTGCTCGGCGGCGCGCGCGTCGATCCGCATTCGCTGTGGGCGCAGCGGCGCGAGGAAACCATTGCCGCGCTGCGGCTGCAGGCATTCGATCCGACCCGCGCCGAGGCACTGTGGGAACGGCTCGACGTGGCCTTCTTCCTGCGCCACGACGCGCGCGACATCGCCTGGCTGACGCGCCATCTGGCCCACCGCGTCGACAGCGAGCAGCCGGTGGTCAAGGCGCGCGTGTCGCCGGCCGGCGAGGGGCTGCAGGTCGCGGTCTACGCCAAGGACCAGCCCGACCTGTTCGCCCGCATCTGCGGCTACTTCGAGCGCAAGGGCTTCTCGATCCAGGAGGCGAAGATCCACACCACGCGGCATGGCTACGCGCTGGACACCTTTCAGGTATTCGATCCGGGCGTCGTCGGTGGCGGGCGCGACACCTATCGCGACATCATCGCGCTGGTCGAGCACGAACTGTGCGAGCGGCTGACCCATCAGGCGCCGCTGCCCGAGCCGTCGCAGGGCCGGCTGTCGCGGCAGTCGCGCAGCTTCCCGATCAAGCCGCGCGTCGATCTGCGGCCCGACGAGCGCGGGCAGTACTTCCTGCTCGAGCTGTCGGCCAACGACCGCACCGGCCTGCTGTACGCGATCGCCCGCGTGCTGGGCCGCCACCATATCTCCGTGCATACCGCACGCATCAACACGCTGGGAGAACGGGTCGAGGACATGTTCCTGGTCGACGGCAGCCGCCTCGCCGCCGACAACCGGCTCGAAATCCAGCTTGAACAGGACCTGCTCGCGGCACTCGACATCTGAGCCGCGACACCATTGAAAACCATGAGCGATCAACCCTCCCCCAAGCGCAAGACCTTGGGACTGAAATCCGCCGCCAGCGCGGGTACCGGCGCGGCCCGCAAGAGCGGCGCCACCCGGCCGGTACGCGTGTCCGACCTGAACCGGCGCCGCGTGCAGACGGTAGCCGAAGGCGTGCGCGCCGCGCAGCAGCGCGCCGAAGCCGGCGGCAAGCCGCGCAAGGAAGGCGGCGGCCGTCCGGCGCCGCAAGCGGGCGGCCTGCGCCGGCCTGGTGGCGACGAGCGCGGTCCGCGCCGCGCGGGCGGCGAAGAACGCGGCCCGCGCCGTTTCGGCGACGAAGCGCGCGAACGGCCGGCACGCTGGGGAGAACGCAGCGAGCGCACCGAACGGCCGCAACGCTTCGAGCGCGGCGAGCGCACCGAACGGCCGCAGCGCTTCGAGCGCGGCGAGCGCACCGAACGTGGTGCCGGCCCGCGTCGCGAATTTGGCGCGGATCGCAGTGGGCCCGGCGCCCGCCCCGGTGCCGGTCCGCGCCGCGAGTTCGGCGCCGATCATGGCGAGCGCGCTCAGCGCGGCCGTCCGGGCGAGCGCGGCGAGCGTCCGCCACGCTTCGCGGCAGCCGAATCGCGCGACCGTCCCCGCCGACCGCAGGCGCAAGCCGGCGAACTGCGCCCGGCCCGCTCCGGCTTCGGCGCCGGCGCCGGCCGTGCCCCCAAACCCGGCAGCGACCGTGTCCGCGACGACGCGCGGCGCCCCGCCCCGGCCCGCAGCCCCGCGCGCCCGCCGTCGAACGCGCATGCCGCCGGCGCGGCGCATGAGCCCGATGGCCTGGTGCGCCTGTCCAAGCGGATGTCCGAACTGGGCCTGTGCTCGCGCCGCGAGGCCGACGAATGGATTCCGCGCGGCTGGGTGCTGGTCGACGGCAAGCCGGTGACCGAGCTTGGCACGCGCATCCGCCCAGACGCGACGATCGAGATCCATCAGGCTGCCCGCTCCGAGCAAGGGGAGCGCGTCACGGTGCTGCTGCACAAGCCTGTCGGCTATGTGTCCGGCCAGGCCGAGGAAGGCTATCAGCCGGCCGCCGTGCTGTTTACCGCCGAGAACCAGTGGGAAAACGATCCGACCCGCAAGCGCTATGCGCCCTGGCAACACAAGGGCCTGGCCCCGGCCGGACGCCTCGACATCGATTCGACCGGCCTGCTGGTGCTGACCCAGGACGGCCGCATTGCCCGCCAGCTGATCGGCGAGGACTCGAACATCGAGAAGGAGTACCTGGTGCGGGTGGTCTGGGAAGATGCGCCCGATGGGCCGGTCGAGCGCAATGTTTCCGCCGTGTTCCCCGCCGACCGGCTGGACAAGCTGCGCCACGGCCTGTCGCTGGACGGCGAGCCGCTGAAGCCGGCCAAGGTCAGCTGGCAGAACGAGGAACAGCTGCGTTTCGTGCTGCGCGAAGGCAAGAAGCGGCAGATCCGCAGGATGTGCGAGCAGGTCGGCCTGAAGGTGGTCGGACTGAAGCGCGTCCGCATGGGCCGGATCGTGCTCGGCGACCTGCCGGTCGGCCAGTGGCGCTTCCTCGGGCCGTTCGAGAAGTTCTGAGGCCCGGTGCCGGGACCGGCCGCTGCGCGGTCCCGGCCGATCCCGCCTTTTATCGCGCTTGCTGATCGGCCATCGGCTACCGGCTGTCGGCTATCGCCTCTTGCCCTGTTGCCGAGGCGACGGCCCGCGAGCTCAATCGTCCGACGGCACCCCGTTCAGCTCCGGAAACAGCACCTCGGTAAAACCGAACTTGCTGAAGTCCTTGACCCGCATCGGATACAGGATGCCGCGCAGGTGGTCGCACTCGTGCTGCACCACGCGCGCATGGAAGCCCTCGGCGACGCGCTCGATGCGCTGCCCCATCAGATCGAAGCCGGTATAGCGCAGGCTGGTATGGCGCGGCACCATGCCGCGCAGTCCCGGCACCGACAGGCAGCCCTCCCAGCCGTCCTCCATCTCGTCGGACAGCGGCGTCAGCTCGGGATTGATCAGCACCGTCTTGGGCACCTGCGGGGCATCGGGATAGCGCGGGTTGCGTTCGAAGCCGAAGATCACGACCTGCAGGTCCACGCCGATCTGCGGCGCGGCCAGCCCGGCGCCATTGGCATGGTCCATCGTGTCGAACATGTCCTTGATCAGCGTGCGAAGTTCGGGGGTATTGAAGCGCTGGACCGGGCGGGCAACCTGCAGCAGCCGGGGGTCGCCCATCTTCAGAATGTCGCGAATCATTGCTTGTCCTCTGCCTGGGCGGCCGGCGGTCGTACCGGCGGCCGCATGCGGTGGTTCTCCACCGAGATCCGGTCGATTATAGCCAGCGCTGCGCGCCGACGGCCGCGGGGCGCGCGGGTGCCAGGATCGGACCCATGCTCACGCCGCGAAGATCCTGTCCACGTCGACGTTGACCGAGCGCAGGCGTTCGAGCGGCACATGCGGCGTCAGATAGCGCAGCATCGTCTGCGCGCGCGACTCCAGCATGGGACAGCCGAATGTCCACTGCTTGTCGCCGTCCCACATGTCGAGCAGCGGCGCAAACAGGTTCGCGACAATTTGCCGGATGCGAAGCGGCCACGGCACCGGCGACGGCGCGGCCGACACCCGGCACGCGAGACGTCCGGCGCGCCGCTCGACGCTGCCCCTGTGAGACCGGATGCTGCGCAGGATGCCGGTATCCGCATCGGCGAGATATTCGAGCCGAAATGTCTGGCCGCGAAAGACGAAGACCTGCTCGTGCCGCTGCGCCGGCTGCTGCCGCAAGCGCTCGCGCAAGCCGTCGAGCTTGACGCGGACGGCCAGCCAATCGGCGCATGGTGCGGGTTGTGCTGCGATCGGACTCATGGGTGTCTCCTGGTGATGGGAAGAACCCGGCGAGGTTAATCGCGCGGCGGAGGCCGGTTCTTTCGGAATCGCCCCTGCCCCTTTGCTTTGCCGACCGGCGATCCGGCGTCCCACTGGACAGCGCCGCCAATCGCGGCCAGCGCAGTCCTTCGCGCGGTCCTTCGCACCGGCTTCAGCGGTGGCTTCGGCATCAGCCTCCCGCCACCCCGTGCTGCTGCAGCAGCGCCATCATGCCGGCCTCGTCCAGCACCGGCACGCCAAGCTCCTGCGCCTTGGCCAGCTTGCTGCCGGCCTCCTCGCCCGCCACCACGTAGTCGGTCTTCTTCGACACCGAGCCCGCGACCTTGGCGCCGGCTCCTTCGAGCAACGCCTTGGCCTCCTCGCGCGACAGCGTCGGCAACGTGCCGGTCAGCACGAAGGTCTTGCCGGCCAGCGGCGCCGGCGCGCGCGCGGCCGGCTCGCTCTCGGGCCAATGCACGCCGGCGGCGCGCAGCTGCTCGATGACCTCGACGTTGTGCGCCTCGGCAAAGAAATGCGCGATCGACTGCGCGACCACCGGGCCGACGTCGTTGACCTCCAGCAGCGCGGCTTCGTCCGCCGCCATCAGCCCGTCGAGCTTGCCGAAATGCCGGGCCAGGTCCTTGGCGGTCGCCTCGCCGACATGGCGGATGCCCAGCGCGAAGATGAAGCGGTTCAGCGTGGTGGCGCGCGACGCGTCGATCGCGGCGACCAGGTTGCTGGCCGACTTGTCGGCCATGCGGTCCAGCGCCGCCAGCTTGGCCACGCCGAGCTTGTACAGGTCGGCGGGCGTACGGACGATGCCCTGCTCGACCAGCTGGTCGACCACCTTTTCGCCGAGCCCTTCGATATCCATCGCGCGGCGCTGCGCGAAATGCAGCAGCGCCTGCTTGCGCTGCGCCGCGCAGATCAGCCCGCCGGTGCAGCGTGCGATCGCCTCGTCCTCCAGCCGCTCGATATGCGAGCCGCACACCGGGCACGCGGTGGGCATCACGAACGGCCGCGCATCGGCGGGCCGGCGCTCCGGCACCACCGCGACCACTTCCGGAATCACGTCGCCGGCGCGGCGCACGATCACGGTGTCGCCGATATGCACGTCCTTGCGGCGGATTTCGTCCTCGTTGTGCAGCGTGGCATTGGTCACCGTGACGCCGCCGACGAACACCGGCGCCAGCCGCGCCACCGGCGTGATCGCGCCGGTGCGGCCCACCTGGACTTCGATGTCCTCGACCACCGTGGTCATTTCCTGCGCCGGGAACTTGTGCGCCAACGCAAAGCGCGGCGCGCGCGAGACGAAGCCCAGGCGTTCCTGCTCGTCGACCGCATTGACCTTGTAGACCACGCCGTCGATGTCATAGGGCAAGCTGTCGCGCTTCCTGCCGACGCCGCGGTAGAAGCCGAGCAGCCCCTGCGCGCCCTTGACCACGGCGCGCTCGGCGCAGACCGGCAGGCCGAGCGCGGCGAAGCGTTCGAGCAGCGCCTCGTGGGTGGCCGGGCGCGGCTCGCCGTCAAGCTCGCCCAGACCATAGGCAAAGAACGACAGCGGACGGCGCGCGGTGATGCGCGGATCGAGCTGGCGCAGGCTGCCGGCCGCGGCGTTGCGCGGATTGACGAAGGTCTTCTCGCCGGCCTCGGCCTGGCGCGCATTGAGCCGGTCGAAATCGCGCCGGTACATGAAGACCTCGCCGCGCACCTCGATCACCGCCGGCGCGCCGGCCTTCAGCTTCAGCGGAATCGCCTTGATCGTGCGCACATTGGCGGTCACGTCCTCGCCGGTCTCGCCATCGCCGCGCGTGGCGGCCTGCACCAGCCGGCCGTTTTCGTAGCGCAGCGACATCGCGAGGCCGTCGAACTTCAGCTCGCAGGCATATTCGACCGCGTCGGCGGCCGAGAACAGGTCCGCGGCGCCCTCGGCGGCGACGGTGCGGCCCAGGCCCTGCGCGCAGCGGCGATCGAAGCCGATCACGTCGTCGTCGTCGAACGCATTGTTCAGCGACAGCATCGGCAGCCGGTGCCGCACCGTCGCGAACGCCGTCAGCGGCTGCCCGCCGACGCGCTGGGTCGGCGACTCAGGCGTCAGCAGTTCCGGATGCGCGGCCTCCAGTTCCTGCAGCTCGCGGAACAGCGCGTCGTAATCGGCGTCCGGAATGGTCGGCGCGTCGAGCACGTAATACTGGTAGTTGTGGTGCTCGATCTGCTCGCGCAGCCAGTCGGCGCGCGCGGCCGGGGTATCGGGCTTGTCGGCGGAATTGTCCGGACGCGCGGCTTCGGCCGCGTCGGCTGCTTTGGCCGCAGCGGTCCGCGGCGCATCGGCCGCAGTGGGAGCGCCGTGTTTCTTTGCTGGCATGGGCGTGGGCGGTACGAAAAAGCGGTCGGCTGACGGACGGCGAAACGGGCGATGAAAGCGGACGGCGAAAGCGAACGACTGGAAGCGGTGCGGGTCCGCCCGTCAGCTGCTGAACAGGCGCAATGCCACCGGCGATCCGGCCGGCATGCCGCGCGCCTCGAGCTTGTCGTAGAGCGCCTGCAGCTGCTGGAAGATCGCGACGAACGACGTCTCGGTCAGCGGCCGGTGATTGTCGTCGACCAGTCTTGCGCCCATCCGCTGCGCCAGGCTGTCGCCATACTCGCACATCGTCTTCAGCGGCTTGACCGCCTGGGAGGCCTGCGGCACGTCCAGCAGCAGCGTGATCTGGCTGCCCGCCTTGACGGTCAGATCGTCGCGCAGGAAGTTGGTATCGCCGAACTGCAGCGTAAACAGCGCGCGCTGGATGCCGTCGGGGCCGGCCTGGTAGCGGGTGAAGCGGGTGCCGTCGCGCGACAGCACCAGGCCGTCCTGCGTGGCGACGTTCTGCACATAGGCGGCCGACCACGGCGCGCCGTCGGACACCACGTTGACGCCCAGCTGCACGTCGCAGGCGGCGGCGAAGCCGTCGAGCTCGCGTGCATTGGCGACGGTCTCGCTCATGTCGGGCAGTTCGGCCGACGCATCGAGCGATTCGGCCAGCGCCTCGACCGCGTTGACGAACTCGGAGAATTCCAGCGCGTTCAGCGGACCGCCGCGATTGGCCAGCTGCACCGCGACCTGCAGGTCCTCGTACTGATGGCCGGCGGTCACCGGCTCCCACGCGTTGGCGGGCTCGTACAGGCCCTCGATGTGGACCTGCTTGGTGCCGGCCCGGCGCAGGCGCCCGGTCAGCGGCAGGATGCGGTCGCCCGAGGCCTTGCGTTCCAGATGCAGCGGCACGATGCAGTCGATCAGCGGATCGATGACCGCGGGCCTGGGCTGCCCGTCTGCCACGATCGGCTCGGCCACCGGTTCGGGCTGCGGCGCCGCGGCCGGCGCGGCGGCCGTGGCGGAAGGCTCTGCCCGCGCGGCTTTCGGTGCCTCGCCCGCGTCGGCAGGCGTATCCTGGCCGGCGTGCGGGGCGGGGGGCGCGCCGGGGGTGCGGACGGACGGCGCGCTGCGCGCGACACCATCGGCGACTTCCTCGGCCAGCAGCTCGTCGGCATCGGCGCTGCCGGCCATCAGCGGCGAAGCGGCCTGCGCGGCCTGGGCGTCGTCATCGAGCGGCGGCACCGACAGCTTCGGCTCCTTGCGCTGGATCGTTTCGGGACGCGGCGGCTCGTGCAGCTTGGCGCTGACTTCGGGCTTGATTTCCTCGCCCACCACCGGCTCGCGCATCGGCGGCAGGTCGTCCTCGGGTTGCAGCGCGCGCGGCCGGCGCGACTTGCGGATCTGCCATTGGTTGTAGGCCACCACCAGCAGCAGCAGCACGATGCCGGCGACGACCAGCGCGGTTTGGAGATCCATTACGCGCGCCCTCCACGGTTCGGCGAAAACGCCAGCCGATGCTTGCGCCCATGCGTCAATCGAAGCGATCCGGTCATGCCGCCTCCGCCATCGAAACGGCCGCGTCCATGTCGACGGCGACGATCCGCGACACCCCCTGCTCCTGCATCGTGACGCCGATCAGCTGGTGCGCCATTTCCATTGCAATCTTGTTGTGTGAGATGAAGACGAACTGCGTCTTGTCGGACATGCGCGCGACCATATTGGCGTAGCGCTCGGTATTGGCGTCGTCCAGCGGCGCGTCGACCTCGTCGAGCAGACAGAACGGTGCCGGGTTCAGCTGGAACATCGCGAACACCAGCGCGATCGCGGTCAGCGCCTTTTCGCCGCCCGACAGCAGGTGGATCGTCGAGTTCTTCTTGCCCGGGGGCTGCGCCATCACCTGCACGCCGGCATCGAGGATCTCCTCGCCGGTCATGATCAGCCTGGCCTGGCCGCCGCCGAACAGCTGCGGGAACAGTTCGCCGAAATGATGGTTGACCTGGTCGAAGGTGCCCTGCAGCAGCGCACGCGTTTCCTGGTCGATCTTGTGGATCGCGTCTTCCAGCGTCTGGATCGCGTCGTTCAGGTCGGCCGACTGCGCGTCGAGGAAGGTCTTGCGTTCGCGCGCCGCCGCCAGTTCCTCGAGCGCGGCCATGTTGACCGGGCCGAGCGCGTTGATCGCGTTGTTGATCCGCGTGACCTCGCCCTGCAGATAGGAAGGCTTCAGGTTGGCGCCAAGCTCGCCGGTCAGCTTGCCGGCCAGCGCGGCCTCGTCGACCTCGGCCGCGGCCAGCTGCTCGGCGAACTGCTCCTGCGCCAGGCGCGCGGCCTGCTCCTTGAGCTGCAGTTCGGTGATGCGGTCGCGCAGCGGCTGCAGGCTGCGCTCGGCGGCCAGGCGCTGCTCGTCGGACTGGCGCAGCTGCGCCGACAGCGCGTCGAGCTCGATGCGGGCCGCGGCCAGCTTCTGCTCGCGTTCGGCACGCAGTTCCAGCGCTTCCTGCAGCCCGGTATGGGCGGTCTGCTCGTTGATCGTTTCCAGCTCGGCGCGCGCGTTCTCCAGCGATTCGGCGATGCGCTCGCTCTGGTCGCCCGCGACCTGGATATTGCGGCGCAGCTCGTCGATGCGGGCGGCCAGATTGCGTTCAGCGAACACGGCCTCCTGGGCGGCGCGTTCCAGATCGCGCAACTGCTGGCGCGCGTCGGACAGCTTCGCATCCAGCGCTTCGTAGGCCATCTGGTGGTCTTCGTGCGCGGCCTGCATCTCGGCCAGCTCGGCATCGTGCCGCTCGAAGTTGGCCTCCGATTCGGCCTTCAGCGCGCGCTGCTCGTCGATCTGCGCGGCAATCTCCTCCAGCTCCTCGCGGATCTGGCTGCTGCGCGCGGCGTAGCGCTCCATCGCCTGCGACAGCTTGAGCACGTCCATCTGCAGCCCGTGGACGCGCCGCGTGACGCGCTCGCTGTCGGCGCGCGCCTCCACCAGCTTGCGGCTGCCCTCGGTATAGGCAGCCTCGGCGCGCACCGCCTGGGCCTTGGCCTCGTCGGCCAGCAGCGTCTGCGCGCGGGCCTGCTTCTGCAGATTCTCGATTTCCTGCTCGCGCGCCAGCATGCCGGCCTGCTCGGAGTCGGCGGCATACAGATGCACCGAGCTGCGGCCGACCAGATGGCCTTCGGCGACGACGAAGGTCGCGCCCTCGGGCAGGCTCGCGCGGGCCGCGAGCGCCTGCTCCATGCTATCCGCGGTGTAGACGTCGGCCAGCCAGTCCTGCATCACCGCGCGGATGCCCGGCTCGGTGATCTGCAGCAGCGACATCAGCGGACGCAGTCCGGCCGGTGCTTCGCCGGGGCGCGCCGCCGGCGGCGGCGCGTAGAAGGCCAGCTTGGCCGGCGGCGCGTCGGTCAGCAGCCCCTTGACCCAGTCGAGGCTGGACACTTCCAGCGCGGCCAGCTTTTCGCGCAGCACCGACTCGAGCGCGTTTTCCCAGCCCGGTTCGATATGGATCTTCTTCCACAGGCGCGGCAGTTCGGACAGGCCGTGCCTGGCCAGCCAGGGCTGGACCTTGCCTTCGCTCTGCACGTTCTCCTGCAACTGGCGCAGCGCGGCCAGGCGCGCCTCGAGCGCCGCGATCGCTGCGGCTTCGCTCTGCACGCGCTCCTGCGCGGCGCGGCGTTCCGCGTCGAGCCGCGGCAGATTGTCCTCGGCCTCGGCCAGCGCGGCCTGGGCGTCCTCGAGCATCGCCTCGTGTTCGGCCAGCTCGGCGCGCAATTCCTCCAGCCTGACGTCGTCGGGCCGGTCCAGGCCCTTTTCCTCGCCGGACAGGCGTTCGCGGCGCTGCTCCAGCTGCTGCAGCATCTGGTCGGCATTGCGCTGGTGCGCGGCCTCGAGCTTGAGCGCCTGCTCGGCCTGCATGATGCCGGCGCGCTGCTCGTTCAGCAGCGCCTGCGCGTCGCGCCATTGGGCTTCCAGCGTCGGCAGCGCTTCGCTCTGCTGCTCGACCGCCTGCTGCGCCTCGATGGTGCGGCCCTCGGCCAGCGCCAGTTCCTCTTCGGCCTGCTCGAGCTCGTCCCCGGCCTGCTGGGCCTTGGCCTGCCACTGCTCGCGCTGCGCCGTCAGCGCGGCGATCTGCGCCTGCACGCGGTTGCGCGACTCGACCACATAGCGGATCTCGGCCTCGAGCTTGCTGACCTCGGTATTGGCTTCGTAGAGCGCGCCCTGGGCGGCGTGCATGCCGTCGGAAGCGGCGTAGTGCGCGGCGCGCAGCGTCTCCAGCTCGGCCTCGACGTGGCGCAGCTGCGCGGTCTGCGCTTCCAGGTCGATCTGGGCCTGCTCGATCGCGCGCTGATGGCGTTCCTGCTCGGCCAGCGCCTCGCGCTTGCGCAGCAGCCACAGCAGATGCTGCTTCTCCTCGCCTTCGGCCTGCAGTGCCTTGAAGCGCTGCGCGACCTCGGCCTGGCTCTCGAGCTTGTCGAGGTTGGCCGACAGCTCGCGCAGGATGTCCTCGACCCGGGTCAGGTTCTCGCGCGTGTCCGACAGCCGGTTCTCGGTCTCGCGGCGGCGTTCCTTGTATTTGGAGACGCCGGCCGCTTCCTCGAGGAAGATCCGCATGTCGTCGGGCTTGGCCTCGATGATCCGCGAGATCATGCCCTGGCCGATGATCGCGTAGGCGCGCGGACCTAGGCCCGTGCCCAGGAAGATGTCCTGGATGTCGCGCCGGCGCACCGGCTGGTTGTTGATGTAGTAGGACGAGGTGCCGTCGCGGGTCAGCACGCGCTTGACCGCGATCTCGGCGTACTGGCTCCACTGCCCGGCGGCACGGCCTTCGGCGTTGTCGAACACCAGCTCGACGCTGGCGCGGCCGGCCGGCTTGCGCGCGGTGGAACCGTTGAAGATGACGTCCTGCATCGATTCGCCGCGCAGCTCGGAAGCGCGGGACTCGCCGAGCACCCAGCGCACCGCATCGATGATGTTGGACTTGCCGCAGCCGTTGGGACCGACGATGCCGACCAGTTGGCCGGGCACTTGGAAATTGGTGGGATCGACAAAGGACTTGAAGCCCGCCAGCTTGATCGAGGACAGTCGCACGGTTGGTCTTGAATGGGTTCGAATCCGTGGTGAGGCACGCCCGCGAGCGGCACCCAGAAAGGCCGGGCAGCCTGCGCGACGCCCTGTGCCGACGTGCCGTCCGCACCGCATTCGTCGCGCACTTGTGCCCGAAAATTGGCGCTAATCATACCATCGGTGTGACGCCGTCCAGCCGGATTTACCGGCAGTTACGGGGACGTTGCCGGCCGCTTCCCGCGCCATCCGGGCCGCATCCCGGCCGCATCCGGTGCGCTTCGGCAGCGGTACCGACGGCACCCCGGCGGCATCCCGGGTACCCCCCGGCGCCAGACCGTGATGGCGGCCCCTACTGCCCTTGCTGCCCCTGCAGGCCGGTACACCGGGCGCCGTCGGCCGCCCGCACCGGCCCGCCGCGGCGGTGCACCAGACCCGACAGCGCCCCGGCCGCCACGATGCACAGGCCGCCGGCCGCCTCCTTCCAGCTCAGCGTCTCGGTCGCCAGCCACCACGACGACACCGCGGCGACCACGATCTCGAACAGCATCAGCAGCGAGACCCGGTTCGCCGGCAGATGCTGCAGGCCGTACTGGACGATCGCGTTGCCGACCACCAGCGTGGCCGCCAGGCCCAGCACCAGCAGCGGCGCCGCCACGCGGGCCTCGGGTGCGATCGTCACCGCGCCGGCGTCCAGCCACAGCGAGGCGACGCCGCCGAGCAGCGTGCCGCCGCCGAACACCATCAGCGTGCGCAGCCGCGCGTCCATCTGCGGAAAGCGCTGGCCGGCGCGGCGCGACAGCACGTTGTTGAACGCGAACGCGATGCCGGCCA
Organism: Cupriavidus gilardii; assembly: GCF_013347325.1. Taxonomy (NCBI): domain Bacteria; kingdom Pseudomonadati; phylum Pseudomonadota; class Betaproteobacteria; order Burkholderiales; family Burkholderiaceae; genus Cupriavidus; species Cupriavidus gilardii. The sequence goes on along the minus strand of NZ_CP054626.1, from coordinate 1,322,631 downwards.
CCAGACCGGCCCATTCGGCCGCATCGCGCGGCAGCGGCACGCCGACCTCGGGCGTCCACAGCATCAGGCCGGCGCCGAACATCGCCAGCGCCACCAGCATCAGGCCCGCCGGCGAGACGCGCTCGCCGATCAGCAGCCGCGCCACCAGCACGGTCCACACCGGGGTCAGATAGAACAGCAGCAGCACCCGCATCACATGACCGTGGACGCTGCCCCAGACAAAGCCGGCATTGGTGACGCCGGCCGCCAGCGCGATCGCGACGAACAGCCACGACCGGCGCAGGCCGCGCAGCTGCCGCCGCAGCACCAACAGCGCCAGCACGGCGGCGACCGCGCTGACCACCGCCGCGGCCTTCATGCCGCCGAGGCCCCAGGCGTCCAGCAATCGATAGGGATACCAGGCGATGCCCCATACCGAGGCGCCGAGCAGGATCGACAGGGAAGCCTTGAAGCTGTCGGCGTCATGGAGGGCGCCGGGCTGCACATTGGCGTTGGAATGGCTCATGGAATGGAAAACACTGGAGGCGGCACCCGGGAAACGGTGCCTGACATGGCTCTGGGTGGTTCGGGGTGCCCGACCGGGGCCCGTCAAGCCGCTCAAGCCCGTTGGCCCAGATCGGGCCGAATGGGCCGAATGGGCTGGAGGGGCCGAACAGGCCGGATGGGCCGGACGTGGGCGGATCGGGCCGGAGAGCGCGCGGCCCGCCGGTCCCTCGGCGCGGCGCCTCGTCCCCTGCCTCGTCCCCAGCCTCGTCCCTTATAATGCTGCGTTTCGACAGGCCTTCGACCCATCATGAACCCGCGTCTCGATTTGCTGCAGCCCTACCCGTTCGAGAAACTGAAGGCCCTGTTTGCGGGAATCGAGCCGAACGGCGCGCTGCGGCCGATCAGTTTCGGCATCGGCGAGCCCAAGCATCCGACCCCGCGTTTCATCCGCGATGCGCTGGCCGAGTCGCTTGGCGGGCTGGCGAATTATCCCACAACGGCCGGTTCCGAAGCGCTGCGCCAATGCATCGCCGGCTGGCTGGAACGCCGCTACGGCCTGCCCCGCGTCGACCCCGCCAGCCAGGTGCTGCCGGTCACCGGCTCGCGCGAGGCGCTGTTCGCCTTCGCCCAGACCGTGGTCGACGGTACCCGCCCCGGCGCGCTGGTGCTGTGCCCGAACCCCTTCTATCAGATCTATGAAGGCGCCGCGCTGCTCGCCGGCGCGACGCCGGTGTTCGCCAACAGCGATCCGTCCCGCAATTTCGCCCCCGCCTTCGACCGCATTGCCGACGACGTCTGGCCGCGCGTGCAGCTGGTCTACGTCTGCTCGCCCGGCAATCCGACCGGCGCGGTGCTGTCGCTGGAGGACTGGCGCCAGCTGTTCGCGCTGTCGGACCGCCACGGCTTCGTGATCGCCTCCGACGAGTGCTATTCCGAAATCTATTTCGACGAAGGCAAGGCGCCGCTGGGCGCGCTCGAGGCGGCACACCGGCTGGGCCGAGGCTTCGAGCGGCTGGTGATGTTCTCCAGCCTGTCCAAGCGCTCGAACGTGCCGGGCCTGCGCTCGGGCTTCGTCGCCGGCGACGCCGCGCTGCTGGGCCGCTTCCTGCTGTATCGCACCTATCATGGCGGCGCGATGAACCCGGCGGTGCAGAGCGCCAGCGTCGCGGCCTGGAACGACGAGGCCCATGTGCGCGAGAACCGCACCGCCTATGTCGCCAAGTTCGCCGAGGTCACGCCGATGCTGGCCGAGGTGCTGGACGTCGCGCTGCCCGACGCGGGCTTCTATCTGTGGGCCGACGTCTCGCGCACCGGCCTTTCCGACACCGAGTTCGCCGCGCGGCTTTACGCCGAGCAGCACCTGACCGTGCTGCCGGGCAGCTATCTGGCACGCGAAGCGGACGGCATCAACCCGGGCGCCAACCGCGTGCGGATGGCGCTGGTGGCGACGCCCGAGGAATGCCGCGAGGGTGCCGAGCGCATCGTCGCCTTCTGCCGGGGGCTGACGAGCCGCGGCTGAGCCCGCCGGAGGACAATTCGATCCCACGATTCGATGCCCCCCGGACCTGGGATCGGCTCCGGGAATCGGCCCCGGAAGTCGGCCCCGGAAGTCGGACCCGGCACTCGGACCCGATATCCGCCGCAATACCGGCCGCCACCGGCACCACGCACGGCGGCCTCGAATTCAACCACGACAACACGCGAAGAAACGCATATGACGCAAGCACTGCAAGCTCTGATCGACCAGGCCTGGGAAGACCGCGCCAGCCTGTCGCCCAAGTCCGCCCCGGCCGACATCCGCGAAGCGGTGGCCACGGTAATCGGCCAGCTCGACGCGGGCACGCTGCGCGTGGCCGAGAAGCAAGGCAAGGACTGGATCGTCAACCAGTGGATCAAGAAGGCGGTGCTGCTGTCGTTCCGCCTCGAGGACAATGCGCCGATGGCCGCCGGCGGCTTCGCGCAGTTCTACGACAAGGTGCCGACCAAGTTCGCCAACTGGTCGGCCGACGATTTCGCCAGGGCCGGCTTTCGCGTGGTGCCGCCGGCGGTGGCCCGCCGCGGCTCGTTCATCGCGAAGAACGCGGTGCTGATGCCCTCGTACGTCAACATCGGCGCCTATGTCGATGAGGGCACGATGGTCGATACCTGGGCCACCGTCGGTTCGTGCGCGCAGATCGGCAAGAACGTGCACCTGTCGGGCGGCGTCGGCATCGGCGGCGTGCTCGAGCCGCTGCAGGCCAACCCGGTGATCATCGAGGACAACTGCTTCATCGGCGCCCGCTCGGAAATCGTCGAGGGCGTGATCGTCGAGGAGAACTCGGTGATCTCGATGGGTGTCTACCTGGGCCAGTCGACCAAGATCTACGATCGCGAAACCGGCGAGATCCACTACGGCCGCGTGCCGGCCGGCTCGGTGGTGGTGGCCGGCAACCTGCCGTCGAAGGATGGCAAGTACAGCCTGTACTGCGCCGTGATCGTCAAGAAGGTCGACGCGCAGACGCGCGCCAAGACCAGCCTGAACGACCTGCTGCGCGGCGACTGACGGCAGCGCGGTGGCGGCCCCGTGCCGCCACCGCTGTCGCTTCTTCCGCCCCCCTCGCCCCGACCGGCGCACCGCACCGGCTCCCACGTGAGGTGACCCGTGCCCTCCCTTCGCAAGCGATTCATGGCCCTGGACCCCGCTACCGTCAGCACCGTGCTGTCCCTGCTGCCGACCATTCTCGAGCAGGCCAACAAGACCATCGAGAAGCTCAAGAAGAGCAAGCGCAAGGACGAGCCGGCCGACAGCGGCGACGGCACGCCGGCGCTCGATCCGCAGGCGCAGGCGCGCCAGCTCGCGGCGCGTGTCGCCGAGCTGGAAACGGCCGCGATGCAGCAGGCCGAGAACGTCAAGCTGCTGGCCGAACAGCATGCGATCACGATCGATGCGCTGCGCAAGGAAGCGGCGCGGCTGGACCGCCGGCTGCGGCTGATGACCGCGGTGGCGATGGCCGGCTTCGCGCTGGGCCTGCCGGCGCTGGTGATCGCCATCAATCTGCTGCTGCGCTGAAGCGGGCTTCGGTCCGCGCCATCGCGACTGCGTCACCGTCGCCACCCCTGCCAACGTTTCATTCTTCATTCGCCATGACCGTCCAGCTCTACGGCATCCCGAACTGCGATACCGTCAAGAAAGCCCGCACCTGGCTCGAATCCAACGGCGTCGACTACGCCTTCCACGATTTCAAGAAGCAGGGCGTCGACGAGACGATGCTGCGCCGCTGGCTGAAGCAGGTGCCGCTGTCGCTGCTGCTCAACCGCAAGGGCACCACCTGGCGCGCGCTGCCGGACGCCGACAAGGCGCTGGCCGAGAACGCCGACGGCGCGATCGCGCTGATGCAGCGCAGCCCCTCGCTGATCAAGCGGCCGGTGCTCGAGCATGACGGCACGGTCGCGGTCGGCTTTGCCGCGGACCAGTACGCCGAACGTTTCCACGGCTGAGCTCGCTCGCCGCTTGATCCCCTCACCGCCTGACCGCCTCCCCACCGCCGCACCATGACCGCCAACGCCCCCGCAACGCCCGCCGCCAATCCCACGCTGGCGCTGACCGAAGACCTGATCCGCCGCCAGTCGGTGACTCCCGCCGACGAAGGCTGCCAGGCCGTGCTGCAGGCGCGGCTGTCCGCGCTCGGCTTCACCTGCGAATCGCTGGTCAGCGGCCCGGACTCGTTTCGCGTGACCAATCTGTGGGCCGTCAAGCGCGGCCGGCTGGGCACCGGCGGCAAGCTGCTGGCCTTCGCCGGCCACACCGATGTGGTGCCGACCGGCCCGCTGGAGCAATGGACTTCGCCGCCGTTCGAGCCGACGCATCGCGACGGCAAGCTGTACGGCCGCGGCGCCGCCGACATGAAGACCTCGATCGCGGGCTTCGTGGTGGCGATCGAGGAATTCCTGCAGGCTCATCCGGACCATGCCGGCTCGATCGCGCTGTTGATCACCAGCGACGAGGAAGGCCCGGCCCACGACGGCACCGTCAAGGTCGTGCAGGCGCTGCAGGCGCGCGGCGAACGGCTCGACTACTGCGTGGTCGGCGAGCCGACCTCGGTCGACACGCTCGGCGACATGGTCAAGAACGGCCGGCGCGGCTCGCTGTCCGGCAAGCTGACCGTCAAGGGCGTGCAGGGCCATATCGCCTACCCGCACCTGGCGCGCAATCCGATCCATCTGGCGGCGCCGGCGCTGGCCGAACTGGTCGGCGAGCGCTGGGACGAAGGCAACGCGTATTTCCCGCCGACCACCTGGCAGATGTCGAACATCCACGCGGGCACCGGCGCGACCAACGTGATCCCCGGCCACGTGACGATCGATTTCAACTTCCGCTTCTCGACGGCCAGCACGCCGGAGCAGCTGAAGGCCCGCGTGCACGCGATCCTCGATCGCCACGGGCTCGACTACCAGCTCGACTGGACGCTGGGCGGCGAACCGTTCCTGACGCCGCGCGGCGAGCTGTCCGAGGCGATGGCCGCGGCGATCGCCGCCGAGACCGGCGTGCAGACCGAACTGTCGACCACCGGCGGCACCTCGGACGGACGCTTCATCGCGAAGATCTGCCCGCAGGTGATCGAGTTCGGTCCGCCCAATGCAAGCATCCACAAGATCGACGAGCACGTCGACGTGCGCTTCATCGAGCCGTTGAAGAACATCTATCGCGGCGTGCTGGAACGGCTGATCGCCTGAGCGACCCGCCCCGGCCGCGCCACTGTCATCGCGCCGCACCGATCGACCCCTGACCTCTCCTTCGCCATGGCTCACGCCTCTCCCCTGTCCACCGTCCGCGATCTGCTGCGCCTGGCGGTGTCGCGCTTCACCCAGGCCGGCCTGTCGTTCGGCCACGGTACCGACAACGCCTACGACGAGGCGGTCTACCTGATCCTGCATACGCTGCATCTGCCGCTCGATACGCTCGAGCCCTTCCTCGATGCGCGGCTGCTGCCCGAGGAGATTGCCGCGGTGATGGAGGTGATCCGCCGCCGCGTCGACGAGCGCGTGCCGGCGGCCTACATCACGCACGAGGCGTACATGCATGGGCAACGCTTCTATGTCGACGAGCGCGTGATCGTGCCGCGCAGCTTCATCGGCGAGCTGCTGCAGGACGGACTGGACCCGTGGGTCGGCGATGTCGATGCGATCGGACCGGTGCTGGAGCTGTGCACCGGCTCGGGCTGCCTGCCGATCCTGGCCGCGCAGGCCTGGCCGCACGCGACGATCGACGCGGTCGACATCTCGGCCGATGCCCTCGAGGTGGCGCGCCGCAATGTCGCCGACTATGGGCTCGAGGACCGCATCCATCTGCATCACGGCGACCTGTACGCGCCGCTGCCGCCGGGCGCGACCTACGACGTGATCCTCAGCAATCCGCCCTATGTGAACGAAGGCGCCATGCAGCGGCTGCCCGCCGAGTATCTGGCCGAGCCCCGCATCGCGCTCGCCGGCGGCGACGACGGCATGGACGTGGTGCGCCGGATCGTGGCCGGCGCACGCGCCCGGCTGAATCCCGGCGGCGTGCTGGTGGTCGAGATCGGCAACGAGTTCGACAATGTCGAGGCCGCCTTCCCCGATCTGGAACTGATCTGGCTGACGGTCAGCGCCGGCGAGGAACAGGTGTTCCTGCTGACGTACGAAGCGCTGGAGGCGGCGGGGCTGTAGGGCCCTTTGCTGGTCCTGCGTTGCCGGTGATGTTCTGCCCCCCAGGGGGAGAGGGCTGGGGAGAGGAGGTGGTTTCTCAGCCTTCCGCCAGCGCCCCCAGCCCCGCCACAGCCGCCCGCACCGCGGTCGTGCACTGCTCGACCACCCCTTCGCGCCAATCGTCGGCGTCGCCATAGAAGGCGCGCCACATGCCCTGGCGGATCAGCGCGCGCTGCGTGTTGTCGGCGTCCGGATGCAGATGCAGCCAGTGGTCGCCGCGCAGCGCCTGCAATACGTCGGGCAGCGGCAAGGTACCGAACTCCAGCGCAATGCCGGCAAAGTCGATATTGGGCAGCGTATCCGGAACGGCGTGCCAGGCAAGCCCGGTCAGGTTGGCCGAGGTCGACGAGCCGTCGTACATCGACGTCACGTGCTGGCCCCAGATCGCACGGGTCCGCTCCAGCTGCGGCGCGTCGTCGGGCCCCATGTAGATCGGCTCGCCATAGCCCCAGGGCCCCAGCCCGGTATGGATGTCGATCCAGCGCAGGCTGGTGCGTCCCGCGCCGTAGCGCGCCAGGATGCGGCGCAGCGTGTAGTTGCTCCAGGTCGCCACGCGGCCGCCATAGAACATGCCGTGCGGATCGTCGTACTGGCCCGCGCTGACGGCGGCCTGATACCAGCTCATGCCGCGCTCGGCGATCGCACGCGCCAGCGCGGCCTCGTCCTGCTCCGATGGCGGCCAGTGCGCCGGCAGCAGCAGCGGCGCGACCTCGGCATAGGCGGGGTTTTGCGGCAGCGGCCGCGTGAAATCCATGAAGTTGCGGTTCAGGTCGACGTTGTCCTCGTTGACCCGCCGCATGTGCGAGAAGCCGTAGGGGTTGACCGCATGGACCAGCAGCAGCGCCGCCCCGGCCTTGGCGCATTGCTGCAGCAGCGCGGCATCGTGCAGCAGCGCGATCTGCGCGCCGGAGCCGCAGAAGCCCTCGGCGCCGTGCATCGCCGAGGTGACCAGGATCAGATGGCGCGCGTCGCGCGGGCCGATCCAGGCGACGTCCATCGCCAGTTCCTCGTCCTCGGCGCCGCGCCGCGTGGGGTGCGCGAACGGCGTGGGCACGTCGCCGACGTTCTCGGCCGCGAGCCGGAACTTCGCGCGGGCTTCCTCGTAGCGGCTTGAAAAGCAATCGTGCAGCTGCATCGGCGGCTCTCCGGGCGACCAGGATCGATCACCGCATTAAACGCCATTCCGCCGCGACACGCCAGCCGGTACAATCCCGTCCGCACAAGGTTGGATCGATCCAGCGCGGCCGGCGCGGCTTCCCAGGCCCGCCACGCGTCTCAGGTAACACCAGTCCCGATCTCCAGCCGGATTTCCCTCGCGCCCGTTCCCCGGGTCCCGCCTCTTCCCTTCATTCCGACCGCCACGTCGTTCGACCGGCCCGGGGTTGGCACGCCCATCCCACCGGCGCACCGGCGGTCTCTTGCTCCTGAGACTTTCGACATGATCGTGCGTTATTCCAAGATCGCCGCGGTATTGGCCATGGCCCTGTTCGCCTCGCTGGTGTCGTTCGGCAACATCACCGACTACGGCACCAACTTCGCCTTCGTCCAGCATGTGTTCCTGATGGACACGACCTTCCCCGGCAACGGCATCATGTACCGCGCGATCCGTTCGCCGGTGCTGCATCACGCCGGCTACATCGGCATCATCGCGCTCGAGACGGCCACCGCGCTGCTGTGCTGGGCCGGCGGCATCGCGCTGTGGCGCGCGCGCGGGCAATCGCCGCGCGCATTCCATCGCGCCAAGACCTCGGCGGTGGCCGGCCTGACGCTCGGTTTCCTGACCTGGCAGGTCGCCTTCATGTCGATCGGCGGCGAATGGTTCGGCATGTGGATGTCGAAGGAATGGAACGGCGTGCCCGACGCCTTCCGCTTCTTCATCACGCTGCTGACCGTGCTGATCTACGTCAGCCTGCCGTACGACGATCTCGATCTCGCCGATCGCCGGTAGGCCGCTCCGGGGCGGTTCCGATCAGCCGTCCCAGTCGGCATCCCGCGCTGCCGCCGCAAGCCGCGGCGGCGCCTCCAGCTGCCACGCGCGCGGATGCAGCGCCAGCCCCGCAGCCTCGCCCTGCGCGCGCGTCAGCGTCAGATGGCGGGCCAGCCAGTCCATCACGCCGCGCAGGAAGCGCTGCTGCTCCAGCCGCACCGCCTCGCGCAGCGCGCGCTCCAGCTGCACGTAGGCGGTGTAGACGTCGAGCAGATTGGCCGTCTTCAGCGTGGCCGGCGTCGACGGGCTGCGCTCGATCGCCAGCACTCGGGCGGCCTGCTGCTGGGTCAGCTTGCCGTGCTCGCGCCAGGCCGCATACAGCGGCTCGAGCGGAGCGAAACGGACGCTGGGCTGCACGCGCGGCACGCCGGCAACCTTGTCCATGCGCAGCAGCAGATAGCGGACCGCGGCGGCATGCTGGCGAGCCAGTTCGCGTTCGCCGTCCCGTCCTCGTTGCCGGCCCCCGCCGCGGCGCGGCCACACGTCGTCGCGCCAGGGTCCGGCGCCGGCCGCGCGCGCGGTGAAATCAGGCACCGCGTCGAGCGCGCCATGGCCGCCCAGCAGCCGCAGCGCGCAATCGGGTCCGAACGCATGCTCGCGGCCGGCCGCGTCGCGCAGGATATAGGCGTGGCCCGAGCCGATGCCGTGGCCCTTGTTGCCCGCCGGCATGCCGATTCCCGCGCCGGCGCAGCGCGTGCCGGGCTCGACGAAATCCTTGCGGACGGCGGTCCAGGTTGCGGCCGGGTCTGAACCGAGGACGGAAGCGGGCTCGAGGGGCATGCCTTGACGGTGGGACAACGAAGCAGCAAAAAGGAGGCCGAAACGGCGGCGGGGGCGCATTGTCGCGCGAAAACCCGCCGGGCGCGATAGCGCAACGATAGCCTCGCGGCATACCGCCCGCCGCCCCAAGCTAAAATGCGCGCTGCCCGGCCTCGTGCCGGGCTCGACTTTCCATAGAAGACTCTCGTGATCCGAATCGACCAGCTAGTACTCCAGCGCGGCACCAAGGTGCTGTTCGACCACACCAGCGTGACGCTCAATCCCGGCGAGCGCGTCGGCCTGGTCGGTGCCAACGGCAGCGGCAAATCGACGCTGTTCGCGCTGCTGCGCGGCGAATTGCATCCGGACGGCGGCGACGTCGCGGTGCCGGCGCAATGGCGCGTGGCCCATGTCGCGCAGGAAACGCCGGCGGTCGAGCGCAGCGCGCTGGACTACGTGATCGACGGCGATACCCGGCTGCGCGCGATAGAACGAACCATCGCCGCCGCCCAGCAGAGCGGCGATGGCCACGCCGAGGCCGAAGCGCACGCGGCCTACGCGGACGCCGACGGCTACACCGCGGCCTCGCGCGCCGAGGCGCTGCTGCTGGGCCTGGGCTTCACGCTGGCGCAAGTGGGCCAGCCGGTGGCGGCCTTCTCTGGCGGCTGGCGCATGCGGCTGAACCTGGCGCAGGCGCTGATGTGCCCGTCCGATCTGCTGCTGCTCGACGAACCGACCAACCACCTGGATCTCGACGCGATCGTATGGCTCGAAGACTGGCTGGCGCGCTATCCCGGCACGCTGGTGATGATCTCGCACGACCGCGAATTCCTCGACGCGATCTGCAACGTCACGGTCCATATCGAACAGCAGCAGCTGCGCCGCTACGGCGGCAACTACAGCCTGTTCGAGACGCTGCGGCTGCAGCAGATGGCGCAGCAGCAGGCCGCCTACGCGCGCCAGCAGAAGCAGATCGCCCACCTGGAATCGTTCATCACCCGCTTCAAGGCCAAGGCGACCAAGGCGCGCCAGGCGCAGAGCCGCGTCAAGGCGCTGGAGAAGATGGAACGGCTGGCGCCGGTGCACGCCGCGGCCGGCTTCTCGTTCGAATTCCGCGAGCCCGATGCCGCCCCCAATCCGATGATGGTGCTCGATGCCGTCGACTGCGGCTACGCGGGGCCGCCGCCGGTGACGATCCTGCGCGGCCTGACGCTGTCGATCCAGAACGGCCAGCGCATCGGCCTGCTCGGCGCCAACGGCCAGGGCAAATCGACGCTGGTCAAGACGCTGGCCGGTACGCTGGCGCCGCTGGCCGGCACGCTGCGGCACGGCAAGGGCCTGCAGATCGGCTACTTCGCCCAGCACCAGCTGGAGACGCTTCGCGACCACGACTCGCCGCTGCAGCATCTGGCGCGGCTGGCGCCCGATACGCGCGAGCAGGAACTGCGCGACTTCCTCGGCAGCTTCAATTTCCGCGGCGACATGGCGACCTCGCCGATCGAGCCGTTCTCGGGCGGCGAGAAGGCGCGTCTGGCGCTGGCGCTGATCGTCTGGCAGAAGCCCAATCTGCTGCTGCTCGACGAGCCGACCAACCACCTGGATCTCGATACGCGCGAGGCGCTGACGATGGCGCTGGCGCAATTCGAAGGCACGCTGATCCTGGTCTCGCACGACCGGCACCTGCTGCGCGCCACCACAGACCAGTTCATGCTGGTGGCCGACGGCGGACTGCAGCCCTTCGACGGCGACCTCGACGACTATCGCGACTGGCTGCTGCAGCAGGCCGCGGCCAAGCGCAACGCCGCGGCGGCGGCGCATCGGGCCGACGGTGCCGAAGGTATCGATGGTGTCGGCAATGCGGCGGCGCCCGCGCAGAATCGCCGCGATCAGCGCCGCGCCGAGGCCGACGAACGGCAGCGGCTGGCGCAGCTGCGCAAACCCTTGACCCGGGAACTGGAAAAGGTCGAGAAGCGGATGGCCGTACTGCAACAGGCCAAGACCGAGATCGACGGCTTCATGGCCGACGAAACCAGCTATGCGGAGGCCAACAAGGCGAAGCTGCTGGAGATGCTCAAGCGCCAGGGCGAGGTCGAAGGGGAACTGGCCGCGCTGGAGGAGCGCTGGCTGGAGTTGCAGGAGCAGATCGAGCAGATCGCCTGATCGGGCGAGCGGCTTCGCGCCGCGAGCCCTTCCCGCTCCCCTACCCCGCTTCCCCGCTTCCCCGCTTGCCGGCCCCTTTCCGGCTGCTGTTTCCGGCTGCCATTTCGCGCTGCCATTTCGCGCTGCCATTTCCCGGCGGGCTTTGCGGCCCCGGCCGCTTACTCCTGCAGCGCCTCCTCGGCCGTCAGGAAGCCGCCGCTCTGGTGGGCCCACAGCCGGCTGTACAAGCCGCCGCGCTGCAGCAGCTCGCGGTGCGAGCCCTGCTCGACGATGCGGCCGCGGTCCAGCACGACGATGCGGTCCATCGCCGCCAGCGTCGACAGCCGGTGCGCGATCGCCACCACGGTCTTGCCTTCCATCAGCCGGTACAGGCTCTGCTGGATCGCGATCTCGACCTCGCTGTCGAGCGCGCTGGTGGCCTCGTCCAGCAGCAGGATCGGCGCGTCCTTGAGCATCACGCGGGCGATCGCGATGCGCTGGCGCTGGCCGCCCGACAGCTTGACGCCGCGCTCGCCGACGTGCGCGTCGTAGCCGCGCCGGCCTTCCCGGTCGCTCAGCGTGTGGATGAAGTCCTCGGCCTCGGCGCGCCGCGCGGCCGCCACCATCTCGGCATCGCTGGCATCGGGGCGGCCGTAGACGATGTTGTCGCGCACCGAACGGTGCAGCAGCGAGGTGTCCTGCGTGACCATGCCGATCTGCGCGCGCAGGCTGTCCTGCGTCACGCCGGCGATATCCTGGCCATCGATCAGGATGCGGCCCGACTCGACGTCATAGAAGCGCAGCAGCAGGTTGACCAGCGTCGACTTGCCCGCGCCCGAGCGGCCCACCAGCCCGACCTTTTCGCCGGGACGGATCGTCAGCGTGAAGTCGTCGAATACCGGCCGGCCCGAGCCGTAGGAGAAGCCGACGTGCTCGAAGCGGATTTCGCCCTGCGGCACCCGCAGCGGTACCGCATCGGGACGGTCCTCGATATGCCGGGGACGCGCCAGCGTCGACACGCCGTCGCGCACCGTGCCGATATGCTCGAACAGCTCGGCGATCTCCCACATCGCCCATTGCGAGATGCCGTTCAGCCGCATCGCCATCGCGGTCGCTGCCGCCACCGCGCCGATGCCGATCTGGCCGGCCGACCACAGGTACAGCGCGAGCCCCGTGGTGGCCACGATCAGCATCATGATCAGCGTGTGGTTGACGATCTCGAAGGCGCTGATCAGCCGCCCCTGCGCATAGACGGGCTGCATGAACTCCTGCATCGCGCTGCGCACGTAGCTGGCCTCGCGGCGCGAGTGCGAGAACAGCTTGACGGTGGCGATATTGGTGTAGGCGTCGGTCACGCGCCCGGTCATCACCGAGCGCGCGTCGGCCTGGTGCGCCGACACGCGCGCCAGCCGCGGCACGAAATACCAGGATGCGCCGACATAGGCGACGACCCACAGCAGGAACGGCGCCAGCAGCCAGCCATCGAAATTGGCCAGCACCACCGCCGCCGACACCAGGTAGATCACGATATAGACCAGGATATCGGCAACCGTCATCACCGCGTCGCGCACGGCCAGCGCGGTCTGCATGACCTTGGTGGTGACACGGCCGGCGAACTCGTCCTGGAAGAAGCCCATGCTCTGGTTCAGCATCAGCCGGTGGAAATTCCAGCGCAGCCGCATCGGGAAGTTGCCGAACAGCGTCTGGAACTTCAGCATGCTCCAGATCGCCACCACGACGATGCTCGCCAGCACGATGCCGGCCAGCAGCAGCAGGCGGTCCGAATAGGTCGACCACAGCTGCTGCGGCTTGACCGCGGCGAGCCAGTCGACCAGGCGGCCCAGCATGCTGAACAGCACCGCCTCGAAGATGCCGATCGCCATCGCGCACAGCACCAGCAGCAGCAAGTAACGCCGCACGCCCGCGGTGCAATCGACGATGAACGCGATCCAGTGCTGCGGCGGCGTATCGGGAAGCGAATCCGGGTAGTTGTGGATGCGCCTTTCAAACCAACGGAACACGGCCAGTTTCTCCAATGATGTTGTCGAGCGGCCGCTGGGGCTCGCTCAACGATAGTTGCGCTCGCGCCGGATCAGTCCGACCGCCAGCACGCCGGTCAGCACCACCAGCCAGATCAGCGACCAGCCGGGAATCGAGATGCCCAGCACCGGCGGCAGCGGCGCGGTGCACAGACCGTCGGAATAGAAGACCTGCGGCAGCACGCGCGCGGTCGGCAGCGCGTTGACCCAGTTCTCGAGCGGATCGATGCCGCAGCTCGCCTTCGGATCGAGCAGCAGCGAGATGTGGTAGCCGGCGACCGCGATGCCGCCGACGCCCGACAGCATCGCCAGCCCTTGCCACAGCGTGCGGGTGCCCTGCCCCAGCGCGGCCAGCAGCGAGAACAGGCCGATCGCGACGAAGGCGAAGCGCTGCATCACGCAGAGCGGACATGGCTGGTAGCCCTGCGCGTGCTGCAGATACAGGGCGTAGCCGACCAGCCCGAACGAGACGATGGCAATCAGCAGGAAGTAGGCGCGGGAATTCGCTTGCATGGCGGAATGGCGGTCGACAGAGCGGTGAACAAGAGCGGTGAACTGGATCCGGAACGTTCCGGATAGACAAGGCATGGCGATAGCGGTGGTCCGGCATCGCGGACAGGCGCCATCTTACCGATTTTGCATCGCGCGCGTCGCAGCGATGCGATGACCCCTGCACGCGCTGGGGGCATCGTTGCGGCCGATCGCCGCAGCGCGGCGGCTTTGCATTGCCGAGGCCGGCGATCGCGCGAACAATGCCGTTCATTGTGTCGGCGCGATGCGATCCCGTGCGATCCCCATGCGTCCGCCCCCGGCTTGGTTGAGGACAGTACCCATGAAGAGCAATGCGCTGCGCGCGGTGCGCAGCAACGATGTGCGTGCCCCGCGTTTTCGCACGACCCCGCCGCCCGCGGCGTCCATGGCCCGGCGCGACGCGGCGGCCAACTCGGCAAACGCCGGGAAACCCTCGGTACCGGTGGTGCCGGTCGGCTATCGCCAGGGGTTCATCACCGCGATCTCCGTGCTGCTGGCCTTTACGCTGGCCTTCTGGCGCTACTGGAGCTTCGAGAGCCCGGGCGCGTGGAATCCGCTGTCGCTGGCGGTCGAGGTCTCGCTGGGCGTCGCGGCCGGCCTGCAGGTGGTGGCGTTGTTCCGTTCGCTGCGGGTCGAGGACGATCAGGTGCCCGAGTATCGCCGCACGCAGCGCTGGCTGTTCGTGTCGGCGGTGGTGCTGATCGCCGCGCTGCTCGGCGCGCTGTGCGAGGACTCGGTGTTCGGTTGAGGGCCGTGCTTCGGCCCGTCTCTATCCGGGCGCGCGCATGGCCGCCCCACAAACCGGAAATCTAGCCGTCGAGGTAGCGCACCCGCTCGATCGCCTGCTCGATCCGCTCGACGGCGATCACCTCGAGCCCGTCGATCGACTGCTTCGGCGCATTGGCCTTCGGGATCACCGCCTGCGTAAAGCCCAGCTTGGCGGCCTCGCGCAGCCGGTCCTGGCCGCGCGGGCTTGGGCGGATCTCGCCGGCCAGCCCCACCTCGCCGAATACCACCAGTCCGCGCGGCAAGGGCTTGTTGCGCATCGACGAATGGATCGACAGCAGCACCGCCAGGTCCGCGGCCGGCTCGGTGATCTTGACCCCGCCCACCGCATTGAGGAACACGTCCTGGTCGAAGCAGGCGATGCCGGCGTGGCGGTGCAGCACGGCCAGCAGCAGCGCCAGCCGGTTCTGCTCCAGGCCCACCGCCAGGCGGCGCGGATTCGGCACGTGCGCCGCATCGACCAGCGCCTGGATCTCGACCAGCAGCGGGCGCGAGCCCTCCTGCGTGACCATCACGCAGGACCCGGACACGGTCTGCTCATGCTGGGACAGGAACAGCGCCGACGGATTGCTGATGCCGCGCAGGCCGCGCTCGGTCATCGCGAACACGCCCAGCTCGTTGACCGCGCCGAAGCGGTTCTTGAATGCGCGGATCAGCCGGTGCGACGAATGCGTGTCGCCCTCGAAATACAGCACCGTGTCGACGATATGCTCGAGCACGCGCGGCCCGGCCAGGCTGCCTTCCTTGGTCACATGGCCGACCAGGATGATGGTGGTGCCGCTGCTCTTGGCAATCCGCGTCAGCTGCGCCGCGCATTCGCGCACCTGTGCCACCGAGCCCGGCGCCGATGTCAGCGCCTCCGAGTATAGCGTCTGGATCGAGTCGATCACCGCGACCTCGGGCTTGTCGGCGTCGAGCGTCGCCTGGATCTTCTCGAGCTGGATCTCGGCCAGCAGCCCCAGGCTCGGACTGTCGATGCCGAGCCGCTGCGCGCGCAGCGCGATCTGCGCGCCCGACTCCTCGCCGCTGACATAGAGCACGCGCCGGCTGGCCGCCAGATTCGCCAGCGCCTGCAGCAGCAGCGTGGACTTGCCGATGCCGGGGTCGCCGCCGATCAGCACCACGCCGCCGGCGACCAGCCCGCCGCCGAGCACCCGGTCGAATTCCTCGATGCCGCTGGTAAAGCGCGGCACGTCGGACGCCTCGATTTCCGACAGCCGCTGCACCGTGCTCGAGGCTGCCAGCGGCTGGAAGCGCCGCGCCGACGGCGTCTCGGGCACGCTCTCGACCAGCGTGTTCCATTGCTGGCAATGCGGGCACTGCCCCTGCCAGCGCGGCACGGAGCCGCCGCATTCGGTACAGGTGTAAACGGTCTTGGTCTTTGCCAACGGAAATCCTTGGGGCCGGGGAGCGGAGAGCGGAGAGCGGAGAGGCGCCGATTCTACTTGGCCGGCGCGGCCTCGGCCACGCCGGGCGCATCCGGCACCGTCAGCGTCGCGACCGTCACCGGCACCCGCGGCGCCAGCGCGCACATCAGCTCGTAGCCGACCGTACCGCTGGCGGCGGCGACATCGTCGATCGGCAGGCCGTGGCCCCACAGCGTCACCGGCGAGCCGACCCGCGCCTTCGGACACGGCGTCAGGTCGACGCACAGCATGTCCATCGACACGCGGCCGACCAGATGCGTGCGTACGCCGTCGACCAGCACCGGCGCCGGCTGGTCGCCCCAGCCCGCGGCATGGCGCGGATAGCCGTCGGCATAGCCGCAGGCGACCACGCCGATCCGCATCGGCCGCTCCGCGGTATACAGCGAGCCGTAGCCGACCGTGTCGCCGGGCCGCAATTCCTGCACCGCGATCAGTTCGCTGTGCAGCGACATCGCCGGCATCAGCCCGGTGTCCGCGATGTCGGCGTGCCGGCCGCTCGGCGAGGCGCCGTACAACACGATGCCGGGCCGCACCCAGGCGCGGTGCGCGGCCGGATGCCACAGCGTGGCCGCGGAGTTGGACAGGCTGGCCTCGCCCGGCAGATTGGCGGTGGCGGCGTCGAACACCTCCAGCTGATGCGCGATGCCGCGCTCGCCGTCGGCGTCGGAGAAGTGCGTCATATGGACGATGCTGCCGACCCCGGACAGCGTGCGGGCGCGCTCCCAGGCGGCACGATACTGGTCCGGTGCGAAGCCGAGCCGGTTCATGCCGGTATTGAGCTTGAGCTGGATCGCCAGCGGCCCCTTGGGACGGGCAACCTCGAGCATGCGCAGCTGCTCCTCATTGTGGATCGCGGTGGTCAGCCGGTACTCCTCAAGCAGCGGCACGTCCTGGGGCTGGAAGAAGCCCTCGAGCAGCAGGATCGGGCCCTGCCACCCCAGCTCGCGCAGCAGCACGGCCTCGTTCAGGTCCAGCAGGCCGAAGCCATCGGCCGCGCGCAGGCCGGCGAAGGCGCGCCGGATGCCATGACCGTAGGCGTTGGCCTTGACCACCGCCCAGACGCGGGAAGCCGGCGCGTGCCGGCGCACCACCTCGAGGTTGTTGGCCAGGGCGGGTTGATGGATGACAGCGTGAATCGGTCTTGGCATGGGGATCAGGGAAGGTTCGTCACAGCGGCCTCGCGGCGTCGCGGGGGCCCTGGCGGCTATTTGCCTGGGCGGGCGCGCCGAAGTGGTGCGCGGGGCACTGTCAGCGGGAACACCGCGGATTGACCGGGGCGTTCGGCATCCATGCGCGGCAGCACACCGAAGGGGCACCGCGTAGACCGTTATTTGACCACATTGGTTCGGCAATTCCCGGGAATCCGCTCCGGAGCGAATGGTCAAATCGGGTCAATTTGCGGTCTTCCCTTCTTCGGAATTGAAAGACTTTCGTGATATAAAGCCGGACGTTCCGGCCATGTTTCAAAAGTGATTCAATATGACGGGTCACGTCAGGTACGTACACGCCCCCGCCACGCCGAACCGGACCCGGCGCGGGCGCCCCGTGCGTCCCGGGCCTCCTTTTGGCACGGCCGCCGTTCACCCCCTCCGCACGATGCCGACGGCCGTTGGCGCGGGCACGCCAGTAGCGCAAGGAAATCGCGATGGAGACAGAGTCCAAGGTATGAAGAAGGGTTTTTACACCATCATGGCCGCGCAGTTCTTTTCTTCGCTGGCCGACAACGCTCTGCTCATCGCCGCCATTGCCCTCCTCGCCGAATTGCACTCCCCGCAGTGGATGACCCCGCTGCTCAAGCTGTTCTTCGTGCTGTCCTATGTCGTGCTGGCCGCCTTCGTCGGCGCCTTTGCCGACTCGATGCCCAAGGGCAAGGTGATGTTCATCACCAACACGATCAAGATCGCCGGCTGCGCGATCATGATGTTCGGGCTGCACCCGCTGCTGGCCTATGGCGTGGTCGGCTTCGGCGCGGCGGCCTATTCGCCGGCCAAGTACGGCATCCTGACCGAGCTGCTGCCGGCCGAGCGCCTGGTGGCCGCCAACGGCTGGATCGAGGGCCTGACGGTCGGCTCGATCATTCTGGGCACGGTGGTCGGCGGCGCGCTGATCTCGGTCAAGGTATCGAGCCTGATGCTGGCGATCGACCTGCCGTGGATCGAGACCGGCATCGATACGCCGGCCGAGGCGGCGATGGTGGTGATCATGCTGTTCTACGTGATCGCCGCGCTGTTCAACCTGTTCATCCCCGACACCGGCGCCCGCTATCCGCAGCAGGAAAAGAACCCGATCAAGCTGATCGCCGAGTTCGCCGACTGCTTCACCGCGCTATGGAGGGACAAGCTCGGCCAGATCTCGCTGGCGGTCACCACGCTGTTCTGGGGTGCCGGCGCGACGCTGCAGTTCATCGTGCTGAAGTGGGCGGAAAAATCGCTCGGCCTGAACCTGTCGCAGGGCGCGCTGCTGCAGGCCGTGGTCGCGGTCGGCGTGGCGGTCGGCGCCATCATGGCGGCGATGCGCATCCCGCTGCGCAAGTCGCTGTCGGTGCTGCCGTTCGGCGTCGCGATGGGCGCGATCGTGATGCTGATGGCCTTCTACACCAAGGACGCGATGCCCGATGTCGCGCTGGACGTGCTGGGCATGCGGATGCCGCTGTATATGGCGATCGCCTATGTGTTCCTGATGGTGGTGGGCGGCATGTCGGGCTACTTCGTGGTGCCGATGAACGCGCTGCTGCAGCATCGCGGCCATGTGCTGCTGTCGGCGGGCCACTCGATCGCGGTGCAGAACTTCAACGAGAACGTTTCGGTGCTGCTGATGCTGTGCCTGTATGCGCTGCTGATCAAGCTGAACGTGCCGATCGGCATCGTGATCATCGCCTTCGGCATGTTTGTCTGCGGCACCATGCTGCTGGTGATGCGCCAGCATCGCAAGAATGTCCGGCTGTACAACTCGCTGGCGATGATCGGCGAGGACAAGCACCACTGAGACGGCGCCGGCCCGCCGTCGCCGTCGCGGACGCGGGGACCCGGTGGCTTGCGCAGAGGCGGGCAAGGACGCCGGGTTCCCGCCTTCGCGGGAATGACGCGACGATCTAACGCGACGATCTAACGCGTCGATCTAAGGCGTCGATTTAACGCGTCGATTTAACGCGACGATCTAACGCGGCGGCTGCGCGATGCGCTGCCGCGCCCTCTCCTCCCATCCCGGCGGTACCACGAAGCCGCGCGAACGCTCGCGCCACCAGCCCGGCGCCGACGCGCCGGCCGGTTCCATCTCGCAGATCATCACCGGCGACTCGCGCCGCCAGGCCAGGTCGCGATGCGGCTCGGCGAAGCGCGCGGCCAACGCGTCGTGCAGCGTCTCGAACGGTTCGGTGTCGTGCTCGGGCACCAGCGCCGGCGACAGCCAGCGGGCGCGCGGCAGCCGATGCCAGCGTACCGGCGCTGCCGAGGCGGACGAAGCCGACCCGCCGACCCGCTGAGCCCATTGCTCCAGCGTCGACCACCAGCCGCGCAGATGGGCCGGATTGAGCCCGAGCGCGTCGAGGCCGGCCGGCATCCGCCCATCGCGATAGAACAGCCAGCCGAGCAGATAGATTTCGCTGCGATCGACGCGGCCGCCCAGCAGCGCCTCGGCCTCCGGCGTGCGCGACAGCGGCAGCTGGCGGCGGACGATATGCGACAGCTTGTCGCCGAGGCGGTCGACCAGGTTCGGGCCGACGAAGGCCTGCAGCCAGGCAGTGCGCTCGGCGGGCGCCGCCGCGTCTGGCGCATCGCCGCCGGGCTCCACCAGCAGATAGAACTTGGCCGCCATCTCCCAGTGCACCAGCTGGCCGGCACTGCCTGCGCCAGCCGTACTCTGCCGCCAGACGAAGTCCAGCTCGCCCAGCGTCTGCACGCCGTGCGCGCCGTGCCGGCGCACCGGCAGATTGGACGCGACCAGCTCGATACCGTCGCCGTGCTCCAGCGCGAAATGCAGCAGCCGTTCGGCATGCCGGCCCAGCCGCAGGCTGCGCGCGGCCGGAGCCAGCGCCTGGACGGCGCCGGGCAAGGCGGACAGTTCCTCGATCGTGGGCGGCAGCTGCCGGGGATCGGCGGCGGCCAGCCAGCGCTGCCAGGCCGCGAGGGCGGCGGGCGGCCAGCTCGCCAGCGCCGCGCCGCCCCCTTCGGCGAGCGCGGCCAGCGCGGCGAGATCGCGCGGCAAGCCGCTCAGCAGCGGCGGCGCCAGCGTGCACCAGGCCAGATCGCGCACGCGCGCCGACGTGGCGGCGCGCCACAGCGGCTCGGCCGTGGTCGCGCCGGCGCCGGCCAGTTCAGTGACCGGCTCCCGCATCGCCGCCGCCGGCAACGCCGGCCCGTGGTAGGTCGCGCAACGGGGAGTCGTGCTGTCCGGAATCCAGCAGATCGGCCGGCGCGGCCGGATCGCTCTGCCGATAGACATCGCGCGCCAGGCACAGGTCTTCCCAGGCGCGCGCCTTGTCGGAGAGCGTGCGCAGCAGGTAGGCCGGGTGGTAGGTCACCACCACCGGGATGCCCTCGTAGCGATGCACCGTGCCGCGCAGCTTGCTGATCGGCGTGGTGGTGCGCAGCAGCGTCTGCGCGGCGAAACGGCCCAGCACGACGATCAGGCGCGGACGCACCAGGGCGATCTGCCGGCGCAGGAAGGGCTCGCACTGCTCGACCTCGGCCGGCTCGGGATTGCGGTTGCCCGGCGGCCGGCACTTCAGCACGTTGGCGATGAACACGTTGCGCCCGCGCGCCAGCTGCAGCGACGCCAGCATGTTGTCGAGCAGCTTGCCGGCCTGGCCGACGAAGGGCTCGCCCTGACGGTCCTCGTTCTCGCCCGGGGCCTCGCCGACCAGCATCCAGTCGGCCTCGCGATCGCCGACGCCGAACACCGTGCGGGTCCGCGTGCCGCACAGCTGGCAGGCGGTGCAGCCGGCCACGCGCGCTTCCAGCGCCTGCCAGTCGAGCGTGGCAAGGTCGTCCGCGGGCTGCGCGACCGCTTCGCCGGGCGGCAGCCGCAAGCCGTCGTCGGCAACGATCGGAATGACCGGCTGGCGTGGCGTCGGCGCGGGGGCGGGGGCGGTCGTCGCGCGGGCAGCGTCGAGGCGCGGCGCCTGATGGTCCGGCGCTGGATGGTCCGGCGCTGGATGGCTCGGCACTTGATGGCTCGGTCCTTCGAAGCCTGGCGCTTGCCGCTCCGGCAGCCCCGTTGCCGCCGCGGCCTCGGGCTCCGCCTGAACCGCCGCGGCATGGCGCGGCACCCATTCGGTGCCGATGCCGAGCGCCTCCAGAAACAACGCGCGCCGGTTCATGCCGATGCCTCCCGCGGGCCGTCCTGCCCGCCGTCCAGGGCCGTGTCCCAGCGGCGCCGCAGCACCAGTGCGTCCTCGCGTCCTTCGGCGGCCGGGTAATAGCCCTTGCGCCGGCCGATCGTCTCGAAACCGGCGGCCTCGTACAGCGCCAGCGCGGCGGTATTCGACGGCCTGACTTCGAGCAGCACATTGGGCAGCCGATGCTGATGCGCGGTGGCCAGCGCCACCGCCAGCAGCAGCTTGCCGAGTCCCTGCCGATGGCGCGCCGGCTCGATCGTGATATTGAGCAGGTGCATCTCGTCGACCACCGGCATCAGCACCGCATAGCCGGCCAGCTGCCCGGCCGGGTCGCGCAGTGTCAGGCCGATATGGCCGGCCTTGACCGAGTTCTCGAAATTGCCGCGGGTCCAGGGGTGGGTATAGGCGCGCTGCTCGATGTCGACCACCGCGTCGAGGTCGCGCGCGGTCATCCGGGCCAGCGCCCAGCCGCTCGGCAACACCGGCATGGCCGGCACCGCGGGCCAGGGGACGGCGCGGGCACGGCTGTCGCCGAGCGCGGCGCTCATTGCCGCTCTCCGGTCGCTGCCAGCGACGCGCGGCCGGCCGCCGCGGCCTGGCGCTCGGCGACGGTCTGCGCGACCTTGTCGCGCAGATACAGCGGCGCCGCATCGGCCGCCGCCACGGTTTCGCCGCGCGCCAGCGCGCGCTGCGCCAGCGCCACCACTGCGGCCGCGTGCGGCATCGCGCCGGGGATCGTGCGCGCGGCCTGCGCGGCGGCGTGCAATCGTTCGCCATGGACCGTGACGCCGTTGCCGGCCAGCCAGAACGTCGCGGACGGCGCCTGCACCGCCTCGGGCGGGACCACGCCCATCGGACCGGCCTGCTGCCATTCGCCGCGGGCCGCGTCCCAGCCGAACAGCCCGGTGTAGACCTCGTCCATGCGCGCGTCGAGCGCGACCAGTACCGGCATGCCGGCGGGCAGCGGCTCGGCCGTGGCGTCGCCCGCCAGCGCGGCCCCGGGCACGCCGCGCACGCGCTCGGCGCAGGCCATCAGCGTATTGACGGGAACGACCGGCAGATCGGCGCCGAAGGCCAGACCCTGGGCGATGCCGCAGGCGGTGCGCAGGCCGGTGAACGAGCCCGGGCCCGCGCCGAAGGCGATCGCGGCACAATCGGCCAGCCGGATGCCGGCCTCGGCCAGCAGTTCGCCCGCGGCGGGCAGAACCCGGCCCGACGAGCGCGGACCGGTCTGTTCGTGGCGGGCCAGGCAGCGCAGGCCGCCGGCTGGCGAGGCGTGGCCGAGCGCGACCGAACACCACTCGGTGGAGGTTTCAACGGCAAGAATCCATGACATGCCGCGATTGTATCCGCTGGCCGCCGAACCGAAGCCGTCCTCGGTTTTTTCCGGGCCGGATCGGCGGCACGCGCGGCTATCATCGCGGGTCGATCCCCCTCACCGTCCCGGAGTCCCCATGAGCGACCTGCAGCAGCGCTTCGAGCAAGCGCAGAACGACGTCAAGCAACTGTCCGAACGCCCCAGCAACATGACGCTGCTGCGCCTGTACGCGCTGTACAAGCAAGGCAGCGAGGGCGACGCCCATGGCGACAAGCCCGGCATGACCGACTTCGTCGGCCGCTACAAGTTCGAGGCGTGGGAAACGCTGAGGGGCACCAGCCAGCAAGAGGCGATGCAGAAGTACATCGAGCTGGTCGAGGAGCTGAAGTCGGGCGCGGCGAGCTGACCCTTGGCGTACCGCCGTCCCCCCGCAGGCGGGGACCCGGCGGCTTCAACGCAAGACCGCCGGCACACGGGGCCCCGCCTGCGCGGGGCGCCGCGATCGGTCACTCGACAAGGCGCTACTGCCCCACCCGCTCCGGCTGCTGCCGCGGCCGGATCCGCCAGGCCGCGAGGATCGCGGTCGCGATCACCAGCCCGACCGCCAGGAAGGTTTCGTCGAACGCGCGGATGCGGGCCGCGGCATCGGCGCCGGCCTGATTGCCGGCCAGCAGCGCGCCATGCGACTCGAGCCGCCATTGCAGGCCGACGCCGGCCAGGCTGACGCCGATCGCACCGCCCAGCTGCCGCACGAAGTTGATCACGCTCGAGCCCTGCGCGATCAGCGAGAAATCGACGCCCCGCATCGCACCCAGCGACAGCGACGGCAGGATGCAGCCCAGGCCGATGCGGCCCAGCACCGCCAGTGCGATCAGCACCACGTAGGGCGTCGTCAGCGAGCCCAGCGCCATCAACAGGAACGACGCGGCCAGCAGCGCGAGGCCGGCCGACACCTGGATATGCGGCGGCACGCGGCTGGTCAGGCGGCCCGCCAGCGCGATGGTCACGGCCAGCGCAATGCCGGCCGGCAGCAGCACGAAGCCCGCCTGCGACGGCGAGTACTGCAGCGCCATCTGCATATAGACCGGCAGCAGATAGGTCGAACCGAACAGTCCGGCGCCATAGATGAAGGCGACCACCGCACCGGCCGAAAACTGCCGATAGCTGTACAGCCGCATGTTCATCAGCGGGTCCGACGCGCGCAGCTGCCACAGCACGAACAGCACCAGCAGCAGCACGCCCAGCCCCGACAGCAGCATGCCGGTGGCCGTGTCCTCGCGCAGCTCGACCAGGCCGTTCAGCAGCATCACCGTGGCGACCCCGGCCAGCGCCAGCCCCTGCCAGTCGAGCGGCTTGCGCTCGCCCATCATCGCCGAATCGATCGCCATGAAGCGGCGCGCCATCAGTCCGGCGACGATCGTCAGCGGCACCACCACGAAGAAGATCGAGCGCCAGCCGAACGATTCGACCAGGAAGCCGCCCAGGCTCGGCCCCAGCGCCGGCGCCAGCACTACGCCGAAGCCGAACATGCCCATCGCCCGGCCCTGCTCGCGTTCCTCGAACACGCGCAGGATCAGGATATTGGGCAGCGGCTGCATGATGCCCGCGGCGATGCCTTCGGCCACGCGCATCGCGATCATCACGCCATAGCTGGGCGAGAAGCCGCCGACCAGCCCGCCGACGCCAAGCAGCACCGCCGCGCCGAGAAAGGTGCGGCGCAGGCCGTAGCGGTTCAGCAGCCATGGGGTCAGCAGCATCGCCAGCGTCATCGCGATCATGAAGCTGGCCGCGACCCATTGCGCGCGCTCCTGCCCCAGCCCGAAATGCCGGCTCAGGTCCGGCACCGCGACGTTGACGATGGTCGACGACACGATCGACGACATCGTGCCGATCATCAGCGTGACCAGCACCAGCCAGCGCAGCTTGTCGCCATAGCGCTCGCGCAGCTGGGCGCGCGTGGGGGCGCTGCGGGCGCGGCCGTCGCCGCCGCGCGGCGGCAAGGCGTCCTCGCTCACCCGAGCCTGCCGGTGCTGGCCAGTTCGCGGATCTTGCGGACCGTATCGAGATCGGCCTCGTGGTAGGCCGACTTGACGATCACGGCGTAGCGGTCGTCGCCGCTGGCGTCGACGGCCGGCATCGTCGTCTCGTAGGTAAAGCGCAACAGCAACGCGCCGGGGCCCGGCGTCTCGACCGTCATCGTCAGCGTGCCGCCGGCATGGTCGGCGGTGGCGGCGGTCTCGTAGCGGACCGAGCGGCGCGGTTCGAACACGACCCGGTCGCGAATCTGCGCGTTGCCGAAATGCAGCACGCGTTCGATCCAGTCGTCGCCGCGGCCCGTGATCTCGGCACGGTCCAGGCCCAGCACGAACAGCTCCGGCGACTGGCCGCGCAGTACCAGCCCCTGCCAGACCTGGTCCGCCGTCAGCGGTTCCAGCGCCGGCATGTTGGGGTCATTGATCTCTACCAGATGCTCGAAGCGCAACTTGATTCTCCCTCTTGCTCAAGCCGCCATTATGAGGGCCTCGCGCCGCAGCCGCATTCCGCAAAGCAAAAAGCCCGCGGATGCGGGCTTGTCCAAGGTGTGCGATCCACCAGTGATCCGCCCTCTCCCGCAAGCGGGAGAGGGCAACGCCATCAGATCTCCTCGTACAGCGGCAGCGTCAGGAATTCGGCGAACGATTCCGACGTCGACATCTGTTCGAAGATCTCGGCGGCGCGGTCGTAGGTCTTCGTGTCGCCACCGACCACTTCCTTGACCTTGGCCAGTTCTTCCGGAATCAGCGCGCGCACCATCTCGGCGGTCACCTTGCGGCCGTCCTCCAGCACGCCCTTCGGCGAGCGGATCCACTGCCAGACCTGCGAACGCGAGATCTCGGCGGTGGCGGCGTCTTCCATCAGGTTGTGGATCGGCACGCAGCCGTTGCCGGCCAGCCAGGCGCCCAGGTAATGGATGCCCACATTGATGTTCATGCGCAGGCCGCCTTCGGTGATCGGCGTCTCCGGCTGGAAGTTCAGCAGGTCGGCGCCGCTGACGTTGACATCCGGGCGCTGCTTGTCGAACTGGTTCGGCTTGTCGCCCAGCACCGCGACGAATTCCTTCATCGCCGGCTCGACCAGGCCCGGGTGAGCCACCCAGCCGCCGTCATAGCCGTCGGTCGCATCGCGGCGCTTGTCGCCGATGATGCCCTGCATCGCGATCTCGTTCTTCTCCGGATCGTTCTTGATCGGGATCAGCGCGCTCATGCCGCCGATCGCGGGCGCGCCGCGCTTGTGGCAGGTCTTGAGCAGCAGCAGCGCGTAGGCGCGCATGAACGGCGCGGTCATCGTGACCTTGGCGCGGTCGGCCAGGCAGAAGTTCTTGTCGGTCTTGAACTTCTTGATGCACGAGAAGATGTAGTCCCAGCGGCCGGCGTTCAGGCCCGCGCTGTGCTCGCGCAGCTCGTACAGGATCTCTTCCATCTCGAAGGCGGCCAGGATCGTCTCGATCAGCACGGTCGCCTTGATGGTGCCCTGCGGCAGGCCGATCTCGTTCTGCGCCATCACGAAGATGTCGTTCCACAGGCGCGCTTCCAGATGGCTTTCCATCTTCGGCAGATAGAAGAACGGACCGGCGCCGCGCGCGATCTGCTCCTTGGCGTTATGGAACAGGAACAGCGCGAAGTCCCAGATGCCGCCCGACACGCGCTGGCCGTCGATGGTCACGTGCTTCTCGTCCAGATGCCAGCCGCGCGGACGCACCTGCAGCGTGGCGATCTTGTCGTTCAGCTTGTAGACCTTGCCCTTGGCCTCGAGCGTCAGCGTGCGGCGCACGGCGGCCTTCAGGTTGACCTGGCCCTGCAGCTGGTTGTGCCAGTTCGGCGTGTTCGAATCCTCGAAGTCGGTCATGTAGCTGTCCGCGCCCGAGTTGAACGCGTTGATGACCATCTTGGCTTCGACCGGGCCGGTGATTTCGACGCGGCGGCATTCGAGCGCCTTCGGGATCGGCGCGATCTTCCAGTCGCCTTCGCGGATCGACCTGGTCTCCGGCAGGAAGTCGGGGCGCTCGCCCGCGTCCAGGCGCTTGGCGCGTTCGACGCGCGCGGCCAGCAGCTGCTGGCGGCGCGGCTCGAAGGCACGGTGCAGCTTGTCCACCAGGGCCAGCGCTTCCGGCGTGAGGATATCTTCGTAGGCCGGCAGGATTTCGCCGGTAATCTTCATGCCCGCAGGCAACGTGATGGCCATCAATGTTCTCCTGTGATCGATGGGGGTTGTGCCATGCCTGCCCTCTTCATCCATGCGCGACGGCGATGCCGCGTGCGCGCACGAAATCGAGCAGGTCGTTCATGTCGTGCCCGGTCCCGCTCGGCTCGGCGTCGAGCCGCTCCGCCGGGTGGCCGGCACGATTGATCCAGAACGTGGTGTAGCCGAACCAGGTCGCGCCGCACGCGTCCCAGCCGTTGGACGAGACAAACAGCATCTCGTGCGCCGGCACGCCGAAGGCCGCGGGACCGAGCGCATAGGCGGCCGGCGCGGTCTTGTACTGGCGCACCGCGTCGACCGACAGCACATGGTCGAACAGGCCCTGCATGCCGGCGCTCTTGACCGAGATGTCCAGCATCTCCGGATTGCCGTTGGACAGGATGCCCAGCGGCAGGCCGGCCGCGCGCAGGCGGCGCAGCGCGCCCAGGTTTTCCGGAAAGGCCGACAGGCACGCGTATTCCTTCAGCAGCTGCCCCTCGGCGGCGGCATCGAGCCGCAGATCCAGCCGCTGCGCCGCATAGCGCAGCGCGTCGACGGTGATCGCCCAGAACGGCTTGTACCAGGCCCCGTCGGGCGCCGCCATCGTGCGGATCCGCGTGTAGTCGATCTGGCGGTCGCGCCACAGCAGCGCCAGCGCCTCGCCCTTGCCGGGAAACAGCTGCTCCGCGCGCGCCGTGACGGAATACACGTCGAACAGCGTGCCATAGGCATCGAAGACGACGGCGCGGATCGGGTTCATAGCAGCAAGGACCAGGGGTTGGCGGCCGCGGCACAGGGCCGGCGTACCACGAATTCCGAGCATTGTAGGCAGGCGCTGCAGCGCGGCATAGCCGACCCGGGTCACTTGATCTTTTACTTTTGCGCTACTAATCTTGGCGAACCGCCGGAAGATCCGAAACCAATATCGGCCCCGGCCCTCCCATCCGCCGGCCCGCACGTATCGCCAAGATCGCTTTGTGTCGCGCCGGCCGCAAAACATCGGGGACACGTGGATCATTTCAAGCAACTGGCGACCTTCGTCTCGGTCGCCTCGCGCGGCAGCCTGTCGGCGGCCGCCACCGCCGAGGGCGTCGCGCCGGCCATCATCGGCCGCCGCATCGACGCGCTGGAGGAACGGCTCGGCGTCAAGCTGCTGGTGCGCACCACTCGCAAGATCACGCTGACCTTCGAGGGCTCGGCCTTCCTGGAGGACTGCCAGCGGATCCTGAACGATCTGCAGAACGCCGAGGCCAGCGTCTCGGCCGGCGGCGTCAAGGCCAGCGGCCATCTGCGCGTGACGGCACCCGCTGGCTTCGGCCGCAAGCACGTCGCGCCGGTAGTGCCGCTGTTCATCGAATCGCATCCGGACGTGACCATCACGCTGGACCTGTCGGACCGCGTGGTCGATCTGGTCAACGAGGGCTTCGACTGCGCGATCCGCCTGGGCGACCTGCCCGATTCGAGCCTAGTGTCGATCCGGCTGGCGGAGAACCGCCGCGTGGTGGTGGCCGCGCCGTCGTACCTGGCGCGGCGCGGCACGCCGCAGACGCCGGAAGAACTGGCGGCCCACAACTGCCTGGCCTTCGGCGCCAGCGCCAACGTGCAGCGCGGCTGGGTGTTCCAGCAGGACGGCCGCCCGGTCACGGTCAAGGTCGGCGGCAATATGGAATGCACCGACGGCGCCGTGCTGCATGCCTGGTGCCTGCAAGGGCATGGCTTGGCGTGGCGCTCGTGGTGGGAGGTCGGACACGAGATCGCGACCGGGCGCCTGGTTACCGTGCTCGACGAATTCCAGGCGCCGCCGATCGGCATCCACGCGGTGTTTCCCCAGCGCAAGCATCTGCCGCTGCGGGTGCGGCTGTTTATCGATCATCTGAAGAACACCTACGGCAATCCTGCCTACTGGCGCCGCGGCGAGCAGGCGCCGCTGCCCGCGGCCGACGAGCCGGTCGGTGCCTGACTCGGCACGACGAGCGGGCAAGGGTTCGCCCGCGATGCATTAGCCGCCACACTGGCTACAATGAAGTCAGCGCGGGTCGGTTCCTTCGCCCCGCTTCCGGTGCCCTCGGGCATGCCTTTGGACTCATCGCAAGGAGATCGGCCATGTTCAAGCACATCCTGCTCCCCACTGACGGTTCGGAGCTGTCCAAGAAAGCGATCGACGGCGGCATCGAGCTGGCCAAGGCCATCGGCGCCCGGGTCACTGCCTATGTCTGTCTCGAGGAATATCCGTACACGCCGTTCAGCGAGATCGTGGTCGAGGCCCCGCAGGCCTTCAAGGACCGCATCGAGGCGCAGGCGCGCATCTACCTGAAGGAGGTCGAGACTGCCGCCACCGCGGCCGGTGTGCCATGCGACACCGATATGTCGACCTTCGCCGTGCCCTATCTGGGCATCATCGACGCGG
The DNA here is from genome assembly GCF_013347325.1 of Cupriavidus gilardii. Classification (NCBI taxonomy): domain Bacteria; kingdom Pseudomonadati; phylum Pseudomonadota; class Betaproteobacteria; order Burkholderiales; family Burkholderiaceae; genus Cupriavidus; species Cupriavidus gilardii. The sequence continues at coordinate 1,293,478 of NZ_CP054626.1, read as the reverse complement.
CCGAACGGCATGGCTGCGACGTGATCTTCATGGCCTCGCACGGCCGTCGCGGCCTGTCCGGCCTGCTGCTCGGCAGCGAGACGCAGAAGGTGCTGACGCATACCGATATTCCGGTGATCGTCTACCGGTGAGTAAGGCCGGCCTGCCCAGCCACACGCTGCGATGATGCTCCCCCTCTCCCCCTCACGGGGGAGAGGGTGGGGGAGAGGAGGTGGTTGCAGGAACCGCATCGGCCTGTGCGCCGCCGCCTTTCCTCTCCCCCAACCCCTTTCCCGCAAGCGGGAGAGGGAACCAGCACGCGCAAGTCTTACGACTTCAAGCCACCTTCTTGTCGAAGAACTGCTCGTCCTCGGTCGAGCCCTTCAGCGCGGTGGTCGACGACTGGCCGCCTTCGATGGTCTGCGTGACCGCGTCGAAGTAGCCGGTGCCGACTTCGCGCTGGTGCTTGACCGCGGTGAAGCCCTTCTCGGCCGCCTTGAACTCGGCCTCCTGCAGCTCGACGAACGCGCTCATCTGGTTGCGCGCATAGCCGTAAGCCAGGTTGAACATCGAGTAGTTCAGCGAGTGGAAGCCGGCCAGCGTGATGAACTGGAACTTGTAGCCCATCGCGCCCAGTTCCTTCTGGAACTTGGCGATGGTGGCGTCGTCCAGGTTCTTCTTCCAGTTGAACGACGGCGAGCAGTTGTAGGCCAGCAGCTTGCCCGGGAATTTGGCGTGCACCGCCTCGGCGAACTTCTTGGCGAACTCCAGATCGGGCTTGCCGGTTTCGCACCAGACCAGGTCGGCCACTTCCGCATAGGCCAGCGCACGCGCGATCGACTGCTCGATGCCGGGCCGGGTGCGGTAGAAGCCTTCGACGGTGCGCTCGCCAGTGCAGAACGGCTTGTCGCGATCGTCGATGTCCGAGGTCAGCAGATCGGCCGCTTCCGCATCGGTACGGGCGATCACCAGCGTCGGCACGCCCATCACGTCCGCCGCCAGGCGCGCGGCGGTCAGCTTGGCGACGGCCTCGCGGGTCGGCACCAGCACCTTGCCGCCCATGTGGCCGCACTTCTTGACCGAGGCCAGCTGGTCTTCGAAGTGCACGCCCGCGGCGCCCGCTTCGATCATCGCCTTCATCAGCTCGAACGCGTTCAGCACGCCGCCGAAGCCGGCCTCCGCGTCCGCCACGATCGGCGCGAAGAAATCGACATCACCCTTGCCCTCGCTCCACTGGATCTGATCGGCGCGCTGGAAGGTGTTGTTGATGCGCTTGACCACCTGCGGCACCGAGTTGGCCGGATACAGCGACTGGTCCGGATACATCTCGCCGGCCAGGTTGGCGTCGCCGGCGACCTGCCAGCCCGACAGATAGATCGCCTTCAGGCCGGCCTTGACCTGCTGCATCGCCTGGTTGCCGGTCAGCGCGCCCAGCGTGTTGACGAACGGCTCGGTATTGAGCAGATGCCACAGCTTCTCGGCGCCACGACGGGCCAGCGTGTGCTCGATCTGCACCGAGCCGCGCAGCCGCACCACGTCCTCGGCCGTGAAGTTGCGGCGGATACCCTTCCAGCGCGGGTTGGTTTCCCAGTCTTGCTTGAGCTTTTGTGCTTCGATTTCGCGGGACATGTCACTCTCCTGTTGATGGGGTTCGGCAAATCTTTGCGACGCGACCGGACGGGGAGCCGGTCTGCCGACCTGGGCGCCGGTGCCGGCATCAGCGTTCCGGAAGCGCCGCAAGTCATATGTCTTATATAAGAGTGTAGAGAAGCGTCCCGCGACGCAACAAGGCTCGATGCGGCCTTCGCCGCAGATTTTTTATCCTTAAATTTCAGTATGTTATCGAAAACATTTCACGATACGGCAAGACCTTTCCCATCATGAGAAACGACGGTTGTGCCGCGCACCCATGTATTTTTGCGCATCAAAACGTCTTTCCGCATCGTGAAATTGTGTGCAAGGGCTGTCGGACGGCTCAGGCCGCCTTGCCCCCCTTGCCCCCCTTGCCCAACTCCACGTCGGACACCAGCACACCGTCCTCGTCGGCATAGATCCAGTTGCCCGGACGCACGACCGCGCCGGGCATCTGCAGCGCGACGTCGCGCTGCCCGCTATTGCGCTTCTCGCTCTTGCGCGGATGCACGCCCAGCGCGCGGATGCCGATCTCGCAGTCGTTCAGCTCGACGGTGTCACGCACATAGCCGTTCAGCACGATGCCCGCCCAGCCGTTCTTCTGGCCAAGCTGGCCGAGATTGCCGCCGACCAGCGCGCAGCGCGCCGAACCGCCGGCGTCGACCACCAGCACCCTGCCCTGCCCCGGCGATTCGAGCGCCTCGCGCACCAGCGAGTTGTCCTCGAACACCTTCAGCGTCATGGCGGGACCGGCAAAGCGCGCACGCTTGCCGAACGCCTGCCAGCCCGGCGTCAGCACGCGCAGCGAGCCGTCGGCCAGGCGAGCCTCGTGATCGTCGCAAAGGTCGGTGGTGGCGAAATCCATGGCAATTCACTCCTCGATCAGCAGGGAAATAAAGGGAAACAACGGGGAAACGGCAAAAGGAAAGCGAAGGCGGCGCGACGCCCCGGTGCCCGCGGTGGTGCGGCGCAACCGGAGCATCATAGTGGAAAACCGCTGGGGAAACGGCGCATCGCGCGCCGGCCGCGCGTTACATCTGCTTGAACAGATAGGCGTACTGGCGCGCCACCGGCAGCGTCTCGGGTCGGTTGCGCAGCTTCAGCGCGAGGCGCCCCAGCGACTGGTTGACCGCGGCGGCGACGCAGTCGATGTTGACCACCGTGCCGCGATGGATCTGCCAGAAGCGGTCCGGATCGAGCTGCTGGGTCAGTTCGCGCAGGCTGGTGCGGATCAGCGCCTCGCCGCTGTTCGACACCACGTTGACGTACTTGTCGGTGGCCTCCAGATAGATCACCTCGTCGACCGGGATGATGCGCACCTCCTGGCCCACCAGCGCCTTGATGAAGCGCAGATACGGACCGCCGGTGCGCGCGATGGTGTCGCGGTCCAGCGCCTCCAGCCGGTTCAGCAGCTGCTCCAGCCGCTCGCCTTCGAGCGCGCCCGCCGAGGCGTTGCCGTCCATCGCCTGCGGCGGCATCGCCAGCCGCGTCTTCAGCCGGTTGACGGTGGCCTCCAGCCGCTCGCGCTGGATCGGCTTGAGCACGTAGTCGACCGCCGCGCTTTCGAAGGCTTCCAGCGCGAACTGGTCGTAGGCGGTGACGAACACCACCAGCGGCGCGCCGGGCTTGCCGAGCAGGTCGCGCGCCACCTCCATGCCGGTGATGCCGGGCATCCGGATATCGAGAAAGGCGACGCGCGGCGCGTGCTGGCGCACCGCCTCGAGCGCCGATACCCCGTCATGCACGGTCGCGACGACCTGCGCCTCGGGCCACAGGCTGGACAATTCGGCATGCAACACGCGGGCGAGCAGCGGTTCGTCGTCGGCAATCAGCAAGGTCGGCGTCATCGTGGAATCGGTGGCAGTCGATCGATGGATCATCGACGGGGCGCGAAGGAGATCGGCGACCGTCGGCGCTAACGGGGCGGGCGGCGGCAACACACGGCGCAGCCCGCGAAATCGGTATCAGGATCGGGGGACGACCGACGCGGCCGAGCCGGCCGGAATCGGCGGCACCGGCACCGCCGGCGCGGCCCCGCCCTGCGCCGCACCGCAACTGGCGGCCGGCGCCGGCACGCCCTGCGCGGCCGGCTTGCGCGTCACGGGCACGGTCAGCCGCACCACCACGCCGCTGGGCACGTTTTCCTCGATCTGCATCGTGGCCGCGGCGCCGAAGATGCGCGCCAGGCGTTCGCGCACATGGGTCAGCCCCAGGCCCGAGCCCTTGACCGGGGCCTGAGCAAAGCCGACGCCGGTATCGGCGATCGACACCTGCACGGCGTTCTCGCCCTGGGCGCGCGCCGACACGGTAATGCGCCCCCCCGCCATGCACGGTTCGATGCCGTGCGTGACGGCGTTCTCGACCAGCGGCTGGATCAGCATCGGCGGAATCTCGACCTCGGCCAGATCGTCCGGCAGATCGAACTGATAGGACAGCCGCTGGCCGAAGCGCAGCCCCTGGATATCGAGATAGCTGCGCAGCAGCGCGAACTCCTGCTGCAGCGTGCATTGCTCCGCGCGGGTATGGGCCAGCGAGCGCCGCAGGAAGCCGATCAGCCCCTGCAGCAGCTTGCGCGCGGCATGCGGATCGGTGGCGATCAGGCCGTCGAGGTGGGCCAGCGAATTGAACAGGAAGTGCGGTTCGATCTGCGCCTGCAGCGCCATCAGCTGCGCGCGCACCAGCTGCTTCTCGGCCTCCTCGCGCTGCAGCGCGTCGAGCGCGGCCTGGCGCTGCAGGAAGGCCAGGCGTTCGCGCGACCAGTAGAAGTAGATCATGCTTGTGGCCGCCAGCATCCCGACCACCAGGCACATGCGCAGCATGTCGTTGGCCTCTTCCATCGACTTGGGCGGCAGGTCCATCACCATCCGTGTCGCCCAGCTGCCGAACAGCACGCCCAGCGGCACCGCGGCGATCGCCAGCAGGATGAAGGGCCAGCCGGCCGGGCGCTCGTTGCGCCAGATCACCACGCGCGGAATATCGATCAGCGCCCAGATCGACAGGCCGATCAGCTGGCTATAGACGAAGTTCTTCAGGAAGGTGCCGCCGGTCTGGAAGCCCCAGGTCAGGCTGACCGCGATCACGCCGTTCATCACGAGCACGAACACCAGGTCGCGCCCCAGCAGCGTCAGGCGGGAGGGAATGGCATGGGTGAAACAGCGGTGCGTCGATCTCATGTCGCCTCCGTCCTTCCACCGCCACCTCGGCGACGCGGGTGTGGGGAGGGACTGTTGCCTCATTCTAGCCGCCGCCCGCCGACGTTCCATGCGGCAGTGCGGCCCCCACCGCGGCATTCGCCAACTGTCGGGCGGATCGCACGCGGCACGGGATGACCGGCGATGCGGTGCAGCATGGCGCGCGGCCGCTGCATCGGACCGCATCCCGTGTCCGTGCGCGTAATGTAACCCGGGTGGCGGCGCGAATGAAACCCGGATGCGACGAACGGGCAGCCGGCGGCGCGAAGGGGCCGCTGCCGGGCCCGAACCGAACGCGGCGGGATCCACGTATGACGAGACGCAGCAGAGTGCAAGCGCGGCGAGCGCCCGGAGCAGAACCATGCCGGCATGCGGCAGCGCCGCGATGCTTGCGGCATGGCAGTCCCTGTGGGTGTTTCTCCCCTCTCCCGCTTGCGGGAGAGGGGCCGGGGCAGAGGGCAGCCGCGTTGGCAACCGCGCCGCGAACGCCTACGCGGCCTCGGCCGTCAGCGCGCCCAGGCTGCCGCCTTCGGACAGCGCGCTGCTGACCGCCTGCTCGGACAGCTGCGGCGCGAACAGCTGGATGAAGGCATGCGCGTAGCCGCGCAGATAGGCCCCGCGGCGCACCGCCACGCTGGTGGTGTTCGGCGCGAACAGATGATCGGCCGAAATCCGCACCAGGCCGCTGTCCTTGCGCGCGTCGTAGGCCATCGACGCAATGATGCCGACGCCCAGATCGAGCTCGGCATAGGTCTTGATCACGTCGGCGTCCAGTGCGGTCAGCACGATCTCCGGCTGCAGGCCGGCCTGTGCGAAGGCGCTGTCGATCTTGCGCCGGCCGGTAAAGCCAGCGTCGTAGGTGATGATCGGAAAGCCTGCCAGGTCCTCCAGCGTCGGCTCGGGCAGCCGCGTCAGCGGATGGTCCGGCGCCACCACCAGCACATGGCGCCAGGTATAGGCGTCGAACGCCGTCAGCGACGGTTCGCTGGCCAAGGCCTCGGTGGCGATGCCGATGTCGGCCTGTCCCGACAGCAGCAGCTCGACGATATGGTTGGGCGAGGCCTCCTGCAGCGCCAGCGTGACGTGCGGGTAGGCACGCCGGAATTCGGTGACGACCTTGGGCAGCGCATAGCGCGCCTGCGTATGCGTGGTGGCGACCGTCAGCCGGCCGGTATGGCGGCCGGCGAATTCGTCGCCGGCCTGGCGCAGGTTCTCCGCCTCGAGCAGCAGGCGCTCGACGATGCGGACGATCTCGCGGCCCGGCGCGGTCAGCCCGGTCAGCCGCTTGCCGTAGCGCTCGAAGATCTCGACACCCAGTTCCTCCTCGAGCTCGCGGATCTGGCGCGACACGCCGGGCTGCGAGGTGTACAGCGCGTTGGCGACCTCGGTCAGATTGAACTGGCGGCGCACCGCCTCGCGGATCGATCGCAGTTGCTGGAAGTTCATCGCGACGCCCCTGCCGATGCCGGCGTGCGTGCCGCCTGCCGCGCGCCCTGCTCTCCGGCGAACACCCGCATGCGGCGCGGCCGCGCCGCCAGCAGCTCGCCCTCGCGATAACCGTCGCGCTGGAAGCGTTCGAGCGGCAGCACCACCTCGATCAGCTCGCGGTTGTCCTCGCGCTCGAGTTCCAGCTGCGCGACGGGGCCGAGCGCGAGCGCACGCCGCAGCGTTGCGACGATGCCTTCGGCGCCGGGCGCATAGCGCTCGAGCTCGACGTCGTGCGGACGGACGTAGCCGATGGCCTCGGCGCCATCCACCTCGTCGACCGCGCCCAGGCCCTCGTCATCAGGACCGCTGCACAACGACAGCAGCGCCGCACCGCTACGCAGCGCCCCGCCCCCGGCTCCGCGCTCGAGCCGCCCGTGAATGCGGTTGACATGGCCAAGGAAGCCGAACACGAACGGCGTGGCCGGATGTTCGTAGACCGCCTGCGGCGAGCCCACCTGCTCGACACGGCCGCGCTGCATCAGCACCACGCGGTCGGCCACTTCGAGCGCTTCCTCCTGGTCGTGCGTGACGAACACGCTGGTCACGTGCAGCTCGTCGTGCAGCCGCCGCAGCCAGCGCCGCAGCTCCTTGCGGACCTTGGCATCGAGCGCGCCGAACGGCTCGTCCAGCAGCAGCACGCGCGGCTCGACCGCCAGCGCGCGGGCCAGCGCGATGCGCTGGCGCTGCCCGCCCGACAGCTGCGGCGGATAGCGGTCGGCCAGCCAGTCCAGCTGCACCAGTTCCAGCAGCGCGCGCACGCGCTCGCGGATCTGCGCCTCGCCCGGCCGCTCGCCGCGCGGCTTGACGCGCAGGCCGAAGGCGACGTTCTCGAACACCGTCATATGGCGGAACAGCGCGTAGTGCTGGAACACGAAGCCGACCTGGCGCTGGCGCACCGGCTGCCCGGTCGCATCCTGGCCCTCCAGCAGCACCTGCCCGCGATCGGCGCGCTCCAGTCCCGCGATCACGCGCAGCAGCGTGGTCTTGCCGCAACCGGACGGCCCCAGCAACGCGGTCAGTTCCCCTTCCGCGAAATCGAGCGTGACGTCGTCCAGCGCGACGAAATCGCCGAACTGTTTGTGCAGATGCCTTACCTGAATGCTCATGATGTCCATCCCAAGCTGTCTTGCGGATCGGCCCCGGCGGCCGGACGGCGCACCTTGGCGGGTTGCGCGGCGCACGCCGATTCGTTGGCGAACGCCGCGGCCTGCGCCGGCACGGCAAGCGCCGACGCAGCCGGCAGCATGGCCGGCGCGACCGGCATGCCTTCCTCGTTCGCCTCGCCCAGTTCGCGCCGGGTACGGAATTCGACCAGCGTCTTGATCGCCAGCGTCAGCAGGGCCAGCAGCGTCAGCAGCGAGGCCACCGCGAAGGCCGCGACGAAGTTGTATTCGTTGTAGAGAATCTCGACGTGCAGCGGCATCGTGTTGGTCAGCCCGCGGATATGGCCCGACACCACCGACACCGCGCCGAACTCGCCCATCGCCCGGGCATTGCACAGGATCACGCCGTACAGCAGGCCCCAGCGGATATTGGGCAGCGTCACGCGCCAGAAGGTCTGCCAGCCCGATGCGCCGAGCACGATCGCGGCCTCCTCTTCCTCGGTGCCCTGCGCCTGCATCAGCGGAATCAGCTCGCGCGCGACGAAGGGAAAGGTCACGAAGACGGTCGCCAGCACGATGCCCGGCACCGCGAACAGGATGCGGATGTCGTGCTCGGCCAGCCACGGTCCGAACCAGCCCTGCGCGCCGAACAGCAGCACATAGATCAGGCCCGAGATCACCGGCGAGACCGAAAACGGCAGGTCGATCAGCGTGGTCAACAGGCTCTTGCCGGGGAATTCGAACTTGGCGATGGCCCAGGCCGCGGCAACGCCGAACACCAGGTTCAGCGGCACGGCGATCGCCGCGACGGTCAGCGTCAGGCGGATCGCGGCCAGCGCGTCGGGCTCGACCAGCGCGCTCCAGTAGGCGTTCAGGCCCTGGCGCAGCGCCTCGTAGAACACCGCGGCGAGCGGCACGAAAAGGAACAGCGTCAGGAACAGCGCGGCGACCGCGATCAGCGTGCGGCGCACCCACGGCGCCTCGGCGGTGGCGTCATGCACCGGCGTCGCCGGCAGCGCGCGTGCCGCGCCCACGGGAAGGGAGCCGGCCATCTCAGAAGTCTCCGGCCGCGGTCAGCGAACGCGATGCCCCCGCCGCGTCGTCGCCGCGCGGCTGCGCGGGCGCCTGGCGGCCGCCGTTCTGGCGGCGCCGCGACCACGCCTGCAGGCCGTTGATCAGCAGCAGCAAGGCGAACGAGATCAGCAGCATCACCACCGCCACCGCGGTCGCGCCGGCATAGTCGTATTGCTCGAGCTTGGCGTAGATCATCAGCGGCGCGATCTCCGACACCATCGGCATGTTGCCGCTGATGAAGACGACCGAGCCGTACTCGCCGGTGGCGCGGGCGAAGGCCAGCGCAAACCCGGTCAGCAGCGCCGGCGCGATCGCCGGCACGATCACGCGGCCGAAGGTCTGCCAGCGCGTCGCGCCCAGGCTCGCCGCGGCCTCTTCGAGCTCGCGCTCCAGTTCTTCCAGCACCGGCTGCACCGTGCGCACGACGAACGGCAGGCCGATGAAGGTCAGCGCGATCACGACGCCCAGCGGGGTGAAGGCGACCTTGATGCCGAGCGGCTCGAGCCAGCGGCCGATCCAGCCGTTGCCGGCGAACAGCGCGGTCAGCGCGATGCCGGCCACCGCGGTCGGCAGCGCGAACGGCAGATCGACCAGCGCATCGACCAGGCGCCGGCCGGGAAAGCGATAGCGCACCAGCACCCAGGCCACCACCAGGCCGAACACCGTATTGACGATCGCCGCGATCAGCGAGGCGCCGAAGCTAAGCTTGTATGCGGCCAGCACGCGCGGCGCCGTGACGAGGGCCCAGAAGCTGTCCCAGCTCAGCGTGAACGCCTTCAGGAAGGCGGCCGCCAGCGGAATCAGCACGATCAGCGTCAGATACAGCAGCGTGAACCCGAGCGACAGGCCGAAGCCCGGCAGCACCGTATGGCGGGCGCGCAGCGGGCCGGGCAGCCGCCGCGGGAAGGTCGGCGCCGCTGGCACGGTATCGGTCAATGGCAAGGTGGCAGGCATGGTGTCGGATGCGAAAGCCGGCGAAGGCAACGTGGCGCGCCGCGCTGGGCGCGCGTTCGACGTGCGTTCGACGTGCGATGGGCACCGCCGGCGCGGCTTTATGCGGCGACGGCAGCGGACCAATAGATTGTGCAGAGCAGCGCTTATATCCAGAACGAATATTTACGCATGTCTTTAGTCGATTCAGATATATGGGACGGTGGGGATCACTTCGAGCCCGGCTTCCCATGCGGTGCCGTGCTTGTCATGGGCACGGCCGGCGCCGCGGGCGTCGATCCTTTGCAGCAGCGTGCCGAGCAGGCCGAGCCCCCCCGGCCAGCGGCCCAACCCGGAATCCGCATTGATGTGACCCAGGCTGCCCGCATCGTGCAGCTCGCTGCCCCACAGCGTGCCCCAGGTGAACGCGGTCCGCTGCGCCATCCACGGGTCGTTGCGGCTCGCGACGACCAGCGTCGGGAACGGCAGCCGGAAGGTCGGCAGCAGCGGCGCGACGCCGAACTTGTCGGGGTCGGCCGGCGCGACCAGCAGGGCGCCGGCGATGCCGTCGGGGTCGTTCGCCGCCTGGCGCAGCGTCGCCAGGCAGCCGAAGCTGTGGGCGACCAGCACCGCGCCGCGCGGTGCGACCCGCCGCACCCGAGCGACCGCGTCGCCGACGCGCTCGGCCCACAGATGCAGGCTCGGGCGCGACCAGTCGCGCTGTTCGACCCGCTGCCAGTCGGGAAAGCGGCGTTCCCAGCGGCTCTGCCAGTGCTCGGGGCCGCTGCCGTGCAGGCCAGGCACGGTCAGGATGCCGAGCCCCGGCGGGACCTCGAGCTCGATGTCGGCGGCATGGGACGGCAGACGCGACGTCATCTGGGTTCCTCCTGGTCGTCGTGGTGGGAATCGGGGCGCCGTGAGTCGGGGTGGCGCAAGTCCGGGTGGCGCAAATCGCGGCGGTGCGGGTCGGGACGCTGCGAGTCGGGACGGCACGACAGTGGTCCCGCGCGCCGCAGTTCGCCCGGGCCGAGCGTCGCGCCGGCATGGGTCCCCTGCCCCAGTTCGATGCCCGCCGCCTGCAGCCGCAGCGCGGTTTCGGCGCTGTCGAGCCGGCGGCCGATCAGCGTCACGCCGGCATCGGCGGCGCTGGCCCGCAGCCCCGCCAGTTGGCGATCGGTCCACAGCCGGCCCATATCGAGCTTGAGCCAGTCCGGCCGCGCCTGCGCGATCAGCACGCCCGCCTCGGCGGGATCGGACGCCTGCAGGCTGACGGCAAAGCCGTTGCGCCGGTAGTTGCCGACCACTTGCAGCAGCAGCGCCAGATTGTCGTTGGCGCTGGCCGGCACCTGGATCACCAGCTGCGACTGCGGCAGGTCCAGCGCCTGCACCGCGCGCCGGAACGCGGCGCCATGGTCGTCGGCCACCGCCGCCAGCAGCCGGTTGTGCACGTTCAGCACCAGCCGGCCCGTGCCGCCCGCGGCCACGTAGTTGATCGCATGCAGCAGCCGCGACAGCCGGTCGAGCGCGACCAGCGAGGCGTCGTCGGCTGCCAGCGCGAACAGTTTCCACGCGGCCAGGCCGGGCTGCTCGCCTGCGTACGTCCGGATGGTGCCCTCATGGCCGATCACGCGGCGGTCGGCCAGCGCGATCAGCGGTGCGAACGCGCTGGTCAGCGAGCACTGGTGGAAGCGCCCCTGCACCTGGCCGCGGGCGTCGCGCCACAGCGAATAGCCGGGCTCGGGCCGCGCCGGCAGCGCCTCCAGATAGCGGGCCAGCGCGGCCGGAAGCGGCAGCGCGCCGGCCGATTCGAACCGCGCGGCGGCGCACCGGTCGAGATCCTGTTGGTCGCCCTCTTGTGCGAGTGGCCGTCCATCGGCGGGGGCGCGGCGGGCGAGCGTGCCACGTTCGGTGCCACGGTCGGTGCCACGGTCGGTGCCGCGTTCGGTGCCAGTTTGGGTCATCAACGCTCCCGGTCCCCCGCGGCTCAGCGGCGGCCAGGCTGATAGACCTGGTCGAAGGTGCCGCCGTCGGCGAAGTGGGCCTGCTGCGCCTTCTGCCAGCCGCCGAACACTTCGTCGATGGTGAACAGCTTGACCTTCGGGAAGGCCGACGCGTACTTGGCCGCCACCTTCTCGGAGATCGGCCGGTAGTAATTGCGCGCGGCGATCTCCTGGCCCTCGTCGGTATAGAGGAATTGCAGATAGGCCTCGGCGGCGCGGCGGGTGCCGCGCTTGTCGACCACCTTGTCGACCACCGCGACCGGCGGCTCCGCCAGGATCGACACGGACGGCGCGACGATATCGAACTTGTCCGGACCGAGCTCCTTGATCGCCAGCAGCGCCTCGTTCTCCCAGGCGATCAGCACATCGCCGATGCCGCGCTCGACGAAAGTCGTGGTCGCGCCCCGGGCGCCGGAGTCCAGCACCGGCACGTTCTTCAGCAGCTGCGCGACGAAATCGCGCGCCTTGGCCTCGTTGCCGCCCGGCTGGCGCAGCGCATAGCCCCAGGCCGCCAGATAGTTCCAGCGCGCGCCGCCGGAGGTCTTCGGATTGGGCGTGATCACCTGCACGCCGGGCTTGACCAGGTCGCTCCAGTCGCGGATGGCTTTCGGGTTGCCCTTGCGCACCAGGAACACGATGGTCGAGGTATAGGGCGAGGCATTGTGCGGCAGCCGCTTCTGCCAGTCCGGCTTGATCAGGCCCTTCTGCGCGATCGCATCGACGTCATAGCCGAGCGCCAGCGTGACCACGTCGGCCTCCAGCCCGTCGATCACCGAGCGCGCCTGCTTGCCGGAGCCGCCGTGCGACTGGCGGATCGTCACGTTGTCGCCGCCCCTGGCCTTCCAGGCCTTGGCAAAGGCGGCATTGACGTCGACATACAGCTCCCGCGTGGGGTCGTAGGACACGTTGAGCAGGGTCGTTTGGGCATGCGCGAGACCGGCCGCGCCGGCAAGGGACAACACTGCGGCCGCAATGGCCAACTGGCGAATCATCTTCAAGGGCTCCCGTCCGTCGGAAAAAATGAGGCTGGCATGCGCGACGGCATGCATGGGCCATCGCGACAGCATCGAGGCTACCGGGCGCCGCAGCGACAAGGAACGAATGGTTTCGCCGATCCAAGCACGTTTTTCGCATAAGGCCGCGGAGCGGCCGTGCCTCGGGTAACGACAGGGGCAATGGCAGCCGTGGCGGCCGTGGCGGCCGTGGCGGCCGTGGCGGCGATGGGGCCGCGGCCGAGCGCCCCAAAAGAAAAAACCCGCGGTACGGGAGCACCGCGGGTCAAGTTTCCGCAAGGAAACGGGTAGACAGTCATGAAGTGCGCCCCCGCAGCTTCATGACGGAGTCGATGTTAGGGGCGCGGAACGGACAGCGACTTGATGCAGGTCAAGAAACGCGCACCGATCGGTGTACTCCCTCCCGCCCTCAGGGGGAGAGGGTCGGGGAGAGGGAGGTGGTTTCAATCCACAGTGGCATAACAAGAGCCGCTTGCCCTCTCCCCCGCCCCGTCCCGCAAGCGGGAGAGGGAAACCCGAACCGGACCGTCAGGCTTCAGGAATGCAGGCGCTTGCCGACTTCAAGGGACCATTGCGCGAGGGCGGCGGCTCCCGTCTTGCCATGAACAGTGGCCGGAATGGCATGCAGACGCAAGCCAAGCGCCGCGACAATCCTCAAGACAGTCGCAAAGTCAGCGGCCGACTTCGTATTCAGAACCTTGCCGAGCGCGTCGACGGACAGACCGGCGCGTACTGCCACATCGTGAAGGCCCTTCGCACGAACGATGTCGCCCAGCGCCGCGATCACCAGCTCGGGATCCTGCTCCTCGAGACAGGCCTCCAGATACAGCGCCATCTGGCGATCCGTCTTGAGGTGATCGGCAACGTCAAAGATTCGGGGTTTTGCGGTCATTTCCTACTCCAGATGCAGGCGAGCAAGGCGCAACGCGCTTCAAATTCGGTGGTGGCGCGGATCGTCGGCATGACCCGACGCTACCGAGGCCCTTATCGGAGGACCATGAGACCCACGGTCCGTCAGACCAAATCCGAACATACGCGGCAAAATAAAAAAACGCCGGGCCAAGGCCCGGCGTCTTCATGTGGCAGCATTCGCCGAAGCGACTGTCGCCCCGCGGGTCAATGCACCACCCGCCCAAACGTGAACTCGCCGTTCTGGTAGTCCACCGGCACGACGTCCTTGGCGGCGAACTTGCCCTCCAGGATCAGCCGCGCGACCGGGTTTTCGATCTGCTGCTGGATCGCGCGCTTCAGCGGGCGGGCGCCGAACACCGGATCGTAGCCCGCGCTGGCGATGCGCTCGAGCGCCGCGTCGCTGACCTCCAGCGCCATGTCCATGCGCGCAAGACGCGACTGCAGCCGCTGCAGCTGGATCTTCGCGATCGACTCGATGTGCTTCTGGTCGAGCGCGTGGAACACCACCACTTCGTCGATGCGGTTCAGGAACTCCGGCCGGAACTGCGTCTTGACCTCCTGCCACACGGCGCCCTTGACGGCCTCGTGCGGTTCGCCGCTCATCTGCTGGATGATCTGCGAGCCCAGGTTCGAGGTCATCACGATCACCGTGTTCTTGAAGTCCACGGTGCGGCCCTGGCCGTCGGTCAGCCGGCCATCGTCGAGCACCTGCAGCAGCACGTTGAACACGTCCGGGTGGGCCTTCTCGACTTCGTCGAGCAGCACCACGCTGTACGGCTTGCGCCGTACCGCCTCGGTCAGGTAACCGCCTTCCTCGTAGCCGACATAGCCCGGCGGCGCGCCGATCAGCCGCGACACGCTGTGCTTCTCCATGAATTCGCTCATGTCGATGCGGATCAGGTGCTCCTCGGAGTCGAACAGGAACTCGGCCAGCGCCTTGCACAGCTCGGTCTTGCCGACGCCGGTCGGGCCGAGGAACAGGAACGAGCCATACGGCTTGTTCTCGTCGGCCAGCCCCGCGCGCGAACGGCGGATCGCGTCGGACACCAGCCGCACGGCCTCGTCCTGGCCGACCACCCGCTTGTGCAGATAGTCCTCCATCGCGATCAGCTTCTCGCGCTCGCCCTGCATCATCTTCGCCACCGGAATGCCGGTCGCGCGGCTGACCACCTCGGCGATCTCCTCGGCGCCGACCTGCGTGCGCAGCAGACGGTTCGGCTGCTTCTGCTCGCTGGCCTCCGCCGCGGTGGCGGCCTTGAGCTTGCCTTCGAGTTCCGGCAGCTTGCCGTACTGCAGCTCGGCGACCTTGTCGAGCTTGCCCTCGCGCTGCAGCCGCGCGATCTCCAGGCGGATCTTGTCGATCTCCTCCTTCAGCGCGGCGGCGCCCTGGGCAGCCCCCTTCTCGGCCTTCCAGATCTCGTCGAGATCGGCGTAGTCCTTCTCGAGCCGTTCGATCTCCTGCTCGATCAGTTCGAGCCGCTTGCGCGAGGCCTCGTCGGTCTCCTTCTTGACCGCCTCGCGTTCGATCTTCAGCTGGATCGTGCGGCGCTCGAGCTTGTCCATCTCCTCCGGCTTGGAGTCGATTTCCATCTTGATGCGCGCGGCCGCCTCGTCGATCAGGTCGATCGCCTTGTCCGGCAGGAATCGGTCGGTGATATAGCGGTGCGACAGCTCGGCCGCGGCGACGATGGCCGGGTCGGTGATCTCGACACCGTGGTGCAGCTCGTACTTTTCCTGCAGGCCGCGCAGGATCGCGATGGTCGCCTCGACCGTGGGCTCGTCGACCAGCACCTTCTGGAAGCGGCGCTCCAGCGCGGCATCCTTCTCGATGTACTTGCGGTATTCGTCCAGCGTGGTGGCGCCGATGCAGTGCAGCTCGCCGCGCGCCAGCGCCGGCTTGAGCATGTTGCCGGCGTCGATCGCGCCCTCGGCCTTGCCGGCGCCGACCATCGTGTGGATCTCGTCGATGAAGACGATGGTCTGGCCCTCGTCCTTGGCGATATCGGACAGCACCGCCTTGAGCCGCTCCTCGAACTCGCCGCGATACTTGGCGCCGGCCAGCAGGCCCGCCATGTCGAGCACCAGCACGCGCTTGTTCTTCAGGGTCTCGGGGACTTCGCCGTTGACGATGCGCTGCGCCAGGCCCTCGACGATCGCGGTCTTGCCGACGCCGGGCTCGCCGATCAGCACCGGGTTGTTCTTGGTGCGGCGCTGCAGGATCTGGATCGCGCGGCGGATCTCGTCGTCGCGGCCGATCACCGGATCGAGCTTGCCCATGCGGGCGCGCTCGGTCAGGTCGATCGTGTACTTCTTCAGCGCCTCGCGCTGGGCCTCGGCATCGGCGCTGTTGACCGACTCGCCGCCGCGCACCGCGTCGATCGCCGCCTCCAGCGACTTGCGGCTCATGCCGTGCTCGCGCGCGATGCGGCCGGTCTCGCCCTTGTCGTCGGCGACCGCGAGCAGGAACAGCTCGCTGGCGACGAACTGGTCGCCGCGCTTGATCGCCTCCTTCTCGGTGGCGTTGAACAGCGCCGCCAGCTCGCGGCCGAGCTGGACCTCGCTGGTGCCCTGCACCTGCGGCAGCCGCTTGATCGCGGCGTCCAGCGCGCTGGCCAGGCCGTTGATGTTGACGCCGGCGCGCGAGAGCAGCGCGCGCGCCGAGCCGTCGTTCTGCGCCAGCAGCGCGCGCAGCAGGTGCTGCGGTTCGATGTATTGGTTGTCGTTGCCGATCGCCAGCGTCTGGGCATCGGCCAGCGCTTCCTGGAATCGGGTAGTCAGTTTGTCAAGACGCATAGGGAAATCCTCACTGGGATACGTGTCCCGAGGCGGCCCCAGCGGCGCAGTCGCAGAGCACCGCGTCGTCGGCCGGCAGGACACCGGATGTCACTGCCGAAGATAGGGCTTTGCCGTGACATTTCAAGACGAAACGATGCGTATTTGATGTGGCGCAAGCAGCGCGCCATCGGACGGATCAGGAAGGAACCGCGGTCTGGCGGCCCTGCGCGAGGCCGCCGGCATCGCCGGCAAGCTTGCGCTCCAGGTTGCGGACCAGCACCAGCGCCTCGCCCTGCAGCACCGGCCGGCCGTCCTCGCCGGTGATGTCGGTGGCCAGGTTGACCAACTCCTTGTCGGCGCGCAGCCGCACGATCCGTACCGAGGCCCGCAGCGGCTCGCCCAGCCGGGCGGCCGCGCGCAGCCGCAGCGACTGCTTCATCCAGCCGGTGCCGCGCCCCGGCAGGCGGGTGCCGAGCAGGTCGGAGAACATGCCGGCCAGCAGCGGCAGCGGCACCAGCGGGCCGTCGAAACCGCGGCGCCGGGCCAGCGCCGCGTCGGCATACAGCGGATTGGCGTCCCCGCTCAGCGCCACGTACTCGTCGAGATCGGCCCGCTCGAAGGCGCGCACCGCGTCGGCCTGCTGCCCCGGCCTCAGGTGGTACAGCGCCGCATCGCCTGCCGCCGCGGCGCCCGCGCCGCCTGCACCGGACACGAGCGGCCCGGCCAGCGCGGCCGCGTCGGGATCGAGCAGCAGCTCGGCGTCGCCGCTGGCGGTGACCGGCGCCTCCCCCGCCGGCAACGCGCGGCCGCCGCGCTGCACGCAACGGATCGCGGTGCGCAGCCCGATCCGTCCGGCCGCCCCCTCCCCCGGCACCAGCTCCGCCACCACGCCGTCGCCGACGTAGGTCGGCTGCGGGAACATCAGCGTCTGCGCCAGCGGCAGCACCGGCCCGGCGCGGCCGCGCTGCATCTGCGCGCACAGCAACGAGAACAGCAGCATGCCGTGCGCGACGGTGGCGCCGAAATGCGTGCCGCGCGCAAACGCCGGGTCGCAGTGGATCGGATTGTCGTCGCGCGACAGCCTCGCGAAGCGATCGAAGTCCTGCTGCGTCAGCACGCGCGGCGCGGACGGTACGGAAGACCCGGAAGGCTGGGAAGGCTGCGGGATGGCCATCGTCACTGCGGCACCTCGACGATGCCCCCGACGACCTCGATGCGGTCGCCGGCGGCAGGGTTGGCGGCAAAGCCGGGAACATTGGACGGCTGGATTGCCGGCGCGGGCGAGTTCGGCGTACCGCCGCGCGGCACCGTACGCACCACCTGCGACGGCGGCAGCGGCGTGCCGTTGCGCAGATGGTCGTACATCGCGTCGAGCGCGCGGTTCAGGTACAGATGCAGCGGCACATAGCGATTGCCATAGCCGGGCACCAGCGCATTGAAGGCGTCGAAGTGCTGGGCGTTGGTCACCTCGACATACGACAGCCGGCTCGCCGCGCCCTCGCGCTGCCGGTTCAGGCCCAGATACGGGCGCGACGTGTGGTTGACCGGCAGCAGCGCATCGTCGCGGCCATGCACGATCAGCGCCGGCTTGCCGCGCAGATTGCCGTTGCGCAGCGTCAGCCGCTGGCCGACCTGCAGCGCAAGGGCCTGCGGCGAATTGCCTGTCACCAGATCGCGCAGGCAGCGCGCGCCCGCGGTGTTGGCGTCGTCCACCGGCGAGCCCGGCGAGCGCGACAGCAGATCGCGGCGCGGACCGCGCGGGTCCAGGTCGTTGATCAGCTGCACGCCGGACGACGGCGGCACGCCGTTGCCGGTCGCGAACATGTTGGCCATCTGCGCCTGCGTCACCGGCGCGGGCTCGAACGCGGCGTTGATGCCGCTGAAGCTGTAGCCGCACAGCCGGTCGGTCACGCTGGCGCGCGACAGCGCATTGGCATAGGTCACCGACACCGCGCTGGCGACTTCAAAGAAGCCCAGCGAGGCGTGCAGCACAGCGGACTCCGGCTCCCAGCCATAGTCGCGCAGCGCCTGCTGCGCGCTGGCGGCCTGCTCGGCCAGCGTCGCGCCCTTGACGATGCCGGGGCTGGCCAGCGCGGCGCAGCGGTTGGCCGGGACGGCGCCCAGCGTCGCGTAGAAGCCGACCGCCGGCGCCTGCGCGTTGGCCGGGTCCTGCGCCGCGCACAGCTGCAGCAGGTTGGCCATCGTCGTGTAGTCGTACAGCGTGCGACCGTTGACGGCCACCGGCGTGCCGCCGCGCCGCACGGTGATGCCGGCATCCTGCGGCATGTTCAGGTTCGGCTCGCTGACCGCGACGCCGTCGATCAGGCCCTGCACGTCGGCCTCGGCCGCGGCGACCGCAGCGCCGCCGCCATTGGACAGGCTCGAGGCGATCACCAGCAGCTTGTCCTTGCCGATGGTGCGGCGGCGCTGGCCGTCGCGCATCTCGCCATGGCGGTCGTTGATCGCCCAGAGGCCGAATTCGATCGCCTGCAGCGTGAACAGGCCCCAGTCCTTCTCGGGATTGCGCTGCGAATGCGCGTGCTTGAAGGCGAGCCGATGCGGCGCCGCGGCGATGAAGGCGGCGCGCGCGTTGTCGTCGATCGGCGCGGCGAAATGCGCCTCGCGGCCGGCGGCGGCGCGGCTGGTGCGGGTGCCGTCGATCAGCGCGACGGTGTCGTTGGCGAGATCGTGCGCCGCGGCGCCGGTGCCCTTGTCGGTATAGGCCACCGCGCAGCCGCGCTTCAGCCCCCATTCGCCGGTCGAGATGCCGCCGTAGATGCCGCGCGAGCCGGACGAGGTCGCGGTGATCAGGCACGGCCGCGCGGGATCGAAGCTGGCCGGGATCTGCACCATCATCGTGACGTTCTGCCGGCCGCTGCCGTCGTCGGCGTAGGCCAGATACTCGACGCCGGCGATCTTGCCCTGGCCGCCGGTGACATTGCCCTGCGCATCGACGTTGGGCCCGTACAGCGTGCCGTAGCCGCCCGCCGCGCTGACGTCGACCAGCGCCTGGTAGTTGCTCCAGATCGCATAGCGGCGCAGCTCGGTGCGGGTCGGCGCGTTGGGATCGGCCGGCAGCGGCGCGGTGCCGGCCAGTCCGTCCTTGCCGAGACCGGCGGTCAGCAGATCGTCGGCGTTGCCGTCGTAGTCGTGCACCGTCAGCGAGCCGATATAGGCGGGACGCTGGTTGACCGGAGCGCCATGGTCGTCGTCATCGTCGGAGCCGCAGCCAGACAGCGCCATGCAGGCCAGCGCAATCAGCAACGGGACCAGCGGCGTCCGCCCTGCCGATCCCGCCCTTGCCCTGGGCCGGCCGCGCCGTTGCCCTGCCGCTTCGCGTCGGTGTGTCTGCTGCATCGTGGTCTCCTTGCATGGCAACGCCGCATGCGAGCGCCGCATCAATGCTGCCGGTATTGCATGCGCAGCTTGTGTTTCTCGATCTTTCCCGATGGCGTGCGCGGCAAGGCGTCGACTACGCGCACGTGGCGCGGCACCTTGTAGCCGGCCAGCCGCTGCCGGCAATGCGCGATCACGTCCTGCGGATCGAGCGCGGCGCCGGGCCGAAGCACCAGCAGCGCCATGCCGACCTCGCCCCAGCGCTCGTCGGGCACGCCGATCACCGCGGCCTCGCCGACCTGCGGCAACGCGAACAGCGCCTGCTCGACCTCGGCCGGATAGACGTTCTCGCCGCCGGAAATGAACATGTCCTTGGCGCGATCGACGATGTAGTAGTCGCCGTCGTCATCGACATAGGCGATATCGCCCGAATGCAGCCAGCCGTCGCGCAGCGCGGCCGCGGTGGCTTCGGGCAGATTCCAGTAGCCCGGCGTCACGCCCGGCCCCTTGATCAGCAGCTCGCCGCGCTCGCCGGGCGCGACATCGTTGCCCAGCGGATCGACCACGCGCGTCAGCATCGAGCCGACCGGCTTGCCGATGGTGCCCGGCTTGCGGCGCGCGGTGTCCTCGTCGGCGACGAACACCGTCGGGCCGGTCTCGGTCATGCCGAAGCCGAAGCAGATCGTCACGCCCTTGGCCTGGTATGCGTGCAGCAGCGGCAGCGGCACCGGCGAGCCGCCGGCCGCGCAGCTGCGCAGCCGCGACAGGTCGGCCCGCTCGAAGTCCGGATGCTGGGCGAGAAACTGGTAGATCGACGGCACCGCGAAGAACATCGTGATGCCCGCGCCCGAGCGCGCATCGAGCCGCGCCAGCGTCGCGCCCGCATCGAACTGGCGCGCGACGTGCACGGTGCCGCCGGCATGCAGCACCGGATTCGCGTACAGATTCAGGCCGCCGGTATGGAAGAACGGCAGCACCGCCAGCATCACGTCGTCGCGCGTGATGCGGTTGGCGATCGTCGCGTTGACGGCGTTGAAGAACACCATGCCGTAGGTCTGGATCACGCCCTTGGGCCGGCCGGTGGTGCCCGAGGTGTACAGCAAATGCCAGACCTCGTGTTCGTCGCGGCAAGGCATCTCGACGATGCGCCCCGACGCGGCGGCCAACACCGCCTCGTATTCGGTCCAGCCCGCCGGCACGTCGGCCGCCTCGTCGTCGGCCAGATGCAGCACCGCGCGCAGCGCGCGCCCGCGTGCCAGTTCGGCGGCGACATCGAGAAAGCCATCACCCGCCACCAGCACCTCGGGCGTGCAGTCGTCGAGGATCGGCGCGAGTTCGGCCGGCGCCAGCCGCCAGTTCAGGCAGACCATCACCATGCCGGCCTTGGCGCAGCCGTACAGCATCTCGAGATAGTCGGAACTGTTGTGCGCCAGCACGGCGATGCGGCTGCCCGGGGCCAGCGCCAGCGTGTCGGTCAGGTATTCGGCGAAGCGGCTGGCGCGTTCGTCGAACTGGCGGTAGCTGACCTGCCGGCCGCTGTCGACATCGACCAATGCGATCTTGTCGGGGCGGTGCCGTGCGTGCTTGTGCAGCCAGTCGACTACGTACATGGGCGCCCCGCCTCGCGTTGAACTTCGATGGTGAGCTCGGTCATGGTCGTCACCGCGCGGCGCGCAGGCGTCCGACGATGCCCTGCGGGAAATAATAGACGCTGAGCACGAACAGCAAACCCAGCCACAGCAGCCAGCGATCCGGATGCAGCAGCGACGACAGCAGCGGCAGCGCCGCGGTGGCCTCGCTGGCGAGCGCCATCACGTCCTGCAGATAGGTCTGCGCCAGCAGGAACAGCACGGTGCCGATCACCGCGCCATACATCGTGCCCATGCCGCCGATCACGACGATCAGCAGGATGTCGACCATGATCTCGAACGACAGCGAGGTATCCGGGCCGTTGTATCGCAGCCAGATCGCCATCAGCACGCCGGCCAGCGTCGCGAAGGCCGCCGACAGCACCGTCGACACCGTGCGGTAGACCACGGTGCGGTAGCCGATCGCCTCGGCGCGGAAGTCGTTCTCGCGGATGGCCTGCAGTACGCGCCCGAACGGCGAATTGACCACGCGCAGCAGCATCAGGAACAGCACGGCGGCGCCGGCCAGCACCAGGTAGTACGAAAACAGCTTGCCATTGAGCGGCACGCCCAGCCATTCGATCGCCTCGCCGTCGGCGTCCTCCAGCGCGAAGCCGGGCGTCAGCATCGCCGGCACCTTGAACGACAGGCCGTCCTCGCCGCCGGTCCAGTCGGACAGCTGCGACACCAGCGTGGCGAAGGCGGTCGCCACCGCCAGCGTGATCATCGCGAAGAAGATCGCGCGTACGCGCAGCGAGAACAGCCCGATCAGCAGCGCCAGCAGCATCGAGACCGCCAGCGCGCCGGCGACGCCTGCCAGCAACGCACCCCAGCCAGGCTCGAAGCGCGTCATCGCGATCGCGACGCCATAACCGCCGATGCCGAAGAACATCGTGTGCGCGAACGAGACGATGCCGGTGTAGCCGAGCAGCAGGTCGTAGCTCGCCACCAGCACCACGAAGATGCAGATCTTGGCGGCCATGTTCAACGCGCGCGCCCCGGGGATCAGGAACGGCGTGCAGAGCAGCGCCAGCAGCAGCAGGAGCAGCAGCACCGTCAGTGCACGGCTGCGCGGGGTATCGCCGGAGAGCAGTCGGATCATGATGCGGTCGGTGTCTCGATAGCGGGGCAACGGTGGCGATGCAAGGATGCGGCGGCGCGGCTTCAGCGGCGGGCCACCGGATACAGTCCCTGCGGCCGCCACAGCAGGATCAGCACCATCAGCAGGATGTTGGAGAACAGCGCCACCTTGGGAAACAGGAAGCCGGTGTAGTTGGCCATCAGCCCGACCAGCAGCGCGCCGACGAAGCAGCCCGCGGTGGAACCCAGCCCGCCGATGATGATCACGATGAAGATCAGCACATTGACCTGCGCGCCGATCGCCGCGGTGATGTTCTGCTGATAGAGCCCCCACAGCACGCCGCCCATGCCCGCCAGCCCCGCGCCGACCGCGAACACGCCGACGAACAGCCGGCGCACGCGATAGCCGAGCGCCTCGACCATCTCGCGGTTCTCGACGCCGGCGCGGATCAGCAGGCCGATGCGCGTGCGGTTCAGCACCAGCAGCATCGCGATGAAGACGGCCAGCCCCAGCACCACCGCGATCAGCCGGTATTTCTCGATTGCGGCATCGCCCAGCAGCACCGCGCCGCGAAAGCTCGCCGGCAGCGTCAGCGCGATGGTCTCGGGTCCCCAGATCGCCTTGATCAGCTGTTCGGCGACGATCATGCCGCCCATCGTGATCAGGATCTGCTTCAGATGCTGGCCATAGACCGGACGCACCACCACGCGCTCGAAGGCCAGGCCCAGCGCGCCGGCCACCGCCATCGCGGCGAAGATCGCCAGCGCGAACACCGCGAGGTTCAGCGCCAGGCTGTCGGCCTCGACCCAGGGCGCCAGCGGCAGCAGCACCGAGGCCGCGATATAGGCGCCCAGCGCGATGAAGGCGCCGTGGCCGAAGTTCAGCACGTCCATCAGGCCGAACACCAGCGTCAGGCCCGACGACACCACGAAGATGATCATGCCCATCGCCAGGCCGGCGATCGTCAGCGTCAGCCAGGTCGAGCCGCTGCCGATCAGCGGGTACGCCAGCAGCATCAGCAGCGGCGCCAGCGCCAGCGGCAGCCAGTCGAGCCGGGCCGCCGGCAGATGGGTGGCATTGGCCGCCGGCGTGGCGTCGGCACTGACCGAGGTCACGGGGGCGGCGGGTTTGGATGCGGTGCTGCCAGCGGTCATGGTCGGGTTTCCTCGCACAGGGGCCGGCATCATTGATGCGCGGCCAGCGACAGCCCCAGCAGGCGCTGCTGCAGGCCCTCGTCGGCCGCCAGTTCGGCCATGGTGCCGGCGTGCACGACGCGGCCGTCGTCCATCACCGCCACCGTGTCGCCGACCGCGCGCGCCAGCTGGAAGTTCTGCTCGACCAGCAGCATCGACACCTCGGTCTGCTTCAGTTCGCGAAACACCGCGATCATGTTCTGGATGATGGCCGGGGCCAGCCCCTTGGTCGGTTCGTCGACGATCAGCAGCCGGCGCGGCTCGACGATGGCGCGCGCGACCGACAGCATCTGCTTCTGGCCGCCGGACAGCACGCCGGCGCGCTGATGCCAGAACACCTTCAGCGCCGGGAACATGCGCAGCACCCAGTCGAGCCGCCGCGGATCGGCCGGGCCCTGGCGCGCGGCCAGCCGCAGGTTCTCGGCCACCGTCAGGTCGGAGAACACCCCCATGTTCTCGGGCACGTAACCGATGCCGGCCTGCGCGATCGCCGGCGTGTCGAGCGCGGTGATGTCGCTGCCGTCGAATTCGATCCGCCCCGCGCTGGCGCGCCACAGGCCCATCACCGTGCGCAGCGTGGTGGTCTTGCCGGCGCCGTTGCGCCCGAGCAGCATCGTCACGCCGCCGCGCGGCACCTCGAGCGTGACGCCGTGCAGGATGTGATACGGACCGATATGCGTGTGCACGTCGCGAAGGCGCAGCAGCGGCCGAGCGGCAGCTTGCGGCGCGGACGGCAAGGTGGTGTGCTCAGGCATCGCCGTCCTCCCCGTCGGCCGGCAGGCCCAGATAGGCCTGCTGCACGATCGGCGAGGCGATCACCTCGGCCGGATCGCCATCGGCCATCAGGCTGCCGTTGTGCAGCACGACGATGCGATCGGCCAGCGAGCGCACCACGTCCATCTTGTGTTCGACCAGCAGCACGGTGTGCGCGCGGTCCTGCTTGATCTCGCGGATCAGGTCGAGGATCACCGGCACCTCGTCGACGCTCATGCCGGCGGTCGGCTCGTCGAACATGAAGACGCGCGGGCGCAGCGCCAGCAGGATCGCGACCTCCAGCTTGCGCGGTCGCCGTGCGGCAGCGCGGCCACGGTCAGGTCGCGCTTGGCCGCCAGCGCGACCCGCTCCAGGCAACGCTCGGCCTCGGCATTGACGCCGCGATGGCTGCTCCAGACGGTCAGCAGATCGAGCCCGATGCGGGCCCGTGCCTGCACCGCCAGCCGCACGTTCTCCAGCACCGACAGGTTCGGAAACAGGCTGGTCAGCTGGAAGGCGCGGCCGATGCCGCGGCGCGCCTTGCCCGATGCGCTCAGCCCGGTGATGTCGCGGCCATACAGCGCGATGCGGCCGCCGGTCGGGGCCAGCTGGCCCGAGATCAGGTTGAAGTAGGTGGTCTTGCCGGCGCCGTTCGGGCCGACGATGCAGGTCAGCTCGCCGGCGCGGAACGCGCACGACACCGCGTTGACGGCCACATGGCCGCCGAAGCGGATGGTCAGGTCGCGGGTTTCCAGCGCCGGCTGTCCGGGCGCCGCCGCGCCGGCGGGTCCGCGCCGCGCATCGCCGCCGGGCAGCGGCGCGGCGCTATCGGCGGCCGCGGTGCGCGCGGCCGCGCGGGCCGCGCCAGGGGTTGCAGGGGTGGCTTGCACCGGGCTCTCCACGGTTATTGCCGTCGTTGCCGTCGTTGCCGTCGTTGCCGCTTGTCGACGCGGATTCCGGCTCATTGCAGCTTGTTGGCGCTGGTTGCCGCTCGTCGCCCTTATTGCCGCTTGTTGCGGATCGGCACCTGCATCTCCTCGGGCTTGATCTCGCGGACCAGCTCGGGGACGCCCCAGGCGAAGGCGGGGTCGACCTTGATCTTGAAGTGGTACATCGACTGCATCGCCTGATGGTCCTCCTTGCGGAACGTCATCCGTCCCTTCGGCGTATCGAACGACATGCCTTCCATCGCGGCGATCAGCTTTTCGCTGCCGGTGGCGCCGCCGGTCTTCTTCAGCGCCTCGACCAGCGCGATGCCAGAGGCCATGCCGCCGGCGGTAAAGAAGTCGGGCGGCGTCTTGTACTTGTTGTAGTGATTGGCGACCAGCCACTGGTTGGCCGGATTCTTCGGGATGCCGAAGTAGTAGTAGGTCGCCCCTTCCATGCCCGGGAAGTTCTTGTAGCTGGCCATCGCCGGCAGGATGTTGCCGCCGGTGGCGATCTCGATGCCGTAGCGCTTCGGATCGAGGTCGGCGATCTTGAACGGATTGCCGGCGCCGGCCCAGATGATGAAGATCACCTTGCGGCCGGGCTTGTCCTTCAGCGCATCGAACAGCCGCTGGGCACCGGCGGTGAAATCGGTGGTGTTGGTCGGCAGGTATTCCTCGTGCACGACCTTCGCCTGCTTCAGCGCGTCCTTGAACGCCTTGACGCCGTCGCGGCCGAACGCATAGTCCTGCGCCAGCGTGGCGATCTGCACGCCGGGCTTGTCGAGCGCGACCGCGTTCGCGATCGCGTCCTGCGACGAATTGCGGCCGGTACGGAAGATATAGCGGTTCCACTTGTCGCCGGTGATCGAATCGGCGACGGCCGGCTCGACCAGCAGCACCTTGCGGTATTCCTCTGCCACGGGCAGCATCGCCAGCGCCGTGCCGGACGAGGTCGGTCCCACCGCGATATCGGCGCGGTCGTCGCTGTACGCCGCCGCCAGTTGCGCCTTGGCGACGTCGGGCTTGCCCTGCGTGTCCTTCTCGATCACCACCAGCTTGCGCCCGTTGACCGTCATGGTGCCGCCGGTCGCGTATTCGAGGCCCATCATCAGCCCGATCTGGGTCTGCTTGGCATAGGCCTCGAGCGCCCCGGTCTTGTCGTAGACGTGGGCGATGCGGATGTCCCTGGCGGCGGCGGCGCCGGTCAGCAGCGTGGCGGCGAGCGCGACGGCAAGCGCCGCGGTGCGGCGGGCAATGCGGTGGGGTTCCATCGTTTGTCTCCTCGGTCCTTCTTGTTTTGTCGTGGCCAGGTGGTACCGCCGATCGATGTCCTATGTCGCGCTGATGCGCTCTTCGTTGACCGTCATCGCGGCGCCAGCCCGTGCGTGATCAGGTCGAAGGCGGTGTCGACGACCTTCTCCATCGACGGCGGCCGCTTCCAGCGCGCATAGCGCATGCCGAGGAAATTGCTGATGCCGATCAGGCACCAGGCACGCACCTCGGCATCGCCGGGAACGATCTCGCCGAGCTCCTGCGCGCGCGTCAGTCGGCGGCTGTAGAGTTCGGCGAAGACCTGGAAGTACTGGCTGTAGATCGTCTCGTCGACCGAATACGAGTCGAGCACGATGCGGTACAGGTTCTTGTGGCGCGAGACGAAGGACAGGAAGGCCTTCAGGCCGAGGCGTTCGGCCTCGATCTGCGTGGTGGCCGGCGCCACATGCTTGCGCAGATGCGCGCGCACCAGCTCCAGCATGTGCTGGACCAGCGCGCGGAACACGTCCTCCTTGTCCTTGAAGTACAGGTAGAAGGTGCCCATCGCCACCTGGGCCTCCTGCGTGATCTCGGAGATCGACGCGGCGTAGTAGCCCTTCTCGCCGAATACTTTCTCGGCGGCCCGCAGCAGCGCCTCGCGGGTCTTCTGGCCGCGCGCGGTTTTCGGGATCACACAGGCTTCGGTCGGTGGCATCGGCGCCTTCGTTCGAGCTGGACTACGGTTGGCAAACGTGGCAGCAAGGCATGGCGCCGGGCAGCGTCGGCGCATGTTGCGGAATCGCGCATCAAGCCGTGAAACCTGATAAGTGATTCATGTTTCATGGTATAAAGCAGCGAATCGGAATGTCAATAGATGGCTGTCCCAAGGGCCCCGGCCGGCATGGCGGCGGCGCGCGGCTTGGCCGCACCCCGGGATGGGCCACGCCGCCACGGAGACACCGTTTGGACGCCGCCGATCGCACTGCCCCGCCCGGCTCAGCCGTGCCCTGCCCTGCCGGGTCGTCTCCCGCCGCCTCTGGTTTCAAGGAATACCGCCCCCACGCGGACCTGCCCGGCTGGCGCGAAGCCGGCACCGGCAGGCCCTTGCTGCTGCTGCACGGCTGGTCGGTGCCCGGCCTGGCCTTCGCCGGCCAGGCGGCGCTGGCGGCGCGGGGTTATCGCGTGATCGTGCCCGATCATGCAGGGCATGGGTTGTCGGTGCGGTGGCGCGCCGTGGCCGGCGGCACCATCGCCGGACTGGCGGACGGCGTCGCCGGCCTGATCGACGCGCTGGCTCTGCGCGATGCCATCGTGGTCGGCTGGTCGATGGGCGCGATGGTCGCCTGGGAGCTGGCGCGCGGTCGTCCCCGGCAATGGCTGGGGGCGCGCGTCGCGGCGATCGGCGCGATCGACATGACGCCCCGCCTGCTGACCGCGCCCGACTGGCCGCATGGACTGCACGGCCGTTACACCGCGGCGGAGGCAGAGCAGATGGCGGCGCAGGTTCGGCGCCACTGGCACGGCATGGTGCCGCTGGTCGGCGCCGGGCTGTGGGCCGATGGCGCCGAGCCGGCGGCGCATCAGGCGGCACGGGTGCGGGAATGGATGGTGGGCTGCGATGCCGGCATACTGGCCGAGCTGTGGCTCGACATGGCGCGGCAGGACTACCGGCCGATGCTGCGCGAGGCCGCCGTGCCGCTGTTCTGCCTGTATGGGGAACGAAGCCGGCTCTACGGGCCGCCGCTGGCGGCGGCCACCGCGGCGCTGCAGCCCGCGCTGCGATTCGCGACGATCCCCGCGGCGGGCCATAGTCCCCATCTGGAGCGGCCCCAGGCCTTCAATACCGCGTTATTGCAGATGATCGATGCGATGTCGGGCGCTGGATCGTCGACGGATCGTCGACGGTTCGGGGATGATCCGGATCAGGCCAACGCCCGATAGCTCCACAGCCCGAACAGCGTCAGCAGCAACGAGCCGCCCAGGTGCAGCAGCACGTGCAACGCCGCGGCGGCATAGTCGCCCGCCAGCAGGTTGGCGGTCAGCTCGCTGGAGAACGTCGAGAAGGTGGTCAGTCCGCCGAGAAAGCCGGTGATCACCAGCAGCCGCCAGGCCGGTGACAGTGAGGCATGGGCGTCGAAGAAGCCGACCGCCACGCCGATCAGGAACCCGCCGAGCAGATTGGCCGCCAGCGTGCCGTACGGCAACGCCGGGTTGGCGGCATTCCACAGCAGCGAGAATAGCCAGCGCAGCCAGGCGCCGATCGCCGCGCCGACGCCGACCGCGACGAAGCCGAGCCCGCTCAAGCCGGGGCTCCGGACCGGCCTTCTCCCTCGTCGGCATCGCCACTGGCATTGAGCGAGCGCACGCCCCAACGCGCCAGCGCGGCCTCGTCGGTGACGCGGGCATCGACCCAGCGCGCGCCGTCGGGCGTCGATTCCTTCTTCCAGAACGGCGCCTCGGACTTCAGATAGTCCATGATGAACTCGCAGGCGGCGAAGGCATTGCCGCGATGGGCCGACGCCACCGCCACCAGCACGATCTGGTCCTGCGGCTGCAGCGGGCCGACGCGATGGATGATGGTCACGCCTTCCAGTGCCCAGCGCTCGCGCGCCACCGCCTCGATCCGCTCCAGCGCTTTCTCGGTCATGCCCGGATAGTGCTCGAGCTCCATCGCCTGCACCGGGCTGCCGTCGTTGACGTCCCGCACCGTGCCGATGAAGCTCGCCACCGCGCCGACGCCGGGGCGCCCCGCGCGCAGCGCCGCCACCTCGGCGCCCAGGTCGAAATCCTCGCGTTGTACCCTGACGCTCATCTCAGCCTCCGGTCACCGGCGGGAAGAAGGCGACTTCGCTGCCGTCGGCCACCGCGGTATCGGCGCGCGCGACCGCATGGTTCACCGCCATGCGCAGCGCCCGGCCCTCGGCCAGCGCCTCCTGCCAGACGCCGCCGCGCTCGCGCAGCCACTGCCGCACCTGGCCCACCGTCGCGACAGTGTCCGGCAGCTCGACGCGCTCCTGGGCCACCCCCAGTTGCTCGCGTACGCTGGCGAAGAACCGCAATTCGATCTGCATCGCTACCTCTTCTCTCTACGGCTTCGGCTGGCCTCGCCTCGGCTAGGCCACCAGATTGGCAAACGGCAGGAACGACACGATGTCGCCGCGCCGGATCGGCTGGTTGGGCGGATTGTCGACCAGGCCGTCGCCCCAGACCGTCGAGGTCAGCACGCCCGAACTCTGGTTGGGGAACAGGTCCAGTCCGCCGCCCTCGTTGATCTTCACCCGCAGGAATTCGTTGCGGCGATCGAACTTGGTCAGGTCAAAGTCGGCCCGCATCGGAATGCGCCGCGGCGCCACGTCGGTGACGCCCTGCATGCGCAGCAGGAACGGACGCACGAACAGCAGGAAGGTGACGAAGCTCGACACCGGGTTGCCCGGCAGGCCGAGGAAGGCCGCGCTGTCGGCGACGCTGGCTGCATCGCCTGTACCGGTCGTGCCGCCGGCACCGCCGCGCGACACATGGCCGAACGCCAGCGGCTTGCCCGGCTTGATCGCGATCTGCCACAGGTCCAGCCGCCCTTCGGCCTGCACCGCCGGCTTGATATGGTCCTCCTCGCCGACCGACACGCCGCCCGAAGTCAGGATCAGGTCGTGACCCTGCGCCGCGCGCCGCAGCGTGTCGCGCGTGGCGTCGAGCGTGTCGGGCACGATGCCGAAATCGGTCACTTCGCAGCCGAGGTTTTCCAGCAGGCCGCGCAGCGTGAAGCGGTTCGAGTTGTAGATCGCGCCCGGCTTCAGCGGCTCGCCCGGCATCGCCAGTTCATCGCCGGTAAAGAACACCGCCACGCGCGGGCGCCGCACCACGTCGACCTGCGCCTGGCCGACCGAGGCCGCCAGGCCCAGCGCCTGCGGCGTCAGCCGCGCACCGGTGGGCAGGATCACCGCGCCTGCCATGATGTCCTCGCCGGCGCGGCGGATCCACTCGCCAGGACCGGGCGCGTGATTGACCACGACGAAGTCGCCGTCGGCCTGGCACTGCTCCTGCATCACCACCGCATCGGCGCCGGCCGGAATCAGCCCGCCGGTAAAGATGCGCGCCGCGGTGCCCGCTTCCAGCGGCACGCCGACATGGCCGGCCGGAATGCGCTGCGCAACGCGCAGCCGGGTGCCCGGCATCGGCACGTCCGCGCAGCGCAGCGCGTAGCCATCCATCGACGTGTTGTCGGCGGGCGGGACGTCGAGCGTGCTGGCGACCGGCCGGGCCAGCACGCGGCCATTGGCCTGCAGCGTATCGACGCGTTCGCTTTCGGTGATCGGCTGCGCGCCGGCCAGCAGCGCGTCGAGCGCCTGCGCCAGCGTCAGCATCGGGGGACGATTTTCCATGCGAGGTGCGTTGTCGTCGCGGCCCGCGCAGGCGGGAACGCAATGTCCGGACAGGCCCCGCCTGCGCGAGGCGGCGCTGGCGGCCGCGGCGCGAAGCCGGCGGCGGCAAGCGGCTGATTCGATTGTACTGGGGCGATTGTAATGACTCGGCGGCCGCCGCGCAGCGCGCACGGCGGCAGAACGCCGGATTACAGCCCGGTATGCCGGGCGATGTACGCCTTGACCTGCTCGACGTCGGCCGGCATCACCTCGAAACGCTGCGGCAGCGCCTCGATGCCCTCGAAGGCGGCCGGACGCTCGGGCTCGCGGCCCAGCGCCTCGCGGATCGTGTCGGCGAACTTGGCCGGCAGCGCGGTTTCCAGCACCACCATCGGCGTGCCCGCCGACAGATGTTCGCGCGCGACCTTGACGCCGTCGGCCGTGTGGGTATCGATGGTGATGCCATAGCGCGCCGACAGGTCGCGGATCGTCGCGATGCGGTCGTCATGCGTGCTGCGGCCCGAGACGAAACCGAACTGGCGGATGCGCTCGTAGTCCGGCGTGCCGGACAGGTCGAAGCCGCCCTTGGTATCGACATCGCGGAACAGCTGCGCCAGCTTGCCGGCATCCTGCCCCAGCAGATCGAAGATGAAGCGTTCGAAATTCGACGCCTTCGAGATATCCATGCTCGGGCTCGACGTGTGGTACGTCTCGGCCGCCTTGCGCACGCGATAGATGCCGGTGCGGAAGAACTCGTCGAGCACGTCGTTCTCGTTGGTCGCCACCACCAGCTTGTCGATCGGCAAACCCATCATGCGCGCGATGTGGCCGGCGCAGACATTGCCGAAGTTGCCCGACGGCACGCAGAACGAGACCTTCTGGCCGGGACCATCGGTTGCCAGCAGCCAGCCCTTGAAGTAGTAGACCACCTGCGCGACCACGCGCGCCCAGTTGATCGAATTGACGGTGCCGATCTTCTGGCGCGACTTGAATTCGAGGTCGTTGGACACCGCCTTGACGATGTCCTGACAGTCGTCGAACACGCCCTGCACCGCCAGGTTGAAGATGTTCGGGTCCTGCAGGCTGAACATCTGCGCGGTCTGGAACGCGCTCATCTTGTTGTGCGGGCTCAGCATGAACACACGGATGCCACGCTTGCCGCGCATCGCGTATTCGGCCGCGCTGCCGGTATCGCCCGAGGTCGCGCCCAGGATATTGAGCTCCTGCCCGGCGCGCGCCAGCGCGTACTCGAACAGGTTGCCCAGCAGCTGCATCGCCATGTCCTTGAACGCGAGCGTCGGTCCGTTGGACAGGCCGAGCAGGTACAGCGGTGCGCCAGCCTCGTCGCCGAGCTTGCGCAGCGGCGTGATGTCCGCGGTGTTGTCGCCGGCGCGCGCATTGCAGTAGACGTCGGCGGTATAGGTCTTGCGCGTCAGCGCGCGCAGGTCCTCGGCCGGAATGTCGTCGCAGAACCTGGCGAGGATT
The DNA here is from genome assembly GCF_013347325.1 of Cupriavidus gilardii. Taxonomy (NCBI): domain Bacteria; kingdom Pseudomonadati; phylum Pseudomonadota; class Betaproteobacteria; order Burkholderiales; family Burkholderiaceae; genus Cupriavidus; species Cupriavidus gilardii. Next base: position 1,261,367 of record NZ_CP054626.1, on the reverse strand, counting down.
TCGTAGGCCAGATCGGCGTACGACAGCTTGCGCCACGACTCGAGCTCGTCTGCGCTGACCTGCGGATATTGCTGCGGCAGATACAGGCCGCCGTCCGGCGCCAGGCCGCCCAGCAGGATCTCGGAGAAGGTTTGCGGCACGTCATGGCCGCGGGTCGACTTGTAGTTCATCGTGATGGTGGCCTGCCGGGCCGTGCCTTGCCCGGTGCGGGCGGCGGCGCGGCCATCGGCGCGGCTTCAGTTCAGTTCTTCCATGCGCAGGCGGGTGACGCCCGAGAGCACCGTCGGCAGCGCCTCGATCCTGGCGATGGCGGCGTTGACCTGCTTCTCGCGCGCCAGGTGCGACAGCATGATGATATCGGTCTGCGGCTCGCCCTCGCGCGACTCCTTCTGCAGCATCGCGTCGATCGAGATGCCCGAATCGGCTAGGATGCGGGTGATGTCGGCCAGCACGCCGGTCTGGTCCGACACGCGCATGCGCAGATAGTAGCTGCTGGTGACTTCCTCGATCGGCAGCACCGGCACGCTGGACAGCTCGTCCGGCTGGAACGCCAGATGCGGCACGCGGTGCTCGGGGTCGGCGGTATGCAGGCGCGTCACGTCGACGAGGTCGGCGATCACCGCCGATGCGGTCGGCTCCGCGCCGGCGCCCTTGCCGTAGTACAGCGTGGCGCCGACCGCGTCGCCCTGCACCAGCACCGCGTTCATCGCACCCTCGACGTTGGCGATCAGCCGCGAGGCCGGCACCAGCGTCGGATGCACGCGCAGCTCGATGCCGTCCTCGCGGCGGCGCGTCAGGCCCAGCAGCTTGATGCGGTAGCCCAGTTCCTCGGCGTACTGGATGTCGATCGCGGACAGCCGCGTGATGCCCTCGACGTGGGTCTTGTCGAACTGCACCGGCATGCCGAACGCGATCGCGCTCATCAGCGTGATCTTGTGCGCGGCGTCGATGCCCTCGATGTCGAAGGTCGGATCGGCCTCGGCGTAGCCCAGCTGCTGAGCCTCCTTCAGCACGGTGTCGAAGTCCAGGCCCTTGTCGCGCATCTCGGACAGGATGAAGTTGGTGGTGCCGTTGATGATGCCGGCGATCCACTGGATGCGGTTCGCGCTCAGGCCCTCGCGCAGCGCCTTGATGATCGGAATGCCGCCGGCCACCGCGGCCTCGAACGCGACCATCACGCCCTTGCTGCGGGCGGCCTCGAAGATCTCGTTGCCATGCACCGCCAGCAGCGCCTTGTTGGCGGTCACCACATGCTTGCCGTTGGCGATCGCCTGCAGCACCAGCTCGCGCGCGATGCCGTAGCCGCCGATCAGTTCGACCACGATGTCGATGTCGGGATGGCTGACCACCTCGCGCGCATCGGCCACCACCTGGACTTGCCCACCGGTCAGCTCGCGCGCGCGCTCGGTGTTCAGGTCGGCCACCATCGTAATTTCGATACCGCGGCCCGCACGGCGGCGGATCTCCTCCTGGTTGCGCTTGAGCACGTCGAACGTGCCGCTACCGACGGTACCGATGCCGAGCAGGCCTACTTTGATGGGGTTCATGGTCAATCAGATTCCAGTTTGCAAATGGGTGAGCGCGACGGAGCGTGGGTTCGGAGCCGGCCGCAGCCGCAGCCAGTGAGTCGGTCAGGCCGTCGCGCCGTGTCGTTTTCGATAGGACTCGAGGAAGCGGCCGACGCGGCCGATCGCTTCGCGCAGATCCTCTTCGTGCGGCAGAAACACGATGCGGAAATGGTCCGGCCTGGCCCAGTTGAAGCCGGTGCCCTGCACCAGCAGCACCTTCGATTCCTGCAGCAGCTCGTAGATGAATTCCTGATCGTCCTGGATCGGATACATCGACAGGTCCAGCTTCGGGAACAGGTACAGCGCCGCCTTCGGCTTGACGCAGGTCACGCCGGGGATCTGCGTGATCAGCTCGTAGGCCAGGTCGCGCTGGCGGCGCAGGCGCCCGCCCTCGGCCACCAGGTCGTTGATGCTCTGGTAGCCGCCCAGCGCGGTCTGGATCGCCCACTGGCCCGGCACGTTGGCGCACAGGCGCATCGAGGACAGCATGTTCAGGCCCTCGATATAGTCGTGCGCCGGACGCTTGTCGCCCGACACCACCATCCAGCCGGCGCGGTAGCCGCACGAACGGTAGTTCTTCGACAGGCCGTTGAAGGTCACGGTCAGCACGTCGGTCGACAGCGCGGCGATCGACGTGTGCGTATGCCCGTCGTACAGCACCTTGTCGTAGATCTCGTCGGCGAAGATGATCAGCCCGTGCTGGCGCGCGATCCCGACGATCTCGCGCAGCAGCTCGTCCGAGTACAGCGCCCCGGTCGGGTTGTTCGGGTTGATCACGACGATGGCCTTGGTATTGGGCGTGATCTTCGCGCGGATGTCGTCCAGGTTCGGCATCCAGTCGTTGGCCTCGTCGCACAGGTAGTGCACCGGGGTGCCGCCCGACAGGCTGACCGCGGCGGTCCACAGCGGGTAGTCCGGCGTGGGCACCAGCACCTCGTCGCCATTGTTCAGCAGCGCGTTCATCGACATCACGATCAGCTCGGACGCGCCGTTGCCGACATAGATGTCGTCCAGGCCGACGCCGTGGATGTTCTTCTGCTGGGTGTAGTGCATGATCGCCTTGCGCGCGGCGAAGATGCCTTTCGAATCCGAGTAGCCCGCCGAGTTCGGCAGGTTGCGCATCATGTCCTGCTGGATCTCCTCCGGCGCATCGAAGCCGAATACGGCAAGGTTGCCGATATTGAGCTTGATGATCTTGTGCCCTTCTTCCTCCATCTGCTTGGCCTTCTCCAGCACCGGGCCGCGGATGTCGTAGCAGACGTTGTTCAGCTTGTTGGATTTCTGGATCGGTTTCACGGCGTGGTCGGGCAGGAGTCTGACGGAGACAAAGGGAGCAAGGGGCCGCCGGTTCGTGCGGCGGCGAACAGGGAATCTGCGTAAAACAGGGGATCGTCCGGAGCGCGCTTCGCTGCACTGCGGGGCGATGCGGAGGCAGCGCGGCCGGCAGGAAGGCAAAGGCTATAATTTAGCGGATTATGACAGACTTCGGGCAGGGATCTTGCGATGCAGCGTGGGGAAGCGCGACCGCCAGCACCCCGCTCCCGCCTGCCGGCCGGCGCTGCGCCGACAAGGCTCCGGACACGCTGCTGACCCGCTCCCTATTCGATTCCCTTCCCGATTCCCGCCACGATTCTCCCCGATTCCCGCAAGGTTCCCCCGTGAAACTCCATGCCGACCAGCCCAACGCCATGAACACCGTCACGGCGTATGGCCCGGGCTATATCGAGATCAACAAGGTGCGCTACACCACCTCCGTGCTGGTGATGCCCGAGGGCGAAGTCCGGCCCTGGCCGGTCCAGCGCTTCGAGGACCTGGCCGCGGACCAGTTCGAGGGGCTGCTCGACCACGCCCCCGAGGTGGTGCTGCTCGGCACCGGCGACCGGCTGCGCTTTCCGCATCCGCGGCTGATCGCCGCGCTGTCGCGCCGCCATATCGGCGTCGATGCGATGGACATGCCGGCCGCCTGCCGCACCTACAACATCCTGATGGCCGAAGGCCGCAAGGTGGCGGCGGTGCTGCTGCTCGAAGACGCGGCCGCCGGCGGCTGAAGACGCCGCCGCCGAGGGTCGGCCGATGTCTGCCCGACGCCACGCTTGAACTATGCCGACGCGCCCTCATTTGCCGTGAGCATGGCCATGCCCGCCTTCCCCGCCCCCCTCGACCGGCCTTTGCCCGAGCCGGCGCGGGGCCAGTTCCCGGCAAGCCGATTTCCCCAGCGCCGCTTCCTCCAGGAGCCATAAGAATGACAGTGAGTCTCAACCAGGCCGTTCCCGATTTCAGCGCACCGGCCACCGGCGGCACCTTCCGCCTCGCCGACTACCGCGGCAAGACGGTGGTGCTGTACTTCTATCCGAAGGACAACACCCCCGGCTGCACCAACGAGGCGATGGACTTCCGCGATCAGCACGAAGCCTTCGAGGCCGCCGGCGCGGTGGTGTTCGGCGTCTCGCGCGACAGCATGAAGTCGCACGAGAATTTCAAGGCCAAGCTGGAGCTGCCGTTCGAGCTGATCTCGGATGCCGACGAGGCGCTGTGCCAGCTGTTCGATGTCATCAAGATGAAAAAGCTCTATGGCAAGGAGGTGCGCGGCATCGAGCGCAGCACCTTCGTGATCGACGGCAAGGGCAAGCTGCGCCATGAGCTGCGCGGCATCAAGGTGCCCAGCCACGTCGACGAAGTGCTCGAACTGGTGCGCGCGATGTGACCTTCACCTGGGCAATTGCCAAACGGAAATCGTTCGGATACATTGCCCCGTAATGAGTTCAGATTCTGGTTGCCACGCTGCTTCTCCCCTCCGGCCCAGGCGCACGATGCCCAGGGCCGGTAGCGGAACTGCCGTGTCGTCCGCCCGCACAAGACAAGCCGCCTCGCCCGCTCAACGGGCCCGGCGGCTTTTTCGTCTGTGCGCGGCCCCGCCCCGTTTTCCCTCCCCCTGAAAGGAACGCCCAGCATGCCGCTGCCGACCATGCCCGCCAAGCCTGCACAACTGCTGGACCCGAGCGAGTTCGCTCCGGTTGCAAGGTTGACCAAGTCCGCGACGCAGGCCAAGAAGCCCGTTCCGGCCCTGGAACGCGTGGCCCTGCTTGAAAGCGGACCCAGCGAAGTCGCCGCGCCCGCGGTGCAGGCCCGTGCCGCCGGCACGCGCGCCCGCGCGAAAGACGTGCCGAGCGCCCCGGTATCGACGACGCCGGCCTCGCCGGTATCCCTGGTCAAACCGAGCACCGGCACCACCGGCCGCCGCCAGCGCAAGGACACCGGCCCCGCCAAGCTGTTCGTGCTCGACACCAATGTGCTGATGCACGATCCGACCTCGCTGTTCCGCTTCGAAGAGCACGACATCTATCTGCCAATGATGACGCTCGAGGAGCTGGACAACCACAAGAAGGGCATGAGCGAAGTCGCCCGCAACGCGCGCGCGGTCAGCCGCACGCTCGACGCGCTGGTGGCCGGCACCGACGGCGTGCTCGACGAAGGCTTGCCGCTGGCCAAGCTGGGCAACCGCGACGCGCAGGGGACGCTGTTCTTCCAGACGCGCCTGAACGATACCAAGCTGCCCGAAGGCCTGCCGGAGGGCAAGGCCGACAACCAGATCCTGGCCGTGGTCAGCGCGCTGCGGCAGCAGCATCCCGAACGCGACGTCGTGCTGGTGTCCAAGGACATCAACATGCGGATCAAGGCCCGGGCGCTGGGCCTTCCCGCCGAGGACTATTTCAACGACCAGGTCCTCGAGGACAAGGACCTGCTGTACTCCGGCGTGATGGTGCTGCCCAACGATTTCTGGACCCGGCACGGCAAGGGCGTCGAAAGCTGGCAGGACCCGAAGACCGGCGCGATGTTCTACCGGCTGACCGGCCCGCTGGTGCCCTCGTTCCTGGTCAACCAGTTCGTCTACCTCGAGCCGATGGACGGCAGCCTGCCGCTGTATGCGCAGGTCAAGGAAATCAACGGCAAGACCGCGCTGCTGCAGACGCTGAAGGACTACACGCACCACAAGAACAACGTCTGGAGCGTGACCGCGCGCAACCGCGAGCAAAACTTCGCGCTGAACCTGCTGATGAACCCCGACATCGACTTTGTCACGCTGCTCGGCCAGGCTGGTACCGGCAAGACGCTGCTGGCGCTGGCCGCGGGGCTCGAGCAGGTGCTGGACCAGAAGCTGTACAACGAGATCATCGTCACGCGGGCGACCGTGCCGGTCGGCGAGGACATCGGCTTCCTGCCGGGTACCGAGGAAGAGAAGATGCAGCCGTGGATGGGCGCGTTCGACGACAACCTCGAGGTGCTGCAGAAGAGCGACGACAGCGCCGGCGAATGGGGGCGCGCCGCCACGCAGGAACTGATCCGCTCGCGCATCAAGGTCAAGAGCATGAACTTCATGCGCGGCCGCACCTTCGTCAACAAGTTCGTCATCATCGACGAGGCGCAGAACCTGACGCCCAAGCAGATGAAGACGCTGGTCACGCGCGCGGGCCCCGGCACCAAGATCGTCTGCCTCGGCAACATCGCGCAGATCGACACGCCGTACCTGACCGAGGGCTCGTCGGGCCTGACCTTCGTGGTCGACCGCTTCAAGGGCTGGAGCCACAGCGGCCATATCACGCTGGCCCGCGGCGAGCGTTCGCGCCTGGCCGACCACGCGGCGGACGTGCTGTGAGCGGAGCGAGGCGAGCCATGCCAGCCGATCGCTGGCTGCGCGCCTGCCGCGCGCTGATCCCTTGTGCGGTGGCGACGGGCGCGGCGGCCGCGCCCGGCCTGTTGCACGCGCAGGCCATCTCCGAACCGGCCGCGGCGCCCCCGCCGGCGGCTACCGCGCCGGCGCCCGGCATTGTCCCGCCCGCGATGCAGACTCCCACGCCTGCCCCTGCACCGGTGGCCGCCCCACCGGTCAACGAGCCGGTGATCCGCACCGTCGGCGCGGTCAGCTATGTCTGCGGCGGCGTCGGCGAGGACGAGCAGCGGCGGCTCGCCGCGCGCCAGAAGCAGTTCAATATGGGCGTGCTGTTTACGCAGGGCGCGAGCGGCGAATATCTGGCCGATGTCGAAGTACGACTGATGCGCGAAGGCCACGAAGTGGCGCGATTTCGTACCGAAGGGCCGCGCTGCCTGATCAAGGCGCCGGAGGGCCGCTACAATGTGCACGCCACTTACAACGGCCAGCCCAGGTCCATGACCGTCGGCACCGGCACCTACGACGCGCAGTTGCGCTGGTAGCCATCCGGGCATCGTTCGCAACGATGCCCCGGTCGATGGACCCGCACCGGCTGGCCCACCAGTCCATGCGATCGACCTGCACCGGCCTTCTTTCCTTGCTTCCATCGATCCCATCGCTCCCGTCGCCGCGCGCGGCGGCGATCGGCACGCGCCCGCTGCTGCTGGGCGCCCTCGCGCTGCTGCTCGCCGCCTGCGCCAGCACGCCACCGTCGCGCCACGGCGGCCATGCCCGCGGCACGCCGCGCGCGCCGATCGTCGAGCCCAGCGCCGGCCTCGAAGAGATCTCGATCCAGGCAATGTCGCTGGTCGGCACGCCCTACCGCTACGGCGGCAATACCCCCGATTCCGGCTTCGACTGCAGCGGCCTGGTCCGCTATGTCGTAGCGCGCGCGGCCAATGTCAACCTGCCGCGCACCACCGAGGCCATGGGCGGCCGCGGCACGCCGCTGGCGCGCGAACAGGTCGCCTCGGGCGATCTGGTCTTCTTCAACACGACGGGACGCGCCAATTCGCATGTCGGCATCTACGTGGGCCAGAACCGCTTCGTTCACGCACCGTCGACCGGCGGCACCGTGCGGCTCGAGGACATGACCAAGCCCTATTGGGCGTCGCGCTACAACGGTGCGCGGCGCATCGCCAACGCCGCGGTACCGGTTGCGCCGAGCACGCCGATTCCTCCGCCAATGCCGGCGGTTCCGGCCGTGCCCGCATCGCCGCCGCCGGTACCCGCCGCGCCGGTACCGGACGACGACGATCCGATCGCCGCCTTCGCCAACCGCTGAGTCGGCAGCACCGGCCGGGAGACGGCGCGCCAATGACAAAGGCCAGGCAAATGCCTGGCCTTTCGTTTCATCGGTTGCCCCTACGGGCGGATCTCACAGCAGATGCCGCCCGATCCACCAGGCAATCGCCGACATGAACGCCGACGCCGGAATGGTCAGCACCCACGCCCAGACGATATTGCCCGCCACGCCCCAGCGCACCGCCGAGGTCTTGCGCACCGAGCCGACGCCGACGATGGCGCCGGTGATCGTATGCGTGGTCGAGACCGGCACGCCCAGCGTCGAAGCGAGGAACAGCGAGATCGCGCCGCCCGTCTCCGCGCAGAAGCCGCCCACCGGCTTGAGCTTGGTAATCTTCTGCCCCATGGTCCGCACGATTCGCCAGCCGCCGAACAGCGTACCCATGCCGATCGCGACATAGCAGCTGACGATGACCCAGGTCGGCGGCTCGGTGGCGCTCTGCATCACGTGGCCGCTGGCGATCAGCAGCATCCAGATGATGCCGATGGTCTTCTGCGCATCGTTGCCGCCGTGGCCCAGGCTGTACAGCGAGGCCGAGACCAGCTGCAGGCGGCGGAACCAGCGGTCCACGCGCGACGGCGGCGTGCGGAAGAAGGTCCAGCCGACCACCAGCATCAGCAGCGAGCCGAGCAGCATGCCCATCAGCGGCGAGATCAGGATAAAGGCGACGGTCTTCAGCAGGCCGCTGGCGACCAGCGCCCCGGTGCCCGCCTTGGCCACCGCCGCGCCGACCAGGCCGCCGATCAGCGCGTGCGACGACGAGGACGGGATGCCGTAGTACCAGGTGATCAGGTTCCACGCGATGGCCCCGACCAGCGCGCCGAAGACGACATAGTGGTCGACGATATTGACGTCGATGGTGCCGGTGCCGACCGTGGCCGCCACCTTCAGATGGAAGACGAAGATCGCGACCACGTTGCAGACGGCGGCCAGCGCCACCGCGTGGTGGGGCTTGAGCACACCGGTCGACACCACGGTCGCGATCGAGTTCGCGGCGTCGTGAAAGCCGTTCATGAAATCGAACAGCAAGGCGAGCGTCACCAGCAGGACGATCACCCACAAGCTCATTTGTACAGTCTGCATGCCGAGTTCCGGTTGGCGCGCTCAGGCGTTTTCCAGCACGATGCCTTCGATGATGTTGGCCACGTCCTCGCACTTGTCCGTGATCGTCTCGAGCTGCTCGAAGATGGCCTTCATCTTGATCAGCCGCTTGACGTCGGTCTCGTCGCGGAACAGCTTGGAAATCGCCCCGCGCATCAACCGGTCAGCCTCGGATTCGAGCTGGTCGATCTGCTGGGCCGTCTTCAGGATCGTGCTGGCGTTGCCCATGTCCTCGAGCAGGCCGACCGCGATCTTGACCAGTTCGCAGCACTGCACGCAGATCGAGGCGAGCTTGCGGGCCTCGTCGGTCAGGCTGGTCACGTCGTACAGCGTGATGGTCTCGGCCACGTCCTCCATCAGGTCGAGGATGTCGTCCATGGTCGTGATCAGCTTGTGGATCTCGTCCCGGTCGAGCGGCGTGATGAAGGTCTTGTGCAGCAGATCGATGGTGTCGTGCGTGATCCGGTCCGCCTTCTTCTCGGTGGCCTGCACGCGCCGCGCATGGGCTTCGGCGTTGCCGAGATCGTTGATCAGCGTTTCCAGTTCGCGCGATGCGGTGACCGCGCAGTCGGCGTGCTGGTTGAAGTATTCGAAGAACTTGCCCTCGGTGGGCATGAATCGGCCGAACATGGCTGTTCCTTGTCGCGGCGCGCCAGCGCGCCGTCTCGTTGGGAAGTACTGGATTGCGGGAGAGATCGTGCAACAGCCGGCGTCGCCGCCGGCTGTCACGGAAAAGCAATATTCTACAGGGTAGTCGATGCGCGACGTACGCTTTGTGTGCCGCCACAGCAAAGCGTGCCGCCAGCCGGCGATGCAGGCGCGGTCAGGTATCGTTGTCGAAGAACGCCGGGCCGCCGCTGAAGTTGTCGAACTTGGTGAACTGGCCCAGGAAGGTCAGGCGCACGGTGCCGATCGGACCGTTACGCTGCTTGCCGATGATGATTTCGGCGGTGCCCTTGTCCTGCGAGTCGGGGTTGTAGACCTCGTCGCGATAGATGAACAGGATCACGTCGGCATCCTGTTCGATGGCGCCCGATTCTCGCAGGTCGGACATCACCGGGCGCTTGTTGGGCCGCTGTTCCAGGCTTCGGTTCAGCTGCGACAGCGCGATCACCGGGCAGTTGAGCTCCTTGGCCAGGCCCTTGAGCGAACGCGAGATCTCCGAGATTTCGGTCGCGCGGTTCTCGCCGCCGCCCGAGCCCGACATCAGCTGCAGATAGTCGATGATGATCAGGCCGAGCTGTCCGCATTGCCGCGCCAGCCGGCGCGAGCGCGCGCGCAGTTCCATCGGATTGAGCGCGGGCGTCTCGTCGATGAACAGCTGCGCGTCGTTCATCCGCTGGATCGCATGCGTCAGCCGCGGCCAGTCCTCGTCGAGCAGCCGCCCGGTACGCAAGCGATGCTGATCGAGCCGGCCGACCGAGCCCAGCATCCGCATCGCCAGCTGCGTGCCGGCCATTTCCATCGAGAACACCGCCACCGGCAGCCCCTGCTCCACCGCCACGTGCTCGCCGATATTCAGCGAGAACGCGGTCTTGCCCATCGATGGACGGCCGGCGACGATGATCAGGTCGCCCGGCTGCATGCCGCTGGTCATCCGGTCCAGGTCGATAAAGCCGGTCGGCACGCCCGTGACATCGGTGGTGGTATCGCGGTGATACAGCTCGTCGATCCGTTCGACCACCTGCGTCAGCAGCGGCTGGATCTCCTGGAAGCCCTTCTGCCCGCGCGAGCCCTCCTCGGCGATCGCGAACACCTTGGATTCGGCCTCGTCCAGCAGCTCGCGAACTTCGCGGCCCTTCGGCGCGAACGCCGAGGTCGCGATGTCGTCGGCCACCGTGACCAGTTTGCGCAGCACCGAACGCTCGCGGACGATCTCCGCGTAGCGGCGGATATTGGCCGCGCTCGGCGTGTTCTGCGCGAGCGAGTTCAGATACGCGAGACCGCCGACCTCCTCGGCCTTGCCGGCCACCTGCAGCATCTCGTAGACCGTGATCACGTCGGCCGGCTTGGTGTCCGAGATCAGCCGCGCGATGCTCTGGAAGATCATCCGGTGGTCGAAGCGATAGAAGTCCGCCTCGGACAGGAAATCGGCGATGCGGTCCCAGGCCGCGTTATCCAGCAGCAGGCCACCCAGCACCGATTGCTCGGCCTCGATGGAGTGCGGCGGGACTTTGAGATTGTCGAGTTGGGGATCGGCGACGGGCGCGTTCATGGGGGGCAATTATAGCGGCCTGCTCGCGCTGGGCCGAGCGATTCTCGGCGGGCGGGGCGAGCGGATGATGGTGGCGCCGTGCGCGCCGCGCGCATGCGAGCCGGCGGCCCAAAGAAAAAAGGCAGAAGCGGCTGTCAGCCTGCTCCTGCCTTCTTGCTGCGTTTTGCTGCTTTCGTGCTGACCTGGCCGCGGCGGCGCGAGCGGAAGTCGCGCCGGTCGCGGCCGGCAAGCTTAGACGTGCTCGCCCAGCACCGAGACGGTGATGTCGACCGCGACGTCCGTGTGCAGCGACACGCTGATCGGATAGTCGCCGACCATCTTCAGCGGACCGTTCGGCAGACGAACCTGCGCCTTCTCGAGCTTGAAGCCCTGGCCAGCCAGCGCTTCGGCGATGTCGGCGTTGGTCACCGAGCCGAACAGACGGCCGTCCACGCCCGACTTCTGCGTGATCTGGACGGTCAGGCCGCTCAGCTTCTCGCCTTCGGCTTGCGCAGCGGCCAGCTTCTCGGCGGCGGCTTTCTCCAGCTCGGCGCGCTTGGCCTCGAATTCCTCGATGGCGGTCTGCGTCGCGCGGCGGGCACGCTTGGACGGGATCAGGAAGTTACGGGCGTAACCATCCTTGACGCGGACGATGTCACCCAGGTTGCCCAGGTTGACGACTTTTTCCAGCAGAATGACTTGCATCGTGTTTTCTCCTTAGCGACCAGGCGATCAGTTCTTGTGCAGGTCGGTGTACGGCAGCAGCGCCAGGAAGCGGGCGCGCTTGATTGCCGTGTCGAGCTGACGCTGATAGTGCGCCTTGGTGCCGGTCAGACGAGCCGGCGTGATCTTGCCGTTGTCGCCGATGAAGTCCTTCAGCGTGTCCAGATCCTTGTAGTCGATCTGTTCGACGCCGGCCACGGTGAAGCGGCAGAAGCGCTTGCGCTTGAACAGCGGGTTCTGCTGCTGGAAGCGCTTCTTGTTCTTGTTGTCACGTTTGACGAATGCCATGGTTCAATCCTTTACGAATGCTTTACATCCAGTGATGTGAAAGACGAGAGCCTTGCTGTTGCGGTGCTTGCGGGCGAGAAAGCCTTCGCAGTCGAGCACCGTGCCGAGCGGCGTACGCTCGAGGTGCTGGCCGACGGGACCGACGCCCATCGCGGCGATCGCGAACTCGACCTGCCGCGGCGTCTGCGCTTCGACCACCTCGCCGCCGTATTGCAACAGGCAATTGACGACGGGGATGCCGGCCGGCGTGTAGCGCAGCGCGTCGCGCTCGACAAGGGTGGCGTGCAGCCTCAGCTGGTTCATCGCGCCACCGCCCCTCGCATGCCGCCCCGGTCATGCCGGAGCGAACCGCACACAGCAGACCGCACTCAGGCGGCCTGGCCTTCGCTGGTTTGCTGCGAAGCCTTGCGGGCTTCTTCGCGCTGGACTTCCTTCATCATCGGCGACGGGGCCGTCTCGGCCTTCTTCGTCTGGACGATCAGGTGGCGCAGCACGGCGTCGTTGAACTTGAACGCGTGTTCGAGCTCAGCCAGCGTGTCCTTGCCGCACTCGATGTTCAGGCAAACGTAGTGAGCCTTGGCCAGCTTCTGGATCATGTAGGCCAGTTGACGACGGCCCCAGTCTTCCACGCGATGCACCTGGCCGTTCTGCGACGTGACCAGCGTCTTGTAACGCTCGATCATGGCCGGCACTTGCTCGCTCTGGTCCGGATGGACGATGAATACGATTTCGTAATGACGCATTGACGCTCCTTTTGGGATAAGCCGCCCGGGCGTCAAGTCCGGTGCAGCAAGGGTTAAATAGCCCGCGAGTATAGCCCGGAACGGCCACGGCGGCAAGCAGCATGGGATCGCGGCCGCAACGGCGGTGCTGCGCGTACGCGCCGTCCGCCTCAGATCTGCGTAAAGAACTGCTGCAGCCGTACCGGATCGCCCGCGAGAGCCGGTTCCGCCCCGAGCGCCAGCAGCAGCGCCACCCTGGCCTTGTACGGATTCAGATCGCCGGCCGACACGAAGGCCCCGGCGGCCGGATTCGGCTGCGTCGGCGCAATCACATTGCCGGCCCCGGTGCGCGTGCTGCGCACCACCGCGACACCGGCCCGCGCCGCATCGGCAAGCGCGGCGAGCAGCGTCTCGTGGATCGACCCATTGCCGGCGGCGGCCACCACCACCCCACGCACGCCGCCGGCCACCAGCGCATCGACCAGCACGCGGCTCGGCTCCGCATAGCTGGCGACGATTTCGACCGCCGGCCACTGCCGCGGCAGCGGCAAGGCCTGCCGCGGCAGCCGCAGCGGTGCGCGCGTGAAACGCACCAGCGCATCCTGCACCAGCCCGATCGGCCCGGCGGCCGGCGATGCGAACGCGTCGACAGCCGAGGTATGCGCCTTGACCGCGTCGCGCCCGGCATGGATCTCCTGATTGAGAACCACCAGCACGCCCTTGCCCGCGGCATCCGGATGCGCCGCGACGCGGACCGCATCGAGCAGATTCAGCGGCCCATCGGCCGACAGCGAGGTGGCTGGCCGCATCGCGGCGGTCAGCACCACCGGCACGCTGGCCACGCCGGCCAGGTGCAGCAGCATCGCCGTTTCTTCCAGCGAATCGGTGCCGTGCGTAATGACGATGCCGGCCACGTCGCGCTGCGTGGACCAGTGATGAACCCGCTCCGCGAGCCGCCCCCACAGCGCGAACGACATGTCCTTGCTGTCGACCTGCGCAAGCTGTTCCGCCTCGATCCGGGCCACGTCCTTGAGCGCAGGCACGGCATCGAGCAGCGCCGACACCGGCACCGTCGCCGCCTGATAACGGGCGCTGCTGGCGGCGCTGGACGAAGAACCGGCGATGGTGCCGCCGGTGGCGAGAACGATTACGCGAGGCAGGGTCATGGGCACGAGATGTTCGTAAACAGGCGGCGATTGTACCCGCCGGGACAGGGCACTCCCCTACGGTCTTGCCCTGCCCCCGCGGCCGGACCGCACGCAACCGAAAGTGGACGACGATGCAAATTCCTCTTGCACTTCGACCGATACTGTATAAAATCACAGCACACTGTTCAAACGTACAGTGTTGCACATGACGGTCCTCGACACTCCCTCCCCGCGCGCCTCACGGCTCGCGGCGACGACGGGACCGCCACCGGATACAACAACACGGACAAGCCATGGCGACTCTGACACCCCGGCAGCAGCAGATCTTCGACCTGATCCGCAATACCATCCGGCAGACCGGCATTCCGCCGACCCGCGCCGAGATCGCTGCGGAATTCGGCTTCTCGTCGCCGAACTCGGCCGAAGAACACCTGCGCGCGCTGGCTCGCAAGGGCGTGATCGAGCTGACCCCCGGCGCTTCGCGCGGCATCCGGCTCAAGGTCAACCGCAGCGACTCCGAAATGCCGGACCAGTTCTCGCTGCCGATGGCGGGGGTGATGCAGTTGACGCTGCCGCTGGTGGGCCGCGTCGCCGCCGGCAGCCCGATCCTGGCGGCCGAACATATCGACCGCCAATATCAGGTCGACGCGTCGGTCTTCGACGAGCGCCCCGACTACCTGCTGCGCGTGCGCGGCATGAGCATGCGCGACGCCGGCATCTTCGATGGCGATCTGCTGGCGGTCAAACGCGCGCAGGACGCCGCCAACGGCAAGATCGTGGTGGCCCGCATCGGCGAAGACGTAACCGTCAAGCGGCTCAAGCACCGCGGCGATGCCATCGAGCTGATCGCCGAGAACCCCGACTTCGCCAACATCATCGTGCAGCCTGGACGAGAGGAATTCTCGCTCGAAGGCATCGCCGTCGGACTGATCCGCCAGTCCGGCTTCTAGCGCAACGAAGCAATCCGGCAGGCGCCGCCGCCTTGGCGCCAACTCAGTCATGCAGCCACACGAGCCGCAGGGCCCCGTGTTGCCGCAAGACTTCCGCTGACGCCTTACCAAAGAGGACCACCATGCTGCAAGCCGACCGCTCCCTGACCCGCTACCCCGTCAAGCCGACGCCGTTCCGCCAGTCCAAAGGTGTCCGCATCTACCAGGGCGCCCAGCGCCGCACGATGGTCGGCAGCATGGCCGCGATCTGCCGGATGCTCGAACTCGATCAGCCGGGAGTGAAGCTGAACGCCTGAGCAAGCGTCGCTCGTGCGACTGCCGCGACAAGATCGACTGCGTTGCCAGCGTGAACCGGCGTCAGCGCGAAGCGAGAGATACGGCGGCCCGGCGGCAAGCGACGCCTCTTGCGCATCGCAACAAACCTTTACAACTCGGACCGTGAATTCGTCGAAGCTTGGCCTAGCCTTTTCCCATGCTTTTCGAAGGAGACGGCCATGCCTTCGTCCGACGACACCATCAAGCTACTTCGTCCCGGTCGCCGCACCATGAACTGGCACGATGTCGCACTGATCGCAGCCGGTTGGATCGCCTTGTGTGTCGGTGTCGGGTGGACGATCACCAAGGCCGCTGCTCGGTTGGTCTGAGAACCACGAGCGCCCTCGCCCGCAAACTCCACAAAGCAAAACAGCCGCTCGATGAGCGGCTGTTTGCAAGGGATCTTGGGGTGGCTGATGGGACTCGAACCCACGACGACAGGAATCACAATCCTGGACTCTACCAACTGAGCTACAGCCACCGTAGCACCGTCGTCAGTACTGCTCGACGGAAACCAAGATTATACAAACTTCGTTTGGCGATGGCTAGTACTACGCACAAAAATTTTCGTGCAGCCGGATCGCCATCAAGACCACCGGGCTTCGAGCCGGATTGCCTCGTGGATCGCATCGAGCGTTTCCTTTTCGGTCTGATAGGTGCCCGGCAGTCTTCGGCTCCTGCCGTTCAGCACGTCGGTCTGCAGGGCGGCGGCCGCCGCCGCATCGGTGCCGCGATGCCAGCAGTAGCGCGCGGTCCAGGTACCGTTCTGCAACCGCTCGACCACCCAGACGACGCGGAAGCCTTCGAACGCGACACCAAACAAGCCGTCTTCTTCCATTCCACCCTCCGAGGCCAAGTCTTGTTGTCGTTTTGGGCTCCATCTTGCCATCACCCGGTTGGGGGGTCATCTCTTTGGATGAGGTAAACGTGAACTGCTGGCCGCGGCGTTGCTGCCCGACATCGTGCAAAACGGGTAGAACGCGAGCGGCAGACGGGGGGAGCGGCGGACGGACGACGGGAAGGGAGGACGGCTGCGGGGAGCGCCAGGCAAAAAAAAGTCCGCACACGGCGGACTCTTAAACTCTTGCGATCTCAATGCCCTGAAGGCAATTGCAATGTAACTGTCATCGCCGCCAAGCACTATTCGGGTAAACGAAAGGACGAGCGACCGGCGAGGCCCGGCACAAAAAAAGCCCGCGCAAGGCGGGCTCCAAAATCAGTTGAAGAAAGCCCTGTATTCGAGGGCACAGACAGTTTAAGAAAATCGGAATCGGCTTGGCTATCTAGGGGAATCCCTTTCCTGGTGCCCGGGATCGCCGAAACCTGCGCCGAAAGTGCCTCGAGCACAGCCGCACGGGGCATCGGGCACCATGCCGGTTTCGAAATTAGAGTCTGGCCTCCAATCTGCGGGCCATCCCGCCGCTAGAACTACGCCGCGACCGTCCTTCGGTCACGCCGCCTGCAGCGGGCGTTCGGCATGCAGATGGCTGCGCGCCTCCTCGAACAGCGCGTCGACGCCGTCCCGCGTACGGATCGCGTTCATCCGGCGCGCGTCGGACAGCACGCGCCGCCAGCCTCGCCCGCCGGCCACGCCGCGATACAGGCCCAGCATATGTCGTGTCGCCGCGCCCATATACCCGCCCCGCTCCACCAGGTCACCGATATAGCGCTGCATCGCCAGCTCGGCATCGAGGCGTGACGGCGACGGCGCCGTATCGCCGTAGTAACGGCGATCGACCTCGGCCAGCAGGAACGGCTGATGATAGGCCTCTCGACCGATCATCACGCCATCGACATGGCGCAGATGCGCGTCGATCTCGTCGTAGCGAGTGATGCCGCCATTGATCAGGATTTCGAGGTGCGGAAATTCCCGCTTCAGCTGGTAGGCGACCTCGTAGCGCAACGGAGGAATCTCGCGGTTTTCCTTGGGGCTGAGCCCCTTCAGGATCGCGTTGCGCGCATGGACGATAAAGGTCTGGCAGCCGGCCTCCGCGATCGTGCCCACGAAATCCCGCACGAAATCGTAATGTTCGATCGTGTCGATGCCGATGCGGTGCTTGACGGTGACGGGCACGGATACCGCGTCGCGCATCGCGCGCACGCAGTCCGCGACCAGCTGCGGCTCGGCCATCAGGCAGGCGCCGAACGCCCCCCGCTGGACGCGTTCCGACGGACAGCCGCAATTCAGATTGATTTCGGCATAGCCCCAACGCTCGCCCAGCTTGGCGGAGGCCGCCAGATCGGCCGGCTCGCTGCCGCCCAGCTGCAGCGCGACCGGCTGCTCGGCCGGATCGAAGTCCAGATGGCGCGCGACATCGCCATGCAGCAGCGCACCGGTCGTCACCATCTCGGTGTACAGCCAGGTGTGGCGGCTCAGTTGACGATGAAGGGTGCGGCAATGGCGGTCAGTCCAGTCCATCATCGGCGCAACCGAAATGCGCCTCGGATTGACCTTCCCGGGACCTGCCGGAGCCGGCGCCATGCTGGCGGCTAGCGATTCGGACATGACTTGGGTCGACTATCCCGTACGTCGACGGGAACGAGGAAAACCGGCAAGTTTACCACCCGCAGCCACGTCGCATCGCCCCACTGCCTGCACGCACAATCGCGGGCGAAGGGCACCGACTCGACCGGATGGAAACCGCCGGCACCCCTGCTCACTCGGCGGCTCAGTCGTTCAGCCGCTGCTGCCGGGGCTGCAGTTCCAGCCCAAGCTTGACGAACAGGTCGAAGGCGTCGGCCAGCAGGTGCTGCTGGCGTGGCAGCAGACTCGCATACGGCATGTCGTAGATCGACTGGTGCGCGCCGCGATTGCCCTTGAGCCCACGGTCGCGGGCGATGTCGGACAGCAGCGCCGCGAAGCCGGATAGATCCTCGGCATCGATGGCGTTGTTCAGCACGGTCGCCAGCAACTGCGGCGAGGCAGTGGCCCAGCACCCGACCAGTTCGGCGTTGGCCGCCCCTTCCGGGAAATCGGAGGAATTGTCGCTTGCATCCATATCAGCATTGTCGGCGCCGTTTTCGCTATCTTGAGACTCCCCCTACGAGAGGGGGGTCTCCAGGCGGCCGCGCCGTCACGGTCAGCTTGCGGCGTTGCGCTCCACCCAGGCCGCAAAGGTCGTCAGGAATTTGCCCAGAAAGGCACGTGTCGATTCGTTGCCAATATTGCCCTGCTCATCGAACAGCTTGTCGACACCACCGATATAGGCCTCCGGCATCTGGAGCACCGGCACATTGAGAAACACCAGCGACTGGCGCAGATGGTGATTGGCGCCAAATCCGCCAATCGCCCCAGGCGACGCGCTGATCACGGCTCCCGGCTTGCGATCCCATGCACTCTGCCCGTACGGGCGGGATCCCACGTCGATGGCGTTCTTCAGCGGCGCCGGCACCGAGCGGTTGTATTCCGGAGTGACGAACAGCACCGCATCGGCGCGGCGAATCCGGTCACGGAACGCAGTCCACGGCGCCGGCGGGTTGTCGTCGTCGTCCTGGTTGTAGAGCGACAGCTGACCGATCTCGACGATCTCGAGCTTGAGCTCGGGCGGCGCCAACTGCGCCAGCGCCAATGCCAGCTTGCGATTGAAGGATTCCTTGCGGAGACTGCCCACCAGTACCGCGACGTCGCGAGGAGTGCTCATCGTGCTTCCTTTTCTGAAAGAGACGGGGAAAGGAAAGACTGCCGAAAGGCGCGGGACCAGCGATCGCCGGCCCGCGCCCAGACCACACTCTAACCCGATGTCGTTTCAGCCGTGCGCAGGCAGGCTCGCGTGCGCCGAAGCGCGCGGCGGCTCAGGGCCGCAGGCCGGCGAGTGGGTGCTCGTCAGCCCGCCACGGACTGTCGAAGAAGGCGAGCACCTTGTTGCGCTCCACCTCGTCGAGCCGGGCCGGCCGCCACTTCGGTGCGTGGTCCTTGTCGATTGCCAGTGCGCGGATGCCCTCGACGCCATCGCCGTAGCGGAACACGTCGTGCATCATGTCGAGCTCCATGCGCAGTTCGTCCTCGAGCGCCATCGTCCGCGCGCGGCGGATCTGTTCCAGCGTCACGCACAGCATCAGCGGGGAGCGCGTACGCAGGGCGGCGGCCGTCTGCGCGGACCAGTCGTCCGTGGCATCGCTGACGATGGCAACAATTTCTTGCACCGTGGCAGCGCCAAAGGCCGCGTCGATTGTCTCGCGCTGGCGCGCCAGCATGCCGGTCGCCGGGTCGCAGGCGGCGCGATGCTCGGCGCTGCAGGCGTCGACCGCAGCCAGCACCTCGTCGCCGCTGCCAAAGTTGCCGGCACGCAGCGACGCCACGAGTTCGGCCAGCGCGTTGCTCGGCACGAAGGCGTCGGCCAGACCGGCGTACAGCGCGTCGGCCGCGTGAATCACGTTGCCGGTCAGGCCCAGATACTCGCCGAGGCGGCCCGGCGTGCGCGCCAGGAACCATCCGCCACCCACGTCGGGAAACAGGCCGATATTGGTCTCGGGCATCGCCATCTTGGTGCGCTCGGTGACCAGACGCCGCCGCGCTCCCTGCGAGATGCCCATGCCGCCGCCCATCACCACGCCATCCATCAGCGCGATATAGGGCTTCGGATAGCGGTGGATCTTGTGATTGAGCGCGTATTCCTCGACGAAGAAACGGTCCAGCATCGGGTCGCCGGCCAGCGCGGCCTGATGGAAGAAACGGATGTCGCCGCCCGCGCAGAAGGCCTTGCCGCCCGCGCCGGCGACCACCACCGCGACAACGCCTGGGTCGGCCGCCCACTGGTCCAGCGCCTGCGTCAAGGCGCGCACCATGTCGAGAGACAGGGCGTTCAGGGCCTGAGGGCGAGTCAGCGTCAGATAACCGACACCGCCGACGACTTCGGTTGCAACAAACTCGGTCATGTCTCCTGTTCCTGTGGTAACGAAATGCAGGCCGCCACTGTACACCAGCCATGCCGCCCGGCCATCCGCACCGCCGGCCGGACGGCGGGATTCAGGCGATTCAGGTCGTTACGTGAAATTCACGCGAGGCGGAAGCGCGCCATCAGGCCTGTCAGGCGCTGCGCCTGGTCCTCGAGCGAGGTCGCCGCAGCGGCCGCCTCCTCGACCAGCGCGGCATTCTGCTGCGTCATGCTGTCCATCTGGGTCACCGCCTGGTTCACCTGCTCGATTCCCTGCGACTGCTCCATCGACGCGGTGTTGATGCCACCGACGATCGCGCTGACACGGCGCACCGCGCCAACGATGTCCTCCATCGCGCGGCCCGCATCGGCGACGATATCGCTGCCGGCGCGGACATTGCGCACCGACTCGTCGATCAGCCCACGAATTTCCTTGGACGCGGTCGCGCAGCGCTGCGCCAGATCGCGCACGTCGCCCGCCACCACGGCAAAGCCGCGGCCATGTTCGCCGGCACGCGCGGCCTCCACCGCCGCGTTCAGCGCCAGGATATTGGTCTGGAATGCGATCTTCTCGATCACGTCAATGATGTCGACGATCTTGTTGGCGCTGGCGTCGATTGCCTGCATGGTGTCGACCACGCGCGTGACCGCTTCCCCGCCCCGCTCCGCCAGCCCGCTGGCGTCGCCGGCCAGCGCATCCGCTTCGCGCGCATTGTCGGCCGTCTGACGCACCGTGCCGGTCAGCTGCTCCATGCTCGACGCAGTCTGCTCCAGCGAGGCCGCCTGTTCCTCGGTCCGTTGCGACAGATCCGCGTTGCCCATCGCGATCTGCCGGCTCGCCGCAGCGATGGCATCGGCGCCGTGTCGCACCTCGCCCACCATGCCGGCCAGACTCGCCTCCATGCGCGCCAGCATGGCCAGCATGCGGCTGGTCTCGTTGCGGCTCTCCTCTCCCGCCATGCCGCTGTCACGGCCCGCAGCACGACCATCCCGCTGTGGCGGCGTAACGAAAGCCCGGGCCGCGCTCAGATCGCCGCGGGCGATCCGCTCGAAACGCCCGATCGCAATATCGAGCGGACCGACGATCGATCCGCGCAGCCGCCAGGCAAAGACAGTACTGAATGCCAGACCCAGGGCCAGCAGCGCCAGCGACCACGCGCGCAGCTTGGCATAGCGCTGCTGCGAATCCTGATAGACGGCCTCTGCCGCGGCGGTCTGCAGCTTGTTCAGTTCGACATTGGCCGAAGTGAACGCGATATCGAGCTTCGGAATCGTATCGAGCACCAGCGCCATCACGCGCTCGCGATCGCCCGCCTTCAGCGCGGCGATCATCGGCTCGACACCTTGCTTGTGCAGCGCCTCCCGGCGCGACGACACCAACTCCGCGGCGCGGTCTTCCTCCCTGCCGCGCGCAAGCGCCAGATACGCGTTCCACGCCTTCTCCGACGCCCGCGCGAATCCGGCCGCGGTATCGGCACGCGCCAGCGCATCGGCCGGATCGGTGGCGAAGGCCGCCTGGTCGAGCAGCACGCGTACCAGCAACTGATTCGCGCGCGCCTCGGACAGATGCATCGCGGCGGCCAGTTGATGCTGATAGATCTCCCGCGTGGCATCGTTGCTGCGCGACATGCCGAGCCAGCCAAAGGCGCCGACGATCAGCAGAATCAAATTGGTGACGACAATCAGGCACCACAATCTGGCGCCAATGGTGGTGTTGCGAAACATTCGAGCTCCCCGGTCTTATCGTGCGATCGCGGCACGTGCGCCGCCCCGCTATCAACGGCGCGCTCGGGCATTCCTTGACGGCATCGGAACGAAAGACTGTGTAACCGTCCGATGTACGAATCGGCCCGCCGGCGACGGCTCGAACCGAGCGATGGACCGTAGAATCGCCAGATCTGATCGCCGGAGAACCACCATGTCCGTCAAGCGCGTCGTCGCCAATATCGCAGCCTCGAGCATCGAGCAAGCCCACGCCTTCTATGGCGATCTGCTAGGCATGGAAGTCGTGATGGATCACGGCTGGATCCGGACCTACGCAACCGGGCAAAGCACCACGCCGCAGATCAGCATCGCGATCGAGGGCGGCTCCGGTACCCCGGTGCCCGACCTGTCGATCGAAGTCGACAACCTCGACGAGGTCCATGAGAAGGCCGTACAGGCAGGCTTTTCGATCGAGTACGGCATCGCCGAAGAACCCTGGGGCGTACGCCGCTTCTTCGTGCGCGACCCGTTCGGCAGGCTGGTGAACATCCTGTGCCATCTCTGACCCACGTGGCTCTGCTTCGCGAAGGCGCCGGCAAAAAAATGCCCGATGCCGGTGAAGGCATCGGGCAAATACAACCGACTAGGAAATAGGCTCGGACAAGACACGGCGACCGGCGCATTACCGCTGATGGGGGCAGCGGCTCTGTTACCGCCCTATGCATCTCGTCCTCGCCCGTTCATACCTTAGTTCCAGCGTGCCGTGTCTCATACTGAAAACAGGCTCGGTTCTGTAGAGAACTGACGGCGCTGGCCCAACGCGAAGCGAAGACGGTCGCCATCATCGCGAAAAGGGCATCCTCTACCGCCTCAAGGCGGTAGAGGATGCCCTTGTTGACCTGCGCCGCCTGGCGTCGCCTTGGAACACAGCAATCCGGACTGGCTGAGGGAGCGCCCGATGCGGAACGGCCTTGCCGGAGCGCCCCCTTTCGGAGGCACGAGCGCTGATCATGGAATGTGAAAGAAGGAAACCCGAATCCGACAGAAGCTTCTCCGACTGGTGGCGTAATGGCTGCCCGGCCCTTTCCAAGGAGGAGAATATGCCGTTCTGCAACGACACCCGCTATTTCACGCAAGAGGAAGATCCCGCCTACGAGCTTGTCCTCGCTCCTGGCGCCCAGGCTCCGTACTCGGGCATCTATCGATGCGAGGGCTGCGGTTCCAGCGCCATCTCGCCACGTGAACAACCATTGCCCCCGCCGAACCACCATGTTCATGGGGCACTGCAGGGACAGATTCGCTGGCGCCTGATCGCGAGAACGACTCACCCGTAATCCGATGCCCGCAATGCGTTGATCCGTCAGGCCGGTACCCGAAACGCCCGATGAAGCTTGTCGGGCGTTTTGCATTGGATCCTTGCTCGGTACGGCGGACGCGCCACAAAAAAAAAGGTTCATCGAGGAATACCGGGGAAGGCAGCGCGGATTTTGAGGAAGAAGTACTCCTCATCGCGATAGCCGTAAGCGCGCCGCTTGATGACCTTGATGGTGTTATTGATGCCTTCGACGACGCTGGTGTTCAGCGGGTGCCGGCACCGGGCCACAATGCCGTGCCAGTAGCCGCTCAAGCGATGGGCGAACTGCTGTAACGGACCAATACCGCTTTGCTGCGCTTGCTCAAACCAGTTGTGCCATGCCCGCTGCGCCCATCCCGGGCGGCGGTAGAACCACAGCCGCTTGAGTTCGTCGCGCAGGATGTAGACCGTCATCAACGGTCGGTTCGCAGCCAACACCTCGTTCAGATGAATGGCCTGACCCTCGCTCAGATTGGCCCGATTGCGCAGCAGCAGCCAACGCGTCGACTTCAGAACGCGTCGGGCCGGCCTGTTGTGGCGTAGCCGATTGGCTTGATCGACCCGAACCCGATCAATGACCTCGCGTCCATATTTGGCCACGATATGGAACAAGTCATAGACGACTTCGGCCTGCGGGCAATGCTCGCGGATCTCGAGTTCATATGCCGTCGTCATGTCGATGGCAACCGCTTCAATCCGCTCTGCCGCGCCCGCTGGCAGTTGCTCGAAGAAGGCGCGCGCCGTCTCGCGTGAACGGCCCTTGCCAATCCACAGCACCTGCCGGCCGATCGGGTCCACGACGACCGTGGCGTAGCGGTGGCCCTTATGCAGCGCAAATTCGTCCATCGCCAGATAGCGGATGTTGGCCCAGTCCGGCTCCGTCACCGCCTCGCGCAAGCGCGCCTTGTCGATGGACTTGATCGTGTGCCACCCAAGCTCATAGAACGCGGCGACAGCGCGCACCGAGCAGTCGCGCAACAGTCGACCACAAGCCTCGGCCAGGCGCGCTGTCACGCGCTGATAGCGCCCGAGCCAATCCAGGCGCTCCAGCCGCGGGCCGCCACATTGATCACACCAGACACGCCGGCGCGGCACGTGTAGAACGACGCGATAGTCGAAAATCGGCAGGTCTCGTACCAGTACTGTAGACCGGCCCTGGATGCCGTACTTGCGCTGCGCCTGTTTGTACGTCAGTTCGCCTTTTTCCACCGCCTCCACAACTGCCAACTTAAAAGCCAGCGTGTAGTCACGTTGCGTTCGCTTCCGTTCCCTCTCCACAGCACTCTCCCAATCTCGACAGGAAAAGTGTCAACCGTATTCAGGACGGGTCATAGGCAACAAAAAAGCCCGCGTGACTCTGGCCAGCGGGCTTTTTTGCGGTTCTACCTGGTCTCTACTCGTCTTCCAGCGCCGAGATCAGGGCGTCCGCGTACTGAACAGCCCGCTTCGCGGCCGCCTCGACTTCGAGCTCGCCCGACATACTGGTAACGAGTCCTTGCATCGCCATGGCGGCAAGTTGCAGTCGCTGGCTTGTCGACGAGGCGGAGTAGTACGCCAGGTCGTCGAGACGTTCGACGATCTCTCTCACATGCTTGACCAGCTCTTGCGAATGGCTTTCGTCCATACATTCCTCCCTTCAGGGGTTGAGGAGCTGCCATGGTGCCAAGCCCAGCCGGAACAAAGAAGCGGTTGATGACGGGAACCTTCGATACCGGGGCGGAAATCGAAGGTTTGCGGGGCGCGGCTTGGCGGCTCGTCGATCGATGAGGCGCCGCAGGGACATGATCCATTCCCAAGCGGCAACTGCCCGGCCGACCTGCAGGCCCGACGGCCGAAGCGCTGCGCGACATCTGGGAGCGAAGCGGCTGCCCGACGTGACGCGCCAAGGGAAAAAGCGCGCGAGCGGAAGCGCCGGCGGCGTCGGTGAACCTGCATTGTCATCGACGCGCCGCCACCTAGACTGATGCCATGAGGATACTGCGTTGCTGGGAGGAGCCATGACCGCTACGACCGAGTCCGTCAGGTTGCTGCGCCCCCCGCTTCTGTTCGACCGGTTATACGCGGACGCAACCGGCGAATCTCACTTCGCTCCGCTCTCCGTCGCCATGACGGAACGGGTGTTTGCCCCACCCGCGCCCGCATTCTGGGTGTCATCCCTGGCCGAAGCCACACAGCAAGGGTTTCTCTTCCTGCCCGCCGGCTGGACCGGGGAACGCCATCCATCCCCGATTCGCATGTGGATCTTCGTGCTGTCCGGCGCCATGGAATTCCAGGCGAGCGATGGCGACAGCCGCCCACTGCCGACCGGCCGCGCATTGATGCTTGAGGACACCTCGGGCAAGGGACATCTCAGCTGGGTTGTCGGCCCTGACGATGTCACGCTGGCGGTCGTGCAGCTACCAGAGGCGTAGGCCATGGCTACCGCTCGGCCGCCCGCCCCTACGCTGGCCGGGCTCTCGCCGATCATCTGAACCGGATGCACGCAGCCGGGAAAGAGAAGGGATCAATCGTGATCGTGCCTGGCTCTCAGTGGAGCGCTTGGCTGCGTGCCGCGACCTGAGGTTGTGCGCAAGTTCCTGAGCTTGTACCGGCAGACAGGATGGCACCCGAACCAGCGCTGCCTCCGCCGCGAACGAAGAAGCCCCAACAGTTGCGAGGGGCCAGCCTTTTCGTGGTTGTAATCCTTGTCGGCCTTTGCTATCTGACGTGCCAACGCCCCACTGAAATCCGAAATCTCCCATGGTCGCAAGCCGACGAGGCGGCCGGCGTCATTCGCTTCGAGCCGAGCAAGACGGAGGACAGCACCGGAGAGCCGGTGGACCGGCCAATCACACCAGAGATCGCCGCGGTGCTGAAGCGGGCGCAGGAGTTGCGCACATCCCGTGAGGTTCAGAAGTTGGGCGGCGGCTATGTCCTGACGGACATGCTCGCAAGCAGAAGACAGCGGCAGCTTGCCGGGCTCGGTGGCGCGTGCTGGCCGAGGTGAGAAGGACTACACCATCAAGGATTTTCGGGCAAAGCCCATGATCGGTGCGAGCAAGGCTGGCCACGACCTGGACGCACTGCAGGTCGCCGGCGCTCACGCTGACGGCTCGACGACGCAGGGCGACATCAAGCAGCGCGAGGTTCCAGTGTCCAATACTGTCCGACTGCTGTTGCCGACGACTTGATATTGGATGCCATCCAAGAACCTGCCTTCAGCGCGCCACCGTAGATAAAGCAAAAGCCCGCGCAATCTTGCGATTACGCGGGCTTCAATTTGGTCGGGGCGAGAGGATTTGAACCTCCGACCACCTGCACCCCATATTGTTATGCACTCGCCACGAAACCGCGTCCAGTCAACGGATTGCGCCTTTTGTGCCGAATACTCTGCTCAGAAAACAGGCACGTAGCCGTGCGGGTTTCCGGGCTGCGTATGAGCAAGTATTCGGCACCTCTGGCGCTCGGTGTCAACGCGTTATACTGTACATCCATACAGTATCTAGACAGCCGACGATGCCTGCCACATACCCCGCCAAGTCCATCTTCCTCGAGGTCGAGTTCTTCGGTAACGACCGTGACGAGATCCTGCTGCCCTGCCAAGCCGTTACCGTCGACCGCGGCGCCATCCTGGTGCGCGGCGTCGAGACGCGGCACCTGAACGCCATCCGCTGGATCCCGGACGCCCTGTCATTCCAGGCTTACGACCGCCACCACCGCTTCCCGGTCGGCCGGCCGATCGTTCTGGATCGGGATTTGGCCAAGTTTCCCCTTCTCTGAGGCGCCGCGGCGACATGACCCATGCCAAAGCGGTACTGCCCGGCCGACCTCCCGGCCATGACGGCCGAAGAGCTGCGCGACATCTGGGAGCGGAATCGGCTGCCCGACGTGCGCGATCTGCTGTGGGAAATCGCGCGCCTCCGGCAGCGTGTCGCGTCGGCGCACTACTTCATAGCGCTGGTCGACGCGGGCCAGCCCGGCGCAAAGTTGATGTCGCACACCTACCTGGCCAAGTTCGCGGCGGAGCCCTGCGTGCTCGAGGACGTGGAGACCGACTACAGCAGCGGCACGCCGGGCTCCCGGAAGTGGCGCGGCGAGATCCCAACCGACGAAGAGCTGCAGCAGTTCGAGGCAATGCACCGTGAGGCGCGCACGCGAATAAACGAACGGAAGAGGCGCCCATGATGCAGTTGCGCCCCGTACGCGAATGCAGCGAGCCGTTCGATAGCCGAACGCTCGGCACCTCGATCTATATGCGAATCGGTCGAATCAAGATACACTACCTGCCGCGGCGCCTTCTTCCCTGGCGCTGCCCCTTATTGACCCCTCGCCATGACAAAGCGAGTTATAGGCGCCGACTTTGGTTCGGCGCTTTTTTTTGTGTGGGGATGCGCTTGATTTTTCCATAGTGCGTACACTCAGGCCATGCTCATCCCCGCCCACGGCGCACGCGAAGAGTACCGCGACGTAGTGCGCTCCGCCCTGATCGATCAGCATCGGTACTCAAAATTAGAAGCGATACTTGCTTGCGAACGCCATTGCGCGCTTGTTGAGACGGGGTTCCGCAGGAACCGGAGACCGTCTGAGGTGGCGGAGCAAATCCACCGGCGCGACCGACTCAATGGAGGTACACCTCCGCTGGTCGCAGCTGTCGCTTCAAGATTGCGTAAGCTGCCGGCGTGCCGCTGGCTGTCCACGATCGAAGGCACTAGAATGCTATCGCCCGGATGCGAATGACGGGTACCGTCGCATGCCTTGACAGGCGCTTTTTTTGTAGCCGATACGATAGGGCTCCTGCCGGAAGCATGGATCTAGGCTTCAGGCGCCGGCAGCCAAAGTCACCGACGCTTTGGTGAAGGTCCAGCCGCCTCAGCGACCCGATGGTGAAGCGCGAACGCTGATCACTTCTCCCAAGGGCAACGGCCGCCTAGAATTCCGCCATGAAAAAGAACGCGAACTCGGGCGTCCTGCCGCAGCGCTACCACGACGCCGTCGGCGAATTATTGATGAACACCTACGGCTACAGTTGGGGGGAGCTGCGGCGGTGCAGGCAGGCACACGCTCAGCTCCTGGAGCAGGCTCGTACCGATGGCGTGCCAGCAGAGACGCTGGCCGCTCAAATTTCGCAGCTAGATGTCGCACGGGGGGGGGCAAGCGCTGAGCCTCTCCGCCCGAACGGCCCAAGGCCGTAGGTGGTGCATGCAAGCGGGATTGGACGATTGGCTGCGGTGCCGAGACACCGAGGTGGCGCGCAGCTTCTTGGGGCTGTATCCGGCGGACAGGATGGAGACTGAGCCGGCGCCAGTCGAGCGAAAGGCGGCAGTGCAATAACCCCACAGTCCGGTTCGAAGCCTGAATGTCTTGATACATAATCCGACCTGCTTGCACAAAAACTAGACAGGAACGGGTTATGAAGATGGAGACAGGTCAATCCTCGGCTGCCGATCTGTACGCCGAGGGCTTCAAGGACGGCGTCCGCCAGGCACTACAGCGCTGCCGTTTGCTGCTGGCGTCGGGCAACGTGACAGCGACGGCGTGCATCACGGCGCTGGAGGCGATGGCGGTGGAGCCGCAGAAGGAGCCACCGCCGCGGTTCCACTGCATCCACTGCGCCCGATACTTCTACTCGTCGCCGCCACCGGCTAGCTGTCCGGTCTGCTCGACCGCGCCGGCCGTCAACGCGGCGTAGGCGCGCTCGCAGGCGTGTCCTGCGATCCGGGCGGCGTCAGCATATTCAGCCAGGATTCCCGCTCGGCGGTCAGCGCGGCTGAGCACGTCGGCAAGCACTCCAAGGGGATCGCCGGCTGCCGTGCTTCCGCTGGTAGCGGCGGAATCGCCGCCGGCTCGATTGGTGGCGACCAGGTCGGCAACTCGCTTGCGCAGCCGGCCAGCGACAGCATCAGCATCGCGAGCATCGGCCCGCGCCTTGGCAGCTTCTTTCTTCGCAGCATTCGCAATCTCCGCTTGTTCGAATAGGCGGCGCTGTTCTTCCCGGCGCGCATCGCCTACTGCCCCGACCTTGGCCACCTCCTGTGCGAGTCGCTCCTCCGCATACCCGCGGCGCAGGCGATCGATCTCGCCTCCCTTCCGCCAGCCGTTCACCGTCCAGCCGGCGCCGAACGCCGCGCCGGCCAGCACCACGACAGCGACCGCGCGCCACGGCACAGCCGCTGCAGCGGCTCGAATAGCAGTAGCCTGTATCATCGTTCCCTCGTCGCGCATTCGGCGTACATCTTCGCCGTCGTGTCGATGTGAGCTAGGAGCGCGTCCCGGCCCGCGCCACGCTTGATCGTTGGCAGCGGCGGGCAGCCCTCGCGCTCCACCGGCGGAGCAGCAGCGCAGCCGGCCAAGAGCAGACAGAACAGGATCACCCTCACCTGGCGCCCTCCTTCACCTTTCGGTTTGCAGCCTCGATCGCGCCGTTGATGCGCGATCTGTCCGCCTCGGAGAGCGGTTCCGGCTTGGTGCGCGCCGCCTGCTGTTTGACGGTTCTTGCCGCCTGCGCCGATGTCTCGGCCGCCTGAGCTGCCGCGCCTGCCGCCGCCGACGCCGTCTCCGCGATGTCGCCGAGCTGCGGCGCCAAGGCCTGCAATGTCTTGGCAAACGTGCCCTGCAGCCGCTCGATCTCGGCCGCGTGGTCCGTCCGCATCTGCACGATCGCGTCCTGCGCCTGCCATTGCGCAAGCGCGTAGCCGCCGACCGCACCGCCCGCCGCAATGACCAGCACCAGGGTCACCGCCTCAGTGGCATGCGCCACGCGGCGAAACGTCGCGCGGTGCCGGCTCATCCAATCACGTAGCTTTCCCATCGAGCCTCTCCTTCAGGAAGCGAACCTCGGCCGTCAGTTCGGCGATCGTCCGCTCCAGGTCGCCGATCTCGCGCAGCAACTCGTTCCGCTCCTTGTAGGCGGTGTCGGCCCGCTGCTCGGCCAGATCGGCGCGGGCGTTGGCCCGGCTCGCCCAGTCCCACGTGTCCGTTTTGATCTTCCCGGGCACGGCGGCCATGATCTGGTAGCGGCCGGCGGCGTCGCTCAAGCCCCAGCGCGTTAGCACCACGATGCGCGGGTGCTTGGTGGCGCTAGCGCATCGTCGGTGCGCCCCTACTCGGTGCCGGCCTACACGCAGCAGCCGAGCGCGCAGCAGGCCGAGCGGAAGGACTGCCAGCACGGCTACGCGGACATCTGCGCTGCTGGTGCACGTGATGGTGTGGCATGCCCGGTGGACTCTTGCGACATCGACGACGGCAAGATGACACCGCAGCTTCGGGACGTGCTCGCGCGTGCGAACAGCATCGCCGGTGGGGACGATGACGGCGCGCAGGTGAAAGGCCTGACGGTGATCCACACCACGACCGGCAAGCCCTACACCTACGCTGGCGCGCAGACTGCATGGAAGCGTGCCATTGCGCGGGCGCGCGAGGCCTACGAAAAGGAATGCGTCGAAGCTGGCGTCCAGCCCGTTGCAGGATTCCTGCAGAACATGCACTTTCACGACCTGCGTCGAAAGTCATTGACCGACGCAAAGGCTCAGGGCAAGGATCCCCAGAAGCTCGGTGGCCACACAGATCCGAAGATGACGGCACGGTATCTGGAGCAGGTGGAGATCGAGTGGGTCGAGCCGACCCAGATGGCGAGTTTTGCCGGCTGAGTATTCGGCAGGCCGAATAAAAGTATTCGGCAGATGCGCCTGACGCCAGAAGTAAAAAACCCGCTTGGCCTTACGCCAAGCGGGTTCTGTCTGGTCGGGGCGAGAGGATTTGAACCTCCGACCACCTGCACCCCATGCAGGTACGCTACCAGGCTGCGCTACGCCCCGAAAGCACAAGAGTATATCAGAAGCCCCACCGAAATGAATAGGCGGTTGGGCGCATTTTTTAGCCCTTGGCGGCGATCTGCTTCAGTTGCGCGAGCACGTGCTGCACCTGGATCAGGTCGGCGCGCAGCGCGGGGACGTCGACGGTCAAGACGGACGCGGACGGCGCGATGCCGGTGCTGGCCGGAGGCAGCGGCGCGGCCTCTTCGGGCATGGCCGGTTCGGCGTGATGCCGCCCTTCGTCGAGCCGGTTGCGCGCGCCGTTAATGGTGAAGCCTTGCTCGTACAGCAGTTCGCGGATGCGGCGAATCAGCAGCACTTCGTGGTGCTGGTAGTAGCGCCGATTGCCGCGTCGCTTGACGGGCTTGAGTTGCGTGAATTCCTGTTCCCAATAGCGCAGCACGTGCGGCTTGACGGCGCACAGTTCGCTGACTTCACCGATGGTGAAATAGCGCTTGGCGGGAATAGGCGGCAACGTGATGCGCTCGCTCGATTTATCCGACATGCAATGGACGGACGGGTTTCAGGCCAGGCCGGCGGTAGTTGGAGGGGGATGGCGCGCGCCGACACGGCGCGCAGCAGCAGCATACAGACTGGCCGCCGGAGCGGCAATGGACCGCGTCGTTACGGCAATCGACTGTCGTCGGTGGGTCAGTCGCTGGACGCCAGCCCGGCGCGTTCCTCGACCAGGCTCTTGAGCTTCTGGCTGGCGTGGAAGGTCACCACGCGGCGGGCAGTAATCGGGATGATCTCGCCGGTCTTAGGGTTGCGGCCGGGACGTTGCGGCTTGTCGCGCAACTGGAAGTTGCCGAACCCGGACAGCTTGACGCTGTCGCCCTGCTCCAACGCTTCGCGGATCACGTCGAAGAACGCTTCGACCATGTCCTTCGATTCCCGCTTGTTGAGACCGACCTGGTCGAACAGCATCTCGGCAAGTTCGGCCTTGGTCAGGGTAGGCACCTCGGTGACGCGCGGTTCCGGCGCTTCTTCCGGCTGCGTAGCCGCGCGCCGGTCGTCAGCTTCGCCCAATGCTGCTGCGGTCATCAGAGTCGCGTGTTGGTCGTTCATCTCGTCAATCTGCCGCCCGGATGCGGGTGCCCGGGCGGCCCATTCAGGGTTCGGGCTGTGGCTAGCCGCGCAGCCGGGCGCCGAAGGCGGCGGTGGCGGCTTCGACCATGCAGCGCACGGCGCTGTCGACGGTCTCGTCCTGGAGGGTCGCCCCAGTATCTTGCAAGGTCAAGCGGAAGGCAAGGCTTTTCTCGTCCGCGCCGATGGCTGCGGAAGCGGCCTTCGGGCGGAACTCGTCGAACAGCACGAGGCTCTGCAGATAGCGTCCGACACCCTGCTTGTCTAGCGCGGCGCGCATCGCGTCGGTCAGGTCCTGCACGCGCACGGACTGCTTGACCACCAGCGCCAGGTCGCGCACGGCAGCCGGGAACTTGGAGATCTCGGCATAGCCAGGCAGACCGATGTCGCGCACGGCATCCAGGTCCAGTTCGAACAGCACCGGTGCGTTGCTCAGCTCGTATGCCTGCAGCCACTGCGGATGCAGCTCGCCAATGACGCCGACCGGCTTGCCGTCGAGCAGTACCGTAGCCGCGCGACCCGGGTGCAGTGCGGGATGCGAGACCGGTTCGAAGCGCGCCTGGCGCGGATGCAGCAGCGCTTCGACATCGCCCTTGATGTCGAAGAAATCGACCGGCCGCGTCGGCACGCCCCACTGTTCTTCGAAGGCCGGGCCGTAGGCGATGCCGGCCACGCGCATCGGCTGATCGTAGCCTGCGACCGTCAGGCCGCCATCGGCGGTAGCGGCATTGCGCAGGAACACGCGGCCGACTTCGAACAGGCGCACGCGTGCGGCCTTGCGGTTCAGGTTGTAGCGGACCTTGTCGAGCAGGCCGCCGATCAGCGTCGAACGCATCACGGCCAGTTGGCTGGCGATCGGGTTCAGCAGACGGATCGGGTTGACGTTGGCGGCGAAATCGCGCTCCCACTTCTCCTCGACGAAGGCGAAGTTGATCACCTCCTGATAGTCGCGGGCGGCGACGGCATGGCGCACCGCATGGGTCGAGCGGCGCGCCTCGCCGGTCGGGCGCATCTCGCTCTCGGCGACCGGCGGGCGGGCCGGAATCCGCTCGAAGCCATAGATTCGGGCGACTTCCTCGATCAGGTCTTCTTCGATTTCCAGATCGAAGCGATAGCTCGGCGGCGTGACCTCAAAAACGGTGCCTTCGGCGCCCTCGCTCTGCGCGAACGGCAGGCCCAGCCGCTGAAACACGTCGGCGATGTCGGCGGGATTCAGCGCGATGCCCAGCACGCGCTCGGCGCGCGCGACACGCAGGCGCACCGGCGGACGCTGCGGCAGATTGACCGCCTGATCGTCGACGGGGCCGGCCTGGCCGCCACAGATCTGCAGGATCAGCGCGGTGATGCGCTCGATATGCTCGACCGTGGTCGCATAGTCGACGCCGCGCTCGAAGCGATGCGCGGCATCGGTCGAGAAGTTGTAGCGGCGCGCGCGGCCCTGGATCGCCTGCGGCCACCAGAACGCGGCCTCCAGGTAGATATTGGTCGTGTCCAGCGTCACGGCGGTGCTGTCGCCGCCCATGATGCCGGCCAGGCTCTCGATCTCCTTGTCGTCGGCGATCACGCCGACGGTCTCGTCGACCTCGACGGTATTGCCGTTCAGCAGCTTCAGCTGCTCGCCCTTGCGGCCCCAGCGCACGTCGAGGCCACCGTGGATCTTGTCGAGATCGAACACGTGCGACGGACGGCCCAGTTCGAGCATCACGTAGTTCGAGATGTCGACCAGCGCCGAGATGCTGCGCTGGCCGGCACGCTCGAGCCGCTGCACCATCCACGCCGGCGTCGCGGCGCGCGCATTGACGCCGCGGATGACGCGGCCGCTGAAGCGGCCGCACAGGTCGGGCGCGGAAATCTTCACCGGCAGGCGATCGTCGATCGTGACCGCCACCGGTTCCATCGCCGGCAGCGTCAGCGGGGCGCCGGTCAATGCGGCGACCTCGCGCGCGACGCCGTGGATCGACAGGCAATCGGCCTTGTTCGGCGTCAGCTTGATCACGAAGACCTGGTCGTCGAGGTCCAGGTAGCGGCGGATGTTCTCGCCGACCGGAGCGTCCTCGGGCAGGATCAGCAAGCCTTCATGGTCCTCGGACAGCTTCAGTTCGCGCGCCGAGCACAGCATGCCGTAGCTTTCGACGCCACGCAGCTTGCCGACCTTGATCTCGAACGGCTTGCCGCCGGCTTCGGTCGGCGGCAGCACGGCGCCCACCAGCGCGCACGGCACCAGGATGCCCGGCTTGACGTTGGGCGCGCCGCAGACGATCTGCAGCGTCTCGCCGGTGCCGGCGTCGACCTGGCAGACGTTGAGACGATCGGCGTTCGGATGACGCTCGGTGGCCAGCACGCGGGCGACCACGATCTTGTCGAACGGCGGCGCGACCGGCCCGACCTCCTCGACTTCCAGCCCCGCCATGGTCAGGCGGTGCGAAAGCGCGTCGGTGGTCAGATTGTCGGGATTGACGAAGGTACGAAGCCAGGATTCCGAGAATTGCATGGCGCTACTGATCCGGTGGGTATGCTGTGGGCGGCGGCATGGCGCCGCCAGGGTTCGACGATGACGCTACGGCCGTTCGGGCAAGCAGGCAAGGCGCGGCGAAAACACGCGCCCCTGCCTTCACGCAAACTGGCGCAGGAAACGCACGTCGCCTTCGAAGAACAGGCGCAGGTCATTGATGCCATAGCGCAGCATCGTCAGCCGCTCCAGCCCCGAGCCGAACGCGAAGCCGATATAGCGCTCGGGGTCCAGCCCCATGTTGCGCATGACGTTAGGATGCACCTGGCCCGAGCCGGAGATCTCCAGCCAGCGGCCCGCATTCTTTCCCTCCTCGAATGCCATGTCGATCTCGGCCGACGGCTCGGTGAACGGGAAGTACGACGGACGGAAGCGCACCTGGATATCGTCGCGCTCGAAGAACTTGCGCAGGAAATCGGTATAGACACCCTTCAGGTCGGCGAAGCTGACGTTCTCGCCAATCCACAGTCCCTCGACCTGGTTGAACATCGGCGAATGGGTCGCGTCGCTGTCGACGCGATAGGTGCGGCCCGGGCAGATCACCTTGATCGGCGGCATCGCCTTGCCGCGGTACTTCTCGACGTGCATGCGCGCATAGCGGACCTGCATCGGGCTGGTATGCGTGCGCAACAGCAGCAGCTTGCCTTCGCTGTCGCGGCCGTCGACATAGAACGTGTCCTGCATCGAACGCGCCGGGTGGTTGTCCGGGTTGTTCAATGCCGTGAAATTCATCCAGTCGGTCTCGATCTCGGGACCGTCCGCGACATCGAAGCCGATCGAGCCGAAGATCTGCTCGACGCGCTCCCAGGTGCGCATCACCGGATGCAGGCTGCCGCGCGCGACGGCGCGTCCGGGCAGCGTGACATCGATCGCCTCGGCCGCCAGCCGCGCGTTCATCAACGCGTCGGCCAGCGCCTGGCGGCGCGCCTGCAGCGCGGCCTCGACCTGCTGCTTGGCCTGGTTGATGCGGGCGCCCTGCTCCTTGCGGGCCTCCGGGTCCAGTTTGCCGAGGCCCTTGAGCAGCTCGGTCAGCGCGCCGGTCTTGCCGAGAAAGCGCGCTTTCTCGTTTTCCAGCGTGGCGTTGTCGTTGGCGGCGGCGAAGGCGGCCTGCGCGTCGGCGACGATTTGGTCCGGATCCAGTGACATGGCGGTGGTCGGCGATGAATGGTGTATGGCTCTGGGTCCCGCACGCGGCGGAACCGGCAAAAAAAAAAACGGGACTCGATTCGGAGCCCCGTTTCGGCGGCCCCTTGGCGGAGGCCGCTTTCGACCTTGCGGTCGGTGCATGCGCCCGGTCGCTTGCGCGACCGGAACCGGCATCAGGCAACGGCGGCTTTCACCTGGTTGACGATGGCGGCAAAGGCAGGCTTGTCGTGAATCGCCATGTCCGACAGCACCTTGCGGTCCAGCTCAATCGAGGCCTTCTTCAGACCGTTCATGAACACGCTGTAGGTCATGCCATGCTCACGCGTCGCCGCGTTGATACGTGCAATCCAGAGGGCGCGGAACACGCGCTTCTTGTTGCGACGATCGCGGTATGCGTACTGGCCAGCACGCATGACCGCCTGCTTGGCGATGCGATAGACATTATTGCGACGGCCGCGGTAACCCTTGGCAGCGTCAATGACTTTCTTGTGGCGGGCCCGTGCGGTGACCCCACGTTTGACTCGAGGCATGAAACTCTCCTTTCGTTTTCGTCAGGGGTTAGGCGTAGGGCATCATCGCGCGAACGGACTTCAGGTTCGTCTCATGGACGTCCTGAGTGCCACGCAGTTGACGCTTGTTCTTGGTGGTCTTCTTCGTCAGGATGTGACGCTTGAAGGCCTGGCCACGCTTGAACGAACCGTTCGGACGCGCAGTAAAGCGCTTAGAAGCGCTTTTCTTGGTCTTCATCTTCGGCATGAAAAACTCCAGCTCTATGACATGCATGCAGGTGGACGGCTGACGCCGACGCTTGCAAGACCCGCATCCACTTGTTTTGCACGGCGCCGCGAGCGGCCCGCGCTGTGCTCGCGTGTCGTCCGGACGCACAACCGGCGCCCGCACGCCACGCAAAACCCGCTTACTTTTTCTTCTTGGGCGCCAGCACCATGACCATCTGGCGGCCTTCCATCTTCGGCATCTGCTCGACCTGGCCGAACTCCTCCAGATCGCTCTTGAGCCGCTCGAGCATGCGCGCGCCGATTTCCTGGTGGGCCATCTCGCGACCACGGAAACGCAACGTGATCTTCGTCTTGTCGCCGTCTTCCAGGAATCGCTTCAGATTGCGCAGCTTGACGTTGTAGTCGCCATCATCCGTGCCCGGGCGGAATTTGACTTCCTTGACCTGGATGATCTTCTGCTTCAGCTTGGCCTCGTGGGCGCGCTTGGCTTCCTCGTACTTGAACTTGCCGTAGTCCATGATGCGAACCACGGGAGGAGACGCGTTGGGCGCGATCTCCACCAGATCCAAGTCCTTGTCTTCCGCCTGGCGCAGTGCGTCCATGAATTTGACGATGCCCAGCTGCTCGTTATCAACCCCTACCAGGCGCACTTCGGGCGCGCTGATCTCGCGGTTGATGCGATGACCTTTGTCCGTAGCGATGTTCCGTTACCTCAAGAAGAAAAAAACAAGCCGTGCTCCCATCAGGCTTTGGTGGCGACGTCGTTGTTCAGACGCTCCACGAACGCGGAGACGGGCATCACACCCAGATCCACGTTGCCACGGGCACGCACGGCCACTTGATTGGCGTCTCGCTCCTTGTCGCCGACCACGATCAGGTACGGCACCTTCTGGAGCGAGTGCTCGCGGATTTTATACGTAATTTTCTCGTTACGCAAATCCGCCTTGGCCCTAAACCCTTGTTTTTGCAGCAGTTGCACGACGTTTTCCGCATATTCCGCCTGCGAATCTGCAATATTCATCACCACGACCTGCTCCGGGGCCAGCCAGGCCGGCAGTGCGCCGGCATGGTTCTCCAGCAGGATGCCCAGGAAGCGCTCGAAAGAGCCCAGGATCGCCCGGTGCAGCATCACGGGACGCTTGCGGGAATTGTCCTCGGAGACGAACTCGGCACCCAGCCGCTCCGGCAGCACCAGATCCAGCTGCAGCGTGCCGCATTGCCAGGAACGGCCGATCGCGTCCTTGATGTGGTACTCGACCTTCGGGCCGTAGAAGGCGCCCTCGCCCGGCAGTTCCTCCCACTGCACACCGCAGGCGCGCAGCGCCATCCGCAGCCCTTCCTCGGCGTGGTCCCAGACCGCGTCCGAACCGGCGCGCTGCTCGGGGCGCAGCGACAGCTTGACCGCCACGTCCTTGAAGCCGAAGTCGTCGTAGACCGAGAACGCCAGGTCGTTGAAGGCCTTGGCCTCGGCGACGATCTGCTCTTCCGTGCAGAAGATGTGGGCATCGTCCTGCACGAAGCCGCGCACGCGCATCAGGCCGTGCAGCGCGCCGGACGGCTCATTGCGGTGGCAGGAGCCGAATTCGGCCAGCCGCAGCGGCAGGTCGCGATACGAACGCAGGCCGTGATTGAAGATCTGCACATGGCCGGGGCAGTTCATCGGCTTGATCGCGTAGT
The DNA here is from genome assembly GCF_013347325.1 of Cupriavidus gilardii. NCBI lineage: Bacteria > Pseudomonadati > Pseudomonadota > Betaproteobacteria > Burkholderiales > Burkholderiaceae > Cupriavidus > Cupriavidus gilardii. The sequence continues at coordinate 1,223,467 of NZ_CP054626.1, read as the reverse complement.
CGCGCTTCTCCGACTCCGTGACGAACATGTTTTCCTTGTAGTTCTGCCAGTGGCCGGACTTCTCCCACAGCGAACGGTCCATCACCTGCGGCGTGCGTACTTCGCTGTAGCCGGCCTCCGTCAGCCGGCCACGCATGTACTGCTCGACCGCCTGCCAGATCTGCCAGCCCTTCGGGTGCCAGAACACCATGCCGGGCGCCTCTTCCTGCAGATGGAAAAGGTCCAGCAGCTTGCCGAGCTTGCGGTGGTCGCGCTTCTCGGCCTCCTCGAGCATGTGCAGGTAGGCGTCCTGGTCTTCCTTGCGGGCCCAGGCCGTGCCGTAGATCCGCTGCAGCATCTCGTTGTTGGCATCGCCGCGCCAGTAGGCGCCGGCCACCTTCATCAGCTTGAATACCTTCAGCTTGCCCGTGGACGGCACGTGCGGGCCGCGGCACAGGTCGACGAACTCGCCCTCGCGATACAGGCCGATTTCCTCGCCGGCCGGAATCGACGCGATGATCTCGGCCTTGTACTTCTCGCCCATCGACTCGAACAGCTTGACCGCCTCGTCGCGATCCCAGACCTCGCGCGACACCTTTTCGTCCTTCTTCGCCAGCTCGGCCATCTTCTTCTCGATGGCGGCCAGGTCTTCCGGCGTGAAGGGACGCTTGTAGGCGAAGTCGTAGTAGAAGCCGTTCTCGATCACCGGGCCGATCGTGACCTGCGCGTCGGGATAGAGCGACTTGACCGCATAGGCCAGCAGGTGGGCCGTCGAGTGGCGAATGACCTCGACGCCCTCCGGATCCTTGTCCGTGACGATGGCCAGCGAGGCATCGCGATCGATCAGATAGCTGGTATCGACCAGGTTGCCGTCGACCTTGCCGGCCAGCGCGGCCTTGGCCAGGCCGGCACCGATGCTCTGCGCGACCTGGGCGACCGTGACGGGTTCGGGGAACTCGCGGCGGGAGCCATCCGGCAGCGTGATTGCGATCATCTTGGACCTCTTACAGGGAATCCGCCGGCAACGATCGTGGCCTCGGGGCGGATGAATAGTTCTCGACTGGCCGCCCCGCACGGGACCGGGCGACCGGCAGCTTATCAGGGTGCTGGCAGGCGACAGACGAAAAAAAACGCGGCCAAGGCCGCGTTTTTCATAATTTCACCCAATCGATCGACCCGATGTTCCGGGCGACCTGGGACGAAGACGCACCTCGACCTACTGTCGCTTGTCAGCGGTAGTAGTTCGCGGTGTCATAACCATGGCGTCTGGATGTCCTTCGGTGAAATGTCTGGGTACTGCTGTCTTCGGTACTGCAATTCGTTGGTAGGCTCGATTGGACTCGAACCAACGACCCCCACCATGTCAAGGTGGTGCTCTAACCAGCTGAGCTACGAGCCTAGCGAAGCCGCAAGTATAGCATCACTTTCTTTGGGCCTGCAACACCCCGGACACCTCTTCGATCAATCCCAGCGCGCGCTGCAACTGCGTGGCCTCCGCCACCTCGGCGGTGAACTGCATCCGCGCCACGCCCTTGCTGCTCAGCGTCTTGACCCCGGTGACGTTGATCTTCTCGCGCGACAAGACCTCGGAGATATCGCGCAGCAGCCCCTGGCGGTCGATCGCCTCGACGTGGATCGCCACCGGATAGACCGCGTCGCTCTTCTTGCCCCACTCGGTCTGGATGATCCGCTCGGGCGCGCGCGCCGCGAGCTGCTGGAAGGTATGGCACTGGCGTCGGTGGATCGACACGCCGCGTCCGCGCGTGACGAAGCCGACGATGTCGTCGGGCGGCGCCGGCTTGCAGCAGCGCGACATCTGCGTCATCAGCGAATCGACGCCGACCACCAGCACGCCGCTCTTGGCGCCGCGGGCGACGCTGGTGGCGCGGCTCTTCTTGGTGACCGCCTCCTCCTCGCTGACCTGCGGCGCGGCCTCGCCTTCCGGATGGCGCAGCGCCTGCTCGACGTGGCGCAGGCTGAATTCTTCCTTGGCCACCGCCGCATACAGTTCGTCCGGCGTCTTGAAGCCCAGCCGCGTCGCCAGCACGTCCAGATTGACCGCGGTCTTGCCCTCGCGCTGCAGCGTCTTGTCGATCAGCACACGGCCCTGAGCGATGGTCTCCTGCGAATCGAGCGCGTTGAACCACGCGCGCACCTTGGCGCGCGCCCGCGAGCTGGCCAGGTAGCCGAGGTCCGCATTGAGCCAGTCGCGCGAGGGCCCGCCCTGCTTGACCGCGACGATCTCCACCGTCTGGCCGTTCTTCAGCGGCGTGTTCAGCGGCACCATCGCGCCGTCCACGCGCGCGCCGCGGCAGCGATGGCCGAGGTCGGTATGCAGGTAGTAGGCGAAGTCGACCGGCGTCGCGCCCTGCGGCAGCGCCACCACCCGCGCCTGCGGCGTCAGCACGTAGATGTGGTCGTCGATCGCCGCATGCTTGAGCTGCTCCCACGGCGACTCGTCGTGCGCCACCGTGTGGTCCGCATCGTCCTTCCACGCCAGCAGCTGCCGCAGCCAGGCGATCTTCTCGTCGTAGCTCTCGTTGGCGGCGAACTGCCCGCTGTAGCCCTTGCCGCCGGCCTCCTTGTAGCGCCAGTGCGCAGCCACGCCGTACTCGGCGAAGTGGTGCATCTCGTGCGTGCGGATCTGCACCTCGAAGGCGCGCCCATCGTCGCCGATCACCACCGTGTGCAGCGACTTGTAGCCGTTGGCCTTGGGGCGGGAGATGTAGTCGTCGAACTCGCGCGGAATCGGTTGCCACACGTGGTGCACGATGCCGAGCACCGCGTAGCAGTCCTTGATGTCGTCGACGATCACGCGGAAGGCGCGCACATCGTACAGATCGGCGAAGTCGAGATCCTTGCCGCGCATCTTCTTCCAGATGCTGTAGATGTGCTTGGGCCGGCCGCTGACCTCGGCGCGGATGCCGGCCGCGGCCAGCTCGCGCTGCAGCCGTTCGATCGCCTGCGAGATGTAGCCCTCGCGCTCGATGCGCTTCTCGTCGAGCAGCCGCGCGATGCGCTTGTAGGTGTCCGGCTGTTCGAAGCGGAAGGCCAGGTCTTCCAGCTCCCACTTCATCTGCCAGATGCCGAGCCGGTTGGCCAGCGGCGCGTAGATGTCCAGCGTTTCCCGCGCCACGCCGGGCAGCGGCGCGTTCTTGGTCTGTGCCAGCCAGCGCAGCGTCTGCAGCCGCGAGGCCAGACGCACCAGCACGACGCGGATGTCCTGGGCGAAGGCCAGCAGCATCTTGCGCAGCGCCTCGACCTGCTCGTGGCGCGCCTGCGCCTCGTTGCGCGAGGACGGCGCCTCGACGGCATCGCCGCGATTGACGGCGATCGCGCCGATGCGCAGCAGCTGGCGCACGTCCTTGACCAGGCGGGTGACCTCGTCGCCGAAGCGTTCGGGGATCTCGGCTTCGGTCTCCGGGACGAAGGCCGCCACCGGGAACAGGCAGGCCGCGGCGCGCGCGGCGTCGTCGATGCGCAGGCCGTCGAGAATGCGCAGCATCCCCTCGGCATGCGACAGCACGCTCTCGCCGGTGGGCAGCGCTACCGCCTCGCCATGCTCGCGCGCGTACGCCAGCGCCTGCTCGACCAGGCCCGCGTCCGGCGTACCGGCGATCTGCCCGGTCGCGTCGGTGGACGTCACCATGTCACCACTTCCCCTGCTGCACCTTCAACGCACCCTCAACGCACCTCAACGCACCTTCAGCGCCATCGGAACCAATACGCGTTGCGCTCAGTTCAGCGCCGCGGTGACCACCACCTCGATCCGGTACTTCGGATTGGCCAGCTTCGCCTCGACCGTCGCGCGCGGCGGCGTATTGCCCTGCGGCACCCACTCGTCCCAGACCTCGTTCATCGCGCCGATATCGGCGATGTCGGTCAGGAAGATCTGGCACGACAGGATGCGCGTCTTGTCGCTGCCGGCCTCGGCCAGCAGTCGGTCGATATGGCCGAGCACCTCGCGGGTCTGGCCGCGGATATCGGCGTCGGGATCGACCTCGGGCACCTGGCCGGCCACGTAGACCACGCCGTTGTAGACGGCATATTCGGAAAGACGTTTGCCCACATGGGCGCGTTTCAGTTCGGTCGTGCTCATCGTTCTATGAAGGCAGCTGCGCTGCTCTGGGTTGACTGGCGCGGCAAGGGGCTCAGGCCCCTGCCGTGCCGATGAAGAATTCTCGCGCAATGGCGATCTGCGCCGGATCGACGAAGGTCGGCGCATGGCCCACGTCCGGCACCTCGACCGAACGCACCTGCTTGCCGCGCGACACCATCTCGGCGACAGTTTCGCGCGTCAGCAGGTCGGACTGCGCGCCGCGCACCACCAGCACCGGCACCGGAATCGCCTCGAACATGCGCCACATCGTCGCCTCGCCGGCCGCGGCCATCTCGGGCGTGGTCTCGCGGAACGGCACCGCCAGCGCGGGATCGTAGTGCAGGCCCCATTCCAGCCCTTCCGCGCCCTGCACCGGCTTCAGGATCGCGCCATTCAATTCGCGCCACTGCTCCGGCGTATGGCGGCCGAACGACGCACTGATGGTCTGCAGATACGCCAGCCCCTCCTCGAAGGTCTTGAAGCGGACCGGCAGCCCCAGATAGGAGCCGATCCGCTCCAGCGCCGAGGCCGCGATGCGCGGGCCCACGTCGTTGAGCAGCAGCTTGCGCACCGGACTCTTCGGCAACGCGGCCAGCCCCATGCCGATCAGTCCGCCCATCGAGGTGCCGAACCAGTCCACCTGCTCGACGTTCAGTCGCGCGATCAGCGTCACCATGTCCGAGACGTACTGCGGCACGATGTAGCGGCGCGGATCGGCGAGCCAGTCGGAACGCCCGCGGCCGACCACGTCGGGACAGACCACGCGATATTCGCCGCTGAACGCGCGCGCGGCCTCATCGAAATCGCGGCCGGTGCGCGTCAGGCCGTGCACGCACATCAGCACGCGCGGATTGCTTGGGTCGCCCCACTCGTGGTACGCCATGCGGTGCAGGCCAGCGGGGCTGATGCACTGCACGAAGCCGAGGCGCGGACTGGCTGACATCTTGACTCCCTGCGCGAGGAACGCGAATAAGGCGCGGCAATGGCGCGCGACGGTAACCGCGACACATGAGCGTCGCGCATGACGCCGCGGGGCGGCGCCGGCTGGGCAAAGCCCGATTGTACGCCAGCGCTACAATGCGACAGCAACGACGGCCGTGCCACGGCGGCACGGCGCATTGCCATCCCATTTCTCCACGGAGGCTCATATGCTGAAGGGCAAGACGGCGCTGGTGACCGGTTCGACCAGCGGAATCGGTCTGGGCATCGCCCAGGCGCTGGCGGCGCAAGGCGCGCATCTGATCGTCAACGGTTTCGGCGATGTGGACGGCGCCAGGCGCCAGATCGAGCAGGCCGGCAGCGACATCCGCGTCGGCTATCACGGCGCCGACATGAGCAAGGCCGCCGAGATCGAGGACATGATGCGCTATGCCGACAGCGAGTTCGGCGGCGTCGATATCCTGGTCAATAACGCCGGCATCCAGCATGTGGCCAATATCGAGGACTTCCCGATCGAGCGCTGGGACGCGATCATCGCGATCAACCTGACCTCGGCCTTCCACACCACGCGGCTCGCGCTGCCCGGCATGAAGCGCAAGGACTGGGGGCGCGTGATCAACGTCGCGTCGACCCACGGACTGGTTGCCTCGGCGCAGAAGTCCGCCTATGTCGCCGCCAAGCATGGCATCGTCGGCCTGACCAAGGTCACCGCGCTGGAGACCGCGCAGACCGGCGTCACCGCCAACGCGATCTGCCCGGGCTGGGTGCTGACGCCGCTGGTGCAGAAGCAGGTCGAAGCCCGTGCCGAGCGCGAGGGCATCCCGATCGAGCAGGCCAAGCGCGAGCTGGTGCTGGAGAAGCAGCCCTCGGGGCAGTTCGTCACGCCGGACGAGCTCGGCGCGCTGGCGGTCTTCCTGGCAAGCGACGCCGCGCGCCAGGTGCGCGGCGCGATCTGGAACATGGATGGAGGCTGGGTCGCGCAGTGATGGCGTGCTCCGCAAAGACGATGAAGCGAAGAGACGTACTGAAAGACCTGCTCGGCGCCGCCGCGCTGTGGGCCGGCCTGGCACCGCTGGCGCGCGCCGCCGCGCCCGCCACGCCTGCGAAAGCCGCACCCGCAGCCGCAGCGGCAAAGACTCCGATCGAGGTCTACAAGAGCCCGCTGTGCGGTTGCTGCGATGGCTGGGTCGCGCATCTGCGCGAGCATGGCTTCGAGGTCAAGGTGCACGATGTCGAAGACACCGGCGTGCACCGCGCGCGCCTGGGCATGCCGGAGCGCTTCGGTTCCTGCCACACCGGCGTCGTCGCCGGCTATGCGCTCGAGGGCCATGTGCCGGCCGCCGAGATCCGCAAGCTGCTGGCAGGCAAACCGAAGGCGGTCGGGCTTGCCGTGCCCGGCATGCCGGTCGGCTCGCCCGGCATGGAGCAGGGATCGCGGGTCGACCCGTATTCGGTGCTGCTGGTACGGGCCGACGGCGGCGCGTCGGTATTCGCGCGCTATCCCGCTTCCGCCGTGGCGCGCTGACCGGCGCTGACGGAGGCAGGCCGGCGCCGATCCGCGCCGCGGCCAATAAAAAACCCCGCCTTCATCGAGGCGGGGTTTTCATTGCGCCAGGCGAGCGCGTCCGCTTACAGCAACGGCACGCCGGTCTTGCTCTGGATTTCCTCGCGGCTGACGCCCGGTGCGGTCTCGACCAGCTTCAGCCCTTCGGGCGTGACATCCATCACGCCCAGGTCGGTGATGATCCGGTCGACCACGCCCACGCCGGTCAGCGGCAACGTGCAGGCCTCCAGGATCTTCAGGTCCTCGCTGCCGTCCTTCTTCTTGGCGGTATGTTCCATCAGCACCACCACGCGGCCGACGCCGGCCACCAGGTCCATCGCGCCGCCCATGCCCTTGACCATCTTGCCCGGGATCATCCAGTTGGCCAGGTCGCCCTTCTGGCTGACCTGCATCGCGCCGAGGATGGCCAGGTTGATATGGCCGCCGCGGATCATCGCGAACGAGTCCGCCGACGAGAAGATCGACGAGCCCGGCAGCGTGGTCACGGTCTGCTTGCCGGCATTGATCATGTCGGCGTCGACCTCTTCCTCGGTCGGGAACGGACCGATGCCCAGCAGGCCGTTCTCGGACTGCAGCCAGACCTCGACGCCGGGCGGCACATGGTTGGCCACCAGCGTCGGCAGGCCGATGCCCAGGTTCACATAGAAGCCGTCCTGCAGTTCGCGCGCGGCGCGCGCCGCCATTTCATCACGTGTCCATGCCATGATCTGTCTCCTTGATCGTCAGGCCGCGGCACGCACGGTGCGCTGCTCGATGCGTTTCTCGGGATGGGCATTCAGCACGATGCGCTGCACGAAGATGCCCGGGGTGTGGACCTCGTCCGGATCGAGCTCGCCGATCTCGACGATCTGCTCGACCTCGGCGATGGTGACCTTGCCCGCCATCGCGCACATCGGGTTGAAGTTGCGCGCGGTGCGGCGGTAGATCAGGTTGCCGGCCTTGTCGGCCTTGTACGCCTTGACCAGCGCGACGTCGGCGGTCAGGGAGCGCTCCATCACGTATTGCTCGCCGTCGAATTCGCGGATCTCCTTGCCTTCGGCGACGATGGTGCCGACGCCGGTCTTCGTGAAGAAGGCCGGGATGCCGGCGCCGCCGGCGCGCAGCTTCTCGGCCAGCGTGCCCTGCGGCGTGAATTCGAGCTCGAGTTCGCCGGCCAGGTACTGGCGTTCGAACTCCTTGTTCTCGCCGACATACGACGAGATCATCTTGCGGATCTGCCGCGTGGCCAGCAGCAGGCCCAGGCCGAAGCCATCGACGCCGGCATTGTTCGAGATGCAGGTCAGCCCTTTCGCGCCGCTGTCGCGCAACGCCGCGATCAGGGCCTCGGGGATGCCGCACAGGCCGAAGCCGCCGACCGCGATGGTCTGTCCATCGCGGACCACGCCGGCAAGCGCCTCGGCGGCGCTGGCGTAGACCTTGTTCATATCGTCTCTCCTTCCTCGATGATGTTCCCGGACGAGGCGGCGACGCCGCTCGCGGGTAACGTTACAATCGCTACGGCCGCGCCGGGCGGGACCCGGGCGCCGGCCGTCGACAGCGCTCCAAAGGATACGCAAGCCCCGCAGCGGACGCCAGTACGTAGAAATACATAAGGACAATGCCTGCCATCGACTATCAGACCGCCTTCCAGCTGGCGCCGGTCGGCCTCGTGCTGTCGCGCGAGCGCAGGATCGAGGACTGCAACGACGAGGTCTGCCGCATCTTCGGCACGACGCGGGAGGCGCTGATCGGCCAGTCGTTCCAGGTACTGTATCCGACCGCCGACGAGTTCGAGCGCACCGGCGCCCGCATCGTGCCGATCATGAACGCGCGCGGGCTCTATTCCGACGAACGGATCATGAAGCGGGCCAACGGGGAATTGTTCTGGTGCCATGTCACCGGCCGCGCGCTGGACCGGCAGCAGCCGCTCGGGGCCGGCATCTGGAGCTTCGAGGACCTGTCGCAGAAGCGCCCGGTGACCGCGCAGCTGACCGCGCGCGAGCGCGATATCGCGGCCCAGCTGGTCGAGGGCAAGACCAGCAAGCAGATCGGCAAGTCGCTATCGATCAGCCCGCGCACCGTCGATATCTACCGGGCGCGGCTGATGAAGAAATACGGCGCGCATACCGCGGTCGATCTGGTGCAGCGGCTGGTCAATCATTGACCGTTGCGGCCCCCCCAAGTCGCCCCTCTCCCGCCCCTCTCCCGGCCACTCTCCGCACACGAGAAAGGGGCGCAAACCTCAGCCTTCCAGCAATTCCCGGATCGCCGCCGGCAGCGGCACCGATTTCTCCGCCTCGTAGTCGCACCAGACCACCTTGGCGCCGCCATCGGCGAACACGGTGTCCGCGTCGTCGCAGCGGCGGATTTCCGCCCGCGTCTCGAAGCTGCTGCGGCCCAGTTCGCCGGCGTAGACGCGGCATTCGATGTCGCCCGGATAGCGCAGCTGGCGCCGGAAATTCATATGGGCGTTGACGATCACCGGGCCCTGGCCGTTCTCGTCGCGGCCGTTGCAGCCCAACGATTCGAACCACGAGATGCGCGCCTGCTCCAGGTAGCGGAAATAGACGGTGTTGTTGACATGGCCCATCGCGTCCATGTCGCCCCAGCGGATCGGCATGCGCAGCGTGAAGACGTGTTTCATCGCGTATGGTTCGAGGTTGCCGTGTGGTTCGGGATCGGGCCGGATGGGCGTTCCCGCGCGGGCAGGCGCGGGAACGCTTCACGCCGGGCTCGCGCAGACATCAGCGCTTGGCGATGGCCGCCTCGGCCTTGCCGACCAGCTCGGCGCCGATCTGCTTCTTCCACTTGTCGTAGACCTTGGCGGTGGCCTTGCGGAAGGCGCCGTGCTCGGCGGGGCTCAGGTGCGTGACCTTGACGCCGTGCGCCTCCATCTCCTTCCAGGCCGGCGCGCCCGGCTCGGCCAGCCCCTTGCGGGCCAGCGCGACTTCCTGCTTGCCGGCATCGATCGCCGCCTGCCTGACGATCTCGCGGTCGGCCGGCGTCCAGCTTTCCCAGATCTGCTTGTTGACGACGAAGATCAGCGGGTCGGCGACATAGCCCCAGGTCGTCACGAACTTCTGGCCTACCGTGTACAGCTTGGCGGCGGCGAACACCGACTGCGGGTTCTCCTGGCCGTCCACCGCGCCCGAGGCCATCGCCGGCTGCGCGTCGGCCCAGCTCATCTGCGTCGGGTTGGCGCCCAGCGCGTTGAACGTGTCGATATACAGCGGCGAGCCGACGACTCGCAGCTTCAGGCCCTTCAGGTCCTCGGGCTTGCGGATCTCGCGCTTGGAGTTCGACACCTCGCGGAAGCCGTTTTCGCCCCAGGCCAGCGGCACCACGCCGGCCTTCTCGAGCGTGGCGAACAGGTGCTTGCCGACCTCGCCTTGCGTCAGCGCGTCGAGCGCCTTGTAGTCGGGCATCAGGAACGGCAGCGAGAACAGGTTCAGCTCGCGCACCTGCGGCGACCAGTTGATGGTCGAGCCGATCGCCATGTCGATCACGCCCTGGCGGATCGCCGAGAATTCGCGGGTCTGGTCGCCGGCCACCAGCGAGGTGCCCGGATAGAGCTTGATATTGATGCGGCCGTTGGTGCGCTGGCGGACCAGATCGGCCCAGATCTCGCCGCCCTTGCCCCACGGAAAGGCCGGGCCGAGCACCAGCGACATCTTGTATTCGGACTTGTAGGTCTGCGCCATCGCGCCGGCGGGCGCGAGCGCGGCGGCGGCGATGGTGGCGGCCATCGACAGCATCAGGACACGGCGTTTCATGAGTCAGTTCTCCTCTCGGGAATCGTTATTTGGACTGAAGATCAAGCAGAAATACGGGGCCGGGGCACACGCACCCCGGACCTCAATAGCCGAGCCGCGCCGGCAGCCACGTCGCCAGCGGCGGGAACGCCAGCACCAGCAGCATCGCGCCGAACATCGCCAGCAGCATCCACACCACCCACGGCACGGTCTCCTCCATCCGCACGCGGGCGATCCGGCAAGATACCATCAGGTTCACCGCGAGCGGCGGCGTGAACTGGCCCAGCGCGACCTTCAGCGTCAGCACCACGCCGAACCACACCGGGTCCCAGTTGAACGCATTGGCGATCGGCAGCAGCAGCGGCACGAAGATCAGGAAGATCGAAATGCCGTCGAGGAACATGCCGACCGTGATCAGCAGCAGCACGATCAGCGCCAGCACGCCGTATTCTCCGACGCCCGAATTGGCGATCGCCTGCGCGAGCGGGTCGATCACGCCCAGCGTCGACAGCGCGTAAGCGAAGATGCCGGCCAGCGCCACCACCAGCAGGATCACCGACGAAGTCTCGGCGGCCTCGCGGAAGATCACGTACAGGTCGCGCAGGCCGATCGAGCGGTAGACCACCATGCCGACGAACAGGCCGTAGACCACCGCCACCACCGCGGCCTCGGTCGGCGTGAACCAGCCCGCGCGCATGCCGCCCAGGATCAGCACCGGGGCGAACAGCCCCCAGGCCGCCTCGCGCAGGCTGCGCCAGAACGGCGGCCGCGGCAGCGAGGCCTCGGCCGCGCCCATCCGGTGCTTGCGCGCCAGCCAGACCGCCGGCACGATCAGCGCGATGCCGGCCAGCACGCCGGGAATCATGCCCGCGGCGAACAGCGCCGGCACCGAGGCGCCGGGCACCAGCACGCTGTAGACGATGAAGGCGACCGACGGCGGAATCAGGATGTCGGTGGCGGCGGCCGCGCCGACCACGGCGGCGCTGAACGAGCCCGGATAGCCGGCGCGCGACATCGCGGCGATCATCACGCCGCCGACGGCGGCGGCATTGGCCGGCCCCGAGCCCGAAATCCCGCCCAGGAACATCGCCACCAGGATCGCCACCAGCGGCAGCATGCCGGGGCCGCGGCCGACCACCGCGATCGCCAGCGTGACGAGCCGCTGCGCGACGCCGGAGCGGTCGAAGATCGAGCCGACCAGCACGAACATCGGAATCGCCAGCAGCGGATACTTGGCCAGCCCCGCGTAGAAGTTCTGCGGCACCGCCAGCAGGCCGAACATCTGCGTGTCCAGATTGGATAGCCCGATCGCGGCGAGGCCACCGAGGCCCAGCGCGACGCCGATCGGCACGCCGAGCAGCATCAGCACGATGAAGACGGCAAACAGCACGATGGCGATCAGCGTCATGGCTGGCGCTCCCCGCCGTCCTGCCGGCGCTGCGCGTGCAGCGCCTTCAGCGCGCGCAGGTTGCGTCCCGCCAGCGCCAGCGCGCGCAGCGCGATGCAGGCCGACAGCACCGGCAGCCAGACCGAGTACCACCAGCTGGGCACGCCGATGCCGGGCGAGGTCTCGCCATAGGTGTATTCATCCCAGGTGATACGCGCGCCGAGCACCGCCAGCGCGACGAACATGACCGCCACCGCCAGCGCCGACACGACGGCCAGCCGGTGCTGCCGCGCGATGCTGCCGCGCTCGAAGAAGAATTCGATACGGATATGCCGGTCCCGCGCGACCGCGGCGCTGCCGCCGACCAGCGCCAGCACGATCATCAGGAATACCGAGAATTCCTCGGTCCAGGCGAACGACTCGTCGGTCAGATAGCGCACCACGACGTTGGCGAAGGTGATGACCACCAGCAGCATCATCACGACGATGCCGATCCAGTCTTCGATGCGGGGGCTGATGCGGAATTCGGCATCCGCTGCCTGGTCCACGGGTTCGGTGATCAACGCCGAATCGACCGCGTGCTGTGGCGCGGCGTCGCGCCGTGCCTGCTCTTGCTGCTCCATCTCCCCGGCCTCCGGTCCGGTCTGCCGTGCCCTGCGGGACCGCGGCAGCTGCTGCATGACGCCTTGGCGGCGTACTTTTTGCGAATGCGTTCTTTTCTGGCCGATGCCGCCGCCGCGTCGCCGCGGGGCGCGGCTAATTAAAGGCTTACGGAATCGGCACCAGCGAATTATGCCCACACTGGCGATGGGCGGACACCTCCAATACCCTAGGCAATGGCAGCGGCATGCAGGTGGCCAGGCGTCGGCGCTGGCGCCCGAGGGGACCGGATAAGCCCCGGGCTGAATGGCCCGCCCCGCTTCTGGCGGGCGGCAGGCACAGGCGATCGCCGTGGGTCGCGCTCGCCGACTCGCGGATGAAGTCGGTATCGGCGGCGCGCGCGGCTGGCTTTATACCATACCGTCGTCGGCGGTGATCACGGCGCCGTTGATGAACTGCGACTGGTCCGAAGCCAGCAGCAGCAACAGCCCATCGAGATCCTCGGGCTTGCCGAGCCGCTTGCGGGGCAGCAGCTGGATCAGCTTCTGGCCGGCATCGGTGTCCCAATGATGGTGGTTGATATCGGTGTCGATATAGCCCGGGCAGATCGCATTGACGTTGATGCCATAGCGGGCCCATTCGAGCGCCATCGCCTTGGTCATGTGGACCACCGCGGCCTTGCTCATGCAGTAGACGCCGATCTGCGACAGCACCTTCAGGCCCGCCACCGAGGCGATATTGATGATGCGCGACTGCGGCAGCGGCGTGCCGTTGCGCTCGGCGCCCTTGGACCGCGCGATCATCCGCTTGGCCACTTCCTGCGCGACAAAGAAGGCGCCGCGGGTATTGGTGTCGAAGACGAAGTCGAAGTCCTCGGCGGTGACATCGGTCAGCCGCTGCGTGGTCGACACGCCCGAGTTGTTGACGACGATATCGATCGCCCCGGCCTCGGTCTCGGCATGCGCCACGGCGGCGCGAATGCTGTCGGGGTCCGTCACGTCGAGCCGCACCACGTGCGCGCTGCCGCCATCGGCCTCGATCGCCGCGCGCAGTTCCTTGAGCCGCTCGGCGCGGCGGGAGGCCAGCACGACCTTGGCGCCCGCGGCCGCCAGCACCTGCGCGAAGCGCATGCCCAGCCCGCTCGACGCGCCGGTCACCATCGCGACCTTCCCTTCCAGATTGATCGACAAACCCATATGGACCTCTGCAGTGGAACGCGTGCCGGCAGCGCCGGCGATCGCGTTCGATGGCTGCCCTCGTTTCACGGGAACGCGGGCAGTATATTAAAAAACGAACGATCGTTCCAAAAAATTGCTTGCCTGTGGGTGTCGAGTCCCGGACAATGCCGGAGATTCTAAGAACTCGGGCACAAAAAGGAAACAGCGAGGCAGAAGCGTGCAGGCAAAAAACCGCGCGCCGATCCGTCGCGATCCAGCAGAAGAGCCGACCACAAGCAGCCGGACCGCGCGCCAACCCGCAGCACTCCGCCCCCGCCTGCCGGCCCCATGCCATCCTTGCCGACCTTGCCGTCGCCCGGTTCCGGCAACACAGGCCACCCCGGATCACCGCTTCCCCAAACACAAGTACGCAGCAACAAAAGAGGGTTAGAGACAATGGACCAGCAGCAGCTCGTGGAGCAGTTCGGCCCCCGCGAATCCATGGAATACGACGTCGTCATCGTCGGCGGCGGTCCCGCCGGCCTGGCGACGGCCATCCGCCTGAAACAGCTGGCGCAGGACAATGGCAGCGAAGTCAATGTCTGCGTGCTGGAAAAGGGCTCGGAGCCCGGCGCCCACATCCTGTCGGGCGCGATCATGGACCCGCGCGCGCTGAACGAACTGCTGCCGAACTGGAAGGAACTGGGCGCGCCGCTGAACCAGCCGGTCACCGAGGACCAGTTCCTGTTCCTGAACGAGACCGGCTCGCGCGGCACGCCGCCGGCGCTGCTGCCCGAGTGCTTCCATAACGAAGGCAACTACATCGTCAGCCTGTCGAACTTCGTGCGCTGGCTCGGCCAGCAGGCCGAGGCGCTGGGCGTGGAGATCTTCCCGGGCTTCCCCGCCGCCGAGGTGCTGTACAACGAAGACGGCTCGGTCAAGGGCGTGGCCACCGGCAACCTGGGCATCGGCAAGGACGGCGAGCCGACCGACAACTTCCAGCTCGGCATGGAGCTGCACGCGAAGTACACGATCTTCGCCGAAGGCTCGCGCGGCCATCTGGGCAAGCAGCTGATCGAACGTTTCCGCCTCGACGCCGGCAAGGATCCGCAGAGCTACGGCATCGGCCTGAAGGAGCTGTGGGAGATCGACCCGAGCAAGCACAAGCCCGGCCTGGTGGTCCATACCGCGGGCTGGCCGCTGGACCCGGCCACCTACGGCGGCTCCTTCCTCTATCACATGGAGGACAACAAGGTCGCGGTGGGCTTTGTCGTCGGACTCGACTACACCAACCCGTGGCTGTCGCCGTTCGAGGAATTCCAGCGCTTCAAGACCCATCCGCAGATCCGCCAGTACTTCGAGGGCGGCAAGCGGATCGGCTACGGCGCACGCGCGATCACCGCCGGCGGCCTGCTGTCGCTGCCCAAGACGATCTTCCCGGGCGGCGCGCTGGTCGGCTGCGACGCCGGCTATCTGAACGCCTCGCGCATCAAGGGCAGCCACGCCGCGATCAAGACCGGCATGCTGGCCGCCGAGGCCGCCTTCGAGGCGCTGCAGGCCGGCCGCCAGCACGACGAGCTGACCGCCTACCCGGCTGCGTTCGAGAACAGCTGGCTGTACAAGGAACTGCTGCAGGCCAAGAACTTCAAGCAGTGGTTCAAGAAGGGCCGCACCACCGCCACGCTGATGACTGGCATCGAGCAATGGCTGCTGCCCAAGCTCGGCATCCGCAACCCGCCGTGGACCCTGCACCGCGAGAAGCCGGACCACGTCTACCTGAAGCCGGCCGCCGAATGCCAGCAGATCGTCTATCCGAAGCCGGACGGCAAGCTGACGTTCGATCGCCTCAGCTCGGTGTTCATCAGCAACACCAACCATGAGGAAAACCAGCCCGCCCACCTGACGCTGAAGGACGCGAGCGTGCCGGTGCAGATCAACCTGGACAAGTACGCCGGCCCGGAAAGCCGCTATTGCCCGGCGGGCGTCTACGAGTTCGTCGCCGACGAGGAACGCGGCGGGCAGCGCCTGCAGATCAACGCGCAGAACTGCGTCCACTGCAAGACCTGCGATATCAAGGACCCGACCCAGAACATCGTCTGGGTGACGCCGGAAGGCGGCGGCGGTCCGAATTACGTGGGGATGTAAGGCGGCTCACCGCCTTGCTGTTCTCCCCTCTCCCAGGGTGGGAGAGGGGTCGGTGGGAGGGCAAGCGGCGTCCGCCATCGCGAACGCCGCCGTTCATCGAACGCTGGCTGCGCCTCTCCCCCAGCCCCTCTCCGGCCAGGCGGGAGAGGGGCTGCCCTCTACACCGGCATGCTCGCCGCGGCCAGCAGCTGCTCGTAGATATAGCAGTGCAATAGCGCCGCTTCCCTTTCCCCCAGCAGATCGAACGCGACGCCGAACGCCGGAAACTCGGCATCGCCGTCGTCGCGCGCCGGATTGCGCGCCCAGGCGTCGACCGTGATCTCGCTGTCGGTGCCGACGGTGCGCAGCACGAAACGCAGCCGCAGGCGCGTGCCGGGAGCCGGCGCGGGGCCGGCGGTCTGAACCAGCGCGCCGCCCGCACCGAGATCCGACAGCACCGCCAGACGCGGCGCGCCGGCCGCGTCGCCGTCCTGAGGCATCAGCTGCGCCGCCAGCCGGGTCTGCACGCGCGGACTGCTGCGCACCGGCACCTGCTGCACCTCGGTCGGCACCGACAGCACCAGGTAGCGGAACGGACTGCGGCATACCGCGGTCACGGTGCAGCGGAAGCTGTGGATCGACTGGCCGGTGAAGCCGCGCAGCAGCACCTGCTCGCCCGCCTGGAAGGTGGCATCGTGGCCGCCGAATTGCGGCCAGCTGACGAACAGCCCCTGCTCGATAAAGCCGATCAGCCGGCTCGCCGCCGCACGGCCGCCGCCGTCGGGCGCCTGGATCTGCAGCAACGTGCCGACCTGCAGCCCGAGCGGGCCCGAGGCCTGCGCCGGCACCGGACCGACACGCACGGCATCGACCGGGGCGGCATCGTCGGCCGGCAGCGGATCGGGCCGGCACACCGAGCCATGGCGAAACACCAGCGCCACGTCGCGGCCATCGGCCAGCACCTTGCCGCTGCCGAGCAACAGATTGCCCTGCCCGTCGAGCAGCGACCACGGCAAGGGCTGGCCGACCGGCAGGTCGTTCGGTGTCAGAGGAATCATCGGCATCCCAATCTCAATGCCCACCGGCGTGGGCGACAGTGCGGAGGCGGCCGCCGGGCCGCGGTCCCGCCTTCCCGATTCCACAGCTATCGGCGCCCGGCTCCAAAGGTTTAGCGACACCCTACCTAAGGGGGATAGCGAAGCGCACGGTGGCGCCAATTGACGAAGGGCAAAGGACGAGCGCCACCGACGAGCGCCACCATTTCGCCTTGACGCTGACGCCGAGTCCGGCCAGAATTGTGCAAAGCTGTCTGACAGCCTTACAGATTTACTGACAAACCGGCGCGCGATGCCGGCTCGACCCTGGCCCTTTCACCGACGACCTGCCTGCGCCATCCCCTTGGAACCTCTTAGCCGCCCCTCTTCCCTGGCTTCGCGCATCGCCGACGCGATCCGCGCCGATATCGGCGCCGGCCGCTTCGTCGCCGGCGCCCGTCTGCCGGCCGAGGCCGCGCTGGCGGCGGCCTTTGGCGTCAGCCGCCCGATCGTGCGCGAGGCCATCGCGCAACTGAAGGCCGACGGCGTGCTGGTCACGCGCAAGGGCTCTGGGGCCTACGTTTCCGACACGCCCGGCGGACAGGTCTGGCGGCTGCGCGGCGATGCCGCCGGTGCGGACGGCAATCCGGCCGACGGGCCGACGCTCACGCACCTGTTCGAACTGCGCGTGATGGCCGAGACCGCCTGCGCCGAACTGGCCGCGCGCCGCCGTACCGACGCCGATCTCGCCGCGATCGCCGCCGCCCTCGCCGCGATGCGCGAGCGGCGTGACGACCCGGCCAGCGCCGCGGCGGCCGACGTGGCGTTTCACCAGGCGATCGCGCAGGCGGCGCACAACCCCTGCATGGCGGGGCTGACCGATTTCGTCGGCCAGCAGCTGCTCGCCGCGCGCCGGCTGGCCTGGGAAAACGCCGCCCGCTATCGCGGCGGGCCCGGCGCGGCCGAGCAGGAACACGCGGCGTTGGCCGAGGCGATCGCCGTCGGCGATGCCAGCGCGGCACGGCAGGCGGCGCGCCGGCATCTGGAAGCGGCCGCCGCGCGCATGGGGCTCGAACTGGATTGATCGACGGGACCGGCAAGCCGGTTCGCGAACGCGGCTCCGGCCGCGTATCGGCTCACGTCGGCCCGCGTCGAATCGGCAAGCAAGACAAGCAAAGCAAGGAAGCAACGATGGAATCAGTGGATTGCGTGGTAATCGGCGCCGGCGTGGTGGGCCTGGCGGTCGCGCGGGCGCTTGCGCAGCAGGGGCGCGAGGTAGTGATCCTGGAGGCGGAGAACACCTTCGGCACGATCACCAGCGCGCGCAACAGCGAGGTGATCCACGCGGGCATCTACTACCCGGCCGGCTCGCTGAAGGCCAGGCTGTGCGTGCGCGGCAAGGCGATGCTGTACGACTATTGCGCCAGCCACCAGATCGCCCACCAGCGTTGCGGCAAGCTGATCGTCGCGACCAGCGCGGCGCAGGTCGCCACGCTCGAAGGCATCCGCGCGAAGGCCGCTGCCAACGGCGTCGGCGATCTGCGGCTGCTGTCGCGCGAACAGGCGCTGGAACTGGAGCCGAATCTGCAATGCGAGGCGGCGCTGCTGTCGCCGTCGACCGGCATCGTCGACAGCCACGGCGTGATGCTGGCGCTGCTGGGCGATGCCGAACGGGCCGGCGCGATGCTGGCGGTCTGTTCGCCGGTGCAGGCCGGCGCCGTCACCGGCGACGGCATCGTGCTCGAAGTCGGCGGCGACACCGCGACCACGCTGCTGGCCCGCACCGTCGTCAACGCCGCTGGGCTGACGGCGCCCGCGCTGGCGCGCCGGATCGACGGCATGCCGGCGGCGCATGTCTCGCCACAGTTCTACGCCAAGGGATGCTATTTCACGCTGGCCGGCCGGGCGCCATTCTCGCGGCTGATCTACCCGGTGCCCGAGGCGGCCGGGCTGGGCGTGCATCTGACGCTGGACCTGGGCGGCCAGGCCCGCTTCGGTCCGAATGTGCGATGGATCGACGAGATCGAATATGGCGTCGATCCGCACGATGCCGACAGCTTCTATGACGAGGTGCGGCGCTACTGGCCGGCGCTGGCCGATGGCGCCCTGCAGCCCGGCTATGCCGGCATCCGCCCGAAGATCGGCGGCCCGGGCGAGCCTGCCGCGGACTTCCGCATCGACGGCCCTGCCGTGCACGGCGTGCCGGGGCTGGTCAACCTGTTCGGCATCGAATCGCCGGGACTGACCGCGTCGCTGGCGATTGGGGAAATGGTGGCGGCGATCGCGGAATAGAAGCGCCGCACACGACAATCGAGCTTCCCTCCCCGCCCCTCTCCCGCATGCGGGAGAGGGGGAGAAAACAATCGGGATGACTTAACCCTGCGCCTTCGGCGCCTGCGCCGGAATCCGCGGCGTGTCCACCCGCACGTCTGCGCATTGCGCGCGATGGCGCAGCGCGTGGTCCATCAGCACCAGCGCCAGCATCGCCTCGGCGATCGGCGTCGCGCGGATGCCCACGCACGGGTCGTGGCGGCCGAAGGTCTCGACCGTCGCGGCCTGGCCAGCCTTGTCGATCGATTCGCGCGGCGTGCGGATGCTGGAGGTCGGCTTGATCGCCAGCGACACCGTGATGTCCTGACCGGTCGAGATGCCGCCGAGCACGCCGCCGGCATTGTTGGTGCGAAAGCCCCCCGCGGTCAGCTCGTCGCCATGGACGCTGCCGCGTTGCGCCACGCTGGCGAAGCCGGCGCCGATCTCGACACCCTTGACCGCATTGATGCCCATCATCGCGTGCGCGATATCGGCATCGAGCTTGTCGAACAGCGGCTCGCCCAGACCCACCGGCACGCCGCTGGCCACCACTTCGATGCGCGCGCCGACCGAATCGCCGTCACGGCGCAGCGCATCCATATACGTTTCCAGTTCGGGGACGATATTGGCGTCGGCGGCGAAGAACGGGTTGCGCGGCACTTCCGCCCAGTCGGTGAACGGCACCTGGATCTCGCCCAGCTGCGACATATAGCCCCGGATCTCGGTGCCGTACTGCTCGCGCAGCCATTTGCGCGCAACCGCCGCGGCGGCCACCACCGGCGCGGTCAGCCGGGCCGACGAGCGGCCGCCGCCGCGATGGTCGCGGATGCCGTATTTCTGCCAGTAGGTGTAATCGGCGTGGCCGGGGCGGAAGGTCTCGACGATATTGCCGTAGTCCTTGCTGCGCTGGTCGGTATTGCGGATCAGCAGGCAGATCGGCGTGCCGGTGGTCTTGCCCTCGAACACGCCCGACAGGATCTCGACCTGGTCCGGCTCCTTGCGCTGCGTCACGTGGCGCGACGTGCCCGGCTTGCGGCGGTCCAGATCGCCCTGGATATCGGCCTCGCACAGGCTCATGCCCGGCGGGCAGCCGTCTACCACCGCGCCGATCGCGGGTCCGTGCGATTCGCCAAAGGTGGTGACTGTGAAGAGCAGGCCGAGGGTATTGCCGGACATGATGAAAACCACGCAGGAATTGGGAAAGGCCTACATTGTACGGCCTGGTGCCGCACAGCACCGCACCGTACGGCGCCGCGGGCGGGCGCGGCTCAGCGCCATTCGCCGCGCAGCCCCTGCACCACCTGCTGCAGGCCTTCGGGCGTGGCCTGCTCCGGCGCGATCGGCTCGCCGACCACAAGTTCGAGCCGGCTCAGGATGCCGCGCCGGAACGGCCGCGTCATCGCCGCCCCGCCCTTGCGCGAGAAAAAGCTGCCCCACAGGCCGCGCAGCGCCATCGGCACCACCGGCACCGGCGTGCGGCGCACGATCTGCTGCACGCCCTGCTTGAACGGATTGATGTCGCCGCTGGCGGTGATCTTGCCTTCCGGGAAGATGCAGACCAGTTCGCCGGCCGCCAGTGCACGCGCGACCTCGTCGTAGGC
This sequence comes from Cupriavidus gilardii, assembly GCF_013347325.1. Classification (NCBI taxonomy): domain Bacteria; kingdom Pseudomonadati; phylum Pseudomonadota; class Betaproteobacteria; order Burkholderiales; family Burkholderiaceae; genus Cupriavidus; species Cupriavidus gilardii. The sequence goes on along the minus strand of NZ_CP054626.1, from coordinate 1,202,942 downwards.
ATGCTTCAGCGTCTGCGGATCTTCATGCGCGGGCGCGATCGGAATCGCGCGCGCCTGCCGGAAGAACCACGACAGCAGCGGCACGCGGAAGATCCGGTGATCCATCACGAAACGCACCGGCCGCGGGCTCGCCGCCATCAGCACCACCGCATCGGCGAAGCTGACGTGATTGCAGACCAGCACCGCCGGCCCTTCGGCCGGAATCCGGTCGGTGTGGATCCGCTTGAGCCGGTACACCGTATGCACGAGGATCCAGGCGACGAAGCGCAGCAGGAATTCCGGCACCAGCGAATAGATGTAGATCGCCACCGCGGCATTGAGCAGCCCGACGGCCAGGAACAGCTCGGGGATGCTGTAGCCGGCGCCGGTCATCGCCATCGCCAGCAGCGCCGAGGCGATCATGAACAGGCTGTTCAGGATGTTGTTGGCGGCGATGATCCGCGCCCGATGCGTGGGCGCGCTGCGGCTCTGGATCAGCGCGTACAGCGGCACGCTGTAGAAGCCGCCGAACATTGCCAGCAGGAACAGGTCCGCCAGCACGCGCCAGTGCGCGGGCTCGGCGATGAAGGCGGCGACGCCGCTCAGCGTGGCCGGTGCCTGGCCGCGGCTGGCGAAGTACAGATCGATCGCGAACACCGTCATGCCGATCGAGCCGAACGGCACCAGGCCCACTTCGACATGCCGGCCCGACAGCCGCTCGCACAGCAGCGAGCCGACCCCGATGCCGACCGAGAACACCGCCAGCAGCAGCGTCACCACGCTCTGGTCGCCGCCGAGCACGGTCTTGGCGAAGGCGAAGAACGAGGTCAGGAAGGTCGCGCCGAGGAACCACAGCCACGAGATGCCCAGCAGGCTCAGGAATACCGTGCGGCTCTGGCGGGCCAGCATCAGGTTGCGCCGGGTCTCGGTGACCGGATTCCAGTTCAGCTTCAGGTCCGGTTGCGGCGCCGGCGACAGCGGCACGCGCGACGCGGCCACGCGGCCGGCGATCGCCAGCGCCACGCAGGCCGCGCCGATATAGAGCGTGGCGGGAATGCCTTGCTGCGCCGCCGTCCCACCCACCGCCGCGAGCTCGCCGCCGAGCACGGTGCCGAGCAGGATCGCGACGAAGGTTCCCATCTCGACCAGCCCGTTGCCGCCGACCAGCTCGCTATCTTCCAGGTGCTGTGGCAGGTAGGCGTATTTGACCGGGCCGAACAGCGTCGAATGCAGGCCCATCAGGAAGGTCGTCAGGTACAGCAGCGGCGCGCTATACCAGGCGAAGCCCGCCAGCCCGACCAGCATGATCGCGATCTCCAGCGACTTGACCAACCGGATCAGCCGCGACTTCTCGATCTTGTCGGCGATCTGCCCGCTGGTGGCGGAGAACAGCACGAACGGCGCGATGAAGATCGCCGAGATCAGGAAGGCCGCGCTGGCCCCGTCCACGCCCTCGAAGCGCGCGGTCTGGTAGGTCACCAGCGAGGTGAACGCGACCTTGAACACGTTGTCGTTCATCGCGCCCAGGAACTGGGTCCAGAAGAACGGCGCAAAGCGGCGCTCGCGCAGCAGGCGGGACTGGCTCGATTGGCTCATGGATGGCGGGGAATTCGCAGCGGAGCTGGCGGGAAATCGACGGGCAACGCTGGCGAGCCCCGATGGCAGGCGGCGCCATCGAAGCTGCGGCTACCCGATCGGCCGTGCCGGAACGGCGGCCGCTGGGCCCCCGCATGCGCGGGCGCCGCCCCCCTGCCCGCGCGGACGCTTCAGCTGGCCTTCTCTTCCGGCCAGTCGCGGATATAGGCCTTCAGCATCCGGTTCTCGAAGCTCTGCTCCTCGACCACGGCCTTGGCCACGTCGTAGAACGAAATGACGCCCATCAGCGTGCGGCTGTCGAGCACCGGCATATAGCGGGCATGGCGCTCGAGCATCATCCGGCGAACTTCATTGACATCGGTCTCGGGCGTGCAGGTCAGCGGCGCGTCGTCCATCACGCGGCGGATCGTTGCGTTGCCGACATTGCCGTTGTTCGACGCCAGCGTCTGGATGATCTCGCGGAAGGTCAGCATGCCGACCAGTTCGCCGTACTCCATCACCACCAGAGAGCCGATGTCGCGCTCGGCCATCGTGGTGACCGCCTCCAGCAGTGACGTATCCGGCTTGACGGTATAGAGCGTATTGCCCTTGATCTGCAGGATGTCGCTGACTTTCATAATGGTCTCCCCTCGATGATGCCGGTGCGGCGGGCGGCGGGCATGGCCCCGCCCGATCAGGCCCGAACCGCGTGGCTGCGCAGGCTTTGCGCGCCATCCGCGATAGATGTGGCCGATGCTAGCCGAAAGCGGGCGCCCAAGTAAAGCCGGAGCCCTTCGGCCCCGCGCGGCCCCCGCCGGCGGCCAGTGCTACGATGCAGGCCGGCACATCCGCATGCCGCCGGACGTTCGCCCCGCGCGAGCGTGTCGGTACCGGCCGCTGTCAGACGGCTTCGCTGGAACCACGATACAAGGAGACACGAAAGAGACCATGTCCGATACCCGTTTCGATACCCTCGCGCTGCACGCCGGCGCCGCGCCCGATCCCGCCACCGGGGCACGCGCCACGCCGATCCACCTGACCACCTCGTTCGTGTTCCGCGACAGCGAACACGCGGCCTCGCTGTTCAATATGGAACGGGCCGGCCATGTGTATTCCCGCATCTCGAATCCGACCGTGGCCGTGTTCGAGGAGCGCGTCGCCGCGCTCGAGAACGGCGTCGGCGCGATCGCCACGGCCTCGGGCCAGGCCGCGCTGCATCTGGCGATCGCGACGCTGATGGGCGCCGGCTCGCATATCGTCGCGTCGGCCGCGCTCTATGGCGGCTCGCACAATCTGCTGCACTACACGCTGCGCCGTTTCGGCATCGAAACCACCTTCGTGCAGGCGCGCGATATCGACGCCTGGCGCGCGGCGATCCGGCCGGAGACGCGGCTGCTGTTCGGCGAGACGCTGGGCAACCCGGGCCTGGACGTGCTCGACATTCCGACGCTGGCGCAGCTGGGCGACGAGCATGGCATTCCGCTGCTGGTCGACTCGACCTTCACCACGCCGTATCTGCTGCAGCCGTTCGCGCATGGCGCGGCGCTGCTCTACCACTCGGCGACCAAGTTCCTCGGCGGCCATGGCACCACCATCGGCGGCGTGCTGGCAGAAGGCGGCAATTTCGATTTCGAGGCATCCGGGCTTTTTCCCGAGCTGTCGGAACCGTATGCCGGCTTCCACAACATGGTGTTCACCGAGGAGAGCACCGTCGCGCCCTTCCTGCTGCGCGCGCGCCGCGAGGGTCTGCGCGACTTCGGCGCCTGCATGAATCCGATGGCCGCGTGGCAGCTGCTGCAGGGGATCGAGACGCTGCCGCTGCGGATGGCGCGCCATGTCGACAATGCGCGCCGGGTGGTGCAGTTCCTGGTCTCGCACCCGATGGTCGAGTCGGTGGCCTATCCCGAGCTCGAATCGCACCCGGACCATGCCATCGCCAAACGGCTGCTGCCGCGCGGCTGCGGCGCGGTATTCAGCTTCAACCTGAAGGGGGACCGCGCCGCGGGCCAGCGCTTCATCGAAAGCCTGACGCTGTTCTCGCATCTGGCCAATGTCGGCGACGCGCGCTCGCTGGTGATCCATCCCGCCTCGACCACGCACTTCCGCATGGATGCCGCGGCGCTGCGCTCGGCCGGCATCGCCGAGGGCACGATCCGGCTGTCGATCGGCCTGGAAGATCCGGACGACCTGATCGACGACCTGAAGCGCGGGCTGAAGGCGGCGCAGAAGTCGATGGAGAAAGGCAGCAGCGGTGGCAGCGGCACTGCCGGCAACAAGACCAACGGAGGGAACGCCTGATGTATCTGAACGTCGATGGCCAGCGGGCCTACGCCTATACCGGCGGCAAACCCTTCGATCCCGCCCTGCCCTGCGCCGTGTTCGTCCATGGCGCGCAGAACGACCACAGCGTCTGGGGCCTGCAGACACGCTGGTTCGCGCATCACGGCTATTCGGTGCTGGCCGTGGACCTGCCCGGCCACAACCGCAGCGAAGGGCCGCCGCTGGCCACGGTCGAGCAGATGGCCGACTGGATTGCCGCGCTGCTGCGGGCGGCCGGCGTCGAGGCGCCCGCACTGGTGTTCGGCCACAGCATGGGCTCGCTGATCGCGCTCGAATGCGCGGCGCGCCATGCCGATACGGTGCGCGCGATCGGCATGCTGGCGACCGCCTATCCGATGAAGGTCTCCGACGCGCTGCTCGATGCCGCGCAGAACCGCGAGCACGAGGCGATCGCGATGGTCAATGCGTGGTCGCATTCGAGCCTGGCCAACAAGCCGTCGGCGCCCGGTCCGGGCTTCTGGATGCATGGCGTCGGTCAGCGGCTGATGGAACGGGTCGGCCGCCGCAATCCGCAGGGCCAGGTGTTCCATACCGACTTTGCCGCCTGCAACGCCTACGCCAACGGCGAGCGCGCCGCGGCGGGCCTGCAGTGTCCGGCGCTGGTCGTGATCGGCAGCAAGGACATGATGACGCCGGCGCGCTCGGCCCGCGCGCTGGCGGCGACGATGCCGCGCGCCAGCGTGGTCGAAGTGCCCTGCGGCCACGCAATCATGGGAGAGAGGCCGGACGAGGTGCTGGACGCGCTGGCGGGCTTTGCGCGGCGCGTGATGGTGAGCGGCGGTTAATCGCGCATACCGTCATCCCCGCGAAAGCGGGGACCCAGTGGCTTGAAAAGACGCTGGGTTTCCGCGTCCCCGGGAACGGCGCGATATCCCCCCTCAGACCTGCCCGTGCCAGCCGGGCGGGACCACCTCGAGCGTGCGGCGCTGCCCCTCGGGGGCCGGTGTCTGCGGCGTCTGCGGCGACATCGCACCCGTGTCGAAGATTTCCTGCAGCGTCTTGTCGAGCATCGGGTTCTCCAGCACGCCGCGCAACGCGTCGGCGCCATGGAGCAGCTGTGCCACCGCGGTGCGCGGCAACCGCGGCAGATTCAGCACCAGCCGGTCGTGCAGCAGCCGCAGCGGCACGCGCGCCGGGTCGCACAGCAGCGCCCAGTGTGCCTGGCCGCGATGGTGCTGCAGCTTGCCGACCAGATGCATCGCATTGAGCTTGCCCAGCAGCACCGCCAGATAATCGGCCTCGACCCGCAGCTTGCGGCCCAGGTCGAGCTCGCCGACGCTGCGCGGTGGCTGCTCGCGCGCGCGGTACAGCACGTACAGCACGCCCAGCGCATCGTAGAACTCGCTGCCGGCAAAGGTGCGGCGGCGCCAGTAGCCCTGCCGCACCACCGGCAGGTTGGCCGCGATGGTGGCGCCCAGCAGCGTCACCAGCCAGCTCAGGTAGATCCACAGCAGGAAGATCGGCAGTGCGGCAAAGGCGCCGTAGACCGCGGTATAGGTCGGGAAACGCGTGACGAAATAGCCGAACCCGCGCTTCGACAGCTCGAAGGCGAGCGCCGCCACCAAGCCTGCCAGAATGGCATCGCGCCATTCGACATAGGCATTGGGCACCGCCGTATAGAGCAAGGCGAAGGCGATCGCCGACAGCAACACCGGAGCGAGGCTGACCGCAAAGCCGACGCCAAACGGCATCGTGCCGACATAGCCGGCGGAGATCGAGATCAGGTACGAGCTGATCGACAGGCTGCCGCCGATCAGCACCGGGCCGCACGTCAGCACCGCCCAGAACACCAGCACGCGCTGCGCGAAGCGCCGCTTCTGCTTGACCCGCCAGATCGCATTGAGCGCGTCCTCGACCGTCAGCATCGTCAGCACCGCGGTGACCATCAGGCCGACCAGGCCGACCGCGGTCAGGCCCTTGGCGTTGCGCGCGAATTGTCCCAGATAGCCGGTGATCGAATCGGTCAGATTGCCGGGAATCAGATTCTGGAACAGGAAGCCTTCGATCGCGCTGCGGAAGTTCGCGAACATCGGAAAGGCGGCGAGCAGCGCGAACGCGACCGTCAGCACCGGCACCACCGACAGCACGGTCGTGAAAGTCAGGCTGGCGGCAACCTGCGGCAGGCGGTCCTCGCCGGCGCGCCGCGTGGCATAGCGCAGCAGCGCACGCAGCTTCTGCCAGTTCCATTCGCGGCGCAGCCGCGCGAGACGGTTGGTGCTGCGGGACAGAAGACTCGGATGGGACATGCGGGGCAAACTCCAGGGCGGCGGGCGCCGAGCCCGCCACTATAATACGCCGGTTGCCCTGCATGGGATGCGTTGCCGCGCAATGCAATGCCCTTCCCGTTTCCGCCTGCCCTCCTGCCCTCATGTCCGACATCCTGGTCCTCTACTACAGCCGTCACGGCAGCACCCGCAAGCTCGCCGAGCTGATCGCCACCGGCATCGACAGCGTGCCCGGCGCCCACGCGCGGCTGCGCACGGTCCCGCCGGTCTCGACGGTATGCGAGGCTACCGCGCCGGACATCCCCGGCGACGGCCCGCCCTATGTCGAACTGCGCGACCTGCACGAGTGCATCGGCCTCGCGCTCGGCAGCCCGACCCGCTTCGGCAACATGGCCGCGCCGATGAAGTACTTCCTCGACGGCACCATCGCCGAATGGCTGTCGGGCACGCTGACGGGCAAGCCGGCCTGCGTGTTCACGTCGACCGGCAGCCTGCATGGCGGCCAGGAAACCACGCTGCTGTCGATGATGCTGCCGCTGCTGCATCACGGCATGCTGGTGATGGGGCTGCCCTACAGCGAGCGCGGGCTGATGACGACCGTGGGCGGCGGCACGCCATATGGTCCGAGCCATCACGCGCTGGGCGACAACAGCCGGCCGGTCAGCGAAGACGAGTCGGCGCTGGCCGTCGCGATGGGCAAGCGGCTGGCGCAGACCGCGCTGCGGCTTGCCGGCCCTGCCTCCGCCAATGGAGCCGCGCGATGAACGCGGCCGACCCGCGCGGCGACGCGGCGCTGCACAGCCCGCTGCTGTACCGCCTGAGCCTGGCCAGCCTGCTCGCGCTGATTGCGCTGTCGATCGCCTGGGAGTGGTTCCTGGCCCCGCTGCGGCCGGGCGGTTCGTGGCTGATCGTCAAGTTCGTGCCGCTGCTGCTGCCGCTGCGCGGCATGCTGACGCGCAACCGCTACACGATGCAGTGGTCGTCGATGCTGATCCTGCTGTATTTCACCGAAGGGGTCGTGCGCGCCACCAGCGACCGCGCGCCGTCGTCGTGGCTGGCATGGTGCGAGGTGGCCCTGACCGTGCTGTTCTTCTTCGCGACCATCTTCTATCTGCGCCCGTACAAGCGCCGTGCGCGTGCGCAGGCTCGCGTGCACGACAAGGCCGAGGCCGACGCCGCGGCCTCCACGCCGACGCGGCGCTGAAGCGCCGCGCCATTTCCCTTCGACGTCTTCCCGATCCGAACGCCAACGCCATGACGCAAGCCCCGACCGACGCCCGCCTCCACTCCTTCCTGTCGCTGTGCCGCGCCGCGCTGGGGCCGACGCACGTGCTGACCGAAGCCGAGGACAAGGCGGCCTACCTGACCGACTGGCGCCGCCGCTATACCGGCGATGCGCTGGCGGTGCTGCTGCCGGGCACCACCGAGGAAGTGGCCGCCGCGGTGCGCGGCTGCCACGCGCACCAGATCGCGATCGTGCCGCAGGGCGGCAACACCGGGCTGTGCGGCGGCGCGACGCCGGACACCGCGCAGCCCTCGGTGGTGCTGTCGCTCAAGCGCCTGAACCGCATCCGCCAGGTCGATCCGCTGAACAACACGATCACGGTCGAGGCCGGCGCGATCCTGCAGCAGGTCCAGCAGGCCGCCGCCGAGCACGAGCGGCTGTTTCCGCTGAGCCTGGCCGCGGAAGGCAGCTGCACGATTGGCGGCAATCTGGCCACCAATGCCGGCGGCACCGGCGTGCTGCGCTATGGCAATACGCGCGAGCTGTGCCTCGGCCTGGAAGTGGTGACGGCCAGCGGCGACATCTGGAACGGCCTGCGCGGCCTGCGCAAGGACAACACGGGCTACGACCTGCGCGACCTGTTCATCGGTGCGGAAGGCACGCTCGGCGTGATCACCGCGGCGGTGATGAAGCTGTACCCCGCGCCCCGCGCACGCGTGACCGCGCTGGCCGCCGTGGAGGACCCGCGGGCCGCGCTGGCGCTGCTCGCGCTGGCGCAGAGCCACGCCGGCGCGATGCTGACCGGCTTCGAGCTGATGTCGGCGATGTGCCTGGAACTGGTGACGCGGCACTATCCGCAACTGCGCTACCCGTTCGACCGGCTGCATCCGCAGGTGGTGCTGCTCGAGCTGTCCGACAGCGAAAGCGCCGAGCATGCGCGCGCGACCTTCGAAACGCTGATGGAGGCGGCCTTCGACGCCGGCATCGTCGCCGACGCGGTGGTCGCCGAATCGGTGCAGCAGTCGCGCGATTTCTGGAATCTGCGCGAGCACATCCCGCTCGCGCAGGTCGAGGAAGGCAAGAACATCAAGCACGACATCGCGGTGCCGATCTCGCGCATCGGCGACTTCATTGCCAGCACCGACGCGCAGCTGCAGGCCGCCTTCCCCGGCGTGCGCATGGTCACCTTCGGCCATCTGGGCGACGGCAACCTGCACTACAACGTGTCGCCCCCGGCGGGACAGGACCACGACGCCTTCCTCGCGCATCAGGATGCCATCAATCGCATCGTGCACGACAGCGTGCATGCGCATGGCGGCTCGATTTCCGCCGAGCATGGCCTGGGCCAGCTCAAGCGCGAGGAGAATCGGCGCTACAAGAGCGAGGTCGAACTGGCGATGATGCGGGCCATCAAGCAGGCGCTGGACCCGCTCGGGCTGATGAATCCGGGCAAGGTGGTGTAAGGCGCGGCGGCGGCAAGCGCGCATAAGCTCATGCGAAATCCGTCGTAGCGCCAGGCCCCGGTTTCGTTGACGCCCCTTTCGTCGCGACCTAGTGTAGATAGGTTCGCGCGGCATATCCGTGCCAGGAGGGGCCTTCCATGAGCCTGCGGCCAGATCCCACATTCCACGCTTCACCGGCGCTGGCGATGCAAGCGCCGGCCGAGGAGTACGCCTACACGGTGATGCTGAGCCCCGATGGCTCCCAGCCCGATGCGCTGGCCGTCATCGACGTCAAACCGGGCTCGCCGGCCTACAGCCAGGTCGTGCATACGGTGCCGATGACCCATCGCGGCGACGAACTGCACCACTTCGGCTGGAATGCCTGCTCCTCCGCGCTGTCTCCGCTGACCGGGCATGCGTTTCTGGAACGGCGCTTCCTGATCATCCCCGGCATGCGCTCGTCGCGGATCTATATCGTCGACACGAAGCCGCATCCGACCCAGGCGGCGATCCACCGCGTGATCGAGCCCGACGAGATCTTCCGCAAGACCGGGTATTCGCGGCCGCACACCGTGCATTGCGGCCCCGAGGGCATCTATGTCAGCACGCTCGGCGGCGCCGGCAAGGATGGCACCGACGGCGCGCCCGGCATCTTCATCATGGACTGCGAGACCTTCGACGTGCTGGGCCGCTGGGAGATCGACCGCGGCCCGCAGGACAAGCACTACGACTTCTGGTGGAACCTGCCGCGCGATTACATGGTATCGAGCGAATGGGCGCTGCCGCCGCAGTTCGAGAACGGCCTGGTGCCCGAGGACCTGCTGTCCAACCGCTATGGCCATCGCCTGCACTTCTGGGACCTGCGCGCGCGGCGCAACGTGCAGACCATCGACCTCGGCGCGCAGCATCAGATGGCGCTCGAAGTGCGCCCTGCCCACGACCCGGTGCGCGAATACGGCTTCGTCGGCGTGGTGGTCGACACCACCAATCTCGAAGGATCGATCTGGACGTGGTGGCGCGAGGACAGGCAATTCCACGTCGAGAAGACCGCGACAATTCCGGCCGAACCGGCCGCCGCCGACTTGTTGCCGCCGATGCTGCAGCCGTTCGGCGCCGTGCCGCCGCTGGTGACCGACATCGACCTGTCGCTCGACGACCGCTTTCTCTACGTGTCGTGCTGGGGCACCGGAGAGATGCGCCAGTACGACGTCACCGACCCGCGCAAGCCACGGCTGACGGGTTCCGTCCATCTGGGTGGCATCGCGCGCCGCACGCCGCATCCGAACGGCAAGCCGTTCGCCGCGGGACCGCAGATGGTCGAGATCAGCCGCGACGGCCGCCGCGTCTACTGGTCCAATTCGCTCTATTCGAGCTGGGACGACCAGTTCTATCCCGACGGCGTGCCGGCGGCCCAGGTGATGGCGCATGCCGATCCTGACGGCGGCCTGACGCTGGCCGACGACTTCTGGGTCGACCTCCCCGCGGGCTACCGCGCCCATCAGATCCGCCTCGAAGGCGGCGACTGCTCGACCGATTCGTTCTGCTATCCGTCCGTCGGACCGCGATGACGTGGGAACAGGCCGGCCTGTGGACCGGCGTGATGGTCAGCGGCCTGTATCACGGCCTGAGCCCCGCGATGGGCTGGCCGCTGGCCGTGTCGAACGGCCTGATGGCGCGGCGTGACGACGCCGTGTTCGCCGCGCTCGGCTATCTGGGCCTCGGCCATGCCGGCGCGGTGATGGCCCTGACCCTCCCGTTCGGCCTGCTCGCCTCGCTGGCGGCATGGCAGCGCGAGATCCGCTTCGTCGCCGCCGCCCTCGTGATCGGCTATGGCATCGCGCTGCTGGTGCGGCGGCGCCATGCGCGCGCGCTCGCCCGCATCCCGCCGTCGCGGCTGGCGCTGTGGTCCTTCGCGATCGCGCTGGCCCATGGGGCGGGGCTGATGCTGGTGCCGCTCTATCTCGGCCTCTGCGGCACCGCGGCCGACACGGGCCATCAGCCCGCTGCCTTGCTCGCCTTCGGCAACGCCGGCATGGCCGTGCTCGTCGCGCTGGTCCACACCGCGGCGATGATCGCCGGCGGCGGCGCGATGGCATGGGTCGCCTATCGCCACGTCGGCCTCGCGCTGGTATCGCGCAGCTGGCTCAATACGGACGCCGCCTGGGCGTTGAGTCTCGTGCTGGTGGGTGGGATGTCGCTGATGGCGGCGACGGCGCGCTGAACGTACCTGGATGCCGAACGCGCCTGGCGCCGATGCAAGGTGTAGCGCGACGGAACCCAGCTCCCCCACACCAGAATTTTCATCCAATGAAAATCTGATCGCTTCGTTTGACGCTGCTTTCGGCGCCGCCCTACCCTGTGCCGCACAGAGTTTCCATTGACGAAACCAGCGTGCGCCTTGGCGCCGAGGAGACAAACCGATGAAGCGTCATTCCCGTGCGCGGCGCGCCCTGCTCGCCGCGATGGCGGTGCTGTGCGGCGCGGCCGTTCCCGCGATGTCGGCCATCGCGGCCGAGGCCTTCCCCAGCCGGCCCATTCGCCTGATCGTGCCGTTCACGCCGGGCGGCACCACGGACATCCTGGCGCGGCTCGTCGCGCAGAAGGCCGGCGAGACGCTGGGCCAGCCGATGGTGGTCGAGAACCGCCCCGGTGCGGGCGGCAACATCGGCGCGGAGGCGGCCGCGCGCAGCGCCGCCGACGGCTACACGCTCGTGATGGGCACGCTCGGCACGCAGGTCACCAACCAGTTCATCTATCCGCGCATGCCGTATGACAGCGCGAAGGACTTCGCGCCGGTGACGCTGGTCGCCAATTCGCCCAATGTGCTGCTGGTCAACAGCACGTTGCCGGCCAACTCCATCGGCGAGCTGATCGCGCTCGCCAGGCGCGAGCCCGGCAAGATCAACTACGCGTCGACCAGCACCGGCGGCTCGCCGCATCTGTCGGGCGAGCTGCTGAGCATGATGGCCGGCGTCAGGATGCAGCATGTGCCGTACAAGGGCGCGGCGCCCGCGATGACGGACCTGCTGGCCGGTCAGGTCAACCTGATGTTCGACAACCTGCCCTCTGCGCTGGCGCAGATCCAGGGCGGCAAGATCAAGGCGCTGGCCGTCACCGGCGCCAAGCGCGCCTCGGTGCTGCCGTCGGTGCCGACGGTGCGCGAGTCGGGGTTGCCGGACTACGAAGTCAATTCCTGGTTCGGGCTGCTGGCACCAGCAGGCACGCCGCCCGAGCGCGTGCGCCAGCTGCAGCAGGCCGTCGACAAGGTGCTGGCGATGCCGGACGTGCGCAAGCGCATCCAGGAACTCGGCGCCGAGCCCGGCGGCGAAGGCTCCGCGGCGTTCGCGGCGCAGATCAAGGCGGATACCGACAAGTGGGCGCGCGTGATCCGCAGCGCGGGGATCAAGGCGCAATGAGCGTGCTGCACGTATCGGACGTACCGCGCGTACCGCACGTACTGCACCACGTACTGCACGTACCGCACGTCGTGCACGTGCGGCTCGTATGGCACGCACGACACGTACCGCAGCAAAGAAGGACCCAGGCATGACGGACACCATGACTCGCAGCAGCACCCTTCGCATCGGCTCGGGATCGGGCTGGTGGGGCGATCGCGTCGAACCCGCAGAACGCTCGGCGCGCCTCGGCAAGCTCGACTATCTCTGCTTCGAAACGATGGCCGAGGCCACGGTCTCGGCCGCGCAGGTCCGCAAGCGGCGCGACCCGGCCTTCGCCGGCTACGACACCTATCTCGATGAGCGCATGCGCGCGGTGCTGCCGCACTGCATCGCCAATGGCACGCGCATCGTCAGCAATCAGGGATGGATCCATCCGCTCGGTGCCGCCAGGCGCGTGGCCGAGCTGTGCGAGGAGCTGGGGCTGCCCGGCGTCAGGATCGCGGCGATCACGACCACCGACCTGACCGGCAGCATCTGCGATCTCGACCTGACGCTGCTGGAGAGCGGCGCGCCGGTGTCGTCGCTGCGCGGCACGCTGATCAGCGCCGAGCCGTACGAGGGTGCCGCGCCGATCGTCGAGGCCTTGCGCGCGGGCGCGCAGATCGTGATCACCGGTCGCGTCGCCGACCCGTCGCTGTTCCTCGCGCCGATGATCGCGCATTTCGGCTGGTCCCCCGACGACGTGACGCGTCTCGCGCGCGGCAGCGCCATCGGCCATCTGCTCGAATGCGGCGCGCAGGTGACCGGCGGCTACTTCGGCGATCCGGGCTACAAGGACGTGCCCGAACCATGGAATCTGGCCTTCCCGATCGCGGAGGTCGAGGTCGACGGCAGCGCGGTGATCGCCAAGGTCGACGGCAGCGGCGGCCGCATCGATCTGCAGACCGTCAAGGAGCAGATGTTCTACGAGGTCCACGATCCGCGCCGCTATATCACACCGGACGTCATCGTCGACTTCTCGACCGCGGTGCTGGAACAGGTCGGGCCCGACCGCGTGCGCGTCAGCGGTGTCAGCGGGCTGCCGGCCACCGACACGCTGAAGGTGTCGCTCGGCTGCACCGAGGGCCATATCGGCGAGGACATGTTCTTCTACGCGGGACCGGGCTGCCTGGAGAAGGCGAAGCTGGCCAGGCGCATCCTCGAGGAGCGCTTCGCCATCGCGAAACTGCAGGCCGACGAGTTGCGCATCGACTTTCTCGGCGTCAACGCCGTGCATGGCGCCGCGTCGCCGGAACCCGCGTGCGAGCCGAACGAGATCGCGGTACGCGTGGCGGCGCGCACGCGCACACGCGAGGAAGCCGCCAAGGTCGGGCGCGAGATCGACAGCATGGCCGTCTGCGGGCTGGCATCGACCGGCAAGCGCGTGCCGCATCAGGACCGCACCCGCGAGATCATCGGCGTCTGGTCCGCGCTGGTGCCGCGCGCGGCGATCCGCTCCGAGATCCACTATCTGTGAGGAAGACCATGCGCGTCCCCCTGCGGCGTCTGGCCCATAGCCGCTCCGGCGACAAGGGCAATACCTCGAACACGGCCGTGATCGCCTACGCGCCCGAGTTCTATCCCCATATCAAGTCGCAACTGACGGCGGCGGCATTCAGGTCGTGCTACGGCACGCTGATCACGGGCGAAGTGACACGCCATGAAGTCGATGGACTGCAGGTACTCAATTTCGTCGCCGAGGGCGCGCTCGGCGGCGGCGTGTCGCGCAGCCTGGCGATCGACAACTATGGCAAGGCGCTGGCCAGCGTGGTGCTGCGTTTCGAGATCGAGATTCCGGACGCACTAGCGCCGCTGCTGCGTGGGCCGGCGCGATAGGCGAACCGCTGTCCCGCGCGCTGTCACGCGACCCGGGTCCCCCTGCGGCGACAACGCCGAGCCGGTCCATGCGCTGGCGATATGGCTGGCCTCCGCCTTCAGCCGGCGTGCCAGAACCGCTTCGCGGGCGCGCAACCGTACCGTCTGCGCCGCGACGCTGAGCGCGCCGATCGGCCACCCCTGCTCGTCGAGAATCGGCACCGCGATGCCTCCCATGCCCTCGACCACCCAGTCGAGAAACATCACGTGCCTGCGCGAGCGGGCCGCCTCGATCTCGGCGGCGATGACGGCGGCATCGAGCCGCGGATAGTTGGCCAGCTTGCGCGAGGTCTGCTGCAAGCGCCGCGCGCGTTCTGGCGGCGGCAGCCAGGCCAGCACGGCCAGGCTGCCCGCTCCCACGCCGAGCGGCCGGCGCGTGCCGACCGAGACGTAGTTCGCGCTGAACGTGAACGTGCCCGGCTCTACGTCCGAACAGACCGCCTCGCCGCGGCTGGCCTCGGTCAGCACGGCGGTATCGCCGAATGCCTCGACCAGCCGCTGCAAGGCCGGACGCGCCAGCTTGCGCAACTCGGCCCGGCGCTGCGCGACATCGGCCAACTGGAAGACCTCCGGGCCGATGCCGTAGCGGCGCATCGGGTCGCGCGTGGCAAAGCCCTCCCGCACCAGCAGGTCCAGCATGCGCGACGCGGTGGCGGGATCGAGCCCGGTCGCGCGCGCGACATCGCTCATGCGGCGCACTTCGGGATCGGACAGCGCGCGCAGCACGGCGAGGGCGCGCTGGACCGGTGAGGGACGCGACGACATATCGCGCGGTTCAGCTTGCTTGCGTGCCGGCCAGCGTCTCGCGCTTGATCTTCTTCGCGAGCGACCACTTGTGGACCTCGGTGGGACCGTCATAGATGCGGAAGGCCCGCACCTCGCGCAGGATCTGCTCGACGATGGTGTCGCGCGACACGCCCAGGCCGCCCATGATCTGCACGCAGCGGTCGGCCACGCGGTACAGCGCCTCCGACACCGCGACCTTCGCCATCGAACTCTCCACCGTGCCGGCCGCGCCGCCGTCGAGCACGCCGGCGCACCAGTCGATCATCAGCGCGGCCTGCTGCAGATCGATCAGGTTCTCCGCAAGCATGAAGCCCACGCCCTCATGGTCGATCAGCAGCTTGCCGAAGGCCTTGCGCGTGGTGGCATACGCGCGCGCGATCTCGTCGGCCCGGACCGTGCCGCCAAACCAGCGCATGCAGTGCGACAGCCGCGCCGGCGACAGGCGCACCTGCGCATAACGGAAGCCCTCGTTGACCTCGCCGAGCACCTGGTCGGCCGGCACGCGCAGGTCGTCGAGCAGGATCTGCGCATGGCCGCCGGGCATCGAGCTGTCGATGGTGTCGATCACGCGCTCGATGCGGACGGCCGGATGCGGCAGGTCCACCAGGAACATCGTCGCCTGCGCATGTTCGCCATCGCCGGTGCGCGCCATCACGATGCCGACCTGCGCCCCTTCGGCGCCGGTGATGAATTTCTTGCGGCCGCGGATGACCCAGTCGCCGCCGTCCTGCGTCGCCGTGGTCTGCAGCATCGAAGGATCCGAACCGGCCCCGCCCTCCTCGGCAGGCTCGGTCATGAAGAAGGCGGAGCGGGCCTCGCCGCGTACCAGCGGCTCGAGAAAGCGCTGCTTCTGCGCCGGCGTGCCGACCTTGCCGAGCAGGAACATATTGCCCTCGTCCGGCGCCATCGTGTTGACGGCCACCGGGCCCAGCGGCGACAGCCCCGAGCGCTTGAGCACGGCCGCGGTCTCCCGCTGCGTCAGATGCGAGCCGTCGGGCAGGATATGCGGCGTCATCACGCCCGCGGCGCGGGCTTTCGCGCGCATCTCGTCGATCAGTTCGCTGGTCGGCCCGTGCGCCGTGCAGCGGGGATCGGCTTCATAGGGGACGACGATATCGCGGACAAAGCGCTCGACGCGGTCGGCAATGACGCGGCTACGTTCGGTGGGACACGGGGTGAACATCGTGGCAGTCTCCCTGGATCTGGCGCATTGGCAGGCCGCTCTGCATGCCGCATGCCCGTCGCCGATTGTGTTGGATAGCGTGACCCGATTGTAGGGGATTCCATCGGCGCGGCCGGCCAGCCATGAGCACCATGTCAGCATTGCCCTCGTTTGAATTTTCGAAGGTCGAATGCCTGCGGCCATCCCGATGCGCGAGTCACTGCGTTGGAAAGGCTCTTGCCGCGATCCGTTGATAAAGACCCATTGCACGCCCGGTGTGGCTTGACGTGCCGATGCCTTGCGCGCAGTGGCATCAATCCTGCAAGCCCCTACCCCATGCGTCCGTCCCGGCACAGGAGGTAAGGCATGAAGGCATGGCTCGATCTGAACGTCTTCCTGGGCATCCCGGCCCTGAACTGGCTGCATGCCGGCATCGCAGCCGTCGTCAGCTATCTGGTGCTGATCACGCTGCTGCGTTTCACCTGCGCCCGCCTGGACCGGCTTGCGGCCCGGACAAGGCCGGTGATCATCGACCGCATGGCGGACATGCTGCGGCATACGTCGCGCTTCGTGCTGCTGCTGGCCGCGCTGCTGATCGCCGTCGACTTCCTCGACCTGCCGCCGAAATGGGCCAGCCGCATCGGCCATCTGTGGTTCCTGCTGATCGGACTGCAGATCGCCATCTGGATCAATCATGCCGTGACGCTATGGACGTATGACCGGCTGACCGGCACCGGGCCGACGGCCCACAATCCGGTGTTCACCACGGTGATGGCGTGGGGCATGCGCGTGATGCTGTGGTCGGTGCTGCTGCTCGCGGTGCTGGCGAACATGGGCGTCAATATCACGGCCTTCGTCGCCAGCCTCGGCGTCGGCGGCGTGGCGGTGGCGCTGGCCGTGCAGAACATCCTCAGCGACCTGTTCGCGTCGCTGGCCATCGGTCTGGACAAGCCCTTCGAGAACGGCGATTTCATCGTGTTCGGCGACATCGCCGGCAGCGTCGAGCGCATCGGCCTGAAGACCACGCGGCTGCGCGCGCTGAGCGGCGAGCAGATCGTCTGCAGCAATACCGAGCTGCTGAAGACGACGATCCACAACTACAAGCGCATGGCGGAACGCCGCATCCAGTTCAATTTCCGCGTGACATACCAGACGCCGCCGGAGACGCTGCGGCGCATCCCCGAGATCGTCAAGTCGGCCGTCGTCGCGGCAGGCAGAACCCGCTTCGATCGCGCGCATTTCAAGGGCTTCGGCGAAAGCGCGCTGGAGTTCGAGGTGGTCTACTTCGTCACCGATCCGGACTACAACCTATACATGGATATCCAGCAGTCGATCAATCTGGCGATGGTGACGGAGCTGGGCAAGCTGGGCGTGGAGTTTGGCGTGCCCGTGCGGACGGTGCAGCTGGCGGCAACGAATGCGGATGCCGATGCCGATGCGGAACCAGCCTCGCGCGATGCGAACGCGCCCGCGCGCGCCTGGCCCCCACAACCGCGCCAACGCGGCCAGGCTTCGTTGTCGCAGGCACGGTAGACGTCAGCAGCACCGCGATTGCAGCGATTGCAGCGGTCGGCATCGCCGCGATGCCGACGACATCGAGGGCCACAAAAAACAAAACCCCGGAAGACCGCGATCTTCCGGGGTTCCGCCGCCATGTACCGATGTACTGGCGGAGACGGAGGGATTCGAACCCTCGATCCAGGTTTTGGCCCGGATGCTCCCTTAGCAGGGGAGTGCCTTCGACCTCTCGGCCACGTCTCCCAAACTTGCGTTGTGCGAGGGAGGCCGCACAACGAAGCGCGTATTCTAGCGAGGGTGCGGCAATTGGTCAACGACGAATCGATGACACCGCACTTGCTCTCTCTCGCCAGGGCCGGCGCGCGAACGCGCCGGAAATCAGGCCTGTTCCAATTCGAACGCCTTGTGCAGCGCGCGGACCGCCAGTTCCATGTACTTCTCGTCGATCAGCACCGAGATCTTGATTTCCGAGGTCGAGATCATCTGGATATTGATGCCCTCTTCCGACAGCGTGCGGAACATCTTGCTGGCGATGCCGACATGCGAGCGCATGCCCACGCCGACCACCGACACCTTCGACACCTTGGGATCGCCCGACACGCTGCCCGCGCCGATATGCGCCTTGACGCCGTCGTTGAGGATGCCCAGCGCGCGCTGATAGTCGGCGCGCGGCACGGTGAAGGTGAAGTCGGTCTTGCCCTCGACGGACTGGTTCTGGATGATCATGTCGACGTCGATATTGGCGTCGGCGATCGGACCGAGGATCTGGTAGGCGATGCCGGGCTTGTCGGGCACGCCGAGAACGGTGATCTTGGCTTCGTCACGGGCAAAGGCGATGCCGGAGATGACGGCTGCTTCCATGTCAGGGTCTTCCTCAAAAGTAATCAGCGTGCCCGAATGCATTTCCTGCTCGAGCGGCATCAGGGGATCGGTCAGCGACGACAGCACGCGCGTCTTGACGCGGTATTTGCCGGCGAATTCCACCGAGCGGATCTGCAGCACCTTGGAACCGAGGCTGGCCATTTCCAGCATTTCCTCGAAGGTGATGCGGTCCAGCCGGCGCGCGTCTTCGACCACGCGCGGGTCGGTGGTGTAGACCCCGTCCACGTCCGTATAGATCAGGCACTCGTCGGCCTCGATCGCGGCGGCGATGGCGACGGCCGAGGTATCGGAGCCGCCGCGGCCCAGCGTGGTGATATTGCCCAATGCGTCGATGCCCTGGAAACCGGTGACGATCACGACGCGGCCCGCGTCGAGATCGCCCAGGATGCGCTCATCGTCGATCGATTCGATGCGTGCCTTGGTGTATGCCGAGTCGGTCTTGACCGGGACTTGCCAGCCGGTATAGCTGATCGCGTCGATGCCCTCGCCGTGCAGCGCGATGGCCAGCAGCGCAACGCTGGCCTGTTCGCCGGTCGAGGCCAGCATGTCGAGCTCGCGCGGATCCGGCTGCGGCGAAATCTCCTTGGCGAGTCCCAGCAGGCGATTGGTCTCGCCCGACATGGCCGAAGGCACCACGACTACGCGGTGACCGGCGCGGTGCCACTTGGCCACGCGCTTGGCGACATTCTTGATGCGTTCCGTGGAACCCATCGAAGTGCCGCCGTATTTGTGAACGATGAGAGCCATCTTCTTGTCGACGCCAGCGATTGTGCAAAACCACTGAAAATACACCAAGCACCGGCGCCCGGCAAGGCGGAATAGCGGCCGTTTGGCCTTGTCAAGCCTTGCGGCAGCGACGTCCCGTGCGGTAGCCGGCGGGGCGGGCGCGGCCGCGACGCCCACGCCACGCGCCGATCGCTGCGGTCAAGGCAACGGTCCGGGTTGCGGACCCCAGGCGTGCCATTCGACGCGCCAGCGTGGGGCCGGCGCGGCGTCGAGCCAGCGGCGATGCATGCCGAGCCCGGCGGCGAACACGATCTGCTCCCCTGCCCGCAGCAGCGGCAGATACGGACGGCGCCAGGCCGGCACGGCGGCCTCCTGATAGGCCTGCTTCAGCGCGCGGGCCGGGCCGCCCGGCCGCAGCACGATACGCTCGCCGCCGCTGCGCGGCCCCAGCGTCAGCGGCTGCCGCAGCACGGCCTCGGGCACGCCGAAGGTGTCGTCGCGCGTAAAGCGCAGCTCGCCGCGCCAGGCGGGAACCGGCAGGGTGCCCTGCCCGGCCCACTGCAGCGCAACCGCCTCCGTGGGCGGCTCGCCCGGCGGCATGCAGGCCAGCACACGGGATCGAAAACGCCGCAGCACCAGGCCGTCATGGGGCAGCGCCGGCTCGCCGCCGCGATGCTCGATCAATTGCGCCCGCATCGCCGCCAGCCGGGCCACCGAGGGCGCGCGCACGCCGAGGTCGCGCAGCCACAGCCGCAGCACCGCGTCGCCTTGCGCGGCCGGCAAGGCGCCCAGTCCGTCGAGATCGAGTTCGGCAAGCGTGGCGGCATCGCGCCCGGGATGCGCCAGCGCCGCCAGTTGCCGCGCGGCCAGCGCATCGAGCGCGTGGGCCGCTTCGGCCAGATGCGCCGCGGCCTGGGCAACGTTGGCGCGCAGCGCCGGGAAGGCGGCGAGCAAGCCGGGCAACTGCTGGCGCAGCGCGTTGCGGGCGAAGCGAGTGTCGTCGTTGGACGGATCGTCGATCCAGCGCAGGCCATGCGCCAAGCAATAAGCCTCGATGTCGCGCCGTTCGATCTCGAGCCAGGGCCGCAGCAGCGCGATGTCGCGATGCTCGGCCAGGCGCCGCAGCGCCGGCATGCCGGCCAGGCCATGCACGCCGCTGCCGCGGAACAGCCGCATCAGCACGGTCTCGACCTGGTCGTCCAGATGGTGGCCGAACAGCAGCCAGCTGACGTTGTGCTGCTCGCAGAGCTCGGTCAGCGCCTGGTACCGGGCACGGCGGGCGGCGGCCTCGAGCCCCTCCCCGTGCGCGGGGACGACCGTGACCCGGGCGGCGCGGTATTCGACGCCCCAGTCCTGGCACAGCCCGGCGCAGAAGCGGTCCCATTCGTCGGCCTGGGCCTGCAGGCCGTGGTGGACATGCAGCGCCAGCAGCGGCACAGGTTCGGCCTCGCCAACACGGGTGGCGGCGAGCGCGGCGCGCGTGGCATGCAGCAGCGCCACCGAATCGCGGCCGCCCGACAGGGCCACCGCCACCGCCTTCGCACCATGCTGGCCGGGTTGGCCGGCCCCGGAAACGACAAAGGCCGCACCGGCCTGCAGGGCCTGTGCGACCTTGTCGGTCAGCGTGGCGGTCGGGTCGCGCAAATCGGGCGCGGCGGGATCAGCCTCAGCCCTGGGCGCCGGTTTCCTTGAACTTGCCATAGGCCATCAGCCGCTCGTGGCGGCGCGCCTGCAGTTCCTTGACGCTGATGCCCTGGAACTGGCGCAGCGACTCGGCCAGCGAACGCTTGAGCATCGCGGCCATGGCCTTCGGATCGCGGTGCGCGCCGCCCAGCGGCTCGTTGACGATCTTGTCGATCAGGCCCAGTGCCTTGAGCCGATGCGCGGTCAGGCCCAGCGCCTCGGCGGCCTCGGGCGCCTTCTCGGCGGTCTTCCACAGGATCGAGGCGCAGCCTTCCGGCGAAATCACCGCGTAGGTGGCGAATTGCAGCATCTGCACCACGTCGCCGACCGCGATCGCCAGCGCGCCGCCCGAACCGCCTTCACCGATGATGGTGGCGATCAGCGGCACCTTCAGGCCGGCCATCACGTACAGGTTGTGGCCGATCGCCTCCGACTGGCCGCGCTCCTCGGCGTCAATGCCCGGGAAGGCACCCGGCGTGTCGACGAAGGTGAAGATCGGCAGGCCGAACTTGTCGGCCAGTTCCATCAGCCGCTTGGCCTTGCGATAGCCCTCGGGCTTGGACATGCCGAAGTTGCGCAGCGCGCGTTCCTTGGTGTCCCGGCCCTTCTGGTGGCCGATCACCATGCACGCCTGGCCGTTGAAGCGGGCCAGCCCGCCCACGATCGACAGATCGTCGGCGAAGGCGCGGTCGCCGTGCAGTTCGTGGAAGTCGGTGAAGATCTCCCGCACATAGTCCAGCGTGTAGGGGCGCTGGGGATGGCGGGCAATCTGGGCCACCTGCCACGGGGTCAGGTTGGCGTAGATGTCCTTGGTCAGCTGCTGGCTCTTGCCGGCCAGCCGCGAAATCTCTTCGGAAATGTCGACGGCCGAGTCGTCCTGCACGAAGCGCAGTTCTTCGATTTTTGCCTCGAGTTCGGCGATCGGCTGTTCGAAATCCAGGAAGGTGGTTTTCATTGAATCACACGTACCTGTCTGTGAAGGGGCGCATTCTACCGGAATTTGCCGGCGCGCCGGGCGCTGAAATCGCCTCGTATGCGCCGCTCGCGCCGCCTGAAGATGGTGAAAGGAGCACTTTCGCGCCCGCTATCGGCTGCCGGTTATCGAAGCCAGACTAGTAAGTGACAGGCAGCGGATCAAGGCTGCGCCACATGTACCAGGTCGCCACGGTGCGCCATGGTTCCCAGTTCGCTGCCACTTCGCGGGCCTCGCTGCGCGTGACCGGTTCGCCGCTGAAATAGTTGGCGGAGATCGCGTTGATCAGGCCGATGTCGTCCAGCGGCAGCACGTTGGGCCGCATCAGGTTGAACATCAGGAACATCTCGGCGGTCCAGCGGCCGATGCCGCGGATCTGCGTCAGTTCGGCGATCACCGCCTCGTCGTCCATCTCGGCCCATTTGTCGACATGGACGCGTCCCGCCTTGAAGTGATCGGCCAGGTCGACGATGTATTCGGCCTTGCGGCGCGACAGCCCGCAGGCGGCCAGCTTGTCGACGCCGGCCCGCAGCAGCTGCGCCGGGGTCAGCTTCGGACAGGCGGCCGCCAGCCGGTCCCACACCGATTGCGCGGCCTTGACCGAGATCTGCTGCCCGACGATCGAACGCGCCAGCGTGATGAAGGGGTCGCCGCGCGAAATCAGATGGGCCGGCCCGTACGTCGGGATCATCTTGCGCAGGATGCGGTCGCGCTTCATCAGGTCGGCGCAGGCCTCGTCCCAATAGGCGGGACGCACGGCGCCCTCGACGGTCTCGACCGGCAGCGGGATCGCCGCGGCCTCGGGCAGCGTCGTCTTGCCGGCGCGCGCCGTCTTCAGCGCCGGCTTGCCGTCGGCCTTGGTCACCACGCGGCCCTTGGGCGCGGCCACGTCGGCGACGGCGGGCGCCTTGGCGCCCTTGGCCGGCTTGGCGGCCTTGGCCGCGCTGGTCGCCTTGGCAGCCTTGATGGCCGGCTCTCCGGTGGCCCGCGCCGGCTTGGCGGCCTTGGCGGCCGTGCCGGGCGTCTTGCGCACGGCAGCGTTCAAGCACGCCTCCATTCGGTCACGCCGCCCGGCTTGTCCTCCAGCACCACGCCGGCCTCGAGCAGTTCGGCGCGGATGCGGTCGGCCTCGGCGAAATTGCGCTCGGCCTTGGCCTGCTTGCGAGCGGCGATGCGTTCCTCGATCTGTTCCGGCGCGATGCCGGCCGAGTCGGCGCCGCCCTGCAGGAAGGCGTGCGCATCGCGACCGAGCAGGCCGAGCGTGGCGGCCAGGCCCTTCAGCTGACGTGCCGCCGCGGGCGAACCGCTGCGGTTGACTTCGCCGGCCAGGTCGAACAGTACCGAGACCGCGATCGGCGTATTGAAGTCGTCGCCCATCGCCTCGGCGAAGCGGCGCGCATGCGGCTCGTCCCAATCGAGCGGTTGCGTGTCGGGCTGCACGTCCTTCAGCGCGGTGTACAGGCGGGTCAGGCCGTGGCGCGCGTCGTCCAGATGCGCGTCGCTGTAGTTCAGCGGGCTGCGGTAGTGCGCGCGCAGAATGAAGAAACGCACGACCTCGGCATCGTACTGTTTCAGCACCTCGCGGATCGTGAAGAAATTGCCGAGCGACTTCGACATCTTCTCGTCGTTGATGCGCACGAAGCCGTTATGCATCCACACGTTGACGAATGGCTTGCCGCTGGCGCCTTCGGATTGCGCGATCTCGTTCTCGTGGTGCGGGAACTGCAGATCGGCGCCGCCGCCATGGATGTCGAAATGCTCGCCGAGCAGCGCGCAGCTCATCGCCGAGCATTCGATATGCCAGCCCGGACGGCCGACGCCCCACTTCGACGACCACTTGCTTTCGGCCGGCTCGCTGTCCTTGGCGGACTTCCACAACACGAAGTCGAGCGGGTCGTGCTTGGCATCGTTGGCCGCCACGCGCTCGCCGGCGCGCAGGTCCTCCAGCGACTTGCCGGACAGCTTGCCGTAGCCGTTGAATTTGCGCACCGCGTAATTGACGTCGCCGTCGCTGGCCTGATACGCCAGGCCCTTCGCTTCCAGCTTGCCGATGATGTCGAGCATCTGCGGCACGTATTGCGTCGCGCGCGGCTCGTGGTCTGGACGCTGGATGCCGAGCGCGGCCGCATCCTCGTGCATATAGCCGATGAACCGCTCGGTCAGCTCGCCGATGGTCTCGCCGTTCTCGGCGGCGCGGCGGATGATCTTGTCATCGATGTCGGTGATGTTCTGCACATAGGTCACCTCGTAACCCGCGGCGCGCAGCCAGCGCTGCACCATGTCGAACACCACCATCACGCGCGCGTGCCCGACGTGGCAGTAGTCGTACACCGTCATGCCGCAGACATACATGCGGACCTTGCCGGGTTCGATGGGCACGAAGGGCTGTTTCTCGCGCGCGAGCGTGTTGTAGATGTTCAGTGGATGCATGAAACGAGGTGTTCGAAGAGAATGCGTGGCGCCTGCCGCGCGAGCCGGTGCGACTGGCCGATCGCGCATCGGTCGACTTGCCGGACAACGCGACCCGGCGATTCGTCACGGCCGCGGCGTCGACTTCGGGTCGCCGGGCGAGGCCATATCTTACCGGAAGCCTTCGCGCGTCGGCGTCGATGCCGCGCTTTGCTAGAATGCCGCGAAGTATAAAGGACCGCACCTACATGAGCTTGCCTTCGTCCAACGTCGCGACCGACGCGATGCACCACGTCACGCCCGGCATCATCACTGCGCGCCGCCGCGCCGCCACCACCGTACGCCGCGCATGCGCCGTCGCCGTGGCGAGCGCCGCCGCGCTGCTGTGCGCCCTGCCCGCTGCGCCGGCGCTGGCGCAGTCCGTCGGGTTTCCCGGCGGCGGCGCTCCTGGCGCGAAAGGCTTCCAGCCCTCCGGAGACCCGGGCATGGCGGACGCCGAAAAGGCCGCGCAGCAGCGCCGCTATGCCGAGGCGATCGAGCGCTTCGACAAGGTGATCGCCGCCAACCCGCGCAATGTGCAGGCACGATTCGAGCGCGCCTGGGCGCTGTCGCAGGCCGGCCGCGAGGACGAGGCAGTGCAGGCCTTCCACGAGATCGCACAGGAATATCCCGAACTGCCCGAGCCGCACAACAATCTGGCGCTGATCTATGCGCGCCGGGGCGACCTGAAGCGCGCCGAGGCCGAACTGCTGGCCGCGCTCGAAGCCAAGCCCGGCTTTGCGATCGGCTATACCAATCTGGGCGACGTCTACCGCAAGCTCGCCGAGCGCTCCTACGCCGAGGCGCTCAAGCGCAACCCGGGCGACGCACGTGCGCGCACCGGTCTGGCCGCGGTGGGCACCAGGGCGCCGGCCAACAAGTCGGCCAACACGCCCGCCCCCGCCCAGCCGCGCACGTCCGAGCCGGCGGCCGAGCCCCAGGCACCGATCGCCCCGCCGCCGCTGCCGAGGCCGCCGGGCCCGGATCGCGAAGACCTGGACTGACGGGTCCACGGCATTGCCCCGCTCGCGTGCCGGCCCATGCAACGCGGAGCGAGCGGGCGCCATCGTCATCGATGCGGGTGATCGCCGGAATGGCGCATCCATCGAACGCAGGTATCCGCCGATCGCCCTGATCCAAACCTTTGGAGATTCCCATGTCCTTGACCCGACGCGGCGCCCTCGGCGCCATGCTGGCCGCGCTGATGGCCGGCACCCTGAGCTTCGGCGCCGCACAGGCACAGGCGCCGGCTTCCGCCTCCGCTCCGGCGGCCTCGGCCGCCGAGCGCGTGCGCTTTGTCACCAGCGCCGGCAACTTCACCATCGAGGTCTATCCCGAAGCTGCGCCCAAGACGGTCGCCAACTTCCTGGAATACGTGAACAGCGGCTTCTACAGCGGCACGATCTTCCACCGCGTGATCAACGGCTTCATGGTGCAGGGCGGCGGCTTCGATCGCGACATGAAGCAGAAGCCGACGCGCGCGCCGATCCCGCTCGAGTCGCAGAATGGCCTGAAGAACAAGGCCGGCACCGTGGCGATGGCCCGCACCGGCGATCCGAACTCGGCCACGGCGCAGTTCTTCATCAATGTGGTAGATAATCCGAGTCTCGACTATCCGCAGCCGGACGGCAACGGCTATGCCGTGTTCGGCAAGGTGGTCGAAGGCATGGACACCGTCGATCGCATCAAGAAGTCGCCGACCACTGCCTACGGCCCCATGCGTAATGTGCCAGCCACGCCGATCGTCATCGAATCGGCCACCATCGTCAAGTAACAGAGGAAAGCCATGTCCAAGGTCCAGCTGCAAACGAATCACGGCGCCATCGTCATCGAACTCGACGCCGACAAGGCGCCCAAGACGGTGGAGAACTTCCTGTCCTATGTCCGCAAGGGCCACTACGACAACACGATCTTCCACCGCGTCATCAAGAACTTCATGATCCAGGGCGGCGGCTTCGAGCCCGGCATGAAGCAGAAGCCCACCGACGACCCGATCGACAACGAGGCCGGCAACGGCCTGAAGAACGATCGCTACACCGTCGCGATGGCGCGCACCAACGCGCCGCACTCGGCGACCGCGCAGTTCTTCATCAACGTGGTCGACAACGACTTCCTGAACTTCACGTCGCCGACGCCGCAGGGCTTCGGCTATGCGGTATTCGGCAAGGTCGTCGAAGGCACCGACGTGGTCGACAAGATCAAGGGCGTGCGTACCGGCAGCGCCGGCTTCCATCAGGACGTGCCGCTCGAGGACGTCGTGATCGAGAAGGCGGTGGTGCTCGAGTAATCGCGCACTGCGTCCTTGCGGCACATCGTCCCGCACGGCGCGTGGCTGCCTCTTTGCGGTACAGCCCGCGCCATTGACGGCGGCATGCCCTCGCCCATGGAAATCGCTCCGAATCGATGAGCCCTGCCGCCAGCACGCCGGCTGCCTCCGTCCTCGCGGTGGAGGCGCCGGCGTGGTTCATTTCCGACCTGCATCTGACGCCTGGGATGCCGCGCACGCTGGCGGCATTCGAGCGCGTGCTCGAACGCGCCGGCGAACAGGCGCGCACTCTGTTCATCCTCGGCGACTTCTTCGAATTCTGGATCGGCGACGAGGAGAGCGAGGCACCGTTTCCGCGCGCCGTCGCCGCGGCGCTGGCGCGCCTGTCAGCGCGCGGCGTGCCCGTCTATCTGATGCACGGCAATCGTGACTTCCTGCTGGGCCCGCGCTTTGCCCGCGAGGCCGGCGCCACGCTGCTGCCCGACCCGACCGTGATCGACTGCGCCGGCCACCGCGTGGTGCTGACCCACGGCGACATGCTGTGCACCGACGACACGCGCTATATGCGCTTCCGGCACTGGACCCGCAAAGCCTGGATCCAGCGGCTGTTCCTGGCGCTGCCGCTGTCGTGGCGGCTGGGCATCGCGCGCAAGCTGCGCAGCGACAGCGAGGCAGGCCGCCAGCGGCCCGGGCCGCCGCGCGACTACGGCGATGTCGCGCCGGCCGCGGTAGCGGCGCTGCTGCGCGACAGCGGCACGGCCGCGATGGTCCATGGCCATACGCACCGCCCTGCCCGGCATGACGAGCCGCATGGCCTGCGCTGGGTGCTGACCGATTGGGATCTCGATGGCGCGCATCCGCGCGCGGCGGCATTGCAGCTCGATGCCGAAGGCTTTCGCGAGCTGCCGCAGCTCGACTGAGCAATCGGGGCAAGGCCGAGGCCCTGCCCCGTTCGCTTCATGCGTTCGCGCTACTTCATCAGCTTGCGCAACTCGCTGGCATCGAAGCGATCGTTCGGCGTGTTTTCCAGATGCTCGCCGAGCCGATCCAAGGCCGCCTGCACGGCCTCGAGCTTTTCCTGTTGGCTGGCCGCATGGTCGATCAGGCTTTTGAGCGCCAGCGACACCGGATCGTCGGCGTTCGGCGTGATGCCGTAAGCCGAGAACTCCTGCCGTGCGCCCTGCTGCGAAGGCGGCGCGTCGGGCAGGATGATGCGGGCCGGCACGCCGACCGCGGTCGCGCCCGGCGGCACCGGCTTCAGTACCACGGCATTGGAGCCGACGCGCGCGCCATCGCCGATGGTGAAGCCGCCCAGCACCTTGGCGCCGGCGCTGACGACCACGCCGGTGCCCAGCGTCGGATGCCGCTTCTGGCCCTTGTACAGCGAGGTGCCGCCCAGCGTCACGCCCTGATAGATCGTGCAGTCGTCGCCGATCTCGGCGGTCTCGCCGATCACCACGCCCATGCCGTGATCGATGAACACGCGCCGGCCCATCTTCACCGCCGGATGGATCTCGATGCCGGTCAGGAAACGCGACCAGTGCGAGATCCAGCGGCCCAGCCAGTGCATCCCCGCGTTCCAGCAGGCGTGCGCGAAACGGTGGAACACCACGGCATGCAGGCCCGGGTAGCATGTCAGCACCTCCAGCCGGCTGCGCGCGGCGGGGTCGCGCTGCATGATGGTGTCGATATCTTCCTTGAGGCGAGAGAACATCTTGGTCGTGTGCGATTGCCCCGCCGTGCCGCGCGCCATCGGAACGCGCATGCCGCCGGGGTCGTGTCCGGGCGATGCCCTAGGGAAACGGAAGCAGGGAGTGTAAGAGATTTGGCACCCTGATGCCGTCATGGGCATCGGGCGTCGCACCTGCCCCGCCGCTATGTCGACACGCGCGGGACAAGCCCGGGCGTGGGCGGCGCGGGCATCAACATCGCTCGCGATGGAAGGCGTAGGCAGCGTTGCGGATCGCATGCTCGCCGGCGCGCTCGCGTCGCGCCGGCGACAGGTCGGCCGCCCCCTCGGGACGTGGGCGAGGAGCGTCGGTGTTCCGGGAAAAGGCGGCGATTCGCGCCAATGTCATGTCTCCGTGGTGTGACCACTGCGGTCGTCGCTGCGGTTGTCGCTGCGATCGCCGCTGCGCGATCCGCGCCCGGCCAGCGTCATCTGCTTGGCGATCCCGCGCAGCAGATTGACCTCCTCCTGCTCCAGCCCGCTGCGCGCGAACAGCCGGCGCAGCCGCGGCATCAGCTTTTTCGGATGCGCCGGATCGAGAAAACCGATCGCCTCCAGGCCCTGCTGCAGATGCACGAACATCGCCTCGATCTGCTCGGCCGTCGCGGCCTGCCCAGCATAGCCGATATCGCTGGGCGGCGCCGCGCGCTCCTGCAGCAGCGCCAGCCGCATCTCGTAGGCGACGAGCTGCACCGCCTGGGCCAGATTCAGCGAGGCGTAGGCCGGATTGGCGGGGATATGGGTCACCACCGAGCAGCGGTCGACCGCCTCGTTGGGCAGGCCGTAGCGCTCGTTGCCGAAGACGAACGCGATATCGGCCGGCTCGGCGGTTTCCGCTTCGATGCCGGACGCGGCGGCCAGCAAGTGCTCGCCGGCCTTTGCCGTCGCCTCGCGCGGCAGCAACCGCGGTGGCCCGAACTCGCGCTGGCGCGCGGTCATCGCGACGGTATAGGACGCGCCGGCCAGCGCCGTCTCCAGATCGTCGACCACAAGCGCGGCCCGCAGCACGTCGTCGGCACCGCTGGCCAGCGCGACGGCTTCCGGATGCTCGCGCACGGCCGGCTCCCGCGGCGACACCAGCACCAGCGTGCCGGCCCGGCCGCCGAAGCCCATGGTCTTGATGGCGCGCGCCACCGAGCCGACGTTGCCGGGATGGCTGGTCTCGACCAGCACGAAGCGCACGCGCGCGAACGCGGCGTCCAGGGCCTGCTGCGGGGCGCCCGGGGCCTCGTTTGCGTGCTCGCTCGTGTCCATTGACGGGTTCCTATACAATGCGGGGTTCAATTTATTTGGCGCGCCGCTCCGCCGCTCCGGCCAAGGCATTGATGCCGGCCAGCGCAGCCAGGGCCAGCGCGCCCGTTCTTCTACAATCCGTTGTGTTGTCCGCCGGGAGCCGCGCGCGCCATGTCGTCCGCAGCGCTGCCCGCTTTCCGGCGTCCTGGAGAGATTCATGCATCCGATGCTCAATATCGCCATCAAGGCCGCCCGCAAGGCCGGTTCCATCATCAACCGCGCGTCGATGGACGTGGATCTCCTGCGTGTTTCGCGCAAGCAGCACAACGATTTCGTCACCGAGGTCGACCGCGCCGCCGAGGCCGCGATCATCGAGATCATCCGCACCGCGTACCCGGAACACGGCATTCTAGCGGAAGAGTCCGGCCAGTCCTGGCGCGAGGGCGAGGAAGGCCACGAGTACACCTGGGTCATCGACCCGCTCGACGGCACCACCAATTTCATCCACGGCTTCCCGCAATACTGCGTGTCGATCGCCCAGCTGCACAAGGGTTCGCCGGTGCAGGCGGTGGTCTACGACCCGACCCGCGACGAACTGTTCACCGCGACCAAGGGCGCCGGCGCCTTCCTGAACAACCGCCGCATCCGCGTCAGCCGCCGCGACAAGCTGGCCGACTGCCTGATCGGCACCGGCTTCCCCTTCCGTGACCTGGACGGCCTCGAGGCCTATGTCGAAGTGTTTGCGCTGATGACGCAGAACTGCGCCGGCCTGCGCCGGCCCGGCGCCGCCGCGCTGGACCTGGCCTACGTCGCCTGCGGCCGGCTGGACGGCTTCTTCGAGACCGGCCTGAAGCCCTGGGACATGGCGGCCGGCATGCTGCTCATCACCGAAGCCGGCGGCCTGGTGGGCAACTACGCCGGCGAAGCGCGCCAGCTCGAACAGGGCGAGGTGCTGGCCGGCAACCCGAAGGCATTCGCGCAGATGGTGCGCCTGCTGACGCCGTACTCGCTGGACAACGGCGGGCCGGCGGCCTGAGGGGCGTGAAAGCAGCCGACGCCGCGCCCGCGGCGGTGTCCCGGCGGTGACCGATACGTGGTCGCACTGAAGTCGTTGGGCAATATACGCAAAATTGTTTATATTCACCAAAGGCGCATGACTGAATCCGGCTGACACTTCGCCTCCGTTCAAGGGCGGAGGCGAAGTGAAGCAGAGCGAGTTCAGACGCTGGCTAGGCCGGCAAGGCGCGACCTTCGCCGACGGCGGAAAGCACCTGAAGGTCTATCTCAACGGCCGACAGAGCACGATGCCGCGGCATCCCGGAAAGGAAATCGCCGAACGCACGCGCAAGGCCATCCTGAAGCAACTTGGATTGGCGTGAAGCCGGGCCGAATCGGTCAACCGCACAGGAGTACTCGACATGCTGCGCTACCCCGTCATCCTCACCGCCGACGACGATGGTGTGGCGGTCTCCTTCCCGGACATCCCCGAGGCATTGACCTGCGGTGACTCGCACGAAGAGGCCTTGCAGATGGCCACCGATGCCCTTGTGACGGCGATGGATTTCTATTTCGAGGATCGGCGGCCGGTGCCGATGCCCTCGGCTCCCGAGGTAGGGCAGGAACTGGTCGACCTGCCCGCGAGCCTGTCCGCAAAGGTCTTGCTGCTGAACGAAATGCTTTCGCAGAAGGTCAGCCAGTCGGAACTGGCACGGCGCTTGGATACCCGACCGCAGGAAGTCCAGCGCATCGTCAATCTCGATCACACGACCAAGATCGACACGATCGAGGCTGCCTTTCGGGCGCTCGGCAGGCGGATAGAACTGCGAATTACCTGAAGGGCCGAACACCGTCGGTCGCATCCCGTCGCGGCCACCATCTCGCCGAGTCACAGTTTTTCACCGAACTCCTCTCCGTTCCCGGCCGCAACGCGCAGTAAAATGCGCGTTTGCGTGCGACGCCCACGGCCTCGCGCACGCTCCGAACCCGGCCGCTGCCCGTCTGCAGCGGCCCGCCGAGAGGATTGCATGTCCGAAGACCTGCCAACTACCGCGGCCGCCAGCGCATCGGCTGGCACCGCGGAAAAACACACGCCAATGATGCAGCAGTATTTACGCATCAAGGCCGACCATCCGGACACCCTGCTCTTCTACCGGATGGGCGATTTCTACGAGCTGTTCCACGACGACGCCGAGAAGGCCGCGCGGCTGCTCGACATCACGCTGACCGCGCGCGGCAGCTCCAACGGCGTGCCGATCCGCATGGCCGGCATCCCCTTCCATTCGGTCGACCAATATCTGGCCAAGCTGGTCAAGCTGGGCGAGTCGGTGGCGATCTGCGAGCAGATCGGCGATCCGGCCACCAGCAAGGGACCGGTCGAGCGCAAGGTGGTCCGGATCGTCACGCCCGGCACGCTGACCGATGCGGCGCTGCTGCCGGACAAGGCCGATACCTTCCTGATGGCGGTGCACCAGCAGACCCTGCGGCGCGGCGTCAGCAAGACCGGGCTGGCCTGGCTCAATCTGGCCAGCGGCGAGCTGCGGCTGATGGAATGCGAGGCGGCACAACTGGCGCGCGAACTGGAACGGATCCGCCCCGCCGAGCTGCTGCACACCGATGGCATCGAGCTGCCGGCGCATCCGTGCGCGCGCACGCGCTTGCCCGAATGGCATTTCGACCAGGATGCCGGCGCTCGCCGGCTGCGCGAGCAGCTGGGCGTCGCCAGCCTGGATCCGTTCGGCTGCCGTCCGCTGGGCGCGGCGCTGGGCGCGGCCGGCGCGCTGCTGAACTATGCGGCGAGCACGCAGGGCCAGTCGCTGCGTCATGTGCAGGGCGTCACGGTCGAACACGAAACCGAATTCGTCGGCCTCGACACCGCCACGCGCCGCAATCTCGAGCTGACCGAGACGCTGCGCGGCGGCGAATCGCCGACGCTGTTCTCGTTGCTCGATACCTGCGCCACCGCCATGGGAAGCCGGCTGCTGCGCCATTGGCTGCACCATCCGTTGCGCGAGCGCGCGATTCCGCAGGCAAGGCAGCAGGCCATCGGCGCGCTGCTGGCACAGGACCTCGACACGCTGCGCGCGCGGCTGCGCCGGCTCGCCGACGTCGAGCGCATCACCGCCCGGCTGGCGCTGCTGAGCGCGCGTCCGCGCGACCTGTCGTCGCTGCGCGATACGCTGGCGGCGCTGCCCGACGTGCAGGCCTGCGTGACCCCGGACGACACCGCCCCTCTGCTGGCGCAGACACTGACCGAACTGGCGGTGCCGCGGGACTGCCTGGACCTGCTGTCGCGCGCGATCGCACCGGAGCCGTCGACGGCCGTGCGCGATGGCGGCGTGATCGCCCGCGGCTACGACGCCGAGCTCGACGAGCTGCGCGATATCTCCGAGAACTGCGGGCAGTTCCTGATCGATCTGGAAGCGCGCGAGCGCACGCGCACCGGCATCGCCAATCTGCGTGTCGAATACAACCGCGTGCACGGCTTCTATATCGAGGTCACCAACGGCCAGGCCGACAAGGTGCCCGACGACTATCGCCGGCGCCAGACGCTGAAGAACGCCGAGCGCTATATCACGCCGGAGCTGAAGGCCTTCGAGGACAAGGCGCTGTCGGCGCAGGACCGTGCGCTGGCGCGCGAGAAGCAGCTGTACGAAGCGCTGCTGCAACTGCTGCTGCCGCATATCGGCGAGCTGCGCCGGGTCGCGGCGGCGCTGTCGCGGCTGGACGTGCTGGCCGCGCTGGGCGAACGGGCGCGCACGCTCGACTGGTCGTGCCCGGAGCGTGTCGACGAGAATGTGATCGACATCGTGCAGGGCCGCCATCCGGTGGTAGAGGGTCAGCTGGCCGCGGAGTCGACGCCGTTCATCGCCAACGATTGCCAGCTGACCGAGGCGCGCAAGCTGCTGCTGATCACCGGCCCGAACATGGGCGGTAAATCGACCTTCATGCGGCAGACCGCGCTGATCGTGCTGCTGGCCTGCGTCGGTGCCTACGTGCCGGCCCGGCGCGCGACGGTCGGGCCGATCGACCGGATCTTCACGCGCATCGGCGCCGCCGACGACCTGGCCGGCGGCCGCTCGACCTTCATGGTCGAGATGACCGAAGCGGCCGCGATCCTGCACAACGCGACGCCGCACAGCCTGGTGCTGATGGACGAGATCGGCCGCGGCACGTCGACCTTCGATGGACTTGCGCTGGCCTGGGCGATCGCCCGCCATCTGCTGGCGCACAACCGCAGCCACACGCTGTTCGCCACGCACTATTTCGAGCTGACGCAGCTGCCGCAGGAGTTTCCGCAGGCGGCCAACGTGCATCTGTCCGCGGTCGAGCATGGCGACGGCATCGTCTTCCTGCACGCGGTGCAGGACGGCCCGGCCAGCCAGAGCTACGGCCTGCAGGTCGCGCAGCTCGCGGGCGTGCCGCAGCCGGTCATCCGCGCGGCGCGCAAGCATCTGGCCTGGCTCGAGCAGCAATCGACCGACGCCACGCCGACACCGCAGCTGGATCTGTTCGCGGCGCCGGCGGTGCCCGCGGCGGACGATGACGGCGACGATGGCTTCGCCGTTGCGCCCGCCAACGATGCGCTGAACGAGGCGATGCGCGACATCGATCCCGACAGCATGACGCCGCGGCAGGCGCTCGACGCCTTGTACCGACTGAAGGCGCTGGCCGAGGAATCCGGTCAGCCGGCATGACGATGGCAAGCGCGCGCCGCCGGGCCCTGTCGTGCCGACCGCTGCTGGCCTTCGCGATGGCGGCGGCGCTGCTGGGCGCGTGGTGCGCGCACAGTGCCGCCGCCGTGCAGCCGGTCGCCGCCAAGTCGCAGGCAGCCGGCGGCAAGGCCACCGACTCGCGCCCGGTCCGCATCGCGCTGATCGCCGACCTGCCCCAATGGCCGGATGCCGAGGCGCCGACGCAGCAGTTGCTGGACAACCTCGCGCAACGCAAGCTCGCCTTCGTGATCCATGCCGGCGGCATCAAGGGCGATACCGAGTCGTGCGCCGATGCGATGCTGGCTGGCCGGCTGGCATTGCTCGATCAGTCGCCGCTGCCGCTGGTCTACGTTCCCGGCGAGACCGACTGGGCCGAATGCGAGCAGGCGGTCAATGGCAGCTTCGATCCCGACGAGCGGCTGGCGCGGCTGCGCGAGCTGGCCTTTCCGGACGACGACTCGCTGGGCCAGCGCAAGCTTCGGTTGATCCGGCAATCGGATCAGGCCAAGTTCCGCAGCTATCGCGAGAACGTTCGGTGGAACGCGGGCAAGGTACTGCTGGTCGGCATGAACGTGCCCGACGACAACAACCACTATCGCACCGAGGCCGGCCGCAACGGCGAATTCGAGGATCGCCGCGAAGCCAACCGGCAATGGCTGGCGCGCGCGTTCTCGGTGGCCGAGCAGGAGTCGCTCGACGGCATCGTGCTGGTGATCCACGGCGACCCGCTGTTCGGCAACGGCTGGGAGAAGCGCGGCAAGCCGACGCTGCTCGACGGATTCCTGCGCCATCGCCAGCGCGACGGCTATCTCGAATTCAAGCGGCAGCTGCGCGAGCTGGTCAGCGACTATCGTGGGCAGGTGCTGCTGATCCACAGCAGCATCGGCGGCTTCGGCATCGATACGCCGCTGCGCGATGCCAAGGGCAGGACGATCCGCAGCTTCACGCGCGTCGCGTTGCCGGTGGGCTCGCCGAAGCAATGGACCGAACTGACGATCTCGCCCGATTCGCGTTCGCTGTTCTCGGTCGCGCTGCAGGACGGCGCGGGCAAGAACTAGCGCGGAAACCTCGTCCCCCGGAAAGCGAAAAAGCCGGCAATGCCGGCTTTTCCGTTCGATGGATCCATGCGTCGATCAGTGCAGCGTGCGCGGGCTGTCGTCGTCCTCGTCCTCGTCGACCACTTCGATGCCCGACGCGCCATGCGCGTGACCATGCTCGACTTCCTCGGCGGTCGCCTCGCGGACCTCGGAGACCTTCAGCCAGAAACGCAGCGCCATGCCGGCCAGCGGATGATTGCCGTCGAGCACCACCTTGTCCTCGGCGACATCGGTGACGGTATAGATCACCGAATCCTCTTCATCGCCGTCCTCGGGCACGCCTTCGAACTGCATGCCGACTTCGAGGGGCTCGGGAAAACGATCGCGCGGCTCGACCTTGACCAGTTCGGCGTCGTAGTCGCCGAAGGCATCCTCTGGCTCGAGCTGCAACTGCGTCTCGAAGCCTGCGGCATGACCGTCGAGTGCTTCCTCGATCTTGGGGAACGTGCCATCATAGCCGCCGTGCAAGTAGACCATCGGCTCATCCGATTCTTCGATCAGATTGCCCTGCGCATCCGACAGCTTGTACACCACGGACACAACCGTGTTCTTCGCGATTTTCAATTCTTCACTCCATGAACGATTCCGCATTATACGCGCAGGCCCTGCCCCGCGGCCCGGTGGATCCGGATGCGCCACTTCAGCTGCTCGGGGGCATGACGCCCGCCGCATTCATGCGTGATATCTGGCACCGCAAACCCCTGCTGGTTCGACAAGCCATCCCTGATATCGTGCCCCCAGTCTCGCGGGAAGCGCTTTTCGAGCTGGCCGACCGCGACGACGTCGAGTCGCGGCTGGTCACCCACTTCCGCAACCGCTGGAAACTGGCGCACGGCCCCTTTGCCGCCGACAATCTGCCATCGACCAAGGCGCGCCAATGGACGCTGCTGGTCCAGGGCGTGAACCTCCACAATAGCGCGGCGGCCGCGCTGATGGGGCAATTCCGCTTCATTCCCGATGCGCGCCTGGACGACGTGATGGTCAGCTATGCGACCGACGGCGGCGGTGTCGGCCCGCACTTCGACTCCTATGATGTGTTCCTGCTGCAAGTTTCGGGCCGGCGCCGCTGGCGGATCTCGTCGCAGGACCGGCTCGACCTGGTGCCGGACCTTCCTTTAAAGATACTGGCCGAATTCGAAGCGGAACAGGAGTTCGTGCTCGAGCCCGGCGACATGCTGTACCTGCCGCCGCAATACGCCCACGACGGCATCGCCGAGGGCGAGTGCATGACCTGCTCGATCGGTTTCCGCGCGCCGGCCTATCGCGAGCTGGCCGGGCATTTTCTGGCGTGGCTGTCGGAAACCGTGGAGGACAACGAGGCGTTGTCCGGGCGTTATGCCGATCCCGGTCAGGCAGCCACGTCGCGCCCCGCTCAACTGCCGGCGGATCTCGCGCGCGCCGTCGCGCAACGGCTGCAGGCGTTGCGCTGGTCCAATGACATGGTGTCCGAGTTTATCGGCACCCATCTGTCGGAACCGAAGCCCGGCGTGGAGTTCGCCGAGGTTCCGCAAATCGCCGCGGGAAAATACGCGAAACTGGC
The DNA here is from genome assembly GCF_013347325.1 of Cupriavidus gilardii. Taxonomy (NCBI): domain Bacteria; kingdom Pseudomonadati; phylum Pseudomonadota; class Betaproteobacteria; order Burkholderiales; family Burkholderiaceae; genus Cupriavidus; species Cupriavidus gilardii. The sequence goes on along the minus strand of NZ_CP054626.1, from coordinate 1,166,089 downwards.
CAGAACGCACGGCATTGTGTTGGCGCCGGCTTCGATCGCGCTATACGACCGCAGCCATTTCTTCCTCAATGGCGAGGCATACGAGGTGCCGGGCGAGCTGGCCGGCTGGCTGCGCCGGCTGGCCGATCGGCGCCATTTGACCGCGGCCGAGGTCAACCAATGCGCCGACCTGCCGGAGCTGATGGAGACCTTTCACCATTGGACGCTGGAGGGCTGGCTGCAGCTGGCGCCGGCTGCGATGTAATAATGCGTAACAGTGTGGTCAGCAAATGACGCCGCTACACAAGCCGGGAAAACGTGGATATAATCGCCAGCTGGCTCGTACTGTGGACCAATGCAATTACGGCACCGGGGAGAGCCATTAAATTGAAGTTCACGAGCGATAATTACCGGTAATTATTCATCGCCTGTTTTTCTTTCTATTACAAGTTAAAGGACGAACAATGAAGAAGTCTCTCCTGATCGCTTCCCTGCTGGCTGCTGTTGCCGTGGCCGCTTGCGGCAAGAAGGAAGAAGCCGCTCCCGCAGCTGACACCGCTGCTCCGGCTGCTACCGCTCCGGCTACCGAAGCTTCGGCTCCGGCTGCTGACACCGCTGCTGCTCCGGCTGCCGACGCTTCGGCCCCGGCTGCTGACGCTTCGGCTCCGGCCGCTGACGCTTCGGCTGCAGAAGCCAAGTAAGCGTTCGCCCGAACGAAAAAACCGGCCTTCGGGCCGGTTTTTTTATGGGCGCTCGCCACGCCGGGATTCCACATCCAGCGCCTCGCGCTTTATCGCTTCCGATTCATCCCTTCACCGTCTGCCAGCCCAGCCCTTCGTACTGATCCGCAACCAGGATATCGTCGGCCACCGTGCCGAGCGCCGCGGCAAGCGCGCCAGTCGCCAGGGCCGGCGTATTGTTCTGCTGGCTCAGATGGGCCGCAACCACGCGGCCGAGGCCGCTGTGCGCGACGCGCGCGAGGATCGCCGCGGCCACCTCGTTGGCCAGATGGCCGAAGTCGCCACCAATGCGCCGTTTCAGCGAAGGCGGATACACCGAGTTGCGCAGCATCTCGCGGTCGTGATTGCACTCGAGCACCAGCGCATCGACGCCGGCCAGACGGGCCACCAGGTAAGGGGTCTCCATGCCCGCGTCGGTCAGCACGCCAAGCCGTGCATCGCCATCGGACAGCACGAACTGCACCGGCTCGCGCGCATCGTGGGGCACTGTGTAGGGCAATACCTGCAGATTGCCGATCTCGAACGCGTAGTCGGCGCCGATCACGCGCACATCGGCCTTGTCGGCGCCGCGCAGATGCGAGGTCGCCAGCCAGGTGCCGTGCGTGGTGAAGACCGGCAGCCGATGCCGCGCGGCGAAGGCGTAGGCCGAGCCGATATGGTCGCCGTGCTCGTGCGTGACCAGCACCGCATCGAGCCCGTCCGGGGTGACGCCAAGCCGCTCGAGCCGCCGCGCGGTCTCGCGCAGGCCGAAGCCGCAGTCGAGCAGCACGCGGGTCACGCTGGCGCCATCGCGGGATTCGATCAGCAGCGAATTGCCTTCGCTGCCGCTGCCGAGAAAGCCGAACCGCATCATCGCCGCGCCCGCCCCATGCCGGGGCGGACCGCGGCGGCGCGACGATCCGGCATCGCAGGTCCGCTCAACGCAGCGCTCAATGCAGCTGCTCGTCGAGCAGCGTCAGGATGCGCTTGGCGATCTCGGTCGACTCCGGCTGCCCGGCGTCGTTCAGCACGGTGACGGTGGTGCCCGAACCGCTGCCCTTCAGTGCCACGCGATACTTCTTGGCCTGGCGCGCGGCATCACCGCCGCTGCGCGTGAACAGCTTGGAGAAGAAGCCGCGGTTGTCGTTGACCGTGTCGCGGGTATCGACATAGCGGACGTAGTACAGGCCCTGGCCGCGGTCGCGGTCTTCGACCGTGAAGTTGACGCGGTCCAGCGCGAGGCCGACCGAGCGCCAGGCGCGGTCGAACGGCTCGGGCAGCTGCAGCGCCTGGGCGCCGTTGATCTGCGTCAGATAGGTTGCGGAAGCGGCGGCCGCCGCGGTCTTGCCGGCGCCGGCATCGGCCGGTGCGGCCGGCCTGGCGGCGCCCGCCGGCGCGGGCAGCGTGCCGTTCTTGGCCATGCGGTCGGCCTGTTCCTTCTGCACGCCCAGGCGCTGTGCCAGGCGCGACAGGAATTCGGCTTCCAGCTCCGGATCGGCGGCGCGCGGCGTCCACACCGTCTGCGACTTGTCCAGGCCGGTCAGCTCTTCCTTGGCGCCGCGATGGCTGATGAAGACTTCCAGGTTGCCGTTCTGGCCCTTCTCGAGGCGGGTGCGGAACTTGTCGCGCTCCGACGTCGAATACAGGCTGTCGAAGACCTTGCCGATGGTGTTGCGGATGAAGTCCTGCGGAATCTTGGCGCGGTTCTCGGCCCAGTCGGTTTCCATGATGCCGGTCTCGGGCGAGTCCTGCACCAGCAGGAAGCCGTTCTCCTGCCAGAATTCGCGCATGGTCTGCCACAGCTGGTCCGGCGCCATGCCGTTGCTGATGACGAGCCAGCGCTGGTTGCCGTCGCGTTCGACGCGGATGCCTTCCGCCGACGGCAGCACGTTGGTGCCGGCGACCTTGGGCTGGGTGCTGGTGGCCTGCTGGTAGCCGGACAACGTCGCACCGGCCTGCTCGGGGACCGAATAGCGGCGATCGCCGTCGAGCTTGGTCAGGTCCGGCGGCACCTCGAGCGTCGAGGTCCGCTTGGCCGCGGCGGCCGATTTGTAGTCGATCTTGTCGGCCTGCATCATGTCGTTGACGGTGCTGCAGCCAGCGATCATGCCGGCGGCGAGCAGCGGCAAGACCAGGGCGGCACGGCGGCCTTGCGGCACGCCGTGGCGGTTAAGCTTGAGTTTCATTGACACGCAATCCTAGTGAAGGGAATGACCGCTTGGCGCGAAAGAAAAATCGGAACGATCAGGCGAGCAGCCCGGCGCCGGCCAGCGCGCGGCGCACGGTCTCGTGGTGGTCGGGCGACAGCGGCGTCAGCGGCAGGCGGATGCCGCCGGCCATCTTGCCCATCTGCTGCAGCGCCCACTTGACGGGGATCGGGTTGGCCTCGATGAACAGCGCCTTGTTCAGGGCGATCAATTCCATATGGAGGCGGCGCGCGGTGATCGCATCGCCCTGGAGCGCGGCGACGCACAGCTCGTGCATCTTGCGCGGCGCCACGTTGGCGGTCACCGAGATATTGCCGTGGCCGCCCAGCAGCATCAGCGCCACCGCGGTGGGATCGTCGCCGCTGTAGATCGCGAAGCCTTCCGGCGCGTCCTTGATCAGCTGGGCCGCGCGGTCGATATTGCCGGTGGCCTCCTTGACGCCGACGATGCCGGGCACCTGGGCCAGGCGCAGGATGGTGTCGTTGCTCAGGTCCGCGACGGTACGTCCCGGCACGTTGTACAGCAGCACCGGCAGGTCGACCGCTTCCGCGATCGTGCGGAAATGCCGGACCATCCCTTCCTGCGTCGGCTTGTTGTAGTACGGCACGACCTGCAGCGACGCATCGGCGCCCACCCGCTTGGCGAAGGCGGTCAGTTCGATCGCCTCGCGCGTCGAGTTGCCGCCGGTCCCGGCGATGATGGGGATGCGCCTGGCGGCCTGCTCGACCGCGACCCGGATCAGCTCGCAATGCTCCTCGACCGACACGGTGGGCGATTCCCCTGTGGTACCGACGATCACGATGCCGTCGGTGCCTTCGGCGACGTGCCAGTCGATCAGGCTGCGCAGCGCGGCGTAATCCAGGCTGCCATCCTCCTGCATCGGCGTCACGATGGCGACGATGCTGCCGGTAATCTGTGTCATAGCTCGTATGGTTTTCGAGATTTCGAATAGCGGGATTGTACCGGATACGAATTGGCCGCCGAAGCACACCGGCAAGCCCGGCCTACCCGGGCAAACACCAAGTGGATCAACGCATCGTCCCGCTGTTGCGCCGACATCGCGCCGCGCGGTCAGCCGTCCAGGCGATAGCGTGGCGGGGCCGCCGCTCCAGCGCCGTCCACTGCCTCGCGCACGGCGCACATCCGCTGTACGAACGCCGTCCGGGGCACTTCGATCACGCCGTCTTCGTAGGCGATCACCCGCAGGCGGTTACGCACCGCATCGAGCAATTCGCCGGGCCGCAACAGGAAATCGGGGTTGGACGGCTTGCCGACCGTCTCGTTCCCCGCTGCGAACGTCTCGTAGACCAGCACGCCGCCGGGCGCCAGCGCATCGAGCAGATGCGGCCACAGCGGGCGATGCAGATAGTTGGTGACGATCACCGCGTCGAACGGGGCCTCGTCGCCGAGCGGCCAGACGCCCTGCTCCAGGTCGACCTGGCGGGTGCGGACGGCCGGCGGCAGGCCGGCCAGCGCGGCGCCATCGCGATCGACGCCGAGCACCGCGAAGCCGCGCTCGGCCAGCCAGCGCGCATGGCGCCCGCTGCCGCAGGCCAGATCCAGCACGCGGCCGCCGGCGCGCAGCAACGGCGTCCAGCGCACCACCCACGGCGACGGCTCGCCGATCGCGGCATGCGGCGCACCGGCAGCGGGGGACGGCGGCAACGAGCCCATCAGCGGTATCCCAGCCCCATGGCCTCGCGCACCTCGCGCATGGTTTCCTGCGCGACCGTGCTGGCCCTGGCGCAGCCATGGTCGACGATGTCGCGCAGCAGGGCCGGATTGTCCATGTACGGCTGCGCGCGCTCGAGCATCGGCTGCTGCTCGCGCAGGATGCCCTCGATCACCGGCTGCTTGCATTCGATGCAGCCGATGCCGGCGCTGCGGCAGCCCTTGAGCACCCACTCCTTGGTCGGTTCGTCGGAATACACCTGGTGCAGCTGCCATACCGGGCAGCGCGCCGGCTCGCCCGGATCGGTGCGGCGCACGCGCGCCGGGTCGGTCGGCATCGTGCGGACCTTCTTCTCGACCGAGTCCTTGTCCTCGCGCATGCGGATCGTGTTGCCGTAGGACTTCGACATCTTCTGGCCATCGAGCCCGGGCATCCGCGAGGCGGCCGTCAGCAGCGCCTGCGGCTCGACCAGGATGGTCTTGCGCGATCCGGCCAGATAGCCCAGCAGCAGTTCGCGATCGTCATTGGACAGGCTCTGCGATTGCGCGACCAGCGCGCGGCCCTCTTCCAGCGCGCTGTCGGTGCCCTGCTCCTGGAAGGTCTTGCGCAGGTCGAGGAACACGCGGGTACGCTTGCCGCCGAGCTTCTTCGCGGCCTCCTGCGCCTTCTCCTCGAAGCCCGGCTGGCGGCCATACAGGAAGTTGAAGCGGCGCGCGATCTCGCGCGTGATCTCGACGTGCGGCACCTGGTCCTCGCCCACCGGCACCTTGTCGGCGCGATAGATCAGGATGTCGGCCGCCTGCAGCAGCGGATAGCCGAGGAAGCCGTAGGTCGCCAGGTCCTTGTCCTTGAGCTTCTCGATCTGGTCCTTGTAGGTCGGCACGCGTTCCAGCCAGCCCAGCGGCGTGCCCATCGACAGCAGCGTGAACAGCTCGGCGTGCTCGGGCACGCGGCTCTGGATGAACAGCGTCGCCTGCTCCGGATCGACGCCGGCGGCCAGCCAGTCGGTCAGCATCTCCCAGACCGATTGGCCGATCACCTCGGGCGACTCGTAGTGCGTCGTCAGCGCGTGCCAGTCGGCCACGAAGAAGAAGCACGGGTGCTCCGACTGCAGCTTGACCCAGTTTTTCAGCACGCCATGGTAGTGGCCAAGATGCAGCGCGCCGGTAGGCCGCATGCCGGAGAGAACGCGATCGGGGAACATGTCGTTGTAATCAGTCTTTCAGGAAATCATTGCACCAGTGCCAGGATCGGCGCGAGCAGCAGTTGAACCAGCGAGCCGAGCAGGCTCATCACCGGCTGCATCCAGACCCGCGTGATCACGCCGGCGGCGACCAGCGCCAGCACGACGAAGATGCCGTACGGCTCGATCTTCGACAGCGCGTACGCCATCCGTTGCGGCAGCAAGGCGCTGAGCACGCGCCCGCCATCGAGCGGGGGTATCGGAAACAGGTTGAACGCCGCCACGACCAGGTTGACCAGCACGCCGGCGCGCGCCATCTGCGCGAAGAACGGCTCGTCGACCTGCGCGAGCACCAGGCCCAGCGCGATCAGCGCCCAGGCGAAGGCCTGCACCAGGTTCGCGCCCGGGCCGGCCAGCGCCACCCACATGCTGTGCCAGCGCGGATTGCGCAGCCGGCCGAAGGCGACCGGCACCGGCTTGGCGTAGCCGAACACGAACTGGCCGCTGGTGACCAGATACAGCAGCAGCGGCACGGCGATCGTGCCGATCGGATCGATATGGCGGACCGGGTTCAGGCTGACCCGGCCGAGGATATAGGCGGTGTTGTCGCCGAAATGCTTGGCCACATAGCCATGCGCGGCCTCGTGCAGCGTGATGGCAAACAGCACGGGCAGCGCGTAGACCGCGAAGGTCTGAATCAGAGAGGCGTCCATGGGGCGCTATTGTAACGGCGGGCACCGGATGCCACGCCGTTTCGTGAGACGCGCGAGACGCGTGGGGCGCGTGGGGTGGCTCGGGCCGGCCAGCGGCAGGACGCCGCGCTCACAGACCGAAGCGCGCGACATCGCCGCGCCCGGCGCGCACCAGCACCGGTTCGCCGCTGGTCAGGTCGATCACCGTACAGGCATGCGCGGGCGCGGTGCCGCCGCAGATCACCAGGTCCAGCTGCTTCTGCAGGCGCTCGCGGATCTCCAGCGGTTCGTCCAGCGGCGCGGCATCGCCGGGCAGCTGCAAGGTCGAGCTGATCATCGGCTGGCCCAGTTCGTTGAGCAGCGCCTGCGGAATGGCATGGTCGGGCACGCGCACGCCGATGGTCTTGCGGGCCGGATGCGAAAGCCGCCGCGGCACCTCCTTGGTGGCCTCGAGGATGAACACATAGGGCCCCGGCGTGGCGCCCTTGATCCAGCGGTACTGGCGATTGTCGACCCGGGCAAAGTTGCCGAGCTCGGACAGGTCGCGGCACATCAGCGTCAGATGGTGCTTGTCGTCGATGCCGCGCAGCCGGCGCAGGCGCTCGACCGCCGCCTTGTCGTCGAGCCGGCAGGCCAGCGCGTAGCTCGAATCGGTCGGCAGCGCGATCAGCCCGCCCTTGCCGACGATCTGCGCGGCCTGCTTGATCAGCCGCGATTGCGGATCGAGCGGATGGATATCGAAGTACTGCGACATGGCGCGCTCCGGCGGCTTACCAGTCGTGCCAGACCGGCGTCAGCGACGACGGCAGCGGCGGCAGCGTGCCGATCTCGACGCGTCCCTCGCCCGGCCCGTGGAAGTCGGAGCCGCGCGAGGCGAGCAGCCCGTAGTGCCGCGCGACGTCGGCATAGCGGCGGTACTGGTCCGGCGTGTGGCTGCCGGTCACGACCTCGACGGCCCCGCCGCCAAGCGCGGTGAACTCGTCGAACAGCGCGTCGTGCTGCGTATCGGTGTAGTCGTAGCGGCCGGGATGCGCCATCACGGCAATGCCGCCGGCGGCGCGGATCCATTTGACCGCCTCGCCGAGCGTGGCCCAGCGATGGCCGACATAGCCGGGCCGCCCTTCGGTCAGATAGCGGTCGAACACCTCGGAGATACTGCCGCAGATGCCCTCGTCGACCATCCAGCGGGCAAAGTGCGTGCGCGAGATCAGGTCCGGGTTGCCGACATAGCGCAGCGCCCCTTCGTAGGCGCCCTCGATGCCGACCGCGCGCAGCGCCTCGCCGATGTCCTGCGCGCGGCGCGCACGGCCCGAGCGCGTCGCGGTCAGGCCGTCGATCAGTTCGGGGCACAGCGGATCGATCTGCAGGCCGACGATGTGCACCGTCTGGCCGGCCCAGGTCACCGAGATCTCGACGCCGGGCACATAGCGCATGCCCAGCGCCTCGGCGGTCTCGCGCGCGATCAGCTGGCCGCCCAGTTCGTCATGGTCGGTCAACGACCAGATTTCGACGCCGTTGGCATGCGCCCGCTCGGCGACGACCGCGGGCGGCAGCGTGCCGTCCGAGATGGTCGAGTGGCAATGCAGGTCGGCGTTGATGGCGTGGGAGGCGGCGTGGGAAGCGTGCATTCCGTCATTCTACTCCCGCGCCTTCGCGGTCAGCAGGGCCGGGGCGCGGTGGCCCGCGCAGGGCGGTGCCGCGCCGCGCAAAGCCATGCCGGCAACGCTGGCGTAGCCGGAAGCGCGGCGGGGCCGGGGTATAGTGGACGCCTCCCCAGTCTCTTCGCGGGCGTGCCGCCCTGGCGCACGCCGACCGCAACGATCCGATCATGCAGAACTCCCATCCGGCCTCCCCCACCCACGACGCTTCCTCCCTCGCTGCAACGAACGCCGAGCCAGTCCGCACCGACGTGCTGATCGTCGGCGCCGGCCCGGTCGGCCTGTTCGCCGCCTTCCAGGCCAGGGTGCTGGGCCTGCAATGCGAGATCGTCGATGTGCTGGACCGCGCCGGCGGCCAGTGCACCGAGCTCTATCCCGAGAAGCCGATCTACGACATCCCGGCCGTGCCGGGCTGCCTGGCCCAGGAACTGGTCGACCGGCTGCTGGAACAGTGCGCGCCGTTCGCCGTGCCGATGCACTTCGGCCAGCGTGCCGAGAGCGTGCAGGAGCTGCCGGGCGAGCCGCAGCGGCTGCGGGTCGCCACCGATGCCGGCAAGCGTTTCGACGTCGCCGCGGTGCTGATCTGCGCCGGCGCCGGCGCCTTCGCCCCGCAGCGGGTGTCGCTGCCCGAAGCCGCGGCGCTGGAAGGCCGCCACCTGCACTATGCGGTGCGCGACGTGTCGCGCTTTGCCGGCAAGCGCGTGATTGTCGCCGGCGGCGGCGATTCGGCGCTGGACTGGGCGCTGGCGCTGCGCAAGGTCGCCGCGCGGGTCACGCTGCTGCATCGGCGCGAGGGCTTCCGCGCGGCCGACCATACCGTGGCCGAGATGCGCGCCGCGGTGGCGGCCGGCGAGATGGAGTTCGTCGTCGGCATGCTGGGCGCGCTGCAGACCGAGGGCGACACGCTGGTCGCGGCGCAGGTACGCACGCGCGAGGACACGCTGACGCTGCCGGCCGACGAACTGGTCGCGCTGTACGGCCTGGTGTCCGAACCGGGTCCGATCGCGCATTGGGACCTCGACATGCGCGCCGGCCGCATCCTGGTCGATACGATCACCTACGAAAGCTCGCGCCGCGGCATCTTCGCCGCCGGCGACATCGCGTTCTATCCGAACAAGCAGAAGCTGATCCTGTCGGGCTTCCACGAGGCCGCGCTGGCGTTGCGCCGCGCCTATCACTATGCCTTCCCCGACAAGGCACTGGTCCACGTGCACACCAGCAACAACGCCGCGCTGAAGGAGGCGCTGACGCACGGCACCGATTGAGGCAGGCAGGCCCCGGGCCCCTCGGACCCTGGGGCCTGGCGCGCAGGTCAGCCGCAGAACGACTCGATCAGCGCCGCGACCGCCTCGGGCTGGTCGTGGTGCAGCATGTGGCCGGCGTCGTCGACGATCACCTCGCGGAAATCGCGGAACGCGGCGAAGCGCTGCTTGAATTCCGCGATGCTCTGCTTGTGGGCGATATGGCGCAGCGTCTCCGAGTCGCGCGCCTCGACATGCAGCACCGGCGCCGTCGCGGCGGCCCAGATCGCCATCGCCTCGTCCACGCGATACAGCACCGGGTTGATCATCTTGTGCGCGGGGTCGCCGAGGATTTCCCAGCGGCCCGCTTCGTTGCGCCGCGACCAGTGTTCGGCCAGAAACGCCGCGCGGTCGTCGCGCAGCCGCGGATTGGTCTTCTTCAGCCTCGCCGCGACCGCCTCGACGCTGTCGTAGGTCTTCAGCGTCGGCGGATCGCGCAATTCGTCGAGCCAGCGGGCATACCGCCGCGGCGCCTGCTCCGGCCGCGTGGCGGTCATGCCGAAACCTTCCAGGTCCACCACGCGGCGCACCCGCTCCGGACGCACGCCGGCGTAGAAGCACGCGATATTCGCGCCCATGCTGTGGCCGACCAGGTCGACCGCGCCGTCGGGCTGATAGTGGTCGAGCAGGACTTCGAGGTCGGCCAGATAGTCGGGAAACCAGTACGAGTTCGTGCCCGGATGGCCGGTCGGCCAGCCGCTGCGGCCGAAGCCGCGCCAGTCCGGCGCGATCGCATGCCAGCGGCCGCGCAGCGCATCGACCAGGAACTGGAACGAGGCGGCCACGTCCATCCAGCCATGCAGCAGGAACAGCTTCGGCGCGCCCGGTTCGCCCCAGTGGCGCACGTGGTAATCGAGGCCACGCACCGTGATACATTCGGAGCGCGATGTGTCGCGGATCGTCATGGTCTGCCCTGTCTGCCTGTCGGCTGTGTGGTGTGGTTGCGGATGGCTCGGTCTGTCGCGATGGTTGTCGCGATCGCCGATGCGATCGTCGATGCCATCGTCGATGGCGATGGTTGCCATTCCGGAAGGCGAGAAAATCGAACGCTCGTTCGATTTATCGCGATTGTAGCCACAAGCGTGTCCGCGACGCCAGCCAGCATGCCAACCGGTTCCGTGGCGCACGACGCCACGGGCACAAAGAAAAGAACGGAGACCACCATGGCCGCATCCTCGCTGCCGGACAGCCGGCGCGACGACTATCCCGCGCTCTACCGCGACTTCCGCTGGCACGTTCCCGAGTACTTCAATCTGGCCGAAGCCTGCTGCGGCCGCTGGGCGCGCGACCCCGCCACGCGCGACCGCATCGCCGTCCATACCGAGCACGAGGACGGGCGGCGCGCCGCGCATCGCTACGGCGAAATCCAGCGCGATGCCAACCGGCTGTCGCACGCGCTGCGCCAGCTCGGGGTTCGGCGCGGCGACCGCGTCGCGATCGTGATGCCGCAGCGGATCGAGACCGTGGTCGCCCACATGGCGGTCTACCAGCTCGGCGCGATCGCGATGCCGCTGTCGATGCTGTTCGGCCCCGAGGCGCTGGGCTATCGGCTGCAGCACAGCGAGGCCTGCGTGGCGATCGCCGACGAGACCTCGATCGACAACCTGCTGGCCGCGCGCGGCGACTGCCCGGCGCTGCATGCCGTGATCGCCGTCGGCGACGCGGCGGGCCGGGGCGACCGCGATTGGGATGCGGCGCTGGCGGACCAGGCCGACGAATTCTCCGCCGAGCGCACCAAGGCCGACGAGGCGGCGGTGCTGATCTACACCAGCGGCACCACCGGCCCGCCCAAGGGCGCGCTGCTGCCCCACCGCGCGCTGATCGGCAACCTGACCGGCTTCGTCTGCTCGCAGAACTGGTACCCGCGCGAGGACGATGTGTTCTGGAGCCCCGCCGACTGGGCCTGGACCGGCGGGCTGTGGGACGCGCTGATGCCGGCGCTGTATTTCGGCAAGCCGATCGTCGGCTATCAGGGCCGCTTCTCGCCCGAGGTCGCCTTCGGCCTGATGGAGCGCTACCGCGTCACCAACACCTTCCTGTTCCCGACCGCGCTCAAGCAGATGATGAAGGCCTGCCCGGCCCCGCGCGAGCGCTACGACCTGCGGCTGCGCGCGCTGATGAGCGCGGGCGAGGCGGTCGGCCAGACGGTGTTCGACTGGTGCCGCGAGGCCTTCGGCGTGATCGTCAACGAGATGTTCGGCCAGACCGAGATCAACTACATCGTCGGCAACTGCACCGCGCAATACGACGACGACCAGCTCGGCTGGCCGGCGCGGCCGGGGTCGATGGGCCGGCCCTATCCGGGCCACCGTGTCGCCGTGGTCGACGACGAAGGCCGCCCCTGCCGGCCCGGCGAGGACGGCGAGGTGGCGGTCTGCACCACCGACCTCCACGGCCATCCCGATCCGGTGTTCTTCCTTGGCTACTGGAAGAACGAGGCCGCCACCGAGGGCAAATTCCTCGAGCACGATGGCCTGCGCTGGTGCCGCACCGGCGACCTCGCGCGCGTCGATGAGGACGGCTATCTGTGGTACCAGGGGCGTGCCGACGACGTCTTCAAGTCCTCGGGCTACCGGATCGGACCCAGCGAGATCGAGAACTGCCTGCTCAAGCATCCGGCGGTGTCGAACTGCGCGGTGGTGCCGTCGCCGGACCCCGAGCGCGGCGCCATCGTCAAGGCCTTCATCGTGCTGACCCCGGGCATGCCGCGCTCGGCCGAGGCCGAGGCCGCGCTGGTCGCCGAATTGCAGCAGCATGTGCGCGGGCAGCTGGCGCCGTACGAGTACCCGAAGGCGATCGCCTTCATCGACCAGCTGCCGATGACCACCACCGGCAAGATCCAGCGCCGCGTACTGCGGCTGCAGGAGGAAGAGGCGGCGCGGCAGCGTGCGAACGGCGGCCAACGCGCCGAGACCGCTGCCGTCGGCAACGGCTAGCCGGCGCTGCCGGTCAGCCAGGCCAGCTCGTCCTCGTCGAAGCCGGCCGCGCGGCGCGCCGGCAGATTGAACGGCGGCCGCAGCCGCGGCGCCTGGTGGCGCTCGGCCAGCTCGGCGTAGGTAGCCACCGGGTCCAGGCCCCGCTCGGCGCACAGCCAGCGATACCACCGGTTGCCGATCGCGACGTGGCCGACCTCGTCGCGCAGGATGATGTCGATGATGGCCGCCGCCTCGGCATCGCCGGCGTCGGCCAGCCGGGTGCGGACCACCGGAGAGGCATCGAGCCCGCGCGCCTCCAGCGTGCGCGGCACCAGCGCCATGCGCGCCAGCACGTCGCCGGCGGTGCGGTCCGCCATTTCCCACAGGCTGTTGTGCGCCGGGAAATCGCCGTAGGCGAAGCCCAGCTGGCGCAGGTGCGCGGCCAGCAGCGTGAAATGCAGCGCCTCCTCGTCGGCGACCTGCAGCCAGTCCCGGTAATACGCCGCCGGCATGCCGGCGAAGCGCCAGACCGCATCGAGCGCCAGATTGATCGCGTTGAATTCGATATGCGCCAGCGCGTGGATCAGCACCGCGCGTCCCGCCGGGCTCTGCAGCGAGCCGCGCCGCTCGACCTTCTGCGGCGGCACCAGCTCCGGGCGCGCCGGGCGCCCGGGCACCGGGACGGCGGCTTCGAGCATCAGGCCGGCCCCGATGGCGTCATCGTCCGCGTCCAGTGCGGCGGCGCGCAACGCGCGGGCCGCGGCCGCCTTGGCGGCGGGATCGGGCTCGGCCAGCACGGCGAGCGCGCGCTGGCGCAGAGAAAGCGGCGAAGAGGTCGCACCTGGGTCGTTCGGCGCCGCGATATCGCGGTTCGGGGCGGGTTCGGCAGCGTAGGCGGGCATGGGCGTAAAATCCGGTCTGCCGCCATTGTAGAGCCCCGCCGGCAGCGGCCGGCCGCACGGCCCACGGCCGTCCACGGGCACCGCCGCGGCGCCTGCGCCCTGCCTTGCCGGTCGTGCGGCCCGGCAAGCGCTGCAACGGCACGCTGTCACGCCCTTTAAGGCACGGCCGCCATCCCCATCTAGAAACGAACCCCGTACAGGAGACCTCATGTCGCTTTACCAGCTCGGCGATACCGCCCCTTCCATCGATGCCGACGCCTACGTGGCCGCGGAAGCCACCGTGATCGGCAACGTGACGCTCAAGGCGCGAGCCAGCGTCTGGCCGGGCGCGGTGATCCGGGGCGACAACGAACCGATCGTCGTCGGCGAAGCGACCAACGTCCAGGAAGGCGCCGTGCTGCATACCGACCCGGGCTGCCCGCTGACGATCGGCGACCGCGTCACCATCGGCCACCAGGCCATGCTGCACGGCTGCACGATCGGCGAAGGCGCGCTGATCGGCATTCAGGCGGTGGTGCTGAACCGCGCGGTGATCGGCAAGGAATGCCTGGTCGGCGCCGGCGCCATCGTCACCGAAGGCAAGGTGTTCCCCGATCGCACGCTGATCCTGGGCGCCCCGGCCAAGGCGGTACGCGAACTGAGCGACGAGGAAGTGGCGGGCCTGTACCGCAACACCGACACGTATGCGGCACGCCAGGCCGTCTACAGGAAGGAATTGAAACGCATCGGCTGAGCCCAAGCGCCAGCCGATCCCACCGATGGATGATCGTGACTGAAACCCAAACCCCGGACACCCTGCAGAAATTCCTGTTCGACGCCGCCCCGGTGCGCGGCGAGCTGGTGCGGCTGCAATCGACCTGGCAGGAAGCGCTGGAGCGCCATCACTATCCGGCGCCGGTGCGCCGCCTGCTCGGCGAGATGATGGCCGCCGCGGCGCTGCTGTCGGCCAACCTGAAGTTCAACGGCGCGCTGGTGATGCAGCTGCATGGCGACGGACCGGTGCGGATGCTGGTGGTCGAATGCCTGTCCGACCTGTCGCTGCGCGGCACCGCCAAGCTGGCCGAAGGCGTCGAGATCGCCGACGATGCCACGCTGGCCGAGCTGGTCAACGTGCATGGCCAGGGACGCTTTGCCATCACGCTGGACCCGCACGACAAGCTGCCTGGCCAGCAACCTTACCAGGGCATCGTGCCGCTGGCCGACGCCCACGAACCGCTGGGCTCGATCAGCGCCGTGCTCGAGCACTATATGCAGGCTTCGGAGCAGCTCGACACGCGGCTGTGGCTGGCCGCCGACGACCGCGTCGCGGCCGGCATGCTGCTGCAGAAGCTGCCGTCCTACGGCGGCACGATGGAAGGCAGGCCCGGCCGCCCGCCCGCCCAGGTCGGCGAAACCGGCGCGCCGCTGTCGGCTCACGGCCGCGCCCAGGATCTCGATACCTGGGACCGGGCCTGCCAGCTCGGCGCCACGCTGAAGACCGAGGAACTGCTGGCCGAGCAACCCGATACGCTGCTGCGGCGGCTGTTCTGGGAGGATCTGCAGGACGCTGGGCTGCGCGTGTTCGAACCCGGTACGCCGCATTTCCGCTGCTCGTGCTCGCGCACCAAGGTCGCCAACATGCTGCAGTCGCTGGGCCAGGCCGAGGTCGACGACATCGTCGCCGAGCGCGGTTCGGTCGAGATTCATTGCGACTTCTGCGGCCAGCAGTACCGCTTCGACCCGGTCGACTGCGCGCAGTTGTTCAGCGGCGCCGCGATGCCGGCGGGTGTCGGCGAGGGCGCGGGGCATCGGCACTGAGTGCGAGGACGGTGTTCTCCCTCTCCCCTCAGGGGAGAGGGTTGGGGAGAGGGAGCCGTTTCAGGCCCAGGTGCCATATTGACCGCCGTTGCCCTCCCCCTACCTCTCCCGCAAGCGGACAGGGGAAACCCCCCGCCAGCGCGCTGCCATCGCAAACTTTGCGCGCTCACTAAAATCAAAGTCACCAAAGTCTTGCCCGCTCTCCCCGCACCGCCTGGAGGTCATCATGCCGGCCATCCCTTCGTCGATCCGTGTTGCATTGCTGGCCGCGCCGCTGATGCTGGCCGCGGGGTGCGCCGCCAATCTGCCGCGCGACGTCAACGGTTCGCCGCCGACCGCCCGGCTGGCGCCCGATAGCGGCTCGCGCGCACCCGCCGCACCGCTGAGCCCGGAGGAACGCAAGCGGCTGGACGCGCTGAACAAGCAGGTACTGCGCGAGCAGGAAGCCGCGATCGCGCGCGACCAGCAGGCGCAGGCATGGGCGCGCGCGTCGACCTACGCCTATCCGGCGTATCCGCTGTCGAGCTGGAGCCTGTACTACGGAGGATGGGGCCGCGGCCGCTGGGGCGGCGGCGTCAGCATCGGGTCGCCCGGCTATTGGGGCTGGGGCGGCTATCCGTACTGGTGGTGGTGAAGCGCTGGCCGTGAAGCGGGCCGTGGTGAAGCGGCCCTGGTGACGCGGGCGCCGGTGAAACGGCTGGATGCGAAGGCCGAGCCCGCGAGAGCCTGCTGCTCGGTGGCCCGCTCCGGGGCCGCTCAATGGCCGCTCCGGGGCCGCTCAGTGCCCGCCGGAACCCGGCTTGGTCGCCGGAGGCGGCGGCAGCGGCGGCGTGGCGCTGACCTTGGGGGCCGGCGCGACGAACTGGATGAACACCTCGCCGTCCTTGACCATGCCGAGCTCGTAGCGCGCCCGTTCCTCGACCGCGCCGGTGCCGTCCTGCAGGTCCAGCACCTCGCCCTCGAGCTTGGCGTTGCGGCGCTTGAGCTGTTCGTTGCGGGCGGTCTGTTCACCGACCTGCTTGTTCAATTCCCACACGCGCAACCAGCCGCCCTTGCCCAGCCACAGGGGATACTGGATCGCGAGCAGCACCACGAACAACAGCAGCGTAATCAGGCGCATGGGCAATGAGAAATCGGACGACTTGGCGGTGGCGGCGGGGGCGCAAGAGGCGCGGCGGCCGGGGCCGCCGCACACCCGCCGACTCCCGGGCTTAGCGCAGATTGTAGAACGCGCTCTTGCCGGGGTAGCTGGCGATATCGCCCAGGTCTTCCTCGATGCGCAGCAGCTGGTTGTACTTGGCGATACGGTCCGAACGCGACAGCGAGCCGGTCTTGATCTGGCCGGCGTTGGTGCCCACCGCGATATCGGCGATGGTGCTGTCCTCGGTCTCGCCCGAACGGTGCGAGATCACGGCGGTGTAGCCGGCGCGCTTGGCCATCTCGATCGCGGCGAAGGTCTCGGTCAGCGTGCCGATCTGGTTGATCTTGATCAGGATCGAGTTGCCGATGCCCTTCTCGATGCCTTCCTTCAGGATCTTGGTGTTGGTGACGAACAGGTCATCGCCGACCAGCTGCACGCGCTTGCCGAGCTTGTCGGTCAGCACCTTCCAGCCGTCCCAGTCGCCTTCGGCCATGCCGTCCTCGATCGACACGATCGGGAACTTGTCGCACAGATTGGCCAGGTAGTCGGCCCACTGGGTCGAATTGAGCGTCAGGCCTTCGCCTTCGAGGTGATACAGGTCCTCGCCTTCGCGGAAGAACTCGCTCGAGGCGCAGTCCAGAGCCAGCAGCACGTCCTCGCCGGCGCGGTAGCCGGCCTTCTCGATCGCCTGCAGGATCGTGTTCAGGCATTCCTCGTTCGAGGCGAAGTTCGGCGCGAAGCCGCCTTCGTCGCCGACCGCGGTCGACATGCCCTTGTCGGCCAGGATCTTCTTCAGCGCGTGGAACACCTCGGCACCGCAGCGCAGCGCTTCACGGAAGCTCTTCTGCGACACCGGCATGATCATGAATTCCTGGATGTCCAGGCTGTTGTTGGCGTGTGCGCCGCCGTTGACGATGTTCATCATCGGCACCGGCATCTGCATCGCGCCCGAACCGCCGAAGTAGCGGTACAGCGGCAGGCCGGCCTCCTCGGCGGCGGCCTTGGCGACCGCCATCGACACGGCCAGCATCGCGTTGGCGCCCAGGCGGCTCTTGTTCTCGGTGCCGTCCAGATCGATCAGCGTGCGGTCCAGGAAGGCCTGCTCGGAGGCGTCCAGGCCCATGATCGCTTCGGAGATCTCGGTGTTGATGTGCTCGACGGCCTTCAGCACGCCCTTGCCCAGGTAACGCGACTTGTCGCCATCGCGCAGTTCGATCGCCTCGCGCGAGCCGGTCGACGCGCCCGACGGCACCGCGGCGCGGCCCATCACGCCCGATTCGAGCAGAACGTCGCATTCGACGGTCGGGTTGCCGCGCGAGTCGAGAACCTCGCGACCGATGATATCTACGATTGCACTCATGGATTCCTCTTGATCTAGATCTGATGAAGCTTGGGTCCGTGCACTGCGACTGTGCACCGCGTCTGGTATCGCGCTGCCGAGCCGCGTGCTCCGGATGGAAACCCGCGTCCGGCAACGCGCCGGTCGAAGCTCAAACGCCCTCGACCACGATCATGTTCATCCGGGCCGCATGCTCGCGCGCCTTGCGGGCCGCGCGGTAGGTCTCGCCGTCGTGGAAGGCCTGGGCCGCCTCGACGCTGGGGAATTTCAGCAGCACCACGCGCGTCGGCGCCCAATCGCCTTCGAGCGGGACCGTGCGGCCGCCGCGCACCAGCACCTCGGCGCCGTGCTCCTGCATGGCCTTGCTGGACAGGACCTTGTACTGCTCGTACTGCTGCGGATCAGTGACGTCGACGTAGGCGATGATGTAGCCGGCGGCCATGCGTATCTCCAGGATGAATCTTATGGTTGTCAACGTTGCCGCCGGATGACGGCGGCAACGTGCGGAATCGGTGATCGGCGAGAAAGCCGTTGCAGCTGACGATGGGCGGCTGGCGGTTGCGCAGGCGCTCAGGCGCAGGCCGGCCAGCCGAAATTGTCTTCGAGGAAGCCGGCGCGCTTGGTCAGCGCGTCCAGATCCTTCAGCACTGCCAGCAGTTCGCGCATGCGCGACAGCGGCACGGCATTGGGGCCGTCGGACATCGCCTTGCTCGGATCCGGGTGGGTCTCCATGAACAGGCCTGCGATGCCGACCGCCACCGCGGCGCGCGCCAGCACGGGCACGAACTCGCGCTGGCCGCCCGAGCTGGTGCCCTGCCCGCCCGGCAGTTGCACCGAGTGGGTCGCGTCGAACACCACCGGCGCGCCGGTCTCGCGCATGATCGCCAGCGAACGCATGTCGGACACCAGGTTGTTATAGCCGAACGACACGCCGCGCTCGCAGGCCATGAAGCTGTCCTCGGGCAGGCCGGCTTCGCGCGCGGCGTCGCGGGCCTTGTCGATGACGTTCTTCATGTCGCCCGGGGCCAGGAACTGCCCCTTCTTGATATTGACCGGCTTGCCGCTCTGCGCGCAGGCGCGGATAAAATCGGTCTGCCGGCACAGGAAGGCCGGCGTCTGCAGCACGTCGACCACCGCCGCCACCGGCGCGATCTCGTCGATCTCGTGGATGTCGGTCAGCACCGGCACGCCGATCTCGCGCTTGACGGTGGCCAGGATCTCCAGCCCCTTCTCCATGCCCAGTCCGCGGAAGGACTTGCCCGACGAGCGGTTTGCCTTGTCGAACGAGGACTTGTAGATGAAGGGAATGCCGAGCTCGCCGGTGATCGCCTTCAGCTGCCCCGCCGTATCGAGGGCCATCTGCTCCGACTCGATCACGCAGGGACCGGCGATCAGAAAGAACGGCCGGTCCAGGCCGACGTCGAATCCACACAATTTCATCTTGCTCTCCTGCTATGCGGCCGCTTCAGGCGCCCTTGCGCCGCTGCTGGCCAGCCAGCGCGGCTTCGACGTAGGCCTTGAACAGCGGATGGCCCGCGCGCGGCGTCGAAGTGAATTCGGGGTGGAACTGCACGCCGACGAACCACGGGTGCATCTGCGCCGGCAGCTCCATCATCTCGGGCAGGTTCTCGGTCGGTGTGCGGGCCGAGATCACCATGCCGGCCTGCTCCAGCTGCGGCACATAGTGATTGTTGACCTCGTAGCGATGGCGATGCCGCTCGTTGACCTCGGCGCCGTAGATCTGCGCGGCCTTGGTGTCCGGCTTGACGGGCACGCGTTGCGCGCCCAGGCGCATCGTGCCGCCCAGGTCGGAATCGGCCGAGCGCTGCTCGACCTTGCCGTCGCGGTCGACCCATTCGGTGATCAGCGCCACCACCGGGTGTTCGGTTTCCAGGCTGAATTCGGTCGAATTGGCGTCGCGCATGCCGGCCACATGGCGGGCGAACTCGATCACCGCCAGCTGCATGCCCAGGCAGATGCCCAGGTATGGCACCTTGTTCTCGCGGGCGTACTGGATCGCGCGGATCTTGCCCTCGGTGCCGCGCTTGCCGAAGCCGCCGGGCACCAGGATCGCGTCCAGGGGCTTGAGCACTTCCAGGTGGCCCGATTCCAGTTCTTCGGAATCGATGTATTCGATATTGACGCGCGTCGCGGTATGCATGCCCGCGTGGCGCAGCGCCTCGATCAGCGACTTGTACGACTCGGTCAGGTCGACATACTTGCCGACCATGCCGATCGTCACTTCGTGCTCGGGGTTTTCCTGCGCGTTGACCAGCTTCTGCCACATCGACAGGTCGGCCGGCTTGGGATCGAGGCGCAGTTCCTCGCAGATCAGGCGGTCCAGGCCCTGCTCGTTGAGCATCTGCGGAATCTTGTAGATGCTGTCGACATCCCACACCGAGATCACCGCTTCCTGCGGGATATTGGCGAACAGCGAGATCTTGGCGCGTTCGTCGTCCGGGATCGGCCGGTCGGCACGGCACAGCAGCGCGGTCGGCGAGATGCCGATTTCGCGCAGCTTCTGCACCGAGTGCTGGGTGGGCTTGGTCTTGAGCTCGCCGGCGCTGGCGATGAACGGCACCAGCGTCAGATGGACGAAGGCCGCGTGGTTGCGCCCCATGCGCAGGCTCATCTGGCGGGCGGCCTCGAGGAACGGCAGCGATTCGATGTCACCGACGGTACCGCCGATCTCGACCAGCGCCACGTCGGCCTTGCCTTCGTGCGACGCGGCCGCGCCCTTCTCGATGAAGGCCTGGATCTCGTTGGTGATATGCGGAATCACCTGCACGGTCTTGCCCAGGTATTCGCCGCGCCGCTCCTTGCGGATCACCGATTCGTAGATCTGCCCCGTGGTGAAGTTGTTCGACTTGCGCATCTTGGCCGAGACGAAGCGCTCGTAGTGGCCAAGATCGAGGTCGGTCTCCGCGCCGTCTTCCGTGACGAATACTTCGCCATGCTGGAAGGGGCTCATCGTGCCGGGGTCGACGTTGATGTAGGGATCGAGCTTGAGGAGGGTGACTTTGAGGCCGCGCGACTCGAGAATAGCCGCGAGCGAGGCGGCAGCGATGCCCTTGCCGAGGGAAGAGACGACGCCACCGGTGACGAAGACGAATTTGGTCATAAACCGAGCTTGCCGGGGAAATCGGGATTATACATGAGCGGGGCCGGATGGACCGGCGGAATCGGCGTGCCGGACTGTGCGCTCGCGTGTCGTTTCGGCGGCGGACCGGGCCTTGCACGAGGCGCCGCCATCCCGTTCACTGCGGTTCGCGCGGACGATCGCGCGGGGCCCGCACCGGCTGTCCCCAGCGGTCGCCCTCGCCCTGCCGCGTCAGCGGATGTTCGGCCGGGGCCGCGGCGTCCCACTCCGGATTGTCGATCTCTCCGAACACCTGACGCAGGCGCTGGCCCCAGGTCTCGCGGATCATGCAGAAATAGGGATTGCGCTCGTCGATGGTGGCAAAGCGCGTGACGTGCAGCGAATCGGCCTCGTAGACCAGCAGGTCCAGCGGCAGCCCCACCGAGATATTGGACTTGAGCGTCGAGTCCATCGAGATCAGCGCGCACTTGGCTCCTTCCGCCAGCGGCAGCGACGGATGCACCACGCGGTCGATGATCGGCTTGCCGTACTTGGCCTCGCCGATCTGGAAGTAGCAGTTCTCCGGCGTTGCCTCGACGAAATTGCCGGCCGCATAGATATTGAACAGCCGCACCCGCTCGCGGCCGATCTGGCCGCCGAAGATCAGGCTGACGTTGAACTCGATGCCGGCATCGCGCAGCGCGTCGGCGTCGCGGCGATGCACCTGCCGGACCGCGTCGCCGACGATCGAGGCGGCCTCGAACATATCGCGCGCGGTCCACAGCGAGCGCTTGCCATCGCGGCTCTCCATCAGGATCTGGCGGATCGACTGGCTGATGGCCAGGTTGCCGGCGGTCATCAGCACCATGACGCGGTCGCCGGTCTCCTCGAACACCGTCATCTTGCGGGCGGTCGAGATCGCGTCGACACCCGCATTGGTGCGCGAATCGGACAGGAATACCAGGCCGGCATCGAGCCGCATGGCTACACAGTACGTCATGGCTTTGTCTTATTGTGGTGACATGGCGCGCGGCGGAACGCGCGGGAGCATCCCGGCATTCTAGCGCCCTCCTCGCGCGCGCCCTGCACCGCGGCCAGACTAGACCGGCTCGATCAGGATCTGCACCGACAGCGATTCGGTGCCGCCGCCTTCGCGCACGCCGCGGATCGGCGCCGCCGAGCGGTAGTCGCGCCCCACCGCCAGGCGGATATGGCGGGTATCGGTGAAGCAGCCGTGCGTCACGTCGATGCTGCACCAGCGCTCGCGCTCGGTGTCGACGCACAGGTCGGCCCACGCGTGGCTGGCCAGCTCGGTCGCGGCCGGGTCGTGGAAATAGCCGCTGACGTAGCGCGCCGGCACGCCGAAGGCGCGGCAGGCGGCCACCATCACCTGCGCCTGGTCCTGGCAGACGCCGGCGCCGAGCGCGAAGGCCTCGGCGGCGCTGGTGCCGACATCGGTGGCATTGGGCTGGTAGCGCACGCGTTCGCCGATGGCCTGGGCCAGCGCGAGCAGCGCGGCCGGCTCATGGCCGGCAGCCAGATACGGCGCGGCGAATGCGCTGAGCTCGGCCGGCGCGCTGGTCAGCGGCGTGCCGCTGCGAAAGTACAGCGGCGACACGCGCGCCTCGCCCGGCGGCGGCGCGTCGCTGAAGCAGCCGTCGGCATCGGCCGCGGGCGTGATCTCGACCTCGCCGCTGGCGGCGATCGTGATGGTGTCGGCCGGCCGCGCCAGCGTGAATTGATGGACGATATTGCCGAAGCCGTCGAGCGCCTCGGACAGATTGCCCGGCACCGACAGCTGCCATTGGTGCACC
The DNA here is from genome assembly GCF_013347325.1 of Cupriavidus gilardii. Classification (NCBI taxonomy): domain Bacteria; kingdom Pseudomonadati; phylum Pseudomonadota; class Betaproteobacteria; order Burkholderiales; family Burkholderiaceae; genus Cupriavidus; species Cupriavidus gilardii. The sequence continues at coordinate 1,143,691 of NZ_CP054626.1, read as the reverse complement.
TGCTGCAGCGGGCCGGAGCGCGGCGCCAGCCGCAGCTCGTGAACGCTGCGGATCACCGGCTCGGTATAGCGATAAACGGTGCGATGGTGGATCTGGTATTTCACGGTCCTGTCGCGCGACGCCGGGTTCAGGCTTTCAGGCTGCCAGCGGCGGCACCAGGAAGTCCCGGCTGATGCCGCTGCCCAGATCGCCGATGCGTTCGAGAAAGCTGGTCAGGAACGCGTGCAGCCCGACCGCGAAGATGTCGTCGATGCGCGCGTATTTGAGGTCGGCATGCAGTTTACCAGCCTGCCGCTCGGTCTCGGCCGATTGCTGGTTGCGCACCAGCGCCAGGATCGCCACCACCTCGTCCATGCTCGACACCAGCGAGCGCGGCATGTCGGGACGCAGGATCAGCAGTTCGGCGACGCGCACCGGCGTGATCACCGTGCGGTAGATCTTGCGGTAGACCTCGAAGCCCGACACCGAACGCAGCACCGCGGCCCAGTGGTAGAAGTCCTGCTCGGTCCGCTCGCCGCCGCCGTTTTCGCTGCCGGTCGCCTGGAACTTGACGTCGAGGATCCGCGCGGTGTTGTCGGCGCGCTCCAGGAAGGTGCCCAGCCGCATGAAGTGGAAGGCATCGTCCTTCAGCATGGTGCCGAACTGCACGCCGCGCGCCAGGTGCGAGCGGAACTTGACCCACTCGAAGAACTGCGACGGATCGTCGCGCAGCACGCCGTCCGAGATCATCCGCTGCACGTCCAGCCACGTGGTGTTCAGCGTCTCCCACACCTCGGTGGTCAGCGAGCCGCGCACCGCCCGTGCGTTCTCGCGCGCCGCGCGCAGGCAGCTCATGATCGACGAGGGGTTGGTCATGTCGCGCACCATGAAGTCGATCACGTCCTCGCGCGACAGCAGCCCGTACTTGTGGTCGAACGCGTGCGTCAGCTCCGAGATATCGAGCATCGCCCACCAGCCCTGCTCGGCCACCTCGATCGATTGCGGCAGCAGCGAGGTCTGGTAATTGACGTCGAGCATGCGCGCGGTATTCTCGGCGCGCTCGGTGTAGCGCGCCATCCAGAACAGGTGGTCGGCGGTGCGGCTCAGCATGATGGCTCTCCGTGGTCCGGTCGAAGATCGCGGGGTCGGCAGGGCTGCCGTCGTTGTCGAAGGCTCGGCGGCTCAGCGCTCCAGCACCCAGGTGTCCTTGGTGCCGCCGCCCTGCGAGGAATTGACCACCAGCGATCCCTCGCGCAGCGCCACGCGCGTCAAGCCGCCCGGCACCATGCGCACCTCCTTGCCCGACAGCACGAACGGCCGCAGATCGATATGCCGCGGCGCGATGCCGGCCTCGACATAGGTCGGACAAGTCGACAGCGCCAGCGTCGGCTGCGCGATGTACTGATGCGGCCGCGCCTTGACCACCTCGCGGAACGCGTCGATCTCCGCGCGCGTCGCCGCCGGCCCGACCAGCATGCCGTAGCCGCCGGCGCCATGCGTTTCCTTGACCACCAGTTCGTCCATATGGTCGAGCACGTACTGCAGATCGTCCGGGCGCCGGCACATATAGGTCGGCACGTTGGCCAGCAGCGGTTCCTCGCCCAGATAGAAGCGGATCATCTCGGGGACATAGGGATAGATCGACTTGTCGTCGGCGACGCCGGTGCCGATCGCATTGCAGACCGTGACATTGCCGGCGCGATAGACCGCCAGCATGCCGGCCGCGCCCAGCGTCGAGTCGGGCCGGAACACCAGCGGATCGAGGAAGTCGTCGTCGACGCGGCGGTAGATCACGTCGACGCGCTGCGGCCCCTGCGTGGTGCGCATGTACAGATAGTCGTCCTGCACGAACAGGTCGCTGCCCTCGACCAGTTCGATGCCCATCTGCTGCGCGAGGAACGCGTGTTCGAAGTACGCGGAGTTGTACATGCCCGGCGTCAGCACCACCACGGTGGGATCGGCCATGCCCTGCGGCGACACGCTGCGCAGCATGTCGAGCAGCAGATCCGGATAGTGGGCCACCGGCGCGACGCGATTGCGGGCGAACAGCTCGGGGAACAGTCGCATCATCATCTTGCGGTTCTCGAGCATGTACGAGACGCCGGACGGCACCCGCAGATTGTCCTCGAGCACATAGAACTGGCCCTCGCCGGCGCGCACCACATCGATGCCGGCGACATGCGCGTAGATGTCGCGCGGCACGTCGATGCCCAGCATCTCGGGCCGGTACTGCGCGTTGTCGTAGACCTGCTCGGGCGGAATCACGCCAGCGCGGATGATGTCCTGACCGTGATAGATATCGTGGATGAAGCGGTTCAGCGCGGCGACGCGCTGGCGCAGCCCCCGTTCCAGCAGCGCCCATTCGCCGGCGGGAAAGATGCGCGGAATCACGTCGAACGGAATGGTGCGCTCGGTGCCGCTGTTGTCCTCGTCCTTGTCGCCATAGACGGCGAACGTGATGCCCACGCGCCGGAACACCAGATCGGCCTCCGCGCGCTTGTTGGCCATCGTCGCGTCCGACTGGCGCGCCAGCCAGTCGGCGAAATGGCGGTAGTGCGGCCGGATCGCGTCGGACGGCAAGGCCTGCCCGGCGGCGATGTTCGGCGGCGCGTCGCCGCGCCAGTCCAGCATTTCATCGAAAAACCGCGCCGCCATGATGCCCTCCCCCTGTACCGGGCGCCCGACCGGCCGCCGCGCATCGTTGACTCCTACAGCATACGTCCGGCCGCCGCCCCCGAGAAGGAAGCCAGGTGCCTTGGCAGACATTCAAGCAAGATGTCTGCCAGTGGCACCGTTGCACAAAACGGGGCGGAAAGCCGCGCCGGGACAGGAAACGGCATGGAATGGCCGGGAGCGGCGCGGGAACACGCCGCTCCGCGACACCAATTCAGTGCACCGGCTGGCTGCCGCGGACGGGCGGGCGCTCCTGCAGGATCTGGCGCACCAGTTCCTCGGGCGGCTTGCGAATATCGAGCACCAGCGCGTCGCGCGGCTCCTCCAGCGTATCGAGCTGGCTCTGCAGCAGCTTGGGATCGAAGAAGTGTCCGCTGCGGCCGGCCAGGCGGGTACGCAGCACGTCGATGTCGCCCTTCAGGTAGATGAAGCTGACCCCGCCGTCGGGTGGCGTCAGCCGGTCGCGATAGATCTGGCGCAGCGCGGAGCAGGTAAACACGTGCGGGCGGCCCTCCGCGCGGGCCTGATCGATGGCCGCACGCATCGCGTCCAACCAGGGCCAGCGGTCTTCGTCGGTCAGCGGAATGCCCGCGGCCATCTTCGCCTTGTTGGCGGCGCTGTGGAATTCATCGGCGTCATGGAAGCCGCAATGCAGCGCCTGCGCCAGCAGCGAGCCGACCGTGGTCTTGCCGCTGCCGGAGACGCCCATCAGGATATAGATCATGTCTGCTCCATCGATCAGGATCGGACGGTCGGTGCCGTCCTTGTTGGTCTGACCGCGCGCCGGCGAGTTCGCGTGCGGGCGGTCGAGGCCGGACGCCAGGTCCGGCCAACTTCGGGATTGATTCGGTATCGGATATCGCCCAGCGGGTAGCGGATAGCGCGTTCCGGATAACGGCTGCCGCAAGTACGCCCGACAGCACGACTACAGCACGACTATAGTGCGCGCGGCGCCGCCATCGCATCGGCCTCGCTGAGGTCCAGCGCGCTGCCGCCCAGCTCGGCGCCGCGCGCGTGGCGGCGGAACAGCCCGAACAGGCCGCGGCCAAGGCTGTAGTCGGCGAACCGGTCCTGCGGCGGCGCAGCGGGCACGCGCGCGGCGAACTCTGCCGGATCGCCGAGCCAGGCCAGCGTGCCGGCGACCGCATCGACCCGCAGCAGGTCGCCGTCGCGCACACGCGCCAGCGGCCCCCCTGCACTCGCTTCCGGTCCGACGTGGATCACCGCCGGCACCTTGCCGGAAGCGCCCGACATACGGCCGTCGGTAACCAGCGCGACGCGATGGCCGGCGTCCTGCAGCGCGCCCAGCGGCGGCGTCAGCCGGTGCAGCTCGGGCATGCCATTGGCGTTCGGCCCCTGGAAGCGCACCACGACGATGACGTCGCGGTCGAGCTCGCCGCGCGCGAACGCGTCCTGCAGCGCCTGCTGGGAATCGAACACGCGCGCCGGCGCCTCGACAATCCGGTGCTCGGGCGCCACCGCCGACACCTTGATCACGCCCCGCCCCAGATTGCCGGACATCAGCCGCAGCCCGCCCTCGCGATCGAAGGGCCGCGCGATCGGCGCGAGCACCTGCGGGTCTCCGCTTTGCGCCGGGGCATCGCGCCACTGCAGCGCACCGTCGTGCAGCACCGGCTCCCGCGCATAGCGCGATAGTCCCGGGCCGGCCACGGTATCGACGTCCTCGTGCAGCAGCCCGGCATCGAGCAGCTGGCGAATCACGAAGCCGACGCCGCCGGCCGCATGGAAATGGTTGACGTCGGCGGCGCCGTTCGGATAAACGCGAGCAAGCAGCGGCGTCACGCGCGACAGCCGGTCGAAGTCGTCCCAGTCGATCACGATGCCGGCCGCGCGCGCCATCGCCACCAGGTGGATCGTGTGGTTGGTCGAGCCGCCGGTGGCCAGCAGCCCGACGATGCCGTTGACGACCGCGCGTTCGTCGACGACGCGGCAGATCGGCAGATAGCCATCGCCGCGCGCCGACAGCGCCAGCGCGCGCTGCGCCGCGGCCGCCGTCAGCGCATCGCGCAGGCCGCCCTCCGGCGGCACGAAGGCCGCGCCCGGCAGATGCAGGCCCATGATTTCCATCAGCAGCTGGTTGCTGTTGGCGGTGCCGTAGAAGGTGCAGGTGCCCGCGCCGTGATAGGCCTGGCACTCGGCCTCGAGCAGCGCATCGCGGCCGACCTGGCCGGTCGCGTACAGCTGGCGCACACGCGCCTTCTCCTTGTTGGGCAGGCCGCTGGCCATTGGGCCGGCCGGCACCATCACCACCGGCAGATGGCCGAACTGCAACGCGCCCATCACCAGCCCCGGCACGATCTTGTCGCAGACGCCGAGCATCACCACCGCATCGAAGGTGTTGTGCGACAGCGCGATCGCGGTGCCCATCGCGATCGCATCGCGCGAGAACAGCGACAGCTCCATGCCAGGATTGCCCTGCGTGATGCCGTCGCACATCGCCGGCACGCCGCCGGCCACCTGTGCCACCGCCCCCGCCTCGCGCGCGGCCGCGCGAATCAGCGCGGGATAGCGCTCGTAGGGCTGGTGCGCCGACAGCATGTCGTTGTACGCGGTGACGATGCCGAGGTTCAGCGCGTGTTCGACGCGCAGCTTCAACTTGTCGGCGGCCGGCAGCGCGGCATAGCCATGGGCCAGGTTGGCGCAGGACAGCCCCTGCGCCGGCCCCTGTTCGCGTTGCGCGCGGGCGCAGCGCTCCAGATAGGCGGCGCGGCTGGCACGGCTGCGTTCGACGATGCGCTCGGTGACGTCGCGCACGGCGGGATCGAGAGTCTGTGGCATTCGGTATCGGGAGGCGAACAGGGAATCGGGCGGTTCGTTGAGCGGGATATCGGCGGATCCCGGCGAGGCAATTTGTGTAGAATTTCTACATTCTACCGGATGACAGCGCCATTCCAGAAGCCCCTTTCCGCACCGGCTCATCGATACCGACGAAAAACCCCGGCGAAAATGGCCCTCTCCTCTTCTTTCATCAGGGTTATTCCCGACTGCGGCGCACCGCGTTCGGCCCGATCATTCGGCCGGCAAAGTAGAATCTCTACATACTTCGATCCAATCCCACTCTTGCCGCCCTCATGCGCGACCGCATCCTCGCCGTCTACGACTCCCTTCGTCCCTCCGAACGCCGCCTCGCCGACTATGTCGCGCGCCACGGCGCCAGCGTGATCCGGCTGTCGATGCCGGAGCTCGCTCGCCTTGCCGGCGTGTCGCAGCCGACCATCGCACGCTTTTGCGCGGCGCTCGGCTACGACGGCTTTCGCGAGTTCAAGCTGCAGTTCGCGCAGACCGTCGGCGCCGGCACGCCGTTCGTGCACCAGGACGTCAACCCGCAGGACCGGCCGGCCGATATTGCCGGCAAGGTCTTCGACCGCACCATCGCGACATTGATGTCGGTGCGCAATGCGCTGTCGGCCGATCAGATCGAGCACGGCATCGCGCTGCTGGCCGGCGCGCGCCGCATCGAGTTCTACGGCTGCGGCAATTCCGGCATCGTCGCCCTCGACATCCAGCACAAGTTCTTCCGTCTCGGCATGCCCACCGTCGCGTACTCCGACCCGCATGTGTTCAGCATGTCGGCCGCGCTGCTGGCGCCGGGCGATGTCGCGGTGCTGGTATCGAACAGCGGCCGCACCTGGGACATGCTGACCGCCGCCACGCTGGCGCGCGGCGCGGGCGCCAGCGTGCTGGCGCTGACGCACAGCGGCTCGCCGCTGGCCGCGCTCGCCGACGTCTGCGTGTTCTCCGATGTCGAGGAGGACAGCGAGGTCTATACGCCGATGACCTCGCGCATCAGCCATCTGGTGCTTGGCGATGTGCTGGCCGCGGGCGTCGCGCTGGCACGGGCCGACACGATGGCGGGCCGCCTGCAACGCGCGAAGGCGCATCTGCGCGAACGCCGCATCGCCAGCGCCGAGCCGAGCCACGCGCTCGAGCCGCTGCCGCGCGGCAAGGTGCGCCGCAGCGCGGGTCCGGCGGCAAAAGGTGCGTCGAAGCGAGTGACTACGCCCGCGACCAAGCGTGCGGCGAGCCCGGCCGCCCGCCGCGCGGCCAAGCGGTAACCCGTACTCGGTCATTCCGGCGCATCCGGCGCCGGCCGCCAGTAGCGCCGCGCCTGCTGCCGGAACGACGCGATCGCGATGCCGTCCCGATCCGCGACGACTTCGACCGCGCCGGTGCGATCGCTGCGATAGCGCGCGATCCCGCGGCGGCCATAGCGCGCCCATACCTGCGCATGCGGATGCCGGTAGCGGTTGCGATAGCCGAGCTGGAACACCGCCGCGGCGGGCCTTACCGCGTCGAGCCATTCGTCGCTGGACGAGGTGCGGCTGCCATGGTGCGGCACCAGCAGCAGGTCGGCGCGCAGCGCATCGGGCGGCAGGCGCGCCACCATCGCCAGTTCGGCGGCGCGGTCGATATCGCCGGTCAGCAGCATCGCGGCGTAAGGACTCGAGACCCGCAGCACGCAGCTGCGCGCATTGCTGCCGATCGCCGCGTCGTCGCCCTGCCCCGGCAACGGATGCAGCAGTTCGAAGCGCACGCCGTCCCATTGCCACGCGATACCGGCCGCGCACACCTGACCGACATCGGGTCCGCCCCCGGGCGGCCACCGCCATAGCGGATGGCCACGCGGCAGCGAGCCCCACAGGCGCCGGACCGGCAGCGCGGCCATCACGTCGCGCGCACCGCCGGCATGATCGGCATCCTCGTGGCTGATCACCAGCGCATCGAGCGAATGGATGCCGACCGCGCGCAGGAACGGCACCACCACGCGTTCGCCGGCGCTGGGCCGTGGCGCGTCGGCGGGGCCATAGGCTGGCCCGGCGTCGTACAGCAGCCGATGGCCGCGGGTCTCGATCAGCACCGCGGCGCCCTGTCCGACATCGAGCGCCGTCGCGCGGAAGGCCGCGGCCGGCAGCGGCGCGCGGCCGCTCGACAGCATCGGGATCAGCAGCACCAGGCCGTGCACGCGCCAGCCCCAGCCGAAGGCGCGCGGGGCCAGCAGCACCGCCGTGCCGAGCAGCGCGAAGGCGAGCTCGACCGTGTCCGGCCGCGCCGCCTGCCAGACGGCCCAGTCCAGCGCCGCCAGCCGCACCAGCGCCGCCGCCAGCCATGCCATCGCCTGGTGCGCCAGCGCCAGCAGCGATGCGGCCGCCATCGCGATGGCGCCGCCTGCCGGCCAGTCCACGGGCCAGGCGGCCAGCAGCGCCGCGCACAACGCCAGCGGCGTCACCAGCAGGCTGACGAGCGGAATCGCCAGCGCATTGGCCAGCGGCGACACCACCGACACCTGCTGGAACAACAGCAGCGTCGGCGGCAGCAGTCCGATCGTGACGGCCCATTGCGTGCGCACCGACTCGGCCAGGTGCCGCCGCACGCCTTGCCAGCGCGCCTGCCAGACCGAACGCTGCGACGGCTCGCCGCCGGTCACGGCCACGGTTCGCTGCGACGCCGCCACGAAGATCGCGGCGACCGCGCCGAACGACAGCCAGAAGCCCGCCGCCCGCACCGCCCACGGGTCGAGCGCCAGCGCGACCGCGGCGGCCCAGGCCAGCACCAGCGAGGCCGGCGGCCGGCGCTGCCACCACAGCGCCAGCGCGGCCACGGATACCATCGCCACCGTGCGTTGCGCCGGCACCTCCATACCCGACAGCAGCCCATAGCCGAGCGCCATCGCCACGGCGACCAGCGCCGCCGCCCGCTGCGCCGGACAACGCAACGGCAGCGGCCGCCGCAGCCATCTGCCCACGCCGAACGAGCGCCGCCACAGGGCCCGTGCCAGCGCGCCCGCCAGCCCCGAGATCATCGTGATATGCAGGCCCGAGATGCTGACCAGATGGCCGATGCCGGTGCGCGTGAACCAGCGCCACTGCTCGGCGGCGATGCCGCTCTGGTCGCCGATCGCCAGCGCCACCAGCACGCCCGCCAACGGCGCCTCGGCCGGCATCGCCGCCAGCATGCGGGACCGGATCTGCGCACGCCAGCGGGCAATGCGCCAGGCCGGCCGCAGGGCCACCGGCGCTGCGGGGCGGGCCGCCAGCACGTAGCCGGTTGCGCCAATGCCCCGCTGCAGCAGCCAGTATTCGTAGTCGAAGCCATGCGGATTGGCGAGACCATGTGGCCGCTTCAGCCGTGCGGTCACCGCCAGCCGCGTGCCGGGCAGCAGATCGGGCGGCGCCTGCTGCCAGCCGAGCGACAGCAGCGGCGGCAAGCCGGCCGGCCTGTCGCCGTCGACCGTGAACGCGAAACGCAGGCCCTCGCCGTTGCCCGTCGGCAGTCCCGACACCACGCCCGTCAGCGACAGCGTGACGCCTTCGAACTGCGCCGCAAGCCGCTCGGCCAGGCGACGCTCGGCACGCCAGACGGACCATGCCGCGCCGACGATCAGCGCGGCCAGCACGGTGGCCAGCAAGCGCACATGGAGGCCGATCGAGGAAGGCCCCGGACGCCCGGCAAGCGGCGACAGCGCGATCACCACGACCAATGCGGCCAGACCGGCGGTCACGCCGATCGACGCTGGCGGCAATGCCGGCAATTGCTGCACCAGCCAGCAGCCCGCGACGAAGGCGCACAGCGTCAGGCGCATCGCGGCCCGGCAATAGCGGCGGCGGCAACAGCGGCCGCGGCAATGGCAGGAACAGCAGGCGCCGCAGAGAACGAAACGACGATAGCGGCCGCAACGACCGCACGCACCGCAGACATGCACGCCCCCGCTCAAGGGATCACGATGCCGCGTTTATACCGCCGGGCGGCGGAACGAACCTTGTCAGTCCGTCACGGCGAAGGACGGTGCCATTGTCGCGGCAAAGGCGGCCAGCCGGGGCAGCGCCTCGGCCGCATTGCGCCAGGTCGCCCGGGCCAACGCGTCGGCATCGATGCCGCGCAGTTCGGCCAGCACGCGCGCGACGCCCGCCACCTCGGCCGGCGTGTTGCGCACCTTGCGCTGTTCGCCGAACTGGTCGTCGGTCAGCCAGGCCGGCGCGATATCCGGGGCATCGGTCTCCAGCACCAGCGCGTCCAGCGGCAACTCCACCGCCAGCCGCCGGATCTGCCGCGCGCGGCTGAACGTCACGTTGCCGCCGAAGCCGAGCTTGAAGCCCTGCTCGACGAAGCGCTGCGCCTGCTGCGCGCTGCCGTTGAAGGCATGGGCGATGCCGCGCCGCACGCCGACGCGCCGCAGTTGCGCGGCAACCTGATCCTGCGACTTGCGCACGTGCAGCAGCACCGGCAGATCGAACTCGCGCGCGATCTTCAGCTGCTCGACGTAGAGCCAGCTCTGGTGCTGCGCGTCGAGGCCCGGCACGAAGAAGTCCAGGCCGATCTCGCCGATGCCGACGAAGCGGGGGTCGGACAAGGCGACCTCGACCTCGCTGCGCAGCGCGTCCAGATCGGACTGCCCTGCCCCGGGCGTGCACAGCGGATGGATGCCGAGCGCGTAGACGCAGGCCGGATGGCGATGCGCCAGCGCGCGCACCGCGGCGAAGTTCGACACCGCCACCGCGGGCAGCACGATGCCGCCGACGCCGGCCGCGGCCGCGGCGGCCACCACCGCGTCGCGGTCGTCATCGAACTCGGCCGCGTCCAGGTGGCAATGGGTGTCGATCCACATCGGGGACAGGCTCCGGCGCGCCGCGGGTCAGCGTTCGCGATGCAGATGGCCGTCGCGCAGCCGCAGCACGCGGTCGCAGCGATTGGCCAGATCGAGATCGTGGGTGACGATCACGAAGCTGGTGCCCAGCGTGCGCGACAGCTCCAGCATCAGGTCGTAGACGCCGCCGGCCGTATGGTCGTCGAGGTTGCCGGTCGGCTCGTCGGCCAGCACGCAGGCGGGCTGCCCCACCAGCGCGCGCGCGATCGCCACGCGCTGCCGCTCGCCGCCCGACAGCTCGCCCGGACGGTGCTTCGCGCGCTCGCCCAGGCCGACGCGCGCCAGCATCGCCTGCGCCGCCTCGCGCGCCTCGCCCTGGCGCAGGCCGCGGATGCGCATCGGCATCGCGACGTTGTCCAGTGCGGTGAACTCCGGCAGCAGATGGTGGAACTGGTAGACGAAGCCGAGCGAGCGGTTGCGCACGAGGTTGCGCTCGGTCTCGCGCAGATCGGTGAAGGGCTTGCCGAGCAGCGCGACGCTGCCCGAATCGGGATTGTCGAGCCCGCCCAGCACATGCAGCAGCGTGCTTTTGCCCGAGCCGGAGGCGCCGACGATGGCGACCTTCTCGCCGGCGTCGATGCGCAGGTCGACGCCGCGCAGCACCTCGACATCGAGTCCGCCCTGGCGGAAACGCTTGCACAGCCCCTGCGCGGTCAGGATCGGCCTTGCCGCGGCGGTGGCGCCCGCCGGCACGGCCGCGGGGCAGGCGTCGGGGGAAGCGGCGCGGTTCAGCATGGTCTCACTCATAGCGCAGCGCCTCCGCGGGGTTCACGCGCGCGGCGCGCCAGCTGGGATAGAGCGTGGCCAGGATGGCCAGCACGAAGGAAATGGTGCCGATGGTGGCGATGTCGTTCACGCGCGGGTCCGAGGGCAATTCGCTGATGAAATAGATGTCGCGGGGCAGGAACTGGACCTGCAGGATCCGCTCGATGAAGGGCACGATCACGTCGATATTGGTCGCGATCAGCGTGCCGCCGAGCACGCCCAGCACGGTGCCGATGAAGCCGATCGCCACCCCCTGCACGATGAAGATGCGCATGATCGAACCGGGCTGCGCGCCCATCGTGCGCAGGATCGCGATATCGGCCTGCTTGTCGGTCACGGTCATCACCAGCGTCGATACCAGATTGAAGGCCGCCACCGCGATGATCAGCGTCAGGATGATGAACATCATCCGTTTCTCGGTCTGCACCGCGGCGAACCAGTTGCGGTTCTGCTTGGACCAGTCGCGCAGATAGAGCTCGCCGGACAGCGTGCCGGCCAGCGCATCGGCGACCTGCGGCGCGCGCTGCATGTCGGACAGCTTCAGCCGCAGGCCGTTGGGGCCATCGAGCCGGAACAGCGTCTGGGCGTCCTGGATGTCGATCAGCGCCAGCGCGCTGTCGAACTCGTAATGGCCCGACGAGAACAAGCCGACCACGGTGAACTGCTTGAGCCGCGGCAGCACGCCGGCCGGCGTGATGGTGCCCTGCGGCGCCACCAGCGTGACCTTGTCGCCGACGCGCACGCCCATCGCCGCGGCCAGCTCGCCGCCAAGCACGATGCCGAAGCCGCCCGGCTGCAGCTCGTTCAGGCTGCCGGCCTTGAACTGCTTGCCGATGTCCGAGACCTTGGGCTCCTCGGCCGGGTCGACGCCGCGCAGCAGCACGCCGCGCACCGTGTCGTCGCGCGTCAGCATCGCCTGCGCGGCGACATAGGGCGCCGCGCCGACGACCTCCTTGTTGCGCATCGCCTCGGCGGCGGTGCGGCGCCAGTCGGGCAGCGTGGAAGGGCCGATCACCTCGATATGCGCGAGCACCGACAGCATGCGGTCCCGCACCTCCTTCTGGAAGCCGTTCATCACCGACAGCACGACGATCAGCGCGGCCACGCCGAGCGCGATGCCGAGCATCGAGATCATCGAGATGAACGAGATGAAGGTATTGCGGCTGGCGCGTTTGCTGGCGCGGGTATAGCGCCAGCCGATCTGCCACTCGTAGGGAAAGTTCAAGACGGTTCCTGTGTTCGTTGCCAATGCGCGATGGGCGCAATTGCCCGCGCCATTGCCCGCGCAACTGCCCGCGCAAATCCGGCGCCAATTCGGTGAATCGGGACGCGCCGGCCAGCCGCGAGTTTACAATCTCGCCAACCATGACGACGCACCTGACCCTGATTGTGCCCTTTTCGGTCCCGCCCGGCGCGGATACCGAGGGCCTGGACGAACCGAACGGCACCGGTGGCGGCATTGCCGGCGCGCTGCTGCGCCAGTTGGAGTTGCCGGCGCTGGGAAAGTTGCTGACCCGCGCTGGCGCCACCGCGCGCGAGCGCCACGGCCAGGGCTACGACCCGACGGCCCTGCGCTCGCTGCCGCATGAACGCTGGCTGGCGGCGCGCGCGGGCCTGGACACGGCGCGCGTGCCCACCGCCCCCTACATGCGGCTGGCCGACCATGGCGGCGCCGCGGCGGGCCGCGACGAGCAGTCGTGGGTCTGCCTGCAGCCGGTCCATATCCATGCCGCGCGCGATCATCTGGTGCTGATGGACCCGGCGCTGCTGACGCTGGACGCCGCCGAATCGGCCGCGCTGCGCGAGGCCATCGGGCCGCTGCTGGACGATTCCGGCATTGCGCTGGACGCTCCCCATCCCGGCCGCTGGTATCTGCCCGAGGCCGTGTTCGGCCCGCTGGACGCGACGCCGCCGCTGCGCGCGGCCGGCCGCAATATCGATGTGTGGATGCAGTCCGGCCCGCGCGAGCGTGACTGGCGCCGGCTGCAGAACGAGATCCAGATGACCTGGTTCGACCATCCGGTCAACCAGGCGCGCGAGGCCAGCGGCGCGCTGGCCGTCAACTCGGTCTGGCTGCATGGCGGCGGCGCGCTGCGGCCGGTGCCGCGGCTGGCCGATACGGTGCTGGCCGACGATCCGCTGCTGCGCGGGCTGGCGCTGGCCGGCGGCGCCGCATGCCGGCCCTTGCCGTCCTCGCTGGCGGCGCTGGCCTCGGAGACGTCGCAGCACGCCGACGGCAGTGCCATGGCGCTGCTCGATGCCTGCGCCTCGGCCTATATCGCCGAGGACTGGGGCAGCTGGATCGAGCGGCTGCATGCGCTCGAGGCCGACTGGTTCGCGCCGGCGCTGGCCGCGCTCGAGGCGGGCCGGCTGCAGGCGCTGACGCTGGTGCTCGGCGGCGACGACCATCACGCCGAATTCACCGTGCGCCGGGGCGACCTGCGCAAGTTCTGGCGCGGCCTGGGCATGCGCGGCGACTGGCGCGCGCTGCTGTCCGATCTGGCGCTGGCCGCATGAGCGCGACCATGCCGATGCCACTTCTCCCGTCTTACCCGCTCAGTATGCGTTGCCGCCGCGCCGGCCCCTGCTCCGCTATCGTTCCGACTCCATGACCCGCATCGCGATCCGCCCCCACCAGCCCGACCACGCCAGCGCCCTCGCCGCGCTGGGCCTGCATCCGACGCTGGCGCGCATCCTGTCGGCGCGCGGCGTCACCCATGCGCGCGAGCTGGCCACCGACCTGCCCGAGCTGATGGCGCCGCAGGCGATGAAGGGCATCGACCGCGCCGCGGTCTATCTGGCCGACGCGATCGCGGCCCGCCGCCGGCTGCTGATCGTCGCCGATTACGACTGCGACGGCGCCACCGCCTGCGCGGTCGGCGTGCGCGGTTTGCGGATGCTCGGCGCGCAGGTCGACTACATCGTGCCGAACCGCTTCGAATACGGCTACGGCCTGACGCCGGAGATCGTCGCGCTGGCGGCGCAGCGCAATCCCGACGTGATCGTCACCGTCGACAACGGCATCGCGAGCGTCGATGGCGTGGCCGCGGCCAATGCGCGCGGCATCGACGTGGTCGTCACCGACCACCATCTGCCGGGCGACCGGCTGCCCGACGCCGCGGTGATCGTCAATCCGAACCAGCCGGGCTGCGGCTTCCCCAGCAAGAACCTGGCAGGCGTCGGCGTGATGTTCTACGTGCTGCTGGCGCTGCGCGCCGAACTGCGCCAGCGCGGCGTGTTCACGCCGGCCAGCCAGCCGCGGCTGGACACGCTGCTCGATCTGGTCGCGCTCGGCACCGTGGCCGACGTGGTCAAGCTCGACAGCAACAACCGCATCCTGGTCGCGCAGGGCCTGAAGCGCATGCGCGCGGGCCGCATGCATGCGGGCGTGGCCGCGCTGTTCCGCGCGGCCGGACGCGAGGCCAGCCGCGCCACCACCTTCGATCTCGGCTTCGGCCTGGGGCCGCGGCTGAACGCCGCGGGACGGCTGGCGGACATGTCGCTCGGCATCGAATGCCTGCTCAGCGACGATGCGGAGCGCGCCTGGGAGATCGCCCAGCAGCTCGATGCGATGAACCGCGAGCGGCGCGACATCGAGGCGGGCATGCAGCAGGAAGCGCTGCAGATCCTCGAACGTCCGCTGGACGGGCTCGATCCGTCGTCGCGCTTTACCGTCAGCGTGTTCAACGACACCTGGCACCAGGGCGTGATCGGCATCGTGGCGTCGCGCCTGAAGGAGAAATTCCATCGGCCGACGATCACCTTCGCGCCGGGCGACGAGGCCACGATCAAGGGCTCGGGCCGCTCGATCCCGGGCTTTCATCTGCGCGATGCGCTCGATCTGGTCTCCAAGCGTCATCCCGGTCTGCTGGTCAAGTTTGGCGGCCATGCGATGGCGGCCGGCCTGACGCTGCGGGCCGGCGACTTCGAACGCTTCATGGACGCGTTCGAGGGCATCGGCCGCGAATGGCTGACCGACGATCACCTGGCCCGCGTGATCGAGACCGACGGCGAGATCGAGGACCACTGCTTCGATCCGGCCTTCGTGTCGCTGCTGGAGCAGCAGGTATGGGGCCAGGGCTTCCCGCCGCCGACCTTCTGCGGGGAGTTCGACGTGCTGCGCCAGACCGTGCTCAAGGGCAAGCATCTGAAGCTGCAGCTCGGACGCGGCAAGCGCCAGTTCGACGCGATCTGGTTCAACCACGCCGACACGCTGGGCGCCAGCGCGATGGTCGCCTACCGGCTCGACAACAACACCTTCAACGGCGTCACGCGCGTGCAGATGGTGATCGAGCACGCGCAATAGCAAGCCGGCGCCTCACGCTGTCGCCCCCGCGCAGGCGTGGCGGCAGCGGCTTGTCCGGCCAGTTTGCAGTCACTGGGTCGCCGCCTGCGTGGGGACGACGAAACGGATGCCTATCCCCGCGCAGGCAGCATGCTGGCCGGATCGACCGGCTTGCCGTTGCCGCGCACTTCGAAATGCAGCTCGCTGGCGGCGGCGCCCATGCGGCCCACCACCTGGCCGGCGTCGACGTGGGCGCCTTCCTTGACCATCGGCTGATCGAGATTGCCGTAGACCGTCAGCCAGTCGTCGTTGTGCTTGACGATCACCAGCGTGCCATAGCCGCGCAGCGCGCCGACATGGATGGCCCAGCCGGCCGCGGCCGCGCGCACGGTGCCGTTGGCCGGCACCGCGATGCGAAGGCCCTTGCTCGACGGCGGCGAATAGCCGTGCGTGACCGTGCCGTCCGCCGGCCATTGCAGCGCGATGCGGCTGGACGGCGGCCGGCTCGACGGCGCCGCGGCGCGCGGCGTGTCCTCGACCGTGGTCGGGCCGCTGGCGTTGCTCGCCGCCGCCGCCGTGGCGCCGGCGGCAGGCCGGACGCGGATCAGCTGGCCCACTTCGATGCGGTCGGCGCTTGGCAACGCGTTCCAGCGCACCAGATCGCGCACCGAGCGGCGATGGCGGCGCGCGATCGAATACAACGTGTCACCGGAGCGGACACGGTAGAAGCCATCCGGCGCGGGGCCGCCCTCGCCCACCGTGCCGCAGCCGGCCAGCGTGGCCAGCATCGTGGCGGCCAGCGCGGCGATGGCGCGACGCCGGCCGATGGCGGGGGCGTCGGTGGCGGTCGCGGTCGGGAAGGTCGTGGTGGCTGGCATCGTCATGGCGGCATCGGAAATCTGGCGCCCGCCGCAATATCGATGGCCCGGATCTACGGGCCCGGCTGTCGCGGCGGCGGACTGGAACGGCGGATAAAAACGGAAGCGGCGCCACCGATGTAACGGTTGACGCACCCGCAACTGTAGACCATCGGTCACGGCCACAGTTCGGCGTGGCGTCCGCGAACAGCTGCGTGGCGCCCCGGCGACCGCGGCGGCGGCCGGCCGCAGGCGCGGCCTTCCGCGCGGCGCATTATCCGCCATTGCCGGGGGAATGCCTCCCCGTTCCGCTATAATTCACGGTTTTCAAAGCGCAAGAACACCATGGAAGCAGAACGCCTCAACGCCATCTCCGGCGCCATCTCCGATCTCCGTTCCCGGACGGAAGATCTACGGGGGTATCTTTGACTACGACGTCAAGGTAGGACGTCTGGCCGAAGTCAACGGCGAACTGGAGGACCCCGAGGTCTGGAACAACCCGAAGCGGGCCCAGGATCTCGGCAAGGAAAAGAAGATGCTCGAAGGCGTGGTCCAAGTCCTGGGCAAGCTGACCGAGGATCTGGAAAGCGCGCAGGAGCTGTTCGAACTCGCGCGTGAAGAGGGCGATGACGACACGCTGGTGTCGATCGAAGAGGACGTCAAGGGCTTCGAGGCGACCGTCGCCGACATGGAGTTCCGCCGCATGTTCTCCGGCGAACTCGATCAGGCCAATGCCTTCATCGACATCCAGGCCGGCGCCGGCGGTACCGAGGCGTGCGACTGGGCCTCGATGCTGCTGCGCCAGTACCTGAAGTACTGCGAGCGCAAGGGCTTCAAGGCCGAAGTGCTGGAAGAATCCGAGGGCGACGTCGCCGGCATCAAGAGCGCCACGATCAAGGTCGAGGGCGAATACGCGTTCGGCTATCTGCGTACCGAGACCGGAGTGCACCGGCTGGTGCGCAAGTCGCCGTTCGATTCCTCGGGCGGCCGGCACACCTCGTTCTCGTCGGTGTTCGTCTATCCGGAGGTCGACGACTCGTTCGAGGTCGAGATCAATCCGGCGGACCTGCGCGTCGATACCTATCGCGCTTCCGGCGCGGGCGGCCAGCACATCAACAAGACCGATTCGGCGGTGCGGATCACGCATATTCCGACCGGCATCGTGGTGCAGTGCCAGAACGACCGCTCGCAGCACCGCAACCGCGCCGAGGCGATGTCGATGCTGAAGTCGCGCCTGTACGAGCACGAGATGCGCAAGCGCCAGGCCGAGGCCGACAAGCTCGAATCGACCAAGACCGATGTGGGCTGGGGCCACCAGATCCGCTCGTACGTGCTGGACCAGAGCCGCATCAAGGACCTGCGCACCAACGTCGAAATGTCCAACACGCAGAAGGTGCTGGACGGCGACCTGGACAACTTCATCGAAGCGAGCCTGAAACAGGGCCTGTAAGCGCAGCACCGGCGCCGGCCGCGCCACCCATCCCGCGGCGCGGCCGTGCCGCGGGGTCCGACCTCTCTCTCCGCCAGGGCGACATCCATGACCACAGCCGCATCGACCGACGCTACGACCGACGCATCGCATCTGATCATCGTCACCGGCGCCTCGCGCGGGCTGGGCGCCGCGCTGGTGCGCGCGCTGATGGTGCCGGGCAACCGGCTGGTGTGCGTGGCGCGCAGCCGCAATGCCGAACTGGAGCAGGCCGCGCAGGCCAGCGGCGTGCCGATCGCCTGGCATCTGCAGGACCTGTCGAAGCCCGCGCAAGGGGCAAGCTGGCTGGCGAGCGTGCTCGACAGCATCGACGCCCCCGCCAGCGCGACGCTGGTGCTGAACGCCGGCGTGATCGAGCCGATCGCGCCGATCGCCGAGCTGCAGGAGGCCACGCTGGTGCCGCACCTGATGACCAACCTGGTGTCGCCGATGACGATGACCGCGGCCTTTCTGGCGCGCAGCGAGCGCTTTGGCTGCCCGCGCAAGGTGCTGGCGATCTCGTCGGGCGCCGCGCGCCGGCCGGTCGAGGGCTGGAGTGCCTACTGCGCCGGCAAGGCGGCGCTCGACATGTTCGTACGCTCGGTCAATGCCGAATACGCGTCGCTGCCGGCCGAGCGCGGCGTGCGCGCGGTGGCGCTGGCCCCGGGCGTGGTCGATACCGGCATGCAGGCCGCGATCCGCGAGGCCGACTTCGCCCAGGTCGAACGCTTCCGCTCGCTGAAGGCCAACGCGCAGCTGACCAGCCCCGACGAGGCCGCGGCCCGCATCGCCGCCTATCTGCAGCGCGCCGACTTCGGCAGCACCGAACTCGACGATATCCGCAATACCTGACTTTCCCGCGCGGCCCTCGTGCCCCGCCCTTTGACGACATCATGACCGAACCCACCCGCGCGCCTGCCGAGCAGGCCCCCGCCGTCGACGAAAACAAGATCATTGCCGAACGGCGCGAGAAGCTGCAGGCGCTGCGTCAGCAAGGCGTCGCCTTTCCCAACGACTTCCGCCCGACCCACCAAGCCGCCAGCCTGCACGCGCAGTACGGCGAGGCCGACCAGGCCGCGCTCGAGGCCAGCCCGGTCGAGGTCGCGGTGGCCGGCCGCATGATGCTCAAGCGCGTGATGGGCAAGGCCAGCTTCGCCACGGTGCAGGACGGCAGCGGCCAGATCCAGTTCTACATCACGCGCGACAAGGTCGGCGAAGACGTCTACGCGCAGTTCAAGCATTGGGACCTGGGCGACATCGTCAGCGCGCGCGGGCTGCTGTTCCGCACCAACAAGGGCGAATTGTCGGTGCAGGTGCAGGAGCTGCGCCTGCTGTCGAAGTCGCTGCGGCCGCTGCCGGACAAGTTCCACGGCCTGGCCGACCAGGAAATGAAGTACCGCCAGCGCTATGTCGACCTGATCGTTTCGCCGGAGACGCGCGCGACCTTCCGCGCCCGGACCGAGGCGATCTCGTCGCTGCGCCGCCATATGGCCGAGGCCGGCTTCATGGAAGTCGAAACGCCGATGCTGCATCCGATTCCCGGCGGCGCCGCGGCCAAGCCCTTCATCACGCACCACAACGCGCTGGACATGCAGATGTTCCTGCGCATCGCGCCCGAGCTCTATCTGAAGCGGCTGATCGTCGGCGGCTTCGAGCGCGTGTTCGAGATCAACCGCAATTTCCGCAACGAGGGGGTCAGCCCGCGCCACAACCCCGAGTTCACGATGATGGAGTTCTACGCGGCCTATACCGACTACCGGTGGCTGATGGACTTCACCGAGGACCTGATCCGCAAGGCGGCGATCGACGCGCGCGGCAGTGCGACGCTGACCTACCAGGGACGCGAGCTGGACCTGGGCAAGCCCTTCCATCGTCTGACGATCACGCAGGCGATCCAGAAGTACGCGCCCCAATACACCGATGCGCAGCTGGCCGATGCCGAATTCCTGCGTGCCGAGCTGAAGAAGTTCGGCGTCAACACCAGCGCGCCGCAATTCCTGAACGCCGGACTGGGCACGCTGCAACTGGTGCTGTTCGAGGAGACCGCCGAGAGCCAGCTGTGGGAGCCGACCTTCATCGTCGACTATCCGGTCGAGGTGTCGCCGCTGGCGCGCGCCTCCGACACCGTGCCCGGCATCACCGAGCGCTTCGAGCTGTTCATCACTGGCCGCGAGATCGCCAACGGCTTCTCGGAGCTCAACGATGCCGAGGACCAGGCCGAGCGCTTCCGCAAGCAGGTCGAGCAGAAGGACGCCGGCGACGAGGAGGCGATGTATTTCGACGCCGACTACATCCGCGCGCTGGAATACGGCATGCCCCCGACGGGCGGCTGCGGCATCGGCATCGACCGCCTGGTGATGCTGCTGACCGACAGCCCGAACATCCGCGACGTGATCCTGTTCCCGCATCTGCGGCGGGAAGACTGAGGTCGCCGCGGCGGCCCAACAAAAAAAGCGCGCTTCATGGAAGCGCGCTTTTTTTTGCGTCCGCAGCCTACTCGGCTTCCGCGATCCACGCGGCCTGGATGGCCTCGAGGATCTTCTCGCCCGAACGCTCGGGCAGGTCGTCGAAGCCGTCCAGCTCCAGCACCCAGCGGCGCAGGTCGGTGAAGCGCACGGTCAGCGGATCGACGTCGGGGTACTTGTCGTACAGCGCCGCCGCGATGTCATAGGTGTCGGTCCATTTCATCAGGGGTTCTCCAAGGTCTTCGTTCGCCGTCGGGGTTGCCGTGCCGCCCGGGCAGGCACTGCAAGGCTCAGTGGCCTTCCTTGGCGTGGTTGATCGTGTATTTGGGAATCTCGATGGTCAGGTCTTCGTCGGCGACGATCGCCTGGCAGGACAGCCGGGAATTCGGCTCAAGGCCCCAGGCCTTGTCGAGCAGGTCTTCCTCTTTCTCTTCGGCTTCGTTCAGCGAATCGAAGCCCTCGCGCACCACCACGTGGCAAGTGGTGCAGGCACACGACTTCTCGCAGGCATGCTCGATCTCGATGTCATGCTCGAGCAGCACATCGCAGATGCTGGTGCCCTTCCTGGCTTCGATGACGGCGCCCTCGGGGCAGTATTCGGCGTGGGGCAGTACGACAATCTGTGGCATATCGGGTCCTGATTTGGGGATGGCGGGCGGTCGCGGCGAGCGCGCTCAGCCGAGCTCCTGCACCTTGCGGCCGGCCAGCGCCTGCTTGATCGAGCGGTCCATGCGGCGGGCCGCGAACTCGTCGGTGCCGCGCGACAGCGTTTCGATGGCGGCCTTGATCGCCAGATGGTCGTCGCCCGCAGCGGTCTCGCGTACGCGCGCCATCAGCGCTTCGACCTCGGCGCGCTCGTCGTCCGACAGCAGATCGCCGTCGGCCTGCAGCGCGCTGCGCGTGGCCTCGAGCAGGCGCTCGGCCTCGACGCGCTCCTCGGCCAGCGCACGGCTCTTCATGTCGTGCTCGGCCTCGCGGAAGCTGTCCTGCAGCATCCGCGCGATATCGTCGTCGCCGAGCCCGTACGAGGGCTTGACGGCGATCGAGGCCTCGACGCCCGACTGCGTCTCGCGCGCCGACACCGACAGCAGGCCATCGGCATCGACCTGGTAGGTCACGCGGATACGCGCGGCGCCGGCCACCATCGGCGGAATCCCGCGCAGCTCGAAACGCGCCAGCGAACGGCAGTCGCTGGCCAGCTCGCGCTCGCCCTGCAGCACGTGGATCGCCATCGCGGTCTGGCCGTCCTTGAAGGTGGTGAATTCCTGCGCGCGCGCCACCGGGATCGTGCTGTTGCGCGGAATGATCTTCTCGACCAGGCCGCCCATCGTCTCGACGCCCAGCGACAGCGGGATCACGTCGAGCAGCAGCCAGTCGTCGCCCGGCGCGTTGTTGCCGGCCAGCAGATTGGCCTGCATCGCCGCGCCCAGCGCGACCACCTTGTCCGGATCGAGATTGGTCAGCGGCGGCTGGCCGAAGAAATCGGCAACCGCCTTGCGGATCGACGGCATGCGCGTGGCGCCGCCGACCAGCACCACGCCCTTGACCTCGTCGGGCGCCACGCCGGCATCGCGCAGCGCCTTGCGCACCGGCGCCAGTGTCTTCTGCACCAGATGCGCGGTCATCTCGCGGAACTGCTCGGCGGTCAAGGGCAGGTGGACGATCTCGCCGGTGCCCAGCACCGCGTCGATGACCGTGCTGTCGGCTTCCGACAGCGCTTCCTTGGCGGCGCGCGCACGCACCATCAGCAGGCGCGTGTCCTCGGCCGACAGCGGCTGCAGGCCGGCCTGCTCGACGATCCAGCAGACCAGCCGCTGGTCGAAGTCGTCGCCGCCCAGTGCGGAATCGCCGCCGGTCGCCATCACCTCGAAGACGCCCTTGGTCAGCTTCAGCACAGAGATATCGAAAGTGCCGCCGCCCAGGTCGTAGACCGCGTAGATCCCTTCCGAGGCGTTGTCGAGTCCGTAGGCGATCGCCGCCGCGGTCGGCTCGTTCAGCAGGCGCAGCACCTCGAGGCCGGCCAGACGCGCCGCGTCCTTGGTCGCCTGGCGCTGCGCATCGTCGAAATAGGCGGGCACGGTGATCACCGCGCCGACCAGGTCGTCGCCCAGCGCATCCTCGGCGCGCTGGCGCAGCGTGGCCAGGATCTCGGCCGACACCTCGACCGGGCTCTTGATGCCGGCGACGGTCTTGATCTGCAGCATGCCCGGCGCGTCGACGAAGTCGTACGGGGTGTGCTCGATATGCGCGACGTCGTGCAGGCCACGGCCCATGAAGCGCTTGACCGAGACGATCGTGTTCTTGGGGTCGCGCACCGCCTCTTCCTGCGCGCGGAAGCCGATCTGCGCGCTCTGGTTCGGCAGATAGCGCACCACCGACGGCAGCAGCGTGCGGCCGCTCTCGTCGGCCAGCACCTCGGGAATGCTGTTGCGGACGGCCGCTACCAGCGAATTGGTGGTGCCAAGGTCGATACCGACCGCGAGCCGTCGCTGGTGGGGCGCCGGCGACATGCCGGGTTCGGAAATCTGAAGCAGTGCCATGTCAATCTTCTGTTGTCGGGGCGGGCGGCGCGATGGCCGGGCGAAGGCCCGGCGCGCTGCCGCATTACCCGCTTTTGCCGGGGCGCCATTGTGTCATGGCCCCCGCGATGGTGCCTGCCGCGCTAGCCTTCGAGGCGGTCGATCGCCTCGCTCGCGTCGTGCTCGATCTTCTCGACGAACATCAGCTGGCGCGCCGCGGCGGCCGCGGCCTCGTTGTCGCCGGCATCGAGCAGTCCGCCCAGTGCGCTCTGGCGTTCGCGCTTCTGCTGGCGCAGCGAACGCAGCAGCGCGTCCAGCGCCGCGGCGTCGCGCTGCTGTACCGCGTCCTGCAGCGCCTCGCGCCATTCCATCTGCTGCATCAGGAAGTCGGGCGCCATGGCCGTATTGTTCTCGGCCTGGATATCGATGCCGCGCAGCGACAGCAGATAGATCGCGCGCTTGAGCGGCTGGCGCAGGGTCCGGTAGGCCTCGTTCGCATGCGCGGCCCATTGCATCGCGACGCGCCGTTCGGCGTCGCCGGCGTGGGCAAAGCGGTCCGGGTGGGCCTGCGATTGCACCGTGCGGTAGGCGGCGTCGAGCGCGGCCTCGTCGACGGTGAAGCGGGCCGGCAGCCCGAACAAGGCAAAGTAATCGTCTTTCAAGGTAGTCCTGCTGGAAGGCTGTGGCGGGGGCGGCGGCGCGCGCCGAGGCGCGAGGCGCCGCCACCGTGCCCGGCCCTCTCCCGCCAGCGGGAGAGGAACACGCTCAGGCCGCCGGCCTTACACGCGGAACGATTCCCCGCACCCGCACTCGTCCTTGACGTTCGGGTTGTTGAAGCGGAAGCCCTCGTTCAACCCTTCGCGGGCGAAGTCGAGCTCGGTGCCGTCGATATAGGGCAGGCTCTTGGGATCGACCACCACCTTGACGCCGTGCGACTCGAACACCTGGTCCTCCGGCTGCAGCTCGTCGACATACTCGAGCTTGTACGCCAGGCCGGAACAGCCGGTCGTCTTGACGCCGAGCCGCAGGCCGATGCCCTTGCCCCGGCGGTCCAGATAGCGCGAAACGTGCTTCGCGGCTTTTTCGGTCAATGTGATCATCGCTACCACTTCCCTTCGATCGCTCAGGCGGCCTGTTGCGTCGGGGCGCCCGCGTGCTTCTTCTTGTAGTCTTCGACCGCGGCCTTGATCGCGTCCTCGGCCAGGATCGAGCAGTGGATCTTGACCGGCGGCAGCGCCAGTTCCTCGGCGATCTGGGTGTTCTTGATCTCCAGCGCCTGGTCCACGGTCTTGCCCTTGACCCACTCGGTCACCAGCGACGACGAGGCGATCGCCGAGCCGCAACCGTAGGTCTTGAACTTCGCGTCCTCGATCACGCCCTGCTCGTTGACCTTGATCTGCAGCTTCATCACGTCGCCGCAGGCCGGCGCGCCGACCATGCCGGTGCCGACGGCGTCGTCGTTCTTGTCGAACGAGCCGACGTTACGGGGATTTTCGTAGTGGTCGAGTACCTTGTTGGAGTAAGACATTTGGCTACCTCTGTGACGTATCTTTTATGGGGTCGGATGGACAGCGTTCAATGCGCCGCCCATTGAATCGAATTCAGGTCCACGCCGTCCTTGTACATCTCCCACAGCGGGGACAGGTCGCGCAGCTTGCCGATCTTGCTCTTCAACAGTTCGACCGTGTAATCGATCTCCTGTTCGGTGGTGAAGCGGCCGACGGTGAAGCGGATCGAGCTGTGCGCCAGTTCGTCGTTGCGGCCCAGCGCGCGCAGCACATAGGACGGCTCCAGCGAGGCCGAGGTGCAGGCCGAGCCCGACGACACGGCGACGTCCTTGATCGCCATGATCAGCGACTCGCCTTCGACGAAGCTGAAGCTGACGTTCAGGTTGTGCGGCACGCGGCGCTCGAAATCG
The DNA here is from genome assembly GCF_013347325.1 of Cupriavidus gilardii. NCBI lineage: Bacteria > Pseudomonadati > Pseudomonadota > Betaproteobacteria > Burkholderiales > Burkholderiaceae > Cupriavidus > Cupriavidus gilardii. The sequence continues at coordinate 1,119,099 of NZ_CP054626.1, read as the reverse complement.
CCGTTCAGATAAACCTCTTCCATGCCGGACAGGCCGTTCCACAGGCGGTCGCGCAGCATGCGGATGCGCTCGTTCTCGGTCGCCATTTCCTCGCGGGCGATGCGGAAGGCCTCACCCATGCCGACGATCTGGTGCGTCGCCAGCGTGCCCGAGCGCATGCCGCGTTCGTGGCCGCCGCCGTGCATCTGCGCCTCGATGCGCACGCGCGGCTTGCGGCGGACATACAGCGCGCCGATGCCCTTCGGGCCATAGGTCTTGTGCGCCGAGAACGACATCAGGTCGACCTTCAGCTTCGACAGGTCGATCTCGACCTTGCCGGTGGCCTGCGCGGCGTCGCAATGGAAGATGATGCCCTTCTCGCGGCAGATCTCGCCGATCTGCTCGATGTCCTGGATCACGCCGATCTCGTTGTTGACCAGCATCACCGACACCAGGATGGTGTCCGGGCGCAGCGCCTGCTTGAACACCTCGATGTCGATCAGACCGTTTTCCTGCACGTCCAGGTAGGTCACCTCGAAACCCTGGCGCTCCAGTTCGCGCGTGGTGTCGAGCACGGCCTTGTGTTCGGTCTTGACCGTGATGATGTGCTTGCCCTTGCCCGAGTAGAAATTGGCCGCGCCCTTGATCGCCAGGTTGTCGGACTCGGTCGCGCCGGAAGTCCAGACGATCTCGCGCGGATCGGCGCCGACCAGCGCGGCGACCTGCTCGCGCGCTTCCTCCACGGCCTTCTCGGCTGCCCAGCCGTAGGCGTGGCTGCGCGACGCGGGATTGCCGAACTGCTCGCGCAGATACGGAATCATCTTGTCCGCCACGCGCGGGTCCACCGGCGTGGTGGCCGAATAATCCATGTAGATCGGGAAATGTGGGGTGCTCATCGTTGTCACTGCCTTGTTTTGACTGCCGGGTGGGACACTGTGCGTCGCCTGGCCGCGGTCCCGCTCAGGACTGCGCCAGGCTGAAAACCGAATTCACCATCTTGGGCCGGGCGGGCTTGTCCGCCTTTTCCGCCGCGCTCGGTTGCGTGCGCGCCGCCGGTGCCGGCTGGCGGGCGCCGCCGTCCTCGCGCATGTCGCGCAGCACGCCGGGCTGGCGGGCGCGCTGCTGCTCGACCAGATCCTTCAGCGAGACCGAGTCCAGATACTCGACCATCTTCTGATTCAGCGTCGCCCACAGCTCGTGGGTCATGCAGCGGCCGGTATTCTCGTCGCCATTGCAGTTGCCCTTGCCGCCGCACTGGGTGGCGTCGAGCGGCTCGTCCACCGCGATGATGATGTCGGCCACCGTCACGTCCTCGGACTTGCGCGCCAGGCTGTATCCGCCGCCCGGGCCACGCACGCTCTCGACGATCTGGTGCCGGCGCAGCTTGGCGAACAGCTGTTCCAGATAGGACAGCGAGATCTTCTGGCGTTGGCTGATGCCGGCCAGCGTCACCGGCCCCTGGTCCTGGCGCATGGCCAGGTCGATCATGGCGGTCACCGCGAAGCGGCCTTTGGTCGTCAATCTCATGATTGCGGGGGTAATACCTGATGAATTTCGTCAAGTATAAATTTCCCGACTAAATCGGTCAACTACCCATGTCACTTGTCCGGCAGATACCGCGGTGAAGGTGGGGTCTTCCCGGCATCTGCAGGACCGGTTCGGCTAGGCCTCGCGGGTTCCGGCCCCTGCCGGCGCCTGGCGCGGCGGCACGATCAGCGACAGCGGATGGCGCAGGATGCGCGCCCGTACCGCGGCGCTCAACGCCCGCCGGTCGACCCGGCGCAGATTGCGCGAGCGCAGGGCCATGTGGAAGGCCAGCGCGAAGCTGACCGCGACATTCAGCAGCCCCATCAGCGCGATGCCGGCCACCGCCAGCCACAGCGACGGCAGCCGCAGCGCCTCGACCCCGAGCACGCCGAGCGCGGTGCCGACCGACCCGGTCGACAGCGTCACGTGCCGGACCTCGATATGCGGCCCGAAGAAGCTCAGGATTTCCGGCCCCAGGCCGAGCAGGAAGCCGAGCGAGACATTGGCCGCGATACCGGACACGTTCCGCTTCCAGAAGTCGGCCACCCGTACCGCGCCCCGCTCGCCGAGCACATAGCGCAAGCGGCGGTGGTAAGCCAGCACGTCGTGCATCCGGTGCAGCGCGAACCAGTTGTCGGCCCAGCCGGCGATCAGGCTCGATACCCATAGCAGCACGCCGGTGAAGACCGCATACAGCGGCGTGGGCCCGAGGATCGAGAACGACTCGATGGTGGCGATCGCCTTGTCCGGCGTGATCAGATTGACCGACAGCAGCTTGCCGGCCAGCCACTGGATCGCCAGCGCCACCGGAAACACCACCACCAGGTTGCCGACGATCGCCGCCGCATTCGAGCGGATCATCGCGATGGTGTCGTCGACGAAGGCCTCCCTGCCCTCCGGCCGCCCGACCGCATCGAGCCGGTGCGCCAGCGCCGGGCCCGTCATCGCCGGCTGCTTGGTCGCCAGCGTGAAATGGGCGAAGTGGATCGCCAGGAAGCTGCCGGCATAGTTCAGCGAGGCCAGCAGTCCTTCGATGAACTTGTCCAGGTGCAGGCCATAGATCAGGAATTTCAGATAGACCGTGGCCACGGTAATCAGGCCGCCGCCGGCCGCCGCGCGCACCAGTTCGCCGTACTCCTTGCGATCGCGCGTGATGTAGTGCTCGCCGGTCTCGGCGGAACGTTCGACCACCTTGCGGGCCAGCTGCGAGAAGGACTCCGCGGCCAGATGCTTGACGCTGCGGCGCGCCTGCGTCGTGCGGATCAGCTCGCCCGCCAGTTGCGCCACCTTGCCGCGGCGCGCGGGATCGACCCAGGCGGCCAGCAACATGTCGATGCGCGCCAGCCGCACCTTCATCCGCTCGATCTGGAACACGACCTCGACCGAGACGCCGTTCTCTTCCAGGTCCGCGTAGACATGGCGGGCGGCGTCGTGGCAACCGTCGAGCAGGGCGCGGCAGTAGTTCAAGCGGTGCCGGAAGGCATCGCTGTCGCGCGGCAGCCCCTCCTCGCACAGCGCGGCGACGGCAGGGCCGAGGCGGAAGAACGGCGTGTCCTCGACCCGTCCCTGCAGACGCGCGCGGATCGCCTGGCTCAGGCCGGTCGCGCGCACCTGGCTGGCCAGCACCTGGATGCTGCTGGCCAGGGTGCGGGCGAAATCGTCGCGGTAGCGTGCGTGCATCGCCTGGCCGGCAGCCGAGGCGGCATGGGTGGCAAGCTCGTTGTCGGCGGAGGCGCCGCCCACGTCGCCGTCCGCTGGTTCGTCGACGTCGTGCCCGGCTTCGCCTTCCAGCCCGCCGCCCTGCTCCGGCGCGAACATCAGCAGCGCGCCGAGGCGATCGAGCAGCTCGGCGTCGAGCGCCGCCACCCAGTCGGCGTCGCGCTCGCCGACGAACAGCAGCGCGAACAGGTCGGCCATGTCGCCGCGATTGGGCGGCGGCGACAGGAAGCGCGCCTGCAGGCGGTCCATCATTTCGCCCCAGAAGCCGGGGTGCGAGGCGACGCCGGTGTCGCAGAACAGGCCCGTCGGATCGTTGTCGCGCACGATCGATCGGACGGTCCGCGCAAAGCGCGCCGCGAGCTCCGGATTGCGTTCCAGCACCTGCAGCAGATAGCGCAACCGGACATGCTCGCGCCAGGTGATGTCATGCCGGCCGGCTCCCCCCGCCTCGTCGGCCGGCAGACCGTCGCGCCGCAGCCAGTAGCCCAGCTCGATCAGCCAGCCGTTGCGCTCGGCCAGCGTGCCGTCGGGATTGGCGGCGGACAGGATGGCGTCCAGTTGCAGGCTGGCATTGCGCGACTCGCGCCATTTGCGAAGCAGGGATCGAAACATCGGAAAGGGAGGAAGAGACTGGCGCGATTCACGCGGATCAGGGCGGACGCACGCCGGTGGGAGGCAGACGGGCCGCGGCGCGGCCCCTGGGTCATTGCCGTTGGCGCAACATCGCGACGATACCGTCGCAGGCGTCCTCGACGTAATCGAGCACGCGCTCGAAGCCGTCGCCTTCGCCGTAGTAGGGATCGGGTACTTCGTCGGCGTCGTGCCGGGTCGCGAAGTGCATCAGCAGCTTGACCTTGTGGCGATGCTCGGGCGGGCACAGCGCCTGCAGCCGCGCCAGGTTGTCGCGGTCCATCGCCAGCACCAGATCGAAGCGGCCGAAATCTTCGACCGCCGCCAGCCGCGCCCGCTGCCCGGCCAGGTCATAACCGCGCGCCAGCGCATGCTGCTGCGCGCGCCGGTCCGGCGCGTGACCCAGGTGATAGCTGTGGGTGCCGGCCGAATCGACGTCGACGGCGTCGGCAAGGCCCGCCTGCGCGAGCTTGGCGCGCAACACGCCCTCCGCGGTCGGCGAGCGGCATATGTTACCCATGCAGCACATCAAGATGGCGAAGCGTTTCATCGTTCGGATCGTCTGGCTCGTGCGAGTCTTGCGAGTCTTGCGGGTCGTACGGGTCGTACGGGTCGTGCGGGCCTTTGACGGCATTCGCGACCGCCGTGCCGGGCCGCCACGGAAAGGGAGCCGATTTTAACCCCGGGACGCCAGCCAGCGCCCCGGTTTTTGGTCTCAGGCCGGCAGCGCCCCGCCCTCGCCCGCGGCGCCAAATACCTGCTGCTTGAGCTTGCTCAACTGATCGCGGACCTGTGCGGCCTGCTCGAATTCCAGGTTCTTGGCATGGTCGAGCATCTTTTTCTCCAGCCGCTTGATTTCCTTGGCGACCTGCTTCTCGCTCATGTCCTCGTAGCGCGCGCGCTCCTCGGCGGCCATCAGCTCGGCCTTGACCTCGTTCGGATCGTAGACGCCGTCGATGATGTCCTTGATCCGCTTGACCACGCCGCGCGGCGTGATGCCGTTGGCCGTATTGAATGCGATCTGCTTGGCGCGGCGGCGCTCGGTCTCGTCGATGGCCTTGCGCATCGAATCGGTGATGCGGTCGGCGTACAGGATGGCCGTGCCGTTGACGTTGCGCGCGGCGCGGCCGATCGTCTGGATCAGCGAGCGCTCGGCGCGCAGGAAGCCTTCCTTGTCCGCGTCGAGGATCGCCACCAGCGACACCTCGGGAATATCGAGCCCTTCGCGCAGCAGGTTGATGCCGACCAGCACGTCGAAGGCGCCCAGGCGCAGGTCGCGGATGATCTCGACCCGTTCGACGGTGTCGATGTCCGAATGCAGATAGCGGACCTTGATGCCGTTCTCGGACAGGAACTCGGTCAGCTGCTCGGCCATCCGCTTGGTCAGCGTGGTCACCAGCACGCGCTCGCCGGCCTGGATCCGCAGGTGGATCTCGGACAGCAGATCGTCGACCTGCGACACCGCGGGACGCACGGTGATGATCGGATCGACCAGGCCGGTGGGCCGCACCACCTGCTCGACCACCTGGCCGGCATGGGCCCGTTCGTAATCGGCGGGCGTCGCGGTGACGAACACCGCCTGCCGCATCTTGCGCTCGAACTCCTCGAACTTCAGCGGCCGGTTGTCCATCGCCGACGGCAGCCGGAAGCCGTATTCGACCAGCGTGGTCTTGCGCGAGCGGTCGCCGTTGTACATCGCGTTGAGCTGGCCGATCAGCACGTGCGATTCGTCCAGGAACATCAGCGCGTCGGGCGGCAGGTAGTCGACCAGCGTCGGCGGCGGATCGCCGGGGCGCGCGCCGGACAGATGGCGCGAATAGTTTTCGATGCCCTTGCAGAAGCCGAGCTCGGCCAGCATTTCGAGGTCGAAGCGCGTGCGCTGCTCCAGCCGCTGCGCCTCGACCAGCTTGTTTTCCTTGTAGAAGAAATCGAGCCGCTCGCGCAGCTCGGCCTTGATCGCCTCGATGGCGCGCAGCACGGTCTCGCGCGGCGTCACGTAGTGGCTGGACGGATAGACGGTGAAGCGCGGAATCTTCTGTCGCACCTTGCCGGTCAGCGGATCGAAATACTGCAGCGACTCGATCTCGTCGTCGAACAGTTCGACGCGCACCGCCACTTCGGCGTGTTCGGCCGGGAAGATGTCGACGGTGTCGCCACGCACGCGGAAGGTGCCGCGCTGAAAATCGGTGTCGTTGCGGGTGTACTGCATCGCGATCAGCCGCGCGATCACGTCGCGCTGGCTGATGCGGTCGCCGGCCCGCAAAGTCAGAATCATCTGATGGTATTCGTTCGGGTTGCCGATACCATAGATTGCGGACACCGTCGCCACGATAATCGTGTCGCGCCGCTCCAGCAGGCTCTTGGTCGCCGACAGCCGCATCTGCTCGATATGCTCGTTGATCGACGAGTCCTTCTCGATGAACAGATCGCGCTGCGGAACGTAGGCCTCCGGCTGGTAATAGTCGTAATAGCTGACGAAATACTCGACCGCATTGCGCGGAAAGAATTCGCGGAATTCCGAGTAAAGCTGGGCGGCCAGCGTCTTGTTCGGGGCAAAGACGATAGCCGGCCGGCCCATCCGGGCAATCACGTTGGCCATCGTGAAGGTCTTGCCCGAGCCGGTGACGCCGAGCAGCGTCTGGTAGGACAGGCCGTCCTCGATGCCCTCGACCAGTTGGCGGATGGCCTCGGGCTGATCGCCGGCCGGCGGATAGGGCTGATACAGCTGAAATGGCGAGCCGGGGAAGCTGACGAATTTGTCCTCATCCAGGGCGGGAGCGGCATCCGCGACAGGCACGGCGAGATTCGACATAGACGGGGAGAAAACCTTTGGAATACGGGCGGATACGCTAGAATCTCGGGGTTGCGCGGTCCGTTTCAAGGCGGACCCACCGCACGCCCGCAGCGCAATCCGAGCATTCTACGCCTTCCCGTTTTGTTACATAGCTGACCACGAGAATCCCAAATGAGTTTGTTTTCTGCCGTCGAGATGGCCCCGCGCGATCCCATCCTGGGCCTGAATGAAGCGTTCAACGCCGACACCCGTGCCAACAAGGTCAATCTGGGCGTGGGCGTGTACTTCACCGACGAAGGGAAGATTCCGCTGCTGCGCGCGGTGCAGGAAGCCGAGAAGGCGCGCCTGACGACGGCCACGCCGCGCGGCTACCTGCCGATCGAAGGCATCGCGGCCTACGACCAGGCGGTGCAGACGCTGCTGTTCGGCAAGAACTCGCCGCTGATCACCGAAGGCCGTGTGGTGACGGCTCAGGCACTCGGCGGCACCGGCGCGCTGAAGATCGGCGCCGACTTCCTGAAGCGCCTGTATCCGGACGCCAAGGTCGCGATCAGCGATCCGAGCTGGGAAAACCACCGCGCGCTGTTCGAAGCCGCCGGCTTCCCGGTGGTCAACTATGCGTACTACGACGCGCCGAGCCACGGCCTCAATTTCGCCGGCATGGTCGAGTCGCTGAAGTCGTATCCGGCCAACACCATCGTCGTGCTGCACGCCTGCTGCCACAACCCGACCGGCGTCGACCTGTCGGCCGAGCAGTGGCAACAGGTGGTGAGCCTGATCAAGGAACGGAACCTGATTCCCTTCCTCGACATGGCCTACCAGGGCTTTGCCGACGGCATCGACCCGGACGGCGCCGCGGTGCGCCTGTTCGCCGAGTCGGGCCTGCCCTTCTTCGTGTCGAGCTCCTTCTCGAAGAGCTTCTCGCTGTATGGCGAGCGCGTCGGCGCGCTGTCGATCGTGACCACCGGCAAGGAAGAGGCCCAGCGTGTGATGTCGCAGGTCAAGCGCGTGATCCGCACCAACTACTCGAACCCGCCGACGCACGGCGGCACCGTCGTCGCGACCGTGCTGAACAGCCCGGAACTGCGCGCGATGTGGGAAGAAGAACTGGCCGAAATGCGCGACCGCATCAAGCAGATGCGCCACGCGCTGGTCGACAAGCTGGCCGCCAAGGGCGTGTCGCGCGACTTCTCCTTCGTCAAGGCGCAGCGCGGCATGTTCTCGTATTCGGGCCTGACCACCGAGCAGGTCGAGCGCCTGAAGACCGAACACGGCATCTACGCGGTCGGCACCGGCCGCATTTGCGTGGCCGCGCTCAATAGCCGCAATATCGACGCGGTGGTCGACGCCATCGCGGCGGTGCTGTAAGCGCAAGCTTCCGCACCTTGAGCGCAAGCGGGCCCATCGACGATGGGCCCGCGTTCCTTTCCGGCGGCCGTTCTCGCCGCTGCCGCGGTGCTCCCACAGGCCACCTGCCCCTCCGGCTCAGCCCCTATTTGTGCGCTGCACGGCACCCCTCGTTGTCCGCCTGTCGGTGTAGTCCAACACCGCGCCAGAATTACAGCCATTGTCCTATTGAGTTCCCCTCACGCCGTCATACCTTTAGGTATATGCTGCATTGCAAGATCGTGCGCACGGTCGTTCGCAAAACGGACGGGTTGGGCGCATAATCCGCCACAGCAGAAAACCCGATATCGAAAGGCAGGTGTTCGGCAATGCTTTACCAACTGCATGAATTTCAGCGCTCGATCCTGAACCCGCTGACCGCGTGGGCCCAGGCGACGGCCAAGACCTTTACCAACCCCCTGAGCCCGCTGTCGCTGGTGCCGGGGGCCACCCGGCTGGCCGCGGGCTACGAATTGCTGTACCGGCTCGGCAAGGAATACGAGAAGCCCGCCTTCGACATCAAGTCCGTGCGCTCCAACGGCCGCGATATTCCGATCGTCGAACAGACGATCATGGAAAAGCCGTTCTGCAAGCTGATCCGCTTCAAGCGCTACGCCGACGATCCCGAGACGATCAAGCTGCTGAAGGACGAACCGTCGGTGCTGGTCTGCGCGCCGCTGTCGGGCCACCACGCGACGCTGCTGCGCGATACGGTGCGCACGCTGCTGCAGGACCACAAGGTCTATGTGACCGACTGGGTCGACGCACGCATGGTGCCGGTCGAGGACGGCCCTTTCCATCTGGCCGACTACATTCGCTACATCCAGGAATTCATCCGCCATCTGGGCGCCGAGAACCTGCATGTCGTGTCGGTCTGCCAGCCGACGGTGCCGGTGCTGGCGGCGATCTCGCTGATGGCCTCGGCCGGCGAGAAGACGCCCAGGACGATGACGATGATGGGCGGCCCGATCGACGCGCGCAAAAGCCCGACCGCGGTCAACTCGCTGGCGACCAACAAGTCGTACGAGTGGTTCGAGAACAACGTCATCTACACCGTGCCGGCCAACTATCCCGGCCACGGCCGGCGCGTCTATCCGGGCTTCCTGCAGCACGCCGGCTTCGTCGCGATGAACCCGGACCGCCATCTGTCCTCGCATTACGACTACTACCTGAGCCTGATCGAGGGCGATGCGGACGATGCCGAGGCGCACGTGCGCTTCTACGACGAATACAACGCCGTGCTCGACATGGCGGCCGAGTACTACCTCGACACGATCCGCGAAGTCTTCCAGGAGTTCCGGCTGGCCAATGGCACGTGGGAGATCGAGGGCGAGCCGGTGCGGCCGCAGGACATCAAGCACACCGCGCTGATGACGATCGAGGGCGAGCTCGACGACATCTCCGGCGCGGGCCAGACCGCCGCCGCGCACGATCTGTGCGCCGGCATTCCGAAGACCCGCAAGCAGCATCTGACCGCGCCCCGCTGCGGGCACTACGGCATCTTCTCGGGCCGCCGCTGGCGCGAAACGATCTATCCGGAGCTGCGCGACTTCATCCGCAAGTACCGCTGAGCCGCAGGCAGATGCCAGCAGACCGCCGATGACAAACGGGACCGCAACGCGGTCCCGTTTTCTTTCCCTTGCGCCCTTGCTTGCGCTAGCGCCGCGCCAGATAGGCCAGCAGCATGTCCGTATGCAGCTTGGCGAAGCGCTCGTGCTCGTCCTGCGAGGCCACGTCGCGGCCGATCACCGCGCTGATGGTGTAGCGATTCGACAGCACGTAGTAGCCCAGCGCCGAGATCGTCAGATAGAGCTGGGGCACATCGACGTTGTCGCGGAACACGCCCTGCAGCTGGCCGCGGCGAACGATCTCGGCCAGCACGTCGACCACCGGGTTGACCAGTTCGTGCAGCTGCGCGGACTTCTTCAGGTGCCGCGCCTCGTGCAGGTTCTCGCTGTTGACCAGACGGATGAATTCGGGGTGCTGGTAGTACCAGTCCCAGACGAAGCGGGCCAGCGTGCGGACCGCGGCGACCGGGTCCTCGTCGCCGATCTGCAGGCGCTCCTCGGCGGCGCGGAATTGCGCGTATTGCCGTTCGAGCACGGCGAGAAACAGCCCTTCCTTGCTGCCGTAGTAGTAATACAGCATGCGCTCGTTGGTCTCCGCGCGGCGGGCAATCTGGTCGACGCGTGCGCCGGCCAGGCCGCCCTTGGCGAACTCCTCGGTGGCCGCATCCATGATGCGACGGCGGGTTCCTTCAGGATCGCGTTTGGTCTTGGTGGCGTTCGACATGCGTGGTCGGCTCGATTTTGTGAATGATGGCATGGCGCAACCGCGCCTCCGGCGCGGGCCAGCCGCGTTGATCGACATCTGCGCCATGGCAAAGCGCGCATCTTCAGGGTTTCTGCGGCGCGGCGAAATCGGGGATAATCCTTGCCGCGTCAGCCGCACCGTACGGCTGCACCCTGTGTTACCCCGCATCGTTTTCCTGCTTTCGTGACCCCTTCCGCCGCCGATTCCGCTTCCGCCCCCTCCACCGACGCCCGCCGGAACGCCGATCTGGCGGCCGCTTCGGCGACTCTCGCCGACCGCCTCGACGCCCTGCTGCCCCAGACGCAATGCACGAAATGCGGCTTTCAGGGATGCCGGCCTTATGCCGAGGCCATGGCGCGCGGCGAAGCGGACTGCAACCGCTGCCCTCCCGGCGGTGCCGAAGGCATCCGTCGGCTGGCGGCCGAGCTCGGTGTCGCGCCGTTGCCGCTCGATCCGGATCACGGCATCGAACAGCCACGCGCGGTCGCGCGCATCGACGAGACACTGTGCATCGGCTGCACGCTGTGCATCCAGGCCTGCCCGGTCGACGCGATCGCCGGTGCCGCCAAGCAGATGCACACCGTGCTGCCGGACTGGTGCACCGGCTGCGATCTCTGCGTCGCGCCCTGCCCGGTCGACTGCATCGCGATGATCCCGGTCACCGGCGAGCGCACCGGCTGGGACGCCTGGTCGCAGCCCCAGGCCGACGCGGCCCGTGTCCGCTACCTGTCGCGCAAGCAGCGGCTGGTGCGCGAGCGCGAGGAAAACGAAGCACGCCTCGCGGCCAAGCTGGAAGCGCTGCGCCAGGAGGCCGCCTCGTCCGAAGCCGAGCGCCAGGCGCAGGAGCGCAAGAAAGCCATCATCCAGGCGGCCATCGAACGCGCGCGCCTGAAGCGGCAGGCCGCCCAGCCGCTCAACGCCGCACAGGCCGATCCGGTTGACCGCCCCGAGGCCGCGCCCGCCGCCGCGACGCCCGGCCATCCCGTCTCCTCCGACACCAAGCGACCACAATGAACGCCGCCAAGTGCCGCGCGCTGTTTGAAACGCTCAGAGAAACCAACCCGTCTCCCACCACCGAACTCGAGTACAGCTCGCCGTTCGAACTGCTGATCGCCGTGCTGCTGTCGGCGCAGGCCACCGATGTGGGCGTCAACAAGGCCACCCGCAGGCTGTTCGCGATCGCCAACACGCCGCAGAAGATCCTGGCGCTGGGCGAATCCGGCCTGATCGAGTACATCAAGACGATCGGTCTGTACAAGACCAAGGCCCGGCATGTGATGGAGACCTGCCGCATCCTCGTCGAGCGCTACGGCGGCAAGGTGCCGGCCGACCGCGAGGCGCTGGAAGCGCTGCCGGGCGTCGGCCGCAAGACGGCCAACGTGGTGCTGAACACCGCGTTCGGCCATCCGACCGTCGCGGTCGACACGCATATCTTTCGCGTCAGCAACCGCACCGGACTCGCGCCTGGCAAGACCGTGCAGGCGGTCGAGATGAAGCTGCTGGAGGTCGTGCCCGACGAGTTCCTGCACGACGCGCACCACTGGCTGATCCTGCACGGGCGCTACGTCTGCAAGGCGCGCAAGCCCGAGTGCTGGCATTGCGCGATCGAAACGCTGTGCGAGTACCCGGACAAGACGCTGCCGCCGCGGCTGTGAACGCGCCGGCGGCCAGCCGGCCGGCGCATCCTGCCGTCAAACGATGCGGCAGGCCTCGTCGAAGCTCAGGCGCGGGTTGCGCGGATACAGCTTGTCGGCGTCGCCATAGCCGAGATTGATCAGGAAATTGACGGACCACTTGCCGTCGGGGAAGAACGCCGCATTGACCTTGGCTGCGTCGAAGCCGCCCATCGGGCCGCAGTCGAGGCCAAGCGCGCGCGCAGCCAGGATCAGATAGGCGCCCTGCAGCGAGCTGTTGACCAGCGCGTCGCGCGCGATCTTGTCCGGCTGGCCGGCATACCAGGAACGGGCATCGGCATGCGGGAACAGCTTCGGCAGCTGCTCGTGGAACGCGTTGTCGAACGCGACGATCGCCGTGACCGGGGCCGAGCGGGTCTTGTCGACATTGCCTGGCGACACGCACTCGACCAGCTTCGCCTTCTGCTCCGCGGTCTTGACGAATACGATACGCGCCGGCGAGCTGTTGGCCGCGGTCGGGCCGAACTTCATCGCCTCGTACAGCCGATGCAGCACGGCGTCGTCGATCTGCCGATCCTGCCAGGCGCTATGCGTGCGGGCCTCGGTGAACAGTTGGGCGATGGCGGCCTGGTCGAGCGGTGTCATGCGGAATCCTCAGCAAAGTTCGGGAAAGGGCGCATTCTACCGATGGCCCCCGTCCGTTCCACGCCAAGGATTTCAGCAAGCCGTTCAATTTTGTTGTACAGGCGTCGGGGCCGTGCCCTTGTGGGTCAACCACAGCACGCCGGCCAGGATCAGGCCGCCGCCGATGGCCTGCGCCACGCCGATCTGCTCGCCCAGCAGCAGCGCGGCCAGCAGCACCGTGACCACCGGCTCCAGCGTGGACAGCATCGAGGCCTGCGCCGCGCCGAGGCGTTGCAGGCCGGCGAAGAAGGTCAGGATGGCCAGCACCGTCGACAGCAGCGCGATCGCCGCCAACGCCAGCCATCCGCCGGCATCGGCCGGAAACCGCGGCGCCATGCCGGCCGCGGTCCGTACCAGCGCGGCGCCGACATAGACGACGGCGGCCGCGACGCACACCACCGTGGTGGTCGCGACCGGATGCACGCCGGGCGTCAGCCGCGCGCCGACGATGATGTAGACCGAATAGATCAGCGCCGACGCCAGCCCAAGGCCGATGCCCAGCGCGCTGCCCTCCCCGCCGCCGACGGTCAGGCCCGCGCCGACCGAGCACAGCACCAGCGCGGTGACCGCCGCGCCGGTCAGCTTCTCCTTCAGGAACAGCGCCGCCATCACGGTGACGAAGACCGGATACAGATACAGCAGCAGCGCGACCAGGCTGGCCTGCGCATGGTTCAGCGCGCTGAAGAAACAGAACGACTGGCCGACATAGCCGATGCCGCCCATCGCCGCCAGCGCCAGCACGCGCGGCCACGGCGGCAGCGCGATCCGCTGCCAGCGCATCACGGCCGCCAGCGCGATCGCGGCGAGCACGAAGCGCACCGACAGCAGGCCATAGACGTCGGCGCCCGAGTCATAGGCAAGGCGGGCGAAGATCGCCATCGCGCCGAAGGCGCTGGCCGAGATGGCGATCAGCAGCACGCCGGCGAGCTTGTCGCCGGCATGCCGCAGCAGGGTCGATGAGCGTGGGGTAGCGGTCATGGAGGGAGGGCCGGCCCGATGGCGAGGTCAACGATCCCGCATTCTAGTCGTCATGCGGCCCCTGCGGCACAGCGGCGCCCCCATCCATCGGAAGGGGCCGCGGCAAGCCCGCGGACCGTCGTTTACAATCCGCCCCATCATGTTCAATCCCTCCCGTGAAGAAGTCCGCCGGTTCTTTTGCGAAGCCTGGCGCAAGCAGGGTGCCAACGAAGTGCTGACGCCGCTCGAGGCGATCGCCGTCGACTGGATCCGCGCGCACCCCGAATACCACGATCAGCTGGCCGACGCGGAGGCGGCGATCGCCGAAGAATTCACGCCCGAGCGCGGGCAAACCAACCCCTTCCTGCATCTGGCCATGCATCTGTCGATTGCCGAGCAGGTGTCGGTCGACCAGCCGCGCGGCATCCGCCAGGCGTTCGAACAGCTGGCGCGCCGGCTCGATTCGCCGCACGAGGCGCATCACCAGATGATGGAATGCCTCGGCGAGATGCTGTGGCAGTCGCAGCGCAGCGGCCTGCCGCCCGACGGCGAGCACTACATCGCCTGCGTCCAGCGCCGCGCCCGCGGCTGAACTTCCGCCTGCGCCCGGCCGACCGGCCGGTACAAATGGTCACAGCCAGCCCGGCCGGCCCCGTGCTAGGCTTTGCCGCGTTGCCATTCCCGGCCGTGCCAGGCGTCCTATCCGGCACGGCCCACCACCATCTCCGATGATGCCGTTGCTCCGAACCCCGTCCGCGGGGCGTCGTCCGCGCCTGCTCGCGCCTGCCGCCGCCGTTTCCGCCATCTCTATCGCCCTCGGCGTGCTGTACGCGCCGTCCGCCCGCGCCGCGATCGCGCTGCTGCAGCCGCCGCGCGTACTGGACGGCGCCCAGCCGCTGCGGCTGACGCTGCTGGTCACCGCCGACACGGCCAATCGCAGCTATCTGGTGCCCGATACGCTGGAAGTGGTCGCCTCGCCGGAAATGCTCGCGCCGGTGCGCATCTCGATGCGCCGGATCACGCCGGGCCCTGCCACGGTGCGCCTGCGCCGCGGCGAGAACCGCACGATTCAATACCAGGGCGAGATCCCGCCGACGCTGCGCGGCCAGATCCGGCTCGATCCAGTGGGCCTCGACGCCGCGCCGGTGCTGGTGACGCTGAACCAGTCGGGGGTCACGCCGCCGGCCACCGCGGCGGCGCCGGCCGCCTCTGCGGCACCGGCCACCGCCGCCGCCACGCCGGCCGCCGAAGGCGAACAGCACGCCGATGTCGCCGCGACGCCGGTCGAGCCGGTACTCCAGCCGAAGGGACCGGGCCAGCCCGTCTACGATCAGCCGATCCTGACGGGGGGCAGCCGCCTGACCTTCAACGATCCGATGTACTACGCGGTCGGCGCGCACGGCGGCGCCAATGCCAAGTTCCAGTTCAGCTTCAAGTACCGCATCTTCGAAGGCCGGGACCCGAACTCGCGCTACTGGCTGGACAACCTGTACCTGGGCTACACGCAGTTCTCGCTATGGGATCTGTCCGAGGAATCGAAGCCCTTCCACGACACCAACTACCGGCCCAGCATCTTCTACTACCTGTCCGATACCGGCGTGCGCAATCGCTGGATCAGCCGGCTGTCGGTGGCGACCGGCCTCGAGCACGAGTCCAACGGCCGCGACGGCGACCAGTCGCGCAGCGTCAATACGCTGTTCCTGAAGCCGACCTTCCACTTCGGCGAGACGGACGACTGGCACTGGACCGTGACGCCCAAGCTCTACTACTACCTCGAGAAGAGCGACAACAGCGATATCGCGCGGTACCGCGGCTATATGGATCTGCGGGTCGCCTACGGCAAACCCGATTCGTGGGAACTGGCGGCGACGGTGCGCAAGGGCACCCGCCAGTGGTACGGCAGCGTGGATGCGCAGTTCACCTACCCGATGGGCCGGCTGATACCGGGCACGGCCGGCTATCTGATGGCCGGCTACTTCGTCGGCTACGGCGAGAGCCTGCTGGACTACAACCGCAAGACGCCCTGGCAGTTTCGCATCGGCTATTCGCTGAACCGCTGAGTCGCCGCCGGACCGCGAAGCCGCGGCGGCGGCCGGCCTGTCATCCGGTCAGCGGCTTGCCGCTCGCCTTCAGCCGCGCGTTGGCGACCGCCGCGGAGAACTGTCCGATGCCGTGCCAGCCGGTGGCGCGGCCCAGCTTCTTGCCGCGGTGGAAGAACATGAACACCGGGATGCCGTACAGCCCGAAGCGCCGTCCCAGCGCCGGATGGGTGTAGACGTCGGCATGCAGCCAGTGCAGATCGAGCGCGCGCAGCGGGTCCGGGTTGGCCAGCATGGCCTTCTTGGCCATCTCGCAGTTGTAGCAGTCCTCGCCCCAGAAGAACACGCAGACCAGGTCGTCGCCGGCCGCGGCGAGCGCGTCGTCGATGGTGTCATGATC
The DNA here is from genome assembly GCF_013347325.1 of Cupriavidus gilardii. Taxonomy (NCBI): domain Bacteria; kingdom Pseudomonadati; phylum Pseudomonadota; class Betaproteobacteria; order Burkholderiales; family Burkholderiaceae; genus Cupriavidus; species Cupriavidus gilardii. Next base: position 1,103,037 of record NZ_CP054626.1, on the reverse strand, counting down.
GACCGCGCGCATGCCGAAGGCCTCGAAGGCGCGGTGATCCGTGTGGGGCGCCGGCGCTGCGCCGAACGGGTAAGGCATCGCATTTCTCCACAAACGAGAACGCCCGGTGCCGAAACGGCGCCGGGCGTGGCTGCGCATCGGTGGCAGGCCGGTCTGCCCGCCGACCCTTACTTCGGCGCAGCCACCGTCACCAATGCGGGCCGCAAGACGCGGTCCGCGATCAGATAGCCGCGCTGCAGCACGGCCACCACCGTGTTGGGTTCCTGATCCGACGGCACCATCGAAATCGCCTGGTGCCGATGCGGGTCGAACTTCTCGCCGACCGGATTCAGCTCGACCATGCGGCCCTTCTCGAAGGCGCTGGCCAGCTGCTTGGCGGTCAGCTCGACGCCCTCGCGCAGCTTGGCGATATCGCCCGATCCATCGGCCAGCGCGGCCTGCAGGCTGTCCATCACCGGCAACAGATGCTCGGCGAAGCTCTCGATGGCGAACTTGTGGGCCTTGGCCACGTCCTCCTGTGCGCGGCGCCGGATGTTCTCGGACTCGGCGACGGCGCGCAGATACAGATCGTAGTTCTCGCGTGCCTTGGCTTCCTGTTCCGCCAACTGTGCGGCCAACTGCGCCGCCGGCTGGTTCGCCACGTCATCCGCGGCGGCGGCAGGCTCGGCCGATTGGTTTGGCGTGGCCGATTGCGCGGCTTGCGCTTCGGCGGCCTGGTCGGCGGGCGAGGTCGGCGGCGTGTTGGATGGCGTTTGCTTCTGGTCTTCCATGTCGATCCGTTTCAGAACAAGTTGCGGCCGCACATGGCGGTCCGCCTGGGGTCAATCGGAATTCAGCTGGCAACTGGTGGCGCCAAGCCGATATTTCAAGAGCGGATGGACATCTGCAACGAAACATCAGCTTACAAACTTAAACCAGTGCTGCGAGAAGTGAAATTGCTTTGCTGCAGTGCAGCTTCTAAGATAAATCCAAAAAAACGACAAAACTGCCGGGGTGCCGTCTCCTATTGCAGTCTTCCTGCCGGGGCAAGGCCATGCGCAAGCTGCCGAAACCGTCCAACAAGACGCCGAAGTTCTCCGTGTTCACGTTGCTGGTGCTGCTTTCGCTGGTGGCGCTGACCGTCTTCATCTGGCTCTCGGACGGACTGGCCCCGCGCGACAGCGTCGCCGGCGGCGCCGATCCGGCGCTGCGCCAATACATCATCCAGTACTCGCGCTGAACGTTTCAGCGGCTTACCCTTTGAAATCGTCGATGCGGCGGCGATCCCGCTTGGTCGGTCGTCCCTGTAGTTGCGACGCTGGCTCCACATGGAAACGCCGCCGCTCGGCTTCCGCGGCACGCCGCGTGCGGCTCTCCTCGGTTTCCTCATAGAGCGTCTGGGCCACGGACGCCGGCCCGCGCGCCGGGGCGATGCCCTTGACCACCAGCTCCCAGCGCTGCTGATGGGCGTCGATGCGCACCGTGTCGCCCGGCTTGACCTCGCGCGAATTCTTGCATGGCTGCCCGTTGACCTCTACGCGGCCGCGTTCGACGGCCTCCGCCGCCAGCGAGCGGGTCTTGAAAAAGCGCGCGCACCACAGCCACTTGTCGATCCGCTGCCGCGCATCGTCTTCATACGACGGATTCATGCCGCGGCCCCCCTTGCCTGCGCCAGCGCGCGCCTCGCTTCCAGTTCGTGCGCATGCGGCAGTCGCAACGGCCAGCCCTGCATATGCTGCAGCGCGATCTCCGACAGCGCGGTGATCCAGAAGGGCGCGTCGTTCAGGCACGGAATGAAGTGGAATTCCTTGCCGCCGGCGACCTTGAATTCGGACTGCCCTTCCATCGCGATCTCTTCCAGCGTCTCGATGCAGTCGGCCGGAAAGCCAGGGCAGAACACGTCGACCCGCGCGGTGCCGACCTTGCCCAGCTCGGTCAGCGTCGGTGCCGTATAGGGCTGCAGCCACTCGGCCTTGCCGAAGCGCGACTGGAACGTGACCTGATACTGGCCAGGCTGCAGGCCCAGCGCCTCGCCCAGCATGCGGCCGGTCTTCAGGCATTCGCAGTGATATGGGTCGCCCAGCTCCAGCGTGCGCCGCGGCACGCCGTGGAACGACAGGATCAGCCGGTCGCCGCGCGCGAAATCGGGCGCCCCATGCTGGGCCCAGTAGGCGCCGACCTGCTGATGCAGCGCCCCCAGATAGGCCGGGTGATCGTGGAAATGTTTGACCAGGCGCAACTCGGGCTGATTGCGCCATTCGCCCAGCACGCGGAACAGTTCGTCGAAGGCGGTCGCGGTAGTGGTGCCGGAATACTGGGGATACATCGGCAGCGCCAGGATGCGCTCGCAGCCCTGGCGCCGCAGCGCCTCCATCACCGACGGGATCGACGGGTTGCCGTAGCGCATCGCGCAGGCGACCGTCACGTCGTGGCCCTGCTGCGCCAGCAGCTGCTGCAGCGCATGCGCCTGCCGCTCGGTATGCACCAGCAGCGGCGATCCGGTCCGGTGCGCCTCGCGCAGCCAGATCGATTCGTACTTCAGCGCCGACGCGCGCGAGCGCAGCGGCAGGATCAGCCCGTACAGCACCGGCAACCAGGCGGCGCGCGGAATCTCCACCACGCGCGGATCGGACAGGAACTGCTTCAGGTAGCGTCCGACCGCCTTCGGGGTCGGCTCGTCCGGCGTGCCCAGATTGATCAGCAGGATCGCCGTGCGGGGCGCCTGCCCATGCCGGTAGGCAGGTTCTGCGGTAAATGTCATAGGGATTCCGGTATCGCTGGGGCGCGAAGGCCGCCCTGCGCGTGGCGGCCCGCCCTGGCCGCCATCAGTTCTGGCTGCTCAGCGCGCTCGACAGCAGCCGCGCCGTGATATCGACGATCGGGATCACCCGGTCATAGGCCATCCGCGTCGGGCCGATCACGCCCAGCGTGCCGACGATCTGGCCATCGACCTCGTACGGCGCGGTGATCACCGCCATGTCCTCGAGCGGCACCAGCCGGCTCTCGCCGCCGATGAAGATCTGCACGCCCTCGGCGTGGCTCGACACATCGAGCAGCTGCAGCAGGCTGGTCTTGTGCTCGAACACGTCGAACAGCCGGCGCAGCTTGTCCATGCTCGAGGCCAGGTCCTCGACCTCGAGCAGCTTGCGTTCGCCCGAGATATAGACCTGCTCGTCCTCGTCGGCCATCGCGCTGCTGCCGGCCTCGACCGCGGCCTGCATCAGTTCCGACATGTCGATGCGCAGCGCCTTCAGTTCGTCGCGCAGCCGCTCGCGCACGGTGTCGAAGCGCATGCCGGCGTAATGGGTGTTGATGAAATTGGCGGCCTCGACCAGCTGCGACGCGCTGTAGGGCAGCTCGGTCTGGATGATGCGGTTCTGCACGTCCCCTTCGGGCGTCACGATGATCAACAGGATGCGCTTGTCGGACAGCCGCATGAACTCGATCTGCCGGAACGCCTGCGCGCGGCGGGGGGTCATCACCACGCCGGCGAATTGCGACAGGTTCGACAGCGTGCGCGCGGCCGTCGTGATCATCCGCTGCGGGCTCTGCTCCTGCGCACCGAGTTCGCCCTGGATCAGCCCGGCCAGCTTGGTGCGGTCGAACTGGGTATCGAGCGGCTGGGCCGTCAGCATGGTATCGACGAACAACCGGTAGCCGCGCGGGGTCGGGATGCGCCCCGCCGACGTGTGCGGGCTGGCGATGAAGCCCATCTCCTCCAGGTCCGACATCACGTTGCGGATGGTCGCCGGCGACAGGTCCAGTCCCGAGTACTTCGACAGCGTACGCGAGCCGACCGGCTGCCCTTCGGCGATGTAGCGCTCGATCAGGGTCTTGAGAAGGGTTTTCGCTCGTTCGTCCATGGTGTCCCGATTTTACGCAAGTTTTGCGCGGTGGGGCTCGCTCTGGCACTCGTCCCCCGGGCCGTGCTGACAATGGTCATGGCGGTATGGTCTAATCCGGGCATGTCTGCACACCCCAAGTCCGGCGCCGCGCACGCGCCCTTTCGCACGGTCGCCCTGGTCGGCAGGTATTCGACCGCGGGCATCGAAGGTCCGCTCGAGGAGCTGGCGGCCTGCATCCTGCGCAATGGCCAGGACGTGGTGTTCGAACGCGAGACCGCGCTTGCCACCGGCCTGACGGACTACCCCGCGCTGTCCGCCGAAGAGATCGGCCGCGAGGCCGACGTCGCCGTGGTGCTGGGCGGCGACGGCACGCTGCTCGGCATCGCCCGCCAGCTGGCCGGCTTCTCGGTGCCGCTGATCGGGGTCAACCATGGCCGCCTCGGCTTCATGACGGACATCCCGCTGGAGGATGTGCAATCGGTGCTGCCGGCCATGCTCAGCGGCCACTACGAGCCCGAGAACCGCATGCTGCTCGAATCGCGCGTGATCCGCGACGACGGCGTGATCTTCTCCGCGCTGGCCCTGAACGACGTGGTGGTCAATCGTTCGGGCATCTCCGGCATGGTCGAGCTGGCGGTCTCGGTGGACGGCTACTTCATGTACAACCAGCGTTCCGACGGCCTGATCGTGTCGACGCCGACCGGATCGACGGCGTATGCGCTGTCGGCCGGCGGGCCGATCCTGCATCCGACGCTGTCGGGACTGGTGCTGGTGCCGATCGCCCCGCATGCGCTGTCGAACCGCCCGATCGTGCTGCCGCACGATGCCGAGGTGTCGATCGAGGTGGCCACCGCGCGCGATGCCAGCGTCAATTTCGACATGCAGTCGCTGACCTCGCTGCTGCCCGGCGACCGCATCGTGGTGCGCCGCTCGGCCAAGACCATCAACCTGCTGCACCCGGTCGGCTACAACTACTACGCGACGCTGCGCAAGAAGCTGCACTGGCACGAGTACCCGACCGAAGACAACCGGCTCTGAGCGCAAGCGTCCCGCATCGTCAGCCTCGCCGCCTCAGCCGGTCCCGATCCCTCACCAAGTCACCGCCGCCCTCCGTCTCCCAAGATGCTGCGCAGCCTGTCCATCCGCGATTTCGTCATTGTCGATACGCTCGACCTCGACTTTTCCGCCGGCTTTACCGTGTTCACCGGCGAGACCGGTGCCGGCAAGTCGATCCTGATCGATGCGCTGGCGCTGGTGCTGGGCGAGCGCGCCGATGCCGGCGTGGTGCGCGAGGGCGCCGCGCGCGCCAGCGTCAGCGCCACCTTCTCCACGCACCCCGCGCTGGACGCCTGGCTCAACGAGCAGGCGCTGGCCGAGGACGACGGCAACGTGCTGCTGCGCCGGGTCGTCGACGCCAACGGCCGCAGCAAGGCCTTCATCAACGGCAACGCCGCCACGCTGGCGCAGCTGCGCGAGGTCGGCGACCAGCTGGTCGACATTCACGGACAGCACGCGCACCAGCTGCTGCTGCGGCCGGACGCGCAGCGGCTGCTGCTCGATGCGCATGCCGGCCTGACCGCGCAGTCGGCCGCGGTCGCCGAAGCCTGGCGCACGTGGCGCGCCTGTGTGCGCCAGCGCGAAGCGGTCGAACAGCAGTCGCGCGAGATGCAGCTTGAACGCGAGCGGCTCGAATGGCAGGTCGGCGAGCTCGACAAGCTGGCGCCGCAGCCCGATGAATGGGAGGCGATCCAGGCCGAGCACAAGCGGCTGTCGCATGCGGCCAATCTGCTCGAGGGCGGCCGCGCCGCGCTCGACGCGCTGTCCGAGTCCGACGGCGCGGTGCTGTCCGCGCTCAATGCGATGGTCCATCGGCTGCGCCAGCTCGCCGAGGTCGACCCCGCGCTGGGCGATGTGGTGACCGCGCTCGAAGCGGCCGAGGTGCAGGCCGAGGAAGCGGCCCACTCGCTGACCCGCTACGTCGACCGGCTCGAGCTCGATCCCGAACGGCTGCAGGTGGTCGAGGAGCGGATGCAGGCGCTGCACACCGCGGCGCGCAAGTTCCGCGTGCCGCCCGAACAATTGCCGGACGAATTGCTGGCGCGCCGCCAGCAACTGGACGATCTGCAGGCCGCGCAGGACCTGAACAAGATCACCGCGCGCGAGGCCGCGGCCCGCGCCGCCTATCTGACCATTGCGCGCCATCTGAGCGAGAGCCGGCGCGAGGCCGCCGAGCGGCTGTCGGCGGCCGTCACCGAGGCGATGCAGGGCCTGTCGATGGCCGGCGGCAGCTTCACCGTGGCGCTGCACCCGCTCGACGAAGGCGCCAGCCACGGGCTCGAGCAGGTCGAGTTCCTGGTTGCGGGCCATGCGGGGGTCAGCCCCCGCCCGCTGGCCAAGGTCGCATCGGGCGGCGAACTGGCGCGGATCAGCCTGGCGATCTCGGTGATCACCAGCGAGGCCGCGCCGACGCCGACGCTGATCTTCGACGAGGTCGACACCGGCATCGGCGGCGCGGTCGCCGAGGTCGTCGGCCGCCGGCTGCAGGAACTGGGCCGCGCCCGCCAGGTACTGTGCGTGACCCACCTGCCCCAGGTCGCCGCGCAGGCCGGCACCCATCTGCTGGTCAGCAAGGAGACCGTCGGCGATGGCGGCGAGGCCGTGACGCGCTCGCAGATCCGCGTGCTCGACGCCGCCGGCCGCGTGGTCGAGACCGCGCGCATGCTGGGCGGCGCGACGGTGACCGCCACCACGCTGCAACATGCGGAAGAGATGCTGGCGCAGGGCGCGCGCGGCGTGCCGGCGGCCAAGGAAGGCCGCCGCACGCGCCGTGCGGCGAGCTGACGCCGGCGGCGCACGGCCGCGCCGACGCGCCGACGCATCATCGACTCGCAACAACCAATCGCACCGACACAGGAAACCCCATGCTCTTCGCCAAGCCGCCCTCGACCCTCGACGACCCGGCCGCCACGACCGGCGCCGCTGGCCTGGCGCGCCGCCCGGTCAGCCGTCCCACGCGCCGGCTGACGCTGGCGGTGGCGCTGTGCGGCCTGGCGCTGGCCGCCGCCTGCAGCTCGAAGCCGGCCATGCCGCCGCCGGGCAGCATCACCGACGACCGCGCGGTTGGCGACATCCTGGTCCGCTTCACGCCGCCGGCCGTCGATACCTCGCTGCAGGCCGGCGAACTGCTGGCGCAGGCCAAGGGACCGATCCGCTTCGTGGTCAAGCGCCCGATGTCCGGCGGCACCTGGCTGGTGACCGCGATCTCGCCGTCGCCTGAGGCCACCATCGAGCAGGCGGTCAGCACGCTGCGCGCGCTGCCGCGGATCGAAGCGGCCGAGGCGGACCGCCGCCTGACGCCGAGCCGGCCCAAGCCGACCGGGCGCGACATGCCGGCGAACTGAAGGCGCGGCGCCGGCGGCCGTTAACCGATGGGGAAGCGGATCGAGGCAAGCGAACCGCCCCGAACGCCACCCCGATAGCGTGCGCTGTCGGACTGCCGCCGATTGCCCGACCGCATTCCCCTGACTATCGTTTAGCCACATGCCCGCGAGCGCCGGCCGCTGCACCCCGGCTTCGCCCTTCCCGGAGGTGTTCATGCCGCGTTCGATTCCGCCCGTCGCCCTGCGTCTGGTCCTGGCCGCCGCCGTCTCGGCGGGCGCCCTGCTGCCCCCCTCGGCCGCGATGGCCGCCCCGAATCCGGACGCCCGTCCGGCACCGGTCTACAGCGGCAACATCATCGTCCGCTGGAAGGATGCCCCGGCCGGCAGCGCGCTGATGCCGGCCGAGGCCGCCGCCGAACAGGTGCGCAAGGTGGCCGAGCAGACCGGCATCGGGCTGACCGTCAAGCGGCAGATGGGCGGCAACCTGGCGCTGCTCGGCGTGCCGGCCGGCAAGGGTGCCGATCCCGAGGCGGTGGCCGCGCAGCTGCGCCAGGATCCGCGCGTGGCGGACGCGGTGCCGGACCGCTGGCTGCGGCCGCACGACACGGTGCCGAACGATCCCGAATTCGCCATCAACCAGCCGTATCTGGGCTCGCCTTCGCTGGTGACCGGTGCCGCCAACCTGCCCGCCGCCTGGGATCGTTCGCGCGGCAACGAAGGCCTGGTGATCGCGGTGGTCGATACCGGCGTGCTGCGGCACCCGGACCTGGCCTCGCGTCTGGTGGCAGGCTATGACTTCATCGCCGACCCGCAGTATTCGCAGGACGGCGACGGCCGCGACGGCGATCCGACCGACGCCGGCGACTTCGTGCCGCAGGGCTTCGCCTGTCCCGGCATGCCGGCCGCGCGGGATCTGCGCCCCAGCACCTGGCATGGCACCCGCGTCGCCAGCGTGCTCGGTGCGATCACCAACAATGGCCAGGATGTCGCCGGCGTCGACTGGAATGCCCGCATCCAGCCGCTGCGCGTCTCCGGCCGCTGCGGCGCGCTGCTGTCCGATACCGTCGACGCGATGCGCTGGGCCGGCGGCCTGCCGGTGCCGAACGTGCCGAACAACCCCACGCCGGCGCGGGTCGTCAATATCAGCCTCGGGGCCGGCAGTTGCAGCACCTTCGAACAGCAGGCCGTCGATGAACTGGCCGCGCGCGGCGTCGTCGTGGTGGCCGCCGCCGGCAACAGCGCGGGCGCGGTCGAAGCGCCGGCCGACTGCCGTGGCGTGATCGCGGTCACTGCCCATGTCGACGACGGCGAAAACGCCAGCTATGCCAACGTCGGCCCGCAGATCGCAATCAGCGCCCCGGGCGGCGGCTGCCCCAACAGCAAGGTGTCCAACAACACCTGTCTGGTGCCACCGTCGACGATCCGCACGCTGACCAACGACGGCGAAACCACCGCGCGCAACTACACGCTGGTGAACTCGCAGGGCACCAGCTTCGCCGCGCCGATGGTGTCGGGCGTCGCCTCGCTGATGCTGGCCGTCAACGGCAACCTGACCAGCGCGCAGGTGACCGAACTGCTCAAGAGCAGCGCGCGTCCGCATCCGGCCAATACCTATTGCACGACCGGCAATAACGCCGCCAATTGCGGCGCGGGGCTGCTCGACGCGAATCGCGCGCTCGCCGCGGCCGCGGGTGCACCGATTCCCCCGGCGCCGCCCCCTGCCGCCAACGGCGCGGGTGGCGGCGGCGACGGTGGCGGCGGCGGTGCCGTGCCGCTGTGGAGCGGCGCGGCCCTGGCGCTGGCCGGCCTGCTCGGCGTGCTGTTGCCCGCGAGCCGTCGCCCGCGGCAGCAGCGCTGAAGCGGGCGCTGAAGGGGCGCTGAAGGGGCGCTGAAGCGAGGACCGGCGCGCTAGCCCACGGCGGCGCGCCGCTGCCCCCACCACTGCTGCGCCAGCCACCAGCCGAAGCCGGCCACCGCGCCGGCCGCATGGGCGGCGCGCACCACGCCGAACCCCCACGCCGCATCGAAGCGTACCGGCGCCAGCCAGGACTGTTCCAGCCACAGCTTGAGCAGCACGCCGGCGGCGAGCGCAACGCCGATCGCGCGGGACCAGCGGTCGGCTGCCAGCAGACGCAAGGCGCCCCAGACCGCCAGTCCATGCAGCGCGCCCGACAGTCCGCCATACCAGCGCAACACCGGCTGCCACAGCAGCGCGACCTGCACCGCGACCCCGCAGACCACCAGGGCCAGCAGCATCTGCCGTGCGCCGGCGGCACGGCCGGTCAGCAGCAGCAAACCCAGGGCCGCCAGCAGATTGCCGAGCCAGTGGCGTCCATCCAGGTGGACCCACATCGCGGTCAGCAGCCGCCACCATTGGCGGTCGCCGCCGGGCAGCATCAATGCATCGCGCAGATAGAGGCCGTGCGCATACAGCCACGGCACGAAGGTAAAGGCCGCCGACAGCGCGCCGATCGCCGCCACCGCGCCCAGGGCCGGCCCCATGCGCCGCCATGCGACCGGCCGCGCCGGGGCGCTCGCGCCGCCGCCGTGTTCAGCGCTCACCGGCGCTCAGTCCTCGCCGAACACGGCCTGCCATAGCGCGCGCACATCGCGCGCCTGCGCCTCGATCGTCTGCGGCGGCACGCGCGCCTGATCCTGGCCGTCGAGCCGCAGCTTGTGCTGGCGCGCGCGGAAGGTCCGGTAGGCATCGCCGACCGATTCGGCCAGCGTGGCGTCGATCAGGCCGAGCTGCCCGGCCATCCGCAGCAGCGCGATATTGCCGGCATTGCGCGTCAGCTCGGGATGGGCGCGGCTGTGCAGCAGCACCAGGTATTGCACGGTGAACTCGATGTCGACCATGCCGCCGCGGTCGTGCTTCAGGTCGAAGCGGTCGCTGCGGTTCGGATGGCCCTCGGCCACCTTGTGGCGCATCGCGACGATCTCCTGGCGCAGCGTGTCGGCATCGCGCGGCTGGCACAGGACCTCCTCGCGCAGCCGCTCGAAGCGCGCGCCCAGCTCGCGGTCGCCGGCGCAGAAGCGCGCGCGCGTCAGCGCCTGGTGCTCCCAGACCCAGGCGGTGTTCTCGCCCTGGCGCAGCTGATAGCGGCGGAACGACTCGAAGCTGGTGACCAGCAGCCCGGCGGCGCCGTTCGGGCGCAGCCGCGTGTCGACATCGAACAGCATGCCCGCGGCGGTATGGCTGGTCAGCCAGGTGATCAGGCGGCGCGCATAGGCCGCGTAGATCTCGGCGGCGCCGTCGTCATCGTCGTCGTGCAGGAAGATGATGTCGAGGTCGGACGCGTAGCCGAGCTCCTTGCCGCCCAGCCGGCCATAGGCGATCACCGCGAAGCGCGGCGTGTCGCGATGGCGCATCGGCAGTTGCTGCCAGACCGCGGCCAGCGTGACGTCGAGCATCGCGTCGGCCAGATCCGACAGGCGGTCGGCGATCTGCTCGACCGTCAGCCTGCCGTGCAGGTCCTGCAGCAGCACGCGAAAGGTCTCCGCATGGTGCTCGCGGCGCAGGATGTCCATCTGCGCCTCGATCTGACCGTGAGCCGCCAGCAGGCGCTCGCCGAGCCGGGCACGAAAGGCGTCCCAGTCCGGCACGCTGGCCAGCGCCTCGGCGTCGAGCAGTTCGTCGAGCAGCTGTGGATGCCGCGTCAGATAGCTCGCGGCCCAGCGCGACGCATGCAGGGTATGGGCGACACGCTCCATCGCCTGCGGATACTCGGACAGCAGCGACAGATAGGAGGCGCGCCGGCTGATCGCATCGAAGAAGTCGAGAAAGCGCGCGATGGTGGCATCGGCATCGTCCTGCCGCCCCGCCAGGTCCAGCGCGCGATTGACCAGCAGATCGAAGCGCGCGCGGCTCTGCTCGGACAGCGCGCGATAGCGCGGCGAGCTCGCGGTGGCGCGCAGCCGCTCCAGCAGCCCGCCGCAGTCGGAATAGCCGGCCTGCGCGAGCCGCGCGCACGGCGCCTCCTCGTCGTCGCCATGCGCCAGCGCCGGCCATAGCGTCTCGGCGGGCGCCTGGCCCTGTTCCGGGTCGGAGAAGGTGACCTCGAACTGCTGCGCCACCGGCTCCTGCAGCTCGGCCAGGCGGGCCAGCAGCGCCGGCCAGTCCGGGCAGCCCATCATCCGCGCGACCGCGGACTGTTCCTCTTCGCTGGTCGGCAGGTGATGGGTCTGCGCATCGTCACGATACTGCAGCCGGTGCTCCAGCTGGCGCAGGAAGCGATAGGCGTCGGACAGCTGCAGCGCCTGCCCCGCCGGCAGCAGCCCGCGCTCGACCGCGATCGCCAGTACCTCCAGCGTCGGCCGCGCGCGCAGCGCCAGATCCTGGCCACCGCGGATCAGCTGGAACACCTGCGCCATGAACTCGATTTCGCGGATGCCGCCGCGCCCCAGCTTGATATCGGCCGAGCGCTGGTTGACGCCGTGCCCGGCCAGGCCGCCGCTGCGCTTGGCGGCCTCGGCGCGGATCTGCGCGTGCAGCGAGCGGATCGCGGCGATCACGCCGTAGTCCAGATAGCGGCGGAACACGAACGGCGTGGTCAGCCGCCCCAGCTGGTCGGCGGCGCGTTGCGCGTGCCGCGTGGCCAGCGACGACACCACGCGGCCCTTGATCCAGGCATAGCGCTCCCATTCGCGCCCCTGCACCACCAGGTATTCCTCGAGCATGCCGAGGCTGCAGGCCAGCGGTCCGGCGTCGCCGTTGGGCCGCAGCCGCATGTCGACGCGGAACACATAGCCGTCGGCGGTGGTCTCGGCCAGCACGCTGATCAGGCGACGGCCCAGGCGGGTGAAATATTCGTGGTTCGACAGGCTGCGCTGGCCACCTTGGGTATCGCCATCCTCGTCGTACAGAAAGATCAGGTCGATGTCGGACGACACGTTCAGTTCGCGGCCGCCAAGCTTGCCCATGCCGACCACGATCAGTTCCTGCACTTCGCCGCTGTGCTCGCCGACGGGCCGGCCGAAGGTCGGCGCCATGTCCTCGGTCAGCGTGGCCAGCGCATGCTGGATCGACAGTTCGGCCAGGTCGGTCATCGCGCCGGTCACCTCGGCCAGCGTGGCCAGGCCGCGCAGATCGCGCTCGATGACGGTGCACATCACCTCGGCGCGCAGCCGGCGCAGCGCCTGGCCGATCGCCTGCTCGGCATCGGCGGCGGGCTGGCGCAGCGTCGCCAGCCGCGCTTCCATCCAGACCCGCGTCAGCGGCTCGGCGCTGGCCTGCGCGACCAGCGCGGGCAGTTCGGGCCGGGCCTGCATCACGCGGCGCACGTAATGCGAGGCGGCCGCCGAGTACAATGCGTGTCCCTCGCAATCGGCCGGGTCGAGACCGGTTGCGGCCGTCAGCGCGAAGGCGCCGCTGGCCATGCCGCCCAGGCCGCCGGCCGCGGTGGCGGCATCGATGGCAACGGCGGCAGCGGCATCAACGGCATCAACGGCGGCGGCAGCGTGCCGGCCGGCGCCCGCCTGGGAACTCGCGATATCTGGGGAAGTCATTCCTGTCACTTGGATGGATCGCGGCGGAGGATCGCCGCGCGAGGAACCATGCGCCACCGGTAACGCCGCCCGGGCTGGCTTCGAATTGGAGAGCGGCTAGTATTGTCGGATAATCTGCGCATGTCCAGCCGCGCCACCCCACCCGCCGAACGCCCCACCCCGTCCAGCGGCGCGGCAGCAGCCCCAGGGCCGGCAGGCGCGGACGCCGCGGCCGGGGCCACCGCCGCCCCAGGCGCCGATCCCAGCGGCTCCAGCACCCATCCCTCCGGCAAGCCGCTTTCGACCTCGGCCTGGCGCCGCCGCGCCGGCCAATTGATCGGCTGTCTGAAGGCTTCGCCCCGCGCCATCGGGCGCGCCATCGCCGCCGCGGTGCGGCACCGCTGCTGGGGCTGGATCGCGCGCTGGCTGCTGCGCATCGGCGTGGCGCTGGCGGCCGTCGCCGCGGTGCTGTTCCTGCTGATGCGTTTCGTGCTGTGGCCGCAGGCCGCCGGCGCACGCGCCTGGCTGGAGCAACGCGGTTCGGAGGCGCTGTCGGCCCGGCTGACCATCGCCGCGCTGGAAACGACGTGGGACGGCTGGCATCCCGCCTTCCATGCGCGCGGCGTGCGGCTGGTCGACGCACAGCAGCGCGTGCTGCTGTCGGCGGACACGCTGCAGGGCGCGCTGTCCTGGCAGTCGCTGAGCGCGCTCGAGCTGCGCTTCGCCCGCTTCGATGCCAACCACGCCGACGTGCTGGTGCACCGCTCCGCCCAGGGCAAGCTGGAGGTGGCCGGCATGCCGATGCGCATGCAGGACAGCAGCGGCGACGATCATCGCTTCCTCGACTGGCTGCTGGCGCAGGGCTCGGTCACGCTGACCGGCGGCAAGGTGCGCTGGCTCGACGAGCAGCGCGGCCTGCCGGTGCTCGAGGTCGGCGACATCCTGCTGCGCTCGACTCGCAGCGGCGCCCGCCACGACCTGCGGCTGGAAGCACGCTCGGCCGCGCTGGCCGCCCGCCCGCTGGTGATCACCGGCACCTTCCGCCATACCTATCTGCATGCGCAGGGAGACTGGCGCAACTGGCGCGGCCAGGCCAGCTGGGATATCGGCCAGCTGCAGCTGCCGGCGGTGCAGCGCTATTCGAGCCTGTTCGAACAGGTCGACAGCGGCGTGCTGAGCAGCGACGGCACCATCGAATTCGCCAATGGCGAGATGCTGCGCAGCCAGGCGCGGCTGCGCGCCAACGCAGTCGATCTGCGCCTGGCCGGCGCGGCCGAGCCGCTGCGGCTGAATCAGTCGCAGGCGCTGTTGCTGCATCGGCGCGAAGGCGCCGACAACCAGCTGACCATCGACACGCTGCTGTGGGAGCCCGCCGGGGCGCAGGCACAGGCCAGCGGCGGCGCCTGGCGCGACGGCATGCGCCGCGTCACGCTGCGCTGGGCGCGCGACGACAATGGCGCGCTGCGGCGGCTGGCGCTGAAGGCGCCGACGCTGGACCTCGACGCGCTGCGCGCGCTGTCGACCGCGATGCCGCTCGATACCGCGCTGGCCCGCAAGGTGCGCGCGCTGCGGCCATCGGGCCGGCTCGACAATCTCGACATCACCTGGACGCGCGAGCGCGGCGGCCTGCTGCAGCGGCAAGGCGGCCCTGCCCGCTACCAGGTCCAGGGCACGCTGCGCAATGTGTCGGTGCGCGAGCAGCCGGCCGAACCGGCCTACGACAAGGACGGTCACGCCAATCTCGGCGTGCCCGGCTTCAGCGGGCTGTCCGGCAGCTTCTCCTTCGACCAGCAGGGCGGCAACGCGCGCTTCGAGGGCACCCAGGCCACGCTGATCTTCCCCGGCGTGTTCGAAGACCCGCGCCTGCCCTTCGACGAACTGGCCGGCGCGTTCCAGTGGCGCCGCGAGGGCGGCAAGCTGGCGGTACGCAGCGACGGCATCCGCTTCGCCAACGCCGATACGGCCGGCACCGTGCGCGGCAGCTGGCGCGAAGGCGGCGACGGCCATGCCGGCATTGCCGAGCTCGACGGCGAGCTGGCCCGCGCGCAGGTCGCGCGCGTGCCGCGCTACCTGCCGCTGCACGTGCCCGCCAGCACGCGCCACTATCTGGCGGGCGCGCTGGCCGGCGGCGAGTCCGAGGCGGTCCGCTTCCAGGTCAAGGGCGACCTCGCCCACTTCCCCTTCCACGGCGACGCCGCGCGGCATGGCGACTTCCGCGTCGACGTGCCGCTGCGGCAGGCGTCGTATCAGATCGATCCGCGCGGCCCCGACGGCAAGCCGCTCTGGCCGCTGTTTACCGAGATCGAAGGCAGCCTGCAGTTCGAGCGCGGCGCGATGGCGCTGAACGTCGAGCGCGCCTCGGTGCAGGGCCTGCCCGGCGTGGCGCTGCGCGACATCAAGGGCCGCATCGACGAGCTCGACCACCGCGGACGGCTGACGCTGGACGGCAGCGCCAGCGGCCCGATGCAGGGCTTCCTGCGCTATATCGCCAGCAGCCCGGTGCGCGAGTGGACCGGCAACTTCACCGGCGAGGCGCGCGGCCAGGGCAACGGCGAACTGCGTCTGAAGCTCGACCTGCCGCTGGCCGATGCCGCGCGCAGCAAGGTCGACGGCCAGTACCGGCTGACCGGCAACGATGTGGTGCTTGCACCGGGCCTGCCGACGCTAGGCGGCGCCACCGGCACGGTCGCCTTCAACGAGCACGGTTTCCAGCTCGACGCGGTGCGCGCCCGCCTGCTCGGCGGCGAGGTGCGCGCCAGCGGCGGCACCCAGTCCGACGGCACGGTGCGCGTGACCGCGGCGGGCAGTGCAAACTCGCGCGGCATCGCCGAGGCGCTGGCCGGGGCCGGCCTGAGCCCGCTGGCGCGCCGCTTCGACGGCAACGCGAGCTACCAGGCCATCATCGGCGTGCGCGAACGCCAGCCGGTGATCTCCTTCACCGCGGATCTGGCCGGCATGGCGGTCGACCTGCCGGCCCCGCTGGCCAAGCCGGCCGGCCAGCCGGCGCCACTGCGCTTCGAACTGCGCCCGCTGGCCGGACGCGCGGGCCACGAAGAACTCGAACTGCAATACGGCGCAATGATGAGCGCGCGCTATCTGCTGCGCCGTGGCGCCGGCGGCGTCGAGGTCGTCAACGGCGGGATCGGCATCGGCCAGCCGGCCCCCACGCCGGCGACCGGTGTCAGCGCCGCGCTGGCGGTCGAGCGTTTCGAGCTGGACGGCTGGCGCGCGGCGCTGGCCGGCAACCCGGGCAACCCAGGCAACGACAGTGACGGCGCCCCGCGCGGGCCGGTCACGGCCTCCTACTTGCCCGAGCGCATCACCGCACGCTCGCGCACGCTGCTCGCGTTCGGCCGCGAGCTCGACGACGTGACGCTGGACGCCGTGCGCGCGCCGCAGTCCGGCGATCCCGGCTGGCAGTTCCGCCTGGACTCGCGCCAGATCGCCGGCCAGATGCAGTGGCGCGCGGTGCCGTCGAGCCCCGGTGGCGCGCTGACGCTGCGGCTGTCGCGGCTGAACATTCCCGACAGCCAGGACACCAGCCAGGTCGCCGACGCGCTGGCCGGCCAGATCGAGGAGCTGCCCTCGATCGATCTGCAGGCCGAGCGCTTCGAGCTGCGCGGCCACGACTTCGGCAAGCTGCAGGTCAAGGCGCACAGCGCGCTGGACAATGGCGAGCCGGTATGGACGCTGGAATCGCTGACGCTGGAACAGCCCGGCGCCACCTTCACCGGCCAGGGCAGCTGGCGCGTGCCGCGGCGCGTGCGCGACAGCGGCAAGGCCGGCGGCCAGCGCCGCACGCTGCTCAGTTTCAACGTCGACGTGCGCAATGCCGGCGACGTGCTGGATCGGCTCGGCATGCCGCACACGCTGCGCGACGGCAAGGGCAAGCTCGAGGGCCGCATCCGCTGGATCGGCTCGCCGCTGGCGATCGACTACGCCTCGCTGAACGGCCGCGTGGCGCTCAAGCTCGAGAACGGCCAGATCGTCAGCGTCGAGCCCGGCGCGGCCAAGCTGCTTGGCGTGCTGAGCCTGCAGAGCGTGATGCGGCTGGTGACGCTCGACTTCCGCGGCATCGCCGGCCAGGGCCTGGTGTTCGACGAGATCAGCGCGACCGGCACCATCGAGAACGGCATTGCCAGCACCAGCGATTTCCGGCTGAAGAGCCCGCAGGTCAGCGCGGCAATGACCGGCAGCGCCAATCTCCCGCAGGAAACTCAGGATCTCGAGGTCGCACTGGTGCCGCGCATCAACGCGACCTCCGCCTCGGTCGCCGCCGCCTTCATCAATCCGGCGCTGGGCATCGGCACGCTGGCGGCGCAACTGCTGTTCGCCGACGAGTTCTCCAAGGCCTTCACCCAGCACTACAAGGTCACCGGGAGTTGGGCCGAGCCGCGTATCGCCAAGGTGGGCGACAATAATGCCGACGGGCAACGGCGCGCACCCGACCGCCGCCAGCCCGAGCAGTCCTACATGCCGTAATTGCCGTAATTGCCGTAACTGCGGCAATGCCGCAATGTTCGCCATCGCGCCGAGGAAACGTCATGCCAGCCGCCGACCCCGCCACCACGCCAGCCAACCCAATCGCTACACGCTCCGCCGCGCCGCGCGCGATGCGTGTGGCGGCGATCCAGACCGTGACCGGCACCGCGCTCGACGCCAATCTGGCGCGCGCCGACGCGCTGATCGCCGCCGCCGCGCGCGGCGGCGCCGAACTGGTGCTGCTGCCCGAGTATTTCTGCCTGATGGGCCGCCAGGACAGCGACAAGGTCGCGGTGCGCGAGCAGGACGGCGACGGGCCCATCCAGCACTTCCTCGCCGATGCCGCACGGCGCCACGGCATCTGGCTGGTCGGCGGCACGCTGCCGCTGTGGTGCGAGGACGCCGAGCGGGTCCGCAACAGCTCGCTGGCCTTCGATCCGCGGGGCGAACGGGTGGCGCGCTACGACAAGATCCACCTGTTCGGCTTTACCCGCGGCGAGGAGCGCTACGACGAGTCGCGCACCATCCTGGCCGGCCGCGAGCCGGTGACCTTCGATGCGCCGTGCGGCCGCGTCGCGATGTCGGTCTGCTACGACCTGCGCTTCCCCGAGCTGTATCGGCAGATGGCGAGCACCGACAGCGAGAACGGCCTGGCCTTGATCCTGATGCCCGCCGCCTTCACCTACACGACGGGGCAGGCGCATTGGGAGATCCTGCTGCGCGCCCGCGCGATCGAGAACCAGTGCTATGTGCTGGCCGCGGCCCAGGGCGGCAAGCACGAGAACGGCCGCTGCACGTGGGGCCATTCGATGCTGGTCGACCCCTGGGGCGAAGTGCTGGCCATGCTGCCCGAGGGCGAAGGCGTGGTCAGCGGCACGCTGGACCCGGCGCGCATCGCCGAAGTGCGGCAGAACCTGCCTGCGCTGCGCCACCGGGTGCTGTAGCATGGACACCCGTAGTACCCGACCGAACACATGGGCGCCGCACCAGCCGGCGCCCCACCCTTGCGGCTGCCGGCCCGATGCCGGGCAGCGCGACACCGAATCCAACAGAGGACATTCATGAACGCCGGCGATCTCGGAATCCGCAATCTCGCCACCGCGCAGCAGCTGCTGCTGACCCCGTACGGGCTCGATGAAGCCCGGCTGCAGCGCGTGCTGGCCGACATCTTCACGCACAAGGTCGACTACGCCGACCTGTATTTCCAGTACACCCGCAGCGAGGCCTGGAGCCTCGAGGAAGGCATCGTCAAGTCGGGCAGCTTCAATATCGACCAGGGCGTCGGCGTGCGCGCCGTGTCCGGCGACCGCACCGCCTTCGCCTACTCGGACGAGATCAGCCTCGAAGCGCTGCTGCAGGCCAGTGCCGCGACGCGCACCATCGGCAAGGTCGGCAGCGGCCGCACCAAGGTGGCGGGCTCGCTGGCCTCGCACGGCGGCCGGGACCTCTACGCGCCCAACGATCCGCTCGATTCGATGCCGGCGGCCGAGAAGGTCGCGCTGCTCGAGCGCGTCGAGAAGATGGCGCGCGCCAAGGACCCGCGCATCGTGCAGGTGATGGCAGGCCTGGCCGGCGAATACGACGTGGTGCTGATCGCGCGCAGCGACGGCGTGATTGCCGCCGACGTGCGGCCGCTGGTACGCGTGTCGGTCACGGTGATCGCCGAGCAGAACGGCCGCCGCGAGATGGGCACCTCGGGCGGCGGCGGCCGCTACCACTACGGCTACTTCACCGACGACCTGCTGCGCACCTATGTCGACGAGGCGGTGTCGTCGGCGCTGGTCAATCTGGAGGCGCGCCCCGCCCCGGCCGGCGCGATGACGGTCGTGCTCGGCCCGGGCTGGCCCGGCGTGCTGCTGCACGAGGCAGTCGGCCACGGGCTGGAAGGCGACTTCAACCGCAAGGGCTCGTCGGCCTTCGCCGGCCGCATGGGCGAGCGCGTCGCGGCCAAGGGCGTCACCGTGGTCGACGACGGCACGCTGGAAGGCCGCCGCGGTTCGCTGAACCTCGACGACGAGGGCAACCCGACCCAGTGCACCACGCTGATCGAGGATGGCATCCTGCGCGGCTATATCCAGGACACGCTGAACGCGCGGCTGATGAAGATGCCGGTGACCGGCAACGCGCGCCGCGAGAGCTTCGCCGCGCTGCCGATGCCGCGCATGACCAACACCTACATGCTGAACGGCGACCGCGACCCGCAGGAGATCATCGCCAGCGTCAAGCGCGGCCTGTACGCGGTCAACTTCGGCGGCGGCCAGGTCGACATCACCAACGGCAAGTTCGTGTTCTCGGCCAGCGAGGCCTACCTGATCGAGGACGGCAAGATCACCGCGCCGGTCAAGGGCGCGACGCTGGTCGGCAACGGCCCGGAATCGCTGAAGGACGTCACGATGATCGGCAACGACATGCGGCTGGACTCCGGCGTCGGCGTCTGCGGCAAGGAAGGCCAGAGCGTGCCGGTCGGCGTCGGCCAGCCGACGCTGCGCATCGAGAACATGACGGTGGGCGGCACCGCCTGACGGGCTGCCCGGCGTCGGTGCTGCTGCAGCGCCGACGCCACAGCCGGGACCGTCCGGCCGTTTCGGCGCGCTTGCCAAGCGTGCCGAAACGGGCTATAAAGTGGCTTCGTTGCCGACGCTGGCCGCCTGGCCGCCGCAAAAGGCAGACGAAAACCAGCGCAGTACCGACCGATTTCCGACTGAATACCGCCCTGCCCTCCCTGATGTCCGCCAAGTTTTACTTTTACTTTTTTAGCGATCTCGCACCGCTGGCGGAAGGAGAGGATCAGTCGTAAGCGCCTCCCAAGATTGCAAGAAAGCCGCCAGCAGAACTGGCGGCTTTTTTTTGGCCCGATTTTCCGCCGCTGCCGCGGCACCCCGAATACCGAATCCCCCACCCTCACGACCTGACAAGACCTGGAGCCATCATGTTGAAGAACACCGACGACCTTCGTATTCGCGAACTGAAGGAGCTGCTGCCGCCGGCGCACCTGATCCGCGAGTTCTCCCTGTCGGAGAAGGCGTCGGACGTCATCTACGGCGCGCGCCAGGCGATGCACCGGATCCTGCACGGCATGGACGACCGGCTGATCGTCATCATCGGCCCCTGCTCGATCCACGATACCCGCGCCGCGCTCGAATACGCCAAGCTGCTGAAAGAGCAGCGCGATCGCTTCAGCAACGAGCTCGAGGTCGTGATGCGGGTCTACTTCGAGAAGCCGCGCACCACGGTCGGCTGGAAGGGGCTGATCAACGATCCGCACATGGACGGCAGCTTCAAGATCAACGACGGCCTGCGCACCGCGCGCGAGCTGCTGCTCAATATCAGCGAAATGGGCCTGCCCGCCGGCACCGAATATCTCGACATGATTTCGCCGCAGTACATCGCCGACCTGGTCAGCTGGGGCGCGATCGGCGCGCGCACCACCGAATCGCAGGTCCATCGCGAACTGGCTTCGGGACTGTCGTGCCCGGTCGGCTTCAAGAACGGCACCGACGGCAACGTCAAGATCGCGGTCGATGCGATCAAGGCCGCGTCGCAGCCGCACCATTTCCTGTCGGTGACCAAGGGCGGCCATTCGGCGATCGTGTCGACCTCGGGCAACGAGGACTGCCACATCATCCTGCGCGGCGGCAAGAACCCGAACTACGACGCCGACAGTGTGCAGCAGGCCTGCGACGCGATTTCCAAGGCCGGGCTCGCGGCACGGTTGATGATCGACGCCTCGCACGCCAACAGCAGCAAGAAGCATGAGAACCAGATCCCGGTCTGCGAGGACATCGGCCGCCAGCTCGCCGCCGGCGACGATCGCATCATCGGCGTGATGGTCGAATCGCACCTGATCGCCGGCCGCCAGGACCATGTCCAGGGGGCGCCGATCGACTCGCTGACCTACGGCCAGTCGGTCACCGACGCCTGCATCGGCTGGGACGATTCGGTGCGCGTGCTGGAGATCCTCGCCAATGCAGTGAAGGCACGGCGGCTGGCGAAGGGCAGCGGAAACTGAAACATTGATCTGGCGGCCGATACGCCGCCATCGTCGTGCGGGCGCCTACGATCCCATCAACGGGCGCCCGGTCACGTCCTCATACATCGCGTCCGGCGCAATATCGACCCCGTTTGGCCACACCACTGCGCCGTCGGCAATGGACGCCTTGGCGAAATAGGCTTCATCCGCCAACGGCGCAAACACGCCATGGAAATCATCGCGGGACATGTCCACGATGCCGCGCGTGCCATCGGCGAATTCAACGTCCAGTCGGTAATTTGGCAGGACAGCCAGACGGGTGACGTGCCATGCGGCCATTGCATTTACTCCAAGGGCGGGATGGGCTTTGGCATTTCGTGATTTCTGCACAGACGCCAATCTTCGGCCAATTCTGTTCGATGCGTCGCCGCCCACTCCAACACCAGTGCCAGGGCACGCCGAGGCAACGATCCGGCGATCACCTCGAGCGTATCGATTCGGATGATCGCTTCGGCATCGCCATAGCGCGCATGGAAATGGGCCGGCTCGTGATCACGCCAATACATCGTGATCACGATCCCAAAAAATATACTGATGGTTGGCACGCTGGCTCCCGCTGTCGAGGGAGCGCCATCGTATTGCGGTGTCATCTGGCCTTCGATCGATCCATGCCCAAGATATAAAAAAAAGCCGCCTCCAAGGAAGCGGCTTTTTTACCAATCGACCGAGCTTACCTCTTCAACACCAGATCGCCCGGCAGCGATTCGAGATAGGCGGCCATGTCCTTCAGTTCCTGCCGGGTGAACGGACGCGGCTTGCCATCCTTGCCGACCACGCCGGGGTTGGCGTTGACCTGGCCCTGCATGATCGCGTTGGAGCGGCCGACCTGCGGGTTGCCGTGGATCTGGTAGGCGACCAGCGCGTGGTACAGATAGCTGGCGTGCTGGCCGGCCAGCTTCGGATAGTCCGGCGCGATCGGGGAATTCATGTCGGCGCCGTGGCAGGCGGCGCAATTGCCCTTCTGCACCAGGGCCTTGCCGGCTTCGATATCGGCAGCCGCAGCCGACATCGCCGAGGCACCCAGCACGAGTGCGCCGAGCGCGAACGAGAGCGTCTTGAGCGTCTTCATGTCGGGTCCTCTCACTTCTGCGGATTGTCGCGGGTGTCGCGCTTCTGCTGCGCGTAGTACGCAGCCACATCGGCGATATCCTGGTCGCTCAGCGTCGCCGCGATGCCGCGCATCGTCGGATGCTTGCGGCCACCCTTCTTGTATTCCTGCAGCGCGTTCGCGATGTACTTCGCGCTCTGGCCCCCGATCATCGGCACTTCATACACCTCGGGAAACGAAGCCCGATATCCCGGAATACCGTGGCAGCCGATACACATCGCCACCTTATCCCGGGCTGCCTCCACATTGCCCTTGACTTCCTGGGCCTGCGCTGCCGTCGCGGCGGCGCCCAGCACCACCATCGTGAGGAGCTTTTTCATTGTCGTAGTCGGATTGGAAGGATTGAACCTTGCGTGACCTGCCCGAGCGGCCAGACATGGAACTCCCGCCGAATGCACGGCCGAGGCCGCGCGCATCGACCGTCATGCCGGCCATTCTTTCGTGATCGCCGCTTCCCGACCGGAGCCGCCGGGGTGCGACGTGGCGGCAGGGGAAGGAGGATGGACGTACGTGGGGGCGCGTCAAACCGGCGCATTGTACCGCACGCGGCACGCGGCAGTCCATAGAGCGGCGCCGTGAGCGCACGCGAACGGGAAAGCTCTTTTATACTGGCCCATTCCGACCCGAACGAAGCCTCAGAACGCGACATGACCGATACCGCCCAAGCCGCCGCTGGCGCCTCTGCCGCCCCCTCCGCCCGCTTCGAGGGCAGCGCCCACTACGTGGCCACCGACGACCTGAAGCTCGCCGTCAATGCCGCGCGCACGCTGCAGCGTCCGCTGCTGATCAAGGGCGAGCCCGGCACCGGCAAGACGATGCTGGCCGAGGAAGTGGCCGCCGCGCTGGGCATGCCGCTGCTGCAATGGCATATCAAGTCGACCACCAAGGCGCAGCAGGGCCTGTACGAATACGACGCGGTGTCCCGCCTGCGCGACTCGCAGCTCGGCGACGACCGCGTGCACGACATCCGCAACTACATCGTCAAGGGCGTGCTGTGGCAGGCGTTCGAGTCGGACGAGCCGGTGGTGCTGCTGATCGACGAGATCGACAAGGCGGACATCGAATTCCCCAACGACCTGCTGCGCGAAATCGACCGGATGGAGTTCTACGTCTACGAGACGCGCGAACTGATCCGCGCGAAGCACCGCCCGCTGGTCATCATCACGTCGAACAACGAGAAGGAACTGCCGGACGCCTTCCTGCGCCGCTGCTTCTTCCACTACATCAAGTTCCCCGACGCTGACACGATGCAGCGCATCGTCGACGTCCACTATCCGGGCATCAAGCGCGAGCTGGTCTCCGCCGCGCTCGAGGCGTTCTACGAGATGCGCAACCTGCCGGGCCTGAAGAAAAAGCCGTCGACCTCGGAGCTGATCGACTGGCTCAAGCTGCTGATGGCCGAGGACATTCCGCCCGAGGCGCTGCGCAGCCCGGACAAGAAGGCCGCGATCCCGCCGCTGCACGGCGCGCTGCTGAAGAACGAGCAGGACGTGCATCTGTTCGAGCGGCTGGTCTTCATGAACCGCGCCAACCGCTGAACGGCTGCCCCGCCCTCGTCGACCGTCGCACGTCCAAACCCTCGCCAGGAACCCCGATGACCCGTCTGATCGCGCCGATCGTGCTGGAAGGCCGGCACGTCATGCTGGAGCCGCTCGACGCCGCGCATGAAACCGAGCTGCGCGCGGCCGCCAGCGACGGCGAGCTGTGGAAGCTGTGGTACACCTCGGTGCCGACGCTCGACGGCCTGCGCGCGTGGATCGACACCGCGCTGGACCAGCGCGACCGCCTCGGCGCGATGCCGTTCGTGGTGCGGCGCGTGCAGGACGGCGTGGCCGGCCCGGTGGTCGGCTCGACGCGGATGTTCAATGTCGACGAGACCCATCGGCGGCTCGAGATTGGCCACACCTGGTATGCGCAGAGCGTGCAGCGCACCGCGGTCAACACCGAGTGCAAGCTGCTGTTGCTGGCGCACGCCTTCGAGCAGCTGCGCTGCATCGCGGTCGAATTCCGCACGCACTGGATGAACCACCAGAGCCGCGCCGCGATCGCGCGGCTCGGCGCCAAGCAGGACGGCGTGCTGCGCAACCACCAGGTAATGGCCGACGGCTCGCTGCGCGACACCGTGGTCTTCTCGATCATCGCCAGCGAATGGCCGACGGTGAAGCGCCATCTGCACTACCGCCTGGAGATGCCGCGCTGAGCGCCGGGGCTTTCCCCCCTCGCCCAGCCAGCCACCCGCGACACCGAGACCCGCCATGCTGATCGACTTCTTCTTCTCGCTGCGGCACGCCAAGCTGCCGGTATCCGTCAAGGAATACCTGACCATGCTGGAGGCGCTGAAGGCCCAGGTGATCGCGCCGTCGATCGACGAGTTCTACTACCTGTCGCGCATGACGCTGGTCAAGGACGAGAAGCACTTCGACAAGTTCGACCAGACCTTCGCGGCATACTTCAAGGGTGTCGAGAACCTGATCGACTGGAAGTCCGACATTCCGCTCGACTGGCTGCAGAAGACGCTCGAGCGCGAACTGTCGCCCGAGGAGAAGGCGAAGATCGAGGCGATGGGCGGGCTCGACAAGCTGATGGAGCGCCTGAAGCAGCTGCTCGAGGAACAGAAGGAAAAGCACGAGGGCGGCAACAAGTGGATCGGCACCGGCGGCACCTCGCCGTTCGGCCACGGCGGCTACAACCCCGAGGGCATCCGTATCGGCGGCCCGTCCAAGGGCAACCGCACCGCGATCAAGGTATGGGAGACGCGCGCCTATCGGGACTACGACGATCAGGTCGAACTGGGCACGCGCAACATCAAGGTCGCGCTGCGGCGGCTGCGCCGGTTCGCGCGCGAAGGCGCCGACACCGAACTCGATCTGGACGACACCATCCATTCGACCGCGGCGAACGCCGGCCTGCTTGACATCAAGCTGCGCCCCGAGCGGCACAACAAGGTCAAGGTGCTGATGCTGATGGATGTCGGCGGCTCGATGGACGACCACATCAAGCGCGTCGAGGAGCTGTTCTCGGCGGCCAAGACCGAGTTCAAGCATCTGGAGTACTACTACTTCCACAACTGCGTCTACGACTACGTGTGGAAGAACAACCGCCGCCGCCACGCGGAAAAGATCGCCACCTGGGACCTGATCCACAAGTACACGCCTGACTACAAGGTGATCTTCGTCGGCGACGCGACCATGAGCCCGTACGAGATCCTGCAGCCGGGCGGGTCGGTCGAATACAACAACGCCGAGGCGGGCGCGGTCTGGCTGACCCGGCTGATCGACCAGTTCCCGCGCTTCGTCTGGCTCAATCCCGAGCCGGAAGGGCTGTGGCAATACCGGCAGTCGATCTCGGTGATCAACCAGATCATGAAGGCGCGGATGTACCCGGTCACCATCGCGGGCCTCGAGCAGGCGATGAAGGTGCTGTCGAAGTAGGCCCGCCGCTCACACCACCACGTCGACCCCTTCCATCAGCCACTGCCGGAACGTCTGCAGCGCCGGCAGATGCTGCTTCTGCTCCGGATAGCACAGGTAATAGCCCTTCTTGCTGAGCACCCGCGCCGGATGCGCGACCACCAGCGCGCCGCTGGTCAGTTCCTGCTCGATCAGGCAGCGCGGGATCAGCGCGATGCCCAGGCCCGACAGCGCGGCCTGCGTCAGCAGCGAGAACTGGTCGAAGCGCGGCCCGCTCCAGGCCTCCCGCGTCGTCACGCCGAGCTCGCCCAGCCAGTCGGACCACGCCTCGGGCACCGTCGTATGGTGCAGCAGCGGATAGTTCAGCAGCGCCTGCGGCGACGCCGCCACGCCGTTGGGCTCGTTGGCGAGCAGACCCGGCCGGCATACCGGCAGCACCTCGCGCCCGGTCATGTAGTCGGCCAGGCTGCCCGGCCAGACACCGTCGCCGAAGCGGATCGCCGCGTCGAGGTCCGGCTGCGAGAAGTCATAGCCCTGCGCGTGCGGCACGAATTCCAGTGTGACCTCGGGATGCCGCTCGAAGAACTGCGGCAGCCGCGGAATCAGCCACTTGGCGCCGAGCGTCGGCATGCTGGCGATGTGCAGCGTGCCGCCGCGGCCCTGACTGGCCACCAGCTCGACGGTCGCGGCCTCGATCTCCTGCAGGCTGGGCCGGATCCGCTCCAGGTAGCGGCGGCCGGCATCGGTCAGCAGCAGCCGCTGACGGACGCGTTCGAACAGGTCCACGCCCAGCGACGACTCGAGCTGGCGGACCTGCTTGCTGACCGCGCCCTGCGTGACATGGAGCTCGCGGGCGGCCAGCGTAAAACTGAGATGACGGGCGGCGGCCTCGAAGGCCTGCAGCCCGGTCAACGACGGGCATAGGCGCCGCATGCGACTTCCTCGATTTCCCAGACTTCACGACCAAATGGAATGACCGTGCGATTTTAATTCGTTTGCACGGTTCTTGCAGATTTGCGCAGAATCACAAGCAAAGCTCAACGAGGCTTTCTAGCACAGCAACGACGGGCCCGCCCTGCCGGCGCCCTTACTCCCCCATTCCGTGTTGGACTCCCTTTTCAGGATCATTCATGCAACGCCGTAACATGCTCCGCCTCATCGCTGCCGGCTCGGCCGCCCTGGCCGCCGGCCTGTCGTTCCAGGCTGCCGCGCAGGGTTCGTACCCGACCAAGCCGATCACGCTGGTCGTGCCCTTCCCGGCCGGCGGCACCACCGACATCGTCGCCCGCATCGTCGCCGACAAGCTGGGCCAGCAACTGGGCCAAGCCGTGGTGGTCGACAACCGCGGCGGCGCCGGCGGCAGCATCGGCACCA
Source organism: Cupriavidus gilardii (assembly GCF_013347325.1). NCBI lineage: Bacteria > Pseudomonadati > Pseudomonadota > Betaproteobacteria > Burkholderiales > Burkholderiaceae > Cupriavidus > Cupriavidus gilardii. Next base: position 1,075,942 of record NZ_CP054626.1, on the reverse strand, counting down.
GCTACCTGGCCAAGGCCACGCCGGACGGCTACACGATCGGCATCGCCACGGCCTCGACGCACGGCATCAACCCGGCGATCTACCCGCGCCTGCAGTACGACGCGACCAAGGACTTCACCACCATCACCAACCTGGCCTCGGTGCCGAACGTGATGAGCGTCCACCCGTCGGTCAAGGCCAACGACATGAAGGCCTTCATCGCGCTGGCGCAGTCGCAGCCGAACAAGCTGGCCTACGGTTCGGCCGGCAACGGCAGCGTGTCGCACATGATGGGCGAGCTGTTCAAGCTGAGCAGCAAGACCGAGCTGCTGCACGTGCCGTACAAGGGCGTCGGCCCGGCGCTGAACGACACGCTGGCCAACCAGGTGCAGATCCTGTTCGACAACCTGCCGTCGTCGCTGCCGTTCATCCAGGGCGGCAAGCTGCGCGCGCTGGCCGTCGCCGCGCCCAAGCGCGTTGCCGCGCTGCCGAACGTGCCGACTTTCGCCGAGCTGGGCCTGGCCGAGGTCAACGATTCGTCGTGGTTCGGCCTGATTGCCCCCGCCAAGCTGCCGGCCGACATCCAGACGAAGCTGCACGACGCTACCGTCAAGGTGCTGGCGATGCCCGAGGTCAAGGAGAAGTTCGAGAAGCTGGGCGCGACCCCGGTCGGCGACACGCCGGCGCACTTCGCCACCCAGATCAAGAACGAGGTGGCCAAGAACAAGCGCATCGCCGCCGCCGCCAAGATCTCGTTGGACTAAGCCGCAAGACCGAGCCGCAAGCATCATGACCGAAGCAGACCGAAAGAGCGCGGAGCGCCCTTACTTCCTGCAGCTGCCGGAAGGCGAGAGCAGCCCGCTCTTTCTCGATTCACCGCATAGCGCCACCAGCTACCCGGCGGACTTCCGCTACGCCGCCGGGCTGCCGCTGAACCTGCTGCGCCAGGCCGAGGACACCTTCGTCGACGAGCTGTACGCCGACGCGCCGAAGCAGGGCATCGCGCTGCTGTGCGCCGGCTTTCCGCGCAGCTACCTCGATGCCAACCGCGGCATCGAGGAGATCGACCAGGCCCTGCTCGACGCCCCGTGGCCGGGCCCGATGCAGGAAACGCCCAAGACCCGGCTCGGCAAGGGCCTGGTCTGGCGCGTGCTGGACACCGGCGAGGCGATCTACGATCGCCGGCTCAGCGTGGCCGAGGTGCAGGCGCGCATCGAGCGCTACTACCTGCCCTACTACGCGCAGCTGCAGAAGCTGGCCGACCGGGCGATCGCCGAGCACGGCAGCGCATGGCACATCAACTGCCATTCGATGCCCAGCGAGGCCGCGCAATACGCGACCGAACACCCGGGCCTGCAGCATCCGGACTTCGTCGTCGGCGACCGCGACGGCACCACCTGCGACAAGCGTTTCACCGACCTGGTCGAAGGCGTGCTGAAGGAAATGGGCTACGACGTCTGGCGCAACCACCCGTACAAGGGCGTGGAGATCGTGCGCGTGGTTGGTCAGCCCCAGGCCGGCCGCCACAGCCTGCAGCTCGAGATCAATCGCAAGCTGTACATGGACGAGGTGGCGCTGACCCGCAATGCGGGCTTCGACAAGCTCAAGCAGAACCTGAACGCGCTGCTTGCCGAGCTCGACCGCTTCGCCCGCACGGCCAGCGCGACGCGCTGAACGCGGGCCGCAAGGCCGGTAACGGTCCGGCCCGATCCGCGCGACCGTGGTGCCGCACTGGCGTCACGAGCGCACGGATCGGGCCCGGACCGCGCTCGGGACTGACCCTAGGTTGGCTGCCGCGAGGAACTTTGTGCAAAGGGTTTCCTCTATCATGGCAGTCTTTTGCCAACCACTTCGCCCCCGAAGCAAGCAGATCCCGTGATCCGACGAATTTCCATGCGGCTGCGCGCCCTCGCCGCCGCGGCCGCCGCCCTGATGCTGGCCGCCTGCGCCACCGCGCCCTCCGAGTCCGGCGACGCCGCCGGCCAGCAGGCCCAGGCCCCCGCCGCCAGCCCCGCACCGCAGGCCCCGGCGCCCGCACCGCGCGGCGCGACTTCCTACTCCGACAAGCAGGCGGTACCGCCGCCGGACAACGACAACTCCCCGACCAGGACCGTCACGCTGCCGCCCACCGGCCGCGTCAGCCTGGCCGAATACCGTGCGCAGATGCGCCAGCAGCTGATGCAGAGCGAGAACGCCAGCGCCGATGTGGCCGACTGCGCCGCGCACGCGAGCTGGGTGGTGCCGCGCTCGGCGACCTACGACGCGCTGCGCATTCCGACCGGCGCGCTCGCGTCGGGCCAGGCGGCGGTCGAGAGCTGGGAAGGCCGCTTCTCGCGCGGCAAGCAGGCGGTGCCGGTGACCTCGGTGGTGACCTTCTCGGCCGCCGCGCACCGCCGCAACGGGCAGTCGCGCTGGGACCCGGTCAAGGTCCGCTGCGGCTATGACGACGGCATGATGCTGGCCTACGAACTGCTGGACGACGACGGCGACATCATCGTCGAACCGGCCGCCAGGCCGGCCGTCAGCGTCGCCCCGGCGCGCAATGCCACGGCCAAGGGCCGCAAGGCCAAGGCCACCAGGTCGAGCCGCCCGGGCAAGGCCACGTCGGCCAAGTCGTCGGCCACCACGAAGAAGGCCGCGGCGAAGTCGACCTCTTCCAGCAAGTCGACGAAAAAGACCAGCAAGCCGTCGCGCTGACGCTGCCCCGCCGCATCGCCGCGGCATCACCGCCGCCCTCGGCGGCGGCGTTCAGTCCAGCTGCGCCAGGATCGCCTGCAGCATCGCCGCCCCGAGCAGCGCGCTGCGGGCGCCGTTCCAGCCGACCTCGGGCTGCGGCAGATCGGCGTTGTCCTTGAACGGCATCTCCAGCGTCAGCGACAGGCAACCGAACGCATGGCCGATGTACTTCGAGGCCAGCTTCAGCGCATCGGCGTTGTACTTGCTCGCCGCATAGCCATGCACGTCCTGGAAGTCCGGCGTGGCGCGCTTGAACGCCTCGACGAAACGCGCCTGCGCGGCGCGCTGGGACTCGGTGAAGCTCGGCAGCATCTCGCTGCCGGCAATGAAGTTGTACGGCAGCCCTTCGTCGCCGTGGATGTCGAAGAACAGATCGCAACCGGTCGATTCGATCGCGCGGCGCACGTGATGGACCTCGGGGCTGGACTCGAGGCTCGGCGCCATCCATTCGCGGTTCAGGTTCGCGCCGGCCGCGTTGGTGCGCAGATTGCCCAGCGCCGAGCCATCCGGATTCATGTTCGGCACGATATGGAACACGGCCTTCTGCAGCAGCCGTTCGGCGACGCCGTCGCCGGCCCAGATGCCGGTGCCGGTCAGCCGCTGCAGCACCCCTTCGACGAACCATTCGGCCATGGTCTCGCCCGGATGCTGGCGCGCGATCATCCAGATGGTCTTGCGCCCCTCATTGCCACCGTCACTGGCACCCTCGGGCGGCGCGCCGATCGTCACCACGGTCATGTCGCGGCCCTGCACCGTGCTGCCCAGATGCCTCAGCCGCGCACGCGGCGAACGCTGACAGGTGCCGAGCAGCGCCAGATGGCGCTCCTCGGGATACGGCTCGAAATAGGCCAGCCAGACGCTGTCGTGGACCGGCGTGAATTCCACCGTCATCACCTGCCCGTCGAAGCGCGTCGGCACACGGAACCAGTGCACGCGGTCGTACGAGGCCACGGCGCGGTAGTCGCGCCAGCCGTCCGGATAGGTGCAATCGCCGGCGTTCAGGAACTGCAGCCGGCAGGGCTGGCCGGCCGCGCCATGCAGCCCGAAATGGAACCACTGGCGGAAGTCGGCATGCGAATCGGCGCGGATGCGCAGCCGGATATCGTCGGCGCGGTCCAGCGCCTCGACTTCGATCGCGCCGGAATCGAACCGGCTGGAGATATGCAGCGCTGCGGTCTTCATGTCTGAGCCTCGCAAGACGAATTCGTGGTTGGCCGGCCGCGCGTGTGGCCAGCGGGCCAAGGCAACGGGCGCGGCCTCAGTCTTCCAGCCGGCGGCGGAACACCCAGCGCGTCGCGTCGGACGCCTTCGCGTCGTAGGCGTAGCCGTCCTCGGCAAATTTCTTCAGGCCAGCCGCATCGGTGATGCGCCGGGTCACCGCGAAGCGCGCCATCGTGCCGCGGGCCCGCTTGGCGTGGAACGAGATGATCTTGTAGCGGCCGCCCTTCCAGTCCTCGAACACCGGCGTGATCACGCGCGCGTCCAGCACCTTCGGCCGGACGGCCTTGAAGTACTCCTCGGAAGCCAGATTGACGAGCGTGGGCGCACCCTCGCCCTTCAGCGCGGCAAGATCCTTGTTCAGCAGCTGCGTCACGTCGTCGCCCCAGAACGCGTACAGGTCCTTGCCGGCGTCGTTGGCCAGCCGCGTGCCCATCTCGAGCCGGTACGGCTGCATCCAGTCCAGCGGCCGCAGCACGCCGTACAGGCCCGACAGGATGCGCAGATGGCGCTGCGCGAAGGCCAGGTCGTCGTCGGACAGGTTCGGCGCGTCCAGCCCCTCATAGACATCGCCGTTGAAGGCCAGCACCGCGGGCTTGCTGTTGCGCACCGTGAACTTGGGCGTCCAGTCGGCGTAGCGCGTCGCGTTCAGCACCGCCAGCTTGTCGGAGATGTCCATCAGCGTGCCGATTTCCTGCGGCGCCAGCGCGCGCAGGCGTTCGATCAGCTGCGCGGAACGCGGGATCAGCCGCGGCAGGTGGCTGGCATTGAGCGGGGGCCGGACGCGGGGCGGCGTCTCGTAGTCCAGCGACTTGGCGGGCGACAGAACGATCAACATGGCAGAATGCGGCAGAAACAAAGTCCAGATTGTAACGAATGCACAACCCCTCTACCGGGCCGGACATCGCATCCGACACCGACCCCGTTGCCAATGGCGCTTCGCCGCCGCCCGCCGTGCCCGCCCCCCGCGTGGTACTGGACTCCAACGTCTGGATCGACCTGCTGGTCTTCCGCGATCCGCACGCCGAGCCGATTCGCACCGCGCTGCGGGATGGCGCCATCGCACCGCTGATCCGAGCCGATTGCCGCGAGGAATTGCGACGGGTGCTGGCCTACCCGCAGTTCGCCCGCTTCGAGGTCGATATCGACGAGGCGCTGGCCACCGTCGACAGGCTGACGACCGCGGTCGCGCCGCCCTGCCCGACGCAGGCCGAGGCGATCCGGCTGCCGCGCTGCCGCGACGGCGACGACCAGAAGTTCATCGAGCTGGCGCACTTCGCCGGCGCCGATTGCCTGGTGTCGAAGGACAAGGCGGTACTCAAGCTCGCGGGGCGGCTGCGCCGCAGCAGCGGCGTCGCGGTGCTGACGCCGCAGGCCTTCGCGCCGTGGCTGGCCGCGCGGCCGGCGCGCTAGAATCGCCTGCGCTTGTCGCGCCGCCTGTGGCCGCCTCGATTTCCCTGCCATCCGATTGACGATTTGACGATTTGACGATTGACGCCATGTCCGCCGACGCCCCGCTCCGCCCTCCCCCTCCCGCCTGCCCAATGTAGGCACCACCATCTTCACCGTGATGTCGGCGCTTGCCGCCGAGAAAAATGCGGTCAACCTGGGCCAGGGCTTTCCGGACTTCGACTGCGATCCGAAGATCGTCGACGCGGTCACGCGCGCGATGCAGGGCGGCCTGAACCAGTACCCGCCGATGGCGGGCGTGCCGAAGCTGCGCCAGGCCATCGCCGACAAGATCGGCAAGCTCTATGGCCGCGCCTACGACGCCGACAGCGAAATCACGGTGACCGCCGGCGCGACACAGGCGCTGCTGACCGCGATCCTGTGCGCGGTCCATCCGGGCGACGAAGTGATCGTGCTGGAGCCGTGCTACGACAGCTATCTGCCTGCGATCGAACTGGCCGGCGGCAAGCCGGTGCCGGTCACGCTCGACGCGCCGCACTTCCGCATCCCGTTCGACCGCCTCGCCGCCGCGATCACGCCGCGCACGCGCATGATCCTGATCAACACGCCGCACAACCCGACCGGCACGATCTGGCGCGAGGAAGACATGCGCCAGCTGGCGGAGCTGCTGGCGGGCACCGATATCCTGCTGCTGTCGGACGAGGTCTATGAGCACATGGTCTACGACGGCCAGTCGCACCAGTCGGTGGCGCGCCATCCGGAACTGGCGCGGCGCAGCTTCGTCGTGTCGAGCTTCGGCAAGACCTATCACGTGACCGGCTGGAAGGTCGGCTATGTCGCCGCGCCGGCCGCGCTGATGGCCGAATTCCGCAAGGTCCACCAGTTCAATGTGTTCACCGTCAATACGCCGGTGCAGCACGGGCTGGCCGACTACATGGCGGACCCCGCGCCCTATCTTGAATTGCCGGCCTTCTACCAGGCCAAGCGCGATTACTTCCGCGCGGGGCTGGCCGATACGCGCTTCAGGCTGCTGCCGTCGGACGGCACCTACTTCCAGTGCGTCGACTATTCGGCGGTCTCGGACATGAGCGAGGCGGACTTCGCGATGTGGCTGACGCGGGAGATCGGCGTCGCGGCGATTCCGGTGTCGGCGTTCTATTCGCAGCCGCGCGAATCCGGTGTGGTGCGCTTCTGCTTCGCCAAGCGGGAGGAGACGCTGGCGCTCGCGCTGGAGCGGCTGCGCAAGCTGTGAGTTTGAACGGGCGGTCGGCGCGATGCGACCGCCCGTTGCCCCCTCCCGCTGAGGGGAGGGGCGTGGTTCCAAACCGCGCTCGCGCTCTTACGGCTTGTTCCGGCTCAGCATCAACTCGGTGTTCGTCTTGCGGTCCGCGTTGACCTTCTGCACCGTCGGCCGCTCGCTCATCCGCTTCAGATAGTCCTTGACCGGCAGGTCGGCCAGCATGTCGGTGCCGTAAATGATCCTGGTGCACGCCGACACCAGCGGCAGATGGACCACCGCGGCGCAGTCCGCCAGCGTGAAGCTGTCGCCGGCCACATACGGCGAGAACTTCGCCAGTTTGGCGAACGCGGGAATGTAGCGGGTCAGCAGCTTCTGCTGGCGCTCCTTGACCCCGTCGCTGACCTTGCCGCCGAAAAACGCCTCGGGATAGAGCTCCCGCACGGTCAGCTCCAGATACAGTTCCATGTAGGTGACCAGCTCGCGCACCTTGCCGGCGGCCAGCGGATCGGCCGGCAGCAGCGGGGTCTGCGGATAGGCGGCCTCCAGGTACTCGGCGATCACCTCCGATTCGCACAGCGTGCCGCCATCGGCGATGATGTACGGCACCTTGCCCAGCGGCGAGGCGTTCAGGTCGGTCTCGCCGATCCAGGCCAGCACCTCCTCGAACGGCACATTCTTTTCCAGCAGCGCCAGCTTGACCTTGTTGTAGTAGTTGCTGGCGGCAAAGCCGCAGAGCTTCAGCATCGGTATGTCTCCTTTGTTGTGCTGCGTTCTCCCTGACGGGATCGGTGGCCGCGCCCCGGCTTGTCTGGCCGATCAGCGCACGCGCCGGCGCGGCAGTGTTCACGCAACGAGTGCAAAAACCGCACGAGCGTGCTAATTTAACCACAACTTTTTGGAAGCACGATGAGCACTTTGACTATCGACACCCTCGGCATCGTGGGCACCGGCGCAATGGGCCGGGGTATTGCCCAGATCGCGGCGCAGGCCGGCCTGACCGTCCGCCTGTTCGACACCAATCCCCAGGCCGTGGCGGCCGCCCGGCAGTATCTGCAGGACACGCTGGCCAAGCTCGCCGACAAGGGCAAGATCAGCAGCGACGATGCCGCCGCCACGCTCGCGCGCGTGCAGCCGTGCGGCGCGCTCGAGGAGATGGCCGATTGCGACATGGTGCTCGAGGCCATCGTCGAGCGGCTCGACGTCAAGCGCGATCTCGTTGCCAAGCTCGAAGCGATCGTGCGCGAGAACGCGGTAATCGCGTCGAACACGTCGTCGCTGTCGATCACCGCGATCGCGGTCGGCGCCAGGCACCCGGGGCGCGTCGTCGGCTATCACTTCTTCAACCCGGTGCCGCTGATGAAGGTCGTCGAGGTGATCGACGGCCTGTCCGGCGATCCGGCGGTCGGCGATGCGCTGATGGCGCTGTCGCGCCGCATGGGCCATACGCCGGTGCGCTGCAAGGACATGCCCGGCTTCATCGTCAACCACGCCGGCCGCGGCATGAACATCGAGGGGCTGAAGGCCGCGCAGGAAGGCGTGGCCGAGTTCGCCGACATCGACGCGATCATGCGCGAGCAGGCGGGCTTCCGCATGGGCCCGTTCGAGCTGATGGACCTGACCGGGCTCGACGTGTCGCACCCGGTGATGGAGTCGATCTACAACCAGTTCTACCAGGAGCCGCGCTACCGGCCGTCGCCGATCACGGCGATCCGTCAGGTCGGCGGGCTGCTGGGCCGCAAGACCGGCGCGGGCTTCTACCGCTACGCCGATGGCCAGAAGCAGGTCCCCGCCACCGCACCGGTGCCGAGCGCCCGGCCGGCCAGCATCTGGGTCAGCCGCGACAGCGAGCGCGGCCATGCGATGGTGGTCAAGCTGCTGACCGCGATGGGCGTGACGCCCGAAGGCGGCAACGCCCCGTCGGCCGAGGCGCTGATCGTGGTCACGCCGCTGGGGCTGGATGCCACCAGCTGCGCGCTGCAGCAGGGCCTGGACGCGAGCCGCGTGGTCGCCATCGACACGCTGCTGCCGTTCGAGGCCACCAAGCGGCGCACGCTGATGACGACGCCCGCCACCAGCGCCGCAATGCGCGACGCGGCGCACGGCCTGTTCGCCAGCGACGGCGTGCCGGTCACGGTGATCCGCGACTCGGCCGGCTTCGTCGCCCAGCGCATCGTCTCCTGCATCGTCAATATCGCCTCCGATATCGCGCAGCAGCGCATCGCGACGCCGTCGGACATCGACCTTGCCGTCAATCTGGGCCTCGGCTACCCGAAGGGTCCGCTGGCGCTGGGCGATGCGATCGGCCCGCAGCTGATTCTCGAGGTGCTGCGCAATATGGAGCGGCTGACCGGCGACATGCGCTATCGCCCGAGCCCGTGGCTGTGGCGCCGCGCGAGCCTGGGCCTGTCGCTGCTGACCGAGGAAGCCTGACGCTTCCTTGCCGCCCTTCCCCGGGCCTTCCTTCTCTCCTACCACGCCACCGAGCCGAGCCGCCATGCCTGCCCAACTGCTGTCCGAACGCGTCGATGCGACGCTGGTGCTGACCATCTCGAATCCGGAAATGCGCAATGCGCTCGGCCCGGAGATCTACCTCGCGACGAAGGAAGCCCTGCAGGCCGCCGAGCAGGACAACGGCATCCGCTCGGTGGTGCTGACCGGCGCCGACGGCATGTTCTGCGCCGGCGGCAACCTGAACCGGCTGCTGGGCAACCGCGCGCAGCCGCCGCAGGTGCAGGCCGACAGCATCACGATGCTGCATGCCTGGATCGAGAGCCTGCATGCGTTTCCGAAGCCGATCATCGCGGCCGTCGAGGGCGCTGCCGCCGGCGCGGGCTTCTCGCTGGTGCTCGCCTGCGATTTCGTGGTGGCGGCCAGCAATGCCAAGTTCGTGATGGCCTACGTCAAGGTGGGCCTGACGCCGGACGGCGGCGGCTCGTACGAGCTGGCGCGCGCGCTGCCGCGCCAGCTGGCCTCCGAGCTGCTGATCGAGGGCAAGACCGTCGACGCGCAGCGGCTCGCGCAATTCGGCCTGGTCAATCGCGTGACCGAGCCGGGCCAGGCGCTCGGCGAAGCGCTGCGCCTGGGCCAGTCGCTCGCGGCGCAGTCCTCGCACGCGATGGGCCGCATCAAGGGTCTGATCAATCAGGCCGGCACGCTGTCGCTGAACGCGCATCTGGCGCAGGAGCGCGAGAACTTCGTCGCCGCGCTGCATCACCCCGACGGCGGCGAAGGCATCAGCGCCTTCCTGGAGAAGCGCAAGCCGAACTATCGTTGAAGCCGCACCGATCCCGATAAAAAAGACACCGGAGACAGCATGAGCAGCAATCTTTCCCACTTCGAGGGCACGCGCCCGGTCGCCGACCAGCAGCGCTTCGATACCGCGGCGCTCGAGGCCTGGCTGCGCGACCATGTCGAGGACTTCGCCGGCCCGCTGACCGTCGAGCAGTTCAAGGGCGGCCAGTCCAACCCCACCTTCAAGCTGATCACCCCGGGCCGCACCTATGTGATGCGCGCCAAGCCGGGGCCGAAGTCGAAGCTGCTGCCGTCGGCGCACGCGATCGAGCGCGAGTACCGCGTGATGGCGGCGCTGGCGAACACCGACGTGCCGGTCGCGCGCATGTACGCGCTGTGCGAGGACGAGGCCGTGATCGGCCGCGCCTTCTACATCATGGAATACGTCAACGGCCGCGTGCTGTGGGACCAGTCGCTGCCGGGCATGAGCACCAGCGAACGCGCCGCGATCTACGACGAGATGAACCGCGTGATCGCCGCGATGCATACCGTCGACTACCAGGCCATCGGGCTGGGCGACTACGGCAAGCCGGGCAATTACTTCGCGCGCCAGATCGAGCGCTGGACCAAGCAGTACAAGCTGTCTGAGACCGAGAAGATCGACGCGATGGACGCGTTGATGGACTGGCTGCCGCACCATATCCCCGAGGAAGACCAGGACCTGACCAGCATCGTCCATGGCGACTACCGGCTCGACAACCTGATGTTCCACCCCACCGAGCCGCGTGTGCTCGCGGTGCTGGACTGGGAACTGTCGACGCTGGGCCATCCGATGGCCGACTTCGGCTATCACTGCATGAGTTGGCATATCGCGCCGGGCCAGTTCCGCGGCATCGCGGGGCTCGACTACGCCGCGCTCGGCATTCCTGACGAGGCGACCTACCGCCGCATGTACGAGCAGCGCACCGGGCGCCAGATCACCGGCGACTGGAACTTCTACCTGGCCTTCAGCATGTTCCGTATCGCCGGCATCCTGCAGGGCATCGCCAAGCGCGTGGTCGACGGCACCGCTTCGTCCGCGCAGGCGGTCGACGCCGGCAAGCGGGCCCGGCCGATGGCCGAGATGGGCTGGCAGTACGCGCAGAAGGCGAAGCAGCGGATCGCCTGAGCCGGACACCGGCGATCCACCGTGGTCTGACGAGGGCCGGTGCGGCGATGAGCCGTGCCGGCCCTTTTGTCGTTGTGTGGCGCTCGTGCAGCATGCACGTCGTATTGTCTGACGACATATAACGTCAACGCCTTGGAGCCCCCCCCGGGATTTCCCTGAATCCGGCGAAATTTCCCTACTTGCCTGCTGGACGGCGTGCATATGGCCTCTTATGATGGCGACCATTGTTGTATGACGACTGACAAATAACCCGTTCCGGAGACATCATGCACGCACGCCGCCGCTTCCTCAGAATCGCCTCCACCGCCGCCCTCGCCGCTGCCGCCGCGCCATTGGCGGCGCCGGCGTTGGCCGCCGACAGCTGGCCTAACCGCCCGATCCGGCTGGTGGTGCCCTATCCCGCCGGCGGGTCGTCGGACATCATCGCCCGCCTGATCAGCAAGCAGCTGGGCGAGGCGCTGGGCCAGCCGGTCGTGGTCGACAACCGTCCGGGCGCCAACGGCAACGTCGGCGCCGCCTTCGTGGCGCAGTCCGGCGGCGACAACCACACGCTGCTGCTGTGCGACGTCGGCGCGCTGGCGATCAGCCCGTCCGTCTATACCAAGCTGACCTTCGACCCGGCCAAGGACCTGAAGGGCGTCAGCATGCTGGCCTACTCGCCGCACATGCTGGTGGTCAACCCGTCGGTGCAGGCCAATACGCTGAAGGACCTGGTCGAGATGTCCAAGCGCGGCGAGCTGAATTTCGCCGTCACCGCGATCGGCAGCGCCCCGCATCTGGCCGGCGTGGCCGTGCAGCAGGCCACCGGCGCCAAATGGCAATACGTGCCGTACAAGGGCGGCGCGCAGGCGATTGCCGATACGGTCGGCGGCACCGCGCAGGTGCTGATGAACGGCATGCTGGCCACGCTGCCGCACGTGCAGAGCGGCAAGCTGAAGGCGATCGCGGTCTCCAAGCGCACGCGCATGCCGCTGGTCGGCAATCTGCCGACGATCGCCGAACAGGGCGTGGCCAATTTCGAATCGGGCACCTGGCAGGGCGTGATGGCACCGGCCAGGATGCCGGACGCCGCGGTGACGCGCCTGAACGCCGAGCTCGTGCGCATCATCCGCTCGCCCGAAGTGCGCGCGCAGCTGGCCGGCCAGGGCGCCGAGGTGGTGACGATGACGCCGGCGGAAACCAACCGCTTCTTCGCCACCGAAAAGACCCGCTGGGCCGCGGTGGTCAAGCAGGCCGGCATCAAGCTCGACTGAGGGCGGCCACAGGCCCTTCGGGCCTGTGCCGTCACGGGCAAGGCCGGAACGGCAAGCGTATACTGGCCGTTGCTATAGGTTTTCGCCCGTTCGCTGTGTCCGCCCCTTCTCCTCTCGACGATCCCCGCCCGCTGCCGCCCAACCGGCCCGACGACGACGCCTGCTGCGGCAGCGGCTGCAGCCCCTGCATCTTCGACTTCTACTACGAGGAAATGGAGCGCTACCGGCAGGAGCTGAAGGACTGGCTGGTGCGGCATCCCGAGCAGGCATCCTCGTCGTGACCGCCCAGATGCCGGGCACTGCCGCCCCGATTGCCTCCTCGATTGCGGCCTCGAACGCAACCGACGGTCCGCCTCATGGCGATGCCGACGCACTGATCGACTTCGTGCGCTGCCACCCGCGGCTGCTGGTGCTGACCGGCGCCGGCATCAGCACCGACTCGGGCATCCCCGGCTATCGCGATGCCGATGGCAACTGGCGTGCGAGCACGCCGATCCAGCACCGCGAATTTCTCGAATCGCACGCGCGCCGGCAGCGTTATTGGGCGCGCAGCATGGTGGGCTGGCCGATCATGTCGCGCGCGTTGCCCAACGACGCGCACCGCGCGCTGGCCCGGCTGCAGCAGGCCGGGCATGTCGAGGCGCTGGTCACGCAGAATGTCGATGGCTTGCATCAGGCTGCGGGCAGCACCGGCGTGATCGAGCTGCACGGCAGCCTGGCTTCGGTAGTCTGCCTCGCTTGCGGCGAACGGCATCCGCGCGGCGAGATCCAGCGCGAACTTGAAGCGGCCAACCCGGCCATCGCCGGCCTGTCCGCCGTGCCGTCGGCCGACGGCGACGCGCATCTCGAGCCCGACGACCTGCACGGCTTCACGGTGCCGCACTGCCGCCGCTGCGCGGGCGTCATCAAACCCGATGTGGTGTTCTTCGGCGATTCGGTGCCGCGCGATCGCGTGGCCAGGGTCCATGAGGCGTTGACCCGTGCCGATGCGCTGCTGGTCGTGGGCTCCTCGCTGATGGTCTATTCCGGATACCGCTTCTGCGTCGCCGCTGCGCAGGCCGGCAAGCCGGTGGTCGCCATCAATCTCGGCCGCACTCGCGCCGATCCCCTTCTGACGATGAAGATCGCCGCGCCCTGCGGCGCCACGCTGACGCGCCTCGATGCCGCGTTGCGCAACATCGCCGCCTGACTTCGCAGCAAATTCAATACGAATAAGTCGCAAATCGGAAACGGCCGTCAACCACCGACAGTTGAGACATCAATTCGGTAGCAGCATGTGACCCGTCGTTGGTTGTGGCGCCGGGTCGACAGCATGTTCGTCGCGACAGCACCCTTCCACGACGCAGAACCGTCCGCGCGCCTTTGATGCCATGCCGGCCATGGACGTCGAATCCATCCTGCCCGAAGGAATTACCATGCCCGTTTCCTACCTGACTTCGATGCCGACCCAGCAGTCCTATGCCGCCAAACCCCTGTTCGAATCGCAACTGCATTTTCCGGAACTGACCGCCGAGCAGCTTCCCGCCTTTATCGAGAACGCCGAACGGCTGCTGCTTCAGGAACAGCGAATCAAGCTGTCGGTCAATGGGACCCCCCTGCCGCTGGCGGAGATGATCGGCCATAGCAACGACCGGGAGGGCGCCGCCATTCTGAAGGGCATCGCGGAAGCCCTGCCTCGCGCCTTCGAGAATCAATCAGACGTCGAGGTTCGCGATCTGGCGTTTTATGAAGCAGCGGGCCTGATTGCCAGTCCAGCGTTCTGGGAGGCAACCGAAGACGCGATGAAGGCGACGCTGAACCGGGGCACCACCAGCGGCGACATCCGCCTGCACGACGCGGCGCAGCTGGGAATGAATGTCACGCTGGCCAGGGACGGGAAAAGCCTTGAGTGCCATATCAGCGCCACCTGGAAGGAGTTCACCGCCGCAGCGAAGTGGCACGCGATGACCGGTCTTGAACCCGTGATGAAGGCGGACGTGCGGATGATGATCCCGCTGGAGCGCAAAGGCGGTCAGCAGGAACTGCGGCCGGCCTTCGTTTATCTGCACGCAATCAGCCCTGTCCCTGAAATCGCCAGCAAGCTCAAGGAACGGAAGACCACACTGGCTCAGGCCCTTCTCAACGCGCTGGCCAGCCTTCCGCTGCTCGGTCGCCTGTTCCGCGGCGTGCAGATCAAGGTGTGTGTCGGGGAAAATTTCCGTGGTCATGGGCTCGCCTACATGCCGGCCCAACTCGGTGGCAGAGACTGGATCGGCCGGGGACATGACAGGCGCCTGGGACACCATCTCGCCGCGTGCACCCACATCACCGCAAAACGACTGACGCGCCGGCCCAACGCGACCCGGCAGCTGACTGGCGCCATGGCAGCGCCCCCGGCAAACGCCAATGAAGTTGCTCCGCTGAAAGTCTTGCTGGCTCACCGGGCTCCCGAATTGAGAGTCAAGGCCAACATTGCGGAACGCATGGACCATTGGGCGTTCCAGCGTGGGCTCAACGATCAAGCAGCAAACGAGATTGCCGGCCAGCCGCCGCAGGAAGTGCCGGCGCGCCCGCTCGATGTTCCGCCGCGGCCCGATGAAATGCCGCCGATCGGCCCGACCGTCGAGGCGCTTCAATCCCAGCTGCAAGAGTTGCAACAAACCCTGGAGGCGGAACGGAGCGCACGGCAGCAGGCGGATACCGAACGCGATGGATTACGCGCGGAAACCGAGAAGCTGCGGCTGCAACTTGCGGCCCTGCATCAGGAGCGATTGCAGCTGACTGGGGAACTCGAAGAGTTGAACGCGAAATTCATGAAGACGCATACCGCGCTGATGGCGACGCGAAGCCCGCTCGTCTCCATGCCGCAAAGCCTGGACGGCGGCCCCATCCCCAACGGAATCGTCAGGAAGCGGGCACAGTCAATCTCGAACCAAAGAAGCACGAGACCCGCGGCGCCTGGCGCCAATACGTCAACCACGACGCCCACAGCCGCGATACAGGCTACACCCGTGGCTCCGGCTACGACCGAGGCTCGGGCTACGACCCAGGCACCGGCTACGACCCAGGCTCCGGCTACGACCGAGGTGCGGGCTACGACCGAGGCACCGGCTACAACCGAGGCACCGGCTACGACCGGAACATCCGCTACATCGGCGACAACCGCCACGACAGGCACGACGACGTCCACGGATGACGCATAGCAGGCCGGGTGAACCGCTTCTTGCCGCCTTGCGCCAGATGGCGGCCGCCCGGCGGCAACGGCGGACGCTCGTCAGCTCGAAACGTCCGCCATACCCGTGCCCAGCTCTCCGATCACCGCCCCCAGCTGCTCCCGCAACCACCGGTTGGCGCCGTCATTCTCCCCGCCCGCATGCCAGTACAAGTGCAGTTCCAATGACGGCACCTTGAACGGCAGCGTCAGCAGGCGGTTGCCGTACGCCTCGTTGGCGATGCGCGCATAGCGCAGCGGCAGCGTCGCCAGCAGGTCGGTGCAGCTGACGATGCGGCACGCCGCCGCGTAGTGCTGGCAGCGCAGCCGCACGCGCCGCGTCATGCCCATCCGGTGCAGCGCCTGGTCTTCCAGCCCCGCCCCGCGCCGCCGCGACGACACGTGCACGTGCTCGGCGGCCAGATAGCGCTCCAGCGTCAATTCCTTCTTCACCAAGGGATGGTCGCGCCGGGCCAGCACCACCATCGGGTCGGCCATGAACTGCGCGTGGTGGATTGCCGGCGAGACCGGCAGCAGGATATCGATCGCGGCATCGAGCGTGCCGGCCAGCAGTTCCGATTCCATCTCGCGGCGGTCGAAGCGGACCGCGGCGATGTCGACGTGCGGCGCCACCGCGGCGACGCGCGACATCAGCGGCGGCAGCAGCGTCGATTCCAGCGCGTCGCGCATGCCGATGGTGAAGCGCCGCACCGTCGCCGCCGGATCGAAATGCGGCGTGTCCTGCAGCGTCCGCGCGAACGACTGCAACGCGGTGCGTACCTCCCCGGCCAGCGAGCGCGCCAGCGGGGTCGGCGCCATGCCCTGCCCGCGCCGCTCGAACAGCGGCTCGTCGAACAGCGTGCGCAATCGGCCGAGCGCATGGCTGACCGCCGGCTGCGTCAGGTTCAGCTGCCGGGCGGCCGCCGTGATGCTGCCTTCGGTATAGATGGCGTCAAACACGACGAACAGGTTCAGGTCGATGCGGGAGAGCTGCATGGCGGCGATTGTGTCATGGAATGCAGCAGATTGATACCATCGGATCTAGAAAATTCATTTTTCATATTCCATCGAATCGGATAGAGTGGCCTCAGTCGGCGTATATCGCGCCCGCCCGCCGCCTGCCGCTCCGCCCCTCATGCGGGACGGCAGCCCCGGCGGGGCCAAATCGCAGGGGTTGTGAGGAGACACCATGGATTTCGAATACTCGCCCAAGGTCAAGGAAATGCGCGCCAGGCTGCTGGCTTTCTTCGACCAGCACATCTATCCGAACGAGAAGCGCTTCCACGCCGAGATCCAGGCCAATCGCAAGGCCGGCAACGCCTGGGTGCCGAGCCAGCTGATCGAGGAACTGAAGCCGCTGGCGCGCGAGGCCGGCCTGTGGAACCTGTTCCTGCCGCGTTCGAAGCGCGCGCCCGAAGGGCTGTCCAACCTGGAATACGCGACGCTGTGCGAAATCATGGGCCGTGTGCCCTGGTCGCCCGAGGTGTTCAACTGCGCGGCGCCCGACACCGGCAACATGGAAACGCTGGAGCGCTACGCCTCCGAGGAACTGAAGGACAAGTGGCTGGAGCCGCTGCTGCGCGGCGAGATCCGCTCCGCCTTCCTGATGACCGAGCCGGACGTGGCCTCGTCCGACGCGACCAATATCCGCTGCCGCATCGAGCGCGATGGCGACCATTACGTGATCAACGGCACCAAGTGGTGGTCGTCGGGCGCCGGCGACCCGCGCTGCAAGGTCTATATCGTGATGGGCAAGACCAATCCCGATGCGGGCCGTCACGAGCAGCAGTCGATGATCGTGGTGCCGGCCGATACGCCGGGCATCACCGTCAAGCGCCATCTGCCGGTATTCGGCTATGACGATGCGCCGCACGGCCACATGGAAATCGAGCTGAAGAACGTGCGCGTGCCGGCGGACAACATCCTGCTGGGCGAGGGCCGCGGCTTCGAGATCGCCCAGGGCCGCCTCGGCCCGGGCCGCATCCACCACTGCATGCGCAGCATCGGCGTGGCAGAGCGTGCGCTGGAACTGATGTGCAAGCGCAGCCTGGAACGGGTCGCATTCGGCAAGCAGATCGCCCGCCATGGCGTCACGCAGGAGCGCATCGCCGAGGCCCGCTGCGAGATCGAGATGGCGCGCCTGCTGACGCTGAAGGCCGCGTACATGATGGACACGGTCGGCAACAAGGTCGCCAAGGCCGAGATCGCGATGATCAAGGTGGTGGCGCCCAATGTCGCGCTGAAGGTCATCGACTGGGCGATCCAGGTGCATGGCGCCGCCGGCGTGTCGGAAGATTTCCCGCTGGCCTCGTGGTGGGCGCACCAGCGCACGCTGCGTCTGGCCGACGGTCCGGACGAGGTGCACCGCAACGCGATCGCCAAGCTGGAACTGGCCAAGCACATGAGCCTGAATCCGGACGAAGTCCAGATGCCGGTCACCCGCGGCGGCTGATGCGGTCTTCACGATAAACAGCATCCGGCGGCCCTCCGGCCGCACGACTCCAGGGCAGCTGCGCCGGCAGCGAGCCATCCACGCGCAGCCTGTCTGCGCGTTTTTTTCTTCTGTGATTAAATGCGTCGGTCCATTCAACCGGCGCTGCGCTGCCGAGTCTGCGGCGCCTTTCTCCCGTCCAGGAGCTTCCTCGATGATCGATGTCTACAGCTGGGCCACGCCCAATGGCCATAAGGTTCATATCATGCTGGAAGAGTGCGGCCTGCCCTACCAGGTGCACCCCATCAATATCGGAGCCGGCGACCAGTTCGGCGAGGAATTTCTGAAGATCAGCCCGAATAACAAGATCCCGGCGATCGTCGACAGCGAAGGGCCGGACGGCAAACCGATCTCGTTGTTCGAATCGGGTGCGATCCTGGTGTATCTGGCCGGCAAGACCGGCAAGTTTCTGCCCGAAGACGTGCGCGGCAAATACGAAACGCTGCAATGGCTGATGTTCCAGATGGGCGGCGTCGGCCCGATGCTGGGCCAGGCGCATCATTTCCGCATCTATGCGCCGGAGAAAATCGAATATGCGATCAACCGCTATACCAATGAGGCGCGCCGCCTCTATGGCGTGATCGACAAGCAGTTGTCGAATCGCCCCTGGCTGGCCGGCGACGAATATACGATCGCCGATATCGCGACCTTCCCGTGGCTGCGCAGCTGGCAGAACCAGGGCATCGAACTGGACGACTATCCGCATCTGAAGCGCTGGTTCAATACGATCGCCGAACGTCCGGCGGTCAAGCGCGGCGTCGAGGTACTGGCACGGGAGCGCAAGCCGCTGCACACCGACAAGGAACGCGAGATCCTGTTCGGCGCGACGCAATACGCCCGCCGCTGAACGGGAAGCAGCTCCGGCACCGAAGGCCCCCAGCGCAAGCTGGGGGCCTTTTTCATTGGACGCGCTCGAGTGCGCGGTGCGCGGCTCGCATCGGCGGCACCGCCGGCGGATTGCCGTCGCCCGTCCTTAAGGAAAACGCGCTGCTCTTTAGTTTATTGAGAGATCGATTCAGGTGAATACCTGTATGACATTCACCTCCGAACATGAGAAAAAAGCGTTACGTGCTTTTGATTTCCCGATGCCGGCGCAGATTTTCAACACTTTACGCAATCTATAGTGTTTATATCGAAGGTTATGTTGTCTGACACCGATTGTGCGACGGACTCTAGGATGTCGAGTCGATCAGGCAAATCCCTTAACTTCCTTCAAATTCCTCTCTCCCCCTTACCATGATCGGCGATCCTCTCAAGCTATTTGGCCAAAGACTAACGGCCCTGCGCAAACAAAGGGGCTGGTCGCAGGAAAAACTCGCGCTCGAAAGCGGAATGGCGCGCTCCTACCTCAGCGGCATCGAGCGCGGGCTGCGCAACGTGGCCCTGATCAACATCTGCACGCTGGCCGACACCCTCGGCGTTCCTCCCGGCGAAATGTTGAAGTTCGATGGCGACAACTCGGTATTGACGGTCGAGGAATTGCGCACGCCGTTCGGTGCGGAAGAAACTACCGCGCAACGCAATGCGCGGCGTTATATGGCAAGGCTCGATAATGACGACCAGGATCTGGTCGCCTCGGTCGCACGTGCCCTCGCCCGCAAGCGCGCCGCCGGACAAAATGCCGCGTGACGGCATCGGCCGCCGGGCTACATTGCCAGCATGCCCTGCCGCTCGATAAAGCGGATCACCGCGTCAAGACCCTGCCCCGACTTGACGCTCCCCATCACGAAAGGCCGTTCCCCGCGCATCTTGCGCGCGTCGCTTTCCATTACCTCAAGGTTGGCGCCAACATACGGCGCGAGGTCGGTCTTGTTGATCACCAGCAGATCCGACTTGGTGATGCCCGGCCCGCCCTTGCGCGGAATCTTCTCGCCGCCGGCCACATCGATCACGTAGATCGTCAGATCGGACAGCTCGGGGCTGAACGTCGCCGCCAGATTGTCGCCACCGGATTCGATGAACACCACGTCGGCATCGGGAAAGCGCGCCAGCATGCGGTCGACCGCCTCCAGGTTGATCGATGCGTCCTCGCGGATCGCGGTATGCGGGCAGCCGCCGGTTTCCACGCCCATGATGCGCTCGGCCGGCAGTGCTCCGGAGATCGTCAGCAGGCGCTGATCCTCCTTGGTGTAGATGTCGTTGGTGATCGCCACCAGGTCGTAGCGCTCGCGCATGGCCTTGCACAGCATCTCGAGCAACGTGGTCTTGCCGGAGCCGACCGGGCCGCCGACGCCGACGCGCAGCGGAGGAAGTGTCTTGGTACGGGTCATGATGTCTCTTCCGATTCGATATGCGGCTGCGCTCAGGAGCGGAACAGCCGGGAGTACTGCGTTTCGTGGCGCGCCGACAGCAGGCCGAGCATCGGCGACAGCGTGGACAACGCGGGCGGCTCGGCATCGGCGCGGCGCGCTGCCTCGGCCACGGCGTCCAGCACGCAGCCATGCATGGCGCGCAGGATCTGCTGGCCGGCGACCTGCCCCAGCGGCACTGCCTTGATCGCCGCGGCGATCTGGTTCTCGGCCCAATTGAAGCAGTAGGCCACCAGCCCGTCGCGCTCGTCGACCTGCAGCGCGACGCAGGCGGCCGCGAACGCCGTCGGCAGGCATACCGGCGACATCGCCGCCAGGCCAGCGCGCAACGCCGGCTCGCCCCATTCCATCTGCGCGACGAGCCGCGCCAGCGACCATCCCATTTGCTCGGTCTCGAGCCGTAACTCGGCGGTCTCCCGGCTTTGATGAAACCAATCGTTCCAATGCCGCACGCCATCGCGGTCGCCCACGCACCACGCACGATGCAGCAGCAGCCACAGCGGTCCTTCGGCATGCGCCTGGACGTGCAGCAGATTGTCGCGAATCCACTGCCGCGCACTGTCGGCATCCCGCACGATGCCGCATTCGATCGCCGCCTCCAGCCCTTGCGAATAGCTGAACCCGCCGATCGGCAACGCCGGCGAGGCCAGATGCAGCAGGGACAGCAGTTGCGGGAGTTGGGTCATGGCAGCGCGAGCGACTCAGTGAGAGTGATTGCAGCCGGCATGGTGTCCTTGATCCCCATGCGAATGATCATGGTCATGCGAGTGCGAGTGCGAGTGCGAGTGCGAGTGCGAGTGCGAGTGCGAGTGCGAGTGCGAGTGCGAGTGCGGGTGCGGGTGCGGGTGCGGGTGCGGGTGCCCATGATGCTCGTGAAACACCGCCTGCGCCGCCGCGTAGTCCTCGGCGAAGGTCGCGTCGTGGCCGTGCTTGTGGCCGCCGCCGTAGGCGCCGGCTTCCGGCTCGAACGGCAGCTCGGCACGTTCTGCCTGCACGCCCAGGCGCATCAGCATGTCCGCCAGCACCGGGTCGTATTCGAGGCGCAGATAATCGCGGCCGATCTCGACCGGCGTGTGCCGGTTGCCGAGATGGTAGGCCGCGCGCATCAGTGCGTGCGGATCGCCGGCCCGTACTTGCAGCACCGATTCCGCTGCCGCCTGTACCTCGACCAACGTGCCGTCGGCGCTCACCAGCAGATCGCCGCCGCGCAGCACCGTGCCGCGCGGCAGGAAGATTGCCGCTTCCTCGCCGTTGTCGAGCACGGCGCGCAGGCGGCTCTTGCTGCGGTCGCCGAACGGCAGCACCAGCTTAGGCGCGCGACGCACCAGAACCGGCGCGATGCCGTGCGGCGCGGGAAGATGCTTGTCGATCTTGTGCATCGTCAGAACAGGAAATAGCGCTGCGCCATCGGCAGCGAGGTGGCCGGCTCGCAGGTCAGCAGTTGGCCGTCGGCAACCACCTGATAGGTCTCGGGATCGACGGTGACGGTGGGCTGCCAGTCGTTGTGGACCATGTCGCGCTTGCTGACCGTGCGTGTGCCGCGCACCGCCGACAGCGTCTTCTGCAGCCCATAACGCCCGCCCACATCCGCGGCCAGCGCGGCCTGCGACACGAAGGTCAGCGAAGACCGGTGCAGCGCACCGCCGGCGCTGGCGAACATCGGCCGATAGTGCACCGGCTGCGGCGTCGGGATCGACGCATTGGGATCGCCCATCGCCGCGGCGGCGATCATGCCGCCCTTCAGGATCAGGCTCGGCTTGACGCCGAAGAACGCCGGCTTCCACAGCACCAGGTCCGCCCACTTGCCGACCTCGATCGAGCCAACCTCGTGTGCCACCCCATGCGTCAGCGCCGGATTGATCGTGTACTTCGCGACATAGCGCTTGACGCGGAAGTTGTCGTGCCCGCCGCGCGCATCGTGCGGATCGCCGGGCAGCTTGCCGCGCTGCATCGCCATCTTGTGCGCGGTCTGCCAGGTGCGCAGGATCACCTCGCCGACGCGCCCCATCGCCTGCGAATCGCTGGAGATCATCGAGAACGCGCCGAGGTCGTGCAGGATATCCTCGGCCGCGATGGTCTCGCGGCGAATCCGGCTCTCGGCAAAGGCGATGTCCTCGGCGATCGACGGATCGAGGTGATGGCAGACCATCAGCATGTCCAGATGCTCGTCGATCGTATTGATCGTGTAGGGCCGCGTCGGATTGGTCGACGACGGCAGCACGTTGGCCTCGCCGCAGACCTTGATGATGTCCGGCGCGTGCCCGCCGCCGGCGCCTTCGGTGTGATAGGTATGGATGGTGCGGCCCTTGAACGCGGCGATGGTCGCCTCGACGAAGCCGCCCTCGTTCAGCGTATCGGTATGGATCGCGACCTGCACGTCGGTGGCGTCGGCCACCGACAGGCAGGTATCGATCGCCGCCGGCGTGGTGCCCCAGTCCTCGTGCAGCTTCAGCCCGATCGCGCCGGCCTCGACCTGCTCGACGATCGGCTGCGGCAGGCTGGCGTTGCCCTTGCCGAGCAGGCCGATATTCATCGGATAGGCGTCCACCGCCTGCAGCATCCGCTCCATGTGCCAGGGGCCCGGCGTCACCGTGGTCGCATAGGTGCCGGTAGCCGGACCGGTGCCGCCGCCGATCATCGTGGTGACGCCGCTCATCAGCGCCTCCTCGATCTGCTGCGGGCAGATGAAGTGGATATGGCTGTCGATGCCGCCGGCGGTCACGATCATCCCCTCGCCCGCGATCACTTCGGTACCGGGACCGATGACGATGGACACGCCGGGCTGGATATCGGGGTTGCCGGCCTTGCCGATACCGGCGATGCGGCCGTCCTTGATGCCGATATCGGCCTTGACGATGCCCCAATGGTCGACGATCAGCGCATTGGTGATCACCGTGTCGACGCAGTCGCGCGCCAGCCGCTGGCTCTGCCCCATGCCGTCGCGGATCACCTTGCCGCCGCCGAACTTGACCTCCTCGCCGTAGATCGTGAAGTCCTTCTCGACCTCGATGACCAGCGCGGTATCGGCCAGGCGCACGCGGTCGCCGGTGGTCGGCCCGAACATCTCGGCATAAGCCTGCCTTCCGATCGTCAACGCCATCACAGCGCTCCCATGATCTTGCCGTTGAAGCCGTAGACGATGCGGTCGCCATCGAGGGCGACCAGTTCGACGGTGCGCGACTGCCCCGGCTCGAAGCGCACCGCGGTGCCGGCGGCGATATTGAGCCGGAAGCCGCGCGCGGCATCGCGATCGAAGTCCAGCGCGGCGTTGGTCTCGTGGAAATGGAAATGCGAGCCGACCTGGATCGGCCGGTCGCCGGTATTGGCGACTGCCAGCCGTATCGTCGCGCGGCCAGCGTTCAGCTCGATCTCGCCGTCGGCGGGAATCAGTTCACCGGGAATCATGGCGTCTCCTGTCTTCGGCCCTTGCGGATTCAAGCCACCATCAGCCCGACGCCATACAGCGCGACGCCGGCGCCAAGGGCGCGTGCGAGCCACGGCGCATGCCGGCGCAGCACGGTGCCGGCGGCGATGCCCGCCAGATGCAGCGTCATCGTCGCCAGCGCGAAGCCGCCGACATAGGCCAGCACCGCGGGCAGCGCGCCGGCGGTTGCGGGCAGCTCGGCACCGTGCGCATGGCCATGGAACAGTGCGAAGCCGCCGACCAGCGCCATCGCGACGCCGGCCGGCAGCCGCGCGCGCAGCGCAACCAGCAGGCCAATCACCAGCAGCGAGGCGGCGATCATCGGCTCGACCGCAGGCAGGGCAATGCCGGCGAGGCCCAGCGCGGCGCCAACCAGCATCAGCGCAACGAACGCCAGCGGCACGCGAACCAGGCCAACACCCGTGCCGCCGCCCGCGCCTGCGCCACCCACCGCCAGCGCGCTCCAGACGCCGACCGCCACCATCGCCAGCAGATGGTCGGCTCCGGTCAGCGGATGCAGCAGGCCGGACGCCAGACTGGCGCCGACGCTGGCGACATCGTGGCCCGGATGTGCCAGTGCCGGCCCGCTGGCAAGCACGGCTGCCGCGGCCGGCAGACATGTGGCAACGCGCGCGAGCCCGCGCGGCATCGCCTGTTGGAAGGGAAGGAAGCGAATCAAACCGGCCATGTTGGTCCTCGGTAGAAAACGAAATCTCGGTGAAACCCAGCGATGCAGGTCCTCAGACGATCGGCTGGTGCACGGTGACCAGCTTGGTCCCGTCTGGAAAGGTCGCCTCGACCTGGATTTCCGCGATCATCTCGGCGACGCCATCCATCACGTCCTCGCGCGACAGCACCGTGGTGCCCGCATGCATCAGCTCGGCGACGGTGCACCCATCGCGCGCGCCCTCCATGATCGCGGCGGTGATCATGGCGACCGCCTCCGGATAGTTCAGCTTCAGCCCGCGCGCGCGGCGGCGCTCGGCCAGCAGCGCGGCGGTGAAGATCAGCAGCTTGTCCTTCTCTCTTGGCGTCAGTTCCATCGCCCGTCCTCGGTATTCCGCTGTTACATCGACTGATTGCATCGACCGATTACGTCGACGCGTTGCATCGACTCGTTACGTCGCCCACAGCCGCAGCGGCCTGGCCGCTACCCCATGGATCGGCATCCGCAAGGCGGCCCACGCCGCCACCATCAGCTCGCGCACCGGCTCGATGCGCGCGCCCAGCACGCGCAGCAGCAGCATCGGCTGCTCGGCGTCGGCCAGGCACGTCACGCCGGCACGCAGATCGGGCCGATACGGCAGGCTTTCGGCAAGCTGCTCGGCCAGGTCCTGCGTCGCGCCTGCGCCGACGGCCCACAGCGTGCCCAGCACCGGCACGCCGTCCAGGCCCACGCGTGCATGGCGCAGCGGCGAATCGGCTTCGAGGCGGGCATGCTCGCGCCACAGCGTGCGCGTGCCTTGCCCGATGCGCGTGTCCATCCACGCGGTGCCGCGCCGCCACTGCTCGCCGGAGGCCTGCCGGCCGAGCACCAGCGCATCCCAGCCGATCGCGCTGGCGCCCGGGGCGACCTCCACCGTGGTCGCGAGCCGCGCGCGCGCATCGTCGAACACGATGTTCTCCTGCGGCAGCCAGTCCAGCCTCGCGCCGGGCGCGACCGCAATGCGCACGCGCTGGCTGGCGTCGCGGCCGAGCGACTTGTACCACTTGGTCGCGCCCGGCGTGGCCAGTACCGCGTGCGCGCCCGGCTCGATGCCGATATCGATGTCGAGCAGGTCGCCGCCCGCGATGCCGGCCGGCGGATGCAGCACCACCGCATGGCAGATGCCCCCTTCCGGATACAGCGGCTTCTGCACCATCAAGGGCCCGGCGTGCCGCCGCTCGACCAGCGCGCTGCGTTCGCCGCGCACCGCGAAGCGCAGCCGCAGGCTGGCGTGCCACGCGGCCGGCATGGCCATCGTCGCGGCAGGATCGTCGGCGGGAAAATCGGGATGGCGCATGGACTCGGCGGAGGCGGAAGCGAACGCGAAGACGGAACGCGGCCTAGACCGCGATCATCTCCCGCACGCCGTGCTCCTCCATGCGGCCGCCCTCGCCGCTGGCCACCACCTCGCCGCGGCTCATCACCACGTAATGGTCGGCCAGATGGCGCGCGAACTCGTAGTACTGCTCGACCAGCAGCACTGTCATGCCGAACTCGTCGACCAGCAACCGCAGCGCGCGTCCGATGTCCTGGATGATCGACGGCTGGATGCCTTCGGTGGGCTCGTCGAGGATCAGCAGCTTCGGCTCGCTCATCAGCGCACGGCCGATCGCCAGCTGCTGTTGCTGCCCGCCCGACAGATCGCCGCCGCGGCGCAGCCGCATCGTGCGCAGCACCGGAAACAGCTGGTAGATCCGGTCGGGCACGCCGGCCGGCTTGCCGCGGCTGGCCGCACCGATCAGCAGGTTTTCTTCGACCGTCAGCCGCGGAAAGATCTCGCGGCCCTGCGGCACATAGCCCAGGCCCGCGGCGACGCGCTCGTAGGGCGGCGCCTTGTCCAGCGTGCGGCCGTGCCAGCGGATCGTGCCGCTGCGGGTCGGCACCACGCCCATCAGGCATTTCAGCAGCGTGCTCTTGCCCACGCCGTTGCGGCCGAGCAGCGTGGTCAGACGGCCCTCCGGCACGTCGAAGCTGACGTCGCGCAGGATATGGCTGCCGCCGTAGTACTGGTTCAATCCGCTGACTTGCAGCATCGGTTTTCCTTTCTGCGCTTCCATTCCGCGCCGCAGTTCGGCGCCGCAGTTCAGCGCCCCAAATACGATTCGATCACGCGTTCGTCGCGCTTGACGGCGTCCAGCGTGCCCTCGGCCAGCACGCTGCCTTCCGCCAGCACCGTAACCTTGCCGGACTCGCCGGCCAGCGCGGCGACGAATTCCATGTCGTGCTCGACCACCATCATCGAGCAACTGCCGCGCAGGCCATTGAGCAGCCTGGCCAGCTGCATCGTTTCCTCGTCGGTCATGCCGGCCACCGGCTCGTCGAGCAGCAGCAACTGCGGCTGCTGCATCAGCAGCATGCCGATCTCGAGACGCTGCTTCTGGCCGTGCGACAACAGCCCCGCCGGCCGGTAGGCCTCGTCTTCCAGGCCCGTCAACGCCAGCGTCTGCTCGATGCGGCGGCGGCCATCGGCGCCGAGCCGCGCGCGCAGCGACGACCACCAGCGCTTGTCGGCCTTCATCGCCAGCTCCAAGTTCTCCCACACCGCGTGCTGCTCGAACACGGTGGGCTTCTGGAACTTGCGGCCGATGCCGGTCTGCGCGATGGTCGGCTCGTTCAGCCGCATCAGGTCGATGCTCTGGCCGAGAAACACGCGGCCGCTGACCGAGGCATTGCGCGGCCCGGTCTTGCCGGTGATCACGTCCATCATCGTGGTCTTGCCCGCGCCATTGGGGCCGATCACGCAGCGCAGCTCGCCGTGGTCGATCGACAGCGTCAGCCGGTTCAGCGCGCGAAAGCCGTCGAACTGCACGGTGACGTCTTCCAGATACAGGATCGGGCCGTGCGAGACATCGATGGTGCCGCGCTCGAGCACGCGGCCCAGGCCGGTGGCGTCGCCGCTTTCCGCCTGCGCCGCGTCGTGGCGCGGATCTGGGTTCGGTTGCGTTGCGGCGATCATGCTTCTCCTCCGCTGCGGGCAGCCGGCACCGGGATTGGTGCGGCGATCGGTGCGGCGGGCGTCGGCGGCGGCACGGACGAAGCGGACGAAGCGGAGGCGGCGGACGGCGCCGGCACGCGCGCACCGTCGGCGCGGCGCAGGCGTGCCAGCAGGCCGACCACGCCGTTGGGCAGATACAGCGTGACCAGCACGAACATCGCGCCGAGCAGGAACAGCCAGTACTCGGCGAAATGCGCGGTGAACAGCGTCTTCGCGCCATTGACCAGGAAGGCGCCGATCACCGGGCCGATCAGCGTGCCGCGTCCGCCGACGGCGACCCAGACCGCCATCTCGATCGAGTTCGCCGGCGACATCTCGCCCGGATTGATGATGCCGACCTGCGGCACATACAGCGCGCCCGCGATGCCGCACAGCACCGCCGAGAAGGTCCAGACGAACAGCTTGTAGCCGAGCGGGTTGTAGCCGGAGAACATCACGCGCGTCTCGGCGTCGCGCACCGCGGTGACCACGCGGCCGAGCTTCGACGTCACGATATAGCGGCAGGCGATCAGCCCGCCCAGCAGCGCGAACGCCGTCAGCACGAACAGCACGGTGCGCGTCTCCGGTGCGGCGATGGCAAAGCCGGCGATGCGCTTGAAGTCGGTGAAGCCGTTGTTGCCGCCGAAGCCTGTCTCGTTGCGGAAGAACAGCAGCATCGCGGCATAGGTCATCGCCTGCGTGATGATCGACAGGTAGACGCCCTTGATGCGCGAGCGGAACGCGAAGAAGCCGAACAGCCAGGCCAGCACGCCGGGCACCAGCACCACCAGCAGCAGCGCGTAGCCAAGATGCTCGGTGCCGTGCCAGAACCACGGCAGCTCCTTCCAGTCGAGGAACACCATGAAGTCGGGCAGCTCGCTGCGATAGACACCGTCGCGGCCGATCGCGCGCATCAGGTACATGCCCATCGCATAGCCGCCGAGCGCGAAGAACAGCCCGTGGCCCAGGCTCAGGATGCCGCAGTAGCCCCACACCAGATCGAGCGCGATCGCCGCCAGCGCGAAGCACATGATCTTGCCGATCAGCGTCAGCGCATAGGCCGACAGATGCAGCGGATGCGTGTCGGGCAGCACCAGCGCGCACACCGGCACCACCACGGCGGCGAGCAGCGCGACCAGCGCCAGCACCAGCCAGCCGCGCGTGGAGAACAGCGGCTGGCGCGCGGGCACCGCCAGCGTGAAAGCGCGCGTTCCGGGATCGATCGAACCTTGCATCATGCCTCCGCGCTGCGCCCCTTGAGCGCGAACAGTCCCTGCGGCCGCTTCTGGATGAACAGCACGATCAGCACCAGGACGATGATCTTGGCCAGCACCGCGCCGTAGAACGGCTCGATGAACTTGTTGATGATCCCCAGGCCGAAGGCGCCGACGATGGTGCCGGCCAGCTGCCCGACGCCGCCCAGCACGACCACCATGAAGGAATCGATGATGTAGGCCTGCCCCAGGTCGGGGCCGACATTGCCGATCTGCGACAACGCGCAGCCGCCGAGCCCGGCGATGCCCGCGCCGAAGGCAAACGCATAGCTGTCGACCTTCCAGGTCCGTACGCCGACGCACGCCGCCATCGTGCGGTTCTGCGTGGTGGCGCGCACGAACAGTCCGAGCCGGGTGCGATTGAGCACGGCCCAGGCGATCGCCACCACGGCCAGCGCGAACACGACGATGACGATGCGGTTGTACGGGATCACCAGCCCAGGCATCCACTGCACGCCGCCGCTCATCCAGCTGGGGTTCGCCACCTCGACGTTCTGCGCGCCGAACAGCATCCGTACCGCCTGCATCAGCAGCAGGCTGATGCCGAACGTCGCCAGCAGCGTTTCCAGCGGACGGCCGTACAGATGGCGCAGCACCAGCCGCTCCAGCACGAAGCCGACCGCGGCGGCGGCGAGGAAGGCCGCGGGCAAGGCCGCCGGCAGATACCAGTCGAAGGCATCGGGCAGATAGGCGCGGAACAGCGACTGCACCAGCCAGGTCGCATAGGCGCCGATCATCAGGAATTCGCCGTGGGCCATGTTGATCACGCCGATCAGGCCATAGGTGATGGCCAGGCCCAGCGCGGCCAGCAGCAGCACGCTGCCCAGGCTCAGGCCGGCGAACAGGTTGCCGATCAGTTCGGCCTGGCGTTCGCTGGCGCGCAAATTGTCGAGGGCCTGCTGCGCGGCGGCACGCAACTGTGCGTCGGGCTCGCGGTACTGGCCGCTGTCATCGCGCTCGACCAGAGGCTGCAGCCGCTGGCGCGTGGCCGGATCGCTGTCGCGGCCCAGAATGCCGATCGCTTCCAGCCGCTCTTCGCGGCTGCCGTCGGCGAGCACGGTATTGGCCCAGATCACGTCGAGTCTGGCGCGCAACGCGGTGTCGGCCTCCGACTGGCGCGCGGCGGCGACGGCCTCGCGCGGCGCGTCCTCGGGACGCTCGAGCAGCGCCGCGATCGCCCGCGCGCGCACCGTGGCGTCCGGGGAGCTCAGCAGCAGGCTGCCGGCCGCGCCGTCGACCTGCGCGCGCAGGCTGTTGTTCAGCGTCAGCGATAGCAGCGCGCCGGCATCGACCTCGACCGGCTTGCCGGTGATCGCGTCGATCGCGCGCTCGCCGTCGACGCGCACCATGCCGATGCCCGGCGCGAACTGCAGCGTGTCGTCCTGCAGCGCCTGCAGGATCGGACCGGCCTGCTTCGGATCGGCCTTGGCCAGCGCGGCGATGGCCGCGCGCTTGGCATCGAAATCGTCGTCGGCCAGGGGCTGCAGATCGGCCTGGGTCAGCGCGGCGGCCGCCCACAGCGCGGGCGCCGCCAGCAACAGCAGCACGGCGAGCGTGGCGCGCCACCAGGGCGCTCGGGGCAGCAGGGGTCGAGGCATGAAATCGGTATCGGAATTCGGTGAAAGAGAGAGGCACGGCTGCGGTGCCGTGCCGCCGGCCGTCCCGCGTGCGGGAGACGGCCGGAAAAGCCGGGTGGCCTCCCCCACCCGGGCCTGGCCTTACATCACCTTGTCCGGCTTGCCCTCGTTGCCCGCGATGAACGGGCTCCACGGTTGCGCACGCAGCGGCTTCGGCGTCTTCCAGACCACCGAGAACTGGCCGTCGCCCTTGACCTCGCCGATCATCACCGGCTTGTACAGATGGTGGTTCTCGCCCATCGTCAGCGTGAAGCCGCTCGGCGCCTTGAAGGTCTGGCCGATCATCGCGGCGCGGACCTTGTTCGGGTCGGTGGTGCCGGCCTTCTTGACCGCCTGCGCCCACATGTGGATGCCGACGTAGGTGGCCTCCATCGGATCGTTGGTCACGCGCTTGTCGCCGCCCGGCAGGTTGTTCGCCTTGACCCAGGCCGCCCATTGCTTCTTGAACGCGTCGTTCTCCGGGTTCTTGACCGACATGAAGTAGTTCCATGCGGCCAGATGGCCGACCAGCGGCTTGGTGTCGATGCCGCGCAGCTCTTCCTCGCCGACCGAGAACGCCACCACCGGCACGTCCTTGGCCTTCAGGCCCGCGTTGCCCAGTTCCTTGTAGAACGGCACGTTGGAATCGCCGTTGATCGTCGAGATCACCGCGGTGCGGCCGCCCTGCGAGAACTTCTTGATGTTGGCGACGATGGTCTGGTAATCGCTGTGGCCGAACGGCGTGTAGACCTCCTCGATATCCTTGTCGGCCACGCCCTTGCTCTTCAGGAAGGCGCGCAGGATCTTGTTGGTGGTGCGCGGATACACGTAGTCGGTGCCCAGCAGGAAGAAGCGCTTCGCGCCCCCGCCCTCCTTGCTCATCAGGTACTCGACCGCGGGAATGGCCTGCTGGTTCGGCGCGGCGCCGGTGTAGAAGACGTTCTTCGACATCTCCTCGCCCTCGTACTGCACCGGATAGAACAGCAGCGCGTTCAGTTCCTCGTAGACCGGCAGCACCGACTTGCGCGACACCGAGGTCCAGCAGCCGAAGGTCACCGCGACCTTGTCGTTGCTGATCAGCTGGCGCGCCTTCTCGGCGAACAGCGGCCAGTTCGACGCGGGATCGACGACCACCGGGACCAGCTTGCGGCCCAGCACGCCGCCGCTCTTGTTGATCTCGTCGATGGCCATCAGCGCGACGTCCTTCAGCGACGTCTCCGAGATCGCCATCGTGCCCGACAGCGAATGCAGCACGCCCACCTTGATCGGCTCTTTTGATTGCGCGATCGCCAGCGGACTGGTACCGATCATCGCCGCGGCGGCCACCGCCGACAGCTTCAATATCTCACGTCGTTTCATTGCAGCTCCCTAGCTCGTATTGGTGTTCGAGGAAGAACGCACCCCGGCAGGGACTTCTGCAACTAGCGTGCCACCAAAAAAGAACGCGGCCTGTGGCCGCGTGGGTGACTGCATCGAGATCACGGCACCGTGGCGGTGCGCGCGCGCCTTGCATCACGATGGTGCGATGACGCAAAGCGGTGCGACGCACCGCGCCGGGGCGTCAGGAATAGCGCCGGCTGATCGATTCGGCGACGCAGACCGGACGATCGCTGCCCTCGCGTTCGATCGTGACCTCCCAGGTCGACTGCGCGCCGACCAGATCCGGTGCATTGGGCGGCGGCGCGATGCGCTCGACCTTCAGCAGCTTGATCCGCGCGCGCAGCCGGCTGCCGACCGGCACCGGCGCGGTGAAGCGCACGCGGTTCAGGCCGTAGTTGACGCCGATCTTGACGCCCGGCATCTGCATCGCGCTCTGCATCAGCGCGGGCAGCAGCGACAGCGTCAGGAAGCCGTGCGCGACCGGCGCGCCGAACGGCGATTCGCGCCGCGCGCGTTCGGGATCGACGTGGATCCACTGATGGTCGCCGGTCGCCTCGGCGAACAGGTTGACCTGGTGCTGCGTGATCTCGGTCCAGTCGCTGACGGCAACCTCCTGCCCCTGCAGGCCCTCGAGCTCTTCCAGCGAAGCGATGGTGCGCATCTTCTCTCCTTGTCCAATGTCAGGACGGCCGGCGGCCGTACATGCCCATGCCCTTGACGGTGCAGACCAGCTCGCCGCGCTGGTTGACCGCCTCCCACTGCGTGTGCACGACGCCGCGATCCGGCTTGGACTGCGACGGCCGCTTGTCCAGCACCGACACAAACACGGTCAGCGTGTCGCCGGCATAGACCGGCTTGAGCCAGCGGATCTCGTCGACGCCGGGCGAGCCCATGCTGGCCGACTTCGACGTCATGTTGTCGACCAGCATGCGCATCATCACCGCGCAGGTCATCCAGCCGCTCGAGATCAGGCCGCCGTAGATGCTTTTCTTCGCCGCCTCCCTGTCGACGTGGAAGGGCTGCGGATCGTACTGCGTGGCGAAGCTGACGATCTCGTCCTCGGTGATCAGCCGCGAACCGAGCTCGCGCCGACTGCCGACGACGAAGTCTTCGAAGTACATGGTGTCGGACATGGGGTCTCCTGGGTCCTCGTATCGAATGCGTTTCTCCCTCGCCTCTCAGCGGGAGAGGGTTGGAAGAGGGGCTGGTGTCGACCGCCATCGGTACTGCGACCGCCGCTGCCCTCTCCCCCGCCCTTCTCCCGCCCGCGGGAGAGGGGAGAAACCCTGAATACAAAAAGCCGCGCCGGACGTTTGTCCGAGCGCGGCCTTGCTTGCCTCAGCGGCTGGCCATCATGCCGCCTGCTGGAATTCCGGCAGGCTGGCGAAGCGGCCAAGATGGTGGTCGACGTCGCCGAAGGTGGTGTTGATCAGCGTCAGCCGCTTGAACATGTGCGCGGCCGGCAGTTCGTCGGTGACGCCCATGCCGCCGTGGATCTGCACCGCTTCCTGGCCGACCGTGCGCGCGGCCTGTCCGACCCGCGCCTTGGCGGCGGACACGTAGCGGCGGCGCTCCTCGGGGCTCGCCTCGTCGAAGCGGGCCGCGGCCAGTAGCGTGATCGAGCGCGACTGCTCGGCATGGATGAACATCTCGACCATGCGGTGCTGCAGCGCCTGGAAGCGCGCGATCGGCACGCCGAACTGCTGGCGCGTCTTGGCGTACTCGATGGTGGCGGCGGTCAGCGTGTCCATCACGCCCACGGCCTCGGCGCACAGCAGCACCGCGGCGTAGTCGGCGACCTGCTCGAGCAGCGCCCAGCCCTGACCTTCGGTGCCCAGCAGCTCGCCGGCGGCGTCCTGGAACGTGATATCGGCCGCGTGCAGGTTGTCGATCGTGCGGTAGTCGCGGATGGTGACGCCCGGCGCCTTCGCATCGACCAGGAACAGCGAGATGCCATCCTGATCGGCATTGCCGCCGCCGGTACGTGCCGACACCACCAGCTTGTCGGCCTGGCCGCCGTGGATCGCCACGACCTTGGTGCCGTTCAGCTTGCCGCCCTTGGCGGTCACCCGCACGTCGTTCAGCGCATAGCGCGCCTCGCGCTCGTTAAACGCGGTGGCCAGCTTGACTTCGCCGCCGGCGACCTGTTCGAGTACGGCGTCCTGGCCGCCGGCCTGCTTCAACGCATAGGCGGCTGTCACCGTCGCCAGATACGGCTCGACCACCAGGCCGCGGCCCAGCTCCTGCATCACCACCATCATGTCGATGGCCGACCCGTTGAATCCGCCCTGGGCTTCCGGCACCGGCAGCGCGGTCAGGCCGAGCTCGACCAGCGCGCTCCATGCCGCTTCGCTGTAGCCGGTCTCGCTCTTGTAGGCCTTCTTGCGGGACTCGAAGTCGTAGCTCTTGTCGATGAAGCGGCGTACCGCGTCAGCCAGTTGCTTCTGCTCGTCGCTGAGATTGAAGTTCATGGTTCCTGTCTCCTCACAGCCCCAGGATCATCTGGCTGATGATGTTCTTCTGGATTTCGTTGGATCCGCCGTAGATCGAGGTCTTGCGGAAGTTGAAGTAGTACGCGGCCAGCGGCGCGGCATCGTCGTAGCCGGTCACCGCGTGCTCGGTCTCGCACTCCAGGTAGTCGCGGTCGAACGGCTGCGCGTACGGGCCGACCGCTTCGACCATCAGCTCGGTCAGCATCTGCTGGATCTCGGTGCCCTTGATCTTCAGCAGCGAGGCCTCGGGGCCGGGGCCCTTGCCGGCGCTCTCGCTCGACACCACGCGCAGCACGGTGATTTCGAGCGCCATCAGCTCGATTTCCAGCGCGGCGACCTTGGCGCCGAACACCGGGTCTTCCAGCAGCGGCTTGCCGTTCTTCTGCTGCTGGCGCGCGACGCGCTTCAGGAAGCCGAGCTCGCGCTTGGAATTGCCGACGCGGGCGATGCCGGTGCGCTCGTGGCCAAGCAGGTACTTGGCGTAGGTCCAGCCCTTGTTCTCCTCGCCGACGCGGTTCTCCACCGGCACCTTGACGTTGTCGAAGAAGACCTCGTTCACCTCGTGGTCCTCGTCGAGCATGATGATCGGACGCACGGTGATGCCCGGCGTCTTCATGTCGATCAGCAGGAACGAAATGCCCTCCTGCTTCTTGGCTTCGGGGTCGGTGCGGACCAGGCAGAAGATCATGTCGGCGTGCTGGCCGAGCGTGGTCCAGGTCTTCTGGCCGTTGACGATGTAGTGCTTGCCGTCCGGAGTCAGTTCGGCGCGGGTCTTCAGCGAGGCCAGGTCCGAGCCCGAGCCCGGCTCCGAATAGCCCTGGCACCACCAGTCGGTGCAGTCCAGGATGCGCGGCAGGTAGTAGGACTTCTGCTGCTCGTTGCCGTACTTCATGATCACCGGCGCGACCATCGCGACGCCGAAGGGCAGCACGCCGGGCGCGCCGACGCGGGCATTTTCCTCATCCCAGATATGGCGCTGGGTCGCGTTCCAGCCGGTACCGCCGTACTCGACCGGCCAGTGCGGCGCCGACCAGCCCTTGCCCGCCAGGATCTTGTGCCAGCGCACCAGATCGTCCCGGTTGGGCCGGCGGTGATTCAGAATCTTGGCGCGAATGTCCGCCGGCAGGTTGGCTTCCAGCCAGCTGCGCACTTCCTCGCGGAAGGCGTTGTCGGCCGCCGTGTAGTTGAGATCCATGCCCGTCTCCAGTGATGCCGGCTGCGGCCGGCAAATTGTTCTGGCCAACGCGCCCTCGCACCGGCGCGAAGGCGGGCACGGGACGCGATTCAGTGAGCCGTCTGCTTCAGCGCATCCGGCACCACGAGCGGAAACGTTTCGATGCCCTCTTCGGCGAGCGCCTGCACTTCCTCCGGCGACGCCGTCCCGCGGATGCCGCGTTCCGGTGCCTCGTCGTAATGCATGCGCCTGGCCTCTTCGGCAAAGCGCGGCCCCACGTCCTCGGTCTGCGCCAGCACCTGCCTGACCGCCTTCAGATACAGCGATTGCAGGACCTGCGCCGCCGGCGGGACCGCCTGAGCCTGCTGCACCGGCGCCTGGGGCGCCGGCTGGCGCTCGGCCGCGCCAGACAGATTCAGGCGCGGGGCGCTCGGCAGCCGCGTCACGGCGTGGTCGCCGCAAACAGGACACTGAACGAGATCGCGCGAAATCTGCGACTGCGCATCGTCCTCCGAAGCAAACCAGCCTTCGAACCGATGGTCATGCGCACAGCGCAGGTCGAGCACCTTCATGATGTTTCCAGCCCGTCAAAGCAATATTAGCCGTGAATCGCAAATTTGTGAACGGTCGTTCTAATTTTTCCTGACCGCGGCCAGCCCCGGGGGCCGGCGTCAGGCGAAGATGGTAGCGTCCTGGTGAATTTAAAGATGGGCTGCGCTCAGTCCGGCACCTTCTGCTCGCCCGGCTGCCAGGCGCCGGACAGCACCTTTTCCAGCCAGAACGCGCCGATGATGGTCTTGACGTCGGTGATTCGGCCCTGGCGGACCCAGTCGATCACCTGCCCCGCCGGCACAATCAGCGTTTCCAGGAATTCGCCGTCGTCGAGCGCCGCCTCGCCGGCGGTCAGCTCGCGCGCCAGGAACAGGTCGATGAACTCGGTCGAGTACGAGATCACCGGGTGGATTCGGGTCAGATAGTCCCAGCGCGCGGCGCTGTAGCCGGTCTCCTCGCGCAGCTCGCGCTCGCCGCAGCGCTGCGCCCCCTCCTGCGGATCGAGCTTGCCGGCCGGAAATTCCAGCATCACCTCGCGCACCGCATAGCGGAACTGGCGCTCCACCAGCACGGTGCCGTCGTCGAACAGCGGGATCATCATCACCGCGCCGGGGTGCTCGACATACTCGCGGCCGGCCTGCTTGCCGTCGGGCAGCCGTACGATGTCCTGCTTCAGCGTCAGAAACTTGCCCCGGTGCAGCGTCGCGGACGCCAGGGGGACTTCCTTCAGATGGTCGTCGCCGCCCGCGTCGAGCGCTTCGGGAGAGACCAGGGAGGCGGCGTTGGCGCCTTGGGATCGGGATGACGACATGAACCCTCCGGGATGGCGAGGCCGCCGAAGGTCATGCCGGGTTCGGCGTCAGCTCGCGCGATGTTTGACCAGGTATTGCCAGGTGTAGCCGGGGAAGGCGAACACCAGCATCAGGCAGGCGGTGATCGCATAGAACTGCCAGCCCTGGGCAAAGCGATTGCCCAGGCCGGCCTCGACCGCGAAGCCCACCGCGCCGACCAGCAGATAGTAGACGATCAGCTCGGCGAGCCGCACCCAGAACGGCTTGCGCGGCTTGCCGAGCGGAATGACCGCGAACAGGCGCTGGTTGACAAACGGCAGATTGGCACAGGCCAATGCCAGCAGGATGACAAACCAGCCGCCCGCGGATGCGCTCATTGTGGTGTGCGTGGTGCGCGTGTCGGCCGGGCGCTCAGGCGCCCAGCGTGGTGCGCACGACCTGGTAGCACAGGTTCATCAGCGCGGCCGGGAAGATGCCCAGCACGACGATGACCAGGCCGTTCAGGCTCAGCAGCGAACGCAGGCCGCCCGAGGCCTCCAGCGTTTCCTCGCCGGCCGGCACGTCGAAGTACATCAGCTTGACGATGCGCAGGTAGTAGAACGCACCGATCAGCGAGAACAGCACCGCCACCACGGCCAGCCACGACATGCCGGCCGCAACCACCGCCTCGAGCACCGCCAGCTTGGCGTAGAAGCCCACGGTCGGCGGGATGCCGGCCAGCGAGAACATCATCACCAGCATCAGCAGCGCGAACCACGGGTTCTTGCGCGACATGCCCTTCAGGTCTTCCAGCGTCTCGGCCTCGAAGCCCTTGTTCGTGCGCAGCAGGATGATGCCGAAGGTGCCCAGCGTGGTCAGCACGTAGGTGACCGCGTAGAACATCGCCGAGCCGTAGGCGCTGGCGGCGCCGTCGGTCTGGCCGCCGGCCACGCCGGACAGCATGCCCAGCAGCAGGAAGCCCATGTGCGAGATCGTCGAATACGCCAGCATCCGCTTCAGGTTGCTCTGCACGATCGCCGTCAGGTTACCGATCGCCAGCGATACCACCGCCAGCACCGACAGCATCAGCTGCCAGTCCACCGCCAGCGGCAGCAGGCCTTCGACCAGGATACGCAGCGTCATCGCGAACGCGGCCAGCTTCGGCGCACCGGCGATCAGCAGCGTCACCGCGGTCGGCGAGCCCTGGTAGATGTCCGGAATCCACATGTGGAACGGCGCGGCACCCAGCTTGAAGGCCAGGCCGGCCACCAGGAACACCACGCCGAAGGCCAGCATCGTCGTGTTGACGCGGCCGGACTCGACCACGCGGAACACCTCGCCCAGGTTCAGCGAACCGGTGGCGCCGTACATCATCGACATGCCGTACAGCAGGAAGCCCGACGCCAGCGCGCCCAGCACGAAGTACTTCATCGCCGATTCGGACGTCACGCGCGAATCGCGGCGCAGCGCGACCAGCGCGTACGACGACAGCGACAGCAGTTCCACGCCGAGATACAGCGTCAGGAAGTTGTTGCCGGTGATCATCACGATCTGGCCGCCCAGCGTGAACAGCGCCAGCATGTAGAACTCGCCGGCGTACAGGTCGCGGTCGCCGAGGTAGCGGCGCGTGTAGACCAGCGTCACGAACAGCGCCAGCGCCGAGAACGAGGCCAGCACGTTGGCCATCGGGTCGATCACGGCCAGGTTCGAGAACGCGTAGTGGGTCTCGCCGTTGGCGGCGTTCAGGCCGAACCAGACGGTCAGCACCAGCGTGATCAGCAGCGACAGCGGATAGGCGACGCTCGGCCGATTTTTGCCGCGTGCAAGGTCGATCCAGTTGACCGCCGCGATGGCGATCGCCAGGAAGATGATCGGGGCCACAGGCGCCCAAGTCGTGGTCGATTCCATGATTCGTTCTCTCCCTGCTTACAGCTTGGACTGCGCCACGTGCGACAGCAGGTTGACCACCGATGCGTGCATCACATCGGTAAAGGGTTTCGGATGCAGGCCCATGTACAGCGTCATCGCGGCCAGCAGGCCCAGCATGACGAACTCGCGCTTGTTCAGGTCGACCAGCTCGGCGACGTGCTGGTGCTTGATATCGCCGAACACCACGCGCTTGACCATCCACAGCGAATAGGCCGCGCCGAGGATCAGCGAGGTGGCCGCCGCCAGGCCGATCCAGAAGTTGTACTGGACGCCGCCCAGGATCACCATCCACTCGCCGACGAAGCCCGAGGTCGCCGGCAGGCCGCTGTTGGCCATCGCGAAGAACACCGCGAAGGCCGCGAACTTCGGCATCGTGTTGACCACGCCGCCGTAGTCGGCGATCTGGCGCGAGTGCACGCGGTCATAGAGCACGCCGATGCAAAGGAACATCGCGCCCGAGATGAAGCCGTGCGAAATCATCTGCACGATGCCGCCCTCGATGCCGATCTCGCTGAAGATGAAGAAGCCCAGCGTGACGAAGCCCATGTGCGCGATCGACGAGTACGCGACCAGCTTCTTCATGTCGGCCTGCACCATCGCCACCAGGCCGATGTAGATCACCGCCACCAGCGAGATCGCGATGATGAACGCGGCCAGGCTGTGGCTGGCGTCCGGCGCGATCGGCAGCGAGAAGCGCAGGAAGCCGTAGGCGCCGAGCTTCAGCATGATCGCGGCCAGCACCA
The DNA here is from genome assembly GCF_013347325.1 of Cupriavidus gilardii. Classification (NCBI taxonomy): domain Bacteria; kingdom Pseudomonadati; phylum Pseudomonadota; class Betaproteobacteria; order Burkholderiales; family Burkholderiaceae; genus Cupriavidus; species Cupriavidus gilardii. The sequence goes on along the minus strand of NZ_CP054626.1, from coordinate 1,036,683 downwards.
CCGAGCCGCCGGTCGGCGCCTCGACGTGGGCATCGGGCAGCCAGGTATGGACCGGCCACATCGGCACCTTGACCGCGAAGGCCAGGAAGAACGCCAGGAACAGCAGCACCTGCTCGTTCATCGACAGCCTGGCCTGATGCCATTGCAGGATCTCGAAGCTGCCGGTCTTGTTGTACAGGTACAGCAGCGCGATCAGCGTCAGCAGCGAGCCGAGCAGCGTGTACAGGAAGAACTTGAAGGCCGCGTAGACCCGGTTCGGGCCGCCCCAGACGCCGATGATGATGTACATCGGGATCAGCGTGGCCTCGAAGAACACGTAGAACAGCATGCCGTCGAGCGAGGCGAACACGCCGACCATGATGCCCGACAGGATCAGGAACGACGCCATGTAGGCCGCCACGCGCTCGGTGATGACCTCCCAGCCGGCGATCACGACGATCACCGTGATGAAGGCGGTCAGCACGACGAACCACATCGAGATGCCGTCGACGCCGAGGTGGTAGTTGATGTTGAAGCGCTCGATCCACGAGTACTTCTCGACGAACTGCATCTGCGCGGTGCCGCGGTCGAAGTTCACGATCAGCGGCAGCGTGACCAGGAAGCTGACGATCGAGCCGAACAGCGCGGTCCAGCGGACGAAGCCCGGGCTGCGATCCGAGCCGAAGGCCAGCACCAGCAAGCCGAAAAAGATAGGCAGCCAGATAGCGAAAGAGAGAACCATTTTCGTTGTATTCCTTACTTGGCGCCCACCGCGCTAGCCGAGCCGAAGATCGTGATCGACAGCAGCACCAGCATGCCCAGGATCATCGCGAATGCGTAGTGATAGATATAGCCGGACTGCACGTAGCGGCTGACCGAGGCGACCCAGCCGACCACACGCGCGGCGCCGTTGACCAGCAGGCCGTCGATCAGGCCCTGGTCGCCGCCCTTCCACAGGCCCGTGCCGATCAGGCGCGCGCCGCGGGCGAACACCGCTTCGTTGATGGCGTCCATGTAGTACTTGTTGTCGAGCAACTTGTACACGCCGCTGAAGCGCTGCTGGATCGCCGCCGGGATGTCGGGCCGCTTCATGTAGAAGAACCACGACAGCACCACGCCGGCCAGCGCGAGCCACAGCACCGGGGTCTGCAGCGAGTGGATGCCCATCGCGACCCAGCCGTGGAACATCTCGGCCAGCTCGCGCATCGCGTGGTGGTTCTCGCCGACGAAGATCACGTTCTGGAAGGCCACGCCGTTCTTGAAGAAGTCGCCGAACAGCATCGGCTCGATCGCGATCGCACCGATCACCACCGACGGGATCGCCAGCAGCACCAGCGGCAGCGTCACGACCCACGGCGACTCGTGCGGCTTCTCGCCCGGCGCCAGGCCATGGTGATGGTCGTCGCCATGCGCCTCTTCCTCTTCCGCGGCGTGGTCGTGGTGCAGGTGCGGCTTGCCGAAGCGCTCCTCGCCGTGGAACACCAGGAAGTACATGCGGAACGAGTAGAACGCGGTGACGAACACGCCCGCCATCACGGCGAAATAGGCGAAGCCCGAACCGGCGATGTGCGACTCGGCCACCGCCTCGATGATCGAGTCCTTCGAATAGAAGCCCGAGAAGAACGGCGTACCGATCAGCGCCAGCGAACCGACCAGCGAGGTGATCCAGGTGATCGGCATGTACTTGCGCAGGCCGCCCATGTTGCGGATGTCCTGGTCATGGTGCATGCCGATGATCACCGAGCCCGCGGCCAGGAACAGCAGTGCCTTGAAGAAGGCGTGCGTCATCAGATGGAACACCGCGACCTGGTAGGCCGAGGCGCCCAGCGCGACCGTCATGTAGCCCAGCTGCGACAGCGTCGAGTATGCGACCACGCGCTTGATGTCGTTCTGGATGATGCCCAGGAAGCCCATGAACAGCGCGGTGATCGCGCCGATCACCAGCACGAAGGACAGCGCGGCGTCGGACAGCTCGAACAGCGGCGACATGCGGCTGACCATGAAGATGCCGGCGGTCACCATGGTGGCCGCGTGGATCAGCGCGGAGATCGGCGTCGGGCCTTCCATCGAGTCCGGCAGCCACACGTGCAGCGGGAACTGCGCCGACTTGCCCATCGCGCCGATGAACAGGCAGATGCACGCCACCGTCAGCATCATCCAGTCGGTGCCCGGGAAGGTCACGGTCGCCAGCTGGTCGCGCGCGGCGAACACCTCGGTGTAGTTCAGGCTGCCGCTGTAGGCCAGCAGCAGGCCGATGCCCAGGATGAAGCCGAAGTCGCCGACGCGGTTGACCAGGAAGGCCTTCAGGTTCGCGAAGATCGCGGTCGGACGGGTGTACCAGAAGCCGATCAGCAGATACGAGACGAGGCCCACCGCTTCCCAGCCGAAGAACAGCTGCAGGAAGTTGTTGCTCATCACCAGCATCAGCATCGAGAAGGTGAACAGCGAGATGTAGGCGAAGAAGCGGTTGTAGCCCGGGTCGCCCTGCATGTAGCCGACGGTGTAGATGTGGACCATCAGCGAGACAAAGGTCACCACCACCATCATCATCGCGGTCAGCGAGTCGACCAGGAAGCCGACCTCCATCTTCAGCGGGTGGCCGGCGAACGGCAGCACCATCCACTCATAGACCGTGGCGTTGAAGCTGGCCCCATCCACCATCACGTCGCGCAGCACGAGCAGCGACAGCAGGCAGGCGATCGCCACACCGAGAATGGTCACGGTGTGGGCGATGGCGCGGCCGGCGCGCGTCTCCGACGAGAACGATCCGAAGAACTTGGTGCCGAACAATCCCGCGATGGCCGCGCCGGCGAGCGGCGCCAGCGGAATCGCGAGCAGCAGGTTGGGGTTGAGCGTGGTTGCCATAGGACGCTTGTTGGTGTGCGGTCGGGTGCGGTCGGTTGGGTGACGTGTTTCGACAGGATCGGCTCGCGGGCATCAGCCCTTGAGCGCGTCCAGGTCGTCGACGTTGATCGTGTCCAGGTTACGGAACAGCACGACCAGGATTGCCAGACCGATCGCCGACTCGGCGGCGGCCACCGTCAGGATGAAGAAAACGAAGACTTGTCCGGCCAGATCGCCCAGATAGTGCGAAAAGGCGACGAAGTTCATATTGACCGCCAGCAGCATCAGCTCGATCGCCATCAGCAGCACGATCACGTTCTTGCGGTTCAGGAAGATGCCGACGATGCTGATCGCAAACAGGATCGCACCGAGCACCAGGAAATGGGCGAGAGAGAGCACGTCGTTCCCCGATCTTCAGTTCTTGTTGGCGGCGTCGGCTTGCTCGCCGGCGGCTTGCGCGGTCTGTGCCGGCATCGAAACCAGCCGCACGCGGTCGGCGCGGCGGGTGCGCAGCTGTTCGGACACGTCCTGCGCCTTGGTGTCCTTGCGGCGGCGCAGCGTCAGCGCGACCGCGGCGATGATGGCCACCAGCAGGATGATGCCGGCCACCTCGAAGGCGTAGATGTAGTCGGTGTAGATGACCTGTCCGAGCGCGCCGGTGTTCGAGTAGTCGGGGCCCTGCGGCATCGTCTTCAGCGGCTGCGTGGTGCCGATGAAATTGCGCACCAGCACGATCGCCATCTCGGCGATGATCAGCGCGCCGACCACCGAAGCCAGCGGCACATAGGTCCAGAAATCGCGGCGCAGGTGCTCGATGTCGATGTCGACCATCATCACGACGAACAGGAACAGCACCATCACGGCGCCGACATAGACCAGCACCAGCAGGATGGCGAGGAATTCGGCCTGCAGCAGCATCCACAGCGCGGCTGCCGTGAAGAACGACAGCACGAGGTACAGCGCCGAGTGCACCGGGTTCCTGGCGGTGATGACTTTCAGTGCGGAGAGCACCAGCACCACTGCGAAGACGTAGAAGATGGTGGTCGTGAATTCCATGGTTCTCGTCGTGCCGCACGGCACAGCCCACCCCCGGTGGCCTGCCCTTGCGGCATCCTTCTAGTTGCCCCTCGCGGGGCACGATTCAATATGTAGCCTTGCGGCCCGGTTCGCCCGGATTCGCGCCGTTTCGCGCGAACGGCGGGCGATCAGCGGTACTTCGCGTCCGCCGCCTTGGCCGCCGCGATCTGCGGCTCGTAGCGGTCGCCCACCGCGAGCAGCATGTCCTTGGTGAAATACAGGTCGCCGCGCTTCTCGCCGTGGTACTCGAGAATCTGGGTTTCGACGATCGCGTCGACCGGGCAGGCTTCCTCGCAGAAGCCGCAGAAAATGCATTTGGTCAGATCGATGTCGTAGCGCGTGGTACGGCGGGTGCCGTCGGCGCGCACGTCCGACTCGATCGTGATGGCCAGCGCCGGGCAGACCGCTTCGCACAGCTTGCAGGCGATGCAGCGCTCCTCGCCGTTCGGATAGCGGCGCAGCGCGTGCAGGCCGCGAAAGCGCGGCGACACCGGCGTCTTCTCCTCGGGGAACTGCACCGTGATCTTGCGGGCGAAGAGATAGCGGCCGGTCAAGGCCATGCCCTTGAAGAGTTCCTTCAGGAGCAGGCTGTTGAAGAAGTCCTTGATGGCGAGCAGCATGACGATTGCTTCCTAGTAATTCCACCGGGCGCGGCGCGTGCGCCGCTGCCCGGTTTGGCCCGTCCCGGCCGGCTTCGTGGCCGGGATCGGCGGCGATTTCAGTGCCAGATGTTCCAGGGCGACTTGATCCAGATCGCCACGATGATCAGCCATGCGACGGTCAGCGGAATGAAGACCTTCCAGCCCAGGCGCATGATCTGGTCGTAGCGGTAGCGCGGGAACGAAGCGCGGATCCAGATGAACACCGACAGCAGCAGGAACACCTTGATCAGCAGCCAGAAGAAGCCCGGGATCGCGTTGGTCACGACGCTGTCGACCGGGGGCGCCCAGCCGCCGAGGAACATCAGCGCGGTCATCGTCGAGATGATGATCATGTTGATGTATTCGGCCAGGAAGAACAGCGCGAAGCCCATGCCCGAGTACTCGATCATGTGGCCGGCCACGATTTCCGATTCGCCTTCCACCACGTCGAACGGGTGGCGGTTGGTTTCTGCCACGCCCGAGATGAAGTAGACGCCGAACATCGGCAGCAGCGGCAGCCAGTTCCACGACAGGATGTTCAGGCCCATGTTGGCGAAGTAGCCGGTGTTCTGGCCGTTGACGATCGCCGACAGGTTCAGGCTGCCCGAGACCATCAGCACGGTGACCAGCGCGAAGCCCATCGCGATTTCGTACGACACCATCTGCGCCGCGGCGCGCATCGCGCCGATGAACGCGTACTTCGAGTTCGAGGCCCAGCCAGCCAGGATCACGCCGTAGACGCCGACCGAGCTGATCGCCATCACGTACAGCAGGCCCGCGTTGACGTCGGCCATCACCACCTCGGCCTGGAACGGGATCACCGCCCAGATCGCCACGGCCGGCATCAGCACCATCAGCGGCGCGATCAGGTACAGGCCCTTGCTGACCTGCGAGGGCGTCATCACTTCCTTGAGCAGCAGCTTCAGCACGTCGGCGATCGGCTGCAGCAGGCCCAGCGGGCCGACCCGGTTCGGGCCGATCCGCACGTGCATCCAGCCGATCAGCTTGCGCTCCCACAGGATCAGGTAGGCCACGCACAGCAGCAGCGGCACCACGATGACCACGGCGCGAATCAGGATCCACAGCGGCGTCCATGCGCCACCGAAGACGGCCTGTCCCTGCGAGGTAATCCAATCGATCATCTTTCTCTCTCGCCTGTCGTATTCGCTTCTTTAAGCCGCGGCCACCGGGGCCAGTTCCACCGCCTTTTCCACCAGCACGGTGCCGAACATCGGCCCGAGGCCGACGGCCGCCGGCGTCGCCGCCGACACGCGCACCGTATTGGCGGGCAGACCTTCTTCCAGCACGGCCGGCAGCACCACGCTGCCCTGCCCTTGCGTGACCCGCACCGGATCGCCGGCGGCCACGCCCAGCGCGGCGAACAGATCGGCCGACAGGCCCACCTGCATCGCACGGCGCGCCGCCGCGGTCAGCTGCAGCGAATCGGCACGGCGCACGATCGCGTCCGAGTGGTAGATCGGCACGTCGGCGACGCGCTCGATCGCCGGCACGGCGCCATCGGCCGACGGCGCGGCGACCTGGATCGCGGCGGACGTGCGGTTGTTCAGGCGCGGACCGATCGCGTCGGCCAGCGCTTCGTCGCGGACCGATTCCGCGGTCTCGTAGTCGAAGCCCGGCACGTCCAGCAGATTGCCCAGCACGCGCAGCACCTTCCAGCCCGGGCGGGTCTCGCCCAGCGGACGCACCACGCCGTTGAAGCTCTGCGGCACGCCTTCGCAGTTGACGAAGGTGCCCGAGGTCTCGCTGAACGGCGCGATCGGCAGGATCACGTCGGCGTATTGCAGCGCGGCCTCCGAGCGGAACGGCGACAGCACGATCACCGTGCCGGCCTGGCCCAGCGCGGCCAGCGCGCGTTGCGGATCGGCGCTGTCGAATTCGGGCTCGGCGTTCAGCACCACATAGGCCTTGCGCGGCGTCTCCAGCATGGCGCGGGCGTCGGCCCCGCCCTGGCGCGGCAGCGCGCCGACCAGATGCGCGCCGACGGTGTTGGCCGCTTCGGTCAGGAAGCCCAGCGTGGCGCCGGTGTTGTCGGCGATCCACTGCGCCAGCGCATGCAGCGCGGCGAATTGCGGATGACGAACGGCCTCGTTGCCGAGGAAGACGGCACGGCGCTCGCCCGACAGCAGGGCCTGCGCGGCCGCCTCGGCCAGCGCGCCACCGTCGAAACCTTCCGTGCCGGCCGGAGCGGCGACGCCCTTGGCGGCCGCGACGGCACGCGCCACGCCAGCCAGCGCGGCGGCCCAGGCCGACGGCGCCACGGCGATGCGCGCTGCCAGCGGCATCAGCAGGTCTTCGGGGCTGGCGCCCAGCACGGCGACGCGGGCACCCTTCTTGGCGGCCTGGCGCAGGCGCGAGGCCAGCAGCGGCTGATCCTTGCGCAGCGACGCGCCGATCACCAGCGCACCCTGCAGCGCCGACACCTCGGCGATCGGCATGCCGAGCCACGGCGCGCCCTCTACCTGCGCCGAGAAATCGGACTGGCGCAGGCGGAAGTCGATGTTGTCGCTACCCAGGCCGCGCACCAGCTTGCCGAGCAGATAGAGCTCCTCGACGGTCGCGTGCGGGCTGGCCAGCGCGGCGATCTGGTCGGCGCCATGCTCGCGCTTGATGCCGGCCAGGCCGTTGGCGACGTATTCAAGCGCGGTCTGCCAGTCGGTCTCGAGCCACTGGTTGTCCTGCTTGATCATCGGCCGGGTCAGCCGGTCGGCGCTGTTCAGGCCCTCGTACGAGAAGCGGTCGCGGTCCGACAGCCAGCATTCGTTGATGGCTTCGTTGTCCAGCGGCAGCACGCGCATCACGCGGTGGTTCTTGGACTGGACGATCAGGTTCGCGCCCAGGCCGTCGTGCGGCGACACCGACTTGCGGCGCGACAGTTCCCAGGTCCGCGCGGTGTAGCGGAACGGCTTGCTGGTCAGCGCACCGACCGGGCACAGGTCGATCATGTTGCCCGACAGCTCGGAGTCCACCGTCTTGCCGACGAAGGTCGTGATCTCGGAATGCTCGCCGCGGTTCAGCATGCCCAGCTCCATCACGCCGGCCACTTCCTGGCCGAAGCGCACGCAGCGGGTGCAGTGGATGCAGCGCGTCATCTCTTCCATCGAGATCAGCGGGCCCACGTTCTTGTGGAACACCACGCGCTTCTCTTCCTTGTAGCGCGATTCGGAGGCGCCGTAGCCGACCGCCAGATCCTGCAGCTGGCACTCGCCGCCCTGATCGCAGATCGGGCAATCGAGCGGGTGATTGATCAGCAGGAATTCCATCACCGACTTCTGGGCCTTGACCGCCTTCTCCGAATTGGTGAAGACCTTCATGCCCGCGGTGACCGGCGTGGCGCAGGCCGGCAGCGCCTTCGGCGCCTTTTCGACCTCGACCAGACACATGCGGCAGTTGGCCGCGATGGACAGCTTGCGGTGATAGCAGAAGTGCGGGATGTAGGTGCCCAGCTTGCGGGCCGCTTCCATCACCAGGCTGCCTTCCGCAACCTCAACCTTCTTGCCGTCGATTTCGAGTTCAACCATGTTCTGCCACGCTTAGATGTAGGCCGGAACCATGCACTGCTTGTGTTCGACGTGATATTCGAACTCTTTCCAGTAGTGCTTGAGCATGCCGCGGACCGGCATCGCCGCCGCATCGCCGAGCGCGCAGATCGTGCGGCCCATGATGTTTTCGGCAACGTTGTTGAGCAGGTCCAGGTCTTCCTGGCGGCCTTCACCATGCTCGATGCGGTTCACCATGCGGTAGAGCCAGCCGGTGCCTTCGCGGCACGGCGTGCACTGGCCGCACGATTCTTCGAAGTAGAAATAGGACAGGCGCAGCAGCGAGCGAACCATGCAGCGCGTCTCGTCCATCACGATCACGGCGCCCGAGCCCAGCATCGAGCCGGCCTTGGCGATCGAGTCGTAATCCATGTCGGACGCCATCATCAGGTCGGCCGGCACCACCGGCGCCGACGAGCCGCCCGGGATCACCGCCTTGAGCTTCTTGCCGCCGCGCATGCCGCCGGCGAGCTCCAGCAGCGTCGCGAACGGCGTGCCGAGCGGGATCTCGTAGTTGCCGGGACGCTCGACGTCGCCCGAGACCGAGAAGATCTTGGTGCCGCCGTTGTTCGGCTTGCCCATCTTCAGGTAATTCTCGGGACCGACGGCCAGCAGGAACGGCACCGCGGCGAAGGTCTCGGTGTTGTTGATCGTGGTCGGCTTGCCGTACAGGCCGAAGCTGGCCGGGAACGGCGGCTTGAAGCGCGGCTGGCCCTTCTTGCCTTCCAGCGATTCGAGCAGCGCGGTTTCCTCGCCGCAGATGTACGCGCCATAGCCGTGATGGGCATGCAGCTGGAAGCTGAAGCCCGAGCCAAGGATGTTGTCGCCGAGGAAGCCGGCCGCGCGCGCCTCTTCGAGGGCTTCCTCGAAGATCTTGTATTCGTTCCAGATCTCGCCGTGGATGTAGTTGTAGCCCACGGTGATGCCCATCGCGTACGCCCCGATGGCCATGCCTTCGATCAGCGCGTGCGGGTTGTAGCGGATGATGTCGCGATCCTTGAACGTGCCCGGCTCGCCCTCGTCGGTATTGCAGACCAGGTACTTCTGGCCCGGGAACTGACGCGGCATGAAGCTCCACTTCAGGCCGGTGGGGAAGCCCGCACCGCCGCGGCCGCGCAGGCCCGAGGCCTTGACGTCGGCGATCACCTGCTCGGGCGGCACCTTCTCGGTCAGGATGCGCTTGAGCTGCTGATAGCCGCCGCGCTTGACGTAGTCTTCCAGATGCCAGTTCTTGCCATCCAGCCCGGCCAGGATCAGCGGCTGGATATGGCGGTCGTGCAGACAGGTCATATTACTTGTCCCCCTTGGCAGCGGCTTCGGCCTTGAGCTCGTCGACCAGTGCGTCGAGCTTGGCGTCGCTCATGAAGCTGCACATGCGGGTGTTGTTGACGATCATCACCGGGGCGTCGCCGCAGGCGCCCATGCACTCGCCTTCCTTCAGCGTGAAGGTGCCGCACGGGGTCGTCTCGTTGTAGTCGATGCCCAGCTTTCGCTTCAGGTAGTCGCCGGCGCGTTCGCCGCCGGACAGTGCGCAAGGCAGGTTGGTACAGACGGTCAGCTTGTAGCGGCCGACCGGCTTGGTGTCGTACATGTTGTAGAAGGTGGCCACTTCCTCCACCCACACCGGCGGCATGTCGAGGTACTTGGCCACGAATTCCATGACTTCCGGGGACACCCAGCCCACTTCGCCCTGCGCCACGGCCAATGCCGCCATCACGGCCGATTGCTTCTGGTCGGCCGGATACTTGGCGATCGCGCGATCGATTTCCTTGAGAGCTTCTGCTGATAGCATGGTCGTTGCCGTGGTGTTGCCTAATGCGCCGATTTACAAGCGAAACGCGCCAGCCGGTGGCGCGGTCCGCATCAGTTGCAGCCGTCGCTGCGTTGTCCTCGCAGGCATGAGCCCATGCCGGCTTGCCGCGGTCGGTCCGGATCGTCGTCCGGAGGCGGCACGTCGTTAGCGGTCGATCTCGCCGAACACGATGTCCTGCGTACCGATGATCGTCACCGCGTCCGCGATCATGTGGCCCTTGGCCATTTCGTCGAGCGCGGCCAGGTGGGCGAAGCCCGGTGCGCGGATCTTCAGACGGTACGGCTTGTTCGCGCCGTCGGAGATCGCGTAGATGCCAAACTCGCCCTTCGGGTGTTCCACCGCCGCGTAGGTCTCGCCCTCGGGCACGCGAATGCCTTCGGTGAAGAGCTTGAAATGGTGGATCAGCTCTTCCATGTTCGACTTCATGTCGACGCGCGACGGCGGCGTGACCTTGTGGTTGTCGCTCATCACCGGGCCCGGATTGCGGCGCAGCCAGTCGACACACTGCTTGATGATGCGGTTGGACTGGCGCATTTCTTCCACCCGCACCAGATAGCGCGAATAGCAGTCGCCGCCCACGCCGACCGGCACGTCGAAATCGACCTTGTCGTAGACCTCGTAGGGCTGCTTCTTGCGCAGGTCCCACTCGATCCCCGAGCCGCGCAGCATCGGGCCGGTGAAGCCCATCTGCAGCGCGCGCTCCGGGCTGACCACGCCAATGCCGACCAGGCGCTGCTTCCAGATCCGGTTGTCGGTCAGCAGCGTCTCGTACTCGTCGACGTACTTCGGAAAACGGTTGGTGAAATCCTCGATGAAGTCGAGCAGCGAGCCGGAGCGCGCCTCGTTCATCGCCTTGATTGCCCGCTCGTTGTGGACCTTGGACGCCTTGTATTGCGGCATCGTGTCAGGCAGGTCGCGGTAAACGCCGCCCGGACGATAGTAGGCCGCGTGCATCCGCGCCCCCGACACCGCCTCGTACATGTCGAACATGTCCTCGCGCTCGCGGAACGCGTACAGGAACACCGCCATGGCGCCCACGTCGAGCGCGTGCGAGCCGATCCACATCAGATGGTTCAGCAGACGCGTGATCTCGTCGAACATCACGCGGATGTACTGCGCGCGGATCGGCACGTCGATACCGACCAGCTTTTCGATCGCCATCACGTAGGCGTGTTCGTTGGCCATCATCGACACGTAGTCGAGACGGTCCATGTACGGCACGCTCTGGATCCAGGTCTTCTGCTCGGCCAGCTTCTCGGTGGCACGGTGCAGCAGGCCGATGTGCGGATCGGCGCGCTGGATCACCTCGCCGTCCAGCTCCAGCACCAGACGCAGCACGCCGTGCGCCGCCGGGTGCTGCGGACCGAAGTTCAGGGTGTAATTCTTGATATCTGCCATCGCGGGTTCTCAGTGCCGGTCAGTGCTTCAGGCCGCCGTAGTTTTCCTCGCGGATCACCCGTGGCGTCAGCTCGCGCGGTTCGATCGTGACCGGCTGATAGATGACGCGCTTCTGCTCGGGGTCGTAGCGCATCTCGACATAGCCGGACACCGGGAAGTCCTTGCGGAACGGATGGCCGACGAAACCGTAGTCGGTCAGGATGCGGCGCAGGTCCGGATGGCCTTCGAAGATGATCCCGTAGAAATCGAACGCCTCGCGCTCGAACCAGTTGACCGAGTTCCACACGTCGATCAGCGACGGGACCACCGGCATGTCGTCGTCCGGCGCGAACACACGGACGCGCAGGCGCCAGTTATGCGTCAGCGACAGCAGGTGCGAGACCGCGGCGAAACGCGGACCGTCCCAGGCACCGTCGCCATAGGTGGAATAGTCGACGCCGCACAGGTCGATCAGCTGCTCGAAACGCAGCGACGGATCGTCGCGCAGCACGCGGGCGACTTCGAGGTAGTCGTCGGCCTTGACGATCAGCGTCAGCTGGTCGAACGACTCCACCAGCTTGCCGATGCGATTGCCGAGCGCCTTCTCCAGCGCGGACTTCAGGGTATCGAGCTTGGCCATGTCAACCCTTGCGCGCGATGGTGTTGGTGCGGCGGATCTTGTTCTGCAGCTGGATGATGCCGTAGATCAGCGCTTCGGCCGTCGGTGGGCAGCCCGGCACGTAGATGTCGACCGGCACGATCCGGTCGCAACCGCGCACCACCGAATACGAGTAGTGATAGTAGCCGCCGCCGTTGGCGCACGAGCCCATCGAGATGACCCAGCGCGGCTCGGCCATCTGGTCGTACACCTTGCGCAGCGCGGGGGCCATCTTGTTGCACAGCGTGCCGGCCACGATCATCACGTCCGACTGGCGCGGCGACGGGCGGAAAATCACGCCGAAGCGGTCCATGTCATAGCGCGACGCGCCGGCATGCATCATTTCCACGGCACAGCAGGCCAGGCCGAAGGTCATCGGCCACAGCGACCCGGTGCGGGTCCAGTTGATCAGCTTGTCAGCGGTAGTCGTGACGAAGCCTTCGTTCAGAACGCCTTCGATTGCCATTTCACATCACTCCCAATCGAGCGCGCCCTTTTTCCAGATGTAGACGAAGCCCACGATGAATTCCAGCAGAAACACGCCCATGGCGATGAAACCCGGCCAGCCGATGTCCTGCAGGGCAACGCCCCACGGGAAAAGGAAAGCGGTTTCGAGATCGAACAGAATGAAAAGGATGGCGATCAGGTAATAGCGCACGTCGAACTTCATGCGCGCGTCCTCGAACGCCTCGAAGCCGCACTCGTAAGGCGAGAGCTTGGCGGCGTCGGGCTTGTTCGGACCCAGGATCCGGCCGATCGACATCAGCGCGAGGCCGAGCACCACGCCGAAGATGATGAAGACGAGAACGGGGAAATAGGCTTCGAGATTCAAGGTACGGCCAGCCTTATCTGGAATGTTGTCAACAGCACCAGCTGAAGCGGCGTCCTGTTGCCCACCCCAAGCGCCCAACGCCATTGCGCAGACATCACGGCGCCGCCTTGCGGACTGCCGGAGTCCCTCACCGGGGCATTGCCCGGGAGCAGACTCCGATCAAGTTGTTTGGTGCCGACGGCGAGACTCGAACTCGCACAGCTTTCGCCACTACCCCCTCAAGATAGCGTGTCTACCAATTTCACCACGTCGGCTGGGGGAGAAACAATATTGCCTGGCGCCGGGTTTCAAGCCCTTCGGATCGCTGGTTTTGCGGCCATTTTTGCTATTTGGCTGCGTCGCCAGGAACCGTCGCTGGGGAATCGTTTCAAGCCCTGCATTCTAACCCATGATCGCCACTTTGTTCAATGCACAAGTGCAAAATGTTCGGCAATCCCGGGCGCGAATGCCGGATTATTTCGGCACGGCAGGAGCGGCCGGCGCCGATGCGGCGGCGGCCGGCACCGAGGCAGCGGGCGCCGAGGCGGCCGGGGCCGGAGCGGCGCCCATCACGCCCAGCGAGGCGGACGGACGGTAGTTGCCCAGCAACGTCAGCGCCAGCGTGCAGACGAAGAACAGCGTGGCCAGGATCGCCGTCGTGCGCGACAGGAAGTTGGCCGAGCCGGTGGCGCCGAACAGGCTGCCCGAGGCGCCCGAGCCAAACGCCGCGCCGACGTCGGCGCCCTTGCCGTGCTGCAGCAGCACCAGCCCGATCACGCCCAGCGCCGACAGCACCTGCGCGACCATCAATAGAGTTTTCAGAATTGCCATGGATTCGATTCGCTTGCCTGATTCAGACGGTCGGTGCGGCCGGCATCAGGCGTTGCCGATCGCGAGAAAATCTTCGGATTTGAGGGAGGCGCCGCCGATCAGACCGCCGTCGATATCGGCCATCGAGAACAGCTCGGCCGCATTGTCCGGCTTGACGCTGCCGCCGTACAGGATCGCCATGCGCTGCGCCACGCCGGCGTCGCGCGCGGCGACCTGGGCGCGCAGGAAGGCGTGCACTGCCTGGGCCTGCTCCTTGCTGGCGGTCTTGCCGGTACCGATCGCCCAGACCGGCTCGTAGGCCAGCACCACGCGGCCCAATTGTTCCACCGACAGCGCTTCCAGCACGGCCTGCAGCTGCCTGCCGACCACGGCCTCGGTCTCGCCCGCTTCGCGCTGCGCCAGCGTCTCGCCGACGCAGATGACCGGCACGATGCCGAATTCGAGGGCCCGCAGCGCCTTGGCGGCGACGGCGGCATCGCTCTCGCCATGATAGGTGCGGCGCTCGGAATGACCGACCAGCACGTAGCTGACGCCGAACTCGGCCAGCATCGACGCCGCCACCTCGCCGGTGAAGGCGCCGCGCGCCTCGGCCGACACGTCCTGGGCGCCCCAGGCGACCGGGCTGCCCGCCAGCAACGCCTGGCACTGCGCCAGGTAGGGGAACGGCGCGCACACCGCGAGGCTCGCGCCCGACGTGACGCCGGCCTTGATACCGTTCAGCAGGGCCTCGTTGGCAGCCAGGCTGCCATGCATCTTCCAGTTGCCGATGACGAGCTTTTGTCTCACGAAAGCGCCTCTCAAAATCAAACCCGCAATTGTACCGCGCCGAGTACCCGGGCGCTACGACCGCGCGATACCCTGCGCCGCCGCATCACACCGCCAGGCGCGATCGCGCTGAAGCCCGGCGGCGCGGCGCGGCACGTTCCGCCAGCCTGACGCCGGGCAACGGCCGGCGCTCAAGGGGCCAGGCGTGCCGGCGCCTGGGCAGCCGCCCGCGCCTCCATCCGCTCCATCACCCTCTTCGACACGCGGTAGGAATGACAGGCCTCGACGCAGCAAATACAGGGAAAGAGGCAGCGCAGGCAACAGCATAGCCAGCCCCGCCACGTTCCCGCCCGCTCCAGCTCGGGCTGGACGAGCGCGGTCAACTCGTCGATATCCTGCTGCGTCAGCGCGCCGGGGTCCTCCGACGGCGACAGTTGCGGGCGAATGGTCTGGGGTGCGATTCGATTGGTCTGCATGGCAAGCTCCTTGGTAGTGACCGATGCCGGTATGGCCAAGGAAGTATTCGCCGCCAACTCGCCAGGACTGTCTCGTTGCCACCCCGATTTCAACTTCTGCCCCGCCGGGCGCGCATGCGAAAGAAAGCGGCCGGCCATCGCCCGGCCGCTTTGGCCATCAGCCTTGCCAGGTCAGCACGATCTTGCCGACGTGCTCGCTCGACTCCATCAGGCGATGGGCGTCGGCGGCCTGCGCGGCCGGGAAGACCTGGTGGATCACCGGCTTGATGCTGCCGTTGGCCAGCAGCGGCCACACATGTTCGTGCAGAGCCCGCGCGATCTCGCCCTTGAACGAGGCCGGGCGTGGCCGCAGCGTCGAGCCGGTGACGGTGATGCGTCGGCGCAGGATGTCGCCAAGCGGAATCTCCGCCTTGGCGCCGCCCAGCAGCGCGATGATCACGATGCGGCCATCGTCCGCGATGCACGACAGTTCGCGCGCCAGATACGGACCCGCCACCATGTCGAGGATCACGTCGACGCCGCGGCCGCCGGTCAGCGTCTTGACCTCGGCGGCGAAGTCCTGGGTCTTGTAGTTGATCGCGCGGTCGGCGCCGAGCTCCTCGCAGGCGCGGCACTTCTCGTCGCTGCCGGCGGTGACGAAGACCTTGTGGCCGAGCGCCTTGGCGATCTGGATCGCGGTGGTGCCGATACCGCTCGACCCGCCCTGGATCAGCAGCGTTTCTTCCTTGCCGCGCGGGCCGCGTCCGAGATAGCCGCGATCGAACACATTGCTCCACACGGTGAAGAAGGTCTCGGGCAAGGCCGCCGCCTCGATATCGCTCAAGCCCTGCGGCACCGGCAGGCACTGCGCCAGCGGCGCGGTGCACAGCTGCGCGTAGCCGCCGCCCTGCACCAGCGCGCAGACGCGGTCGCCCACTTTCAGGCCGAAGCGATTGTCCGGATGCGACAGGTCGCCGCCGACGACCTCGCCGGCCACCTCGAGCCCGGGCAGGTCGGACGCGCCCGGCGGCACCGGATAGTTGCCGGTGCGCTGGAACACGTCGGGCCGATTGATGCCGGCCGCGGCGACGCGGATCAGGACCTCACCGGGACCGGGCGCAGGATCGGGACGCTCGGTCAATCGCAACACGTCGGGGCCGCCGTATTCGCGGATCTCGATGGCTTGCATGCTGGCTCCTTGAAACTCGAAACCGCGCCTGGCGCGCGGCAGGGATGCGGAAAGGGAAAAAAGAAAGCGCGAACTGGCGCGCTTGCCCTGAGGGACTGGCGGCAGTGTAAACAAAAAAACGGCCGGGCATCGCCCAGCCGTTTTTCCATACGCCTTGCGCCTGACCGGGAAACCGTCGCTCCGCTTGCGCGGAACGGCGGCCCGGTTCGGCTTACTGCTGCTCGCCGCCGGCCGGTTCGGCCGGCGCCGCCGGTGCTTCGGCATTGGCCAGCGGAGCGATCGAACCGCCCTCCTCGGCCATCGCCGCCTTCAGCGACAGACGCAGGCGACCCTTCTCGTCGGCCTGGATCAGCTTGACGCGGACCTGCTGGCCTTCCTTCAGCCAGTCCTTGATGTCCTTGACGCGCTCGTTGACGATCTCCGAGATATGCAGCAGACCGTCCTTGCCCGGCAGGATGTTGACGATGGCGCCGAAGTCCAGCAGCTTCAGCACGGTGCCGTTGTAGATCTTGCCCACTTCGGCTTCCGCGGTGATGCCCTCGATGCGGCGCTTGGCCTCGGCCATGCCCTCGGTCGAGGTCGACGCGATCGTGATCGTGCCGTCTTCCTGGATGTCGATGGTCGTGCCGGTTTCCTTGGTCAGCGCCTGGATCGTCGAGCCGCCCTTGCCGATCACCTCGCGGATCTTGTCCGGGTGGATCTTCATCGTGATCATGCGCGGCGCGTGTTCCGACAGCTCGGTGCGCGCATGGCCCATCGCCTCCTGCATCTTCGACAGGATATGCAGGCGGCCTTCCTTGGCCTGCGCCAGCGCGACCTGCATGATTTCCTTGGTGATGCCCTGGACCTTGATGTCCATCTGCAGCGCGGTGATGCCGTTGTCGGTACCCGCCACCTTGAAGTCCATGTCGCCGAGGTGGTCCTCGTCGCCCAGGATGTCGGTCAGCACGGCGAACTTGTTGCCTTCCAGGATCAGGCCCATGGCCACGCCGGCCACGTGCGCCTTGACCGGAACGCCGGCGTCCATCAGCGCCAGGCAGCCGCCGCAGACCGAAGCCATCGACGACGAACCGTTCGACTCGGTGATTTCCGACACCAGGCGGATCGTGTAGGCGAACTCGTCCTCGGCCGGCAGCACCGGAATCAGCGCGCGCTTGGCCAGACGTCCGTGCCCGATCTCGCGGCGCTTGGGCGAACCGACGCGGCCGGTCTCGCCGGTTGCGAAC
The DNA here is from genome assembly GCF_013347325.1 of Cupriavidus gilardii. NCBI lineage: Bacteria > Pseudomonadati > Pseudomonadota > Betaproteobacteria > Burkholderiales > Burkholderiaceae > Cupriavidus > Cupriavidus gilardii. The sequence goes on along the minus strand of NZ_CP054626.1, from coordinate 1,019,460 downwards.
GGGGGCATGTTGTAGTGGAGCATGAAGCGATCGCGGTATTCGCCGGCCAGCGCGTCGATGATCTGCTCGTCGCTCTTGGTGCCCAGCGTGGCCACCACCAGCGCCTGCGTCTCGCCGCGGGTGAACAGCGCCGAGCCGTGCGCGCGCGGCAGCACCGACGAACGGATCTCGATCGGACGCACGGTGCGGGTGTCGCGGCCGTCGATGCGCGGCTCGCCGGCCAGCACCTGGCCACGGACGATCTTCGCTTCCAGATCGAACAGGATGTTGCCGACCTCGACCTTGTCGAACTCGACGCCGGCCTCGGCCAGACGGGCCTCCACCGCGGCGTAGGCTTCCTTGACCTTCTGCGAGCGGGCCGACTTCTGACGGATCTGATAGGCCTCCTGCAGCAGCGGCGAGCCGACCTCGGCCACCTTGGCGATCAGCGCCTCGTTCTTCGGCGCCGGAGCCCAGTTCCACTCGGGCTTGCCGCCTTCGCGCACCAGCTCGTGGATCGCGTTGATCGCGACCTGCATCTGTTCGTGGCCGTAGACCACGGCGCCCAGCATCACCTCTTCGGACAGCTGGTTGGCTTCCGATTCGACCATCAGCACGGCACGCTCGGTGCCGGCGACCACCAGGTCCAGCTCGGAGCTTGCCAGCTGGCTGCGGGTCGGGTTCAGCAGGTACTGGCCGTTCTGGTAGCCGACGCGCGCGGCGCCGACGGGACCGTTGAACGGAATGCCCGAGACCGCAAGCGCGGCCGAGGCACCGATCAGCGCCGGGATATCGGCCGGTACTTCGGGGTTCAGCGAGACGACGTGGACGACCACCTGCACGTCGTTATAGAAGCCCTCCGGAAACAGCGGACGCAGCGGACGATCGATCAGGCGCGAGGTCAGCGTCTCGTTCTCCGACGGACGGCCTTCGCGCTTGAAGAAGCCGCCCGGGATCTTGCCGGCGGCATAGGTCTTCTCGATGTAGTCGACCGTCAGCGGGAAGAAATCCTGGCCCGGCTTGGGCTGCTTGGCGGCCACCACGGTGGCCAGCACCACGGTGTCCTCGACATCGACGAGCACCGCGCCGCCGGCCTGGCGGGCGATTTCGCCGGTTTCCATGCGGACCGTATGCTGGCCCCACTGGAATTGCTTGACGACCTTGTTGAACATGGACATGAGCGTTCCCCTTTGTGCTTGCACGGCGACGGGCCAAATGCCCGCCGGCGTGCCGGCGCCCGCGTGATGCAGCCGCGGGCATTGCTGCCGGATCGCTGTCAGGCGCGGTCGCAGGGAAGTGCTATGCCATTCCAGCGCGTCACCGTGGCGGCCGCAGCGATCAAGGTCAAACGATCGCTGCCGATATCCGATGAGGCGCTGGAATGACACAAAGCCCTGGTTCCTTGCCGGACTCCGGTGTCATGAATGAAAAGAACGATTCAACTTACTCCGTTGCACATCGTGGTGCAACGGCAACGGTGTCCGGCCTGGCCGGCCACCCGCGGCGCAATCGGATTGCCGGCATTCGCCGGCTTGGCCAATCGGCCGCGCAAAAACAAAATGCCTGCATCAGCAGTGCTGACGCAGGCATCCTGGCGTCACGCCGGGGCGTACGGTGCGAGGACCGACATTGCCGACCATGCCGGCATCGGCATCGCCATCCTCGTCCCTTCCCCGATCCGAGCAGCCTGGCGCAATTTACTTGCGCAGACCCAGCTTCTCGATCAGCGCGCGATAACGATCGGCGTCGTTCGACTTCAGGTAGTCCAGCAGGCGGCGACGACGGCTCACCATGCGCAGCAGACCGCGGCGGCTGTGGTGATCCTTCATGTTGGCCTTGAAGTGCGGGGTCAGTTCGTTGATGCGCGAGGTCAGCAGAGCGACCTGGACTTCGGGGCTGCCGGTGTCGTTGGCGCCACGGGCGAACTGCTTGATGACTTCGGACTTGTTGATATCGGCTACGGACATGATGTTTCCTTTCACTTGCGAACGTCGCAGCGCCAGGGCCGCGAACGTCGTGCGGGATAAAAATGCGGCTGGTGCCGCACACTGCATTGCCGCCGGACGCGCCCGCGTTGCCGCGAGTGCCGCCTGAACGACAGCCGCGCATTATAGCGCAACTGGAGTTGCCGGGCAAAAGCGCCCGGGCCGGGGCCTGCGCGGGCCTACGGGCGCTCCATCTTGCAGGTCGTGGCGCGCGTGGTCTGGGCCGCCTTCAGCCGCTTGACCGTGCGGAAGCCGAATCCCGAACCTTCGTTGTCGAAGCGCACGTCCCCGCCCTGGCGCTCCATCATCGACACATAAAGGGGCTGCAGCACCTGGTGGTCGTCCGCGCGCACGGTGGCGTCGTGGAAGTCGTTGACGTAACGCATACCCTCCAGCGCCCGCGCGACCTTGGCCGCATCGGTGGAACCGGCCTGTTCGATCGCCCTTGCCAGCATCTCGACCATCATCTGCATGCGCAGATGCACGTAGTCGTCCTTCGGCTCGGGATAGCGGTTGCGGAAGGCCTGATAGAAGGCGTCGGAGGCGGCGCCGCCGACGTTCGGGTGCCACTCGGCCACCGCCAGCACGCGGCCCACGCCGGCATCGCCCATCGCGGCCGGGGCACCGAGGCCATTGCCGTAGAAGGTATAGAACTTGGCGCCCAGCCCGCCCTCGCGCGCCGCCTTGACCATCAGCGTCAGGTCGTTGCCCCAGTTGCCCGTGATCACCGCGTCGGCGCCGCTGGCCTTGATCTTGGCGATATATGGCGCGAAGTCCTTGATCTTGCCGATTGGATGGAATTCGTCGCCGACGATCTTCACGTCCGGCCGCTTGGCCGCCAGCATGTCCCGCGCAAGCCGCGAAACCTGATGACCGAAGCTGTAGTCCTGCGCGATCAGGTAGACACGGCGCACGCTGGCGTCGGCACGGATCACCTCGGTCAGCGCCTCCATCCGCATGTCGGCGCCGGCATCGAAGCGGAAATGCCAGAAGCTGCAGTTCTCGTTGGTCAGTGCCGGATCGACCGCCGAGTAGTTCATGAACAGCACGCGCGCATCGGGCTGGCGCGCGTTGTGCCGGTTCACCGCGCCGACCAGCGCCGCGGCGACCGCCGAGCTGTTCCCCTGCAACACGAACGGAATGCGGCGGTCCACCAGCGCGCGGAACTGGATCAGGCTCTCGTCGACATTGCCCTTGCTGTCGAAAGTGACCAGCTCCAGCGGGCGCTGCCCTTCGGCGGTGCGCACGCCGCCGCGCGCGTTGACCCGATCGATCGCAAGCCGCAGATTGCGCACCACCGCTTCGCCGGCATTGGCGAACGGCCCCGACAACCCGTCGATCATGCCGAGCCGGATCGGCTCCTGCGCCGATGCCGCGCCCGCCGCCAGGGCCAACAGGCAAGCCCCCAGCCACCCCTTCACAACCATCGATCGACCTCCGCGAAAGCGCAGCATGGTAAGGCAGCGCTCACCACCTTGCAATCGCGCCGGCGCTGCGATGCGGCGCCTGCGGCGCTACACTGCCGCTATTCCGTTGCCATGAAGGATCGAGGATCGCAATGAATGCACTGAAGAGCATTGGCCGCTGGCTGGCGCTGGGCGTGGCGGGCGCGCTGTTGACGGCCTGCGTCATCCTGCAGCCCGTACAGGAGGCGCAGAAACTGATCGGCGCGCCGGAGAGCACGGTGCGCGCGACCTTCGGCGAGCCGACCGACATCTTCCGGCTCGACGACGGCACCGTGCGCTGGATCTATTCGAAGCAGCCACTGGGGCGCCAGGCCTATGCGGCCGACTTCGATGGCAGCGGCAAGCTGACGCGCTTCCGCCAGATGTTGACCACCACCGAGCTGTACAAGGCGCGGATCGGCACCTGGACCAAGCGCGACGTCGCCGAGCATTTCGGCCTGCCGCGCGAGCCGACGCAGTACTTTCCGCTGATGCGCCGCGATGTCTGGTCGTACCGCTTCCTGCACGAGGAGAACTGGCCGTCGCTGTTCCACTTCTATTTCGACGATGCCGGCGTGCTGCGGCAGACCCAGATCACCCCCGATCCGCTGGCCGATCCGCGGGAAACGATCCGCTAGGCACCGTGCCGCCTGGTGCGGCTCAGTGCCGGCCATGGCGCGCTGGCAACGTGGGCGGCGGCACCAGCCGGCTGCGCGAACATCCCGGCATGCCCCTGGCCGGCTCGAGGTCCATCGCACACTCGCGGGTTGCCGGCGGCTCGCCACCGTGCTTGCGAACGATGTCGAGCACCCAGGCATCGGCCGGTCGGGCCTGGACCCTTGCTTGCGCGCAATCCCATATCGTCTGCCCGGCCCGGTTGCGTCGCTCGGCAAAACGCGGGCCCGCGCTCCCGGTGTTTTCCGAGTCTGTCTTTGCCGCCTGCTGCAGGAAGCGCAGCACCGATGCCCTGTCGCCATGGAGTACGGCAAGGTGGACCGGGGTATTGCCGTAGTAGTCGGAGGCGAAGATGCGCGGGGTGGTCTCTCCCCCTTCTGTCGCCCCCGCTCCCGCGTTGGCGACACCGGCCCCGCGGCATTCGAGCGCCTCGATGGCGATCTTCATGAACAGCGAATCGAGCACCGGGCCGGTCGCGAGTCTTGGGTCGCGCGCGACGTGGTGCAGCACGGTGCTGGCGTCATCGTCGAAGCGCTCCAACGCGCTGCCGTCGTATCGCAGGAATTGCATGACGGCCTCGGGCGAGGCGATCCGGCCGCGAAAGATGTCATGAACGTCGGACGGATTCTGCCTGTCGAGCCCGCGCATCAGTTTCAAGCGGTCGGCCTCGATCGATTCGCGCTTCGCCTTGACCTCGTCCGCCGGCAGCAGGCAGCGGAGCTCGTGAAGCAACCGCCGTTCGTCCCGCCATTCCCGCCGGCCCGAACTTCCCAGGCAGCGAAGCCAGTTCCACAGGGCCTTCAATGCGGGCCAGCGAGATTCGCTGACGGTCGCCCATGCCGCCTTGCCGCGCCGGTCGACGACGACGGTGAAGCGCTTTGAGCAGGCGCGCCCATGCACTTGCAGCAAGCCGCCCGCGGCCACGTGTTCCAGCGCCGCGTTCCGGCCGACGGTGTCATAGGGATGCAGTCGAGCCAGATCGACAGCGCTGACCACGCCCGCGCGCAACTGCCCGGCCAGGCTTTCGGCCAGCGTCCTTTCCTCGCGACGATCCCGCCGCGACGCAGCACACCAATTGGACAGGCACTGCAGATGGGGAGCGGCGTACTGCCTGTCCCAGTTGAAGCGATAACAGCGATCCCCAACGATCAATGGGGATCCCAGAGCGATGCGCTGCTTGTCCGGCTCCCCGAGCGTCTTGATCTGTTTCACATCCAGCACCGTGCATGGCACGGCAAACTCACTGACTGCCAACGACATCGACATTCCTCAACCAAGGGTCACAAACCAGCCACCAAACCACCGAATACATGCCCATGCATTCGTGGCGAATCGTGGCCGCGATGTTCGTCGAGTCATTGCCGGCCCGCTTCCAGCTTTCATGGCCACATTGCGTTTTGTGGCATGTACGACAGCCAGGCTGCTGCGCGGCACCCATAAAAAACGGTTCATCGAGGAATACCGGGGAAGGCAGCGCGGATTTTGAGGAAGAAGTACTCCTCATCGCGATAGCCGTAAGCGCGCCGCTTGATGACCTTGATGGTGTTATTGATGCCTTCGACGACGCTGGTGTTCAGCGGGTGCCGGCACCGGGCCACAATGCCGTGCCAGTAGCCGCTCAAGCGATGGGCGAACTGCTGTAACGGACCAATACCGCTTTGCTGCGCTTGCTCAAACCAGTTGTGCCATGCCCGCTGCGCCCATCCCGGGCGGCGGTAGAACCACAGCCGCTTGAGTTCGTCGCGCAGGATGTAGACCGTCATCAACGGTCGGTTCGCAGCCAACACCTCGTTCAGATGAATGGCCTGACCCTCGCTCAGATTGGCCCGATTGCGCAGCAGCAGCCAACGCGTCGACTTCAGAACGCGTCGGGCCGGCCTGTCGTGGCGTAGCCGATTGGCTTGATCGACCCGAACCCGATCAATGACCTCGCGTCCATATTTGGCCACGATATGGAACAAGTCATAGACGACTTCGGCCTGCGGGCAATGCTCGCGGATCTCGAGTTCATATGCCGTCGTCATGTCGATGGCAACCGCTTCAATCCGCTCTGCCGCGCCCGCTGGCAGTTGCTCGAAGAAGGCGCGCGCCGTCTCGCGTGAACGGCCCTTGCCAATCCACAGCACCTGCCGGCCGATCGGGTCCACGACGACCGTGGCGTAGCGGTGGCCCTTATGCAGCGCAAATTCGTCCATCGCCAGATAGCGGATGTTGGCCCAGTCCGGCTCCGTCACCGCCTCGCGCAAGCGCGCCTTGTCGATGGACTTGATCGTGTGCCACCCAAGCTCATAGAACGCGGCGACAGCGCGCACCGAGCAGTCGCGCAACAGTCGACCACAAGCCTCGGCCAGGCGCGCTGTCACGCGCTGATAGCGCCCGAGCCAATCCAGGCGCTCCAGCCGCGGGCCGCCACATTGATCACACCAGACACGCCGGCGCGGCACGTGTAGAACGACGCGATAGTCGAAAATCGGCAGGTCTCGTACCCGCCGAACGGTGGTCTCGTGTACCTGCTTGCAGCGCGCACCGCATTCCTGGCAGTGCATGACCTTGCTGGTCGGCTTCAGATAAAGCGATAGCGTCCGACTGTCGCCTTCGGGCCAGACTACCCGCTCAAGACGGTATCCGGTCCAGCAACCCAGCGCCTGCAACGTCTTCCGATCCAGCATTCCCGCTCCTGACCCCTGAAATAACAGGCATCAAGCATACGAAAAACCAGAACCCTTCACGGAATTCTGCGAAGAACCTAAAAAACGCCGGCGGTCCGTGAGTCGAAGCTCACGAACCACCGGCGTTGCGCCTGCGTCGGCCGGCGGGTTCTCCCGTCCCCGCGCTGCGATCAGATCTGCGGATTGATCTTCTGCACCGCCTTGTCGTGCAGCTTGTTCAACGCGGCCAGGTAGGCCTTGGCCGAGGCCGCGACGATGTCCGGATCGGTGCCGACGCCATTGACGATGCGGCCGGCCTTGGACAGCCGCACCGTGACCTCGCCCTGCGCCTGGGTGCCGGTGGTGATCGCGTTGACCGAATACAGCACCAGCTCGGCGCCGCTGTTCACCTTGCCTTCGATCGCGTGCAGCGTGGCATCGACCGGGCCGTTGCCCTCGCCCTCGCCGGTGCACTCCTGGCCATCCATGTTGAACACCACGCGCGCATGCGGCCGCTCGCCGGTTTCCGAGCGCTGCGACAGCGAGATGAAGCGATAGTGTTCGTTGGCATCATGGGCCTCGTCCGAAACGATGGCCATGATGTCTTCGTCGAAGATCTCCGCCTTCTGGTCGGCCAGCTCCTTGAAGCGGGCGAAGGCGGCATTGACCTCGCTCTCGCTGTCGAGCTCGATGCCCAGTTCCTGCAGGCGCTGCTTGAACGCGTTGCGGCCCGACAGCTTGCCGAGCACGATCTTGTTCGCGGTCCAGCCCACGTCCTCGGCCCGCATGATCTCGTAGGTGTCACGCGCCTTCAGCACCCCATCCTGATGGATGCCCGAGGCGTGTGCGAACGCGTTGGCGCCGACCACGGCCTTGTTCGGCTGCACCACGAAACCGGTGATCTGCGAGACCAGCTTCGAGGCCGGCACGATCTGCGTGGTATCGACGCCCACATCGAGGTTGAAGTAGTCGCGCCGGGTCTTGACCGCCATCACCACCTCTTCGAGGCTGGTGTTGCCGGCACGCTCGCCCAGGCCGTTGATCGTGCATTCGATCTGGCGCGCGCCGCCGAGCTTGACCGCGGCCAGCGAGTTCGCCACCGCCATGCCGAGATCGTTATGGCAGTGCACCGACCACACCGCCTTGTCCGAATTCGGAATGCGCTCGCGCACCGAGCGGATCAGCGCGGCATAGCCTTCGGGCACCGCATAGCCGACCGTGTCCGGCAGGTTGATCGTGGTCGCGCCCTCGTCGATCACGGCCTCCAGCACGCGGCACAGGAAGTCCATGTCGGAGCGGCTGCCGTCTTCCGGCGAGAACTCGATGTCGTCGGTGAACTGGCGCGCGAAACGCACCGCCAGCCGCGCCTGCTCGTAGACCTGGTCCGGCGTCATGCGCAGCTTCTTTTCCATATGCAGCGCCGAGGTCGCGATGAAGGTATGGATGCGGAAGGAATTCGCGGGCGTGAGCGCCTCGGCGGCACGGGCGATGTCCTTGTCGTTGGCGCGGGCCAGCGAGCAGATGGTCGAGTCCTTGACGGTCTGCGCGATCGCGCGGATCGCCTCGAAGTCGCCGTTCGAGCTGGCGGCGAAGCCGGCCTCGATCACATCGACCTTCAGGCGCTCGAGCTGGCGCGCGATGCGGATCTTCTCCTCGCGCGTCATCGAGGCGCCGGGCGACTGCTCGCCGTCGCGCAACGTGGTATCGAAAATGATCAGTTTGTCCGACATGGAAAACGCTCCTGGGGAATAAGTGCTCGAACGGGTTTCGGCGGTTTCTGTTCCGGTGCCCCGCTGCCTGCCAGTCGCATCGTCGCCGCTCGCTGCGGCCCAATGCAAAACGCCCCGGCGTGCAGGGATGCAGGCCGGGGCGTGGATAAATCCTGTGCGACTTCGCGTGAGGCTATCGCTTCCTCAGCGCGCGCGCGTCCCGACCTGGCTGCCTAGTAGGCTACCTAGCAGGGTACGGGCGAGTCTGGCTTGGCGCGAAATCATGGCAGCGAATATAGCCGAGATGGCAACGACGCGCAACACGCGGGTTTTCCCCAGCGGCCGCGCGGCTGCGCCCCGCGCAACGCGGGGCTCGTGCAAGCGGTCAGGGCTGGGGCGGAATGCGCAGCTTCTGGCCCGGATAGATCTTGTCCGGGTGCGACAGCATCGGCCGGTTGGCCTCGAAGATCGCGTTGTAGGCGTTGGCCTTGCCGTAGTACTTCTGCGCGATCGCCGACAGCGTGTCGCCCTTGGCCACGGTGTGCCATTGCGCCGATTCAGACTCGACATTGACCGACATCTTGTCCTCGACCTGCTCGACGCCTTCGACGTTGCCGCAGCACAGGATGATCTTCTCGCGCGTGGCCTGGTCCGGCGCCACGCCGAACACCGTGACCTTGCCCTGGGCGCCGTCGACCTGCACCGACAGCCCGGTCGCGTCGAGACCCATCTTGCGGATGTAGTTCTCGATCGCTTCGCCGGCGGTGCGGTTGGCCGCCTCGGCCTGCTGCGCGGCATCGGCGGGCGCGGCCTGGGCCGGCTCGGCGGCCTTGGCTTCGCGGCCGAACAGCTTCTCGCCTGCTTCCTTGATGAAATCCAGCACGCTCATGGGATTCTCCTTGTTTCAGTGGCAAGTCGGTAGCCGATCGCGGCTACGCGGCGGGCCGCCATGCCTTCGCGGCATGACGCCTCGGCAACATACCGCGAATTGGACGGACATCACAAGCGGGGAATCGCAAGCAAACGCAAAAACAAAAAAGGCGCCGAAGCGCCTTTCCCGTTCATCAAATCGACATCCGCGGCTGCTCCGCGCGGCCCGGCGTCAATCCGAGCCGCCCGCCTGAGAGCGCGCCACGGCGCCCCGCTCGCCATGCATCGCGCGCCAGCCCCACAGCACGTAGCCGGAGATCGCATAGCCGACGAACAGCCCGAACAGCGCCACCGGCGGATCGCTGGACACCACCACGAACAGCACCATCACCAGGATCATCACGCCGAAGGAGACGCGATGACGCACGTCGAGGGCCTTGCCGCTGTAGAACGGCGCATTCGTGACCATCGACAGCCCGGCATACAGCGTGATCGCGAACGCCACCCACGGCATCCACAGTTCGCGCACCGGCAGCTTGTTGTCGATCGCCAGCCAGACGAAGCCGGCTACCAGCGCCGCCGCGGCCGGGCTCGGCAGGCCCTGGAAGAAGCGCTTGTCGATCACGCCGATATTGGCGTTGAAGCGCGCCAGACGCAACGCGGCGCAGGTGCAATAGACGAAGGCCGCGATCCAGCCCCACTTGCCGAGGTCCTTCAGGATCCATTCGTACATCACCAGCGCCGGCGCGACGCCGAACGAAGTCATGTCGGACAGCGAATCGTACTGCTCGCCGAAGGCGCTCTGCGTGTTGGTGATGCGGGCCACGCGGCCGTCCATGCCGTCGAGCACCATCGCCGCGAAGATCGCGATCGCGGCGACATCGAAGCGCATGTTCATCGCCTGCACGATCGCGAAGAAGCCGGCGAACAGCGCGGCCGTGGTGAAGGCGTTCGGCAGCAGGTAGATGCCGCGCCGGCGCGGCCGCACGTATTCGACCTCGAGCTCGTCGTCGTCCGCCGGATCGATCTCGGCGCCCCGCATCTGGTTATGGCGGAACGGCCGCAGATGGGTCACGTTGCCGCCGATCACGCGCTTGTTGCGACGATTGAATGCACCCATGCCGAATCTCCTCGATCGCTCGTGGCTCAATCCAGCTCGGCGAGGATCGTCGACGAAGCCGAAACCTTCTCGCCGATCGTCACGCGCGGCCGGGCGTCGAGCGGCAGATAGACGTCGACGCGCGAGCCGAAGCGGATGAAGCCGTAGCGCTGCCCGCGCGCGACCGTGTCGCCGACGCGCGTATAGCAAAGAATGCGCCGCGCGATCAGGCCGGCGACCTGCACCAGCGTGACGACCTTGTCGTCGCCGGCGCGGCGGATCACCACCGCGTTGCGTTCGTTCTCGGTCGAGGCCTTGTCCAGGTCGGCGTTGACGAACTGGCCGGGGAAATAGTCGATCTTCTCGACGGTGCCGTCGACCGACACGCGGTTCGAATGCACGTTGAACACGTTCATGAACACGCTGATCTTCAGCGCCTCGCGGCCGACGTAGGGATCCTGGGTCTTCTCGACCGCGACGATGCGTCCGTCGGCCGGCGCCAGCACCGCATTGGGCTGGGTCGGGATCGGCCGCGGCGGATCGCGGAAGAACTGCAGCACGAACACCGTGATGATCCAGAGCGGCAGCGCCCACCAGAATCCCGCGCTGGCATGCACCAGCAGCGAGATGACAAAAGCGCCGGCCAGGAACGGCCAGCCTTCACGGGCGATCAGCGGATGGGGATAGTTCATGCAGGTGGGAAAGAGGTCAATGGGGGTCAGTCAAGTCTGACAAGGATAACAAAAAGCCGCCCAGCCCTCGCCCGTTTCCCTCGGCGGACCATGGTCTGGCCATGGCGACCGCCTCCGGTGGGGACGGAAGGCTGAACGGCTGCAGGGCGCAGGCCGCGCCAGCCGGCAACCCGGCGGCGCGGCGTTCGGCACGCTTAGTTCTTGGACTGGTCGACCAGCTTGTTCTTGGCGATCCAGGGCATCATCGCGCGCAGCTTGGCACCCACTTCCTCGATCTGGTGCTCGGCGGTCAGGCGGCGGCGCGAGATCAGCGTCGGCGCGCCGGCCTTGTTTTCGAGCAGGAAGCTCTTGGCGTATTCGCCGGTCTGGATGTCCTTCAGGCACTGCTTCATGGCCTTCTTGGTCTCCTCGGTGACGACGCGCGGGCCGGTCACGTATTCGCCGTACTCGGCGTTGTTGGAGATCGAGTAGTTCATGTTGGCGATGCCGCCTTCATAGATCAGGTCGACGATCAGCTTGAGCTCGTGCAGGCACTCGAAGTAGGCCATTTCCGGCGCGTAGCCGGCTTCGACCAGCGTCTCGAAACCGGCCTTGATCAGCTCGACGGTACCGCCACACAGCACGGCCTGCTCGCCGAACAGGTCGGTCTCGGTCTCTTCGCGGAAATTGGTCTCGATGATGCCGGCACGGCCGCCGCCGTTGGCGGTGGCGTACGACAGCGCGATGTCGCGGGCGGCGCCCGACTTGTTCTGGTGCACCGCGATCAGGTGCGGCACGCCGCCGCCCTGGCTGTAGGTCGAACGCACGGTGTGGCCCGGGGCCTTCGGCGCGATCATGATCACGTCGAGGTCGGCGCGCGGGATCACCGCGCCGTAGTGCACGTTGAAGCCGTGGGCGAAGGCCAGCGCGGCACCTTCCTTGATGTTGTCGTGCACTTCGTTCTTGTAGACGTCGGCGATCTGCTCGTCCGGCAGCAGGATCATGACCACGTCGGCGTCCTTGACAGCCTCGGCCACTTCCTTGACCTGCAGGCCGGCGTTGACGGCCTTGTTCCACGACGCGCCGTTCTTGCGCAGGCCGACCGTCACCTTGACGCCCGAGTCGTTCAGGTTCAGCGCGTGGGCGTGGCCCTGCGAGCCGTAGCCGATGATGGTGACGTTCTTGCCCTTGATCAGGGACAGGTCGGCATCCTTGTCGTAAAACACTTTCATGATGATTCCTTCGCTCTTTTTCCGATGTTGGGAGTCGACGACGCGCCGCGCATGTCATGGGCGCCGGCGCGCCGCCGTCGATACTGCAATGGGGTGGGGTGGGTTGCCGCGCGAGAGACCGGCGTCAGACCTTCAGGATGCGCTCGCCGCGGCCGATTCCCGAGCCGCCGGTACGGACGGTCTCCAGGATCGCGCTGCGGTCGATCGCATCGAGGAAGGCATCGAGCTTGCTGCCGTTGCCGGTCAGCTCGATCGTGTAGGTCTTCTCGGTGACGTCGATGACCCGGCCGCGGAAGATGTCCGCGGTGCGTTTCATTTCCTCGCGCTCCTTGCCGACCGCGCGCACCTTGACGAGCATCAGCTCGCGCTCGATATGCGCGCCCTCGGTCAGGTCGACCACCTTGACCACCTCGACCAGCCGGTTCAGATGCTTGGTGATCTGTTCGATCACGTCATCCGAGCCGGTCGTCACGATCGTCATCCGCGACAGCGAGGCATCCTCGGTGGGCGCCACGGTCAGCGTCTCGATGTTGTAGCCGCGCGCCGAGAACAGCCCCACCACGCGCGACAGCGCGCCCGGTTCGTTCTCCAGCAGGACCGAAATGATGTGTCGCATCACAGGTCCTCCGCGCCGAGCAGCATTTCCGAAATGCCCTTGCCAGCCTGCACCATCGGCCAGACGTTTTCGGTCGGGTCGGTCTGGAAGTCCAGGAACACGGTGCGGTCCTTCAGGCGGAAGGCTTCGCGCAGCGCCGGCTCGACGTCGGCGGTCTTCTCGATGCGCATGCCGACGTGGCCATAGGCCTCGGCCAGCTTGACGAAGTCGGGCAACGCGTCCATGTAGGAATGCGAGTAGCGGTTGTCGTACTCGATCTCCTGCCACTGGCGCACCATGCCCAGGTAGCGGTTGTTCAGCGCGCAGATCTTGACCGGGGTGTCGTACTGCAGGCAGGTCGACAGTTCCTGGATGCACATCTGGATCGAGCCCTCGCCGGTCACGGTGACGACCTCCTTGTCCGGGAACGCCTTCTTGATGCCCATCGCGTACGGCAGGCCCACGCCCATCGTGCCGAGGCCGCCGGAGTTGATCCAGCGGCGCGGCTGGTCGAACTTGTAGAACTGCGCGGCCCACATCTGGTGCTGGCCCACGTCCGAGCAGACGAAGGCATCGCCGCCGGTCAGTTCCCAGATCTTCTCGATCACGTACTGCGGCTTGATGATCTCGGAATTGCGGTCGTACTTCAGGCAGTCGACCGAGCGCCATTGCTCGATCTGCTCCCACCAGCGCGACAGCGCTTCGCGGCGGGGCTTGACGTCGCTGGCCTGCAGCTGCGCGATCAGTTCCTGCAGCACGTCCTTGACGTTGCCGACGATCGGGATGTCGACCTTGACCCGCTTCGAGATCGACGAGGGATCGATGTCGATATGGATGATCTTGCGCGGCTGCGAGGTGAAGTGCGCCGGATTGCCGATCACGCGGTCGTCGAAGCGCGCCCCGATCGCGATCAGCACGTCGCAGTTCTGCATCGCCATGTTGGCTTCGTAGGTGCCGTGCATGCCGAGCATGCCGACGAACTGCTTGCTGGTGCCGGGGAACGCGCCCAGGCCCATCAGCGTGTTGGTGACCGGATGGCCGGTCAGCGCGGCCAGCTGGCGCAGCTCGTCGCTGGCATTGGCCAGCACCACGCCGCCGCCCGAATAGATCAGCGGCCGCTCGGCGCTCTGCAGCAGCGCCAATGCCTTGCGGATCTGACCCGAATGCCCCTTGTTGACGGGGTTGTACGAGCGCATGTCGATCGCTTTCGGGTACTCGTAGCGGCAGGCATTGCGCGACACGTCCTTCGGGATGTCGACCACCACCGGACCAGGTCGGCCGGTCGCGGCGATGTAGAAGGCCTTCTTGATGGTCGCCGCCAGATCGCGCACGTCCTTGACCAGGAAGTTGTGCTTGACCACCGGGCGCGTGATGCCGACCGTGTCGCACTCCTGGAAGGCATCCTGGCCGATCGCGTGGGTCGGCACGTTGCCGGTGATCACCACCATCGGAATCGAGTCCAGATAGGCGGTGGCGATGCCGGTGACGGCATTGGTCACGCCGGGACCCGAGGTCACCAGCGCGCAGCCCACCTTGCCGGTCGCGCGCGCATAGCCGTCCGCGGCGTGGACCGCGGCCTGCTCGTGGCGCACCAGGATGTGCTCGATTTTCTTTTGCTTGTACAGCTCGTCGTAGATATACAGCACTGCGCCGCCGGGATAACCCCAGACGTATTCGACGCCTTCTTCGGCAAGTGCGTGGACGAGGATTTCCGCCCCGATCATTTCGGGTGCGGCGGATGAATTGCTGTCGGCGTGGGAGAATTCCGCGCTGGGCATGTTCATGTCAGTCCTTTGCAATTTTCGGCAAAAAATTGTTTGGATGCTCTCTGCCGGGCTTGTGGCACGGGTTCAAGCGGTGCGCGTCTGCATGGGAGACCGCCTCATAAGCGGCCAGATGAGACAACCACTGATGTCGTGAACCGTCGATGATACTGCATCGCACCAGCGCGGTCTATGACCTCGTATCGTGTCGCCGGGGCGACACGGCCGCCCGGTTATTTGCTAGCATCGCCGCATTTTGCTGATTTCCGGGCTGCCGGCCGCCCCGTCCTGGTGCGGTATTGCCGGCCGCTCTCGCCCGCCGCATGGCAACCGAACAGGAACTATCCGATTTTCTCGCCAGCGCCGAACGCCGCGCCTTCAAGCACGCGGTCTTCGCGGTACGAGACGAACAGGCCGCCCTGGACATCGTCCAGGACGCCATGATCAAGCTGGCCGAAAAATACGGCGACCGCGGCCCCGCCGAGTTGCCGCCGCTGTTCCAGCGCATCCTGCAGAACACCATCCACGACTGGTTTCGCCGCCAGAAGGTGCGCAACACCTGGGTCACGCTGTTCTCGAACCTGCGCGACGAGCGCGACGGCGAGGACGCCGACCTGCTGGAGGCGCTGGAGAGCGAGCCGGGATCGCAGGCCGCCGAGAGCAGCGCCGACCGGTTCGAGCGCGTGCAGACCATGCGCATCATCGAAGAAGAAGTCCGGCGCCTGCCCACCCGTCAACGCGAGGCCTTCCTGCTGCGTTACTGGGAGGATATGGACGTCGCGGAAACGGCCGCTGCCATGGGATGTTCCGAAGGCAGCGTCAAGACCCACTGTTCGCGCGCCACGCATGCCCTGGCGCAGGCGCTGCGCGCCCGGGGACTCCGACTATGAACAGCAGAAACGCATCCGAGATCGAGCAACGCCGCCTGGCCCGGCAGATCACCGCCATGCTGGACGCCTCCGCCAACCAGGTGCCGGACGATATCGCCGCCCGGCTGGCCGCCGCGCGCCGCGTGGCGCTGTCGCGCCGCCGCGTCGAAGCGACTCAAACATCACCTCATCTGGCGACGACCGGACCGTCGCTGCACGGCGACGTGCGCCGGTCGATGCGGCCGCTGGGCGACTGGGTGCGCCGCCTCGGCCTGGTATGGACGCTGGTCGCCCTGGCCGGCGGACTGGCCGGCATCTACCAATGGCAGCAGCAGCAACGGATCGAGGAACTGGCCGATGTCGACGCCGCGATGCTGCTCGACGAACTGCCTCCGGCCGCCTACGCGGACGAGGGTTTCCATGTCTTTCTCAAGCATGGCGAATAAGGCCGAGCGTGTCGGCGCACGCGGCGCTGTCGCGCTGTGGCTCGGCGCGGGCCTGAGCGCCGCGGCGCTGTGGTGCGTGACGCCGCCGGCCGCGCATGCGCGCGATGCGGTCGAGCCGGCCACCAAGGCATCGAGCCCGGCCACCAGCCACGCGGTCCGTGCCGTCCGTCCCACCTGGGCGGAGCTGACGCCGGCGCAGCAGCGCGTGCTGGCGCCGCTGGCCGGCCAGTGGAACACGCTGACCGAAGTCCATCGCCGCAAGTGGCTGCGCATCGCCGCCCGCTTCCAGGAACTGGCGCCGGCCGAGCAGCAGCGCCTGCACGCGCGCATGACCGAGTGGGCGCAGATGACGCCGGAGCAGCGCCGGCTGGCGCGCGAGAACTTCCAGATCCATCGGACCGTGCCGGTCGAGCGCAAGACCGAGGCCTGGGACCGCTACCAGCAGCTGCCCGAGGCGCAGAAGCGCCAGCTCGCCAAGGCCGCCAAGGTGCCGCCGCACCCGGGCGCGGTCAGCGCGCTGCCGTCCAGCCGCAAGCCGCCGATCTCGACGACGCCGCCGGTACGGCCGATGCCGCACGCGACGGGCGCCGCCTCCGTGCCCGCCGCCGCGGCGAGCGCCGCGGCCGTACTGTCGGCCTCCGCCGCGCTGGTGCCAGGCGCCACCGCGGCCAGCGGCGCCGTTGTGGCGAGCCCCGGTGCCGGCATCCCGCTCGACGCCGCCAGCGCGACGGCCGCAGCCTCGACACCGGTCGCCGAGACCGCGCCGGCCGCCAATACCGACACCTTCTCCCGCGGCAACTGATCTGCGGAAACTGATTCGCGGCAACGGATCCACCCCGTCGACGCCTGCGGCCGCCCGAAGCCGCGCTGCCCTCTCCCCGCTCTCCCGTACCAACCGCCACGCCGCCGCGATGCAGCCCATGGCGACGCCTTTGGCATAATGCCGCTGCCCATCACGCCAGCGCGCGGCCTTTCCGCGCCTCGCCCCGACTCGTCCATGCCAGTCCATGTCCGCCAAGACCGCCACTGACGCCGCCGCACCGCGCCCCGCGCCGACCGCCTCCGCGCAGGTACCCGAGCAGGTCCCCACGCAGGCGCCTGCGATCCGCCGCCGCGTCGCCTGCATGCTGTACGAAGGCGTGCTGCTGTTCGGCGTGCTGAGCGCCTCCACCGCGCTCTATCTGCTGGCCCGGCCGCTGCTGCGGGAACTGCGCGTCGATACGCCGCTGACGATGCAGTTGTGGAGCTTCCTGGTGATGGGCCTCTATTTCTGCTGGTTCTGGCAGCGCACCGGCCAGACCCTGCCGATGCAGACCTGGCGCATCCGCGTCGAAGGCGCCGACGGCAAGCCGCCACGCTGGCCGCGCGCGGCGCTGCGCTATCTGCTGGCCTGGCTGTGGCTGCCGCCGTCGGCGGCGGCCGGCCATGCGCTGGGCCTCGTCAAGGGACCCTTCGTCGGCGTGCTGGCTTGCGGGCTGGCGATCTGGATATTGCTGACCTTCCTCGATCGGCGCCGCCAGTTCCTGCACGACCGGCTGGCGGGCACGCGGCTGGTCGACCTGCGGCCGCCGCGCCGGCCATGAAGCTGACCGCCACCGCGGTGCGGCGCATCGCCGTGGCGATGCAGCTCGGCGGGGTGTACGGTGTGGCGCTGGCGCTGGTCCGGCAGGCCGGCTGGCACTGGGGCGCGGCGCTGGCCGGGGGCATCGCCACCGTGCTGCTGCTGTTCGGGCTGTCGGTCGCGATGGCCTTCGCGATCTCGGTGGGCGGCACCGGCGCATCGGGTACCGGCACATCGGGTACCGGCGCATTCAGCGCCGGCATGCCGACGCTGCCGCCCGCACTGCAGGCGCATCGCACCGCCGCGCGGCTCGGTCCGCGGCAGGCGCTGCTCTGCTATCTGCGCGAATGCCTTGCGGTGTTCCGCATGTTCAACTGGCTGCAACCATTCCGCCATCGGCAGCCGCTGATGCCGGCCCGGCCGGACGCCGCCGCATCGCGCCCACCGGTGCTGCTGGTGCACGGCTACGGCTGCAACCGCGCGGTCTGGCTCGACCTGCAGCCGGCGCTGGCGGCGGCCGGCTACCGCTGCGAAGCGATCGACCTCGAGCCGATGCTGGCCGATATCGACGACTACGGCGACGCGCTGCTCACCGCAATCGAAGCACTGAACCGCTCCACCGGCCGCGCCCCGCAGCTGCTGTGCCACAGCATGGGCGGACTGGCCGCGCGCGCGGCGCTGGCCCGCGCCCGCCGCGAGGGCCGGCCCGCTGCCTGCGCGGGCATCGTCACGCTGGGCACGCCGCACCATGGCTGCACGCTGGCCAGCATCGGCAGCGGCGCCAATGCGCGCCAGATGCGTTGCGGCAACGACTGGCTGCAGGCGCTGGCGCGCAGCGAAAGCCCGCGCGATCGCGCCGCGATGGTGTCGATCTTCAGCTGGCACGATTCGATCGCCGGCCCGGCCGAAACCAGCTGGCTCGACGGCGCCCACAACGTGGCGCTGGCCGGCATCGGCCATGTCTCGCTGCTGCGCGACGCACGCGCCGTCGACGCGGTGCTGGCAGCGCTGGACCGTCTCGCGCACGCCCCGGCCGCGGCCGCTTCCTGATCCCCGGCTGATCGATTGCTGGCCCGCGGCATCGCCGCGCGAGCGGGCGCCCAACGTCTTTACGGTCGGTCACATGTCATTCATGTTTCCGTCATGGCGCCGTCATCGATGGCTGGCTCAATGCAGTCATCGCCGTCACCGGGGCCGCCATGGTCAGTCCACTCCGTTCCGCCCGGGCACATCTGGCCCGCGCCGCGCAGCGACTGCGCGGACGCTCCGACCCGATGCTGCCGCTGGCCGCCATTCCCGGCATGCCAGCCGCCTTCATGCCGCCCGGCCTGGACCGTGCGCCGACCACCGCCTTCCCCGCCGACACCGACCGCCCCGGCCAGCATGACCGGGGCGACCCGGTCCCCGCCGCTGCCCCGTCTCCCGAACCGCCCGAAGTCGAGCGCTACCGCGCGATCTGGCTGTCCGACATCCATCTGGGGACACCGGGCTGCCAGGCCGACTACCTGCTCGATTTCCTCAAGCACAACGAGTCCGACACGCTGTACCTGGTCGGCGACATCATCGACGGCTGGCAGCTGCGGCGCGGCTGGTACTGGCCGCAGAGCCACAACGACGTCGTGCAGAAGCTGCTGCGCAAGGCGCGCAAGGGCACCGAGGTCATCTACGTGCCGGGCAACCATGACGAGGTCGCGCGCCAGTTCGATGGCCTGGCCTTCGGCGACGTGGTGGTGCGCGAGGAAGCGGTGCACGTGACCGCCACCGGCCGGCGCCTGTGGGTCGTCCACGGCGACCTGTTCGACGGCGTGGTGCAGCACGCGCGCTGGCTCGCCTATCTGGGCGACACGCTGTACACGCTGATCCTCGCGCTGAACCGGCATTTCAACCGCATCCGCGCGCGGCTGGGCTTTCCGTACTGGTCGCTGTCGCAGTACCTGAAGCACCAGGTCAAGAACGCGGTCAACTACATCAGCTCGTTCGAACACGCGATGGTCGAGGAAGCGCGCCGGCGCGGCTGCGATGGCGTGGTCTGCGGCCATATCCACAAGGCCGAGATCCGCGAGGTCGACGGCCAGCTCTACTGCAACGATGGCGACTGGGTCGAGAGCCTGTCGGCGCTGGTCGAGACCGTCGAGGGCGAGCTGAAGATCGTCTACTGGACCACGCTGCGCGACCCCGCGCCGGCCGTCGCGCGCCGCACGCGCAAGAGCGCCGCGACGGCGTAACGCCGCGCCGCATTCCGACCGATCGCTGCTCGGCAACCGATACCGCGGCCGCTGCCGCAAGGACACACCATGAAAATCCTGATCGTGACCGATGCCTGGGAACCGCAGGTCAACGGCGTGGTCCGCACGCTGAAGTCGACCCGCCGCGAGCTGCAGGCGATGGGCCATACCGTGGAGCTGCTGACGCCGCTCGAATTCCGCACGGTGCCCTGCCCGACCTACCCGGAGATCCGCCTGTCGCTGCTGCCCGGCGCGGCGGTGCGCCGGCGCATCCGCGAGTTCGCGCCGGACGCGCTGCATATCGCCACCGAAGGCCCGCTCGGCCTGGCCGCACGCCGCCATGCGGTGCGCCAGAAGCTGCCGTTCACGACGGCCTACCACACCCGCTTTCCGGAATACGTGCAGGCGCGCTTCGGCATTCCGCTGGCCTGGACCTATCGCTTCCTGCGCTGGTTCCACGGTCCGGCCCAGGCGGTGATGGCGCCGACCCCGGTGGTGCTGCAGGACCTGCACCGCTTCGGCATCGAGCATGCAGTGCTGTGGACGCGCGGCGTCGATCTCGACGTGTTCGTGCCGCAGTCGGTCAACGTGCTGAACACCGCCCACCCGATCTTCCTCTACGTCGGCCGCGTCGCCGTCGAAAAGAATGTCGAGGCCTTCCTGTCGCTCGATCTGCCCGGATCCAAATGGGTGGTCGGCGACGGCCCGGCACTGCCCGCGCTGCGGGCCCGCTATCCGAACGCGAACTACCTGGGTGTGCTGAGCCAGCCCGAACTCGCCAAGGTGTATGCTTCGGCCGATGTCTTCGTGTTCCCGAGCCGCACCGATACGTTTGGGCTGGTGTTGCTCGAAGCGCTGGCCAGCGGTCTGCCGGTCGCGGCCTATCCGGTCACCGGCCCGATCGATGTACTGGGCGACAGCGACGCCGGCGTGATGCACGAGGATTTGCGCGAGGCCTGCCTCGAAGCGCTGCGCATCGACCGCGCCACCGCACGCGCGCACGCCGAACGCTTCTCGTGGCGCGCCGCGTCCGAACAGTTCCTCGCGCATCTGCGACCGCTGCACGGCATGCCGAACGGCCAGGCCGCGCGCCCCCGACAAGATCATGGCGAAACCCCCTCTTCCCTCCGACAACTCCGTGCCGAAGCCGACCTTGCCCCGCGAGAACGGCGACTACACGATTGAAGACAACCCCCACAAGGGCAACCGCGGCATCGCCCGCGCCTGGCGGGCCGCGGTCAATTCGCTGTCCGGCCTGCGCTATGCGGTGCTCGAGGAAAGCGCGTTCCGTCAGGAGCTGACGCTGGTCGCGGTGCTGACGCCGCTGGCCTTCCTGCTGCCGGTGACCGTGGTCGAACGGATCCTGCTGCTCGGCACGCTGCTGCTGGTGCTGATCGTCGAGCTGCTCAATTCCAGCGTCGAGGCGGCCGTCGACCGCATCTCGCTGGAGCGGCACGGCCTGTCCAAGCGGGCCAAGGACTTCGGCAGCGCGGCGGTGATGCTGGCGCTGGTGCTGTGCGGCGGCACCTGGCTGGCGATCGCCGCCCCGCATGTGGTGGGCTGGCTGCGCGCGCTGATCGGTTGAGCGGGGACCGCGGCGCCGGCGCGCCGCAGGGGCGCATGCGATGCCATTGCATATAATCGCAGTCCGTCCATTCGCAGTGCGCCGGTCCGTCTGTTTGCGGCCCGCGGCTGCCTAGCTTGTCCGGCCTCATGGAATCCAAACCCCAGACCGGTCCCCGCCGCACGCGGGACCGCATCCTCGATGTCTCGCTGCGCCTGTTCAACGAGGTCGGCGAGCCCAACGTGACCACCACCACCATCGCCGAGGCGATGGAGATCAGCCCCGGCAACCTGTACTACCACTTCCGCAACAAGGACGACATCATCACGTCGATCTTCGCGCGCTTCGAGCAGGAGATGGAGCGCCGGCTGAAGCTGCCCGACGACCACAAGCCCACGCTCGGCGAAAGCTGGGGCTACCTGCAGTACATGTCCGAGTTCCTGTGGAACTACCGCTTCCTGTACCGGGACATCAACGATCTGCTGGCCCGCAACCGGATGCTGGAGACCAACTTCAAGCGGATCGTCGAGCAGAAGAAGCGCTTCGCGCAGGAGATCTGCCGGCAGTTCCTCGACGACGGCGAGATGGAAGCCACGCCCGACCAGGTCGATGCGATCTGCACCAATATCGTCGTGGTCGCGACCTACTGGCTGTCGTTCCAGTTCGTGCAGCATCCGCGCCAGTACAACGATCCCGAGCAGATCCGCGGCTATCTGCACAGCGCCAGCTACCACATCTTCTCGATCCTCGCGCCCTATCTGCGCGGCAACGCGCGCCAGGCCTTCGATCAGCTGGCACGCGAGTTCGCCGCGGCCAAGGCGCAGGCGGAACCATCGGGCCAGGCGAGCGCGCCGTCGCCCTCCCTCCCCAAACCCAGACAGGAAGGAAAGCAGTGAAATCGGTTTGCGTCTATTGCGGTTCGAGCCCCGGCAATCGTCCGGAATACGCGGAGGCGGCGCGGGCGATGGGCCGCGCGCTGGCCGACAAGGGCTTGGCGCTGGTCTACGGCGGCGGCAAGGTCGGCCTGATGGGCATAGTCGCCGATGCGGTGCTCGAGCATGGCGGCACCGCGATCGGCATCATTCCCGAGGCGCTGATGCACAAGGAGATCGGCCACGCCGGCCTGACCGAGCTGCACGTCGTGCGCAACATGCACGAGCGCAAGCAGATGATGGCCGACCGTGCCGACGCCTTCGTCGCGATGCCCGGCGGCATCGGCACCTACGAGGAACTGTTCGAGACGTTCACCTGGCTGCAGCTGGGCTATCACGCCAAGCCGGTCGGCGTGCTCAATGTCGCCGGCTTCTATGACGGCATGCTCGGCTTCCTGCGCCATGCGGTCGGCGAAGGCTTCCTGAAGCCCGAACACGCCGGCCTGCTGCGCGTGGCCGACACGCCGGACGGCATCCTCTCGTCGCTGGCCAACGTGCCGCAGCTGCGCGTCGACAAGTGGCAGCAGGCCCGCGACAAGACCTGATCGGATTCAGAAGGACGAGCCCGGCTGGCGCAGGAAGGCGACTTCCTCGTCGGTGCTGGGCCGGCCCAGTACCGCATTGCGATGCGGGAAGCGGCCGAAGCGTTCGATCACCACGCGGTGGCGTTCGGCCCATTCGACGACGTCGACGCGCCCCGCCGTATCCTCGCGCAGCGCGGTCATCAGTTCGACCGCCGCGTGCTGGGCGTCCAGCGCCTCGGCATGCTCGAACGGCATATAGCAGAACATCCGGTGATACGGCGTCGGCAGGCAGCGGTCGTCGCCGCGCTCGACCATCTGCCGGGCCAGCGCCAGCGCCTGCGCATCGGTGGCAAAGCTGCGCGGATCGCCGCGGAACATGTTGCGGGGGAACTGGTCGAGCAGCACGATGCGCGCGCAGACCGTTTCCGGCGCCAGCTCGGCGGTGTTCTCGACGAAGGCCGACCATCCATCGGTGCCCGCATGCGCGGCCTGCCACGCCGGCAGGAATTCGGCGCGCACGCGGGCATCGAATGCTTCGCTGCGCGTGAACCACATCGCCCGTTCGCAATCCCAGTCCGGCGAGTCCGGCGTGCCGAACCAGAACGCCAGGATGCGCGCGGCCAGATTGTTGTGATTGGTTTGGTCCATCGTTTCTCCTTGCTGCTGCCGTAGCGGCGCTCCCCTGGCGGCTTCCCCCTGCCACATGCGGGAGAGGGAGCCGTTGCCGGCAGCGCGTCAGTGGTCGCGCTGGCGACGCATCATCGCGCCACGTTGCGCATCCAGTCGGCCGTCTGGAACAGCGCCTGCAGCAGCCGCATCTGCAGGTCCTCGGACAGGCCGACGTCCTGCATCGCCATCGCCATGCAGCGCATCCACTGGTCACGCTCGCTGATGCCGATCTCGAACGGCAGATGGCGCGCGCGCAGCCGCGGATGGCCGAAGCGTTCGATGAAATGGTTGGGCCCGCCCAGCCAGCCGCACAGGAACCAGAACAGCTTGTCGCGCGAGCCGTCCAGCGACGGCGGATGCAGCGCGCGCAGCCCGGCGAACTCCGGCTCCAGGTCCATCAGGTCGTAGAAGCGGTCGACCAGCTCGCGCACGCGCGCTTCGCCGCCGATCAGCTCGTAGGCGGTGGGCTGCGCCGCCTGTTCGGTAGCGTCGGTAGCGCCATCGGTGGCGCTGTCGGTGGCCTTGTCATTGGCCTGCTGCTCGGCAGCGGTGTCGGCATTCTGCCGGGATACGTCGGACATGGCGGTTTGAATCAATGGAATCGGCTTGCCGGCTCAGGCCTCGCGCAGCGTCGCGAGCGCCGGCTGGCGCAGCACGTCGCGCAGGCCCAGCCAGCCGCCGGCAAAAGCGCACAGCATGCCAGAAACCACGCCGACCGGCACGATCCACGGATTGAGCACATAGGAGAAGTCGAACACGAAGCGCGACAGCGCCCAGCCGACCGCGATCGCGCCGATGCTGGCCAGCAGCCCCGCCAGGCCGCCGACCACCAGGAATTCGGCGTACTGGGTCTGCTTGATGGTCGCCGCCGATGCGCCCAGCGCCTTCAGCAGTCCCGCGTCGCGGCGGCGCTCGTCGCGCGCGCCGGCCAGCGCGGCATAGAGCACGGTCACGCCGGCCGCCAGCGTGAAGGCGAACAGGAACTGCACCGCGGCGATGACCTGGTCCAGCACGCCCTGCACCTGCCGCAGGATCAGCTCGGTATTGACGATCGTGATGTTCGGAAAGCGCGCGCTCAGCGCATTGCCCAGCGATGCCTGCTCGGGCTTCAGATGGAACGCGGTGATATAGGTCTCCGGCAGTCCCTGCATCATCGACGGCGGCAGGATCACGAAGAAATTGACGCGCATCGAGCTCCAGTCCAGCTTGCGCAGCGAGGTCACCGGCGCCTCGATCTGCTGGCCCGCCACGTCGAAGCGCAGCGTATCGCCGAGCTTCACGCCCAGCGTCCTGGCGATGCCCTCCTCCATCGACGCCTCGGGCCGCTTGCCGTCGAACCAGCGGCCGGCTACCACGCGGTTGCCCTCGGGCAGCGCATCGGTATAGGACAGGTTGAATTCGCGCTCGACCAGATTGCGCGCGCGGCCCTCCTCGTAGCGCGAGGCCTGCACCGGCTCGCCGCCGATATGCGTCAGCCGGCCGCGCACCATCGGATAGAGCAGATCGTCGATGCCGTCGCGCGCCAGCATCTGCCGCAGCGGCTCGCGCTGGTCCGGCTGGATATTGATGATGAAGCGGTTCGGCGCGTCGGCCGGAGTGGCGTTGCGCCACGAATCGATCAGGTCGTTGCGCGTCATGCCCAGCAGCAGCAACGCCATCAGCCCGACCGCCAGCGCCACCGTCTGCAGCACCGTGACTGCGCGGCGGCGCTCCAGCACCGCCAGCGCAAAGCGCCAGCCGACCGCGCGGCCGGCCGATTTGCCGCCCACCAGGCGGCCGCGCACCAGCCGCGCCAGCAGCGTCAGCAGGCCCAGCGCCAGCAGCGCGAACACCACGCCGGCGCCGGCGAAGCCGCCCGCGGTCAGCAGCCCCAGCTTCAGGTCGCGCGCCGCCACCAGCAGCAGCGAGACGAAGGCGCCCAACCCCAGCGCATAGGCGATCCAGACCGAAATCGGCGGCATGCCGACGTCGCGGCGCAGCACCCGCAGCGGCGCGACCCGCGTCAGCGCCAGCAGCGGCGGCAGGGCAAAGCCGACCAGCAGCACCAGCCCGGACAGCAGACCGATCACCGCCGACAGCGCGGACGGCTGCGGCAGCGACACGGTCAGCAGGTCACCCAGCGACAGCAGCAGCCCGTAGTGGCCGAGATAGCCAAGCACGACGCCGAGCGCGGCGCCGACCACGCCGACCAGCAGGAATTCGAGTGCGAACGCCAGCAGGATCTCGCGGCGCGACAGCCCCAGGCACTTGTAGATCGCGCAGGCGTCGGTATGGCGCTGCATATAGCGGCGCGCCGACATCGCGATCGCGACCGCGGCGATCATCGACGACAGCACCGCGACCAGCGACAGGAACCGCTCGGCCCGGTCCAGTGTGGCGCGCATCTGCGGCTGGCCCGAGTCCAGCGACTCGACGCGCGTATTGCGCAGCCCCCGCCGCTCGATCTCGGCCTGTGCCCACTGCCGATAGGCGGCGCCCGCCGCCTCCGGCCCGGCGACCAGCAGCCGGTAGCTGACGCGGCTGCCCCAGCCGATCAGGCCGGTCGCTTCCAGGTCGGACAGCGGCAGCATCACGCGCGGCGCGAAGTTCATGAAGCCGCCGCCGCGGTCGAGCTCCTGCGTGATGATCCGCTCGATCCGGAAACTGCGGCTGCCCAGCCGCAGCGTGTCGCCGATCTGCACGCCGAGCGCGCCGAGCAGCGCCTCGTCGACCCATACCGTGCCGGCTGCCGGGATGCCGCCGGCCGGTTGCCCCGGCGCGCCGGGCGCGGTGGCGGTCTTCAGCGTGCCGCGCAGCGGATAGCCGGCGCTGACGGCCTTCAGCGCGGCGAGCTGGCTGGCCGGCGCGTCATCCTCGGCGGGCGCGGCACCGGCCTGGCCGGCGTTCGGGTTGTCCGCACGCTCGGCAGTCTCGCCGCCGTTCGGCCTGTCTGCCGGGCGGGCGACGGTCGCCATGCTCGGAAAGGTGACCGTCTGCGCGACGGACAGGCCCTGCGCCGCCGCCTGCGCCGCGAAGGCCGCATCGAACGGCTGGTCCGCCACCAGCAGCACGTCGGCGCCGATCAGCTGGCGGGCATCGCGCTCCAGCCCCTGCCGCATCCGGTCGGACAGGAAGCCGACGCTGGCCAGCGCCGCGACCGCCAGCACCAGCGCGAACAGCAGCAGCGTCAGCTCGCCGGCGCGCCAGTCGCGCCGTGCCATCCGCCACGCCTGGGCCCACGGCGAGAAACGCGCTCCGGCATGGGGAACGGCGACGGGGCGCACCAGCGCAGGGGCGGTGGAATCCGCGGCGGAATCGGTCGGCATGATGTCGTGGTCAGGGGTGTTCGTGTTGGGGGCAGCGGACGCTGCCGATCCCGGTCAGTACGTGGCGGGCGGCCCGCCCTTGCGGGTCAGCGTGCCATGCAGCTTGCGCACGCCGCGCCACAGCTTGGGCAGCAGCCACAGCGCGAGCAGCAGGCTGATCGCCAGCAGCACGAAGAACAGCACCGGCAGGAAGAACGCCAGCAACAGGCTGCCGGTGGCCGTCACGTCCTCGGTGAATGAGGCCGCCCAATTCGAAAAGGGTTCCGGCGACACATTGATCAGCGCGCGGGTGCCGGCCTTGGCGGCATGCGCGGTACCGGCCAGCGTGCCGCCGATCAGGCCGGCGACCACCATCCACTGCGGATCGAGATTGCCGAACGCGGCCGCCGCCAGGATCGCCCCGGCGGGAATGCGGACGAAGGTATGGATGCCGTCCCAGACCGAATCGAAGCCGGGGACCTTGTCGGCGACGAATTCGGCCAGCGCCAGCACGGCGGCCACGCCGATGACCCAGTTCGACGCCAGCGGCTGCAGCCCGGCCGGCAGATCGAGCCAGCCCATGCGGGCCAGCAGGCCGGCGGCCAGCACGGCCAGGTAGAGACGAAAGCCGCTGGCCCAGGACATGCCGGCGGCCAGCGCGGCGGTTTCCAGCATCGGGACGCCCTCGCAGAGTCGCGGCCGGCGGCGCCGGCCATGGGCGCAGTGTAATACGGGTGTCGTTCCGGGCTGCCCGAAGGTCCGCGGTCTTGCCCCGGTCTTGCCCCGGTCTTGCCCCGGTCTTGCCCTACTCGCGCCCGTCGACCCCGTACCAGGGCAGCACCTGCTCCGGGGCCAGCAGCCCGCGCTGCTCGACCAGCGCATAGCCGGGCAGCGCGGTAATGCGGGCGGCGATCGCCGGATCGGCCAGCAGCGCCAGCAACGCATGGACCCACGGCGCGAACTGGTCGGCCTTGCGCAGCGCCAGATAGTAGACCTCGCGCGTCAGCGGCACGAAGGCCAGGCCGTGCGCCTCGGCATTGACGCGCAGGCCGAAGCCGACTTCGGCGCGGCCGGCATGCACCGCCTCGGCGACCTTCTCGTTGCTGAACTCGGGCTCGTCATAGCCGACCACCTGGTCGGCATACAGTCCGTGCGCCGCCAGCAGCTGGTCGAACAGCAGCCGCGTGCCCGAGCTGCGCTGCCGGTTGACGAAGCGCGCCTGCGTGCGGACCAGATCGCGCAGCTCGCGGATTTCGCGCGCGCGCGACGGCGCGACGATCAGCCCCTGCTCGCGCGAGGCCACCGGAATCAATCGCACCGCGGACGGGCGCAGCCATTTGCGCAGCGTCACGTGCGCGACCGATCCGGCGGTCTGGATCGGCGCGACATAGAAGCCCGCCAGCTCGGCCTGCCGCTCGTGCAGGCAGATCAGGCCCTCGACGCTGCCGCAGAACACGGTGTCGAGCTGCAGCCCCTCCGGCTGCTCGTTCAGGGCCGCGGCCAGCACCTCCATCGCGGGATCGTGACTGCCGGAGAAATGGATGCGGGTCTGTGGCCGGGCGGCGTCGTCCAGTTCCGCGGCGAACTCGGCCAGCGCCTTGCGCACCGCCGGATCGACCGCCTCGCGCAGCTTGCCCTCGGCCCGCAGCAGGCGCTCGCCGAACCGGGTCAGCGAGGCGCCGCGACCGCGTTCCATATCCAGCATGCTGCGCCCGAGCAACGCCTCCCAGTCACGCATCACGCCCCAGGCATGCCGGTACGACAGCCCGACCTTGGCGGCGGCGCGATGCAGCGAGCCGGTCTCGCGCACCGCCTGCAGCAGCAGGAACACCTTGCCGTTGGCACGCGGGTTGTCGTCCGCCGATACCACCGGAAACAGTTCGAATTGGAATGTCATATGTTCCGCTGTTCTTATTTACTTTGTTCTTGGAGTGCCGAGACAATCATGGCGCCCGTACAAGCTTGCGCAGATTAGCGGAAGCTTCGGATGTTGCGCATTGTCACCGAAGCCGATGGGCGCACGCAATTATGTTCTGACAAACATAACTAGAGGAATTCCACATGCCGTCTCCCCTCCTGGGTCGCCCCTCCCGCGCGCTGCCGCGCCTGCTCGCCGCCGCCCTGCTATCCGCCGCCTCGCTGCTCGGGACCGGCAGCGTCTTCGCCGGCGAACTGAAGCTGGCGACCACCACCAGTACCGAAAACTCCGGCCTGCTCAAGACCCTGCTGCCCCGCTTCGAGCGCGACAGCGGCGTCACCGTCAAGGTGATCGCGGTCGGATCCGGCAAGGCGATGAAGATGGGCGAAATGGGCGACGTCGACGTGCTGCTGGTGCATGCGCGCAAGATGGAGGATGCCTTCGTGGCGGCGGGCCACGGCATCGACCGGCGCGACGTGATGTACAACGATTTCATCGTGGTCGGTCCGTCGGCGGATCCGGCGAAGATTGCGGGCAGCAAGGACGTGATCGCCAGCTTCCGCAAGATCGCCGCCAGCGGCGTCAAGTTCATCTCGCGTGGCGACAACTCGGGCACCGACGTGATGGAGAAGTCGTACTGGAAGGAGGCCGGCATCGAGCCCAAGGGCCAGGCCTGGTACGTCAACGCCGGGCTCGGCATGGGCGAGGTGCTGACGATGGCAGCGCAAATGCCCGGCTATACGCTGTCCGACCGTGCCACCTATGGCGCGTATCGCGCGAAGACTGGACTGGCCATCGCGGTGCAAGGCGATCCGAAGATGTTCAACCCCTACGGCATCATCGCGGTCAATCCGGCCCGGCATGCCGGCGTCAACTACTCCGATGCGCGCAAGCTGATCGAGTGGATCACGTCGAAGGCGGGGCAGGACGCCATCGCCAGCTACAAGGTCGACGGCGAACAGCTGTTCTTCCCCAGCTACAAGGAAAAGGCGGGCTCCTGATCCGCGGCCGGAAGCAACGGCAGCAACAACCGCAGCAACAACAGCAGCAGCCGCGGCCGTGCCTTGCCGTGTCAGGGCTCGGCCGGGATCTCCAGCCGCGGCAGCAGCGGCAGATCGGCTGCCACCTCGGCGATCATCCGGCGCAGCCACAGCACGTCCGGCGCGGCGTGGCAGCGCTCGTGCCATAGCTGGTAGAAGCGCATCCGCGGGAACGCCACCGGCGCCGGCACCATCCGGATCGGCAGGTACTGCGCATAGTGCGCGGCGAACTGACGGCCGGTGGTGAACACCATGTCGGTCTTCATCAGCACATAGGGCACCAGCCCGAAATACGGCAGCGTGACCTGGATGCGGCGCTTGTAGCCCTGCTCCGCCAGCGCCTGGTCGATCATGCTGCGCTGCATCGACGCATACGGCGCCGGCGCCAGATGCGGCATCTCCAGATAGTGCTTCAGCGACAGCCCCTTCTTCGCCAGCGGATGCTGGGCGCCAAGCATGCAGACCACCTCGTCCTCGAACAGCGGCGAGATATGCAGATGCTCGGGGGGCGACAGCCAGTTACCGACCACGATATCCAGCTTGCCCTGCTCGAGCTCCTCCAGGAAATCCGTGGCGCTGGTCAGCGGATGGACGAACAGCTTCGCGCCCGGCGCCAGCCGGCGCACCCGTTCGACGATATTGGGCAGGAAGAAGGCATCCAGATAATCGGGCGCCCCCAGATGGAAGGTCCGGTCGGTAGTGGCCGGATCGAACTGCTGCGGGGGCCGCGCGATGCGGTCCATCGCGGCCAGGCTTTGTTCGGCGAGCTCGAGCAGCTCGCGGCCGCGCTCGGTCGGCACCATGCCGCTCTTGCCGCGCACCAGGATCGCGTCGCCGGTGATCTCGCGCAGCCGCTTCAGCGTATTGCTGATCGCCGGCTGCGACTGCCCCATCCGCACCGCGGTGCGCGTGACGCTCTGCTCGGTCAGCAGGGTGTGCAAAACCCGAAGCAGATAGGTGTCCAGATGGTCGCGTCCGTGCATGGTGAATTCGTCCGGCCTGATAAGCCTGCGGGCCGGTGGCGTGGGGATAAGGATCGGCGCATAGTGTATGCCAGTCTCCCTGGCAGCGGTCAATTCGGCGCAAACCCGCGGAATGCCACCGGTTTTCGTGCGCCACGGCACATTTGCGGGGCGCGCCGGCGGTGCCGCGGGTGACCGGGGCGTCATGATGGGGCATATCACCTGGGCCGAATATTGCTACTCGGCGCGAGTGCTATGTTTGTCCCCATCGCAAGGAGATAAAACGACCATGGAGACACAACCCATCCGCTTCTATCATCGCGGCCAGGTTCAGCAGGTCACCGACGCCCCGATCACCCGCACCGTGCTGCAATACCTGCGCGAGGACGCGCGTTGCACCGGCACCAAGGAAGGCTGTGCCGAAGGCGACTGCGGTGCCTGCACCGTGGTCATCGGCGAACTGCAGCAGGATGGCGAACTGAGCTTCAAGGCCGTCAACTCCTGCATCCAGTTCCTGCCCACGCTGGACGGCAAGGCGCTGATCACGGTCGAGGACCTGCGCCAGGCCGACGGCTCGCTGCATCCGGTGCAGGAAGCGATGGTCGAATGCCACGGCTCGCAATGCGGCTTCTGCACGCCGGGCTTCGTGATGTCGCTGTGGGCGCTGTACCAGCAGCACCAGCCGGGCGGCCCCGCGCCGGACCGCCAGACCATCTGCGACGCGCTGACCGGCAATCTGTGCCGCTGCACCGGCTACCGGCCGATCATCGAGGCCGGCCAGCGCATGATGTCGCTGCCGGCGCCGCATGCCAGCCGGCTCGAGCCGAAGGCGATCGCCAGCGCGCTGCGCACGCTGATGCGCGAGGACACCTTCCACTATCGCGATCCGTCGGGCGCTCTCTTCCATGCGCCGCGCACCGCGTCGGCCTTCGCCGCGCTGAAGGCGGCGGAACCGTCGGCACGCATCCTGGCCGGCAGCACCGACGTGGGGCTGTGGGTCACCAAGCAGTTCCGCGAGCTTGGCAATCTGCTTTATGTGGGACAGGTCGAGGACCTGCAGCATGTCGTCGAGCACGACGGCGTCATCGAGATCGGCGCAGCCGTCTCGCTGGAGCGCGCCTACGCCGCGCTGAACCAGGCCCATCCCGAACTCGAAGAGCTGTGGAAGCGCTTCGCCTCGCTGCCGATCCGCAATGCCGGCACGCTGGGCGGCAATATCGCCAACGGCTCGCCGATCGGCGACTCGATGCCGGCGCTGATCGCGCTCGGGGCCGAGGTCGTGCTGCAGCATCGCGACACGCGCCGCACGCTGCCGCTCGAGGACCTGTACCTGGCCTACCAGAAGACCGCGATGGCCGAGGGCGAATTCGTCGCGGCGCTGCGGGTGCCGGTGTCCGGGCCCCAGCACTTCCGTACCTACAAGCTGTCCAAACGGTTTGACGAGGACATCTCGGCGGTCTGCGCCGCCTTCGGCATCACCATCGCCGACGGCGTGGTGCGCCAGGCCCGCATCGCCTTCGGCGGCATGGCGGCCACGCCCAAGCGCGCGGCCCACGCCGAGGTCGCGCTGCTCGGCCAGCGCTGGGACGAAGCCACCGTCAAGGCCGCGATGGCCGCGCTGTCGCAGGACTACACGCCGCTGACCGATATGCGCGCCACCGCCGAATATCGCGCCCGCGGCGCCGCGAATCTGCTGTACCGCTTCTGGCTGGAAACGCGCGACGATGCGCTGCCGGCCGCCGCCGTCAACGTACGGGCGCCCGGCGCGGGCAGCGTGCCGGCCACCGCGATCACCGCTTAAGACAAGGAGCGATCGGCATGAACAAGCAAACCGAAGCCTTCCTGCTCGACACCGGTGTCGCCAACGGCGGTGCGCCGGTCGCGGCGGACTTCAGCGGCGGCGACCTCGCCGCCCATATCGCGGCGGAGGCGCCGCCGCAGATCGGCGTGTCGCGCCCGCACGAGTCCGCGCATCTGCATGTGGCCGGCACGGCCACCTATACCGACGACATTCCCGAACTCGCCGGCACGCTGCACGCCGCGCTCGGCATCAGCGCCCGCGCCCACGCCCGCATCCGTTCGATCGCGCTGGACAAGGTGCGCGCCGCGCCCGGCGTCGTCGCGGTGCTGACCGCGCAGGACATCCCCGGCGTCAACGACTGCGGCCCGATCGTCCACGACGATCCGATCCTGGCCAGCGACACCGTGCAGTTCGTCGGCCAGCCGATCTTCATCGTGGTGGCGTCCTCGCACGATGCCGCGCGCCGCGCCGCACGCCTGGCCGCGATCGACTACGAGGACCTGCCGCCGATCCTGTCGCCGCAGGCCGCGCACGAGGCGCGCAGCTACGTGCTGCCGCCGATGCATCTGGAGCGCGGCCAGCCGCGCCAGCAGCTGGGCACGGCCGCGCATCGCGACAAGGGCCATATCCGCCTTGGCGGCCAGGAGCAGTTTTATCTGGAAGGCCAGATCGCCTATGCGGCGCCGAAGGAAAACGACGGCATGCACGTCTGGTGTTCGACCCAGCATCCGACCGAGATGCAGCACGCGGTCGCCCACGTGCTCGGCTGGCAGGTGCACCAGGTGCTGGTCGAATGCCGGCGCATGGGCGGCGGCTTCGGCGGCAAGGAATCGCAGTCCGCGCTGTTCGCCTGCTGCGCGGCGCTGGCCGCGTGGAAGCTGATGTGCCCGGTCAAGCTGCGTCCGGACCGCGACGACGACATGATGATCACCGGCAAGCGCCACGACTTCGTGTTCGACTACGAGGTCGGCCACGACGCGCAGGGCCGTATCGACGCGGTCGCGGTCCAGATGGTGTCGCGTGCCGGCTTCTCCGCCGACCTGTCCGGCCCGGTGATGACGCGCGCGATCTGCCACTTCGACAACGCCTACTGGCTGCCGCACGTGCAGATCGACGGCTACTGCGGCAAGACCAATACGCAGAGCAATACCGCGTTCCGCGGTTTCGGCGGACCGCAGGGCGCCTTCGCGATCGAGTACATCCTCGACAATATCGCGCGCACCGTCGGCCGCGATGCGCTGGACGTGCGCCGCGACAACCTGTACGGCAAGACCGAGCGCAACGTGACGCCCTACGGCCAGACCGTCGAGGACAACGTCATCCACGAGCTGCTGGACCAGCTCGAGACCAGCAGCGACTACCGCGCGCGCCGCGAGGCCACGCGCGCGTTCAACGCGGCGAGCCCGGTGCTGAAGAAGGGCATCGCGATCACGCCGGTCAAGTTCGGCATCTCGTTCAACGTCGCGCACTTCAATCAGGCCGGCGCGCTGGTGCACGTCTACAACGACGGTTCGGTGCTCGTCAATCACGGCGGCACCGAGATGGGCCAGGGGCTGAACACCAAGGTGGCGATGGTGGTCGCGCACGAGCTCGGCATCCGGCTCGAACGCGTGCGCGTGACCGCGACCGACACCAGCAAGGTCGCCAATACGTCGGCGACCGCGGCCTCGACCGGCACCGACCTGAACGGCAAGGCCGCGCAGGACGCGGCGCGCCAGATCCGCGAGCGGCTGGCCGCCTTCGCGGCGCGCCAGGCCGGCGTCGATCCGTCCACGGTGCGCTTCGGCGACGACCTGGTGGTCGCGGGCGAGCTGCGCCTGCGCTTCGACGAGCTGGCGCGCCAGGCCTACGTCGCACGCGTGCAGCTGTGGTCCGACGGCTTCTACGCCACGCCCAAGCTGCATTGGGACCAGAGCAAGCTGCAGGGCCGGCCGTTCTACTACTACGCCTACGGCGCGGCCTGCTCCGAAGTGCTGGTCGACACGCTGACCGGCGAATTCCGGCTGCTGCGCGCGGACGTGCTGCACGACGTCGGCCGCTCGCTGAACCCGGCGATCGACATCGGCCAGGTCGAGGGCGGCTTCATCCAGGGCATGGGCTGGCTGACCACCGAGGAGCTGTGGTGGAACAAGGACGGCAAGCTGATGACGCATGCGCCGTCGACCTACAAGATCCCGACCGTCAACGACTGCCCCGAAGTGTTCAACGTGCGGCTGTTCGAGAACCGCAACGCCGAGGACAGCATCCACCGTTCCAAGGCGGTCGGCGAGCCGCCGCTGCTGCTGCCGTTCTCGGTGTTCTTCGCGATCCGCGATGCCGTTGCCAGCCTTGGCGGCTATCGCATCAACCCGCCGCTGGATGCGCCGGCGACCGCCGAGGCGATCCTGAACGCGGCTGATGCCGTGCGTCAGGCCGCTGCGGCCTGAACGCCGTCACGCGCAATCAGTCGAAGGCCAACATTCGGACGCGATCATGCAGGACGCCCCGCTCAAGCCCTTCCGCTTTGCCGACGCCGCCGCGCTGGTGCGCGCCGGCGTGCCGGTCGCGATGGTCACCATCGTCGAGGTCAAGGGCTCCGCGCCGCGCGAGCCCGGCATCCGCATGCTGGTGACCGGCGACGACCTGATCGGCACGATCGGCGGCGGCCATCTGGAATGGCGCGGCATGGCGATCGCGCGCGAGATGCTGGACGCGGCCGCGCAAGGCGAGGCCTCGTCGCTTGCGCCCGATGCCACGCGCCGCGTCGTGCGGATTCCGCTCGGACCGGCGCTGGGCCAGTGCTGCGGCGGCGTGGTGCAGCTCGCCTTCGAGCGGCTCGGCCCGGCCGATCTCGAGTGGCTGGACGCGGTCGAGGCCGCCTTCGCCGCGCGCCGCACCGTGACGCGGACGGTGCCGTCCAGCGGGCCGGTCCGCCATGCGCTCGATCGCACGCCGCTGCCGACGCTGCCCGCCGTCACGCTGCACGAGGACGGCAGCTGGACCGACCTGCTGGCCCCGGACGAGATGCATGTGGTGCTGTTCGGCGCCGGCCATGTCGGCCACGCACTGGTCAAGGTGCTCGGCACGCTGCCGTGCACGGTCCATTGGGTCGACGAGCGCGACACGTTATTTCCTGCCGGCCTGCCCGGCAACGTGGTGGCCGAAGCCACCGACACGGCCGAGGCGGTGGTCGACGAAGCCCCGCCCGGCAGCTACTTCCTAGTCATGACGCATAGCCACGCGCTGGACCAGGCGCTGTGCGAACGGAT
Source organism: Cupriavidus gilardii (assembly GCF_013347325.1). Taxonomy (NCBI): domain Bacteria; kingdom Pseudomonadati; phylum Pseudomonadota; class Betaproteobacteria; order Burkholderiales; family Burkholderiaceae; genus Cupriavidus; species Cupriavidus gilardii. Next base: position 983,746 of record NZ_CP054626.1, on the reverse strand, counting down.
CCTGCGGCGCACCGACTTCGCCTACTTCGGGTTGATCGGCTCGAAGACCAAGCGCGCCCGCTTCGAACACCGGATGGTCGAGCATGGCATCAACCCGGCTGCCTTTGTACGGATGACCTGCCCGATCGGCGTCGCGGGCATCACCGACAAGGCTCCGGCTATGATTGCAGTTGCCATCGTCGCCCAGCTGCTGCAAGTGCGCGATCAGCGCCTGGCGGCGCTGCGCGCCGGCGCACCGGCAACGCAGCGCGACGGCGGGCAGCCGGGCGGCAGCGAAAGCCCCGCCCACCGGTAACCGCGCCGGCACACTGTTCGAACACGGACAGCATGCCGGCACAGAAAAAAGGATTCCCCATGACGCTCGACGCCGCGCTCGCGGACCGCATCCGCCGCACTCCCAAGGCCGAACTGCATGTGCACATCGAAGGGACGCTCGAACCCGAGCTGATCTTCCGGCTCGCGCAGCGCAACCAGGTCAAGCTGCCCTACCCCAGCGTCGAGGCGCTGCGCGCCGCCTATGCGTTTACCGATCTGCAATCGTTCCTCGACATCTACTATGCGGGCGCCAGCGTGCTGCTGACCGAGGAGGACTTCTTCGACATGACGATGGCGTACGTCGAGCGCGCGGTCGCCGACAACGTGCGTCACGCGGAAATCTTCTTCGATCCGCAGACGCATACCGCGCGCGGCGTGGACATCGAGATCGTGATCGACGGCATCGCCGATGCCCTGGCTCAGGCCCGCACGCAGTACGACTTCTCCAGCAGCATGATCCTCTGCTTCCTGCGGCATCTGTCGGAGGAAGACGCGTTCGCCACGCTCGAGGCCGCGCTGCCCTATCGCGACCGCTTCATCGGCGTCGGTCTCGACTCGTCGGAGCGCGGCAATCCGCCCGAGAAGTTCGCGCGGGTGTTTGCCCGTGCGAAAGAGCTGGGCCTGCATCGCGTCGCTCATGCCGGCGAGGAAGGGCCGGCCGACTATGTCCGCGACGCGCTCGACATCCTGCACGTCGAGCGCATCGACCACGGCGTGCGCGCGATCGACGATCCGGCACTGGTCGAGCGGCTGGCGCGCGAACGCATCGCGCTGACCGTGTGCCCGCTGTCGAACCAGAAGCTCAAGGTCTATCCCGACCTGCGCGACCACTCGCTGAAGAAGCTGCTCGACGCCGGCGTCGCGGTGACGATCCACTCGGACGACCCGGCCTATTTCGGCGGCTATATGAACGCCAACTGGGAGGCCACCTTCGACGCGCTGCCGCTCGATGCCGCCGACGCGCACCGGCTTGCCCGCAACAGTTTCGAGGCCAGCTTCCTGCCGCCGGCGCTGAAGGCCGAATACCTGACCGAGGTCGACCGCTTCTGGCAGGCGGCCAGCCCCACGAAGCCGGCAAGCGCGGCGACGGCTTGATGCCGTTGCCGCCCTGACCGGCGCAACATCGGCCGGCGCCCCCCGCCGGCCTTTCCCAACCCCACGACCATGAACCAGACCACCAGCCCCTCTTCCCCTACCGGTACCCTTCGCGCCATCCGTGGCCGCGTGCTGCATTTCCTGCGCGACCCGCAATTCCATGATGACGCGTATCAGTATTGGGAAGACGGTGTGCTGCTGGTCGACGACGGCCGCATCGTGGCCGCGGGCCCCTATGCCGAGCTGGCGCCATCGGTCGCCCCGGGCACCGAGGTGATCGACCATCGCGGCAAGCTGATCGTGCCGGGCTTTATCGATACGCACGTGCACTATCCGCAGACCGACATGATCGCGTCGCCGTCGCCGGGCCTGCTGCACTGGCTCGACACCTATACCTTCCCCGAGGAGCGCCGCTTCGCCGAGCCCGAGTACGCGGCCGGCGTGGCCGCCTTCTTCGCCGACGAGCTGCTGCGCAACGGCACCACCAGCGCGCTGGTCTGGAGCACCGTCCATGCCGCCTCGGCCGACGCGCTGTTCGCCGAGAGCCATCGCCGCAATCTGCGGCTGGCGACCGGCAAGGTGCTGATGGACCGCCACTGCCCCGACTTCCTGCGCGACACCGCCGAGTCCGGCGCGCGCGAATCTGCCGATCTGCTGTCGCGCTGGCATGGCAAGGGACGCCTGTCCTATGCGATCACGCCGCGCTTCGCGCCGACCTCGACCGAGGCCCAGCTGGCGGCCTGCGGCGAGCTGGCGCGCGCCTACCCCGATGCGCTGATCCAGACTCACGTGGCGGAGAACCGCGACGAGGTCAAATGGGTCGCCGAGCTGTTCCCGCAGGCGCGCAGCTATCTGGACGTCTACGATCGATACGGGCTGCTGCGGCCGGGGGCGTTCTACGGCCATGCGATCCACCTCGACGACGACGATCGCCGCCGGCTCGCCGATACCGGCGCCGCCGTGGCGCACTGCCCGACCTCGAACCTGTTCCTCGGCAGCGGCCTCTACGACTTCCACCAGTCGGACGCACATCGGCTCAATCTGACGCTGGCCACCGACGTCGGCGGCGGCACCTCGTTCTCGATGCTGCGCACGATGAACGCGGCGCACAAGGTCGCGCGGATGGGCGGCTACCATCTGACCGCGCTGCGGATGTTCTACCTGGCCACGCGCGCGCCGGCCGACGCGCTGGGCTGGGGCGACCGCGTCGGCAGCTTCGCGCCGGGCAACGAGGCCGACTTCATCGTGCTCGACCCGGAGGCCACGCCGCTGCTGGCACGCCGCAGCGCGCGCTCGGAAACGCTCGAAGAGCAGCTGTTCGCGTTCGCGATGCTGGGTGACGATCGGGTGATCGACAGCGTGTACGTGATGGGCGAGCGGGCCTGAACGGCCACGGTGTAGCCGGTACGGCGGTGCGTCTGAAGACACCGGGTCCCCGCCTTTGCGGGGACGACGACGATTCGCGAACATGCCCGTCGTCCCCGCGCACGCGACGACCCAGCGGCTTGCGCCTTGCTTGACCCCGGTCAAGGTCCTCGCCATCGATCTGCATTACGCTGGCCCGCGCCATTCGACAATGCCGATCCCGATATGACCACACCCGTTGCACCCGCCGATGCCGTTCCATCCGGCGTTCCACCCGAACCGCTGTCGCCCGACGCTGCGCTGCCACCCCGCAAGGTCATCCGCAGCTGGCTGATTCCGCTGTCCGACCGCAGCACGCCGCGCGCGCTGCTGCTGTTCGCGCTCGACGCGTCGCTGTTTGTCGCGGCCCTCGCCGCCCTGGTGATGGCATCGCACTGGCTCGCGAAGATTGCCCTCGGCGTACTGGCCGGCGTGCTGATCGCGCGCCTGTTCATCCTCGGCCACGATGCCTGCCACCAGAGCCTGACGCCGCGCCGCGGCCTGAACAAATGGCTGGGCCGGATCGCCTTCCTGCCGTCGCTGACGCCGTACAGCCTGTGGGAAGTCGGCCATAACGTCGTCCATCACGGCTACACCAACCTGAAGGGCTTCGATTTCGTCTGGGCCCCGTACTCGATGCAGGAATACGCGTCGCTGCCCTGGTGGCGGCGCGCGCTGGAGCGGCTGTACCGCAACGGCCTGGGCGCCGGGCTGTATTACCTGATCGAGATCTGGTGGCTGAAGCTGTTCTTCCCCAGCCGGCGGCAGATGGCGACACGCCGCCGGATCTTCCTGGCCGACTGCCTGCTGGTGGCCGCCTTCGCGGCGCTGTGGATCGGCACGCTGGTCTGGCTGGCCATGGCGACGCAGCAGTCGGTCGCGCTGCTGGTGGCCGCCGGTTTCGGCGTGCCCTTCCTGGTCTGGAATGCGACGGTCGGCTTCGTGCTGTATGTCCACCATACCCATGAAAGCGTGGCCTGGTACGACAGCAAGGCGATGTGGACGCGGGCCCAGCCCTTCGTCTCGACCACGGTCCATCTGCGCTTTCGCCATGGCGTCGGCACGCTGCTGCACCACATCATGGAACACACGGCCCACCACGTCGACATGAGCGTGCCGCTGTACCGGCTCAAGCGCGCGCAGGCGCTGCTGGAGCGCGCGCTGCCCGGCCGCATCGTGGTGCAGAACTTCTCGTGGCGCTGGTACTTCGATACCGCGCGCCGCTGCAAGCTGTACGACTTCCAGGCGCTGTGCTGGACCGATTTCCGCGGCCGCCGCACCACCGCGCCGTCGCCGGTGCCGGCGTAGCGAGCGCGGTCGGACGCAGCGGAGATCGGTGCCGGTATGGACGACCGCCTCGCAGACTGGCTATAATCGCGCTTCCCATTGGGGAGTAGCCGCCCTGCCGCTCGGCACCGAGCCATGCGACAGGGGCGTACGTCAACAGACTTGACCGCTTGCGGTTATGGCGTGCGCAGCTTCCGGAACGGTGCAATGCCTGTTCCAGGGCCTGGCGAGACCGATGACGTCGTTTTTCGGCTGGGCCGGGGAAAACGCACGTCATTGGCATCTCGCGATGCGTCCGGCCCGCTGCTCCGATAACAACGAATGGAATCCCTGCTCGTCTCGACCGGTATCGTCGCCCTCGCGGAAATGGGCGACAAGACCCAACTGCTGTCGCTGATTCTCGCTGCGCGCTACCGCAAGCCCATCCCCATCATCCTCGGCATCCTGATCGCGACGCTTGTCAACCATGGCCTGGCCGGCGCGCTCGGCGGCTGGATCACGCAAATGGTCGGCCCGGCGCTGCTGCGCTGGATCCTCGGCCTCGGCTTCATCGCGATGGGCGCATGGATGCTGATCCCCGACAAGCTCGACGAGACCGAAAAGCCCAAGGCGGTCAAGGGCGCGTTCGGCGTGCTGTGTGCGACCGTCGTGGTGTTCTTCTTCGCGGAGATGGGCGACAAGACCCAGATCGCCACCGTCGCCCTCGCCGCCCGCTTCAGCACCGATATCCTCGCGGTGGTCGCCGGCACCACGATCGGCATGATGCTGGCCAACGTGCCGGCGGTGCTCCTGGGCGAACGCTTCGCGCACCGGCTGCCGATCAAGCTGGTGCACCGCATCGCCGCGGCGGTGTTCGTCGTGTTGGGGGTGGTGGCGCTGATGGATATCGGAGGCTGATCCCGGCCACGCGCTCCGGCCACGGAATGCCGGTCGCCGGCTCTCGCCGATTCTCCTGTCACGTGCGGTCGCAACGGCGCAAGCGCGATCGTCGCCACGCGCAAACCCAGGGACTTCGTCGATTGCGGTATTGCGATCGTCAATCCGTGGGAGCCGCCGCCAGGCGAAGCCGGCGTCCGTTGAGACGCCGCCTGCGAACGCGACAAACCAATACGAAGCCACAAAAAAACGGGGCTTTCGCCCCGTTCAAACCCTCGCCGGCCCGGTACTGCGGTCGCCGACTGCGCGGCCACCGGACCGTCGATCACCGATCGGTAGGTTATTGCGTCGTGCTGGCGCCGGCCTCGAACCACTGGCCCAGCAGCGCGCGCTCGTCGTCCGTGATCTGCGTGACGTTGCCCAGCGGCATCGCCTTCTGCTGCACGGCCTGCTGATAGATCAGCTGGGCGTGCGCCTTGATCTCGTCCGGCGTTTCGAGCTTGATGCCCTTGGCCGCGGTCGGCATCATCTTCGGCGCTTCGGCATGGCACTGCACGCAGCGCGCGTTCATGATCTCCTGCACTTTGGTGAAGCTGACCTTGGTCGCGGCGGCGCCGTCCGGCTGCGCGGCAACCGGCTGGCGCGGCTGCGGGGCGATCATCACGGCAACCACGCCCAGCGCGGCGACGCCGGCGGCGGGCCACAGCACATTGATCTTGCCCTTGTGCTTGAGAATGAAGAACTGGCGGATCAGCACGCCGGCCAGCATGATCAGCACCAGCACGACCCAGTTGTACTTGTGCGCGTAGGTCATGCTGTAGTGGTTCGACAGCATCGCGAACAGCACCGGCAGCGTGAAATAGGTGTTATGCACGCTGCGCTGCTTGGCGTTCTTGCCGTGGATCGGATCGACCGGCTTGCCTTCGCGCATCGCCGCGACGGTCTTGCGCTGCCCCGGAATGATCCACACCAGCACGTTGGCGCTCATGATGGTCGCGATCATCGCGCCGGTCAGCAGGAACGCCGCACGGCCCGAGAACATGTGGCAGGCCACATAAGCCGCCAGCACCACGTACAGCGCGACAAGAATGCCGACCACGCGATCGTTCTTGCCGAACACGCGGCAGATGCAGTCGTAGACGACCCAGCCCACCGCCAGATAGGCAATGGCCAGCCCGACCGCCGCGCCCGGCGACATGTCGTAGACGTTCTTGTCGATCAGGAACGTGCTGGCGTTGAACAGGTACAGCACCACCAGCAGCGCGAAACCCGTCATCCAGGTCGAATACGACTCCCAATAGAACCAGTGCAGGTTCTCCGGCAATTTCTTCGGTGCGGTCAGGTATTTCTGCGGGTTGTAGAAGCCGCCGCCGTGCACGGCCCAAAGCTCGCCGCCGACGCCCTTGTCCACCAGGTCGGGATCGACCGGCTTTTGCAGGCTGTTGTCCAGCCAGACGAAGTAGAACGACGAGCCGATCCACGCGATCGCGGTGATCACATGGGCCCAGCGCAGCAGCAGATTGGCCCAGTCGAGAATGTAGCCTTCCATCTCTTGTCTCCTGTTTCCCTCGCCGCGCGAATCAGCTGCCGCGGTAGGTCGAGTACGACCACGGCGACACCAGCAGCGGCACGTGGTAGTGCGCGTTCGTATCGGCAATGCCGAAACGCAGCGTCACCACGTCGAGAAAGGCCGGTTCGGGCAACTGCACGCCGCGCGCGCGGAAATAATCCCCGGCGCCGAATTCGAGCTCGTAGACGCCGACGGCAAGATCGGCCCCCTCGAGCAGCGGCTGATCGCAACGGCCGTCGTGATTGGTCACAACGGTCTTCAGCGTTTCGCGGCGATTGTCAACAATTTTGGAAAGGGTAATCGACAGGCCTTGGCCGGGAATGCCTGCGGCGGTGTCGAGAACGTGGGTGGTCAAGCGTCCCATGGTCTGGTTCCTTAGCACGTGGGTGGTGAGAGGCGCCGCTGCCTTCACTAGCACCATTTGTGGGTATGGTGCCCGCTCGGTACGTCATTTCAACGCATCCCGGCGCAGAACTGGTGCATGGCGACAATGCGCCGCACCAATCCGGATGACAACTGCGGGATTACCCGTAGTTGTCGAAAACCTGGTTCGGTTTTGTTGACAATATTGAATGCACAACCAAATAATTGTCAACAATTTTTGGATCGGCGCGCCGGAGCGAAGCGTGGCCCGATCCTCCACCAGCGGGTGCCACGATGTCCAAGACTCTCAAGCTGATTGCCGGCGCCGATGAAGGCGCCGCGCCCAACGAAACGAAGCCGCGCAAGGGCTCGGTCGAGGAGCGCATGTATCACGAGATCTACGACGCGATCATGGAGCATCGGCTGCCGCCGCGCACCAAGCTGACCGAGCATTCGCTTTGCGAGATCTATGCCACCGCGCGCCACACCGTACGGAAGGTGCTGGCCCGTCTGGCGGCCGACGGCATGGTGGACCTCGAGCCCAATCGCGGCGCCTTCATCGCCAGCCCTTCCACCGACGAGGCGCACGACATGTTCGAACTGCGCCAGATGCTCGAGCGCGCGGTGCTGGAAAAGCTCGCGGCGCAGCGCAATGTCCGCAGCGTGATCGCCCCGGTGCGGCAGATGGTGCAGCAGGAGCGCCAGGCCTTCCTGAACAACGAGCGGCCCAAGTGGATCCGCCTGTCGGCCGAATTCCATACCGCGCTGGCCGAGCTGTCCGGCAACGCGCTGCTGGTCACGATGATGCGCCGCCTGGTGTCGCGCACCACGCTGATGATCGCCAGCGTCGAGGCGCCGGGCAACAACGCCTGCTCCTTCGACGAACACGAGGCCATTCTCGATGCGCTGGAACAGGGCGACGCCGCCCTGGCGCAATCGCGCATGGCGCACCATCTCGGCGCCTGCGCCGACCGCGTACAGCCCGACGACCCGGGCAGCTTCGATCTTCGCAGCGTGCTGGGGCGCTCCACCTAGCACGCTGTTCCACCCTGCCGGCGCCCCGCCCAGCTTTCGCAGCCCGCCCAGCCACGCGCACCCTCGCAGGTGCCGGCAGCGGGACCAGGCCCGGATCGTTCCGAACGACCGGGCCGGACGCACCAGAAGGCATGCGGACGCCAAGCAAACGTCCAACCATCGGAGAGGAGACAAACACAATGACAAGCGCAAGCACCACGGTCCCCACGGACCTGACCAATGAGCGCCTGCCCTCGGGCCGGCTGCTCGCGCTCGGGCTGCAGCATGTATTGGTGATGTACGCGGGCACCGTGGCGGTGCCGCTGATCGTCGGCGGCGCCCTGAAGCTGCCGAAGGACCAGCTGGCCTTCCTGATCAACGCCGACCTGTTCGCCGCCGGCATCGCCACGCTGATCCAGGCATTCGGCTTCTGGAAATTCGGCATCCGGCTGCCGGTGATGATGGGCGTGACGTTCGCCTCGGTGGCGCCGATGATCGCGATCGGCACCGATCCCAATATCGGGCTGCTCGGCATCTACGGCGCGGTGATTGCGTCCGGGCTGTTCGGCATCCTGATCGCACCGATGATGGGCCGGATGCTGGGCCTGTTCCCGCCCGTGGTGACCGGCACCGTGATCACGCTGATCGGCGTGTCGCTGATGCGGGTCGGCATCAACTGGGCCGCCGGCGGCCAGCCGACGACGCGGGCGGTGATCGACGGCGTCGTCAAGGAGGTGCCGAACCTGGCCTACGGCGACCTGACCAATCTGGGCATCGCCGGCGCGGTGCTGGTCATCATCCTGCTGCTGACGAAGTACGGCCGCGGCCTGGTGTCGAACTGCGCGGTGCTGCTGGGCATCATCGCCGGCACGCTGATCGCGATGGCGATGGGCAAGGTGTCGTTCGAAGGCCTGCACGAAGCGAGCTACGTCGCCGTGATCACGCCGCTGCATTTCGGCATGCCGACCTTCCACTTCTCGGCGATCCTGTCGATGTGCATCGTGATGGTGATCACGCTGGTGGAATCGACCGGCATGTTCCTTGCACTGGCCGACATCACCGGCAAACGGCTGTCCAACGCCGACCTGACGCGCGGCCTGCGCGCCGACGGCCTGGGCACGGTGATCGGCGGCGTGTTCAATACCTTCCCGTACACCTCGTTCTCGCAGAACGTCGGCCTGGTCACGGTGACGGGCGTGCGCTCGCGCTATGTCGCGGCGGCGGGCGGCCTGATCCTGATTGCCTTCGGCCTGTTCCCCAAGATGGCGCACGTGGTCGCCTCGGTGCCGCAGTTCGTGCTGGGCGGCGCCGGCATCGTGATGTTCGGCATGGTCGCGGCGACCGGCATCCGTATCCTGGGCTCGTGCGATTTCAACCGCAACCGCCACAACCTGTTCATCGTCGCGATCTCGATCGGCTTCGGCATGATCCCGACGCTGTCGCCGACGTTCTTCCAGTACCTGCCGAGCTGGACCCATGCGATCACGCACAGCGGCATCGTGCTGGGCACCGTGGTCGCGGTGGCGCTGAACCTGTTCTACAACGGCATGCAGTCGGCCGACGAAGCGATGCGCAACGCGGCCGCCAACAGCCACGGCACGGAGTAAGGCCAGCCGTGCGTTTGCCCGCGCCGCCGCCGTGGCCGTTGTTGCCGCCGCGGCGGCGGCGCGGGCCGGGTCGATGCCGTGCGGCCTGTTTTGACAACCCGAGTGACCCTGATGACAAACCATAACTATCCACGCGATCTGATCGGTTACGGCAGCCAGCCGCCGCACGCCCGATGGCCGGGCGGCGCGCGCATCGCGCTGCAGTTCGTGCTCAATTACGAAGAAGGCGGCGAGAACTGCGTGCTGCACGGCGACGCGGCCTCCGAGCAGTTCCTCTCCGAGATCGTCGGCGCGGCGGCCTACCCCGACCGCCACATGAGCATGGAGAGCATCTACGAATACGGCTCGCGCGCCGGTGTCTGGCGCATCCTGCGCGAGTTCGAGCAGCGCGGCCTGCCGCTGACCATCTTCGGCGTGTCGATGGCGCTGCAGCGCCATCCCGAGCTGACCCGCGCCTTCGTCGAGCTGGGCCACGAGATCGCCTGCCATGGCTGGCGCTGGATCCACTACCAGAACATCGACGAGGCCACCGAGCGCGAGCACATGCGCATCGCGATGCAGATCATCCGCGAACTGACCGGCAGCGCGCCGCTGGGCTGGTACACCGGCCGCGACAGCCCCAACACGCGGCGCCTGGTGGTCGAGCACGGCGGCTTCGTCTACGACTCGGACTACTACGGCGACGACCTGCCGTTCTGGACCGAGGTGCGGACGAGCAACGGCGAAACCAGGCCGCATCTGGTGGTGCCCTACACGCTGGACTCGAACGACATGCGCTTTGCCACGCCGCAGGGCTTCAACACCGGCGAGCAGTTCTTCCAGTACCTGAAGGACGCCTTCGACGTGCTGTACGCCGAGGGCGACCCGCAGGGGCTGAACCAGCCGAAGATGCTGTCGATCGGCATGCATTGCCGGCTGCTCGGACGCCCGGGCCGCTTCCGCGCGCTGCAGCGTTTTCTGGACTACGTGCAGTCGCACGACAAGGTCTGGATCGCACGCCGCATCGATATCGCCCGGCACTGGATCGAGACGCATCCGTACGCCGCGAAGGCGCCGCGGTAATCCACCATCCCAGGCGCCACGCCTCCATCGAACACAGCCGAGTCCCGACGTGACCTACACCCTCTCCCAACTGAACGCGATGCCGTCCGCCGAATTCGTGCAGGCCCTCGGCGGCATCTATGAACACTCGCCCTGGGTTGCCGCCAGCGCCGCCGAGCAGCGGCCCTTCGCCGACCGCCAGGCGCTGGCGGCGGCGATGCGCGCGGCCGTCGACCAGGCCGGCGAAGCGGCCCAGCTCAAGCTGGTGCGCGCCCACCCGGAGCTGGCCGGCAAGGCCGCGGTGCGCGGCGAGCTGACCGAAGAATCGACGCGCGAACAGAGCGGCGCCGGGCTCAATCAATGCACGCCCGAGCAGTTCGAACGGCTGCAGGCATTGAATGCGCGCTACAACGAGAAATTCGGCTTCCCGTTCATTCTCGCCGTACGCGGCTACGATCGCGCCGGCATCATCGACGAGTTCGCAAGACGCATCGAGAATTCGCCGGCCGATGAGTTGCAAACATGCATCAATCAGATCCATCGCATTGCCCAGTTCCGTCTCGACGACTTAGTATCCGGCTGAGTCGAAATTCCCCTCGCATGGAACCCATGCATGGAGCCAGACCGCGCATCGGGCAAGGCCTCGGCATGTCACCGCCGGCGCCCTGCCCGATGACATGATGAACGGCGCCCGAAGCCAGCGCCGTCCGCCGCCGGCACCCTTGCCACCGATGCCGGCGGCGCACCAAAAAGAGAACCCGTCAGGGACCCAGTACACAACGTTCCAACAGGATCAAACCACGGAGGTCTTTCATGCAGAAGCAGTTCAAGTTGGCGGCACTGGCCGCGGCCCTTTTCAGCGGCGCGGCCATGGCGCAATCGAGCGTCACGCTCTACGGCCAGGTCGACATGTTCGTCGGCGCGGTCAAGAACCCGGGCACCGGCGAGCGCGCCTGGGTCGCCAATTCGGGTGGCATGCAAACGTCGTACTGGGGGATCAAGGGCGCCGAGGATCTGGGCAACGGCCTCAAGGCGATCTTCGACCTGAACGGTTTCTATCGCACTGATAACGGCCGCACCGGCCGCTTCGACGGCGATGCGATGTTCAGCCGCAATGCCTATGTCGGGCTGCAGAGCGACCGCGCCGGTACGCTGAAGCTCGGCCGCAACACCACGCCGTATTTCATCTCGACCATCCTGTTCAATCCGCTGGTCGATTCGTACGTATTCTCGCCGGCGATCTTCCACACCTATTTCACCGCGACCAATGGCACGGTGTTCGATCCGGGCATCATCGGCGATTCGGGCTGGAGCAACTCGCTGGTCTATTCGACGCCGACCTTCGGCGGCCTGACCGCCAACCTGATCTATTCGTTCGGCGAACAGGCGGGCTCGACCGGCCGCAACAAGTGGGGCGGCAACCTGATGTACTTCAACGGCCCGCTCGCCGCGACCGTCGCCTTCCAGCAGGTCAAGTTCAACAACGTGCCGGGCGACGTGACCTCGCCGGCCACGCTGGCCGGCTTCGACAAGCAGAACGCGGTGCTGGCCGGCCTGTCGTACGACTTCAAGGTGGTCAAGTTGTTCGCCCAGGGCCAGTACATCAAGAGCGACGTGAACAATGCCACCGGTGACATCAAGCACACCAGCGGCCAGATCGGCGCCTCGGTGCCCATCGGCGCCGGCAGCCTGCTCGCTTCGTATGGCTATGGGAAGGCCGAGAACAATGTCGACGACTTCAAGCGCAATACCTTCGCGATCGCCTACGACTACAACCTGTCGAAGCGCACCGACGTGTATGCCGCCTACTTCTACGACAAGATCACCGGCGCCGAGCACGGCGATTCGTTCGGTGTGGGCGTTCGGCACAAGTTCTGATTGGATTGCCTTCCGGGCCTGAAGCCCGAAGGCGCCCTCTCCCCAACCCCCTTCCGCCCGCGGGAGAGGAGTGGGGGCGAGGGCAGCAGCGCCTCTCTCGCTGCGGCGCAATGCCGCAGCATCGCATCATTTCCCCCTTCCCCGCTGCATCGCAGCACCGTTCCCCTGCTCCCGCGGCGGGAATGAACGACTTCACCTCATAGGCTCATTCAATTGGCACGGCCCAGGACGAATGCCTACATTGAACGTCCAGACCACGATTAGCCAAACGAGAGAGGTGACTCATGCGGCGATACGCAAAGACCCGGTCGGAGTTGATGGCTATCCTCAACCAGTGCCTCGATAACAATCCGGAATGCGGCGAGTGCGAATTGCATGCGGTACGCGTGCACCAGCCGGACCACACGGGGTGCAATTGGAGCGCCGAGGTGGACTTTCCCCGTGCGGCCGAAGACAGCGTATCGATGCAACTGCGCGCGGCGAAGTCGATCATCGTCGACATGCGCCAGCAGTACAACGTCTTGCAATAGCGCGGCCTTCAGCGCGACTTCAGCGATTACGCTGCTCCGCAACAAAGCACCGCGGCACCGAAATATCGAGTACCAGAATATCCAGCACCAAATCGGCGATCACCAATACGACAGGCACCAAATCGACGATTGCAACACGCGACCGAATGTCGCAACGAAAAAAGCCGGGCACGCAGCCCGGCTTTTTGTTTGGATCGACCACCGGCCGACCGTGCGTCGGATCAGCGCAGCGCGCCCGACTCCGCCACCGCTACCGCCGTCATATTGACGATCCGGCGAGTGGTCGCCTGCGGATTCAGGATGTGCACCGGCTTGGCCGCGCCCAGCAGGATCGGGCCCACCGTCACGCCCTGGCCGCCGGTGATCTTCAGCAGATTGAACGCGATATTGGCCGCATCCAGCGTCGGCATCACCAGCAGATTGGCCGAGCCGGCCAGCTTGGTGCCCGGCAGGAAATGACGGCGCACGTCCTCGACCAGCGCCGCGTCGCCCTGCATCTCGCCCTCGACTTCGAGCTCGGGCGCGATCTGGCTCAGGATCTGCTGCGCCGCGCGCATCTTGCGCGCCGAAGCACGATTGGACGAGCCGAACATCGAGTGCGACAGCAGCGCGACCTTCGGCGTCAGGCCGAAGCGGCGGATTTCCTCGGCCGCCAGTTGCGTGATCGCGGCCAGCTCGTCGGCCGTCGGATCCTCGTTGACGAAGGTGTCGGTGATGAACAGCGTGTACTTCTCCAGCATCAGCGCATTCATCGCCGCCAGCACCTTGGCGCCGGGCTTCAGGCCGATCACGTCGCGCACATGCTCGAGGTGCGCCTCGAAGCGGCCCACCGTGCCGCACAGCAGCGCATCGGCATCGCCCATATGCATCAGCATCGTGCCGATCAGCGTATTGGAGCGGCGCAGCGCGACCTTGGCCATGTCGGGCGTCACGCCATCGCGTCCGCGCAGCGCGTGATAGGCCTCGTGATAGGCGCGATAGCGCGGATCGTCCTCGGGGTTCACCAGTTCGAAATCGACGCCCGGCTTCAGCCGCAGGCCGGCCTTGTCGATGCGCATCTGGATCACGTGCGGACGGCCGATCAGGATCGGGCGGGCCAGCCCTTCGTCGACGACGGTCTGCACCGCGCGCAGCACGCGCTCTTCCTCGCCCTCGGCATAGGCGACGCGCTTGGGCGCGGCCTTGGCGGCCGAGAACACCGGCTTCATGATCAGGCCGGTGTGGTAGACGTATTGCGTCAGCTGCTGGCGATAGGCCTCGAGGTCCTGGATCGGACGCGTGGCCACGCCCGATTCCATCGCCGCGCGCGCGACGGCCGGCGCGATCTTCTCGATCAGGCGCTGGTCGAACGGCGTCGGGATGATGTAGTCGGGACCGAACTTCAGTTCCTTGCCGGCATAGGCAGCGGCCACCGCGTCGTTGGTCTCCGCCTCGGCCAGCTCGGCGATCGCCTTGACGCAGGCCAGCTTCATTTCCTCGGTGATCTTGGTCGCGCCGCAATCGAGCGCGCCGCGGAAGATGTACGGGAAGCAAAGGACGTTATTGACCTGGTTCGGATAGTCCGAACGGCCGGTCGCGATGATGCAGTCGGGGCGCGCGGCCTTGGCCACTTCCGGACGGATCTCCGGCTCGGGATTGGCCAGCGCCAGGATGATCGGCTTGTCGGCCATCGTCTTGACCATCTCGGCGGTCAGCACGCCGGCGGTCGAGCAGCCGAGGAACACGTCGGCGCCCTTGACGATATCGGCCAGCGTGCGGGCCGAGGTGTCCTGCGCGTAGCGCGCCTTGTTGGCCTCCATGTTGGCGTCGCGGCCGACGAAGATCACGCCCTTCGAATCGACCACGTAGATGTTCTCGCGCTTGACGCCGAGGCTTACCATCGTGTCGAGGCAGGCGATCGCCGCCGCGCCCGCGCCCGACACCGCCATCTTGACGTTGGCGATGTCCTTGCCGACCACCTTCAGGCCATTGAGCAGCGCCGCCGCCGAGATGATCGCGGTGCCGTGCTGGTCGTCATGGAAGACCGGAATGTTCATCCGCTCGCGCAGCTTCTTCTCGATGTAGAAGCACTCGGGCGCCTTGATGTCCTCGAGGTTGACGCCGCCCAGCGTGGGCTCGAGCGCGGCCACGATCTCGACGATCTGGTCCGGGTCGCGCGCATCGAGTTCGATGTCGAACACGTCGATGCCGGCGAACTTCTTGAACAGGCAGCCCTTGCCTTCCATCACCGGCTTGCCGGCCAGCGGGCCGATGTCGCCCAGGCCCAGCACCGCGGTGCCGTTGGTGACCACCGCCACCAGGTTGCCGCGCGAGGTGTACTCGGCCGCCATGGCCGGGTCCTTGGCGATCTCCTCGCACGCATAGGCCACGCCCGGCGAATAGGCCAGCGACAGATCGCGCTGATTCGACAGCGCCTTGGTCGCGGTCACCTGGATCTTGCCCTTGGTGGGGCTGCGGTGATATTCCAGCGCGGCGAGGCGCAATTGCGCTTCAGGACTGTTGGGGGCGTGTTGCGGTGCGTCACCGCTGGTCTTGCTGCTCATGTCGCTCGTCCGGAAAGAGGCCCAACATGGCGCCGTGCGAGGCCGGTCGATGCCGGTCGGACAGCCAGGGCCGAAAAAATCGAGCAGCTATTCTAGCCCAGCAGCAGAGCGCGAGTCGCGTCGATGGCGCCCTGGCAGGCCGCCAATACGGGGATTTTGCGGTTAAAGAGCTTTTACCGGAATAGCGTCAATGGCGCAGAGGGGGCGCGCATGGGCTCTGGACGATCCACCGGTAATACAAGACGCCGGCATGCAACCTTTGACGGATGCATGCCGGCGTCCATGTCGATGCACCGGAACCGGTCGTTTCGCGCTACCTCGCGTTCTTGTCGACCTCCAGCGTCACGCGCCGCGGCCGGCCGCTTTCCATCGGAAATTCCGCGAAGGCGCTGCGCACCAGATAGGGCATCAGCCCGGGCATCGTGCTGCCTTCGCTGAGGTTCTGCGCGGTGACCTGGTAGACCCGCTTGTTGCCGGCGGCCTCGCGGATAAAGACGCGCAGGCTCGCCAGCGTGGCCGGCACGTCGCGGATCACCGTCTGCGGCGGCCAGTAGCCCGGGCCCCAGCCCCACGGCCCCCACGGACGGTAGTAGCCGTAAGGCCCCCAGTACGGCCCCCACGGATACCACGGATCGGGATAGTAGGTCTCGTGCACGCGCACCAGGCGCGGATCCGAATCGAAATCGAAGCTGACCAGGTAGCGTGCCTGCGACCGCGGCACCTGCGTGAAGCCGTGGCCGGCCAGCGCGTCGGCAATCCAGTTCTGATAGGTGGCACGGTCCAGTTGGGCCTGCTGCTCCTGCTGGCCCTGCCCCTTCTCCGCCTCGAACGCGTAGGTGCGGGGCGGATCGTTCTGCCAGCCGGGCTGCCGGAACGCCGTCACGTCGGTGGTCACGGTGCTGGCGCAGCCGGACAGCAGCAAGGCGCCGAGCATCGCGGCCCCGGCCCATCCGGACCGGCCGGCGGTCCGCCCCACTGTTTCGCCGCGACGGCTCACGGTGCTCAGCCATTGGCCCACCCGTGCACAGGCCTTTCGCCATTGCCACATGATGTTCTTCCTTCTGTTCATGGTCTCGCCGACAGGGCTTCACCGGACCGGGCGCCGGTGATTGGCGCGGGGCGGTCGGCGGGCCGCCCTCTCGTTGCATCAGACCGGCCGCGTGCGCCGGAATTCCCTTGACGCCATGCGGCCATGCCGTGCTTGGCTACAATGGATTACCCGGCGCCCGGCGCGCCCGACTCATCGCCTTCCAGGACAGGACCATCCATGCTCCGCACCGATACCCCCGTCACCGTCCACCGCAAGGACTATACCCCGCCCGCCTTCGCCATCGAACACGTCGACCTGGTGTTCGAACTGGATCCGCGGCGCACCGTGGTGACCAGCACGCTGCGCTTTGCTCGCCGCCAGGCCGGCGCGCCGCTGGTGCTGGCCGGCGAAGCGCTCGAGCTGCTGAGCGTCGGCCTCGACGGCCAGCCGTTCGGCGACTATGACGTCGACGAGGGCAGCCTGACGCTGAACGGGCTGCCCGAGCATGGCACGCTGCAGATCGTCAGCGCCTGCCAGCCGGAAGCCAATACCACGCTGTCGGGACTGTACGTCTCCAACGGCAACTTCTTCACGCAGTGCGAGGCCGAGGGCTTTCGCCGCATCACCTATTTCCTCGACCGCCCCGACGTGATGGCGACCTACCGCGTCACGCTGCGCGCGGACAAGGCCGCCTATCCGGTGCTGCTGTCCAACGGCAATCTGATCGGCGAACAGCAACTGGACGGCGGCCGCCACGAGGCCGTGTGGGAAGACCCGTTCCCCAAGCCCTCCTATCTGTTCGCGATCGTCGCCGGCAAGCTGCAATGCATCGAGCAGCGCATCACCACCGGCTGGGGCAAGGAGAAACTGCTGCAGGTCTGGGTCGAACCGCAGGACCTGGACAAGACGCAGCACGCGATGGATTCGCTGATTCACGCGATCCGCTGGGACGAGCAGCGCTTTGGCCTCGAGCTCGATCTGGACCGCTTCATGATCGTCGCCGTCGGCGACTTCAACATGGGCGCGATGGAGAACAAGGGCCTGAACATCTTCAACACCAAGTACGTGCTGGCCAATGCGGCCACCGCGACCGACACGGACTTCTTCAATATCGAAGCGGTGGTCGGCCACGAGTACTTCCACAACTGGACCGGCAACCGCGTGACCTGCCGCGACTGGTTCCAGCTGTCGCTGAAGGAAGGGCTGACGGTGTTCCGTGACCAGGAATTCTCCGCCGACATGATGGCCCAGCAAGGCGCGGACGACGGCTCGGCGCGCGCGGTCAAGCGCATCGAGGACGTGCGCGTGCTGCGGCAGGTGCAGTTCCCCGAGGATGCCGGACCGATGGCGCATCCGGTGCGGCCCGACAGCTACGAGGAGATCAACAACTTCTACACCGTGACGGTGTACGAGAAAGGTGCCGAGGTCGTGCGCATGTACCAGACCCTGCTGGGCCGCGAGGGCTTCCGCAAGGGCATGGACCTGTATTTCCAGCGGCACGACGGCCAGGCCGTGACCTGCGACGACTTCCTTGCCGCGATGGCCGACGCCAACGGCCGCGATCTGACCCAGTTCGGACGCTGGTACAGCCAGGCCGGGACCCCGGTGGTCGGCGTGCATACCGAATGGGACGCCAGCCAGGGCCAGCTGACGCTGACGCTGACGCAGCAATGCCCGAAGGTCGGCATCGAAACCCTGCCCGGCACGCCGGAGAAACTGCCCTTCCATATCCCGTTCGCGCTGGGGCTGATCGGCGCCGACGGCAAGGACCTGCCGCTGCAGCTCGATGGCGAATCCGCCGCGGGCGGAACGACCCGCGTGCTGAACTTCACCGAAGCGCGGCAGACCTTCCGCTTCGTCAACCTGCCCAAGGGCCCGCGCCCACCGCTTCCCTCGCTGCTGCGCAACTTCTCCGCGCCGGTGATCGTCGATGTCGACTACAGCGACGACGAGCTGACCTTCCTGCTGGCGCACGACAGCGATCCGTTCAACCGCTGGGAAGCCGGCCAGCGGCTGGCGACGCGGGCGCTGCTGAAGCTGGTCGCCGACGTGCAGGCCGGGCGCGAGCTCGAGCTGGACCATGCGCTGATCGGCGCGTTCCGCTCGGTGCTGACCGACACCTCGCTGAGCCCGGCCTTCCGGGAGCAGGCGCTGATGCTGCCGGCCGAGGCCTATCTGGCCGAGCGCATGGGCGTGGCCGATCCGGCGGCGATCCATCGCGCCCGGCAGTTCCTGCGCGCGGGCCTTGCCCGCACGCTGCAGAGCGACTGGCTGGGCGCCTACGAGAGCAACGCGACCACCGGCCCGTATCGGCCCGACCCGGAATCGGCGGGCAAGCGCGCGCTGCGCAATCTGGCGCTCGGCTATCTGGTCGAGGTCGGCGACGATGCGATGTATGCGCTGGCCGGTGAGCAGTATCAGCAGGCCGACAACATGACCGACCGCTTCGCCGCGCTGACCGCACTGGTCAACAGCTTCGCGCCGGGCCGCGAGGCCGCGCTGGCCGATTTCTACCAGCGCTTCGAGCACGATCCGCTGGTGGTCGACAAATGGTTCTCGCTGCAGGGCATGCAGCGCGGCGAAGTCGGCCCGCATGCGGGCAAGCGCACGATCGACACGGTGCGGGCGCTGATGCAGCATCCGGCCTTCACGCTGCGCAACCCCAACCGCGCGCGTGCGCTGATCTTCAGCTTCTGCTCGGGCAACCCCGCGCAATTCCATGCCGAGGACGGCTCGGGCTACGAATTCTGGGCCGAACAGGTGCTGGCGCTCGACGCGATCAATCCGCAGGTGGCGGCGCGGCTGGCGCGCGCGCTCGACCGCTGGCAGAAATACGCGCTGCCGCTGCGCGACAGGATGCGCGCAGCGCTCGAGCGCGTGGCGGCGGCCGACAAGCTGTCGCGCGACGTGCGCGAGATCGTCGGCAAGGCGCTGTCGGCGTGATGCGGCCCGCTTGGGCGCGATTGAGGCGCGATTGAGGCACGGTAGGGACGCGGTTGACGGCCTGGCTGCGTGCCCCGGGCGGGTGCCGGTCAGGTGCGATAGCGAACCGGCGATCGCGGCAAGGCCCGCCGGCATCGGTGGGCCGCCCGCCCCGGCCTGTAGAATGGCGGCCATTCAAGGAGGAAACCCATGACTCGCATCAGCCTGACCCGCTATCTGGTCGAGGAACAACGCAAGCACAACACCATCCAGCCCGAACTGCGGCTGCTGATCGAGGTGGTCGCGCGCGCGTGCAAGGCCATCTCCAATGCCGTCAGCAAGGGCGCGCTCGCCGGCGTGCTGGGCTCGGCCGGCACCGGCAACGTGCAGGGCGAAACCCAGCAGAAGCTGGACGTGATCGCCAACGAAGTGCTGCTCGACGCCAACGAATGGGGCGGCCACCTGGCCGCGATGGCGTCGGAGGAAATGGACTCGTTCTACGAGATCCCGAACCGCTATCCGAAGGGCGAATACCTGCTGCTGTTCGATCCGCTCGACGGCTCGTCGAACATCGACGTCAACGTGTCGATCGGCACGATCTTCTCGGTGCTGCATATGCCCAAGCCGGGGCAGACCGTCACCGAGAGCGACTTCCTGCAGCCGGGCACCCATCAGGTCGCGGCCGGCTACGCGGTGTACGGCCCGCAGACCACGCTGGTGCTGACCGTCGGCAACGGCGTCCATATGTTCACGCTGGACCGCGAGGCGGGCAGCTTCGTGCTGACGCAGTCGGACGTGAAGATCCCCGAGGACACCAAGGAATTCGCGATCAACATGTCGAACATGCGGCATTGGGCCCCGCCCGTGCGCCGCTACATCGATGAATGCCTGGCCGGCGAGGAAGGCCCGCGCGGCAAGAACTTCAACATGCGCTGGATCGCCTCGATGGTGGCCGACGTGCACCGCATCCTGACGCGCGGCGGCATCTTCATGTACCCGTGGGACAAGCGCGAGCCGGAGAAGCCGGGCAAGCTGCGCCTGATGTACGAGGCCAACCCGATGGCGATGCTGGTCGAGCAGGCCGGCGGCGCGGCCACCAACGGCCATCAGCGCATCCTCGAGGTCCAGCCGGAAAAGCTGCACCAGCGCGTATCGGTGATCCTCGGCTCGAAGAACGAGGTCGAGCGGGTGACGCGCTACCACCAGGAAGCGCAGGCGGGCAGCTGATACCGCTGCGCCGCGACCGGTCCTCGACGCAGGCCGGTCCCGCATCGGCCTGCACGGACGTGCAAGGCCACGGCGAAAGGGAGCCAACCGCATTGCCGGTGGCTCCTTTTTCTTTCCGCAGCGGAAATCAGAATCCGCTCATTTCCTCCGCCTCGCCGAGTCCCTACCCTGCTGTTTTCTCCACGCAGCAAGGAAACCGCGATGGTCCCCCTTTCGGATGCCGGCGCCCGCTACGCCATCACCCCGCCGATCAACCCGCCCGTTACCGCCACCCTGCCGGCCAACCCGCCGTGCGGCGAGGCCCCGCTTGAACTCGCAGCCGTGCAGGCCCTCGCCATCCGGCTGCACGAGACGCTCGACGTCGCGCTGCATTACGGCCTGAGCGACGGCATCGACCTGCATGTCTGCGATCTGCGCCAGCTGGCTAACTGGGGCGTGCCGATCAGCGAGCAGGAACGCGAGCTGTATTTCCATCCCTGGACCATCGACGCATCGGACCCGGTATTTCCGGTCACGCTGGTCCGCCTGCGCGAATTCATCGCCGCGATCGACGGCCTGCTGACCGCGCTGGCGCGGCCGGACGGGGCCACGCCAGCCCATCCCGCCCCGCCTACGGGCCGCACCTTCGGCTGACGGCCGCCTGGGGGAACCGTGAAAAAAGTGCGCCGAGGGGCTTCACAGGCGCGTGATCCGCTGCTATTATTGCGGGCTCTATCCGGTTCCCAACCGGTAGTGTTGCCGAAGTAGCTCAGTCGGTAGAGCAGCTCATTCGTAATGAGAAGGTCGGGGGTTCGATTCCTCTCTTCGGCACCAGGTTTCAAAGAAATGCCCTTGGATATTCCAAGGGCATTTTTGTTTGGCGCCCCACCCTTACGCCTCAGGCCCAGGCTCCGTCCGACGGCCGGTCGCTTTCCAGCTCTACCTTTCAGAATCCGCTCAGCGCCCACCGCGCCGACGCTGGATAAGCTCGAACCTCCTCCACCCACTCGAGCTCGCCATGAATCCGATCGCGTTGCACCGGCAGTCGCAGTCATTCGGCACTGCGCCCATTCCCGGAACTCCGCTCGAACGAAAGCTCGCGCCAACGCCCAAGCACAGCGCGGAAAACAACGACACGCCGACTTGCACCGAAGCCCGCGCAATGACGATGCGGCTGGACCAGGCCATTGGCCGCGCCGGCTCGAACGATCCCGATGCGTTCGTCACGCTATGCCTAGCCGACCTGCGGCAAATGGACCGCTGGGGCGTCACGATCCACGGCGAAACGCTCTGGAGCTATTTCGATCTCGGCTCGATCGACGACGTGGAGCCGCGCTATCCGGTAACGCTGGACGAAGCGCGTTTATTGCGTCGCGCCGTTGCCGCGTTGGATCACGATCGCTGTCAGCCGATCCGTCGTAGTAGGCGTTGGCGCGGCACGGTCTGAGCGACGGGCCGACATCGCCAACGCAAATACACGACAGGATGGAAGCCGGCCCGCCTCTATCCCAACGGTCCGTTCCGGTCAACCCTACTTCACGGTCCCCACTTTCGGGGAGCGCCTTGCAAATATCCCGCGCGGCTTGTTGCCGATAAAAGAACAAGGATCAATAACAAGGAAAAGAGATGAGAAATTGGACGGAATTTACCGCAGCCGCATTGCTGCCGTGGCACTGAGCGCGTGCGGCGGTGGTGGCGATGACGTGCGCGGGTCGCAGCCAAGGTCGGTGAGACCACGTTGTGGCGCGAGCCGGGCACAACTGTCGACGGCTCACCCATCGACCGCACCTATCGCGATACGACAACTGCCGTCGATTCGCAAGGCGGATTCACGATGAACCGCTACATGACCACTGGCGAGCTGACCGATACCATCCTCAACGACGCGGATCGCAACCGTACGGCGCGCATTAGCGCAGACAGCCCGAGCCAGACCTGCACCTTCACGCCGAAGCGTGAGCATTTCCAATACCCGATGTTCGTCGGCAAGACGTGAACCTCGGGCTGGCAGTATCAGTGTGGCGCGTATCACGAAACCGCGGCACTGGAAGCCAATGTGGAAGCGTTCGAGCGTGTCGCCGTCGGCAGCGATACGTTCGATACGTTGCGCATCAAGTACGGCGTAGCATTCACCAATTCCAATGACGGCAACCTGACCAACGGCGTGACCAGCAATGCCGCCTATCGGATGGACTACCGCTGCTGGTGGGCCACCGAACTCGGCCGGGCGGTCAAGTGCGAGTTCAACTACAGCTATGTCGGCATTGAGCCGGCCAGCAATATGCGGCACTACACGCAGACCGCGCTGTCGCTGCAGTAACCAGGGCGCGAAGGCGTAACCAGTCTCAGAAAAAGCGGCGCTGTGCGCCGCTTTTTCATTCCCGCACCACCCCGATCCCTTCGCCGACCAGCCGCAATTCGACCTTCGGCATATCTTCCATCACGCGCATGGTCTTCTGACCGATCGTCACGCGGACGCCGCCATGCACGCGCTTGCCGACCACCACGGCGGCGTCCGGGCGTGGATGCAGTTGCTCGGCGAGCTTGGCCAACTGGGCGTCGGTGTCCAGCATGTCGCGCGTGTATTTGAACAGCGTCGCGCGCGCTTTCTCCCGCAGTTCCGGCGTGGCGCGCTCGGGATTCTTGGCGAAGAACGCCATCAGTTGCTGGATCTTGGCCTGCTCCTGTTCCTGCCGGCGCTTCTCCGCTTCCAGCGCCGCCTTTTCGGCGTCGGCATAGGGGTTCAGGCCGACGTGGATGGCGGTAGCGGTGCCCGCCGGCGCGCCCAGCGTGCCGGCACGGACCGCATGCCAGGCGCGGCAGCGGCCGCCGGTGATATTGCCGCTGCCGATGGCCGCGTCTCCGGCAGTGATCGTCTCCCCAGCCGCGACATCGCTCTGGCGAATGGCGCTGTCGGCAGTGACCGTGGTGCCGGCCTCGACCACGGCGTTTTCGATGAAGCGCGCATGTACCGATCCCTTGCACTGGATCCGTGCGATGGCGCTGGCCGGGTCGTGCGGCCCGTCGGACTTGCCGATGATGCCGCCGCTGACGACCACATTGCCGCCGGCCTCGACGTGGGCGGCCTCGATGGTGCCGGCGACGATCACGTCGCCGCCGACGCGCACCGACATGCCGGTCTTGATGTCGCCGTTGACGCGCAGCGTGCCTTCGAACGCGATATTGCCGGAGTGCATGTCGACCGCATCGACGGCGACGACCGGATTGACGCTGACGCCGCGCGCGCGCACCGATGGCAGGCCGGCGACGGTCGCCACCAGCAGATCGGGATCGTCCGGGTCGGGACCGACGCCGGTCAGGCGATCGGTGAACGGTGTATCGGCGACTTCCGGCGCCGGCAGCACGCGGCCGAACACGTCCTGACCCGCGGTGCCCTGCACCGCGGGGATACGCCGCATCAGGTGCGTGCCGGGCTGCACCAGCAACAGGTTGCCGAGGTCACGCAGATCGATGCGGGCGTGGTCGTCGTCCGCGCCGACGCGACGTGGCTCGAGCAGATTGACGAAGCGAGCCGGCGTGCCGCGCGTCGGCGCCGTGCCGTGCACGATCGGCAGGTCGTCGCAACGTCCCGCGGCAAAGGCTTCTGCCAGCGCCGCCTCGTCGACCGGCAGCTTGATGCCGCGCCCCGCCAGCACGATGCGAACATCGTCTGGCTGCACCACCCGTCCGCCTTCGGGCGGCCACAGCGTCAGCCGCACCGTCAGCGAATCGGCATCGATATCGATCTCGAAATAGCCGTCGACCAGTTCGCCGATCACCGCCTCGGCCGGCGCCCCGTCGCGATGGCAGGCGAGCAGGAACGCCGCGATGGCGGACTCGTCCAGCCTGGCATGCGCCCAGCCCTGGGCCTCGAGGGCTGCCATCAGCGCGGCGCGGTCGGGGGGCCCGTTGCCCTCTTCGGCCTCCGCCGGCAACTCGTAGCGCGCCCGCACGGCCTTGTCCGTGCTGTCCACCCACACCCGTACAACCGAAGCTGCTACGTCGCTCATCGCGTCCTCCAGCCGTCTGCCTTTGATTTATCGTTGTTGTCGGGGCGGCACCCAGTCGGCATGCCGCCTGTCCGTCACCTACGGCAGATTTCGGCAAAACTTTAGGAAAATTCTTTCGGGACGCCTTCCGGTAAACTGTCGCCCTGCCCGCCCGGGCCCACGCGCCTGTCCCAAGGCCGCACGATGCCGCAAGACGCGGCGCACCAGTACCCGGGCCAACCGCGCCGTATCCCATGTCGAACACCCACGAAATCCGTCCCGGCCAGTCGATCGAGCTGCTCAAGGAACTCCATATCCTGACCCGCGACGGCAAGATGAACCAGGACAGCCGCCGCAAGCTGAAACAGGTCTATCACCTTTATCAGTTCATCGAACCGCTGCTGCAGGACCTCAAGCGCGACCATGCCGACCTGACGCTGGTCGATCATGGCGCCGGCAAGTCGTATCTCGGCTTCATCCTCTACGATCTGTTCTTCAAGACGCAGCAGGACCGCTCGCATATCTACGGCATCGAAACGCGCGAGGAGCTGGTGCGCTCATCCACCGCGCTTGCCGAGCGGCTCGGCTTCCCCGGCATGTCGTTCCTGAATCTGTCGGTGGCGGAGTCGATCACCTCGGACCGGCTGCCGGCGACGGTCGACATGGTCACCGCGCTGCATGCCTGCAATACCGCGACCGACGACGCGATCCGTTTCGCATTGACCAAGCGCGCGAAGTACATCGTCGTGGTCCCCTGCTGCCAGGCCGAGGTCGCGGCGGTGCTGCGCAGGAACAAGTCGAAGTCGCTCGGCAATCCGCTGGCCGAGATCTGGCGCCATCCGCTGCATACGCGCGAATTCGGCAGCCAGGTCACCAACGTGCTGCGCTGCCTGCAGCTGGAGGCGCACGGCTACCAGGTCACGGTAACCGAGCTGGTCGGGTGGGAACACTCGATGAAGAACGAACTGATCGTCGCGCAGTACAAGGATTTGCCGCGCCGGCGGCCGGCGGAGCGGCTGGCTCACGTGCTCGAAACACTGGGGCTCGAGGAAATGCGCGAGCGGTTCTTTACGCCCGCCTGAGGTTCAGCAGCAGAGCGCCCGTGGCGGGAGCCCACTGACCGGCGCTTACTGGGCGTCTTCCCCCGCCATCCAACGCCGCCAGCCTTCGTGGCCAAGCCGGCGCATGGTCTCCTCGTTGCGCTCGTAGATGTCCGCCGCGTCGGGAAAGGCTTCGACCGCGCGCGCAATGCTGTCTTCGCGCAACAGATGCAGGATCGGATACGGTGCCCGGTTGGTGTAGTTCTCGATATCGTCCGCGTCGGTGCCGGCGAACTGGTATTGCGGGTGAAAGCTGGCGATCTGCAGCACGCCGGACAGGCCGAGGCTGTCGAGCACGCGCTCGGCCAGGTACAGAAAATCGTTGTAGTCGGCGAAGTCCGCCAGCATCCGCGGAACGATCAGCAGCGTGGTGTCGATGTGCGCGGGATCGGCCGCGGCCAACGCCTTCAGCTCGGCCTCGACCGTATCGAGCAGCGTCTCGGCATCGGTCGCTTCGCAGACCACGTAGCGGATCTGCTCCTTGACGTGGACGCTCTTGGCGAACGGGCACAGATTGAGCCCGATCACCGCGCGCGTCAGCCAGTGACGCGTGGCATCGACGATCTGCTGCTGCTCCGCCGGCGACATCGCTCAGGCCGCCTTGCCGACCCGGTTGACGATATCGAGCGCGACCGCCTCGGCCACCTCGATGCCGTCGATCGCCGCGGAATAGATGCCCCCCGCGTAGCCCGCGCCCTCGCCGGCCGGATAGAGGCCCGCGACATTGACGCTCTGGTAGTCGTCCTTGCGGCGGATGCGCAGCGGCGACGAAGTCCGCGTTTCGACGCCGGTCAGCACGGCGTCGTCCATCGCGAAGCCGGGCACCTGTCGTTCGAATGCCGGCAGCGCCTCGCGAATCGCCTCGATCACGTAGTCCGGCAGCGCGGTGCTCAGATCGGTCGGCGTCACGCCCGGCTTGTACGACGGCTCGACCGTGCCGAGCGCGGTCGATGGCCGCCGCGCGAGGAAGTCGCCGACCAGCTGGCCCGGCGCGCAGTAGTTGCGTCCGCCCAGTTCGAAGGCGCGCTCTTCCCAATGCCGCTGGAAGTCGATGCCGGCCAGCGGTCCGCCCGGATAGTCGGCGGGCGTGATGCCGACGACGATGCCCGCATTGGCATTGCGCTCCGCGCGCTTGTACTGGCTCATGCCGTTGGTGACCACCCGCCCCGGCTCCGATGCCGCCGCTACCACGGTGCCGCCCGGGCACATGCAGAAGCTGTAGACCGAACGGCCGTTGCTGCAGTGGTGCACGATCTTGTAGTCGGCCGCGCCCAGCAGCTTGTTGCCGGCAAACTTGCCGAAGCGGCTGCGGTTGATCATGCCCTGCGGATGTTCGATGCGAAAGCCCAGCGAGAACGGCTTGGCTTCCATGAATACGCCGCGTCGGTACAGCATCTCGAAGGTGTCGCGCGCGCTGTGGCCGACCGCCAGCACGACCTGCTCGCACGGCAGGTAGTCGCCGTTCGACAGCTGCAGGCCGCGGACGCGGCCGCCTTCGATGTCGATGTCGTCGACGCGCGTGCCGAACCGGATCTCGCCGCCGAGGGCGAAGATCTCGGCGCGGATGTTCTCGACCATCTTGACCAGCCGGAACGTGCCGATGTGCGGCCGCGCCTTGAACAGGATGTCCTCGGGCGCACCCGCCTTGACAAACTCGTGCAGCACCTTGCGGCCGTAGTGCTTCGGGTCCTTGATCTGGCTATAGAGCTTGCCGTCGGAGAAGGTGCCGGCCCCGCCCTCGCCGAACTGCACGTTCGATTCAGGATTGAGCACGCTCTTGCGCCATAGCCCGAAGGTGTCGCGAGTGCGCTCCCGCACTTCCTTGCCGCGCTCGAGAATGATCGGGCGAAAACCCATCTGCGCGAGGATCAGCCCGGCCAGCAGGCCGCACGGGCCCATGCCGATCACCACCGGCCGCGGCGTCGCCGTGTGCTGCGGCGCCTGCGTGACGAAGCGGTACGTCATGTCCGGCGTCACGCTCCAGTTCGGCTTGCCGGCGATGCGCTTGCGCGCCGCGTCCTCGTCCTTCACCTCGATATCGACGATATACGTCAGCTTGATATCGGAGCGCTTGCGCGCGTCGTGCGCGCGGCGGAACACGGTAAAGGACACCATGCCATCGCCCTTGACGCCGATGTCGATCAGACGCGCACGGACAGCGGCCTCCAAGTCACTTTCGGAATGGTCGAGGGGGAGCTTGAGTTCACTGAGGCGTAGCATGGGGGACAAGGTATTCGGCGGCCGAGCGGCGGGTCCGATGGCCAACCCGCAATTCTAAAGCCTTTCGGTGCCGTCGGCCGCTCGCGGCCGCCCCTTCCTTGCCCAGCCGGTCCGTCAGTCCTGCGCCGGCGCCTGCCCCAGCAGCGCGGCGTAGCGGGCCATGTCGACATTGCCGCCGGACAGGATGATGCCGACCCGCTTGCCGGCGATCTGGACCTTGCCCGCAAATGCCGCGGCGGCGGCCAGGCAGCCGGTGGGCTCGACCACCAGTTTCATGCGGCCGGCAAAGAAGCGCATCGCCTCGATCAGTTGAGCGTCGCTGACCGTGACGATATCGTCGACCAGTTGCTGCAGTACCGGGAAGGTGTGGCGGCCCAGATGCTGGGTCTGCGCGCCGTCGGCGATGGTGTCGGGCGTGCCGATTTCGACGATGCGCCCCGCGCGCAGGCTTTGCTGGCCGTCGTTGCCCGCTTCCGGCTCGACACCGATGATGGTGCAGCCCGGATGCATCGCCCGGGCCGCCACGGCGCAGCCCGACAGCAGACCGCCACCGCCCAGCGGCACCAGCAGCACGTCCAGCGGACCGGCCTGCTCGAACAGTTCCTTGGCGGCCGTGCCCTGGCCGGCCATCACGTCCGGATGGTCGAACGGCGGGATCAGCGTCAGTCCCTGCTCGCGCGCCAGCCGCTCGCTGATGGTCTGGCGGTCCTCGGTATAGCGGTCGTACAGCACGACTTCGCCGCCATAGCCGCGCGTCGCGGCGATCTTGGCCGCGGGTGCATCCTTGGGCATCACGATCACCGCGCGCGTACCGAACAGCCGCGCCGACAGCGCGATCGCCTGTGCATGGTTGCCCGACGAGAAGGCCGCGACACCGGCGGCGCGCTGTGCGGCGGACAGCTGCGCAATCGCGTTGTAGCCGCCGCGAAACTTGAAGGCACCCATGCGCTGCAGGTTCTCGCATTTGAAGAACAGCCGCGCGCCGGTCTGCGCGTCGGCGGTGGCCGAAGTCAGCACCGGCGTATGGTGCGCGACGCCGCTGATGCGGCGGTGCGCCTCCACGACATCGATGAACGAGATGGCCAATTGCGTCATGGGACAGCACTCCTTGCAGGGAAAAAAAGTACGCGATTCGAATGGGACGGGCATCGGCCGGGCTCAGTGCGCCAGGCGCCGGCGGCGCCAGCCGGAAAGTATGCGCGCGATGCGGGCCCGGGAGAATACCCAGGCACGTTGGCGCAGCCGCACAGTGGTATCGCGCCGCGCACGCACGGAACACCAGCCCGAGCGGGACAGCGTGACCACGCTGCCGGACGCCAGCGTCCGGCGCGGCCAGTGCAGCGCGCCGGCCAGCAGCAGCGGCGGCTCGACCAACTCCACGTCGCCATCGGCGACATGCAGTTCGGTGCCGGCCCTGGCGTGGAAGCCCACCGCATGGCCGGCATGCAGCATCAGGGCGCGGTAGTGGTAGATCGGATGTGGCAGCAGCGACAGGATGGACATGAGGGGCCTCGGGCTCGGGCGTCAAATTCAGGGTCGGCGTCGGGGTCGGGTTCGGCTGCGGCAGCAACCGCGGCGGCGCCTCGTGCCGCCGGCACGACCAGACGGACCGGCCGGTTCGTCAGTGCCGCGATCGACTGAACGCAGCGTACCGGCCGCGGCCGCGGTGCGGCAGGCACACCGCACCGGAACGGACAGCAGAACAGAGCCCCATCCTTTGCTCTGTTACGATACGGCGGATACTTTTCTGTATCTGTTGCGCATCGGCCGGATGCGCCACCATGCCGCATGGACTCCGCCCCGCTGTATCGCCAACTCGCCGGCCACTATCGGCAGGCCATCGCCGCGGGCACGCTGCTGCCGGGCGAACGGATGCCCTCGATACGGGCCCTGATGGAGCGCCACGACGTCAGCCTGTCGACGGCGCTGCAGGCGTGCCGCGAGATGGAGGCGCAAGGGCTGCTCGAAGCGCGCCCCCGCTCCGGCTACTTCGTCCGCCCCCCGGCACCGCAGACCACACCGATCGCCGAACCGTCGGCATCGCTGCCCGATCCCGCCCAGTACGTCGGCATCCACGCGCGCATCTCGGCGATCATCGCGCGCGGCCGCCGGTATCCCGACGCGGTCAATCTTGCGGGCGCCTGCGCGCCGCCCGAGCTCTATCCGGTCGAAGCGCTGCGCCAGGCCACCGGCCGCGCGCTGCGCCGCCACCCCAATCTGCTGGGCAGCGCGGTCGAGCCCGACGGCCATCCGGCACTGCGCGCCGCGCTGGCGCGCCAGGCGCTGCAGGCCCGCATGACGCTGGCGCCGGAACAGATCGCCATCACGCATGGCTGCACCGAGGCGCTGAACCTCGCCTTGCGCGCAGTGGCCGGCCCGGGCGACGTCATCGCGGTCGAATCGCCGACCTATTACGGATTGCTGCAAATCCTCGAAAGCCTCGGCATGCGGGCGCTCGAGGTCCCGTGCAGTCCGCAGACAGGGCTGTCGCTGGAGGCGCTGGAACTGGCCGCGCAGACCTACGACAACATTCGCGCGGTGGTGGTGGTGCCGAACCTGCAGAACCCGCAGGGCAGCATCATGCCGGACGCGAACAAGGCGCGGCTGGTGCAATGGTGCGAGGCGCGCGGCATCGCGCTGATCGAGGACGACTGCTTCTCGACGCTGGCCGACGACGACACGCCGCTGGCGGCCGCCAAGGCATGGGACCGCAGCGGCAACGTGATCTACTGCGCGTCGCTGCACAAGAATCTGGCGCCCGGCATGCGGCTCGGCTGGATTGCCGCCGGCAGATGGCAGGCCCGCGTCGAGATGCTGAAGTTCAGCCAGTCGCGGCCGAACGAGCTGCTGTCGCAGATCGCCGTGGCCGAGCTGATGGCGTCCGGCGATGTCGATCGGCATCTGCGGCGCCTGCGCGCGCGGCTGCGCCACCAGCGTCATTGGGCAGCGGAGACCATCGCGGCGCTGTTTCCGCCCGGCACGCGGCTGTCGGCACCGCAGGGCGGCATGCATCTATGGGTGGAATTGCCGGACCGGCTGTCGTCGGAGGCGGTGTTCGAGCAGGCGCTCGAAGCCGGCGTGCGCGTGATGCCAGGCGTGGTGTTCTCCAACTCGAGCCGCTTCGACCATTGCCTGCGGATCAATATCGGCGCGCCGCGCTCGACCGCGCTGGAGCGGGCGTATCGGAAGCTGGCGGGAGTGGTGGCGCGGCTGTCGCCACGCTAGGAGGAGCGGTGGGACGCGGTGCATGGCACCGCGTCCTTGCAGCGGCTGCGGTCCCGAAGCCGGCAGCGTTACAGGAAGACGATCAGCGCGACGCCGGCGGCGATCAGGCCGAACTTGACCACGTAATAGACCTGGCGGTTCCACGCTTTCAGGCGGCGGCGATATTGGCCGCCCAACCAGACGATGCGGAACAGCTTGTTGATCATGCCGGTCTGGTCGTTCTCGTCGTTCGGCGAACTGGCGGCGCTCATCACCTTGCGGCCCAGCCAGCGATTGATCTTGCCGGCCCAGCCATAACGCATCGGCCGTTCGATGTCGCAAAACAGGATCAGCCGGTTCTGGTCGCTGCGGTTCTCCGCCCAGTGCAGATAGGTCTCGTCGAAGACCACGCCCTGCCCGTCGCGCCAGCTGTGCCGCTCCCCGTCGACCTCGATGAAGCAGCGGTCGTCGTTCGGCGTGGCCAGCCCGAGGTGGTAGCGCAGCGAACCGGCGAACGGATCGCGGTGCGGATTGAGCTTGCCGCCCGGCGGCAGCTCGGCAAACATCGCGGCCTTGACGAACGGCAGTTCGCGCAGCAGCGCGACCGTGCGCGGGCACAGCTGCTCGGCCGACGGGTGATGCGCCTCGTACCACTTCAGGTAAAAGCGCTTCCAGCCGTATTTGAAGAAGGAATTGAAGCCGGCATCGTCGTTCTTCTCGGCCGCCTTGATCTTGCGCATCGCGGCCAGCGCCAGCCCTTCGTCGCGGATCTCGGGCCAGGCGGCGCGCAGCTTCTCCAGTTCAGGGAAGCGCTCCACCGGGATGAACGGCGTGCGGGGAACGCCGGAGAACGCGTACATGAAGCAATTGACCGGCGCCACCAGCGCCGAATGATCCAGCAATTGCCGCCAGATGCGCAGACGCACCTTGCCGCGGAAATGCACATACAGAATCGCGCCGAGATAGGCCGCGACAATGATCCACTTGACCACCTCGAACTCCCCCTGAGCTGCCTGGTGCCAGCCTGTTGCCGTGCGGGCAAAGGCACACCATTAGCAATGAAGGATCGTAGTTTACCTAAATGGCTGGCTCGGCGCTGGAGAGCGGGATCAAGGCTTGCCGCGGGACTGGCGGGCGATGCGCTCGATCAGCGCGCGGGCGTCGTCGGGAGCGCCCTGCAAGGTCAGAAGGCGCGCGTTCAGCACCATGTTTTCGAGGACCAGCTTGGCGGTCGAGGCCCACATGGTGGCCAGCACCGCGTCGACCGGCATGCCGGCCGCTTCCATTGCCTGCGAGCGCTCGGCCACCAGACGGCAGACCAGGGACCGCAGCGCGCCGTCGTCGAATGGCAGGTTCGCATAGTCGATCGGATCTTCCTTCTCGACCTCGACCATCAATTGCATCAGCATGTCCTCGGTCATCGGCAGCTCCTTGCGGGATGATGCGGGTGCCCCCTTGCGGGATCGGGCAGCGGCGGCGCGGGCGCGGGCCCATGCGACCGAAGCTACGGCAAACGGCGCCGGGCTGTCAATTCCGGGCCCTCGCCCGGCGCGACGAATCGATCCCGGCCAGCGATAGAAAATGGCCTCGCACCCCAGCTGAACAAAGCGCGGGCGGCACGGTCAGATCACGTGGTTCTCATTCTCATTTCGACCGGAGACGCACGAACAATGACGAAGCGTTTGTTGTCCGCCATGCGGCAGTACGCATGGTTCCAGGGAGTCAAGCATCACGTCGTCCAGGGTGTCGAGGCGCTGGCCGAGCTGCTGAAGTCCCCTTCCGTCGCCGCGCGCGCGGTGGCCGCGATCATCGCCGAGACCGAGCACGGCGTGCAGGTGTGGGTGTCGTACTTCGGCAAGCCGCTCGACCCGCATACCAACTACGTGCTGTGGCCCACCCGCGCGCTGAAGGCGGCGCGCCGGCGCGTCGCGCTTCCGGTCTTTCCGGCCCGCGATCGGCCCGAAGGTTGACGGCGTAAAGTTGACGGCGTCAATCGCCATCGGACAGGCGTGCTGTAGGCCACGTCCCGACAGCAGGCGCCCCGGGGCCGCCACTAGAATGGACATCACACCGCCAACCCACAGCACGGAGGCCGAGATGGACATGCCCGAACCGGTACACGACGAAGCGCTGGTCAACCTTTACCTCGAGCGCATCTCGGCGCTGTCGGTCAGCGCGTTCGATGGCGCCGATGTCGGTGACGAACTGCAGCAGCTGATGACCGAGGCGGTCAGCGAATGCGACGCCAGCAAGACGGCTCCGGTCGGCAACAATCTGCAAGTCCTGGTGGCCAGGTTGCGCGAACGCGCCGAGGCCGCGGAGCGTGAAGATCAGCCGGCGATACGCGAGACGTTCGAACAGGCGATCGCGCTGGCGGGCGGTTCCGCAGTGTAAGCGCGGCAAGGCGCGGACGACCCGGCCCCGATGCATCGAACACGGAGGCAGTGAAGGCGGTACTTGTCAGGGGGATACTGCGAGGGACGGAACTGCGTGCCGCTGAGATGTCTGCACGGTACCTGGTTCAATGGCCAGGCACCGTGCGTAACGACGACATCTCGGGAATCTGGTTGCGGGGGCAGGATTTGAACCTGCGACCTTCGGGTTATGAGCCCGACGAGCTGCCAGACTGCTCCACCCCGCGTCTGGAAGAACAACATTATGCAGCAATCGCGCCGCCATTGCAAGCCTTATTGTCGGCACGAACTCCGGCCGCGAAGCGGCAATCCATCACAACGTGACATGATGGCGCACGACTCCCGCGATGCCGCCACGGGCCTCAGCACTCCGGACCGAGAATGCGATCGACGCGCGCGTAACCCGCGCTGAAGGCCGCGACCTCGGCGGCATGGCGGGTCGCAAAGACCTGCTCGCCGCTGGAGATCCTCTCGACATCGCCGGCATCGCTCGGATCGCCACCCTCCTGCCCGATGCGGACCTCGTAGGTCCATCCCGAGGCTCCGCCACCCTCTCGCTCGGACACCAGCACATAAACGTCCATGCCGCGATAGTCCTCGACACGCCAGTCGTCGTCATGCATCGCGCCTCCTGCAATGGGCCTGGTACACAGGTTCAGGCTAGCCAGCGTGCGGCGCAGGCGCAAGGCGGCGAAGGCTGACGCGGCTGTCGGAGAACGGCGCAGTCGAAACGCAATTTGACAGTGAGCCTGCTCGATTCGTGCCATCATCCTCGCCATTGCAGAACCCGTGTCAGCCGGGCATTCCCGCCTGGCCGCGAGCCCGGCCAGAACCCCGCACCAACGTCAATGCATCATGGAAAATCGCAAGATGGACCGAATCGATCGACTGGAACAATCGGTGACCCGGCTCGAGGGCGACGTCTCGATGTTGAAGACCGACGTGTCGACTCTAAAGGCCGACGTCTCATCGCTGAAGACGGACGTCTCGTCCCTGAAGACGGACGTGTCGTCCCTGAAGACCGATGTCGCCCACCTGACCACCAGTGTCGCGGACATCCAGACCACGCTGACGCGCCTCGACGCCAAGCTTGACCTCGGCGAGATCCGGGCCTCGGTCGAACGCGCGCATACCGACATCTACAAGTGGGTCGCCACGCTTGCGATCTCCGTCGCCGCGCTGGGCTTCGCGGCATACGCCGGACTGAAGGCCGGCGCCAACGTCACGAGCGGCCGCCCAAGCGCGGTGGCAAACAGCGAGAATCCGGCCGCGCTGTAAGGGGGAGCGCTCGATCAGCGTCGATCGCCACGCTGGCGGCCCGGCATCCGCGGCAATCCAGCCCCACCGGCAACACCAAAACAAAAACGGCCTGGAGAGAAGACTCTCCAGGCCGTTCGTACTGCATGTAGGTGGCGCGGCTGGCAGGATTCGAACCCACGACCCCTTGGTTCGTAGCCAAGTACTCTATCCAACTGAGCTACAGCCGCACGCGAGAAAGAGATTATATCGCGTTTTTTGTTTTTGGGAAGCCCCCTGCGTCATCTTTTTCGGCGTCACCGTTGCAGGCCGCTGTTCCTATAATGTCTGCCTGCCAAGAAGTGATCCGTACCATGAGCAAGGCATTTGTCAAAGAACCGTCGGACGACGAAGACGACGACCTCCCCGAAGGCGCGACCCCGCTGCCTGCCGGCACCAAGAACTACATCACCGCGCAGGGCTACCAGCGGCTGCGCGACGAGTTGATGCACCTGATCGATGTCGAGCGACCCGAGATCGTGCAGATCGTTTCGTGGGCCGCGTCGAACGGCGATCGTTCGGAGAACGGCGACTATCTGTACGGCAAGAAGCGTCTGCGCGAGATCGATCGGCGCATCCGCTTCCTGACCCGCCGGCTCGACAAGGCCGAGGTGGTCGACCCCTCGCTGCAGGGCGACAACGACCAGATCTTCTTCGGCGCGACGGTGACCTACGCCAACCAGTCCGGCGAGGAAAACACCATCACGATCGTCGGCATGGACGAGGTCGATCTGGACGCGCACCGGGTCAGCTGGATCTCGCCGATCGCCAAGGCGCTGATCAAGGCCCGCGAAGGCGATACCGTGCCGCTGCGCACGCCGAGCGGCATCGAACAGATCGATATTCTGGAAGTCCGCTATCCGAAGCGCGGCGAGGCCTGAGGCCCTGCCGACCCCGGCCGCGCGTCAGCCGTCGTTGCGGTCGCGGAAGATGCGGATGACGTCGGTGTTGCGGCGCAGGGCCCGCATCACGTTGGCCAGGTGCAGGCGGTCGTGGACCTGGATCACGAACTGCATATAGGTCGCTTCCTGCCGGCCGTTGTCTTGGTGCTCCATCGCGACGTGGGCGACGTTGGCGTCGGCGGCGGTCAGGTCTGCCGCCACGCGCGCGACGATGCCCTTGACGTTGCGCACCAGCACCTTGATCGAGACGTCGAAGGCACGCGTGGTCTTGTTGGCCCACATGACCTCGATCCAGTGCTCCGGATCCTTGCTGTGCAGCCGCTTGGCCACCTTGCAGTCCTGGACATGGATCTGCAGCCCTTCGCCCTTGCCGAGATAGCCGACGATCGAATCGCCGGGAATCGGCCGGCAGCACGCCGAGAAGATCATCGACATGCCCTCGTCGCCGGTGATCGGCACCGCGGGCGCCTCCTCGCCGGCAAAGGTCTGCACCGCCGCCATCAACGCGGTATCGAAGTCGCCGGACAGCTCCTGCAGCAGGATCTCCATGCGCTTGGCGACCACCGCCGGCACGCGCCGCCCCAGCGCCAGGTCGGCGAAGATGTCGTCGCGCTGCTTGTTGCCGGTCCACTGGATCATCCGTTCCCAGACCGGCTGCGGCACCGCCTTCAGGTCGATGCCGAGCTGGCGCGCGGCCTGCTCCAGCAGCCGCTCGCCGAGCTGGATCGCCTCGTCGAGCTTGGTCGTCTTCAGATAGTGGCGGATCGCCGCGCGCGCCTTGCCGGTACGCACGAACGACAGCCAGGCCGGATTGGGCTTCGAGTACGGCGCGGTGATGACCTCGACGATATCGCCGCTCTTCAGTTCGGTACGCAGCGGCAGCAGCTCGTTGTTGATCTTGACCGCGACGCACTGGTTGCCGAGATCGCTGTGCACCGCATAGGCGAAGTCCAGCGCCGTGGCTCCGCGCGGCAGCGCGCGGATATGGCCCTTGGGCGTGAACACATAGACCGCGTCCGGGAACAGGTCGATCTTGACGTGCTCGAGGAATTCCTGCGAATCGCCGGTCTGGCTCTGGATATCGAGCAGCGACTGCAGCCACTGGTGCGCCTGCTGCTGGATATCGTTGATCTGGTCGGCGTGATGCTTGTACATCCAGTGCGCGGCCACGCCAGCCTCGGCGATCTGATGCATCTCGCGCGTGCGGATCTGGAACTCGACCGGCGTGCCGAACGGGCCGACCAGCGTCGTATGCAGCGACTGGTAGCCGTTGATCTTCGGGATCGCGATGTAGTCCTTGAACTTGCCGGGCATCGGCTTGTACAGCCCATGCAGCGCGCCGAGCGCCATGTAGCAGTGCATCTGCGTCTCGACCACCACGCGGAAGCCGTAGACGTCGAGCACCTGCGAGAACGACAGCTGCTTGTCGTGCATCTTGCGGTAGATGCTGTACAGGGTCTTCTCGCGGCCCGACAGCTCCGCCACGATGCCCGCGTTGGCCAGCGCGCTCTGCGCGGCCTCGAGGATGCGCGAGACCACCTCGCGGCGATTGCCGCGCGCCGCCTTGACGGCTTTCTCCAGCGTCGCGTAGCGGAACGGCGAGCCAACCTTGAACGACAGCTCCTGCAGCTCGCGATAGGTGCTGTTCAATCCGAGCCGATGCGCGATCGGCGCGTAGATCTCCATCGTCTCCAGCGCGATGCGCCGGCGCTTCTCGGGCGGCACGAAGTCCAGCGTCCGCATGTTGTGCGTGCGGTCCGCCAGCTTGACGAGGATCACGCGCACGTCGCGCGCCATCGCCAGCAGCATCTTGCGGAAGCTCTCCGCCTGCGCCTGCTCGCGGCTCTGGAATTCGAGCTTGTCCAGCTTGGTCAGGCCATCGACCAGTTCGGCGACCTTGGGACCGAACTTCTCGGCCAGCTCGCTCTTGGTGATGCCCTGGTCCTCGATCACGTCGTGCAGCAACGCCGCCATGATCGACTGCGCATCGAGCTTCCACTCGGCGCACAGCTCGGCGACCGCCACCGGATGCGTGATATAGGGCTCGCCGCTCTGCCGGTACTGGCCGAGGTGAGCTTCGTCGGAAAACTGGAAGGCCTCTCGGACGAGGGCCTGGTCGGCAGGCTTCAGGTAATTGAGCTTCTCCATCAGCCTGGAGATGGAGATTACCTGTTGCCGCGGCGGCACCGCGGGCTGCGAGGTCGGGCCGAAGAAATGCCGGTACGTCTGCGCGAGGACCGCGTCGATGAACAGGCCGTCCGCAGCCTGGGCAGCCGGCGCGGCCAGCGCGATGCCGCTGTCGGTCTCGCGCGGCTGCGCGGACGCGGCGCTCGCGGCCCGGCCCTTGGCGGGTGCCATCGCCGGGGCGACGGCGCGCTCGCCGACCACGTCGTCGCCCAGGGGATCGGGCAGGTTCGGCGCGCCGGTGCGCGCCGCGGCGCGCGTCTCCCCCGTGCTGCCCGGCTTGGGCGACGATCGCGAGGAAGAGCGCGGCGACGAGGGCATGATGGCGGCCTGTGGTTCAGACGTGGGCAACGAATGCGATCAGGACAATCCGGTCGACCAGGGCGACGATCGGGCGGGATCCCAGGATAGCTCGCAATGCCGTTGAAAACCGGGCCGCCGGCCGATCAGGTCGGAACCTTCTTCAGCATTTCGATGCCGACCTGGCCCGACGCGATCTCGCGCAGTGCCACCACGGTCGGCTTGTCCTTGGCCTCGACCTTCGGCGTGTGCCCCTGCACCAGCTGGCGCGCGCGGTAGGTCGCCGCGAGCGCGAGCTCGAAGCGGTTCGGGATGTGTTTCAGACAATCTTCGACGGTAATACGCGCCATATCAAATCTACCTTGAGACAGAACCTATGCGATGGCCGCCATTTTACCGCAGGTGGCCCGCGGCCCCGCGGCCTCGCCTTCAGTGGATGCCGAGTTCGATGAACAGATCGGCGTGCCGCGCCTTCTGCGACGAGAAACGCAGCCGCGTGGCACGCACCACGCAGCGCAGCTTTTCCAGCGCTTCGTCGAACACGTCGTTGATGATCACGTAGTCGGCTTCGGAGGCATGCGCCATCTCGCTGCCGGCCGCCAGCAGGCGCCGCACGATCACGTTGGGCTCGTCCTGCCCGCGCTTGCGCAGACGCTCTTCGAGCGCGGTCAGCGACGGCGGCAGGATGAAGACCTCGACCGCATTGGAGAAGCGCTTGTGCACCTGCTGCGCGCCCTGCCAGTCGATCTCCAGCAGCACGTCGTGGCCATGCGCCATCTGCTGCTCGATCCAGACGCGCGAGGTCGCGTAGTAGTTGCCGTGGACCTCGGCCCATTCGAGGAAGTCGCCGCGATCGCGCGCCTCGCGGAAGGCTTCGATCGTGGTGAAGTGGTACTCGCGTCCGTCCTGCTCGCCGGGACGCGGCGGCCGCGTGGTATGCGAGATCGACAGGCGGATCGACGGGTCCTGCGCCAGCAGCGCGTTGACCAGCGTGGATTTGCCCGCGCCGGACGGGGCCACCACCATGAACAGGTTGCCGGGGTAGACGGTGTCGATCGCGGTATGCGACTGCGCCGGCGCGTTGGACGCAGGATGGGGCTGAGTAGTGTCGCTCATGTTGGTCATTCGAGATTTTGAATCTGTTCGCGCATCTGCTCGATCAGCAGCTTGAGCTCCATCGACGCATCGGCCAGTTCCTTGGCCGCGGCCTTCGAGCCCAGCGTGTTGGCCTCGCGGTTCAGCTCCTGCATCATGAAGTCGAGCCGCTTGCCGACCTGGCCGCCCTTGTCGAGGATATGCCGGGTCTCGTTCAGATGCGCCTCGAGCCGGGACAGCTCCTCGGCGATATCGATGCGGATGCCGTAGACGGTCGCCTCCTGGCGGATGCGCTCGCCGATCTCGTCGCGCGACATCGATGGCATGCCGTTCGGCGCAACCAGGTTGAAGGCCTCCTGCAGCCGCTCGGTCAGCTTCTCCTGGTGCTGCGCGATCAGGTCCGGCACCGCGGGCGCGAGGCGCTGCACGATCGCCAGCATCGCGTCGATGCGGTCGACCAGCGCGGCCTTCAGCGCATCGCCCTCGCGGCGGCGCGCTTCGAGCAGCTGCGCCAGCGCGTCCTTGGCGGCGCCGAGCACCGCGTCGCGCAGCGCATCCTGCGACAGCTCGGGCTCGATCAGCACACCGGGCCAGCGCAGGATCTCGCCCATGCGCAGCGTGCCGGCCTGATCGAAGGTCCTGGCGACGGTGGTTTCGAGCTCGCGCAGCTGCGCGAGCAGGCCGGTATTGAGCGCCAGCGCCGCGCCGCCCGCGTCGGTGCGCTGCAGATTGATGCGGCACTCGAGCTTGCCGCGCGACAGCTTGGCCATCAGCATCTCGCGCAGGGCCGGCTCGAACGCGCGGCACTCTTCCGGCGCGCGGAACAGCAGATCGAGGAAGCGCGAATTGACGGTGCGGAATTCGACCGACACGGCGGCGGTCCTGCCGCTGGGCGCGCCATGCGCGTCGGTCAGCGGTGCCTGGCGCGTCGCCAGGCCATATCCGGTCATGCTATGGATCATGGATTCGTCTCTTGAGGGGGCTGGCGGCGAGGGCCGCACGACGCGGCGACCGCGGCCTGCCCGGCAGTGGGCTGACCAACACTGATTGAACACAGTATTGTAAAGAACTTTGCCCGGCGGCCCCCTCGCCGCCCCGCTACCGCGCCACTGCCGCGCCGCCGCCGTGCGGGACCCGGCGCGGCGCGCGGCCGCCAGCATCCGCGGGCACCCGGCGTTAAAATCGCGCCTGTTCCCGATTTTCCTTCCAAGAGAGCCTCCATGCGACCCAGTGGACGCGCGGCCGACGCGCTGCGCCCGATCACCCTGACCCGCCACTACACCCGGCACGCCGAAGGTGCGGTGCTGACCGCCTTCGGCGACACCAAGGTGCTGTGCACCGCCAGCGTGCTGGCCAAGGTGCCGCCGCACAAGAAAGGCAGCGGCGAAGGTTGGGTGACCGCCGAATACGGCATGCTGCCGCGCGCCACCCATACCCGCTCGGACCGCGAGGCCGCGCGCGGCAAGCAGTCTGGCCGCACCCAGGAGATCCAGCGGCTGATCGGCCGCGCGCTGCGCTCGGTGTTCGATCTGTCGCGGCTCGGCGAATACACGCTGCAGCTCGATTGCGACGTGCTGCAGGCCGATGGCGGCACCCGCACCGCCGCGATCACCGGCGCCTTCGTCGCCGCCCATGACGCCGTCTCGGTGATGCTGCGCGACGGCCTGATCGCGGAAAGCCCGATCCGCGACTTCGTCGCCGCGGTATCGGTCGGCATGGTCGACGGCGTGCCGGTGCTCGACCTTGACTACGCCGAAGACAGCGCCTGCGACACCGACATGAACGTCGTGATGACGGGCAGCGGCGGCTTCGTCGAGGTCCAGGGCACCGCCGAGGGCGTGCCGTTCTCGCGCGCGCAGCTCGACGCGATGACGCAGCTGGCCGAGCGCGGCATCGCGCAGCTGGTCACGATGCAGCGCCAGGCGCTGGATCTGGCATGACGGCGGGCATGACGGCGAACATGACCGCGGGCATCGCCATGCGCGCCGCGCAACGCCTGGTGCTGGCCTCGAACAACGCCGGCAAGCTGCGCGAGTTCGGCGCGCTGCTGGCGCCGCTGGGCTTCGACGTGGTGCCGCAGCGCGAGCTCGGCATCCCCGAGGCCGAGGAACCGCACGTGACCTTCGTCGAGAATGCGCTGGCCAAGGCGCGCCATGCCAGCCGCCTGTCGGGCCTGCCCGCACTGGCAGACGACTCCGGCATCAGCGTCGACGCGCTGGGCGGCGCGCCCGGCGTCTACTCGGCGCGCTACGCGCAACTGGCCGGCAAGGAGAAAAGCGACGCCGCCAACAATGCCCATCTGATCGCCGAGCTGGCAGGCCACAGCAATCGCCGCGCGCACTACTACTGCGTGCTGGTGCTGGTGCGCCATGCCGACGATCCCTGCCCGATCATCGCGGAAGGGCGCTGGGACGGCGAAGTGGTCGATGTCCCGCGCGGCGACGGCGGCTTCGGCTACGACCCCTACTTCCTGCTGCCGGCGCTGGGCAAGACCGCCGCCGAACTGTCGGCGGAAGAGAAAAACCGCGTCAGCCATCGCGCGCTGGCCCTGCAGGCACTGTGCGAGCGGCTGCGCCAGGACGCGGCCATGGATAGCGCCACGCAAAACGCCACCGATAGCGCGACCGATAGCGCCACCGATAGCGCTACCGAAAACGCCGCGAACACGTCCGCGCACGGCCGGCCATGATCCCGATCCTCCCCGTCACCGGCACCGCGCCCGCCCCCGCTTCGTCCGGCGGCGACAGCGTCGGCCTGTGGCTCAAGCCCGGGCAGATTTCGCTGCCGGCCTCGCCGCCGTTGTCGCTGTATGTGCACGTGCCCTGGTGCGTGCGCAAATGCCCGTATTGCGACTTCAATTCGCACGCGGCGCCCGACGGCAGCGAGATTCCCGAGGCCGCGTATCTCGACGCGCTGCGAGCGGACCTCGAGCAATCGCTGCCGCTGGTATGGGGACGCCCGGTCCATACGGTGTTCATCGGCGGGGGCACGCCGAGCCTGCTGTCGGCCGCCGGCATGGACCGGCTGCTGTCCGACATCCGCGCGCTGCTGCCGCTGGACGCCGATGCCGAGATCACGATGGAGGCCAACCCCGGCACCTTCGAGGCCGAGCGCTTCGCCAGCTATCGCGCCAGCGGCATCAACCGGCTGTCGATCGGCATCCAGAGCTTCAACGACGAACACCTGCGGGCACTGGGCCGCATCCACGGCGGCGCCGAGGCCCGCGCCGCGATCGACATCGCGCTGCGCCACTTCGACAACGTCAATCTGGACCTGATGTACGCGCTGCCACAGCAAACGCTGGCGCAGTGCCGGCAGGACGTCGAGACGGCGCTGTCGTACCGCACTTCCCACCTGTCGCTGTACCACCTGACGCTGGAACCGAACACGCTGTTCGCGCGCTTTCCGCCGGCGCTGCCCGACGACGACACCGCCTACGAGATGCAGGACTGGATCGAGGCGCGCACGGCCGAAGCCGGCTATCGCCACTACGAGACCTCGGCCTATGCGCAGCCGCATCGCGAGGCGCGTCACAACCTGAACTACTGGCGCTTCGGCGACTACCTCGGCATCGGCGCGGGCGCGCACGGCAAGCTGTCGTTCCCGCATCGCGTGCTGCGCCAGATGCGCTACAAGCATCCGGCCACCTATATGGCGCAGGCGATGGCAGGCAACGCGGTGCAGGAAGCGCGCGATGTCGATGCCGCCGAGCTGCCGTTCGAATTCATGCTGAACGCGCTGCGGCTGACCGACGGCGTGCCGGCGAGCCTGTTCCACGACCATACCGGCCTGCCGCTGCATGCGATCCGCCGCGAGCTGGCGCAGGCAACCGACAAGGGCCTGCTGGACCCGGACCCGACCGTGATCCGCCCGACCGAGCTGGGACGGCGCTTCCTGAACGATCTGCAGGAGATCTTCCTGAAGTCGTGAGCGGCAGCGGCCCCCCGCCGCACCCATGAAAAAAGGCCGCGATCCGCGGCCTTTCTCCATTCCATTGCTGCCCTCGCAGCGGCGGAACTCGCTCAGATCGGCGACGCCATGTCGTTGGCGACCTGCACCCGCTGGCCGACCTGCAGATTGTTGGCCTGGCGCTGCGTCACGGTGGCCATGCGGCCATCGTCGAGTCGTACGTGCACGCGATAGACGGTCTCCATGCCGCCGGTGGCACGCTGCTCGATCTGGTTGCCGGCCACGCCGCCCGCCACCGCACCGCCAATCGTCGCGATGGTCTGGCCGCGGCCGCCGCCGATCTGGTGGCCGAGCAGGCCGCCGGCCAGACCGCCGATCACGGTGCCGAGCAGGCCCGAGCTGGCGCCGCGCGGTTGTTGAATCGGTTCGATCGCTTCGACGCGACCGTAGAACACCGAGCCGGCCGGCGCCTGGTAGGACCCCTGGCCGTAACCCGTATTGGCCGCCGGGGCGCCGTAGCCATAACCGCCACCGGGCGCCGCGCAGCCGGCGGTACCGATCGCGGCCGCCAACGCGGCCATGCCAAACAAAGTCTTGCCATTCATTTAATGTTCTCCTGACTGGGACGAGAAGAGACGGGATGCGGCGCACCGCCGCTTCCCTCCTGCCCTAGGAGGTATACATCCAGACAAGGTTCCGCGATGTCGGACGGACGCCGACAGGGCCGGTTTCTTGTCTTCCCGCGGTGCAAGATGTGTAACGAGGCGTTTCCGACCCCACCGGGATACCGCCTTGCTATAATGCGCGGCCGGCGCAAGGCCGGCCCGTCATGGGACTGGAGACGTGGCCGAGTGGTTTAAGGCAGCAGTCTTGAAAACTGCCGATGGGGTGACCCATCCGTGAGTTCGAATCTCACCGTCTCCGCCAATCGCAGCACAAGACCTTCACGGCCACATCCGCACGGCCACACATCCCCCGACGCAATGAAAAAGCCCCGCATGACGCGGGGCAGGAACATCTCGTACGGCGGTCTTCCGATCGTCAATCGATCGTGATCTTGCCGGTCTCGATCACGTTCTTCCAGCGCTGCAGCTCCTGGTTCTCGAACTGCGCGAACTGCTCCGGCGTATTGGCGACGACCTCGAAGCCGGTCTCGGCCAGCTTGGCGCGCATCTTGGGATCGGTCAGCGAGCTGACCAGCGCGCCGTGCAGCCGCGTCTTGACGTTGGCGGGCAGCCCGCGCGGCGCGGCGACGGCCTGCCACGAATAGACCTCGACATCCTTGACCCCGGCTTCGGCCAGCGTCGGCACATCGGGCAGCAGCGGCGAGCGCTTCTCCGAGGTAATCGCCAGCGCCTTCAGCTTGCCGGCCTTGATGTGCTGGATCACCGCGTTGATGTTCTGGAACGAGACCTCGACCTGGCCGGCCAGCAGGTCCTGGATCGCCGGGCCGCCGCCCTTGTACGGCACGTGCAGGCCGTCGGTGCCGGTCTTCTGCCAGAACAGCGCCGCGGTCAGGTGGTCGGACGAACCCGCGCCCGACGACGCGAAGCTGACCTTGCCCGGATTCTTCTTCATATGGGCCACCA
This sequence comes from Cupriavidus gilardii, assembly GCF_013347325.1. Classification (NCBI taxonomy): domain Bacteria; kingdom Pseudomonadati; phylum Pseudomonadota; class Betaproteobacteria; order Burkholderiales; family Burkholderiaceae; genus Cupriavidus; species Cupriavidus gilardii. The sequence goes on along the minus strand of NZ_CP054626.1, from coordinate 938,863 downwards.
GGTCCTGCACGCTGCGCGCGGCGACCGACGGATTGGCGACCAGCACGTTGGGCGCGCGCACCGCGACCGTCAGCAGGTCGAAGTCCTTGGCCGGATCGTACGGCAGGTTCTTCTGCAGGAACGGGTTGACCGCATAGACGCCGATCGACGCGATCATGATCGTGTAGCCGTCGGCCGGCGCGCGCTTGACCATCGCCGCGCCGATCGCGCCGGTCGCGCCCGGGCGGTTCTCGATGACGAAGGGCTGGCCCAGCTTTTCATTCAGCGGCTGCGCCAGCATGCGGGCAATGGTGTCGGTCGATCCGCCAGGCGGGAACGGCACCACGACCGACACCGGTTTCTGCGGCCAGTCCTGCGCGGCCGCGGTACCGCTGGCCAGCAGGCCGCCGGCGAACGCGCCGGCCAGCATGCCCGCGGACAGCATCAGCCGCGGCAGGCGGCGCACACAGGTGATGAAGGACTTGCTCATGTTGTCTCCTGAATCTCTGTTCGTTGTCGAAGCGATCGCCGGCACCGGCTACCGGACCATGCACGGCGCCTTGTTGTCGAATTTCCAGCCGGGGATCAGGAACTGCATCGCTACCGCGTCGTCCCGCGCGCCCAGTCCCATGCTGCGATAGCGCTGATGGGCCTTGTCCAGTTCGGCCATGTCGATCTCCACGCCCAGCCCGGGCCGCTTTGGCACCTGCACCATGCCGCCCTCGATCTTCAACGGCTCCCTGGTCAGGCGCTGGCCGTCCTGCCAGATCCAGTGCGTGTCGATCGCGGTGATCCGTCCCGGCGCGGCCGCGGCCACATGGGTGAACATCGCCAGCGAGATGTCGAAGTGGTTGTTCGAATGCGAACCCCACGTCAGCCCCCACTCCGCGCACATCTGCGCGACGCGCACCGAGCCCTGCATCGTCCAGAAGTGCGGATCGGCGAGCGGAATGTCGACCGATTGCAGCCGCACCGCATGGCCCATCTGGCGCCAGTCGGTGGCGATCATGTTGGTCGCGGTCGGCAGGCCGGTCGCGGTGCGGAACTCGGCCATGATCTCGCGGCCCGAATAGCCATCTTCGGCGCCGCACGGGTCCTCGGCATAGGCGAGCACCCCGCGCTTGTCGCGGCACAGCCGGACCGCCTCGGCCAGCGACCAGGCGCCGTTCGGATCGAGCGTGATCCGCGCCTTGGGAAAGCGCTCGGCCAGCGCGACGATCGCCTCCATCTCCTCGTCGCCGCGCAGCACGCCGCCCTTGAGCTTGAAGTCGTTGAAGCCGTAGCGCTGATAGGCGGCCTCGGCCAGGCGCACCACCGCCTCGGGGGTCATCGCCTCCTCGTTGCGCAGCCGGAACCAGGCATCGTCGGCCTCGGCCTCCTGGCGATACGGCAGCGTGGTGCGCTTGCGGTCGCCGATATAGAACAGATAGCCGAGCATCTCGACCGCATCGCGCTGCTGCCCTTCGCCGAGCAGCGCGGCGACCGGCACATCCAGATGCTTGCCCAGCAGGTCGAGCAGCGCCGCTTCCAGCGCGGTGACCGCATGGATCGTGATGCGCAGGTCGAAGGTCTGCAGGCCGCGGCCGCCGGCATCGCGGCTGGCGAAGGCCTGCCGCACGCGGTTGAGCACCGCCTGCCAGGCGCCGATGGGCTGGCCGACCACCAGCGGCTGGGCGTCCTCCAGCGTCTGGCGGATGCCCTCGCCGCCCGGCACTTCGCCGACGCCGGTGCGGCCAGCGCTGTCCTTGAGCAGCACCACATTGCGCGTGAAGAAGGGACCGTGGGCGCCTGACAGGTTCATCAGCATGCTGTCGTGGCCGGCGACCGGGATCACGGTCAGTTCGGTGACGACGGGCGTGGCGCCCGGCGCGGAGATCGAGGGGTCTGTCATGAAGCGTCTCGGAAGGCTGTCTCGAATGGCTTGTCGCTACGGCCCCTGCCGCACCGGATGGTGGCAGCGAGAGGCCTGCGATAAAGTCGGTTATCAGTCGTCGTATAACTTACGACGCAGTATAATGAGCCGTTCGCGAACCGGTCAAGCACCGTACATACCCTATGAAAGCCTCGACCCTGGCCCCCACTCCGCTGCGCCGCCGCGGCCGTACGCTGGCCGAAGAAGCGGTCGCCAGCCTGACCGACAGCATTCGCCAGGGCACGCTGCGCCCCGGCGACAAGCTGCCCACCGAATCGGAAATCATGGCCACGCTCGGCGTCAGCCGCACCGTGGTGCGCGAGGCGCTGTCGCGCCTGCAGGCGAGCGGCCTGGTCGAGACCCGCCACGGCATCGGCACCTTCGTGCTGACGCCGCCCCCGGCCGAATCGGTCTCCCCCTTCCGCATCGATCCGTCGGCCATGGTCACGGCGATGGACGTGCTGGCGATGCTGGAATTCCGCGTCAGCATCGAAGCGGAAGCCGCGGGCCTGGCGGCCGTGCGGCGCAGCGACGCGGATCTGGCCGAGATGCGGCGCGCGCTGGACGAACTGAAGCGCACCGCCGCGTCCGGCGGCGACTCGGTCGCCTCGGACTTCGCCTTCCATCTGGCCGTGGCGCGCGCCACCGGCAACCGCTACTTCAGCGAGATGCTGGGCCACCTGGGCGCCTCGGTGATTCCGCGCGGCCGGCTGCACGTCACCCCGGGCGACCGCGAGCAGTATCTGGAACGGGTCAATTTCGAACACGACAGCATCTACGACGCGATCGAGCGCCGCGACCCCGATGGCGCCAAGGCGGCGATGCGCATGCACCTGACCAACAGCCGCGAACGCCTGCGCAAGGCGTCGGCCGCGGCGGCCAATACGCAGGCCTGACTCCGCAAGCCTGATTCCGCAAGCCGGATTCCGACGCCCTGCCCACCGCCCCTCCGGGGGTTAACCCCCGATGCGAAACGCTTGCACTTCAGTTGTATGATGTCTTACGATATCGATCATCGAAGGACGCCCCCCCCTGCCGCGGCGCCTTCACCGTCCAATGTTGCGCATCGGGCAGGACGCCCGGCCTTTTCATCGGTAAATCGGAAAATCGGAAACCACCATGTCCCTGAATCCCCAAGACCTCAAACAGATCATCAGCGCCGGCCTGCTGTCGTTCCCGGTGACCGATTTCGACGCCAACGGCGACTTCGCCGCCGCGTCCTACGCCAGGCGCCTCGAATGGCTGGCTCCGTACGGTGCCAGCGCGCTGTTCGCGGCCGGCGGCACCGGCGAGTTCTTCTCGCTGGCCCCGAGCGAGTACAGCGACATCATTCGCACCGCGGTCGACACCTGCCGCGGCAAGGTGCCGATCATCGCCGGCGCCGGCGGTCCGACCCGCGTCGCGATCGCCTATGCGCAGGAGGCCGAGCGCCTGGGCGCCCACGGCGTGCTGCTGCTGCCCCACTACCTGACCGAGGCCAGCCCCGAAGGCATCGCCAACCACGTCGAGGCGGTCTGCCGCTCGGTGTCCTGCGGCGTGATCGTCTACAACCGCGCGGTGTGCCGCCTGAACGCGGTGCAGCTGGAACGGCTGGCCGAGCGCTGCCCGAACCTGATCGGCTACAAGGACGGCCTGGGCGACATCGAGCTGATGGTGTCGATCCGCCGCCGGCTGGGCGAACGCTTCGCCTATCTGGGCGGCCTGCCGACGGCCGAGGTCTACGCCGCCGCCTATCGCGCGCTGGGCGTGCCGGTCTACTCGTCGGCGGTGTTCAACTTCATTCCGAAGACCGCGATGGACTTCTACCGGGCGATCGCCGCCGAGGACCACGAGACCGTCGGCCGCCTGATCGACACGTTCTTCCTGCCCTACCTCGACATCCGCAACCGCAAGCAGGGCTACGCGGTCAGCATCATCAAGGCGGGCGCCCGCCTGGTCGGCCACGATGCCGGCCCGGTGCGCGCGCCGCTGACCGATCTGAGCGAAGAGGAATGCGCGATGCTGCAACGGCTGATCGACAAGGTCGGCGGCCAGTAACTCCTTCCGTACGCGCCGTGTCCGGCCTTGCCGGCGCGGCGCGCGCCATCATGCCCCCGGCGCATCGGCCGCTCCCGGTATCGCACCGCGGCGGCCGTTGCGCCATCGACGTTTTCAGGAGAAGCCAATGAAGATCACCGGAGAGATGCTGATCGGCGCCAGCGCCGTGCGCGGCCACGACGCCGTGCTGCAGGCGATCGACCCCGCCACCGGCGCGACGCTGGGCCCAGACTTCCATGGCGGCGGCGCGGCCGAAGTCGACCGTGCCTGCGCGCTGGCCGAACAGGCCTTCGACGCCTTCCGCAACACGCTGCCGGCGCAACGCGCGGCCTTTCTGGAGCGCATCGCCGACGGCATCGAGGCGCTCGGCGACACGCTGATCGAACGCGCCCATCGCGAAAGCGGCCTGCCGCTGGCGCGGCTGCAGGGCGAGCGCGGCCGCACCGCCAATCAGCTGCGCCTGTTCGCGCGCGTGCTGCGCGACGGCCGCTGGCAGCAGGCCACCTGGGACAGCGCGCTGCCCGAGCGCACGCCGCCGCGCCCCGACCTGCGCATGCAGAACATCGCGCTGGGCCCGGTGGCGGTATTCGGCGCCAGCAATTTCCCGCTGGCGTTCTCGGTGGCCGGCGGCGATACCGCGTCGGCGCTGGCCGCGGGCTGCCCGGTGGTCGCCAAATCGCACCCGGCCCATCTGGGCACCTCCGAGCTGGTCGGCCGCGTGATTCAGCAGGCGGTGGCCGACGCCGGCCTGCCCGAGGGCGTGTTCTCGCTGGTGCTCGGCGCCGGCAACGAGATCGGCACGGCGCTGGTCGGGCATCCGGCGATCCAGGCGGTCGGCTTCACCGGCTCGCGCGCCGGCGGCCTGGCGCTGAGCCGCGTGGCGCAGCAGCGGCCGCAGCCGATCCCGGTCTATGCCGAGATGAGCAGCATCAATCCGGTGTTCCTGTTGCCGGCGGCATTGGCCGCGCGCGGCGAGCGCATCGCCACGGAGCTGGTCGATTCGCTGGTGCTCGGCGTCGGCCAGTTCTGCACCAACCCCGGCCTGGTGATCGCGATCGACAGTCCGGCGCTCGCCGCGTTCCGCGCGGCCGCGGTGCAGGCGCTGGGCGGCAAGCCCGCCGGCACGATGCTGACGCCGGGCATCCACCAGGCCTATCAGCAGGGCGTGGCAAGCCTGGGCGAGATCAACGGCCTGCAACGCATCGGCACGGGTCTGGCCGGCAGTGGACCCAATCAGGCCTGCGCCGCGATGTTCGAGACCAGCGCCGCGCAGTTCATCGCCGATCATCGGATGCAGGCGGAGGTGTTCGGCCCGTCGTCGGTGCTGGTGGTCTGCCGCGACATCGACGAGATGGCCGCGCTGACGCGCAGCCTCGAGGGACAGCTGACCGCCACCGTGCATGCCGATGCCGGCGACCATGCGGCGGCCGCGCAGCTGCTGCCGGTGCTCGAGCGCAAGGCCGGACGCGTGCTGTTCAACGGCTATCCGACCGGCGTCGAGGTGTCGTATGCGATGGTGCATGGCGGCCCCTTCCCGGCGACGTCGGACGCGCGCACGACCTCGGTCGGCGCCGCGGCGATCTCGCGTTTCCTGCGCCCGGTCTGCTATCAGAACGTGCCGGCCGAATTGCTGCCGCCGGCGCTGCGCGACGACAATCCGCTCGGCCTGTGGCGGCTGCGGGACGGGGAGCTGGGCCGCACGTGACCGCCGGCGTTGTCGCCGCCGCGCAGGCAGCGGTTCCGGCGGCGCTCAGGGACGCCGCGCTCCCGCCGGCGCGGGAACGACGGGGTGGCCGGCCATGACCGGCGGCGACTGTGTGTGATCCATCCCACAGTCGCTGCAGGTCGACGTACGTACAGTGACGGTGTCACCGCAACGTGTGCCCGCCGGCCACAGAGGATCGCCATCATGACCACCCCGCCGCCCCTGCGCATCCCGCCCGAATCCGCCCATGTCGCGGTGGTCGGGCCGGTGCGGAATTGCGGCGCGACGATCGGGGGTGAAGTGGCGCACCTGCGCAAGGTCCTGGCCGGCTTCGCGTCGGTCAGCTTCCTGCTGGTCGAGAGCGATTCCTCCGACGATTCCGTGCAGCAGCTGCGGCAGCTCGCCGCGCAGGTCCCCCGCTTCGCCTTCGAGTCGATGGGCTCGCTGCGCGAGCGTCATCCGGCACGCTGCGACCGCATCGCGCTCTGCCGCAATGTCTATGTCGAGCGCCTGGCCAGCGATCCGCGGTACGCGAAGATCGATTACGTGATTGCGGCCGACCTGGACGACATCAACCATGGGCTGACCGCCGACGCGGTGCTCAGCTGCTGGCGCAGCGAGGTGGACTGGGCCGGCATGACGGCCAACCAGCGGCTGGGTTACTACGATATCTGGGCGCTGCGCCACCCGGCCTGGTCGCCGGTCGACTGCTGGGCCGCCTATCGCGACATCGTCGACGTGGTGGGGCATCGCCAGGCACTGGAGATGTGCGTGGCATCGAAGCAGATCCGCGTGCCGGCCGACGCCGCGCCGATCGAAGTCGAATCGGCCTTCGGCGGCTTCGCGGTGTACCGGCGCGATGCCTTCGTGACGGGGCGCTATGTCGGGCTCGACGCCAACGGCGGCGAGATCAACGAGCACGTGTCCTTCCACGCCGACCTGCGCGCGCGGGGACATCGCATCTATATCAATCCGGCGATGATCAACGCCGATTTCACCGAACACACCTATCACAAGACGCGCCTGGGCCATCTGCGCAAGGAGCTGATGTGGCGCGTGCGCGAGACCGCCGATTCGCTGCATTGCCGCGAGCAGCTCGAATCGGCAATCGACGCGATCAAGCGGCGGCTGGCGGGCCCGATCGACCCACCCGGCAGGCTGCGCTGACGCCGCGGCGCATCAGCGCATCAGCGCATCGGCGCATCGGCGCATCGGCTCACCGGCACACCGCCGGGCCGTACGTCCTCAAGCCGCCGCGCGCAGCGGCGCGGCAGCGCTCGCTGCCGAGGCCGGCGCCGCCGAGGCCGCGGGCGCCGCGATGGCGCCGCTGCGCGAGCGCCCCGAGCTCAGATAGCCCGCGATCGATTCCTGCGTGACCTCGCCCAGGTAGACGCCGTCGGCATCGACCACCGGCAGCCAGCTGGTGTTGTGCTGATACATCCGCGACAGCACGATGCGCAGATGCTCGTCGAACGCCGCGGTCGCGGCGAACGGACGCAGCACGTCGCCGCAGGCCTGCTTGCCCGCGGCCGGATTGCGCGCGTCGCGGCGCGCCACATAGCCGAGCGCGCGCTGGTCGCGATCGAGCACCGGCAGATAGCGCACGTCGGCGTCGTCCATCAGCGCCAGCGCCTGCGCCAGCGGCATCTGCGGCGTCGCGGTGGCGCCCATCGTGGCGGCATCGCCGGCGCGTACCAGCAGCAGACGCTTGAGCGTGTTGTCGTGGCCGACGAAAGCCTGCACGAACTCATCGGCCGGATGCGCCAGCAGCGCGTCGGGATGGTCGAACTGGACCAGCTTGCCGGCGCGGAACACGGCGACCTTGTCGGCCAGCTTGATCGCCTCGTCGATGTCGTGCGAGACCATGATCACGGTCTTGCCCAGCTGGCGCTGCATCTGCAGGAACTCGTTCTGGATGCTTTCGCGGTTGATCGGATCGACCGCGCCGAAGGGCTCGTCCATCAGCAGCACCGGCGCGTCGGCGGCGAGCGCGCGGATCACGCCGATGCGCTGCTGCTGGCCGCCGGACAGCTCGCGCGGATAGCGCGACAGCATCCGGTTCGGATCGAGCTGCACCATCGCCATCAGCTCGCGCGCGCGTTCGCGGCAGCGCTGCTTGTCCCAGCCCAGCAGGCGCGGCACCACGGTGATGTTCTGCTCGATCGTCATGTTGGGGAACAGGCCGATCTGCTGGATCACGTAGCCGATCTTGCGGCGCAGCGCCACCTCGTCGATGCCCGCGGTGTCCTCGCCCTCAATCAGCACGCGGCCCGAGGTCGGCGGGATCAACCGGTTGATCATCTTCAGCGTGGTGGTCTTGCCGCAGCCCGACGGGCCGAGGAACACGCAGATCTCGCCGCGCGGCACCGTCAGCGACACCGAGTCGACCGCGCGCACCAGCGCGCCATCCTTCTGCGTGAACGATTTGCTCAGTTGGTCCAGTTCGATCATGTGCGGATTCCTTTGGGCGTCAGCACGCGCTGCAACCATTGCAGGCACGCGTCCGCCACGATGGCGAGCAGGCTGACCAGGACGGCGCCCACCGCGAGTTTGCTCATATTGCTCTGGCTGATCGCTTGCAGGATCAGCACGCCGAGACCGCCGGCGCCGATCAGCGCGGCGATGGTCGCCACGCCGATGTTCATCACGACCGCGGTGCGCACACCGCCGAGGATCACCGGCACCGCCAGCGGCAGGTCGACCAGCCGCATCCGTTGCCAGGTGGTCATGCCGATGCCGCGCCCGGCCTCCTGGATGCCGCTGTCGATGCCGGCCAGCGCCACGTAGGTGTTGCGCAGGATCGGCAGCAGCGAATACAGGAACACCGCGGTGACGGCCGGCAGGTAGCCGAGCGCGTGGCCGAAGCGCGCGAACACCGGGATCATCAGGCCGAACAGCGCGATCGACGGGATCGTCAGCACGACCGTGGCCAGCGTCATCATCGGCGTGGCCAGCCAGCGCCAGCGCGTGGCCAGGATGCCGAGCGGCACGCCGATCAGGATCGCCAGCCCGACCGCCGCGCCGACCAGCGCGAGATGCTCGCCGGTCATCTTCAGCAGCGTGGGCCAGCTGTGTTGCAGATAGGAAATCAGGTCCATGGAGTGTCCGTGCTTGTCCTTGGTTGTCCTTCGTTATCCCGGCCGGGCCGTCAGATCAGCCCGTGCTGGCGCAGGAAATCGGCCGCGACGGCATCGACCGGTTTCTGCTCGATCTCGACGCGGTAGTTCATCTCCGTCATCGACGCGTTGTCGAGCGCCGCGGCCAGCGCGTTCAGCAGCTCGGCCAGTTGCGGGTGCGCGTCGAGCACCGCCTTGCGCACCACCGGCACCGCCTGGTAGGCCGGGAAGAAGCCCTTGTCGTCGCGCAGCAGCACCAGATCGAAGCCCTTGACGCGGCCGTCGGTGGCGTAGACCAGGCCGGTCTCGACCTGGTCGTTGCGCAGTGCGGTATAGACCAGGCCCGGATCGAGCTGGATCACGTCGCGGCGCGTCCATGGCAGCCCGTAGGCGGCCTTCAGCGGCTCGAGGCCGTCGGGCCGCGCGGCGAACTCCATGTCGACCGCGAAGTTGTGCCGCTTGTCCTCGCCCCCGGCGCGGATCTTGTCGGCGAGCTCGGACAGCGAGGTCACGCCGGCCGCCTCCGCACGGTGGCGCGGCATCGCCAGCGCATAGGTGTTGTTGATCGTCGAAGGTTGCAGCCACACCAGGCCCTTGGCCGCGTCGAGCGACTTGACCCGGGCGTAGCTCTGCTCGGCATCGAGCTTCTCTTCGACGCGATTGAAGACGATCAGCGCGGTGCCGGTGTAGTCCCACACCACGTCGAGCTGTCCGCTCTCCATCGCCTGCCGCATCAGCGTGCTGCCCAGGCCCGCGGTCAGCTCGGTGTTCAAGCCCTTGGCGCGCAGATATTGCGAGGTCATCGACGACAGGATCAGCTGCTCGGTGAAATTCTTGCCGCCCACGCGCACCGGCGCGGCATCGGCGGCCGTCGCGGGGGTGTTCGCCACCAGCGCGGCGGCGCCGAGCAGCGCGGCCAGCCACGCGCGCGGACGAAGCGATCGCATCAGCGTCATGGTGTTCTCCTTGATGTTCCGCTTCATGCCGCCAACCCTCGCCGGCGCAGATAGAAGCGTCCGCCCGCGGCGAACAGCGCATCGAGCGCCAGCGCCAGCAGCGCGGTGGCCGCGGCGCCGAGCAGCAGCAGCGACGGCTTGTTCAGATAGATGCCGGGGAAGATCAGTTCGCCGAGGCTGTTGGCGCCGATCAGGAACGACAGCGGCACGGTGCCGACGTTGATCACCAGGCTGGTACGCACGCCGGCCAGGATCACCGGCATCGCGTTGGGCAGCTCGACCCGCAGCAGACGCTGGCGCGGCGTCATGCCGATGCCCTTGGCCGCCTCGAGCAACGCGGGCGGCAGACCGCGCAGGCCCTCGCAGGTATTGCGCACGATCGGCAGCAGCGAGGCCAGCCACAGCGCCAGTATCGCGGGGCGCTCGCCGATGCCGAGCACCGCCAGCGACAGCGCCAGCACCGCCAGCGACGGCACGGTATTGCCGATGTTGAAGACCTGCATCAGCCGGTCGGCCCAGCGCCGCAGCGCCGGCCGCGACAGCAGGATGCCGGCCGGCACGCCAGTGGCGAGCGCCAGGGCCATCGACCACGCCACCAGGCGCAGGTGGTCGGCCACGTCGAACAGCAGGCGTTCGCGGTGTTCCGCGATCGTGTCGACGCCGACCCAGGCCAGCAGGCCGGCCAATGCCAACACGATGAAACCGGTCCAGCCGAGTCCACGCCAGATTCGCTGAGACATCTTTTCTCCTGTAAGCCAGCCGGCGTCGCGATCGGCGGATCGGCGGATCGGCGGATCGGCGGATCGGCCAAACGGCGACAGGCGGCGACAAAAGCACGGCACGACAGGCGCCACGAGGCGCGAGGGCCGCGACGGCGGTCCATGAAGGACGACGGCGACGGACCAGCGCGATGGCGGACCCGATGGGGACATGCGCCATGGCGGCGGACCCGGCCGGGTCCAGACTAGATTGGTGCTGTCCGCCATGACCGGCGGGATGCCGGCGGACGGACGGTGGGCGCCCATCGCCGCACAAGGGGGCGAGACGGTGGGGGCCCGGTGACGGACCGCGGGTGCTGCCCGGAACGGGCAGGCGCCAGCGGCCCTGGCGCGGCGCTGCGGATCGGTTCGACGGCCGGCGCGGCGTCGGCAAGGAGCCGGACGGTCGCGGACGGTCGGTCTGACCTCGCAGGCCAGTGGCAGCGCAAAATTGAAGGTTCCGACGCGCCGCCGGTCAATCGGCCGTGGTCGCGAAATCGGCCACGGCGAGCGCGAAGCTCAAGCGGCTAATTTGCAACAACGGATGGCAAAGAGGTCGCTATTCTAACCAACTTCAGCGATCTTGTCACCCCGCACGGGAACGGGCGGCTTTCTGCCGTCATTTCGGCCCATCGCGGCGCGCCGAAAACGGTCCCCATGACGCCCCTTCCCGCCGCCTTCCGACTCCCTTCCGACTCCCTTCCGACTCCCTTCCGACTCCCTTCCGACTCCCTTCCGGCACCCTTTTGCGGTCCCTTTCCGAGACCTTTCGCGTTCCAATCCCGTCCACAAACGGACATCGATCGTCCCAGCCACGGAACGCTCTTTTGCCCTTCGCCCGGCTACCGCTTTTCCGCCAAACCCTTACATTGACTGGGTAACGCGGCGCGAGGCGCCGCTCGCCAAGACACAGGAGATCGACATGGACGACATCCGCAACCTGAACGACGTGACCACCGTGCCAGCCGCCGCCGAGGAATCGGTGCAGCGCACCCGCACCATCGACCGCGTGGTACGCGGCATCGCCACCTCCGACGGCGCGGGCGTCAAGCTGACCCGCGTGCTGACGCAGAACCTGCAGCGCCGGCTGGATCCGTTCCTGATGCTCGACGCCTTCGGCACCGACCGCGCCGACGACTACATCGGCGGCTTCCCGGCCCACCCGCATCGCGGCTTCGAGACCATCACCTACATGCTGGCCGGACGCATGCGCCATCGCGACAGCGCCGGCAACGAGGGCCTGCTGGAGAACGGCGGCGCGCAATGGATGGTCGCCGGCGCCGGCGTCGTGCATTCGGAGATGCCGGAACAGCAGGACGGCCGCATGGAGGGCTTCCAGCTGTGGCTGAACCTGCCGGCCAGCGACAAGATGACGGCGCCCTGGTATCGCGACCTGCCGGCCGCGGCGATCCCGACCGTCGCGCTGCCGGGCGGCGCGGTGGTGCGCGTGCTCGCCGGCGCCTCGCATGGCGTGCAGGGTGCGATGACGCGGCCTGTCACCGAGCCGCTGTATCTGGACGTATCGCTGCCGGCGGGCCAATCGTTCGCACAGGCGATCCCCGCCGGGCATAACGCCTTCGTCTACGTCTATCGGGGCGAAGTCGGCATCGGCGAGGGCGACGCGCTGGCCGCGCTCGACGCGCAGCGGATGGGCGTGCTGGCCAACGAGGCCGACGCCGACGGCGTGATCGTCAAGGCCACGCAGGATGCGCGCTTCCTGCTGATCGCCGGCAAGCCACTGGGCGAGCCGATCGTGCAGTACGGACCGTTCGTGATGAACAGCGAGGCGCAAATCCACCAGGCGCTCAGCGACTTTCGCGATGGGCGGTTCGAGGGGAAGGTGCAGAGCGCGGGGTAAGCTCGGGAAGCGGCGCGATGCGCCGCGGCCCTCTCCCGGCCCCCTCGCCCGCCAGCGGGGAGAGGGTCCGGGAGAGGGCCGCCTTGCGTCTTACCCGTTCCCCTCCACCGCCTCCGTCACCCCCTTGCCCCTGCGCAGCCGTGCGCGCAGGTCGCCGATCATCGGCCAGATCAGCACCAGGATGGCCAGCGTCATGATGGTGCCGACCAGTCCGTTGGACCAGAAGATGTCGAGCGAGCCGGACGACACCAGCATGGTCTGGCGGAACGCATCCTCGGCGCGGTCGCCCAGCACCAGCGCGAGCACCAGCGGCGCCAGCGGATAGTCGAGCTTCTTCAGCACGTAGCCGATCACGCCGAAGCCCAGCATCAGCCAGACGTCGAACAGCGCGTTGTTGACCGTATAGGCGCCGATCGCGCAGACCACCAGGATCAGCGGCGCGATGATCGAGAACGGGATGCGCAGGATCGCGGCGAACAGCGGCACCGTCGACAGCACCACCAGCAGCCCGACGATATTGCCCAGGTACATGCTGGCGATCAGCCCCCAGACGAACGGGCCCTGCTCCTGGAACAGCAACGGCCCCGGCTGCAGGCCCCAGATCATCAGGCCGCCGAGCAGCACCGCGGCGGTGGCCGAGCCCGGAATGCCGAGCGCCAGCATCGGCAGCAGCGCGCTGGTGCCGGCCGCGTGCGCGGCGGTCTCGGGCGCGACCACGCCCTCGATATTGCCCTTGCCGAACGAGTCCGGATCGCGCGCCATGCGCTTGGCCACGCCATAGCCCATGAACGACGCCGCGGTGGCGCCGCCCGGCGTGATGCCGAGCCAGCAGCCGATCGCCGACGAGCGCAGCACCGTCATCCAGTAGCGCGGCAGCTCGGCCCAGGTACGCAACACCACCTTCAGGTCGATGCGCGCCTGCTTGCCGCGGAAGGCCACGCCCTCCTCCATCGTCATCAGGATTTCGCTGATGCCGAACAGCCCGATCACCGCCACCAGGAAGTCGAAGCCGCGCAGCAACTCGGTGGAGCCGAACGTCATCCGCAGCGTGCCCGAGACCGTGTCCATGCCGACCGCCGCCAGCAGGAAGCCCGCGCACATCGCGATCAGGATCTTGGGCTTGGCCTCCTTGCCCATGCCGACGAAGCTGCAGAAGGTCAGCAGATAGACCGCGAAATATTCCGGCGGGCCGAAGCGCAGCGCGAACTTCGCCACCAGCGGCGCGAGGCAGGTGATCAGCAGCACGCCGGCCATCGCGCCGAGGCACGAGCCGGTGAAGGCCGACGTCAGCGCGCGGCCTGCCTCGCCGCGCTGCGCCAGCGGATAGCCATCGAAGGTGGTCGCCACCGACCAGGCCTCGCCCGGGATATTGAACAGGATCGACGTGATCGCGCCGCCGAACAGCGCCCCCCAGTAGATGCAGGACAGCATGATGATGGCCGAGGTCGGATCCATCGAGAACGTCAGCGGCAGCAGGATCGCGACGCCGTTGGGGCCGCCCAGCCCGGGCAGCACGCCGACCACGATGCCGAGCAGGATGCCGACGAACATCAGGCCGACGTTCTGCCACGACAGCGCGACCGAGAAGCCGTGCATCAGCGCGTTGAATTCCTCCATGGTGCCCCTCCTAGAAGCCGAGCGCCGCTTCCAGCGGCCCCTTCGGCAGCGGCACCCGGAACTGGATCTCGAAGATCCAGAACAGCACCAGATTGATCCCCGCGCCCAGCAGCACCGCCCGCCACCATTCGGCCTTGCCCACCGCCATCATGAAGCCGGCGATGAAGATCGCCGATGCGACGTAGATGCCGAGCCAGCCGATCAGCGCGACATAGACGGACAGCGGCAGCAGGATCACGCAGACCTGCCGCAATTGCTGCCAGCTGGCGAAGATCGCGTCCGCTGGCGTGCGCCACGCCTGCCATGCCACGGCCAGGCTGCACACCAGCACGATCACGCCGACGCGCAGCGGAAAGTAGCCGGCCTCCGGACCGTCGGCGGCCCAACCGGCGCCGATGCGGTGATTGCTCCAGATCACCACCGCCGCGGCCGCCAGCAGCAGCGCGGCCACCGCCAGCTCGACCGCGCGCAGCGACATGCCGCGTGCGCCCGCATCGGCATGATCAGCGTGCGCGGCGTTCGCGGCGGCGGCCGCATGCTCTTGCTGTGTTTCCATCGAAAGCTCTCCCAGTCGGTGCGCGCGGCGGCCCGCGTCGAGCCGGCCGCGCGTCGTTGGCGGTGCCGGCTCAGCGCGCGGCCATGAAGCCCGCTTCCTTCAGGATGTCGCGGTGCGCATTCTCGTCCTTGACGAGGAAATCCTCGAGCGCCTTGCCCGCGACGAATTCGCTCTTCAGCGCATTGCGCTCGAGGTACTCCTTCCACTCGGGCGTGGCGACGATCTTGCGCATCAGCTCGACGTAGTACTTCTGTTGATCGGGCGTGATGCCGCCGGGCATCATGAACACGCGCAGCATCTGGTACTGGACGTCGAGCCCCTGCTCCTTGCAGGTCGGCACGTCGCGCCAGCTCTGCGACTGGGTGACCTTGGTGGTGTAGCCCATCCGTTCGGGCGCGAACACGCACAGCGCGCGATGCTCGCCGGCGCGCCACTGGCCGATCGATTCGGACGGGTTGTTGACGTTTGCGTCGATATGCTTGCCCGACAGCTGCGTGGCCGCCTCGCCGCCGCCCTTGTACGGCACGTAGATGAACTTCGCGCCGGTCTTCTTCTGGATCAGCGTGGTGATGATCTGGTCCTCGCGCTTGGAGCTGGTGCCGCCCATCTTGACCTTGCCGGCGCCGGCCCTGGCGCCCTCGACGAACTCGGCGACGGTCTTGTACGGGGCCTCGGCATTGGTCCACAGCACGAACTCGTCCTGCGCGACCATCGCGATCGGCGTCAGGTCGCGCCAGCTGAACGGCAGGTGGCTGACCATCGGCACCGTGTACAGCGCCGACGATGTCACCAGCAGCTTGTGCGCATTGCCCTGCGACGCCTTGGTGTCCATCAGGCCCTCGGCGCCGCTGGCGCCGGCCTTGTTGACCACGATCACCGGCTGGTTCATCAGCTTGTGCTTGGCGATGATGCTCTGGATCGAGCGCGCCATCTGGTCGGACGCGCCGCCCGCGCTGAACGGCACGACGATCTCGACCGGCTTGGTCGGCTCCCATGCCCATGCCGCGGCCGGCGCGCCGCCGATCGCGAGCGCGGCCGCGCCGAACGCGCCGAACGCCAGCATCGAACGCTTGCCCTGCTTGCTGTGCTTGCTTTGCATTGCCTGTCTCCTCGTTGGAATGTCACATCGGCCCGCCGCGTGCCGGCCGTCGAGCGGCCTTGTCCGGTCTGTGCGGCGGACTGGTTTGCGGCCGGAACGGCAACGGTGCCGGCCTGTCCTCCCTGTATTGCTACCCCCCCTCGCTAGTCCGTCACCGCCGCCGCTGCGCGCGCCGTCAACGCGGCGGCCAGCACGCGCGCCACGTGCCAGGCCTGCGCGTCGGCACCGTCAAGGATCTGATGGCGGCAGCTGGTGCCGTCGGCAACGACGATGGCGTCGTCCGTCCGCGCGCGCACGGCCGGCAGCAGCGACAGCTCGGCCATCGCCAGCGACGCCTCGTAGTGCTCGGCCTCGTAGCCGAAACTGCCGGCCATGCCGCAGCACGAGGACTGGATCGGCGACACCTTGAGCTGCGGAATCCAGCCCAGCACCGTCTGCACCGGCGTGAACGCGTCGAAGGCCTTCTGGTGGCAGTGGCCATGCACCAGCGCCTCGCGCTGCGGCAGCGGCTGCAGCGCCAGCTGCTTCAGGCTCAGGCGCCCCGCCTGGCGCTCGCGCACCAGGAACTCCTCGAACAGGAAGGCGCCGGCGGCCAGCCGCGCCGCCTCGTCGCCATAGCCGTAGCCGAGGAATTCGTCACGCAGCGACAGCAGGCACGACGGCTCGAGCCCGACGATCGGCACGCCGCGCGCGACGTACGGCTGCACCGCGTCGAGCAGCCGCCGCGCCTCCTGCCGTGCCTGCTCGACCAGGCCCGCGGCCAGGAAAGTGCGGCCGCAGCAGAGCGGCCGCTCGCCCGGCCGCATCAGCGGATGCACGGTGTAGCCGGCGGCTTCGAGCACGGCCTGCGCGGCGCGCGCGTTCTCGGGCTCCATGTGGTTGTTGAAGGTGTCGACGAACAGCACCACCTCCCGAATTCCTCCGGCGGCTGCATCGCGCAGCGGTTGGCTTGACGATGCGGCCAGGGAAGCGGTGCCCGTCGCAGCGCCGGCGCCGGCGGTGGCCGGGGTGGCATCGCCGCGGCCGGCACGCGCAATCGTCGACAGAAACGAACGCTGCCAGCGCGGCAGGCTGCGCTGCGGCGCGAAGCCGAGCGCGCGCCTGGCCCACGCCGACAGCAGCGGAATGCGGTCGGCCAGCGCCATCAGCGCCGGCATCCGGCTTGCCAGCGGCGCATAGCGCGGCATGAAGGCCACCAGCCGGTCGCGCAGCGTCAGCCCATGGCGCCGTGCCCACGCATGGCGCGCCTCGATTTTCATCCGCGCCATGTCGACGCCGGTCGGACAGTCGCGCTTGCAGCCCTTGCACGACACGCACAGGTCCAGCACCGCCTTGACGTCCTCGCTCGCCAGGCCTTCCTCGCCCAGCTGGCCCGACACCGCGAGCCGCAGCGTGTTGGCGCGTCCGCGCGTGACGTGCTGCTCGTCCCGCGTGACGCGGTAGCTCGGGCACATGGTGCCGGCGTCGAACTTGCGGCAGTGGCCGTTGTTGTTGCACATCTCGACCGCGGCGGCGAGCCCGCCGGTGCGATCGCCGCCGCTGCCCGGCGGCGTTTCCTCGCCGCTCAAAGGATCGCGGCTGACGTTCCACGCCGACCAGTCCAGCGCCGGCTGCAGCGGCAGCCGCTGGTAGCCGGGCGGGAAGCGGAACAGCTCGCGCGTGTCCATCTTCGGCGGCCGCACGATCTTGTCGGGATTGAAGCGGTTGTCCGGGTCGAACAGCGCCTTGATCTCGCCGAAGGCCGCATGGATGCGCGGGCCGTATTGCCAGGCCACCCATTCGCCGCGGCACAGGCCGTCGCCGTGCTCGCCCGAATAGGCGCCCTTGTACTCGCGCACCAGCGCGGCGGCCTCCTCGGCAATCGCGCGCATCTTCTGCGCGCCGTCGCGGCGCATGTCCAGGATCGGCCGCACGTGCAGCGTGCCGACGCTGGCGTGCGCGTACCAGGTGCCCTCGGTGCCGTGGCGATGGAACACCTCGGTCAGCCGGCGCGTGTACTCGGCCAGATGCGGCAGCGGCACCGCGCAGTCCTCGATGAAGGAGACCGGCTTGCCGTCGCCCTTCATGCTCATCATGATGTTCAGGCCCGCCTTGCGCACTTCCCACAGCGCCTTCTGCGCGCCGGCGTCCGGCATCTTGACCACCGAACCGGGCAGGCCGAGGTCGCCCATCAGTTCGTCGAGCGCATCGAGGTCGGCGCGCAGCGCGGCGGCATCCTCGCCGGCGAACTCGACCAGCAGGATCGCCTGCGGCTCGCCGCGCAGCGCCGACGCGATCACCGGGCGGAAGGCCGGGTTGGCCATCGACAGGTCGATCATCGTGCGGTCGACCAGCTCGACCGCGACCGGCGCCAGCCCGACGATATGCTGGGTCATTTCCATCGCCTGGTAGAAGGTCGGGAAATTGACCACGCCCAGCACCTTGTGCGCCGGCAGCGGTGCGAGCTTCAGCGTGATCTGCCGGCTGTAGGCCAGCGTGCCTTCGGAGCCGACCAGCAGGTGCGACAGGTTGGCGTGGCCGTCGTCGGTATAGGCGCGCGGGTTCTGGCAGTCGAACAGATCGATGTTGTAGCCGGCGACGCGGCGCAGCACCTTGGGCATGCGCTCGGCGATCTCGTCGCGTTCGCGCGTGGCGATCGCGCGCAGCTGCCCCAGCATGGCCTGCACGCGCGGATCGGTGGGCGCCTGCGCCAGCGATCCGAAATGGCATTGCGCGCCGTCGGCCAGCACGGCGTCGATCGCCAGCACGTTGTGCACCATGTTGCCGTAGGCCAGCGAGCGCGAACCGCAGGAGTTGTTGCCCGCCATGCCGCCGATCGTGCATTGCGCGCCGGTCGAGACATCGACCGGAAACCACAGCCCATGCGGCTTGAGCCAGGCGTTCAGGTGATCGAGCACGATGCCCGGCTCGACCGTGACGGTGGCCGCGACCGGATCGAAGTCGATCACCTGGTTCAGCCACTTGCTGTTGTCGATCACCAGCGCCTCGCCGACGGTCTGGCCGCACTGGCTGGTGCCGGCGCCGCGCGCCAGCACCGGCGCATGCGCGTCGCGTGCAATCTCCAGCGCCAGCAGCAGGTCGCGCTGGTCGCGCGGCACCACCACGCCGACCGGCATGATCTGGTAGATCGACGCGTCGGTCGCATAGCGGCCGCGGCTGGCGCGGTCGAACAGCACGTCGCCGCGCAGCTCGCGCCGCAGCCGCGTGGCCAGCGGCGAGCCGGGGCCGCCTTCGGCGCGGACGAAGTGCAGCGGCTTGACGATCGGCGAGGCAGCCAATGAAGGGGCCAACGGCGTGGACAGATCCGTCATCGCAGCTCCATCCGCTCAGGCAGCGGCCTTCAGCACCGGGGTGTCGGCATGGGAGGTCAGGTACTCCATCGCCGCCGCGACGCCGCTGCCCTGCAGCGGCACGCCCGACAGCTTCAGCCCCATCTCGCAGCCCGACAGCGTCGCCATCAGCGTCAGGTCGTTGCAATCGCCGAGATGGCCGATGCGGAACATCTTGCCGCGCATCTTGCCCAGCGCCTGGCCCAGCGACATGTTGAAGCGTTCGTAGATGCGCTTGCGCACCGCGTCCGCGTCGACGCCCTCGGGCATCATCACGCCGGTCAGCACCGGGCTGTAGACCGCCGGATCGGCGCACTGGATCTCCAGACCCCAGGCGCGCACCGCACGGCGGGTCGCCTCGCCGAGGCGCTGGTGGCGCGCGAACACGTTGTCCAGCCCTTCCTCCAGGATCATGTCGAGCGCCTCGGACAGGCCGTACAGCAGGTTGGTGTTCGGCGTGTACGGCCAGTAGCCGTTCTTGTTGGCCTCGATGATCTCGTCCCAGCGCCAGAAGCTGCGCGGCATGCGCGCCTCCTTGCTGGCGGCGATGGCCTTCGGCGACAGCGCATTGAAGCTGATGCCCGGCGGCAGCATCAGGCCCTTCTGCGAGCCGGACACCGTCACGTCCACGCCCCACTCGTCGTGCCGATAGTCGGCCGAAGCCAGGCCCGAGATCGTATCGACCATCAGCAGCGCCGGATGGCCCGCCGCATCGATCGCGCGGCGCACCGCGGCGATGTCGGAGGTCACGCCGGTCGAGGTCTCGTTGTGCACCACGCAGACCGCGCGGATCCGATGGCCGCTGTCCTCGCGCAGCCGCGCCTCGATCATGTCGGGCTGCACGCCGCGCCGCCACCCCTCGATGCCCGGCAGGCCGAGGAATTCCGGCTGCAGGCCGAGCGACTGCGCCATCGACTTCCACAGCGTGGCGAAATGCCCGGTCTCGTACATCAGCACGGTATCGCCCGGGCTGGTCGTGTTCGACAGCGCGGCCTCCCAGGCGCCGGTGCCCGAGGCCGGATAGATGATCACCGGATGCTCGGTCTTGAAGATCTTGCGGATGTCGGCCAGCACCTTGCGCCCGAGCGCCCCGAATTCCGGCCCGCGATGATCGATGGTCGGATAGCTGATCGCACGCAGGATGCGATCCGGTACCGGGCTGGGTCCCGGGATCTGCAGGAAGTGGCGGCCGGCGGGGTGAAAGTCGAGCGAGATCATGGGACTGGTGCCTCCTTGTTGAATTTTGAATTCAAAATACTGTAGCAGCCGAGGTCGGCCAGCCCAAGCGGAAATTGCCGCATAAGCGCGCTCGTTTACCCCGATTGCCGGCGCCATGCGGGCTGGGGGACAGTTCCGCGCGACTCTGCGCTAGAATGGCCGGGACATCACGGATAAGGACTTTGAATGCAAAATTCCGCCGAAGGGGCGCCGCTGCCCGACAGCGGCGCCACCCCGCTGCTGCCCCGGCTGGAGCGCCAGCGCCTGCACGACACCGTGGTCGAGCACCTGCGCAAGTTCATCACCGAAGGCGTGCTCAAGCCCGGCATGAAGCTCAACGAGCGCGAGCTGTGCGAGACGCTGGGGATTTCGCGCACGCCGCTGCGCGAGGCGTTCAAGGTGCTGGCCGCCGAGAACCTGATCGAGATCTCGCCGAACCGCGGCGCCAGCGTGTCGCGGATGACCGAGGCCGAGATCTGGGAGACCTTCGAGCTGATGGCCGGCCTGGAAGCCTTTGCCGGCGAACTGGCCTGCGAACGCATCACGCCGGCCGAGCTGGCGCAGATCAAGGCGCTGCATTACGCGATGCTGGCCTGCCGCGCGCAGAACGATCTGTCGGGCTACTACAGCCGCAACCAGGAGATCCACGACCGCATCAACGCGGCCGCGCGCAATGGCGTGCTGCGCCAGACCTATCTGTCGATCAACCGCCGGCTCAAGGCGCTGCGCTTCCGCTCCAACCAGCAGACCCAGAAATGGGACCGCGCGGTGCAGGACCACGAGGCCATGATCCAGGCGCTGGAAGCGCGCGACGGCAAGCGGCTCGCCGCGATCCTGCGCCAGCATCTGCTGGAAAAGCGCGAGGCGGTGATGCAGGGCTCGCTGGCCGCGGAGCGTACCGGCGGCGAGGCGGGCGACAACACGGGGGCTTCGGCGTCCGCGGCCTGAGCGCGCCGGCCGGACTTTCCAGGCCCGCGCTCGCCGGGCCTTCCCCCTCCTTTCCCTTCCCTCGCCGCGCATCCGGCATGCGACTTGCAACCGTCCGCCATCCGTTGCGGGGCCTGCGGCGGCGGTCATGGCGGCCGTTGCGGGACCGGCGCACTTATATAATCCCGACCTGATAACAGGCATTACGCTTCCGTGATGACGCAGCCAGGCGCGCCGGCCATGCTGGCCCCGCCTTGCCGCTGTTCACTGCTGACCGCTGCCGCCGTGCCGTGGCGCCGCTTCCCCGCGGTCTGCCCCGGCGCCGCGCAGTGCCGACGGACGAAGCTGCCACGACAACCAGAGCCGCCTCAGTGACATCCAATTCCACCCCCAGGCTGGCGCTTGCCCATATCGTCAAGCGCTATCCCGGCGTGACCGCCAACGACGACGTCTCGCTGACCGTCGCTCCCGGCGAAATCCATGCCGTGCTCGGCGAGAACGGCGCCGGCAAGTCGACCCTGATGAAAATCATCTTCGGCGCGGTCAAGCCCGACGCCGGCCAGATGCACTTCAACGGCGCGCCGGTCGTCATCGACAGTCCGCACGACGCCCGCGATCTGGGCATCGCAATGGTGTTCCAGCATTTTTCGCTGTTCGACACGCTGACCGTGACCGAGAACATCGCGCTCGGCCTGCCGGCCGCGCAGCGCGGCGGCACCTCGATGAAGGCGCTGGCCGCGCGCATCCGCGAGACGGCCGCGCGCTACGGGCTGCCGCTCGAGCCCGAGCGCCATGTGCATACGCTGTCGGTCGGCGAGCGCCAGCGCGTCGAGATCGTCCGCGCGCTGCTGGCGCGGCCGCAATTGCTGATCCTCGACGAACCGACCTCGGTGCTGACGCCGCAGGCGGTGCAGACGCTGTTCGTCACGCTGCGCCAGCTCGCCGACGAAGGCACCAGCATCCTCTACATCAGCCACAAGCTCGACGAGATCCGCGCGCTGTGCCATCGCGCCACCGTGATGCGGATGGGCCGGGTCACCGGCCTGTGCGATCCGCGCCAGGAAAGCGCGGCCTCGCTCTCGCGCATGATGATCGGCGGCGAGCCGCCGCGCGAGGCGCGCGTGGCGACGCCGCGCGGCGCGCTGCGGCTGTCGGTGAGCGCGCTGTCGCTGCCGCGCGCGCATGCCTTCGCCACCGCGCTCGAAGACATCTCGCTCGATCTGCATGCCGGCGAGATCGTCGGCATCGCCGGCGTGTCGGGCAACGGCCAGCAGGAACTGCTGGCGGCGCTGTCCGGCGAGGATACGCGCGCCGCGCGCGAGGCGATCGCGCTCGACGGCAAACCGGTCGGCCGGCTCGATGCCCGGGCGCGCCGGCGCGCGGGCCTGGCCTTCGTGCCCGAGGAGCGGCTGGGCCGCGGGGCGGTACCCGGCATGAGCCTGGCCGACAATACGCTGCTGTCGCACCAGGACCCGCCCTATGTGCGGCGTGGCCTGGTCTCGCCGAAGGCGGCGGCCGGGCTCGCCGCCGCGATCATCCAGCGCTTTCGCGTCAAGGCCGGCGGCCCCGACGCGCTGGCCCGCAGCCTGTCGGGCGGCAACCTGCAGAAGTTCATCGTCGGCCGCGAGATCGAAAGCGGCCCCGGCGTGCTGATCGTCGCGCAGCCGACCTGGGGCGTCGACGTCGGCGCCGCCGCGCAAATCCACAACGAGCTGCTGGCGCTGAAGGCCACCGGTTGTGCGATCCTGGTCGTGTCGGAGGAGCTCGACGAGCTGTTCGCGATCTGCGACCGGCTGCACGTGATCGCCAAGGGGCGGCTGTCGCCGTCGATCCCGGTCGAGGACGCCACGCGCGAACAGGTCGGCCTGTGGATGAGCGGACTGTGGCAGGGCGGACCCGGCGGCCAGGACGAAGACCGGCAGGATGTCACGGAGGCGCGCGTCCATGGCTAGATCGCCCGGCTTCGCCTTTCCCCTGTCGCTGGCCCCGCGCGGCCTGCCGTCGCGCCCGATGGCCTATGCCTCGCCGGTGATCGCGCTGGCGCTGACGCTCGCTTTCGGTGCGCTGCTGTTCGTGCTGCTCGGCAAGGACCCGATGGCCGCGCTGAAAGTCTTCCTGGTCGATCCGGTCAAGGACAAGCGCGCGCTCGGCGAGGTGCTGCTCAAGACCGTGCCGCTGGTGCTGTGCGCGCTCGGGCTGTCGGTCTGCTACCGGGCCAACGTCTGGAACATCGGCGCCGAGGGCCAGCTGATCCTCGGCGGCATCTTCGCCGCGGCGACGGTGCTGTGGTTCGACGTGCCCGGCCATGCGGTCAGCGGCGTCGCGGTGCTGGTGCTCGCTTCGCTCGCCGGCATCGCCGGCGGCATGCTGTGGGCCGGCATCACGGCGCTGCTGCGCGACCGCTTCAACGCCAACGAGATCCTGGTCTCGCTGATGCTGACCTATATCGCGCAGCAGCTGATCCTGTACGTGGTCAACGGCCCGCTGAAGGATCCGCAGGGCATGAACTTTCCGCAGTCCAGGGTGTTCTCGTCGGAATTCCTGCTGCCCAACCTGATGTCGGGCTCGCGGCTGCATGCCGGCTTCGTCGTGATGCTGGTGCTGGTGGCCGTGATGACGGTGTTCCTGTTCCGCAGCTTCGCCGGCTATCGGCTGCAGGTTGGCGGCACCGCGCCGTCGGCCGCGCGCTATGCGGGCTTCTCGGCGCGTGCCTCGCTGTGGATGGCGCTGCTGATCTCCGGCGGCTTCGCCGGCCTGGCCGGCGCCTTCGAAGTGGTGGGACCGATCGGCCAGCTGCTGCCGTCGATCTCGCCGGGCTACGGCTTCACCGCGATCATCGTCGCGTTCGTCGGCCGGCTGCATCCGGTCGGCGCGGTG
This sequence comes from Cupriavidus gilardii, assembly GCF_013347325.1. Classification (NCBI taxonomy): domain Bacteria; kingdom Pseudomonadati; phylum Pseudomonadota; class Betaproteobacteria; order Burkholderiales; family Burkholderiaceae; genus Cupriavidus; species Cupriavidus gilardii. The sequence continues at coordinate 914,919 of NZ_CP054626.1, read as the reverse complement.
TTCGGCGGCATCGTGATGTCGCTGTTCTATATCGGCGGCGAGATGGCGCAATCGCGCCTGGGCCTGCCGTCGGCCATCGGCTGGGTGTTCCAGGGGATGCTGCTGTTCTTCCTGCTGGCCTGCGACAGCCTGATCGACCACCGCGTGCGCTGGCGCGCGGCGGCCGCCCGCTGATCCGGCGACTCTACCGATATCCGCTCATGGAACAATTCGCTCCCCTTGTCGCCACCGCGATCAATGCCGGCACGCCGCTGCTGCTGGCCGCGCTCGGCCTGTTGATCAACGAACGCGCCGGCGTGCTGAACCTCGGCGCCGAGGGCATGATGCTGGTCGCCGCGGTGTTCGGCTTCATGGTCGGCTACCAGACCCAGTCGCCGCTGCTCGGCTTCGTCGCCGGCGCGCTGGCCGGCATGGCAATGGCCACGCTGTTCGCCTGGCTGGCGCTGGTGCTGGCCACCAACCAGGTCGCCACGGGCCTCGCGCTGTCGATCTTCGGCACCGGCCTGTCGGCCTTCATGGGCCAGCGCTTCGTCGGCCATGCGATGCCCGCGCAGGGCAGCAAGGTGCCGGTGCTCGGCGACCTGCCCTTCGTCGGCCCGGCCTTGTTCCAGCATCACTGGATGGTCTATGCCAGCGTGCTGCTGTGCCTGGCCATCATGTGGTTCCTGTTCCGCACGCGCGCCGGGCTGACGCTGCGCGCGATCGGCGAATCGCCGGAGTCGGCGCACGCGCTCGGCTATCCGGTGCGCTGGATCCGCTTCGCCGCGCTGCTGTTCGGCGGCGGCTGCTGCGGGCTGGCGGGCGCCTACCTGTCGCTGGTCTATACGCCGATGTGGGTCGAGAACCTGGTCGCCGGGCGCGGCTGGATCGCGCTGGCCCTGACCACCTTCGCCACCTGGCGGCCCGCCCGCGTACTGGTCGGCGCCTGGCTGTTCGGCGGCGTGACGATCCTGCAGTTCTATCTGCAGGGCATCGGCGTGTCGGTGCCGTCGCAGGTCCTGTCGATGCTGCCGTATGCGGCCACCATCGTCGTGCTGGCGCTGATCTCGCGCAATCCGGCGTGGATCCGCCTGAATATGCCGGCGTCGCTGGGACGGCCGTTCCGTCCCGGCAACGCCTGACCCGTTTCGATCGACGGCGCGGCGAACAGGGGTCGCCGCGGGGCCGCGCCGCCGTCTGCAAGCAGAGCCAACCCGCCATCCATCCCGCAAGCATTCGCGCATTCAACACAAGGAGAAATCGATGAACGTCACGCGCAGGAAGTCCCTCGCGACGCTGGCCGCCACCACGCTGCTGGCGGCCGCCACGCTGGCCGGCTGCGGCAAGAAGGAGGCCGAACAGCCGGCCCCGGGTGCCGCCTCCGCGCCGGCCGCCGCCGGCCAGGCGGGAGAGCCGCTGAAGGTCGCCTTCGTCTATATCGGACCGGTCGGCGACGCCGGCTGGACCTATGCGCACGACCGCGGCCGCAAGGCGGTCGAGGAGAAGTTCGGCGACAAGGTCAAGACCACCTATGTCGAGAACGTGCCCGAGTCGGCCGCGGACGCCGAGCGCGTGTTCCGCGACCTGGCCAGCCAGGGCAACAAGCTGATCTTCGGCACGACGTTCGGCTACATGGAGTCGATGCTGAAGGTCGCCCGCGAATTTCCGGACGTCCGCTTCGAGCACGCGACCGGCTTCAAGACCGCGGAGAACGTCGCGCAGTACGACGTTCGCACCTACGAGGGCGCCTACCTGGCCGGCGTGGTCGCCGGCAAGATGAGCAAGACCGGCAAGATGGGCGTGGTCGCGTCGGTGCCGATTCCCGAGGTGATCCGCAATATCGACTCGTTCGCGCTCGGCGCGCGCAGCGTCAATCCGAACGCGACCGTCAAGGTGGTCTGGGTCAACAAGTGGTTCGATCCGGGCAAGGAACGCGAGGCCGCGACCACGCTGATCGGCCAGGGCGTCGACATGCTGATGCAGAACACCGACTCGGCCGCCGTGGTGCAGACCGCACAGGAAAAGGGCGTGCACGCGTTCGGCTGGGACAGCGACATGAGCAAGTTCGGTCCGAAGGCCCACCTGGCGGCGTCGGTGATTTCGTGGGGCGTCTACTACAACAAGGTGGTCGGCGACGTGCTCGGCGGCACCTGGACCAACGGCACGACCTGGTGGGGCCTGAAGGAGAACATGATCGACCTGACCGGCTTCAACGCCGATGTGCCCGAGGACGTCAAGGCGCTGGTCGCCGAGCGCCGCCGCGGCATCATCGAGGGCAGCGCGCCGATCTGGAAGGGCCCGATCAAGGACAACACCGGCAAGGAGCAACTGGCCGAAGGCCAGGTCGCCGACGACAAGTTCCTGCACGGCATCAAGTTCTATGTCGAGGGTGTGGAGGGGCAGATTCCGGGTTGACCGGAACGCTCCGGCGGCGCCCTTTACCGCCTGTTTGCCCCCTCTCCTGCCGCGCGGGAGAGGGGAGCAAACCCTACTCCCTACCCTTCACCGCATCCCCTAGGGAACTTGAACCGCGGCGAACCGGCCCAAGCTATCCTGTTGTCGTGCCGCGCATTTCCAGCCGCGGGTGCACAGTGTGAAGGAGGCCTCTCATGTGGAAACGATTCTCGGCGCTTTGGACGCTCGTGCGGCGGGATGGGCGCCTGCTCTGGCATGCGCTGCGGCACCCGGACGCGCCCGGCTGGCTCAAGCCGGCGGTGATCGGCGTGGTGCTGTACGCGCTGTCGCCGATCGACCTGATTCCGGACGTGGTGGCGGGACTGGGCATCGTCGACGATCTGGTGCTGATTCCGCTGGCGGTCCATCTGATCCTGAAGCGCCTGCCACCGCATATCCTGCGGCAGGCGCAGATGCGGACGCAGTCGACCACGGTCAGGCCGCACTGACCTCGCGGTAGCGGGCAAGAAGAAAGGGCGCCAACCGGCGCCCTTTGTCGTTGCGATCCCGCCGTTGCCGTCCCCGCGCAGGCGGGGATCCAGTGACACCGCAAGTCGCCGGGTTCCCGCTTGCGCGGGAACGACAGCCGCTCACCTTATGGAATCAGCACGGTCGAGCCGGTGGTCTTGCGCGCCTCCAGCTCGCGATGGGCCTGCGCGACCTCGGACAGCGGATAGCGCTGCCGCACCTCGATCCTGACCTTGCCGCTGCGCACGATGTCGAACAGCTCGGCCGCCATCGGCTCGAGCAGCTCGCGCTGCGTCACATAGGTCATGATGGTCGGCCGCGTCAGCTTCAGCGAGCCCTTCGCGCCCAGCACCGAGATATCGACCGGCGGCACCGGACCGGAGGCATTGCCGAAGCTGACCATGGTGCCGCGCGGCGCCAGGCAGTCCAGCGAATCGTTGAAGGTGTCCTTGCCGATCGAGTCGTAGACGACCGCCACACCCTTGCCGCCGGTGATCTCCTTGACGCGGTCCAGGAACGACTCGCGCGTGTAGACGATGGTGTGGTCGCAGCCGTGCGCGCGCGCCAGCGCGGCCTTGTCATCGTTGCCGACGGTGCCGATCACGGTGGCACCCAGCGCCTTCAGCCACTGCGATGCGATCAGGCCGATGCCGCCGGCGGCGGCGTGCAGCAGCACGGTGTCGCCCGGCTGCACGCGGTAGGTGTCGCGCACCAGGTACTGCACCGTCATGCCCTGCAGCATCATCGCGGCGGCCTGCTCGAACGAGATATCGTCCGGCAGCTTGACGACGATGTCGGCCGGCATCACGCGCACCTGTGCATAGGCGCCGGTGGGACGGCCGGCATAGGCGACGCGATCGCCTTCGCGCAGATGCGTGACACCCGGCCCGACCGCCTCGACCACGCCGGCGCCTTCCATGCCGATGCCGCCGGGCAGCGGCTGCTTGTACAGGCCGGTGCGGAAGTAGACGTCGATGTAGTTCAGGCCGACCGCCTCCTGCCGGATGCGGATCTCGCCCGGGCCGGGCTCGCCGACCTCGACGTCGACCCACTGCATCACTTCAGGACCGCCGTTCTCGAATATGCGGATGGCTTTGCTCATGGTTCGGTTCTCCTTGGGGATCATCGGATGGGAAGCGCCGCGGCGATGCCGCACCGGCTCAGGCCGCCGGCGTTTCGGCGCGCCGCCGCATTTCGGCGATCAGCATGTCGGCGGTCGCCACATTGGTCGCGCACGGTACGTCGTGCACGTCGCAGGCGCGCACCAGCGCGTTGATGTCGGGCTCGTGCGGCTGCGGCGTCATCGGGTCGCGCAGGAAGATCACCGCGGCCACCCGGCCCTCGGCCAGCTGCGCGCCGATCTGCAGGTCGCCGCCCCACGGGCCCGACAGCATGCGCGTGACGGGCAGCCCCACCTCGTCGATCAGCCGGCCGCCGGTGGTACCGGTGGCCAGCAGTTCGCAGTGCACGAGGAAGTCGCGGTGGCGGCGGGCGAAGGCGACGATATCGTCCTTCTTGCGGTCGTGCGCGATCAGCGCGATGCGCGGCGGAACCGCGGCCACAGGGATGGTCGTCATGCGCGCGCTCAGAAGGTGCCGGGGTAGGCGCCGCCGTCCAGCAGGATGTTCTGCGCGGTGATGTAGGCCGCCTGCTTGCTGCACAGGAATGCGCAGGTCGCGCCGAACTCGGCCGGGTCGCCGAAGCGGCGCGACGGGTTCTGCGCGGCGCGGCGCTGCGCGACTTCATCGACGGTCAGATTGGCCTTCTTCGCCGCGCCTTCCATCGTCTTGTACAGCCGGTCCGTATTGAACGGCCCCGGCAGCAGGTTGTTGATGGTCACGCCATGCTGCGCGACCTCGCGCGCCACGCCGGCGACGAAGCCGGTCAGGCCCGAACGCGCGCCGTTGGACAGGCCCAGCACATCGATCGGCGCCTTGACCGCGCCGCTGGTGATGTTGATGATGCGGCCCCACTTGCGCGCGATCATGCCGTCCACCGTCGCCTTGATCAGTTCGATCGGCGTCAGCATGTTGGCGTCGAGCGCGGCGATCCAGTCCTCGCGGTTCCAGTCGCGGAAGTTGCCCGGCGGCGGGCCGCCCGCGTTGTTGACCAGGATGTCGAGCTCGCCCAGCTTGGCCGCGGCCTCGAGCGCCTGCTGGCGGCCTTCCGGCGTCGTGATGTCGGTCGCCACCGCGATCACGCGGCGGCCATGGCGCGCGCGCAGATCGGCGGCGGCCTTGTCCAGCGCCTCGGCGCCGCGCGCGACGATTACCACATCAACGCCCTCGGCGGCCAGCGCATCGGCGCAGGCAAAGCCCAGTCCCTTGCTCGCGCCGCACACCAGCGCATGCTTGCCTCGCAGTCCGAAATCCATGCTCCCTTTCTCCTTGATTCGCTAGTTTGTCTTCACGCCTGTGTTCAAGCCCGCGCGGCCTTGCCGCGCGACAGCAGATAGATGCCGCCCATCACCAGTGCGCTGCCGGCCAGCTGCACCACGGTGATCGGCTCGCCCAGCAGCCAGAAGCCGAGGAACAGCGTCGACACCGGGCCGATCATGCCCGCCTGCGAGGCCATCGGCGCGCCGATGCGCGCGACCGCCATCATCGTCAGCGACACCGGCAACACGGTGCAGAACACCGCGTTGATCACGGACAGCCACATCACCGGCGCCGGCTGCAGCAGTTCGCCCCAGGGGCGTCCCAGCACCAGATATTGCACCACGCAGCAGGCGGTGGACACGCACATCGCATAGGCGACCAGCCGCAGCGAGCCGATGCGGGCGACCAGCTCGCCGCTGGCGATCAGATAGACCGCGTAGCTCAGCGCGCTGCCGAGCACCAGCGCGGCGCCGAGCCATACCTGGCTGCCGCTGACGTCGAGGTCGTGGGCCAGCACCAGCACGATGCCGGCATAGGCCAGCAGCAGCGAGATCCACTGCTGCCGGCTGATATGGCGCTTGAAGCCGAAGGCGGTGGCCAGCACGACGAAGGACGGCGTCAGGAACAGGATCAGCCGCTCCAGCCCCGCGGTGATGTATTGCAGGCCGAGGAAATCGAGAAAGCTCGACAGGTAGTAGCCGATGAAGCCGAGCATCAGCACGCGCCCGCGATCGGCCCAGGACAGCGGCGGCAGCCGCAGCGACTGCCACCAGCCGATCGCCATGAACAGCGGCACCGCGAACAGCATGCGCAGCGTGATCACCATCACGGCGTCGACGTTGTAGCGGTACATCAGCTTGGCGACGATGGCCTTGCCGGAGAACAGCACCGCGCCGATCGCGGCGACGGCAAGCCCGGTGCGCTGCCGCGCACCGGCGGAAGCGCTGGCGGGGCTGGCGAGGGATTTCTGGGAAGCGGGCACGGGTATGGTGCAAACGGCCTGTCCGCGCACGGTCGCCGACAGGCGGGCGCGGCAAGGCACGACATCGGGAAAGGTTGGGAATTGCCGTCGCGTCGGCAACGCTTGAAGTTGTCGTCCGACAGACGCGAGGATTGTATGTCAAAAGGCGCAAAGGCATCGGAGGCCCGCTCGAAGCCGCTGGGTCCCCGCTTTCGCGGCGACGACGCGGAGTCGATCCATTACAATCCCGCACCAACGGCCAACCAGACCGACAAGCCAGACCTCCCGGCCTGACCCAGGCCCCGCCCTTCCCGCCCAGCCGCTACCCGCCATGAAGCAAGATCCGCGTTTCCCCAACCTGTTCATCCTCGACCACCCGCTGATCCAGCACAAGCTGTCGCACATGCGGGACCGCGACACGTCGACGCGGACCTTCCGCGAGCTGCTGCGCGAGATCACGCTGCTGATGGGTTACGAGATCACGCGCAGCCTGCCGCTGACCACGCGCCATATCGACACGCCGCTGGTCAGCATGGATGCGCCGGTGATCGCCGGCAAGAAGCTGACCATCGTGCCGGTGCTGCGCGCCGGCGTGGGCATGAGCGACGGCCTGGTCGAGCTGATCCCGTCGGCGCGGATCGGCCATATCGGCGTCTATCGCGACGAGCATCATCGTCCGGTCGAATACCTGGTGCGGCTGCCCGACCTGGAGGACCGCAGCTTCATCCTGTGCGATCCGATGGTCGCCACCGGCTATTCGGCGGCGCATGCGGTCGATGTGCTCAAGCGCCGCGGCGTCAAGGACGAGGCGATCACCTTCGTCGCGCTGGTGGCGGCGCCCGAAGGGGTCGAGGTCTTCCAGAAGGCCCACCCGAACGTCAGGCTGTACGTGGCCTCGCTCGACAGCCATCTGGACGAGCACGCGTACATCGTGCCGGGCCTGGGGGATGCGGGCGACCGGTTGTTCGGCACCAAGAACTGAGTCGGCGGCTGGGGGCGCTTGCCCTCACCGCCGCGCCCTTCCGCCGCGCCCATCCGCCGTGCGGCGGAAGATGGCTGGGGAAAAGCGCAGCGCCGCTGGCTACCGGCGCTTGCGCCCCGACCCCAGCAGGCTGCCGAGCACGCCGCGGATCAGTTCGCGGCCGACCTGCGAACCCATGGTGCGCGCCGCGGACTTGGCCATCGATTCGAGGATCGAATCGCCGCGGCCGCTCTTGCCGGTGCCGCGCGTCAGGCCGCCGAACAGATCGCCCGCCTCGTCGAGCCAGCCGCGTTCGCCGGCCTGCTGCTGCGCGGGCTCGCCACCGGCCTGCCCGCCGTTCTGCGCCCCGTCCTGCCCCGTCTGTGCCTCCGCGCTCTGCGCGGCCCTGCCCTTGAGCCGCTCGTAGGCCGATTCCCGATCCACGGCCTTCTCGTAGGTGCCCGCCACCAGCGACGAGGCCAGCAGCTGCTTGCGCTCGGCCTCGTCGATCGGGCCGATGCGGCTGCCCGGCGCCAGCACCCAGGCGCGCTGCGTGATGCCGGGCGTGCCCTTGGCGTCGAGCAGCGAGATCAGCGCCTCGCCGACCGCCAGCTCGCCGATCGCCTTCTCGACGTCCAGCTCGGGATTGGCGCGCATCGTCGTGGCGGCCACCTTGACCGCCTTCTGGTCGCGCGGCGTGAAGGCGCGCAGCGCATGCTGGACGCGGTTGCCGAGCTGGCCCAGCACGGTGTCGGGAATATCGATCGGGTTCTGCGTGACGAAGTACACGCCGACGCCCTTCGAACGGATCAGCCGCACCACCTGCTCGATCTTCTCGAGCAGTGCCTTCGGCGCGTCGTTGAACAGCAGGTGGGCCTCGTCGAAGAAGAACACCAGCTTGGGCTTGTCGAGGTCGCCCGCCTCGGGCAGCTTCTCGAACAGCTCGGACAGCAGCCACAGCAGGAAGGTCGCGTACAGCCGCGGTGCGTGCAGCAGCTTGTCGGCGGCCAGGATATTGACCATGCCCAGGCCCTTGTCGGTCTGCATGAAGTCGTCCAGGTTCAGCATCGGCTCGCCGAAGAACACGTCGGCGCCCTGCGATTCGAGCGCGACCAGGCCGCGCTGGATCGCGCCGATCGACGCGGCCGAGATATTGCCGTACTCGGTGGTGAACTGCGACGCGTTGTCGCCGACGTACTGCAGCATCGCGCGCAGGTCCTTGGCGTCGAGCAGCAGCAGGCCGTTGGCATCGGCGATGCGGAACACCAGGTTCAGCACGCCCTGCTGGGTGTCGTTGAGCTCGAGCATGCGCGACAGCAGCAGCGGGCCCATGTCGGACACGGTGGCACGCACAGGATGGCCCTTCTCGCCGAACACGTCCCACAGCGTGGTCGGGCAGGCGCCCCAGACCGGTTCGGGCAGGCCCAGGTCGGCCAGCCGCCTGGCCAGCTTGTCGGACAGCTGGCCGGGCTGCGAGATGCCGGTCAGGTCGCCCTTGACGTCGGCCATGAAGACCGGCACGCCGAGCCGCGAAAAGCCTTGTGCCAGCGCTTGCAGCGTCACGGTCTTGCCGGTGCCGGTGGCGCCGGTGATCAAGCCGTGGCGATTGCCCATCTGCGGCAGCAGGGCCAGTTCGTGCTGGGCGTTCTTGGCGATAACGATGGGGTCGGCCATGCTGGGGCTCCGGTGAATGACGAGGCGAGGAATGAATCGAGGATCGCGCGATGGTGCGGCGCCACGGAGCGGGCCTTTGGCCGGTGCGGGAAAGGCCGGGCCGGCGGTCTGGCGCGCGGGGGCGCGTGATAAAATCCCCGGCTGATTATATCCAGCAGTGATTGCCAGCAGTCATGGCCTGCCGCTGATGATTCCATCACCCGGCGCGTGCATCGCAACAAGCCGAGGGCGTCCTCGAACGTCCGCCGGCCCGGCCGCCACCTTCGGCCATGCTGCGCTTGCCGCGCTGCACGCGCATCGCGTACCTGTTCCGCCTCGGAGAGAAACATGGCCGGTCATTCCAAATGGGCCAATATCAAGCATAAGAAAGCCGCCGCCGACGCCAAGCGCGGCAAGATCTGGACCCGCCTGATCAAGGAAATCACCGTCGCCGCCAAGCTGGGCGGCGGCGATCCCGACTCCAATCCGCGCCTGCGCCTGGCCATGGACAAGGCCACGGACGCCAACATGCCGAAGGACAACATCCAGCGCGCGATCCAGCGCGGCGTGGGCGGTCTGGAAGGCGCCAGCTACGAGGAAATCCGCTACGAGGGCTACGGCCTGTCCGGCGCCGCGATCATCGTCGATTGCCTGACCGACAACCGCACCCGCACCGTCGCCGAAGTGCGCCACGCCTTCTCCAAGCACGGCGGCAACATGGGCACCGAGGGTTCGGTCGCGTTCATGTTCACGCACTGCGGCCAGTTCCTGTTTGCCCCGGGCACGCCCGAGGACAAGCTGATGGAAGCCGCGCTCGAGGCCGGCGCCGACGACGTCGTGACGCACGAGGACGGCGCGATCGAGGTCACCTGCCCGCCCAATGACTTCGGTGCCGTCAAGGCGGCGCTGGAAGCGGCCGGCTTCAAGGCCGAGGTCGCCGACGTCGTGATGAAGCCGCAGAACGAAGTCAGCTTCACCGGCGACGATGCCGTCAAGATGCAGAAGCTGCTCGACGCGCTGGAAAATCTCGACGACGTGCAGGAAGTCTTCACCAACGCGGTGATCGAGGACTGAGCCGGCGCCTCCGCCCCTCCCCTCTCCCCGGCGGCCGCCGCCCACGCAATGCGGCGGCCGCCCTCCCCAAAGCTTTATCTTCTGGCAGTGGATCATGAAAGTATTGGTTGTCGGCTCGGGCGGACGTGAACACGCGCTGGCCTGGAAACTGGCCCAGTCGCCCAAGGTGCAGGTCGTCTACGTGGCGCCGGGCAACGGCGGCACGGCGCTGGACAAGCGGCTGCAGAACGTCCCGGTGACCGATCCGGCGGCGCTGGCCGAGTTTGCCCGGCAGCAGAGCGTGCATTTCACCGTGGTCGGTCCCGAGGCGCCGCTGGCGGCCGGCATCGTCGACGTGTTCCGCGCGCAGGGCCTGCGGATCTTCGGCCCGAGCCGCGCGGCCGCGCAGCTGGAGTCGTCGAAGGACTTCGCCAAGGACTTCATGCACCGGCACCAGATTCCGACCGCCGCCTACCAGACCTTCGCCGACGCCGGCCAGGCGCACGCCTATATCGATGCGCAGGGCGCGCCGATCGTGATCAAGGCCGACGGCCTGGCCGCGGGCAAGGGCGTGGTGGTCGCCACCACGCTGGAAGAGGCGCACGCCGCGGTCGACATGATGCTGGCCGACAACAAGCTCGGCGATGCCGGCGCGCGCGTGGTCATCGAGGAATTCCTCGAGGGCGAGGAAGCCAGCTTCATCGTGATGGTCGACGGCGCGAACGTGCTGGCACTGGCGACCAGCCAGGACCACAAGCGCCTGCTCGACGGCGACGCCGGCCCCAATACCGGCGGCATGGGCGCCTATTCGCCGGCACCGGTGGTCACGCCGGCGCTCCATGCGCGCGTGCTGCGCGAGATCATCATGCCGACCGTGCGCGGCATGGAGAAGGACGGCATCCCGTACACCGGCTTCCTGTACGCCGGCCTGATGATCGACAGTGAAGGCAATCCGAAGACGCTCGAATTCAATTGCCGCATGGGCGATCCCGAGACGCAGCCGATCATGGCGCGGCTGAAGACCGACCTGTTCGACGTGATGGAGCACGCGGTCAATGGCCGGCTCGACGCGGTCGAGCTCGACTGGGACCGCCGTACCGCGCTGGGCGTGGTGATGGCCGCGCACGGCTACCCCGATGCGCCGCGCAAGGGCGACCTGATCACCGGCATCCCGGCCGAGACCGACGACAGCGTGACGTTCCACGCCGGCACCACGCTGGCCGACGGCAAGCTGCTGACCGCCGGCGGCCGCGTGCTGTGCGTGGTGGGCCTGGCCGATACCGTCAAGGCGGCGCAGCGCGCGGCCTATGCGGCGGCCCAGCAGATCCACTTCGACGGCATGCAGTACCGCTCCGATATCGGGTATCGCGCGATCAAGCGCTGAAGTCTTTCCCTCACCCCGGCCCTCTCCCCGCGGGAGAGGGAGAACACCCCCGCAGCACAAGCCGCCCCGCGTGCCGGCGCCGCCGCACCATGACGGGGCAGCGGCTACAATCCTGACCATGCTGATGATCGACTCCCAGGCAGTCCGCGCCTATCTGCTGGATCTGCAAGACCGCATCACGGATGCCGTCGCCGCCATCGACGGGCAGCCGTTCGCCACCGATGCCTGGGAAAAGCCGCCGACCGAACGCCTGCGCGGCAGCGGCCGCACCCGCATCCTCGAAGGCGGCGCGGTGATGGAGCGCGCCGGCGTCGGCTTCTCGCACGTGCGCGGCGACGCGCTGCCGCCTTCGGCCAGCGCCAACCGGCCCGAACTGGCCGGGCGCGGCTTCGAGGCGATGGGCGTGTCGCTGGTGTTCCATCCGCGCAATCCCTACGTGCCCACGGTCCATATGAACGTGCGCTGCTTCCTCGCGGTCAAGGAAGGCGCCGACCCGGTCTGGTGGTTCGGCGGCGGCATGGACCTGACGCCCTACTACGGCAATGCCGACGACTGCCGGCATTTCCACGCGACCTGCAAGGCCGCGCTCGATCCGTTCGGCGCCGATCTCTATCCGCGCTTCAAGCGCTGGTGCGACGACTACTTCTTCCTGAAGCATCGCGGCGAGGCGCGCGGCGTCGGCGGCGTGTTCTTCGACGACTTTTCCGCGCTCGGCTTCGACGACAGCTTCGCGATGATGCGCGCGGTCGGCGACGGCTTCCTCGACGCCTACCTGCCGATCCTGCGGGCGCGCAAGGACACGCCCTACGGCCCGCGCGAACGCGACTTCCAGGCCTATCGCCGCGGCCGCTATGTCGAATTCAACCTGGTGTTCGACCGCGGCACGCTGTTCGGCCTGCAATCGGGCGGACGCACCGAATCGATCCTGATGTCGATGCCGCCGCAGGCCGCCTGGCGCTACGACTGGCAGCCCGAGCCGGACAGTGCCGAAGCGGCGTTGTACACCGACTTCCTGCCGGCGCGCGACTGGGTCTGAACCTCACCGATGAACACCACCGCCTCCGCCGCCAGCGCGCCGATCCGGCCGGGCCCGGCCGACGATCCGGGTCCCGCCGGGCACGGCCGCCCCTGGCGCCTCGGCATCCTCGGCGGCACCTTCGATCCGCCCCATGTCGGCCACCTGGCGCTGGCGCGGCTGTGCATCGACCATCTGCAGCTCGACGAACTGCTGTGGATCCCGACCGGCCAGTCCTGGCAGAAGGGCAACGACGTGACGCCGGCCGCCGACCGGCTGGCGATGACCGAGCTGGCCGCCGCGGCGCTGGCCGACGCGCCGGCGCGCGTCCACGCCAGCCGCATGGAGGTCGATCGCGCCGGCCCGAGCTACACCATCGACACGGTGCGCCAGCTGCGCGAGCATTACGGCGCCGAGGCCTCGCTGGCCTGGCTGATGGGCGCCGACCAATTGCTGCGCCTGCACACCTGGCATGGCTGGGAGGACCTGCTCGACTACGTCCACCTGTGCGTCGCGACCCGGCCCGGTTTCGCGCTGGAGCAGCTCGATGGCCCGGTGCGCGATGCGCTGGCCCAACGCCGCGCCGACGCGCACCTGATACAATCCACGCCCTCCGGCCGGATGTGGATCGACCAGACGCTCGCCGTCGACCTCTCCTCCACCGCCCTGCGCCAGCGCCTTGCCGCCGGCCAGCGCGCGGATGACCAACTCCCCCCGGGCGTGGCACACTACATCGCCACCCACGGACTCTATCGCCAGGACTGAGCAGGACCGTGGAACCGGGCCGGCCTTGGCACTGGCCCGGGACGCGGCTACGGCCACCGATCCCTCGCTGACAAAATACAAGGGCACCACCAAGGCACCATGGATATTCGCAAACTGCAACGCGCCATCGTCGATGGCCTCGAGGACGTCAAGGCACAGGACATCAAGGTGTTCGACACCACGCACCTGACCGAACTGTTCGACCGCGTGGTGATCGCCAGCGGCACCTCGAACCGGCAGACCAAGGCGCTGGCCGCCTCGGTGCGCGACACCGTCAAGGAGGCCGGCGGCCACATCATCGCGGTGGAAGGCATGGAGACCGGCGAATGGGTGCTGGTCGACTGCGGCGACGCGGTGGTGCATATCCTGCAGCCGCAGCTGCGCCAGTACTACAACCTGGAAGAGATCTGGGGCGACAAGCCGGTGCGGATCAAGCTCGGCGCGGGCGCCAAGGGCCTGGCCAAGGCCAGCGAGCGGATGGACGAAGAGGAGGACGCCGAGGAGGCGCCGCGCACCCGCACGCGCCGCGCCGTCGGCGAACGCCCGGCGCTGGCCCGCCTGCCCGAAGGCATGAAGGAGCCGTCGCCGCCGATGGGCCACGAGGACACCGACCCGGACGCGATCGCCACGCAACGCAAGCCGGTCGCGCGCACCCGCACCACCAGCGTCAGCGGCGCCGCGCCGGCGCGCAAGGCTCCGGCCCGCACGGGCACCGGCAGTGGTAGCGGCGCCGCGCGCAAGACGGCGGCCAAGACCGCCACCAAGACGGCCACCAAGACCGCCACGAAGACGGCCACCAAGACGGCGGCAAAGACGGGAACCGGTACCGGCACCCGCACCGCGGCCAGGACCACCGCCACGCGCAGCGCCGCCGCCAAGACCGCGGCGCCGCGCAAGCGCGCCACCCGCTCGGCCTGAGCCGCGCCCGCTCCCGCAGCAGCGCGTCGCCGTGCAGTTGCTGATCGTCGCGGTCGGGCACAAGATGCCGGCCTGGATCGAGTCCGGCTTCGCCGAGTATGCCAAGCGCATGCCGCCGGAGCTGCGTATCGTGCTGCGCGAGATCAAGCCCGAGGCCCGCACCGCCAGCAATAACGCGGCGACCGTGATGCAGCGCGAGGCCGCGCGCATCGAGGCCGCGCTGCCGCGCCAGTGCCGCATCGTCGCACTGGACGAACGCGGCCGCGACCTGACCACGATGCAGCTGGCCGAGCAGCTGACCGGCTGGCAGCGCGAGGGCGGCGACGTCGCCTTCCTGATCGGCGGGGCCGACGGGCTCGATCCGGCGCTGAAGGCGCGCGCGCAGACGCTACTGCGGCTGTCCAGCCTGACGCTGCCGCACGGCATGGTGCGCGTGCTGCTGGCCGAGCAGCTGTACCGCGCCTGGACGGTCACGCAGAACCACCCTTACCATCGGGTCTGATCCCGCTCCCCGGTATCAACCGGCGTTCCATCCCGTCGTTCCATCCCGTCGTTCCACCCTTGTCCCTGAGCGCGCCCGCCGCGCCCGTGCCACCGTGCTCCACGACGTCCTCTACCTCGCCTCCCAAAGCCCCCGCCGCCGCGAACTGCTGACGCAGCTCGGCGTGTCCTACCAGTTGCTGCTGCCCGACGACGACGAAGACGCGGAGGCGCTCGAAGCGGTGCTGCCCGGCGAGACGCCGGACGACTATGTGCAGCGGGTCTGCGCGCTGAAGGCCGAGGCCGCACTGCGCCGCCGCGAACGCCGCGCGTTGCCCGACGCCCCGATCCTGACCTCCGACACCACGGTCTGCCTGGGCGGGCGCATCCTCGGCAAACCCGAGCATGCCGACGACGCCGCGGCGATGCTGGCGGCGCTGTCCGGCACCACGCATCGCGTGCTGACCGCGGTGACCGTGGTCTCGACCCTCGGCGCGCACCATGCGCTGTCGATCTCCGAGGTCAGTTTCCGCGCGATGCGGGAGGACGAGATCGCCCGCTACGTGGCCAGCGGCGAGCCGCTCGGCAAGGCCGGCGCGTATGGCATCCAGGGCCGCGCCGCCGAGTTCGTGCAGCGGATCGCGGGGAGCTATTCGGGTATCATGGGCCTGCCCCTGTTCGAGACGGCAGCACTGTTGCGACAGGCCGGCCTGCGCTTCTGAAGCGCACCGCCACGCAACGCCGAGCAAGGCGCCGGTTCGCCCGCCGACCGCGCCGCACGGCATCCAGGGGACCAACCTGCTCCGCCGCGACGGATCACCGTCGGCGGAGCCAGCCAGCCGGCGACGGATCGCACACAACATGACCGAAGACATCCTCGTCAATATCACCCCGCAGGAAACGCGCGTGGCCATCGTGCAGCAGGCCGCGGTGCAGGAGCTTCATGTCGAGCGCACGCTGACGCGCGGACTGGTCGGCAATATCTATCTGGGCAAGGTCGTGCGCGTGCTGCCCGGCATGCAATCGGCCTTCATCGACATCGGGCTGGAGCGCGCCGCCTTCCTGCACGTTGCCGATATCTGGCACCGGCGCGAACCGGACCGCAACGGCAGCACGCAGCTGGCGATCGAGAAGACGCTGTTCGAAGGCCAGGCGCTGATGGTGCAGGTGATCAAGGACCCGATCGGCACCAAGGGCGCGCGGCTGTCGACCCAGGTCAGCATCGCCGGCCGTACGCTGGTCTATCTGCCGCAGGACCCGCATATCGGCATCTCGCAGCGGATCGAGGGCGAGGTCGATCGCGAGGCGCTGCGCGCCCGCGTGCAGGGGCTGGTGCCCGAGGACGAGCGCGGCGGCTTCATCGTGCGCACCATCGCCGAGGAGGCGACCGACGAGGAGCTCGGCAACGACATCGCCTATCTGCGCAAGATCTGGGGCGCGATCCGGCTCAACGCCACCACGCTGCCGGCGCCCAGCCTGCTGTATCAGGATCTGAGCCTGGCGCAGCGCGTGCTGCGCGATTTCGTCAACGACGCCACCGGCGTGATCCAGGTCGACTCGCGCGAGAACTATCAGAAGCTGGTCGAGTTCGCGCAGGAATACACGCCGGCGGTGCTGCCGCGGCTGTCGCACTACACCGGCGAGCGGCCGATCTTCGACCTGTTCAATATCGACGCGGAGATCGAGCGCGCGCTGTCGCGGCGCGTCGACCTGAAGTCCGGCGGGTATCTGATGATCGACCAGACCGAGGCGATGACGACGATCGACGTCAACACCGGCGGCTATGTCGGCGCGCGCAATTTCGACGACACGATCTTCAAGACCAATCTCGAGGCGGCGCACACGATCGCGCGCCAGCTGCGGCTGCGCAACCTGGGCGGCATCATCATCATCGACTTCATCGATATGGAGAACGCGGAGCACCGCGACGCGGTGCTGTCGGAACTGAAGCGCGCGCTGTCGCGCGACCGCACCCGCATCACCGTCAACGGCTTCTCGCAGTTGGGCCTGGTCGAGATGACGCGCAAGCGCACGCGCGAATCGCTGGCGCACGTGCTGTGCGAGCAGTGCCCGGTCTGCCAGGGCAAGGGGCAGGTCAAGACGCCGCGCACGGTGTGCTACGAGATCCTGCGCGAGATCATGCGCGAGTCGCGCCAGTTCAATCCGCGCGAGTTCCGCATCCTGGCCTCGCAGGAAGTGATCGACCTCTTCCTCGAAGAGGAAAGCCAGCACATGGCGATGCTCGGCGACTTCATCGGCAAGCCGATTTCGCTGCAGGTCGAATCGACCTTCCATCAGGAGCAGTACGACATCATCCTGATGTAGCGCAACCCGTCCGGATTTCCACTAGGGTCTGACCGCATGTCATTGCCGCCGCGATCCCCTATAACGAATGCAGGAATGGCACGGCAGGAGCGGACCATGACGGGGCGGCAAGCGACGAGGGCCGGACTGGCCTGGACCTGGCAAGGCGCGCCGTGGGTGGGCGCGATGCTGATCGCAATCTGCGGCATCCAGGGCTGCGCGCCCGTGCAGGAACTGGCCAAACGCGCGCCCTCGTTGCCGCCGGCCGCGCCCGAACGCCAGGTTACCCCTGCCCCGCCGCCACCGATCGCTGCGCGCGTGATCGAACTGGCCGGCTACTGCAGCCGTACCGAGGACGACGGCTTTCGCGAAGAGGCGCGGGTGCGCGTGATCGCCAACGAGGTACAGGCGCTGAACTGGAAGCTGTGGGTGCCGCGGCGCCGCGGCTCGTGCGCCTTCGATCTGAGCGAATTCCGGCAGGTCCAGAAGGCCCCGCATATCGAGCTGGTCGCACGCGACGACAGCGGCTGCAAGCTGATGGTCTGGCAGGATCCGCGGCGCGTCACGCTGGCGCATGCCAACTGCCAGAAGCGCTGCACGCCGGGAATCTACGAGGAAGCGTGGCCGGTGATGTTCGACCCGGGCAGCGGCATGTGCGCGCAGGTCAAATAGGGCGGCAATCAGGGCGGCAATCAGGGGGGCAATCAGGGCGGAACCTCGCCGCGCACCGGCCGGCCTGAACCGCGACCGTCGCCGGCGCCGTGCGAGCGATCATTCGGCCCGACCGCCGCCGGTGCCGCCAGTTCGCGGCCGATGCATATCAAGGTTGCCAGCCGCGCCAGGCAGCTTGCCGGCCACGTATCCGAGCGCCGCGCACATCCCCACCAACGCAACGATCCCCGCTGCCGCGAAGAGGGCGGGGATCGCCATGCCAGTCATGACGAGGGCACAGACGATGCCGCCAACCACCGCGCCCTGCGCTGCCCTGACCAGCACGCGGCCAACAATGCGACCGGCGCCCGGCACCGGAGCCTGCGGCATGCCGCGCGCCCGCACGAGCCACCAGAGCCCGCTCTTGAGCCGCTCCGCCAGCCGGGGCGCTGCCGGAGCCTGCGGCGCCTGCCATGCGGGCAACAGCGGCGCGGCTTGCTGGGCGCCAACCGCGGGGGCGTTGCGGGGCGCTCGGCCCAGATGGGACGGCACGGACACCGTGCGCGTGGGTTGCGATGGCGATTGCGGGAGACTAACGCGGTGCCCGACTCTCATGTGGCGGCCTCGATGTTGGCGAATTGACTGGGGAAGGATGCGGTGATCCGGTTCGGCGAACCGTCACCGCAAGCAAGACCCGGATCATCCGCAATCGAGGCCGCGGTTGCTTTCGCAATCGCCGTGCCCTATTGCAATTGGTCCACCAACGTCGGCATTGGCATGCCGACGTTCAGCCGCGCTTGACCCAGACCACGAGCCCACCCGCGATGCCGAGCGTGCGGCGGTCCGGACGGTAATCCATGGTGCCGGGAAACTGCTGCGCGTCGCGCTGGCCGATGCGCCAGGCGCAGCCGTCCAGCAGCGCGATCGCCTCGGCCTCGGGCTTGCCGACCAGCGCGTCGTCGGCGAGCTTGTCGGCGGCGCAGCCTTGCGGCGTGGCCGCGCCTCCCATCGGCGGCGGCGGCGGGCCAGGCGGCGGTTCGCTGGCGCAGGCGGTCAGCATGGCCGCGCCGGCAGCGGCGCCAGCCAGCCGGCCCAGGCCACCGAGGCCAATCCAGCGCGAAAGCAGGCGGGAAACAAGCGATCGGTCGACGATCCGGTGCATGCAATCTCCTTGCAGGTCGATGGCGGACAGCGTGTGCCGCCGGGAGTCATGGGGGCCGTGGTCATCAGGGCAGTGACCACGACGGCCGTGGCGAGAACGGCCGTGGTCGGGACGGCGTCGTCAGGACGACTTTGCCTTGGGCACGCGCCCCATCAGGAAGAACTCGTCGTTGGGGCGCATGCCGATGGTGTTGGCCATGCGGTTCGACAGGCCGAAGAAGGCGGTGATCGCGGCGATATCCCAGGCGTCCTCGTCGGAGAAGCCGTGCGGGCGCAGCGCGTCGAAGTCCGCCTCGTCGATCTCGTGCGAGGCCTGGCAGACCTTCATCGCGAAATCGAGCATCGCGCGCTGCCGCGGCGGCAGGTCGGCCTTGCGGTAATTGACCGCGACCTGGTCGGCCAGCAGCGGCTTCTTCTCGTAGATGCGCAGGATCGCGCCGTGCGCGACCACGCAATAGAGGCACTGGTTGACGCCGGAGGTGGCGACCACGATCATCTCGCGCTCGCCCTTGGTCAGCCCGCCCTCCTTGTCCATCAGCGCGTCGTGATAGGCGAAGAAGGCGCGAAACTCGGCCGGCCGGTGCGCCAGCGCGAGAAAGACATTGGGCACGAAGCCCGCCTTCTCCTGCACCGCCAGGATCCGCTCGCGGATATCGTCGGGGACCTGCTCCAGTGTCGGCACGGGGTAGCGGCTGATCGGCTTGTCGGCCGATGCAGTCGAGGACGGACTGGCTTGCTGCGATTCGCTCATCGTGGTCTCCTCGGTGGGTTCCGGTTGATCCGGCTGTCGGCATGGCCCCGCGCGGTGTGCGGGGGCCTGCGACAGTATCGGCCAGCCACGGCGGCACGCCAAGCCTCGCCGGCCGGCGGCTAAGCGCGCGGCCGGTTTACTGCGAGGCCGGCTTACTGCGAGGCCAACTTACTGCGTCGCGAACTGGATCCGGTGCAGCCCGGCGTACAACCCGTTGGCGGCCAGCAGTTCGGCATGGGTGCCGTGCTCGGCGATGCGGCCCTGATCCAGCACCGCGATGCGGTCGGCGTTCTCGATGGTCGACAGCCGGTGCGCGATCACCAGCGTGGTACGGCCGACCATCAGCGATTCGAGCGCGGCCTGGACCTGGCGCTCGGACTCGGAGTCCAGCGCCGAGGTGGCCTCGTCCAGAATCAGGATCGGCGCGTCCTTGTACAGCGCACGCGCGATCGCCAGGCGCTGGCGCTGCCCGCCGGACAGCTTCATGCCGTTGTCGCCGATATTGGTCTGCAGGCCCTCGGGCAACGCCTTGACCACGTCGGTCAGATAGGCGGCTTCCAGCGCGCGTTCGACCCGCGCCAGGTCGATCTGGTCGGCCGAGTGCACGCCATAGGCCACGTTGGCGGCGACGGTGTCGTTGAACAGCACCACGTCCTGGCTGACGAAGGCGATCTGGCGGCGCAGGTCCTTCAGCGCCAGCGCATCGAGCGGCTGGCCATCGAGCAGGATGCGTCCTTCGGTCGCGTCGAAGAAGCGCGGCACCAGATTGACCAGCGTGGTCTTGCCGCTGCCCGACGGGCCGACCAGCGCCAGCACCTCGCCCGGGCTCACGCGCAGCGACACGTCCTGCAGCGCCGGCCGCCCGGCATCGCCGTAGCGGAAGCCGACGCGCTCGAACACCAGCTCGCCGCGCGCGCGCTCCAGCGGCAGTCCGCCATGCTGCGGCTCGACCGGCTCGTCGATCAGCCGGAAGATCATTTCGGCGGCGGTCATGCCGCGCGTCAGCGGCTGGTTGATGTCCGTCAGATGCTTCAGCGGCGAGATCAGCAGCAGCATCGCCATCACGAAGCCGGTGAAGCCGCCGATGGTGGTCTGATTGCCCTGCGCCTGCACCATCGCGATGGTGATGATCACCGACAGCGCCAGCGCCGCCAGGAACGCGGTGACCGGCTGATTCAGCCCGCCCGCGACCGCCATCCGCATCGAGTAGTTCTTCAGCCGCTCGGCCATCGCGCGAAAGCGCGCCAGTTCGTAGGTCTCGCCGCCGTGCAGCTTGACCACCTTGAAACCGCCGGCCGCTTCCTCGACGACGTAGGCGGCGCTGTTGGTC
The DNA here is from genome assembly GCF_013347325.1 of Cupriavidus gilardii. Lineage (NCBI taxonomy): Bacteria > Pseudomonadati > Pseudomonadota > Betaproteobacteria > Burkholderiales > Burkholderiaceae > Cupriavidus > Cupriavidus gilardii. Next base: position 894,253 of record NZ_CP054626.1, on the reverse strand, counting down.
AGCGTCTGGTGCTCGCGGTTGAGCTTGCGCAGGCGCCGGTTGATCTTCGACATCAGGTAGCCGATCACCGGCAGGATCACCGCCACGATCAGCGTCAGCCGCCAATTCGTGTAGAACAGGTAGATCAACAGCGCGACCACGGTCAGCGAGTCCCGCACCAGCGTGATGAACACGCTGGTCAGGATCTGCAGCACCTGGTTGACCTCGAAGATCACCGCATTGATCAGCGACGCCGCGGTATTGCGATGGAAGAACATCGCGGGCACATGCAGCATCCGCTCGAACATCTGCAGCCGCATCTTCAGCAGCACGCGGTTGGAGATCAGGCTCAGCAGATAGCCCGAGGCGAACTGCGCCAGGCCGCGAATCAGCGCGACGCCGGTCAGGATCGCCGGCACATGCCAAAGCTTGCCGGCGTAGTCACCGCCGAAGCCCTTGTCCAGCAGATCGTTGACGACCTTGGGGATCACCCCTTCGCTGGCGGCCACGACGGCCATCGCGACGATGGCGGCGATAAAGATGCGCAACTCCGGGCGCAGGTAGGACCAGAGTCGGGCGGGCATGGTTTGCACACCTGGCGTCGATGGGCGGGACAAGAACACTCCTTCGGAATAATCAGAGGCACCGGTGAGCCCGGGCCGGGGACCGGAAGCGGGCACCGGCGGGGTCGGCGCGGCGCAGGGGCCGGCAGGGGCCGGGGTACAATGGCGCCGCGCTCGACCGGGGCGATACCGTGCCGATGGCGGTCGGATCGCGGCTCGGTCGCGTCAATACAGCAGGCCATACGACCACGTCAATGAAACTCTCCGTCGTCATCATCACCCGCAACGAAGCCCACAATATCCAGGCCTGTCTGGAGAGCGTGAAGTGGTGTGACGAGGCGATTATAGTGGATTGCATGAGCGCGGACGCCACCCCGGCGATTGCCCGGGACATGGGCGCGCGCGTGATCCAGACCGAAGACTGGCCCGGCTTCGGGCCGCAGAAGAATCGCGCGGTCGACGCCGCGACGGGCGACTGGATCCTCAGCATCGATGCCGACGAGCGCGTCAGCCCGGCGCTGCGCGACGAGATCCTCGCCGCGATCGCCACTGACAGCGCCGACGGCTACGAAATGCCGCGGCTGTCGCAGTTCTGCGGCCGCTTCATCCGCCATGGCGGCTGGTATCCCGACTATGTGACGCGGCTCGTGCGCCGAGGCCATGGGCGCTTCAGCGATGCGCTGGTGCACGAGAGCCTGATCGTGCAGGGCCGGCTCGGCCGGCTGCGCGAACCGCTGACGCACTACAGCTATCGCGACTACTCCGACGTGCTGCGCAAGATCGACAGCTATTCGTCGGCCGGCGCGCGCCAGGCATTCAGCCGCGGCAAGCGTTCGTCGCCCCTGGCCGCCGCGGGCCACGGCCTGTGGGCCTTCGTGCGGACCTGGCTGCTTCGCCGCAGCATTCTCGACGGCGCCGAGGGCTTCGGCGTCGCGCTGATGAACGCGCAGGCGAGCTATTACAAATATCTGAAGCTGTGGTACCTGGGCCGGCAGCAGGCCGGCGGCCAATGAACGGCCGCCCATGACCCCGGCTTTCCTTCCGTCCCGATATCCGTGTCCATGAAGATCGGCATCTCCTGCAACCGCTTCGGCAAAGGCGGCGGCTTCGAACGCTATGCGCTGGACCTGGCGCGCGGCCTGATCGCGCGCGGCGAGCGCCCGGCGGTGTTCGCGCGCCGCTTCGACACCGACATCCCCGAGTACGGTCAGGTCGACCGCCATCTGGTGCGCGTGCGCTGGCTGCCCGGCAAGATGCGCGACACCGCGTTCTCGTGGGGCATGCGCGACGCGCATCGCCACTGCGATCTGCTGATCGGCTGCAACCGCGTGGTCGGCGCCGACCTGGCGGTCTGCGGCGGCACCCATCGCGGCTACCTGCGCGCATCGGGACGCGCGTCGACCTTCTGGGACCGGCGCCAGATCGAACTGGAATCGCGCCACTATGCGGCCGCGCGCTGCGTGGTCGCGCATTCGCAAATGATGGCCGACGAGCTGGCCGAGCTCTATGGCGTGCCGGAGGACCGGCTCGCACTGCTCTATCCGCCGGTGGACATCGCGCGCTTCCGCCCGATCGACGATGCCGCGCGTGCGGCATTGCGCCAGCGCTTCGGCTTCGGCGACACGCCGGTGTTCCTGTTCCCGTCGTCCGACCACTCCCGCAAGGGGCTCGATGTGCTGGCCCGCGCGCTGGCCGACAGCGGCCTCGATGCAACGCTCGCCGTCGCCGGCCGGCCGGTCGGCAAGTCACTGCCCGGCGTCCGCGAACTGGGCTACTGCGCCAACATGGCCGAGCTCTATGCCGCCGCCGATTTCACCGTGCTGGCGTCCAGCTACGAGCCGTTCGGGCTGGTCGGCATCGAGTCGGTGCTGTGCGGCACCCCTGTGCTGCTCGCGGACAATATCGCCTGCCTCGAGGTGATGGACGATGCGGTGGCGCGGCGCTTCCCGCGCACCGACGTGGCGGCGATCGCCGCCGCGATGCGCGAGGCCGTGGCCTGGTCGAAGGATGGCGGCGCGCGGATCGCCGAGCCGCGCCGTCATCTGCGCTACAACCCCGAACCGGCGGCGCATCTCGATGCGCTGCTGCGGCTGGGTGGCGCCTGAGAGAATTCCGCCTCGGGTCCGGGACCTACGGTCCGCTCAGCGCTGCCTGGTGGCAGCCGCGGCTTCCAGCTGCCGGGTGCGGTTGGCGATGATGCCCAGCAGCGTCGCCGACGTCAGCCCGAAGAAAGCGGTGTTCATCACCAGCGTGAACACGTCGATGGTCAGCCCGAACACCACCGTCCCCAGCGTCAGCACCAGGCCCATCGCGGCCGCGGTCGCGATGTCGGGATCCGGCGAATGACGATGGCGCCAGAAATGGATCGCCGAGCCGTAGTACAGCAGCAGCAGTGCCGCCAGCCCCAGCAGCCCCATCTCGGCCAGCGTCGAGAACAGCTCGTTGTGCGCGTGCGGATGGACGATCGCCGGCGAAGCCTCGCCGCGCTCGGCCAGCACCTGCAGATTGTCCTTCAACGTGCCCTTGCCGACGCCCAGCGCCGGCTCCCGCTCGAACAGCGTCCAGGCCGCCTGCCACAGCTGCAATCGCAGGCCGATCGAGGTATCGGCGTCGCCGTGCGCCAGCCGCTCGAAGTCCGAGGTCGCCGCGGCAATCCGGCTCTGCACCACCGGCGTATTGAGCGCCGCCATCGCACCCAGCGTCAGCGACGCGGCAAACACCAGCATCAGCCGGCGCGGGCGCACGCGCGCCAGGTCGAAGCGGCACAGCAGCACCCACAGCATCACCGGAATGGCGATCCAGCCGCCGCGGCTCTCCGACGCGTACGACGCATAGCAGCCGGCCGCCAGCCCCAGCAGGCGCAGCACCTGCTCCCAGCGCGGGCGCCCGCGTTCGGCCAGCGGAATCGCGCCCATGAAGCCGAGCACCAGCGCGGTGTCGCCGAACGGAATCGGATTGGTGAAGGGGTTGCCGGCGCGGCCGGACATCACCCACTCGGCCGGCGAGAACAGGATCAGCACGGACCAGAAGCAGGCGCCCAGCGCGCCGGCCACGCAGCCCCACTGGAACGGCCGCAGCCGCTCGGCCGGCACCGCGGCGAGCAGCAGGAAGATCGGCACGGACAGCAGCAGCCGCGATGGCGAGTCGAAGGCGCGTGACGGCACCTCGCCGGTCAGCAGCGCCTGCAGGCCGATCGCCAGCGGATAGGCCGTCATCGCGACGACATACCACTTGTAGCGCAGCAACAGTTCGCGGCTTTGGCGGCGGTTCTCGGCCTGGCTCAGCCACAGCAGGCTGAAGGCCAGCACGACGAAGAAGCAGTAGCCGGTGCCGCCCTGCAGGGTCAGCATCAGCACAGGGGACAGCGCCGCGGCGATCGCCGCGACACCGATGGAAACACGATGCATGCTCATGGGGTGAAATACGGATCGGCGCCGGAACGGCGTTGGCGGGCACATTGGCCATGAGCCGGAAACAAGGGGCAGCCGGGGCCGCCACGCGGCGCATTATACCGTTGCCCCTTGCGCCACCCTCCCTGCGAGGGGGGCCGGAGCGGCATGGTATCGTTCGGCCTTGCCGCGATGGGGCCAAATGCGGGCCACGCGCGTGGCGAGCGCAAATGCAAGCAGATTGGCAAGCGCAAGCAGATTGGCAAGCGCAAGCGGATTGGCAAGCGGATTTGCAGGTAGAGAGGGAGCGAGGATGAGCGGTACGGTCAATGGCGGCGAGGTGCGGGCGACGGCCGAGACGGCGGACGCGACGGACGCGGCGAATGCGCGGGACCGCGCGTGGCCGTCCGCGACGCTGCTGCTGATCACCTACAACCAGCGACGCTTCATCGCCGACGCGATCGCCGGCGCGCTGGCCCAGGACTACCCGGACCTGGAGATCATCGTCTCGGACGACGCCTCGACCGACGACACCTTCGCCGCCGCGCAGCAGGCGCTGCAGGGCTACGCCGGCCCGCATCGCGTGACGCTGCGGCGCAATCCGGTCAACCTCGGCATCAGCGGACACCTGAGCCAGCTGGTCGAGCTGTCGCACGGCGAGCTGATCTTCGTCGCCGCCGGCGACGATATCTCGCTGCCGACGCGCTGCCGCGAGGTCGCCCAGGCCTGGCTCGCGCACGGCCGCAAGCCGGACCTGATCGCCACCGACCTGATCGACATGGACTACGAGGGCACCGACCACGGCACCATCGCGCACAGCGAGCTCGGCATCTATGACAGCGTGGACCGCTGGATGGCCGAACCGCCGGTCGTCATCGGCGCCTCGCATACCTGGACCCGCCGGCAGTTCGAACGCTTCGGCCCGATCGCGCCGGGCATGATCTCCGAAGACCAGATCACCACGCTGCGCGCCGTGCTCGGCGGCGGCGCCATCACGCTGCGGCGGCCGCTGGTGCGCTATCGCCGCGGCGGCGTCTCGGGCAAGCGCAAGTGGCGCACGCCGGCCGACTTCGTCAGGCGAATCCAGCTGACCAACCGCAGCTCGCTGGCCGAGACGCTGCAATTCATCCAGGACGCCGAACTGGCAGGCGCCGGCGATGCGATGCGGCGCCACAAGGCCGGCAAGCTGGCGCGCGAAACCTTCACGCGGGACATCTTTGCCGCCACCAGCACCGGCGAGCGCCTGCGGCTGCTGTTCGGCTCGCGCGGCGTACGGCTGGGCCACCGGCTGCGGATGTTCCTCTATGCCGCCTGCCCCGGCGTCTATGCGCCGTTCTTCGCACTGGGGAATCTGGTGAAGGGAATGAAGGGATGAAGGGGTCAGGGGATGAAGCGCTGAGGGGCTTCGGTACTCCTGTCTGCCGCGTGCGGGAGAGAGGCTTGGAGAGAGGAAGCGGGCGCTTCCTGTAACCCTCAACGCTCGCTGAACCGCCCTGTTGGCTCTCCCCTACCCTCTCCCGCAAGCGGGAGAGGGAGCCGGTAACACCCGATATCGGGAAGGCACGCGTCCCGCCAGATCGATGCCTCGCTGGCCCCTCACTCGTACAGCGTACTGACGCACTCCGGCGACAGCGCCGCGCGCAGCGCCGCCAGCGTGTCGTCCGACGGCACCACCTGCCACGCCTGGCCCAGCACCGCCTCGCAGACCGCCGAGGCGCTCGCGTACTGGATGCAGACCGGCAAGCCCGCGCCGCCGGCGGATTGCGCCAGATGCGGGGTCAGCAGTTCGCGCAGCATCGCGGTCGACGAATTGCCGTTCAGCGACAGCTTCAGCGCGCGCGCATGGCGGATGCGGGCAGTGGTCAGATCCATCACCGTTTCCGCGGTGAAGCGCACGCCGCCGGTGAAGGTGTCGTGGCGCGCATTGCCCTGCGCGATCAGCAGTTCGTCCTCGCGGAACATGTGCCGGTTGGCGTCGAACAACTCGTTGAACACCGTCATTTCGATCTGCCCGGTGCCGTCGTCGAGCAGCACGATCAGCATCTTGCCGCGCTGGGTCATCTGGGTGCGGATGCCGGTGATCACGCCGGCGACCATCTTGCCGCGCACGTCGCGGCCATAGCCGCCGCCGTTGCCCTGCACTTCCTTTTCCAGCGCGGCCAGCGTGCCCTTGACGAAGCGCCGCACCTCGTCGCGATAGGCATCGAACAGGTGGCCGGAGAAGTAGTAGCCGAGCGCCTGCTTTTCTTCCTGCAGCATGCGCTTGGGCGTCCACGCCGGCTCGTCGATCAGCTCGGGACGGTGCGCGTCGCCGTCGTCGGCCATCAGGTCGAACAGCGACACCTGGTTGGCCGATTCGGCCTTCTGCTCGGCCGCCTCCATCGCGCGCGGCACCGAGGCCAGCAGCTGGGCGCGGTTCGGATGCAGCGTGTCGAAGGCGCCGGCGCGGATCAGCGCCTCGATCGTGCGGCGGTTGACCTGGCGGCGGTCGACACGCTCGCAGAAGTCGAACAGGTCGGTAAAGGGCCGTTCCTCGCGCGCGCGCAGGATGTCCTCGATCGCGCCCTGGCCCGAGCCCTTGATGCCGCCCAGTCCGTAGCGGATCGTCTTCGCATCGGTCGGGGCGAAACGGTATTCGCTGGCATTGACGTCCGGCGGCAGCACGCGCAGCCCGTTGGCGCGGCAATCCTCGTAGAGGATCTTGACCTTGTCGGTGTCGTCCATCGCCAGCGACATGTTGGCCGCCATGAATTCGGCCGGATGATGCGCCTTCAGCCATGCGGTGTAGTAGGCCAGCAAGGCATAGGCGGCCGCGTGCGACTTGTTGAAGCCGTAGCCGGCGAACTTCTCCATCAGGTCGAAGATCTCGTCGGCCTTGTCGGCCGACAGCCCGTTCTTCGCGGCGCCCTCGCGGAACAGCTCGCGATGCTTGGCCATCTCTTCGGGCTTCTTCTTGCCCATCGCGCGGCGCAGCAGGTCGGCGCCACCGAGCGAGTAGCCGCCGATGATCTGCGCCATCTGCATCACCTGCTCCTGATAGACCATGATGCCGTAGGTCTCTTTCAGGACGGGTTCGACGCGCGGGTCCGGATATTCCACCTTCTCGCGCCCGTGCTTGCGCGCGCAGAAACTGGGGATCAGGTCCATCGGACCCGGGCGGTACAGCGACACCAGCGCGATGATGTCCTCGAAGCGGTCGGGCTTGGCGTCCTTGAGCATGCCCTGCATGCCGCGGCTTTCCAGCTGGAACACCGCCACCGTGTTGGCGGACTTCAGGATGTCGAAGGCGGCCGGATCGTCGAGCGGGATCTGGCTGCAATTCCAGTCGGCCTTGCCCGGATCGAGCCGGCGGATATAGCGCTCGGCCCAGTCGAGGATCGTCAGCGTGGTCAGGCCCAGAAAGTCGAACTTGACCAGGCCGGCGGCCTCGACGTCGTCCTTGTCGTACTGGCTGACCACGCCGCTCATGCCGTCGTTCTGGCCGCCCTGCGTGTACAGCGGACAGAAGTCCGTCAGCTTGCCCGGCGCGATCAGCACGCCGCCGGCGTGCATGCCGACGTTGCGGGTCATGCCTTCGACGCGCTGCGCCAGCTCGAGCAGCTGGCGCACTTCCTCTTCGTTGTTCTCGCGCTCGGTCAGCAGCGGCTCTTCCTTCTTGGCCTCCTCGATCGTCACCAGCTTGCCGGGCTTGAACGGGATCAGCTTGGCCACGCCGTCGACGAAGTTGTAGCCCAGATCGAGCACGCGGCCGACGTCGCGCACCGCGGCCTTGGCCGCCATGGTGCCGAAGGTGGCGATCTGCGACACCGCGTCCTTGCCGTACTTCTCCTTGACGTACTGGATCACGCGATCGCGGCCGTGCTGGCAGAAGTCGATATCGAAGTCGGGCATCGACACCCGCTCCGGATTCAGGAAACGCTCGAACAGCAGCGCGTACTTCAGCGGATCGAGGTCGGTGATGCCCAGCGCGTAGGCGACCAGCGAGCCGGCGCCCGAGCCGCGCCCCGGACCGACCGGCACGCCGTTGTTCTTGGCCCAGTTGATGAAGTCCGCCACGATCAGGAAGTAGCCGGGGAACCCCATCTTGATGATGATGCCGGTCTCGAACTCCAGCCGCGCGTAATACTCGGGGCGCTTCGCCTCGCGCGTCGCCTCGTCGGGGAACAGCACCTCCAGACGGCGCTCCAGGCCCTCCTTCGACATGTGCACCAGATAGTCGTCCAGCGACATGCCGTCCGGCGTCGGGAACAGCGGCAGGCGCGGCTTGCCGAGCTCGAGCGTCAGGTTGCAGCGGCGCGCGATCTGCACCGCGTTCTCGAGCGCCGACGGGATGTCGGCGAACAACGCGCACATCTCGTCCTGCGTCTTGAAATACTGGTCGGTGGTGAAGCGGCGCGCGCGGCGCGGATTGGCCAGCAGCTCGCCCTCGGCGATACAGACGCGCGCCTCGTGCGCGGTATGGTCGTCGGGGGTCATGAACTGGACCGGATGCGTCGCGACCACCGGCAGTTGCAGCGCCGCGGCCAGCTGCACCGCGCGTTGCACATAGGCCTCGGTGCCAGGATGGCCGGCGCGCTGCAGCTCGATGTAATAGCGCTGCGGGAACACGGTCGCCCAGTGCCGCGCGGCGCGCTGAGCGGCCGCCTCGTTGCCGTTGGCCAGCGCCTGGCCGACGTCGCCGCCCATCGCGCCGGACAGCGCGATCAGGCCGCTCGACAGCGGCAGGCCGTCCTCGCCGGGTTCCTCGAACCACCCCGGCTCGAGCTCGGCGCGGCCGCGGTACTGGTTCGACAGCCAGGCGCGCGACAGCAGCACGCACAGGTTCAGATAGCCGCGCCGGTCCTGCACCAGCAGCAGCATGCGCGCGGGCTTGTCGCGATCGTCGGCGTTGGTCAGCCAGACGTCCGCGCCGACGATCGGCTTGACGCCGCCGCCGCGCGCCTCCTTGTAGAAGCGGATCAGGCCGAAGGCATTGGCCAGGTCGGTCAGCGCGAGCGCGCCCATGCCATCGGCGGCGGCGGCCTTGACCGCATCCTCGAGGCGGACGATGCCGTCGACGATCGAGTATTCGGAATGGAGACGGAGATGTACGAAGCGGGGCGAAGACATGGGCGCCATTGTACCGGCGCGCGCTGGCCGCCGGGCCGCCGGGCCGCCGGCGGGTAACGAAATCCGCATGCGCAAGCGGTTGCGCGGCGATCCGCGCTTCAGGCACGGCGCCGCCCGCCTGCCCGAGCCGCTATAATTTCGCGTTTCCAATCAGGCAGTTAATGGCGGCACCGCGGCACGGTTCACGGACCGGCCCCGGCACCTGCGCGGGCACCGCCCGGCACGACCGGCATGCCGCCACGCCATCCTCCGCAGTCCATGCAGATCGTCAATATTTCCGCCTACAAGTTCGTCACCCTGAACGACATCGACACGCTGCGCGCCGCCCTGCGCGAGCGCTGCGAGGCGGCCGGGCTCAAGGGCACCATCCTGCTCGCTCCCGAGGGGATCAATCTGTTCCTGGCCGGCGGCCGTGAAGGCATCGACGATGTGGTGGGCTGGCTGCGCGCCGATCCGCGCTTTGCCGACCTGGAGCCGAAGGAGAGCCTGTCGGAGACCCAGCCGTTCAAGCGGATGCTGGTGCGGATCAAGCGCGAGATCATCACGATGAAGATGCCGCTGATCCGGCCGGAGGAAGGCCGCGCGCCGTCGGTACGCCCCGCCGACCTGAAGCGCTGGCTCGACCAGGGCCATGACGACGAAGGCCGCCCGGTGGTGATGCTCGACACGCGCAATGCGTTCGAGGTCGCGGTCGGCACCTTCGAGCAGGCGGTCGACTACGGGCTGCAGAAGTTCAGCGACTTCCCGGCCGTGGTGGCGCAGCACAAGGACGAGTTCGCCGGCAAGACCGTGGTGTCGTTCTGCACCGGCGGCATCCGTTGCGAGAAGGGCGCGATCCATATGCAGCAGGCCGGCATCGAACGCGTCTATCAGCTCGAGGGCGGCATCCTGAAGTACTTCGAGGAGGTCGGCGGCAACCACTATCGCGGCGACTGCTTCGTCTTCGACTACCGCACCGCGCTCAATCCCGAATTGCAGCCGGCCGGCCCCAGGCAATGCTTCGCCTGCCGTGCGGTGGTCACGCCGGAGGAGCAGCAGAGCCCGCACTACGTCGTGGGCGTCAGCTGCCCGCACTGCCATGCCGACCGTGCGGCGCAGCGCGAGTCCGAATCGAAGCAGGAAGGGAAAGCGGCGCGGGCCTGATCGCCTGCACGCCGTCGCCAGGCATGCGCCCGCGCGCTAGGCCGCCAGCAGGTGGTACAGATTGCGCAGCATGCCCGCGGTCGCGCCCCAGATGAAACGATGCCCGCCGCCCTCGCGCGGATACGGCATCGCGTAGAACATCCGCTCGCCGTCGACCCAGCGGAACAGCCGCCGCTGATGGCGCGACGGATCCATCAGAAAGGCCAGCGGCACCTCGAACACATCGGCGACCTCGCGCGCATCGGGGCGCAGCGTGAAGCCATCGCGCACCAGAGCCACGACCGGGCTGACATGAAAGCCGGTGCCGGTGATGTAGTCCGGCAGCGCGCCCAGCACCTCGATGTAATCCCGCTCCAGCCCGATCTCTTCTTCGGTTTCCCGCAGCGCGGTGGCAACGCGATTGGCATCCTCGGGCTCCCAGCGGCCGCCCGGAAAGCTGATCTGTCCCGCGTGCGCGCTGAGGTTCGCGTTGCGCTGCGTCAGCAGCACGGTCAGGCCGTCGGCGCGCTGCACCAACGGCACCAGCACCGCGGCGTCGCGCAGGCTCTGCCTGGGGTCGTAGGCGCGCGACTCGTCGGTCAGCTCGGGCTGCCAGGCCGGCGGGCTCAGGAAACGATGGCGGATGAAGTCGGGCCGCAGGCGCGGCTCGGAAAGCGGCGGGTGTTGGCTGTCGACCGAGACGATCGGCAGCGCTTCGGGATCGAAGGCGGGGCGCATAGCGGCACAAGTATGACAGACCTCGCCGCGGCGCATCGGCCGCCGGGCGGCAGCCCGTCCACCATGCGGGCCATCGTCCATGGCCCGGGCAGAAGGGCACCAAGCAAAAAGGGCACCCGAAGGTGCCCTCGAAGACGGGGCGCGAACCCCGTCCATCGCTCCGGCCGGCGTGCCGGCCAGGCGCTGCGTCTTACTCGGCAGCCGCGACCTTCGAGGCCTTGGTGACGAGCTTTTCCTTGATGCGAGCGGACTTGCCCGAACGCTGGCGCAGATAGTACAGCTTGGCGCGGCGCACATCGCCGCGGCGCTTGACTTCGATGCCGGCGATCAGCGGCGAGTACAGCTGGAACGTACGCTCCACGCCCTCACCCGACGAGATCTTGCGCACGATGAAGGACGAATTCAGGCCACGGTTGCGCTTGGCGATCACCACGCCTTCGTAAGCCTGCACGCGCTTGCGGTTGCCTTCGACCACGTTCACGTTGACGACAACGGTGTCGCCCGGCGCGAATGCGGGGATGGTCTTGTTCGCGGTCAGACGCGCGATCTCTTCCTTCTCGATCTGCTCGATGATGTTCATCGTTTCTTCTCCTGTGCCATCGTGCCGGCGTTGCATGCCTCGCCTGATGGCGCGGCCCCGACAGAGGATGGGGTTTCAACTGGCGGAGGCTTGCCCCCGCCCTTCCTTCGCCGCCCACTCCGACAAGAACTTCTCGTCGGCCTTGGTCAGCAAACCTTGGCGGCGCGCGGACTCGATCAGGTCGGGCCGCTTGCGCGCCGTATTGGCCAGCGCCTGACGGCGCCGCCATTTTTCGATCTCGGCATGATGGCCGCCGAGCAATATCTCGGGGACCCGTACGCCTTCATATTCCTCGGGCCGCGTGTAGTGCGGACAATCGAGCAGCCCGTTGACGAAGCTGTCCTGCACCGCGGATTGCGCGTCGCCCAGCACGCCGGGCAGCAGCCGCACCACCGCGTCGATCAGCGCCATCGCCGGCAGCTCGCCGCCCGACAGCACGAAATCGCCGAGGCTGATTTCCTCGTCGACACGGCGGTCGATCAGGCGCTGGTCGATCGCCTCGTAGCGGCCGCAGATCAGCACCAGTCCGGGGCGCTGCGCCAGCTCGACCACCTTGGCGTGCGTCAGCGGCGCGCCCTGCGGCGACATCAGCACCACGTGGGCAGGGCTGGCACCGGCATCCGCCTGCGCCGCAACCGCGGCGTCGATGGCGTCTTCCAGCGGCTTGGCCAGCATCACCATGCCCGGACCGCCCCCATAGGGACGGTCGTCGATGGTGCGGTAGTTGTCGGTGGTGAAGTCCCGCGGATTCCAGCTGCGCAGCGTATAGCGCTGCTGCTTGGCAGCCCGGCTGGTGATGCCCCAGTCGGTCAGCGCGCGGAACATCTCCGGGAACAGCGTGATCACGTCGAACTGCATCCGTCTCACTCCTGTTCCATTGCCGCCATTGCCTGCCGTTGCCTTGCCGCCCTTGCTGCCGCGGCTAGTAGTCCAGCCCCCAGTCCACCACGATGCGCCTGCCGTCGATATCGACGTGGCGCAGATAGGCGTCGACGAAGGGAATCAGACGCTCGCCGGGCTTGCCATCGGGCAGCGCGTAGGCAACCTGCAGGATCTGGTGGGCGCCGTTGTCGATCAGCCCGGCGACTTCGCCCAGGGCTTCGCCCTGCTCGTTGCTCACCGCGCAGCCGATCAGATCGACCCAGTAAAACTCGTTCTCTTCGGGCGCGGGGAAATCCTCGCGCCGGATCCAGACGCGGCGCCCCTTGAGCGCCTCGGCCAGATTGCGGTCCGCCACACCGGATGCCTGTGCCACCACCGTGCCGCTATGCTCGCGCGACTGGGCGATCTTCAGGCACAGCGGCTCCGACTCGCGCGCCGCGGACTGGGCCACCGGCCTCGAAGCCGGAGCCTCGGGCTGCAGCAGCCACCAGCGCCGCGCATGCAGCAAGGCACCGGCGTCCTGCGCATGGGGCTGGACCTTGATCCAGCCGCGCACGCCATACGCGGCAGCCACATAGCCGACCTCGATCAGGTCTTCGGGCAGGGCTTGCGCATGCACCAGCGCGGCCGGGATACGGGCCTCGCGCACCTGGCGCACCTCGCGCGGCGTGCCGGTCCCTGTCCCTTTCCCGGTGGCACCGGGCGGCAGGTTCAACGGCCGCCGTTGCGTGCCGCGCGCGGACGTGGCCACGGCAGACTAGCGGTAGCGAAATCGGACAGCGAAAATCAGGCAGCGGCCTTGGCGCCCTGCTTGACCAGACGGGCAACGGTCGGCGACAGTTGGGCGCCAACGCCTTGCCAGTAGGTCAGGCGGTCTTGCGCCAGGCGCAGACCTTCTTCGCCTTGCGAAGCCAGCGGGTTGTAGAAGCCGATACGCTCGATGAAACGGCCGTCGCGGCGGTTGCGCGAGTCGGCTGCAACGATATTGAAGAACGGGCGCTTCTTGCTGCCGCCACGGGCCAGACGGATTACGACCATGGGTGAATTCCTCGAAAAACGGGGTGTTCGAACACGAAACGCAAGAGTATAGCCCAATTACTGAGGCCAAACAAACACTTAGGGTGTCTGACGGCGGCGCGGGCCGATTGACGGGCGCGTCACGCGTCGGCATCGTGGCAAAAACACCAATCGCAGGAGGGGTCGTGCGCTACTTCAGTCACTTTTCCACCGTCCTGGCCGGGCTTGCCGCCCTGCTGTCCCACGCGATCGCGCCGAGCGCGCAGGCCCAGTCGCTCGAGCAGATCCAGTTGCCGCCCGGGTTTCGGATCGAGCGCTTGACCGGGGACGTGCCGGAGGCGCGCGGCATGACGTTTTCTCCGGGCGGCACGCTGTACGTCGGCAGCCGCGGCGCCGGCAAGGTCTACGCGGTGCAGGCGCCGCTCAGCGGCAAGCCCGTGGTTCATACGGTTGCCAGCGGCCTGACGCTGCCGATCGGCGTGGCCTGGCGCGACGGCGCGCTCTATACCTCGTCGGTCTCGCGCATCCTGCGGCTGGATGGCATCGAACAGCGCCTGTCCAATCCGCCCAAGCCGGTCGTCATCAACAACCAGCTGCCCAGCGAGACCCACCACGGCGGACGCTTCATCGCCTTCGGTCCGGACGGCTACCTGTACGTGCCGATCGGCGCGCCATGCAATGTCTGCACGCGCGACGAGGGGCGCTACGCCAACGTGATGAAGATGAAGCCGGACGGCACGGACCTGCAGGTCGTGGCCAAGGGCGTGCGCAACACCGTCGGCTTCGACTGGCATCCAACCACCGGCGAGCTGTGGTTCACCGACAACGGCCGCGACTGGCTCGGCGACGACCAGCCGCCTGACGAGCTGAACCGCGCGCCGCGCGCCGGGCTGCATTTCGGCTTTCCCTATTGCCACGCCGGCAATCTGCGCGATCCCGAATTCGGCAAGCAGCGTCCGTGCTCGGCGTTCGAGCCGCCGGTGGCCCGCCTGGGTCCGCACGTGGCCGCGCTCGGCATGCGGTTCTACACCGGCACGCAGTTCCCCGCCGAATATCGCAACAACATCTTCATTGCCGAGCACGGCAGCTGGAACCGCAGCGAACGGATCGGCTACCGCATCACGCGCGTGGTGCTCGACGACAGCGGCAAGGCGGTCCGGCAGGAGGTGTTCGCGCAGGGGTGGCTGCAGGACGGTCAACCGTGGGGTCGGCCCGCCGATGTCGAGGTCGCGCCCGACGGTTCGTTGCTGGTCAGCGACGACATGGCCGGCGCAATCTACCGCATCCGCTATGCGCCATAGCGACGCCATCCACCGTCGAACGCCGCCCCGGGCGGCGCCCGCGCAGGCGTCGCCGAAGATGAGAACAGACCGCATTCGCAGGCGAAACAATCCGTTACACCGGTAACGGGATTGGCATAGGCGCCTGCTGGCAGCGCTGCGTACCATGATCCCAATCTTCTCGATAACGACAGCAAGCGAAGGCTTTGGGATTCCGCATGCTTTTCCGCTCTCTCCTGCGCGACGCCGCGGCCGCCACCGTGCTGGTGGCGTCGGTGCTCGGCCTTGCGGCCCTGAGCCATGCTCAGGGCGGCTGGTCGCGGCAAGGCGCCGACATGCGGGACGGCTTCGGCTTCGGTGCACGCCTGCTGCCGACCGGCATGGAACGCACCGTGATGCGCGCGGAAAGCCCTGATCACGTACGTGCCCAGATCGAGCGGATGGAAGCGCGCGCCCGCGCCGACAGCCGGCTGAACGGGCGCCCGAACCCACCGGCCGAACGCGGCCTCCCCGAACGTACGCAGACTTCCGACCGCAGCGCGCAGAACGGCGGCGGCGTGTCCGGAGACAATCGGCCCGCCAATGTCGGACCGGGCTGGCAAGGCTCCGGGCGCGAGACCACCCGCTAGTCCCCCGCGAACTTTCCCCGTCCGGATACGATCGGCGACCGCGCCAGGCGGCCGCCCTGACCTTTCGCGTTTGCCGGCCCCTTTCGCCCTTTCGCCCTTTCGCCGATCGCGATGGGCGCGGAATCCCGCACCGGAACTCCACCCGCCTTCCAACGGTCCAACAGCTTGTGGCGGCCGAAGCTGCGCCGCCACCAGGCTGCCGCCCGGCGCTGACCGGTGTTCAGCAGCGTGCCGTCGATCGCAGGCGGCGAACGCACACTGACATGCCCTCTCCTTCGGATCGTGTCGCGATGGGCGCGGCCTTCGTCCAACCAACCGACGAGGTTCGTATGCTATCCATGCTGACCGACCTGGCTCGACACGCGGGCCAGCTCACTCTGACCGTATTGTTCATGGGAATTCTGGCTGCCGTGCTGTACGGCGAAACCAATCTCGGCGTCCTGCTGGGCGTCGTGTCGAACGCGCCGCGCTGACGGCAATCGGACGCTGCTGCAAGACAGGTCATTGCAGGTTTTGCACCAGCGCCCCGGGCCGGTGATCGAATCAACGATCCACCGGCCTTCCAACGGGTCATCGAAGCGGGCGGTGCGGCGTACAATGTGCGCTGCACTGCCCGCTTCTATCGTATGGCCGCGTCTGAGTCTGCTTCCTGGCAGATTCTCCCTTCCTCATGTCCACGCCCATGTCCGCCGCTCCGTCCTCCGCCTCGTCCGCCTCTCCCGCCATTGCCGCCGGCATGGGCCGCGCGCCGATGCGCAAGTCCAAGCTGCTGACCGTTGCGCTGGCGTTCCTGCTCGGCAGCCTCGGCGCCCACCGCTTCTATCTGGGCGGGCTGCGCGACCGCTATGGCTGGCTGCACCTGCTGGCCACGCTGGCTGGCGCGCTCGGCATCGCTTCCATGGTGCTGCACGCCGGCTCGCCGGCGCTGAACTGGACCTTCGCGGTCGCCGGCGGCGCCTCGGTGATCAGCGCCTTCCTGGCGGCCATCGTCTATGGGCTGCGGCCGGACGAGCGTTGGGACACGCGCTTCAATCCGGACGGCGAACCGACCCGCTCCGGCTGGCCCGTCGTGATCCTGGTGATCCTGTCGCTGCTGATCGGCACCGGCCTGCTGATAGCAGGACTGGCCATCAGCTTCCAGACCTTCTTCGAGTCGCAGGTCGAAGCGGCGCGCGAGCTGTCGCAATAGCGCGGAACGACATTGCCGCGGCGGACATCGCAGCCGTGCGCGTGCGCCGTTCGTTTTGCTGATCCACGTCAACCCCATTGCGCCGTTCGTCGACCATACTGAACGCGATGTTTGCAAGGTCGGTGAACTCCAGGAGTGGACATGAACGTTCCCAGCTATGAAGTGGGCCGGGTGGCCGCGTTGACCGTCAGACTGATGCGCGCGTCCGGCCTGTCGCACGACGACGCGGTCGCCGCGCTGGACCTGGCCTGCAGGATGATGGACGACGACATGGCGCCGCGATCGGCCGGCCCGGTGCGGGCAGGCGCGGTGCGGCCCCATGCCGCGGCGAACCCTGTGCGGCCCGGCCGGCAATGAACTAGGCCGCCGCGAGCCAGCGGCGCACCGCGGGATGCACCGTCTCGCGCCAGCGTGCGCCGCTGAACAGACCATAGTGGTCGCAACGTTCGATCGTCAGCCGTTCGCGGCATCGTGTCGGCAGGCCGCTGCACAGGCCCTGCGCAGCATGCGTCTGTCCGGGCCCGGAAATGTCGTCGCGCTCGGCCTCGACGGTCAGCAGGCGGGTTCGCCGCAGACTGTCGGGACGCACCATCTCGCCGGCAACCCGCCACGCGCCCTTGGGCAGCAGCATCTGCTGGAACACCACGCGCAGCGTGTCGAAGAAGAATTCCGCGGTCATGTCGAGCACGGCACCGTATTGCGCGACGGCACGCTCGATCTCGCGCGCGGTATCCGCATCCACGGCCTGGCGCCGGCATAGCCAGTCGAACATCAGCGTCGCGTGCCGGTCCGGCTGCGCCGCGACCAGCGCCGGATATTGCAGGAAGCCCGGATAGATGCGCCGCCCCGCACCGGCATAGCCGCTGGGCACCACATCGATCGCGGTCGCCTCGAGCCACGGCAGCGACAGCGTGGCGGCGACGCGATCGAGCGTGGTGGGCCCGAGCCGCGGATCGATCGGCCCGCCCATCAGCGTCAGCGTCGCCGGCTCGGCGCCATCGGCTTGCGCGACGCGCGAGACCGCGGCCAGCACCGGCACCGTCGCCTGGCAGACCGCAAGCACATGCAGACCGGCGGGATCGAGCTGACGGATGAAGCGCTCCACCAGCAGCACGTAATCGTCAAGGCCGAAGGCGCCGGCTTCACGCGGCACATCGCGCGCATCGGCCCAGTCGGTGACGTAGACGTCCGCATGCGGCAGCAATGCCGCGACGGTATCGCGCATCAGCACCGCGCGATGGCCGGCCAGCGGCGCGCACAGCAGCACGCGCGCGCGCGGCTTGCGGCGGGACGGCGAAGGACACTGGAATGCCCGCAGCGTGCAGAACGGCGTCACGGCTACCGTGCTCTCGCTGACCGGCTTGCGCATGCCATCTACCTCGATGTCATCGAAGTCGAAACGGGCCGTGCCGAACGGCGCGAGCCAGGTCTGGAACCAGCGGTAGCAGTGTTCGAAACGGCGGCGGTGCGTGGCCGCGGCCAGCGGATACGGCCCGGCAGCGAGCGCCTGCTGGGTCAGCTCGCCCCACATCACGACCGGATCGAAGGCCGCGCGGCCGCCGTGCTGCATCAGATGGATCATGGCTTCCCCAAGGCGACGCCGAGATGGCCGGCAGCGCGACCGCACCGCAGGCGGCGGCGGCGGGCGCGGCGGATCGAACAGCCATTATGGACAGCGGGTCGCACTTGTACAAACCCGCAGGTTCAGAACAGCGAACCTTGTGCGTCGTCCTGTTGCTTGCGGGGACCCCGTGCGCCGCGGCGCATGCCGGCGGGCGGCGCGGGCGGGACAAACTGCGAGGTATCCAGATCGAAGCGGTGATAGCGAAAGCCGAGGCGATCGGCGGCCTTGTGGAAGCGCTGGCGCATCAGGTCCGCCCAGACCCCGGTGCCGCGCATGCGGGTCGAGAAATCCGCATCGTAATCCTTGCCGCCACGCATCTCGCGGACGCGATTCATCACGCGCTCGGCCCGGTCGGGGAAATGCGCCTCCAGCCATTGCTGGAACAGTGGCGCGACCTCCCACGGCAGGCGCAGCACGATGTAGTTCGCATAGACCGCGCCGGCCTCGCGCGCCGCCTCCAGAATGCGCTCCAGATCGGGCTCGGTGATGAAGGGAATGACCGGCGCCACGCTGACCGCGACCGGAATGCCGGCCTCCGACAGCGTGCGGATCGTCCGCAGCCGTCGCGACGGCGTGGCCGCGCGCGGCTCCAGCGTGCGTGCGATCTCGGCATCGAGCGTCGTGATCGTGATCGCGGCGACCGCGAGCCGCCGGGCGGCCATCGGCGCCAGCAGATCGATGTCGCGCTCGATCAGCGACGACTTGGTGATCAGCGCGACCGGATGGTGGCATTCGTGCAGCACCTCCAGCACCTGGCGCGTGATGCGCTGGGTCCGCTCGATCGGTTGATAGGCGTCGGTGTTGACGCCCAGCGCGATCAGCTCGCATCGGTAGGACGGCCGCGACAGCGTCTCGCGCAGCCGCTCGGCGGCATTGGCCTTGGCGAACAGCTGCGTCTCGAAGTCCAGCCCCGGCGACAGGTCGAGATAGGCGTGCGTCGGACGCGCGAAGCAATAGATGCAGCCATGCTCGCAACCGCGATAGGGATTCAGCGAGACGCCGAACGGAATGTCCGGCGACGAATTCCGGCTGAGGATGGAGCGGGCCTGCTCCTGCGTGACGCGGGTGATCAGCTTCGGCGGGGCCGGTTCGGCGGCGGCGCCTTCCCGGCTCTCGCCGCCCGCGGCGGCCTCGTGCTCGCCGATGTCGGCCGGACCCCAGCCATCGTCAAAGGGCTCGCGGGTATCCCGCTCGAAACGCCCCTGCAGATTGCTGACGGCACCACGCCCCTTCAGCGGTCGAGGCGGTGGCCGCAGCATCGCCGGCTCGGCGGCGGCGTCATCCGCCGTCCGGCCCGCTTCGCGAGAGCCGGTGTGGCGTCCCTTGCGCGCGTTGTCCTTCATCTCATGCAGGCTGGCTCTTCTCGTCGACGGGGATGGCCAGCGTCTCCTTGATCTCTTCCATCACGACATAACTCTTGGACTGGGCGGCACCTGGTAGTTGCAGCAGGATGTCGCCGAGCAGCCGGCGATATTCGCCGATCTCGCGGATGCGCGCCTTGATCAGGTAGTCGAAATCGCCCGACACCAGATGACACTCCATCACCTCGGGAATGCGCAGCACCTCGCGCCGGAACTGCTCGAACATGTTGCCGGCCTTGTTGTTCAGCGTGATCTCGACGAAGACCAGCAGCGCGCTGCCCAGCAGGGCCGGATTCAGGCGGGCGTAGTAGCCCATGATGACACCGTCGCGCTCCATCCGCTTGACCCGCTCGATGCACGGCGTGATGGTCAGCCCGACCGCCTCGGCGAGGTCTTTCATCGAGATGCGGCCATCGGCCTGCAGCACGGCGAGAATGCGGCGGTCGAGGCGGTCCAGGCCGCGTACCGGCTGGCGGGTCGTTCTCATGATTTTTTCCTTTTTTAGGGAAATTTTCGGTAATTATGACTGGTTTGATTGCAATACCATAGCGGATATACCTTCATAAAACCGACATCCTGGTTGGGGTCCATCGCAATGCGTGTTCTCGTTCTTGGCAGTGGCGTGATCGGCGTGACCAGCGCCTGGTATCTGGCCCGTGCCGGCCATCAGGTCACCGTGATCGATCGCGAAGCGGCGCCGGCGCTCGGCACCAGCTTTGCCAATGCCGGCCAGATCTCCCCCGGCTATGCCTCGCCGTGGGCGGCGCCCGGCGTGCCGCTGAAGGCCATCAAATGGATGTTCCAGCAGCATGCGCCGCTGTCGATCCGGCCCGACGGCACGCTGTTCCAGCTGCAGTGGATGTGGCAGATGCTGATGAACTGCAGCGCCGACCGCTACGCGGTCAACAAGGAGCGCATGGTGCGGCTGGCCGAGTACAGCCGCGACTGCATCCGCGCGCTGCGCGCCGAAACCGGCATCGCCTACGAGGGCCGGCAGCAAGGCACGCTGCAGGTGTTCCGCACCGACGAGCAGCTCGAAGGCGCGGCCAGGGACATTGCCGTGCTCGAGGAAGCCGGCGTGCCCTATCAATTGCTGTCGCGCGAGGATCTCGCCGCGAGCGAACCGGCGCTGGCCGCGGTCAGCCACAAGCTGACCGGCGGCCTGCGCCTGCCCAACGACGAAACCGGCGACTGCCAGCTGTTTACCCAACGGCTGGCGGCCATGGCCGAGGGCCTGGGCGTGCAGTTCCTGTACAACCGGTCGATCGACAGCCTGATGACCCAGGGCACCGCGGTGACCGGCGCCATCGTCGGCGGCGAGCCGATCTTCGCCGATGCCGTGGTGGTCGCGCTGGGCAGCTGGTCGACGCCGTTCATCAAGGACTTCGTGCGCATTCCGGTCTATCCGCTGAAGGGGTTCTCGATCACCGTGCCGATGACCGACGCCGCGCGCAGCCCGGTGTCGACGGTGCTGGACGAGACCTACAAGGTCGCAATCACCCGCTTCGACGACCGCATCCGCGTCGGCGGCATGGCGCAGATCGTCGGCTATGACCGTTCGCTCGATCCGGCCAAGCGCCGCACGCTGGAACACGTGGTGACGGACCTGTTCCCGGGCGCCGGCGACGTGGCGCGCGCCTCGTTCTGGACCGGCCTGCGCCCGATGACGCCGGACGGCACGCCGATCGTCGGCCCGACGCCGGTCAAGGGGCTATGGCTCAATACCGGCCACGGCACGCTGGGCTGGACCATGGCCTGCGGCTCCGGCAAGCTGCTCGCCGACCTGGTGTCCGGCGCCTCGCCCGCGATCCGCGCGGAAGATCTGTCGGTGGCGCGCTATCTGCAGCAGACGGCCCGGCAGCCGGCACCGCGTCCGGCCACGGCCTGAGAAAAGACTGCGCAAAAAAAAGACGGCCAACCGGCCGTCTTTTTTTTTTTGCCTCCACCTCCACCGCCGTCAGAACTGCGCCTCGCTCAGCGCCAGCGCCGCCGGCGCGCCGGCCACGATCGCATCGCGAATGCCGCCGGCCTGCGACAGCACGTGCTCGGCGAAGAAATGCGCGGTAGCGATCTTGGCCTCGTGGAAGGCCGGGTCCTCGGCACGCCGCGCGTCGGCGGCCAGCATCGCGCGCCCGAGCTGCCAGCCCGAGAACACGATGCCGCACAGCTTCAGATACGGCACGCTGCCGGCAAATGCCGCGTTGGGATCGGTCTTGCCATTGGCCACGATGAAGTCGATCGCCTGCTCCAGCGCGGCACGGCCCTTGGCCAACTGCGCCTGCATCGCGGCGAACGGCGCGCCGCCGTGCGCGGCCAGCGCGGCCTCGGTCTCGGCAATTCGCGCGCAGATGCCGCGCGCGACCGCACCGCCATCGCGCACCGTCTTGCGGCCGACCAGATCGTTGGCCTGGATCGCGGTGGTGCCCTCGTAGATCGGCAAAATGCGCGCATCGCGATAATGCTGCGCCGCGCCGGTCTCCTCGATGAAGCCCATGCCGCCGTGGACCTGCACACCCAGGCTGGTCACGTCGATCGACAGCTCGGTGCTCCAGCCCTTGATCACCGGCACCAGGAATTCGTAGAACGCCTGGTGTTCGCGGCGTACCGCCTCGTCCGGATGCTGGTGCGCGGTATCGCAGGCCGCCGCGCCGACGTAGGCCAGCGCCCGCGCCCCTTCGGTCAGCGCGCGCATCGTCATCAGCATGCGCCTGACGTCCGGATGATGGATGATCGTGACCGCCTGCCGGGCCGAACCGTCGACCGGGCGGCTCTGCACGCGCTCGCGGGCATAGGCCACGGCCTGCTGATAGGCGCGCTCGGACACCGCGATGCCCTGCATGCCGACCGAGAAGCGGGCCGCATTCATCATGATGAACATGTACTCGAGGCCGCGGTTCTCCTCTCCGACCAGCGTGCCGATCGCGCCGCCGTGGTCGCCGAACTGCAGCACCGCGGTCGGGCTGGCCTTGATGCCCAGCTTGTGCTCGATCGACACGCAATGCACGTCGTTGCGCGCGCCCAGCGAGCCGTCCTGGTTGACCAGGAACTTCGGCACGATGAACAGCGAGATGCCCTTGACGCCTTCCGGTGCATTCGGCGTCCGCGCGAGCACGAGATGGACGATGTTCTCGGCCATGTCGTGCTCGCCGTAGGTGATGAAGATCTTGGTGCCGAACAGCTTGTAGGTGCCGTCGCCCTGCGGCTCGGCGCGCGTGCGCACCGCCGCCAGGTCCGAACCGGCCTGCGGCTCCGTCAGGTTCATCGTGCCGGTCCACTGGCCCGAGATCAGCTTGGGCAGGAAGACCTGGCGCTGCGCGTCGCTGCCGGCGGTCAGCAGTGCCTCGATGGCGCCGTCGGTCAGCAGCGGGCACAGCGCGAACGACAGGTTGGCCGAATTCAGCATCTCGTTGCAGGCGGTGGCGATCAGCTTGGGCAGACCCTGGCCGCCGAATTCCTGCGGATGCAGCACGCCCTGCCAGCCGCCCTCGCCGAACTGGCGGAACGCCTCGCGAAATCCCGGCGTGGTGGTGACCGCGCCGTCCTTCCAGCTGCTCGGCTCGATGTCGCCGGCGCGGTTCAGCGGCGCGATCACCTGCTCGGTGAACTTGGCCGCTTCCTCGAGCACCGCCTGCGCGGTGTCGGCCGTCGCTTCCTCGAAGCCTGGCAGCTGGCTGATGGCATCCAGCCCGGCCAGTTCGTTGATCGCGAACAGCATGTCCTTGAGCGGGGCGCGGTAGGTCATCGAAGTCTCCGTTATCGCAATGGGTCGCTGCAGCCTGCTGACTGCAATCGTTCGATGCAGCGTATAAAAAAGCCGCTCGCGGGCGGGCCCGGAACGGCTTGTCTTGGCTTTTCCTTTTTCTTGTGCTGGCCGGCTTCGTCCTGCCGCGGCACCGGGCGGCGCCGCGGCAGGGCCTGCGATCAGCCCAGCGCCGCCACCAGCTCCGGCACCACGGTGTTCAGGTCGCCCACCAGGCCGTAGTCGGCGACCGAGAAGATCGGCGCCTCGGCGTCCTTGTTGATCGCGACGATCACCTTGGAGTCCTTCATGCCGGCCAGATGCTGGATCGCGCCCGAGATACCGACGGCGATATACAGCTGGGGCGCGACGATCTTGCCGGTCTGGCCGACCTGGTAGTCGTTCGGCACGAAGCCGGCGTCCACCGCCGCGCGCGAGGCGCCCAGCGCGGCGCCCAGCTTGTCGGCCAGCGGCGTCAGCACCTTGGTGTAGTTCTCGCCCGAGCCCACGCCACGGCCGCCCGACACGATGATCTTGGCGGCGGTCAGTTCGGGGCGATCGCTCTTGGTCACTTCACGCGACACGAATTGCGAGATGCCGGCATCGGCCACGGCGGGCACGGTGTCGACCGAGGCCGAACCGCCTTCCGCGGCGGCCGGATCGAAGGCGGTGCCGCGCACGGTGATCACCTTGGTCTTGTCCGACGACTTGACCGTGGCGATCGCGTTGCCGGCATAGATCGGGCGCTCGAAGGTGTCCGGGCCGTCGACCTTGGTGATGTCCGACAGCTGGGCCACGTCCAGCTTGGCGGCGACGCGCGGCAGCACGTTCTTGCCGTAGGCGGTGGCCGGCGCCAGGATGTGGCTGTAGTCGCTGGCGATCGCCAGCACCTGCTCGGCGACGTTCTCGGCCAGGCCTTCGCCGAAGTACGGCGCGTCGGCCAGCAGCACCTTGGTGACGCCGGCGATCTTCGCGGCGGCCTCGGCGGCGGCCTGGGCGTTGGCGCCTGCCACCAGCACGTGGACGTCGCCGCCGCACTGGGCCGCGGCGGTCACGGTATTCAGGGTCGCGCCCTTGATCGATTGATTGTCGTGTTCAGCAATGACGAGTGCAGTCATGTTCGTATCTCCTGGCGCGCTTAGATGACCTTGGCTTCGTTCTTGAGCTTCTGCACCAGCGTCGCGACGTCCGGCACCATCACGCCCGCGCTGCGCTTGGGCGGCTCGACGACCTTCAGCGTCTGCAGACGCGGCGCCACGTCGACGCCCAGGTCTTCCGGCTTCACGGTTTCCAGCGGCTTCTTCTTGGCCTTCATGATGTTCGGCAGCGTGACGTAGCGCGGCTCGTTCAGGCGCAGGTCGGTGGTCACCACCGCCGGCAGCTTGACCGACAGCGTTTCGAGGCCGCCGTCGACTTCGCGGGTCACCGAGGCCTTGCCATCCGCGATCACGACCTTCGAGGCGAAGGTCGCCTGCGGCAGGCCGGCCAGCGCGGCCACCATCTGGCCGGTCTGGTTGGAGTCGTCGTCGATCGCCTGCTTGCCCAGGATCACCAGCTGCGGCTGCTCCTTGTCGATCAGCGCCTTCAGCAGCTTGGCCACGGCCAGCGGCTGCAGGTCTTCGCTGCTCTCGACGAGGATGCCGCGGTCGGCGCCGATCGCCATCGCGGTGCGCAGCGTTTCCTGGCATTGCGCCACGCCGCAGGAGACCGCCACGACCTCGGTGGCCACGCCGGCTTCCTTCAAGCGGACCGCCTCTTCCACGGCGATCTCGTCGAACGGGTTCATGCTCATCTTCACGTTGGCCAGGTCGACGCCCGAGCCATCGGACTTCACACGGACCTTGACGTTGTAGTCAACCACGCGCTTGACTGCGACGAGTACTTTCATGCGCTCACTCCACTGATTGTCAGAAATTTGGTTCGCTCGCCATTATAACCACCGGGTCGGCGGCGCCCGGAATTTTCGAACGACCGTACTATTTTATAGGCAAAGAATTGCCGGGCATAGCCCGGCAAGCGATCTGGTGACCCGTATTGTGCCGCAGAAAACCCATCGCGGCACAGCGCCAGCGGCCGGATTCGAGGTTTTGTTCGATACCCGGCCGTGACGCCCGGCTCGCGGCTTACCAGGCCGTGATCACCGAATCCTTGAAGGTCGTGGTCACGTACTGCTTGATCTCCGGCGAGTGATAGGCCTTGATCAGCTTGGCGACCCAAGGCTTGTTCTTGTCGGCCTCGCGCACGGCGATCAGGTTGGCGTACGGACCCTTCGGGCCTTCCATCGCGATCGCGTCCTTGGTCGGCGACAGGCCGGCCGATTCCGCGTAGTTGCCGTTGATCGCTGCGGCATCCAGGTCGTCCAGCGAGCGCGGCAGTTGCGCGGCGTCCAGTTCGACGATGCGCAGCTTCTTCGGATTCGCGACGATGTCCAGCGGCGTGGCCTTCAGGCCGGCGTCCGCGCGCAGCTTGATCACGCCCTTGCTCTGCAGCAGCAGCAGGCCGCGGCCGCCGTTGGTCGGGTCGTTGGGCACGCCGACGCGCGCACCTTGCTTGAGCTGGTCCAGCGACTTGATCTTCTTCGAGTAGACGCCCATCGGGAACGTGACGGTGTAGCCGACGTTGGCGAACTTGTAGCCGCGGTCCTTCATCTGGGCTTCGAGGTACGGCAGGTGCTGGTAGCTGTTGGCATCGAGATCGCCCGCAGCCAGCGCGGCGTTCGGCTGGATGTAGTCGCTGAACTCGACGACCTGGATATTGAGACCATCCTTGGCGGCGACCTTCTTGACCTGTTCCATGATCTGGGCGTGCGGACCACCGGTCACGCCGATCTTGATCGGCTTGTCCTGCGCCACCGCGGCGGTGGCGAGGCTGGCGCCGAGCGCGGCGCCGATGATCCATTGCAGCAGGCTACGACGTTGCATGTCTGACTTCCTTTGCGATGCGTTCTGGGTTGAGTCTGGGGTAAAGCAAAAATGAAACGGAAAACGAAACGATCCCGGCCGGTGCGACATGGCGCTCAGCGATGGCTGATCCGGCGGACCAGCCAGTCGCCGAAGCTCTGCACGGCCTGCACCAGCACGATCAGGATCAGCACCACGGCCACCATCACCTCGGTGATGTAGCGCTGGTAGCCATAGCGGATGCCGAGGTCGCCCAGGCCCCCGCCGCCGATCGCGCCGGCCATCGCCGAGTAGCCGACCAGGCTGACGAAGGTGATGGTCAGGCCGGCGACGATGCCGGGCATCGCCTCGGGCAGCAGCACCTTCCAGACGATCTGGCCGGTGCTGGCGCCCATCGATTGCGCCGCCTCGACCAGGCCCTTGTCGACCTCGCGCAGCGCGCTCTCGACCAGCCGCGCGATGAACGGAATCGCGGCGATCGTCAGCGGCACCACGGCCGCCGCGGTACCGATCGACGAGCCGGCGAGGAAACGGGTAAACGGAATCACCACCACCAGCAGGATGATGAACGGGATCGAGCGCACGGCGTTGACGACCACGCCGATCAGCCGGTTGAACAACGGGTGCGCCAGCGGGCCGCCGCGGTCGGTCAGATGCAGCACCACGCCGAGCGGCACGCCCAGCAGCGCGCCGATCACGCCCGAGATGCCGACCATCACCAGGGTCTCGCCCAGCGAGGTCACAAACAGGTCGAACAGCTCAGACCACATGCTCGTACTCCTCCACCACCACGCCCTGCTGCTGCAGGAATGCCATTGCCGCCCGGACGTTGTCGGTCTCGCCGGTGGCCATGATGGCCAGCGAGCCGAACGCCTGTCCCTGGATCTCGTCGATATGCCCGTGCAGGATGTTGAAGTCCAGCCCGTAGCGGCGGATCGCCTGCGCCAGCACCGGCTGGTCGACGCCCTCGCCGGTGAACGCGAGACGATAGACGTGGTCACGCCCGTTGCCGAGCCGGCTCTCGACGCGCTTGAGCACGCTCGGCGGCAGCTCCTGCGAGATCACGTCGCCGATCATTGCGCGCGTGACCGCATGCTGCGGCCGCAGGAAGACGTCGATGACCTGGCCCTGCTCGACCACGCAGCCGGCGTCGAGCACCGCGACGCGATCGCAGACCTGTTTGATGACCTCCATCTGGTGCGTGATCATCACGATGGTCAGCCCCAGGTCGCGGTTGATCTGCTTGAGCAGATCGAGAATGGAGCGCGTGGTTTCCGGGTCGAGCGCCGAAGTGGCCTCGTCCGACAGCAGCACCTTGGGCTTGCTGGCCAGCGCGCGCGCAATGCCGACGCGCTGCTTCTGCCCGCCGCTGATCTGCGCCGGATAACGATCCTTCAGCGCCGACAGGCCGACCAGGTCCAGCAGCGGCAGTACCGTCGCGGCGATCTCGTCGCGGCTCTTGCCGGCCAGCTCCAGCGGCAGCGCCACGTTGTCGTAGACGGTGCGCGAGGACAGCAGGTTGAAATGCTGGAAGATCATGCCGATGTCGCGGCGCGCCAGCCGCAGCGCCGACGCGTCGAGCGCGGTCAGGTCCTGCCCGGCGACGATCACGCGGCCGGCGGTCGGACGGTTCAGCAGATTGATGGCGCGCACCAGCGTACTCTTGCCGGCGCCGCTGCGGCCGATGATGCCGAAGACTTCGCCGGCCGCGATGGACAGGCTGACATCCCGCAAAGCGTGCACATCCCCGGTCGCACCGGGGAATCGCTGCGAGAGACCTTGCAGTTCGATCATGAGACAGAGCGAAAAGAAAACGGCAACAGCCGGGACGGGGTCTCCAGCGCTGCTGCCGCATTTATCGTTTTTGGATTAACGGGCTATTTTAAGCGATCCGCTTCTTACCAGAAACGACTTTTTGCCGATGTCTTTAGACGAAAAGGGAATAAGGCGCCGACTCCGAGTGCCGGTATATCAACTCGAGCGCCAGGCCGGCGGCCGCTTGTCGATGAACGCCTGCACGCCCTCCAGCGCCGACTCGTCCATCATGTTGCACGCCATGGTCTGCCCGGCCAGCTGGTAAGCGGCCTCCACGCCCATTTCGAGCTGGCGGTAGAACAGGCCCTTGCCCGCGGCGATCGCCGCCGCGGGCTTCGCGCAGATGCTGGTGGCCAGCTTCGCCACCTCGCCGTCCAGCTCGGCGGCCGGCACCACCCGGTTGACCAGGCCGCGCGCCTGCGCCTCGCGGGCGCCGATCATCTCGCCGGTCAGCAGCATCTCCATCGCGTGCTTGCGATGCAGGTTGCGCGACAGCGCCACGCCGGGAGTCGAGCAGAACAGACCGAGGTTGACGCCCGAGACCGCAAAGCGTGCGTCGTCGGCCGCGACCGCGAGGTCGCACATCGCCACCAGCTGGCAGCCGGCGGCGGTGGCAATGCCGTGCACGCGCGCGATCACCGGCTGCGGCATGCGCTGGATCGCCAGCATCATGCGCGTGCAGCGGTCGAACAGCCGGCGGTAGTAATCGTGGGAAGGCTGGGCGCGCATCTCGCGCAGATCGTGCCCGGCGCAGAAGGCCCGGCCCGCGCCGGCGAGCACCACGACCCGCACGGCGGGATCGGCGGCGATGCGGGTCAGCGCCTCGGTTACCGCGTCGATCAGCGCCTCGGACAGCGCATTGAAGGCGTCGGGACGTTGCAGCGTCAGGCGCAGCACGCCCGGGGCATCTTCGCTTTGCCTCAGCAGTGCGCCGGCGGCTTGCGCGTGTTCCGATTCGGCCATGATGGTCTCCTGGTTTGCTGATCTGACGTTGTCGTGCCGCGGTGGCCCCGCTGCGGCCTATTTCTCCAGCAGCACCTTCAGATGCGCCAGCACGCTGCGGCCCAGCGCGCTGAGGTTGTAGCCGCCTTCGAGGCAGCTGACGATGCGCCCCTGCGCGTGCTGCCGCGCCAGCGCCATCAGCTCCGTCGTGATCCAGGCGTAGTCCTGCTCCACGAGCCCCATCTGGCCCAGGTCGTCCTCGCGATGCGCGTCGAAGCCCGCCGAGATGAACAGCATCTGCGGGCGGAAGGCCTGCAGCCGCGGCATCCAGATCGTCTCGACCACCTCGCGCACCGCCATGCCGTTGGTATAGGCCGGCAGCGGAATATTGGCCATGTTGTTGGCGACGTGCTCGGTGCCGCTGTACGGGTAGAACGGATGCTGGAAAAAGCTGCACATCAGCACACGCTCGTCGCCGCGGAAGGCGGCCTCGGTGCCGTTGCCGTGATGCACGTCGAAGTCGATGATCGCCACGCGCTCGAGCCCGTGGGCGTCGAGCGCATGGCGGGCGGCGATCGCGACGTTGTTGTAGAAGCAGAAGCCCATCGCGCGATCGGGCTCGGCGTGGTGGCCGGGCGGCCGCACGCAGCAGAAGGCGTTCTCCAGTTCGCCGGCGATCACCGCGTCGGTCGCGGCCACCGCGGCACCCGCCGCATGCGTGGCCGCGGCCAGCGTATGCGCGTTCATCGCGGTATCGGGATCGATCGCATGGTAGCCGCTGGCGGGACTGGCCTGGTGCAGCCCGTCGACATAGCCGGGCAGGTGCACGCGCTCGATCTGCTCGCGGCTGGCGGCCGGCGCCTCGCGGCGGTCCAGCAGGCCGTCGATGCCGTGCGAGATCAGATGGTCTTCGATGGCGGTCAGACGTTCCGGGCACTCGGGATGGAAGTGACCCATCTCGTGCAGCAGGAATTCGGGATGCGTGTAGTAGCCGGTCGGCATGGGATGTTTCAGCGCGTTTATCGAGGCGTTGTTGGGCGCGTGGCGGGCACGCCGTCGGGGCGCGCCGCTGTCTCCATCCCCGTACGTTAGCACAGCGGATGGCCCGGCAACGCGGGCCCGCCTTCGCCGCCGGGTCGTATCGTCCCGTGATGTTTTGCGTCGGATGCGTCCGCTATACTCGGTCCGACTTGCAAAGGACACCATGACCGAACACACGCGTAACCTGCGCCGTCCGCTGCTGGGCGCCGCGCTCTGCTCCGTGGCGCTTGGCCTGTGCGGCGCCACCCCCTCGCTGCTGGCGGCCGGCAAGCGCCGCGTCAGCCTTCAGGAAGAAGAGATCGATCCCGGCCGCTATCGCAACGGCAGCAACCCGCAGGCGGCCGCCTTCATCGACGAGATGGTCGCCAGGCACGGCTTCTCGCGCGCGACCCTGAACGACTGGTTTGGACAGGCCGTCTACTCGGCCACGGTGGCGCGGCTGATCATGCCGCCGACCACGCCGGGCCGCAAAAGCTGGCGCGCCTACCGCTCGCGCTTCATCGAACCGATTCGCATCAATGCGGGCGTGCGCTTCTGGCAGCAGCACCGCGACACGCTGCGCCGCGCCGAAAGCGAATTCGGCGTGCCGGCCTCGGTCATCGTCGGCATCATCGGCGTCGAGACGATCTACGGACGCGACATGGGCAACTTCCGCGTGCTCGACTCGCTGTCGACGCTGGCCTTCGACTATCCCGATACGCCCAACCGTGCCAGCCGCTCGGCCATGTTCCGCGCGCAGCTGCAGGACTACCTGCTGTGGTGCCGCGATACCCGCACCGACGTGTTCTCGGTGCTCGGCTCGTACGCGGGCGCGATCGGCATTCCGCAGTTCATGCCGACCAGCCTGCGCGAATACGCGGCCGACTTCGACCGCGACGGCCATATCGACCTGCGCAACAGCCCGGTCGACGCGATCGGCAGCGTCGGCCGCTTTCTGCAACTGCACGGATGGGAGGCCGGCCGGCCGGTGGTGTGGCGCCTGGCGCAGGACGAAGGCAGCCGCGGCATCGCGGCGGCCGCGGCCGACGGCGAACCGTGGCCGACGCGCACGCTGAATCAGCTGACGCGCGCCGGGCTGCGGCTGGACGAGCCGATCGACGTGGCGCGCGAAGGCGAGACCGGGGTGCTGGTGGTGGACCTGCCGACGCCCGATGCGCCCACCGACTACATGCTCGGGCTGCGCAACTTCTACGTGCTGACGCGCTACAACCGCAGCTTCTTCTACGCGCTGGCGGTCTATCAGCTGGGCGAGGCCGTCAAGGCGGCGATGGTGTAAGGACCAATGGTCGGGCCGGCGCCTGCCCCGCTTCTGGCGGACGGCGCCGGCCCTGGTCGACTCGGTTCAGGCGGGGAAAACGCCGGTCGACAGATAACGGTCGCCGCGATCGCAGACGACAAACACGATCGTTGCGTCGCGGACCTCCTCGGCAATCCGCAGCGCCACGCACAGCGCGCCGGCGGCCGAGATACCGCAGAAGATGCCTTCCTCGCGCGCCATCCGGCGGGCCATGTGTTCGGCGTCGGCCTGGCTGACCGGCTCGGTGCGGTCGATATGGCGCGGATCGTAGATCTTCGGCATATAGGCTTCCGGCCATTTGCGGATGCCCGGAATGCGCGAGCCTTCGGCCGGTTGCGCGCCGACGATCTGGATCGCCGGGTTCTGTTCCTTCAGATAGCGCGACACCCCGGTAATGGTGCCGGTGGTGCCCATCGCCGAGACGAAATGCGTGACGCGTCCTTCGGTGTCGCGCCAGATTTCGGGACCGGTGGTCTCGTAGTGGGACTGCGGATTATCGGGATTGGCGAACTGGTCGAGGATGATGCCCTTGCCGTCGCGCTCCATCGAATCGGCCAGATCGCGCGCGTATTCCATGCCGCCCTTGACCGGTGTCAGGATGATCTCGGCGCCGTAGGCCGCCATGCTTTGGCGGCGCTCCATGCTGAGGTCCTCGGGCATGATCAGCACCATCTTGTAGCCGCGGATCGCGGCGGCCATCGCCAGCGCGATGCCGGTATTGCCCGACGTCGCTTCGATCAGCGTGTCGCCGGGCTTGATGCGGCCGCGCGCTTCGGCACGCGCGATCATCGACAGCGCGGGGCGGTCCTTGACGGAGCCGGCGGGATTGTTGCCTTCGAGCTTGCCGAGAATCACATTGCCGCGCTCGGCGTTGGCGGCTCCGGGAATACGCTGCAGTTGCACCAGCGGCGTATTGCCGATGGTGTCTTCGATCGTCTTGTAGGCCATGATGGGGCGAGTCCAAATGTCGGCGCCCATTGTAATGCAGTCGTCATGACCCTGCCGCCAGCGCGGCGGCAAGCGCGGCGAGGCAGCTTGCGCGTGCCCCGCCCCGGTTCATCAGGCGCGCGCGCGCCCCTTGCCGAGCAGGTGATACAGCAGGATCGCGCCGAAGGTGGCGGTCCCGATGCCGCCCAGCGTCATGCCGCCGAAGCGCAGCGTCAGATCGCCGGCAGCGACCGTCAGCGTGGCGCCGACGGTGATCAGATTGCGCGAATCGGAGAAGTCGACGCGGTTCTCGACCCAGATCCGGCCCGCGGTGGCCGCGATCAGGCCGAACACGACGATGGTCAGGCCGCCGATCACCGGACCGGGAATGGTCAGGATCAGCGCACCGAACTTGGGCGAGAAGCCCAGCAGGATCGCCACCAGCGCGGCGACCACGAAGATCAGCGTCGAATAGATGCGCGTCACTGCCATCACGCCCATGTTCTCGGCATAGGTCGTCACGCCGGTACCGCCGCCCGCGGCCGACAGCATCGTCGCGACGCCGTCGCCGATAAAGGCGCGGCCGATATACGGGTCCAGATTGCGGCCGGTCATCACGCCGATCGCCTTGATATGGCCCAGGTTCTCCGCGACCAGCACGATCGCCACCGGCGCGATCAGCAGCATCGCGTTGAGCTCGAACACCGGCGTGGTGAAGGCCGGCAGGCCGAACCAGCTGGCGCTGGCGACGCCGGAGAAGTCGATCGGCTTGCCCAGGCCGAACGCATTGGCGCAGACCCAGTAGGCCAGATAGCCGATCAGCCCGCCGATCAGCACGGGCAGCCGGCCGATCATGCCGGGCGCGCGCACCGCCACCAGCCCGACCGCGACCACCGTCAGCAGGCCGATCCAGGTATCGAGCGCGGCGGCGCTGACCGCCTTGACCGCAACCGGCGCCAGGTTCAGCCCGATCGCGGCGACGATGGCGCCGGTCACCACCGGCGGCATCAGCCGTTCGACCCAGCCATAGCCGGCGGCCTGCACCACCAGGCCGATCACGGTGTAAAGCAGGCCGGCGGCGATGATGCCGCCGAGCGCCAACGGAATATTCGGATTCGGGCCGCTGCCGGCATAGCCGGTGGCCGCGATCACGACGGCGATGAAGGCAAAGCTGGAACCGAGGTAGCTCGGCACGCGGCCGCGCACGCACAGGAAGAAGATCAGCGTGCCGATGCCCGAGAACAGGATCGCGATATTGGGGTTGAAGCCCATCAGGATCGGCGCGATCGCGGTCGAGCCGAACATCGCCACCACGTGCTGGATGCCGGCCAGCACGGTCTGCCCCGCGGGCAGCCGTTCATCGGGCGCGATCACGCCTTCGGTCTTCAGTGTCCAGCGCGGCAGGAATCCCGCCTCGTCGCCATTCGCCATCGTTGAGCTCCCGTTCTGAGGTGGCCGCTGGCGCGCCGCGCCCGGCCGTTTCTGGTGATGTGTTGGTGATGTGTTGTGGCCGGCAGCGCTTGCCGCGGCGGCGCGGCATGCGTTCCCCGGTGGCTCCCGGTCCGCGCATCGCGCGCCGCCAGCCCCCTTCGCTCTCCATCGAGAGACGAACGAGGCGCCCTGCCGCAGCGCCCGCATCATACTCCCTGGCCCAGGGCCTGCGAAGCGCCGCGGGATCCGATTGGCGGCGCCGCGACATTGCCGTGCCGCTCAGGCGTTAGCACGAGCCATACCAGCCCAGGATGGCGGCATCGGCCGACGGCGGCCGCCAGGCCGCTCAGTGCGCGGCCTTGCTGGTCTTGCCGGAACCCTTGCCGGCCGGCGGGACTACCGCCGCGCTCGGTGCGGCAGCGGGCTGCTTGCCGCCCTTTGCTGCGGGAAGCGCCCCACCCTTGCCGATGTTCAATCCCTCGCCCTGCAGACGCACCACCGACTTCGGCCCCAGGCCCTTGACCCGCTCGACCAGATCGTTGGCGTCCTTGAACGCGCCCTGCTTGCCGCGCTCCTCGACGATGCGGCGCGCCATCGCCGGTCCGATTCCCTTGACCGTGGTCAGCGCCGCCTCGTCGGCACTGTTGACGTCGACAGCGGCCAGCACGCTGCCGGCCGGCGCCATCGACATGCCCAGGCAGCATGCCAGCGCCAGCAAGGTTTGCTTGATCATGAACAGGCTCCTTCTCCGGTGACCGGAGTTCGGCTTCGTTGGCGATGCCCGGACGGGCATGCCGCCCCGCCGTCGCGACGGGGTAGGCCGAGAATAAGAGCCAGGGAGACAGGCGGCGCGCCGTGCAACAAAAGTTGACGCGATTCGAGCGGAAAGCGCGGCGCCGGTTTGCGGGGAAACGACAGCGGGGAAGCGGCCGCCGCCCGTCACAGAGTCGGGCGGCCGCCGGCTTCAGCCCCCGCGCTCGAGCAGCCAGCGGCAATAACGCGCCACGCCTTCCTCGACCGTATAGAACGGCGCGGTATAGCCGGCGCCGCGCAGGCGCGAGACGTCGGACTGCGTGAAGCACTGGTACTTGCCGCGCAGCGCATCGGGGAACTTGATGTATTCGATCAGCCCTTCCTGCTCCATCTCCTCCAGCGTCAGCGGCGGCTTGCCTTCCGCGCCGCGCAGCGTGTTGACCACGGTGGTGGCGATGTCGTTGAACGGCTGCGCGCGCCCGGTGCCGAGATTGAAGATGCCAGACTTCTCGGGATGGTCCAGGAAGAACAGGTTGACCTTGACCACGTCCTCGACCGAGACGAAGTCGCGGCTGTGGCCGCCGGGGCCATAGCCGCCGTATTCGCCGAACAGCTTGACGGTGCCGTCCGCGCGGAACTGGTTGAAGTTGTGGAAGGCCACCGAAGCCATGCGGCCCTTGTGCGCCTCGCGCGGACCATAGACGTTGAAGTAGCGGAACCCGACGATCTGCGAGTGGGCGTTCGGCAGCGTGCGCCGCACCAGCTGGTCGAACAGGAACTTCGAGTAGCCGTAGACGTTCAGCGGCTTCTCGTATTCGCGGTCTTCCTTGAAGGTCTGCGAGGCGCCGTAGGTCGCCGCCGACGACGCATAGAGAAACTGCACGCCCTGCTCCAGGCACGCTTGCATCAGCGCCTTGGTGTAGCGGTAGTTGTTCTCCATCATGTAGCGGCCGTCGGTCTCCATCGTGTCCGAACAGGCGCCTTCATGAAAGATCGCGCGGACCTTGCCGAATTCGCCGCGCGCAAAGCGGTCCAGGAAGTCGGTCTTGTCCAGGTAGTCGGCGATCTCGCAATCGACCAGGTTGTGGAACTTGTCGGCGCGGGTCAGGTTGTCGACCGCGATGACGTTGTTCTCGCCGCGCTCGTTCAGCCCCTTGACGAGGTTGCTGCCGACGAAACCGGCGGCGCCGGTGACGATGATGGTCATGGTGAATCCAGCAGTGATAAGGGGCGTCAGCCTTGCGCCGCGCCGAACAGTTCGGGGTAGCTGACCACGGCCGTGCCCAGCTTGCCGACCACGATGCCGCCGGCGCGGTTGGCATGCTGCACCGCTTCCTTCAGCGGAATGCCGGCGCCGAGCATGGTGGCCAGCGTCGCGATCACGGTGTCGCCGGCGCCGGACACGTCGTAGACCTCGCGCGCCTGCGCGGAGACGTGCAGCACTTCGGCCTCGGTGTACAGCGTCATGCCTTCCTCGGAGCGCGTCAGCAGCAGCGCTTCGAGCCGCAGCGCGCGGCGCAGGTTCTGCGCGCGGATGGTCAGGTCGGCCTCGGTCTTCCAGGCGCCGACCACATGGCGCATCTCGGCGCGGTTCGGCGTGATCAGCGTGGCGCCGCGATAGCGCGAATAGTCGTCGCCTTTCGGGTCGACCAGCACCATCTTGCCGGCGGCGCGGCCGCCCTCGACCATGCGCGCGACATGGGTCAGTCCGCCCTTGCCGTAGTCGGACAGCACCAGCACCTGGTAGTCGCCGATCAGCGCCTGGAAACGGTCCTGCACCGACAGCAGCACCTCGTGCGCCGGCGGGTTCTCGAAGTCGACGCGCAGCAGCTGCTGCTGGTGCGCGACCACGCGCAGCTTGATCGTCGTATTGACGCTGCGGTCGCGGTAGAGAAACGGCTGCACGTGCTCGGCGGTCAGCAGGTTCTCCAGCATGCTGCCGGGTTCGTCGTCGCCCACCACCCCCAGCATGCCGACCGTCGCGCCCAGCGCGGCGGCGTTGCGCGCCACGTTGGCGGCGCCACCCAGGCGCTCCTCGCTGCGCTTGACCTGGACCACCGGGACCGGGGCCTCGGGCGAGATCCGTTCGACATCGCCGAACCAGTAGCGGTCCAGCATCATGTCGCCCACCACCAGGATGCGCGATTGCCGGATCTGTTCGCGAGAGATCGGGTTCCTGTTCATCAGCTTCCTTTTGGCCGGCGCGCCGCCCGGCGGCCGCACCGGCATGTTGCGTCAGGCCGCCGCCGCGGGCCGGCCGATCGCGTGATACTCGATACCGGCCTCCTGCATCGCGGCCGGCTCATACAGATTGCGCCCGTCGAACACGACCGGCGTCTTCAGGCGGCGCCGGATCTGCGCGAAGTCCGGGCTGCGGAACACCTTCCATTCGGTGACGATCGCCAGCGCGTCGGCGCCGTCCAGCGTCTCCATCTGCGCATCGCAGAACGTCACGCGCTCGAAGCCGCCTTCGATGCCGGCCAGGTCCTGCGCCAGCGCGCGCCGCGCCTCCTGCATCGCGACCGGATCGTGCACCCGCAGCGACGCGCCGCGCGAGACCAGCTCGCGCGCCAGCACGCGCGACGGCGCCTCGCGCATGTCGTCGGTATTGGGCTTGAACGCCAGGCCCCAGATCGCGAAGGTGCGCCCGCTCAGGTCCTCGCCGAAGCGCCGCACGACCTTGTCGCCGAGCACGCGCTTCTGCGCCTCGTTGACCGCCTCGACGGCCTCCAGCACCCGCATCGCCTTGCCGCTCGCGGCGGCCGTGCGCATCAGCGCCTGCACGTCCTTCGGAAAGCACGAACCGCCGTAGCCTGCGCCGGCATAGAGGAAACTGTAGCCGATCCGCGGATCGGAACCGATTCCCAGGCGCACCAGCTCGATATCGGCGCCGACCTCGTCGGCCAGGTTGGCCAGTTCGTTCATGAACGAGATCCGCGTCGCCAGCATCGAGTTGGCCGCGTACTTGGTGAACTCGGCCGAGCGCACGTCCATATAGAAGGTGCGCTCGTGATTGCGGTTGAATGGCGCGTACAGCGCCCGCATGATCGCCTTGGCATGGCGGCCGGCCGCGTCGTTGTTGCAGCCGAGCACGATGCGGTCGGGCCGCATGAAGTCCTCGACCGCGGCGCCTTCCTTCAGGAATTCGGGATTGGAGACCACCGAGAACTGCAGGTCCTCGAGCCCGCGCGCGGCGAGCTCCTCGCGGATCACGGCGGCGACGCGGTCGCCGGTCCCGACCGGCACGGTCGACTTGTCGACCACGATCTTGAAGCCGGTCATGTGCCGGCCGATATTGCGCGCGGCCGCCAGCACATACTGCAGATCGGCCGAGCCGTCCTCGTCCGGCGGCGTGCCGACCGCGATGAATTGCACGTCGGCGTGGTCGACCGCCGCGGCGACGTCGGTGGAGAACACCAGCCGTCCCGCTTCGCGGTTGCGCTGGATCAGGTCCTTCAGGCCGGGCTCGTAGATCGGCACGCCGCCATCGTTGAGCAGCGCGATCTTCTCTTCATCGACGTCGAGGCAGAACACATCGTTGCCGAGCTCGGCCAGGCAGGCGCCGGTGACCAGGCCGACATAACCGCTGCCGATGATGGTGACTTTCATGAGGACGACTCCGTGAGACGGGGCGGATCAGGCTGGACGCAGGCTCAGCCGAGCGCTTCGGTGCGCCGCGGCGCGTAGGATTCCCAGCGGTTGCAGCCGGGGCACTGCCAGTAGAACAGGCGCGCGCGGAAGCCGCACTCGCGGCAGGTGTAGCGCGCCAGATTGCGGGTGCGCAGCTGCAGCAGGTCGCGAATGGCGGCGTCTTCCTGTGCGGTCGCGTCGGCCGGCGTCGCATCGGCGGCGGTTCCATCCGCGGCAGGCGCGCCATTGCCTTCGGCGACATCGGCCGTCGCCGGCGCCGGCGCGGCCAGCGCGGCGCGCGCATCGAAATAGCGCGTCAGCGCCTGCAGCGACGGCTGCCGGCGCAGCTGGTCGCGCATCAGCGCGGCCGCGGCGGCGGGACCTTCGAGTTCCAGTTCGGTGCGATAGGCGGTGTCGAGCAGCTCGGCCGCGAGGCCCGTCTTCAGCAGGCCGCGCAGCCATTCGAGCGCCTTGCCCTGCTCGCCCAGTTCGCGATATGCCTTGACCACGCGATCGGCGACCAGCGGCAGATAGCTGGCATCCTGGCGTTCGATGCCGAGCCAGTGGCCCAGCGCCGCACCGAGATCGCCCGACGCCATCGCGACATCGCCGAGCAGGATCGGCGCGCGCACGTTCTTCGGGTTCTCGCGCAGCGCCTGCTCGAGCCAGCCGACCGCCTCGTCGGGCTGCTTGCGCTGCAGCGCGTCCTGCGCCAGTTCGCAGCAGAACTGCGCAATCTGCACGCTGTAGTCCTGCTGGGTCGCGCTCTGCAGCTCGCGCGCGGCGTCGATCGCCTTGCGCCATTCCTTCTCGACCTCGTACAGCTCCAGCAGCACGCGCTTGGCCGATGCGGCATACGGGCCGGACATCAGCGCACGCAGCGCGTCCTCGGCGCGGTCAAGCAGGCCGGCGCGCAGATAGTCCTGGCCCAGCTCGTACAGCGCATGCTCGCGCTCGGTGTCGGGCAGATCGGGGCGCGTGGCCAGATTCTGGTGCACGCGGATCGCGCGTTCGGTCTCGCCGCGGCGGCGGAACAGCGCCCCGAGCGCGAAGTGCAGCTCGGTGGTTTCCGGGTCGAGCCGCGCGACCTCGATGAAGGCGTCGATCGCCTTGTCGGGCTGCTCGTTGAGCAGGAAGTTCAGGCCCTTGAAATACGAGCGCGGCAAGGCGCCCTGCTCGCTGATCGCCTGCCGCAGGTCGAGGCGGGCCGCCATCCAGCCGAGCCCGAATACGAGCGGAAGGGCGAGCAGCCACCAGGTTTCAAAATTCATTGCTTAGACTTTCGGGCCGATTACGTTGTAAGGCGCCACGGCCTTGGAAGAAGACGCGCCGGCTCCGTCCTCGGCCGGCGTGCGCGCGTTGCCGACCGCACGGCGCAGCCGGGCGATCTCGAGCCGCTGCCGCATCAGGCCCGGCGCCACCGAGATCAACGCCGCCAGCGCGCCGAGCACGAAGGCGGCCAGCAGGATCAGGATCAGCGGCGCGCGCCACACCGCGTCGAAGAACAGCTGCAGCGACACATCGGCGGTATTGCGCAGGGCGAGCACGAACAGCAGCGCGAACAGGACGATACGGATAATCCAGGCGACAAGTTTCATGCGATTGACGAAGTGTCTGCGGCGGCGTGGCGGCAAAAAGGGGCGAAAGGACGAGGACACGCCATGCGGGTGCCGGTTGCCGGGTATCTCGAACGGCAGGCCGGCCGCGGGCGGCGGCTCCCCGGCATTGTAGCGGAATCGATTGGCGCACACGGCGCGATCGGGGCTGGCGCCGCAGGCAAATTGGCAAGTCCTATGGGGATACGGAGAGGTCACTCAGACACCCTCGCCCGCGCCGCGGTTCCACGCGTGCGGATGCGCCAGGCATAAAAAAAGCGCTCCTTGCGGAGCGCCTTTTCGATTCCGTAGCCGGCTTCGTCGCCGAAGCGGCCGGGATTCAGGACTGCGCCAGATTCAGGCCGGAGCCTTCCTGCTGGACGCCAGGCATCGCGGTGCCATGCGTCAGCGAGCCGCGTTCACCGCCGAGCGGGACATGCCCGTTGGCGGCGGCGCCGCCGCCGTTGCCATGCAGGCCCAGCGCGGTGCCATCGACACCATTGCGGCCGTTGCCGTTGACGCCGTGATCGCCGTTGCCGCCGCCATTGCCGGCCGCCGGGTTGCGGTCGACCCGCTCGCGCAACTCCTTGCCCGCCTTGAAGTGAGGCACCCGCTTCTCGGGCACCAGCACCCGTTCACCGGACTTGGGATTGCGCCCCACGCGCGGCGGCCTGCGATTCAGGCCGAAGCTGCCGAACCCGCGGATCTCGATGCGATGGCCATCGGCCAGCGCATCGGACATCGCGTCCAGGATCGTTTTGACCGAGATGTCCGCGTCCCGCAGCAGCAACTGCGGAAAGCGGGCAGCCAGCTTTTCGACGAGCTCGGACTTGGTCATGGCATCCGCGCGTGAGTTGGACGGTCGCGATGGACGCGATTACTGGTTATCCTGGCCCAGCTTGGCCTTCAGCAGCGCGCCCAGGTTGGTCGTGCCAGCCGTGCCGGTGTCGGCCTGGAACTTCTGCAGGGCTTCTTGCTGCTCCGCCGAATCCTTGGCCTTGATCGACACGTTGATGTTGCGCGACTTGCGATCGATGTTGACGATCACCGCGGTCACCTGCTCGCCTTCCTTCAGCACGTTGCGGGCGTCCTCGACACGGTCGGCCGAGATTTCCGAGGCGCGCAGATAGCCTTCGACGTCGTCGGCCAGCTGGACCACGGCACCCTTCGGATCGACGGTCTTGATCGTCGCGGTGACGATCGAGCCCTTGTCATTGGCCGAGATGAAGTTGTTGAACGGATCGCCCGACAGCTGCTTGATGCCCAGCGAAATGCGTTCCTTGTCCACATCGATGCCCAGCACCACGGCCTCGACTTCGTCGCCCTTCTTGTACTTGCGCACGGCCTCTTCGCCCGACTCTTGCCAGGACAGGTCCGACAGGTGCACCAGGCCGTCGATGCCGCCCGGCAGACCGATGAACACGCCGAAGTCGGTGATCGACTTGATCTGGCCGGTCAGCTTGTCGCCCTTCTTGTGGTTGCGGCTGAAGTCGTCCCACGGATTGGCCTTGCACTGCTTCATGCCCAGGCTGATACGACGCTTGTCTTCGTCGATATCCAGCACCATGACTTCGACTTCGTCGCCCAGCTGGACAACCTTGGACGGGGCCACGTTCTTGTTGGTCCAGTCCATTTCCGACACGTGAACCAGGCCTTCGATGCCGGCTTCGATCTCGACGAACGCGCCGTAGTCGGTCAGGTTGGTGACCTTGCCGAACAGGCGGGTGCCTTGCGGGTAGCGGCGCGAGATGCCGACCCACGGATCTTCGCCCAGCTGCTTGACGCCCAGCGAGACGCGGTTCTTTTCCTGGTCGAACTTGAGGATCTTGGCGGTGATTTCCTGGCCAACCGACAGCACTTCGCTCGGATGGCGAACGCGGCGCCATGCCAGGTCGGTGATGTGCAGCAGACCGTCGATGCCGCCCAGGTCGACGAACGCACCGTAGTCGGTGATGTTCTTGACGATGCCGTTGACGATGGCGCCTTCCTTCAGGGTTTCCATCAGCTTCTGGCGCTCTTCGCCCAGGGTCGCTTCGACCACGGCGCGGCGCGACAGCACCACGTTGTTGCGCTTGCGATCCAGCTTGATGACCTTGAATTCCAGGGTCTTGCCTTCGTACGGCGTGGTGTCCTTGATCGGACGCACATCGACCAGCGAACCCGGCAGGAATGCGCGGATGCCGTTGACCATCACGGTCAGGCCGCCCTTGACCTTGCCGGTCACGGTACCCGAGATGATTTCGCCGTCTTCCAGCGCCTTCTCGAGGTTCAGCCACGATGCCAGGCGCTTGGCCTTGTCGCGGGACAGGATGGTGTCGCCATAGCCGTTCTCGAGCGCGTCGATGGCCACGGAAACGTAGTCGCCGGCCTGCACTTCGAG
Source organism: Cupriavidus gilardii (assembly GCF_013347325.1). NCBI lineage: Bacteria > Pseudomonadati > Pseudomonadota > Betaproteobacteria > Burkholderiales > Burkholderiaceae > Cupriavidus > Cupriavidus gilardii. Next base: position 852,341 of record NZ_CP054626.1, on the reverse strand, counting down.
TTCGCCCTGGTCGTTCAGGAACTCCTCCACCGGCACGAAGGCTTCAGACTTCAGGCCGGCGTTGACGACCACGAAGTTGTGGTCGATCCGCACCACTTCGGCGGAAATCACTTCGCCAGCCTTCATATTGGAGCGGGCGATCGATTCCTCGAACAGTGCGGCAAAGGATTCGTTGTTTTGCAGGTCGGACATAAACGTAAGTTAGCAATCCGCAATACCGTGGCCGGCGCGACGATCGCGCTCAGTCTGCCAGGGCAGCGGGGTCAGGTTGAACCATGCCGGCGGCGCGCTCCGCTTGCGGCGCGATCGTTGTCGCGTTCGCTGCGGCCGGCTGCCGGCGCCTCGTGGCACTGCGCGGTCACCCCTGGGTCAGCGGACCCAGCTCGGCGTGCCACGCCAGCACCTGCGCCACCGCCTGATCCACCGTCATGTCGGAGGTATCGAGCAGCCGCGCATCTTCCGCGGGACGCAGCGGCGCGGCGGCACGGGAACGGTCCCGCGCGTCGCGTGCTTCCAAATCACGCAAAAGGTTTTCGATACTAGCAGAAATTCCCTTATCAATCAATTGTTTATAGCGTCTGCGAGCGCGCGCCTCGACGCTTGCGGTCAGGAACACCTTCAGCCGCGCGTCCGGGAAGATCACCGTGCCCATGTCGCGACCGTCGGCCACCAGGCCGGGCAGTTTGCGAAAGCCCCGTTGCAGTGCCGTCAACGCATCGCGAACCGGCTGATGGACCGCCAGCGCCGAGGCCCGGTTGCCGATCGCCTCGGCGCGGATCGCCAGGCTGACCTCCTCGCCGGACAACCAGACCCGGTCCGGGCCGAACTTCACATCGAGGCGGCTCGCCAGATTTGCAAGGGCCGGCACATCCCCTTCATCGACGCCGGCCCGTTCGCTGGCCAGCGCCACCAGACGGTACAACGCCCCGCTGTCGAGCAGATGGAAGCCCAGCGCGTCGGCGACCTTGTGCGCCACGGTTCCCTTGCCGGAGGCCGTTGGCCCGTCGATAGTGACGACTTCAGCGATAGTCATTTCTTATCAAAACGAAAGCAACGATCAATTTCTCGATCTAATTGAGAACCATTATCATTCTTCCATCGGTAGGGAGCGCGTCGATCCGCGGCTCCCGCAGACCAACGAGGCAATCTACCATGGCAAAAACCCTGTCGTTCGGCATCATGCACCTTGGCATCGCGTTCAGCGTGACCTATGCGCTGACGGGCAGCATTGCCATCAGCGGCGCCGTCACCTTCATCGAACCGGCCGTCAACACGGTGGCCCACTACTTCTTCGACCGCTACTGGGAGCAGCGCGAACGGCGCAAGGCGGCGCAGGCCGCCGCACCGGACTCCCCGCAGCATTCCGCACGGCACGACGCCGGCATGGCGATGACCCCGGCGCCAGCCCGATAAGCCGGTCGTGCTCGCGGCCAGGGCTCAGCGGACCACCTGGCCGAACACGTCGAAATAGTCGGGAAAGGTCTTGGCCACGCAGCGCGGATCGTTGATGCGGATCGGCAAGGGACCAAACGTCGCCAGCGAGAAGCACATCGCCATCCGATGGTCATCATAGGTATCGATGCCGTCTGCGGGCGTGCGCCACTGCGCCGGCGGGGCGATACGCAGATGGTCCTGGCCCGCCTCGATGTCGGCGCCGAGCTTGCGCAGCTCGGCCGCCATCGCGTCGATGCGATCGGTCTCCTTGACGCGCCAGCTGCCGATGTTGGTCAGCGTGGTCGGGCCATCCGCGAACAGCGCCGCGACCGCCAGCGTCATCGCGGCATCCGGAATATGGTTGCAGTCCAGCGTGATGCCGTTCAGCCGGCCGTCGTCGCGGTCCACGCCGCGCACCTCGATCCAGTTGGCGCCGGCCATCACGTTGGCGCCCATCCGGTTCAGCGCATCGGCGAACTGCACGTCGCCCTGGATGCTGGCCAGTCCCACCCCTTCGACCCGGACCGGACCGCCGCCGATGGCACCCGCGGCCAGGAAATACGATGCCGACGAGGCATCGCCTTCGACGAAGATCTCGCCCGGCGAGCGGTAACGCGCCCGAGCCGGCAGCACGAAGCGCGACCAGCCGTCGCGCTGGACCTCGATGCCGAAGCGTGCCAGCAGATTCAGCGTGATCTCGATATAGGGCTTCGAAATGAGCTCGCCCACCACCTCGATCTCGATGCGGCCGCCCGGCGCGTCGGCCAGCGGCAGCGCCATCAGCAGCGCGGTCAGGAACTGGCTGGACACGTCGCCGCGCACGCGGATCGGGCCATCGATGCGGATCGCCGACGGCTGCAGGTGCAGCGGCGGGTAGCCCTCGTTGCCCAGGTAGTCGATGCGCGCGCCGACCTGTCGCAGGCCGTCGACCAGGTCGCCGATCGGCCGCTCGTGCATGCGCGGCACGCCCGAGAGCCGATAGTCGCCGCCCTGCAGCGCCAACGCCGCGGTCAGCGGACGGATCGCGGTACCGGCATTACCCATGAACAGCTCGGCCGCCTTGACCGGAAAACGGCCGCCGGCGCCGGTGACCAGATGGTCGTCGCCGTCCTTGCGCCAGTCCACGCCCAGCGTCTTGAGCGCGCCGAGCATCACGCGCGTGTCATCGGAATCGAGCAGGTCGCGAACCCGGGTCTCCCCCTCGCTGAGCGCTGCCAGCAGCAGCACGCGGTTGGAGATGCTCTTCGAGCCGGGAAGACGGACCGTGCCAGCGGCACGGGTGAAAGGGCCAAGCGTCAGATGTTCCATGGTCGGGCTGCGGTCGGTAGGGCTTGCAAGGGGCGGCAAGTGATCGCCGGCTCGGCGCAGATCACGACTCGACGTCGGCCGCGGCGGCACGCTCGGCGCCCCACTGCAGCCGGGCCTGGCTGGCGCGCGCGAACACGCGCTCGAGCGCCTCGCCATTGCCGGCCTCGATCTGCGCCTTCAGGTGCGCCAGCACCGATTGGTAGGTATTGAGTTCGCGCAGCAGCGCGTCGCGGTTGGCCAGGCAGATGTCGCGCCACATCTCGGGCGACGACGCGGCGATCCGCGTGAAGTCGCGAAAGCCGCCGCCCGCGCAGGCGAGCTTGAGCGCCGCGTCCTCGGCATTCGCAACCTGCGCGACCAGCGCGTACGACAGCAGATGCGGCAGGTGGCTGACCGCGGCGAACACCGCGTCGTGCTGCACCGCGGACATGATCTCGCAGACGCCGCCGGCAGTCTCCCACATCGCGCGTACCGCCGCGACATCGGCCCGGCTGTTCTCCTGCAGCGGGCACAGCACCACCTTCTTGCCGTCGTACAGATCGTCGAGCGCCGCTTCCACGCCGTTCAGTTCGCGTCCCGCGATCGGATGAGCCGGCACGAACTGCGCGACCTTGTCGCCCAGCGCGGTCTTGGCCGCCATGATCACGTCGGACTTGGTGCTGCCCGCGTCGGTGACGATGGTGCTGGGCTGCAGGTGCGGCTCCAGCGCGTGCAGCAGCGCGAAGGTCTGCGCGACCGGCGCGCACAGCACGATCATGCTGGCGCCCTGCGCGGCGTCTTCCAGCGAGGCAGCCCGGTCGATCACGCCGAGGGCCAGTGCCCGTTCCAGCGAGGCGGGCGAACGGCCGACACCGACCACTTCGCCGACAACGCCGGCGCGCTTCAGGGCTCGAGCGAGGGAACCGCCGATCAGGCCGACGCCGACGATCACGACACGGGAAAAATGCAGGGCACTCACGACAGTACGCCGAGACCGGCGGCGGAAAGGAGAAAACCGGCATTGTAGCCGCTCGCTGCACGGCGGCGGGCGCGATCGGTACACGCGGGCCGGATATGGCAAACAGGGCGCCAGCGGCGCCCCGTCGAATGTTCAACCACGGCGCCGCCGCCGCACGGCGGCAACCCTATTGCAGCGCGCGCTCGAGCGCCGCGATAAACGCGGCATTTTCATCCGGCAACCCGATCGTCACGCGCAGCCACTGCGGCAGCCCGTAGCTGCCGACCGGACGCACGATCACGCCCTGCTTGAGCAGCGCGAGATTGACGCGCGCGCCGGCCTCGTCATCGTCGCCGACGCGGACCAGCACGAAGTTGCCGTACGAAGGCACATACTGCAGCCCGAGCCGCTCGAAGGCCGCCACGAGCTGCGCCTTGCCCTCGCGATTGAGCGTCGCGCTCCTGCGCAGGAAGGCCTCGTCGCCCAACGCCGCCACCGCGGCCGCCTGCGCCAGGCTGTTGACGTTGAATGGCTGGCGGATGCGGTTCAGCAGATCGGTCAGCGCGGGCTGCGCGACCGCATAGCCGACCCGCAGCCCGGCCAGCCCATAGGCCTTCGAGAACGTGCGCGAGACCATCAGGTTCGGATGCTTGCGTACCCACTGCACCGACTCGTACTGGTCCTCGGGGTCCAGATACTCGTTGTACGCCTCGTCGAGCACCACCGCCACATCGGCCGGCACCTTGGCCAGAAACGCTTCGATCTGCGCGGCAGGCAGGAAGGTCCCGGTCGGATTGTTGGGATTGGCGATGAAGACCAGCCGGGTATCGGGCGCGATCGCCGCGGCCATCGCGTCCAGATCGTGGCCGTAGTCGCGCGCCGGCACCTCGATCGCGCGCGCGCCGATTTCCTGCGTCGCCAGCGCGTAGACCGCAAACGAATACTGCGCATAGACGATCGACTCGCCCGGCTTGACCAGCGCATGCGCGGCCAGCTCGAGGATGTCGTTGCTGCCATTGCCCAGCGTCAGCCAGTCGGCCGGCACATCGTAGCGCGCCGACAGCGCGGCCTTCAGTTCGAAGCCGTTCGAATCGGGATAGCGGCCGAGCTCGGCCACCGCGGCGGCCATTGCCGTCCTGGCCGAGTCGGGCATGCCGAGCGGATTCTCGTTGGAGGCCAGCTTGACGATGCCGGCCTCGTCCAGGCCGAACTCGCGCGCGACCTCGGAGATCGGCTTGCCTGCCACGTAAGGAGAAATCGCCCGCACATATTCCGGACCGAACTGCCTGCCCTGCTCTGCCATATCGACTCCTGATTGCTTTGCCTCGGCCCGCTGCGGGCCGATGTTCGTGTCGCCGCTGCCCGCCAGCTTGCTACTTGCTCGACGGATACGAGCCCAGCACCTTGAAGTACGCCGCGTTGGCGCGCAGCTGCTGCAACGCCCGCTCGACGGCGGCATCGCGCTGATGGCCCTCGATATCGACGTAGAAGTAGTACTCCCAGGCCCCGCTGCGCGCCGGCCGGGATTCGAAGCGGCACATCGACACGCCGTTGTCGGCCAGCGGCGCCAGCAACTGGTACACCGCGCCCGCCTTGTTCGGCACCGACAGGATCAGCGAGGTCTGGTCGCTGCCCGAGGGCTCGGTCTCGTAGCGGCCGATCACCGCGAAGCGCGTGCGATTGTGCGGATCGTCCTGGATATGCGAGCGGATGATGTGCAGGTGATAGCGATTGGCCGCGGTCTCGGCGGCAATCGCGGCCACGGTCGGGTCTTCGCTGGCCATGCGCGCCGCCTCGCCGTTGCTCGACACCGCCTGCCGCTCCAGATGCGGATAGTTGGCGGTCAGCCAGTGCTGGCACTGGGCCAGGGCCTGCGGATGGGCGCGGACCACGGTCACGCCCTTCATGTCCGGCGACGACGCCATCAGGTTGTGATGGACCTTCAGCGCGATCTCGCCGCTGATCTTCAGCGAGGTCTGCAGGAACAGATCGAGCGTGCGCGACACCGCGCCCTCGGTCGAATTCTCGACCGGCACCACGCCGTACTCGACGGTGCCGGCCTCGACCGCGCGAAACACCTCGTCAATGCTGGGGCACGGCACGCCGGCGACCTCATGGCCGAAGTGGGCGTACAGCGCCTGCTCGGAGAAGGTGCCGGCCGGGCCGAGGAAGGCGACTTCCAGCGGCTTCTCCAGGCCGCGGCAGGCCGACATCACCTCGCGCCAGATCGCCGCGACGCTGTCGCCACGCAGCGGTCCCGGGTTGTTGCCCTGGACCTTCCGAATGACCTGCAGTTCGCGCTCGGGCCGGAACACCGGCGCGCCGAATTTCTTCTTGACCTCGCCGACGTCCAGCGCCAGCTGCGCGCGGCGGTTCAGCATCGCCAGCAGCTCGCGGTCGACGGCATCGATCTGCTCGCGCAGCGGTGCCAGCTCCACGGACAGCGCGCGCTCCTGCTCCTCGGTCGGCATGGTCGGCTGCTGGCCCTGGGCTGGGGCCGCAGCGTCTTTATCTTGTGTCGTCATGATGAAAATCCCGATTCGCCATCGAACGGCAGACCGCGCCCACGCAGGGCGATCGCGCCGCCGATGGTGCAATGGCCGCCGCTCAGGCGGCGCTGCGCTCGAACTCGCGCATGTAGTCGATCAGCGCGGTGACGCCCTCCAGCGGCATCGCGTTATACAGGCTGGCGCGCATGCCGCCCACCGACTTGTGGCCCTTGAGCTGGACCAGGCCGTTGGCCCGCGCGCCGGCCAGGAAGGCCTCGTTGCGCGACTCGTCGGCCAGGAAGAACGGCACGTTCATGCGCGAGCGGCAGCTCGGATCGATCTCGTTGCGATAGAAGGCGCTCTGGTCCAGGAAATCGTAGAGCGCGCGTGCCTTGGCGATATTGCGCTGCTCGATGCCCTCCACGCCGCCCTGCCGCTTCAGCCATTTGAACACCAGCCCGGCGATATAGATCGCATAGGTCGGCGGCGTGTTGTACATCGAATTGTTGTCGTTGACGATGCGCCAGTTGAACGCCGACGGGCACAGCGGATGCGCGTGGCCAAGCAGGTCCTCGCGCACGATCACGATGGTGACGCCGGCCGGGCCGATGTTCTTCTGCGCGCCGCCATAGACGACCTGCACGCGCGACCAGTCGATCGGCCGCGACAGGATATGGCTCGACGCATCGGCGACCACCACGCGGCCGCGGTTCTGGCCGATATCCGGCACCTGCTGGAATTCGACGCCGACGACCGTCTCGTTGGTGCACAGATGCACATAGGCGGCATCGTCGGACAACTGCCAGGTCGCCGGATCCGGGATGCGCGCAAAGCGCTGCTCGACGCTGCTGGCGGCAACATGGCTGGCGCCGTAGCGGCGCGTTTCCTGTTCCGTCTTGACCGACCAGGTGCCCGTCACGACGAAGTCGGCCTTGGGCCGTTCCGGGTTCAGGCGCCCGATCAGGTTCAGCGGAACGATGGCGTTCTCGCCGATCGCGCCGCCCTGCAGGAACAGGATGCGGAATTCCTTCGGCACCTTCAGCAGGTCGCGCAGATCGGCCAGCGCCTCGTTGTGGATCCCCTCGAACTCCTTGCTGCGGTGGCTCATCTCCATCACCGAGATACCGGTGCCGTGCCAGGAGAGCATTTCCTCGGCTGCCTGTTGCAGCACCTCGGCCGGCAGCGTCGCGGGACCCGGGGAGAAGTTGTAGACACGTTCGGCCATGGCGCGCTGCATCATGGCGGCAAGGGCGGGATTCTGGGGATCGTTCATGAACGGAAAGAAAAATGGCTGCTTGGGGATAGCCCAAGCAGCCATTATTACCTAAAGACGCATTTCGTTGGCGTCCCGGCGTCGCCGAGGTGGCGCACCGGACGCCGCGCCCGGTTTACTTCGATGCCGCGGTGACTTCCTTCTCGGCGGCGTCGCGCATCGACTTGCCCACTTGCGGGCCGTACTTCTGCATCATCGAGCCCCAGATCTCCTGGGTCGCCTTGCCCTGGTTGGCCATGAACTTCTGGCCGGTCGGCGACTTCAGGAAGGTCGTCAGGTCGCGGATTTCCTGCGCGGTGTAGTACTTGCCGAAGGCGTCGTAGTGGGCCTTGATCGCGTCGTTCTTGAACGCATCGGTGCCGAACTGCTTGCCGGCGCCGTCGACCATCCGCTGCACCGCGCCGTTCTTCTTCAGCTTCTCGACCGCGGCCTGCTTCTGCGCGTCGCTCAGCGTCTTGTTCTCGACCAGCACCTGTTCGAGCACCAGCGGCGCTTCCTGCTTGGCGCCGGCCTGCCAGTTCTCGGCCTGGCCCTTGACGGCCTGGTCGGCCTGCATCACCGACAGCAGTTCCTTGATCGCCGCGGTCTTGTCCGCGTCCTGCGCGCGCGCATGCTGCGCGACCATCAAGGCCGGAACAAAAGCAGCCAGCACAGCAATACGTCGAGTGGTGTTGAGCATTATGACTCCCTGATGAATTCGTCCGGTTTAGTCCGGTAGCGACTGGCCTAGTTCCAGCGGCCGCGCCATTGTTGCATCTGATTACGATTGAGCGCCATTGTCACCATTTGCGACATCATCGGCGCCATTGCCGGCACCATTGTCGTCGCCGTTGGTGGCGGCATCGGTGGCGGCATCGTGATCGCCATTCTCGCCGCCCTCGCTGCTCTCGCCGTTTTCGCCATTATCGGCATCGCTTTCGACGATGCGCTGCAGGCCCGAGAGCTTGGTGCCCTCGTCGACGTTGATCAGCGTGACGCCCTGGGTCGCGCGGCCCATCTCGCGGATTTCGGCCACGCGGGTGCGGATCAGCACGCCGCCGGTGGTGATCAGCATGATTTCGTGCTCGGGCGCGACCAGCGCGGCGGCGACCACGCGGCCGTTACGCTCGCTGGTCTGGATCGCGATCATGCCCTTGGTGCCGCGGCCGTGTCGAGTGTATTCGGTGATCGGCGTGCGCTTGCCATAGCCGTTCTCCGTGGCGGTCAGCACGCTGCCGACCGAGCCGGCATCCTCGGCGTTCTCGGCCGGTGCGACCAGCATCGCGATCACGGTCTGGCCCTCGTCGAGGTTCATGCCGCGCACGCCGCGGGCCTGCCGGCCCATCGGACGCACGTCGTTCTCGTCGAAGCGCACCGCCTTGCCGGCGTCCGAGAACAGCATCACGTCGTGCTGGCCATCGGTAATCGCCGCGCCGATCAGATAGTCGCCCTCGTCGAGGTCGACCGCGATGATGCCGGCCTTGCGCGGGTTCGAGAACTCGGTCAGCGCGGTCTTCTTGACGGTGCCGCGAGCGGTCGCCATGAAGATGAAGTGCTCGGCGTCGAACTGGCGCACCGGCAGGATCACCGTGATCTTCTCGCCTTCCTGCAGCGGGAACATATTGACGATCGGCCGGCCGCGCGAGGTCCGCGAGCCCTGCGGCACCTCATAGACCTTCAGCCAGTACAGCCGGCCGCGGTTCGAGAAGCACAGGATGTAGTCGTGGGTATTGGCGACGAACAGCGTATCGATCCAGTCATCTTCCTTGGTCGCCATCGCCTGCTTGCCGCGGCCGCCGCGCTTCTGCGCGCGGTACTCCGAGATCGGCTGGCTCTTCATATAGCCGCTGTGCGACAGCGTGACCACCATGTCCTGCGGCGTGATCAGGTCCTCGGTGTCGAGTTCGGTCGCGTTCAGCTCGATCTGCGAACGGCGGTCGTCGCCGAATTCGGCGCGGATCGCGGTCAGTTCGTCGGTGATGATCGTGGTAATGCGCTCCGGGCGGGCCAGGATGTCGAGCAGGTCGGTGATCGCGGCCATCACGTCGCGATATTCCTGCACGATCTTGTCCTGCTCCAGGCCGGTCAGGCGCTGCAGGCGCATCTGCAGGATTTCCTGGGCCTGCGAATCGGACAGGCGGTACAGGCCGTCGTCCTGCATGCCGAACACCGGCGGCAGGCCGTCCGGCCGGTAGGCCGCCCGGCCGCCCGGGGTATCGGTCTCGGCGCGCGCCAGCATCTCGCGCACCAGCTGCGAATCCCAGGACTTGGCCATCAGTTCCTGCTTGGCGATCGGCGGGGTCGGCGCGGCCTTGATGATCGCGATGAACTCGTCGATGTTGGCCAGCGCCACCGCCAGGCCTTCCAGCACGTGGCCGCGCTCGCGGGCCTTGCGCAGCTCGAACACGGTGCGGCGGGTCACCACCTCGCGCCGGTGCGACAGGAAGCACTCCAGCATCTGGCGCAGGTTCAGCAGGCGCGGCTGGCCGTCGACCAGCGCCACCATGTTCATGCCGAAGGTGTCCTGCAGCTGGGTGTTCTTATATAGGTTGTTGAGGACGACCTCGGGCACCTCGTTGCGCTTCAGTTCGATGACCACGCGCATGCCGGACTTGTCGGACTCGTCCCGGATGTCGGAGATGCCTTCGATCTTCTTCTCGGTGACCAGCTCGGCGATGCGCTCCAGCAGCGTGCGCTTGTTCACCTGGTACGGCAGCTCGTCGATGATGATCGCCTGCCGCTGGCCGCGGTCGATGTCCTCGAAATGGGTACGTGCTCGCATCACCACACGGCCACGGCCGGTGCGGTAGCCTTCGCGAACACCCTGGATGCCGTAGATGATGCCGGCGGTCGGGAAATCGGGCGCCGGAATCAGCTCGATCAGCTCGTCGACCGTCGCCTGCGGGTTACGCAGCAGATGCAGGCAGCCGTCGACCACTTCATTCAGATTGTGCGGCGGGATATTGGTGGCCATGCCGACCGCAATACCCGACGAGCCGTTGATCAGCAGATTCGGAATACGGGCCGGCAGGATTTGCGGCTCGTTTTCGGAGCCGTCGTAGTTCGGTACGAAATCGACGGTTTCCTTGTCGATGTCCAGCAGCATTTCATGCGCTATCTTGGACAGGCGGATTTCCGTATAACGCATGGCCGCGGCATTGTCGCCGTCGACCGAACCGAAATTGCCCTGGCCGTCGACCAGCATATAACGCAGCGAAAAATCCTGCGCCATGCGGACGATGGTGTCGTAGACCGCGGTGTCGCCGTGCGGGTGATATTTACCAATCACATCGCCGACGATACGCGCCGACTTCTTGTACGGGCGGTTCCAGTCGTTGTTCAGCTCGTGCATCGCATACAGCACTCGCCGGTGGACGGGCTTCAGGCCGTCCCGTACATCGGGAAGCGCGCGCCCGACAATCACGCTCATCGCGTAATCCAGGTACGAGCGACGCATTTCCTCTTCGAGGGAGACCGGAAGGGTTTCTTTGGCGAATTGATCCATTGCGGCGTGGCTTATGCGGTTGAAACGCCCGCAAGCGGCGGTCGGCACGGAATGAATCGGTGCTGCCGGCGCGGCGGGTAACATGGCATTCTAACATGCGGCGCACCGGCTCCCGGCAGCCCGCCAGCCACCCTCGACGCAGCCTCCCCGGCTCAGGGGCGATGCCCTGGAACCCAAGCCGGACAAGGGTTTGCGGGCATCGCAAGGGCCATGTTGCACAAACACCACAGGCCCCGAAGCCATGGATTGAATCGCATATATTTACTTCTTAGGAAACGAGCCTTGTGGCACAATTCCCCAGCGAAGAGCCAGACATTGTTCGAAGTGGAGCATTCGTCACCTCGAGCGAGAAGGTTATACTCCGAAGAATGTATGACTTGTTTTCGTCCATTTGCTCGCAGTAACCCTGCGGTGATCTCATCCTGAGAGGAGAAATATGAAAAAATTTGCCAAGCTCGCGCTCGTTGCAGCTACCGCAGTAATGGCCGCATCCGCTCAAGCCCAGACCGCGTCGGTCCCCTACGAAAAGAAGGCGGTCAACGACAACTGGGGTAACGGTACGAGCGAGTACGTGTGGAAGAATGGCACGAACGAGCTCTGCTGGCGCGATAGCTCCTGGACCCCGGCCACGGCCAATGCTCAGTGCGACGGCGCGCTGGCTCCGGCTGCTGCTCCGGCTCCGGCTCCGGCTCCGGTCGCTCCCCCGGTGGTCTCGAGCGAGAAGGTCACCTTCGCCGCTGACACGCTGTTCGACTTCGACAAGGCTGTGCTGAAGCCGGAAGGCCGCGCCAAGCTGGACGACCTGGTGTCGAAGCTGTCGGGCATCACTCTGGAAGTGATCATCGCCGTCGGCCACACCGACTCGTTCGGTACCGATCGCTACAACGATCGCCTGTCGATCCGCCGCGCCGAAGCCGTCAAGGCCTATCTGGTGAGCAAGGGCGTGGAAGCCAACCGCGTCTACACCGAAGGCAAGGGCGAGCGTCAGCTGAAGGTCGATCCGAAGTCGTGCAAGGGCAACCGCACCGCTCAGATCGCCTGCCAGCAGCCGAACCGCCGCGTGGAAGTCGAAGTGGTCGGTACCCGCAGCGCTCGCTGATCGGTCCCGCTCCACGGCGAAAAAGCCCAGCGCAAGCTGGGCTTTTTTTCGTCCCGCGTTTTCGTTCGACTTCCTGGTACTGCCCTCCTGCCCCACTCTCTTGTCCATCGGACAACCCGCCGCCCGGCTCGCCTCGCGGGACGCATTTTGTTAGAGTTGCCCCAATTCCTAATGTCCCGCGCTGCCAGGCGCGCGCCAGATTCATGACGCCGACTTCCCCCGTGATTCACCCGACCGTCGACACCCGCCAGATTGCGCGCAACGCCGATCTGAAGGAAATCGACAAGTTCAGCGAAATGGCCCACCGCTGGTGGGACCCGAACAGCGAATTCAAGCCGCTGCACGAGATCAATCCTCTGCGGCTGGGCTGGATCGACAGCATTGCCGACCTGCGCGGCAAGAACGTGGTGGACATCGGCTGCGGCGGCGGCATCCTGTCCGAGAGCATGGCCCGCGCCGGCGCCACCGTGCGCGGCATTGACCTGTCGACCAAGGCACTGAAGGTCGCCGACCTGCACAGCCTGGAATCGGGCGTCGCCGTGACCTACGAGGAGATCGCGGCCGAGGCCTTGGCCGCGCGCATGCCGGCCAGCTTCGACGTGGTCACCTGCATGGAGATGCTGGAGCACGTGCCGGACCCGGCCTCGATCGTCCGCGCCTGCGCCACGCTGGTCCGGCCCGGCGGCCACGTGTTCTTCTCGACGATCAACCGCAATCTGAAGGCGTATCTGCTGGCCGTGCTCGGCGCCGAATACGTGCTCAACATGCTGCCGCGCGGCACGCACGACTACGACAAGTTCATCAAACCCGCCGAACTGGCCCGCTTCGCCCGGCAAGCGGGCCTGGACCTGATCGAGCTGCGCGGCATGGTCTACCGTCCGCTGTCCCAGGTCTACGAGCTGAGCCGCGATACCGACGTCAACTACATGATGGCCCTGCGCCGGACCGCCTGAGCATGCCCACCTTCGACGCTGTTTTCTTCGATCTGGACGGCACGCTCGCCGATACCGCGCCCGACCTGGCCGCCGCCGCCAACCGCCTCGTGGTCGAGCATGGCTGCGAACCGGTGGACTACGCGCTACTCCGCCCGGTCGCCTCGCATGGCGCACGCGGGCTGATCGGTGCCGCCTTCGGCAAGACGCCGGACGACCCCGATTTCCCGGCGCTGCGCGATGCCTTCCTGAACTACTACGAAGCCGATATCGCGGTGCGCACACGCCTGTTCGACGGCATGGAAGAGGTTCTGGGTGCGCTCGAATCCGCCGGCATCCGCTGGGGCATCGTCACCAACAAGATTGCCCGTTTCACCACCCCGCTGGTCAATGCGATCGGCCTGGCGCCGCGCGCCGCCGCGGTGGTCAGCGGGGACACCACGCCCTATCCGAAGCCCCACCCGGCCCCGCTGCTGCACGCCGCGCAGCTCAGCGGCGTCGATCCGCTGCGCTGCGCCTATGTCGGCGACGACCTGCGGGATATCCAGGCCGGCAAGGCGGCCGGCATGGCGACCATCACGGCAGCCTACGGCTACTGCGGCGAGGGCGAGCCGCCCGAGCGCTGGGGCGGCGACCACCTGGTACGCCATCCCAGCGAGTTGATTCCACTGCTCACCGCGGGCGTTGCCGCTCTCTAGGGAACCGACACGCACGCCCGGCGTCGAAAGCGAGTACAATCCGTTTTCCTTACTGGGGCCGACCTGGTTTCGACGTGGGTTGCAAAGCAGTAGAGGGCATACCGAGGACCCGTCACCTCGTAAATCAATGGGAACGCAATAACTGCTAACGACGAACGTTACGCACTGGCAGCCTAAGGGCCGCCGTCCTCGCACTGGCTCGCTGACGGGCTAGGGTCGCAAGACCACGCGAGGTCATTGACGTCAGATAAGCCCTGCGGGTGTCACGACCTCAGGGACGAAAACCAAGTGACTCGCCGTCGTAGAGCGTGTTCGTCCGCGATGCGGCGGTTAAATCAAATGACAGAACTAAGTATGTAGAACTCTCTGTGGAGGATCTGCGGACGCGGGTTCGATTCCCGCCGGCTCCACCATTTACCCAAGGCCAACCGTTCTCGGTTGGCCTTTTTTCTTGCGCGTTCCCCGCGTGTTGGCGCGTGTTCACGGCGTGATCTTGCGGACGCAGCCTTTGAGCTCGGACCGCCTTCGCCCCTCACGGCCTCTCTGTTCTCTGTTTTTCGCTCAGTGTCCGTGGAGGACTCCGGGGACCTGTACGTGCTCCATCAAGGACTTAGCGGCGCCGGTTGCAGTCGGCAACTGCCCGGCGGCGGTGACCGAGAGAGATCGTCAGGCCGCAAAAAGGCCGCCCGAAGGCGGCGGCGATGTGATGACAGGGCCCGTCAGGGCATCGAGGCCAGCACCCGGATCTGCTCGGCCCAGCCATAGGGCCACGGGCGACCCAGCAGTCGCTCGACGGGGAGCTCGGGGGTGGCGGCGAGGCGCTCCACCAACTCGGGGGCCAGCAGGGTCAGCCGCATAAGGCGATGGACCTGCGAGACGTCCATCCCCTCGGCTATGGCGATCTCGGCCGCCGAGGCAACCCGTCCCTCGGTGAGCAGCCGCTGCCAGTGGTGCGCCAGCCCAAGCGCTCGCAGGAGCGCGGTGTCCGGGATCTCGGTGCGCACGGGAGCGGCCCAGGTCGAGTGCGCCTCGACGGCCGTCCGGACCCCAGGGGGTGGGATCACCGCGCGCCGGGTGCCACGCTGGACGAGCCGCCAGGGCAGAAAGGTTTCCAGCTTCACGCCGCCGGCCGGCGCCGGGAGTTTCTGGGTGATTAGCGCCCCCTCGAAGCGTCCGCGATGCTTGGTGCTCACGCGGCCTCCTCGAAGCGTCGCACGATCTCGCGCTGCGCCGCCCAGTCCACCGGCAGCGGATTGCGCTGGAACCAGATCAGGCTCATCCGGCGCGGCTGTCGCCCGGCCATCAGCAGCTCAACGATGTCGGGCGCGAGCAGCGTCAGGCGCAGCAGTTCGTTGACCACCGAGTGGTGCAGCCCTTCGGCACGCGCAATGGCCGAGCCGCTCGGCATGGCGCCGCTGTCTAACAACCGCTGCCAGTGGAAGGCCCTTGCCATCCCTTCGATGAGCGTGCTGTCGTGCGTGTCCCGGTCCTCGGCCTTGTGCTGAACCAGCCGGCGCACGCCGCGCCGCCGCAGGGTCAGCGGCACAAAGGTTTCGCGAACTCCGTCTTTCATGCTTCGACCTCCAGCAACTCGGCGCCGATGCTCCTGGGCGCGAACTCGCCAATCAAAGCGTCCCAGCCCAGTTCGCGCCACTTCACCTTGATCCCCTGCATCTCGTCGGTGTGGACGAGGTCGATGCGCTCGATCATGAGGTTGGCAATGCGGTGCCGCTCGACCGGGAAGAGCTGATCCCACACGTCGTTCAGCCGCCCCATCGCCATCACGACGGCGGCTTCGTCCATGGGCGCGCCCTGGCGCTGGACCTGGCGCACGACGGCGGCGACGGATTCGGGGCTGGTGAGCACGGTCCGGATCTGGGCCACGACCGCCGCTTCGATCTCGCCGGCGGGCAGGCGCTCGTAGCTCTTGCCGGGTGCGCCGAACCGGCTCTCAGACTTGGAGACGTAGTACTGGTACTTGCGGCCGTTCTTGCGCGAGTACGTGGGGTACATGCGTTCGCCCGTCGGCGCGTACAGCAGCCCCCGCAGCAGCGCGTCGTTGCGCGAGCGGATCTTGGTGTCCACCGACCGCGCGTGGCTGTCGCGGGCCAGCACCGCATGCACCTGATCCCACAGCTGGCGTTCGATGATCGGTTCGTGCTGCGCCGGGTACCACTGGCCGCGATTTGACAGTTCTCCGAGATAGATGCGGTTGCGCAGCACCTTGTGGATGTACTTCTTGTCGATGCGCGTGCCGGTACGCACGCGGCCGTCCTGGGTCGTCCATGCCTTGGTCGTGACGCCCTCGGCAGTCAACCGGGCGGCGATCTGCGTGGGTGATCCGATGGTCAGCATCTCTTCGAACATACGCCGCACCACCGCCGCCTCGGCTGGGTTGACCACCAGTTGGCGGTTGACCACGTCGTAGCCGATGGTGGGCACGCCGCCCATCCACATTCCCTTCTTCTTGGCGGCGGCGATCTTGTCGCGGATACGCTCGCCGGTGACCTCGCGCTCGAACTGGGCGAAGGACAGCAGGATGTTCAGCGTCAGCCGCCCCATCGAGGTGGTGGTGTTGAACTGCTGCGTGACCGACACGAAGGACACGCCCTGGCGCTCGAACACCTCGACCATCTTGGAGAAGTCGGCCAGGCTGCGCGTGAGGCGGTCGATCTTGTAGACCACCACGATGTCGACCAACCCGCGCTCGATGTCGGCCAGCAGACGCTTGAGGGCCGGCCGCTCGGTGTTGCCGCCGGAGTAGCCGGGGTCGTCGTAGTCGTCGACGACCGGAATCCACCCCTCGGCGCGTTGGCTGGCCTGTTGTTCGATCAGGCGGCGAGCGACTCGTCGGTGATCTCGCAGTGAATCACAAACCCGGTCAGGTAAGGCAGGCCGCGCGGGATGCCGTAGTCCTTGCTGGTCTGGCGTCCGATCTTCCAGCCCATCCACTGCTGGGTGGCGGCGTGGATCGCGTCGGCCAGGGCTTGGCCCCGGTGCAGCCCGTTCTGCACATCGTCCGCAAAGTGGCGACCGTGGCGGCTGTCGAGGAAGATCCGGACAGATTCGAGGGGCTGGCTGGTGGCGTCCGAGATTGCGGTCATCGCCAAGGGCCACGCGGCGCTGGCCTGCTCGTTCATCGTGCCCCAAAAGCCCCAGGCATCGTTTTGGGTGGCGGGGATTTGCTGGTTGGTGGTCATCTCGGGCTCCCTTCGGGGTTGATCGTTGCGACGTCCGTAGTAACGCGCTGTTCGATTGAGAAGCCAAGCGCCGCTTGGCCTCTTTCTCGAACAATTCCGCTCACCCGAGCCGAGCCACGTACCGGGCGTAATCGCCACCCTCGGGATTGACGTAGAGGTAGGGGCGTCCCGGTGCGGTGACCTCGACGCAGAGGTAACCATCGCCGGTGCCGCCGCCCTTGCCGCGCAGCCAATCACACGACACCAACAGGCTGCGGGCAAAGGCATCGAATTCGGCAGTGGTGAGTTCCTTGGTTTCGGTGACGTAGATCCTGGTCTGGCCCTGGCCGCCGACCTCGCCCAGATCGGCGGGCTTGCGGGCAAACGGCAGTCGGACGCCCAGCTCCTCGACCTGGATGGTGTTGTCGCCAACCTGCAGGGTGCGCGGGGTGCGTTCGATGGTGATGGTCATGGTGCTCATTGCAGTTCTCCTTGTCTTGCGTCGTCAATCACGACACCAGCATGAACACGCTGTTCTGCGGAGAAGCCAAGCGTTTCAGGCGGCGTCGTGATCGAATTCCTCAGGCGATCCGGTAGACCCGTTCGCCGCCTTGGGCCTTGTCCGAGACGATCGTCAGGCCAAGCTTCTTCTTGAAGGCTCCAGCGAAGGTGCCACGTACCGTGTGCGCCTGCCAGCCGGTGGCGTCGCAGATCTGGCGTACCGTCGCGCCCTCGGGGCGTTGCAGCATCCTGATGACTTCGGCCTGCTTGCTGTTCTCGCGGGTGCGGGGCTTGGCCGGCACTTGCTCCGGGGTCTTCTCCTTGGCCCACTCGGCTTCGGCTGCCGCCACGGCGGCTTCGATCTCCGGGTCGGCGGCCAGTGGCGCAGGCGCGGGACGGGCGTGCCCCATTGCGTCGTAGCCCTCGGCGGCGACGAACCAGTCGGTGCCTGAGGGGGTGATCAGGGCGCGGTTGAACAAGCCGTCGAGCACCTTCTTGCGCGCGCCGCCTTTGATGTTGTCGGGAAACCAGTCGATCTTGCCGTCGGTGTGTTCGAGGGCGTAGGCCAGGATCGCGTGCTGGGCCGGGGTCAGGTGGGCGGTGGTCATTTGCTGCTCCTTCGGGGTGGTTGATCGGGTGACGTGATGAACGCGCTGTTCGGCAGTGAAGGCAAGCGCTTTCCGCTTGTCTCCAGCCGTTCTTGATCAGCTGCCGGCCTTGTCCGCCTTCACGGCCTTGCGACCCTGCTCGACGCCTGCGTTGAACGCGGCTTCAAGGGCATCGCGCAGGCACCAGACCGCCAGGTCATGGAAGTCGAGGCTGTCCGATTTGCGCGTCTCCAGGGTTTCGATGCGGAGGTGCTGCTGGGCGATCTGCGTGAGCAGGGTGTCGAGCTGGTTCATTTCCGTGTCCTTCGATGTGGTGGATGACGAACGTATGAACGCGCTGTTCCAGATGGAAGCCAAGCTGATTCCGGGGGAATCACGAACGAATGATTGAAGGGGCCGATGGGTATCTCGATTCGCGCTTACGCCCGTCACCGTGGCGTGACGGACACCGCTGTTCACAAGGCGATTCGCGCCGGGCGCATCACGCCGGAGGCTGACGGCACCATCGATGCAGACCGTGCCGACCGCGAGTGGGCGCGCAATTCGGATACGCCCAAGGCCGGAACGCGCGCCAAGCCCGCAAAGGTCGCCGTGCCGGAGGGTGGTGGCGACGGGCCTGGGGCCTTACCCGCTGGCGGCACCTCCTTGCTTCAGGCCCGCACGGTCAATGAGGTGGTCAAGGCGCAGACGAACAAGGTGCGGCTGGCCCGTCTGAAGGGCGAACTGGTGGATCGGCCGCAGGCCATCGCCCACGTTTTCAAGCTAGCGCGCTCCGAGCGCGACGCGTGGCTGAACTGGCCCGCGCGCATTTCGGCGCAGATGGCGGCCAAGCTTGGCGTCGATCCGCACACGATGCACGTCGCCCTGGAGGCGGCGGTGCGTGAGCACCTGCAGGAACTGGGCGAGTTGCGTCCCCGGGTGGACTGATGTTGGACATGGACTACGAAGGCGCTACCGAGATCGAGCGTGCGTGGCGCGAGGGGCTGACCCCCGACCCGCTGCTCACGGTGTCCGAATGGTCGGATCGGCATCGGATGCTGTCCTCCAAGGCGTCCGCCGAGCCGGGGCGCTGGCGCACCAGCCGCACGCCGTACCTGAAGGCGATCATGGACTGCCTGTCACCGACCTCGCCGGTCGAGCGCGTGGTGTTCATGAAGGCCGCCCAGCTCGGGGCGACCGAGATGGGCTCGAACTGGATCGGCTACGTGATCCACCACGCGCCGGGGCCGATGATGGCCGTGTGGCCGACCGTGGAGATGGCCAAGCGCAACTCCAAGCAGCGGATCGATCCGCTGATCGAGGAGTCGGCGGCCCTGGCGGAACTGATCGCACCGGCTAGGAGCCGGGACTCGGGCAACACCATCCTGGCCAAGGAGTTCCGGGGCGGCGTGCTGGTGATGACCGGGGCCAACAGCGCAGTCGGCTTCCCGGTGCGCGAGTGGCAAAAGATGCGTGAGCGCAACGAAGCGCTCGACTGCTACGTGTACGCCCGTGCCGCCGCGTCGGCGGCAGGGCTGGATCGCTTCGAGGAGCGCCACTGGCGGGAACTGGAGCGGCAGCTCGGGATGGAGCGACCACCGGATGAGCCGCCCCCGATTCAAGCATTCGACCCAGATGAGGCCACCCATAGCGGTGGCCTCGCTGCTTCTGGCGCCCGCCATTCCGGTCGGCGCGTGATCAAGAGCCGCTGGCTGACCCGATGAGGACCCGATGACCTACACCACCACACAACTCGACGCGCTCAAGCGCGCGCTGGCTACCGGCGAGCGCCGCGTGAGCTTTGGCGACAAGACGGTCGAGTACCGCTCGGTCGAGGAACTGCAGTCGGCCATCCGCACGGTCGAGGCCGAAGTCGCGCGCGGCGCGGGCACAAGTCGCAAGCGCCAAATCCGCGTCACCACGGGCAAGGGCTTCTGATGGCCTGGTTCTCTAAGTTCCGAAGCCTGTTCGGCCAATCGCCCGTCCACGAAGCCGCTGGCCGAGGCCGTCGCTCGCTTGCCTGGATGCCCGGGAACCCGGGTGCGGTGGCCGCGATGCTAGCGACCAACAGCGAACTGCGCAGCAAGAGCCGCGACCTCGTCCGTCGCAATGCCTGGGCGCAGGCCGGCATCGAGGCCTTCGTGGCCAATGCGGTGGGTACCGGCATCAAGCCGCAGAGCCTGGCTGCCGACGAGCACTTCAAGACCGAGGTGCAGGCGCTGTGGCGTGACTGGACGGAGGAAGCCGACGCCGCTGGGCAGACCGACTTCTACGGCCTGCAGGCGCTGGCCTGCCGCGCGATGCTCGAAGGGGGTGAATGCCTGATCCGGCTGCGGCCACGGCGCCCGGAGGATGGCCTGGTCGTGCCCCTGCAGCTTCAGTTGCTGGAGCCCGAGCACCTGCCGATCAGCCTCAACACCGATCTGCCCTCGGGCAACGTGGTGCGCTCGGGCATCGAGTTCGACGGGCTCGGGCGACGCGTGGCCTACCACCTATACCGTTCGCATCCCGAGGACGGGCGTCTGGCGCCGATGTCGGGCCAGGGCGGGATGGACACGGTGCGCATCGACTCGGGCGAAATCATCCACCTGCCTGAAGGTTTCCCATGACCCTGCTGCCGCATTTGTCGGCACGCCTCTTTGGCGTGCCGCTGGCGATCCATCGCCCGAAACTTGACGTGATCCTGGCCGTGCTCGGCCCCCGGGTCGGTCTGGCAGATCTGGCCGCACCAACCGGCTTCACGCCGCCCACGCGCACCGCGGCCACCGAGACGCCGAAGGTCGCGGTCATCCCGATCCACGGCACGCTGGTGCGGCGCACCGTGGGGCTGGAAGCCGAATCGGGCCTGACCAGCTACGCGGGACTCACCGCCCAGCTCGACGCCGCCCTGGCCAGCCCGGATGTCGCCGCGATCCTGCTCGACGTCGATTCCCCGGGTGGCGAGTCGGGCGGTGTGTTCGATCTGGCGGATCGCATCCGTGCAGCATCAAGCGTCAAACCAGTCTGGGCGGTGGCCAACGACATGGCCTTCTCGGCGGCCTACGCACTGGCTTCGGCCGCCAACAAGGTGTTCGTGTCGCGCACCGGCGGCGTCGGCTCGATTGGCGTCATTGCGATGCACATCGACCAGTCGGAGAAGGACGCCCAGGACGGCGTCCGCTACACGGCGGTGTTCGCCGGCGACCGCAAGAACGACCTCAACCCGCACGAGCCGATTTCGAGCGAGGCCCACGCCTTCCTCAAGGCCGAGGTGAATCGCGTCTATGGCTTGTTCGTCGAGACGGTGGCCCGCCACCGGGGCATCGAGCCGTCCGCCGTGCGGGACACCGAAGCCGGGCTGTTCTTCGGGCAGGCCGCCGTCGCCATCGGGCTGGCCGATGCCGTCGGCACGTTCGATGACGCGCTTGCCCAGCTCTGCGAATCCATTTCCCCACTCCCGAATCTGGCGGCAAGCCACTCGGGCTCTTTCCGCAACCTCCAGATGGAGCCTTTCATGAATGATCGAACCCACCCCGCTGCTCCTGATCGGCTTGCTGCTGATCCTGCTGGCAGTACTTCTCAACCGGCGACCGCCACCGCTTTTGACCTGGCCGACGCCGTCGAAATCGCCCAGACCTGCACCCTGGCCGGGCGAGCCGACCTGATCGCGGGCTTCCTCGAGGCGCAGGCGTCGCCCGCCAAGGTGCGCAGCCAGTTGCTGGCCGCACAGGCTGAAGCCAGTCCCGAGATCGTCAGCCGCATCGCCCCCGATGCCGCTGCCTCCACCACCGCCAGCAACCCGCTGCTCGAGGCCGCGAAGCAGCTCGCGGCCAAGTCCGCATCGCTGAAGAAGGAGATCTGAGATGCCCACTGTGTTCACCGAATCGATGAACTTGGGCGACCTGCTCAAGTACGAGGCCCCGAACCTTTACTCGCGTGACCGCGTCACGGTGGCCGCTGGCCAGACCCTGCCGCTGGGCGCGGTCGTCGGGATGGTCACCGCCACCGGCAAGGTCAAGCGGATCGACCCCTCGGCCACCGACGGCAGTCAGGTCGCCGCTGGCGTGCTGATGCAGGCAGTCGATGCCGCCTTGGCCGAGCGCAATGACGGCCTGATGGTGGCGCGTCACGCCATCGTCTCCGACCACGCACTCTCGTGGCCCACCGGCATCACCACCGCCGAGCAGCAGGCCGCCATTGCCCAGCTCAAAGCGCTGGGTGTCCTCGTTCGCCAAGGAGTCTGACCATGCAGAACATCTTCGAAAACCCCGCCTTCTCGATGTCGGCGCTGACTGCCGCCATCAACCTGCTGCCGAACAACTACGACCGCCTGGGCGCGATGGGCCTGTTCGTCGACAAGCCGCAGCGCTTCCGCTCGGTGATCGTCGAAGAGCAGAACGGCGTGCTCACGCTGTTGCCGACGATGCCCCCGGGCTCGCCCGGCACCGTAGGCGTGCGCGGCAAGCGCAAGGTGCGCTCGTTCACCATCCCCCACATCCCGCACGACGACGTGATCCTGCCCGAGGAAGTCCAGGGCATCCGCGCCTTCGGCTCGGAAACCGAACTGCAGACCGTCGCGGGGGTGATGGCGCAGCACCTGCAGACGATGCGCAACAAGCACGCGATCACGCTGGAGCATCTGCGCTTCGGGGCGTTGAAGGGCCAGATCCTCGACGCTGATGGCAGCGTCATCTACGACCTCTACAACGAGTTCGGGATCACGCCCAAGACCTTCACCTTCAACATTTCCAATCCGGCCAACGGCTGGGATGTGAAGAAGGCCTGCCTGGATGTCGTCCGCTACGTCGAGGACAACCTGCAGGGCGAGCGGATGAGCGGCCTGCATGCCTTCGTTGGCGAGGATTTCTTCGACGCGCTCACCGGCCACGATGAGGTCAAGGCCGCCTACGACCGCTGGCAGGATGGCCAGGCACTGCGCACCGATATGCGCGCGGGCTTCACCTTCGCCGGGGTCACCTTCGAGGAGCATCGCGGCCGCGCGGTTGCACCGGGCAGTGCCGTGCGCCGCTTCGTCGAGGCCGACGAGGGCCACATCCTGCCGCTGGGCACGATGGACACCTTCGCCACCTACTACGCGCCGGCCGACTTCAACGAGACGGCCAACACGGTGGCGCTGCCGCTGTACGCCAAGCAGGAGCCGCGCAAATTCGACCGGGGCACCGATCTGCACACGCAGGCCAATCCGCTGCCGCTGTGCCACCGCCCGGCGCTGCTGGTCAAGCTGGTGATGGCCTGATGGGCCTGATCGAACGGCTCTACGAGGCCGCTGATCGTGCCGGCCTGCTGGTGATCGCCGATGTCGATGGGAAAAGCGTTGCGGTGGATTTTTCGTCTGCTGATGAAACCGTGCTTGACGGTCTGCTTCGCGCGGCCGACTACACGATTCGCTTTCCTGCGTCCGCGCTGCCGGAACTTGCCACAGGCCACACGCTTTCCATTGCCGGCGTCACCTACCAGGTGCGCGATGTCCGCAGCATCGGCGATGGCAGCGAGCGTCGCGCCGACCTCTCCCGTCTCTGAGGACCCACAGCATGAACTCCATCCGCGAGCGCATCCTGCGCGAGGTCGTGGCACGTCTGTCGGACGCCGTCGCGCCTATGCCGGTGCTGCGCCATCCGACCATACCCATCACCCGCGAAGCCAGCCCCGCGCTGCTCGTCTTTGCCGAAAGCGACAGCATCGCCGGCCACGCGAATCACCTTGTGGATCGAGCCCTCACCCTGCGTCTCACCGTGGTGACGCGCGGCGAGGACGCGTTCGACCAGGCCGATCAGACGCTGGTGGCGGTCCACGTGGCACTGATGCGCGACGCGAGCCTCGGCGGCCTTTCGCTCCTGCTCCACGAAATCGACTGCGAATGGGACGCCGAGGACGCGGATGCCGGCGCCGTCGCAATGCCCGCCCGCTACGAGATTCGCTACCGCACCCACGCCCTGGACCTGACCAAGAACGGATGACTTTCCATGACCCTTGAACTGCTGAAACCTCACACCCACGCCGGGGTGCTTCACTCCCCCGGCACCCACCTCGAGCTCGACGAGGCCACTGCCCGCTGGCTCATCGAGCACGGCGTCGCCCAGCCTGCGCCCCCGGAGGCCGATAGCAAACCCAACACCACTTCCCGCAAAGGAGACTGACCATGCCGTACTTTTCTGGACAAGGCCGCGTATACATCGGCGCCCGCGACACTGCCGGCAACCCGCAAGGCCTGAGTTTTGTCGGCAACGTGCCCGAGCTCAAGGTATCGCTGTCAGTGGAGACGTTGGAGCACCAGGAGTCCACCAGCGGACAACGCCTGACGGACCTGCAGCTGATCAAGACCAAGAAGGGCGAATTCGCCTGCACGCTGGAAGAGCTGATCGCGGTGAATCTGGGCCTGGCACTCTACGGCACGACCATCGAACAGGTTAGCGGCACGGTGACGGCCGAGGCACTGCCCAACCCGGTCACGGCAGGAAGCCTGTACCTGCTCGCCAAGCAGAACGTCTCCTCGGTGGTGGTCAAGGACGCCTCGGGCACGCCCAAGACGCTGCCCGTCGCCCAGTACAGCCTCAATGCCAAGCACGGATCGCTGGTCATCAACGACAAGACGACGGGCGGCCCCTACGTGGAGCCGTTCAAGGTCGACTACGCCTACACCAGCTGGCAGGCCCAGCAGATCGACATCCCCGAGTGCCGTGGCTACGGCATGTTTTACGGGGCAACCTACGGAGAATGAGATGGCTGCACTGATTGGCCCGAACCTGGGCGTGAATTACGGGTGGACCGCCCGCGAATCGGGCTGGAACGCGGGGATGGATGCGAACCTGAAGCTGCTCGATGCCGTCCTGCAGTTGTCGGTGAAGTCGCGCGCTCAAGCCACGCCACCGGCCACGCCCGCCAACGGCGATCGCTACATTGTGGCGGCTAATCCTACCGGCGCGTGGGTCGGGAAAGCCGGCCAGATCGCCGTCCGCATCGATGCGGGGTGGACGGAGGCCGATCAGGCGCTGTGGGCCGGGGTGCTGAACTTCTGGTTCCTCGGGCGCGTGTTCGACCGGGTGCGGCCGTGATCGCGGTGCCGAAAATGGCCATCGAGCTGGCCAAGCGCTTCGAAGGGTTCGAACGCAAGGTGAAGCGCGGCACGGAAATCAGCGCCATCCCCTACGTGTGCCCCGCAGGTTTCTGGACGATTGGTTACGGCCATCTCTGCGATCCGAAGCACCCACCGATCAGCGAGGCCGAAGCCGAGGTCTATCTGGTTCGAGATCTGCAGACGGCACTCGCCGCAACGCTGCGCTACTGCCCGGTGCTGGCCACCGAACCCGAGAGCAGGCTCGCCGCCATCGTGGACTTCACGTTCAACCTCGGCGCGGGGCGGCTGCAGACGTCGACGCTACGGAGGCGAGTCAATCAGCGCGACTGGCCCAGCGCCGCAACCGAGCTGCGGCGCTGGGTCTTTGGCGGTGGCAAGGTGCTGCCGGGGCTTGTCACGCGGCGGGAGGCCGAGGCGACTTGCCTGCTCCGCGCCGCCTGATAGGCCGGGTCGACTCGATCAAATCCCCGGTTGCAGCTCCACACGCACTTCGCGCGTTTTGCCGGCCCGTTCCACTGACAAGACCACGACATCGCCGACCTTCCTGTCGTCTAGCCGCGCGAGCAGCTTAGCCACATCGTCCGTCGCCTTGCCATCAACACCGATGATGCGGTCGCCGGGCACGATGCCTTGTGGGGTAATCTCGACCCCCGCGAGCCCGGCTTTGTGCGCTGCAGAGCCGGGGGTGACACGCAGCACGAACACGCCCTTGCTTCCGGTCAGCGCCAGCAGGCGCTGATTGAGCTGTTCGTCCACCTCGATGCCAAGCGCCGGGCGGATGTATCTGCCGGACTTGATGAGTTGCGGCACTACGCGCATGACGGTGTCCACCGGCACGGCGAAACCAATCCCGGCCGAGGCGCCGGAGGGGCTGTAGATCGCCGTGTTGATGCCGATAAGCCGCCCTGCCGAATCGAGCAGGGGGCCGCCCGAGTTGCCGGGGTTAATGGCGGCGTCGGTCTGGACCAGGTGATCAATGGCCGGGCCGCCCGCTTCTCCCGGTAACGAGCGGTCGAGCGCGGAGACGATGCCGGTGGTGAGCGTCCAGTCCAGGCCGAAGGGGTTGCCGATAGCGAACACCTTCTGACCCACCTTGAGGTCGGCACTGGTGCCGACCGGCACGGCCGGCGGGCGCTTGAAACCGACGCCGATCTTGAGCACAGCGATGTCGTGCGCTGGGCTTACCCCCACCAGCGCGGCCTGGTAGTCGCGGCCGTCGGCCAGTTTGACGGTGGCTTCGGACGCGCCCTGGATGACGTGGAAGTTGGTGACGACGTGGCCGGCGTCGTCCCAGATGAAGCCCGAGCCGGTGCCACGCGGCACGGAGAAGACGTTACGCGTCCAGACATCGCGTACTAATTGCGCGGTGGTGATGTAGACCACCGAGGCGCGCGATTTTTCGAACAGTTCGATGGTGGCTTTCTCGTCCGCCGCCAGGTCGCCGCGCGCCGTCACAGTCCGTTCTGCCGCCTCGCGCGGACTGAACCAGTCCTCGATGGCGGGCAGAAACTGCCACAGCAGCATGAGCGCGGCAATGCAGGCGGTGATGAAGAGCCAGCGACGGATAAAGTGGTCCTGTGGCGGGCGACCGTACGGGTCGGGGTAGGCCATGAGAAGTCTCCTGTTGATATTGATAGGCAATCAGCGCCACAGCCCGCTCGGGCGCCAGCGCGGCGGGCGCGGCGTCACAGCGGATTCCGGCAAGAAATGGGGCGCGTGAAACGGCAAGGCTGTTGCTGGTCCAGGCGCCAACGTCAGCAGGCGTGAGATGCGATCTTGCGTTGCCGGATGCGTGCGCAACCAGGAAGGCTCGGGATTGCCCCATCCCGGCCACAGCCAGGCACGCCAGGAGCGACTGACCCGCTCGATCTTCGCCAGCGCGGACGCCAGCCCTTGCGGGTCGCCGGTCAGTTCCGCCGCGAGGCGGTCAGCGTCGAACTCACGCACGCGAGACAAGCCGAGCTGTGCGAGCAGGGCCAGCTGGGGCGAGGCGGCCAGCAGAAGCAGTCCAGGCCAATTGACCGCCACCGCGCCGGCCAGCAGTGCGGGCAAGCTGAACACAATAGCGATCTGTCCGACCATAGCCAGCAGGCTCGTGAGGCGACTGACGGAATCCGCCAGCCCCATGACACGCATATCCTCATTAGCGATGTGCGCGACCTCGTGCGCGAGCACACCCGCCAGTTCGCGCGAACTCAGGTTGCGCAGCAGGCCATCGGTGAGGGCGATCGATGCATGCTGCTTCGAGCCGGTGGCGAAGGCGTTGACGACGGCACTGGGCACGTAGTGCGGCACCGGCGTTGCGGGCAAACCGGCACGGACGGACAGCTCGCGCAACAGGGCCCAAATTTCCGGGGCTTCGTGCGGGTGCAGCGCCCGGGCGCGGTATAGGCGCAAGGTCAAGGCGGATGCGGCTGCCGGTTCCAGCAGCAGCGTGCCTGCAACGGCAAACAGCGCGAGCCACAGGCCGCTTTCCCCGAACAGCAGGCTTCCTGCGGCGGCTGCGATCCCGACCAGGGTCAGGATCAACAGCCCGGTCTGCAGGCGGTTGAGCCAGCGGTGTTGCAACAACGCCGCGCGCGGGTCACTGGGATGATGACGGGTCATGCTCAGATGTCTCGGCGGCGCGGTCGTCGCGCTCGCGCAGCAGCCAGTAAGTGGCACCAAGCGCCAGCGTGGCTCCTGCAAGCGCGGCGATCTTGCCAGGGCTCGCCTCGGCGTCGAGGATCACGAACTTGCGCGCCAGCGCGATCAGGCCGATGAGGATCACGGTCTTGACCTGGATGATGCTGTCCCGACGCAGCGCCACGCGCACGATGGAATGCTTGAACTCCATCGCGATCAAGAGCGTCATGATCATGCCGAACACACTCTGGAATACCTTGTGATCCAGGGGATTGAAGGCATCGAGGACCAGCAGTGTGACGACTATAGAGATGAGCTGGAACAGCGACACCACGATGATGACGGCAATTACCGCCGACAGAACGAGGGCGACGACCTGCTCGAAGCGCTCGTAAACCGTCATCAACCGCCACTGGGAGCGCATCTCGTCAAGGGCCGTGTGGCCAGATTCTTTATGCATAAGCGTTGCGCTCCCTCTTTCAATGAAACGTTAATGGAACGGGGAGTCCGAGAAGACGACTCGATTGCACCTGAATCATCGGGGCAATTGCGAAGCCACCCAGCGCATAATGTCCTGCGCGCCCGTGGCGCCCGCCTGACGTGCAACCTCATGTCCCCCTCGGAACAAAATCAGGGTTGGAATGCTGCGAATACCGAACTGGGCGGCCAGGTGAGGCTCGGCCTCGGTATTTACCTTGGCCAACCTCACCTTGGGTTCAAGCAGGGAGGCTGCCTGCTCGAACTGCGGCGCCATCATCTTGCACGGTCCGCACCACGGCGCCCAAAAGTCAACCAGCAGCGGCAGGTCACTGCGCTCCAGATGACGGGCGAAGGTCGCTGTGGTCAGATCAATGGGTTCTCCGGTGAACAGCGGGTGCTGGCACCGCCCGCAATTGGGCTTCTCTGCCAACTTGTTGGCTGGCACGCGATTGATGGATTGGCAGTGTGGGCAGACGATATGAATGCTGTCACTCATGAGGTGACTCCTTGAGACACAGAGGAAGTCATGGCTCCGGCAGTTGGGCCGCTGTGACATGGGGATTCGAGCTGTAGCCCTTGCGTCAGTTGCCGGATGCTGTATTCATCCAGCGTTTCCCGTGCGAGCAGTTCGCGCGCGCACCGCTCCAGCACTTCTCGGTTGATTTCGAGAATTCGGTATGCACGATCAAACACACCCATCACGATGTCACGGATGGCTTGGTCGATGCGTGTCTGAGTCGATTCGGCTACCCGGCAGCCACCCTGTACCAGTTCAGGCGCATCAAGAAAACGCGGCCTCTGTGCCTCAAAAGCAACGTACCCCAAGCCCTCATCCATGCCGAAGCGTGTAATCATGTCGCGGGCGATGTCGGTGGCCCGCGCGAGATCGTCTGAAGCCCCTGTGGACAGCTCGCCAAACACGAGCTTCTCAGCCGCGCGCCCTCCCAGGAGCACGGCGATCTTGTGCTCCAGGTCGGCACGTGTCATCAGAAATCTGTCTTCGGTGGGCCGCTGCAGGGTGTAGCCGAGTGCACCGATGCCACGCGGAATGATCGATATCTTGTGTACCGGATCGGTGCCGGGCAGCGCCAGCGCCACCAGCGCATGCCCCATCTCGTGATAGGCCACGGTTTCCCGCTCCTTCGGATTGAGCACACGGTTCTTCCTTTCCAAGCCGGCCACGATGCGCTCGATGGCGGCGGTGAAGTCTTGCAGTTCCACAGCCTGCGCTTTGCGCCGCGTCGCGTTCAGCGCTGCTTCGTTCACGAGATTGGCCAGATCAGCGCCGGAAAAGCCGGTGGTCAGCGCCGCCACCTGTTCGAGATCGATATCCTGAGCCAGCGTCACCTTCTTGACGTGGACTTTCAGGATGTCCAGCCGTCCCTTCTTGTCGGGCCGGTCCACCAGCACCTGACGGTCGAAGCGACCGGCGCGCAGCAGCGCCTGGTCGAGGATTTCGGGGCGGTTGGTGGCGGCGAGGATGATCAGCCCGACCGAGCTGTCGAAGCCGTCCATCTCCGTGAGCAGCTGGTTGAGGGTCTGCTCGCGCTCGTCGTGGCCGCCGATGGGGCCGCCGACGCCGCGCGCGCGGCCCAGCGCATCGAGCTCGTCGATGAAGATGATGGCCGGCGCCTGCCCGCGGGCCTGCTCGAACAGGTCGCGCACACGGGCCGCACCCACGCCGACGAACATCTCGACAAACTCTGATCCGGAGATGGAGAAGAAGGGCACCGCCGCCTCGCCGGCAACAGCCTTGGCCAGCAATGTCTTGCCGGTGCCCGGTGGGCCGACCAGCAACACGCCCTTGGGAATGCGCGCCCCGAGCCGTCCATACTCCTGCGGATTCTTGAGGAAATCGACGATCTCAACCAACTCCGCCTTGGCTTCATCGACGCCAGCGACATCGGCAAAGGTCACGCCAGTGTTCTTCTCCATGAATACCTTGGCACGGCTCTTGCCGATGCTCAGGAAGCCACCCATGCCCTGCTTCTCGGCGAAGCGGCGGAACAGGAAGAACCAGACGCCGAAGAAGGCCACCGCCGGCAGAATCCAGGAGAGCACATCACGCAGCCAGGTGCTTTCCACCACCCGCGCATAGGGCACGTCGTACTTGGACAGCCGCTCGGCCAGGTCGGGTTCGACACGGGTGGCCACGATGGTGGTCTTGCCCCGGCTGTCCGGCGATTTCAGGCGCCCGGTGACCGTGCGGTCCGCCACCAGCACTTCGGCGATGCGCCCCTCGGCCAGCGCCTTCTCGAATTCGCTGTAGGGCACGGGCTCGACGGTCTTGGCCGCCTGCCAGTAGTTCTGCAGCGTCAGCAGCAACAGGCCGGCGACGATCCAGTAGCCAATGTTCCATTGATCTTTCTTTTCCATGGGCAATGTTCCTCGCAAGTCGTGCCGCTAGAGAATGGGGGTGAACAGACGGGCCACCCCGTCGCGCAAGCGGATGGCCAGCGGGCGGGCGCGCAACGCCATGGCCGATATCTCGTTCGATGCATCACGGGCGGCATCAAAAAGGGATTCCAGCCGCGTAGACAGCGCGGTGTCGTACACCTCCACATTGAACTCGAAGTTGAGGCGCAGGCTGCGCGCATCCCAATTGGCCGAACCCAGGCAGCACCACTGGCCGTCTATCAGCATCAGCTTGCTGTGGTCGAACGGGCCAGGCCGTTCGAAGATGCGTACACCGTGCTCCAGCACCTGCCAGTAGTGGGCGCGCGCGGCCCATTGCACCGTGGGATGGTCGCCGTTTGCGGGCGTCAGCACCTCGACGCGCACGCCGCGCAACGCGGCCGTGCTCAGCGCCGCGATCATCGGCTGATCGGGCACGAAGTAAGGTGTCCAGATGCGCACCGAATGCTTCGCCGCGCTCAAAGCGCCCATGAAGGTCCAGCGCAGCCGGTCCAGGGCCTCATCGGGACCGGCCTCGATGCCGCGCGCCCAAGAGGTTCCTTGCTCATCAGCCGTTGCGGGCGGTTCGCCCCAGAAAGCCTCGCTGAGCCGCTCGCCTGTGGTATCGCACCAGTCATCGGTGAAGCACCGCATCAGGTGCGCAACCACCGGCCCGCGCAGACGAAAGTGCAAATCGTGACAGGCCTGGCCCGGCGCATCGGGCCGCCAATACGGGCTGAAGATGTTCATGCCGCCGGTGAAACCCGTCTCGCCATCGATCACCAGCAGCTTGCGGTGATTGCGCAGATGCGCGGCATGCAGGCGCGCAGGAATCAACGTCGGGTTGAACGTCGCCGCCGGAACGCCGGCGCGTTGCAAGGCGCGGTAGGCGCTGCGGGGCCTCCAGCGGGCATAGACGTCGTCGATCAGCACCCGCACTTGCACGCCGCGCTCATGAGCCCGGCGCAGCGCATCGACGAACTGCGCCCCGATGCCTTGGCTGTCGAAGATGTACGAAGCCAGCGCGACGCTGTACCGCGCCGACTCGATGGCGGCGAGCATGGCCGGGTAGGCCTGCTCGCCATCGACGAGCGGCTCGATGCGGTTGCCGCTGGTCAGCGACTGGCCGGTGGCGCGTCCCACCAGGTGGGCCAGGCCGGCAAGTGGCGGCGATACAGCCTCGGGCATCGTGGGCGAGAGGTCCTGCCGAGCAGCAGGATCTGCCCCCGGGAAGAGCCGCCGCGCCCGCCGCTGGTAACGGTTGATGCCGAACAGCCCATACAGCAGCGAACCGCCCAGCGGCAACAAGACGATCAGCAGTACCCACAGCGTGGCCGATCGAGGGTCACGCTTGTAGATGACCGCGTGCCCCGCTGTGGGGATAGCGACCGCCAGCGACACGAGGGTGGCTGCCCATGTCAGCCCATTGGGGTCGGACACAACAGCCTCCCGTCGCTCAAGATTCGCCGTCCGCTGACTTCTTCTTGCGCGCAGGCTTGCTCGCGTCGCTCGGCGGCGCCTCAGCCACGTTCGCGGCATCGGGCTTCTCAGGCTCGGCCGGCTTCGCGGGTGGCTCCTGGCGCTCGAAGACCACCCGTTCGGCCTTGTCATCCCAGCGGGCGCTGGCGTGATCGCCCTTGCCGATACCGCCACCCAGCATCTCGCGCGCCAGTGCGGTTTCCAGCTCGCTGCGGATCAGCCGCTTGAGCTCACGCGCGCCGAACTCGGGCTTGTAGCCTTCCTCCGCGAAGTGATCGATCAAGGTCTGATCGAAGGTCAGCGTCACGCCCTGGCTGGCGGCGTTGCGGGCCACACGATCGAGCTGCAGGCCGACGATATGGCGGATCTCCTCCTTGCCCAGCGCATGGAAGACGATGATCTCGTCGATGCGGTTGATGAACTCGGGGCGGAAGTGTCCGCGCAGCACGTCCATCACCTCGGCCTTGGTCTTCTCGTATTCTTCGCCGGCGGCGCCACGGGCCTTCAGCCGACGCTGGATGATGTCCGAGCCCAAGTTCGAGGTGGCGATGATGATGGTATTGGTGAAATCCACCACCCGGCCCTTGCCGTCGGTGAGCCGCCCGTCGTCGAACACCTGCAGCAGGATGTTGTAGACGTCGGGGTGAGCCTTCTCGATCTCGTCCAGCAGCAACACGCTGTAGGGCTTGCGCCGCACCTTCTCGGTGAGCTGACCGCCTTCGTCGTAACCGACATAGCCCGGAGGCGCGCCCACCAGGCGTGCCACGGTATGGCGTTCCCCGTACTCGGACATGTCGATGCGCAGCAGCGCACCTTCATCGCCATAGATGGACTCGGCCAGCGCCTTGGCGAGCTCGGTCTTGCCCACGCCGGTCGGCCCGAGGAACAGAAAAGTCGCCACCGGCTTGCCGCCTTCGCGCAGGCCCGCGCGCGACAACCGCACGGAATCGGCCACCGCGCGCACCGCTTCGTCCTGACCCACCAGGCGCTCGTGCAGCCGCTGCTCCAGATGCAGCAGCTTCTCGCGTTCTTCCACCGTCAGCTCGTTGACCGGAATGCCGGTCAGGCGCGAGACGATCTGCGCGACATGCTCGGCCTTGACTTCGGCGCTGCCCGAGGCGCGCTCGCGTTCCCATTCCTCGACGAGTTTCTTGAGTTCAGTCTCCTTGGCCTCGATGCGCTTGCCCAGCTCGGCGGCCTTGTCGTATTGCTTGCGCGAGGCCACATAGTCCTGCTCACGCCGCAACTGATGCAGTTCGGACTCCATCTCTTGCACCGCCACCGGGCGCGCCGTGGCCGACAGCTTCACGCGTGCGGCCGCCTGGTCGAGCAGGTCGATGGCCTTGTCAGGCAAAAAGCGCGCGGTGATGTAACGGTCGGACAACTCGGCGGCGGCGATGATCGCATCCTCGGTGATGCTGACCTTGTGGTGCGCCTCGAAGGTGTCGCGCAGGCCGCGCAGGATCATCATGGTCTGCGCTACCGTCGGCTCGGGCACCATCACCGGCTGGAAGCGACGCTCCAGCGCGGCGTCCTTCTCGATGTACTTCTGATACTCGTTGAGCGTGGTGGCGCCGATCAGGTTCAGTTCGCCGCGCGCCATCATCGGCTTGAACACGTTGGCCACGTCCAGCCCGCCTTCGCCGCCACCCTGGCCTGCACCGACGATGGTGTGCACCTCGTCGATGAAGAGAATCAGCTCGCCCTGGTGCTCGGTCACTTCCTTGAGCACCTTCTGCACGCGCTCCTCGAACTCGCCGCGGTACTTGGCGCCGGCCACCATGGCGTTGATGTTGAGTTCGACCAGACGCTTGTCACGCAGCGTCTCGGGCACTTCGCCTGCGACCATGCGCTGCGCCAGCCCTTCGACGATGGCGGTCTTGCCGACGCCGGGCTCACCGATCAACACCGGGTTGTTCTTCTTGCGCCGGGCCAGCACTTCGATGGTGGTCTCGATCTCCTGCGCGCGGCCGATGACCGGATCGAGTTTGCCCTCACGCGCCATCTTGGTGAGGTCGCGCGAGTATTTATCCAGCTCGGGCGTGTTGGTCGGCGTCTCGGCGCGGCCATCCTCGGCCCCTTTGCCGACCACCTTGCTTACCTGCTGGCGCAGCGCTTGCGGCGTGAGGCCGTAACGGCGCAGCAGGTTGGCCGCCAAACCTTCGCCTTCCTCGGCGAGCCCGATCAGGAAATGCTCCGGCCCGACATAAGAGTGGCCGAGTTCGTTGGAGGCCACGAAAGCACGGCTGAGCGCGTCCTTGACCCGGGGCGACACGCCGATCTCGCCCTCGAACGGCTTCTCGCCGCGCTTGGCTTCGGATTCGATCTGGCGCTTGAGGTCATCGACCTTGATCTTGAACTGCCCCAGGATGGTCTTGACCACGTCGCTGTCGGATAGCGCCAGCAGCAGGTGTTCGGTATCGACTTCGGCGCGCCCGAACTCTGCAGCGTGTCGGGCGGCCTCCTGCAATAGGGCCTCGGACTGTTCGCTGATACGGCTGGCGAGCCCGCTGCCGCGACGGCGCGCGGTGCCCGTACCGGCCGGGGCGGGTTCGCCGAACGAGGCATCGACGACCTCGTCGGTAGCGGCCGCCATGGACGGTGCGCCGTCACCGATACGGAAGAAGTCGCTGCCAAGGAAGTCTTCGAACAGCCCGCTGCGCGAGCCGAACAAGGCTTCCAGCGGTGAGACGGTGCGCTTTTGCTGGCGCACCAGTTGGCGATAGTGATCGTCACACAACAGCATGGTGCTGTGGCGACCATTGAGATTGGCTTCCACCCGCACCGTGGCGGGCTGGCCGCAGACTTGGCATTGTTTTCTGGCCATGCTGATGCTCCTTGAGAGGACTGATTTGACGAGGCGCCGAAGGTCACGGCGCCTCGCCATTCACTTGGTTTTTCTGTAGAGAACGAGCCGATCGGCGTCAGCCGTTGATCGGGATCGAGCGGCCCTGCTTGGGCGCACTGGCCTCGCGCTTTTCCATCGTGATCGTGAGTACGCCGTTCTTGAAAGCGGCCTTGATCGTGTCCTGGTTGGCATCGGTCGGCAGGTTCAGAGCGCGCTGAAAGCTGCCGTAGGAGCGCTCCACCCGGTGGAAACCGCCGTCTTTCGTTTCCTGCTCCTGACGCTTTTCACCGCGCACCAGCAGCACGTCGTTGTCGAGCGTGATCTGGATGTCTTTTTCCTCGACGCCGGGTACTTCCAGGGCGATCTTGTACTGCTTGTCGGTCTCCTGGATGTCCAGCGCCGGCTTCAGCATGCCCGGCCAGTCCGACGGCCAGCGTGGCATGGCCAGCGTCGGGAAACCGAAGCCTCGAAACGCGTCGTCAAACAGGCGGTCGATCTCGCGATGCAATTGCAGGATGGGACTGACGGGCCCACCCGCCACCGGCAGGTCATTGCGCTGCACGGGCAGCGAGGCAGCGCTCTGTTGTTCTTCCTGCTCTTTCTTAAACCAGTTCCAGGGAGCCAATTTCTTGAAATCAATGTCCATGTCACACCTCCAGAAGAAAAATTGAAGACTCTCGCTCACTCCGTTTGCCTGCGGCTATGGATAGCGCGCCCAGGCAACACGGGATGTTTCGCTGACTTTGGCTGGTCATCTGTACGTATCACCTCCTTCTTTCTGCCTGCTTGGGTCTGATCATTGATCCATCGATCGATTTCACTTTGACGAAACCGCCACGTCCCGCCGACCTTGAAGGCCGGAATCTCCCCGTGCGCGGCGAGCCGGTAGAGCGTTCGCTTGCCGACCTTTAAGTAGGTAGCCAACTCGTCGAGTGTGAAGATCGCCTGCTGGCGTGCTGTCATACCGCCCCCACAAGTTCCGCCTTCGTACAGCCTCAATCGAGGATTTTTTTCAAGACCTTGCAAGACTTTGCAAAATATTGCGCCCAACATGCAGAAAGTCAAGAGTCAACATCCCGCGATCTGCTGGGCGATTGATGTGACTCAAATTTCCAGAGAGGGTGTGCTGGGGCAGTCCGATCCGGCGATAGGCAAAGGTTTGATCGGGAGCCTACAAGTGCTGCGGGCAGCCGCAGCCAAACGCCGATCCTCACGTTGTAACCGAGCGCCCGCAGCCCCTTGCTCGTCCGCATGTTCCTTGGCGGAAACTCGTCTGGACGCGCCCAGCCGACGATTTCCCCGAGGCTGCTCGGACTATCGCAACCCGACGCCGACCCAGCCGAGACTTTTCACGTAGCAAAACGGCCACTTGGTGCAGGCGGGCACACCCTCAAGAACAGTGCTTTGCTAACGAACCTCATATGCGGGCGCGGGTTCGGTTCCGTGTTCCACCACCAAATACCTCTCAAACATCTTCAACGTTTGGCAACGAAACCCCGCAGGGCTTGGCTCTGCGGGGTTTTTTGTTGCAAACTTTCTCAAGTGACTCCCAGCCACAACACCCCCAACACGGGGGTTCTCTTGGGGGTTGCAGGACACCCTCAGAAGCGACAACCCCCAACCCCATCCGCAGTAAAAGACAGCGCATGGCACTGACTGACGTAGCAATCCGCAACGCCAAGCCCACGGAAAAGCAGCAGAAGCTGTTCGACGGTGGAGGGCTGCATTTATTGATCACACCAGCCGGCGGAAAGCGCTGGGTACTCAAGTACCGATTTGGCGGCAAAGAGAAAAGCCTTGCCCTTGGTACCTACCCCAACGTTTCGCTTGTGGAGGCACGCCGGAGACGGGACGATGCCCGCGAGAAGCTGGCGGCCGGCATCGATCCCGGAGAAGTCAAGAAAGCGGAAAAGCGAACAGCCCGCCTAAACGCTGAAAATTCGTTCGAGGCGATTGCCCGGGAGTGGCACGCCAAATACGCACCCAGTTGGTCTGAAAGTCACGCCGATCGCATCCTACGTCGCCTTGAGGGTGATGCTTTTCCTTGGATCGGGAACAGGCCGATGACCGAACTGGCGCCCGCGGACGTACTGGACGTCTTGCGGCGAGTGGAGAGTCGCGGAGCGCTAGAAACAGCACATCGGCTAAGAACAAACGTCGGTCAGGTATGTAGATACGCAGTAGCGACCGGGCGGGCCCAAAGGGACGTGACAGCCGATTTGCATGGCGCTTTGCCCCCCGTGCAGAAGAAGCACTTCGCAGCCGTAACTGACCCCAAGGAGGTTGCAGAACTGCTGCGGGCCATCGAGGGCTATCAAGGCACCTTGCCCGTCTCTTGCGCGCTCCGCCTCGCGCCATTGCTTTTTCAGCGGCCCGGCGAACTCCGCGCCGCCGAATGGGGTGAGTTCGATCTCGACAACGGCACGTGGGAAATTCCAAGTAAGCGCATGAAGCGAACCAAGCAAGGCAAGGCAAGCGGGAGCGCACACATTGTCCCGCTCCCCCGCCAAGCGATTGCAATCTTGCGCGAACTTCAGCCGCTCACAGGGAACGGTCGGCTGCTGTTCCCAAGCGTCCGCACGAAAGAACGCCCCATGTCGGATAACACTGTGAACGCCGCGCTCCGTCGGCTGGGTTACGACGGCGAAACCATGACTGGCCACGGCTTCCGCGCCATGGCTCGTACCATTCTGGACGAGGTCTTAGGTATTCCCGCCCCAATCATCGAGGCACAGCTTGCTCACGCTGTGAAAGACCCTTTGGGACGCGCCTATAACCGTACAGCTCACCTCCCGCAGCGCCACGAGATGATGCAAAAGTGGGCAGACTATCTTGATCGCCTGAAAGCTGGCGCTGAAATTATCCCGATCTCGATGGCAAGCTAGTCACTCGCCTCTGCACGCGTAATCCGTCACCGAGGCTCTAAACCTGTTCGAAGCGAGATCTCGAACGATAACTTTTGATAACAACCGAGCAAGGTCTATGCGCGGACTGTCTTAGCAAGATCGGACCTTGGCAGCTCCACGATTCCACGACGCTGTAGCATGAACGTCGGCCGTGGCCATGCGGGGGTCCTCGTTTCCCGCACCATCGACTGTTCACCGAAGCTGGCGCCATCACCTGATTCAGGCATGCGGGATCACCGTTCATCGGGCGCACTCCAGTGCCTCAGCAGCGCCAAAGGGTCTAACTGCCCTATCAACTCCCTGGCAAGTCGCAAGCGCTCGCGGACGAGTACAGCGTCTTCTTCGGGGAGGCTCCCAATCTCGGCTTCGACTGATTCGAAATAAGCTCGCACACGCCTAACTTCGTCCCAGGAAGCAATAGCCGCCATCAGTTCCTTCCTTGATTGCTGTCTTGCCTCCTCCCGCCGCACCCGCTCGGCCTCGATTTCCCTCTGCCTTCGCTCTTCCTCCCACGTGCGACGCTTTTCTTCAGCTTGGAGGTTGGCCTGCTCCAACTGCCCCGCGAGCCCAGGCGCCATGTCTTCCAACTCGCTGACAATGCTCGGAATCATGCTGGCGAACGTACCCGGTTTGGCCTCCCGCCATCGTTTCGACCAGGTCACAAGCCAGTAAGGGCAATAAGCCTGCAAGCAAAGCCGTCCGCTTGCATGTTCCTCCTTGGACCTCCAGTGATGAATGCCCGTGTAGCTGCGCAACGCCACTTGCGGTAGCATGATTCCAGTCGATGCTCTCGGTTGATCGAGAGTGCATGCGTGCAATGCGAGTGGCACCTCGCTTCCCCAACTCAAATAAAAAATTTTGTCGATGAGCACGAATTCCAGCATTCTCAAGACTACCAGGCTGCGCGAAAGCGATGTACCGGGACGGTCGGTTGTTACTGAGTCGGAGAGCGATCGCGGAAGAATTCTTTTTTGTCCTGCGTTCCGTCGACTGCAGCAAAAGGCGCAGGTTTTCTCGATGGAGCCAAACGCCGCCGTCAGAAGTAGATTGACGCACTCGTTGGAGGTAGCTCAGCTTGGCCGCTTCATTGCCGATGAAATCGGCGATCGGCTACGTAATGAGTTGGAGCCGTTAGAACGCACGGCGTTCGTGAACTTTGTCGAGGCGGCATGCCTTCTGCACGACATCGGCAACCCTCCTTTTGGGCACTTTGGCGAGGCCGCAATTCAAAGATGGTTTTCGGAAAATGGCCAAGACCACCTAAAAAAGGCTGTTCAGCAATCGCCTGGCGAGTTGGGTTCGGGTGACGAACGACTCAAGCAGGCGCTTTCTGATTTCACCGAATTCGATGGCAACCCACAAGGATTACGTATAGTTACGCGCTTGCAATGGAATACTGACGAATTTGGGTTAAATTTAACCAAGACAACGCTCGCATCGTTCCTTAAGTATATTCGCTGCGCTGGCGGCGAGGTCTCCGGAAGTTTTTCGAAGAAGGCCGGATATTTCACAACAGAAGCCTCGATCGTCAATTTAATTTGGAGTGAGTTTGGTTATTCCCAACCCCAGCGATTTCCGCTTGCGTATGTAATGGAAGCCGCTGACGACATCGCATACTGTATCAGCGACCTAGAAGACTCAATTGAAAAAGGCGTCGTAAGCGAATCCTCTGCCCTGAAAGAAATCGAGAAAAGATTCGAGCAGTGCGCAATCACCGAAAACGACACTGCGCATCCTGAAATCAAGCGCGCGCTTTCGGCCTTGCGTTCTGGTCGGGACGGAAACGATAAAGAGTTCACGTACACAAATTTTCGGACCACATTGAACCGGGCCATAGTTAAATATGTAGCAGACCGTTACGTCCAGTTTAAGAGCGAGGTTTACTCTGGCACATTAGACTCATTGCTACCGCGCTCGTCTGCTGCTGGCGCAATCCTTGAGACGCTGAAAGATTACTGTCGCGATCATGTATATTGCCACGAATCGATCCAGAGAACTGAATTGGCCGGCTTTACGGCGATAAGCGGCTTGCTAGATCACTACGGCCCGCTGCTGTCCTTATCGCACGACGCTTTTTCTGCTGCATTGAGAAACGAACGGAAAGATTCATCCGGAAAATCCATATTAATTGAATCAAAGTTACTTAGCCTTTTCCCCGACAGATATATCAAGGCATACAAACATTACGTCACCAATCTTCCAGCTGGTGATAAAAATAGATTTTTGGAGTGGAATGCAAGAGCTCACCTCATCGTCGATTTTGTCTCCGGAATGACAGACGACTTTGCGATGACTACTTACAGAACACTTTCTGGTATGCGGCTTTAATTAATGATTCACAAATTACATCCTTATTGGCACGTCAGGTCGATTGTCGAAAATCGACCTGACGTGGTTTCGCTTTCTTTTAGCTACTACAGCTATCGCCCCCAAACCGTCGAAGACCGTCGTGTGGCCTGGACCGTTTCCCGAAAGACGTTTCTCGATGCCAATGAGA
This sequence comes from Cupriavidus gilardii, assembly GCF_013347325.1. Classification (NCBI taxonomy): domain Bacteria; kingdom Pseudomonadati; phylum Pseudomonadota; class Betaproteobacteria; order Burkholderiales; family Burkholderiaceae; genus Cupriavidus; species Cupriavidus gilardii. The sequence goes on along the minus strand of NZ_CP054626.1, from coordinate 812,116 downwards.
TCGAAGCGCTAATTGAGAACGTACCGCTGGACAACGAACTCGCCTTCCATTCTAATGCGCTACTGGAGAATGGCGAAATCCGACACGTCGTCATGGTGGATATGTCGACATCATCTAGAGCGCATTTGGCTAAGCTTCGCACTTTTCTAGGCGACAATTTCTTCCAGCGCATTGCCTGGTATGCAAGCGGCCGTTCTTTTCATGGCTACGGTGAAGACCTCTTGTCTAGTGCCGATTGGGTCAAATTCATGGGGCTACTGCTTTTGGTTAACCAACCTAGGCTCGAACCGACAGTTGACCCTCGCTGGATAGGTCATCGTTTATTGGCGGGTTTCTCTGCGCTGAGATGGACAAAGAATACAGCGCACTATTTGCTGCCTCCATCTTTGATAGATAGTAGCCGCTGAAACTCGAGTGAGTTCCGCTCTTTACCACGAAACTTTCATGAAGAACGACCCCGAGACAGGGAGTGCCTTACTATAGGCGCTAGGTTCACCGATGAGTTCAGCCAAACGGGGACGCTTCGCTCGTTCCCCGATTTATTCTTGATGTTGAGGGGGCTTACCACCCCATTGGACCGAAGCGGGCGGAATACAAAAGAGCATTCCTAACCTTTTCAATATTGGTCCGCGATTTTTTGGCTTCCTCTCCCATCACGAGAAACAATCGAGCATTAAATTCTATGCTAGCGGCTATCTCCTAAAGATCTCCAGCACGGAATGTCGGCAAGCTAATAATAGGGACTAGCTGTCAAAAGCCCCAGGACCATAGGTCAAATTGAACGCCTGCCGCTGTGCAAGATAGCGGCAGCGAACAACGAGGTGCCGTGCAGAAGGGCAGCGGTAGCCACATCGAATACTAGGTACTTACAGCCTCGTCGGTTTCCAATACTCGAATTATTGAGGAAGCGTTTGCCCCAAACTTGCCCGCCATCCGCCTCCGTGCCGCATTCAGTTGGACAGCCCATCAGCGACGCCGATCCTCGATCACCATCGTCGGCGCGCTCCGAATGTCCATCCGTTCGTAGTCTGCATCACTCTCTGCCAAACACCTGAAGGTGACGTTAATCGTCGTGTCGATATTCATCCGCGTTCGCTCAGAGGATTCTCGGACCATCTGGAGACGCTTACCGTCAGCCTTGCACTTCTGGCGGCCGGCCTCATACGCGCTTTCTCGCGCTGCTGCGGCAGTTCGGAGTCCATCGGCCGTTGCTGACACGCTGTAGGTATCCCGCCCCACCTCCAGGACAGAGCTAGTGGACACGCACCCCGCAGACATCAATCCGACAATCGAACCCAACAGAAGCACACGACCAGACACGGGATACCCCCTTGTTTGTTTCAACAAGATTCAACAAGACCAGAATTTTGGGTATCCTATCCCGTGGTATTTCATCCGTCAAATTCAGAACATTGGCGGATGGCGAAACCATCCCCAAAGCACGTTGGCAACCCCGCTCTCGCCTCTATTGGCAAGACGATCCGTGCTATGCGGAAGGCTCAAGGCCGGTCGCAGGAAGAGCTGGCCTATGCCGTAGAGATGGACCGCTCTTATGTCGGCGGCATCGAGCGTGGTGAGCACAATCTCACCGTCATGAACCTGCTAAGGATTGCAAAAGAATTGGGGATACCCGCTAGCGAGCTTTTGAAGGAAGCTAGCCTGTAGCACGACAGTTGAGATAAACGCCGCAGCGCCCATCAGAAAACAGAAAACCGTGCCACTCACTTCCCGCATGCGGGTTCATCAAGCCGCTCTCCGATCATGAACCGTCCGCCTCACAGGCGGACGAACGCTCATTTGGAGACGTGGCAGAGTGGTTGATTGCAGCGGGCTTGAACCCCGCCGTGTCGTTTGGCACCGTGAGTTCGAATCTCACCGTCTCCGCCAAGCTAGGTGGAGACTTGATGCTGTACCACCATAGTCATTGAGTTGCGGCACCTCGTTTAGCCGAGCGTTCGGCTTGAGAACCAACGCCCAAAGAGTTCTTCGGCAGAGTCCTCTCTTCAGTAACTCCAGTCTTCGTGCCTAACAGGCAACCTGTTTAACTCGCGCCGTCGTGCCTCCCACTCAGGCATGAACGCTCGCATCAGTGCCTTAAACCTGTCGTTGTGTGTCGGCTCCAACAGATGAACGAGTTCATGCAAGACAATGTATTCGAGGCATTCCGGGGGCTTTTTTGCCAGCTCTGTGTTCAAGCGTATGGACCTTCGTTCCGGAGAACAACTGCCCCATTTCGTTTTCATGTGCTGTACACGTACGTATGGCGCATCGATTCCTAGCGTGCGACTCCACTGAGCCGTAAGCACCGATGCCCGTGCTCTTATCTGATCACGGTACCATCGGGACAACGCAGCATCCTTCGCCGCAGCGTCCGCATTCGGTCGAACCGAAAGCAGTAGCGTGCGATGTCGCAGTTCCACGGACGGTGCCGCCTCACTCTCCACCAATCGAAGCAGGTACCGTCGGCCCCATACGTAGTGGCTCTCTCGCTCAATGTACTCGCGTGACGACTCGCGCTCCTGTGCCGCCATCTTCTCGCGTTGGGCCTTGATCCACGCGAGTTTGGACAGCGCGAAAACACGAACTGTATCGAGCCCCATATGCCGGGGCGCCGAAATACGTACTCGGCCTGCAGGCGGCAAGACAGTCAGATGAACGTTCCGGATGTCCTTGAAAACGACGTCCGCCTCGAAAGCACCCAGAGCGATGCGAGAAGGCATCAGTACTCCCCTTGTGCCTTAACGATCATGAAAAGGTGTTCAACCTGATCAGCATCCTCCAACACGGCGAATAACGCTGCTTTGATTGTATTTTCCTTCGCCTGATGACCTCTCCAGCCATCGGGGCGAACTTCTTTGATGATCTGATCTACACGCAGCGCAAGAGTCAACGCACAGTCAGAACCATCGCTCTCACGGTCAGACTCTGCGGATTGGGACGCGGCCTTCATCGAGAGCCATGGCTTAAGATTGTTGTAAATCGCGCGACGCCCAGGCGTCGTCAACTCAATCGGCACGTCATCCGCCCTGCCTGCCTCCACCTGCCGTACCAATTGCGCAATGCGCTGCAAGTATTGCTCGTACTCCTCCGCCCGCTCCTTACGCTGCTTGATTATTCCGTCCAGCAACGCTGACATGCGCTCGTAGAATGCCGGATCGTTCAGGTGTTCTTTGACGATCTTGCTGCGGACGTTGTTTTCGATCGTCTCGGCAATCGCATCGCGGTTGCCCTTCAGCTCGCCGAGTTTGGCAGCGATGGCATCGGCAATACCGGTCTTCACAATCAAGTCCAACAGGCCAACGCCTTCAAAAGGCGAGATCTGTCGCGGCTCCTCGGCTTCAATATAGGTGTCGATGAGGTGCCGCATGTCGGCTTCATACGGTTTCAGGTCCAACGTCTCGCCGCTCGCTTTGCGCACAATTTCTCGCAGCTTGACATAGTGATCAAGCAAGCCTCGAAGCCGTGACATACAGCACAAGATCAGGCCGACGAGTGCGATCGCCTTTTAGCGTCACCTCCTCAGCAATCGCGAAGTCGTTCTGCAACGGATTCTGCCAATCGATCAATTGCACCGTCTGCGTTTGAGCGCCGGCCGCTGTCTTTACCGGCACCCCATAACGCAGCAGGTCGTAAACGGCCTGGTTGTTCGCATACAGCGTGCGATGATGGTCGCCAGCCTCCATGCGCAGACGCAGCAGCGCAGCGCTGATCTGTGCACGCGTGGCACCCCGCTTTTCCAGCCAAGGCGAGAGCAGAGCTTCTTCGATATTGCTGTTGTCGTCGCGATCAGACCAGTCGCCGAGATAACGCCAGCGCAATTCATCTCGGAACAGGGCGATCACACGGTTCTGCGTGATACGTTCGGGCTGGCCTATGGCGCTCATGTCAGACCTTAGTCAGTTTGAAACTGATCTGATATCGATAGAAGGCGATGGAAGGCACCGCCGCCAGCGCCCAGCGAAGCTTCTGGTCATCATCAAGCGCGATGATCGCTCCCTCGACCACCGGAATCCATGCCTTGTTGAAATCGCGCCAAGCGTCCGGCAGCTTTCCCGTCAGATCCTGATGGATACCGTAGTCGGTTCCGACGAATCCCCCGGCAAAGCACTCGGACGCGTGCATGCTCTTACGTCCCAGCATGACCCGATAGTAGCCGTTCTTCAATGCAATCGCTTCCGGCCCCTTGTACTTGGTGTTCGGATCATAGGGGCCGGCGGCCTTCTTCAGATAACCCTTGGCGCAGCCTTCAGCGTGGCGGTGCAGCAGATACATCAGCTTCACGCGACGCTTGCGAGGCAACGGGAATTTCTCGTTGCCAAAGCGCTGCGCCAGCACGCCGATGACCACGGCTTCGTTGATCTGCCAGTTGTGAGCGGGTTGGGATGGCGGTTGATTGACGGCAGCGGGTTTGACCGGCAGCGGTATGACGTTAGAGCCAGGCTGGACCAGCCTAATACGGCCGGTCAGCAGCTCTTGCATCATGGCCTGCTTGATACTTCGAGCTTTGGCCAATCTCGATTCCATTGTCCTAGTCTCCTCTTCCATTTCGCCAACGACCTCGGCAATGGCAACTTGCTCGCAGGCTGTCGGCGGAAGACGAACTGGAAAATTTTGAAATGTGGGAAGGCGCAGCGAATCGACAGTGGCTTTAACGGAATTCTGCATCGCATACGGGCCAAAGTACTGAGTCATATAGAGGTGCACATACTTCCCGAAAACTTCCGGAGCGAACTGTGTTATCGCATAGGCCACGCGACGCAGCGTGCAGAGCCGAGTTGGACGCGTTTTGGGAACCGTCCCTTCAGCTCGCGTTGCCGGACCGATTCGTGGCTCAGAGGAATGATGTGCTTCAGCTCATTCCAACGCGTGAAGCCATCGAGCGGGAGGGCCTTGGGTTCAGGGTTTGCGCCACTGCTCGGCGCGGTTTGGGTATTTGCCATGTGCAAAACCTCGCGGTTGATTGAACATGGCTGAACCTTGACTGGCAGAATTGCCAATAGCCGGTTCCTGACATCATTTTTTTGTCTTTCCGCTCAGCCCGTAGTCGCTCATGATCCGGCGAACTGTCCGTTCGGACAGGCCGAACTTCTTCATGGCATCCTGGACAATACCCTTTCGCAAACCCCGGTCCACGACCTCAATATTGCGATGCTTCAGGTACCGAGCCACCTTCTCGTGCAAAACCGTCGTTTCGTCACGAGGCCCTCTGGCCCGACGGCTTTGCAATGCACTCTCGACGACACCGGCAACTGTCGCGGAAACGTAATGTTCCGGATGAAGGCGATAATCTTGAAGCTTGGCGTACGCGCGGTCGAGATCGTGTAGAACGTCGTGGTATTCGAACGGAATCGGTTCGAGCCCATCAACAGGTCGATCATTGGGCTCAAGCCCCCAGGCAGCGATGTATCGGGTGCGGTTACGCCGAAAGCGCGAAAGCATTTCCCAGCGCTCGTTGGCGTCAGGAATCAACCGTTCAGCATGACCTAAAGCACGCCTTAGTTCTTCCGCGAGTGCTTCCGGGAATCTCCTGTCTACCGTATCCCGGAAATCTCTTACCTCATCGTTTGCCATTGCACTGCGATCCCTCGGCACTTGGCACGGCTCATTGGTCGACGTTGCCGTAGTCTGCAAGTATTAGCGAAAGATTGTAGCCGAGCGAACCGTATCATCCCCGCAACTGTCCAGCAGGCATTACATGGGGGTCTTTTTGGGGGTTCTTCCAAGAAAATCGGACATAGAATCCTTATGTGGACAGGGATAGCGGGGAGAATTCGATTGCCGCCGGCTCCAGTATTCCACCCGACGACATCCGGCAGATGTCCTCAAACCCGCGACGGCGTCAGCTGCGCGGGTTTTTGTTTGCCCGGCCGCGGCCGATTCGACGCGCGCACCGGAACTCAAGCCGTTTCGGAGACGGCGTTCCCCTCTGCCAGTCAGCGTTTGCGCCGGACCGATGGCATGATCGCGGCAGCGCGTCCCAATTCCTTTTCTGCCGAATCCAACCGATGACCGCCTTCCAACCCGTCCCCCTGCAATACGCCAGCCGTCTGATCAACCATGGCCCGACGGTGCTGATCACCAGCAGCGACGGCGCCCGCCGCAACGTGATGGCCGCCGCCTGGTCGATGCCGGTCGAGTTCACGCCGCCGCGCATTGCGATCGTGATCGACAAACGCACCTTCACGCGCGAGCTGGTCGCGGCCAGCGGCAGCTTTGGCATCTGCATTCCGGGCGCCGCTGCGATCGACATGACGTACGCCGTAGGCAGCGCCACGGGCCGCGACGTCGACAAGTTCGCGCAGTTCGGCATCGCGGCCATCACCGGCCCTGAGCTCGGTCTGCCGCTGATCGAAGCGGGCTGCAGCGCGTGGATGGAGTGCCGGCTGATTCCGGAGGCGCATACCGAGGATGCCTACGACACCTGCTTCGGCGAGGTCGTGGCCGCGGCCGCGGATCCGCGCGTGTTCGCCAATGGCCGGTGGAAGTTCGATGCGGGCAACGAGGCCCTGCACACGATCCATCATCTGGGCGGCGGCAATTTCGTGCGTTCGTCCTCGACGATCGTCGCCAAGCCGATCGGCTGACGCAAACCCTGCGCCCAACCCAAGCTCGATCGTGATCGCCGCGAAGCCGATCGGCTGATCCAAAGATCAGCCCCCGGCCTGAGCCGAACGCGACTTCGATCGTTCAGCGCTTTCTACCCGCCCGCAACGGCTGCAACGGCCGCAACGACACTGCCGCCGCCTTCCGCACCGCGCGCGTGACGGCGTCGAGCGCCGGCGAGCGCAGCCGCCATCGGTGCCAGTACAAGGGCACGTCCAGATGCCGGCGCGGCGCAAATTTGGCGAGCGTCCCGTGCGCCAGCGGCTCGCGCACGAAGGGCTCGGGCATCATGCCCCAGCCGAGCCCACGCTGGGCAAACGCGACGAAGCCGGCGGTCGAGGGCACGTAGTGAATCGGCGGCATCGGCTGCTCGGCATCGGGCCCGATCAGCAGCGCGATAAAGCGCGCCTGCAGCGCATCCTTGCGATTGAAGGCCAGCATCGGCGTGCGCGACAGGCTGGAGGCGTTGACGCCCTTGGCAAACGCCTGCGCGATCAACTGCGGCGAGGCCACGGCGAGATACCGCATGATGCCGAGCGGTTCGACCGTGCAGCCCTGCACCGGCTCGGCGCTGGCGCTGACCGCCGCCATCACGACGCCTTCGCGCAACAGCGTGGCCGAATGGTCCTGGTCCTCGACGCGCAGATCGAAGACCATCGCCGGCTCGGCCGGCAAGGCGTCGAAGCTGGCGGGAAACCAGCTGTCGAGCGAATCGGCGTTGACGGCCAGCGGCACCCGCAGCGGCACCCCGCCCGTGTCTCGCAGGCCGTTGCCGTCGACATCGCCAAGTTCGGCCAGCGTTTCCGCTTCGAGCAGTGCCAGTTGCTCGGTGTAGCGCGCCAGCGTGCGGCCGGCCGCGGTCGGCTGGCAGGGGCTGCCTCGTTGCAGCAGCACCTGGCCGAGCCGCTCCTCGAGCTGGCGCATCCGTTGGCTGATCGCCGATGGCGTGACATGCAGGCGCCGCGCGGCGGCCTCGAAGCTTCCCTCCTGCAGCACGGCGGCAAAGGCGGCCAATTGGCCGTTGTCGATCTTCATCATTAGCGTTTCTAATCCAGGACAAGCAAGTTTAGTTTTTCTTTTGACCGTGGCAAAGCTAGGCTGACGACCTTCCCACTCGTGCCCGCTCCCCCCGATGAAGATCGACATGCCGTTGATGGCCGGCTTCCTCTCCAGCCTGGCGCTGATCATTCCGATCGGCGCGCAGAACGCCTTCGTGCTGCGGCTCGGCATCCGTCGCCAGCACCGTCTGCCGGTAGCGCTGCTGTGCGCGATGTCGGATGCGCTGCTGATCGGCGTCGGCATCGCCGGCCTCGGGGCGCTGCTGCACGCGCATCCTGGCTGGCTGACGCTGACCCGCTATGGCGGCGCGGCCTTCCTTGCCGTCTATGGCCTGCTGGCGGCGCGCCGCGCCTTCGATGCCGGCCAGGTCGAACTGCAGGCCGCGGCGCCGCTGCCCCTGGCGACCGCACTGGCAACCTGCCTCGCCTTCACCTTCCTGAACCCGCACGTCTATCTCGATACCGTGGTGCTGCTCGGCGCGCTGGCCAGCCAACATGGCCGCGATGGCCGCTGGATCTTCGGCATCGGCGCGGCGCTGGCCAGCCTGTCGTGGTTTCTCGCGCTCGCCTATGGCGCCGGACTGCTGGCGCCGCTGTTCCGCCGCCCACTGGCATGGCGCTGTCTCGACGGCGCGATCGCGGCGGTGATGATCGGTCTGGCCGTGACGCTGGTACTGGGCTAAGCAGGACGCTCGCGCGGCTTCAATGCGGCCGAATTCTGCATTGCACAAATTTGTGCGATGTAACACGGAACTGAGTTTTGCCGCGGCCGGACGAAGAGTTGTTCCGCCGTACGGCACCGCGATCCCGATGCACTGATGCAGTGCGCTAGTGGATTCCGCACTGACGCCGCGCCTCGTTGCAAGCGCTGGCGCAGTGCACGTGGCCGCGGCGGCCGTCCCGTTCCAACCGTCCGCCAGCAAGGAGCCACCATGGAAGTCGCCAAACGCCTGATGCTCGAGAACCGCGCCTGGGCCACCGAAGTGTTGTCACGCGATCCCGAACGCTTCAAGCGCCTGGCCGTGCGCCAGGCGCCGGACGTGCTGTGGATCGGCTGTTCGGACAGCCGCGTGCCCGCGGAGCTGATCACCAATGCCGAGCCGGGCGATCTGTTCGTGCACCGGAACATCGCCAACCTGGTGTGCGAGGACGACCCCAACCTGATGAGCGTGCTGCAGTACGCGCTGGAAGTGCTGAGCGTCGGCAACGTCATCGTCTGTGGGCATCAGGGCTGCGGCGGCGTACGCGCGTCGCTGGCGCGCGTTCCGGAGCTGCCGCATGTCGATGCGCGGCTGGACGAGATCCGGCAGGTCTATCGCGCGCATTGCGCCGAGCTCGACCGTCTCGATGGCGACGACGCCCGCACCGCGCGCCTGGTCGAACTCAATGCGATCGCGCAGGTACGCAAGCTGGCCGAGATGCCGCTGGTCCGCAATGTGTGGGACAGCGGCCGCGCGCTGCGCCTGCATGCATGGATCTACTCGCTGGAAACAGGTCTGCTCGAGGAGCGGCTGTGCCTGGACGGCAGGGAAGCGGCAGCGGACCTGGAACCGCTGGCCGCCTGACCCCATCGACCTGGACCACTGGAAGCCTCCACCCAATGAACTCGGCGCCCCCTACCTCAACCGTTTCCATCCCCTCCTCGCGCGACGCCTATCTGCGCCACCTCGGCCGCGATATCCCGGCCGGCGTGGTGGTGTTCCTCGTTGCCCTGCCGCTGTGCCTCGGCATCGCGCTGGCCTCCGGCGCACCGTTGTTGTCCGGCCTGCTGGCCGGCGTGATCGGCGGCGTGGTGGTCGCCATGCTGAGCGGCTCGCAACTGAGCGTCAGCGGTCCCGCGGCCGGCCTCGTCGTGATCGTCGTCGGCGCGATCGCGACGCTCGGCAGCTTTTCGGCCTTCCTGGTCGCCGTGATGCTGGCCGGCGTGCTGCAGATCGTCTTCGCATGGCTGCGCGCCGGCGATATCGCGGCGCTGGTGCCGTCCGCGGTGATCAAGGGCATGCTGGCCGCGATCGGCCTGCTGCTGATCATCAAGCAATTGCCGGTCGCGCTGGGCCTGCCTTCGTCCGCGCCGCTGGACAGCCGGCTGGTCGACGAGGCCGGCCTGGCCGAGGCCGCACAGCAGGCGCTCGGCATGGTGTCCGGCAGCAATCTGACGGTGGCCGCGGTCGCACTGGCAATCCTGGTGCTGTGGGATACCGATTTCATCCGGCAACGCCGCGCGCTGCGCGCCCTGCCCGCGCCGCTGCTGGCGGTGCTGTGGGGCGTGCTGTACCAGCGCTTCGCGATGCATGCGAGCCCCGATGCCGCGCTGGCGCCCGATCATCTGGTGCAGCTGCCGGCCATCGACGGCCCGGCTTCGCTGCTGGCCGAACTGGCGCGCCCGGACTTCTCGGCGCTGGGCAATCCGGATCTCTATGTGGTCGCACTGACGCTGGCGATCGTCGCGAGCCTGGAAACGCTGTTGAGTCTGGAGGCGGTCGACAAGCTCGATCCGATGCGCCGCGTGGCGCCGCCCAACCGCGAGCTGTACGCGCAGGGCGTCGGCAATATCGTGGCGGGCCTGCTTGGCGCGCTGCCGCTGACCGCGGTGATCGTGCGCAGCTCGGCCAATATCAGCGCGGGCGGACGCACCAAGGTGTCGGCGGTCGTGCATGGCGTGCTGCTGCTGGCGAGCGTGCTGTTCCTATCGGATCTGCTGCGCTGGATTCCGCTGGCGGCGCTGTCGGCCATCCTGCTGCACGTGGGCTACAAGCTGGCCAAGCCCGCGCTGTTCGTCGAGGCCTGGCGCAAGGGCCCCGCGCAGGCGCTGCCGTTCGTCGTCACGATCGCGGCGATCCTGGCCACCGACCTGCTGTTCGGCATCGCCATCGGCATGGCGGTGGGGATTGCCTTCACGCTGCGCCATCACGCGCAAAGCGCGATCTCGCTGACGCGCTACGAGGACTGCTATCTGCTACGGCTGCACAAGGACGTGTCGTTCTTCCACAAGGCGCAGCTGCGGCGCCATCTGGCGAAGGTCGAAGCGGGCGGCAAGCTGATCATCGATGCCACCCGTTGCGAGCGCATCGACCACGATATCGAGGAAACGCTGACCGACTTCCAGCGCGCCGCGCGGGTGGCGGGCATCGATGTCACGCTGCGCACGCCGGGGCCGGCGTCGCGCGTGCCGAGGGCATTGGCCGCCGCCGGGTCGTAGCGGCCGCCCGCGTTGCGACGCGGGCGGCGAGCGGGCGGGCGGCCGGTCAGTCAACCACCGGCAAATCAACCGGCGATCAACCCGCCCATCCAGCGGGCGTCAATCGGCCTTGACCGGCTCGATCGCCATCTCCTTGAGCTTGACCTCGACCGCCTTGCCCTTGCGCGCGCGCTTGCCGACATAGGGCAGCAGATTGGCGCCGGCCAGCTTTTGCGACGACGCCTTGCCGCCGCGGCCCAGCCCGGACACCATCAGTCCGGGCGCGCCCACCGCGGCGACCTGCTGCAGCGTTTCCTTCGGCTCGAGCTCCATCAGGATCACGCCGCGTCCGCCGCCGGACAGCACCTTGATCTCGTCGAGCGCGATCAGCAGCAGGCGGCCGTTGCCCGACAGGCAGGCCACGTGCGTGGCCTCATCGCCGATCGGCGCGGGCGCCAGCGGCGCGTCGCCGTCGTCCAGCGTCAGGAACGACTTGCCGCCCTTCTGCCGGCTGATCATGTCCCCGACCTTGCTCTGGAAGCCGTTGCCGCCGCGCGTGGCGATCAGCATGCGCTGCTCCGCCGTACCGGCGAAGGTATGCGCGATCTGCGTGCCCGCCTGCAGCTCGACCAGCGTGGTCAGCGGCACGCCGTCGCCGCGCCCGCCGGGCAGGCCGGCGACCGGCACCGAATAGACGCGGCCATTGGTGCCGAAAGCCAGCAGCACGTCGATCGTGCGGCATTCGAAGGTGCGGTACAGCGCGTCGCCCGCCTTGAAGGCGAACTGCTGCGGATCGTGCCCATGGCCCTGGCGCGTGCGCACCCAGCCCTTCTGCGACACCACCACGGTCACCGGTTCGTCGATCACGCGCACCTCGGCGGCGGCGCGGCGCTCTTCCTGGATCAGCGTGCGGCGCGGGTCCTTGTCGGCCGGGCTGTACTGCCTGGCGTCGGCCTCGATCTCCTTGACGATGCGACGGCGCATCATGGTCTCGGACTTGAGCAGCACGTCCAGGTCGGCCTGTTCTTCGCGCAGGTCCTTCAGCTCCTGCTCGATGCGGATCGACTCCAGCCGGGCCAACTGGCGCAGCCGGATTTCGAGGATGTCCTCGGCCTGGCGCTCGGACAGGCCGAACGCCTGCATCAGCGCGGGCTTGGGCTCGTCGCCTTCGCGGATGATGCGGATCACCTCGTCGATGTTGAGCAGCACCAGCATCCGGCCTTCGAGGATATGGATGCGGTCCTCGACCTTGGCCAGCCGATGGCGGCTGCGGCGAGTCACCGTCTCGAAGCGGAAGGCGATCCATTCGCGCAGGATCTCGGCGAGCCCCTTCTGCCGCGGACGGCCGTCGGTGCCGATCATCACCAGGTTGATCGGCGCGCCGGTCTCGAGGCTGGTATGCGCGAGCAGCGTCTGCGCGAATTCCTGCTGATCGATGTTCTTGCTCTTGGGCTCGAACACCAGCCGCACCGGCGCATCCTTGCCGGACTCGTCGCGCACCGCGTCGAGCACGCCGAGCATGGTCTGCTTCAGCTGCAGCTGCTCGGGCGTCAGCGACTTCTTGCCGGCGCGCACCTTCGGATTGGTCAGTTCCTCGATTTCCTCGAGCACCTTCTGCGCCGAGGTGCCGGGCGGCAGCTCGTTGACCACCAGCTGCCACTGGCCGCGCGCCATGTCCTCGATGACCCAGCGCGCGCGCACCTTCAGGCTGCCGCGGCCGCTCTCGTAGATCTGCGCGATGTCGGCCGGCGACGAGATGATCTGGCCGCCGCCGGGATAGTCCGGGCCCGGCATCAGCGCCAGCAGCTCTGCCAGCGTGATGTTCGGATTGCGGATCATCGCGACCGTGGCCGCGGCGACCTCGCGCAGATTGTGCGGCGGGATTTCGGTGGCCATGCCGACCGCGATGCCCGACGCGCCGTTGAGCAGCACGAACGGCAGCCGCGCCGGCAGCAGCCTGGGCTCTTCCATCGAGCCGTCGTAGTTCGGCGCGAAGTCGACCGTGCCCTGGTCGATCTCGTCGAGCAGCAGCCGCGCGATCGGCGTCAGCCGCGCCTCGGTGTAGCGCATCGCCGCCGCGCCATCGCCGTCGCGCGAGCCGAAGTTGCCCTGGCCGTCGATCAGCGGATAGCGCAGCGAGAAGTCCTGCGCCAGCCGCACCAGCGCGTCGTAGGCCGACTGGTCGCCGTGCGGGTGGAATTTGCCGAGCACGTCGCCGACCACGCGCGCCGACTTGACCGGCTTGGCGTCGGCGCGCAGGCCCATCTCGTGCATCGCGAACAGGATGCGGCGCTGCACCGGCTTCTGGCCGTCGGCCACCTCCGGCAGCGCGCGGCCCTTGACCACGCTGATCGCGTAGTCCAGATAGGCGCGTTCGGCGTAATGGGCGAGCGTCAGCGAATCGGCCGGCTCGTCGGGTTGAAACGTAATGTCTTGTTGTTCCATGGATGCTCAATACCTGCCGTCAGCGGCGATCAGATGTCGGCCACGACTTCGTTGCCGCGTTCCTCGAGCCAGTTGCGCCGCTGCGCGGCCTCGCCCTTGCCCATCAGCATGTTCATCACGCCGACCGTCTTCGGCAGGTCGTACTCGCCGAGCGCCACCGGCAGCAGCCGGCGCGTATCGGGGTTCATCGTGGTCTCCCACAGCTGCTCGGCGCTCATCTCGCCCAGGCCCTTGAAGCGGGAGATCTGCCACGCGCCTTCCTTGACGCCGTCCTTGATCAGCTTGTCCTGGATCGCCTCGAGCTCGCCGTCATCGAGCGCGTACAGCTTCTGCGCGGGCTTCTTGCCGCGCGCCGGAGCGTCGACGCGATACAGCGGCGGACGCGCGACATAGACGTTGCCCTGCTCGATCAGCTTGGGGAAATGGCGGAAGAACAGCGTCAGCAGCAGCACCTGGATGTGCGCGCCGTCGACGTCGGCGTCCGACAGGATGCAGATCTTGCCGTAGCGCAGGTTCGACAGGTCCGGCTCGTCGTCCGGGCCGTGCGGGTCCACGCCGATCGCCACCGCGATGTCGTGCACCTCGTTGTTGGCGAACAGGCGGTCGCGCTCCGTCTCCCAGGTGTTCAGCACCTTGCCGCGCAGCGGCAGGATCGCCTGGAACTCCTTGTCGCGGCCCATCTTGGCCGAACCGCCCGCCGAGTCGCCCTCGACCAGGAACAGCTCGTTGCGCGACACGTCGGTCGATTCGCAGTCGGTCAGCTTGCCGGGCAGCACGGCCACGCCGGAGCCCTTCTTCTTCTCGACCTTCTGCGCGGCGCGCGTGCGCGCCTGGGCCTGGCGAATCACCAGCTCGGCGAGCTTCTTGCCATAGTCGACATGGTGGTTCAGCCACAGCTCCAGCGCCGGGCGGCTGAAGGTCGAGACCAGACGCACCGCGTCGCGGCTGTTCAGCCGTTCCTTGATCTGGCCCTGGAACTGCGGGTCCAGCACCTTGGCCGACAGCACGAACGAGGCGCGCGCGAACACGTCCTCGGACATCAGCTTGACGCCCTTGGGCAGCAACGCGTGCATCTCGATAAAGCTCTTGACCGCCTGGAACAGGCCCTCGCGCAGGCCGGATTCGTGCGTGCCGCCGGCCGGCGTGGGGATCAGGTTCACATAGGACTCGCGCACCGGCGCGCCTTCCTCGGTCCAGGCCACCACCCACGACGCGCCCTCGCCCTCGGCGAAGCCTTCCTCGCCGGCATTGGCGTCCGGATCGGCGAAATGCTCGCCCTCGAACATCGGGATCACCAGTTCGGCGCCGCTGCCCTGGGCCAGCGCCTCGATCAGATAGCCCTTCAGGCCCTGGTCGTACTGCCAGGTCTGCACGGTCGGCTCCTGGCCGCCGCTCTTCTCGATGACCAGCGTGACCTTGACCCCGGGCAGCAGCACGGCCTTGCTGCGCAGCAGCCGCTGCAGCTCGGCCAGCGGAATGGTCGCCGAATCGAAGTACTTCGGGTCCGGCCAGACCTGCACGCGCGTGCCGTTCTTCTTCTCGCCGCGCTCGATCTTGCGCGTGGTCAGCGGCGTGGTCACGTCGCCGCCGGAGAAGGTCAGCGTGGAGAAATTGCCGTCGCGCCAGACCGAGACATCCAGCCGCGTCGACAGCGCATTGGTCACCGACACGCCGACGCCGTGCAGGCCGCCGGAGAACGCATAGGCGCCGCCCTTGCCCTTGTCGAACTTGCCGCCCGCGTGCAGCCGCGTGAAGACGATCTCGACGACCGGCACCTTTTCCTCGGGATGGATGCCGACCGGAATGCCGCGGCCGTCGTCCTCGACGCTGACGCTGCCATCGCGATGCAGCGTGACGACGATCTCGCTGCCGAAGCCGCCCAGCGCCTCGTCGGAGGCGTTGTCGATGACCTCCTGCACGATGTGCAGCGGGTTATCGGTGCGGGTGTACATGCCGGGTCGTTGCTTGACCGGCTCCAGTCCTTTCAGGACGCGGATGGAGGATTCGCTGTACTGACTGGGTTTGCTCGCCATGGAGTCGTTACGAAAGTGGGAATCGCGGCCGCCGGACATCCGCATCGGGAGGGCCGGCCAGGCCGGGCAGCCTGCATTGTAATGGAACGCCGGGGCCGCCAATCCCGCAATTGCCGCGAGATTGGCGCCGGTCCAGGCCCCGTTCAGCGTGCCGTCCAGCGGCGGCGGACGGTCCGGCTGCAGCCCGTGCCGGTCCTTGCCGGTGCGTCCCGCGGGCCACCCGGCCCGCATAAAACCCCGGCCGCCCGGGTGAATTCGGCGGCGGCCGACGCGCCTTTTCGATGCGGAGTACACTCGCCAGCACGATTGCCCGGCAGGGCAAGACGACGGCAACGAACAAGACAACAACGACAACGGCAACACCCTCCGAACCGAGCCACACATGCCAAGAAAAGAACTCTCCCTGACCACCGTGCTGATCTGCGGCGGCCTGCTCGTCACGCTGTCGATGGGCATCCGCCACGGCTTCGGCCTGTTCAACCTGCCGATCACCCAGGCGCACGGCTGGAGCCGCGAAACCTTCGCCTTCGCGCTGGCGCTGCAGAACCTGATGTGGGGCGCGGCGCAGCCCTTCGCCGGCGCGCTGGCCGACAAGTTCGGCGCGCTCAAGGTGATGCTGGCCGGCGTGGCGCTGTACGTGGCAGGGCTGGTGGTGATGGCGATGGCCAGCAGCGGCACCGCGTTCGCTTCGGGCGCCGGCATCATGATCGGCATCGCGCAGGCGGGCACGACCTACAGCGTGGTCTATGGCGTGATCGGCCGCGTCGCCAGTCCCGAGAAACGGGTCTGGGCCATGGGCATCGCCGCCGCGGCCGGCTCCTTCGGCCAGTTCCTGATGATCCCGGTCGAACAGAGCCTGATTTCGGGCGTGGGCTGGCAGAACGCGCTGTTCGTGCTGGCGGTGATGGCCTGCATGATGCTGCCGCTGGCGATCGCCTTGCGCGAACCGGACCAGGGCGCCGTGGCGCACGGCCATCGCCAGACCATCGGCCAGGCGGTCAAGGAGGCGTTCGGCAACCGCAACTTCCAGCTGCTGACGCTGGGCTACTTCGTCTGCGGCTTCCAGGTCGTCTTCATCGGCGTGCACCTGGCGCCGTACCTGAAGGACCGCGGCTTCACCGATCCCAAGGTCGCCACCGTGGCGCTGGCGCTGATCGGGCTGTTCAATGTGTTCGGAACCTATACCGCCGGCGCGCTGGGCCAGCGCATGCCCAAGCGCTACCTGCTGTCGTTCATCTACCTGAGCCGCTCGATCGTGATCGCCGCCTATCTGCTGCTGCCGCTGTCGGCGTTCAGCACCTGGGTGTTCGCCGCGGTCATGGGCGCGCTGTGGCTGTCGACCGTGCCGCTGACCAACGGCATCATCGCGCAGGTGTTCGGCGTGCAGTATCTGTCGATGCTGTCGGGCGTGGTGTTCTTCTCGCACCAGATCGGCAGCTTCCTCGGCGCGTGGCTGGGCGGCTATCTGTACGACCGCACCGGCGCCTACGACATCGTCTGGGGCATCGCGATCGCGCTCGGCGTGGTGGCGGCGCTGGTCAATCTGCCGATCCGCGAGCAGGCGCTGGTGCGCCCGCAGGCGGCGGCCGCCTGACCATGACGACTCGCGTGCTGCGGATCATGGGCGCCGCCACGCTGGCGGCGGCGCTGGTGCTCGGCTTTATCGGTTATCTGCAGCCGGCGTTCATGGTCGATCTGACGAATATGGTGCTGGCGTGGTGCGGGTAGCGCTTCAGGCGTCGAGGCGCTGAGTGCCCTCTCCCCCGCCGCTCTCCCGCGCGCGGGAGAGGGAAGAAGACCGGCGGCACCTGGGCCAACGGCAGCCGATAGACCGACACCCCCCTCTCCCGCTTGCGGGAGAGGGCAGCCTGCCGAAAGCGCCCGCGCCCTAGCCTTCGCCGCGGCGCTTGGCCTCCAGCAGTTCCCAGCGCTCCAGCGCTTCCAGCAGCTCCATCTCGATCTCGTCGAAGCGAGCGGCCAGCTGCGCGGCGCGCGGCGGATCGCTGGCGTACAGCGAGCCGTCCTCGAGCTGCCCGCCGATGGTCTTCTGCTCGGCCTCCAGCGCGGCGATGCGCTCCGGCAGCGCGTCGAGTTCGCGCTGTTCCTTGTACGACAGCTTGACGGTCCGATTGGCGCCGCGAGCATCTCGCCCGGCGGCCTTGGCCGCCTCCTCCGCGGCGGCGGGCTTGCCGGCCTCGGTGCCCTTGCGCTCCGTTCCCTTCTGGCCCTGCGCGGCCGCGCTGCGCTCCGACTGCTGGACCCAGTCCGAATAGCCGCCGACATATTCGCGCCAGCGCCCCTCGCCTTCCCACGCGATCGTCGAGGTCACCACGTTGTCGAGGAAGGCGCGGTCGTGCGACACCAGGAACACGGTGCCGCCGTAGTCCTGCAGCAGTTCCTCCAGCAGTTCCAGCGTCTCGATATCGAGGTCGTTGGTCGGCTCGTCGAGCACCAGCACATTGGCCGGCCTTGCAAACAGCCGCGCCAGCAGCAGCCGGTTGCGCTCGCCGCCGGACAGCGACTTGACCGGCGAACGCGCGCGCTCGGGCGCGAACAGGAAATCGCCCAGATAGCTCATCACGTGCTTGCGCTGGCCGTTGACTTCGACCCAGTCGCTGCCGGGGCTGATGGTGTCGGCCAGCGACGTCTCCAGATCCAGCTGCGTACGCATCTGGTCGAAGTACGCCACCTGCAGGTTGCTGCCGTTCTTGACCACGCCGGCGTCGGGCGCCAGTTCGCCGAGGATCAGCCGCAGCAGCGTGGTCTTGCCCGCGCCGTTCGGCCCGATCAGGCCGACCTTGTCGCCACGCATGATGGTCGCGGTGAAGTCGCGCACCACGGTGCGCTCGCCGAAGGACTTGGTCACGCCGGTCAGTTCGGCGACGATCTTGCCCGAGCGCTCGGCCTGCGAGACCTCGAGCTTCACATTGCCCTGCACCTCGCGCCGCGCCGCGCGCTCGGCGCGCATCGTCACCAGCCGCTGGATGCGGGCGACGCTGCGCGTACGGCGGGCCTCGACGCCCTTGCGGATCCACACCTCCTCCTGCGCCAGCAGCTTGTCGAACTTGGCCTGCTCGACCTGCTCGGCCGCCAGCATCTCGGCCTTGCGCGTCTGGTAGGCGGCGAAATTGCCCGGGAAGGACACCAGCTTGCCGCGGTCGAGCTCGACGATCCGCGTGGCGACGCGATCGAGGAACGCACGATCGTGGGTAATCAGCAGCACGCTGCCGCGAAAGCCCAGCAGCAGGTCCTCGAGCCAGCGGATCGCTTCGACATCGAGGTGGTTGGTGGGCTCGTCCAGCAGCAGGATGTCGGGCTCGGCCACCAGCGCCTGCGCGAGCGCCACGCGCTTGCGCGTGCCGCCCGACAGTGCGTCGACGCGCGCCAACGGATCGAGGCCCAGCCGCGCCAGCGTCGTCTCGACACGCGTGCGCAGCTGCCAGGCATCGGCCGCGTCGAGCTCCGACTGCAGCCGATGCAGTTCGGCCAACGTGGCCTCGTCGTGGTGCTCGGCCAGCCGGTTGGCGGCATGTTCGTAGGCGACCAGCAGATTGTGGGCGGCGCCCATCCCCTGCGCGACGGCATCGAACACCGTCAGTTGCGCCGCGAACTCGGGTTCCTGCGGCACATAGGCGGTGGTGATGCCCTGCTGACGCGCGATCAGCCCGTCGTCCGGCGCGGCCTGTCCGGCCACGATCTTCAGCAGCGAGGGCTTGCCCGAGCCGTTGCGGCCGATCAGGCCGACCCGTTCGCCGGCCTCCAGCGAAAAGTCGGCGTGGTCGAGCAGCGCCACGTGGCCAAAGGCCAGCTGGGCATCGGAAATGGAGAACAGGGCCATGACAGCGAAGGAAGGAGGCGCGAAATGAAGTGTCGCGAAATGAAGGAGCGCGAGCGCCGAGGCGGGCACGAGGGGCGCGGCATCGGCGTTGCTTGAGTGCGGCCGAGCGCGCCGCGGCGCGCGCACGCCCGGATCGGCGGCGAGCCGGCATTGTAGAGCATGGTGGGCGCGGTGGCGGAACGGCCTGGCCGGCCAGCGACCGCGGGCGAGCTGCGGGCGCGCTGCGGGCGAACAGCTAGCGCGGCGCGGCCGGCAGGCGCAGCAGCGCCTGGGCCCCGCCCTGAGGCCGGTTGCCCAGCGTCAGCTCGCCCCGGTGCAGCAGCGCCACCTCGCGCGCGAAACACAGACCCAGCCCGGTGCCCTTGTCGCGGCCGCCGGGCCGGGGCAGCGAATAGAAGCGCTCGAACACGCGCGGCAGCGCGTAGTCGGGGATGCCCGGGCCGCTGTCGGCGACCGTCACGGCAAACGCCTCCCCGTGGCGGTCTTCCTCTCGGCGCAAGCCCAGCGCGACGGTGCTTCCGGCCGGGGCGAAGTCGACCGCGTTGTCGATCAGGTTGACCAGCGCCTGCCGCAGCAGGAACGGATCGCCCAGCACTTCGGCAGGCCCGGCATCGGTCTCGACACACGGCGACAGCATCACGCCGCGCTGGCGCGCCCGCGGCTCCAGCTCGGTCGCCAGCTGCGTCAACAGCGGCGCCAGCGCGACCGGGCGCGGCGCCTCCAGCCGCTGGCGCTGCTCGACCTCGGCCAGCGCCAGCAGCTTGGCCACCATTTCGGCCAGCCGCCGCGCCTGGCTGTCGATATTGCGGACGAAGCGGGCGCGGTCCGCTGCGGGCATGTCCTCGCGCAGCAATTCCGCCGCGCCGCGGATCGCCGCCAGCGGACTCTTCATCTCGTGCGTCAGCGTGTGGATATAGTGCTCGACGTACTGCTTGTCCTCGAGCCGCAGGCGCATGGTCTCCATCGCCCGGCCCAGCTCGGCCAGCTCGCCGGCGCCCGACAGCGGCATCGCGGCGCGTTCGCCGGCCGCCACCGCGCGTGCATAGCGGCGCAGCCGGCGCAGTCCGTTCGCCAGCCACAGCGTGCAGGCCAGACCGATCGCCGCCGCCCCGCCCATCAGCAGCAGCCCGTGCAGCAGGATCCGATGCTGGCTGCGTGCGATCACCGGCGCCATCACCGCATTGGGCTTGGCCACGGTCAGCACGCCAAGCAGGCGCTCGCCGTCGCGCATCGGCGCGGCGACATACATCACGGTGCTGCCCTCGTCGTTCGGGTCGCTGCGCGTGCTGCGCGCGCCGTACCTGCCGCGCAGCGTCAGGTAGACGTCGTTCCAGCGCGAATAGTCCTGGCCGACCGCGGCGCCCGCCGTATCGAAGCGCACGATGCCGGCCGTGTCGGTGACATAGACGCGGTAGCCGATTTCGCGCTTGCGCAGGCCCCACAGTTCGGCGTCCAGCGGCGCGTCGCGCAGCGCGGTCAGCTGACGCGCGAAGGCGCCGTCGGCAATGCGGCCCTCGCGCATGTCATCGGCCGCCAGCGCGGCCAGCGCATGCGCGGTATCGATCAGCGTGTCCTCCATCGCCTGGCGCACGCCCGGCTTGACCTCCTGCACGAACACGCGCAGCGTGAGCCAGGCCGCCAACCCGACGATCAGGAAGAAACCCAGGAAGATGCGCAGGCCGATCCGCATGCGTGATGGCTCGCTCAGACCGCCAGCGAATAACCCATGCCGCGATGGGTGCGGATCGGGTCCTCGTCGCCGGCCGCGCGCAGCTTGGCGCGCAGCGTCTTGATATGGGTGTCCACCGTGCGGTCGCTGGTGTCGAGCGCGTCGTCCCAGACGAGGTCCATCAGCTGCGCGCGCGAATAGATGCGGCCCGGGTGGTCGGCCAGCAGCGCGAGCAGGCGGTATTCGTAGCGGGTCAGGTCGAGCCACTGGCCGCGATAGGCCAGCCGGGCGCCGTCGCGATCGTGCACGAACGGCGGCGCGGTCTCGTGCGCGGGTGTCGACGGCACGCCGTCGGCCCTGCCGCGCATGCGGCGCAGGATCACGCGCACGCGCGCCGCCAGTTCGCGCGGCGAGAACGGCTTGACCACATAGTCGTCCGCACCGATCTCCAGTCCGACCACACGGTCGATCTCCTCGTGGCGCGCGGTCAGGAAAATCACCGGCACATCGGAAAAGGTGCGCAGCGTGCGGCAGACCTCGAAGCCGTTCAGGTCCGGCAGGCCCACGTCGAGGATCACCAGGTCGACCGGCTGCGCGCGCAGCCGCGCGATCGCCTCGCCGCCGAGAGCGCAGTGCTCGACCTGCATGCCCTCGGTGCGCAGCGCATAGAGGATCGTATCGGCAATGGCGGACTCGTCGTCGACGACGAGGATCGACGGGGCATGCGTGGCGTTGGCTTGCATCGAGGACGTGCGGGCGGCGGCGGCAAATGTAGCGCGGGAAACGGGTCCGTCATTCTAGTCGAGCGCGCCCAGCACGGCCCCGCCCTGCCGCTGGCGCCGTCGATGGAAATAGAGCCGCTGCGCGGCCCAGCGCAGCGGCGCGGAATACAGCATCCACTCGAACAGCCGGTCGGACTGGCAGCGGTCGAACAGCCAGCGCAGCACGCGCTTGGCGCGAAAGCGCGGGGTGGCACGCGGCACGGTGCGCTCGGGCGCCGGTCCACCGTCGCGCAGATGCGCGGCGATCGCCGCGCCGATCGTCTCCCCGTGCTCCCACGCCGAATGGATGCCGCCCGCGGTGACGGGCGACACCACGCCGGCCGCATCGCCCGCCAGCAGCACGCCATCGCGGCCCAGCGGCAGCACCGGTCCGCCGCAGGGAATCAGGCCGGCACGTGTCGATGCCGGCACCGCGTCGTCGGGCACCTCGAGCAGATGCCGCACGCGCGCGAGGAAGCCTTCGATGTCGGGCGTACGCGGACCGCGGCGGCGGCGCCGCAGCGCCAGGCCCATCTGCACGCCGGTGGGCGTCTGCGCGGCCCAGCCGAGATAGCCGGGTGCAAAGCGCTTGCCCACGAAGCAATGCAAGGCCCCGGGCTCGGCCAGGGTCAGGCCGTCGAATTCGTACTCGATGCCGTAGAGGAAGTCACGCGGTCCGGGCAGGCCCAGCCAGGCCGCCACGCGCGACCTGGCGCCGTCGGCGCCGACCAGGTAGCGGGTGCGGCCGATGCCCGGAATGCGCCAGCGGTCGCCGTCGCGCATCGCCTGCACGAAGGGCGTGCCCAGGTGCACCGTCACGCCATGCCGCACCAGCTCGCCGACCAGCCAGCGCATCAGCGCCGGCGTATCGGTGGTCAGGAAGTAGTAGCCGGGCGCGTCCAGCCGCAGGCTGCGCAGCGCCGGCGAATAGAGGCGGACCTGCTCGACGCGGCGGAAGCAGTGCGCCGGCGCGCGGCCCAGCCAGGTCCGCTCGGCCGCTTCCTTGACGACGATGCCGGTGGTATGGAGCTTCGCGCCGGGGTCGCTCTTGCGCTCGAGCACCGCCACGCGCAGGCCGGCACGGGCAGCCGCCAGCGCGCAGGCCGCACCGGCAAAGCTGGCGCCGACGACAATCACGTCATAGTCGGCAGTGCTGGCGGGGAACGGCGAGACGGTGGAGGCGCTACCGAAACGGCTGGCGGAAGCGGGGTTCGAAACGGACACTGCGGGACGGAATGGCATCATGCCGGGCTCCTGTTGCGTCGGTGACAGGCAGCGCAGTGTCGCGGGCGAATGTGAAGGCGGCGTGGGGTTGATGTGTAGCGGGCTGCCACGGAACGCAGCGCGGTGCCGATCGGCGGCCCATCAAAAAGAACAGCCCGCGACATAGGCGGGCTGAAGAGTCTCTCCTCGGTGCCCTGCTCCCAAGGCACGGCCTCACTGTATCGGGACGGCGGCAGGCGCTCCAGTCGGACAAATCCGTAAGGGAAAACGCCTGTAGGCCGGCGGCGGCCCCTCGGTCCCCGCGACGGCATGCCAGCGCCGCGTCGACGAGGCCGCGCGGTCGTGCGAAGATGTCGCCCTCAACGCACTGCGGGCCCGATCGCCAGCGCATCTTCGCATGCCGGCTGCGTGACCAATCGCCGCAAGTTGCCGATCGCGCAACGCGGCTGTCCACCGCCATATGCGACCGGCCGCACCGACCGAACCCAATCGCCATGCCCTCCGCCACGCTCAAAGTCACCGATCTCTCCGTTTCGGCCTTCGTCGCCGGTCTGGTCGCCATGCTGACCGGCTATACCAGTTCGCTGGTGCTGATGATCCAGGCCGGTCAGGCTGCGCATCTGAGCGACGCGCAGATCGCCTCGTGGATCTGGGCGCTGTCGATCGGCATGGGCGTGACCACCATCGGCCTGTCGCTGCTCACGCGCGTGCCGATCGTGATCGCGTGGTCCACGCCGGGCGCGGCACTGCTGATCGCCAGCCTGCCCGGCGTGCCGTACGCCGAGGCGATCGGCGCCTTCCTGCTGGCGGCGCTGCTGATGACGGCCGCCGGCCTGACCGGCTGGTTCGACCGGCTGATGCGCGCGCTGCCGGCCAGCATCGCGGCGGCGCTGCTGGCCGGCATCCTGTTCCGCATCAGCATCGACGTGTTCGTGCAGGCGCAGCACCAGACGCTGCTGTTGTTGCCGATGTTCGCGGTCTATCTGCTGGGCAAGCGCTGGTGGCCGCGCTATGCGGTGCCCGGCGTGCTGGCGATCGGCGTCGCGCTGGCCGGCATGCTCGGACAATTGCATTTCGAACAGTTCCATTTCGCGGTGGCGGCGCCGGTATGGACCACGCCGGCGTTCTCGCTGCAGGCCTTCGTCAGCATCGCGATCCCGCTGTTCATCGTCGCGCTGGCATCGCAGAACATCCCGGGCCTGGCCGTGCTGCGGGCCGATGGCTATCACGTCAAGGCGTCGCCGCTGATCACCGTGACGGGCGTGGCCTCCGCGGTGCTGGCTCCGTTCGGTTCGCACGGCATCAATCTCGCCGCGATCACGGCGGCCATCTGCACCGGCAACGAGGCACATCCGGACCCGGCGCGGCGCTACACCGCGGCGGTCGTCTGCGGCGTCGGCTACCTGATCGCCGGCACGCTGGCCGCCAGCATCGCGGCGCTGTTCGCCGCCTTCCCGCAGGCGCTGGTGATCGCCGTGGCCGCCTTCGCGCTGCTCGGCTCGATCGCCAGCGGCCTGACCACGGCGATGCAAAGCCCCGGCGAGCGCGAGGCCGCGCTGCTGACCTTCATGATCACGGCCTCCGGCATGACGCTGGCCGGCATCGGCTCGGCGTTCTGGGGCGTGGTGGGCGGGATCGTCGCGCTGTGGGTGCTGCGGCCGCGGGAAGGCCGTTGAAGGTCAACGCAGACTGGGGGCTTCGCGGCGCGCCGGAGCATTGAGACAACGGCGCATCCGCGCCAACTACGGCCTGTTCCCGACAGCTTACGTCAACTCGGCACAAGCGCAGCCGATTTCGGCGATTTAGCGTAGTAGCAAAAATCTTAATAGATGAACGCAGGCAATACGGCGAAACACGCTACATCGCCTACGGCCCGATCGGTACCCGCCTGCAATGTCTGGTCTTCACCATACGAGGCGACACGCTGCGGGCCATCAGTCTACGCAAAGCCAATTTCCGAGAGGTGCGAGACCATGAACAGGAAATCTAAGCTGACCATGCCGGCCGCCGACGAGAACGCCGCCATCGCGCGCGGCATTGCGGGCGATCCGGATGCGGTCGAACTGACGACCGAGCAGATCAAGCGTATGCGTCCGGCACGTGAAGCATTGGCCGAAGTGCTTGGCGAGAAAAACGTTGAGGCGCTGATCAAGCGACGGGGTCGCCCTGCCCTGCCGGCGGCCGAACGCAAAGTCAGTCAAACCCTGCGACTCGATCCTGACGTGCTGCAGGCATTCAAGGCAACCGGCGACGGGTGGCAAACGCGCATCAATGATGCGCTGCGCGCCTATGCCAAGTCTCATCGGATGCTGCCGCGCGGCTGCTGAGCGTCGCATGACATCACGAGACGGCTATCTGCAGTCGGTACTGGACTGGGCGAGCGCCACGGACGCGGTCCTGGCGGTGATCCAGACGGGTTCGCTGGCACGACGCGACGATTCCGCGGACGAGTATTCCGATCTCGATATCGAGATCATCTCGTCCGATCCCAATACGCTGGCGCGTGACGACGGCTGGCTTCGCCAGATTGGCACGCTGATCACGGTGTTGCGCCTCGAGGCCGACGGCGATCAGCGATGGCCGACGCGGCTGGCAATCTACCGGGGCGGCGTCAAGATCGACTTCACGGTCGCCGGTATCGAACGGCTGGAACGGATGACGGGCCCCGAGGGCCTGGACGGCTTGTATGCCCGCGGCTATCGCGTCCTGCTCGACAAGGCCAGCGTGACCGGCTCGCTGCCGCCTGCGCCGTATCGCTTCCCGCTGCAAGGCCTGCCGTCACAGCAGGAATTCCAGGCGAGTGTCGAAGAGTTCTGGTTCGAAGCGTTCCATGTCCCGCGCTATCTGGTGCGCGGCGAACTGTGGCTGGTCAAGCAGCGCGACTGGACGATGAAGACGCTGCTGCTGCGCATGGCGCAATGGCACGCGCTGGCGCTGCACGGCGGCAAGGTCGATGTCTGGCACAACGGCCTGCGCATGGAACAGTGGACCGATCGCGATGCATGGCATGCGATGCAGCAGGTATTCGGACGTTTCGGCACCGCCGATGCACGACGCGCGTTCGACGCCACGGTCCAGCTCTATGGGCGCCTGGGACGAGAGGTGGCCGCGCGTACGGGACTGGCATATCCGCAGGCCTGCGAGGATCAGATCCAGCAGTGGAATCGGGCCGTGCTGGCGCGCCTTCGCGGCTGACCGGGGAACCCACGGCCACCCTCGGCATCGAGGGGATCGCGGCCGTCGTGCAGGCCCGTCTGGGCCACTGCCAGCAGGCGGCGCGCTTGATCGAGCCGGCTCGTCATGCTGCCCGGCGACCTCCCACTAGCGCCTGGCCACGTCGCCCGCGAACGACTGGATCTTGCGCGTCGGGCCCGACACGATCAGCAGGTCGCCCGGCAATACGCGCGTGCTCGGCGTTGCATGCTGGAAGTCCTCGTTCGCGCGTTTGACGCCAACCACCGTGACGCCCGACTTCTCCCGCACGCCGGATTGCGCCAGCGTCTGGTTATGGGTCGACGCCGGCGCATGGACCTTGGCGATCGCGAAGCCGTCGTCGAACTCGATGAAATCGATCATCCGTCCGGTGATCAGATGCGCGACGCGCTCGCCCATATCGGCTTCCGGATAGACCACGTGATGCGCGCCGATGCGCTGGGCGATCTGCCCGTGCTCGGCCGACATCGCCTTGACCCAGATGTCCTTGATGTCGAGTTCGGTCAGCGCCATGATCGTCATCAGGCTGGCCGCAAGGTCCGAGCCGATGCCGACGATGGCATGGGCGAAGTCGGCCACGCCGAGCTGGCGCATCACGTTGACGTTGGTGGAATCGGCCTGCACCGCATGCGTCAGATAGTTGCCCCAGACCTGTACTGGCTCCGCTTCCTTGTCCAGGCCCATCACGTCGTGGCCCAGGCGCATCAGAGACTGCGCGACCGAGCTGCCGAAGCGGCCCAGCCC
This sequence comes from Cupriavidus gilardii, assembly GCF_013347325.1. NCBI lineage: Bacteria > Pseudomonadati > Pseudomonadota > Betaproteobacteria > Burkholderiales > Burkholderiaceae > Cupriavidus > Cupriavidus gilardii. Next base: position 785,350 of record NZ_CP054626.1, on the reverse strand, counting down.
GATCACGACGACGCTGTCGCCCTTCGAGAACGAGAACTGCTCGGTAAACAATCTAGCCAACAATTGGGTGCTCCTCCGGATAGCGGAACGGCATGCGGCGCTCGCCCAATACCAGCGATGCCGCCAGCGTGATGGTGCCCACGCGGCCGGCGTACATCAGCAGGGCCAGCGTCAGCTGCGCCGGCGCGGGAAGGTCGGCGGTGATTCCAGTCGACAGGCCGACGGTGCCGAATGCCGAGATGACCTCGAAGATGACCTGGTCGGTCGGAACGACCGTCGTGCGCAGCAGCACCAGTGTACCGATGGTGGCCAGCGCACTGCCGAGCACCAGCACCGTGATGGCCTGGCGCTGCGCCGACGCGCCCAGCCTGCGGCCATATGCCTCGCAATCGCTTTGGCCCCGGATCTCGGCGATTACCAGCAGTACGAGGATCGCCATGGTACCGACCTTGACGCCGCCCGCCGTGCCCGCGCTGCCGCCGCCGATGAACATCAGGAAGTAGTGCAGCGCCAGGGATTCCCGCGTCAGGCCGCCGATATCCACCGCATTGAAACCGGCCGTGCGCGCCGACACCGACGCAAAGGCGGCACCCAGCAGCTTGTCGGCCACGGACATCGGACCCAGCGTCCTTGCATTGGACCATTCGAACAGCAGGATGCCGACGAATCCGGCCAACAGCAGGACGGCCGTACCGGCAAGGGTCAGCTTGGTGTGCAGTGACCAGTGATGAGGATTGCGCGCCTTGCGCCGGACATCGTGCAGCACCGGGAAGCCGATGCCGCCGACCACGATCGCCAGCATCACCGGCATCAGCATCAGCGCATCGGACGCATAGCGCGTGAGGCCGTCGGCGTGGATCGAAAAGCCGGCGTTGTTGAAGGCGGACACGGCATGGAACAGTCCGCTCCACAGTGCCTCGGCCCACGGCAGATCGTAGGCGTAGTGAAGCCGCAAGGTCAGCAGCGCCGTAACGACGGCCTCGGACGCAAGGGTCGCGACCAGTACCAGCCGCGCCACGCTGGTCACGTCGCCGACGCCCAGCGAGCGCGTCTCTACCTGCGTGATCAGCTTCGTGCGCAGCCGCAGCGAACGATTGACCATCAGGCCCAGCAGGGTCGCGGCCGTCATCATGCCGAAGCCGCCGATCTGGAACAGCACCAGGATCACGGTCTGGCCGAAGCCGGACCAGTAGGTACCGGTATCGACCACCGCCAGCCCGGTCACGCAGACCGCGGATACGGCGGTGAACAGCGCCGTCAGCCACGGCGCCGCATGCCCGTCTGCCTGGGACATCGGCAAGCGCAGCAGCAGCGTGCCGGCCGCGATCGCCAGCAGGAAGGCCAGCGCGACGACGCGTGGGGGATGCGCAATGGATTTCATCGGTTGGCTGGCCGCGAACCGACAGCGCTGGCCGCGGGCACGCAGAGGATCGCTTGTTGTTGTCCGTCCATGTTGTCGACTCCGCGACGGTGCTCGACAAAGGCGTCAGCGCACAGCGGCCGCCTTGGGGCAACACGCGGCCGAATTCTACACTGGCCCATTCGCGTCGAGCCTTCGCGATCGATGCCTGCGCGCGCGCCTGGCGCACGGCTACGCAATCCCTGCGCCGGCGCCGTTGCGGCCATTGCGCGCGTGGTTGTAAGCCGCATCGGCGCCGCTGACAAGGCTCGTTAATCACCGTTGCAAAATCGAACAGAATGTCAGACGCCTCGCCGCTACAGTGATTCCTCCCTTGCCTGTAGGCGTTTTGATGGAGGTACACGAATGAAGCAACATCTGGCGAAATCCCTGTTGATGGCTGGCGCGATGATCGCGTCGTACCCGCTGCTCGCGCGGCAGTCCCAGCCGCTGCAGCCGACTCAGCCGATGCCGGCCGCACAGACGATGCAGCCGATGCAGTCCACCCAATCCTCGCCATACGCACAATCCGCGCAATCCGCGCAGTCGATCCAGTCCGCGCCTTCCGCGCAGGCGATGCCTTCGGCCCAGCCGATGCAGGGCATGCCGGCGGCAACGGCGCAAGCTCCAGCCGCCGCGCCGGTCGCCGGCGATCCGTACGCGCCAGCCGCCGCGCCTGTTGCGCAAGCGGGCATGCCGAGCACCGACCCTGCCATCGACCCGGCCAGCATGAGCCTGCCGCCGGATGCGCTGGGCACGCGCCTCGGCCAGCGCAGCCCGTTCCTCGACGGCGCCTGATCCTCGATAGCCGTTTCGGTCCTGCCGGATGCCGACGCCCGGCCATCAGTGCTCGCGCGGCGTCCGGCGTCGCGGATTGCGCGCCGCGACCGTGTGGAAAACGGGGCGATGCAAATGGGAATGTGGGGAGTGGTCCCGCCGACAGGAATCGAACCTGTATCTAGCGCTTAGGAGGCGCTCGTTCTATCCATTGAACTACGGCGAGCGGATAGACGGGCATCGCTGCGACGCCCTGGGATGCGGACACCGTTGAACCGGCAATTCCGCGCGCGCGGCCATCGGCCGAGACAGGGGCGGAGTATAGCAAAGTCACTTGGCGGGGAGCGTCTCGCCGGCACCAGGCCATGTGCGATTTCGCCCGTGGAGCTGCGTCCCGGGTGCGACTTGGCGCGCGGACCCTCCTCTCGGGGCCGATCGTCCGGCATGCGGAGCCGCCTCGCGGGTGTGATCTGGCCGTCGTGCCCGCCTCGTGGCGCCAACTCCCGCACAAATGAAAAGCCCGCCAATGTCCTGGCGGGCTGGCTGCGGACGGGCCGGGCAGTCTGGGTCGACGCTGGCGGCATCGCCACAAGCCACGGTACAGGTCCTCTTCCTCATGGTTCCGCCGATGTCGCGGCCGCCCATCCGGACCACCCGGACAGTCGGAGAAAGAAGGCGCTGGCGTGCATTGCGGAGATACCGATGGCGAACAGCGAGGCACTCGCTGGAGACGGCCATCGGGTGGGAGGTTGTCCGCATCCGTGCCGGCACTTCGTGTCGACACTGCGAGTATAGGGCGGGGGTTCGGGGATTCAAGAGACGTGGACTCGGGAGCCGGCGGAGCCTCGCCAATGTCCGCCCAAAGGCGCTTGCGGGCAATGTTTTCGCAGTGCAGCAAGAATTTGCGGGTTCTGCTAGAATGCGCCCCGTGAGTTCGCAATGCGAGCCGTGCACACGCCGACCAGCCCCGCGGGCCAGAGGCGATGCCGCTTCCGCTCTCAAGCTCTGTCGCTCGGTTCTCCGGTCGTTTCCCAGTAGTGTTCGACCACCCGCCGCTTGCCAGGCCGCCATCTCACTTGACGCCGCCTCGTCTCCGATCCTGTTGAACAGCCTCGTTGCTGTTTGCCTGCCAGGGACCCGGCTTCCGGTCTTGTACCGGTCGCCCCCTGCCTGCCGCCGTACTGCCAGCTGAGTCTGTCGTCACGGCCTTCCGATTGGCGCCGAAGCCTTTTTAAGACTTTGCACTGCGCCCACCCTCTTGCCGACGGCAGGGGTGCCATGCATCAAGACCCTTACGACATGACCCAGCACGAATTCCGTGCGGAGCAGCCTTTTGCCTCCGCCAACGATATCTCCAATACCAACGCGCCGAGCCCGCTGGACCGCCTGCAGGCGATCCTCGAGCCGCAGGACGCGCCCGAAGCCGCCGCCTCGGCGGCCGACGGTTTTGCCGCGCTAGGCCTCGACGCCGCGATCCTGCGCGCGCTGGCCGAAGCCAACTACACCACGCCGACGCCGGTACAGGCGCAGGCGATCCCGGCCTTCCTGGCCGGCCGCGACCTGCTGGTGTCGAGCCAGACCGGCTCGGGCAAGACCGCCGCCTTCATGCTGCCGGCGATCCAGCGCATTTCGGAACGTCCCGCGCCGAACCGCCCGCGCGCCGACGAGCCCGTCAAGCGGATGAAGGGCAAGCGTCCCCGCCCGGCCCCGGCCCAGCCGTCGCTGCTGGTGCTGACGCCGACCCGCGAACTGGCGCTGCAGGTGACCGACGCGGCCGCCAAGTACGGCCGCCATCTGCGCCGCATCATCTGCGCGAGCATCCTGGGCGGCATGCCATACCCGAAGCAGCTGGCGATGCTGTCGAAGATGCCGGACATCCTGGTGGCGACGCCGGGCCGTCTGCTCGACCATATCGACGCCGGCCGCATCGACCTGTCGCAGCTCGACATGCTGGTGTTCGACGAGGCCGACCGCATGCTGGACATGGGCTTCTCCGACGACATCGACGCGATCGTCGCGGCGACGCCGGCCACCCGCCAGACGCTGATGTTCTCGGCGACCGTCGATGGCCGCATCGCGCAACTGGCCGCGCGCCAGCTGCGTGACCCGCAGCGCATCGAAATCGCGGCGGCGCGTGCCGATCAGAGCAACATCGAGCAGCGCCTGCATTTCACCGACGACATGTCGCACAAGGAGCGCCTGCTCGACCATCTGCTGCGCGACGCGTCGCTGAAGCAGGCGATCGTGTTCACCGCGACCAAGCGCGATGCCGATTCGCTGGCCGAGCGCCTGTCGGACACCGGTTTTGCCGCCGGCGCATTGCACGGCGACATGACGCAGGGCGCGCGCAATCGCACGCTGACGGCACTGCGCCGCGGCAACCTGCGCGTGCTGGTCGCCACCGACGTGGCCGCGCGCGGCATCGACGTGCCCGATATCACCCACGTGGTGAACTTCGACCTGCCCAAGCAGGCCGAGGACTATGTGCACCGTATCGGCCGTACCGGCCGCGCGGGCCGCTCCGGCGTGGCGATCAACCTGGTCAACCACAACGATGCATTCCAGTGGAAGCGGATCGAGCGCTTCACCAACAACCGCGTCACCGCGTCGGTGATCGAAGGCCTGGAACCGCGCCGCACGCCCAAGCCGCGCACCGGCTTCGGCGGCAAGCCCGGCGGTGGCCGTCCGGGCAATGGTGGCGGCTATCGCGGCGGCGAGCGCAAGTTCGCCGGTGGCGAGTCGCGCGGTTATGGCAACGGCGGCGGCAACGGTGGCGGCTATCGCGGTGATCGCGAGCAGGCACCGCGCAGCTTCGGCGGCGGCGAATCGCGTGGCTACGGCGCCGGCGGCAACGGCAATCGCCCGTTCGGCGAGCGCAGCTTCGGCGATCGTCAATATGGCGACCGTCCGTTCGGCGACCGCAAGCCGGCCGAGCGCAGCTTCGGCGACCGCGATGGCAATCGTGGGGGCTATCGTGGCGACAATCGTGGCGACAGCCGCGACGGTGCCCGCAGCTTCGGCGACGGCAACCGCGGCGGCTACGGCAATCGCCATGGCGGCAACGGTGGCGGCTACGGCGGCCAGCGCCAAGGCCAGGGCCGCTCGCGCTTCTCGCGTTAAGCCGGTTCGGGGCCGGGCCCCGAACCAATGAAAAGGACGTCTTCGGACGTCCTTTTTTTTTGAGCCAGCGCCAAACAAAAACCCGCGCCGGCGTCCTCACGCTGCGCGGGTCGTATTGCGACGGGCCAATGTATTGCCCGCCCGTTGCGCGCTATTGCCCGGTCACGACGCGGGCGATGGTGCCGTTGCGGGTCGAGACCAGCAGGAACTCATTGCCGATACCGACCCACTGGTGCCCCTTCGGCGGGCGTTCCAGCTGGAACGAGCGCCAGTCGTCGATCACGTACTGACGGTCCCGATAGGCGGTCGGCAGACGATCGCCCTTCTTCCATTGCCCTGGCGCATAGGCATACGGCGAAGCCGATGCGCCGGGACCGCCGGGCGTAGCCGACGGCGTGGCGCGCTCGCCGGGTTGAGCGACGCGTCCCGAGGGGCCGCCCATCTGCGCGCCGCCCCTTTGCGAGCCGCCCATCTGCGAGCCACGCGTATCCGAACCGCCCGTCTGCGGCCCCCCCATCTGCGAGCCACCCCGCTGCGACTCCGGCGGGGCCCCCGCTCCTGCGCCGTACCCGCCGGCGCCGGCCGAGCCGCCGCCAGAGCTGGATTGCGCCAGGCCGACCGATGAACCGAACACGCCCGCGGCCACCAGCAAACCCATCAACATGTGGTTCCTCTTCATCGAGATCTCCTTGTTGGTTGGGACAGCGATGGCAAGTTACACCCTGCGGGCGCGAGGCGGCAACGCAGCTTTGTATCTGGATATTTCGGTGGTGCGGCCTAAGAGACTCGCGGCAACGGACGCTTGGCGCAGCCGCGTGACAGCGCTTACAGGAAGCGGTCCAGCAGCTTGCGGCTGGCCTTGTCCAGCGCCTGCTGACTGCGGATCAGGTAGTGGATGCCATGGCTGTCGGAGATCAGCAGCGTGGTGCCCGCCAGCCGGCGGATATCCTCCTCGCCGCGCAGCACCAGCCGGGTCGGACCGCGATCGGTCTCGACCTGCCACGTACTCGGCGTGGCGAAGGTCGACACGCTGACGATGCGGCGGATCTCGGGCATGAATTCGCGCCCGCCCAGCTCTTCCTCGACGATCGCGCGCGCGCTCGCCGGCAGGTGCTCCAGGCGCTCGATCCACGCCAGCTCGTGGCCCTCGGCGCTGACCAGCGCGATGCCATCGTCCGGCGCCGTGATCGGGAACGCGCGCACGGCGACCACGCCCTCATGCACCATGCCCTCGGCGGTCGTCAATACCAGACGGCCGAAGGGATTGCGCGACAGCTGGAACGGGAATGCGACCGCAGTCGTCGATTCGCTTGCTTGCATGATCGGACTTCCTTATTGCACGACGGCGGCACTGGCCGTGACATGGGGCGCGACGGTATTGACCTCGACCGGATCGTCCGGATCGGTATCGACATTGCGGGCCTGCGCCTGGTACAGCCTGTAGTAGGCGCCCTCGCGCGCCATCAGCTCGTCGTGCGGGCCCACCTCGACAATGCGTCCGCGGTCCATCACCACCAGCCGGTCGGCCTTGCGCAACGTCGACAGCCGGTGCGCGATCGCAATCGTGGTACGGCCCTGCACCAGGTTGTCGAGCGCCTTCTGAATTTCCTTCTCGGTCGCGGTATCGACCGACGAGGTCGCCTCGTCCAGGATCAGGATGCGCGGATCGATCAGCAGCGCCCGCGCGATCGAGATGCGCTGGCGCTCCCCGCCCGACAGCGCCTGGCCGCGTTCGCCGACCAGGGAGTCGTAGCCGTGCGGCAGCCGCAGGATGAACTCATGCGCATGGGCCGCGCGCGCGGCGGCGATGATCTCGGCGCGGGTCGCATTGGGCCGCCCATAGGCGATGTTCTCGGCGATGGTGCCGAAGAACAGGAACGGCTCCTGCAGCACCAGGCCGATATGGCGGCGGTAGTCGGCCACCGCCAGCGAACGGATATCGACGCCGTCGACGCGGATCGCCCCTTCCGACACGTCGTAGAAGCGGCAGATCAGGTTGACCAGCGTGCTCTTGCCCGAGCCGCTGTGCCCGACCAGGCCGATCATCTCGCCCGGACGGATCTGCAGATCGAGCCCGCGGATCACCGCGCGGCTGCCGTAACGGAAACCGATATCGCGCAGCTCGATGGCGCCGCTGACCTGCGCCAGCTGCGTGGGCCGCGCCGGTTCCGGCACGCTCGACACGTGGTCGAGGATGTCGAAGATCCGCTTGGCGCCCGCCGCGGCCTTCTGCGTGACCGAGACGATCCGGCTCATCGAATCGAGCCGCGTGTAGAAGCGGCTGATATAGGTCAGGAACGCGACCAGCACGCCGACCGTGATCGCATCGCGCGAGACCTGCCAGATGCCGAAGATCCAGACCACCAGCAGGCCCACTTCGGTCAGCAGCGTCACGGTCGGCGTAAACAGCGACCACACGGCGTTGACGCGGTCGTTGATCGCCAGGTTGTGCCGGTTGGCCTCGCGAAAGCGCTCGACCTCGCGGCGTTCCTGCGCGAAGGCCTTGACCACGCGGATGCCTGGAATGGTATCGGCCAGCACGTTGGTGATCTCGGACCAGTTGCGGTCGATCTTCTCGAAGCCATGGCGCAGCCGGTCGCGGACCTGGTGGATCATCCAGGCAATGAACGGCAGCGGCACCAGCGTGACCAGCGCGAGCCAGGGGTTGATCGAGATCAGGATGACCGCCGTCATCATGATCATCAGCACGTCGGTGAAGAAGTCGAGCAGATGCAGCGACAGGAAGACGCAGATACGGTCGCTCTCGTTGCCGATGCGCGCCATCAGGTCACCGGTGCGCTTGCCGCCGAAATACTCGAGCGACAGCTTCAGCAGGTGCTCGTAGGTGGTGGTGCGCAGGTCCGCGCCGATGCGCTCGGACACGCGCGCCAGCAGATAGGTGCGTGCCCAGCCCAGGCTCCACGCGATCAGCGCCGCGCCCAGCAGGCCGCCCAGATAGAGCCGCACCAGACCGTAGTCGATCGGCACGCCGTTCTGGTAGGGGATCAGCACCTTGTCCATCAGCGGCATGGTCAGGTACGGCGGCACCAGCGTCGCGCCGGTGGACAGCAGCGTCAGCACGAAGCCCGCCAGCAGCTGCATCCGGTACGGCCTGGCGAAGCGCCACAGCCGCAGCAGCGCCCACGTCGACGGCGGCGTTTCGAGTTCGCGGCTGCATTGCGGGCATTCGTCCTCGCCCGGCGGCAGCGGCGCGCGGCAGGTCGGGCAGACGCCCTCGACCTCGATCGGCTCGCGCGCGGCCGTGCCGGCGGCGAGACGATCGCGTTGCGCGTTGAACGTTTCGAGCAGCCGCAGCGCGGCGGGATTGTTGCCCAGCGTGTAGTGCCAGGCCGCGAGCCGGCCGCTTCGGTCCTGCAGCTCCAGCGTGCCGACGCCGGCGTGGTCGCCATGGTGCATCGTCAGTTCGGCGCCGATCGGCCATTGCCGCCAGCCGTCCTGCCCGCCCTGCCCATTGTCCCGGGCCAGCACGCGGCGATCGGTGACAACCACCACGCCTTCTGTAAAATGCAGCCGCCGGTCGAGATCGACCTCCAGCCAGGCCAGCACCGTTTCGCCGTGCAGGTCCCGGCGGGAGCCGAGTTCGGCCTCCAGCGAGACGCGCCAGGGGTCAGGCAGCGTGGGGGTCGATGATGCGGAGGTAGCGGCTAGGGTCATGGTCGGCACAGCGGGCGTCGTTTCGTCGGGCTGCGCGAGCATGGCGCAAGCGGTCGGCCGACGGTCGAAACGACATGTCTTGATACAAATAAAAATGGCGGGCGCTGCCGGAATGCCGATATGTCGGAGGATGGATCGGCGCAAGCGCGGCGCAAGTATACATAAGCCACATCGGCGCAGCGGCGTCTGTCGCGGCGCACAAACGCTTTTTCGTCGGGAAGTCAACCAGGTCTACGCTGTAACGTTATTGAAAGGTTAGACTTCCGCCCCACGGGCGCATCGCCCATGCCTCAAGCTCATTCAATGAAGAAAAAGGACATTGAGATATTCGATGTCATGTCGCTGCGCGGCCCCAATATGTGGACATATGGGCCGGTGCTGGAGGCGTGGGTCGATATCGGAGAACTGGAGGAATACCCCTCCAACAAGATTCCCGGCTTCTACGAACGCCTCACGGCCTGGCTGCCTTCGCTGATCGAGCACCGCTGCAGCATCGGCGAGCGCGGCGGCTTCCTGCAGCGGCTGAAGGAAGGCACCTGGCCGGCGCACATCATGGAGCATGTGACGCTGGAGCTGCAGAGCCTGGCCGGCCTGCCCGGCGGCTTCGGCAAGGCGCGCGAGACGCCGGTGGTCGGCGTCTACAAGGTCATCGTCACCGCCTGGGACGAGCGCGTGGCCCGCGCCGCGCTGTTCCTCGCGCGCGATCTGGTGATGGCCGCGATCGAGGACCGCCCCTTCGATGTCGATGGCGCCGTCGACGAACTGCGCCGGCTGATCGATCGCCACTGGCTCGGCCCGAGCACCGCCTGCATCGTCTATGCCGCCGACGACCGCCGTATCCCGGCGCTGCGCCTGTCCGACAGCAATCTGGTCCAGCTGGGCCACGGCGCGCGCCAGCGCCGCATCTGGACCGCCGAGACCGACCGCACCTCCGCGATCGCGGAAAGCATTTCGCGCGACAAGGACCTGACCAAGTCGCTGCTTCAGTCGTGCGGCGTGCCGGTGCCCGAGGGCCGGCTGGTGGACAGCCCCGAGGATGCCTGGGAGGCCGCCGAGGAGATCGGCGTGCCGGTGGTGGTCAAGCCCTATGACGGCAATCACGGCCGCGGCGTGTTCACCAATCTGATCAGCCGCGAAGAAGTGCAGACCGCCTATGCGGTCGCCATCGACGAAGGCAGCGGCGTGATCGTCGAGCGCTTCGTGCCCGGCAACGAGCACCGCCTGCTGGTGGTCGGCGGCCGGCTGGTCGCGGCGGCAATGGGCGAGTCGGCCAGCGTGGTGGGCGACGGCAAGTCGACCATCGACGAGCTGATCGAGCTGCAGATCAACTGCGACCCGCGCCGCGGCAATACCGAGGATCATCCGCTGAACCGCGTGCGGCTGGATTCGGCCGCCCGCCTCGAACTGAAGCGTCAGGGCTTTACCGGCGAATCGGTGCCGCCCGAGGGCCGCCATGTGCTGATCCAGCGCAACGGCAACGTGGCGTTCGACGTCACCGATCGCGTCCATCCGAGCGTCGCCGCGCATGCCGCGCTGGCGGCGCGCGTGGTGGGCCTCGATATCGCCGGCATCGACCTGGTCGCCGAAGACATCTCGCGCCCGCTGGAAGAGCAAGGCGGCGCGATCGTCGAGGTCAACGCCGGCCCTGGCCTGCTGATGCACCTCAAGCCCGCTGCCGGCACGCCACGTCCGGTCGGCCGTGCGATCGTCGATCACCTGTTCCCGCCCGCCGCGGACGGCGATGCCCCGGCCGACGACGGCCGCATTCCGGTGGTCGGCATCACCGGCACCAATGGCAAGACGGTGGTGGCCAAGCTGGTCGCGCGGCTGCTGCAGTTGTCGGGCCGCCATATTGGCCTGGCCTGCAGCGACGGCCTCTATCTGGACCGCCGGCTGGTGGAAGGCGGCGATCGCGCCAACTGGGAAGCCGCGACCCGCGTGCTGAAGAACCGCGCCGTCGAGGCCGCCGTGTTCGAGAACGACAGCGGCACGATGCTGTCCGAGGGCCTGGCCTACGACCGCTGCCTGGTCGGCGTGGTCACCAATATCGATACCCCGGACCACCTCGGCCACTACTACATCGAAGACGCCGACAAGATGTACAGCGTGTTGCGCACGCAGGTCGACGTCGTGCTCAAGCACGGCGCCGCGGTGCTCAACGCGCGCGATCCGCTGGTGGTCGAGATGGCCGAGCTGTGCGACGGCGACGTGATCTTCTTCGGCGGCAGCGCCGAGCTGCCGGCGATCGCGCAGCACCGTGCCGCCGGCAAGCGCTCGGTGTACGTGCGCGAGGGCCGCATCGTACTGGCCACCGGCAACAGCGAATTGCCGCTAGCCGATGTCGCGGCGATTCCGCTCACCTATGCCGGCCGCGTCGGCTTCCAGATCGAGAACGTGCTGGCGGCGGTGGCCGCGGCCTGGGCGCTGGGCATCTCGCACGAGCTGATCCGCGCCGGCGTGATGACCTTCGATGTCGGCCAGCTCGACGTGCCGGGCCGCTTTACGCTGTTCGAGCGCAACGGCGCCACCGTGATCGTCGACGACGCGCACAACGCCCCCGCGCTGGAGGCCCTGGCCAAGGCGCTGGAGCGCTTCCCGTCCGAACGCCGGCTCGCCGTGTTCGGCGCCGGCGCCGATCGCCGCGACGCGGACCTGATCGAACAGGGCAAGGCGCTCGGCGCCGCCTTCGATCGCGTGTTCCTGTGCGAAGACCGCAGTGTCGCGCGCAAGCTGCCCGACAGCGAGGCGCGCGCGCTGCTGAAGAAGGGCCTGTACGAGGGCCGCCGCGTCAGCAAGATCATCGACCAGGGCAGCCGGCGCGAGGCCGTCGAGGCCGCGCTGTCGCAGCTGGTCGCGGGCGATCTGCTGGTGCTGCAGGCCGACGAGGCCGATATCGGCACCACGCTGGACCAGGTTCACCACTGGCTGGGCCAGCCGGCCCGGCGCGGTTGACCGGCCGGCATCGATGATCAGGGGCAAGGCGCCGAGGTTCTGACTCGCTGAAGCGCTGAAGGATAGAACGGTCGCCTGCCGCGGGGTCGCGCCCCGACCGGCTGGCGGCCGACCGATAGGAAACTGATTGATGGAAGTCTCACGCATCCGCGCGCTGCGCGGTCCGAACCTGTGGTGCCGCCACACCGCGATCGAAGCGATCGTCGCGTGCCCCGACGAAGCGGGCACGATCGAGGACCTGCCCGGTTTCGAGGAGCGCCTGCGCGCGCGCTTCCCCGACATCGGCCCGCTGCGGCCCGACGATGCGCACGGCGATGCGTCGCTGGCCCATGCGCTCGAATGCGCGACGCTGCGGCTGCAGGCGGCCGCCGGTTGCCCGGTGACCTTCAGCCGTACCTCGCCCACCGTCGAGCCCGGCACCTACCAGGTCGTGGTCCAGTACAGCGAGGAAGAAGTCGGACGCCTTGCGCTCGACCTGGCCCAGCAGCTGTGCATCGCCGCGCGCGACGACACGCCGTTCGACCTGGACCATGCGCTGTCCCGCCTGCGCGAACTGGACGAGGATGTACGGCTCGGGCCGAGCACCGGCTCGATCGTCCATGCGGCGGTCGCGCGGGGCATTCCCTATCGCCGCCTGACGCAGGGCAGCATGGTGCAATTCGGCTGGGGCAGCCGCCAGCGGCGCATCCAGGCCGCGGAAACCGATATGACCAGTGCGGTTGCCGAATCGATCGCCCAGGACAAGGAGCTGACCAAGAGCCTGCTGCATGCGGCCGGCGTGCCGGTGCCGCTGGGCCGCTCGGTCAGCAGCGCCGAAGAGGCATGGGAAGTGGCGCAGGAAATCGACGCGCCGGTGGTGGTCAAGCCGCGCGACGGCAACCAGGGCAAGGGCGTGGCGGTGCGCATCCGCACGCGCGAGGAAGTGATGGCGGCCTATGAGGTCGCGGCCGAGATCAGCAGCGACGTGATCGTCGAACGCTATATCCCCGGGCACGACTTCCGCCTGCTGGTGGTCGGCAACCAGCTGGTCGCCGCGGCCCGGCGCGATCCGCCGCAAGTGATCGGCGATGGCGTGCATACCGTGCGCCAGCTGGTCGACGAGGTCAATCGCGATCCGCGCCGCGGCGAAGGCCATGCGACCTCGCTGACCAAGATCCGCTTCGACGATATCGCGCTGGCCACGCTCGCCAAGCAGGGCCTGACCGCGGAATCGGTGCCGCCCAAGGGCACGCGCGTGATCCTGCGCAACAACGCGAATCTGTCGACCGGCGGCACCGCCACCGACGTCACCGACGACGTACATCCCGAGATGGCGGCGCGCGCGGTGGCCGCGGCGCAGATGGTCGGCCTCGATATCTGCGGCGTCGACGCGGTCTGCGAAACCGTGCTGAAGCCGTTCGAGGAACAGGCCGGCGGCATCGTCGAGGTCAATGCCGCGCCGGGCCTGCGCATGCATCTGCAGCCCTCGTACGGCAAGGGCCGCGCGGTCGGCGAGGCGATCATCTCGACGATGTTCGCCGACGGCGACGACGGCCGCATTCCGGTCGTCGCGGTGTCGGGCACCAACGGCAAGACCACCACGGTCCGGCTGATCACCCACCTGCTGGCCGGCAGCGGCCTGCGCATGGGCATGACCGGCACCGACGGCGTCTATATCAACGGCCAGCGTATCGACACCGGCGACTGCAGCGGCCCGCGCAGCGCGCGCAATGTGCTGATGCACCCCGACGTCGACGCGGCCGTGTTCGAGACCGCGCGCGGCGGTCTGCTGCGCGAAGGGCTGGCGTTCGACCGCTGCGACGTCGCGGTGGTGACCAATGTCGGCGAAGGCGACCACCTCGGCCTGTCCTATATCAGCACGGTCGAAGATCTGGCGGTGCTCAAGAGCGTGATCGTGCAGAACGTCTCGCCGCAAGGCATGGCCGTGCTGAACGCGGCCGATCCGATGGTTGCGCGCATGGCGGACGCCTGCCCGGGCGCGGTGACGTTCTTCGCCCGCGATGCCGAGCACCCGGTGCTGGCCACGCATCGCGCGCAGGGCAAGCGCGTGGTATTCACCGACGGCGGCGACCTGGTCGCGGCAGAGGGCGATACCCAGGTACGGATCGCGCTGAAGGACATTCCGCTGACGCGCGGCGGCAGCATCGGCTTCCAGGTCGAGAACGCGATGTCGGCGACCGCGGCGGCATGGGCGCTGGGCATCGACTGGTCGGTGATCCGCCGCGGCCTGGCGACCTTCGTCAGCGACGCGGCCAGCGCGCCGGGACGCTTCAATCTGTTCGACTATCGCGGTGCGACGCTGATCGCCGACTACGGCCACAATCCGGACGCCATCCAGGCGCTGTGCAATGCGATCGAGACGATGCCCTCGCGCCGCCGCATGGTGGTGATCAGCGGCGCCGGCGACCGCCGCGACGAGGACATCCGCCGCCAGACGCAGATCCTGGGCGGCGTGTTCGACGACGTGGTGCTGTACCAGGACCAGTGCCAGCGCGGACGGGAAGATGGCGAGGTGCTGGCGCTGCTGCGCGAGGGCCTGCGGGGTGCCACGCGGGCCAGCGCGGTCGACGAGATCCGCGGCGAGTTCCTCGCCATCGATACCGCGCTGGGCCGCCTGCAGCCGGGCGACCTGTGCCTGATCCTGGTCGATCAGGTCGAGGAAGCGCTGGACCACATCGCCAGGCGGATCGCGGAAGGTTGAGGCGAGCGGGCGCCGGCAGGAGTGCCGGCGCCCGCTTCGCTATCGGCGGCTCAATGCCGCCCCGGCAACGACAGCCGGCGCTCCAGCAGCCGTTGCACGAACGACAGCAGCGTGCTCAATACCCAGTAGATCGCCGCCGCCGCCAGATAGAGCGGCAGCGGCTGATAGGTCGCCGCGATCAGTTCCTGCGTGGTGCGCAGCAGTTCGGTGACCGTGATCACCGACACCAGCGAGGTGTCCTTGATCAGGCTGATCAGGCTGTTCGACAGGCTCGGCACCGCGATGCGCAGCGCCTGCGGACCCACCACGTAGCGCAGCGTCTGCGCCGGCGTCAGCCCGAGGCTGTAGGCCGCCAGCCATTGCCCGCGCGAGATGCCGAGGATCGCCCCGCGCATGCTCTCCGACAGATAGGCGCCGACATTCAGGCTCAGCGTCAGCACGCCGGCGGGCGTGGGCTCCATCGTGATGCCAATGCCCGGCAGGCCGTAATACACCACGAAGATCTGCACCAGCAGCGGCGTGCCGCGCATCACGCTGACATAGACGCGCGCGATCGCCCTGAGCACGCGGTTATGGCCGATCCCCATCAGCGCGACCACCAGGCCGATCACCAGCCCGAAAGCCATCGACCACAGCGCGAACTTGATGGTCAGCACCATGCCTTGCAGCAGCACGGGCAGCGAATCGATTACCAGTTGAAGGGATGGCATGGCAGGCGGGGAATGTAGGCGGGGTGGAGGCGCTGATGACCGCGCAAAGTCGGAATCATAAAGGGGTGCCCCAAAAAACAAAACGGCAGTGCGATTGCACTGCCGTCTGTCATTGGGCGCTGTCGCCCGGCCGGACCAGGCTTACTTGACCGGCTTGGTCACGTCCGCGCCGAACCACTTGTTCGACAGCTTGGTCAGCGTGCCGTCCTTGCGCAGATCGTCCAGCGCGCGGTCGAGTGCCTGTGCGAACTTCGGATTGTCCTTGCGGAACGGGATCGCGACCTCGGTATCGCCGCCCTTCACCACCGCGCCGGCGCGCAGCGGCAGATTCGACGTCTTGATCAGGTAGTTGACCATCAGCCGGTCGTTCAGCGCGGCATCGACACGTTGCGCGGCCAGGTCGCGCAGATACTCGGGCGCGCCCGGATAGGTCTTGACGTCGATGCCCGCCACCGACTTGGCCAGCTCGTTGTAGTTGCTGCCCAGGCTGACGCCCAGCCGCTTGCCCTTCAGGTCTTCCAGCGACTTGAACTCGCGCTTGTCGTCCTTGCGCTGGATCAGCTGCGCGGCCGAGAAGACGTAGGGCTTCGAGAAGTCCAGCACCTGCTTGCGCTGCGGCGTCACGTTGACCTGATTGACGATCACGTCGAACTTGCCCGCCTGCAGCCCGGCGATGATGCCGCTCCATTCGGTGGTGACGAACTCGGGCTTGACGCCCAGCTTGGCCGCAACGGCGCGCGCGACATCGACGTCGAAGCCTTCGAGCTGGTTGTTGGCGCCGCGATAGCCGAACGGCGGATAGGTGCCCTCCAGGCCGATCTTCAGTACGCCTGCCTGCTTGACGTTGTCGAGCAGATCGGCGGCATGGGCGCCGGCCATCGTCAGGGCCAGCAGCGGCGCCGCGATCAGCGGGCGGATCCAGCCAGCGGGAAACCAGGTCATCGAGTTCTCCAATCGAAGTTGATGGACGGCATGATAGTGCATGCGCCTGACGGCGCCTCGGCAGCGTTTCAGCAGCGTTTCGGCACCGCCTCCGTACCGGCACAGACTAAGTCAATCGCTATCAAATCAAAAATAACAATTCATAATGGCTATATAACGGGTAGTCCAGGCGGCGTTCGGTTCGCATTGACAGCCCGCATCGGCCTGCACCATCATCGAAACGCCCTTCCGGCCTCCAGCCACCGGCCCCTGCCGCCATCGCCATGTTCGTCCTGATCCTGCTGCTGCTGATCCTGATCAGCGCCTTCTTCTCGATCTCCGAGATCGCCCTGACCGCCGCTCGCCGCACCAAGCTGCAGACGCTGTCGGAGCGCGGCGACCGGCGCGCGACCAAGGTGATGCTGCTCAAGGAGGAGCCGGGCAACTTCTTCACCATCGTGCAGATCGGCGTCAATACCGTCGCGATCCTGGCGGGCGTACTGGGCGAGAAGCATCTGTCCGACGTTGCCTTCGCGCTGCTGTCGCCCCACTTCAGCGACACGATCGCGCAGCGCATCGCCAATATCGGCTCCTTCCTGCTGGTCACGCTGCTGTTCATCCAGTTCGCCGACCTGATCCCGAAGCGGATCGCGATGAGCTTCCCCGAGGCCTGCGCGCTGGCGGTGATCGGGCCGATGCTGTGGCTGCTGAAGGTGCTCAAGCCGCTGGTCTGGCTGTTCAATGCCGCCGCCGATGCCGCGCTGCGGCTGCTGGGCCTGCCCACCAAGGCGGTCGAGCAGATCACGTCGGAAGACATCGCCGCGATGGTCGATGCCGGCGCCGAGGCCGGCGTGCTGCTCAAGCACGAGATCCACCTGATCGAGAACGTGTTCGAACTCGATTCGAAGAGCGTCACGGCGATCATGACGCCGCGCGACGAGGTGGTCTACCTCGCGCTGGACGAGAGCGCCGACAGCCTGCGGCGCAAGCTGGTCAAGTACCCGCACGCGCAATATCCGGTCTGCGACCACGATCTGGACGACGTGCAGGGCTTCGTCGAATCGCAGGACATCCTGCGCTCGATGCTGGCCGACGAAGCCGATTCCGCGATCGCCAATCTGGCCCGGCACTACGACAAGAACGTGCTGGTGATTCCCGACACGCTGACGCTGTCCGAGGCGATGACGCGCTTTCGCGAGATGCACCAGAGCTTTGCGGTGGTGATGAACGAATACGGGCTGGTCGTCGGCATCGTCACGCTCGACGATATCGTCGGCGCGCTGATGGGCGACATCCTGTATTCGTCGGAGGACGAGCAGATCGTGCGGCGCGACGAGGACTCGTGGCTGGTCGACGGGGTGACGCCGCTGGTCGATCTGAAGAAGGCACTGGACCTGGACGCGCTGCCGGCCGAGGACTATGTCGACACCGCGGCCGGGCTGGTGATCTATACCCTGAAACGCATCCCGAAGAAGTCGGAATTCATCGAGACCGCGGGCTATCGCTTCGAGGTGCTCGACATCGACCACCACAAGATCGACCAGTTGCTGGTATCGCGGCTGCCGGCCGGCCGCGGCGGCGGCGGTGCCGCCAAGCCGGCGCAGGCATCGCCGCCGTCCGTGGCACCGCCGGCCGCTGCGTCGGCGGATCCAGCCGCGCCGGGCTCCGTCCCTGCTCCTGCCCCGGCTCCGGCGCAACGGGCACGGCCTTAGCGGCATCGCGGTAGCGCTCCACGTTGTGGGGCAGATGATAGACGGCGACCCACGCACCCATCGCGAGCGCCGCGGCCGCGGCCACGCCGGCCAGCGGCGCCGCCGAGAGCCTGGCCGGCACATGCAGTGTCAGATAGGCGGTCGCCAGCATCACGATCCAGGCCATGCCCAGCGCGTAGCCGGCCACCACGTCGGACAGCCAGTGCATGCCCAGATAGAGCCGCGACAGGCCGATGGCGACCACCACGGTCGCGATCACCGCCAGCACGGGGATGCGCACGCGCCACGGCTGCCGCACGCACAGCAGAAAGGCCAGGAAGCCGTAGGTCACCATGCTGCTGGTCGCGTGCCCGCTCGGAAACGAGAACGACTCCACGCCGCCGTAGATGCTGGCCGGCCGCGCGCGCGCGAGGCCGTACTTGAGCACCAGCACGCAGGCTCGCGCGCCAATCAGCGCGATGGTCCAATAGACGGCCGCCGCCCACGCCCGGCGCCACGCCAGCCAGCCGAACACCGCGATCCCGATCGCCACCGAAATGCGCGCGCCGCCGAATTCCGTGATTGCGGTCATCGCGACATCGAGCCAGTCCTGCCGGCCCTGCTGCAGCCATGCGAACACCGCCTGGTCGACGCGTACCAGCGGCGTTTCCGCGGCGACCGCCACCGCGAGCCAGATCAGCAGGCCCCCGCTGGCCAGCAGCACCGCCGCCGCGATCGCCACCAGCAGGATTTCGGCGACCTCGCGCTCCAGCAGCTTCAGCACGCGCGGCCAGCGGTCGCCCGCCCGCGCGTGCAGCGCATCGTGTGCGACGCGGCGCAGCGAATCGAGCAGCCGCACCGCCGGATGGATCAGCACCAGCGCGATGCGAACGAGGCAAAGCCCCAGTACCGCCAGCACGACGAACAGCAGCAGGCCGCCGATCAGCAGGCCGGGCGTGGGTTGCTCGAAGCGCAGCCAGGCAGGCCACTCGGCGATCAGCTCGTCCATCGTGTCCTCGAACTGATCAATCCCGACGTCAAACTCATCTTCAATAGCAGCATGGGCAGATCCCGTGTATTCGTATTCGACCGCGGCAACGACCGTGTCATGCGGGCCGGATAAAACGATCGCGTCAGCCCGCATGATAGAACGCGGCTCCGGGCAGATCGCGGCCGCGCGGCCATGGCATCGCAATCACGACGCGCTCGCGCTGCAATCCCGCTGCAATCGCGCTGCAATCCCGCTGAACTCACGCTTGAAAATTTTGCAGTGGCCGCCCCGGCACGAAGCCGTTAGGCTATGCAGCGAGCGCGACGAGGAGAAAACCCCGATGCCACGCGACGATACCCCGCCCCTGCAGCATCTGCATCCCAAGCTGCGCCAGGTCAGCAACGGCAGCGAGCCGGTCAACCAGCTGCGCGCGCAATACTCGCAATGCGTGGTCACGCGCAAGCCCGCGCTGCCCGAACCGGCCGAGCGCCGGCTGACGATCGAGCAGCAGGAACGCGACCGCTTTGCCGCCGGCCTCAGCGACTACAGCTGTCTGACGGTGCACCGGGGCCGCGTGACCCGGCCGAAGCAGCAGGCCATGCCGGTGGCCGACGACGTCTTCATCAACGTGGTCGTCGAAACCGAGCCGCGCGAGCCCGGCGCGCCCGACGATACCGAGCACGTGCTGCGTGCCATCGATCGCATGCTGGCCGAGGCGGGCCACCGGCGCCGTCCCGGCCAGCAGCCCGCCACGCCGCTGCTGCACCGGCGCAATTTCATCGCGGCCACCGTGCCGATCTCCACGTTGCGCGCGCTGGCGGCGCTCGACGGCGTGCGCTACGTGCATCGCAGCGAGACGCTGTCGCTGCGGCTGCCCCGCCCCGATCGCGTACCGGCGGCAGCGGCGGCGGCGCTCGAACCGACGCCGCGGCGCGTCGCGGTCGACGGCCAGACGCAGAACGGCGCCGGCGTGCTGATCGGCATCATCGACGTGGGCGGCTTCGATTTCTCCCATCCGGATTTCCTCGATGCCGACGGCAATACCCGCTTCGTCTCGATCTGGGACCAGGGCGGCGATTTCCGGCCGCCGCCGCGAGCCTTCGGCTATGGTGCCGAACTGACGCGCGAGCGCCTGAACGCGGCGCTGCAGGCCGCGCGCAACGGCGGCCCGCCCGCCACCGAGCTGGAACGCCAATCGCAGCAGGAGCCGGGCTCGCATGCGACTCATGTGGCCAGCATCGCGGCGGGCAACCAGGGCCTGTGTCCCGGCGCGCTGATCGCCGGCGTGCTGATCAGCGTCGAGCCGCCCGGCGACGACTATGCCGCGCGCCGCTGGACCTTCAGCGATGCCTCGCGCATCGTCCATGCGGTCGAATATCTGCTGGCGGTGGCCGAACGCGAGGGCCTGGCGCTGTCGATCAATATCAGCCTGGGCACCAACGGCGGCTCGCACGACGGCGCCAACGGCACCTGCCGCTGGCTCGACGCCTTCCTGGCCACGCCGGGCCGCGCGATCTCGATCGCGGCCGGCAACGCCGGACAGGAGCGGCCCACCGACGAGGACCGCTTCGGCTGGATCATGGGCCGCATCCACACCAGCGGCAAGATTGCGGCCAAGGGCCTGACGGTCGAGCTCGAATGGATCGTGGTCGGCGACGGCATCGCCGATCTGTCGGAAAACGAACTGGAGATCTGGTACGGGGCGCAGGACCGCTTGACGGTTTCGGTGCAGCCGCCCGGCTCGGCCGACTGGTACGAGGTTGCGCCGAAGCAATACATCGAGAACCGGCGGCTGCCCGACGGCACCGTGCTGTCGGTCTACAACGAGCTCTACCATCCGTCCAACGGCGACAACTACATCGGCGTCTACCTGTCGCCCTTCCTCGATGCGCGCGCCTATACACCGATCACCGCCGGCGTCTGGAAGGTACGGCTGCACGGCGACGAGATCCGCGACGGCAGCTTCCATGCGTGGATCGAGCGCGACGATCCGACGGAACTGCAGCGCCGGCGCGAACTGGCGGCCTACCGCTTCCCATCGTTCTTCGCGGAGGCGACCAACGTCGATTCGCATTCGATCAATTCGCTGGCCTGCGCGCATTGGGTGATCGGTGTGGCGAACGCCGACACCGAGCAGGCGCGCGTGCATATCTCCAGCAGCCAGGGGCCGACGCGCGACGGCCGCAACAAGCCCGACGTCTGCGCGCCCGGCACCGGCATCGTCGCCGCCAACGGCTTCGTCGACGATGGCGGCTGGGTCGCGATGACCGGCACCAGCATGGCCAGTCCCTACGTGTGCGGCGTGATCGGCCTGATGCTGGCCGCCAGGCCGACGCTGACGGCGGCTCAGTGCCAGGGCATCCTGCGGCGCACCGCGCGGCCGCTGCCCTCGCACGACTACGCCTGGCGCAACGACGCGGGCTACGGCCTGATCGATCCGGTCGCCGCGATAGAGGAGGCGCGCGCATTCGACGAGCGCCGCGAGCGGCGCGATCCACCGGCGCGGAGGCGCGCATGAAGATCCGCCTGTTCCAGTCCTATCAGGGCGACTGCCTGCTGATCGAGGCAGCGTCGGGCCACCGCATGCTGTGCGACGGCGGCACCGGCGCGGCGATGCGCGATTTCGTCGCGCCGTCGCTGGAGCGGCTCGCGCGCGACGGCGCCATGCTCGATCTGGTCTACGTCTCGCATATCGACGACGATCATCTGGGCGGCGTGCTGGCAATGCTCGAGGCCGCGCTCCAGTGGAAGGTCTACGACTACCATGCCGAGCGGGGCGATCCGCCCGCCAAACCGGATGCTCGCCGCGTGCCGCGCATTGGCGCGCTGTGGCACAACGCCTTCCACGATCAGATCGGCGCCAACGCCGGACCGATCCATACGCTGCTCGCCGCAAATGCGCGGGCGCTGCGGGCGAGCCATGTCGAGACGCTGGAGCTGCTGGGCCGCGAATACGCGCGCATAGCCAATTCGGTGCCGCAGGCGCTGCGGGTATCCCGCCTGGTCAAGGCCGATCTGCTCGATATTCCGTTGAACACGCGATTGGGCGACGCCGCGGAGGCCGGCGTGGCGCCGGCCGGCGCTTCCGCCGGCAAGCTGATCGTCGCCCGGCCGGACGCCCCGGCGCAGTCGCTGGGCTCGCTGCGCATTCGTGTACTGGGCCCTACCGCGGCGGAACTGAAGCGGCTGCGCGAAGGCTGGAACAACTGGCTGCGCGATCCCGCCAATCGGCTGCGCGCGCAGGCCATCCGCGACCGCTATGCCAACGGCCTGCTGGCGATGGCGGGCGGCCGGGCCGACGATCCGTTCGACCTGCGCGAATGGGAGGGCACGCCGTCTTACCGCGGTGTCACCACGCCGAACATCGCGTCGCTGATCCTGCTGGTCGAAGAGGAAGGCCATCGCGTACTGCTGACCGGCGACGCGCATCCGGACATGATCCTCGCCGGGCTCAAGCAGGCCGAGCTGCTGCGCGACGGCGCGCTGCACGTCGATGTGCTGAAGGTCCAGCACCACGGCTCCGAGCACAATATGTCGCCGGCCTTCTGCCGCGCGGTGTCGGCCGATCATTACCTGTTCTGCGGCAACGGCGCGCATACCAATCCGGAGCTGACCGTGCTCGATGCCTTGCTGGCCGCGCGCGTCGGCCCCGCCGGGCAGCGGGCACGCGCACCGGAAGCCGAATCGCGGCCGTTCACGTTCTGGTTCAATACCACCGCCGCCGCGCAGACCCAGCAACGTCATATCGCCCACATGGAGCAGGTCCAGCGCTGGGCCGATGCGGCGCTGCGCAAGCATGGTCCGCGGCTGCGGGTGCGCTTCGTCGACGGCGCCTACGCCAGCCTGACGCTGCGCTGAGCACGGGCATCGCCGTGGCCATGCGGGGAGGCGATCCCGGCGGCTATTTGAGCGCGTGCTCGAAGGCGACCGCCGGCGCGGACAGGCGCCGGCCCAGCTGGGCGGCCAGTTCCTGCGCGGCCTCGGCAAAGCGCTCGCGCAGCTGCTCGGCCAGGCTCGGAATGCCGCGATGGCTGGCGCGCAGCATCTGGATCTCGAAGGCCATCGCCGGCTGGATCTCGTGCAGCGAGACGGCGTGCGGATCGCTGCCCAGCGCGGTGTACTGATCGAGCAGCGCCACGCCGAGCCCACCCTCGACCAGCTTGCGCGCCAGCGAGTAGGTCTGCACCTCCAGCGTCGAGCGCGGCTCCAGCGCATTGCGCGCCAGCAGCTGGCGCACCATCAGGCCGAGCGAGCTGTGGTCGTCGTAGCCGATGAAGGCGCGGTCCATCAGCCTGGCCATCGGCAGCGGCGTGCGCCGCGCCGCCCCGGACAGCGGCTGGCCGCGCGGCACCGCCAGCAGCATGCGGCCTTCGGCCACCGTCTGCGCGGCGATCGCCTCGTGCGGCGGCGGCGCGAAGGCAAAACCGATATCGATCTGGTTGCGCAGCAGCCCCTGCACGATCTCGTCCGTATGGTGGGTCAGCACCTGCACCTGCGTGTCGGGATGGCGCGCGCAGAAGCGCTGCAGCGCCGGCACCAGCAGCGGATCGGCCAGGCTCGGCGTGGCCGCCACGCGCAGCCGGCCGGCGCCCTTGTGGCGCAGGCTCTCGGATACCCGCCGCACGCGGTCGATCTCGCCATATAGCCGTTCGACATCGCCGTACAGCGCGGTGGCCTCCGGTGTCGGGCGCAGCCGGCCCTTCGCGCGGTCGAACAGCCGGAAGCCGAGCGAGGCCTCGGCATGCTGCAGCACGCGCGTGACCACCGGTTGCGAGACATGCAGCAGCCGTGCGGCCTCGCTGACGGTGCCGGTCAGCATCACGGCGCGGAAGACCTCGATTTGTCGCAGGCGCATGGCAATCCAGGGGGATCGGGCAAGGTATAGCCTAAAGACATATTCTGGCACGTCTTCGCATTGGGCAGGCCGGGCGCCCTGCTCTACCCTTGCGACATCGCAAACCGGTAGGGATGAATACGGCAATGAAGGTGGTGATCACCGGCGCCGGCGTGGTCGGCATGGCCACCGCCTGGCAACTGGCCAACGACGGCCATCAGGTCACGGTGCTGGAACGGCGCGACGGTCCGGGACTGGAGACCAGCTTTGCCAACGGCGGGCAGCTCAGCTACAGCTATGTCGCGCCGCTGGCCGGTCCCGGCGTGCTGGCCAAGGTGCCCGGCTGGCTGCTGCGCCGCGACGCGCCGCTGCGCTGGCGGCCGCGGCTGGACCCTGCCCAATGGCGCTGGCTCGCCGCCTTCGTCGGCGCCTGCAATGCCTCGCGCAGCGATGCGACCACGCGCAAGCTGCTGCGGCTCGCCTTCCATTCGCGCGACCGCATGCGTGCCTTCCTCGACCGCCACGACATCGACTTCGATTTTGCGCGGCGCGGCAAGCTGATCGTCCACCGCGACATGGCCAGCTTCGACGCGGCGCGCCGACTGCTGGATTACCAGGCGGGGCTCGGCAGCGAGCAGCACGCGCTGGACCGCGACGCCTGCGTCGCACTCGAGCCGGCGCTGGCCGGCATCCGCGACCAGATCGTCGGCGCCATCCATACCCCGAGCGAGGAAGTGGCCGATTGCCACCGCTTCTGCGTCGGACTGGCCGATCTGCTGCGCCAGCATCCCAATGTGTCGCTGCGCTTCGGCACCGCGGTACGCGCGATCGAGCGCCAGGGCGACGCCGCCCGCGGCGTGCATACCGACGCCGGCTTCGAGGCCGCCGACGCGGTGGTGCTGGCTGGCGGCATCGGCAGCGCGACGCTGCTGCGGCCGCTGGGGCTGCGTGCACCGCTGTGGCCGCTGAAGGGATACAGCATCACTGTGCCGGTCGGCACCGGCGCGCAGGCCCCGCACATCAGCGTCACGGACTTTGCCCGCAAGATCGTCTATGCCCGCATCGGCAACACGTTGCGCGTGGCCGGCATGGCGGACCTGACGCGGCCCGATACCCGGATCGACCAACGCCGGGCGGCGACGCTGCTGGACGAGACCCGCTCGGTCTTCGGCGGCATCGCCGGCGACCGTTCCTTGTCCGACCTGCAGCCCTGGGCCGGTCTGCGGCCCGCCACACCGACCGGTCTGCCCCTGATCGGACAGTCGCGACTGCGTCAGCTGTGGCTCAACATCGGGCACGGAGGACTGGGGTTTACGCTGGCAATGGGCAGCGCGAGCCTGCTGGCAGATATGATCGCGAAGCGGCCGCCCACGGTCGATCCCGCCGACTACAGCGCGACGCTGGCGTAGCGCGCCACTGCCCGCAGCACAGAGCAGCAGAGCGGAACGAGGGGCCGCCGCTTGCACGGCCCTTGCTAGCAGTACCACCCGATGTTGCGTTTCAACAAGAGCCGTTCCACAACCAAGGAGAGCCTGACCATGAAACTGCCTACCGCCACCCGCACTGCGCCACGACAGGCGCGCCGTTCGCTGCGGTCCGCCCTGGGTGCGCTGCTGACCGCCGCGCTCGCTTACGGTGCGTTCGGCACCATCGGCGCCGCTCATGCCCAGCAGAACGACACGCTGGCCAAGATCAAGCAGAACGGCGTGATCACCCTCGGCCATCGCGAATCGTCGATCCCGTTCTCCTATACCAATGGCCGCGAGGTCATGGGGTATTCGCACGAGATCATGATGGCGATCGTCGACAAGGTGAAGACGCAGCTGAACATGCCGAACCTGCAGGTGCGGATGATCCCGATCACCTCGCAGAACCGTATCTCGCTGATGCAGAACGGCACCATCGATCTGGAATGCGGCTCGACCACCAACAACCTCGAGCGCCAGAAGCAGGTCGGCTTTACCAACAGCCTGTTCGTCTACGGCATCCGCATGCTGGTGCGCAAGGACGCCGGCGTGAAGGACTTCGATGACCTGAAGGGCCGCAATGTCGTGACGACCGCCGGCACTACGGGTGAGCGCCTGCTGGTCAAGATGAACGGCGAGAAGGCGATGAACATGAACCTGACCGGCGCCAAGGACCACGGCCAGGCCTTCCTGATGCTCGAGTCGGGCCGCGCGGTCGCCTTCGTCATGGACGAGCCGCTGCTGTACGGCGAACTGACCAAGGCGAAGAATCCCGCCGAATGGACCGTCGCCGGCACGCCGCTGCAGACGGAGAACTACGCCTGCATGCTGCGCAAGGACGATCCGCAATTCAAGGCGCTTGCCGACGGCGTGATCGCCGACCTGATGAAGTCGGGCAAGGCCGAGCAGCTGTACAAGAAGTGGTTCCAGTCGCCGATCCCCCCGCGCGGCATCAACATGAACTACCCGCTGTCGGCGGAGATGAAGGAGCTGTTCGCGAACCCGAACGACAAGGCGTTCCAGTAAGCGTTTTCGGTCTCCGCAACAGGAAGTCCGCATCGGCGCTCAGGCGTCGATGCGGACTTTTCTCATTCTGCGCGCGCCTCCGGCCGAAACGTAAAGCGCGTGCATTTTTCAGAAGCTTCCGGGTCCACCGATCGGCAAGCTACGCAGGTCTCAACACGGTATCGCCGATCATGGTTCTGACCTACGACTCCTGCTACAAGCTGCTGTTCTCCACGCCCGATCTGGTGCGCGAACTGGTCACCGCATTCGTCGAGAACGACTGGCTGCGCAGCCTCGATTTTGAAACGCTGGAGAAAATTCCCCCGCAATACGTTGGCGACAACTTGCGCCAACGCGCCAATGATGTGGTCTGGCGCGTCCGCGCCGACGACGATCGGCTCTACCTCTACATGCCGATCGAATTCCAGAGCACTGTCGACCCTTGCATGGCAGTCCGTGTCATGGAATATATGGGACTGCTCTATCAGGACCTTGGCCGCCGCAAGAACGTGCTCGCGGATCGCAAGCTGCCGCCCGTTCTGCCGCTGGTGATGTACACCGGCAAGGCGCCGTGGACCGCCCCTACCGACATGGCTTCGATGGTCGTTGCCGCTCCGCGTTTGGCAGCTAGATTCCAGCCGCAACTCGCCTATCTGCTGATCGATACGAGCCAGTATCGGGATAGCGATCTGCAGGCGCTGAACAATCGCGTGGCCATGGTGATCCTGATCGAGCGCGGGGATCTGGATCGCCTGCCCGAACTGGTCGATCAACTGAACGAGATGATCGATGGCGACGTCGAACTGCACCGGATTTTTTCGATCTGGATGCGTCAACTACTCCATCGCCGGAGCGACGGGGTTTTGTTGCTACCGGAGGTGGTCAACCTGAAGGAGGTCAATATGAGCCTGGTGTTATCGCTAAATGAGTTGAGACAGAAAGGAGTTTTGCAAGGCAAGGTAGAGGGGGAAGCATACGTGCTGCAGAAGGTGCTGACACAGCGATTTGGCTCGTTGCCGCCGGACATTGCCTCCCGCATCGCGCGGGCCAATACCGAACAACTCGAACGCTGGGTGGATCGGCTGGACTCAGCCCAATGCCTCGACGACATCTTCAGTGACCACACTGAAGGACGGGTCGCCGCCTGATTCCCTGATCGATGGATTGAGCCAGCGCACCCAAACCCGAACAAGAAGCACCGCCCAAAACAAAAACCCCCGAAGGCACGCCTTCGGGGGTTTTGCACTACTGGCGGAGAGGGTGGGATTCGAACCCACGGTACCGTTGCCGGTACGCCTGATTTCGAGTCAGGTACATTCGACCACTCTGCCACCTCTCCTGAACTGGTCGCGTTGCGGCGAAACCGAGATTATAGAGAAGTCAAAAACAGACTGCAAGAGGGTCGGCACGTTTTTGGCGTGGCTTCTTGCTGCTGCCCGGTTGGCCGGCCTCAGGCCTCCGGTTCCAGCCGCGTCAGGCCGCCCAGATACGGTTGCAGCGCGGTCGGCACCGTGACCGAACCGTCTGCGTTCTGGTAGTTCTCGAGGATCGCCACCAGCGTGCGGCCGACCGCCAGGCCGGAGCCGTTCAGCGTGTGCACGAGCTCCGGCTTGCCTTGGCCGGCGCGGCAGCGTGCCTGCATGCGGCGCGCCTGGAAGTCGCCCATGTTCGAGCACGAGCTGATCTCGCGATAGGTGTTCTGCGCGGGGATCCAGACTTCGAGGTCGTAGGTCTTGGTGCTGCCGAAGCCCATGTCGCCGGTGCACAGCACGATCGTGCGGAACGGCAGGTCCAGCTTCTTCAGGATCGCCTCGGCATGGCCGGTCAGTTGTTCGAGCGCGTCGAACGATGCCTCCGGGCGCACGATATGGACCAGCTCGACCTTGTCGAACTGATGCTGGCGGATCATGCCGCGCGTGTCCTTGCCGTACGAGCCGGCCTCGGAGCGGAAGCACGGCGTATGGGCGACGAAGCGCAGCGGCAATTCGTCAGCCGACGCGATGACGTCGCGCATCAGATTGGTCAGCGGCACCTCGGCGGTCGGGATCAGGTAGTAGTTCTCGGTCCGCTCGCCGCCGTCCGCGCCCTCGCCGCCCACCTGGCGCGGCACCTTGAACAGGTCGTCCTCGAACTTGGGCAGCTGGCCGGTACCACGCATCGACGCCGCATTGACGATGTACGGCACGTACATCTCGGTGTAGCCGTGTTCGAGCGTATGGGTATCGAGCATCAGCTGCACCAGCGCGCGATGCATGCGGGCGATGCCGCCGCGCAGTACCGCGAAGCGCGAGCCGGTGATCTTGGCCGCGCTCTCGAAATCGAGGCCGAGCCGCTCGCCGACGTCGACGTGGTCGCGCACCGGAAAGTCGAAACTGCGCGGCGTGCCGACGCGGCGCACTTCGACGTTGTCGTTCTCGTCCTTGCCGACCGGCACGCTGTCGTGCGGCAGGTTCGGCAGCGACAGCATCAGCTGCTGCAGCTGGGCCTGGATGTCGTCGAGCCGCGCCGCCGATTCCTTCAGCGTGTCGCCGATGCCGCCGACCTCGGCCATCAGCGCCGACGCGTCCTCGCCCTTGCCCTTGGCCATGCCGATCTGCTTGGACAGCGTGTTGCGGCGGGCCTGCAGTTCCTCGGTGCGGGTCTGCAGTTGCTTGCGCTCGCTTTCGAGCGACTGGAAGGCGCCCAGGTCGAGTTGGAATCCGCGCGTGGCAAGGCGTTGTGCCACGGCGTCGGGGTCTTTGCGGAGCAGCTGGATGTCGAGCATGTTTGCGGGAAAAGCGTGCGGTCGGAGCGATCGGGAAGCGGCAGGCATGCCGCCGAACCGCACATTTTACTGCACCGCGGCAGGGCCTGGCCGCGATGCCGGCCCGCGGCGCCGCTAGCCGCGGCTAGCCCCCGCTATCGTCGGCCTTGCTCCCCTTGCCCGCCGGCTGGCTCTTCTGCCGGCGATGCCAGGCCTCGTCCAGCTCGCGCAGATGGCGCAGCTTGTCGCCGATCTTGCCTTCGAGGCCGCGCGGCGTCGGCTGATACCAGCCCTGCGCCTTCAGGTCGTCGGGGAAATAGTGCTCACCGGCGGCATAGGCTTCAGGCTCGTCGTGCGCGTAGCGGTAGGCGTGGCCGTAGCCGAGCTCCTTCATCAGCCTGGTCGGCGCATTGCGCAGATGGACCGGCACGGCGCGCGACTTGTCCTTGGCGACGAAGGCGCGCGCGGCGTTGTAGGCGTTGTAGCCGGCGTTCGACTTGGGCGCGACCGCGAGGTAGATCAGCGCCTGCGCCAGCGCCAGCTCGCCCTCGGGCGAGCCCAGGCGCTCATAGGTCTCGGCCGCGTCCAGCGTCATCCGCGCCGCGCGGGGATCGGCCAGGCCGATGTCTTCCCATGCCATCCGCACGATGCGGCGCGCCAGATAGCGCGGGTCGGCGCCGCCGTCCAGCATGCGGCAGAACCAGTACAGCGCCGCGTCAGGGTCGGAGCCGCGCACCGACTTGTGCAGCGCGCTGATCTGGTCGTAGAACGCATCGCCGCCCTTGTCGAAGCGGCGCAGGTTCTCCGACAGCGCGCTGCCGAGCAGCGCCTTGTCGATCGTCTGCGCGCCGGCGGTACGCGCGGCCCGCGCGACGATCTCGATATTGTTCAGCAGCTTGCGGCCATCGCCGTCGGCGGACGACACGATCAGCTGCAGCGCCTCGTCGTCCCACGCCAGGCCGCCCAGCGCGTCGCTGGCGCGCAGGGCCAGCTGGCGCAGTTCGGCATCGTCCAGGCTCTTGAGCACATAGACCGCCGCCCGCGACAGCAACGCGCCATTGACCTCGAATGAGGGATTTTCGGTGGTCGCGCCGATGAAGGTGAACAGGCCGCTTTCCACATGCGGCAGGAAGGCGTCCTGCTGGCTCTTGTTGAAGCGATGGACCTCGTCGACGAACACCAGCGTGCGGCGCCCGTGGGCGCGGTATTGCTCGGCACGCTCGACCGCCTCGCGGATATCCTTGACGCCCGACAGCACCGCCGACAGCGCGATGAACTCGGCATCGAAGGCATCGGCCATCAGCCGCGCCAGCGTGGTCTTGCCGACGCCGGGCGGGCCCCACAGGATCATCGAATGCGGCTCGCCCGATTCGAAGGCCACGCGCAGCGGCTTGCCCGGGCCGAGCAGATGCTGCTGGCCAATGACCTCGTCGATATTGCGTGGGCGCAGCCGTTCGGCCAGCGGTTGGCGGGAAGCGTCGGAAGGTTCGGAAAACAGCGTGTCCGGCACGGTGGTCAAGGCTTGGGTTTCAGTGCGGGCGGTGCGCAGGTCGCGATGCTGGTGTCGGTGCACGTCTCGGTGCACGTCTTTCCGCAGGCCGCGCGGCCGGCCAAAGCGCCAGTGTAGTGCATCCGTACGCGGTGCCGCCCGGCGGGGATCGGGCTCGCCGCGCTAGCGCGGAAACGCCACCACGTCGTCGACCTCGACGCGGATGCCGATCCAGTCGCCGACGCCGTGGTCGTGGTGCGACGGCGCCAGCGACAGCACCCTGCCGCCGCTGGCCAGCCGCAGCGTGTAGAGAATCTCGGCGCCGCGGAAGGCCTTGTGCAGGATCTGCGCGCGCAGCGCGCTCGCATCGTCGTGCAGGATGTCGTCGGGGCGGATCAGCACGTCGACCTCGGCCACGCCGGGCGCCAAGGCGAGGCCGTCGCGGCTGTGCAGCGTGCCCAGTTCGCAGTCAAGTTGTCCCGGCGCGGTGACGCGGGCGGGCATCAACACGCCCTGCCCGATGAAATCGCCGACGAAGCGCGTGGCGGGCTTGTGATAGAGCTGATGCGCCGTGCCCCACTGCTCGATCGCACCGGCGTGCATCACGCCGATCTCGTCGGCCATCGCGAACGCTTCGAGCTGGTCGTGGGTCACCAGGATCGCGGTCGCGCCCTGGGCCTTCAGGATCGCGCGCACCTCCAGGCTCAGCCGCTCGCGCAGGTCCACGTCGAGATTGGAAAACGGCTCGTCGAGCAGCAGCAGCTCGGGCCGCGGCGCCAGCGCGCGGGCCAGCGCCACGCGCTGCTGCTGGCCGCCGGACAGCTCGTGCGGGAAGCGCGCGCCGGCGCCCGCCAGACCGACCAGCTCGAGCACTTCGGCGACACGCTCGCGCCGCGCCTGGCGGCTGTCACGATGCAGGCCGAAGGCGACGTTGTCGGCCACGCTCAGATGCGGAAACAGCGCGTAGTCCTGGAACACCATGCCGACGCGCCGCCGTTCAGGTGGGACCGACAGGCCCGGTGCCGATACCAGTTGCCCGTCCAGCACGATGCGCCCGGCACGCAACGGCTCGAAGCCCGCGATGGCCCGCAGCACGGTGGTCTTGCCGCAGCCGCTGGGACCGAGCAGGCAGCCGATGCTGCCGCGCGCCAGCGAGAACGACAGGTCGTCGATCACGATCTGGCTGTCGAAGCCGTGGCGGATGTGCTCGACCTCCAGCACCAGATCGGGCGGCACGCTGGCTGGGGCGGCAGCCGCGACGGCGCCGGGCCGGGGCGAAGCGGTGGGCGCGGCAGGCGCGGCGGGAGGCGCGGTGTCGAGATCGAAGGCGGACATGCGAATCATTATAAGTATCAGCAACGCGGGACCGGCGATTGTTAGAATGCCCGAGCCGCGCCGCCCGCGGCACTTTCTTCCCAGCCGATCGCCGCGCATGTCCCTGCTCCATCCCGCCCGATTGCCCGATCACGACCATGCCGGTGTGGCACGGCGTGGACGGCGGCCGGCGGCCATCCATCCGCTGTCGTTCGCGGCGGGCGTGGTGGCCCTGCTGATCGCAGTGCCGATCCTGGTGGTGGCGGCCAGCCTGCTGACGCCGAGCACCGAGACCTGGCATCACCTGGTCGACACGGTGCTGGCCGAATACGTCGCCAATACGCTGTGGCTGCTGGCCGGCGTCGCCATCGGCGTGCTGCTGCTCGGCGTGCCGACCGCCTGGCTGGTCTGCACCTATCGCTTCCCGGGCCGCAGCCTGATGGAATGGGCGCTGGTGCTGCCGCTGGCGATGCCCGCCTACGTGATCGCCTACGCCTATACCGACGCGCTGCAGTTCGCCGGCCCGGTGCAAAGCTGGCTGCGCGCACTGACCGGCTGGGGCGCGCGCGACTACTGGTTCCCGGACGTGCGGACGCTGGGCGGCGCGATCGTGCTGTTCTCGCTGGTGCTCTACCCCTACGTCTACCTGACCGCCCGCGCCGCCTTCCTGCAGCAGACGCTGAACACGCTGGAGGCGGCCCGGCTGCTCGGCCACGGGCCTTGGCGCAGCCTGTTGCGCGTGGTGCTGCCGCTGGCGCGCCCCGGCATTGCGGCCGGCACCGCGCTGGCGCTGATGGAGACGCTGGCGGATTTCGGCACCGTCGCCTATTTCGCGATCCCGACCTTCTCGACGGGCATCTATCGCGCCTGGTTCTCGCTTGGCGACAAGAGCGCGGCCGCGCAGCTGTCGGCCTGCATGCTGGCCTTCGTGATCGCGATCCTGGTGGCCGAGCGGATCTCGCGCGGCAAGGCCCGCGTGCATGGCGGCCAACGCCGCGCGCAGACCTATCGGCTGACGGGCTGGCACGGCTGGGCCGCGCTGGCGGCGTGCGCGCTGCCGGTGCTGCTGGGCTTCCTGGTGCCGGCGCTGATGCTGTTCGAGATGGCCTTCACCGACGGCGACGCGCAGTTCGGCCCGCGCTTCATCGGCCTGGTCCGCAACAGCTTCCTGCTGGCCAGCGTTACCGCGCTGGCCGCGGTGCTGATCGCGCTGGCGATCGGCTATGCCGGACGGCTCGGCCGCGGCTGGCCAATGCGGGCGCTGCTGCGGGTCTGCGGCATGGGCTATGCGCTGCCCGGCTCCGTAATCGCGGTGGGCGTGCTGGTGCCGGTCGCGCGGCTCGACAATGCGATCGCCGGCTGGATCCAGCAACTGACCGGCGCGTCGCCCGGCCTGCTGCTGACCGGCGGCATCGCGGCGCTGGTCTACGCCTATCTGGTTCGCTTTCTCGGCGTCGCGCTGCAGACGGTCAACGCCGGACTGGCCAAGATCACGCCCAGCATGGACACCGCCGCGCGCAGCCTGGGCCACGGCCCCGCCGCGACGCTGCGCCGCGTGCATCTGCCGATGCTGCGCGGCAGCCTGCTGACCGCGGCGCTGATCGTCTTCGTCGACGTGATGAAGGAACTGCCGGCGACCTTCGTGATGCGCCCCTTCAATTTCGACACGCTGGCCGTGCAGGCCTACAACCTCGCCGCCGACGAACGGCTCGCCGAGGCCGCCACCGCCTCGCTGGTGATCGTGCTGGTCGGGCTGATTCCGGTGATCGTGCTGTCGCGCCAGATCCGCCGCAGCGCGCAGGACTGAGCGAGCGGCGCGCGGGCCGTAGGCAGCGTGCCTGCATGGGGTGCAGGCGCGCCGGTCCGCTCTCCATGTCGAGCTAAAGCCCGCCGCGATTTCGCCGATATCCCGTGAATGCCAAGCTGGGCCGCGCAAGCCGGCCCGCTTTCCTCGAACTCGATGGGCAGGAGTCGTATGCAAATTCGTTACCGGATGCTGGTCTTCAAGATGTCGCGCCTGGCCAGCCAGAACAAGCTGACGGCGGTGCAGGAGATCGGCTTCGCCACCGAACTCGCCGAACTGGTGGTCAAGGAAGGCATCGCCGAGCGGGTGGTGCAGGAACTGTTCGACGATGATCATCCGCAGCTGCGCCGCATCGCCGTCAATGCGATCCGCCGCACCGGGCGCTTCGACGTGCCGGGCCTGCAGTCGGCGCTGCTGCGCAGGTTGTCCGATGCCGAGCCGTGGCTGCGCCACGATGCGGTCTGGGTCATGCAGGAAGCGGCGATGGACGGCGGGCTGGTGCGCGCGGGGCTGCGCCGGCTGGCGGGCACCGTGCAATTGCCGCAGGACGCGGTACGTGCGAAGTCCAATCCCGGGGATGCGCTGCTGCAGGCCCAGGTGCGCGCACGGCAGGCGCTCGATGCCTTGCTGAAGAAGGATGCGCAGGCCGCGCTGGCGGCGCTGCGAGCCACGTTGGCGACGTTCGCCGCGCTGAATCAGGAGCCGTATGGCAGCGGCACGGTAGGCCAGATGAACCTGGCGCGGCGCGAACTGCAGCGCCGCATGGCCAGGCGGGCCTTGTCGAGCAGTACGCGGCTGACCTTCCGCCGCGTCGAGGGGCCGGACGGCAAGGCGGCCTTCGCGCAGACCGCGAGCACCACCAGGTCCGGCCAGACCAGTGACGACGCGGCCGGCGATCCGTCGTGAGGATCCGCGCCGGCCGCGCCCTTCAGCCGGCGATCACTTGAAGCCGGCCTTGTCCGCCAGCTTCTGCGCGACCGGCTGATACTTGCCGAGTTCGGCCACATTGATCCGGTCGGCCTTGAAGCTGCCCATCGCCTCCAGCGCCGGATTGCCGACCTTGACGCTCGGCACCACCGGCCACTCGTTGTTGCCGTTGGCGAAGTAGGCCTGGGCCTCGTCGCTGGCGAGATACTCCAGGAACTTGACCGCCGACTCCTTGTTCGGCGCGTGCTTGAGCATGCCGCCGCCCGAGATGTTCATGTGCACGCCCTGGCTGTCCTGGTTGGGCCAGACCACGCCGAGCTTGTCGGCCACCGCCTTGTCCTCGGGCTTGGTCGACTTCAGCAGGCGCGCGATGTAGTAGGTGTTGGAGATCGCCAGATCGCATTCGCCCGCGGCCACGGCCTTCAGCTGGTCGGTGTCGCCGCCCTTGGGCGTGCGCGCCAGGTTGGCGACGACGCCCTGCGCCCAGCGCTCGGTCTTCGCTTCGCCGTCATGCGCGATCAGGCTCGAGATCAGCGACAGGTTGTAGACGTGGCCGCTCGAGCGCGTGCACAGCTTGCCCTTCCACTTCGGGTCGGCCAGGTCCTCATAGGTCTTGATGTCGCCCGGCTTGACGGTGTCCTTGTTGTAGGCGATCACGCGGGCGCGCGCCGAGAAGCCGAACCATTCGCCGTTGGGATCGCGGAAGTTGGCGGGGATGCGCGATTCGAGCACCTTCGATTTGACCGGCGCGAACACGCCGGCCTGCTGCGCCCGCCACAGGCGGCCGATATCGACGGTGATGAACACGTCGGCCGGGCTGTTGGCGCCCTCGCTCTTGATCCGCTCGAGCAGCGGATCCTCCTGGCCCTCGATGCGATTGATCTTGATGCCGGTCTGTTTGGTGAAGTTGCTGTACAGCGCCTCGTCGGTCTGATAGTGCCGGGCCGTATAGAGGTTCAGCACCTTTTCCTGTGAGCCCTGGGCCATCGCGGCCAGGGGAATCGACGCGGCGCTGGCCGCCATGGCGAGAGCTGCCGCAGCGGGCAGCAGACGACGAAACACGAACATGGACTCCTCCGGGCTTTGCGGTTCCGCCGCTGGCCGAATGTCAGCGGGCGAGCGCAAACAATAATGATTCCCGTTTTCGGCGTCAATGTCGGTTTCCCCGCGTGGAACGGCCGCGACAGGACTGCTCCACTGGCGGGAATATCACCAGGCCGGAATGGTCGCTTCGGCCTGGCACGCCCTCAGCCGCTGGCGCGAGACACCAGCGCGCCGACCGCGTCGGCCGGCAGCGGTCCGTGGCAGCCGCGTTCGCCGCCGCGCCGTTGGGTCACCAGCCAGACCCGGCCGGGCTGACCGGTCGGACGCAGCAGCCAGGCATCGCCGCGCGCGGCGCCCGGCAACTCCTCGAGCACGCCGCTGCGCTCGGACTGCAGCATCGTCGCGCAGTCGCGCGCGGAGGCGGCCGTGGCGGCGAGGAAATCCGCATTGGTCAGCACCTCGGCCAGCGTGGTGTCGGGCGCGCGCAGAAACGCGTCGATATCGAATTGCCGGCTCGGGGCCGCATTCCTGCCACCGGTGCATGCGCCCAGTGCCAGCAGCGTGGCCAGCGCCGGGCCGATCGCCAGACGCCCCCCCAATCGCAGCGCCGTGTGGCGCGAGGTGGCCGGCCTCATTGGCGGATCACGTCGGCGCCCTTGGGGACGCTGAAGCGGAAGGTGTCGGCCGGCAGCGACGGGTTCTTCTGCATCGCGCTGAAGGTCAGCAGCGTGGTGTTGCCGAACGCGTCGCGCAGCTCCATCGCTTCCAGGTTGCCGCCCTTGAAGCCGATGCCGATCCGCTCGAACTGGGTGTCCTTGGCCTTGGGCGTCAGCTCCAGCCATTCGACGCCGTCGCGGGTCGGGCCGTCCTTGACGACGAAGCTCTTCTCCAGGTCGTTGCTGCCGAACAGGATCGCCGCTGGGCTCGAGCCCAGCGCGGCGTCGAGCTTGCGCTCGGTGACCTGGTTCAGGTCCTTGTCGTAGATGTAGAGCGTCTGTCCATCGGCCTGCAGCAGTTGCTCGTAGGGCTTGGTATAGCGCCACGCGAATTTGCCGGGACGCGAGAACACGAAGGTGCCGCTCGAGGTGCCGGTGATGCGCATCGCCTCTCCCGTGCCCTTGACCTGGCGCTGCGTGAATTCGCCGCGTGCGCTCTTGACGGTAGTGACGAAGGTTTTCAGCTGATCGGTGGCGGCGGCTTGCGCGGTGGCCGGGGCCAGCGCGGCCCAGCCCAGGGTGGCGGCAGTGCCGACGGCGGCAAGTGCGGACGCCAGTACGCGATTAGGCATGCAATCGATCCTTGTTTTGGGTAAGTGTCCGGTTAGAGCCGGGGAGCGGCGCCGGATTCCGTCCGCGGGCGTCAGCAAGCGTGACACGCGTAACGGCATATTACCGGGCATGGGCCGGGGCGCCCGGCGCGCGCTATTCGTCGCGTGCGCCGCCGGCGGGCGCCAGGATGTCGCGATTGCCGTTGCCCGACATCGCCGACACCAGACCGGCCTTCTCCATGTCCTCGAGCAGGCGCGCGGCGCGGTTGTAGCCGATGCGCAGATGGCGCTGCACCAGCGAGATCGACGCGCGGCGATTTTTCAGCACGACTTCGACGGCCTGGTCGTACAGCGGGTCGGCCTCGCCGCCACCGCCGATGCCCGCACCGCCGCCCATGCCATCGACACCGATGTCGCCCTCGGCCAGCCCGCCTTCGAGAATGCCCTCGATATAGTTCGGCTCGCCGGCTTCCTTCAGCTTGTCGACCACGCGGTGCACCTCGTCGTCCGAGACGAAGGCGCCGTGCACGCGCACCGGCAGGCCGGTGCCCGGCGCGAGATACAGCATGTCGCCCATGCCGAGCAGCGTCTCGGCGCCCTGCTGGTCCAGGATCGTGCGCGAGTCGATCTTGCTGCTGACCTGGAACGAGATCCGTGTCGGCACGTTGGCCTTGATCAGGCCGGTGATCACGTCGACCGACGGCCGCTGCGTCGCCAGTACCAGATGGATGCCGGCCGCGCGGGCCTTCTGCGCAATCCGCGCGATCAGCTCCTCGACCTTCTTGCCGACCACCATCATCAGGTCGGCCAGCTCGTCGATCACGATCACGATGGTCGGCAGCTTCTCCAGCGGCTCCGGGGCATCCGGGGTCAGGCTGAACGGATTCGGAATCTTCTCCTCGCGCGCCGCCGCCTCGTCGATCTTCTTGTTGTAGCCGGCCAGATTGCGCACGCCCATCTTGCTCATCAGCTTGTAGCGGCGCTCCATTTCGCCGACCGCCCAGTTCAGCGCATTGCCGGCCTGGCGCATGTCGGTGACCACCGGGCACAGCAGATGGGGGATGCCCTCGTAGATGCTCATTTCGAGCATCTTGGGGTCGATCAGGATCAGCCGCACGCTGTCGGCCTTGGCCTTGTACAGCAGCGACAGGATCATCGCGTTGATGCCGACCGACTTGCCCGAGCCGGTGGTACCGGCCACCAGGCAGTGCGGCATGCGCGCCAGGTCGGCGACCACCGGCTTGCCGGCGATGTCCTTGCCGAGCGCCAGCGTCAGCTGCGAGGCGCTCTCGTTGTAGACCTGCGAGCCGAGGATCTCGCCCAGGCGCACCGCCTGGCGCTTCGGATTCGGCAGCTCCAGGCCCATGTAGTTCTTGCCCGGGATGGTCTCGACCACGCGGATCGACACCAGCGACAGCGAGCGCGCCAGGTCCTTGGCCAGGTTGACGATCTGGCTGCCCTTGACGCCGGTGGCCGGCTCGATCTCGTAGCGGGTGATCACCGGGCCCGGATAGGCGGCCACGACCTTGACCTCGACGCCAAAGTCCTTGAGCTTCTTCTCGATCAGCCGCGAGGTGAATTCCAGCGTTTCGGCGCTGACCGTCTCCTGCGACGCCGGCACCGGATCGAGCAGCGACAGCGGCGGCAGGTCGGCATCCTGCAGGTCGGCGAACAGCGGCTGCTGCTTCTCGCGCTCGACCCGTTCGTGCTTGGGCACCGCCTGCGGACGCACGATCTGCACCGGCGCGGCCTCCTCGATGCGCACGCGCTGGACCTCGACAGTCTCGGTACGCTCGACCTTGGCCGCCTCGCCGATGATGCGGTCCTGCTTGCTTTCGCGGCGCGCCTTGAAGCCGAGGAAGGCGGTCTCGACGAAGGCGCCGACCTTCTCGCAGACCGACAGCCACGAGAAATGGAAGAACAGCGACAGCCCGATCGCCAGCATCAGCAGCAGCAGCAGCGTGGCGCCGGTAAAGCCCAGCGCGGTCTGCAGCCAGCCGCCCAGCAGGTCGCCCAGCACGCCGCCGGGCGCGCGCGGCAGCGCCTCGCGCAGCGGATACATGCGGACCGCCTCGAGGCCCATGCTGGCGGCCAGCGTCAGGCCGAATCCGATCCAGCTGACCACCACGCCCTGGCGCGCCTGTTCTACCTGGTCGGGGAACTCGGCCGTCAGCATGCGCCAGCCGCGCCAGCAGCGGCGCACCAGCAGCACGCCGAGCCAGTAGGCGGAGAAACCGAAGATGAAGAACAGCACGTCGGCGAGCCAGGCGCCGACGCGGCCGCCGAGGTTGTGAATCTGCGCCACCTGGTTGGCGTGCGACCAGCCCGGATCGGCCTTGCTGTAGCTGGCCAGGATGCACAGGAAGGCCAGCGTCGCGGCCAGCAGCAGGAACCAGCGTACTTCTCCCAACAGCTTGCCGATGCGGGAAGGCAGGACGGAGGGATCGGTGCGGGTGGTCGTGGTGGTTCTGGCCATGCGGGGGTACGGATGGCGGCGCGGCACGGCGCCGTACGGAATTGCGGTGGCGGCATTTTACCTCCCCCGCAGGCTATCGCCGCCATTGGAATTTGCAACAATGCGCCAACGCCGGTCCACTTATAATGCGGGTTTTCGATTACCCATGCCGGCGCGCCATGCACGCCGGTCACAGGAACGCATCATGGCCAAACACGCGAAAGTGCTGATTCTCGGTTCCGGTCCCGCCGGCTACACCGCCGCCGTCTACGCGGCGCGCGCCAACCTGGAGCCGGTGCTGATCACCGGCCTGGCCCAGGGCGGCCAGCTGATGACCACCACCGACGTGGAAAACTGGCCGGCCGATCCGAACGGCGTGCAGGGCCCCGAGCTGATGCAGCGTTTCCTCGAGCATGCCGAGCGCTTCAAGACCGAAATCATCTTCGACCATATCCATACGGCCAAGCTGACCGAGCGTCCGATCCACCTGGTCGGCGACGCCGGCGAGTACACCTGCGACGCGCTGATCATCGCCACCGGCGCCTCGGCGCAGTACCTGGGCCTGCCCTCCGAGGAAAACTTCATGGGCCGCGGCGTGTCGGCCTGCGCCACCTGCGACGGCTTCTTCTACAAGAACCAGGAAGTGGCGGTGATCGGCGGCGGCAATACCGCGGTCGAAGAGGCGCTGTACCTGTCCCACATCGCCAGCAAGGTCACCGTGATCCATCGCCGCGACAAGTTCCGCGCCGAGCCGATCCTGGTCGATCGCCTCTTGGCGCGCGAGAAGGAGGGCCGCGTCGAGATCGTCTGGAACACCGTGCTCGACGAGGTGGTGGGCGACGAGTCCGGCGTGACCGGTGTGCGCATCCGCAATGTGCAGAGCGGCGCCACCGAGGAGCGCAAGCTCGCGGGCGTGTTCGTCGCGATCGGCCACAAGCCGAACACCGACCTGTTCGTCGGCCAGCTGGAGATGAACAACGGCTATATCGTGACCAAGAGCGGCCTGTCGGGCGACGCCACGGCTACCAACATCCCGGGCGTGTTCGCCGCCGGCGACGTGCAGGACCACGTCTACCGCCAGGCCATCACCAGCGCCGGCACCGGCTGCATGGCCGCGCTCGACGCGCAGCGCTACGTCGAAGCGCTGAAGTAAGTTTCGCTGCTCGCCTGCGGCGAGCGGCCCTCTCTCCGGTCCCTCCCGCAGGTGGGAGAGGGGCATACCGACGCCTCGGCTGCCCTCGGTTTCTCCCTCTCTCCCCTCCCTCTCTTGCGGGAGAGGAATCACCGGCGCCTCGACTGTCCGTGGGTTTTCTCCCCTCTCCCGCGCGCGGCAGAGGGGCCGGGGAGAGGGATCCCCACCGCTGCGCCCGCGCCACCTTCTGCCGCCGATCGTGTTACCTTGCCGGTTTCACGGTCTTGCCCGCCGCCACGCGGCGGTGCCGCTTTTCCCATCATGAAGCACGGTGCCAGCAAATCCGGCCGCCCTGCCGGTTCCTCCCCCACTCCCGCCCGTACCCGCCTTGGCCTCGACGACCTGGCACGGCTGCGCGACCAGATGAAGGCCGACGCCGAGCGCCGCGAGGCCGAGCGCCTGGCCGCCGAGGAAGCCGCGCGCCAGGCGGCGCTGGAAGCCAATGTGTTCCGCAACAGCATCGGCAATGTCCAGACATTGCGCGATCGCAACCGCGTGACGCCGCCCGCGCGGCGGCCCGAGCCGGTGCCGGTGCAAACCCGGCTCGACGACCAGGCGGTGCTGGCGGCCTCGCTATCGGATCAGTTCGATGTGGAAAACCTGCTGGAGACCGACGACACGCTGTCGTTCCGCCGTCCCGGCATCGGCAACGACGTGATCCGCAAGCTGCGGCGCGGCGAATGGGTGCCGCAGGACCGCATCGATCTGCATGGATTGCGACGCGACGAGGCACGGGAGGCGCTGGCCGAATTCCTGCGCCGATGCGTGCGGCGCGGCGTGCGCTGCGTGCGCGTGATCCACGGCAAGGGCAACGGCTCGCCCGACAAGCAACCGGTGCTCAAGGGCAAGGTGCGCAGCTGGCTGGTGCAGAAGGAGGAAGTGCTGGCCTTCGTGGAGGCGCGGGGCGCCGAGGGCGGCTCGGGGGCCTTGATGGTGTTGCTGCGTCAGCCGTACGCTTGACGGCTGTGGCCCCCCTCCCCCGGGCGGGAGAGGGGCAAAACCGGGCGGCCTCAGACCGCCGCTTCGTCCTGCTCGCCGGTACGGATCCGGATCACGCGCTCGATCTCGGTGACGAAGATCT
Source organism: Cupriavidus gilardii (assembly GCF_013347325.1). Lineage (NCBI taxonomy): Bacteria > Pseudomonadati > Pseudomonadota > Betaproteobacteria > Burkholderiales > Burkholderiaceae > Cupriavidus > Cupriavidus gilardii. The sequence goes on along the minus strand of NZ_CP054626.1, from coordinate 743,792 downwards.
TGCCGTCGCCGATCTTGCCGGTATGGGCGGCCTTGACGATCGCGTCCAGCACGGTATCGAGCTGGCTTTCGGCCACGACCACCTCGATCTTGATCTTCGGCAGGAAGTCGACCACATACTCGGCGCCGCGATACAGCTCCGTGTGGCCCTTCTGGCGGCCGAAGCCCTTGACCTCGGTGACCGTCAGGCCGGTCACGCCCACGTCGGCCAGCGCCTCACGCACTTCGTCCAGCTTGAACGGTTTGATGATGGCGGTAATTTGCTTCATGTCGGCCCCCTTTCTGTCGTGATTGGTTGATGCAAGATTCTAGCCCGCGCGGCGCGATGACGCGCCAAAGCGGGTTGGGGATCACCCCTTGTCGTGTCGATTGCCGGCCTGCGCCGCCGCCCCACCCTTGCCCCGGGCGTTCGGCGCAGCGGCGGTGTCCGGAATGCGGTCCAGTTCTGCCAGCCACGCGCTGGACTCGCTGTCGCTGGGCGCGCGCCAGTCGCCGCGCGGCGACAGCGAACCGCCCGAGCCGACCTTCGGCGCATTCGGAATGCACGAACGCTTGAACTGGCTGGTGCGGAAGAAGCGGTCGAGGAAGATCCGCAGATTGCGCTTGATGTCGGCCAGTTCGTACTGGTTGCGCGCGACATGGGCCTCCTCGGGCCACTGCCCCGCCTCGCGGTCGCCCCAGGCATGCAGTGCCAGGTAGGCGACCTTCGACGGCGTGAAGCCGAAGCGCAGCGTGTAGTACAGATTGAAATCCTGCAGCTCGTAGGGGCCGATCACGCTTTCGGTCTTCTGACCCGGCTTGTCGCTGGAATCGCCGGGCACCAGTTCGGGGCTGATATCGGTGCCCAGCACGTCGAGCAGCACCTCGCTGCCACCCGCACCGATCTGGCCCGTTTCGGCGACCCAGCGCACCAGATGCGAGATCAGCGTCTTCGGCACGCTGGCATTGACGTTGTAATGCGACATGTGGTCGCCGACGCCGTAGGTGCACCAGCCCAGTGCCAGCTCGCTCAGGTCGCCGGTGCCGATCACGATGCCGTTGTGGTGATTGGCCAGCCGGAACAGATGATTGGTGCGCTCGCCGGCCTGCACGTTCTCGAAGGTCACGTCGTAGACCGGCTTGCCGTCGGCGAACGGATGGCCCAGGTCCTTCAGCATCGCCAGGCAGCTCGGCCGGATGTCGATCTCGCGCGCGGTGCAGCCGACCACCTCCATCAGCCGCCTGGCCTGCTGCAGCGTGCGGTCGCTGGTGGCAAAGCCCGGCATCGTGAAGCCGAGGATATTGGCGCGCGGCAGTCCCAGCCGGTCCATCGCCTTGGCGCAGACCAGCAGCGCATGGGTCGAGTCCAGACCGCCGGAGACGCCGATCACCACCTTCGAGATGCCGGTGGCCGCCAGCCGCTGCAGCAGTGCCTGCACCTGGATCTGGTAGACCTCGTTGCAGCGTTCGTCGCGCCGCCGGCGGTCGGCCGGCACATAGGGGAAACGCTCGACGCGGCGTTGCAGCGGCAGATCGCGGTCCTCGTCGACACCGAGCACAAAGCCGACGGTGCGGAACTTCGCCACCTCGGCGGCATGGCGGCGCACCGAATCGCCGAACGTCGTCATGTGCATGCGCTCGCGCGACAGCCGCTCCAGATCGACGTCGGCGAAGATCATGTGCGAATCGTCGGCAAAGCGCTCCGATTCGGCCAGCAGTTCGCCGTTCTCGTAGACCAGCGCCTGGCCGTCCCAGGCGAGATCGGTGGTCGATTCGCCCTTGCCGGCCGAGCTGTACAGATAGGCGGCCAGGCAACGGGCCGATTGCTGCGACACCAGTTGATGACGGTAGCCGGACTTGCCGACCACGATATTGGACGCCGACAGATTGACCAGCACCGTGGCCCCCGCCAGCGCGGCGAACGACGACGGCGGGATCGGCACCCAGACGTCCTCGCAGATCTCGACATGGAAGCGCAGCAGCGGGATGTTCTCGACCTCGAACAGCAGGCCGGCGCCGAACGGCACGCTCTGGCCCAGCAGGTCGACCTGGTCGACCGTGGCGCAATCGGCCGCGCTGAACTGGCGCGCCTCGTAGAATTCCCAGTAATTGGGCAGGAAGCTCTTGGGCACGACGCCACGCAGCTGGCCGCCGGCGACCACCACCGCGCAGTTGAACAGCTGATGCTGGACCCGCAGCGGCATGCCGACCACCAGGGCGCACGGCAGCGTGCGCGAGGCCTCGACGATCTCGCCCAGCGCGCGCTCGCAGGCGTCGAGCAGGGTCTTCTGATGGAACAGGTCGTCGCAGCTGTACGCCGACAGGCCCAGCTCGGGGAAGGCCACCAGCGCGGCGCCGGCGTCGGCCGCCTGGCGGGCCAGTGCGATGGTCTGCTGCGCGTTGAAGACGGGATCGGCGACCTTGCAGCGCGGCACGCCGACTGCCACGCGCACGAAGCCATGGGAATACAGATTGAAGAATCGGCTCATCTCGAACACCCTTGTTGTGCGCAGGGCCGCATGGTGCCGGACCGATGCCAGGCGCAGCCACAGGCGATAATGCGAGTCGGCATCTGCCCCGCAACCACCCGCATCACCCCTTGTCGCCGCAGGTCCCATGGACCTCGGCAAGGCACACCGTGAAAGCAAGCAAGCCCATGCCATCCCACGCAGGCAGCGCCGCCATGCCGGCGGAGCGACCGGAGAATTATCGCACGCGTATCGTCGAGAACCTGGCCGACATCGCGCCGGCCCAGTGGGACGGCCTGCTGGCGCGGCAGCCCGGCCGCACGCCCTTCCTGCGCCATGCCTTCCTGCACGCGCTGCATGCGAGCGGCAGTGCCAGCGACGACACCGGCTGGAGTCCGCGCCATCTGACCTTGTGGAAGGACACCGCCGACGGCGAGCGGCTGGCCGCCGCGATGCCCCTTTACGCGAAGGCGCACTCGTACGGCGAGTATGTGTTCGACTGGGCCTGGGCCGACGCCTATGCGCAGAACGGCCTGGAGTACTACCCGAAGTGGCTGTCGGCGATTCCGTTCACGCCGGTGCAGGGCACGCGCCTGCTGGCCGAGAACGCGCTGGCGCGCGAACTGTTGCTGCAGGTCGCGCTGACGCTGGCCGAGCAGAGCCAGCTGTCCTCCCTGCATGTGCTGTTTCCCGACGACGCCGAGGCCGAGCTGATGCAGCAGGCCGGCATGATGATGCGCCACGGCGTGCAGTTTCACTGGACCAATCCCGGCTATCCGGATTTCGACGCGTTTCTCGCCACGCTGTCGCAGAAGAAGCGCAAGAACATCCGGGCGGAAAGGCGCCGCGTCGCCGAGGCCGGCATCGCGTTCCGCCATCTGCGCGGCAACGAGATCGGGCCCGATGACTGGCGGCTGTTCCATCGCTGCTATCGGCAGACCTATCGCGAACACCGCTCGACGCCGTATCTGAACCTGGATTTCTTCGAGCGCATCGGCGCGGCGATGCCCGAGCATCTGCTGATGGTGATCGCCCGCCGCGAGGGCCGTGACATCGCCGCCTCGCTGCTGGTCTACGACGACGATCCGGCGGTCAGCACGCTGTACGGACGCTATTGGGGCGCGCTCGAACACCATCCCTGCCTGCATTTCGAAACCGCGTACTACCAGCCGCTGGCCTTCTGCATCGAACAGGGGATCCGCACCTTCGAGGGCGGCGCGCAGGGCGAACACAAGATGGCGCGCGGCTTCCTGCCGGTCGCCACGCGCTCGGCCCACTGGCTCGCGCACCCCGCCTTTGCCGATGCGGTCGAGCGCTTCCTCGCGCGCGAACGCGCGGGAATCGATGCGTATCTGGATGAACTGAACGACAGGACGCCGTATGCGAGGACGGCGGGGGAGCCGGGCTAGCGCGGCCAGTGTGAGCGCGAAATAGCTCACGGCGGAGGTGTTCGCCCTCTCCCGCTTGCGGGAGAGGGGTCGGGGGAGAGGGAAACGCCGGTAGTGATGCCAGCGCCGTCAGCGCTTACGGACGCCCTTTTTCCTCTCCCGCAGCCCCTCTCCCACATGTGGGAGAGGGGAGCCAACCAACGGCAAGGCCGATCGTATCGACCTCAGACCTTCGCGGCCACCCACTCGCCCACGCCCGCCAGCGCCGCCGGCAACTTCGCCGGTTCGGTGCCGCCGGCCTGCGCCATGTCGGGGCGGCCGCCGCCCTTGCCGCCGACCTGCTGGGCGACGAAGTTGACCAGCTCGCCGGCCTTGACCTTGCCGGTCGCGTCGGCGGTCACGCCGGCGATCAGGCTGACCTTGCCGTCCTGCACCGCGCCGAGCACGATGGCCGCGCTCTTGAGCTTGTCCTTGAGCTTGTCCATCGTCTCGCGCAGCGTCTTGACGTCGGCGCCTTCCAGCTGGGCCGCCAGCACCTTCAGGCCCTTGACCTCGATCGCCTGGCTGGCCAGCTCGTCGCCCTGCGACGCGGCCAGCTTGCTCTTCAGGCGCTCGAGCTCCTTCTCCAGCGCGCGGACCTGGTCCTGCATCTGGCCGATGCGCGGCACCAGTTCGCTCGGCTGCGCCTTCAGCGCGGCCGCGGCCTCGTTCAGGCGCGCGTCCAGCGACTGCAGATAGTGCAGCGCGTTGTCGCCGGTGATCGCTTCGACGCGGCGGATGCCGGCCGCGACGCCGCCTTCCACCACGATCTTGAACAGGCCGATATCGCCGGTGCGGGCCACGTGGGTGCCGCCGCACAGCTCCTTCGAGCTGCCGATCGACAGCACGCGCACCTCGTCGGCGTACTTCTCACCGAACAGCGCCATCGCGCCGCTCTTGACCGCATCGTCGAACGGCATCAGCTCGGCGCCGGTGGCCTCGTTGCGCAGGATTTCGGCGTTGACGATCTCCTCGACCTCGCGGATCTGCACCGCGGTCAGCGGCGCGTTGTGCGAGAAGTCAAAGCGGGTCTTGTCGGCATCGACCAGCGAGCCCTTCTGCTGCACGTGGCTGCCGAGCACTTCGCGCAGCGCCTTGTGCATCAGGTGGGTGGCCGAGTGGTTGCGCATCGTGCGCGCGCGGCGCAGCGCGTCGACCTCGGCGGCCACGGTGTCGCCGACCTTCAGCGCGGCGCCGGCGAGCGTGCCCTGATGGCCGAACACATCGGCCTGCACCTTGGTCGTATCGGCCACCGCGAACACCGCCGCGCCGGCCCTGATCTCGCCCTGGTCGCCGGCCTGGCCGCCCGACTCGGCGTAGAACGGCGTGTGGTCCAGCACCACCACGCCGGTCTGGCCCGGCTGCATGGTATCGACCGAAGCGCCGTCGACGTACAGCGCGACCACCTTGGCGTCATTCAGCGCCAGCTTCTCGTAGCCGTGGAAGGTCGTCTTGGCGCCGGTATATTCGAGGCCGGCGGCCATCTTGAACTTGCCGGCGGCGCGGGCCTGCTCGCGCTGGCGCGTCATCGCGGCGTCGAACGCGGCCTCGTCGACCGAGACCTGCTGCTCGCGGCAGACGTCCTGCGTCAGGTCCAGCGGGAAGCCGTAAGTGTCGTGCAGCTTGAACGCGAGCTCGCCGTCCAGCATGGTGCCGCCCTTGGCCTTCAGGTCGGCCAGCGCCGCATCGAGAATGCTCATGCCGTTCTCGATGGTCTCGAAGAAGCGCTCTTCCTCGGCCTTCAGCACCTCGACCACGCGCGGCTCGGCCTCGGCCAGCTCCGGATAGGCCTCGCCCATCTGCGCGACCAGGTCCGCCACCAGCTTGTGGAAGAACGGCGTCTTGCGGCCCAGCTTGTAGCCGTGGCGGATCGCCCGGCGCACGATCCGGCGCAGCACGTAGCCGCGGCCCTCGTTGCCCGGGATCACGCCGTCGACGATCAGGAACGAGCAGGCGCGGATATGGTCGGCGATGACCTTCAGCGAGTTGTTGTTCAGGTCGTCGACGCCGGTCTCGCGCGCGGCGGCGCGGATCAGCGCCTGGAACAGGTCGATCTCGTAGTTGCTGTGCACGTGCTGCAGCACCGCGGCGATCCGCTCCAGGCCCATGCCGGTGTCGACGCAGGGCTTGGGCAGCGGCGTCATGTTGCCCTGCTCGTCCCGGTTGAACTGCATGAACACCAGGTTCCAGATCTCGATGTAGCGGTCGCCGTCCTCTTCGGCCGATCCCGGCGGGCCGCCCCAGACCTCGGGACCATGGTCGTAGAAGATCTCGGAGCACGGGCCGCAGGGACCGGTGTCGGCCATCTGCCAGAAGTTGTCGGACGCGTAGCGCGCGCCCTTGTTGTCGCCGATCCGCACGATGCGCTCGACCGGCACGCCGACTTCCCTGGCCCAGATGTCATAGGCCTCGTCGTCCTCGGCATAGACCGTGACCCACAGCTTTTCGGCCGGCAGGTTGTAGACCTTGGTCAGCAGCTCCCATGCGTACTGGATCGCCTCGCGCTTGAAGTAGTCGCCGAACGAGAAGTTGCCCAGCATCTCGAAGAAGGTATGGTGGCGCGCGGTATAGCCGACGTTTTCCAGGTCGTTGTGCTTGCCGCCGGCACGCACCGAACGCTGCGACGAGGTCGCGCGCGAATAGGGCCGCTTGTCGGTGCCGAGGAAGACATCCTTGAACTGCACCATGCCGGAGTTGGTGAACAACAGCGTCGGATCGTTGGCCGGCACGAGGCTCGACGAGCGGACCACGGTATGGCCCTTCGATTCGAAGAACTGCAGGAACTTGCTGCGGATGTCGGAGACTTTCATGTTTGGGGGCAAGGCGTCCCCGCATGGACATCGCAGGGCGCAGTCGGATTGGATTTGCAAACCGTTGATTATACGGGGAACGCGGCCGCAACGGCAGGCTGGGCCGGCGCTGGCGGGCGGTCCGCGGCGCCGTCCGGGGGCATGCGCGGCACGGAGGCAACACCGCTGCCGGGGTCCGCGGATGTGCGTCCGGCGACCCGCCGGTGGTACAGTGCTGGCTGTCCGGGCCGGGGCGGCCCCGCCCGCCTGCGCGCCTGTGCCGGCCGGTGCCGCCGGTTCGTTCGGCCGGCGATTCGCCGCCCTGCCCGATTCGTCGTCCCGCTGCCTCACCGCTACCGCCTGATATTCCCATGGGAGCCTTAAGCCACCTCCGCGTTCTGGACCTGACCCGCGTGCTCGCCGGGCCCTGGTGCGCGCAGAACCTTGCCGACTTCGGCGCCGACGTGATCAAGATCGAACGGCCCGGCGCCGGCGACGACACCCGGACCTGGGGCCCGCCCTGGCTGCAGGACGAGTCGGGCCGCGACACCGCCGAGGCGGCCTACTACCTCGCCGCCAACCGCAACAAGCGCTCGGTGACCTGCGACATCAGCACGCCCGAGGGCCAGCAGCTGGTACGCGAACTGGCGGCGCAAAGCGACGTGGTGCTGGAGAACTACAAGGTCGGCCAGCTGAAGAAGTACGGCCTCGACTACGAATCGCTGAAGGCGGTCAAGCCGGACCTGATCTACTGCTCGGTGACCGGCTTCGGCCAGACCGGCCCCTACGCCGCCCGCCCGGGCTACGACTTCATCATCCAGGGCATGGGCGGCTTCATGAGCCTGACCGGCGAGCGCGACGACCTGCCCGGCGGCGGGCCACAGAAGGCGGGCGTGGCGATCTCCGACCTGATGACCGGCCAGTACGCGACCATCGCGGTACTGGCGGCGCTGGCGCACCGCGACCGTACCGGCGAGGGCCAGTACATCGACATGGCGCTGCTGGACGTGCAGGTCGCCATGCTGGCCAACATGAACACCAACTACCTGGCCAGCGGCGTCGCGCCGAAGCGCTGGGGCAATGCGCACCCGAACATCGTGCCGTACCAGACCTTCCAGGCGGCCGACGGCTGGATCATCGTCGCGGTCGGCAACGACGGGCAGTTCCGCAAGTTCGTCGAGGCCGGCGGCAGGCCTGAACTATCGGCCGATCCGCGCTTTGCCACCAATCCGCAGCGCGTGGCCAACCGCGACACGCTGGTGCCGATGCTGGCCGAGATGGTCCGGCCGCGCACGCGCGCGCAGTGGATCGCCGATCTGGAAGCGGCCGGCGTGCCGTGCGGCCCGATCAATACGCTGGATGACGTGTTCGAGGACGCCCAGGTCAAGGCGCGCGGCCTGCGCGTGGACCTGCCGCACCCCAGCGCCGGCGAGGTCAAGCTGGTCGGCAGTCCGATCAAGATGAGCGCCACGCCGCCGCAGGCGGTCCGCCACCCGCCGCTGCTGGGCGAGCACACCGACGCGGTGCTGGGCGAGATGCTCGGCTATACGCCGGAGCGCATCGCCGAACTGCGGGCCAAGGGCGTGCTGTGACGGTTCGAATGACGACTGGAACCACGGCCTGAGCGATCAATGACGAGGCAGCGGCCGCGGGGCCGGCCGTCGTCCGCACCGATTTCGCCCCTCCCCCAACCGAACCGAGCCGGAGTACCCATGCAGATCGATGCCTTGCTCGCTTTTCTCCACTTCCTGTCCATCTTCGCGCTGATCACCTTCCTGGTCGCCGAGGCCGTCGTGCTGCGGCCCGGCATCACACCGGCGGCGGTGCGCCGCGTCGGCATCTACGACCTGCTGTACTTCGGCTCCGCGATGGCGGCGCTGGCCACGGGCCTGCTGCGGCTGTTCTATGGCGCCAAGGGGGTCGAGTTCTATCTGCCCAACCCGTGGTTCCACGCCAAGATGACGGTGTTCGTGCTGATCGCGCTGTGCTCGCTGCCGCCGACCTTCCGCTTCCGCCGCTGGCGCGCGCAGGCGGCGGGCCAGGCCGGCTTCGTGCCGTCCGACGCGGAATTGAAGGCCGCGCGCCGCTGGGTCATGATCGAAGCGCATCTGCTGATCCTGCTGCCGCTGTGCGCCGTGATGATGGCGCGCGGGCTCGGCATCCGCGGCTGAGTCCGGCCGCCACCTCGGCAAAAGACCGCCAGGACGACCCAGACCGATACGAAACCAATACGAGGCGCCGACGGACCCGCCGCGCCCGCCGATTCCCAACCTGCTGACTGGCTACCATGTTCAAGACCTTCGCCGCCAACGCGCTGAGCGCGGCCGCCCTCGTGGCGTCCGTCGGCGCCGCCCTGTTCGCCGCCCCGGCGGCCGCGCAACCGCCTGCCGCCGCCTGGCCGAGCAAACCGATCCGCTTCGTCGTGCCCTATCCGGCCGGCGGCCCGCTCGATACCGTCGCGCGCGCGATCGGCGACAAGCTCAAGGACTCGCTCGGCCAGCCGGTCGTCATCGAGAACCGGCCGGGCGCCGGCGGCAACCTCGGCGCCGACTACGTGGCCCGCCAGCCGGCGGACGGCTACACGATCGTGATGGGCGCGGTCGCGACGCACGCGATCAACCCGACGCTGTTCGCGAAGATGCCCTACGACCCGGTCAAGGATTTCACGCCGATCACGCTGGTCGCGGACGTGCCCAACGTGCTGGTGATGCACCCGGGCAAGGCCGCCGAACTGCACATCGAATCGGTGCGCGACCTGGTCGAATATGCGCGCAAGAACCCGGGCAAGCTGGACTACGCCTCGGGCGGCAACGGCAGCGCCGGCCATCTGTCGGGCGAACTGTTCAAGAGCCTGGCCAAGGTCAGCATGGTCCATATCCCGTACAACGGCGCGGCGCCTGCCCAGCTGTCGGTGCTGTCCGGCCAGACCGACCTGATCTTCGACAACCTGGCCTCGGCCAGCGCCAATATCAAGGCCGGCAAGCTCAAGGCCTTCGCCGTGACCACGCCGGCGCGCGCCAGCGCCGTGCCCGAACTGCCGACCATCGCCGAAGCGGGCAAGGGCCTGGGCCTGGAGAGCTTCGACATCTCGACGTGGTTTGGCGTGTTCGCGCCGGCCAACGTGCCGCGCGACGTCGTCGACCGTCTCAATCGCGAGATCGTCGCGATCCTGAAGACCGACGAGATGAAGGCGCGCATGGCCCGTATCGGCGCCCAGCCCGCGCCGACCACGCCGGAACAGTTCGGCGCGCTGGTGCAGCGCGAACTGAAGAAGTACGCGCAGATCGTCAAGGCCTCGGGCGCGAAGGTCGACTGACGACATCGGCCCGGCCTTCCCCGGCCGGCGCGATTGCGGCCCGCCGCCCGTCATGGGCGGCGGGCCGTTTCCTTTGTTGACATCGAGATGGCCGCGCGGACCGATTTGACAATGTTTGCGCATGCCCGGACATCCCCTTCGCCCTTATCGTGAGCCACGCGACGGCCAGCCGGTCGCGAATCGAAACGCCCTCGGGGGGAGACATCATGACCGCCAGCCATATCGACTTCGACATGCCGCTGCCGCCTGCCGCCTGGCACGGCGGCTGTCACGTGCAGTGCGGCGCCGATGGCAGGCTCGAGCTCGGCAGCAGTTTCGCCATGGCGCTGCGCGCCGGGCTTCACCGGATCTTCCGTATCGGCAAGACCAGCGCCGACGCCGCACGCAACCGGGCGTCATGGCGCGCGCTGATCGCCGCGTTCGAAAGCCGGGGCGGCGCCGCGGTACGCGAGCGCCTGTGCCGCGCCAGCCTGGCGCTGCCCGGCGATCGCGCATCGGGCCTGACCATCGCGGACCGTATCGAGCGCGGCAGCTATCTTTCCCACGCGGCGCTGCTGCAGGTGTTCCAGCTGTTCCGCTGTACCTTGTCCGTGCATCGCGCCAATCAGCGGCTCTATGCCGAATTGCTGACCCCGGCCGCCAATTCGGCGACGGCCACGCCGCTGTACGCGATGCTCGATGGCATCAGCCTCGGGCTCGGCGACACCGCCGACAGCGGCGCCGCCTGCCCGTTGCCGGCCACCCGCGCCTACGTCGCCGAACAGCTCAAGCTTGGACTGCAGGCGCAAGCCACACGGCCGCGCCAGCGCGATCCCGCCGTGCTGCTGTCCACGCTGGCCAGTTGCGCCCCCGAGCTGGCGAGCCCGAACAACCTGGCGGGGCGCGACCGATGGCTGCGCGAATACGACCGCCGTCTGCGCACCGGGCCGATCCAGCAGGCGGCGATGAGCCCCAGTGAACGCAAGGCCTGCGACCGGGAGGCCGCGGTCGCGGGATTGCTGGCCGACCTGAAGCACGGGGAGCTGGTGCGCGACCTGAAGCAGAACGAAGCGGACATCGCGGAAAAGCGGTCCCGGTCGGCACGCGAGTCCGGCGACGACGCCGACGACATGCTGGCCGAGCTGCTGGCCACCCGCACCGGCCTGCTCGCGGCGCTGAAGGAGCGCGAGCTGCACGATGTGCTGCGCCGTTGCGATGGCGAGCTGGCGCTGAGCCCGCTGAGCCAGGACGCGACGCACATCCGCTCGCTGATGCAGCGCCGCAGCCATGCGCGCGCGCAGCTGGACGGCAACCTGGCGGTGCAGAAGCAGCGCGACCTGATCCGAGCCGATCTGGTCAAGGGCCTGTGCCTGGCCGTACAGCAGGAAGTCGATCGCCATACCGCGCGCGGCGAACGGATGGACGAATCAGGACTGCTGCGCGTCGTCGACGCGAAATTGTCGGCCCCCGCCTGCCTGCGGCAGTTTCTCGCCGCCCGCAATCTGCAATATCTGCACGACCTCGGCCATGAGCACGATCGCGCCGCGGCCATTGCCGCGCTGGTGCGCGCCAGCGATCGGTATCCGTTCGACGAAGCCACACGGGGCGAGCTCGACAGCAGCGACTTCCAATGGCTGTCCGCCGCGCTCGAAGCCGGCGAAAGCGAAGCCGTGGCACTGAACCATCGGCCCATGCTGAACGGCGCGCGCAAGCTGTTCGCGCGCTTCTTCCGGGAACGCTGGCCGATCGCCGCCATCTGCGACAACGTTGCCGCCCTGCTCGACGACTTTGCCGAAGACCACGGGCACGCGTCGCATCGGCGCGGCTGCTATCCGGCGATCCCGCTGGAGGCACGCTGGCAGGCCGGCGTACATGCGCTGCACGACCGTATCCGCAACGCCGAGCTTGGCCCGTCCGATGTGATCGGCGTCATGTTTCCCGCGATCAAGTCGTACCTGCGCGCACGGCACGAGGTCATGGAGCAGGTGCGCCGCGACATGCTGGTGGCCGAAGCCCGGCTCGACGAACTGCGCGGCCTGTTCCCCGAACTTTCGGGCTGGACCGCCAGCGTGCCGGCCGGCGCGATGGCCGCGACGCTGCTCGACCTGGCCAGCGTCCACATTACCGGCCGGCTGATGAACGCGCACAATCGGCGCCTCGAGGCCAGGCGGGTGCAAGACTTCGCGCGGCAGGAAGGGCAGCTTGCGGTCAGGGCGGCCCGCAGGCTGGACGACTCGCTGCAGCAGTGGACCAGCCTGCGCGACCAGCATCGGGCCAGGATGGCGGACCACGGCATTGACGAGCCCGATACGGACGGCGCCGGCCGCGAGGGCCCGGCCGGCTGGGGCAACGATGGCGAGGGCGCGCTCGCGAACAGCTTGCGGCAGCAATGGGACCTGGCCGACCGGCATGCCTCGATGGCGCTGGGCGACACCGCCAATGCGCTGGAGAATCGCCTGGACGCGGAAATCGAGCAGCTGCGCCGGCAATCGGCGGCGCAGATGGGGAATGTCAAGCGGGATATCGAGCGGGCACTGCGCGACGCGCTCGAAGGCAGCCGGTCCAGGCCCGGCATGCTGGAAACCGTCTGCGACGTGCTGGACCGCGCGAGTGCGAAACTGCCGGGCTGGCTGGCGTCGATGAACCACGACGGCGAACTCGAGGCGAACCACGCCACGCGCCGACAGGCGCTGGAACTGCGCGAGGCGGCAGCCAATGCGCTGCCGTTGATCGACCGGATCCGGCGCGAGCACGTCGTCCCGCTCGACCATACCGCCGATCTGCCGGACGCCGCGGTCGCGCCATACCGGGAGGATCTCCAGGCGGTGCACCGAGCGCTGGACGCGCTGGCCCACTCGCTGCAATGGGTCGTCTCGACGATACGCATCGCCGGCATGGAGACGGCCGCCTCGACGCGCGATATCGCCAAGCCAGCTCCCTTCGGCCCGTCCCACCCGATCCGCCTGCAGGTTCAATGCGGCAAGCCCTCGGCCGGCAGCAAGATCGTGCTCGACCTCTATCGTGGCAAGTTGCCGCCCGTGCTTGGCTGGACGGTGCGCCAACTGGTCAATATGGGCGCACTGCGCTAAGCCCGTCGCGGCAGCCTCAACCCGACTTGCAGGATCCGGCCGTCTTCCATGCGCACCGCGGTCAAGTTCAACCCCGCGATCTCGACCGTATCGCCTTCCACCGGCGGGGTGGCGAAGGCGTTCAGCATCGCAGCCTCGAGCGTCGACGGATATTCGCCCGGCGTCAGATCGCGCGTGCCGTACAGCCCGGCCACATCGCGCAGCAGCGCGTCGCCGGACAGCACGAAGTCGTGCGGCACCTGTTGCCAGACCGGCGCCCGTTCGGGCGTGCTGAACAGCCTTGCCAGCGTCGGCACGCTGCTCGCGGGCCCCAGCACCGAGACCGTATCGCCGGCCTGCAGCACGGTCTGCTCGGGCGGCAGCAGCGCGTCGTCGCGGGCCACCGTCATCAGCCGGCAGCGCGGCGGCAATTCCAGCCGATCCGCCCGCACGCCGGCCGCCGCCGACTCGGGCTGGACCTCGAACTGCATCAGGTCCATCGCCGGCGCGCGTGTGCCGTGCAGCCGTTCACGCGCCAGCGGCTCGGGGTACGATGGCCGCAGCACGCGGCCGAGACGCGCGGCCAGCGGTACCGTGGTCCCCTGCAGCAGCAGGCTGGCCAGCACCACCGCGAAGGCGATGCGGAACAGCAGGCCGGCATCGGGCATGCCTTGCAGCAGCGGAAACAGCGCCAGCACGATCGGCACCGCGCCGCGCAGTCCCATCCATGCGATGAAGCCCTTCTCGCGCGCATTGAAGCGAAACGGCAGCAGTGAAATCCAGACGGCGAGCGGCCGGGCGACCAGCATCAGGAACAGCGCCACCGCCATCGCCGGCACCGCCACGTCCCAGATCCGGTGCGGCGTCACCAGCAGGCCCAGCAGCAGGAACATCGCCGACTGCGCCAGCCACGCCATGCCGTCCATCGCCCGCATCGCGTCGGGGCTGACCGCGCGGTCGCGGTTGCCGATCAGCATGCCGGTCAGATAGACGGCCAGGAAGCCGCTGCCGCCGGCGCTCTGCACGATCGCGAAGACCATGGCGCCGCCCGAACACAGCAGGATCGCCTGCAGGCCCTCGGCGACCCGGATGCGCTCCAGCACATTGGCCAGGCAATAGCCGAGCGCCAGGCCCAGGGCGCCGCCGACGCCGAACTGCACCAGCAGCCGCCACAGCAGCGCGCCGCCCGTCAATCCCTGCGGCGCATGGATCCACTCGATCAGCGTCAGCGTCAGGAAGATCGCCATCGGATCGTTGATGCCCGATTCGATCTCGAGCACGCTGGCGACCCGTTCCTTCAGGCGCACCCCGCTGCTGTTGAGCAGCGAGAAGACGGCCGCCGCGTCGGTCGAGCCGACGATCGCGCCCAGCAGCAGGCCGAGCTTCCAGTCGATCTCCAGCACCCAGGCCGCGAACAGTCCGACCAGCCCGGTGGTCAGCAGCACGCCCACGGTGGCCAGCGCCAGCGATGGCCGCAACGCGACGCGGAAGGTCGCGTATTGGGTTCGCAGTCCGCCATCGAGCAGGATCACCGCCAGCGCGAGATTGCCGACCAGGAAGCTGAGCCAGGTATTGGAGAAGCGGATGCCGCCCGGACCGTCGACCCCGGCCAGCATCCCGACCAGCAGGAATACCAGCAGGAACGGCACGCCGATGCGCGCAGAGAAGGCGCCGACGACGATGCCGAGCGACATCACCACGGCGCCGATCAGGATCACGTGTTCAATGCTTTCCAAACTGGCCCTTGCAAGTAACGGTGGAACAGGGGGAGACGGCGGCGCGGCATGAGCCGCGGCGCCGCCGATGATAGCCGACTGCCATGACGGCACCGCCGCGGTCCACGGCACCGCCCGCCGGTACGACCGGTCGGGCGGCATCGGCGGGGACCTAGGGAGATACCCTCACATTGACCAAGTTTGCAGACATCTGAAAGGTCGCTGAAAGGTGGCACCCTTACCTTCCCCCTGCCTGCGGACGGGGAGGGTGCCGCGCGCGGTTTCGTTGCACCGCACAAACGCTGCAACGTCCCGTCGCGACACCATGAGACCAGCGCCATCGACGCGCGGCTCGCAGCACCGCAAGCACCAGTTTTGTCAAATCGAGGAGAATCATTTTGCGCATACGTAGCCAAAAGGACTTTGCCTCCGGCCTGATGTTCATCCTGGTCGGATTCGGCTTTTCCTGGGTCGCTCGCGGCTATTCGATGGGAACCGCCGCGAAAATGGGTCCGGGGTATTTCCCGTTCTGGCTCGGCGTCGTGCTCGCCCTGCTGGGCGTGCTGGTGCTGATCGGATCGTTGTCCAGCAAGGGCGAGAGCGACGAGCTGGCCCGCTGGGATATCAAGCTGCTGCTGTGGATCCTCGGTTCGGTGGTGCTGTTCGGCCTGCTGCTCAAGCCGCTGGGCATGGTGCTGTCGGTGATCGTGCTGGTACTGGTGTCGTCGATGGCCAGCCACGAGTTCACGTGGCGCGGCGCCATCCTGAACACCATCATCCTGGTGCTGATCAGCATGGGCGCTTTCGTCTACGGCATCAATCTGCAGATGCCGGTGTGGCCGGCCTTCATTACCGGCTAAGGAGCGCCAGATGGAACTGCTAACCAACCTGGGCATCGGCTTCTCGACCGCCCTGACCTTCCAGAACCTGGCCTACGCCTTCCTCGGCTGCCTGCTCGGCACGCTGATCGGCGTGCTGCCGGGCCTGGGCCCGCTCGCGACCATCGCGATGCTGCTGCCGATCACGTACACGCTGCCGCCGGTGGCCGCGCTGATCATGCTGGCCGGCATCTATTACGGCGCGCAGTACGGCGGCTCGACCACCGCGATCCTGGTCAACCTGCCGGGCGAATCGTCGTCGGTGGTGACCACGATCGACGGCTACCAGATGGCGCGGCGCGGCCGCGCCGGGGTGGCGCTGGCGACCGCGGGCATGGGCTCGTTCTTCGCCGGCTGCGTGGCCACGCTGATCCTGGCCGGCTTTGCCGCGCCGCTGTCGGAACTGGCGTTCAAGTTCGGCCCCGCCGAGTACTTCTCGCTGATGGTGCTGGGCCTGATCGGCGCCGTGGTGCTGGCCTCGGGTTCGCTGGTCAAGGCGATCGCGATGATCGTGCTGGGTCTGTTGCTCGGCCTGGTCGGCACCGACGTGAACTCGGGCGCGGCGCGCTTCTCGTTCGACGTGCCGGAACTGACCGACGGCCTGAACTTCGTGGCCGTGGCGATGGGTATCTTCGGCTTCGCGGAAATCATCGCGAACCTGGAGCAACGCGAAAAGCGTGAGACCTTCACCGACCACATCACCAGCCTGTTCCCGACCAAGGAAGACTTCAAGCGGATGGTCCCGGCGGTGCTGCGCGGCACCGTGCTGGGCTCGGCGCTGGGCATCCTGCCGGGCGGCGGCGCCTCGCTGGCTTCGTTCGCGGCCTACACGCTGGAGAAGAAGTCGTCGAAGTATCCGCACGAGTTCGGCAAGGGCGCGATCGAAGGCGTGGCGGGTCCGGAATCGGCCAACAACGCCGCCTCGCAGACCTCCTTCATCCCGCTGCTGACGCTGGGCATTCCGCCCAACGCGGTGATGGCGCTGATGGTCGGTGCGATGACGATCCACAACATCCAGCCGGGTCCGCAGGTGATGACCAGCAACCCGCAGCTGTTCTGGGGCCTGATCGCCTCGATGTGGATCGGCAACCTGATGCTGATCATCCTGAACCTGCCGCTGATCGGCATCTGGGTCAAGCTGCTGAAGGTGCCCTACCGCTTCCTGTACCCGGCCATCCTGACGTTCTGCTGTATCGGCGTCTACTCGGTCCAGAACACCACCTTCGACGTGTTCCAGACCGCGGCCTTCGGCGTGGTGGGCTACCTGTTCCTGAAGCTCAAGTGCGAACCGGCGCCGCTGCTGCTCGGCTTCGTGCTCGGACCGATGATGGAAGAGAACTTCCGCCGCACGCTGCTGCTCTCGCGTGGCGAGTTCTCGGTGTTCTTCACCCGTCCGCTGTCGCTGAGCCTGCTGATCGCCGCCGCGATCCTGGTGCTGATCGTCGCCCTGCCGTCGATCAAGGCCAAGCGCGAGGAAGCGTTCCAGGAAGAATAAGTAGCAAGGACGCAGATGCAAAACGGGGTGCCGGCCGGCACCCCGTTTTTTTTGGCCGATGCCGGCGACAGCGCTAGCGCGGCTCGCAGAACAGCGCGGCGCACGCCGCGCGGATCGCCTCGGTGATGTGCCGGCGCGAATGATCGCGCCGCTCCAGCATGCCGATGGTGCGCCATACCGGCTCGCCGCCCGCCTCCAGCGGCAGCACCCGCAACGCCTCGTCGTCGCGCCAGCGCGCCCGCTGCAGCAGCGGCACCACGGTCACGCCAACCTGCTGCCGCACCAGCTCGACCAGCGCTTCGATCGAATTGAGCTCGAGGAATTCGTTGACGCGCAGATGCGCGCGCCGCAGGGCCCGCTCGACCAGCATGCCGGTCAGCTGCGTGCGGTCGAAGCGCAGGAAGGCCTGGCCCGCCAGCGCCTGGCGCGCGTCCGCGGCGGCGCTGCCGGCCGCGGCGATCGCCACCAGCGGCTCCCGATACAGCGGCGTCCAGCGCAGCGCCCCCGCCAGCCGTCCCGGGCCCTCCACCACGATGGCCGCATCGAGCTCGCCGGCTTCGACCAGCGTCGCCAGCTCGATCGACTTGGCGCCGACCAGCCGCACGTCCAGCGCCGGATGCTCGGTCTTCATGCTGGCCACCACGTGCGACAGGCCGCCCATCACCGACACCACCGCGCCGACGGCGACCGCGCCCGCCATCGCCTCGGGCGTCTCGGGCGCGGCGCGCATCTCGTCGTACAGCGCGAGCAGCTGGCGCGCGCGCGGCAGCAGCTCGCGCCCGCCCGCGTTGAGCACGACCACGCGCCCGGTCCGATCGAACAGCTCGCGCCGCAGTTCGCCCTCCAGCGCGCGCATCTGCAGGCTGACCGCGGCCTGGGTCAGCGCGACGTGGCCCGCGGCGGCGGCAAAGGAGCCGTGCTCGGCGACCGCAACGAAGGTACGAAGGAAGCGGATGGTGCTCATAACGGATGGGGAAGCGATCAGCGCCGGACGTCGAGCGCGCCTTCAACGAAACTGGATGCGCGGACTGAAACGGGGCCTTAAGCGAAACTTGAGGGAAAAGAAAGAAATATTAGCTTTCATTATGTAAAGCTGCACGGAATAATGCGGCATCGGCCGGTCCGCCGGCACCGAACCGACAACGTCCACGGAGATTGAACGATGACATCCTGGCTGCGCCTGCTGGGCACCGGCCTGGCGGCGACGCTGGCCTTCGCCGCCGCGCCCGCCCTGGCCGAGAGCTATCCCGCCAAGCCGATCCGCCTGATCGTGCCCTTCCCCGCCAGCGGCGCGACCGATCTGCTGGCGCGCGCGATCGCGCAGAAGGTCGGCGCCAATCTGGGCCAGCAGGTCGTGGTCGACAACCGGCCCGGCGCGGGCGGCGCGATCGGCTCGGACATGGCCGCCAAGGCCCCGGCGGACGGCTACACGCTGCTGATGGCCACCAGCAGCACGCATTCGATCGGACCGCATATTCACCCGCGGCTGCCGTACAACGTGCAGACCGATTTCACGCCGATCGGCCAGGTCGCCAGCGCGACCAACCTGCTGGTGGTGACGAACCATCTGCAGGTCAACAGCGTGAAGGACTTGATCGCCTATGCCAAGGCGCATCCCGGCGAACTGAACTACGCGTCCAGCGGCAACGGCACCGTGGTCCACCTGATGGCCGAGGCATTCAGCGCGCAGGCCGGCGTCCAGTTGACGCACATTCCGTACAAGGGCACCGCGCTGTCGATCGCCGATCTGATCTCGGGCAAGGTGCATATCCTGTTCGACAGCATCGTCACCGCCCTGCCCCACGTGCGCGACGGCAAGCTCAAGGCGCTGGCGGTGACCAGCGCGAAGCGCTCGTCGCTGGTGCCGGACGTGCCGACCGTCGGCGAGTCGGGCCTGCCCGGCTTCGTCAGCGAGACCTGGTTCGGCATCTATGGCCCGAAGAACCTGCCGCCCGACCTGGTGACGCGCCTGAACGCCGAGTTCAACAAGGCGATCCAGGCGCCGGAGGTCAAGGAACGGCTGGCCAAGCTCGGCGCCGAGCCGGTCGGCGGCACGCCCGCGCAGTTCGCGGCGATCGTCGGCAAGGAAAGCGCCCGCTGGGGCAAACTGATCAAGGACCGCAACATCACCGCGGAATAAGCGGCAGACAACCATAGCCGCCATCACGGCAACGCCAAGAGACAAGCCATGCAGACCTTCGACTGGACCAATCCCTACCCCTCCGTGCGCATTCCGCTGTTTGCGCGCAACGTGGTATCGACCTCGCATCCGCTGGCCGCGCAGGCCGGCCTGCGCATGCTGCTCAAGGGCGGCAATGCGATCGACGCGGCAATCGCCGCCGCTGCCGCGATCACCATCGTCGAGCCGGTCTCGTGCGGCCTGGGCAGCGATGCCTTCGCGATCCTGTGGGACGGCAAGCAGCTGCACGGCCTGAACTCGTCGGGGGTGGCCCCGGCCGCCTGGAATCCCGAGTACTTCCGCAACAAGTACGGCGAGGAAGGCAACGGGCTGGCAAAACGGCCGATCCGCGGCTGGGACAGCGTCACCGTGCCGGGCGTGGTGGCCGGCTGGGCCGCGCTGCACGAGCGTTTCGGCAAGCTGCCGTTCGCCGACCTGATGGAACCGGCGATCGAGATCGCCGAGCGCGGCTATGCGGTGCCGCCGATCGTCGCGCACAAGTGGGCCGCCGCGGTGCCGGACCTGAAGGACCAGCCGGGCTACGCCGACACCTTCATGCCGAACGGCCGCGCGCCGCATACCGGCGAGAAGTTCGTGATGAAGGCCGCCGCGGAAACGCTGCGCCGCATCGGCGCCAGCGGCGGCCGCGACTACTACGAGGGCCAGATCGCCGAGCGCATCGCCGCCTTCAGCAAGGAGTGCGGCGGCGCGATGACGCTGGCCGACCTGCGCGACTACCGCCCGGACTGGGTCGAGCCGATCCGCAAGTCCTATCGCGGCTACGAGATCCACGAGATTCCGCCCAACGGCCAGGGCATCGCCGCGCTGATGGCGCTCGGCATCCTGGACAACTTCGACGTCGGCAGCCTGCCGGTCGACTCGATCGACTCGCAGCATCTGCAGATCGAGGCGATGAAGCTGGCGTTCGCCGACCTGTACCGCTACGTGTCGGACCCGCGCAGCATGGAGGTCACGCCCGAGCAGATGCTGGACGACGGCTACCTGAAGTCGCGCGCCAGGCTGATCGACATGAAGCGCGCCACGCATTTCGACTTCGGCATGCCGAAGGTCGGCGGCACGATCTACCTGACCGCGGCCGACGAGAACGGCATGATGATCTCGTTCATCCAGTCGAACTACATGGGCTTCGGCTCCGGCGTGGTGGTGCCCGGCACCGGCATCAGCCTGCAGAACCGCGGCGTCGGCTTCTCGATGGATCCGAAGTCGCCCAATGTGGTGGCCGGCGGCAAGCGGCCGTTTCACACGATCATCCCCGCCTTCATGACGCGCGACGGGCAGCCGGTGATGAGCTTCGGCGTGATGGGCGGCGACATGCAGCCGCAGGGCCATCTGCAGACCGTGGTGCGCATGCTCGACTACAAGCAGCAGCCGCAGGCCGCCTGCTGCGCGCCGCGCTGGAAGGTCAACCGCGACTTCACGCTGGACGTCGAAGCGACGATGAACCCGGCCACCGTTGCGGGCCTGAAGGACCGCGGCCACCAGCTCAAGTCGGTCGCGGACCCGTATATGGACTTCGGCTCCGGCCAGTTCATCTGGCGCCTGTCGGAAGATCCCGAGCACGGCTATGTCGCCGCCAGCGACAGCCGTCGCGACGGACAGGCGGTGGGGTTCTGAGTTTTCGCGTTTTCGCGTCTTGATGGAAAGAAAGCCGGTCATGCCGGCTTTCTCCTTTTTGCGGGGTTGTTGCGTGTTAGCGGATAGATTCAGCTCTACAACCGCACGACACTGGTCGACCCCAACATCGCCAGGAAGCAGGCATGACTCAGGAATCGAACACCGTCCAACGCGGGACAAAGCAGACCACCTCGACGTTGGAGGAAAAGCTGGCGCAGTTCATTCCGGAGTTGCACGGAGGCGAAGCTATTCCGTCCTCGCCTATCGACGAGACTCCGGCCGGCGCACCGAGGTCAATCGATCTCGCGGAAGCGAGTTCATCCAAACTGGCCCGACCGTGACGCCGTTAACTGTACATGGCTCTCACGTGCCATCCGCCTACACTGGCAGCCTGTCCCCGACGATTCCACCGCCATGCCCACCTACGCCTTCCGCCTGCTCAATGTCTTTGCCGAATCGACCTTCGGCGGCAATCCCCTGTGTGTGTTCGAGGACGGCCGCGGGCTGGACGATGCCACCATGCAGGCGCTGGCGCTGCAGTTCAACCTGTCCGAGACGACCTTCATCCTGCCGTCGGAGCGGGCCGACGCGATGGTGCGGATCTTCACGCCCGGCTACGAGATGCGCTTCGCCGGCCATCCGACGCTGGGCACCGCCCACGCGGTACGGGCGCTGCGCAACACCGGCGATGCGCTGACGCTCGAGTTCAAGGCGGGCGTCGTGCCGGTGCGCGCGCAAGGCGATGTGTGGACCTTCACCGCGCCGCATCGCGGCCAGCCGAAGACCGCGCCGGCGCCACTGCCCGATGCGGAAGTCGCCGCGCTGCTCGGACTGCGGGCCGACGATCTGGCCGGCTCGCCGATCTGGGTCGATACCGGCGCCGATCAGCTGCTGGTGCCGCTCAGCAGCCCCGACGCCGTGCGCCGCGCGGTGCCCGACGGCAGCCGCCTGGACGCCTGGCCCGCCAGCAGCCTCGGCCGCAAGACCGCCTATCTGTTCGCCTTCGATCCGCAGCAGCCTGGGTGCGTGGTCGCCCGCTACTTTTTTACCAAACAGGGCGGCGGCGTGGCCGAGGACCCGGGCACCGGCTCGGCCTGCGCGAATCTCGGCGGCTGGCTGCTCGCCACCGGCCATGCCTTGCCGGCGCGCTACGAGATTGCCCAGGGCGATCTGGTCGAGCGGCCCTGCCGGCTGCGGCTAGAAGTCGATGTCGAAGATGGCGAGGGCGCGATCCGCGTCGGGGGCCGCGTGATCGAGATCGGCCGGGGCACCGTCACGCTGTAGACTTGCCGATGCCGCGCACCGCCCGAACGGACCACCCGTCGGAAATTCAAACCCGCGGCCGCCCCACTCCTCCACCTCGCTCGACCGCCCATCCGCCATGACCGATCACACCATCGCCACGCTGGCAGACCTGGAAACGCACTACGGCAAGCCCGCACCGGCCTCGCTGGCCAAGGAAGTCGATTACCTGCATCCGCACTATCGCGCCTTCGTCGAGGCCTCGCCGTTCTGCCTGCTGTCGACGGTGGCCGACGGCATGGCCGAATGTTCGCCGCGCGGCGATGCGCCCGGCTTCGTCAAGGTGCTGGACGACCGCACGCTGCTGCTGCCGGACCGCCGCGGCAACAACCGCATCGACAGCCTGCGCAATATCGTCGCCGACCCGCGCGTCGGCCTGCTGTTCCTCGTGCCTGGCGTCGACGAGACGTTGCGCGTGGCCGGCACGGCGACGATCTCGACCGATCCGGAACTGATCGCGCAGTGCACAGTCGACGGCAAGGCCCCCTCCACCGTGCTGCTGATCGCGATCCGCTCGGTGTTCTTCCAGTGCGCCCGCGCGCTGGTGCGTTCGCGGCTGTGGTCGCCCGAAGCGCAGATTCCGCGCAGCGCGTTGCCGAGCACCGGCACCATCCTGGCAACGCTGAGCCGCGATGCCATCGACGGCCGGGCCTACGACGCCGAGCTGCCGCAGCGGATCCGCCAGACGCTGTACTGATCTGCGCCGAGTCGAAGGCGTGCCGCGCTAGGCTGCCGGCGCGCGCGCCCGCCTGCCGGCTGTCGATGCGGCCCGCTCCGGCCGCGCGCGGATGCCCTCGACCAGCGTACGCACCATCGCCTCGGCCAGGCGCTCGCGCGCGTGCTCGTCGGCATCGGCCTCCGGGCGATACCAGATCAGCGACCATTGGATTCCGCCCAGCAAGGTCTTCACCGCGATCGACAGATCGGCATCGGCGGCCAGCGAGCCATCGCGCCTTGCCGCCGCGGCCTGATCCTTGAACAGACGCTCGAAGCGGTCGCGGCTGGCGATCAGCTCGTCCAGCGTCTGCCGCTGCGACGGCGTGGTCGCGCCGAAGCGATGCATCTGCACGCCCTGCGCCACCACGCTCTCGAACGTGTGGTGTTCCAGCACGGCGACCGCATGCGCACGCAGCATCGCCGCCAGCACGGTGACGCCGTCGCCCTCGACCTTGCGCGCGGGCTCCACCGCCTCGAACAGCAGCCGCATGCCTTCGCGATGCACCTCGAAGAACAGGTCGATCTTCGACGCGTAATGATGGTAGATGCGGCCCTTGGTCGCGCCGAGCCGCCGCGCGACGTCGTCGATGCTGGTGGCATGGAACCCTTGTTCCATGAAGCATTCGGCGGCCTGGATCAGGATTTCCTGCTTGCTGGGGGTCATGCCGCCCCTCCCCGGGCGATATCGCGAAACAGTTCTGTGGCGTAGCGGCGGAAGTCTACCTCCAGCGTATAGCGTGCCGAGCCGACGAAGCGGCGCGATACGTAGCGCTGATGGGCATCGATTTCCGCCATCATGCCGTCCCGGCCCGGCAGCCGGATCTCGTTGGCCAGCACCGCGGCCAGCCATTTTCCCTGGATCTCGACCAGCGGAATCGTCGGGCCGATCGGCTGCACCAGCCCCAGCATGAACAGGCCATGGCGGCCGGGCGGCATCATGCGGCGATAGAGCTCGGCCTTGCCATCCGCGACCTCGAACACCTGCCGGTCGAGAAACGGAAAGCTGGCCCGGTAGCCGGTGGCGTGGATGATCGCATCGACGGCCTCACGCGTGCCGTCCTCGAACTCGACGTGGTCGCCGTCCAGCCTGCGGATGTTCGGCTTGATGCGGATCCAGCCATGGCCGCAATACGGAACCAGCTCCTGGCTCAGCGTGGCATGCTCGCGCCAGATCTCGTGACGGGGCCGCGGAATGCCGACGCGCGCCTGGTCGCCGGTGGCCAGATACGCCAGCCAGCGCACCAGCGTGCGCGTGACGCGTGTCGGCAGATGCAGGCGCCGTGCGAAGAAGGCGGACCAGCGGTCGATGGGATGGCCCATGATGTATTTCGGCATGATCCACGCGCTGCGCCGCGTCGAGATCCACGTGCGCTTGGCCGACTTGCAGACATCGACGGCGATGTCGACCGCGGAATTGCCGATGCCGACGATCAGCACGTTGCGGTCGCGGAACGGCTCGGTGGTGCGGTAGTGGTGCGAATGGATCTGCTCGCCGGAAAACTGGCCGTCGAAGCTCGGCCAGCGCGGGTCCCACAGATGGCCGTTGGCGACGATCACCGCGCGATAGCGCCGGCTGCTGCCGTCGCCCAGCGTGACGCGCCAGCTGCCGTCGCCGACCGGCGCCACGCGCTCCACCCGCGTGTTGAAGCGGATATGCGGCGGGATGCCGAAGCGCTCGGCATAGGCTTCCAGATATTCGATCACCTCGTAGTGCGACAGGAAATCGGGATACCGGTCGGGAATCGGGAAATCGGAGTAGCCCAGGTTGGTGCGGCTCGTGTCGATATGCAGGCTGCGGTAGGCCGACGACATGCCGTTGTCGTTTTCGTAGCGCCACATGCCGCCGATCTTCGAGCCCAGTTCGAAGCAGTCGAAGGCGACGCCCTTCTCCTTCAGCGCCTTGGCGGCGGTGACGCCCGAACAGCCGGCACCGACGATGCAGACCGGCAGCGCGGCGACCTCGGCCGACAGCCTGTCGTCGAAGCGCATCGCGGCGTCGGCCTGCCGCTCGTGTTCATTGGTGGAGAGCGGGCCGTTACGGCGGAAGCCGATCGCGGGGTTCTTCATGCCGTCCCCTTGCTGTCGAGGTAGGCGCCGAGAATCGCGTCGAAATCGGCGTCGGCATGCAGGCCGAGCGCGCTGGCCTTGTCCGAGGTAAAGGTGCGCGGCCAGCTGTCGACCACGCGCTGGAGCGCGGGGTCGGGTTCGTAACGGATGCGCGCCGCGGCTGCGTCGCCTGCCACGCGGCGCAGCGCGGCCACCATCTGCGCCACGGTGGTCGACAGCGACGGCAGATTGAGCGCCCTGTCGTGCGGCAGCCGGTCCGCCGGCAGATCGTGCATGGCGATCAAGGCCTGCGCGACGGCCTGCGCCGACGCTACCGGCATCCGCGTGTCCGGATGCAGGCCGCAGACGACGTCGCGGCTGGCCAGCGGCTCGCGCACGATCGCGGCGATGCGGTCCGACACCGCGGGCAATGGCGCGCCGTCGCGGATCAGCACGATCGGCAGGCGCAACGCGCGCGCGTCGACGCGGCCGCGGCGGCTGTAGTCGGCCAGCAGCAGCTCGGCGATGGCCTTGTGCGTGCCATAGGTCGTGTCGGGCTCGGCGCGCAGCCCGTCGCCGACCGTCTCGGGCAGGTCTCCCCCGAAGACGGCGATCGAGCTGGCCAGCACCAGCCGGGGCGGCCTGGCGAAGCCGGCGATCAGCCCGCGCAGGGCCTCGACATGCAGCCGATAGGCGCGCGGCTCATCGGCTTCGGCCTCCAGCGTCAGGCTGGCCGCGAGATGAAACACGCTGTCCGGCGCCAGCGCCGCCAGTTGCGCGGCAAAGCCGGGCTCGGCCAGGTCGCCGCGCAGCACGGTGCGCCGGCACGGCGCGTCCCCAGGCAGCGGCACGTCGGCGCGGTCGGCCAGCACGAGTTCGTCGATCTGGCGCGGCGTGCCGCCGGGGTCGGCCAGGCTTGCCCGCGCGATCAACGCGCGTTGCAGCGCGGTGCCGATAATGCCGGCCGCGCCCGTGATCAGAACCCGCATGCTCTGTCTCCTTGTTGTCGTTCTTGTCGCCGTTCTTGCCGAAGGTGGGCCTTCGTCGGAAAAACATACTACTCGGTAGGTTTTCTCCCGTCAAAAAAATATCGAGGTGGTCGCCCTGCCTGGCCCTGCCTGGCCCTGCTTGTCTCGGCCATGGCGCGGCATGGCGTGACGCCGGCAGCGAAGGACGGCGGCCGCGCCTCAACGGGCCACCGTCGGCAAGGTTCGACAGGATTGCGGCTCGCCTTACTTCCCCCCGCCGCGCGGCAACCACTGCGCGGCGTCGCTGCCCAGCGGCACCGATGGCTGTTCCCAGCGGGCCGGCGTCTCGGACAGTTGCGCCGCGTGCCGTACCGTCGTCAGCATGCCGAAGCCCGACGGCACCGCCTCCAGCAGGTCGCTGATGTCGTCGATCCGCTGGTCCGGCGCCTGCAGGCCGTTGTCGATCCGGCCGAGGCCGCGCAGCCACTGGCCGGTCTGCGCCAGCGACACGCGCACGTGCCAGCTGCCGCCCTCGGTGGCGCGCCGGTGCAGGGCCGCCATCGCGCCGAGCGCGAGCAGGTAGCCGGCGGCGTGGTCGAGCACCTGTGCCGGCAGCGGACGCGGCGTGTCGCTGCCGGCCGCTCGGGCCTCGGCGTCGTTGAAGCCAGTCGCGGTCTGCACCAGCGAATCGAAGCCGCGCTTGCCGGCCCACGGTCCGACATGGCCATAGGCCGACAGCGAGACATAGACGATGCCGGGGCGGGCGCGCGCGGCCGCCTCGGGGCCGAAGCCTAGCGCCGCGAGGCCGCCGGGCCGGTATCCCTGCAGGAAGACATCCGCGCCGTGCAGCAGCTTGTGCAGCGTGCGCTTGTCGTCGGCATCGCGCAGATCGAGCTGGCAGGACCGCTTGCCGCGGCCGGTGTCGATCACCAGCGGCGCGATCGACGGCAGATGCGGCGCGGTGACCAGCAGCACGTCCGCGCCATGCGCGGCCAGCGTGCGGCCGGCCACCGGGCCGGCGATGATGCGGGTGAACTCCAGCACCCGCACGCCGGACAGCGGCCGGGCGTCCTGCGCCGGCAAGTCCGGCAAGGGCATCGGCGGCGCGTCGCCGATCCGCTCGATCACGATGGGCGGCAACTCGCGCAACGCGGCGGCCTGCGGATGGCCGTCCCATTCGTCGAAGCTGCGCATCGCCGCGACAACCAGGCCGGCATCGGAAGCGGCGGTCTCGAAGGCCTCCGCCTCCCATTTGCCCAGCGCGGCCTGCACCGCGTCCTTGTCGTTGGCACAGCCGAGCAGCCGCAGCACGCCGTCGCGGTGATGCAGGAAGTTCGTGTGCAGCCGGACCCAGCGGCCATCGCCGCAACGATAGGCGCCCGCGATCTTGTCCCACAGCTCCGGCGCCGGACCGCCGTCGACGCGCAGATAACGCTCGCTGCGAAATTCCGCGATGGCGTGGCGCATATCGACCGCGACCTGCTGCCAGCGGCCGGTGCGCTGCTGCCACAGCGCCGCGGCCGCCAACGCCGAAGCGGCCACGCTGGCCTGCGCGGCAGTGCCGACCGCGAACGATGACGGCAGCACCGGTTCGGCGCCGCTCAGCGTTGCCTGCGCGAGGGCGGCCTCGGGCAGGCCGGTGGCGCGCCACAGCGCGGCAAGGGTGGCGGCGGGATCGGGAGATGGCATGGGGCTCCTCGTGAACGATGGGGTCGGAAACGCCATGCTAGCGCGCGTCCGACGATTGCGCGCGCGGCCGATGCGCCGGCACGGTAAAATCCCGGGTTCCCGCCAACATGCCGCGCCTTCCGGGACGCCGGCACGCTGGCCCGGCGCAAATCCGCGCCGATCCTTACCCCGAATCCGAATTCGCCCTGAAGCCGGCCGCGACCCGCGGCCCAACCTGGCCAAACCATGAGCCACGATCCCAAAGCCCAAGACAGCACCCCCGCCGCCTCGAATTTCCTGCGCAGCATCATCGACCAGGATCTGGCCGCCGGCACCTATGCCGGCCGCACCGACGCGCAGGGTCGGCCGCTGCCCGCCGTGATCACGCGTTTCCCGCCGGAGCCCAACGGCTATCTGCATATCGGCCACGCCAAGAGCATCTGCCTGAATTTCGGGCTGGCGCGCGACTACGGCGGCCGCTGCCACCTGCGCTTCGACGACACCAATCCGGTCAAGGAAGACACCGAGTACGTCGATTCGATCATCGACGCGGTGCACTGGCTCGGCTTCAGCTGGGACAGCACCGATGCCCAGGGCGGCCAGCAGGCCCACCTGTACTACGCCAGCGACTACTTCGACCAGCTGTACGCGTTCGCCGAGAAGCTGATCGAGCGCGGCGTCGCCTATGTCGACAGCCAGAGCGCAGAGCAGATCGCCGCCAGCCGCGGCAACTTCGCCGAGCCGGGCACGCCCTCGCCCTACCGCGAGCGCAGCGTCGAGGAAAACCTGCAGCTGTTCCGCGACATGCGCGCCGGCAAGTACGCCGACGGCGAACACGTGCTGCGCGCGAAGATCGACATGGCCGCGCCGAACATCGTGATGCGCGACCCGGTGCTCTACCGGATCCGCCATGCGCACCACCATCGCACCGGCGACAAGTGGTGCATCTATCCGATGTACGACTTCACGCATTGCATCTCCGATGCGATCGAGAACATCACGCACTCGCTGTGCACGCTGGAGTTCGAGAACAACCGCCCGCTGTACGACTGGGTGCTGGCGCAGCTGCGCGATTGCGGCCTGCTGCGCGAGCCGCTGCCGCATCAGTACGAGTTCGCCCGGCTGAACCTGACCTATGCGATCACCAGCAAGCGCAAGCTGCTGCAGCTGGTCAACGAGGGCCGCGTGGACGGCTGGGACGATCCGCGCATGCCGACCATCGTCGGCATCCGCCGCCGCGGCTATACGCCCGAATCGATCCAGCTGTTCTGCGACCGCGTCGGCGTGGCCAAGTCCGACAGCTGGATCGACATGAGCACGCTGGAAGGCGCGGTGCGCGACGACCTCGATGCGCGCGCGGCGCGCGCCGTGGCGGTGCTCGATCCGCTCAAGCTGATCCTGGACAACTATCCCGAGGGCCACAGCGAGGAGTGCTCGGCACCGGTCCATCCGAAGCAGCCCGAGCTCGGCAAGCGCGTGTTCCCGCTGTCGCGCGAACTGTGGATCGAGCGCGAGGACTTCAGCGAGAACCCGCCGAAGGGCTACTTCCGGCTGTTCCCGGGCAACAAGGTGCGGCTGCGCTACGGCTACGTGATCGAATGCACCGGCGTCGACAAGGACGCCGACGGCAATGTCGTCGCGGTGCACGCCAACTACCTGCCCGACACCAAGAGCGGCACGCCGGGCGCGGACAGCGTCAAGGTCAAGGGCAACATCCACTGGGTCAGCGCGCAGCACGCGCTGCAGGCCGAGGTGCGGCTGTACGACCGGCTGTTCAACGACCCGCATCCGGATGCCGGCGGCAAGAACTTCCTCGATGCATTGAACGCGGACTCCAAGCGCGTGGTCACAGCGTATCTGGAGCCCGGCCTGCGCGAGGCCAGGGCCGAGGACCGCTTCCAGTTCGAGCGGCACGGCTACTTCGTCGCGGACCGCGTCGACAGCCAGCCGGGCCGCCCGGTCTTCAACCGCATCGTCGGACTGAAGGACAGCTGGGGCAAGTAATAGCCGCGGCTCACGCCGGCGCGCCGAAGGTTCGGCGCCCGGCGCCACCTCCAACCCAATCTTCACCATGCAGACCCTGACCTTCCCGCTGGACCGCGAGCACATCGCGCTGAACGATCTGCTCAAGCTGGCCGGCGTGGTCGACAGCGGCGGCGCCGGCAAGGCGCTGGTCGCTGCCGGCGAGGTCGCGGTCGACGGCGTGGCCGAGTCGCGCAAGACCGCCAAGATCCGTGCCGGCCAGGTGGTGACGCTGCCCGGTGTGACGATCCGGGTGGTGGCGGCGTGATTTCCGACTGAGCGCGCCCCGATCGCCGCCCGACCGCCGCCCGACCGCTGACAACCGCCGACGACATAACCGAGGACAACGCCATGCCGATCGCTTTCTGGTGCGTGCTGATCGCCGGCATCCTGCCCATCGTCACGGTGGGCATTGCCAAATGGGGCGCGCCCGGTTTCGACAACCACGATCCGCGCGCCTGGCTGGAGCGGCAGACCGGCCGCGCCCGCCGCGCCGATCTCGCCCACCGCAACCACTTCGAAGCCTTTCCGCTGTTCGCCGCCGCGGTGCTGTGCGCCAGTCATCTGCAGGCGCCGCAGGCGCGCATCGACGAACTGGCGGTCGCCTTCATCGTGATCCGCCTGCTCTACACGGTCTGCTATCTCGCCGACCGCGCCACGCTGCGCTCGCTGTGCTGGACGCTCGGCTTCCTGTGCGTGCTGGGCATTTTCCTGCTGCCGGTGCTGGTCCCCTGACTGACTGCCGCCTTCTTCCACAGGTCGACCAGGCGACACCTGAAATCCCGAAATCTTCTGTAGAATCAGCGCTTTGCAAAATTCAGCCCCGGCTTTTTCGCCCGGGTGCGACGGGACGGGGAATCATGTTCGGGATTGGACTGGGGGATGTGGTGGCGGCTTCGCTCGCTGCCGCAGGGGCGTGCTTGATCTGCAGCATTCCGCGCGATTTCGTCGGCCACCTGCTGCGCAACTTCCCCGGCTGGGTGATGCGCACCTACGGTCGCCGCGCCCTGGTGATCCCGGTGCTGGTGATGCTGGTGATCGGCCGCCTGGTCGAACTCGGCGTCAACGGGCAGATCGACAGTCCGGCCGGCCAGGCGATGGTGATTGCCGCCGCCTTCCTCGCGCTGGTGATCGCCTCCGCGCTGCTGCGCTTCTACTTCAGCGACTACCGCAAGTCCCGTTGACCCCCGGCGCCGCGCCTGCCGCGCGGCGCCGCCGTTTCCGCTGTTCGTTGGCCCAGGCTTGCCGCCATGCCATCGGCACCGTCATGCGCGCGGTGATCGGGTAACATGCGCGCTTCGCCGGCCATGCCGGGCATCCTGCCCGCGCCATCGCGCCGGCCCGCCGTCCCCTCTTCCCCATGGCCCTGAAGTCCACCATCTGCAAAGCCGAGCTGTCGATCTCCGATATGGATCGGCACTACTACGGCACCCACGCGCTGACCGTCGCGCAACACCCGTCCGAGAACGATGCCCGCATGATGGTGCGGCTGCTGGCGTTCGCCTGCGAGGCCAGCGAGACGCTGAGCCTGACGCGCGGGCTCGACGAGCCCGATGAGCCGGACCTGTGGGAGCGCAGCTTGACCGGCGAAATCGAACACTGGATCGACCTGGGCCAGCCCGACGAGACGCGGCTCAAGCGCGCCGCCTCGCGCGCCGCGCGCGTGACCGTGTTCGCCTACCAGCCCGCCAGCGCCCGCGAATGGTGGAAGGGCATCGCCGGCAAGGCCGGCAAGCTGCGCAATCTGACGGTGCATGCGGTGCCGGGCGAGGCGGTCGACGCGCTGGCCGGCATGGCGCGCCGCGCGATGCGGCTGACCGTGACGATCCAGGACGGCGAGATCTGGTTCAGCGACGACGAGCGCAGCGTGCAGTTGCGCCTGGACACCTGGCAGCGGGCCGACGCCTGAGCGCTTGCGGGTACACTGCCGTCTCGGCAGCACCGCGGCAGCACTGCGGCAGGACCGTGAGCGCGGCCACGGCCGCGGGGTCCATGCTCCGAATCACCACGCGGGTCGCGATCCCTGACCGCGATCCGCAGTCACACAAAGGAAAGACCGATGATCACCACTCCTTCCGGCCTGCAATACGAAGACACCGTGACCGGCCAGGGCGCCGAAGCGACCGCGGGCAAGCACGTCACCGTGCATTACACCGGCTGGCTGTACGAGAACGGCCAGGCCGGCCGCAAATTCGATTCGAGCAAGGATCGCAACGATCCCTTCGTGTTCCCGCTGGGCGCCGGCCATGTGATCCGCGGCTGGGACGAAGGCGTGCAGGGCATGAAGGTTGGCGGCACGCGCCGGCTGGTGATTCCCGCCGACCTGGGCTATGGCGCACGCGGCGCCGGCGGCGTGATTCCGCCGAACGCCACGCTGCTGTTCGAAGTGGAGCTGCTGGCCGTCTGAGGCGGTAGACGCTCCAGCAAGGCAACGAGCCGGCAAGCCGGCTCGGAAGCAGATTCAGAAGCCGATCGACGCGTTGCCGACGTCGACGCGCACCCGATCGCGGCCCAGGATATGCGCGGCATGCCGCGCGTACTCCCGGGCCCAGTCCGGATCGCTGGCAAAGCGCTGCTCGCCCGAGAAGCGCGCCACGCTGAGGATCTTGTCGATGACCAGCACCTTGCCCACCGGGCTGGAGGCCTGGCAGTCGAGCTCCGCATACTCCCGATCGAACCAGCGCCAGCCGGCATCATCGCTGATGCCCGCGAGTTCGGTATCGCCGATGGTGAACTCGAATTCCTTGCCGGTGCCGAAGGCCACCGTAAGCGTTCGCGCCATGTCCATCCCTCCTGGTAGTTGGCAGCCATTGTAAGGACGGCGCAACATCGGCCGCCACCCCGCCGGCAGTGGGTGGGGCTTCACCGTTGCCCCACGCCGACATCTCCCTGCCATGTGGTGTACCAAGCCTCCCGCTGCCCGGCTTTGCATTATGCTTGCACCATGGCCATCACCCGACAAGATCTTGAAGCGGACCGGCTGCGGACCACGCTGGGCGGTACCCCGGTAGCTTCCTCGCTGCTGTCGGACGACGCGCTCGAGCGCTCGTTGCGGTCCACGCTGGATCGCCGGCCAGACCAGCCGGACCTGAATGGCGACGTCTGGCTGTTCGGCTACGGCTCCCTGATCTGGAATCCGATGGTCGTGCACACCGAGCGCCGGCTCGCGACCGTGCACGGCTATCACCGCGGCTTCTACCTGTATTCGCGCATCAACCGGGGCACCTGGGACAACCCGGGCCTGGTGCTGGGCCTGGACCGTGGCGGCAGCTGCCACGGCATGGTGTTCCGCATCCCGAGCCACGTCGTCGAGCAGGAATTTCGCGTGCTGTGGCGCCGCGAGATGATGACCGGCGCCTACCATCCCCGCTGGCTGCGCGTGAAGCTCGACGGCGAGGCGCCCCCGCAGCGGGCGCTCGCCTTCGTGATGAACCGCGCCCACGAAGCCTATGCCGGCCGCCTGCCCGACGAGCGCGTGGTGGCCTGCCTGCGGCGCGCCACGGGGCTTTACGGCCCCGCGCGCGACTATCTGCACCAGACGCTGCTGGGTCTGGCCACGCACGGCGTCGACGATCCCTATCTCGGCCGGCTGTGGCGGCAGATCCAGGCCGCCGACGCCGAACCGGCCGGCGACATCGACGCGCCCGGCGATACCGAAGCGGCCAACGCCGCCTGAACCGGAGACCGCCATGCCCGCCCCCGCCCGAGCCCGCCGCCTGATGGTCGCCGAAGCGCTGGGGTTGTCGGGGCTGCTGCTGGGTGGGGCGTTGCTGTCAGGACCGGCCGGCGTCTCGATGGCGGCGCGGCCCGGTTCGTCCTCGCCCGCTCCCGCCTCGCCGTCGTCCCCGCCGCGGGCCGCCGCCCAGCCGGGCAGTGCGGGCCGGCCGCACGACGCGCTGAGCGCGCTGAACCGCAATCTGCTGACCGCCGCCGCGCTCGGCGACGCGGCGCTGGTGCGCAAGCTGCTCGGTGCCGGCGCCTCGCCGCATGCCGCCGACGAGCGCGGCCGCACCGCGCTGCTGCTCGCGGTCTATCAGCGCCACGGCGAGGCCGCCCGCGCGCTGATCCACGCGGGAGCCGATGTCAACCACAAGGACGAGCAGGCCAACAGCGCCTTCCTGCTGGCCGCCGCCAGCGGCCAGATCGAGCTGGTGCGGCTGGCGCTGGCGCACGGTGCCGATCCGCGCAGCACCGACCGCTATCGCGGCACCGCGCTGACCGCGGCGTCGCAGCACGGCAACCCCGAGGTGGTCAAGCTGCTGCTGCAGGCCGGCGTGCCGGTCGATCATGTCAATGCGCTGGGATGGACGGCGCTGCTGGAGGCCATCGTGCTCGGCGACGGCAGCACGCGCTACGAGCATGTGGTGCAGCTGCTGCTCGATGCGGGCGCCGACGCCAATCTGGCCGATCGCGACGGCGTCACGCCGACGCGCCACGCGCGCGAACGTGGCTACAAGACGATGGTCAAGATGCTGATGCGGGTGCGCGGGCACTGAGCGATTGCGCACCCCTTGTACCGCGCGCCGTCAACCCAGGCGCGCGTTCTCCGCTTCCTGCAGCTGGCGCCACATCACCTTGCCGGTCCCCGACTTCGGCAGCGC
This sequence comes from Cupriavidus gilardii, assembly GCF_013347325.1. NCBI lineage: Bacteria > Pseudomonadati > Pseudomonadota > Betaproteobacteria > Burkholderiales > Burkholderiaceae > Cupriavidus > Cupriavidus gilardii. The sequence continues at coordinate 709,541 of NZ_CP054626.1, read as the reverse complement.
GTCGACGAACTCGACCACGCGCGGGTACTTGTAGGCGGCCATATTGTCCTTGGCCCAGGCGATGATGTCGTCGGCGGTGGTCTTGCCCTTCGCATGCGCCTTCAGCACGACCACGGCCTTGACCGTCTCGCCGCGATAGGCGTCGCGCGTGCCGATGATGCAGGCCTCCTGCACGTCGGGATGCTTGTACAGCAGGTTCTCCACTTCGGCCGGCCAGACCTTGAACCCGGACGCGTTGATCATCCGCTTGAGCCGGTCGGTGATGAAGAAATAGCCCTCCTCGTCCATCCGGCCGAGATCGCCGGTGCGAAAGAAGGTCTTGCCTTCGAACTCGATGAAGGCCTCGCGCGTCGCGTCCGGCTTGCCCCAGTAGCCCTTGAACACCTGCGGGCCGCAGACGATGATCTCGCCGACCTCGCCCGGCGGCAGCTCCTTCAGCGTGACCGGGTCGACCACGCGCGCGTCGGTGTTGAAGGTCGGCACGCCCAGGCACTGCAGCTTGGGCCGGTCGGCCGGATTGCTGTGGGTCGGCGCCATCGTCTCGGACAGGCCGTAGCCCTCCAGATAGTTCAGGCCGAACTGCTCGCGCAGCCGCTCGGCGATCGCCTGCGGCATCGCCGCCCCGCCCCCGCCGATATAGCGCAGGCTCGACAGGTCGAACTCTGCCAGATTCGGGCTGGCCAGGAAGTCGATCACCATCGTCGGGATATTGGTCCAGTGCGTGACCTGGTAGCGCGAGATCAGCCGGCCCGCGACCTCGCGGTCCCAGCGCGGCAGCATCACCACGGTCGCGCCGCTGTAGATCGGGCCGTTCATGCCGTACTGCATGCCGGTCACGTGGAACAGCGGCAGCACCGACAGGATCACCGACTCGGCGCCCGAGCCCGACCAGGTCGAGCCGCCGACCACGTTGTGCATCACCGAGCGATGGGTATGGATGCAGCCCTTCGGGAAGCCGGTGGTGCCCGAGGTATAGGGCATCACCGCCATGTCGTCGGGACCTGCGGTATGCGGGCCGGGCTGGTGGCCGGCGGCCAGCGCGTCGCGCCACTGCACGGCACCGGCCGGCAGCGGATGCTCGGCGGTCAGCCAGGCGGGCGGCGCGTCCTCGGGGTGCTCGTGGCGCTCGGGCAGCGCGTCGGCGTATTGGGTCACCAGCAGATGCTGCAGCTGCTGATCCTGCGGCAGCTCCGCATTGGCGGCCGCGGCACCGCTGGCCAGATCGGCCGAGCAGATCGCCACGCGAGCCTGCGCGTCGGTGATGTAGTGCTTGAATTCTTCGGCCCGGTTCATCGGATTGACGGGCACCACCACCGCGTCGGCGCGCAGGATCGCGTAGTAGCCGACGATGAACTGCGGGCAGTTCTGCATGTACAGCAGCACCCGGTCGCCCTTGGCCACGCCGGCCTCGCGCTGCAGCCAGCCGGCCAGCGCGTTCGCCTGCGCCTCGAGCTCGCGGAAGGTGATGGCCTTGCCGAAATAGCGGATCGCGGCCTTGTCGGCATAGCGGCGCGCCGACACCTCCAGATTGACCCACAGCGAGGTTTCGGGAAGCACGATGGCGGTGGGCGCCCGCTTGGGCCAGAACTGGAAATGCGGGCGCGCGGCGGGCTTCTGGGTCTGCATGCGTTGTCTCCTGAGCGGTCTTCGCGACCTGTTCTCGAGCGTCGTTGCTGGGCGTCGTTGTCTGGCGTTGAGCCGACGCCGCCGCGGCCGGCAAGCAGCCCCGGCGGCGAATCGTCAAGCAATATAACCGAACGACCGTTCTATTTCCAAGGGGTAGATTCCCGCAACCAGGGTTGATATGCGCCGCGCCGTCCCCACATCGACCACAGGAAACCGGCCGTCCGGCGCGAGGCCGAACCTGTCCGCACGCGCCTTGGAGCCGGGGCGCGGATCTCACGCGATACCGGAATTCACGAACAGCGAGGCAAGGAATGAGCGACGTCACCCTGCAGAACTTTGACCACGACGTGATTGCTATGTCGCGCAGCGTCCCCGTGCTGGTGGACTTCTGGGCGCCATGGTGCGGACCGTGCCGCACGCTGGGCCCGCTGCTGGAAAAGCTCGAGCGCGAGGCCGGCGGCAAGTGGAAGCTGGCCAAGATCAATGTCGACGAGAACCAGGAGCTGGCGGCCCACTTCGGCGTGCGCAGCATCCCCCATGTGATCGCCTTCGTCGACGGCAAGCCGGTCGACCAGTTCATCGGTGTGCTGCCCGAATCGGGGCTGCGCGAATTCATCGCCCGGGTCACGCCTGACCCGGGCCAGATCGCGCTGCGCGAGGCCCGGCAGGCGGCTGCCGGCGGCAAGCGCGAGATCGCGCGCGAGGCCTTCCAGGCGGCACTGGCCTTCGACCCCGGCTTCGACGAGGCACGCATCGACTACATCGCCTTCCTGCTCGACGGCAATGCGCTGGAGGAAGCGCAGGCCCAGTTCGGCATGCTGACGCCGCGCGCGCCGCAGCACGATGCCTATGCCGCGCTGCAGACGCGGCTGGAGGCGATGAAGGGCCTGGGCGACCTGCCCGACGAGGCCACGCTGACCGGCCGCATCGAGGCCAATCCCGCGGACCTGCAGGCCCGGCTCGATCTGGCGCGGCTGCTGATCGCCCGCCGTCAATACGAGCCGGCGCTGGAGCAGCTGCTGGCCATCGTACGCACCGACCGCGGCTTCGAGGACGATGTCGGCCGCAGGACGATGCTGTCGGTATTCGAGATGATGGGCGACGCGCCGGAGGCCGTGTCGCGCTGGCGCCGGCAGCTCAGTGCGGCGTTGAATTGATGTTGCGGGCCTGAGGGGGCGCGGCCGCCCTCTCCCCCCGTGCCCCGGCCCCTCCCGTGCGCGAGAAGGGAAAAACCGGGGAGAAAACCGCGGAGAAAACTGCGGAGAAAACCGGCGGTACTCTCCCTCGCCGCCTCGATGGTGTTCTTCCTCGCCGCTTCAGCGGGAGCGGGCCGGGCAGAGGAAGCGGCTCTGAAACGCAGGCGACCGCCCCGCCCTCACGCCGCCGGCCCCTCCACCAGCGTAAAGCCGTTCTGCCGCATGTAGGCCACCATCGCGGCGTCCTGCTTGCGCACGTGCAGCGCGAACCAGCCGGGCAGTTCCGCCACCAGGCGGCGCCCGGTCTCGAAGTCTCCTTCCTGCTCGACCTTGGCCCGGACCTTGTCGACGATCTCCAGCATCTGCCGATGCTCGCCGGCATGGCATTGGCGCGGGCCGAAGTTCATCGCTTCCATCCACGCCTCTTCCATGCCGAAGTGATAGCGGGTGTGGTCGATCCACTCGTCCAGCGCGGCCAGAAAGCCGTCGTCGCTGGCGCGCGCGGCGGCCTCGAGCAGCAGCACGAACTCCGCATGGGTATGGTCGGTGACCGGCTCGCCCAGATGCAGGTCGGCGGGCAGCGCGCTGCTGTCGAGATCGGGCGGTGCGGCGGTCGGGGTTGCGGGAATGGAAGCGGGAGCGGGAGCGGAAACGGTCATGAAGGCGATCGGTTATGCTGGGCGGAATGCCCGAAGGCACAGGGATACGCGCAAGGATACCGAATCCCGCGCGAATCCCGCGCCGGGCACGCCGTCCTTCCCCCTTCGTTCCCCTCGATGCCACGACTGATTTTCTTCTGCGGCCATGCCGGTACCGGCAAGACCACGCTGGCCCATCGGCTGATCGGCCCGCTGATGGAGGCCACCGGCGAGCCGTTCTGCCTGCTCGACAAGGACACGCTGTACGGCCGCTACAGCGCCGCCGCGATGGGCGCGCTGACCGGCGACCCCAACGACCGCGACAGTCCGCTCTATCTGCAGCATCTGCGCGATCCGGAATACCAGGGCCTGCTCGATACCGCGCGCGAGAACCTGGCGCTGGGCATCAGCGCGATCGTGATCGGCCCGCTGTCGCGCGAGATCCGCGAGCATCGGCTCAGCGATCCGGACTGGCTGGCGGTGCCGGCCGGCACCACGGTGCGCATCGTCTGGGTCCATCTGCCCGAGGACGAGGCGCACGCGCGCATCGTGCGGCGCGGCAATCCCAACGACGCCTACAAGCTCGCGCACTGGGAAGACTATCGGCGGCGGCGCTTCATGCCGGCGGCGGCCGACTATCCGGAACTGATCTTCTTCGACAACCTCGCGCCCGGCGAGGCGCAGGTCGCGCGGCTGCTGGACGCGCTGCGCGCCTGAACACTCGTGTCGTCCCCCTGCAGGCGGGGACCCAGTGGCTCGAGCTCAAGTCGCTGGCCCCCGCGTTCGCGGGGCGACAGAGACCGCCAGCGTCAGCGGGCCTGCGCGATCGCGCTCAGCGCCATCGACGCCGCGACGAAGCCGAACACCGCGGTGACCGCGACCGACGAGCCGAAGCCCGCGCAGGCCAGCCCCTGCGGCCCCTGCCGCGGCGGATGGGCGGCGTCGGCGAACGGCGCCTCGTCGATCTCGCATGCCTGCTGTTCGGGCTCGGGATAGCGCAACGGTTCGTCGGAATACACGGCCGGCAGGCCGAACGGCTTCTTCGGATCGCGCGGCAGACCCCACTGCTTGCGCAGCCCGGCACGGACCTTGGCCAGCAGCGGGTCCTGGATCGTGCGGGACAGGTCGGCGACGCGCACGCGGGTCGGGTCGAGCTGACCGCCCGCGCCGCCGCAGGTGACGATCGGCAGCCGCTGGCGCCGGGCCCAGCCCAGCATCGCGATCTTGACCTTGACCGCGTCGATCGCGTCGATCACGTAGTCATGGCCGGCCAGCAGCGCCTCGACGTTGTCGGGCGTCACGAAATCGTCGACGGGACGCACCCGCACGCGCGGGTTGATCTGCACCAGCCGCTGCGCCATCGCCTCGACCTTGGCGCGCCCGTACTCGTCGCCCAATGCGTGGATCTGCCGGTTGGTATTGGACGGCGCGATATGGTCCAGATCGATCAGCGTGATGCGGCCCACCGCGTTGCGGGCCAGTGCCTCGGCGGCCCAGCTGCCGACCCCGCCGATGCCGACCACGCAGATGCTGGCCGCCTCCAGCCGGGCCAGCCCGTCGGCGCCGTAGAGCCGCGCCACGCCGCCGAAGCGGCGGTGATGGTCGTCGGCCTCGGCGCTGTCGTGCGGCAGCGCGGCGGGCAGTTCCGCCAGCGCGAGCGCGGCGGCGGGGTCGTCATTGCGGTCGGGTCGGGAGTGCGCGTTGCGGTCGTCGGCCATCGAGGACTTCACCATCGGCTGGACCCGCCGGCCGAGCAAAGACGGTGGACGGCGGCGGGCAAAAAATGCGGAAAACGCGGGCATCATTGTCAGTCGCATGCCGACAGGAGGGCCCGGCGCGCAACTATACAATAGCCGCAACGTGGTACGTCCGCCGCGCCAGCGCACCAGCCCGGTCCGCGCGTGCGCCGGCCAGGAGCCCTTCAATGTCGTTGCGCCGCCAGGCCGTGCTGTGGAGTGTGTTGACGCCCTTGGTATTGATCGCGGCGGTGGTGGCCTTCGTGCTGCTGTTCGACTGGAACCGCCTCAAGCCCTGGCTCAACGAGAAGGTCAGCGATGCCATCGGCCGGCCGTTCGCCGTCAATGGCGACCTGATCCTGACCTGGCGCCGGCCCGAAGGCGAAAGCGGCTGGCGACGCCTGGTGCCGTGGCCGCGGCTGTCCGCCCGCGACATCACCATCGGCAATCCCGACTGGACCCAGCAGCCGAACCTTGCCACCGCGCGCGAACTGGTGTTCCTGCTGCGGCCGCTGCCGCTGCTCACGCGCGAAATCTCGCTGCCGACCATCACCATCGACGGCCCGTCGGTCGCGCTCGAGCGGCTGGCCGACAAGCGCAACAACTGGACCTTCCCCACCCGCGAAGACAAGGAGCCATCGCAATGGCATCTGGAAATCGGCGAGGTGGTGCTCACGCGCGGCCATCTGGCGCTGAACGATGCCGCCAGCAAGATCGAACTGCGCGCGACGCTCGAAACCATCGGCGATGCCCCGCTGTATGACAAGGATCGCGACGGCCCGCTTGCACCTTCATCGGCACCTTCGTCGGCACCTTCGTCGGCACCCTCGTCGGCACCGGCCGCTTCGGCGGCCCCCGCGAGCGGCGCCAGCGGGCCGGCCGCGGCTTCGGCCGCCGCGGCCTCCGCCGCCAGGGCAAACAGCAAGGGCGAACCGGTCTACGGCATCCGCTGGCGCGCGGTCGGCCACTACAACAAGGCCACCATCAACGCCAACGGCAAGGCCGGTGCGGTGCTGAACCTGCGCGACGCCAGCCGGCCCTACCCGCTGCAGGCCGATATCCGCGTCGGCAGCACCCGCGCGCAGATCGAGGGCACGCTGACCGAGCCGGCCCGGCTCGCCGCGCTGGACCTGATGCTGCAGCTGTCCGGCGAGAGCATGGCCGACCTGTACCCGCTGACCGGCGTGGTGCTGCCGGAGACGCCGCCGTATCGGACCAACGGCCGGCTGACCGCGACGCTGCGCAAGGGCGCGTCGGTCTACCGCTATCAGGACTTCAGCGGCCGGGTCGGCGGCAGCGACCTCGGCGGCACGCTGACCTATACGCAGCGCGATCCGCGCCCGCTGCTCGCCGGCGAGCTGGTGTCGAAGCAACTGCGCTTCGAGGACCTGGCGCCGCTGATCGGCGCCAACGCCAAGCCGGGACAGGCGGCGCCGCGCAGCCCGGTACGCCAGCCGGCCGACAAGGCGCTGCCGGTGGCGCCGTTCCGCACCGAACGCTGGGACGACATCGACGCCGACGTGCGTTTCACGGGCCAGCGCATCATCCGCGACGTCGATCTGCCGATCAACAATCTGCAGACCCACATCGTGCTGCAGGACGGCGTGCTGAATCTGAAGCCGCTGAACTTCGGCGTCGCCGGCGGCACGCTGAGCTCGACGCTGCAGCTGAACGGCAAGCGCACGCCGATGGGCGCGACCATCGACATGACGGCGCGCCGTCTGAAGATCAAGCAACTGTTCCCCAATCTCGAATCGATGCGCGCCAGCATCGGCGAGATCAACGGCGCGGCCAAGCTGTCCGCCACCGGCAATTCGGTCGCGGCGCTGCTCGGCTCGTCCAACGGCGAGGCGCGGCTGCTGGTCGAGAACGGCACCATCAGCAAGTTCATCCTGGAGGCGATGGGACTGAACGTCGGCAGCGTGATCATCGCCAAGCTGTTCGGCGACAAGCCGGTGCAGATCCATTGCGGCGTGGCCGACTTCACGTTCACCAATGGCATGGGCCGGGCCCGCACCTTCGTGATCGACACGCAGGACGCCACCATCAACGCCACCGGCGTGGTCGATCTGGCCAGCGAGCGGCTGGGCCTGACGATCAACCCCGACTCCAAGGGCATGCGCGTGTTCTCGCTGCGCTCGCCGCTGTATGTCGGCGGCACGCTGAAGGACCCGCGCGTCAGCCCCGACATCGGCGTGCTGGCGCTGCGCGCCGGCGGCGCGGTCGCGCTGGCGCTGCTGGCGCCGGTCGCCACGGTGCTGCCGCTGATCGACCTGTCGCCGGCCGAGGACAGCCAGTGCGGCAAGCTGCTGGCCGAACTGCGCAAGCGCCCGACCGCGCCGCCGCCGGGCAAGACCTATCGCGATCGCCGCGCGCCGGCCGCCTCCGGTCCGGCCGCGCAGCCGCCGGCGGGCGGCAACGAGCCCGAGCCGCGTCGCCAGAATCCAACCGCGCCGGCCGCACCGTCGCCCGGACCCAACAGATCGCCGATGTACCAGGGCGGTTGACGCGCAGCGCGATGCACTCGTCTGCGCCGCTGCCTCGGTTACCGATGCTCCAGCGCAACACTCTCGAACGCACGCCCCCTTTCTGTGCACCAAAACCTAAAAGACCGTTGCACGCTGTCAACAAGCGTCCCATAATTAAATGGCCATTTACATGGAGACGCCAAGCGGTAGCGGCGGCTCGATGCACAACACGACGCTGTAAACGGATGGCAATTTGCAGGTGACGTCCTTCAGGATGCCGCCTGTTGCGGGGCGCGGCGCATGCCGCCCCCCGTTCGTCTTTTTTCGGGTTGTTCCCGTCTTCCGGTCTTTCCGGTCCTTCGTTCCACCTTCCGCCTCCCGGTCCCTGCACGAATGACGCCGTATCCCGCCGCCGCCATGCCGATCAGTGTTCTGATCGCGCTGACGGTGTGCAACCACGTGGCGTTCAACGCCAGCCGCGTCGTCGTTTCCCTGTTCGCCATTTCGCTGAAGGCCTCGACCATCACGCTCGGCCTGCTGATGTCGCTGTACGCGCTGCTGCCGATGCTGCTGGCGATCCGCGCGGGGCGCCGCATCGACCAGATCGGGCCGCGCCGGCCGATGACGGCGGGCTCGCTGATGGTGGTCGGCGGCACGCTGTTGCCGGCGATCTGGCCGAGCATCGCCGCGCTGTACCTGTCGTGCGCGCTGATCGGTGTCGGCTTCATGCTGGTCCAGGTCGCGATGCAGCTGCTGATCGGCCAGCTGTCGACCGACGAGACCCGTCTTCGCAACTACACCTGGCATGCGCTGGGCCTGTCGGTGTCGGGCACGCTCGGTCCGGTGGTGGTCGGCTACGTGATCGAGCACGCCGGCTACCGCCCCGCCTTCCTGCTGCTGGTCGGCGTCGCGCTGATCGGCCAGATCGGGCTGCGGCTCGTCCATGACCGCCTGCCCGCGCAGGGCGCCGGCGCGGCGCGCCAGGCAGCGCTCGATGGCAGCCGCGGCTCCGCGCTGGACCTGCTGATGGTGCCCGAGCTGCGCGCCGTCTTCGTCGCCAGCGCGGTGCTGTCCGCCGCGTGGGACCTGCATGCCTTCCTGATCCCGATCCAGGGCACGCGCGTCGGCCTGTCGCCCTCGTCGATCGGCTGGGTGCTCGGCGCCTTCGCGATCGCCACGCTGGCGATCCGCATCGCGATGCCGCTGGTCACGCGCCATCTGTCCGAATGGAAGATCATCCGCGGCGCGCTGCTGGTCGGCGGCATCGCCTACCTGCTCTATCCCTTCGTCTCGACGTTCTGGCTGATGTGCTGTCTGGCGTTCGTGCTGGGACTGGCGCTCGGCAGCGCGCAGCCCAACGTGATGAACATCCTGCATAGCGCGTCGCCGTCGGGCCGCGCCGGCGAGGCGCTGGGCCTGCGCTCGGCCGTGCTGAACACCAGCCAGGTGGTCTGGCCGCTGACCTTCGGCGTGGTCGGCACCGCGCTGGGCATGCTGCCGATCTTCTTGTCGATGGCCGGCGCGATGGGCGTCGCCGGTTTCTATTCGCGCGGACGGACGCGCAAGCTGCCGCCGCCGGCCGCCTGAAGGCCGCCCCGGTGGGAAGGCCAAGCGGAGCCCGGTCGGAGCCGGCTCGCGGGCCGGGATGCGTTCGCTATACTCGAGGCATCCGGATCCGCATATCGACCGCGCGCAAGCAGGTGCGCCGACGCGATCGGAGAACCGTTCAGGAATCTTCAGCCATCCCCTCCGCGGCCATGCCGCTGCCCTTCCCGCCATGACGCAACTCGCCGATCTCCGTCGTACCTATGTGCTCGGTTCCCTCACCGAAGCCGATGTCGCGCCCCAACCCATCGCGCAGTTCGAACGCTGGTTCGAGGAAGCGCTGACCGCCAAGCTGCCCGAGCCCAATGCGATGACGCTGGCCACCGTCGATGCAAGCGGCCAGCCGTCGGCCCGCATCGTGCTGCTCAAGGGCATCGACGAGCGCGGCTTCACCTTCTTCACCAATTACGAGAGCCGCAAGGGGCTGGACCTCGCGGTCAACCCGCGCGCCGCGCTGCTGTTCCACTGGGTTCAGCTCGAACGGCAGGTGCGCATCGAAGGCGTCGTCGAAAAGGTCAGCGACGCCGAGAGCGATGCCTACTTTGCCTCACGGCCGCTGGGCTCGCGCATCGGCGCCTGGGCTTCGGCGCAGAGCCAGGAGGTGGCCGACCGCGCGCTGCTGGAACAGCGCGAGGCCGAGTTCCGCCAGCGCTTCGGCGAGAACCCGCCGCGGCCGCCGCATTGGGGCGGATATCGCGTGGCGCCGACGCGCGTCGAGTTCTGGCAGGGCCGCCCGTCGCGGCTGCACGATCGCATCGCTTACCTGCGCCAGCCGGACGGCAGCTGGCGCATCGCGCGCCTGTCGCCGTGATCGTTCTGACGGGCGCGCTGCGCTGTGCCTGTTTTGCCCCTGACATCGACATGGGGTCTAGGCAGTGCACTGCACACCGGCGCGGTTTGGCGTATAAAGTGAAACGCCAGACGCACCCGGCAGCGGGCTCTGGCGTTGGGTATGGCACAGCTTGATATATCTGGCAGCGAGGCCGCCCACAGCTGTTCGTTCGGAAATATGCCGCCATTCATCAGGAGGAAAGCCGCATGTTTTTCAAGCAAGCACTGGACACGCAACTGGAGCGCTGGGTCGCGGAACTGCGCGACAAGGCCAACCTGCCCGTCAAGCTGCGGCTCTGGAATGGCCATGAATACGCGCTGGGCAACTTCGAACAACCCGCGGTCACGCTGACCGTGCGCGAGGCCGGCGCGCTGCCGCTGCTGCTGACGCCGACGCTGGACAATCTGGGCGAGGCCTACGTCCAGCAGAAGATCGATCTGGAAGGCAAGCTCGCCGACATCATCGCGGTCGGCTACGGCTTCTCGCGCGCGACCACGCAGCTGGCCGGCAGCACGCTGGCGCGCGTCGCGCAACGCTTCACCCATACCAAGCAGGAAGACAAGGCGTCGATCGAATACCACTACGACGTCTCCAACGACTTCTACAAGCTGTGGCTGGACCCGAACATGGTCTACTCGTGCGCGTACTTCGAGCACGGCACCGAGGACCTGGCCACCGCGCAGCTGAAGAAGATCGACCACATCCTGACCAAGATCCGCGTGCAGCCGGGCCAGACGCTGCTCGACATCGGCTGCGGCTGGGGCGCGCTGGTGCTGCGCGCCGCGCAGAAGTTCGGCGCGCGCTGCGTCGGCATCACGCTGTCGGAGAACCAGTTCGCGCTGGCGACCGAGCGCGTCAGGCAGGCCGGACTGCAGGACCAGATCGAGATCCGGTTGCAGGACTACCGCGACGTCACCGGCACGTTCGACCGCATCACCAGCGTCGGCATGTTCGAACACGTCGGCAAGGAAAACCTGGTCACCTACTTCAGCCGCATGTGCGAGCTGCTGGCCGACGACGGCATCGCGATGAACCATGGCATCACCTCGCCCGACCCGGACAGCGGCAAGGTGCCGATGGACGGCGCGCAGTTCATGGACCGCTACGTGTTCCCGCAGGGCGAGCTGCCGCATATCGGCATGGTGCTGCATACGCTTGCCAAGGGCGGCCTCGAGGCCTACGACGTCGAGCTGCTGCGCCGGCACTATGCGCAGACGCTGCGGCACTGGGCCGACAACTTCGAGGCGCACGGCGAGACCATCCGCGCGATGGTCGGCGAGAAGAAATACCGCATCTGGCGGGTCTATCTGGCCGGCTGCGCGCAGGCCTTCGACAGCGAGAAGATGTCGATCTACCAGGTGGTCTGCCACAAGGCGACCCAGCCGTCGAGCACGCTGCCCTGGTCGCGCCATTACATCTACGACAAGACGCTGGATTGAGGTCCTGGCTTGACGCCGACGTTGCCGACTCGCCGACTCCATCAGGCTCGACTGAACCCCCTTTGACTGAAGATCTGTTCGGCGACCCGGTGTCCGACACGACATCGGGTCGCATCGCTTCTACCGCAGCCCCCGCCGACCCCGCGGCCCCGGCCGCGTCCGCAACGGGCGCCAAACCGGCCCGGCGCGGCAAGACGGTCCAGCCGGTCGCGCCCTCGGCGGAACTGGCGGCGCTGGCCGCGCGCCTGCCCGCTCATCTTTATCTCGGCACCTCGACCTGGTCCTATCCCGGCTGGAAGGGCCTGGTCTACGACGGCGACTACAGCGACAGCCTGCTGTCGCGCAAGGGCCTCGGCGCCTACGCCAGCCATCCGCTGCTGCGCGCGGCCGGCGTGGACCGCGGCTTCTACGCGCCGATTCCGCTGGCCGACTATCTGGCCTACGCGGCGCAGGTGCCCGACGATTTCCGCTTCCTGGTCAAGGCGCCCGCCAGCGTCTGCGATCCGTGGCTGCGCGCCAGCAATGGCGCCGGCCGGCTCGCCAACGCGGCATTCCTCGATGTCGAGATCGCGATCCGCGACTTCATTGCGCCGGCCACCGCTGGGCTGGGCGCCAAATGCGGGCCGCTGCTGTTCCAGCTGTCGCCGCTGCGCGCGATGGCGGCCGATGCCGCCGGCTTCCTGTCGCGGCTCGATGCCTTCCTGTCGGCGCTGCCCGCGCTCGACCCGGCGCAGACGCCGAACGCCTGCTACGCGGTGGAACTGCGCGACCCCGAACTGCTGACGCCGCGCTTCATCAAGCTGCTGCGCGCGCATCGCGTGCGTTTCGGCTGTGCCGCGCGCGACCGCATGCCGCCGCTGGCGCGCCAGGCCGCGGCGCAGGCGTTGCGCGACGAGGGCGAGCCGGGGCCGCTGGTGCTGCGCTGGCTGCTGCATCAGGGCTATGGCTACGAGCAGGCCGAGGCGGCGTTCGAACCGTTCGACCGGCTGCGCGCGCTCGATCCGCAGACGCTGGCGGCCGCGGCCGATCTGGCCGTGCGTACGCTGCAGGCCGGGCAACCGGCCTATCTGATCGTCAGCAACAACGCCGAAGGTTGCGCGCCGCTGACGCTGGCGCGGCTGGCGGAAGCGATCGCGCAGCGGCTGGGTGTGTAGCGTCTCGCCGCTGCCGTGTTGGCTGTGATTGGCGTATTGCGCGCTTACTGCGCGCTTACTGCGCGCGCAAGCGGTGCGCGAAGCTCTTGCGGAACTTGGCCACCTTCGGCGAGATCACGAAGGCGCAATAGCCCTGTTCGGGATGATTGCGGAAGTAGTTCTGGTGATAGGCCTCGGCGCGCCAGTAGCGCTGCGCCGGCTCGACCTGCGTGACCAGCGGCCCGTCGTACAGCTGGCGCGCGGCGATGTCGGCCATCACCTGCTGCGCGGTCGCACGTTGCGCGTCCGAGTGGGTGTAGATCACCGAGCGGTATTGCGTGCCGACGTCGTTGCCCTGGCGATTGAGCGTGGTCGGATCGTGGATCGCGAAGAAGATCTCGAGGATCTCGCGATAGGAGATCACCGACGGATCGAACGACACCCGCACCACTTCGGCATGGCCGGTGTCACCACTGCAGACCTGCTCATAGCTGGGATCGTCGACATGGCCGCCGGTATAGCCGGACTCCACCGCGGTCACGCCCTCGACCTGCTGATAGACCGCCTCCAGGCACCAGAAGCAGCCGCCACCGAGCGTGGCGATTTCGGTTCGATCTTCCATGGATGCTTACCCGTTGGGATGCGCGGCAAGGCGCGATCGAACGATGATACCCGCCGCGCTCAGTTCGTGCCGCCGCTGCCGCCGCTGCCGCCCCGCGCCGCCTCCAGCGTCGCGCGCAACTGCGGCTTCAGGACCTTGCCGAGCGCGCTCCTGGGCAGCGCGTCGAGCAGCACCACCTCGCGCGGCAGCTTGAAGCGGGCAATGCGCTCCGCCAACGCCTTGCGCAGCGGTTCGGTGGCGAGCGCCGCGCGGTCCGCGCCCGCCGCGGGGACGATGACCGCCACCGGCACCTCGCCCCAGCGCGGATCGGGCAAACCCACCACCGCGCATTCGGCCACGCCGGGCAACGCGACCAGCGCGTTCTCGATCTCGGCCGGATAGATGTTCTCGCCGCCCGAGATGATCATGTCCTTGCTGCGCCCGACCACCTCGATGCAGCCGTCGGCGTCGCGATGCGCCAGATCGCCCGAGCGGAACCAGCCGTCGACAAAACCGGGATGGGATGGCTCGCGCCAGTAGCCCTGCATCAGATTGCTGGCGCGGATGCAGATCTCGCCGACCTCGCCGTCCGCCACTTCGTTGCCGTCGCGGCCAAGCAGCCGCACCTGCGCCTCGGGCTGCGGCCAGCCCGCATAACCGGGCCGCGCCATCGCCTCGTGCAGGCGCAGCACGATCGATACCGGACCGGTCTCGGTGGCACCGTAGACCTGCCCCAGCGGCACGCCGCGCGCATGAAAGGCATCGATATAGGCGCGCGGGATCGTCGACGAGCCCGCCATCACGCCGCGCAGCACGCTCAGGTCGGCGTCGGCCCAGCCGGGATGCTCGAGCACCGCGCGCAGCGTGGCCGGCACCATCAGCGACAGCGTCGGCCGTGCTTGCGCCAGCGCGTCAAGCCAGGCGTCGGGCGTGAAGCGCTCGTGCAGGGTTACCTGCGCACCGAGCAGCAGCGCCGGCACGGTCTGGATGCACAGCCCGCCCACATGGAACAGCGGCAGCGTCGACAGGACATGGTCGCTGTCGCGCATCTCGTGCGCCCACCAGCTGGCGCGCGCATTGGCCAGCAGCGCCGCCTGCGTATGCAGCGCGCCCTTGGGCTGACCGGTGGTGCCGGACGTGTAGACCAGCAGCAGCGGCGTGTCGTCGGGCATCGGGCCGATCGGTGCTTCGGTCGGCTCGGGCGGGGCCGGACTGTCGATCAGCCGGTCGATATGGGCATGGCGGACGGCACCGGACAACGTACGGGGCAACGCATCGCCTTCGGCGGCACGCGCGACCGCCGCCGCGGTCTGCGCATGCGCATCGTCATGGAAGATCGCGCGCACGCCGGCGTGCGATGCGATGGCGGCAAGCTCCGGCACCGCCAGCCGGTAGTTCAGCGGCACGAAGATCGCGCCGAGCCGCGCGCAGGCGAACAGCAGCGCCAGCTGCAGATCGTGGTTCAGGCATAGCGTCGCCACACGGTCGCCGCGCGCGATGCCCCAGTCGGCCAGCAGATGCGCGGCGACGCGCTCGATGCGGCTCCACAGCTTGGCATAGCCGATCGTGCGGCCGCCAACATGCAGCGCCGGGCGTTGCGGCTGCGTGTCGGCCAGCGCGTGCAGCGGCCGCAGCAGCGCGCCGACGCTGGCCGCATCCAGATGCGGCCGTCCTCCGCAGGCGCCGCTCATTCGTCGCGCTCGCCCGGTTCGTACAGCGTCTCGCGGCCCATGCGGTCGAGGATCAGCTCGGCGGTCCACGGCAGCATCAGCGCGCCGCAGCGCGAATCGCGATAGAGCCGCTCGAGCGGCAGGTCCTTGAGCATCGACTGGCCGCCGCAGGTGCGGATCGCCAGCCGTGCGATATCGTTGGCCCCCTCCATCACCGCGTAGTGCGCGGCATAGAGACGCATGCGCTGGTCCTTGGTCGGGTTGGGCCGCGCCTCGTGGATGACGCGCCAGAACAGCGAGCGCATCGACTCGAGCTGGATGCGCATCTGCGCCACCGCGATCTGCTTGGTCGGGTACATCCGGCGCTTGACCGGGGGCTGCCCGGGCACTTCGCCGCGCAGGTATTGCACGGTGAAGTCATAGGCGGCCTGCGCCACGCCGAGATACGTCGGCGACAGCGTGAAGAACATCGCGGGCCAGGTCTGCGCAGCCTTATAGTAGACGCCGCGCGGCATCAGTTGCTCGTCGTCGGGCACGAACACGTCCTTGAGCAGCAGCGTGCGCGAGACCGTGCCGCGCATGCCCATCGGATCCCAGTCGCCGGTCACGGTCAGTCCTTCCGCCTTGCCGGGCACCGCGATATACAGCGTGTCGCGCATGTCGGGATGATGATCGCCGCGGTCCTCGGTGCAGAGGATGCCGTAGTAGTCGGCCGCGCCCGACAGCGACGCGAAGATCTTGCGGCCGTTCAGCAGCCAGCCGCCGTCGACCTTGCGCGCGGTGGTGCCGAACGGCGCCTTGCCGGCCGCGGCCGCCGAGCCTTCGGAGAACGGCTGCGCATAGACGGCGCCGTCCTTGACCACGCGCGCGAAATGCAGCTCGCGACGGGCCGCGTGTTCGGCGCGCTGCGCGTCGGTCATCGCGATGCCGTCGGCCAGCATGCCGGTCCACATCGTCGAGCAGATATGCATGTTGAAGGTCAGCGCGGTGGCGCCGCAGAAGCGGCCGATCTCCGCGCCGATCATGCAGTAGGTCGCGAAGTCCGCGCCCTCGCCGCCGAAGGCCTTCGGCACGCACAGCGCCAGCAGCCCGGCCTCGCGCAGGTCGTCGTAGTTGGCGAACGGGAAGCTTGCCTCGCGGTCCCATTGCGCCGCGCGCGGCGCGAAGCGTTCGCGGCCGAGCCGGTTGGCCAGCGTCAGCAGACGGACCTGATCGTCGGTGAAATCGGCCTCGCCGACAGCGGGAACGAAGTCCAGGGGCATGATGGTGTCTCTCGTGGTCAGCTTGTTATGCGTTGGGTGCGGTAATGCGTCGGTGCGTCGGTCCGGTTGTGCCGTGGTGCGGTGGTGCGGTTGTGCCGTGGTGCCGTGGTGCCGTGGTGCGGTGGCGCGTGGCTTCGACACGTCCGGGCCGACGTCAGCGGACCGGAAAATGCCGCGCCAGGAAATCGAGCACGGCCTCGTTGAACCGCGCCGGCCGCTCCATGCAGGCCAGATGGCCGACGCCCGGCAGGCAGCGGTACTCGGCGCCGGGGATGCGCGCCGCCATCCGTTCCATCACGGCCGGCGCGGCATTGGCGTCGTGCTCGCCGGCCAGCGCCAGCACCGGCACCGCGATGCGCGCCAGTGCCTCGCGCTGGTCGAACCGCACCAGCGCATGCAGCGCGGCGCGATAGGTGTCGGGCGGCACGCTCGCCATCACGCGCGTGGCGAAGGCCACCGCGTCCGCCGGCGCATCAGGCGCGACCATGCCGCGCACCAGGCCGGCCGCCATCTCGGCCATCGTGCGGCCCGCGTCGAGCGGCGCGGTGCGGGCCGCGATGAAGCCGCGCTGCCAGTCGCCGTCGGCCTTGCCGAAAGCCGGCGAGGTGCCCGACAGCACCATGCCGTCGATCGCCGCGGGCATCGCCGCACAGGCCTGCTGCGCGACCATGCCGCCCATGCTGTGGCCGAGCAGCACCACGCGCCGCCCGGCATCGCGCTCCGCTTGCAGCACCGGCGCCAGCGCGGCGGCGAGGCCGGCGAAGTCGTAAGGATCGATCGTCGCGCTGTCGCCGTAGCCGGGCATGTCCCAGGCGACGGCGCGATAGCCGGCGTCGCCGAGCGCGTCGAACTGCGCGGGCCACGCCGCCTTGCCGCCGCCGATGCCATGCAGCATCACGACCGCGACGGGACCGTCGCCGCGGACCAGCGTGGCGATGCCGTTGGCGTGGCGGATCGTGGCATCGCGATCGGCGTCGCGGCGGAAGTCAGGCTGGGACATCGAAGCTCCTGTCTTGGAACGGGTAGGCGAATCGGCGGATAGACGGGTCACCCCGGCATGGCCGCCAGCCGGCCCTGCTCGACCTCGGCCACGCCATCGAGCGTCACCGTGCAGCCGCGCAGCGGCAGATCGAAATGGCCGAGCGTATGGCGGCCGGCCACTTCGTTGGCGCCCGTCGAGTAAAGGAAATTGCCGGCGAACGCGCGCAGCTCGGTGCCGTTGCAGTCGCGCCGATCGTAGAAGGTCAGCGCGTCCCAGCGCGCCAGCGGGTTCATGCCCCAGCCGACATGCGAGACCGCGTAGGCGTCGCGCGTGCCCTCCTTGTCGGCCCAGGCCGCGTAATAGCCGCGCATCATGTCGGCATCGACGCCGTTGCCCTCGATGCCGACGATGTAGTCGTTCTCGACATGGCAGACCACCGTATCGCGCAGATAGGTCTTGAAGGTCAGGTTGACGTCGCCCGGCGCCAGCACCAGCGTGCCGTTGACCTGCCCGGTGGCAGGGAACGCGAGGCACAGCCCGCCCGGCCAGTGCGCGACCTGGCCCGGCTTGTTGCAATAGCCCCAGACGCCGCCGACGCGCGCGCCGGCCAGGCCGATGCGCAGGTCGGTGCCGGCGCCGGAGGTCACGCGCATCCCGGATGCACCGCGCAGCCGCCGCATTGCCGCGCGCACGGCGGTCTCGAGCTCGGGATCGGGCACGCAGCGTTCCAGAATTTCGGGATGTTCGTTGCTGATCATCAGCAGCCGCGGCACGACGCCGTCGGCGCCCTGCAGGATCCGCGGCAATTCGGGCGCATGCAGCAGGCCTTCGACGGTGCAGTCCAGCACCAGATGGCAGCGCGACAGCGCGGCGACGACCGGTTCAAGCCGCTGCAACGCGTCGCTGGCGCCGGTCGAGCGCACCGGCGCCGGCGCCTGCAGCGCGGGGGTCGGCACGCGCACGCGGATCGGGGTCGCACCCAGCGCCTGTACGGCCAGCTCGGCCAAGTCCACGATGACTTGTCGGGATTGCGACTCCGATACAATGCCGACAACTTCACCCGCGGAAAGCGCGCACAGCTCCAGCGTCCGCCGAAAGGCCGCCAGCCAGCGGTGTTCGATCTGCTCGACGAGCATGACGCTCCTCCTCTGCTGCTGATTGGGGGCCGGGCCCCGCCCCTCGGTGCGTTCCGCGGCAATCGCAGCAAAGCCCCGCCTTGCCGTTTGCGATCCCGCGCCCGTATGGATTGCTTGTGTTTCTTCGCTTGTGATTCTGCGTTCTGCGGCAAATAATATATGAAATTTCATGGAAATCAGCGGTACCCGACCTATGGGATTTCCCGACGCCAACCCGCCTGACCGGGACCCGACGCCGCACGGCCAGGCCGCCGCGCCGGACTTCGACGCGCTGCATTTCCGCCGCGCGCTGTCGCAGTTCGCCACCGGGGTGACCGTCATCACCACACGCGCCATGCGCGAATCGCCGGCCGATCCGCCCTTCGTCGGCATCACCGCCAGCTCGTTCAATTCGGTCTCGCTCGATCCGCCGCTGGTGCTGTGGAGCATGGCCACACGCGCCAACAGCCTGCCGATGTTCCGGGGCGGCTCGCACTACATCATCAACGTGCTGGCCGCCACGCAGCTGGACCTGTGCCAGCGCTTCGCCACGCTCAAGGGCGACCGCTTCGCCGGCGTCGATTACCGCCTGTCCGCCACCGGCCTGCCGATCCTGGCCAATGCGCTGGCCTGGTTCGAATGCCACAACCGCAGCCGTTACGACGAGGGCGATCACGTGATCTTCGTCGGCGAGGTCGAGCGCTGCGGCATCCACGACAGCGGCGGCCTGCCGCTGGTGTTCCAGGGCGGCGCGTTCTCCACCACCTGCCCGCTGCGCGACTGAACGCGCCGCCCCCACAGCGCCCGCCGAACAGGCCGAACGTGACCATGCCCTTCGTCGACGGTTATCTGCCCTATCTGCTGGCGCGCGCCAGCCATCTGGTATCGGGGGAATTCCACCGCAAGGTCGAGGCCGCGGGCCTGAGCGTGCCCGAGTGGCGCGTGCTGGCGACGCTGGCCGACCGCGACGTCTGCACGGTCGGAGCGCTCGCCGATATCACGCTGACCAAGCAGCCCACGCTGACCAAGCTGCTCGACCGCATGACGGCCGACGGCCTGGTCGAGCGCCGCCGCGAAGGCGCGCCCGATCGGCGCCAGGCGCTGGTATCGATCACCGAGCGCGGCCGCGAACGCGCCCGGCCGCTGCTGGTGCAGGCGGCCGAACATGAGGCCCAGGTGCTGGCCGCGTTCGGGGCCAGCCAGGGCGACCAGCTGAAGGAAACGCTGCGCCGGCTGATCGCGCTGCATGCGCGGCGCTGAGCAGCCGCCAGGCTGGCGGCTGCTCGCGGGGCGGCGCGCTAGCCCTGCGCGCCGGGCTGCACCAGCGCCAATGGCGAGCCCTCGGTCTTGATCCGCTGCAGCACGATGTTCGAGCGGATGTCCATCACGCCCGGCGTCCGATAGAGCCGGTTCACGATGAAGTCGGAGTAGTGCTTCAGATTGCGCGCCTGCACGCGCAGGATGTAGTTGCTGTCGCCGGTGATCACATAGGCCGACAGCACCTCGGGCCACGACTGCACCGCCGCGTTGAACGTGTCGTGCCACCCCTCGACCGCCGGCCGCATCGACACCTGCACGATCGCCTCCAGTTCCAGCCCCAGCCGCTCGGCGTCGAACCACGCGCGATAGCCGCCGATCACGCCGCTTTCCTCCAGCAGCCGCACCCGCCGCAGGCAGGCCGAAGGCGACAGCGCCACGCGCTCGGCCAGGTCCTGGTTGCTGATGCGGCCGTTCTGCTGCAGGCAGGTCAGGATGCGTAGATCGATCGGGTCCAGGGTCATGTCGAAGATTATTTCATCATGAATTCGATTCATCGAATTCTATGCGAAATATGGCTGGGACAGCCGTCGAAATAGCAAGCCTCTTTCTCGGAATCTTGACTATCATGCCCGGAGCGGCGCGACCGCCGTGTCGCGTCAATCGCTTCCGGATTCCATCCATCCCCTCACCGAGGCGCCAGCCCCATGTCCGACGGTTTTTCCGCTTCCCCGCCCTCGCCCCCGGCCCGCACACTGTGGGACATCAGCCCGCCGCTGTCGCCGGCGACGCCGGTTTGGCCCGGCGACACGCCGTTCCAGCAGCAGGCCGCCTGGCAGATGGACGAGCACTGCCCGGTCAATGTCGGCCGCATCACGCTGTCGCCGCACACCGGCGCGCATGCCGACGCACCGCTGCACTACGCGGCCGACGGCGCGCCGATCGGCGAGGTCGATCTGGACCCGTACCTGGGCCCGTGCCGCGTGATCCATTGCATCGGCGCCGCGCCGCTGGTCCGGCCGGAACAGATCGCGGGCGCGCTGGCGAGCGCACCGGCACGCGTGCCGCCGCGCGTGCTGCTGCGGACCTACCGCAGCGCGCCGCTGGCCGAATGGGACCCGGACTTTTGCGCGGTGGCGCCGGAAACCATCGCGCTGCTGGCCGAACACGGCGTGCGGCTGATCGGTATCGACACGCCGTCGCTCGATCCGCAGCAATCGAAGACCATGGACGCGCATCGGATGGTGCGAAAGCGCCGGATGGCGATTCTCGAAGGGCTGGTGCTCGACGCCGTCGCGCCCGGCGATTACGAACTGATCGCGCTGCCGCTGCGCCTTGCCGGGCTCGACGCCAGCCCGGTGCGGGCGGTGCTGCGCAGTCTGGCCTGAGCGGCGACCGGCCCGGCACCCCCGCATCCCGGCATTGACAGCGATCGCCCCCCGACGGCGATTGCCAACCATCATCAAGGAACCCATGACCGCAACTACCCGCGAGCACTGCCTGTCGCTGGACCGGCAAGACCCCTTGCGCCCGCTGCGCGACGCCTTCGCGCTGCCCGACGGCGTGATCTATCTGGACGGCAATTCGCTGGGCGCCCGCCCGCGCGCGGCCGCGGCCCGCGCCGCCCAGGTGGTCGAGCAGGAATGGGGCGAGGGCCTGATCCGCAGCTGGAATACCGCCGGCTGGTTCGAGCTGCCGCAGCGCCTGGGCAATCTGCTGGCCCCGCTGGTCGGCGCCGGCCCGGACGAGGTCGTCGTCACCGACACCACCTCGGTCAACCTGTTCAAGGTGCTGGCCGCCGCGCTGCGCGTGCAGGGCCTGCGCGCGCCGGGCCGCAAGGTCATCGTCTCCGAGCGCAGCAACTTCCCGACCGATCTGTATATCGCCCAGGGCCTGGCCGATCTGCTGCAGCAAGGCTATTCGCTGCGCCTGGTCGACAGCTCCGACGAGATCGACGCCGCGGTGCGCGACGATACCGCGGTGCTGATGCTGACCCACGTCAACTACAAGACCGGCGAGATGCTGGACATGGCGGCGCTGACCGAGCTGGCGCATGCGCGCGGCGCGCTGACGGTCTGGGATCTGGCGCATTCGGCGGGCGCGGTGCCGGTCGCGCTGCGCGAGTCCGGCGCCGACTACGCGGTCGGCTGCACCTACAAGTACCTGAACGGCGGCCCTGGTTCGCCAGCTTTCCTGTGGGTCGCGCCGGCGCTGCGCGACGCGTTCTGGCAACCGCTGTCGGGCTGGTGGGGCCACGCCGCGCCGTTCGCGATGGAGCCCGTCTATCGCCCGCGCAGCGGCGTCTCGCGCTTCCTGTGCGGCACCCAGCCGATGACGTCGCTGGCGATGGTCGAATGCGGGCTGGAGGTCTTCGGCCGCACCGACATGCAGACGCTGCGCGCCAAGTCGCTGCAGCTGACCGACCTGTTCATCGCGCTGGTCGAAGCGCGCTGCGGCCATCATCCGCTGACGCTGGTCACGCCGCGCGAGCATGCGCGCCGCGGCAGCCAGGTCAGCTTCGCCCATCCGCAGGGCTATGCCGTGATGCAGGCGCTGATCGAGCGCGGCGTGATCGGCGACTACCGCGAGCCCCGGATCATCCGCTTCGGCTTCACGCCGCTCTACACTGGTTTTGCGGACGTCTGGGATGCAGTGGAGGTGCTGCGCGACGTGCTCGACAGCGGCGCCTACGAAGCGGCGCGCTTCCAGACGCGCACGGCGGTGACCTGAGCAGCGAGCGAAACGATGACCATGGAATCGAAGAACATGAAGGCCGGACACGGCGGCTGCCCGATGTCGGGCGGCGCGGCGCACCAGGCAGAAGGGACCCGCGAGGCCGGCACCCGGTCCGGCGACCAGTGGCATGGCGCCCAGCTCGACATGCGCCAGCAGATGAGCTACGGCGACTATCTCGCGCTGGACCAGATCCTGAACGCGCAGCATCCGCTGTCGCCGGATCACAACGAGATGCTGTTCATCGTCCAGCATCAGACCACCGAGCTGTGGATGAAGCTGATGCTGCATGAGCTGCGCGCCGCGCGCGAAGCGGTGCGGCGCGACGACCTGCCGCCGGCGTTCAAGATGCTGACGCGGGTGTCGCGCATCATGGACCAGCTGGTGCAGGCGTGGAACGTGCTGGCGACGATGACGCCGCCGGAGTATTCGGCGATGCGGCCCTATCTGGGGATGTCGTCGGGCTTCCAGTCGTTCCAGTACCGCGAGATCGAATTCATCCTCGGCAACAAGAACGCCGCGATGCTGCGCCCGCACGCGCACCGTCCGCAGCACCATGCGCTGGTCGAGCAGGCGCTGCGCACGCCGTCGCTGTACGACGAGGCGATCCGGCTGATGGCGCGGCGCGGCTTCGCGATCGACGCGGCCTGCCTCGAGCGCGACTGGACCGAGCCGGCCGGCTACAACGCCTCGGTCGAGGCGGCGTGGCTCGAGGTCTATCGCCGGCCCGAAGCGCACTGGGAGCTGTACGAGCTCGGCGAGAAGTTCGTCGATCTGGAGGATGCCTTCCGCCAATGGCGCTTCCGCCATGTCACCACGGTCGAACGCGTGATCGGGTTCAAGCGCGGCACCGGCGGCACCGAGGGTGTCGGCTATCTGCGCAAGATGCTCGACATCGTGCTGTTCCCCGAGCTGTGGAAGCTGCGCACGGACCTGTGATGGCGATCGCTCGCTGAGCGGCCCCGGCGACCCAAGCGACTCGGATAACCGGGGCGGCGGCTTCTGCGGCCCGGCGGCCCGGCGGCCCGGCCACCTCAGCGGCTCAGCGGCTCAGCGGCTTCGGCCGCCTCGGCCGCCTCGGCGGCCCGAGCAACCACATCGGCCGGGACGCCGCCGCTCTCAGCGCGCGGCGCCCTCCGACAACCGCGCCGCCAGCGCGCGCAGCGCCGGGGCCAGCGTCTCGTGGAAGACCGCCTCGTCGACGCTGCCATACGACGCGCTGCAGCTGAGCATGTGGATGTCCTTCTCGCCGATCGGCCGGAACGCCACCGCACAGGCGTGGATGGCCGGGTGCCAGTCGCGGAACGAGGCCGCGTAGCCGCGTTGCTCGGCCTCCGCCACCGCCGCGCGCATCGGCGCCTGCTGCGCCTTCCATTGCTCCGGATAGGCCTGCGCGAATTCTGCCAGCAGGCGTTCGCGCTTCGGCCCGGGCAGCGCCGCCAGATAGGCGCGCCCCATCGAACTCGACACCAGCGACAGCCGCGATCCGACGCCGAGCCCCAGCATCGAGCCGGCATCGTTGCGGATCGACTCCAGATAGATGACCTCCAGCCGCTCGCGCTTGCCGAGCGACACCGACACGCCATGCGTCTGCGCGAACGCCAGCATATGGGGCCGCGCCAGCGCCACCACGCCGGAGGCCGACAGGTAGGCAAAACCGAGCGCCAGCACGCCGGCGTCCAGCGCGTACTTCCCCAGGCTGTCGTCGTAGCGCAGATACCCCAGTTGCACCAGCGTGCCGGCCAGGCGGCTGACGGTCGCCTTCGGCAGGCCGGTGCGCCGCACGAAATCCTGGTTGCCCAGCATCGACTCGCCGGTGCGAAAGCACCGCAGCAGCTCCAGGCCCCGGGCCAGCGCGGTGACGAAGTTCGGATCGCTCTCGCGCACCGCACGCTCGGGCTTGCCGTCCGGAACCTCGTTGGCGGCGGTGGCGGCGGGAGAAAGCACGTCGGAGTTGGCCACGGCGGGCTCCTCGGTCGAAAGGCGTTGAAATGCGGTGAAAGGAAGTCCGGGCGTTTCCAGACGGCAGGACATGGGTGTTGCCGGCCGGACGCTTTGCGCTATACTAACGCATCGGAACACAGTTCCGCAATGCGGAACTTCAAAACAAGCCCGGCGGCACGTCGCCCGCCGGTTCGCCGCGCCGATTACCGACTTCAATCACGCTGACCCGCGTTTACCGCTCTACCGAAGGAGACCTCGATGGCCGCCAACGCCGAATTCCACTGGGCCGACCCGCTGCTGCTCGACCAGCAACTGACCGCCGACGAACGCATGGTGCGCGACGCCGCCGCGGCCTACTGCCAGGACAAGCTGATGCCCCGCGTGCTGGAGTCGTTCCGGCATGAAAAGACCGACGCGACCATCTTCCGCGAGATGGGCGAACTCGGCCTGCTCGGACCGACCATTCCCGAGCAGTACGGCGGCCCGGGACTGAACTACGTCAGCTACGGCCTGATCGCGCGCGAGGTCGAGCGCGTCGATTCGGGCTACCGCTCGATGATGAGCGTGCAGTCGTCGCTGGTGATGGTGCCGATCTACGAATTCGGCAGCGAGGCGCAGAAGCAGAAGTACCTGCCCAAGCTGGCCACCGGCGAATGGATCGGCTGCTTCGGCCTGACCGAGCCGAACCACGGCTCCGATCCGGGCTCGATGGTGACGCGCGCGAAGAAGGTGGACGGCGGCTACGAGCTGAGCGGCGCCAAGATGTGGATCACCAACTCGCCGATCGCCGACGTGTTCGTCGTGTG
Organism: Cupriavidus gilardii; assembly: GCF_013347325.1. NCBI lineage: Bacteria > Pseudomonadati > Pseudomonadota > Betaproteobacteria > Burkholderiales > Burkholderiaceae > Cupriavidus > Cupriavidus gilardii. The sequence continues at coordinate 684,498 of NZ_CP054626.1, read as the reverse complement.
GGCGAAGCTCGCCGACGATCCGCAGAACGGCGGCAAGGAAACCATCCGCGGCTTCATCCTGGAAAAGGGCTGGAAGGGCCTGAGCGCGCCGGCGATCCACGGCAAGGTCGGGCTGCGTACCTCGATCACCGGCGAAATCGTCATGGACCAGGTGTTCGTGCCGGAAGAGAACCTGATGCCGGGCGTCAGCGGCCTGAAGGGTCCGTTCACCTGCCTGAACTCGGCGCGCTATGGCATCGCCTGGGGCGCACTCGGCGCCGCGGAGTTCTGCTGGCATACCGCACGCCAGTACACGCTGGACCGCAAGCAGTTCGGCCGCCCGCTGGCCGCGACCCAGCTGGTGCAGAAGAAACTGGCCGACATGCAGACCGAGATCACGCTGGGCCTGCAGGGCTGCCTGCGCCTGGGCCGGATGAAGGACGAAGGCACCGCGGCGGTCGAGATCACCTCGATCATGAAGCGCAACTCCTGCGGCAAGTCGCTCGACATCGCCCGCGTGGCGCGCGACATGCTCGGCGGCAACGGCATCTCGGACGAGTTCGGCGTGATCCGCCATGTGGTCAACCTCGAGGTGGTCAACACCTATGAGGGCACGCACGACATCCACGCGCTGATCCTGGGCCGCGCGCAGACCGGCATCCAGGCATTCTTCTGAGCGACCTCGTGCGGAACCGGGCCGGGCACGCGAGCACGGCCCAATAAAAAGGCCCGGCTGTCGCCGGGCCAAAGCACACTACCAAGGAGACGACGGGCGAACCCGTCGGTACGACACCGTTGCCGCCGCCCGGGCCCGCTTGCACCACGCGGGTCCGGGCGGCGTTTCCGTTTCTGTTTTCGTTTCCCGGGACGCTTATTGCTGCTTGTCCGGCTGCGGCGTCATCCGCAGGTACGGGCGAATCGCCTTGTAGCCCTTCGGGAACTTCTGCTTGATCACCTCTTCGTCCTTCAACGACGGCACGATCACCACATCCTCGCCCTGCTGCCAGTTACCGGGCGTCGCCACGCTATGCTTGTCGGTCAGCTGCAGCGAATCGATGACGCGCAGGATCTCGTTGAAGTTGCGGCCGGTGCTGGCCGGATAGGTGATGATCAGCCGCACCTTCTTGTTCGGATCGATCACGAACAGCGAGCGCACCGTCAGCGTCTCGTTGGCGTTCGGATGGATCATGTCGTAGAGCTCGGACACCTTGCGGTCGGCGTCGGCCAGGATCGGGAAATTGACCTGGCAGCCCTGCGTTTCGTTGATGTCCTGGATCCAGCCCAGGTGCGACTCGACCGGGTCGACCGACAGCGCGATCGCCTTGACGTTGCGCTTGGCAAACTCGTCCTTCAGCTTGGCCGTCAGTCCCAGCTCGGTCGTGCAGACCGGCGTGAAGTCCGCCGGATGGGAGAACAGCACGCCCCAGCTGTCGCCCAGCCATTGATGAAAGCGGATGCGGCCTTCGCTGGAATCCTGTTCGAAGTCCGGCGCAATGTCGCCTAGCCTGAGTGCCATGGTTGCCTCCTTGCCTGTCGGTCGTCAGTCGTCTGTCCAATGTTGCTTGCCTCCGGGCCGCCAGCGCCCGGACTCAGACCAGTCTATTCCGATTGCGGTGAGACACAAACAAATATAAAGTCACTACAACATCACGCGAAGTCATTTGCCGAATCAATCGTCGAAGACTCCGGCGTGACGCCGAAACCCGCCGCCACCTCGCGATCGGGACGCGCCGGAGCGGCGCGCGACGCCTGACGGCGTGCCGGCCGGGCAAAACGATTAAGGTTTGCCTCGCGCTGCGCCGATGTCCTACATGACTTGTAGGACTCGCTGTCTTGAAACCATTGCTGAGCGCCGCATATCCTAGGAAATGCTTGGACCGCAGCAAGGCGAAGACACCCTACGAGAGCGAGGAAGGCCAACATGCAACTATCCGAAACAACCGCCCGCAACCAGGAGAAACTGATGAGCGATGTCAAAACCGTCCTGTCCGATGCCGAGGAACTGCTCAAGCAAGCCGCCTCGACCACCGGCGAGAAGGCCGCCGAACTGCGCGAGCGTGGCATGGGCCTGCTGAAGCAAGCCAAGGAAAAAGCGCAGGATCTGCAGGACGCCGTCGTCACCAAGAGCAAGGCCGCGGCCCGCGCCACCGACGACTACGTACATGACCATCCCTGGCGCGCGGTCGGCATCGCCGCCGGCGCCGGTCTGCTGATCGGCCTGCTGCTGAATCGCAAGTAAGGGCTGCCGGTCGGGCCGAAGGAACCAGCCGGTTCCCGCGCCCGACCGCGACTTGCCGGCCTGCGCCGGCGCGAAGCCGGGCCCCCGTTCGCGGGCGCCCGCGGCGCGCCGACGGCGCGGGCCCCCTCCTGCCGGGTGCCGCGACGCGGCGCATGACGACACTCCAATCAGCGGAACCGCATGACCGACACCTCCTCACCCAAGTTGCTGGACTCGCTGCGCACACTGGGCAGCTCGGTGGCGGCGATGGTGCAGACCCGACTGGAACTGGCCAGCGTCGAACTGTCCGAGGAAAAATCGCGGCTGTTGCGCATGGCGCTGCTGGCGCTGGTCGGCCTGATCTTCTTCGGACTCTCGCTGTTCGCGTTGACCGGCCTGATCGTGCTGCTGTTCTGGGACAACTACCGGGTGCAGGCGCTGAGCGCGGTGGTCGTGGTCTATCTGCTGCTCGGCGGCATCTGCCTGCTCGCCGCACGCAACATCATCCGCAATTCGCCGCCGATGTTCGAAGCCACGCTGGCCGAAATCGACAAGGACCGGGAGAGCCTGCGCCAATGACACCGACCCCCGCTCCAACACCGGCCTCCACTCCGGTCCCGACACCGGCCCCGACGCCAGCCGCCTCCGCGGAATCGTCGGCCGACGCTTACGCCGCGCCCTCGGCCGCGGCGCTGAACGAAGCCGGACTGCCGCCGATGCCGCCGACCGGCGTCGGCGCCCGGACCGCCCGATCCGAACCGCCGGCACGCCGGCGCACGGACCGCGAGGTGCGGCTGCCGCTGGCGGTGCGCAAGGAACTGCTGATCACGCGCGCGGCCCTCGAACGCTACGATTGCGCGCAATCGCTTGCCGACGTGCGCGCCAGCGTCCGCAACATCGGCCGCATCGGCGCCTGGCTGCCGCGCATGGCGCGGCCCCAATCGATGTGGAAGCTGCTCGGCATGGCCAAGGACTATCCGGTCATGAGCTCGGCACTGTCGCTGGCGTTGCCGCTGATGCGGCGCGTGCCGGTGCTGCGCTGGGGCTGGAAGCTGTCCAAGCTGGGCGCGGTTGCCGGCGCAGGCTACTGGGCCTGGCGGACCTTTCAGCAGGCGCGCGCGCAGACGCCCGAAGGCAATGTCCCGGCAGCCGGGACCGCCCGCGACGCCGCCGGCGCACGCGCCGATACCGGTTTTCACGATCCGCTGGTACGCTGAACCGTCGCGACCCGCCGCAGGACACCAGATCGCACTGGCATCCGGGCGGGCCGCCAGCTCGCCGGCGCATCGCCCATTCCATCTCGTGTCCTTGACACCTCGACACTGAACCGCCATGCACCAGAAGGCCTTCTACATCCTGTTGGCCATCGTCACCATCGCCTTCTTCTGGGTGCTCCAGCCGTTTTTCGGCGCGGTATTCTGGGGCGTGATCCTGGCGATCATCTTCACCCCGCTGAACAATCTGCTGACGCGCAAGATGCGCGGCCATCCGAACCTCGCCGCGCTGATTACGCTGCTGCTATGCCTGCTGGTGGTGGTGCTGCCGATGTTCCTGGTCACCGCCTCGCTGCTCAATGAAACCACCGCGGTGGTGCACCAGATCCGCTCGGGCCATATCAATTTCACCGCCTATTTCGAACAGGCCGTGGCGGCACTGCCGTCGAGCCTGAACTCGGCGCTGACCCGGCTCGAGCTCAACGACGTCGCCTCGATCCAGGAAAAACTGGCCACCGCGGCGGGCCAGATCAGCCAGTACCTGGCCACGCAGGCGCTCAGCATCGGCCAGAACACCTTCCAGTTCGTCATCAGCTTCGGCGTGATGCTGTATCTGCTGTTCTTCCTGCTGCGCGACGGCGCCAAGCTGACGCGCAGGATCCGCCTGGCGCTGCCGCTGAGCGACGAACACAAGCAGATGCTGCTGCTGAAGTTCACCGGCGTGATCCGCGCGACCATCAAGGGCAATATCGCCGTGGCCGCGCTGCAGGGCCTGCTCGGCGGCCTGCTGTTCGCGGTGCTCGGCATCCAGGGCGCGGTGCTGTGGGGCGTGGTGATGGCGGTGCTGTCGCTGCTGCCCGCGGTCGGCGCCGGCCTGATCTGGGGACCGGTCGCGATCTATTTCCTGCTGACCGGCGTGATCTGGAAGGGCATCACGGTGATCGCGTTCGGCGCGCTGGTGATCGGCGCCGTCGACAACGTGCTGCGCCCGATCCTGGTCGGCAAGGACACCAAGATGCCGGACTGGGTGATCCTGATCTCGACGCTGGGCGGCATGGCGCTGTTCGGCATCAACGGCTTCGTGATCGGCCCGCTGATCGCCGCGCTGTTCATCGCCAGCTGGGACCTGTTCGTGTCGATGCGCGAGACCGAGTCGAACACGACGACGACCAAGACGCCGACGCCGCCGACCCAGCCGCCGACGCCGGGCCGCTGAGACGCCCGGCCAGGCCGCGACACGGCGGCACCATGCAAAAAGGGCCTGCGGCTTGCGCCACAGGCCCTTCGCAATACTGGTGGGTCGTGCAGGATTCGAACCTGCGACCAACGGATTAAAAGTCCTAAACAACTGTATTTTCATACAGGCGTCTGGCTTTGGTTCCACGAAGAATCAAGGACTTAGCGCGTCACAAAATACTGTGAATACGTACAGTGACGCACCTTCGAAGGCAGAAAATCCCCTTCTTCTCTAATCCACCCCGGGCTCTCGGCTGAAGTGCTCGCAGCGCAACCCGCCAGCTTTCGCCACCCGACCCTTTCGGCCCGATTCATGCAGAAGTGGAAGTCGACGCACCCACCCTTGGGAAAATCCGGCTTTTCTTCGAGCTGAAGAAGGTCCGCCACCACAAGCACTCGCACTGGATTTGGAGCGCCTAGCATGGGCTTGCGAGGATCGCCAAGTGCGGGCGGCAAGGTGACGAAAGCCGGTTTCTCACTGGCTGACACGAAGAACGGCAAGCCGCGTATCGTGCCGATCCATCCGAGGATCGCCGTTCTCGCTCGCCGGGTGAAGTTCACAATTGACGGAGACAGGTTCTCGGGCCAGTGGGAGAAAGCGCGGAAGGCTGCTGGACTGCCGCATGTTCGGTTCCACGACCTGCGTCATGGAGCTGCATCCGAGATGATTAACCGGGGCGTCGATTTGTACACCGTGGGCGGCGTGCTGGGGCACAAGTCCGTGGTGTCAACGAAGCGTTATAGCCACTTGCTGACTGATAGACTGGCGGACGCTATTGGGAAGATTGGGGGGAAGCGATGACAGGCCAAGAAATGCTTGAGCTGGCCGCGAAGGCGGCGGGGCTTACCTATCACCGAGGCGTCATCCGCATTTCGATCAACGGCGCTTACAGGTGGAAGCCCTGGAACCCACGGGACGACGACGGGGACGCGCTCCGGCTCTTGGTGACGCTGCGCCTTGATGCGCATTTCGAGGACCAGCCGAACTGGATAGGGGAACTGATAGAGGTATATGGGAGAGAGGACGATACGGGCGCTCGGCACTGCGAAGCCCACGCATTGAGTCCCGACCCCTATGCTGCCGCCCGCCTAGCCATCCTTAGGGCTGCCGCCGAGGTTGGCAGAAACATGCCGGAAGGCAAGAAAACCCACACCACATAAGGCAACAAGGGCCAGCAGTCTCCCGCTAGCCCTTGTCAGTATTGGTGGGTCGTGCAGGATTCGAACCTGCGACCAACGGATTAAAAGTCCGCTGCTCTACCGGCTGAGCTAACGACCCGAAAAAACCGAAGCCGCGATTATAGTCAGCTTCGCTTGCTCATGTCAACGGCAATGCCCTTGGCGGGCTGGATTCGCGGCGGGCCCCGTGATGCCTGACCGTGCCGTTCAGACCATCCGCTCGAGCCGCCACATCTGATAGCGGAACGCCAGCACGGCGCCTAGCAGAATGCCGGCCAGCGCGATGAAGGAACCGATCGCCAGCGTCGATACGCCCGACAGGCCCTGCCCGATCGTGCAGCCCAGCGCGGTCACGCCGCCCGCACCCATCAGGATGCCGCCGACGATATGGTTGGCGACATCCTCGGCATTGCCGAAGCCTTCCCAGCGGAACGTGCGCGAGGCCAGCGCATAGGCCGCGGCGCCGGCGATCACGCCGATCACGCTGACGATGCCGACCGTCAGCACCTTGCTCTTGTCGCTGAACATCATCAGCCAGTCCAGCGTATAGGCATACGGCGCGACGAAGCTCAGGCTTTCCATGCGGCCGCTGTTGGTGGCGACGAACACCTCTTCCAGCGTATCGGGATCTTCCGGCACGAAGCCGAGATGGCCGGACACGTACCACATCGCGACGATGATCAGGCCGACCGCGATGCCGCCGAGCAGGTTGTCGAACGTGCGGAAGCCCTTGCCGGCCAGCGCCCACAGCGACAGCACGCCGCCGAGCAGCAGGCCCAGCACCAGCTGCAGCGTGCCGCGCGACAGGCCGGTCTGCGCCAGCAGCGACGGCAGGTCCTGCGAGGTCGGCAGCTGCATCGCCACCGCGTCGACGGTATTGACACGAATCACGCCGAACAGCCCGCGCAGCGTCATATACGCCGACAGGCCCAGGAACACGAATACCACCAGCGACTTCAGGTTGCCGGCGCCGATCCGCACCAGCGTCTTGCTGCCGCACCCCGAGGCCAGCACCATGCCGAAGCCGAACAGCAGCCCGCCGACCAGCGCCGACAGCCAGGTCAGCTTGTCGGCCGCGTAGATGGTCCGCGCCGGATCGATCTGTCCGGACCACGCCAGCACACCGGTGCCGATCATCGCGACGCCGATCGCCAGCACCCACATGCGCATGCGGGTCCAGTCGCCCATGTTGACGATGTCGGAGACAGCGCCCATGGTGCAGAAGTGCGTGCGCTGCAGGACCGCCCCGAACAGGAAGGTCAGGGCAAAGGTGCAGGCCAGCACGGTGCGCGTGAGCGCGGGGACGTCGATTTCAGGCATGGCGGGGGTTGCCGGTGGCAGGACGATAAGGAGCAAGCGGAGCGAACCGCGACGCTGCAGGTTGCGGTCAGGATGCCGCGGCGTTCTGGTATCGGGTCGGGTCGGGCACGCCCGCGGCCTCGAATCCCGCACGGCGGATCCGGCAGGAATCGCAGACGCCGCAGGCACGGCCCTGCTCGTCGGCCTGGTAGCACGACACCGTCATGCCGTAGTCGACGCCGAGCCGGACACCGGCCTGGATGATCTCGGCCTTGGTCATGTCGATGATCGGCGCGTGGACGCGGATGCGTTCACCCTCGACACCGGCCTTGGTGGCGAGATTCGCCAGCGCCTCGTAGGCCTGCACGTATTCCGGACGGCAATCGGGGTAGCCCGAGTAGTCGACCGCATTGGCGCCGAAGAACAGGTCGCGGCCGCCGATCGCCTCGGCCCAGCCGAGCGCCAGCGACAGCATGATCGTGTTGCGCGCCGGCACGTAGGTCACCGGGATACCGCCTGCCGCGCCGTCGGTCGGCACCTCCAGCGCGTCGTCGGTCAGCGCCGAGCCGCCGAAGCGGCGCAGGTCCAGGTCGACGATCTCGTGCCGCCTGGCGCCGAGCGCCGCGGCGACCCGCTTGGCCGCCTCCAGTTCCGACGAATGCCGCTGGCCGTAGCGCATCGACAGCGCGTAGGTCTCGAAGCCCTGGGCCTTGGCCATGGCGAGCACGGTGGCGGAGTCCAGACCGCCGGAAAGCAGGACGATTGCGCGTTGGGTCATCTTTGGGGGCGTGTGCCGGGGTAGCGCGCGAAGGACTACCGGCCCTCGCAGTAAATCGGGTAACCCGTTATTTTAGCGCGACCACGAAAAAAGGCCCGCTCGCGCGGGCCTTGGCACTTCGGACGCCGGCGTCGCCGCCGGGCAGTCGCGCTACGTCGGGCGCGATCTACTTCAGCGTCTTCAACCGGTTGCTGGCCGCCTGGGCGCCTTCGGTACCGGGGTACTTGGCCACCACCTGCTCCAGCGTCTTGCGCGCCGCCACCTTCTGGTTCGACTCCAGCTGGTTGTTGGCGATCGCGATCATCGCGTCGGGCACCTTGGGGTGCGTCGGATTCGCCTGCACCATGTTCTGCAGCACCGTGATCGAGCCGCGGTAGTCGCGCTGGGCGTACAGCGAATTGCCCAGCCAGTACTGAGCCAGCGGCAGGTACGGGCTCTGCGGATACTTCTTGATGAAGGCCGAGAAGTTGGCGCCGGCGCCCTTGAAGTCCCCGGTCTGGAACTGCTTGAGCGCGGCGTCGTACTCGGTCTTCTCGCCCGGCTGGGCCATCCCCTGCTGGCCTTCCACGGTGACCTGCTGCGGCTCGAACTTCTTGAGCCGCGCGTCCAGGTCCGCGTAGTAGTCCTTCTGCTGGCGCTGCAGATTCGCTACCTCGTTCTGCAGCACCTCGTTCTGGCCCCGCAGGCGCGCCACTTCCTGGCGCAGCCCTTCGAGCTGGTTCTGGATATCGATCTGGGCGCGGCTGTTCTGGTCGATCCGCTGCGAGGCAGTGGCCTGGAAGCCATTGAACTGCTCTCGCAGCGTGATGATGGCGCGACGCGCCTCGTCATCGTCGAAGACACCGGCCTGCGCCTGGGCGACCGGCAACAGGCCGGCACAAACTGCGGCGACTAGCCACGACAAGGTAGAGACGCGTGCTTTCATGGATCGACTTTCTTCAGCGCGGGATCAACGGATCGAAACGAACCCAGAGGGTATCAATGGACGCGAATCAATAGACGATATCGGCGCGGCGGTTCTCGGCCCACGACGCTTCGTCATGGCCCAGCGCCTTGGGCTTTTCCTTGCCCAGGCTGACCGCTTCCATCTGGCTCTCGGGCACGCCCATCGTCGCCAGCGAACGGCGCACCGCCTCGGCACGCTTCTGGCCCAGCGCCAGGTTGTACTCGCTGGTACCGCGCTCGTCGGTGTTGCCCTGGATCAGGATGCGGCGGCTGCGGTTGCCCTGCAGGTACTTGGCGTGCTCGTTCAGCATGCCCTGGTATTCCGGCTTGACGCTGTAGCTGTCGAAGTCGAAGTAGACGCTGCGGCGGGCCAGCGGGCTGTTCGGGTCGTTCAGCGGATCGCGCGAGACATCGACCGGCGCGACGGCGCGCGGGTCGGTGGTCGCGGCGCCGCCGGTGCCGGCGCCGGCCTTGGCGGAGTCGTCGAGCTTGACGCCCGACGAGCAGGCGCCGAGGGTCAGCAGAACGGCGATGGCGAGAGACTTGGTCATCATGTTGGACATGGTAGGAGGCTCCTGTTTCTGTTATTGCATGAAGGGTCCCCAGGACGGCTCGCGAACCTCGCCGGACTGGAGCGACAAAACCTGCTTGGTACGTCCATCGGTCGACACCGCCGCCAGCACCGCGCGACCGCCGACGCGAGTGGCGTAGAGAATGTACTTGCCGTTGGCCGCGAAGCTGGGCGCCTCGTCGTTGGCCGTATCGGTCAGCGCGGTGACATCGCCGCTGCCCAGGTCCATCAGCTGCAGCTTGAAGCCACCGCCGCGGCTAATGTACGCCAGTTGCTTGCCGTCCGGCGAAACCCGCGGGCTGACGTTGTAGTTGCCCTTGAAGGTCACGCGCTGCGCCGCGCCCGACTCCTCGCCGGCGGCCGGCATGCGGTAGATCTGCGGCGCGCCGCCGCGGTCGCTGGTGAAGTAGATATGGCGGCCGTCCGGCGAATACTGCGGCTCGGTATCGATCGCGCTGCTGCGGCTCAGGCGGCGCAGCCCCGAACCGTCGGCGTTGACCTGATAGATCTGCGTATTGCCGTCGCGCGACAGCGCCAGCGCCAGATGGCGGCCATCCGGCGACCATGCCGGCGCGCTGTTGTTGCCCTTCTGGTTCGACACCAGCGTGCGGCGGCCCGTGGCCAGGTCATGGACATAGACGACCGGCTTCTTCGCCTCGAACGAGACGTAGGCCACCTTGGCGCCATCCGGCGACCACGACGGCGAGATGATCGGCTCGTTGCTGGTCAGCGCGACGCGCGAATTCTGGCCGTCGGAGTCCGAGATCAGCAGCTGGAAGCGGTTGCCGACGCGCGAGACGTAGGACAGACGGGTCGCGAACACGCCGCGCTCGCCCAGCAGCTTCTCGTAGATATAGTCGGCAATCTTGTGCGCGGTCACGCGCAGCTGGTCCTGGCCGACGGTAAAGGCCAGGCCGCCCAGGCTGGCGCCCTTGACGGTGTCGTACAGGCGGAAGCGGACCTCGTAGCGGCCGCCGCCGGCCGGCGTGACGCTGCCGGCCACGAAGGCGTCGGCGCCGCGGGTCTTCCAGCCGGCCAGGTCGACGTTGGCGGTCTCGGGCACGGTCGCGCCGGCCACGTCGACGTTGCGGAAGCGGCCGCTGCGCTGCAGGTCGGCGCGGATGATCGCCGTCAGGTTGGTCGGCGCCGCGCCTTCATTCTGGAAGTTGGCGACGGCGATCGGGAACTGGCTGGAGCCGACGCCGGAGATTTCGACGTTCAGCTGGGCGTGGGCGGTGCCCATCGTCAGCATCATGGCCAGCGCCATCGTGATCCAGGCCAGCACGGCCGAACGGGCGGTGCGCCGGCTGGCGAGCGAGGCCGCTGGGGTGCGTTGGCGGGCGTCGGCCGCCCGATAGGCGAAGCCCCCATGGGCCGGACGGGCCAAATGAGCCAAAAGCGGGGCCCAAAGCGGGGTCAATAGCGATCGCATGCTGCTCCTCTATCTATATCGAGATCGTCAATCGATGATCGGACGCGTCGGCAACGGCGCGCGGAGCGAGGCGCCGCCGGGCCGCGCCAGGCAACCGTCGATGGTAGCCAGCCGCCCCGCGGCCAGCGATCCCGGTTGCACTATGTTGCAAATCATACGCTTCCCCGCTTCCCCGGCTCAGTCCTTGGGCCGGAAGGTGATCGTGAAGCTGGACGGTGCCTTGCCGTTGTCGTCGCGCGGCAGCGGGTCGGAACGCTCGACCGCGCGCAGCACGGCGTTGTCCCAGGCCGAATTGCCGCTGGACTTGGACAGGCGGGCCGACAGCAGCGAACCGTCCGGCGCCAGCGACACCGACACCACGGCGGTCGGGTTGCCCTGCACGTCCTCGGTGAACACGATGTTCGGCTTGACCCGGCGGCGTACCTTGTCGGCATAGCCCGGCGAGGCGCGGCCGCCCGAGCCGGCGTTGTCCGAGGTGCCGCCGCCGGAGCCGCTGCCGCCAGCGAGCGCCTTCAGGCGGGCCAGTTCGGCCTGGCGCTGCGCGTTGGCGGCGGCCTCGCGCCTGGCCTTCGCCTCCGCGTCGGCCTTGGCCTTGGCCTCGGCATCCGCCTTGGCCTTCTTCGCCTGCTCTTCCTTGCGTTCGCGCTCGGCCTGTTCCTTGCGCTTCTGCTCGTCGGCGCGCTTCTGGTCTTCCTTGCGCTGGGCCTCTTTCCGCTGCTCTTCCTTGCGCTGTTCTTCCTTGCGCTGCTCTTCCTTGCGCAGGGCTTCCTTGCGTTGTTCTTCCTTGCGCTGCGCCTCGCGGCGCTCGGCCGCCTCGCGTTCCTCGCGCTCCTGGCGCGCCTTCAGCTCGGCCTGCTTGCGCGCGGCCTCGCGCGCCTCGGCCTCGCGGCGCTTCTGGCGCTCGAGCGCGATGTCGGCGTCCTCTTCGGGCCTGGGCTGCGCCACGGGCGCCGGCGGCGCCGGGGTCGGCTGGGGCTGGGGCCGCGGAGCCGGCTCGGGAGCCGGAGTATCGGGGACTTCCTCCCACAGCTCGGCTTCGACGCCGGCCGGGGTGCTGATCTGCCAGTTGACACCGTAGTACAGCACGATGCCCAGCAGCAGATGCATGAAGAGCGCCAGCAGGAAGGAGCGCAGCGTGCCGCGTTCCTTGACCGGCTGATACGGGTAGGAGTCGGCGGTCTTCATCGGAAAGGCTAACGGCAGGGTTCCGGGCGACATCCGGTCGTCATCCAGCGGTTACTTGGACTTGACCATCAGGCCGACGCGCTTGACGCCATCGGCCTTCAGTTCGGACATCACGTCGAGCACCGCCTCGTACTTGACCGCACGGGCGGCGGCGATCACCACCGGCTGGTCCGGGTTCTCGTTCTGGCGCTGGTGCACGAAGTCCAGCAGGCCCTGGGTGTCGAGCTTGCGCTCGAACGATCCGCCCTCGGGATTCTTGCCGCGCGCGGTCAGCGTGCCGTCCTCGTGCACGGTGACGACGATCGGCGGGGTCTTCTGCTGCGGCGTGGCGTCGGCCACGGTCGGCAGGTCCACCACGGCGGGGCTGACGATCGGCGCCGCCACCATGAAGATGACGAGCAGAACCAGCATCACGTCGATATACGGCACGACGTTGATGTCGGCGCTGGCCCGGCGGCGCGAGCCGCCGCGGCGCTGAATGGCTGCCATGCTGCGCTTCTCCTTGGCCTGGCCTTCAGCGGGTCTGCCGCTGCAGGATGTTGAGGAATTCTTCCATGAAGCTCTCGAAGCGGATCGCCAGCCGGTCGATCTCGGTCGCGTAGCGGTTGTACGCGATCACCGCGGGGATCGCCGCGAACAGGCCGATCGCGGTGGCCACCAGCGCTTCGGCGATGCCCGGTGCGACCGAGGCCAGCGTGGCCTGCTGGACGTTGGACAGGCCGCGGAACGCGTTCATGATCCCCCAGACCGTGCCGAACAGGCCGATGTACGGGCTGACCGAGCCGACCGAGGCCAGGAACGGCAGGTGGGACTCGAGCACGTCCATCTCGCGCTGGTAGGCGGCGCGCATCGCGCGGCGGGCCGCGTCGAGCAGCGCGCCGGCATCGTTGCTGCGCTCGCGCGCCTTCAGGTATTCGCCCATGCCGGACTCAAAGATCCGCTCGAGCGCGCCGGTGCTGTGCCGGTTGTTGGCCGCGCTGTGATACAGCGCCTGCAGATCGCCGCCCGCCCAGAAATCGCGCTCGAAGCCTTCGGTCTGGGTGCGCGCGGCGCGCAGCGCCATGTGCTTGCGGAAAATATAGGTCCAGGAGAACAACGACATGACGACCAGCAAGGCCATCACGGCCTGCGCCAGGAAGCTGGCGTGCATCACCAGCGTAAGGATCGACATGTCTTGCGTGACGGTCACGGGATTCATCGAGCGGTCTTGATGGTTGCGAGGACTGGTGCGGGAATCGGGGCCGGGCGGAAGCTGTCGCGGTCCACGCATCCCACCCGGATCGTGCCCGCGGCCAGCATCAGCGGCCCGCGCCACGCTTCCTGGGCGAATTGGACCGAGGCCGGCCCGACCCGTTCAATACGGGTGCGGATCTCCAGCAGATCGTCCAGCCGGGCGGGCGCATTGTATTCCACCGCCGTGCTGCGCACGACAAAGACCACGCCGGATTCGTCGGCGAGGGCCTGCTGCTCGATGCCGAGCGCGCGCAGCCATTCGGTGCGCGCGCGTTCGAAAAACTTGAGGTAGTTGGCGTAGAACACCACCCCGCCGGCGTCGGTGTCTTCCCAGTAGACGCGCAGGGGCCATACGAAATTCGTCATGGCCGCGATTGTAACGGACGCGGGCGCGGCTTCGGTGTCACACGGCGTCCGACAACGCAACGCCGGGGCGTCCTACAGACGAGCGCCCCCCTTCCAGCCCGCCGGGCCCCGCCACAGGCCGCCCGGCCGGCTTGCGGCGAGCCGGGGCCTCGCGTAAACTCCGGCCAACCATTCCACCTTGCGCGACTGGCGAAGTCAGTGGGTACTACCACGAGGAAGCGCAAGATCTCTGGCGCCACGCCACCGGAAGCGGTCCGATGCCAGGCGCGATGCCCGGCCCCGGCCCTTGCGATGGCCGCCGCGCCTGCCGCTCGCCTGGGCCAGCGAATGGGAAGCAGGGTGCGCCCTGCGCCGCCAGTCCCGGGCCCTGCGCCCAGGCCGGCGACGCGGTTCGCATGCGTCTTCCCCGCGCGCCCTACCGTCGTTCCGTTCCCGTATTCTTCGGTCAATCCGCCGTCATTGCACGGTTTTCACCGATCCTTCTACAGACGAGTCTCGCCATGTTCGAACGCAGCCGCTACACGATCGATCAGATCGATCCCGAACTCTGGTCCGCCATCCAGCAGGAAAATCAGCGCCAGGAAGACCATATCGAGCTGATCGCCTCCGAGAACTACACCTCGCCGGCCGTGATGGCTGCCCAGGGGTCGCAGTTGACCAACAAGTACGCCGAGGGCTATCCCGGCAAGCGCTATTACGGCGGCTGCGAATATGTCGACGTCGTCGAGCAGCTGGCGATCGATCGCGTCAAGCAGCTGTTCGGCGCCGAGGCCGCCAACGTGCAGCCGAATTCGGGCTCGCAGGCCAACCAGGGCGTGTTCTTCGCCGTGCTCAAGCCGGGCGACACGATCATGGGCATGAGCCTGGCCGAAGGCGGCCACCTGACCCACGGCATGGCGCTGAACATGAGCGGCAAGTGGTTCAACGTGGTCAGCTACGGCCTGAACGCCGACGAGGACATCGACTACGGCGCGCTGGAAAAGCTGGCCCAGGAAAAGAAGCCGAAGCTGATCATCGCCGGCGCGTCGGCCTTCTCGCTGCGCATCGACTTCGAGCGCATCGCCGCGGTGGCCAGGTCGGTCGGCGCCTATTTCATGGTCGACATGGCGCACTACGCAGGCCTGATCGCCGCTGGCGTCTACCCGAACCCGGTGCCGCACGCGGACTTCGTCACCACCACCACGCACAAGAGCCTGCGCGGCCCGCGCGGCGGCGTGATCCTGATGAAGGCCGAACATGAGAAGGCCATCAACTCGGCGATCTTCCCCGGCATCCAGGGCGGCCCGCTGATGCACGTGATCGCCGGCAAGGCGGTCGCGTTCAAGGAAGCGCTGTCGCCGGAGTTCAAGGCCTATCAGCAGCAGGTCGTCAAGAACGCCCAGGCGCTGGCCGACACGCTGATCGCGCGCGGCCTGCGCATCGTCTCGGGCCGCACCGAGAGCCACGTGATGCTGGTCGACCTGCGCGCCAAGCAGATCACCGGCAAGGAAGCCGAGAAGATCCTCGGCGACGCCCATATCACGGTCAACAAGAACGCGATCCCGAACGATCCGGAAAAGCCGTTCGTGACCTCGGGCATCCGCCTGGGCTCGCCGGCGATGACCACGCGCGGCTTCAAGGAAGAGGAAGCGCGCCAGGTCGCCAACCTGATCGCCGACGTGCTGGACAACCCGCACGACGCCGCCAACATTGCGCGCGTGCGCGAGCAGGTCGCGGCGCTGACCAAGCGCTTCCCGGTCTACGGCTGATCGGCCGTCGCCGCGCGCCGCCGATTGCCGGCGGCGCGCGGCCGCTCAACCTCCGCCTCCAGGTGGTCCGATGAAATGTCCCTTCTGCGGTCACTCCAATACCCAGGTGCTCGACACCCGCATGTCCGAGGAAGGCGACACCGTGCGCCGGCGCCGCCGTTGCGAGGCCTGCGACCGGCGCTTCACCACCTATGAGCGGATCGAGCTGTTCTTCCCGGCCATCGTCAAGAAGAACGGCAGCCGCGTCGATTACGCGCGCAGCAAGCTGAAGGATTCGATGCGGCTCGCGCTGCGCAAGCGGCCGGTGTCGGCCGAGGCCATCGACGAGGCGATCGCGCGCATCGAGGAAAAGCTGCTGGCGCTGGGACAGAAGGAAATCCCGAGCAGCCAGGTCGGCGAACTGGTGATGCGCGAACTGCGCAAGCTCGACAAGATCGCCTATATCCGATTCGCTTCGGTCTATCGCAGCTTCGAGGACGTGTCCGAGTTCTCCGACGTGCTGGCCGAGGTCAGCTCGCCCAACGGCAAGCGCTGAGGTGGCGCCCAGGGGCGCAGCGGCCTTGCTCATGGTCGTTGCCGCCGCCGTTGCGGCCAGCCTTGCCGCTGTTGCAAACCTTGTCGAATCCTCCACGATTCGACACCGGATCTCCGCCCGCTGACGATTACTCTGGTCCCCGCTTGTCACGCACAGGACCAGAGCGATGGTTGCGATCCCTTCGGCGGCTTCCCCTTCCTTTCTCTACCGATCTGCTGGCGGGCGCGTGCGGCGCCGCGGCTACCTGCTGATCGAATCGTTGATCGCACTGGCGGTGCTGGGCATCGGCCTGCTGCCGCTGGCCCGGCTCGGCCCGGCCGCGCTGCAATGGTGGCGTGATCCCTTGCTGATCGGCCAGGCGCTGCGGCTCGCCGGCGAGGGCGCGGAACTCGCCGGGCTGGCGGGGCCGGATGCGCTACCCGATCCCGCCAGGCTTCCGGCAGTCTCGCAAGCCGGCGGCCTGCCGGCGCCACGCTGGTGCGCATCGGTACCGGCCGACGCGGCGCAGTCCGACTGTCCGGCCGGCCAGCGCGTCGTCGTGGTCGGCCCCCTGGCTTCATCGCCAGGCTCGCGCAGCGAGGCCGGCGTCGCCCATTCCCGGGCCGCGTTGCGCGCGATCGCGCTGCGGCTGCGGCCATGAGTGCGATCGTGCTCGGCGGGCCCACGTCCTCATCGGCCGCGGGCCGCGGCAGGGCGATGCCACGGCGTGCGCGTATGCCCGCCGGATCGTCGCTGGTCGACGTGATGGTCGGCCTGCTGCTCGGCACGCTGGCGACCGGCGCTGCGGTGACGGTCTTCCTGACGGTGCGTTCCGCCTACGCAATCGCGGCCGAGCAGCGCGAGCTCGAACAGCGCGGCGCCGCCCTGCTCGACGCGATTGCCACGCTGCTGCGCCACGCGGGCTGGCATCCGGATCCGACCACTGCCCTGCCTCCGCCGCTGAGCGGCCGCGACGACTGCGGCCAACCGAGGCTCGGCGGCACGCTCGCTTGCGACAAACCCGGCGTCGCCGGCAGCGATGCGCTGCTGATCCGCTTCGGCGGCGATCATCCGGCCGGCGATCCGGCGCTGCCGGACCGCTATCTGACCGACTGCAGCGGATACCCCGTCCCCATCGCGGCCGCCCCTGTTGCGACCAGGCCGGCATCGGCGCCGCCAGCGGCGGACTATCTGACCGCCAATCTGCTGTACGTCGCCGACGGTGCCGACGGCGAGCCGCAGTTGCTGTGCCGCTACCCGGGGCGCGGCGATGGAGGCAACGGTGGCGGCAGCGCTGGCAGGACCTGGAGCACAGGGGCGCTGGCCCGCGGCGTCGAGACCCTGCAGCTGCGCTATGGCATCGACCGCGATGGCGATGGCCGCGTCGACGCCTTCCTGCGCGCCAGCGAGCTTGCCGTGGCCGGACCCGGTGCGTGGTGCAGCGTGTTGGCCGTGCAGATCGCGCTGGTGCTGCGCACCGGTGCCGGCACGGATGCTGCGCCGCGGCCGATGCTGCCTCTGCTGCCCGCGCGCATGGCCGGTGAGCAGGGCGACGATATCGTGTTCCGGCCGCGCTCCCGGCCCAACGCATCGAGGCGGGTCTTCGCCACCACGGTATGGCTGCGCAATGCGCCGTTCTGCGCGGGGTCGCCATGTTGAAAGCCAAGGACGAGGCGATGTCTCGGCAAGCTGAACGCGGCGCCATCACGCTGATTTCCGTGGTCGTGATGTCGACGCTGACGCTGGCCCTGGCCGGGGCGCTGTTCGTGCTGCTGCTGGCAGGACATCAGGCGATCGGCCAGCGGCTCGAACGCGAGATTGCGTTGCGCAACGCCGAGCTTGCACTGACCGATGGCGAGCACGATCTGCGCGGCAACACGAAGGTGGCGGCCAGCGCCGCGGCCAGCGCGGCATCGGCCTGGCCTGCGCCCGGTCGTTGCGGCACGCAGGCGCAGCGCGGCTTGTGCAGCGCCGCCGTGGGGCAGCCGCCGCCGTGGCGGGCCTGGATGGGGGTGGGCCCGCCTGCCGACGACATCGGCATCCCGATCGGATCGGCGACCGGCGCGACGCTGCCCGTCATCCCTGCGGAGATGGCCGGTGCGACCACGGTGCCGCGCTATCTGATCGAACGGCTGCCGCAAAAGGAAACCGGCGCATCGGCGCCCGCCGGCGTGCACGCGCAGCGCTACCGCATCACCGCACTGGGCCAGGGACGCGATCCTGCCGCCCGTGTCGTGCTGCAAACCGAATGGATCGATCCGTCTCCACGCGACGGCGCCGCAAGCCAGCCGGGACCCGCCGGCATCCGGCGCCTGGGCTGGCGCGAACTCGTGCCGCCATATCCGCCATGATCGTGCCCCGCCCCGCCGCCTTCACACTGATCGAGCTGTTGGTGGCGATCACCATCGCTGCCATCGTTGCCGGCCTCGCGGCCGCCAGCTGGCATCGGCATCTGCAGCGCAGCTGGCGCGTGCAGGCGCGCACCGCGATGATCGCGGCGATGCTCGAGCTGCAGCGCCACGCGATGGCCCGCGGCAGCTTTGCCGACGACGGCGGGCGCCGGCCGGCCGGAACCTGGCCACAGTGGCTGCCGGCGCCGCCGGCGCAACCGCAATACCGTCTCGCGGCGCTGCCCTGCACCGATGCCGGCCTCGACCGTTGCATCGAACTGCATGCCGCGCCCCAATGGCCGGACCCCGCCTGCGGCACGCTGATCCTGCGCAGCGGCGGGGAGTGGCTGATCGAATCGGCGGACATGGCGGGCCCCGTACCATGGCCCGCAGGGTGCTGAGCGCGCGGCGCGGCGATCGCCGGCGGCACGGCGCAGGCAATACGGGGACCACGCTGATCGAATCGCTGGCCGCGCTTGCCATCACGGCAATGCTCTCCGCCGCCGGCTATCCGTCGTATCGCGATGCGCTGGAGCGCCAGCAGGTCCGCGTCGCCGCCGACCTGCTGGTGGCCTCGATCGAGACGGCGCGCGAATTCGCGCTGGCCAGGCGCGGCAACGTCCTGCTGTCGCCGCGTCAAGGCTTCCCCGACTTCTCGCGCGGCTGGCGCATCGTCGCCGGAGAGCCCAATGAGCCCAATGAGGCCAACGAGATCGGCGAGGCCCCCGCGCTGTCCGTGGTGACCCTCGGCGCCGGCTGCCTGCGCGTCGCGCTGCGCGCCACGGACGGCAGCCACGCGCTGCGGCTGGCTCCTGTGGGATACTCTCGGTCGGAACGTGGCGGCTTCTATGCCGCCACCTTTACCCTGCGCTGCGGCCACGCGCAGCGTCAGGTCAGGCTCGGCGCGCTGGGCCGCCTGCGCATCTGTACGCCCGGGCAGGACACCGACTGCGACAGCCGGACCGACGCCGGGCCCTGAGCCACGCGGGCCCCGAAGCGCGGCCCGGCATGCCGGATCCGACCACGCGAGCCAACTACGCCAGAGCAATACGCCAGTCCATCGCGCCAGCCCATCGCGCCAGTCACCCCGTCAAGACAACCGGCAGGAAACCGCCCACTCATGTTCTCCGAAACCGATCACGCCGCCATGCAGCAGGCCCTCGCGCTGGCCGCGCGCGGCATGTTCATCACCACGCCGAACCCGCGCGTGGGCTGTGTGCTGACCAAGGGCGGCAAGGTGATCGGCGAAGGCTATACGCAGCCCGCGGGCCAGGACCATGCGGAGATCCAGGCGCTGAAAAACGCCGCCGCGCGCGGCATCGATGCTGCCGGGGCGACCGCCTACGTCACGCTCGAGCCATGCAGCCATTTCGGCCGGACACCGCCGTGCGCCGACGCGCTGGTGCGCGCCGGCGTCAAGCGCGTGGTCGCGGCGATGGAGGATCCGAATCCCACGGTATCGGGACGCGGCCTGCAGCGGCTGCGCGATGCCGGCATCGACGTGCGCTGCGGCCTGCTGGAGAAGGAGGCGCGCGATCTGAATATCGGCTTCGTCTCGCGCATGACGCGAGGGCTGCCGTGGGTCCGCGTCAAGGTCGCCGCCTCGCTCGATGGCGGCACCGCGCTGCACGACGGCACCAGCCAGTGGATCACCGGCCAGGCCGCACGCGACGATGGCCATGCCTGGCGTGCCCGCGCCTGCGCGATCCTGACCGGCATCGGCACGGTGCGCGACGACGACCCGCAACTGACCGTGCGCGCCGTCGACACGCCTCGCCAGCCGCAGCGCGTGCTGATCGACTCGCGCCTGGAGGTGCCACTGGACGCCCGCATGCTGGCGCCGGACACCGGGGATTTCGCCAAACCCGTACTGGTGTTCTGTGCGATCGACGACCGCGCGCGCCGCAGCGCGCTGGAGGCACGCGGCGCCGAAGTGGTGGTGCTGCCCAACGCGCACGGCAAGGTCGAGCTGCGCCGCATGCTGGAGGAACTGGGCCGGCGCGGCATCAACGAGCTGCATGTCGAGGCCGGCTTCAAGCTCAACGGGTCGCTGATCCGCGAGGGCTGCGCCGACGAATTGCTGATCTATCTGGCGCCCCGGCTGCTCGGCGACGCCCAGGGCATGTTCAACCTGCCGCCGCTGGCCCGGCTGCAGGACGCGCCGGCCTTCCGCTGGCACGACGTGCGGCAGGTCGGCGACGACCTGCGGCTGATCGCGCGCCGCCATCCGGCGAGCTGAGCGGCACGTCATTCTTCGGGCCGCCAGCATGCCGCTTTCGCTTCCCCCTTTCGCTTTCCCCTTCTCTCTCCCTGCTGACCAGACCATGTTTACTGGCATTGTGGCGGCCGTCGGCCGCATCGACTCCGTGACGCCGCTGGGCGACCAGAACTCCAATGACGCCGGCGTACGGCTGCAGATCGACGCGGGCGGGCTCGACCTGTCCGACGTGCAGATCGGCGACAGCATCGCCATCCAGGGCGCCTGCATGACCGTGGTGGCGCTGCAGCCCGGCCGGTTCGACGTCGAGGTCTCGCGCGAATCGCTGGACAAGACCACCGGCCTCGCGCAGCCTGGCCGCGTCAATCTGGAAAAGGCGCTGCGGCTGGCCGACCGGCTAGGCGGCCACCTGGTGTCCGGCCATGTCGACGGCCTGGGCGAGGTCACCCATTTCGCGCCGGTCGGCGAATCGCACGAGCTGCGCGTCAAGGCGCCGCGCGAGCTGGCGCGCTATCTGGCCTACAAGGGCTCGGTGGTGGTCAACGGCGTCTCGCTGACGGTCAACCGCGTGGCCGACCAGCCCGACGGCTGCGAATTCTCGATCAACCTGATCCCCCACACGATCGAGGTGACCACGCTGCAGGACCTGCGCCCAGGCGCGAAGGTCAATCTGGAGATCGACCTGATCGCCCGCTATGTCGAGCGGATGCTGAACGCCGAGGGCAAGGCAGGCGAACGCCTCTGACGGCCGGCACCGGCCGCGCAGGCCGGCCCGGCTGCCGAGGCCCAGGCCCGGCGCCGGGCCCCTTGCCCCCGGCTCGCATCGCGTACAATGCCGGGTTAAACCGCGCGCCGCCCCGGCGCGCCGCAGTCGCCTCACGGGCACCGCCCCGGGGCCGCCCCCGCCAGACTTTCCTTTGCCTACCTCATGACGATCGCCCCAACCGAAGACATCATTGCCGAGATCCGTGCCGGCCGCATGGTTATCCTGGTCGACGAGGAAGACCGCGAGAACGAGGGGGATCTGGTGCTGGCGGCCGACTTCGTCACGCCCGAGGCGATCAACTTCATGGCCAAGTACGGCCGCGGCCTGATCTGCCTGACGCTGACGCCCGAGCGCTGCCGCCAGCTGGAACTGCATCCGATGGTCAGCCGCAACGGCACCCCGCACGGCACCGCCTTCACGGTGTCGATCGAGGCGGCCGAAGGCGTGACCACCGGCATTTCGGCGGCCGACCGCGCCCGCACCGTGCAGGCCGCCGTCGCGCGCGACGCCAGGCCCAGCGATCTGGTCCAGCCCGGTCACATCTTCCCGCTGACCGCCCAGCCCGGCGGCGTGCTGATGCGCGCCGGCCATACCGAGGCGGGCTGCGACCTGGCCGCGCTGGCCGGCGTGACCCCGGCCGCGGTGATCTGCGAAATCATGAAGGACGACGGCACCATGGCGCGGCTGCCGGACCTGATCGAATTCGCCGAGCTGCACGGCCTGAAGATCGGCACCATCGCCGACCTGATCCACTACCGCAGCCGCACCGAATGCATCGTCGACCGCGTCGGCGAGCGCACCATGCAGACGCCGTACGGCACCTTCCGCAGCATCGCCTACCGCGACAAGCCCAGCGGCCACGCCCATCTGGCGCTGATCAAGGGCGAACCGCAGCCCGACCGCGAAACGCTGGTGCGCGTGCACGAGCCGCTGTCGGTGCTGGACCTGCTCGAAGTCTCCCGCACCACCCACTCGTGGACCGTGCCGGCCTCGCTCGAGGCGATCGGCGCGGCCGACAGCGGCGTGATGGTGCTGCTGAACTGCGGCGACAGCGCCGAGCGGCTGTTCGCGCAATTCAGCGCGCTGGACGAGCCCCAGACGCGCGCCCCGCGCAAGCCGGACCTGCGCACCTACGGCATCGGCGCGCAGATCCTGCGCGACGTGGGCGTCGGCAAGATGCGCGTGCTGGCCTCGCCGCGCAAGATGCCCAGCATGACCGGCTACGATCTCGAAGTGACCGGCTACCAGCCGATGAACGGCGACGACGACTGAGCGTCCCCCCAACACCAGCGGCCGGCCCATCCCGGGCACGGCTGCCCACCGAACCCTGGAGAACGATATGGATCACGGTTTCTACCCGAGCAACCTCGACGGCGAAGGCCTGCGCATCGGCATCGTGCAGGCGCGTTTCAACGAGCCGGTCTGCGACGAACTGCGTGAAGCCTGCCTGGCCGAGCTGGAAAAGCTGGGCATCGAAGGCGAAGACACGCTGGTGGTGACGGTGCCCGGCGCACTCGAAGTCCCGCTGGCGCTGCAGAAGATGGCCGAGAGCGGCCAGTTCGACGCGCTGATCGCGCTGGGCGCCGTGGTGCGCGGCGAAACCTACCACTTCGAACTGGTTTCGAACGAGTCGGGCGCGGGCATCACGCGCGTCGGCCTGGACTTCAACCTGCCGATCGCCAACGGCATCCTGACCGTCGATACCGACGCCCAGGCCCATGCCCGCACCCGCGAGAAGGGTCGCGACTGCGCGCGTGCCGCGGTGGAAATGGCGAACCTGGTGGCGGCGCTCGATTCGCTGCGCGGCCAGGACGACGAGGACGAGGACGAGGACGACGATGAGTGATGCAGCACAGGGCGGCAAGCCTGCCGCCAAGTCCGGCCGCTCCGACGCCAAGGCGCCGCCCAAGAGCGCGCGCCGCCGCTCGCGCGAACTGGCGCTGCAGGGCCTGTACCAGTGGCTGCTGAACCGCAACGACATCGGCGCGATCCAGGCCCATCTGCACGATGCGCAAGGCTTCAACAAGGCCGACCGCGAACATTTCGACGCGCTGCTCAACGGCGCCGTGCGCGAGGAAGAACGGCTGACCGCGGCCTTCTCGCCGTTCCTGGACCGCACCGTCGACGAGCTGTCCCCGGTCGAGCGCGCCGCGCTGCTGATCGGCAGCTACGAGCTGGTGCACTGCATCGACATCCCGTACAAGGTCGTCATCAACGAGGCCGTCGAGCTGACCAAGACCTTTGGCGGCGTCGAAGGCTACAAGTACGTCAACGGCGTGCTCGACAAGGTCGCCGCGCAGGTGCGCGCCACCGAGGTCGCCGCCCGGCGCTGACCGGCGCCCTGCCCCGCGGCATGCGCCGGACCGACACCCGCCCAGGCGGGTGTTTTCATTTCCGGCGATGATTGCGGCTGGGCCCGCGCCTCGCTGGCCCTCGCACCGCTTTTCCCGCCCACTCCACCGACTCCACCGTTTCCACCGTTTCCCGCCATGGACCCACAGCGCCTCGCCACCGCCTCCCGCCTCGCCAATATCCGCGCCTTCCACGTGATGGAGCTGGCCAAGCAGGCCGCCGAGCTCGAACGAGCCGGCCGCCACATCATCCACATGGGCATCGGCGAGCCCGACTTCACCGCGGCCGAGCCGGTGGTTCGGGCGGCGGAAGCGGCAATGCGTCGCGGCGTGACGCAATACACCGGCGCGCTCGGCATCCATGCGCTGCGCGAGGCGATCGCCGGCTATTACAAGAGCGCCTATGGGATCGATATCCCGGCCCGGCGGGTCATCGTCACGGCCGGCGCCTCGGGCGCGCTGCTGCTCGCCTGCGCGGTGCTGGTCGAGATCGGCGCCGAGGTGCTGATGCCGGACCCGAGCTATCCCTGCAACCGTCACTTCGTCGCGGCATTCGACGGCGTCGCCAGGATGGTTCCCAGCGGCCCGGAGGCGCGCTTCCAGCTGACCGCCGATCAGGTGCGCGAACACTGGGGCGAATCGACCCGCGGCGTGCTGCTGGCCTCGCCGTCGAACCCGACCGGCACCTCGATCCTGCCCGACGAGCTGGCGCGCATCCTCGCCGAGGTGCGGCAGCGCCGCGGCTTCGCGATCGTCGACGAGATCTACCAGGGGCTGTCGTACGACGGCGCGCCGGTGTCGGCGCTGTCGCTCGACGACAATGTCGTCACGGTGAACAGCTTCTCCAAGTACTTCAACATGACGGGCTGGCGGCTGGGCTGGCTGGTGGTACCGGACGCGCTGGTGGCGGACTTCGAGAAGGTCGCGCAGAACCTGTTCATCTGCGCGTCGGCGGTAGCCCAGCACGCCGCGCTGGCCTGCTTCACGCCCGAGGCACTGGCGATCTACGACGAGCGCAAGGCCGAATTCCAGCGCCGCCGCGACGCCATCGTGCCCGCGCTCGAGGCGCTGGGCTTTGGCGTGCCGGTCAGGCCCGATGGCGCGTTCTATGTCTATGCGGACTGCCGCGGCGTCCAGCACCCGGCCGCCGGCGATTCGGACCGGCTGACGCAGGCGATGCTGCACGATGCCGGCGTGGTGCTGGTGCCCGGTCTGGACTTCGGTCCGCATACCGCGCGCGAGTACATTCGCATCTCGTACGCCACGTCGATGGCGCATATCGAGGAAGCAATGCGGCGGCTCGGCAAGCTGTTCGGGAAATAGAGATAGCGCAATCGCGGCGGCCATCGCGGCCCGCCAAAACGAAAGCGGCGCAGCCGATCAGGCTGCGCCGCTTTTCTTTGAGCCCTGCGCGGACGCGGACAAAGCCGCGCCGCAATCCGGCAATCAGGCCTTGCGGGGCGCCTGCGCCGCCTCCAGCTCGATGCCGTCCTGCGGCTCGGGCGTATGTTCGGCCTGCGTCTTGGTCGACGACAGGCCCGGCAGCGACTCGGTCGCGTCCGGCGTCGCCGCCGGTGCATTGCCGCGGATGCCCAGCACCTGACGCAGCTTCGCGCGCTCGGCCAGCACCTTGGCGCCATAGCCGCCATCGGTGGCCGTCGTCGCGCCGACGTAGTATTTCAGGCCGCCTTCGATCGAGCCGGCGCGGGCGATGCAGTCCTTCAGCACCAGCGCACCGATCTTGATGTTGGCGTAAGGATTCAGTGCAGCCGCGACGCCGCCGACGTGCTCGTACTTGTCCTGGTGGACCTTGGTCATGACCTGCATCAGGCCCTGCGCGCCCACGCCGCTCTCAGCGTACGGATTGAAGCTGGACTCGATCGCGATCACGCCCAGGATCAGCAGCGGATCGATGCCGACCTCGCGGCCGGTCAGATAGGCGGCCTTGACCAGTTGCGCGGTCGCCTGCGCGGCCACGCGGTACTTGCGCGCGATGTACTCGGCCACCGCGGCCTGTTCGCGTGCATTGGCCAGCGTGCTGCTGTAGCGCGCGTCCAGGGCCACGCGCTGGGCCGGGATACGGGCCGCCAGATGCGCGACCGACGGCACCTTCGACTGGCCTGCATTGGCCCATTCGCCAACGCCCGAGACGCTCGGCAGGCCGGCCGGCGCAACGGCAGGCACCGTGGCGCCAGCCGCCGGTACCTTGACCGCCGGCAGCAGCTTGGCCGCCGCCACGTCCGCCGTGCTGGCATGGACGGGCGCCGATGCGGTCGCCGCCTCCAGCAGAATGGCAGGCGCTTCGTCGCCGGCCAGCATGCCGGCCAGCGCGGTGCGCCATTCCTGGCTGACCGACAGCGAAATGCCGGCCACCACCGCAATCAGACCCGCGCTGTTCAGCGCGTACTTCAACGTTGCACGACCGCCGCGCAGTGCGCGGCCGGCCACCGGATGCGCGAGACGAACCTGCAGGGCGCGCCGCACACCGGGAACCGGTTGCCTGAAGCGGACCTGCAACGCCCGCCCGACACCGGGAAGATGAAGGGTTTTCCAACCACTCATGCTTACCTCCATGCGCCGCCGTCTCCCGGCCCTGCAGGGCATTCGCCCACGCATCACCGTGCTCTGGCAACGTAGTCAAGTAAGGACACCGCACCGCCTTGCAGGGACGACCGGCATCTGTTGTTGGTGGGCGCTCCCCAAGCGCCCAGCGATTAGCAGAGGAGGCTCTTGGGGTAGCCTGCCCTGCTGCGAAGACTCAAGACGCGCCGGTCGTTGCCGGCGGTGATCGGAGGGACCTCCCTTGTAGCGGTCCGCTCTGGTTGATCCAACGTGGTGATCTGCGTTACACCCCTTGACAGGATCGAGAAGTTCGTTGTTGCAACGCAGCACACCTTTGAGCAGACGCGATTGTAAAAACCGTTTTATATCGAGTCAAGAATTAAGGAATCTAAAACAATTCCTTTTCGTTATATCAAAACCCCGCTATCGTGGGGTGCAGGAATCACTCAGCTGGCCGCAATCGTAGTGCTGGCCTAGGATGTCCCGCCCTGCTCGTCCGCCTGTCTTTCAAAAAAACTTACAATTTGCCGGTACGCTGTGCCGCAAAATTTTTCTTCCGAAGCGGTCCAATATGGACCGTAGCTCACTCAGATCGACACTCCGACGAGCGCGGCGCCATTGCCGCGCCCCTCGCCAAACCACAAATTCCTGATGCAATACAAAGACTTGCGCGATTTCATCGGTCAGCTCGAACAACAGGGCGAGTTGCGGCGCATCGCGGCGCCGGTGTCGCCCGACCTCGAAATGACCGAGATCTGCGATCGCCTGCTGCGTGCCGAAGGGCCCGCCGTGCTGTTCGAACGGCCCACGCACAAGGCGGCGGGCAACGCCACGGCAGGTGGTGAGGCGATTTTCGACATGCCGGTGCTGGCCAATCTGTTCGGCACACCACGCAGGGTCGCATTGGGCATGGGCGCGGAATCGCTGGCCGATCTGCGCGACATCGGGCGTGTGCTGTCGGCGCTGAAGGAACCGGAGCCGCCGCGCGGCCTGCGCGAAGCCGGCAAGCTGTTCACGCTGGTCAAGTCGGTCTGGGACATGGCGCCGAAGAAGGTGTCGAGCCCGGCCTGCCAGGAGATCGTCTGGGAAGGCAACGACGTCGACCTGGCGCGCCTGCCGATCCAGAAGTGCTGGCCCGGCGACGCCGCGCCGCTGATCACCTGGGGGCTGGTGGTCACCAAGGGCCCGCACAAGAAGCGGCAGAACCTGGGCATCTACCGGCAGCAGGTGATCGGCCGCAACCAGGTCATCATGCGCTGGCTGGCGCACCGCGGCGGCGCCCTTGACTTCCGCGAGCACGCGCTGGCCAATCCGGGCAAGCCGTTTCCGATCGCGGTCGCACTGGGCGCCGATCCGGCCACGATGCTCGGCGCGGTGACGCCGGTGCCCGACACGCTGTCCGAATACCAGTTCGCCGGCCTGCTGCGCGGCAGCCGCACCGCACTGGCCGGCTGCCTGACGCCGACGCTGTCCGAACTGAGCGTGCCGGCCTCGGCCGAGATCGTGCTCGAGGGCCATATCCAGCCCGACCCCACGCATCCGTCCGGCTACCAGCACGCGCTGGAAGGCCCGTTCGGCGACCATACCGGCTACTACAACGAGCAGGACTGGTTTCCGGTCTTCACGATCGACCGCATCACGATGCGGCGCGATCCGATCTATCACTCGACCTACACCGGCAAGCCGCCCGACGAACCCGCGGTGCTCGGCGTCGCGCTGAACGAGGTGTTCGTGCCTCTGCTGCAGAAGCAGTTTCCCGAGATCACCGATTTCTATCTGCCGCCCGAGGGCTGCAGCTACCGGATGGCGGTGGTGCGCATGAAGAAGCAGTACGCCGGCCACGCCAAGCGCGTGATGTTCGGCGTCTGGAGCTTCCTGCGGCAGTTCATGTATACGAAGTTCATCGTCGTGGTCGACGACGATGTCGACGTGCGCGACTGGAAGGAGGTGATCTGGGCGATCACCACGCGGGTCGATCCGACGCGCGATACGGTGCTGGTCGACAATACGCCGATCGACTACCTGGACTTCGCCTCGCCGGTGTCGGGCCTCGGCTCGAAGATGGGCATCGATGCCACCGACAAGTGGCCCGGCGAAACCACGCGCGAATGGGGGCGTCCGATCCAGATGGACGCGGCGATCAAGACCCGCGTCGACGGCATGTGGGAGACGCTGTTCGCGCAGCCGTCCGGCGGCTGAGAGCCTGGGGGTCCCAGACAGCCGGGCGTCCGGCGCTCCAGGCAGCCCGGACGCGGCCGCCGCCATCCCCCGCTATCATCTGCAACCAGAACCGATTACAGGAGACCACGATGGCCAATGCGCTAGACCGAATCCAGGACCGTGCCCTGGTCCGCAGCCAGTCCTATGTCAACGGCGAATGGGTCGGCGCCGACAACGGCACGACCTTCCCGGTGATCGACCCGGCCAACAACGAGGAACTGCTGCAGGTAGCCAACCTGGGCGCCGCGGAAACCGAGCGCGCGATCGCCGCCGCCGAGGCCGCCTGGCCGGCCTGGCGCGCGAAGACGGCCAAGGAGCGCGCCAACCTGATGCGCCGCTGGTTCGATCTGCTGATCGCCCACACCGACGACCTTGCCGCGCTGATGACCGCGGAACAGGGCAAGCCGCTGGCCGAATCGAAGGGCGAGGTCGTCTACGGCGCGTCCTTTATCGAGTGGTTCGCCGAGGAAGCCAAGCGCGTCAGCGGCGACGTGCCGGCCTCGACCTGGGCCGACAAGCGCATGGTGGTGCTGAAGCAGCCGATCGGCGTCTGCGCGTCGATCACGCCGTGGAACTTCCCGATCGCGATGATCACGCGCAAGTGCGCGCCCGCGCTGGCCGCCGGCTGCACCATCGTCGTCAAGCCGGCCGAGCAGACGCCGCTGTGTGCGCTGGCGATGGCCGAACTGGCGCACCGCGCCGGCATCCCGGCCGGCGTGATCAATATCGTCACCGGCGACGCCGACCAGTCGATCGCGATCGGCAAGACGCTGTGCGCGTCGCCGGTGGTCCGCCATCTGTCGTTTACCGGCTCGACCCCGGTGGGCCGCATCCTGATGGAGCAATGCGCGCCGACGGTCAAGAAGATCGCGCTGGAACTGGGCGGCCACGCGCCCTTCATCGTGTTCGACGATGCCGACATCGACGCCGCGGTCGAGGGCGCGATCGCGTCGAAGTACCGCAATGCCGGCCAGACCTGCGTCTGCACCAACCGCTTCTATGCGCACGAGTCGATCTACGACGAGTTCGTCGCCAAGCTGGCGCGCCAGGCCGAGGGGCTGCGCGTGGGCAACGGCTTCGACGCCGGCGTCGCGCAGGGCCCGCTGATCGATGACCAGGCGGTACAGAAGGTGCGCCAGCATATCGACGATGCGACCTCGCGCGGCGCGCGCCTGCTGACCGGCGGCAAGCTGGTCGAGGGCCTGGGCTCCGGCCGCTTCATCGCGCCGACCGTGCTGGCCGATGCCACCCCCGAGATGCTGATCTCGCGCGAGGAAACCTTCGGCCCCGTGGCCGCGGTGTTCAAGTTCCGCGACGAGCAGGAAGCGGTGGCGCTGGCCAATGCCAGCGAGTTCGGGCTGGCCTCGTATTTCTACAGCCGCGATATCGGCCGCGTCTGGCGCGTCGCCGAGCAGCTCGAATACGGCATGGTCGGCATCAACACCGGCCTGATCTCGAACGAGGTGGCACCGTTCGGCGGCGTCAAGCAGTCGGGGCTCGGCCGCGAGGGTTCGACCTACGGCATCGACGAGTACCTCGAGCTGAAGTACCTTTGCCTCGGCGGCATCTGAGCGCCGCGCGGGCGCCGGCGGCGCCCGCCCCCATCCCTTGAGCCATCCCGACCCGCGCCCCATCGGCGCGGGCGCAAAAAACAAGGCAGAGGAGGAGACATGACGACACTGGAAGAAGGCAAGCTGGTCTGGACGCCGTCGCCCGCGGTACGCGAGCGCGCGCGGCTGACGCCCTTCATGCGCTGGCTGCGCGAAACGCACGGCCTCGCGTTCGACGACTACGACAGCCTGTGGCGCTGGTCGGTCACCGAGATCGAGGCCTTCTGGGACGCGATCCGTGCCTACTTCGACGTCCGCTTCGACACGCCGGCCAGGCAGGTGCTGACGCGCCGGGAAATGCCGGGTGCGCGCTGGTTCGAAGGGGCCACGCTGAACTATGTGCAGCAGGTGTTCCGCCATGCAGGCGAAGGCGCCGCTCGCCAGCGCGCCGCGATCCGTCATGCGGGCGAAGCGCAACCGCTGGCCGAACTGAGCTGGGACGCGCTCGAGGCGCAGGTCGCGGCGCTGGCCCATACGCTGCGGCAACTGGGTGTCGAGCGCGGCGATCGCGTGGCGGGCTATCTGCCCAATATCCCCCAGACCATCGTCGCCTTCCTCGCCACCGCCAGTGTCGGCGCGGTCTGGTCGGGCTGCGCCCCGGACATGGGACAGGTCGCGGTGATTGACCGCTTCCGCCAGATCGAACCGAAGGTGCTGATTGCCGTCGACGGCTACCGCTACGGCGGCAAGACCTATGACCGCACCCCGGTCGTCGCGCAGTTGGTCGATGCGTTGCCATCGCTGACGGACCTGATCGTCGTGCCGCTGCTGGGGGCGCCGGACGAGGTACCGACCACCGCGCTGGAAACTGCGCGGGCAACTACGCTGGAAACTGCACCGGAAAGCGCCCCGGGCAAGGCGAGCGCGCTGCGCCGCCATCGCTGGCAGGACGCGCTGGCTCATCAGGTGCCGCTGCAGATCGACAGCGTGCCGTTCGACCACCCGCTGTGGATCGTCTATTCGTCGGGCACCACCGGCATGCCCAAGCCGATCGTCCACGGCCACGGCGGCATCGTGATCGAGCAGCTGAAGCTGATGGCGTTCCATAACGACCTCGGCCCTGACGATGTCTTCCACTGGTACAGCAGCAGCGGCTGGATCATGTGGAATGCGCAGGTGGCCGGGCTGCTGCTCGGCAGCACCATCGCCATCTACGACGGCAATCCGGCCTGGCCCGATGCCGGCGTGCTGTGGCGCTTCGTCGAAGACGCCGGCATCACGGTGTTCGGTGCCGGCGCGGCGTTCTTCACCGGCGGCATCAAGGCCGGCGTGGTGCCGTCGCGCGAGGCCGACCTGAGCCGCCTGCGCGGCATCGGCTCGACCGGCTCGCCGCTGCCCGCCGAGGCCTACGACTGGCTCTACCGCAACGTGCGCGCCGATATCTGGCTGGCCCCGATGTCCGGCGGCACCGACTTCGCCGGCTCCTTCGTCGCCGGCTGCCCGCTGCTGCCGGTCTACGCCGGCGAGATGCAATGCCGCTGCCTCGGCGCCAAGGTCGAGGCCTTCGACGAGGCCGGCCACCCGCGGATCGACGAGGTCGGCGAACTGGTCTGCACCGAGCCGATGCCGTCCATGCCGCTCTATCTGTGGGGCGACACCGACGGCAAGCGCTACCGCGACAGCTATTTCGATACCTACCCCGGCGTCTGGCGCCACGGCGACTGGATCAAGATCACCTCGCGCGGCGGCGCCATCATCTATGGCCGCTCGGACGCCACCATCAACCGGCACGGCATCCGCATGGGCACCAGCGAGCTGTATCGCGTGGTCGAGGAACTGCCGGAGGTGCTCGACAGCATGGTGGTCGACCTCGAATATCTCGGCCGCGACTCGTATATGCCGCTGTTCGTCGTGCTGCGCGAAGGCATCGCGCTGGACGACAAGCTGGTCGACACGATCCGCGCGCGCATTCGCGAGGCGCTGTCGTCGCGGCACGTGCCCAACGCGATCCTGCAGGTGCCGGGCATCCCGCGCACGCTGTCGGGAAAGAAGATGGAGGTGCCGATCAAGAAGCTGCTGCTGGGCCATGACCCGGACAAGATCGCCAATCGCGACGCGATGGCCAATCCGGACACGCTGGACTGGTACTTCGAATACGCGCGGCGGTACTTGAGCGAGACCAGCGCGGCGACCGCCTAGCGCATCGGGACGGGGGCGAAGTTCCGCGCCGTGCGTGTCGTGGTGTCATGCGTATCGTGCGTGTCGCGCAGGCCGTGCGCGCGTACCATGCGTGCGTACCGTGCGTGCCGTGGCGTAAGTGCCGGGCCCATCAGTGCCGTTATCATGCGGTATCGCCCCCGCCCGATCTCTGTCACCACCATGCCCAGTTATCCGACGCTTCGCTTCCAGGACCAGGACCTGATCCGCATCGGCGATGAACACGACGCGCTGCTGCTTGCACCGTGGGCCGGCGGCCGCCTGGTGCGCTGGATCCATCGCGGCACCGACATCCTGTACTGGCCGGACCACGCCGACTGGTCGCGCCCGGCGAAGGTCCGTGGCGGCAATCCGCTGCTGTTTCCCTTCATCGGCCGCCATTTCGTCGACGGCGAAGCCGGCAAATGGCGCGATGGCAACGGCGTGGTACGTCCCATGCCGCAGCACGGCTTCGCGCGCGACCTGCCGTTCGAGATCGCCGACTGCGATCCGGCGCGCTCGATCACGATGGTCCTGAGCGATTCGGATGCGACGCGCGACGCCTATCCGTTTTCGTTCCGCTTCGAGGCAAGCTACCGGCTGCTGGAAGACGGGCTCGAAGTCACGTTGGCGGTGCGCAATGCCGGCCGCGAGCCGCTGCCCTTCTATGCGGGCCACCACTTCTACTTCGCCGTGCCTCACGAATTGCGCGGCCAATGCCGGCTGACGATGCCGCCGGCCGAATGGCTACGGCAGCGCCCCGATGGCAGCCTGACCGCGGCCGAGCCCGGCGAAGCGGTCTACGCACTGGACGACCCGCGCCTGCAGGACACCTTCCACCGCTTGCATGCGCCCGTGGCCGGCGCGTGCGAGCTGGCGATTCCGTCAAGCGATGGCGGCAATACGGGCCGCGCCATCCGGATCGATCTCGATGCCAACGGAAGGACGGTCCCCTGGCAAGCCGTGACGACCTGGAGCGAACGCGAGGATTCGGACTTCTATTGCGTCGAGCCGTGGCTGGCCTTGCCCGACGCGATTCATCGGCCCGGCGAAACGCTGTGGGTCGCGCCAGGCGACCGCACCGAAGCCGTTTGCCGGCTGCTTCCCGCGTAGCCGCCTTGCGCGCGCAGCCGGATCGCGCATAAAATGGCCGCCTCGCGCGGGCGTCGTATAATGGCTATTACCTTGGCTTCCCAAGCCAAAGACGTGGGTTCGATTCCCATCGCCCGCTCCACCCTTCCCTCCTGCAGTTCCTTCCGGTTGTAAGAGCGCCTGTCGGTGTTCTCTCGCGATACCGGCCGTTTCGCCGAATAACGCAGTGCCCCGATCAGCGATCGCATCGCCCGCGACGAATGGCGGCAACTCGGATAGTGGAGGTGGTAGCCGGGAAACATCGCCGCTCGGGGCGCTGCCCGGTGCGCCACCTCGGAGCCCGCCTCCACCGCTACCGAGGCCTGCCTGCGCTGATCCATTGCTCGACCTGTCGCAGGGTCAGGCGATAGCGCGCGCAGTTATATAGGTCCAGGCTGCGAAGCTCCGCATCGAGCAGGGTTCGGAAGACCTCGCTTTGGTCCTGCTGCAGCGACATGGCGGCGATCGCCTCTTCAGCGGTTTGGCGCTCCCGTACCACGCGGCCGATCGCCTCGTTCAAGGCTTCGCGGAACTGCAGCCGCACAGGGTCGGGAACGCCCATCGCTTCCAGCATCACGGCGTATTTCCGGATCGAACGCCGGTAAGCCCATTCGAACAGGTCGGCGGCCAAGGCGACGTTGCGGTGTTCGTAGACGCCCATCATGGCCCACGCGTAGTCGCGCACCTCGATATCGAGGAACGACAGCGGCGCACAGTTGTAGAGCATCAACGGAATGTTGGCGGACAGCCGGCTGGTGCGCTTGTTGCCGTCCTCGAACGGCTGCAGGTAGGCGAGATTGACCCACAGGAAGAACGAGGCTTCGACGGGGTTCTTGATGCTTCGGGCCTTCTCGATGATCTGGCCCAGCATCTCTTCGAGCAGGTTCGGCACCTGGGCCGGCAAATAGGTCGTGTCGGTGATATTGACCACCTTGCGACGAATGCCGCCGAGTCCGCTGGCGTCCGCCAGCAGGTCGCGCATCAGGATGGCATGCACGTTTCGGACGAGCACCGTGGTCAACCCATACTCGGGCACCGCATCGACCATGAATTCGATGGCGGCTTTGTGATTGAGCAGCATGACCGCATCGAGGTCGCCGTCCGTGATCCCGCTCTTGAAGAGCTGCTCCGTGGCCAGCAGCGAATAGCGGTTGCCTTCGAGCCTCGACGACGCCCAGGACAGATCGATCAGCAGCGGTTCCAGCACCTTGCGCGCATAGGTGCCGGCAGGCTGCTGGCCGCTCATCCGGCCTTCCTCTGCCAGCGCGGCCGCCAGTCTCGGAGGCAGCAACGTGCTGACGTTGGGCACATAGGCGTCGACGAACGATCGATCGTAGGTGACCGGCTCTCGCATGCCCAAGGGAAGCGACAGTATCGCCAGGATCGCCTGGCTTTCGTCGGACCACGCCGGTCCGAGACGGTCCGCGGGCCGCGGCGCCACCGTCGCGACCGGCTGGCCGCCCTCGGCAAGGCGATATCGCGTGGCGCGTGACCGCCCCTCGCGCACCACCTGGCCGTCTCGGACGAGCGCGTCGAGTTGACGCTTGACCGTGGTCCAGCTGGCCCGGACTTTACTTTTAAGTTCGGTAGAGCTGAGCCATGGGGCGCTCGTACGGCTTTGCTGTTGAAGTGCAGCAAGAACCTCATCTCTGACTGTCATTGGCCTCGTCCGGGCAGTTTTGGCCCATTCTAGCTCATTGCAGCTCATTGCAGCTCATTTCCAGCTCATTGCAGCCCATTTCGGCCCGTTGCAGCTCATTGCACCCATTCCAGCGCTGAAAGACAGGCCACACCGCAGACCGAAAGTATCGTCCCGGGACAAACAGCGGCGCGGCTATTGCGCCGGTACGCCTGCGGTAAAATGGCGCCCCTGACGAACGTATCCTCTGGCCGCCGCTCTCGCCCTGTTCGGTGAATCGCCCGGCGGCCTTTTTGTTGCCATGCTTCCCGACGAATCCACCCCAACCCTCCCCGACGACGAGATGTCCGGCACTGCCGGCGAACCGAGCGGCCACGCGCAGGACCCCGCCGCCAATGTCGCCCATCCGCGCCGCATCCGCTCCTTCGTGCGCCGGGCGGGGCGGACCTCGACCGGCCAGCAGCGCGCCATCGACGAGCTGGGCCCGCGCTTCGTGCTGCCCTACACCGGCCAGCCGCTGGACTGGCAGGCGGCGTTCGGGCGAGAAGCACCATCGATCCTGGAGATCGGTTTCGGCATGGGGGAGACGACGGCGCATATCGCGCAGCTGCGGCCGCAGGACAACTTCCTCGGCTGCGAGGTGCACGAGCCGGGCGTGGGGGCACTGCTCAAGCTGATCGGCGAGCGCGGCATCGGCAATATCCGGATCCTGCAGCACGACGCGGTCGAAGTGGTGGCCCACATGCTGACCGAGGAGAGCCTGGACGGCGTGCACATCTTCTTCCCCGATCCGTGGCACAAGAAGCGCCACAACAAGCGCCGGCTGGTGCAGCCGCCGCTGGTCAAGCTGCTGGCGAGCCGCCTGAAGCCGGGCGGCTATCTGCACTGCGCAACCGACTGGGAGGAGTACGCGCACCAGATGGTCGAGGTGCTGTCGGGCGAGCCGACGCTGGCGAATACTTCGGACACGCCGGGCGGCTTTGCCGAGCGGCCCGACTACCGGCCGGTGACCAAGTTCGAGCGCCGCGGGCTACGGCTTGGACACGGCGTCTGGGATGTGGTGTTCCGCAAGCGGGGATGAGCGGAGGCTGAAGGACAGCTGACCTGACCCTCAGGCGACCTATTGCGTTCCCCCTCTCCCCTCATGGGGAGAGGGCCGGGGAGAGCGAGGTGGTTCAATCGGCATTGGCATGACCACCGCCGCATGCCCTCTCCCCCGCCCCTCTCCCGCAAGCGGGAGAGGGGAGAAAGAATGCAGCACTACGGGGCTTGGCAAACCTAATGCGTTCTCCCTCTCCCCCTCATGGGGGAGAGGGTTGGGGAGAGGGAGGTGGTTTCAAACCATGCCGGCATGACCACCGCCGCATGCCCTCTCCCCCCGCCCCTCTGTCGCAAGCCGGAGAGGGGAGCAAACCACGCGGCAAAACGTTCAACCGTGCCAGGCCACGATGCCCAGCTGCGCGGTGGCCAGCACCAGCACGCCAAACACGATGCGGTACCAGGCGAACGGCTTGAAGTCGTGCGTCGCGACGAATCGCAGCAGCCAGCGCACGCACAGGAAGGCCGACAGGAAGGCGAACACGAAGCCGATCGCGAACACGCCGATGTCGTCGGCCGACAGCAGGTCGCGCGCCTTGTACAGTTCGTAGACGCTGGCGCCGAAGATCACCGGGATCGCCAGGAAGAACGAGAACTCGGTCGCGACCTGGCGCGACAGTCCGAACAGCATGCCCCCGATGATGGTGGCGCCCGAGCGCGAGGTGCCCGGCACCAGCGCGAAGCACTGCGCGATGCCGACCTTCAGCGCGTCGCGCCAGTTCATGTCGTCGACCGATTCGATGCGCGGCGCGCTGGCCTTGGCCGCCTCGAGCAGCGCATTGCCTTGCGGATGCGACACCTGCCCGCGCCGGCTCTCGCGCCATTCGGCCAGCAGGATCACCAGTCCGCCGACGATAAACGCCGTCGCCACCGTGATCGGGTTGAACAGATAGGCCTTGATCCATTTGCCGAGCAGGAAGGCCAGCACGATCGCCGGCACCGTCGCGATGATCACGTTGATCGCGAAACGCTGCGCGCGCGGCTCGGTCGCGAGCCCGCCGACGACGTCGACGATGCGCCGGCGGAATTCCCAGCAGACGGCCAGGATCGCGCCGAACTGGATCACGATCTCGAAGATCTTGCCCTTCTCGTCGTTGAAGTTCAGCAGCTCGCCGGCCAGGATCAGGTGCCCGGTGCTGGAGATCGGGAGAAACTCGGTCAGTCCTTCGACGATGCCGAGGATCAGGGCTTTGAGGGCGATGGCGATATCCATGCGATAGCGGACGATTGGAGCGATTCAGGGACAAGGCGCCCGCCGGCCGGCGCATTGGCGCAGCCACACGAGCACGCGTAAATAGCGAATAGCGTTGATACCGGGGACGACCCAGGGCGGCACGACCATGCCGCCCCGCGAAGGCCGGGCGAACGCCGGCCTCGCATCGATTGTTCTGCGCTGCTACGGACGATTGATCTTGACGTTGATGCCGTCCGGCAGCACGGTGATTGTACCGGGCTCGACACGCGAGCCGCCGAACCTGAGCTCGTCGGGCTTGAACGTATAGAGCGGATAGTCCTGCAGCAGCTGCTCGGCCAGAATGCCGCCGAGCGCGTTCAGCTGACGCGAGTACTGCTGCGGCAGCCCGGCCACGTCGAACTGCTTGACCTCGGGATCCTGCAGCACCACGGACTTCGTCGCCGGGTCGTAGCGCAGCGCGCTGTCGAGGGCAAAGCGTCCCTTCATCGCCTCGCGGAAGAACAGCCGGTTGTCCAGCGTGGCGTCGAACGCGATGCTGACGCGATTGCGCTGCGGATCGAGCACCAGTTGCGGGTTGGCCAGCTGAATGTCGAACAGCTGCATGTAGCGCTGGCTGAACGGAAACTTGCGCTCGAGCGCGGACTGCAGCTGGCTCTGCGAAAAGGTGTATTCGTTGCCGACCCAGCCGCAGCCGGCCAGCCAGGCGAGCGACACGGTCAGCGCGGCGGTGCCGCAGGCCGCCAGCCAGCGCCGGCGAGAAATCGTGGCCATCCACTGTTCTCCAGGTTGGGATCAGGCGCCGCGGGCCGATGCCGGCGCGGTCGCGACCTCAAGTTGCGTCAGCCAGTGCAGCGCCGCGTCGCGCGAATCGCCGCACATCTCGGCCGAGGGCCGCAGGCCGCCGCAGAAGGCAGGCCGCTCGGGGCGGCCGAACACCGCGCAGCGCATATCGGGCAGCAGCTGCGCGCACGGTACGCCGGCCGGCTTGCCCCGCGGCATGCCCGGCAGCGGCGAGGCGATCGACGGCGCGATACAGCAGGCGCCGCAACCGGCACGGCAGGAAACGTCAGACTGGCAGGACATCGCAATGGTTCAGAACGGCCTGGCGCGGGCGGGTTCGCCCCGGCGCCAAAGCCGCCATTGTGCACCACTGCCCGGCCGCGGCCTGTGTTCCGGCCCACATCCGGGCGCCGCGCTTGACCTCTCCCGGGCGTGCACACTACATTACTGACCCATCGGTTATTTATTTCGCCGCCCGTCCTGGCGCGGTGCTCCCCTGCAGTGAATCCACCCCAAGTCCGACGCCTCGATGCCAGCGTTGGCGCCAACGACGGTGCCCACGGCGGCGCCCCCGAAGCGCGGCGCTGGTCGCGCCGCAAATCCGCCCGTCCGCAGGAGCTGGTGGCGGCGGCGCTCGAACTGTTCGTCGAGCGCGGCTACGCGGCCACGCGGCTGGAGGACGTCGCCGCGGCGGCCGGGGTATCGAAGGGCACGGTCTATCTGTACTTCGCCAACAAGAAGGAACTGTTCAAGACCGTGGTGCGCGAGAACCTCGTGCCGGCGCTGGTGCGCGGCACCGATCTGGTCGACAGCTACGAAGGCTCGACGCCGGAACTGCTGCGCGAGCTGCTGCGCGGCTGGTGGGGACTGATCGGCGCGACCCCGGTGGCGGGCCTGACCAAGCTGATCATGGCCGAATCGGCCAACTTCCCCGATATCGCGCGCTTCTACCACGAGGAAGTGATGGTGCCCGGCGACGAGCTGTTCGCGCGCGTGCTGGCGCGTGGCGTCGCCCGCGGCGAGTTCCGCGCGCTGCCGGCCAATCCGACCACCACGCTGATCTGCGCCCCGCTGGTATTCCTGATGCTGTGGCAGCGCGCCTTCCGCATCGGCGCCGACACCGACATCGACCCCGAGGCGTTCCTCGACAACCTGCTGCAGGTACTGCTGTTCGGCCTGACCGCCGGCGCCGCGCGCGATACGCCGCTGCCACCGCAGGCCGGCCCCTACGTCTGGGAACAGATCCGGGACGAGATGCAGCAGCAAGCGCGATTGCAGGATGACGCGCCCCTCGATGCAAAGCAGCGCACCACTGCGCGCCCGGCCGCACGTGCAGACGGCCGCCCCACCGCGGCGGCCAGCCCCGAACCGAAACCGAAGCGCCGCCGCGCCGGCCGCGCTCCCGACGATGAAGATTCCGCGTAACAAGCTGCTGCCCATGGTGTTGGGGCTGGCCGTGCTGGCCTTGGCCGTGCTGGTCGGCGCCGGCGCCATGGTGCGCAAGGCCAGCGGCAGCAAGCAGCCGCCCGCCGCGTTGGCCGCCGCGCCGGCGGCCAACGTGATCGAGCTGCTGCAGGCCGACGTGGTCGCCGCCGCGACGCACGAACTGCGCGTGACGCTGCCGCTGTCGGGCAGCCTGCGCGCGCTGCACCAGGCCGCGGTCAAGGCCAAGGTCTCGGGCGAGGTCCGCGACGTGCTGGTGCGCGAAGGAGAGCCGGTGCGCGCCGGCCAGGTGATCGTGCGCATCGATCCGACCGAATACCAGGCCAAGGTCACGCAGGCGCGCGGGCAGATGCTGGCCCAGCGCGGGCAGTACGAGAACGCGCGGCAGACGTACGAGCGCAATCGCGATCTGGTCGGGCGCGGCTTCATTTCGAAGACCGCCTTCGACAAGTTCCAGTCCGAACTCGACGTGGCCAGGGCCAATCTCGATGCGGCCGAAGGCGGACTGGCGGTTGCGCAGAAGGCGCTGTCCGACACGGTGGTCAAGTCGCCGCTGGACGGCATGGTCGCGGTCCGTTCGGTGCAGCCGGGCGAGAAGGTGTCGCCGGACACCGCGCTGCTGGAGGTGGTCGACCTGCGCGTCCTCGAACTGGAAGCGCCGGTGCCGATGGGCGACGTGGGCCGGGTCGCGATCGGCCAGCCGGTGCAGCTCGACGTCGAGGGCGCGGGCCGCTTCGAGGGCAAGCTGGTGCGGATCAATCCGGCCGTCACGCAGGGCACGCGCAGCATCATGGTCTACGTGCGCGTCGACAACCCCGAGCATCGGCTGCGCGCCGGCATGTTCGCACAGGGCGGACTGGTGCTGGGACAGCGCGCCGGCGTGGTGTCGGTGCCGATCACCGCGGTACGCGCCGAGGGCGAGCGCGCCTTCGTCTATGTGATCGAGAACGGCGTGCTGGCCGAGCGGCCGGTGCAGCTTGGCATCCGCGACGACAGCACCGGGCTGGTCGAGATCGCCGGCGGGCTGGCGAGCGGCGCGCAGGTCGTGCGCAGCAACCTCGGCACCTTGCGGGTCGGCAGTCAGGTTCGCCTGACCAAGGCCTGAACGAGCGGAGCGCCCGATATGTGGTTCACGCGTCTGTCGATCCGCAACCCGGTGATGGCCACGATGATGATGATGGCCTTCATCGTGATCGGGCTGTTTTCGTACCAGCGGCTGCCGGTCGACCAGTTTCCCGACATCACCTTCCCGATCGTCGTGGTGCAGACCGAATATCCGGGCGCGCCGCCCGAGTCGGTCGAGTCCGATGTCACGCGCAAGGTCGAGGAGATCGTCAATACGATCTCGGGCATCGACGAGATCTTCTCGCACTCGTACCAGGGCACCTCGGTCGTCGTGATCAAGTTCGACCTGTCGGTCGACGTGGCGCAGGCCGCCCAGGACGTGCGCGACAAGATCGCGCTGATCCGCCCGCAGTTCCGCGACGAGGTCGAGGAACCGCGCGTGCTGCGCTACGACCCGTCGGACGCGCCGATCTTCCATCTGTCGGTCTCCAACGCGCCCGGCTCGGCGCGCAGCCAGCGCGAGCTGACCACCATCGCCGACCAGATCGTGCGCAAACGGCTGGAGACGGTGCGCGGCGTCGGCGCGATCAGCATCGTCGGCGGCACCAAGCGCGAGATCGAGATCCGCATCCGGCCGGCCCAGCTCGAGGCGCTGGGCATCGGCGTCGATCAGGTGATGACCGCGATCCGCAACGAGAACCAGGAGCTGCCGGCGGGCGAGCTGCGTTCGTCGGCGACCGAGACCGTGGTGCAGATCAAGGGCCGCGTGGTCGATCCCGCCGCGTTCAGGCAGATCATCGTCGCGCGGCGCGGCAACCAG
Organism: Cupriavidus gilardii; assembly: GCF_013347325.1. Taxonomy (NCBI): domain Bacteria; kingdom Pseudomonadati; phylum Pseudomonadota; class Betaproteobacteria; order Burkholderiales; family Burkholderiaceae; genus Cupriavidus; species Cupriavidus gilardii. The sequence goes on along the minus strand of NZ_CP054626.1, from coordinate 643,177 downwards.
CCCGTCACGCTGGAGCAGGTGGCCGAGGTACGCGACGGCGAGCAGGAACAGGAAAGCCTGGCCTTGCTCGGCGGCAAGCGCGCGCTGTTCCTGTCGGTCGTCAAGGCGCAGGGGCAGAACACCGTCGATACGGTAGACGGGCTGATCCGCATGACCGACGAGGTGCGCAAGCTGGTGCCGGCCGGCGTGCAGCTGACCGTGATCAACGACAGCGCGCGCGGCATCCGCCGCAGCGTCGACGAGGTCCGCTCGACGCTGCTCGAGGGCGCCTTCCTGACAGTGGCGATCGTATTCCTGTTCCTCGGCTCGTGGCGCAGCACGGTGATCACCGGCCTGACGCTGCCGATCGCGCTGATCGGCACCTTCGGCGTGATGTACCTGTTCGGCTTCACGCTGAACGTGATCACGTTGATGGCGCTGTCGCTATGCGTCGGCCTGCTGATCGACGATGCCATCGTCGTGCGCGAGAACATCGTGCGGCACAACCTGATGGGCAAGAACCACCGCGCGGCGGCGCTGGACGGCACCGAGGAGATCGGCCTGGCGGTGCTGGCGACGACCTTCTCGATCGTCGCGGTGTTCCTGCCGGTCGGCTTCATGGGCGGCATCATCGGCCGCTTCTTCCATCAGTTCGGCATCACCGTGGTCGCCGCGGTGATGATCTCGATGTTCGTGTCGTTCACGCTGGATCCGGTGCTGTCGTCGGTCTGGCACGATCCGGACCTGCACGGCACCGGCAACAAGCGCAGCTGGTACGGGCGCAGCATCGGCCGGCTGCTGGACTGGTTCTCGTCGCGGATGGACGCGCTCGGCCACGGCTATGGCGCGATGCTGGGCTGGGCGCTGAAGCACCGGCTGGCCACCGCGCTGATCGCCGTGGCGACCTTCTTCGGCAGCTTCGCGCTGGTGCCGCTGATCGGCACCGAGTTCGTGCCGAACGCCGACCTGGGGGAGACGCAGATCGGCTTCACCACGCCGGTGGGCACCGCGCTCGAGGTCACCGAGGCCAAGGTGCGGCAGGTCGAGGCCGCGCTGCGCGAATTCCCGGAGGTCGCCTATACCTACGCCACCATCAATGCCGGCAACACCTCGGGCCGCAACAACGCGCTGGTGTCGGTGCGGCTGGTCGACCGCAAGCAGCGCGAGCGGACCACCGCGCAGCTCAATCCCTTGATCCGCGAACGCATGAACCGCATCGCCGGCATCACGCTGACGATGGTCGGCATGCCCGATGGCGCCGGCGGGCAGAAGGCGATCCAGGTCTCGCTGCAGGGCGACGACCTGGGCGAACTGAAGCGGCTGTCGGAGGAGGCTACGCGCAGGATGCGGGCGATCCCGGGCCTGGTCGATCTCGATTCGAGCATGAAGGACGATCGCCCCACGGTCGAGGTGCGCATCCGCCGCGAGCTGGCCTCGGACCTAGGCATCGGCATCGCGCAGATCGGCAACGCGCTGCGGCCGCTGCTGGCCGGCGATGCGATCAGCAGCTGGCGCGCGCCGGATGACGAGAACTACGACGTGCGCGTGCGGCTGCCGAAGGACGCGCGCACCGGCATGGCGGACCTGTCGGCGCTGATGATCGCCAGCACGCAGACCAACCCCGACGGCTCGCCCCGGATGGTGCCGCTGCGCCAGATCGCCGAGCTGGTACCGACCACCGGCGCCAACCAGATCAGCCGGCGCGACCTGAATCGCGAGGTCGAGCTGACGGCCAATACGGCCGGACGGTCGCAGGGCGAAGTCGCGCGCGACATCAAGCAGGCGCTCGACGGCATGACATGGCCGGTCGGCTACAAGTACCGCTTCGGCGGGTCGACCAAGTCGATGAACGAATCGTTCGGCTATGCGGTGTCGGCGCTCGCGCTGGCAGTGATCTTCATCTACATGATCCTGGCGTCGCAGTTCGCCAGCTTCTTCCAGCCGATCGCCATCATGACCTCGCTGCCGCTGACGCTGATCGGCGTGTTCGCGGCGCTGCTGCTGTTCGGCTCGACGCTGAACATGTTCTCGATCATCGGCTTCATCATGCTGATGGGCCTGGTGACCAAGAACGCGATCCTGCTGGTCGACTTCGCCAATCAGGCGCGGCGCGGCGAGCATGGCAAGGCGCCGCTATCGCGCGAGGCCGCGCTGGTCGAGGCGGCGCGCGTGCGGCTGCGCCCGATCCTGATGACCACGCTGGCGATGATCTTCGGCATGGTGCCGCTGGCCTTCAGCCTTGGCGAAGGCGCCGAGCAGCGCGCGCCGATGGGGCAGACGGTGATCGGCGGCATCATCACCTCGTCGATCCTGACGCTGGTGGTGGTGCCGGTGATCTACACCTACCTGGACGACCTTGGCGGCTGGCTGGCCCGACGCTGGCGGGGCAAGGCGGCAGCGGAGGGGCCGGAGGGCGGGACCGAGGCAGTGGCACCAGCGAGCCAGGACCCGGCCGCGGAGCCTGCCCTGCCCGCCCCGGGCCGTCCCGCGAGCGCGGAATGACGGCCCGGCCCGCCGGCGCCGTGCGCCCCGCCCCCCGCTCCGGTCGGATGCCCCGGCGTCACGCCGGGGAGTTAAAATGTCGGGTTTGACGGAATTCCCCGGCCCCTGGCACCGCGCGGCCGGAACACGAAACAAACAGCGGTTGGCATAGCAAGGAAGGCAAGATGGACCTCGAAAAAGCCCGATTCAACATGATCGAACAGCAGATCCGGCCCTGGGACGTGCTGGATCAGGAAATCCTCGACCTGCTGGCCGTGGTCAAGCGCGAGCAGTTCGTGCCCACGGCGTACCAGGCGCTGGCCTTCGTCGATACGGAAATCCCGCTGCCGGGCGGCCAGAACATGCTGGCGCCGCGCGTCGAGGCCCGCGTGCTGCAGGAACTGGGCGTGCGCAAGCACGAGAACGTGCTCGAGATCGGCGCCGGTTCCGGCTACATGGCCGCGCTGCTGGCGCATCGCGCCCGCCACGTGCTGACCGTCGACATCCGCCCCGAGCTGGCCGCGCTGGCCCGCGACAACCTCGCCAAGGCCGGCATCGTCAATGCCGAGGTGGCCGAGGGCAACGCCGCCGAAGGCTGGCCCGCCGGCGCCCCCTACGACGTGATCTGCATCTCCGGCTCGCTGCCGGCGGTGCCCGAGGCGATCCTGTCGCAGATCAAGGTCGGCGGCCGCATCGCCGCCTTCGTCGGCACGCTGCCGGTGATGGAGGCGCAGCTGATCACGCGCGTGTCGGACACCGAATACCAGACCGTCAATCTGTTCGAGACCGCGGTCGCCCCGCTGACCGGCATCAAGCCGCCGTCGCGCTTCCAGTTCTGAACCGGAAACCACCATGCAGCAGATTACCGCCACCGAGTTGTCCCAATGGCTGGGCGACGCCAACCGTGCCAAGCCGGTGCTGCTCGACGTGCGCGAGGACTGGGAAGTCCAGACCTGCGCGCTGCCCGGCATCACGCATATCCCGATGGGCCAGATCGTCGCGCGCGCGGCCGAACTGGACCCGGACGCCGAGGTCGTCTGCGTCTGCCATCACGGCGGCCGCAGCATGCAGGTGGCCAACTTCCTGGAGCGGCAGCACGGCTTCGGCAAGGTCTACAACCTGAGCGGCGGCGTGCATGCGTGGGCCGAGCAGGTCGATCCCGCGATGCCGAAGTACTGAGCGGACGCTAACCGTCGGCCGCGCAGCGTCCGACAAGCTGGAGACGTCATGAGGTTTGCGCTGTGTTCCGCGCGGAGTGCCGCGCATGCTGTTGCGTCGAATGGTCTATCGAATGATCTGTCGAAGGGTCGCTCGAGCGGCCGTCCCGTTGGCCTGACCGGCATGGCGCTGGCGCTGTGCCTGGCCGCCGTGATGCCCCTGCCGGCCAGCGCGGCGGACCTGCTGCAGGTCTATCGCGAAGCGCAGTCCAACGACGCCCAGTTCGCCAGCGCGCGGGCCCAGCTTGCGGCCTCGCAGGAACGGCTGCCGCAGGGCCGCGCCGGGCTGCTGCCGCAGATCAACGGCGTGGCCGGCGTCACCCGCACCAAGATCGACCAGAGCGCGCCGATCGACGCCAACCGCTTCCTGAACAACAAGAACTGGGCGCTGCAGCTGACGCAGCCGCTGTTCCGCTGGGACCGCTGGGAAACCTACAAGCAGGGCGAACTGGCCGCGCTGGCGGGGGAAGTGACTTTCAGCCAGGCGCAACTGGACCTGATCACGCGCACCGCGCAGGCGTATTTCGACGTGCTGGCCGCGCAGGACAACCTGTATCTGGCCGGCGCGCAGAAGCGTGCGATCGCCGAGCAACTGGAGCAGGCCAAGCGCAACTTCGAGGTCGGCACCGCGACGATCACCGATACCAACGATGCGCAGGCCCGCTACGACCTGGCCGTCTCGACCGAGATCGCCGCGCAGAACGAGCTCGAGGTCCGGCGCGCGACGCTGCAGCAGATCACCGGCAGGCCGGTGGACGAGCTGATGGGCCTGCGCCCTGCCGCGGATATCCCGGGACCGCAGCCGGCCGACGTCAATCTGTGGGCCCAGCAGGCCGAACAGACCAACCCGCAGGTCAGCCTGGCCCGCTACAACCTCGAGACCGCGCAGCGCGAATACAACAAGGCGCGCGCCGGCCACCTGCCGTCGGTCGATCTGGTGGCCTCCTACGGCTATCAGGACTCGTCCGGCCTGATCCAGCAGCAGATCAACGTCGCCAGCCGCTACAACAGCGCGCAGATCGGCGTGCAGCTGACCATTCCGATCTACGCAGGCGGCCAGATCCAGTCGCGTGCACGCGAAACGCTGGCGCTGGCCGACCGTGCTGCCAGCGATCTCGAATTCGCGCGCCGCACGGCGGCGCAGAACGCGCGGCAGACCTTCTCCGGCGTGTCCAACGGACTGGCCCAGGTACGCGCACTGGAAGCGGCCGAGCGCTCGGCGCAGACCGCGGTCGAGTCGAACCGGCTCGGATACGAGGTCGGCGTGCGGATCAACATCGACGTGCTGAACGCCGAGGCCCAGCTGTTCTCGACCCGCCGCGACCTGGCCCGCGCCCGCTACGACACCATCATGAACGGCCTGCGCCTGAAGGCCGCCACCGGCTCGCTCAGCGAAGACGACCTGGTGCAGATCAACACGCTGCTGACCCTGCCGCCGGGCTCGATGTACAAGCTGCCCGAGCCGCCGAAGGCCGCCGCGCCGGCGGCGAAGCCGGCGCGCACGGCAAAGCGCGGCTAGCGCACAACGATTCACGGCCGTCGGTGCAATGCCGATGGCCGAATTTCTTCCGTTGGCGCCGCAACGGCAAAGCGGCGATCCCCCTTTCGCAATTCAATCCGCCATGGGCGTGCGCCATGGCATGTCTCCACGCGCCCAACTCCCAGGTCCTGATCTCCCCAGGCACATTTTTGTGCTACATAAATTCATCCATCCGTCGCTATAATGGCCTTGACACTGTCTTTCGACGCCGCGAAGCGCGAACGTACGCTCGCGGAACGGGGGCTGGATTTCGCCGAATGCGCGAAGGTATTTGATGGCCTTCACTTCACGCGCGCCGACCGCCGACAGGACTATGGAGAACCGCGTTTCATCTCCGTGGGAACGCTGGACCAACGCGTGGTCGTCATCGTGTGGACGCCCCGCGGCAAGACGCGACGCATCATCAGCATGAGGAAGGCAAATGCAAGAGAACAAGCGCACTACCAGGCAGCACTCGCTCGAGTCTGACGATGCGCCTGAACTGGATGCCGACTTCTTCCACGAAGCCGATCTCTACGAGGGGAAGCGCCTGGTACGCCGAGGGCGGCCCAAGCAGGCGCAAACCAAACAACATGTCTCCCTGCGGCTGTCACCCGAAGTCCTTGCCGTGTTCCGCTCCAGCGGCAAGGGCTGGCAACGCCGCGTCGATGGCGCCTTGAAGGTGTTCCTGGTCGAACACCCTCTCGAGGATGCCGACGCCGATTTCGCCATCGAACCGAACTGAATACGGATGACATCGGCATGGCGCCTGATCGGACCTCCAGCACATGATCACCACCCTCGCCATCGCCAACTACCGCTCCATCCGCGAGCTGGTGATGCCGCTGGGGCCGCTCAATGTGGTCAGCGGCCAGAACGGGACCGGCAAATCGAATCTGTATCGCGCGCTGCGGCTGCTGGCCGCGACCGCGCAAGGCGGTGTGGTGGCGGCGCTGGCGCGGGAAGGCGGCATGCAGTCGACGCTGTGGGCCGGTCCCGAAACGATCTCCCGGGCGATGCTGCGCGGCGAACAGCCGGTGCAGGGCACGGTGCGCCAGCATCCGGTGTCGCTGCGCCTAGGCTTCGCGTCGGACGAGTTTGGCTATGCGATCGAACTCGGACTGCGGCAGGCGATCGATTCGATGTTCACGCTGGACCCGGACATCAAGCGCGAAACCATCTGGCATGGCGAGGCCGCCCATCCTTCGTCGCTGCTGGTCGACCGGCGCGGCGCCGGCGTGCGGGCGCGCGATGACAAGGGGCGATGGCAAACCCTGCCGCTGCCTCTGCGCGGCTTCGACAGCATGCTGACCGAATATGCGGACCGCCGCAGCACGCCCGAGATGCTGACGGTGCGCGAGCAGGTCCGCTCATGGCGCTTCTACGATCATTTCCGTACCGATGCCGATGCGCTGGCACGCCAGCCGCAGGTCGGCACGCATACGCCGGTGCTGTCGGACGATGGCCGCGATCTGGCCGCGGCGTTGCAGACGATCCGCGAGATCGGCGATCGGGAGGCTTTGAACGAATGCATCGACGATGCGTTTCCCGGCTCGCGCATCGAGGTCGGCGCGCAGGACGGCCGGTTTGAACTGCTGCTGTGGCAGCCGGGCATGCTGCGGCCACTGCGCGCGGCGGAGCTCTCGGACGGCACGCTGCGCTATCTGCTGCTGGCCGCGGCGCTGCACACGCCGCGCCCGCCGGAACTGCTGGTGCTCAACGAACCCGAGACGAGCCTGCATGCCGATCTGCTGCCTGCGCTGGGACGCATGATCGGCAAGGCCGCGCAACGCTCGCAGGTCATCGTGGTATCGCATGCGGCCCGGCTGATCGCGGCGCTCGAGCAGCAGCCCGACAGCCAGTCGATCGTGCTGGAGAAGCAGCTGGGGCAGACGCAGGTGGCTGGCCTTGTCGATCTGCAGCGGCCGGCGTGGAGCTGGTTGCCGCGTTAGCCGGGATGCGGGCGCTGCCGCGCCCTCCTTTCCGGCGATGGAGAAGCGCACTGTGCCCCCCTCTCGCCGGCGGGCACAGTGCCGGGGGGCGTGGGATTGCGCTCCATCGGTAAATCCTGCTTGCCTTCAATTCACCGGCGTACGCCGCTGTACGTCCAGCAGCTCCCAGCGGATCGCGGACGCATCGGCCGGGGGATTGGGCACGCGGTACTCGCGCACGCGCAGCGTGTAGGCGATGCCGGGCTCGAAGTCGAGTCCTTCGATCGGTCCGTACCACAGCTGCCAGGGGGCGTTGGGATCGTCGCGGACCCGATAGCAGGTCTGCTTGCCGACGCCAGTGCATTCGACGCGCTGCGAGTCCACATAGACGGTCTTCTCGACGCCCGACGCGGCTGCCTGCGGCTGGGACTGGCCCTGCTGACCTTGCTGGCCTTCGAGACGTTCGCCGCGGCGGCCCACGCCCTCGCGTTCGACGAAATGCAGCAGATCGCCATCCGCCGTCTTCCAGATGATCTGCCGACCCGTGGAGCCCGCCGACGGCTGCGTGCCGACCGTCGTAAACGGGGATTGCATCGCCTTCAGCAGGCTGTTTTCCACCTCCACCAATGGCGGCGGGCACGCGCGGCGCGTGGTGGCGATGCGATCGAAGCGCATGCCGCTGTCGGTCTTGCCATAGCTGCCGGTCATCCGGTTGCAGCCGGCGTTGCCGGTCACCGTGCCCTGCGCCGCATCGATGCCGGCATTGAACTCGAACAGTACCGGCTCGCCGTTGTCGCCATGCGGGATCTGTTTCAGCGAGCCGTCCGGCATCTGCCAGCGCACCAGCTCCCAGCGGCTGGGGCCGCCGGGCCGGGTCTCGCTCAGGGTCGGCGTGGCCGACGGCGAATCGGGGGCCGGCGCGGTGGCGCAGCCGGTCATCGCCGCGCCCAGCAGCGCTGCTGCCGCGGCGGCGGTACCCATGCGGAAGGACAGGGACATCGGTTCGCTCCTCGGGTTGGCGGGATGCATCGCAGACGATGATGCGTCCCGAAGCAAAGAGAATGCCGGACGCGCCCACACGGGGCGCGCCTGGCAGCAAGTGTACGCAATTGGTTTGACGCGGCCGCGGTCAGCGAGTGCCTTCGCTGTGCGGCGGGGCCGATCCATCGGCCGCATGGCCAGCATGGCCAGCATGGCCGGCAGGGGTCGGCGGGGTCGGAGCCTGGGCCGGCGCCGGCAGCGCGGGCACCAGCGCCTCGACGGTACGCGCGGTGGCGCCGCGGTGTTCGCCGGCAAAGGCGCGCGCCTGTGTCTGCATGCGGGCGAGCCGTTCGCGATCGGACAGCAGCACCGCGGCGGTATGCATCAGCTGCTCGGCACTGTCAATGCGCAGGCAGGCGCCGGCGGCGATCGCATCGTCGGTGGCCTGGGCGAAGTTGAAGGTATGCGGGCCGATCAGCACCGGCGTGCCGACCGCGCAGGCCTCGATCAGGTTCTGGCCGCCCAGCGGCAACAGGCTGCCGCCGATAAAGGCGACATCCGATGCCGCGAAATACATGGCCATTTCGCCCATCGAATCGCCCAGCAGCACGTCGGCCTCGATCGGGCAATCGAGCCCGTCCTCATCCAGCGCGCTGCGGCGCTGCAGCGTGAAGCCGGTCTGCGTGACCATCGCCGCCACCGCATCGAAGCGCTGCGGGTGGCGCGGCACCAGCAGCAGCGCCGGCGGACGCTCGTCGCCCGAACCCTTGCCCCACACGTCCCCGCACAGCTTGCGCCAGCGCGACAACGCGTCGAGCAGCATCGCTTCCTCGCCCTCGCGCGTACTCGCCGCGGCCAACACCGGCCGCGTGCCGAAGGCCCGGCGCAGCCGTTGCCCGCGCTCGATCTGCTCGGCCGAAGGCTGCATGTCGAACTTCAGGTTGCCGGTCACGCGCACCGCCGCCACGCCCAGCGCGCGAAAGCGCTCGGCATCGCCCTGGGTCTGCGCCAGGACCTCGGTGAAGTCCGCATACATCGCCGCCGCGGCGCGGCCGAAGCGGGCGGTACGACGGAAGCTGCGCGGCGACAGCCGCGCATTGACCAGGTACAGCGGCACGCCGGCCAGCCGCGCGCCGCGCACCAGGTTCGGCCAGACCTCGGTCTCCATCAGCATGCCGGCCTCCGGCCGGAAATGCGCGAGGAAACGCCGCACCAGCGCCGGCACGTCGTACGGCAGGTAGCACTGCACCAGCCGCGGCGGATCGGTGGCCATCTCTGCGCCGAACAGCTCGGCGCCGGTCTGCCGGCCGGTCGGCGTCATATGGGTCAGCACGATGCGATGGCCGGGATAGGCGGCCAGCAGCCGCGCAATCAGCGGCTGCGCGGCGCGCGTCTCGCCAACCGAGACCGCATGGACCCAGATCCATGGGCCCTGCGTCGGCAGCCCCTCGTAGCGTCCGAGCCGTTCGCCGACATGCCGCAGATAGCCGGGCTCCTTGCGCGCGCGCCACGCCAGCCGGGCCAGCGCGGCCGGCAGGATCAAACCCCAGGCCAGGTTGTACAGAACACGCAACAGCATCAGCCTTCCCGTCCGAGCCCACGCACGCGGCGCGCCGCCGCATGGACCTCCTCGACCGTCGGCGTCTCGCCGTCGTCGCCGACATTGGCGATGCGCGCGGACCAATAGCCCTCGGTCTTCCAGCGCCAGGTCGCGGTATAGATTTCCACGGTCGGCCGGCACAGCGCCGCGGCGATATGCACCAGCCCCGTGTCGACGCCGACCACCAGTTCGGCGCGATTGATCAGGCCGAAGCCCTGCATCACCGTGAAGCGCGGCAGCACGCGCGAGCCCGGCACGCCGGCGGCGATGCGCTCGGCGGCCTGCCGCTCGGCCTCGTTGCCCCACGGCAGCATCACCGCCAGCCCCTCGGCGAACAGGCGCCGGCCCAGCTCATGCCAGTGTTCCAGCGGCCAGCGCTTCCTGGCGCCGGCGGTCGCATGGAAGCAGACCGCGTAGCGCGTCGGCAGATCGGACCACAGCGGATCGTTGGCATGCAGCACGCGCGCCTGGTCGCCGAAGAAGCGCGGCGGCTCGGCCGGCGCGACGCCGGTCAGCGCGGCACCGAGCAGGCGCGAGCGACGAACGGAATGGGTCTGCAGCGGGACCTGGATCGGATCGGTGTAGAACAGCCGCGCCGCCGGCTCGTAGCCCGAGCCCTGCGTCGCATTGGCCAGTCCGATCACCGGCGCCCCCGAATGGCGGCGCGCGATGCGCGAGACGACCGCGGTCTTCAGCAGTCCCTGCGTCTCGATCACCGCGTCGTAAGCGTCCTCGCGCAGCGCGCGGCGAAAGGCCGCCAGCTCGCTCCACACCGCCCCGGAGGACAGGCCCTTGCGCCAGCGCCGCAGCGCGAACGGAATCACGCGCCGCACCTGCGGCAGCAGCCGCACCAGTTCGACATAACCCTCCTCGACGACCCAGTCGATCTCGCAACCGGGCCAGCGCGCGCGCAGATCGTGCACCAGCGGCATGTTGTGCACGACGTCGCCGAGAGAAGACACCTTGACCACCAGGATGCGCGGCCGCTCCGGCATGCGCACGTCCAGCGGGCGCGGCATGCCGGCGGCCTCGATCGCCTCGGGGGCGGCGCTGTCCTGCAACGGAACTGCCGGTTCGACCGGCATCCGCTCAGAACGGCAGCTGGGCATCCGGCTTCTCGGCCAGGATCACGCGCTTGAATTCCGCCTGGATGCGGGCCAGCGCGGCGTCGTTATCGGCCTCGAAGCGCATCACCACCACCGGCGTGGTGTTCGACGGACGGGCCAGCCCGAAACCGTCGGGATATTCGACACGCACGCCATCGATCGTGATGACCTCGCGCGCGCCTTCGAACTTCGCATTGGCGCGGAGCTTGTCGAGCAGCGTGAAGGGCTCGCCCTCCGCGCACTTCAGTTGCAGCTCGGGCGTGCAGATCGAATTGGGCAGCGCGTTCAGCACGGCGCTCGGGTCGTCGTGCCGCGACAGGATTTCCAGCAGGCGGGCCCCGGTATAGAGCCCGTCGTCGAAGCCATACCAACGGTCCTTGAAGAACACGTGGCCGCTCATCTCGCCGGCGATCGGCGCGCCGGTTTCCTTCAGCTTGGCCTTGACCAGCGAATGGCCGGTTTTCCACATCAGCGGCTCGCCGCCATGCTCGCGGATCCACGGCGCCAGCTTGCCGGTGCACTTGACGTCGTAGATGATCTGCTGGCCGGGATGACGCGACAGGATCTCCTGCGCGAACAGCATCAGCTGGCGGTCGGGGAAGATGACCTGGCCGTCCTTGGTCACCACGCCGAGCCGGTCGCCGTCGCCGTCGAAGGCCAGGCCCAGTTCGTTGTCGGTCTCGCGCAGGCAGCGCATCAGGTCCTGCAGGTTCTCCAGATGCGCGGGGTCCGGATGGTGGTTCGGGAAGTTGCCATCGACGTCGCAGAACAGCTCGGTCACTTCGCAGCCCAGTGCGCGGAACAGATCGCCGACGAAGGCACCGGCCACGCCATTGCCGGCATCGAGCGCGATCTTCATCGGCCGCGCCAGCTTGACGTCGCTGGCGATGCGGTCCAGATACAGCTGGCGGATATCGACCTGCTGATAGCCGCCGGCACCGCTGGCAAAGCGCTCGTCGACGATGCGCTGGCGCAGACCCTGGATCTGCTCGCCGTAGATCGCCTTGCCGGCCAGCACCATCTTGAAGCCGTTGTAATCGGGCGGGTTATGGCTGCCGGTGACCATGATGCCCGAGGTCGCGCGGCGGCCGGCGAGCTCGATATTGGTGCCGAAGTACACCATCGGCGTGGCAACCATGCCGAGGTCGATCACGTCCATGCCGGCGGCGCGCAGGCCCTCGACCAGCGCCGACAGCAGTTCGGGCCCGGACAGGCGCCCGTCACGGCCGACGACGACCGCGGTCTCGCCGGCCTCGGCGGCGGCGGAACCGAAGGACAGGCCAATGGCACGGGCGACGTCGCGAGTCAGGGTCTTGCCGACGATGCCGCGGATGTCGTAAGCCTTGAAGATGGAGGAGTCGATTTGCATGCAGCTTCCTGGAAGTGAAGGGAGCGGGCGCCCCACCGAGGGCTTGGAGCCGGGCAGTTCGCATGCCCTGCCATGTGCCCAGAACGGCGCGCCAAAACCTGTATTTTGCCGGATTGCGATCAGGCACGGCAGTTATAATCGGTTCGGCCGGGCAGTTCGGTGTCCTGACACACGCCATCGCACGCACGATTTGCTGCGCCGCCCGCCGCCATTCCCGCCGCCATTCCGATATCGCGCCCTCCTGCCACCGTGCCCCTGTCGCCGCGCTCGTTTCCCCATTCTCCGGCGCGCCGGTCCCAGCGCCGGTCCCAGCTTCAGCCCTTGTCCCCCTCCGCCGTGCCGGCGGATCGGGAGCGGGCCGAACGGCCCCGTATCGCCTACCTGATCACCAATTCGGAGATCGGCGGCGCGCAGGCCCATGTGGCCACGCTGCTGGAGGCGCTGGGCAACCGTGTGGAAGCGCTCGTGCTGGCCGGCGGCGACGGTCCGCTGCTGCGGACTGCCGAGGCACTGGGCGCACGCGCGATCCGGCTGTCCCTGCTCGACAACGCGCTGTCGCCGCTGCGCGCGATCGCGGCGCTGCGCGAACTGATGGCGGCGCTGCGGCAGGCCGATCCGGACCTGATCCACGCGCACAGCGCCAAGGCCGGCGCGCTGGGCCGCATCGCCGGTTGGCTGCTCGGCATCCCGGTCGTCTATACCGTGCACGGCTTCGGCTTCAAGCCCGCTGCGCCGCGCCGGCAGCGGCTCGCCGCCCGCGCCGCCGAATGGCTGCTGGCCCCGCTGACCGCACGGCTGATCTGCGTGGCCCAGGCCGAGCGCGAACTGGCGCGCGGCCTGCCCCTGCCGGCGCGGCGGATCGCGGTGATCCACAACGGCATTGCGGATGTGCCGGAACGCGCTGTGCCAGGCGCGCCGATGCATCGCATCGTGATGGTTGCGCGCTTTGCCGCCCCGAAACGGCCCGATCTGCTGATCCGCGCCTTCGCCGAGCTGGCCCATGGCGATGGCGCGCTGGCCGCTTGCGAACTGGTGATCGCCGGCGATGGTCCGCTACTGCCGACGATGCGGGCGCTGGCCGAACGCCTCGCCCCCGGCCGCGTGGTGTTCAGCGGCAACGTCGCCGACGTGCCAGCGCTGCTGGCATCGGCGCAGGCCTTCGTGCTGGCCTCCGACCACGAGGGCTTTCCGCTGTCCATTCTGGAGGCGATGCGCGCCGGTCTGCCGGTCGTCGCCACCGATCTGCCCGGCATTCGCGAGCAGCTCGACGACGGACGCTGCGGCTTGCTGTGCGCGCCCGGCAGCGTGCCGGCCTTGGCCGACGCGCTGGCGCGCCTGGCCGGCGATGCCACGCTGCGGACGTCGCTGGGCACGGCCGCACGCGAACGCTGGGCGCTGCACTATGGCGTGACCGCAATGGCCGATGCGACCTGGTCGACCTACCGCGAGCATCTGCCGGCTGCCGCGCCGGCCAACGTGCCGCTCGCGCGGGACAGGGCCTGAGGGACTGCGCATGGACAAGGCATCGGGCACCGCCCGCCAAGCCCGCGTACCGCTGGCCATCCGCGCCCGCGGCTCCGAAACGATGCGCCGCGCCAGCCGTATGCTCGGCTGGGCCCTGCTCGGCCTGCTGCCTTTCGCGCTGAACATGGGGCTCGCCGAGGCAGCCCATCAGGCCGGCTATGTGACCCACGTGTTTCCGCGCACGCTGCTGTGGTCGATCGCGCCGTATCTGCTGGCCTTCGTGCTGCTGCACCGCTCGCTGCATCTGCCGGCGATGGAAGGCAACAGCCTGGTCGGCCTCGCGGCGACGCTGCCCTTCGTCGCGCTGCTGTTCGCCTTCGCCGCCTTCCAGATTCCGTACTCGCGCGGCGCGCTGCTGCTCGGCTACCTGACCACGCTCGCATGGATCTGGGCCGGCTACCGGCGCTATGTGCAGAACTACGTGCCGGTGTTCGGCTACACCGACCCCGCCGCGCTCGCGCAGCTGCAGCAGCTGCTGGCGATGCCCGGCGCGCTGCCGCCGGGACGCACCCGCTTCGAGCCGATCGGCTCGATCGAGGAAGCGGTGCACTGCGACGGCCTGATGCTCGATCGCAGCGCCGCCGCCGATCCCGAACGCACGCGGCTGCTGGCGCGCTACAAGATGAGCCACGTGCGGATCTACTCGGTCGAGCGCGTCGGCGAGATGCTGACCGGCCGGCTGGGGCTCGACCATATCGACGAGAACTTCCTCGACGATCATGCCGCGCACTATTTCTACGGCTATCTGAAGCGGATCATCGACGTTGCCGCGGTACTGTGCCTGGCCCCGTTGGCGCTGCCTGCCGCCCTGGCGGTGGCGCTGGCGATCCGCCTCGACTCGCCGGGCCCGGCGCTGTTCCGGCAGACGCGTGTCGGACTGCTCGGCAAGCCGTTCACGATGCTCAAGTTCCGCAGCATGGAAGCCGCGCCGCAGGACACCGCGCGCTTCGCCGCCCGGCGCGATCCGCGCGTGACCCGCGTCGGCCGCGTGATCCGCAAATACCGGCTCGACGAGATTCCGCAGCTGTGGAACGTGCTGACCGGCGACATGAGCCTGATCGGCCCCCGTCCCGAGCAGGTGCCGATGGTCGATCGCTTTGCCGACACGATCCCCTACTACCCGTACCGGCACTTGGTGCGGCCGGGGCTGTCGGGCTGGGCGCAGGTCCAGCAGGGCTATGCGGGCACGCATGAAGAGACCGTGACCAAGCTCAGCTACGACCTGTATTACGTCAAGCATTGCAGCTTCGCGCTGGATTTGCTGGTGGCGGTGAAGACGGTGCGGACGCTGCTGACCGGGTATGGAGCGCGGTGATGCAGGCGCATGAGCGCGGCGTGGCGCCGGTGCGTGGCCTGTCGGCAGATGCGCCCGAATCGTTGGGTTCGACGGCATTGCCGTTCGCGTCGGCCTCCTCCATGGAACTGCCGCAGTTACCGCGCTCGCCGATGCGCATTCTGCTGCTGACCACCGGCCTGCGCCTTGGCGGCGCAGAGCAGCAGGTCGCCGCGCTCGCGCGCCGCTTCGATGCACTGGGCCACGCGGTCGCCGTAGTCAGCCTGACGCCGGGATGCGAGGTGGCACTGCCGCCCGGCATCGATACATTGAACCTCGCCATGCGCAAATCGCCGTGGTCGATGGCGCGGGCGCTGCGGCAGATGCGCCGTTTCATCCAACACTGGCGGCCGGACGTCATTCACGCGCACATGGTCCATGCCAACCTGTTCGGCCGCGCCCTGATCGCAACCGGTCCGGCGCGCACCATGCCGCCGCTGGTCTGCACCGCGCACAGCGCGCGCGAGGGCGGCATGGCGCGCATGCTGGCCTATCGGCTGACCGATCGCTGGGCTGGACTGACCACGCATGTCAGCGCCGAAGGCCGGGAAAGAATGATTACGGCTGGTGCGGTGCCGGCGGGGCGCATCGTGGTGCTGCCCAATGGCATCGATACCGCACGGTTCCGGCCCGATGGCACGGCGCGGGCTGAGACCCGCGCGGCGCTGGGCCTCGATGCGGCCACACCGCTGCTGCTTCATGTCGGACGACTCGTCCCCGAGAAGAACCAGGCTTTGCTGCTGGAGGCATTTGCCCGCCTGCCGTCGTCGCTTGCTTCCGCACGACTGCTGATCGCGGGCGACGGCTCCGAACGCGCCGCGCTGGAATACCGCATTGCGGCCCTTTCCCTCGGCGACCGCGTCCGTCTGCTCGGCACGCGCGCCGACATCCCGGCCCTGCTCAATGCAGCGGACGTGTTTGCGCTGTCGTCCGACATCGAAGGCATGCCGCTGGTCGTCGGCGAAGCGATGGCCTGCGGCTGCCCGGTGGTGGCGACCGATGCGGCCGGTGTCGCGCAGATGGTCGACGGCTTTGGCCAGGTCGTACCGCGCGGCGATGCCGACGCGCTGGCAGCCGCCCTCGCTCGCGCCCTGCGCGACGGACGCGGCGACATCGCACAGCAGGCGGCAAGGCACAGCCATATCGCGGATTCGCTCGGCCTCGAGGCCATCTCGGACCAATGGCTGGCCCGCTACGCCGCGCTTGCCGCTGCAAAGGCCCACGCACGCATGGGGACCGCCTGATGCGCAGACGGGTCGCCGGCAACCTGCTGTGGATGCTGACCGAGCGCGGGCTGCAGGTCGTCACCGGCATCGCGATCGTCGCGATGCTGGCGCGCGCGCTCGGCCCCGAAGGCTTCGCGCATTTCCAGTATGCCCAGGCCGTGGTCACGATTGCGGCATCGGTCGCGTTGATCTGCGGCAGCGAAGTCGTGGTGCCGCGGCTGGTCGCCGATCCTGCCAGCGCGGCGCAGCATCGCCTGCTCGCGCATGCCTTCATGCTGCGCGCGTTCGGCGGCCTGCTCGGCTATGCGCTGATGTGCGGCTATCTGGCCGTGGCAGGCGCCGCCCCCGAAGTCTGGGCCGTGGCACTGCTGCTCGGCACCGCGATCCTGCTGCGCGAGCCGTTTGGCGTGGTCGGTGCCTGGATGCAGGCGCATACCAACAACCGGCCAGCCACCGTGTTCAGCCTGATTTCGCTGACCATCAAGGCCGGCATGGTCGGGCTGCTGTTCACCGCCGGCAGCCGCGCCGCACCGGCCTTCGCCAGCGCCTTCGCCGTCGAGGCGGTGGTGCTGGCGCTGCTGCTCGCCGGCTACTACCTGAGCCGCGTCCCGCACCGGCGCATCGCGGTCGATTCGGCGCTGGCGGGGCAATTGCTGCGGGGCGGCACGCTGTTCTGGGCCAGCTTCATGATGATGATGGCCGCGCGCCGCGTCGATCAGCTGATCCTGCAGCCGCTGGTGCCGCTCGCCGACTTCGGCGCCTATGCCGCGACGATGCAGATCCTCGACAACTACGCCGCGGCGGCCACCATCATCGCGGCCGGTGCCGCGCCGGTCTATGTCTACGGGCAAGCGGATGCCGCTCTCGCCCGCCGCAACGTCGGCCTTCTTGCGGTGCTGCTCGGGGTGGTCGGCTTCGCGGGCGCGGCGGTGATTGCCGGTACGGCGGACTGGATCATTCACCTGCTGTACGGCGAGCAATTCGGCACCGCGATCGGGCTGCTGCGGGTCGCGGCGTTCGCCACCGCGCTGCTGTTCGTCGATGTCGGCCTGACCCTGCTGCCGGTCTATCTGCGCAAGCCCGAATGGGTCGCGCTCAAATGGGCCGGCACGCTGGCGATAATCCTGGTATTCGACCTGATCGCGGTGCCGCGCCATGGCATCTGGGGCGCGGTCGGCGGCTATGCGCTCGCCAACGGCTTCGCGGTAGTGATCGGACTCGCGCTGTGGTGGCGTTGCCGCACGGCTCGTCCCGTGCAAACGACCATGGCGGCCCATGAGCGCTAAGCCTACCCTCTGCTTTCTGACCGGAACACTGAACGCGTTCGCCGGCGCCGAACGGATGACGGCGGTGATCGCCAACGAGCTGGCGCGGCGCGGGTACACCGTCCATATCCTCAGTCTGTGGGACGCCGCCAGCTGTTTTGACCTCGAACCGGCGGTGCGGCACGACGCGCTGTTCGCACAGCGGCCTTCGTTCAAGACGCGCTACTTGTCGACCGTCTTCGGCATTCGTCGGTATCTGAAGCGGCATCGGATCGATGTGCTGATCGAAGTCGATACGATGCTGACGTTGTTTACGCTGCCGGCATGCGCGGGGCTCCGCGTACGGCGCATTGCGTGGGAACACTGCAACTTCGATCAGGATCTCGGACGGCACGCGCGGCGCGCCGCTCGGCGGCTTGCGGTTCGCACTTGCGAGCGTGTCGTGGTGCTGACGCAGCGGGATCGCGAGAAATGGGAGCGGGCGCTTGGGGCGCGCAATGTGGTGGCCATTCCGAATGCGTTGCCGTTCGCGATGCCTGCAAAGCCGGCGGAAAGAAACTCGAAGCTCGCGCTCGCCGTCGGGCGGTTGACGCATGCCAAAGGCTTCGATGTGCTGTTGCACGCCTGGAAGATGGTCGCGCGCGAGCATCCGGATTGGCGGCTGGATATCGTTGGCGATGGGGAACTGCACGACGCGCTGATGAACTTGCGGAACGAGCTCGACTTGTCGGCGAGCGTTCGGCTACTGCCCGCGCGCCGGGATTTGTCGGAGCTGTATCGCGGCGCATCGTTGTTCTGCCTGTCGTCCCGCTATGAAGGCTTCGGCCTGGTACTGGTCGAGGCGATGGCCTATGGCCTGCCCGTCGTGGCGACCGATTGCGAGACAGGTCCGGGAGAGGTACTGGGAGCCGTGGCGCACGGGGCGCTGGTCCCCGTTGACGACGCCGATGCGCTGGCGCGCGCGATTTGCCGAACCATCGCGCATCCGGACATGGCGGCCCGAATGGCAAAACACGGAATCGAGCGGGCGAAAAATTACGAGGCAGACAGGATTGCGACGGCCTGGCTTCCGCTGCTCGAACGAACCGAAATAGCGCGCGCACACCAAAGCAGAGTCAAACCTCGATCCTGATATTCGCGTGCTAACATTCGAATCCAGAAAATAAGCAGTATCGAGTCCCTCGGCAACGCAGTTGTTTAAATCTGCATTGCACAGCAATTAACACGGCAATAGGAGCGGCCATCCGGCGCGTTTTTATCGGAGCTCCTGTCTTTCCGGCTGTCGGAACGACGCGCTCGGACCGCATTGCGCAGATTCGCCGGTATTGGCCCGGTCAGCCAGCGCCAAGTCAACGATGACGAAGGAAGCTCGCCCATCGCCCGATGTCAAGGCGGTCGATGCTCCACCGCCCACGCGTTCCTACCCGATCACGCTCTGGCTGACCGGCCTGAGTGGGGCCGGCAAAACGACGCTTGCCAGGAACCTGCAGCGATGGCTGTACGACCGTGGCATCACGGCCTTGCGCGTGGACGGCGACGAGCTGCGCGCCGGACTGACCAGCGATCTCGGATTTTCCGCGGAAGAGCGCCACGCCAATGTCCGGCGCGCTGCGCATATGGCGAAGCTGCTGAACGATCAGGGCGTACTGGTTCTGGCTTCGCTGATCTCGCCTGCCGCGCGCGATCGTGAAGCGGCGCGGGAAATCGTGGGTGCGGATCGATTTGCCGAAGTGTACGTTCACGCGGATCTGGAGCGCTGCCGGCAACGCGATCCCAAGGGCCTCTATCGCAAGGTCGCCAGCGGAGACATCGCGCAATTCACCGGCATCAGCGCACCGTACGAGCCTCCGGTCGCCCCGGACCTGACCGTGGACACCACCACCACAAAGGTCGAGGAATGCGTCGAAGTGCTGGCCGCTTTCCTGGACGGTCGTCTTTCCCGCTAGACGAAGTCCATCCATGCCTGCCGATGAGGAAAGCGTTGCCGATTCGCCGAAACTCGCCAATGCCGGGCGCTAACAAAATCCTTCGCGCATCCCTGGATGCCCATCATGCACGCACCGATCTTTTTCATTCATCCGCCCAAGAGCGGCGGTTCTACCGTCATTTCCTTCTTCGAGCTGAATCGAGGTGAACGCCAGTTTGTTCATTTTGAATGGGACCGGGATCCGGAATGGCGTACCAGCCTGGGACGATTGGTGAAAACCGGAGTAGGCGGCGGCCATCATCCGTTCGGCATGCACCGGTTGCTGAAAAAGCCGCTGGCCTATTGCACCATTCTGCGCGATCCGCTGGCGCGGCAGATTTCGCACTACTGGTATGCCTTCAATGGCAAGAACGGCGAGGTCGAACGCGGCGCCAGCGTATCGACGGTAGAAGCCATGGTCCGGCGCGGCGAGATTTCGCTCGACGAATGGGTGGCCGGATCGTACGCCGGCAAGAATCTGTACGTTCATATGCTCAGCGGCGATCCGGCATTGAACGAGCACAGCCTCGACCTGGCCCGATATAACCTGCGCCACCATATCCCGGTCGCCGGACTGTGCGAGGACATGAGTGCGTTTCTGTTGAGATTGTGCGGAAGGACAGGCTTTGGCCTGCCCTTCTACGCTGAAACCAACGTGACCAACATCTCGGGCAGCCGCAAGCAACAGCTCAGCGAGTCGGCGCGCGAAAAATTCCTGGCGGACAATGCGTGGGACTACGCGCTGTACCGGGATGTCCGCGAGTCGAACGACCGCGACAAGGCCGCTGGCGGCGAGCTGTTCGACAAGGCATTGGCCCTGGTCCGGACCGTACAGGCGGAACTGAACAAGGTCGAGAATCCGCACGAACATGCGTCGATGATCTTCGGCTACGACCACGCGCACCTCGGCAAGCTGCGCGATATCGCGCTGAGTTTCGACCTTGCCCCGATCCGCGACTATATCGAGCATAGCCAGCGATCCATCGCCGCGCCCGCGGACATCTACGAGGGCTTCGTCGACGCCGTGGGGGAGAACATGGTCAGCGGCTGGGCAATCAATCTGACCCGGCCAGACCGGCCGGTTTCCATCGAAGTATGGAGCGGGAACGAGGTGGTAGCGGCCGGAACGACTGGCGGGCCGCGTCCAGATGTCGCTGCCGCGGGCTATGGCAGCAGCAACACCGGCTTCTCCATCGCGCTCCCGCCGCTGCACGGTACGGCGTTCCGCGTGGCAATCGCGGGCGCCGGCGACCCGCTAGGAAATGCAGGTCCTTGGCGCCAGGGGTGGCATATCGGCTAACGCCACCGCCGCCTGCCAGCTGCGGGCGGCGGCACGCGCCGCGGGCAGCCTGTTCAGCCCGTCCTGGACCACGACCGCTCGGGCACCGGCTGCAATGTCGGCCGTACGCTGGGCGTATATTCGACGATCCAGCGGCGCAGGTCGCGTCGCACCTCGTCATCGGAAGGAATGCGCCGCTGCATCAGCCACGGCAGCACCTCGCTGAGCAGCTCCTCCGGCACCTCCCGCGCCCGGGCAATACGCAGCTTGTCGTGGGGCGTTGGACGGGTGGTCTCGTCATCCATCAGCAACTCTTCGTACAGCTTCTCGCCGGGCCGCAGGCCCGTATAGACGATCCGGATCTGGTTCTCGTCGAAGCCATACAAGCGAATCAGGTCGCGCGCCAGGTCGGCGATCTTGACCGGTTGCCCCATGTCGAGCAGGAAGATCTCTCCGCCCTCGCCCATGCTGGACGCCTGCAGCACCAGCTGGGCTGCCTCCGGAATCGTCATGAAATACCGGATGATCTCAGGGTGCGTGACGGTAACGGGACCACCGCGGGCAATCTGCTGCTGGAATTTCGGAATCACGCTGCCGGCGCTGCCGAGCACGTTGCCGAAACGGACCGTTTCCAGCTGGGTCGTCGAGGTCGTCTGCTGCAGCGCCTGGCAGACCATTTCCGCAAGGCGCTTGGAGGCACCCATCACGTTGGTCGGATTGACAGCCTTGTCCGTGGAGATCAGCACGAAGCGCCGGACTCCGTGGTCGATCGCGGCACGCGCCACGCGGTAGGTGCCCAGCGTGTTGTTTCGGACCGCCTGCCAGGTGTTGAGCTCCTCCATCATCGGAACGTGCTTGTACGCGGCAGCGTGGTAGACGATGTAGGGAGCGAAGCGCCGCATCGTCTGCTCCAGCAGTAGCGTGTCCTTGACGTCTCCGACCACCGAAATCACATTGAGCCGCGGGAAGTGCTCGTGCAATTCCTCCGCGAGTCGGTAACTGGCGAATTCCGAGATCTCATAGGCGATCAGCGTGGCCGGGTGGAACCGCGCAATCTGGCGGCAAAGTTCCGAACCGATCGAGCCGCCTGCGCCGGTGACCATGACGGCCCTGCCTTCGAGCAACTGCGCGATGTGCGGCGTGTCGATCGTCACCTCTTCGCGGCCCAGCAGGTCCTCCAGGTCGATCTGCCGCACGCGCGACATGAACGGCTGACCCTGGGTCAGCGGCGTCAGCGCCGGCAGCACCAGCGCACGGACATTGGCGCGTACGCACAGGCGCGCCACGCGCCGATGAATCGGGGCGGGTGCCGACGGCATCGCGATGATCACGTGCTCGATCTTGTGGCGCTCCGCCACTTCCTTCAGATCGCTGATGCGGCCGAGCACCTTGTAGCCATGGATCTCGCGCCCGAGCTTGCGCTCGTCGTCATCGAGCAAGCCGACCAGCCGCCATTGCGGCGACCGGCGCAATTCCCGAGCCAGGCTGGCGCCGGCCTCCCCGGCCCCCAGCAGCAACACCGGCTTGCCTTGGCCAATCAAGCCGCCATAGCGGTAAAACTCCTTGGTGGCACGATACGCCGCCCGGCTTCCGCCCATGATGAAGAACAGCATCACCGGCATCAGCAGCAGCACCGAGCGCGGGATCGGCGGCGACGGTTGCAGCATCGTGGACGCGACGGTCACGACGATGGCACCCGCGACGATCGCCTTGGCGATGCGGAACAGGTCGGGCAGGCTCGCGAACACCCACATGCCAAGATAGAGGCCGAATACGCGGAACATCACCGCGTACACCGGCACGACCCACGCGATTGCGGTCAACCCGCTCTCGCGGAAATCGTCCGGCGGCATGCCGTTGAAACGGATCACGTAGCAAAGGAGCCACGCAACGGCCACGGAACCGACATCGAAGGCGAACGCGGCCAGCGACAACCAGCGCGCACCCACGCGTGAGGCTTTGAGAATCGGCATCTTGGACATCTCTCGGTAAATCTAACCGGACTTGAATTGACGCCAGCGACGATCGATCGTCACACCAAGACCGATCAGCAGCAATCCCCATGTCACCATCACCGCACCTGATTTCCAGCCGGGCATGTCGACCGACATGACGGCCAGAATTGTACCGACCAGCATCAGCACATACCACCGCAGCACCACACTGCGATGGCCGGCGGCCATCTGCACCATCCGTTGATAGTAGTGCGTCCGATGCGCTTCCCAGAAGCGCTCTCCATTGAGCAGCCGCCGCAACAACGTCACGGTCGCATCTGCCACGAAGGGCCCGAACACGAACGCGGGAAACCAGAACGGCCAGGCGTGTTCCCGCCAGCCCCAGTAACCGAGTGCCGCGGCCAGGAAGCCGAGCGGCACCGAGCCGGCGTCGCCGAGAAACATGCGCGCCGGCGGATAGTTGAAGACCAGAAAGCCGGCGGCGGCCGCCGCCACCGTGATCGAGGCAATCGCCAGGTCCGAATGTGCCGGACCGGCGCCAACGGCGTAGGCGCCAAAGCCGATGACTGCCATGCCTCCCGCCAGGCCATCCGCGCCATCCATGAAGTTGTACAGATTGATCGCCCACACGACGGCAACCGCCAGCACCGGTGCAAGCATCCACAGCGCGGATGGCAGCGGAAGCAGCCACAGCAGCGTGGCTGCCGCACCGAGATGCGCCGCGAAGCGGTAGCGCGCCGGCATACCCCATCGATCGTCGGCCAACGACAGCATGCCGAGTGCCAGCGCGAGTCCGGCCAGTGCGCTCAATGCGGGGGCAAATACGGCGATCGATATCGCGCTGACAAGCGTCACGCCGACGCCCCCGACGCGCGGGGTCGGACGCTGATGCAGCGAGCGCGCATTCGGCACGTCCAGGGCCAGCCGCCATGCGAGGCCGGTACGAAGCAACAGATAAAGCAGCGCCGCATTGGCGATGAAGGCGAGAGCCGCCGGCGGCAGCAGGAGGCTAGCGAACGGCATGCGCGATCTCGCCCGTGGTTTGTTGCCGATACCAGTCCGCCGTCTGCTTGAGCGCCTCGCGCAGCGTCAGTGGCGGTCGCCAGCCCAGTTCGCCGACGATCCTGGCGCTGTCGACCCGCAGCGGCTCGACCAGCCGCGCGACGGCATCGCGCCGGCCCGTCAGGGCACCAGCCAGCTTCAGCAGCGTCAACGGCACCGGCAGCAGGCGGGCGGGCCGGCCCAGCGCGTCGCCCATCAGCCGCGCCAGTTGCGCGACCGTGACGTCCTCGCCGTCGCAGACATGGAAGATCTTGCCTGCGGCGGCGGGGTGGCGCGCACATGCCAGCAGCGCATCGGCCAGATTGTCGACAGCGACCAGACTGCGCGGCGCATTGGCGCATGCCAGCGGAAGCGGTACGCCGCGAGCCACCGCGCCAAGCAGACTGCGAAAGTTCGCCCCGACCTCCGGGCCGTAGACCAGCGGCGGGCGCACCACCGTCCATTCCATTCCGTGATCCCGGCACAGCTCAACCAGCGCTTGCTCGGCTTCCCGCTTCGATATGCCATAGGGATCGACCGGCGCCGGCGTATCGCTCTCCCGCAGCGGACGCCCGGGATCGGTTTCAGCCACCGCCTTGATGCTGCTGACATAGACGAAACGCCGTACGCCCGCCCGCGCCGCGGCACGGGCCACACGCAGCGTGCCTTCGACGTTGGTTGCCCGGAACGCGGCAAGCGGATCGGGCGCACGATCGCGCATGACATGGACCCGTGCCGCCAGGTGGATCACGCAATCCGGCCGCAGCGAGTTCGGCCACACCGCGTCGATATCGGCGAAGTCGTCGGCGACGACGAGGTAGCGCCGCTGCATTTCCGGCCGCCCTGGGCCACTGCGGACCACACAGGTCGTTTGCGCATGGATGGCTTCCAGCGCGCGCAACAACGCCGCGCCAACGAATCCGCCAGAGCCGGTCAACAGAACATGGTCCATCGCGCCTCCATGATTGCCATCCTTGCGTAGATGCACGCTAGGCCCGCTGCGTGGAGCGGCCCGCTGCGCAAGCCGCCACGACTTCTTGATACAGATCGCTGTACGCTCGCCCCAGCGCAGCGCCGGAGAACAGCTGCTCATAGCGGCAGCGCGCGGCGCGGCCCATTCGATCGGCGAGCGCGCCGTCATCCAGCAAGCGGGAAGCGGCCGCCGCCAGTTCGGAAGGCGATTCCGGCGGCACCACGAAGCCCGTGACGCCGTCGGCATTGACATAGGAAGTGCCGGTGCCGATCTCGCAGGAGACCATCGGCCTGGCGAACATCGATGCCTCCACCAGTACCATGCCGAATGCCTCCGACCGCAATTGCGAAGCCAGCACGAGTGCGCGGCAGCCACGCAGCAGCGCGGCCTTTTCCGCATCGGAGACCTGGCCCGCGAAGACGACGTTGGCGGCACCCTTCTGCGCCGCCAGCGCGCGAAGCCGCTCCATCTCCGGACCGGACCCGGCGATGACGATATCGCCCGCGATGGCCGGCGCCGCCTCGATCAGGGAGTGCAGCCCCTTGTAGTAGCGCAGCACCCCCAACGCGAGCAGGAACGGCCGTCCGCTCAGGCCGAAGCGCTGCAGCAGCGATTCCGCCTCGCCGGCATTCGGCGCCGTTTCGGCCAGATCCGCCATGCCGAGCGGGATGACGCGCAGCCGCTGCGGTGCGACATTGGCCTTCAGCACCTCGCTGGTCCGGGCATAGGCTGGCGATGTCGCGACTACCGCGTCCATCGCGCGCAACGTGCGACGCATCAGCGGACCATAGACCTGGCCCAACATCCGTTGGCGCACGATATCCGAGTGGTACGTCATCACCGCGGGACGGCTGCTGCCGCCGAGCAGATGCAGGACGTCGCCGAACGGCCAGGGAAAGTGAAAATTCACCACATCGGCCCAGGCCGCTGCCCGCCGATAGCGCAGCACGGACCCGATCCCGCCGAGATCGCACGACGCCGGCGCCGCCCAGGAGCGGCTGCGCAGCACCGTCCCTTCGGGCAGAGCGATCTCCGATGGCGCGGGTTTCGGAGAAAGCGTGAAGATGCGGCTCTCGACGCCGTAAGGCTGGCAACCGAGCGCGATCTGCCGGATGGCTTCCTGCAGCCCGCCGGGCGGGTCCGGGAAATACGTCCGATACACGTGCAGCACCCGCAGCGGCCGCCGCCCGCCCTTTGTCACGATGGAGGCGCCCATCATCGCAGGCCTCATAGCACCGCGGCCAGCGCGGCGGCGCTCGCCTCCACGTGGTGGCCGCGCATCACGTCGTCAAACGCTGCATCGCGGATCCGGTGCCGAAGCGCGCGGTCCCCGGCAAGGCGCTCGAGCGCGTCCACCCACTCCTGAAAGTCGTTGCCAACCAGCAGCCCGGTGCGTTCCGGCACCACGCAACCCTGATAGATCGGTGCCGACGAATAGATGCCCGGGACGCGCGCGGTACCGTAGTTCAGATACTTGAAGGGGTTCTTGCAGGCGTTGAACTCGGCCGCCTCCACGTCCTCGCTGCCGCCCAGCGGAGTGATCGCGAACTGGTAGCGGCCCGAAACCAGCGCGCGCATGTAGTCCGCATACGGCATCCGGTTTGTGAAATGCAGGAACGGCAACGAGAACATCTCCGGAAAGGGGTCGCCATAGAAGTCCAGCGCGTAGTCCGGATGACGCAGGAAAAAGACCTGGAGCGCAGTCAGCAGCATGTCTTTCGCGCTCTGCATCTTCAGGAAGTCTGCGTTGGTGAAGACGATGCGCGGCGGCATCGCTTCTTCGACCACGCCCGCCGCATATTTCTCCACCCACATGCCGTTCGGCACCAGCACAGGTTCCGGCACATAGGGCCGGACCTTGTCGAGCAGGACGGTGTTCGCCACCGTCACGACGTCGCACAGGGCGAGAATCTCGCGGATAAGCGCGACCTTGCTGTTGTGGGCCTGCGCACCACTATAGCTCGGAAACGAAAAGATCCAGTCGTCGATGTCGTAGACGACGCGCACGCCGCGGGCCCGGGCATGGCGGACAAGGTCAAGCGCGCGCTGAGAGCTGTGCTTGCTCAGGATCAGCACATCGGCCCAATTGACGCCGTTGCGCGCCGCTTCGTCGTTCTCGGAAATCGCCGTGAAGACCAGCTGGCCGCGCGACTCCATGAACTCCAGCACCTCGGTGATACGGGCCGCGACGGATAACGACGGCACGCCCTGTGCCACATGCGATTCGCGATGCAAGGCGACGACCTTCACGATGCCGCCCTCCCCCGCGCGCCATGGATGGCGACCGGCAGGTTTTCCAGCGGACCCAGTGCGAAAGCAAGCAGGCGGCCATGCCATGCATCATCGCCGCGCACCATTTCGATCGCCGACAGGCTGGCATGGGCCGGCAGGAAGGCCGGAAAGCGCTCCATCCCCACGCCGTGGATATGCTGCAGAATGCAGGAAATGGGGCCCGAATGGGCCACCACCATCAGGGCATCGACGGGCCGTGCCAATTGCTCGTCGAGCCAGCCCAGCACGCGCTGGTTCAGCGCGAGATGCGACTCGCCACCCGGATAGCGGTTGCCCGGATCGGCATAAAAGTCCGGACATTGCGCAAGAAAGCGAGCGAGCTGCCAGTCGGCAACTTCGCCGGCATCGGTCTCGCCCAACCGGGAGTCGACTTCCCAATCCGCGGCCGGCATCAGCAAGCGGGCAGTCTGCTGCGCGCGGCACCACTGGCTGGTCATGTACCGATCGGCCACGATGCCGGCATGCGACAACCACGCCGCCATGCGCTGCGCCTGCGCGACCCCGATGGCGTCGAGCTCGTCGGCTGTGGTGCCGGTGACCAGCCCGGCATCGTTGGCCACGGAACGGCCATGGCGGACCAGATAGAGCATCATCTGGCAATGCTCCGCAGGATGTCGATCAGAGGATTGATGGCGCCGGGAAGGCAGAAGCGCCGCATGTCATCGACCAGCGAGGTAGTATCGGCGGGCAGCGCCAGCACCTGATCGACGGCAGCGGCGATGGCCTCGTCGCTGGCGGGATCGGCATAAACCGCATGATCGCCAAAGTGCTCGCGCGACCAGGCCGAATCGCTCAACAGCAGACGGCAGCCGGACAGGCCCGCCTCGATAGCGGACAGCCCCGGCGGCTCATGCGAGACCTCGATATAGAACAGCGCTTCCTGCAGCGCGCTGCGGACGATTTCAGACTTTTGCGGCAGTCCCTTGATGAACAGCACGTTGTCGCCGCCAGCCTCGCGACATTGGCGGAAGTACGCTTCCTCGCGGCTGCGGCCGACCAGCACCAGGGGAATGCCCTTTTCGCGCAACACGCGAATCGCGGCCAGCTGGTTCTTGTTCGGCTCGATCACGCCGAACCAGATCGCGTAGCGATCCAGACCATACAGGCTGCGGAACAGGCCTTGTGGCGCCCGTTTGATGTAGGCAGCGTCGGCACCGACCGTGACGCGGCGCTCCTTCTCGGCCGGCAGGCGGAAGCGCTCGCGGAAGTGCGCGAGTTCTGCGTCCGACTTGAAGATCACCGCGTCGGCGAGATCGACATGCCGATTGACCAGGTCGACCGGCGCGTTGCCGATGTCCCGGACCCACAGATTGGGCCACAGTGCCACCGGCTTGCCGGTCGCCTTCAATTCCTGCAGCAACTCGATACCGCCTCCGTGCACCGAAAAATGCAGCACGACATCGTAGTTGTCCATGTCCCTGGAATAAGGACCGTAGATGTCGACGATCAGACCGCGCTGCTTCAGGCTGTCGGCCACCGAGAAGATTTCGTACTCGCCGCCGCCACGCACCAGAAACGCCTGGTGGTAGGTGGTGATCAATACACGAGGATCGGACAAGATGATATCCAGCTAGAAGTTGTTGGCCTGGCGCGGCACCGACAGCACAGCGGCGAGGGCCTTGTCGTCGGCCTGCGCCAGCACGGCCGCCGCGCGCCGCTTTCCGGCTTCGATCATGGCGGCACGGCGCCCCGGGTCGCGATGCATCTGCAGGATCGCCGTGCGTGCCTCCTCCAGACGGTCGAACGAGACCGTGGCATCGGCGCCGACCTCGCTCGCGGCAGTACCGGAGCGCACGAAGGTCGGCACGCCCAGATGCATGGCCTCGAGCACGGGCACGCAAAACCCTTCGTGCTGGCTGACGGACAGCATGGCGCCGGCGCGGTCGAAGCGCGCGAACAGGCTTTCGTCATCGATCATCCCGGTGATCTCGACGTGCTCGGCCACGCCGCATTGCGCCGCGCGCTCGCGCAGGAAGGCGAGATAGACGCCGTTGGGCGCGCTGCCGACGATTTCAAGCTTGGCGTCGACACCGCTTTCCCGGACCATCGCCAGGATCTCGATCGCATCCTCGACCCGCTTGTGCGGAACGACCCGTCCCACCACGAGCAGCGTCAATGGGCCGGTGCGGTCGGCTCGCCCGGCAGGGACATGCCGGAACAGCGGCATATCCGGCCATACCGGCGGAATCACCAGAATCTCGTCGGCCCGCAGATGCGGCGCGAGCGATGCCGCAGTCAGCCGGGAATTGGCCATCACCAGATCGAACTGCCGCAGCAGCGGATACTGCTCCAGCGAGCGTGCGCACAGATCCGCGGTGACCGGCTCGAATTCGCGCAGCAGTTCGGGCTCGGTCACGCCGTGGAAATAGCACAATTTGCGGTTTCCCAACGCAAGCATCCGCTCGAGCATCGGATCGTGGATCGAATAGCTGACCAGCAGCGTGTCTTGCGGCTGGATCTGCTCGAACAGCGTATCCAGCGGTTCCACGTCGCCGGTGTAGTGTTTCGCGAAGGCGCGCGCCGGGATGCCCAGGCGCTCGGCGGCGCGGGCGATGCCGAGGCAGTGGTTGCCCACGGCGTCGCCGACGTGAATGTCCGGTGCGGCGATGAATAGCGTCATGCGCCCTCCTTGCTCGCTGCGTTCAGTTGCTGCAGCCGTTCGAGATAGTTGCGCCCCACCGCTTCCGGCGAATAGTGGGCCAGCACGAAGTGCTTGCCCGCCAGCGCACGCTGCCGGCGCTCGCCTTCGTCCTCGACACAGCGCCGCATCTGCGACGCCGCCGACTCGACGTCGGCATCCCACCAATGCTGACCGTCCGCGAATGCATACTCGCCGGCACCAACTGCGATGGCTTCGCCACCGACCATGAACGCCGTGGTGTCGTTGGTAAAGTCCGTGTTGCCCGAGAACGCCGATACGATTACCGGCTTCTCCAGCAGCATGGCTTCGGCGATATTGCGGCCAAAGCCCTCGGCACGATGCAGCGACACGAAGCAATCGCAGACGGATTGCAGCCCGATCACCGCTTCGCGCGCAATGGCTTCGGAGATGATGGAGACACGCGGATCGTCGCGGCACAGCGCCAGCACATCGTCCCATTGGCTCGGCGCACTGCCCATGTTCATCGTCTTGAACAGCAGGTGAACACCGCGGGTGCCGCGCGGGAATGCCCGCTGGAACGCCTTGATCACCGCCAGCGGATTCTTGCGATGGACGCTGGAATTGCCGTCCAGGATATTGAGGAAGACGAACGCGTCCTCAGGCAGGCCGAACTCTGCCCTGGTGTAGGCACGGCTCAACGGCGGCAACGCGACTGCCATCGGCATGACAAGCACTGGCTTGTCGGTGGCACCGCGCATTGCCTCGGCGGTGAAACGGGTACTCGACCAGATTTCGTCGACGAGTTCCAGCGCCAGCTCCATGCCGCGGGGGTAGGCCGGCAACTCCCACTGCCAGCAGCCGATGTTGTAGCGGTCGCCGAACAGTTTTTCGCCGGTGGCGCCCAGCAGCCGGATCGTCTCGTAATGGGGCAGAAACACGAGATTGGTGTTGTACAGCGGCGCGTCCACCTCATAGGCACGCAGGGACAGGTCCTGCTGGCGCGCGCCGATCGCCAGCGGGATAGCGGGCACGCACAGGTCCATATCGACGTGCCGCAGCGCCAGCGATGCCATTCTGACGTCCTCGCCGATCCCCAGTTCGCCGCGCCCGAAGCCCACGATATTGACGCCCCCGCGCAGGAACTTGCCGGTTGTCCCGCCGTGCGGCGGACGCCGGATTTCATGCGTCGGCGGCTCTTCGTCCTCGATATGCAGGCGCAGCTCGTACTTGCCGAAGTTGAACAGCCACAAGTTCAGTGCCAGGCGGCCTTCGGCCGTGCCGGTGTCGAACGCGTCCCGCAGGTCGGACCGTTGGGCATAGGCCGCTGCGGCGAGCGGATGCACTACGTCGCGCTCGTTGCCGGGCTGCGTCGGGTCGGAGATGCCAAGTGTTGCGTCGGTGGGCAGCAGCGCGCGGGGAACCGCGCCGCGCAGCAGTTGCTCGCTCCACCATGCCACCAGTTCACCGCGGCCCTCTGCCTGCTCCAGGGCCTTGTCGGTACCCGGCCCGCCGGCCAGCGCCGTGTACAGTGCCCGCATCGCCCGCGTAATGGGAACCTGCTGGTCCTGCGTCACGGTGGCGTCGGGCTGCTGCAGCTGGTCGCGGGAGATCAGCTGAGCCAGAAACGCGTTGCCCGGCACCTCGCGAATCCACCACGAGACAAAGGCCGCGCGCCCTTCCCTTCCCGCCAGATCGGCAAATTCGCGCAGATCGTCGCGGGCAGCGTGCAAGGCCTGCATGCCCCGCGTAATCGGCAGAGGCGCATCCTGCGCGATATCGCGCGCCAGCTCGTGATAGAACGCGATTGGCAGGAAGCCGTCGAATGCCGGTGTTCCGGCACCCTCGCGAATCCACCATTGGATCAGCTTGCCCCTGCCTTCGGGCGTGGCCAGATCGATCTGGTCGCGCAGATCCGTGCGCGCCTTGCAGACGGCATGCAGGCCCTTGGTAATGGGCAGAAGTGCGTCCTGCACGATCGCCGGGTCGACGGCCGCATACTCCTCAGGCCGCACGATGCAGATGGGTTGGGCTTCGTGGCGGCCGTCCAGCACCCACCACGACACGAGCCGCTCGCGCCCTTCGCGCGTGGCGGTATCCATGTCCCGCAAGTCCTGCCGCGCTACCCTGAGTGCCAGCAAACCCCGCGTCAGCGGAATGGCGGCATCCTGCTGGACCTGAGTGCACACCTCCGCGTACAGCGCCGCGGGCATGCACGTCCTCAGCGAAGGATCGTGGATCCCCTCGAGCATCCACCAGGAAAGCAGCGTACGCCGCCCGGCCTCGGTCGACAGATCCGCCTGCTCGCGCAAATCGTCGCGAGCCTCGCATAGCGCGTGCAAGCCGCAGGTGATGGGCAGGGGCTGGTCCTGCACCACGGTTTCGTCGACGCGCGCGTACATGTCGTCGCGCATGAAGCCGACGTAGCGCGCATCGCGCAGTCCTTCCAGCAACCACCATGACACCAGACCGTGCCTGCCGCCGCGGGTGGCCAGATCGAACGAGGCACGCAGATCGTCGCGCGCAAGATAGATGGCATGCAGGCCGCGCGTCAGCGGCAGCCAGCCGTCCTGCGGCAGTGTGGTATCGGGGCGCGCCAGCCAGTCGCGCTGTTCGCCATCGATCGCGACGCCCTGGTTCAGGTGGATGGCGGCGCAGTGCAGCGGATCGTCGAGATCGAACTGGGACCGCAGCACACGATTGCCCAGCCACAGCGCCTCGAGCACCGGAGTGCGGCCGAACGGCGTCTCGCTCTTCTGCCGCCGCTGGAACAGCGTCGCCAGACTGCGGTGATGCCGATGGTCGGAGAGATCCAGGCTGCGCTCGACGATGGGGTTGTCGAACAGATACCGGTTGCGTTCCTGCACCTGCTGGATTTCGTCCGGGATGCTGCCGGCGTCCTGCTCGAGCCCACGGGAATGCAGCCACGTATAGTCGACAATGCGAGCGCCGGTCTCGCGCAGCCGCATCGACAGCGCATGTTCGTCGACTATCGAGATTGCCTTCGCCTGAAAGCGCTGCAGGTTCTGCGGCGACAGTTCGAACACCGAATGCCATTTGCCGTGCGGCAGACCATCGCCGGTCAGCCATTCGAGCAGATAGGACTGGTAGTTCGCCGACAAGGGCGCGTCTTCACGGAAGGGGCGGTCGGACGAAGGCGCGAACAGCGCCTCCGCGCCAAACCGGCCGACGAAGCTGCCAAGCTTGCGAATGCGCTCGGGGACCGCAATCAGGAACTTGGAACAGCCCCACGTCTGGAAACTGCGTCCGAACTGCCGCACTGCGTCGGGATAGGCATCGATATGCGCCAGCACGACATCGTCGTGGCTCGCCGCATAGTCGAACATCTGCCGATTGATGTACGGATAGAAGCCGTTGTACTCGTTCTCGAACGCCGACGTCACGATATGTACGAGATCGTACCCGTCCAGCAAAGCGGGAAAGCGCGCCAGCGCGGTGTCCCAGCCGCTGAATTCGCGGCGCGAGTTGTCGCCGCCGATCATGACGATGTTCGGACCGAGGCTGACCGTCAGGTCCGTGGGCAGCGCCGTGTCGATCAGGACCGCATCGTAGTCGAGCCCTTCGATGCGCTGGTACAGCTGGCACAGCCGCTTGAATGCGCCCTGGTAGTCGGCATCGCCGTAGCGGACGAACAAGGTAAGCAGCTTCATTCTTCCATCTCCACTTCGAAGATGACCTTGTTCTGCGCCGCATTGGCCCAACCCGCGCGCTCCACGTCGAACTGATCGATCCGATAGAAGAACTCCAGCCGCTGCAGGCAGCGCCCGGCATCCGCATCGCGCAGCGATGCGTCCACCAGCGCGAGCACTTCGCGGGCAGCCGCCTCCCAACCGAAGACCTGGGCGGGCCGTTGCGTCTGGGTCCGGCAATTCGTCCAGTAGTCCTTGCGCTCCAGCACCTCGCTGACGGCACTCAGCAATTCGGTCCGCCGCGAGAACGGCACGATGCCATCGACAGGACTGACGCGCGTCCGTATCTCGTCAATCAGCTGGCTTTGCCGCGCGATCACCGGCTTGCCGAACGACAGCGCCTTCAGCACGGGAAGACCGAATCCTTCATAGAACGACGGGAACACCAGGCACGCGCATTCGCGGAACAGCGTATCGACCGCTTCGTTGGACAACATGCCCGATGGCAACTGCTCGACGTTGGGGTATTGCTCCCCGACCTCGCCGAGAACGCGGATCCGTGCCTCCGGGAAGCCCGCAGCAAGCACGCGCACCGCTTCGTGCAGGCCCTTGTGGTAGTACTGGTTGCCGACCACCAGCACATACGGTTCGCCGTCCGGCGCGTCGCCCCCTGTTGGCGGTGCATGGTATTCAGCCGGATCCAGCGAGCAGTAAGAGATGGCGCTCGGCACATCGCGCGATGCCGGGAAGCGCTCGTGAAACGCATTGCGCGTATAGCCGCTGTTGAAGACGAAGCCGTCGGCATAGCTGGCAGCCGCCCGCCATACGCCATCGATATGCGGCATGCGGATGTAATGGCAGTCCCAGGCGATGGCGTCCATGATCAGATACAGATTCACGGTCGACCGGCGCGCCTGGTCGCGCAGTTCGCTGAAGCTCCACGGTTGCGACAGACGGATGGCCGCATCGAAGATGGCATCGTCGGGCATCGTGTGGATCAGGGCATCCGGCATGGTCCGATCCAAACCGTGGAACTGCGCGGCCTCAGGAAGCACCCAGAAACGCGGGGCCACCGACACACTTTCGGCCAGCCGGACAATCGGATCAAGCAGCGAAAGGATGTGCTGCGCGGTACCGTTGTAGCCGGGTGCGAGGTTGCGGATATCGAACAATACGGTACGCGTTGCCTTCGGCTTGAGCCGCTGCCACAGCAGCGCCTCCCAGCGCTGCTCCGGGAACTCCGCACGGCGCGCAATGGCGCGCGCATAGTCGGCCGCCCGTTCGATCGACGGCGGCTGCGCCGCACCGGGATAGGGCGCGGACTCGGCGGCAAAGAACAACGCGCGGTTGCAGACCACGGCACTGTAGCCGCGGCGGTTGGCACGGATGAACAGCCGCCCGAGCGCATCGCCCAGCCGCTCGTCCTTGCCGTCGAGCCGGCCAAAGTGGTAAAGCATGTCGCCCCGCACGAGGACAGGCGCGCTAGTGACAATGCCACCGCCCCAGCGCGACGGCAGGGCCTGCAGAAACGGCGCGAGGGGTTCGCGGCTGGCCAGGGCCTCGTCCCCGGACTGGCGCGGGATGGGGGCCGAGCCGCCGATATTGGTGCGCGGCACGGCAAAGCCATACAGCGGATCCGCTTCCAGCGCCTCCAGCAGCCGCGCGACCGCCTCCCCGTCGAATGCGTATTCGGGCGCGGTGAACAGTACCGGCGTGCCGGCTTCCGCCAGCGGATGCACGACGCGGTTCAACCGTGCGATGTAGTCGCCGGCGTCCCGCACCGGGATCGTCTCGATCATCGGATCGTCAGAGATCGGCGCGGCGCCCGCGGGCACGAAGACATGGACGCGCTCGACGAGCTGCCGCAGCGGCGCATCGGCCAGTGCGCCATGGCATGCAACGGCCTGCTGCTCGGGACGCGCGGCTTCGGGCAGGGTAATGACGATGGCGATCTTGCTGGTCAAGCTGGCACCTGTTCGATGTCGTGGTTGCGGCACGCGTCAATCCGGCCGGTCAGGGCGGAATACACGCTTTCGGAACCGAAATGTTGTTCGATGAAGGCGTGGGCGGCCTGCTGCAGCGCGACGCGCTCAGGCTCCCGCGCCAGCAGCGCTACGATCTCGCGTGCAAACGCGACCGCGTCGTGGACGATCACCGCCGGCACGTCGCCGAGCTCCCGGAGTCCGTCCGCTGCGGAAGGCCAGGCCACATGCGCCTTGCCCCATGCCAGCGCCTCGATGGTCTTGATCTTCAGGCCGGTACCGACGCGGCAGGGATTGACCACGACCGCAGCCTGCTCGTACTCCGCCTCGAGGCTCTCGACAAAGCCGAGCAGCGATACGGTCGGATCGTCGCAATGCACGAACTGGCACACCTTGCCGATCACGCGAAGACGCGCGCCGGGACGCGCGGCACGTACCAGCGGCCACGTATAGTCGAGGAAGTCCTGCGTTCCCTTGACGTTGAATTCGTTGCTCGATGCGACGATCAGCACCTGGTCGGGCACCACCGCGGCGGGATCGCCATGATGGATATCCAGATCGAACGAGGTCAGCAGCGCCTCGACTTCCGGCACCAATTGCCGCAGCTCATCCTGTTCGGCCTTCTGGATCGCCAGCACGATGTCGGCGCGGCGGAGCAAGGCGCTTTCCTGTGCCTCGGTCAGGCTCAGGCTGTAGTTCTTGATCCCATACTGTTCTACGGTCTTCTGCTTGCGGCAGAACAGGTCATGGGCGTCGATGATCTTCAGCGCATCCCCGCATTCCGGCAATTCGAGGATACGGCTCATGAAGACGTATTGGGCGATCACCACGTCCGGACGGACCGCGGCCACGATCGGTGCCACTTCGGCGGCAAACCAGTCGGGGCAGAAGCCGTCCTGGATACGGGACAGTTCGGCGTCGGCAAAGTCGGTGTCGACCTGCACCGGCTTGGCCATGGTGCCTCCGGGCCGCGGCAGCACGATACGATTGTCGAACACATGCAGCTCGTCGACGACGTCGCGCAGACCGAGGATGCACTGATTGCTGACTTCGGTGTCGCCCAGCGGCTTCAGCACCAGCGTGACCGCATATCCCTTGCGCCGGAACCACGACAGCATCTTGTAGATGCGGATCTCGTTGCCCGCCGCGGGCGGGTACGGCATCACATGGGTGACCATCAGGACGCGCGGCTTGGCGCTGCTCTGCGGGGTGGAAGCGAAACGGGGTTTCATCATCGTTCTAATGGCGTATGGCCGTTCTGTGTATCTGCGCGTCGATCGGCATGCGTTACGCCAGCTGCCGGTAGACATCGCGCAACGCCGCCGTCGTGGACGACCAGGTGAACGCCTCCGGCCGGAACGCGGACGCCGCGGCGTTCGCCTGTCCCGGCGCGCCCGCGCGGCCACCGTTCGACAGCATGGTGCGCATCGCGTCGGCGATCGCGTCGACCGACGCCGGGTCCACATACACGGCACGGTCGCCAAAATACTCCTGGCACGACCCCTCCCGGGTCAGCAGCAGCGGCGCTCCCTGGGCCGCAGCCTCCAGCGCCGCAAGACCGGGAGTCTCCAGCGTACTGGGCAGGGCGAACAGTTCGCATGCGGTGTACGCGGACAGCAGCGTTTCGTCGTGCGGCATCGGTCCCAGGTAGCTGACCTGCTCGCCGCCCTCCTCCAGCACCCGGCCCGCGTACTGCGGATCGCGCTGATGACCGATCAGGACCAGACGGCACTGCGGCAGCCGCTTCATGGCGCGCACGAGCGCCAGTTGATTCTTGCGCGGCTCGATATTGCCGACGTTCAACACGAATGGACCGTCGATACCGAAGCGTTGCCGGAATCCTTCCGGGCCGACCTTCTGCAGGAAGAACTCGTCGATGCCGTTGTAGACGGTGGCAAACTTCGAGCGCGGCAGGTCCAGCACGCTGGCCAGCATGTCGCTCTCGATGTCGGAGTTGGTGACGGCCCGGTCGGCAAGCGCCAGCTGGGCACGAATCTCGTCCACCGGGTAAAGATGCCGCGTGCCTTCGGTGATCCACAGGCTGGTCGACACGACCAGCGGCAAGCCCAACTGCTTGACGAAATGGCAGAAGTGCACCGACCCGCCGATGCACGAGAAGAAGTGGACCACGTCGTGCTCGAGAAAACGCGGCGCCCATTGGTCAAACAGCGAAACGTCGACGCCATGCGCGGGCAGGTGCTTGCGGTAGGCCAGCAGCTGGATCTCACCCCCGCCTGGCGTGTGGAAGGCCATCGGGTAGGTGGCGAACATCACCTTCATGGTCTGGCCTCCAACGTACGGACGCGTTCGAGCATGCGCACGGTGCGTGCCCGCCAGGTGTTGTCGCCGACAAAGCGCCGGGCCTCCTCCTCGCCCAACCGTCCTCGCCCCAGCTGGCGCTCGATCGCCGCCTCGAACGCGTCCGCGTCCGCGCCGATTTCCAGGCCTGCCGGACCGTCCTCGGCGAACGCCAGCGGAGTCGACACGACCGGCAGGCCGGCCGCCAGGTATTCGAAGAACTTCATTGGAAACATCGATCTGGTGTAGTCGTTGATCAGTGTCGGCAGCAGTCCGACCTGCATGCCGCGCAGATAGTCGGGCAATTGCGCATAGCTGCGGTAGCCCAGCAGATGCACGTTCGGCAACGCCGCCAGCGCATCCACCAGCGGGCTCTGTTGCCCCTCGCGCTGCTCGCCGATCAGCACCCAGTGCCACTCCGGCCGCCGACGCGCGACCTCCAGCAGCAGCGCGAAGTCGACCTTGAAATCGGACAGCACGCCGTGATAAACCAGGCGCGGGGTCGGGATGGCCGCGAGGTCGTCGGGCACCGGTCCGGCCGCCAACGCCTTGCCGAAGTGGCGATCGTCCGCGACATTGGGCAGAAAATACGTGCGCGGATTGAACGGGCGGCAACGGTCCTCGAGCGCACGAGCGGTGACGAAGACCGCGTCGCACGCCTGCAGCAAGCCGCGCTCGGCGGCCTCGAACGCTGCCACGTCGACGCCCGGCACCGCCGACAGATCGTCGACGCAGTGGTAGACCAGCGCACCGCGCGGCACGTCCGCGATTGCGTTCTGCATGTACGGATGGTAGGTCCACACCAGCGGGCGCGCGAAACGCCTGGCCCGCAGGAATCGCCTCAGCGCATGCCGCAGCAGGGCCTGATTGATCCAGCGCACCACGGGCCAATGATGCTTCGCCGGCACGATCAGTGGCGACAGCACCCAGATATTGTCGCGGCGCCGTGGTGGACCGATCAGCACCGACTGCACGCCGCGCCAGAGGCGTCGCCACAGGCGCTTCCAGTCTCGTCCGCTCGCCATGCGGGGCCTGCGCAGGCCCACGCTCTCGATGTACAGGACCCGCCAGCCGAGGCCGGCCAGCTCGCATGCCATATGCTGCTTGTTGGTCCAGTAAGGCTCGTCCCAATCGGCGGTGGAGAACAACACGCAATCGCCCGCTTCCGCGCCGGCTACCACGGACGCGGATCGACGGGCGCTCGCCGTTTCAGGCGTGTCGATCGCCTCAACCACCGAAGTCCTCCATCGGCCGACCCAGCAGGCTCGCGACCACGCGCGCCGACGCGCGACCGTCGCCATATGGATTGGCACGATCGCGCAACGCAACGACACGCTGCGGGGCATCGAGCCAGTCCGCAACCGCCGCGCTGATCGACCGCGGGTCCTGGCCCGCCAGCGTCGCAAACCCGGCATCGACGCCTTCACGCCGCTCGGTATGGCTGCGCATCACGACCACCGGCACGCCGAAGGTCGGCGCCTCTTCCTGGATGCCGCCCGAATCGCTGACGACCAGGTCGCTGCGGCTGATCAGATAGAGACTGGTCGGATAGTCGACCGGCTCGACCAGCGACAGATTCGGAACGCCGCCCAGTTCACGCAGCACCGGCCCGCGCACCGCCGGATTCAGGTGCACGGGGAAGATCCAGCGGTGGTGCGGATAGCGGCGGCACAGCTCGCGCAGTGCGGTACAGATACCGAGCATCACGTCGCCGAAGTTTTCGCGCCGATGGCACGTGACCAGGACCTGCGGACCGTCATGGCGCAGCTCGGGGGCCAGCTCCGGTATCCGGCCCGCCCAGCCGGCGCGCACCATTTCGATGGCGTCCACGACGGTGTTGCCGGTCGTGACGATCGTATCGGCGCGGACGCCTTCGTTCAGCAGGTTGTCCCGTGCCGATCTGGTCGGCGCGAAGTTGCGGGCGGCGATGCGGCCCAGCAGGCTCCGGTTGGCTTCCTCGGGAAAGGGACTGGCCAGATCGCCAGTGCGCAGGCCCGCCTCGACGTGCCCGACGCGTACGCCGCGATGGAACGCCGCCAGGCCCGCGCAAAAGGCCGTGGTGGTATCGCCCTGCACCAGCACCCAGTCGGGCCGCTCGGCGGCGATGGCGTCGTCCAGCTCGGCCAGCAGGCGTGATGCCAGACCATTCAGCGATTGGCCGGGCCGCATGCAATCGAGGCCAATATCCGGCGACAGCGCAAAATACGACATGGCCTGCTCGAGCATCTCGCGGTGCTGACCGCTGCTGCAGACCGTGACGTCGACCGCTTCGCGCAGGGCCGCGACGACAGGCGCAAGCTTGATCACCTCGGGGCGGGTGCCCATCACGACCATGACTCTCATCGCGATGCCTCCCATCCGGTCGCGCACATCCGGCGGCCGTGATACTCGATCGCGAGTTGGAGTCCGTTCGATGCGCCGACCGGCACGGCGACACGATAGGCGCCCTCTTCCTCACGCACCGACGCCTGCGCCCGATATTGCAGGAAGTCCATTGCCGCCTCTTCGTGCAGGAAAAGCGGCGACTGTGCGCGCGCGCGGATATGTGCGATCAATTGTCGATGGGCATCGATGCGCGCCGCTTCATCGGCCCAGCCATAGGCATACCGCGCGGAGAAGGGGTGATCGAGATAGCCGAACAACGTGCCGGTGGCATGAGCACGGTCGAAAGCCTCACGATAAACGGCCAGCGGATCGCCTTCCGCGAGCAGGCAGTCCCCGTGAAGCATGCATTGCTGGCTGTGGCCGACAAAGCCTGCCGGCAGACCGGCCAGTTCGCCGCCCCGCGCCAGAACGAATTCGGGATCGTTGCGGATGATGCCGCCGATGCAGCCGGCATAGCCCAGATCGGCCAATGCGTGCAGGGCGTAGCGCGGAGTCTGGTGAAACGGCGAAACCGCGTAGCGGACCTCGCGGCCGGTCACCGCGTGCAAGCGGTGCGCCGAGGCCCAACCTTCGTGCAGCGCCGCTTCATAACTGCCGCCCCATTGCGGCGCGTGCGTCGCGGTATGCGACAGCACAGCCCCGCCGTCGGCGATCAGCTCGCGCAGCAGCCCGTGCTGGCGCTCGTCCGCCAGCGTGCTGGTATGCACCGCCAGCGAAAACGGCACGCCGGCCTCGCGGTAAGCGTCCCACAAAGGGCGGGCCGACTCGACGTCTTCGTCGCAATCCAGCCGCGACGTAATGGCGGCGTCATGGCCCCAAGGCACTTCGGACAGCACGGGATGGCAGGGAAGCGTCTCCGCCCCGTGCGCCGACAGGAATTGCTCGACGATCCGCCATTCCCAGGAATCGCATGGGCCGGCGGCGCGATTGAACCACAGCACGCTGGCGTCGTCGCGCCGTGCCAGCGCGGCATAGCTGCCCTGGCGCCGGCCATCGATTTCGATCGCTGCCAGTTCGTCTGCGCCGGTATCCATACCGACCGCGATGCTCCAGCACGAACCGTCCGCGCGGATCGCACCGTAGCCGAGGTTGTTCCACTCGTCGGCAAAATCGAAGCGCTCGAACGGTCGGTGCCATGCCGGCAAACCCAGCGCCGCGGCCGCAGCGCCATAGCGCACCGCAGCACGGCTCGCCGCCATGCCCGAACGCGGTGCCGGCTCGCTGCGGCTGGCCCGTTCGAGTGCGTCCGGCAACGCGGACGGTTGCCAGCCCAGATGGTGTGCCAGCACGTCCGAGATACGGCCAAACAAGATCAGCTTGCGCCTTCCCCGAGCCAGCCACGCGATCAGGTCGTCCGTCCAGGCGTCGGGCATATCGACCGCTACCAGGGTCGAGACCGATGCGAGCGCGCCCCGCGACAAAGCCGCCGCCTGTGACGCGCTGACCGAACGGCGCAGGGCCGCGAGCACCAGTTGCCCGGTTGCCCGCGCGGGATAGGGAAAGGCGACGCCGATCATCCAGTCACCACATGCCTGAACTTGGCGCGGGATCCGACCCGCACGAAGTCGTCATGGCCGACAAACGCCACGGTGAAGGCATCGCCCCAGAACGCCTTGAGCTTGGCCATCGTGTCGTCCGCGCTGGCCCAGGGTTCGAGGACGATCCGGAGCGTCGGCGGCGAAGTGCGCAGGTCGATCTGGAATTCCTGGATCCCGCCGACCCGGTGATCCAGCATGTCCTGGATATGGTGGGTCGGGTGATCGACGCCATTGATCGGCACGACGTCGTGGATGCGGCCGACCACATCGGTCAGATAGAAGCCGGTCGGACGTTCCTCGACGCGAGCCAGGTCGCCGGTGGCATAGCGCACAAGCGGCATCAGCCGGTTGCGGAAACCGGTGAACACCAGTTCGTGCGCACCGTCCGCATTGTTCTCGACCGTGCGGGACTCCGGCCATCCCTCCGACTCCAGCACCTGGAAGCCACCCTGTTCTCCGTCGAGCTCGTACGCCATCACGCCAAGCTCGGCCAGACCGTAGCGATCGACCACCCGGCATTGCAACGCGGCCGCAATGGTCTTCCTGGCGTGGGGCTCCAGCAGCTCACCGCTGGACTCGAACACTTCGAAGGTCTTTCCACCGCCGTATCGGCGCTGCACATAGCAGGCCAGCGCATAGATGGTCGACGGATGCGCATGGACCAGATACGGCCGGCGCCGCTGCAAGGTACGCCAGATCTCTTCCAGACCCACATCGTCGATGCGATCGAAGAAGATGTTGCTTCGGTTATTGACGAAGCATTTGAAGTCTTCACGGGACGGCCATTGCGGCACCGCCATATCGGGAAAGCGACAGGCGAAATGCAATTCCGATCGATGGCCCGACTTGCCGATGCGCTCGCGCGCATAGCGCGTGACGGCCGACGAATAATCGGCCGCTTCCTGATCGTAATAGATAGTGCAGGACAGCCCGGTCGACCCGCCTGTCTTGCACGCGTGGTGCCGCAGTTCGGCCAGCGGGCGCGACAGCATGCGCTCGCCCTGCTCGCGGATGATGTCCTTGGTCAGGTAAGGCAGGACCTCAAGTCGGCGCGGATCCTCGGCGGCACGCTGCGGATCGAAACCGACCTGGCGGAACAGGTCCCGGTAGTAGGGCACATGGGTGCCGGCGAAGGTCAGGATGTCCCCGAGCCGCCTCTGCGCAATCCGGCGCCGTTCGGCCATCGGCTGGGCGTAATGGCGGCGGAGCTCCGCCACCTTCGGCGTGACGCTGCGGCGCTCCCGCCGTTCGGCGATCGGATAGCCGATATAGCCGCCGACCACGCCCTTCAGCGTGCGCAGCGGCTGGCGAGCAAAAACGAGTTCGCCATAACGAAGCAAGGGATGATCAGCTCGCATAGTAAATGTCATGTCGCTCATAGGGCTGACCGCACTGTGTTCGGGAAAGCCGCCGAAGGCGGGGCTGCGCTTTCCATGGCGCCTGTCGGTACGCAGGCGTCCTTGTAATCGATATCCGACGACGCGCCTTAGCCGACCGAGCTGGCAGCCAGGCCGGCAACCGCCGTTGTCGCGTCCTCCTCCCTGGCAGGGGCTGCGGCGACCACAGGCTCGTCCGAGACGATCCGGCCGTGTTCCATCTTGATCTGCCGATTGCAGACTCGCGCCACCAGCTTCGGGTCATGCGACGCCAGCACCAGGATCGAAGCCTTGCCGACCAGCTCGTCCAGGCGCTTGGCCGCCTTCAGGCTGAAATCGGCGTCGCCCACGCTGAGCCATTCGTCCATGATCAGGATGTCGGCCTCGACACTGGTCGAGATGGCGAAAGCCAGCCGCAGCATCATCCCGCTCGAGTACGTGCGAACGGGCAGGTTCAGGTAATCGCCAAGTTCGCTGAACTCGGCGATCTCGTCGATCTTGCTTCGAATGCGCGCGGGCCGCAGGCCGTCGAGAATGCCACGCAGATAGATGTTCTCGAATCCGGTCGCGTCGGGGTCCAGTCCCATCGACACGTCAAGCAGCGAGGCGATCTTGCCACGCGTATGCAGTTCGCCGCTGACCGGCGCATAGACGCCCGACAGCGTGCGCAACAGCGTGGTCTTGCCGGAGCCGTTGTGGCCCACCAGTGCGACCCGCTCACCATCCGCGAAGCGAAAGCTGAGCCGATCGAGCGCGGTCACGATCGCGTGCTTGCCGGCATCCTGCCCGATCCGGCCGCCCGTGGTCAGGTTCAGCACGGCCTTCTTCAGAGAACGGTGCGAGTTCTCGTAGATCGGAAAGGCGACGGAGATGTCTTTTGCAACGATGGATGAGGTCACGGTGTTACAGCCAGTATGGAACGCGATTGCGGTATCGGCTCATCAGATACTGCGCGAACGCGAATCCCAGAATCAGCAGACCGAACGACCAGGCCCAGGATTCCCAAAGCATCGGCCTGCCGGTAATCGGCGCGCGGATTGTTTCAATGAGGTGATACAGCGGGTTCATGTGGGCAATCCAGGAGCGATCCTTCAGGATCTCCGGCATCCACATCACGGGCGTGAAGAAGAAAATCACCTGAACCAGGTTCGTCACGATCGGCGGAATATCGCGGAAGCGGGCGCACAGCACGCCGAGAGCGACGCCGACCCAGATGCCGTGCAGCAGCAGCATGGCCAGGCCAATCGGCACGACCAGGAATTCCCATGTCGGCCAATGACCGAAGCCGACCATCAGGATGATCACCACCGGCAGGCTGTGCAGCAGGATGACGAAATTCCGCCACGCAATGCGGCACACATGGACGGTCAGCGGGATGCGTATCTGCTTGATCAGATAGGCCGACCCGATGAACGCGGTACACCCTTCGTTGGCGACCGAGGCCAGGTATTGCCAGACCACCAGGCCGATGGCCAGGTACGGCAGATAGTCCGAGATTTCCTGCTGCAGCAGCGTCGAGTAAAGCGCCCCCAGCACGATCACCATGATTGCCGTGCTCAACGTGAACCAGAACGGCCCGATCACCGAGCGCCGATAGCGCTGGCGGATGTCATGCCAGCCCAGCGTGCCCCAGATGCGGGACGCACGCATGCCCACCAGCATGTCGTCGCTATGACTATGCCGGGTGATGTCGTCGGTGTCGTAGCTGTGTTCAGCTGCTGCGGTTTCCGCCATGTCACGCACGTCCGTAAATGTCCTCGAAGCGGACGATATCGTCCTCGCCGAGATACTCGCCGCTCTGCA
Source organism: Cupriavidus gilardii (assembly GCF_013347325.1). Lineage (NCBI taxonomy): Bacteria > Pseudomonadati > Pseudomonadota > Betaproteobacteria > Burkholderiales > Burkholderiaceae > Cupriavidus > Cupriavidus gilardii. Next base: position 598,509 of record NZ_CP054626.1, on the reverse strand, counting down.
CTTCGATCATGACAAGATCGACCACGCCCGGATTCTCGAGCCGGTGCTTGTGGCCAGCCGGGATATAGGTCGATTCGTTGATTGCGACGAAGAATTCCTTGTCGCCGTTGACAACCTTCGCCATGCCGCTGACGACGATCCAGTGTTCGCTGCGATGGTGATGCATCTGCAGGCTCAGGCTGGCGCCGGGCTTCACTTCGATACGCTTGATCTTGAAGCGCGGGCCTTCTTCCAGCACCGTATAGGTGCCCCAGGGCCGGTGCACGGTCCGATGCAGGCGGTGCGCCTCATGGCCTTGCGCCTTGAGCTTGGCGAACACATGCTTGACGTCCTGCGCCCGTTCCCGGTTGGCGATCAGCAGCGCATCGGGGGTGTCGATCACGATCAGGCCTTCCACCCCGACGGCGCCGATCAGCCGGTCGCGGCTCACCAGATAGCAATCGCTGACGTCGTGCAACAGCGCCTCGCCTTCGACGCGGTTGCCCTTGTCGTCGGCCTTCGACAGTTCGCTCAGCGCGGCCCAGGACCCAATGTCGCTCCAGCCGATCGAGCACGGCACCACCGCGGCGCGCGTGCATTTTTCCATCACGGCGTAGTCGATCGAGTCTTCCGGCACCGCGGCGAAGCTCTCCGACTCCAGCTCCACCTGAGTCCAACCCTTCGCGGTAGCGACACGCGACCTGGCAAGGCTGGCCTCGGTAGCCTCCAGGATATCCGGCGCGTGTTCCTTCAGCTCGCGCAGCATGGCGCCCGCGGTGAAGCAGAACATGCCGGAATTCCACAGGAATCGCTGCGACGCCAGATATTCGCGCGCCTTTTCCAGCGACGGCTTTTCGACGAAACGCAGTACCTTATTGCCATCGGCCTCGATATAGCCATAACCGGTTTCGGGAGATTCCGGATGGATGCCGAAGGTCACGATGCGGCCCTCGCGCGCCAGCGCTTCGGCCTGCTGAACCGCATCGCGGAACGCGTCCTGATCGGCGATCAGATGATCGGCGGCCAGCACCAGCATCACGGTATCGTCACCATGGGTCTGCGCCACGCGCAGCGATGCTGCCGCAACCGCGGCGGCGGTGTTCCGGCCGAGCGGCTCAAGGATGTAGGAGGTAGCGCAATGTTGTTCATTGACGGCACGGAATTCGTCCTCCGTCTTGAAGAACAGCTCCCGGTTCGTGACCGTCAGGATTTCCGCCACGCCCGGCAGAGCCGCCGCGCGCAAGAATGCTTTCTGCAGCAGGCTCTGACCATCCGACAGACGGATGAACGGCTTCGGATGCAGTTCACGCGACACGGGCCACAGCCGGGAACCGGCGCCACCGCACAGGATGATGGGTACCAAACTCACATGTTCCTCACAATGCGCGTCAAACCTTGCGCTTGGTGTTGCGTTTCAAATGTCGACGTTGGATCTGGCCGCAAGGCACATTCCCGTCGGAATCCGGCATCGAATCAGGCGCGCCCTGGCCCCTGCAGCGATGGATCGTCACTCGAGAACAGGTCCGCTTCCGCAAGCGGCTTGCCCGCGGCGTCCTTCGCGGCCAGCATTGGCTCCCCATCGATCGGCCAGTCGATACCCAGGGCCGGGTCGTTCCACAACAAGCTGCGCTCGTATTCGGGATACCAATAATCGGTAGTCTTGTACAGGAACTCGGCATGGTCGGACGTCACCAGGAATCCATGCGCAAAGCCTTCGGGCACCCATAACTGGCGCTTGTTCTCCGCCGACAGCGTGACGCCCACCGCCTTGCCGAAGGTCGGCGAGCCCTTGCGGATATCCACCGCCACATCGAACACCTCGCCCGCCACCACGCGGACCAGCTTGCCCTGGGGATGCTGGATCTGATAGTGAAGACCGCGCAGCACACCACGCGCCGAGCGCGAATGGTTGTCCTGCACGAAGACGCGGTTCAAGCCGGTCGCCTCGGCAAACTGCCTGGAATTGAAGCTTTCGAAGAAAAAACCGCGTTGATCGCCGAATACCTTCGGCTCCAGGATCAACACCTCGGGGATCTCGGTGCGAATGACGTTCAGGCTCATTTGATGGCCTCCGACAGGATCTGCATCAGATACGCACCATAGCCGTTCTTCGACAGCGGACGCGCCAGCTCGGCAACCTGATCGGCGGAGATCCATTTATTGCGGAACGCGATTTCCTCGGGACACGCGACCATCAGTCCCTGCCGGCTCTGCAGCGTCGCGATGAAGCTGGCTGCCTCCAGCAGCGAATCGTGCGTGCCGGTGTCCAGCCAGGCATAGCCGCGGCCCATGATCTCGACTTCGAGTTGTGCCATCGCGAGGTAACGCTTGTTGACGTCGGTGATCTCGAGCTCGCCGCGCGCGGATGGCTTGATGTCGGCCGCGATATCGCAGACCTGGTTGTCGTAGAAATAAAGCCCCGTCACCGCATAGTTGGAGCGCGGCTTCAGCGGCTTTTCCTCCAGCGACATCGCACGGAAGTTTTCGTCGAACTCGACCACGCCGTAGCGCTCCGGATCATGCACGTGATAGGCGAACACCGTCGCGCCGTCTTCCTTCGCGCACGCCCGCGTCAGTTGGCTGACGAGATCATGGCCGTGGAAGATGTTGTCGCCCAGGATCAGGGTCGAAGGATCGTTGCCGATGAAATCGCGGCCGATCAGGAACGCCTGGGCCAGCCCATCGGGCGAAGGCTGAACCGCGTATTGCAGATTCAGTCCCCATTTGCTGCCATCGCCGAGCATTTCAGCGAAGCGCGGGGTGTCTTCCGGCGTCGATATAACGAGGATGTCACGAATCCCCGCCAACATGAGCGTTGACAGGGGATAGTAGATCATCGGCTTGTCGTAGACAGGCAGCAGCTGCTTCGACACCGAGCGGGTGATCGGATAAAGGCGGGTGCCGGAGCCCCCGGCCAGGATGATGCCCTTGCGCATGGCGAACCACTCAGGAAAGGATCTGGTCGAGCAGGTGGGCAATGCCCTGCTGCCAGTCCGGAAGATGAATGCCGAACGTATCGCGCAGCTTGCTGGTATCCAGACGCGAATTCGCCGGCCTTGGCGCGGGCAGCGGATACTCGTCGGACGCAATCGCGGCCACCCGGTCGGACGCGACCTTCAGCGCAATGCCCCTGGTTTCCGCGTAGCGCAGCACGGCCGTCGCATAGCCATGCCAACTGGTTTCGCCCGCGGCGGCGAGGTGATAGATCCCTCCGGCAAAGCCCGCTCGATCGCCGTGCAGCCAGTGGCGCGCCACGATCTGGGCCGTCACGTCGGCGATCAGCGACGCCGTGGTCGGAGCGCCGAACTGGTCGGCGATGACACGCAGTGCGTCTCGTTCCGACGCGAGCCGCAGCATCGTCTTGGCGAAGTTGGCGCCGTGCGCGCCGGCCACCCAGCAGGTCCGCAACACCAGTGCGTTGGCACCCGTTGCAGCGATGGCCTGCTCCCCGGCAAGCTTGCTCTTGCCGTAGACCGATTGCGGGTCGACCGGGTCAGTTTCGACATAGGGGCTCGTCTTGCGGCCGTCGAACACGTAATCGGTCGAGTAATGGACCAGCAGGCCGCCAAGTTCGCGTACCTCCTCGGCCAGTACGCCGGGGGCCACACCGTTGATCGCGTGAGCCAGCTCGGCCTCGCTTTCGGCCTTGTCCACCGCGGTATAGGCGGCGGGATTGACGACGATGTCCGGGCGGAGCTCCCGCACGACGCGACGAAGCTGCCCGGGGTCGGCCAGATCGCAGGCATTGCGGTCCAGCGCGACGACGCGGCCTAGCGGCGCCAGGCTTCGGCGCAGTTCGAAACCAACCTGGCCATTGCTTCCAGTGACGAGAAGGGTCGGGACACGGGAGGTTTCACGCTGCATACTGCTTCGCCACCCAATTTCGATATTCCCCGGACATCACGTCCTGCACCCAGGCCTGGTTGTCCAGATACCACTGCACCGTCTTGCGCAGCCCGGTCTCGAAGGTCTCCGCCGGCTTCCAGCCGAGCTCGCGCTCGAGCTTGCGGGCGTCGATCGCATAGCGCCGGTCGTGGCCGGGGCGGTCCTTGACGAAAGTAATCTGGTCCCGATAGGAGCCCGAAGCCTTCGGCTTCAGTTCGTCCAGCAGGTCGCACAGCGTGTGCACCACGTCCAGATTGGTCTTTTCGTTCCAGCCGCCGACGTTGTACGTCTCGCCGAGCCGTCCGCGCGCCAGCACCTCGCGGATCGCGGCGCAGTGGTCGCCCACATACAGCCAGTCGCGCACGTTCAGGCCGTCGCCGTAGACCGGCAGCGGCTTGCCGCCGAGCGCGTTGGCGATCATCAGCGGGATCAGCTTCTCGGGGAAGTGATACGGCCCGTAGTTGTTAGAGCAATTGGTCGTCAGGACCGGCAGTCCGTAGGTGTGGTGGTAGGCGCGGACCAGATGGTCGGAACCTGCCTTCGAGGCCGAGTATGGGCTGTTGGGCGCGTAGGCCGTCGTCTCGGAAAACGGCGGATCGTTCGGACCGAGCGAGCCGAACACCTCGTCGGTCGACACGTGCAGGAAGCGGAAGGCGGCCTTGCGGGTGTCGTCGAGCCCGCTCCAGTAGGCTCGCACCGCCTCGAGCAGCGTGAAGGTGCCGACGATATTGGTCTGGATAAACTCGCCCGGACCATGGATCGAGCGGTCGACGTGGCTTTCGGCGGCAAAGTGCAGAACAGCGCGGGGCTGGTACTCGGCCAGCAGCCGGTCCAGCGCGGCGCGGTCACAGATGTCGGTGCGCGAGAAAACGTGACGCGGATTGCCCTCCAGCGAGGCAAGCGTCTTCAGGTTGCCGGCGTACGTGAGCTTGTCGACATTGACGACGCTGTCGGCGTCGGCATTGCCAAGCCAGTTCAAGACGAAATTGGCACCAATGAAACCGGCGCCCCCTGTCACGAGGATGTGCGGCAAACCCCTTTCTCCCTAACAATCGATATGTTTCGAAAACGGGACAATAGCCCGGCGCCCGCCTTGATCCGTTGGGGGGACGGCAGGATCATCAGTGTTCTCAGAAGTGGCGGTATTCTATCCGAGCGCCCCCCCGGGATTACCCGGGCCAGTCATCTTTTTGTAGCCTGTTGTAACGGCTCCTGCCCCCCCTCTTTACAATCGACAAAAAGCCGCCTCCGGCTCTCTTTTTTACCGCTATGCCCCATTCCGTGGTGCCCGCCCCTTACCCCTACGCCATCGGCGACCTGCAAGGTTGCTGCCCCTCCCTGGAACAACTTGTCACCAAAATCCCCGACGATGCGCCACTTCGCTTCGTCGGGGATCTGGTAAACCGCGGGCCGGCGTCACTGGAGACCTTGCGGAAGGTCCGTGCCATCGGCGCGCGAGCCGAGTCGGTGCTGGGCAACCACGATATCCATCTATTAGCGGTCGCCGCGGGCGTACGCAATCCGGGTTCGTCTGACACGCTCGATGCCATCCTCCAGGCGCCGGACCGCGAGGAGCTGCTGCACTGGCTGCGCCACCGGCCGCTGGCCGTCCATGAGAACGGCTTCCTGCTGATCCACGCCGGCGTGCTGCCCCAATGGACCGTCGAGCAGACGCTGGAGCTTGCCGGCGAAGTCGAGCGGAAGCTACAGGGACCGGACTGGAAAGCATTTCTCGCGGATATTTTTGGTAATGCGGCAAACCGCTGGCACGAGGGGCTGCGCGGCATCGAGCGGCACCGGGTCGTGATCAATGCGCTGACCCGGCTGCGCTTCTGTACCGCCGACGGGGTGATGGACTTCAAGACCAAGGAGGGATTGGGCAAGGCGCCCGATGGCTTCCTGCCCTGGTTCGATGTGCCGACACGCCGGACCTCGGATACCACGATCGTCTGCGGGCATTGGTCGACGCTGGGACTGGTGATGCGGCCCGACCTGATGGCGCTGGATACCGGCTGCGTCTGGGGCGGTCGCCTGACGGCGGCCCGTTTGACGCCGGAGCCGGCCGACCGCGCGGTCATCCAGGTCGATTGCCCGCAATATTGTGATCCTTTAGGCTGATCTTGTCATCACCTTGGCGGGGATGTCGGTGTGCAAGCGCACCGACGATCAGGCCGGATTGTCGGTGGCCGTGGTTGCCGCCGGTGTGGCGGACAGCTCGCCGGCAGGCAACGGCGCGTTGCCCTGGAGTTGCCGGCACAACGCGACCACGGCCTCGCGCGCGTGGTCGGCCAGCGCACGGCGCCCGCCGTCGTCCGCCTGAAGCGGCTGCCCGAACGCGATCTGCGCGGTGATCGGCGGCGACTGCAGGATCGCGTCGAGCGTCTGCAGCAGCGTCAGGTCGCCGATATAGGCCGGCGCGACGGTGCGTTCGCCGGTAGCAGCGTCGCAATAGCGAAGCGCCACCGGCAGCACCGGCAGTCCGGCGGAGATCGGCGCCTGCATCAGATTCGCGTGGAACGGCAGCACGTCGGTGCCGTCGGTGGTCGTGCCTTCCGGGAACACGCAGACGCGGTCGCCCTGCAGCATGCAGTCGGTGATGTCGTGCAGTACGCGATGGGCGTCCCGCTTGCGGCCGCGTTCGATGAACAGCGTGCCGGTCTGCTCGCATAGCCAGCCGATCAGAGGCCAGTCGCGAATCTCCGACTTGGCGACGAAGCGGGACGGCTCCCAGCAGTGCATCACGAAGATATCGAGCCAGGAGATATGGTTGGCCACCACCATGGCGCCGCGGCCGGTTTCCGGCACCGGCCCGATCAGCTCGATATCGACCCCGCAGATGCGCAGCAGCCGGCGCGACCAGCGGCGGATATGCCATTGGCGCGACGTCTTGCCGAGCCACGGGAACAGCACCGCGCAGGTCAGCAGGCCGCGCAGCAGATGCAGGCAAAGGGCGAGCTTGCGCAGGGCGATCATGGGATCGATGGAAATAGCAGGCGTCGGAGCCGTGGCGGTGGGTCAAGGGCTGCTGCCCGCTCCCCCCGCCCCTCTCCCGCAAGCGGGCGAGGGGAGTATCGGTCTGCCAGGGCCGACGCCGAGCCTCGGGATCAGCGGGCGGCCACCGCCTCGCCGTTGCGCGACTGGCCGGCCAGCTCGTAGACCAGCTGGCCGCCGACCAGCGTGGCCGTGACACGGCCGCGCATTTCGTAGCCGAGCCATGGCGAGTTCTTGCCCTGGCTCTTCAGCGTGCGGCGCTCGACCTTCCACACCGCTTCCGGGTCGAACAGGCAGACATCGGCCGCGCCGCCGACCGCCAGGCGGCCGGCCGGCAGGCCAATCACGCGCGCGGGCTCGCTGGTGATGCGGCCCAGCGCCTTGATCAACGGCACCTTGTGTTCGTCGGCCCAGCGCAGCGTCAACGGCAGCAGCAGTTCCAGCCCCGTCGCGCCCGGCGACGCCTCGGCGAACGGCAGCAGCTTCTCGTCGTCGTCGACCGGCGTATGGTCCGAGCACAGCGCGTCGATGGTGCCGTCGGCCAGTGCGGCGACGATGGCGTCGCGATCGCGTCCGCTGCGCAGCGGCGGCGAGAAGCGCATCTGCGAATTGAAGTAGCCGATGTCCATGTCGGTCAGGCCGACATGGTGGATGTTGACGTCGCAGGTGACCTGCAGCCCTTCGCGCTTGGCCTGCCGCACCAGTTCGAGGCCCGCGGCCGACGACAGCCGGCACAGGTGGACCCGCGCGCCGGTCGAGCGCATCAGTTCGAAGATCGTATGCAGCCGCACGGTCTCGGCGATTACCGAGACGCCCGACAGCCCGAGCCGCGACGCGACCGCGCCGCTGGCCGCGACGCCGCCGCCCAGGTACGGATCCTCGGGCCGCAGCCAGACGGTGAAGCCGAAGGTCTGCGCGTACTGCAGCGCGCGCAGCAGCACCTGGGTGTTGCGGATCGGCGCCTCCGCCTGCGAGAAGCCGACGCAGCCGGCTTCCGTCAGTTGCGACATCTCGGTCAGCACCTCGCCCTTCAGGCCCAGCGTCAGCGCACCGAGCGGATACACATGGGTCTGGTTCAGCGTGCGGGCGCGGTACTTGAGCATTTCTACCAGGCCCGGCTCGTCGAGCACCGGGTCGGTATCGGGCGGGCACACCAGGCTGGTGACGCCGCCGGCGGTGGCCGCGGCCACTTCGGATTCGAGCGTGGCCTTGTATTCGTAGCCCGGCTCGCGCAGCCGGGCCGACAGGTCGACCAGGCCCGGGCAGACGATCAGTCCGCTGGCGTCGATGGTCTTGTTGGCCTGAAAGTCGGCCGGCGCGTTGCCGATGCCGACGATCTTGCCGGCGGCCAGGAACAGGTCCTGCTGGGCATCGATATTGCCGGCCGGGTCGATCAGGCGGCCACCCTTGATGTGGATCTTCATATCGTGTCGCTTGCTATCGCTTGCCATTGCGGCTCGTTTTGGTGCTGGGCGACCGTCATCAGGCCGGCGATTGCCTGGAGGATCGCCCTTCAGTCGTTCTTCAGTCGTTGTTGCCGGCGACGATGCCCATCACCGCCATCCGAACCGCGATGCCAAAGGTCACCTGGTTCAGGATCACCGACTGCGGACCGTCGGCGACGGCCGAATCGATTTCGACGCCGCGGTTCATCGGCCCCGGGTGCATCACGATGGCATCGGGCTTGGCCAGGGCCAGACGTTCGGGCGTCAGGCCGAAGGCCTTGAAGTATTCCTGCGCCGACGGCAGCAGCGCGCCGCTCATGCGCTCATTCTGCAGCCGCAGCATGATGATCACGTCGACGCCCTTGAGCCCCTCTTCCATGTTGTGGAAGACCCGCACGCCCATCTGCTCGAGGCCCGACGGCAGCAGCGTGCGCGGACCGATCGCGCGCACCTCGGGCACGCCAAGCGTGGTCAACGCGTGGATGTCCGAGCGCGCCACCCGCGAGTGCAGGATGTCGCCGACGATCGCGACGGTCAGCTTGGTGAAGTCCTGCTTGTAATGCCGGATCGTGTACATGTCCAGCAGGCCTTGCGTCGGGTGCGCATGGCGGCCGTCGCCGGCGTTGATCACGTGCACGTGCGGCGCGACATGCTCGGCGATCAGATAGGGCGCGCCCGAGCTGGCATGCCGCACCACGAACATGTCGGCCGACATCGCCGACAGGTTGTTGATGGTGTCGAGCAGCGATTCGCCCTTGCTGGTCGACGAGGCATTGATGTTCAGGTTCAGCACGTCGGCGGACAGCCGCTTGGCGGCGATCTCGAAGGTGGTGCGGGTGCGCGTCGAGTTCTCGAAGAACAGGTTGAACACGCTCTTGCCGCGCAGCAGCGGCACCTTCTTGACGTCGCGGTCGGAGTCCGACAGCGACACGAACTGGCTGGCGGTGTCGAGGATGTGCGTGATCATGTCGCGCGACAGCCCCTCGATGGACAGCAGATGCTTGAGCTCGCCGTTCCTGGTGAGCTGCGGGTTGCGGAACGTCTTGGTCATGGGTGAGGCGTGGGCGGGTGCGGTTTGGCTCGGTACGGGTGCGCGGGTGCTGGTGCTTGCCTTGGCTCGGGCTTGTGTGCTCGTTCTGCTGCGGTGAATGCGTGCCGGTTTGCCGCCGTTCAGCCGGCGGCGGAATCGTGGTTGCCGTTCAGCGCTTCGGTGGCAAAGGTAAAACGGATGCCGGCGCCCTCGCCTTCGCGCGACAACACCAGGTTGGTGCCGCGCGGCAGCGTGATGCGCTCGCCGACGAAGTCCGCCGCGATCGGCAATTCACGGCCGCCGCGATCGACCAGCGTGGCCAGCGCGACGCGCGCCGGCCGGCCGTAGTCGAACAGTTCGTTGACCGCGGCGCGGATGGTACGGCCGGTGGCCAGCACATCGTCGATCAGCAGCACTTGGCTGTCCTGCACCGAAAACGGCAGCGTGCTCGGCTGCGCCTGGCTGTGCAGGCCCTTCTTCGCGTAGTCATCGCGGTGGAAGGCCACGTTGATCACGCCGTAATGCGGCAACTGCAGATCGGCGGCCAGCCGCTCCGCGATCCACGCGCCGCCCGAATAGATGCCGGCGATCGACCAGGGCGCGCCGCCCGAAGCGGAGCCCGAACCGGAGCCCGACGTCGCGGACAGCATCCCTTGCACATGGTCGCGCAGCGCGCGGTACAGCGCTTCGGCGTCGGGGGTGGCGTTGGAAATCATAGCGGCAGTTGGTCGAAATACTGTTGCAGGATGATGCGGGCGGCCTCATGGTCGAGCGCGCCGGGCCTGGCGCCAGCCGCCTGGGCCTCGAGCGAGCTGTAGCGCTCGTCGACCCAGGTCACCGGCAGGTTGAAGCGGCCGTTGAGCTGATTGCCGAAGCGCCGCGCCAGCTTGGTCGCCGGCTGTTCGCCGCCCTCGGGCGTCAACGGCAGGCCGACTACCAGATGCACTGGCGCCCATTCGGCGATCAGCGCGGCGACAGCCTGGAAGCGCCCTTCGACGGTGATGTTCGGCAGGATGGTCAGCGGCCGCGCCTCGCGCGTGATGAAGTTGCCCAGCGCCACGCCGATCTTGCGCTCGCCGTAATCGAAGCCCAATACGGTGCCGTCGGTGGGCACGGCGGACACTGGCGCGCCTTGCGGCGCCGGCTTGTGGAGCGGCGTAGCCGCGTCCGCGCTAGGCATGCCCCGCCTCGCCGGAGAGCATGGTGATGTCGATGCCCAAAAGGCGAATGGCGGCGGCGAAGCGCTCCTCGGGAGGGACGCTGAACACGATCTCGGGGTCGGCCTGCACGGTCAGCCAGCCGTTGCGGCTGAGCTCTTCCTCCAGCTGGCCAGCGCCCCAGCCGGCATAGCCCAACGTCAACAGGAAGCGGTGCGGGCCGCTGCCGTTGGCGACGGCCTCGAGCACGTCCTTGGAGGTCGTCATCTCCAGGCCGCCGGGCACCGTCAGCGACGATACGTAGACGCCGACCGGGTCGTGCAGCACGAAGCCGCGCTCGGTCTGCACCGGGCCGCCGAAATAGACGGGTTGTTGCGCAACGGGCTGGATTTCGAGCTTGAGATCGATCTTGTCGAACAGCGTGGCCATGTCGATGTCGATCGGCCGGTTGATCACCAGGCCGAGCGCGCCACGCTCGTTGTGTTCGCAGATGTAGACGACGGCGCCGGTAAAAGTCGGATCCGCCATGCCGGGCATGGCGATCAGGAATTGATTCGTCAGATTGATGGGGGCTGCGGACGTCGCCATGCGTTGCATTTTATCAAATCAGCGCCAATGTTCCGGAAAAGATTCCCTCGTCCGGGCCCGCGCAGGGATCGGGATGGTGCGTGCCGCCCCCACAGCCGTTGCATCGCAGCATCGGGGCCGCGGTGAGTCGTGCCGCCCGGTCCCCTCCTCAGTCCTTGCGCGCCAGTTCGGCCAGATCCGCCGGCGTCAGCCAGCGCCATTCGCCGGGCGCGAGCGCAGGGTCCAGCGCCAGTCCGCCGATGCGGCTGCGATGCAGCGCGGCGACATGGTTGCCGGCCGCGGCGACCATCCGCTTGACCTGATGATACTTGCCTTCGGCCAGCGTCAGCCGCAGCGCGCGTTCGCCGACGATCTCGCAGGCCAGCGCCGCGATCGGGGCGGGTTCGTCCTCGAGCTGGACGCCTTCGCGCAGCGCCGCGGCCTGGGCCTCGGTGGCCGGCTCCGCGGTCGTGACCTCGTAGACCTTGGGCACCTTGCGCCTGGGCGAGGTCTGCGCGTGGATGAACTGGCCGTCGTCGCTGAGCAGCAGCAGTCCGGTGGTGTCCTGGTCCAGCCGGCCGACCGCCTGCACGCCGCGCTCGCGCAGCGGCACCGGCAGCAGCGTGTAGACGCTCGGATGATGCAGCGGCCGCTGCGAGCATTCGTATCCCGTCGGCTTGTGCAGCATCAGATAGGCCTTCTCGTGGCAGACCCATGCCTCGCCATCGACGGTCAACCGCAGCCCTTCAAGGATGAACTCCGCGCGCGGGTCGTCGCACGGCTCGCCCTCGACCTCGACCATGCCGGCCCCCACCAGATCGCCGCAATAGCGGCGCGTGCCGAAGCCTTGCGATTGCAGGATGCGGTCCAGCGGCGTGGTCTTGGGCGGTTTGGCGGTCTTCGGGCTCATCGGCGGTCAAGGGGAGTCGGCGTGTTGCAGGGGGACATGGCGCAGGCGGCCATGCTACGGCATGCGGTCGGGCAAGCGGCGCACACTGACGGAGAGTCGAGTTTGGACCCGTCCACCCATCGCGAACCGTACAGGAACAGGGAAGGGATCGGCATGACGGGCGCCTTGCCCTCTGGCCAGCCCCTCTCCCGCATGCGGCTGAGGGCAGAAAGCGGAAAGCCGCTGCAGATTGGCGGGCCTACGCCGCCAGCAGCGCGCTTTCCCGATAGTGCCGCTGCGCGTCCTCCGGCCGTTCGGTCTGCTCGAACAGCCGCGCCAGCGCCAGATGCGCGCGGATGCGAAGGCGGCGCTGTTCCTCGCTGGTCGCGTACTTCAGCGCGCGCTCGAAATTGGACTGCGCCTTGCCCCACAGCTGTTCGCCCAGGCACAGCACGCCCAGCGTGAAATGCAGCTCGGCATCGTTCGGATGCTGGGCCAGCCATCTCTCGGCCTGCTGGATCTGCGGCAACGCCTGGCCGGGCTCGGCGCAGTCGGCGTAGCGCAGCACCAGCCGGCTGTCCCAGTTGACCTTCAGCGCGTCCTCGACGATCCGGCGGGCTTCCTGCTGACGGCCCAGCGCCGAGAAATAGCGCGCGGCCGGCTCGGCGATACGGGCGGCGCGGCGCTCGTCGTTCGACAGCGAACGCCAGAAGTCCTGCAACGCGTCGGCGTCGTGGCGGCGCTCTTCCAGCATCGCCTCGCAGGCCAGCTGCTTCAGGCGCAGCGCCAGCACCGGATGCAGCGCGTTGCGCTTCTCCAGCGAGCGCGCCAGCCGCAGCACCTCGCTCCAGTTCTTCAGATGCTGGTGCGCACGCAGCGCGATCCGTTGCACATGGATCTGCCGCCCGCCCTGCGCCTGCAGCTGCGCGATCGTTTCCAGCGCGCCATCGGCATCGCGGGCGTCGACCAGCATCTCGGCCAGCGATACCAGCCGTGCCTGTTCGCGCTCGGGCGCGGTGACCTGGGCCAGCCAGCCGTCGCGCCGCTCGGCCTCCTGCATCTGATGCGCGGCGCGCGCCCCGATCAGCGCCGCGGTCTGCGCCTGCTCGGGCCAGACCTGGGCTTCGCGCGCGGTGCGCTCGGCGCGGGCGAAGCGGCCCGCAAACAGATTCTCGATCGCCTCGCGCAGCGCGGCCTGGGCCTTCAGCATGCGGTTGCGCTCGCGATAGGCGGCGGCGCGCCGGGGCATCTCGGACAGATGCCGGATCGCCGACAGCACGGTCCAGGCAATGAAGAACAGCAGCAACAGCAGCGCCAGCGCCAGGTTCAGCGACAGCTCGACCCGATACGGCGGGTAGAACAGCACCACATTGCTTTGATTGAATTGCGTGAACAGCGCCAGCCCGACGGCGCCGCCAAACAGGATCGCCACCCAGAATAGAAGTCGCATGCGCTACTCCTTCTTCAGGGAACGAAGCGCGCCGAGGCTGTCGGACATCGTCGGCAGCTGCACGGCCACCGCGCCGGCCTGCGCCTGCTTCAGCAGCGTCTGCACGGCCTGCACGCGGCGGCTCTTGGTATCGAAATAGCGTTCGATCATGCCGTGGGCCGCGGCCAGATCGTTGCGGAACACCTGCTCGTTGCGCGACAACAGCGCCAGCCGCGCGTTCAGCAGCCGCAGCTTGACGTTCTCGCGCAGGAACCAGCCCTGGTCGCCGGTCAACAGCAGCGCCTCGGTATCGTCGACGCGCCGCACGCGGATTACCCGCATCAGCTCGTCGCGCACGGTCGCCCAGACGCCGGCGAACCATTGCGTCACGCGATTGCCGGGGCCATCGCCATCACCGGCGGCCGCGGCCGGCTGGGACGCCGCCGCCGTACCGCGCGGCGTGCCTTCGCTGCGTTCGAGCATCCGTTCGCTGGACAGCAGCGGCAGCGCGTCGATCTGGTTGATGGCTTCGTCGAGCTTGATCGCCGCGCCGGTCAGATCGGTGTCGGGCATCGCCTTCAGACGGCCGATATCGCGCGCGATCGCGCGGCGCAGCTGGTTGTATTCGGGCTTGTCGGAACGGGCCAGCCGAACGTCGGCGCTCTGCAGCGCGGACAGCGCGACCTGGATGTTGCCGGTCAGCTGCAGTTGCTGGCCGGCGTTGGTCAGCAGCTGCTGGATCTCGGCGATTTCCCAGTCGTCGCGGTTGCGCATCAGGTCCTGGTAGACCTGCTCGAGCGTGGCCTGCTTGTCGCGCGTCTCGCCGACCTGGGCTTCCAGCGCGCCGACCTTGGCCTGCATTTCCTTGACGGTGGTCTGCGCCTCGCGGGTCAGCACGCGCGACTCCTGCACCAGCGCGTCGTTGTTCTGCTGGCGGCGCGCCAGTTCCTCGGTCAGCCGGTCGACCCGTTGCTGCAGCCACCAGAACGCGCCGCCGGCGACCAGCACGAAGATCGCCAGCAGCAGCCAGGCCAGCGCGCCGCGGCCGCCCGTGCTGCGCGAGGCCGGACGCTCGCCGGGCGAGGCACTGGAAGGCGCCGCACCGGGCGGCATGCCGGCCGGTGGAACGGAGGAGGAAGCGGTGGAGGTTTGCTGTTGCGTCACGCGATCGACCTTCGTTGACGTGGATTGCGGTGATTCGGTGGGCGGGGGCACCGCGGCCGCCGGCACACCGGCTGCAGCCGGTGCCGTCGGAGATGCCGCCTGCGGTGGCACGACGGGCGACTTCGCCGCGGTCGGAGCGGTCGGCGCTGTCGCGGCGCCTGCGGCAGCGGCGGCGGCAGTCGAGCCAGCCTCGGCCTGCGGCACCGGTTGCGACGCCGCCGGCGACGCGCCCCGTTCCTGGTTCCGGTACGGCTCGGCCCAGCGCAGACAGGCGGCCAGCAGGCCCTCGTCGCCCGGCGCGGCCGGCAATATGTGCTGGAAGCCAAGTGCCGCCGCCTGCTCGGCAATTCTCGCATGCGGGGCAATGCACTGCACTTCACGCAGCGCGGCGCCTTCGTCCGGCGACAGGTTGTCGCGCGCCAGCCGATCGAGATTGCGTACCGCCTCGGAACTGGTCAGCAGCCAGGCCTGCGGCGCGGCGCCCGGCTTCAGACCGTCGCGCACCGCCTGCCATTGCATCGATCCCGGCACCGGTATCGTGCGCCGATAGGCCTCGACCGCCAGCACGGTGGCACCGGCCTCGCGCAGCTTGTCGCCGAGCCAGTCGCGGCCGCCGTTGCCGCGGACGATCAGCACCTCGCGGCCGGCCAGCGCCGGCACGTCGAACTGGGTCCACAACGCCTCGGAATCGAAGCGGGCCTCGGCGGGATCGATCTCGGCGGCGCTGCCATCCGCACCCGCCGGCGAGATCACGCGATGGCGCGGGGCGGCGATGCCGCGCTCGGCCAGGGCCGCCACGCTGGCGGGTCCGACCACCGCGACCGGCACCGTTTCCGGCCAGCCCGCGGCGCCGCCCTGGGCCAGCGCGAGCGCATCGAGCGCATAGGCGATCGCGTTCGGGCTGACGAAGACGACCAGCGCAAAGTCCGGCAGCCGCGCCAGCGCCGCGCGCAGCGGGCCGTCATCGGCCGCCGGGCCGATCGCCAGCAGCGGAAAGCTCAATACGTCCAGACCCGCGGCCTGCAGCGCCTCGGTCAGTTGCCGGGACTGCCCGGCGGGTCGTGTGACAACGACGGTCGGGCGGGGCATCGCTTCCCCTCAGTCGCCGCTTGGGCGCACCGGCGCGCCGTCGTTTTGCAGCGCGACGGCCAGCAGCGCGTCGGCGCCCTGGGCCAGCAGCGAATCGGCGACGGCGTTGCCCAGCGCTTCCGCCTCGGCAGGGGTGGCCACCTCGGCCGCGTGCTGGGCGTGCACACTGCGGGCGCCATCGGGCGTGGCGACGAAGGCGTCCAGTTGCAGGCGGACGCCATCCCAGTGCGCGTGAGCAGCCAGTGGCACCTGGCAGGAGCCGCCGAGCCGGCGCGATACTGCGCGCTCGGCACCGACCGCCAGCGCGGTGGGAAGATGATTGAGCGCGGCCAGCCAGGCGGCCAGCTCTGGGCGGTCCGAACGGATTTCGATGCCGAGCGCGCCCTGCCCCGCCGCCGGCAGCGAAGTCGCCGGCTCCAGCAGCGCGCGGATGCGATCGGCCAGGCCCAGGCGCTTCAGGCCGGCCGCGGCCAGGATGATCGCGCCGTAGTCGCCGCGATCGAGCTTGGCCAGCCGGGTATCCAGATTGCCGCGCAGCGGCTGCACCACCAGATGCGGATAGCGGCTGCGCAGTGCGGCCTCGCGGCGCAGGCTCGAGGTGCCTACCACGGTGCCGGCCGGCATCTCGTCGAGCGAGGCGAAGCGGGTCGACACCAGCGCGTCGCGCGGGTCCTCACGCTCCATTACCGCCGCCAGCGCGAAGCCCTCGGGCAGCTCCATCGGCACGTCCTTCAGCGAATGCACCGCCAGGTCGGCCCGGCCCTCGGCCATCGCCACTTCCAGCTCCTTGACGAACAGGCCCTTGCCGCCGACCTTGGAGAGGCTGCGGTCCAGAATCTGGTCACCCCGGGTAGTCATGCCCAGAATGGACACATCGCACGCGGGATAGTATTGTTGCAACGCAGCACGCACATGTTCGGCCTGCCACATGGCCAGCCGGCTTTCGCGTGACGCGATCACGAGCCTGCCCGGTGCGGCGGATGAGGATGCGGAAGGGACGGAAGCTTGCATGCCGCGAATGGTAGCACGCACCCCCTGCCGGTCCGGCCGCCGCCCGGATGCTGGCGGCGTGGCGCCCGAAGGCCGCAGAGCCGGGGCAGCAGCGGGTCTGGAAGGCGATCGGAACGATCGGAAACAACAGCAGCATCAGAACCAAACGCAGAGGAGATTGCATGACGCAGCCAGCAGCGCGCCCGGCCGGCCGCCGGATCCGCGCCGTCCGAGGCCGATCGGAATCCGCCGGCGACGGCGCAAACGGGATCGAGGGGCGCGAAGACGCCAATGGATCGATCGGAGCGCAGACAGCCGCCCCCTCGCCCCAGACCGCTGAATCGGCCCAGCCGACGTCTTCCACCGGCCGCCCGCCCCGCCGCGCCGCCGCAAAAGCGGCCTCCCACCTCGAAGTGGTGCCGGCAGCACCGGCGCGCAAGGCGGCCAGCGACAAGGACCTGCCGCTGCGCGAGGACATCCGCTTCCTTGGCCGCCTGCTCGGCGACGTGCTGCGCGAGCAGGAAGGCGAGGCGGCCTTCCAGATCGTTGAAACGATCCGCCAGACCGCGGTGCGGTTTCGCCGCGAGAACGACCGCGCCGCCGCGGCCGAGCTCGACCGGCTGCTCAAGCGGCTGTCGCGCGACCAGACCAATCAGGTAGTGCGCGCGTTCAGCTATTTCTCCCATCTGGCCAATATCGCCGAAGACCAGCACCACAACCGCCGCCGGCGGGTCCATGCGCTGGCCGGCTCGCCGCCCCAGCCCGGCAGCATGGCGCGCGCGCTGCAGGCGATCGACGCCGCCGGGGTCACCGGCAAGCAGCTGCGCAAGTTCTTCGACGAGGCGCTGATCGTGCCGGTGCTGACCGCGCACCCGACCGAGGTCCAGCGCAAGAGCATCCTGGACGCCGAGCGGGAAATCGCCCGCCTGCTGGCCGAGCGCGACCTGCCGATGACCGCGCGCGAGCTGGCGCACAACACCGCCCAGCTGCGCGCCAAGGTCACCACGCTGTGGCAGACCCGGATGCTGCGCAATACGCGGCTGATGGTGGTCGACGAGATCGAGAACGCGCTGTCGTACTACCGCACCACCTTCCTGCGCGGCATCCCGCAGCTGATGACCGAGCTGGAGGAGGACATCGCCGCGGTGTTCCCGGCCTCGCGCCGCGCCAAGACGGAACCCGGTCCGCTGCCGCCGTTCTTCCAGATGGGCTCGTGGATCGGCGGCGATCGCGACGGCAATCCCAACGTCACGGCCGACACGCTGGAGCACGCGGCCTGCCAGCAGGCGCTGCTGATCCTCGAGTGGTATCTGGACGAGGTGCACGCGCTGGGCGCCGAGCTGTCGATGTCCACGCTGATGGTCGAGGCCAGTCCCGCGCTGCTGGCGCTCGCCGAGGCGTCGCCGGACCGCTCCGAGCACCGCGCCGACGAGCCGTACCGGCGCGCGCTGATCGGCATCTACGCGCGGCTGGCCGCGACCTGCCATGCGCTGACGGGCCGCGCGGCGCCGCGCCATCCGGTCGCCGACGCCGAGCCCTACGCCAGTGCGGAGGCCTTCGCCGCCGACATCGAAGTGGTGATCGACTCGCTGCGCGAACACCACGGCGAAGCGCTGGCGCGCGCGCGCATCGACGCGCTGCATCGCGCGATCGGCGTGTTCGGCTTCCATCTGGCCTCGATCGACATGCGCCAGGTGTCGGACGTGCACGAGGCCGTGATCGCCGAGCTGTTCGCCGCCGCCGGCGTCGAGGCGAACTACGCCGCGCTGCCGGAGGCGCGCAAGCTCGAGCTGCTGCTGGCCGAACTGCACCAGCCGCGTCTGCTGACGCTGCCGTGGCACACCTATTCGGAGCAAACCCAAAGCGAGCTGCGCGTGCTGACGACCGCGCGCGAACTGCGGGCCCGCTACGGCGCCCGCGTGGCGCGCAACTACATCATCTCGCACACCGAGACGCTGTCGGACCTGGTCGAGGTCATGCTGCTGCAGAAGGAGACCGGCATGCTGCGCGGCACGCTGGGCAGCAAGAACGATCCGGCGCGCATGGAACTGATGGTGATTCCGCTGTTCGAGACCATCGAGGACTTGCGCAACGCCAGCGGCATCATGCAGGCGCTGCTCGATCTGCCGGGCTTCGCCGCGGTGCTGGCCAACCAGGGCGGCGAGCAGGAGGTGATGCTGGGCTATTCGGATTCGAACAAGGACGGCGGCTTCCTGACCTCGAACTGGGAGCTGTACAAGGCCGAACTGGCGCTGGTGCAGCTGTTCGCGCAGCGCAAGATCAAGCTGCGGCTGTTCCACGGCCGCGGCGGCACGGTCGGACGCGGCGGCGGCCCCACCTACCAGGCCATCCTGTCGCAGCCGCCCGGCACGGTCAACGGACAGATCCGGCTGACCGAGCAAGGCGAGATCATCAACAGCAAGTTCGCCAACGCCGAGATCGGGCGCCGCAACCTGGAGACGGTGATCGCCGCCACGCTGGAGGCGTCGCTGCTGCCGACGCAGAACGCGCCCAAGGACCTGGCGACGTTCGAGAGCATCATGCAGAAGCTGTCCGATCGCGCCTTCGTCGCCTACCGCGACCTGGTCTACGAGACCCCGGGCTTCAAGGACTATTTCTTCGCAACCACGCCGATCACCGAGATCGCCGATCTGAACCTGGGCTCGCGCCCGGCCTCGCGCAAGCTGATGGACAAGAAGAACCGCCGCATCGAGGACCTGCGCGCGATTCCGTGGGGCTTCTCGTGGGGCCAGTGCCGCCTGCTGCTGCCCGGCTGGTTCGGCTTCGGCAGCGCCGTGCGCGCGCTGCTCGACGAGGCCGGCGACGACAAGGCCCGCAAGGCGCTGGTGGCGACGCTGCGCCGCATGGTCAAGACGTGGCCGTTCTTCTCGACGCTGCTGTCCAACATGGACATGGTGCTGGCCAAGACCGACCTGGCGGTCGCCTCGCGCTACGCCCAGCTGTGCGACGACGCGGCGCTGCGCAAGGCGGTGTTCAACCGCATCAGCACCGAGTGGCACCTGACCGGCGAGATGCTGGGGCTGGTCACCGGCAAGCATGACCGGCTGGCGGACAACCCGCTGCTGGCGCGCTCGATCAAGAACCGCTTCGCCTACCTGGACCCGCTGAACCACCTGCAGGTGGAACTGCTCAAGCGCTACCGGGCCGGCAAGGACGGCGATGACGTACGCGTGCGGCGCGGCATCCATCTGACGATCAACGGGATTGCGGCGGGGCTGCGCAATACCGGTTGACGGTGAGGGGCGGGAGGGCGGTGGCCCTGCCCTCCAGCTTGGCGGTCAAGCAGCGTGACGCGGTGCCGATGACTTCAGCGGCCGCACGGCCAGACACAATCCCATCGCCTTCAGAATCGCAGTCAGGCTGCTCAGCGCTGGATTTCCATTGGGCGATAGCGTGCGGTAAAGCTGGGTCGGATTGAGGTCCGCCTGCTGCGCTACCGCTTGCACGCCGCCGAACGCCTGCGCCAGTTGTCGCAGCACCGTCAGCAATTCACCCTGATCGCCATCCTCCAGGATGCCGTTGATGACATCGAGCGCGAGCGCCGGATCGCTGCGATACAGCTCGGCCATCGCCTCGTCATGGGGTCTGCTTCTCATCGTCACCTCTTTGTTGCCAGTCCTGCCAGAAGGCCACGGCGCGGTCGATATCGGTCTGCTGGTTTCGTTTGTCGCCACCACATAGCAACAGTACGAGCCGGTGGCTGAACAATGCATAGTAGACGCGATAGCCCGGCCCCACGTCGATACGCAACTCCCACACACCTTCTCGGCAATAGCGACAGTCGCCGAAATTGCCGTGCTCCATGCGGGCCACTCGCCGGATGATCGCCACTCTGGCCTTAGGGTCCCGCAGGTGCTTCAACCAGTCGATGTAGGGGTCTTTCCGCCCCTCAGGCGTCAGATAGTGTTCGATCCAATACGAGCTCATCTTCGTTTATAGACGAATATTGGTCAAGTGGGAGACAACGACGGACGGTCGGTCAGGACAAGCCCGGGTCAGCGACCCATGGCCGGCGGCATGGTGGCGCCCCGTGCCGCCGCGTCGAAAACAGCGCACGAGCGTAGTCGGTGGGACATAGACAAACTGTTTCAGTCGGTCGCCGGCGACGGGCAACGATATAATTCCCGCTTTTCCTATCCTTTCCGTTGCCCGGCACGCCTCGGTGCGTGGGCACTGTCCAGTTCCCTACCGCCATGACCTCCCAACTTGCCAAGAAAGGCGAAGCCTGGTCCGCCCGCTTCTCCGAACCGATGTCCGACCTGGTGAAGCGCTACACCGCTTCGGTGTTCTTCGACAAGCGCCTCGCGCTGTTCGATATCCAGGGCTCGCTGGCGCATGCGGCGATGCTGGCCCGGCAGGGCATCATCAGCGACGCCGACCGGGCCGAGATCGAGCGCGGCATGGCGCAGATCCGCGGCGAGATCGAGGCCGGCGGCTTTGAATGGAAGCTGGACCTGGAAGACGTCCACCTGAATATCGAGGCGCGGCTGACCGCGCTGGTCGGCGATGCCGGCAAGCGGCTGCATACCGGCCGCTCGCGCAACGACCAGGTGGCGACCGATATCCGCCTGTGGCTGCGCAGCGAGATCGACAACATCGTCGGCCTGCTGGGCGACCTGCGCAACGCGCTGCTCGATCTGGCCGAGCAGCATGCCGACACGATCCTGCCGGGCTTCACCCATCTGCAGGTCGCGCAGCCGGTGACGTTCGGCCACCATCTGCTGGCCTACGTCGAGATGTTCACGCGCGATGCCGAGCGCATGCAGGACGCCCGCAAGCGCGTCAACCGCCTGCCGCTGGGCGCCGCCGCGCTGGCGGGCACCAGCTATCCGATCGACCGGGAGTTCGTTGCGCAACAGCTGGGCTTCGACGGCGTCTGCCGCAACTCGCTGGACGCGGTGTCCGACCGGGACTTCGCCATCGAATTCTGCGCGGCCTCGGCGCTGATCATGACGCACGTGTCGCGCTTCTCGGAAGAGCTGGTGCTGTGGATGAGCCCGCGCGTCGGCTTCATCGACATCGCCGACCGCTTCTGCACGGGCAGCTCGATCATGCCGCAGAAGAAGAACCCGGACGTGCCGGAGCTGGCGCGCGGCAAGACCGGACGCGTCAACGGCCATCTGATCGGCCTGCTGACGCTGATGAAGGGCCAGCCGCTGGCGTACAACAAGGACAACCAGGAAGACAAGGAGCCGCTGTTCGACACGGTCGATACCGTGGTCGACACGCTGCGCATCTTCGCGGACATGGTGCCGGGCATCACGGTCAAGCCCGAGGCGATGCGCGCCGCGGCGCTGCAGGGCTACGCGACCGCGACCGACCTGGCCGACTACCTGGTCAAGAAGGGCCTGCCGTTCCGCGACGCCCACGAGGCGGTCGCCCACGCCGTGCGCGCCTGCGACGCGCGCCAGTGCGACCTGGCCGACCTGACCGTGGCGGAGCTGCGCGACGCCACCGGCCTGGGCGACAAGGCGGCGCTGATCGGCGACGACGTCCACGGCGTGCTGACGCTCGAGGGCTCGGTGGCCGCCCGCAACCATATCGGCGGCACCGCACCGGACCAGGTCCGCGCCGCGATCGCGGCCGCGCGCAAGGCCGGCTGATCGAAGGCCGACCGGCTGATCCGGCGATCGGCCATCCGCCTTGCAGCGTCCCCGTTCTCCACGGGGACGCTCCCCACCAAGGTGGGGAATTCCCCCCTCCCGCCGCCCTCCTCCCCCGGCCCGCTTCCGGGTCGGACAACGCAGACAATGTGACGAATTGGGGATTAACCCTAGCGATTTGCCGTGGGGTTCAACCGTAAACTGACGCGCCACCCCGGTTTTTCCCCATCCCTAGGACGTTCACATGTCTCTCCTCATGAGGATCTCACGGCTTATCGACGCCGTGAACGATGCCATCGGGAGGTGGGCGAAATGGCTGATCCTGCTGGCCGTACTGGTCTGCGCGGGCAACGCCATCATTCGCTACACCTTCAGCGTCAGCTCCAACGCCTGGCTCGAACTGCAGTGGTACATGTTTGCCGGCGTGTTCCTGCTCGGCGCGCCGTACACCCTGCGCAAGGACGAGCATGTCCGCATCGACGTGATCGCCGGACGCTTCTCCGAGCGCACGCAAGTCTGGATCGATATCGTCGGCATCCTGCTGTTCCTGCTGCCGATCTCGCTGATCATCCTGTGGCTGTCGATCCCCTACTTCTGGCTGTCCTATGCCGGGCAGGAGATGTCCGGCAATGCCGGCGGCCTGATCCGCTGGCCGGCCAAGTTCCTGATCGTCGCCGGCTTCTTCCTGCTGAACCTGCAGGGCCTGTCCGAGCTGATCAAGCGCTTCGCCTACCTGCGGGGCGAGCTGCCGTTCGAGGCGTTCCGCAAGCACGGCCACAGCCCCGCGGAAAACGCCGCCGCGCTGACCGATGGCGGCCGTAGCGGTCCCCCGGCAACCCCGTAAGCGAGGACCGCGATGACGCAATTCCTGATCGACAACATGGCGCCGATCATGTTCGGCTCCCTGGTGGTCTTCCTGCTGTCGGGCTTCCCGATCGCCTTCGCGCTGGCCGCCAACGGCCTGCTGTTCGCCTTCATCGGCATCGAACTGGGCCTGCTTCCGCCGGAGCTGCTGCAGGCCTTGCCGAGCCGGCTGTTCGGCATCATCGAGAACGACACGCTGCTGGCGATTCCGTTCTTCACCTTCATGGGGCTGATACTGGAGCGGTCCGGCATGGCCGAGGACCTGCTCGATACGATCGGCCAGCTGTTCGGCCCGATCCGCGGGGGCCTGGCCTACGCGGTGATCTTCGTCGGCGCGCTGCTGGCGGCGACCACCGGCGTGGTGGCGGCCTCGGTGATCTCGATGGGGCTGATCTCGCTGCCGCTGATGCTCAAGTACAACTACGACAAGCGGCTGGCCACCGGTGTGATCGCCGCGTCGGGCACGCTGGCGCAGATCATCCCGCCATCGCTGGTGCTGATCGTGCTGGCCGACCAGCTGGGCCGCTCGGTCGGCGACATGTACAAGGGCGCCTTCGTGCCCGGCATGGTGCTGACCGGCCTGTACATGGGCTATGTGCTGCTGGTCACGCTGTTCAAGCCCGCCGCCGCCCCGGCGCTGCCGCTGGAAGCGCGCACCTTCCGCGAGCCCAGCGGCAAGAGCGGCTCGACCTCGGTGCTGGTGCTGACCGCGCTGGCCGTGGTCGTCGGCGTGGTGGTCGACATGAACTACAACCCCGGCGGCCCGCTCGACGAGCGGCTGGTGGTGTCGATCGGCGCGGCGATCTCGTTCGCCTTCGTGCTGGCGGTGATCAACCGCGTGCTCAAGCTCAATCTGCTGTCGCAGATGGCCGAGAAGGTGACCTTCGTGCTGATCCCGCCGCTGGCGCTGATCTTCCTGGTGCTGGGCACGATCTTCATCGGCGTGGCGACGCCGACCGAGGGCGGCGGCATGGGCGCGCTCGGCGCGCTGGTGCTGGCGCTGATCAAGGGCCGGCTGAACCTGGGTCTGACCAAGCAGGCGATGGAGTCGACGCTGAAACTGTCGGCCTTCGTGATCTTCATCCTGATCGGCGCACGGGTGTTCTCGCTGACGTTCTACGGCGTCGACGGCCACCTGTGGGTCGAGCATCTGCTGACGGCGCTGCCCGGCGGCCAGACCGGCTTCCTGATCGCGGTCAACGTGCTGTTCTTCCTGCTCGCCTTCTTCCTGGACTTCTTCGAGCTGGCCTTCATCCTGGTGCCGCTGGTCGGCCCGGTCGCCGACAAGCTGGGCATCGACCTGATCTGGTTCGGCGTGCTGCTGGCGGTCAACATGCAGACTTCGTTCATGCACCCGCCGTTCGGCTTCTCGCTGTTCTACCTGCGCTCGGTCGCGCCGCGCTCGGTCAAGACCTCGGACATCTACTGGGGTTCGGTGCCGTTCGTGGTGATCCAGCTGATCATGGTGTCGCTGATCATCATCTTCCCGGGCCTGGTGACCACCGACAAGACGAAGGCCCAGGACCGCAGCATCACGCGCAGCCTGGACATCGACTTCGGCACCACCACGCAGCCGGCGCCAGGCGGCACGGCGCCGTCCGGACCGTCGGAGGCACCGGAAGCGCCAACGCTGCCGGGCGGCGCGCAGCTCGAGACGCCGAGCGCGCCGGGCCAGTCGAGCGACAGCGGCCCATCGGCCCCGGTGTTCGAGTTCGAGAAGAAGTAGTTCGAGCCGGGATCGTTCGAGCCGGCCCTCGCTCGAACGACGGCATCAAGCAAAACGGCCGGCATCCGTTGATGCCGGCCGTTTTGCTTTACCGTGCCGCCGCCGTCAGGCCGTCTGCTTCACGCAATCGACGAAGTACACGCGCTTGCCGTCGATCTCCTCGGCCACCAGGCCATGGATATCGGTCTCGAAGCCCGGGAACAGCTGGTTGAACTCGCGCGCGAACTTCAGGTACTGGACGATGGTCCGGTTGAAGCGCTCGCCCGGGATCAGCAGCGGAATGCCCGGCGGGTACGGCGTCAGCAGGATCGCGGTGACGCGGCCCTCGAGGTCGTCGACCGGCACCCGCTCGATCTCGCGGTGCGCCATCATCGCCCAGGCATCCGACGGCTTCATCGCCGGTTCCATGTCCGACAGGTACATCTCGGTGGTCACGCGCGCGACGTCGTTGGCCTTGTAGACGCTGTGGATCGCGTCGCACAGGTCGCGCAGGCCCATCCGCTCGTACTGCGGGAAGCGGCCGACGAACTCCGGCAGCACGCGCCACAGCGGCTGGTTCTGGTCGTAGTCGTCCTTGAACTGCTGCAGCTCGGTCACCAGCGAGTTCCAGCGGCCCTTGGTGATGCCGATGGTGAACATGATGAAGAACGAGTACAGGCCCGTCTTCTCGATGATGATGCCGTGCTCGGCCAGGTACTTGGTGACGATCGCCGCCGGAATGCCGCGCTCGCTGAACTCGCCATCGACGTCCAGCCCCGGCGTGATGATCGTGGCCTTGATCGGGTCCAGCAGATTGAAGCCGTCGGCGAGGTCGCCGAAGCCGTGCCAGCGGTCGTTGGCCTTCAGCATCCAGTCCTCGCGGTCGCCGATGCCGTCCTCGTTCAGGTCTTCCGGGCCCCAGACCTTGAACCACCAGTCGCCGTTGTTGCCGGCGTCGTAGTCGCCCTCGACCTTGCGCATCGCGCGGCGGAAGTCCAGCGCCTCCTGGATGCTCTCCTCGACCAGCGCGGTACCGCCCGGCGCTTCCATCATCGCCGCGGCCACGTCGCACGAGGCGATGATCGAATACTGGGGGCTCGTCGACGTATGCATCAGGTACGCCTCGTTGAAGCGGTACCGGTCGAGCTTGCGCGTCTCGGAGTCCTGCACGAGGATCTGCGAGGCCTGCGACAGCCCCGCCAGCAGCTTGTGGGTCGACTGCGTGGCGAACACCAGCGCGTCCTTGCTGCGCGGACGATCGCGCCCGATCGCGTGCATGTTGCGATAGAAGTCGTGGAACGCCGCGTGCGGCAGCCAGGCCTCGTCGAAATGCAGCGTGTCGATCTCGGCCGCCAGCATCTCCTTGATCTGCTCGGCGTTGTACAGCACGCCGTCGTAGGTGCCCTGCGTGATCGTCAGGATGCGCGGCTTCTGGTTCTTCGCCTGGCTGGCGAACGGGTGCGCGGCGATCTTCTTGCGGATGGTCTCCGGGTCGAACTCGCTCTTAGGAATCGGGCCGATGATGCCGTAGTGGTTGCGCGTCGGCATCAGGAACACCGGGATCGCGCCGGTCATCATGATCGCGTGCAGGATCGACTTGTGGCAGTTGCGGTCGACCACCACGATATCGCCGGGCGCCACGTTGGCGTGCCACACCATCTTGTTCGACGTCGACGTGCCGTTGGTGACGAAGAACATGTGGTCGGAATTGAAGATCCGCGCGGCATTGCGCTCGGATGCCGCGACCGGCCCGGTGTGGTCCAGCAGCTGGCCCAGTTCGTCGACCGCATTGCAGACGTCGGCGCGCAGCATGTTCTCGCCGAAGAACTGGTGGAACACCTGGCCGACCGGGCTCTTCAGGAAGGCGACGCCGCCCGAGTGGCCCGGGCAGTGCCACGAGTACGAACTGTCCTGCGCGTAGTCGATCAGCGCCTTGAAGAACGGCGGCGCCAGCGATTCGAGGTAGACCTTGGCTTCGCGGATGATATGCCGGGCCACGAACTCGGGCGTGTCCTCGAACATGTGGATGAAGCCGTGCAGCTCGCGCAGGATGTCGTTCGGGATATGGCGCGAGGTACGGGTCTCGCCGTACAGGAAGATCGGCAGGTTGGCATTGCGCCGGCGCACCTCGGTGACGAAGGCGCGCAGCTTCTCGATCGCCGCCGCTTCGGGTTCGTCGGTGCCGCTGGCAAACTCGTCGTCGTCGATCGACACGATGAAGGTCGAGGCGCGGCTGGACTGCTGCGCGAACGAGGTCAGGTCGCCATAGCTGGTCAGGCCCATCACCTCCATGCCCTCGGCCTCGATGGCCTGGGCCAGCGCACGGATGCCCGAGCCGGAAATGTTCTCGGAGCGGAAGTCTTCATCGATGATGATGACGGGGAAGCGGAATTTCATCGGGCGTCCTCGCGGAAAGGAGAGAGAGGCAAAAGGACTTGAGCCACATGGCCCGCGTTCGGCGCGCGGGGACATGTGGCTCGGATATTCATGGCGTAGCGGTCGGGCCGCTGCGCCGGTTCTGGATGTTCCGTGATGGCGGTCGGTGCGGTGGTCCTGGTGCGTCAAGCGCCATTGGGCCGCATTGTAGGGCAATCAGGTTTTCGGCAGCGTGACACCGTGCTGGCCCTGGTACTTGCCGCCGCGGTCGCGGTACGAGGTTTCGCAGACCTCGTCGCTCTCGAAGAACAGCACCTGGGCGCAGCCTTCGCCGGCATAGATCTTCGCGGGCAGCGGCGTGGTGTTCGAGAATTCCAGCGTCACGTAGCCTTCCCACTCGGGCTCGAACGGCGTCACATTGACGATGATGCCGCAGCGCGCATAGGTGCTCTTGCCCAGGCAGATCGTCAGCACGCTGCGCGGGATGCGGAAATACTCGACGGTGCGGGCCAGCGCGAACGAATTCGGCGGGATGATGCAGACATCGCCCTTGAAGTCGACGAACGACTTCTCGTCGAAGTTCTTCGGGTCGACGATGGTGCTGTTGATGTTGGTGAAGATCTTGAATTCGTCGGCGCAGCGGATGTCGTAGCCGTAGCTCGAGGTGCCATAGGAGACGATCTTGCGGCCATCCATTTCCCTGACCTGGCCCGGCTCGAACGGCTCGATCATGCCATGCTGCTCCGCCATGCGGCGGATCCACTTGTCGGATTTGATGCTCATAAGGTAGCGGTGAACGGAAGAAGCGCCGCGAAGTGGAACGCCGCAACGGGCGGCATGGCGCGCAATGGGCCGCATTGTACAACCTTTGCCGTCCCTGCCCTCTCCCCCATCCCCTCTCCCGCAAGCGGGCGAGGGGAGTCGGTTTGCCGGCTCCCTCGGCTCGCTCGCCTCCCGGGCGGGAGATGGGTCCGCTTGCGGCGATGCGTTGGTTTGCTACCCTCTGCCGCTCGCGGGAGAGGGGCCGGGGGAGAGGGTTGGCCGCGCCCCGATCGGCCTCAGGCCACCGCGGCCTGCGGCTCGCTATGACGGAAGCGCTGGCGGCCGGTATAGAGCAGGAAATGCTTGCCGGTGCAGCGCGCGAACAGCGTCATGTTGACGCGCTTCGCCATCTGATAGCCCATCTGCGTGACGCCCGAGCGCGACAGCAGGAACGGTATGCCCATCTGCGCGCCCTTGATGACCATCTCCGAGGTCAGGCGGCCGGTGGTGTAGAACACCTTGTCGGCGCCGTCCATTCCTTCCAGCCACATCCGTCCGGCGATCGCGTCGACCGCGTTGTGGCGGCCCACGTCCTCGATGAACATCAGCAGCTCGCGCCCCTGGAACAGCGCGCAGCCGTGCACGGAGCCGGCCTGCTTGTAGACCGACTGCTGCAGCCGGATCGTATCGACGATGCTGTAGAGGGTCTGCTGGTCCAGCACCGCGTCGTCGGGCAGCCGGATCTGGTCGACCTCGTCGAGCAGCGAGCCGAACACCGTGCCCTGGCCGCAGCCGGTGGTGACGATCTTGCGCGCGGTGCGCTCCTCGATGCGGTCGACACCGCCGCGCGTGGTCACCGCGGCCGACTCGGTCTCCCAGTCGACCTGGATCGCGGCGATGTCCTCGATCGACTCGACCAGCCGCTGGTTGCGCAGATAGCCGAGCACCAGCGCCTCCGGGGCGCCGCCCAGCGTCATCAGCGTGACCAGCTCGCGCTTGTCGAGATAGACCGTCAGCGGCCGCTCGCCCGGCAGAAAGGCCGAGCGCACGCGGCCCTGCTCGTCGACCACCTCGACCTCCTCGATCAGCGGGACGGCGGCTTGGCTCAGTTCGGGACGCAGGGACATGGGTACGGGGAAATCGAAAACATCGAGGCAGGGCCGGCGCTCGGGTAGGCCCGCCCGCTCAGCCGCGGCGGGCCACGGCGCCGGCCGCGCCGGTCAGGACTTGACCACCACGCCGCAGGCGATGCGGCCGCCCGAATTGCCGGTGGGCTGGGTCTTGTAGTCGTCGGGGTCCTTGTGCACGACCACGGCCCGGCCGACCACGCTGTTGGCGCCAGGCGCGACGGTCATGCCGGTCAGCTGGAAGCTGGCCCGTGCGCGGCCATTGGCGTCGGCGGTCAGGTTCGGCATGTCGCCGACATGGTGGTCCGGCGTATTGACCGAACCGTGCGGCTTCCCGGTCGGGTTGAAATGGCCGCCGGCGCTCATCGCATCGGGGGCCGAGCAGTCGCCCTTCTCGTGGACATGGAAGCCGTGCACCGAATTCGGCGGCAGGCCGGTCACGTCGGCCAGCACCATCACATGGTCGCCATGCTGGGTGAAGGTCACGGTGCCCTGGGTATTGGTGCCGCTCTTGGCGGTCAGCGGCGCGACTGCCCGTTCCGCCGTGGCGCCGCCGCCCATCATCTGTCCCAGCTGCCCCGTCTGCGAACACGCAGCCAGCGCGCCGCTTGCCACCAGACCGAAAAGAATACGCTTCATGCCGAACCTCCTGTCACGGTGATGTCGAACATGCATTGTAGCGCTCATCCCAGCCTGGTCCGCGGGGTACGGCTTACGCTTCGCCCGGCGCGGGCCGGCGCTCCGGCTGGCGGCGCGAAGGGGCGGAACGCTGGGCCGGGATCTTGCCGGACTTGACGTCGTCGTACCAGTGCTCGTGGTGCTCCTTCGCCCAGGCCTCGTCGACATAGCCGTCGCGCATCGCGCGATAGGCGCCTTCCATGCCGATCGTGCCCATGTAGATATGGCCGAACGCCATCGCCATCATCACGATCGCGGCGATCGAGTGGACGATATGGGCCAGCTGCATCGTGGTGCGGTAGTAGTCCAGTCCCGGCACGATCTTGTCGAGCACGAAGCCCGAGGCCGAGATCAGCAGGCCGAGCAGGAACACGCCGACCCAGAACCAGCCCTTCTCGCCGGCGTTGAAGCGGCCGCTCGGCACGTGCTTGCCGCTGGCGATGCCGCCCAGGCTGGTCAGCCAGCGGATGTCGTCGCGCGACGGCAGGTTGTCTCGCACGAAGATCACGAAGCCGACGATCAGCGACAGCGTGAACACCGGTCCGACGATGTTGTGGACGTTCTTCAGCAGATAGGTCAACCAGCCGAACAGCGTATGGCCCATGATCGGCAGCAGGAAATGCTTGCCGAACAGCATCACGATGCCCGACACCGCCAGCACGACGAAGGCGATCGCCATGGTCCAGTGGACGATGCGCTCGAGCGGCGTGAAGCGCTCGATCATGCGGCCGGTCGGTTGCGACTTCAGCGGAATGGTGCCGCGCCAGACGAAGAAGGCGAGGATCGCGGCCGGTACCAGCACCAGCAGCCAGCCGCCCCAGACCGTGATCACGCCGTTGCGCAACAGCCGCCATTCCTGGCCGGTACGCAGGATCAGCACGCCGGCTTCCTTGTCAGGCAGGCTGCTGTAGTGGCGCTGGTCCGAATTGATCTCGCGCCAGACCGGCGCGTTGTTGCCCGGCTGCGTGCGCGTGCGGCTCTGCTGCTCGCGCGCCTCGGCGGCGATGTCGCGCTCGGGCACGTCGAAAATGTTCTGCGAGGCGATGCCCGAGAACGGCTGCTGCGGATGCAGCGCGGGATTGTTGGTGTCGGCTTCCGCCTGCGTCGGCGTCGCTGCCGGGCTCTGACCCTGGGCGGCTGCCTGCGCGGGCGCTTGCGCGGGTGTGGTCTGCGCTTGCGCCGCGCCGGCATGCAGCAACGGAACGGCCAGCGCCAGCGCGCAGGCGGCCGCCGCCGCGGCGGCGCGGGCCTTGCCGGCCAGCGCGGAAATCAGCTTGGCGCTCATAGGGCCTCCTTCGGATCGGCTTGAAGTCGGCGGCAACGGCGGCCGCCCATGCACGCCTGGCTCATTGGACGCGCGTGTACTCGTTCTGCAGCTGGTTGCGCTGGCGGATCTGCTTCTGCCAGCTGGTCTGGTCGCCCTGCGTCCAGCCGGCGGCGACGAAGGGATCGCCAGGCGCGCCCTTCCAGGCCGCGGTGTCGGTCTTCTTCGGGCTCGGCCTGGCGGTTTGCGGCTCCTCGCCGCAGCCCGCCAGTCCGATCAGCGCGGCGAGCGCCGCGGTCCACATCAGCTTGTTCCTGTTCATGATGCCTGCCCCGCGGGAGTGGACGGGCCGGCCGGCGTCTGCTGGGCCGGAGCCGGGGTGCCGGCCGGCGCGGCCGGAGCGCGCTGGGCGGCCTGGCCGTTGGTGCCATAGGCGGTGCCCCAGCCGAACACGTCGCCGCCGGTGCCGCGCTTGATCACGCGGTTGCGCAGGATGTCGGCGATCACGTCGCCGTCGCCGCCGAGCAGCGCCTTGGTCGAGCACATCTCCGCGCACAGCGGCAGCTTGCCTTCGGCCAGCCGGTTGCGGCCGTATTTCTCGAATTCGGCCTCGCTGCCGTTGGCTTCCGGACCGCCCGCGCAGAACGTGCACTTGTCCATCTTGCCGCGCACGCCGAAGGTGCCGGTCGACGGGAACTGCGGCGCGCCGAACGGGCACGCATACGAGCAGTAGCCGCAGCCGATGCAGACGTCCTTGTCGTGCAGCACCACGCCGTCGTCGGTGCGGTAGAAGCAGTCGACCGGGCAGACCGCCATGCAGGGCGCGTCCGAGCAGTGCATGCAGGCCACCGAGATCGATTTCTCCGCGCCCTGCACGCCGTCGTTGACCGTCACCACACGGCGCCGGTTGACGCCCCACGGTACCTCATGCTCGTTCTTGCAAGCGGTGACGCAGCTGTTGCACTCGATGCAGCGCTCGGCGTCACAGATGAATTTCATGCGTGCCATTGTGTTCCCCTTACGCGAAGCGCTCGATCTGGCAGACCGTCGTCTTGGTTTCCTGCATCATCGTCACCGCGTCATAGCCATACGTGGTCGCCGTGTTGACCGCCTCGCCCCGCACGATCGGATGCGCACCGTCCGGGTAGTAGTCCAGCATGTCCTTGCCCTGCCACCAGCCCGAGAAGTGGAACGGGATGAAGGCGGTATCCGGGCCGACGCGCTCGGTCACCAGCGCGCGCACCTTCAGCGTGGCGCCGGTCGGCGTCTTGACCCAGCAGTAGTCGCCGTTGCGGATGCCGCGTGCGGAGGCCGCGCGCGGATTGATCTCGACGAAGTTCTCCTGCTGCAGCTCGGCCAGCCACGGGTTCGAACGCGTTTCCTCGCCGCCGCCCTCGTATTCGACCAGACGGCCGGAGGTCAGGACGATCGGGAACTTCTCGTGGACCTTGTTCTCGATGTTGCGCTGCTGCACGGTCTTGTACAGCGTCGGCAGGCGCCAGAACGCCATCTTGTCGTCGTGGGTCGGATACTTGGCGACCATGTCCGGACGGGTCGAGTACAGCGGCTCGCGGTGCTGCGGAATCGGATCCGGGAAGTTCCACACGACGGCACGCGCCTTGGCGTTGCCGAACGGGTGGCAGCCGTGCACCTTCAGCACGACGCGCTGGATGCCGCCCGACAGGTCGGTCTTCCAGTTCTTGCCCTCGGCCGCCTGCTTCTCGGCATCGGTGAGGTCGTCCCACCAGCCCAGCTTCTTCAGCAGCACGTGGTCGAACTCGGGATAGCCGGTGGTGATCTCCGCGCCGACCGAGTGCGAGCCGTCCTCGGCCAGCAGGCTGACGCCGTCGCGCTCCACGCCGAAGTTCGCGCGGAAGTTGCCGCCGCCGTCCATCACGTGCCGGGTGGTGTCGTACAGGTTCGGCGAGCCCGGGTGCTTCAGTTCCGGCGTGCCGTAGCACGGCCACGGCAGGCCGAAGTAGTCGCCGGTCAGGTCGTAGCCGGTGGCCGCGTCCTTGCCGCCCTTGCAGCGCAGCGTCTTGACGTCGAACATGTGCATGTTCTTCATATGCGCCTTCAGCCGTTCCGGCGACTGGCCGGTATAGCCGATGGTCCAGTTCGACTTGTTGATCTCGCGCAGGATCGACTCGGGCTCCGGCTCCATCCAGGTACGGCCGGCGCGCTTGACCTCGATCATCTTGAAATTGCGCGACAGCTCCTTGCCGAAGCCCAGCTTGTCGGCGAAGGCCTGCATGATCGTGTGGTCGGGCATCGATTCGAACAGCGGCTCGATGACCTTCTCGCGCCATTGCAGCGAGCGGTTCGACGCGGTGCACGAGCCCGAGGTCTCGAACTGCGTGGCGGCCGGCAGCAGATAGACGGCGCGGTTCGGATTGACCTTGTCGCCCTCGGCCGGCGGCATGTTGGCCATCGCCGCGGTGGCGGACGGATACGGATCGATCACGACCAGCAGGTCCAGCTTGTCGAGCGCCTTCTTCATCTCCAGGCCGCGCGTCTGCGAGTTCGGCGCATGGCCCCAGAAGAACACACCGCGGACGTTGTTGTCCTGGTCGATCAGGTCGCTCTTCTCGGTGACGATATCGATCCAGCGCGACACCGTGGTGCCGGACTTCTCCATCATCGCCTGCGAGGGGAACTGCGACTTGATCCACTCGTAGTCGACGCCCCAGACCGCGGCGTAGTGCTTCCACGCGCCGGTGGCCAGGCCGTAGTAGCCCGGCAGCGAGTCCGGGTTCGGGCCGACGTCGGTCGCGCCCTGCACGTTGTCGTGGCCGCGGAAGATGTTGGCGCCGCCGCCCGACACGCCGATGTTGCCCAGCGCCAGCTGCACGATGCACGAGGCGCGCACCATCGCATTGCCGATCGTGTGCTGGGTCTGGCCCATGCACCAGACCAGCGTGCTGGGCCGGTTCTTGGCCATGGTCTCGGCGACCTTGTAGACCTGTTCCTCGGGCACGCCGCAGGCCTCTTCCACCTTGTCCGGCGTCCACTTGGCCAGCACTTCCTCGCGCACCTTGTCCATGCCATAGACGCGCTGACGGATGTACTCCTTGTCTTCCCAGCCGTTGTTGAAGATGTGGTACAGCACGCCGAACAGGAACGGAATGTCGGTGCCCGAGCGGATGCGGACGTACTGCTCGGCCTTGGCGGCGGTGCGGGTGTAGCGCGGATCGACCACGATCACCTTGCAGCCGTTCTCCTTGGCATGCAGCAGATGCAGCATCGATACCGGGTGCGCCTCGGCCGCGTTCGAGCCGATATACAGCGCCGCCTTGGCGTTCTGCATATCGTTGTAGGAATTGGTCATCGCACCGTAGCCCCAGGTATTGGCCACGCCCGCGACGGTGGTCGAGTGGCAGATGCGCGCCTGGTGGTCGGTGTTGTTGGTGCCGAAGAACGACACCCACTTGCGCAGCAGATACGACTGCTCGTTGCTGTGCTTGGACGAGCCGATGAAGAACATCGAATCCGGGCCGGTCTCCTGGCGGATCTGCTTCATCTTCGCGGTGATCTCGTCCAGCGCCTGGTCCCAGCTGATGCGCTGGTACTTGCCGTTGACGAGCTTCATCGGGTATTTGAGGCGGTACTCGCCGTGGCCGTGCTCGCGCAGCGCCGCACCCTTGGCGCAGTGCGCGCCCATGTTGATCGGCGAATCGAACACCGGCTCCTGGCGGACCCAGACGCCGTTCTGCACGACGGCATCTACCGCGCAGCCGACCGAGCAGTGGCCGCAGACGGTGCGGCGCACGACGATGTCGCCCTTGCCGTTGCCGGCGGCCTTGCCGTCGGCCGCGTCGGCCTTGCGGATCAGCGTCAGTTGCGAGGCCGCGAGGCCCGCGCCGACGCCGATGCCGGAGCGCTTCAGGAAGCTGCGGCGGTCCATCGTCGGCATCGCGCCGGCGAGGCTCGTGGCCAGTCGTGCCGACAGGCGTGCGGACGAAGCGGCGGCCGGCTGAGCGGACGCGAGTCGATCAACGCGCTGCGCAGGGGCGCCGCCCTGGGCCGCGTGCTTGCGGGTCAGAATCATGTGTCACCTCGGGAAAGGTACGAAGCGGGTAAAGGCGATATCGCGAGATGCGGCCGCGCCGGGATGACTGGCATCACGGCGAACCGGCAAATCGCGGGGCTTATACCAGCGTCGTCCGGTAATACTTCCGTACGTGTTCAGAGACACGGTAACCGTTGCTGTCGGCAGCAGTGGGTTCCGGCGCGGGAATCGCACCGGCGGGGGCGGCAGGAGTGCGCGCGGTCAGGGCCGCGGCACCCGCGGCGGCGGCGACGACGCCAGCGCCCGCGAGGAAATGGCGACGTGCGACCCGGGTTTCCTTCTCTTTCATGGGGGGGCTCCTCGGTAATATTTACCGATTACCAATCTAGTTATGCATTGTTTTGCGTATTGTAGATCGATATGCACGCAATGACCATGCTGACCGCGGGTTTATCCTGATTTTCCGTAATCATGGCGCTGTGCATCAAATGTCTTGAGACATGTCGTTGCACACCACACGCTGGCACCCGCATCCGCATCGCGACATCTCGTTCCGCACGCCAACTCGCGTTTATCGGCTCGCCGAGCCGCCCGCTTTAGCGCTGTCACGCATATCAATGCATCTCCATCGCGACCGCCTCGACGGCCGCGAACGACTTCAGCAATTCCGCCGCACGCGCATAGAAGCGCGCGCCCGGATGCGCGATCACCGCATCGCACAGCGACTCGACCCACGGCTGCAGATGGCGCGCGAAGAAACGCTGCTGCTCGCCGAGGTTCGACACCGAGAGGTCGTCGCCGGCGATCAGGAAGCGCATCACCTCGCATAGCGTCGCGATATGGTCCTCGGGTTCGCTGACGCCTTCATGACGCTCGAGCCCGTAGCGCGCCAGGTCCTCTCGCACCGCGACCAGCGGGCGCTCGTGCAGGAAGCCGGTCTGGTAGTACGAGCCGTACAGGAAGATGTCGGGCTTGCCGATGCCGACGAAGAGCTGCTGGTATTCGTCCGCGGCCTCCGCCTCGGTGGTGCCCGCCGCGGCTTCGCCCAGCGCATTCCACGCCTGGCCAAGCGGGCTGCCGGCATCGTCGGCAGGAGCGCGATTGGCGGCGATATGGTGCAGCAGCGCCGCGTCGGGGGCGCGATAGAACAGCGTGGCCAGCAGGCCGTAGAGGTCGGCGCGGGCGGTGTCTTCGGCCTGGTCCGTGGGAGCGGATTCGGTAAGGCGGATCGGTCGGGTATCGCTCATCGTTCGGCGGGTCGGGTCGTAGGCGGGGTTGAAAACGTTGGGGCGTGTCGTCGGCGGGGCTGCCTCTCCCCTGCCCCTCTCCCGCCCGCGGGAGAGGGGAGGCATCCGCATGCGCCATCGGATGGCCTTTCACTGTCCTCTCCCGCTCGCGGGAGAGGACCGGAGAGACGGTACGCCGCAGCGGATCGGACTACTGCAACGTCGCGCCGGTCGCGGCGCCGGTGTCCTTCTCGATCATGTCGACGACCCGGCAGTCGCTGCACATCTTCAGGCGATCGGCAGCGGCGCCGGCGAAGGCCGGATGGCCGGCCAGACGTCCCAGCATCGCCTCGACCATCTGCGCGGTGCCGAATGGCTTGGCGCAGCGGATGCAGTGGAAGGGCCTGGTCTCGTGCAGCGTGACGGGCTGGCGCACGCCATCGCCGGTCAGCAGCCGCGGCACCAGCGTGATCGCGTCTTCCGGGCAGGTCCGCTCGCACAGGCCGCACTGCACGCAGTTGCGCTCGAGGAAGGACAGTACCGGGCGCTCGCTGTTGTCGCGCAGCGCCTGCGACGGACAGGAGCCGACGCAGGCCATGCACAACGTGCAGCGGCCGGTGTCCACCTGCACCGCGCCCAGCGGCGCGCCCGCGGGCAGCGGCACGGTCTCGGCCGGCAGCGGCGCATGCGCGGCCAGGTGGTCGAGCGCGAAGCCCAGCGTTTCGCGCTTGGCCGCCGCGGCGTGGAAGGCGGCCGCGGGCAGCGCCGCCTGGTTTGGCTTCAGCGCGGCAAGCGCACGATCGAGCGAGCCGGCATCGGGGGCGTCGATCAGCGTAAGGAACTCGCCGCGATAGCCCAGTCCCGCAAGGATGGCCTGAGCCACGCCCATCTGCTCGGCCAGCGCCGTGCGATATTGCGGCGCCTCGTCGCCGGTCAGCATCACCGCGACGCGGTCCGCGCCCCAGGCGATCGCCGCCAGCCACAGTTCAAGGCCAACCGAGGCGGGATGGAACAGGCCAACCGGAATCACGTTCGGCGCGATGCCGCCGAGCCGGCCCGCGCGCGCCTCGCGGCCGAGCGCGAGAATGCGCGGGTCGCCGTGTTCCTGCCCATGCAGCAGCAGCACGGCATCGCGCCCGCCGGCCTGCCGGTAGGTCGACAGCAGCGTGCGCAGGCGCCGGCCCTGATGATCGGGCTTCGGATACGCATAGCTGATCGCGCCGGTCGGGCAGACCGTGGTGCACGCCCCGCAGCCCACGCACAGATTCGGCGCGACCTCGATGCGGCCCTTGCCGTCCTGCCAGCGCGAACCGATCGCCTCGGCCGAACAGACGTCGATACACGCCGAGCAGCCGGTGGTCCGGTTGCGGCCGTGCGCGCACAGCGATTCCTTGTACTGGAAGAACTTGGGCTTCTCGAATTCGCCGACCAGCTGCGTCGCGGTCAGCGCCATCCGCTGCTGCCGCAGCGGGTCCGCGCCCGCATGCAGATAGCCCTGCGGCGGCGCATGCCGGCCGAAGAACGGACTGTCGTTCAAATCGAAGACCAGGTCGAAGCGCTCGCTGACGGTGGCGGCGGGCCGGTCGAAGTCGATCGCCGCGGCCGCGCCGCACGCCTTGACGCAGTCGCGGTGCG
The DNA here is from genome assembly GCF_013347325.1 of Cupriavidus gilardii. Classification (NCBI taxonomy): domain Bacteria; kingdom Pseudomonadati; phylum Pseudomonadota; class Betaproteobacteria; order Burkholderiales; family Burkholderiaceae; genus Cupriavidus; species Cupriavidus gilardii. The sequence continues at coordinate 560,624 of NZ_CP054626.1, read as the reverse complement.
CGGTGCAGCGGCTCAGGTCGATCTGGTAGCTGAAGTCGATCGCGCCTTCGGGGCAGGCGTCGATGCAGGCATTGCAGCGCGTGCACAGGTCCAGGTCGATCGGATTGGCGCGGCCCGCGCCGGTTTCCCAGCTGGCCTCGAAGGCGCCGAGCCAGCCGGTCAGCTTGTCGAGCCGGCCGCTGTGGACCGGATAGTCGCGCATTGCCGGCGGCGCCGCGCCGTCCAGAGCGCCCGCGCCGGCAGCACTCAGCAGCACCGTCACCTGCAGGCCCGCCTCGCCGAGACGGTCCGCCCAGGGCAGCGCCCGCGCGGCCGGACCGATCACCAGCACGCTGCCGGCCGAGCGGTATTCGACCACCGGCACCGGGTCCGGGTCGGGCAGCGCCGCGGCGGCGAGCAGCGCCGCGATCTTGGCGTTGGCGGTGCGCGGGTCCTTGTGCGCGCCGCGCGACCAGCCACCGGTCTCACGGATATTGACGAAGCGCACCGGCGCGGTGACGACGCCGTCGGCCTGCGTCTTCGCGGCCAGTTCGGTGAACAGCGGGCGTTCCTGCGTGCAGGCGACGATCACGTCTTCGGTGCCATCGAGCGCGGCGGTGAAGGCGCCGACCTCGCGGCGGCACAGCAGGCGGTGGACTTTCAGCGGGGCGGCGCCCGGCTGGATGGAGGCATCCGACAGTACCGCCCCGTCAAGCGGCATGGTGTCGTTGCAATTGCAGATCAGCGTCGGCATGGTCGGTACAGCTGGCCGGCTTGTCGGTCCGCTTCTGTCGAGCGGGTCCGCGCCGGCGGTTTGTGGGGGAGTGACATTGTAGGCCCGAGGCCGGGCCGGGGCTACGCAGGTTTGTCCGTAGCTGGTCCGGTATGCCGCACGGCCGCGGCGACATCGGCCGCCGGAGCGGGTGCGGTTTGCGCCCCGGCTTGCGCGCCGGTCTGCGCCTGCATGCCGTGCTCGGCGCCGTCGTCCGGGGCGGCCTGCCCCGTGCCATCCGGCTCGCCGGTGCCGTCCTCGGGGACATCAACGGACGATTCGGCCGGGGCTTGAGCGTCGTCGACTGAAGCCGGGTCCCGAGGGCCGGCTGCGGTGCCGGCCTCTTGCGCTTGCTCGATCGGATCGAACAGGCCCAGCGTCTCGGACTGGCGCAGGCGCCGCAGCACATCCGGCGGAATCGGGTCGGGCTTGCTGTAGTCGTCGATATAGATGTCGAGCCCGTCCATCACATTGAAATGCGGGTCGGCGAACAGCGTTTTCAGCGCGGCACGCTTGACGGTCTCGTCGACGCCCTGCGCGACGAAGCGGGCCACGCTGTCGCCGGGCTTGAGCATCGCCACGTCGGCCAGCGTCGGCGCAGGCGGCGCTTCGGCCTCGGGGACGACGGCACCGGCCGGCGCATCGGTCTTCGCCGGAACGGCAACCGGCGCGGCGGGCGGCGGCGCCGGTTCGGCCGCCACGGCCTTGCCCTCGCGCACGGCGGCCTTGCGGCGCGACCAGCGGGACAGGAAGGACGTTTCGGTCGGATCGCTCATGATGGAGAGTCAGGCGGCAAGGGGTCGGTCAGCGACATCCGTACCGCGGATTTCAGTAGCACGTTCAGAGGTGCGCTCGGCAGCGCGTTCGGTGGTGCGTTCAGTGGTGCGCGTTCAGTGGTGCGTTCAGTAGCGCGCCCGGTCCTGCGGCGACTTGAACGACTCCGGCCGCCGCCGCTTCTTCGGCTCGGGCCGGTAGTGCTCGGCCACATAGGCCTGCAGCCAGGCCAGCTGTTCGGGCGCGAGCGGCACGTTCTCGACCGTCTCGCCGGCGTCGAGCCAGCGTCCGGCCTCGTTGTACGACAGCGAGACGGTCACCGGCAGCGGCCGGCGCCGGTCTTCCGGCAGCGACTCGTCCATGCGCCACAGCACGAACCAGCACGGCGCGGTGGAGCTCAGGTTCAGATAGTAGCCCTCGGCTTCGTCGCGGAACAGCGCGACCGGGTAGCCGGGATACAGCCAGCGCGCGCCCTGGTCGTCCTCGTGCAGGCAGTGCGGCTCGGCGCCGAATGCGCCGAGGTCCGGCACCACCGCCTCGAGCTCCCATTTCCAGGGTTGCCAGCGGCTGGCCAGCGCGACCTTGCGCATCACCACCGCCATCGTCACCGCGGGACGGCTGCCGGCGGGCACCGGGACCTCGGACTGCATCGGTTCCATGATCAGGTGTTCTGCACGACGATGCTGGGGAACTTGCTGGTCATGTCGCGCGCCTTGTCGGCGACCTTGATCGCCACCTTGCGGGCGATGCCCCGGTAGAGCTCGGCGATCGGGCTGTCGGGCTCGGCCACCACCGTGGGCCGGCCGGAATCGGCCTGCTGGCGGATCGACAGGTTCAGCGGCAGGCTGCCCAGCAGGTCGACGCCATACTGCTCGCACATCCGCTCGCCGCCGCCCTCGCCGAAGATATGCTCGACGTGGCCGCAGTTCGGGCAGCAGTAGACTGCCATGTTCTCGACGATGCCAAGGATCGGGATGCCGACCTTCTCGAACATCTTCAGGCCCTTGCGCGCGTCCAGCAGCGCGATGTCCTGCGGCGTGGTGACGATCACCGCCCCGGTCACCGGCACCTTCTGCGACAGCGTCAGCTGGATGTCGCCGGTGCCCGGCGGCATGTCGACGATCAGGTAGTCCAGCTCGTGCCAGTTGGTCTGCCGCAACAGCTGCTCCAGCGCCGAGGTCACCATCGGACCGCGCCAGACCATCGGATTGTCCTGCTCGATCAGGAAGCCGATCGAATTGGCCTGCAGGCCGTGGCCTTCCAGCGGCTCCATGGTCTGGCCGTCGGCGGATTCGGGGCGGCCGTCGATGCCCAGCATCATCGGCAGGCTCGGGCCATAGATGTCGGCATCCAGCATGCCGACGCGCGCGCCCTCGGCCGCCAGCGCCAGCGCGAGGTTGACGGCGGTGGTCGACTTGCCGACGCCGCCCTTGCCGGAGGCGACCGCGATCACGTTCTTGACGCCGGGCAGCAGCTTGACGCCGCGCTGAACCGCGTGGGCGACGATATGCATCGTCACGGTCACGCTGACATTGGTGACGCCCGGCAGGGCGCGCAGCGCCGCGATCACCAGCTTGCGGATCGGGTCGAGCTGGCTCTTGGCCGGATAGCCGAGTTCGACGTCGAGCGAGACATCGCCGCCATCGACACGGATATTGCGGGCGGAGCGCGTGCTCACCAGATCCTTGCCCGTGTTGGGATCGATCACGGCACGCAGGGCTTCGGTAACCTGGTCAACGGTAAGGCTCAAGACAATCTCCGCTACTTGATATGTGGGGGAAGGCGCGTACTGTATCAAAGAGTGGCCCCGCGGCTCGGCAACCGGCCGGAAGGGCTCGATTACCCCTGCGGTGTACAAGGGATTACACGCGCTTACAACTTTCACAGCGTCGCGCTTGTGCACGGGGCGGCATCTCCCTATTGTAGTGCCCCGATACGTCGGCTCGCCCAGGATCCGGTCAGGGACGTTGGCAGGGCCAGAAGGCTGCCTGCAACGCCACTTGACGCTTGCATTTTTTGGAAGCTGCTGGCGCAATTAGGCCAGTGCGTCACAATGCCCCAACCCGGGGCGCAGGCAGCCGCAGTTGAAGCACAACAATCGACAGAAGGAGAAAGCATGAAACTCAAGCTCGTCAGCCTTTCGATCGTCGCCGCACTGGCCGCCGGCTGTGCGACCGAGCAGGGTACGCACACCGCCGTCGGTACCGGCGCGGGCGCGGCGGTGGGCGCCGGCCTGGGCAACCTGATCGGCGGCAATACCAAGGGCACCGTGATCGGCGCCGCCGTCGGCGCGGCCGCGGGCGGTGCGCTGGGCTACAACTGGAACGCGATCCGCGGCAAGCTGAGCCGCGATACCGCGGGCACGGGCACCCAGATCACCGAGCAGCCGGACGGCTCGCTGAAGGTCAATATCCCCAGCCAGGTGACGTTCGATACCGACAGCGCCACCATCAAGCCGTCGTTCCGTTCGGTGCTGGACCAGGTCGCCCAGACGCTGAGCCAGCATCAGGATGTCAACGCCACGGTGATCGGCCATACCGACAGCACCGGCAACCCGACCTACAACATGCAGCTGTCCCAGCGCCGCGCCCAGAGCGTGGCCGGCTACCTGGGCGACCGCGGCGTCGCGCGCAACCGGCTCAGCGCCGAAGGCCGGGGCCAGTCCCAGCCGATTGCGGACAACGCCACCGAGGCCGGCCGGGCCCAGAATCGCCGGGTCGAAATTTTTTTGAAACCAATTCAAGGATGATGGAGTCATAGAAACAGGTACCGCTTGCCACCGTTGCTGGCTCGCGATGGGTGGCTGACCTCCCGGGCGGTACCTGATTTCTCCTCCTTTTCCGTTGTGGAAAGCTGCGCCGGCTCTGACCGGCGCTTTTTTTTTGGCCGCGCGGTCCGCAACGGCGTCCGTACCGGCGCCGCCGCCGGTGGCCGCCTGCCCCGCTTGCTAGAATGGCGGTTTTCCGCGCCGGCCCGCCCGCGCAGCGGAACACCGATATCCAACCGCTTCCCGACCGGCATTCCCCATGACAGCACGTCGCATCCTCGTCACATCTGCCCTGCCTTACGCCAACGGCCAGATCCATATCGGCCACCTGGTGGAATACATCCAGACCGATATCTGGGTCCGCTTCCAGCGCATGATGGGGAACGAGGTCTATTACGTGGGCGCCGACGATACGCACGGCACGCCGGTGATGCTGCGCGCGGAGAAGGAAGGCATCACCCCGAAGCAGCTAATCGACCGCGTCTGGAACGAGCACAAGCGCGATTTCGACAGCTTCCTGGTGTCGTTCGACAACTACTACAGCACCGACTCCGAGGAGAACCGGCTGCTGTGCGAGAAGATCTACCTGGCGCTGAAGGCCGAGGACCTGATCGCCGAGCGCGAGGTCGAGCAGTTCTACGACCCGGTCAAGAACATGTTCCTGCCGGACCGCTTCATCAAGGGCGAGTGTCCGAAGTGCGGCGCCAAGGACCAGTACGGCGACTCCTGCGAGGTCTGCGGCACCACCTACGTGCCGACCGACCTGAAGAACCCGTACTCGGTGGTGTCGGGCGCGACGCCGGTGCGCAAGTCCTCGACCCACTATTTCTTCAAGCTGTCCGACCCGCGCTGCGAGAGTTTCCTGCGCGAGTGGGTGGCCGACCTGGCCCAGCCGGAGGCCAGCAACAAGATGCAGGAGTGGCTGGGCAGCGACGGCGAGGCCTCCACGCTGTCGGACTGGGACATCTCGCGCGACGCGCCCTACTTCGGCTTCGAGATCCCCGGCGCGCCGGGCAAGTTCTTCTACGTCTGGCTGGACGCGCCGATCGGCTACTACGCCAGCTTCAAGAACCTGTGCGAACGCAAGGGCATCGACTTCGACGCCTGGGTCGGCCCGCATTCGACCGCCGAGCAATACCACTTCATCGGCAAGGACATCCTGTACTTCCACACGCTGTTCTGGCCGGCGATGCTGCGCTTCTCGGGCTACCGCACGCCGACCAATGTGTTCGCGCACGGCTTCCTGACCGTCGACGGCGCCAAGATGAGCAAGTCGCGCGGCACCTTCATCACCGCGCAGAGCTATATCGACACGGGCATGAACCCGGAATGGCTGCGCTACTACTTCGCCGCCAAGCTCAACGCCAGCATGGAAGACCTGGACCTGAACCTGGACGACTTCGTCTCGCGGGTCAACAGCGATCTGATCGGCAAGTACGTCAATATCGCGAGCCGGGCCGCGGGCTTCCTGGTCAAGCGCTTCGACGGCCGCGTCGACGACGCCGCGCTGTCGCACCCGCTGCTGGAGCAGCTGCGCCAGGCCGCGCCGCAGATCGCGGAGCTGTACGAGGGCCGGGAATACAGCAAGGCGCTGCGCCTGGTGATGGAGCTGACCGACGCCGTCAACGCCTTCGTCGATGCCGAAAAGCCGTGGGAGCTGGCCAAGGACGAGGCCAAGCGGGCCGCCCTGCACGCGGCCTGCTCGGTATCGCTGGAAGCGTTCCGGCTGCTGACCGTCTATCTGAAGCCGGTGGTGCCGAACGTCGCGGCCGGCGTCGAGGCCTTCCTCAATGTCGAGCCGCTGGACTGGCGCGCGATCGACCGCCAGCTGAGCAGCACCAGCCCGATCAAGCCGTACTCGCACCTGATGACCCGGGTCGACGCCAAGCAGATCGACGCGCTGCTCGCGGCCAATCGCGATTCGCTGCAGGCCACCCCCGCCGCCGGCGCCGAGGCCGGGTCCGGCAATGGCGCGGCCGGCGCAGGCATCGAGCCGATCGCCGACACCATCACGATCGACGACTTCGCCAAGGTCGACCTGCGCGTCGCGCGCATCGTCGAATGCCGCAAGGTCGAGGGCTCGAACAAGCTGCTGCAGCTGACGCTGGACCTGGGCGAGGGCAAGACCCGCAACGTGTTCTCGGGCATCCAGTCGGCCTACCAGCCGGAGCAGCTGGTCGGCAAGCTGACCGTGGTGGTCGCCAACCTGGCGCCGCGCAAGATGAAGTTCGGCCTGTCCGAAGGCATGGTGCTGGCGGCCTCGGCGGCCGACGAGAAGGCGGCGCCGGGCCTCTACATCCTCGAACCGCATGCGGGCGCGGTGCCCGGCATGCGGATTCGCTGAGCAGCAGCGCATCGACCTGTCGTCCCCGCGCAGGCGGGGACCCAGTGCCTGACCAGGCGCTCGTGGAAAGCCGCTGGGCCCCCGCCTGCGCGGGGGCGGCAGACCTCGGTCAGCCGCCCTGCACCTTCGACGGATCGTCGCTGCGCGAGGTATGCGTGACGAGCCCGTCCGTGCCGAAGTGCACGTTGAAGAAGGCCTTGTCCTGCGAGGTCTCCCACCAGCGGTAGCCCCACACGGTCTCCTGCTTCAGGCGGAAGGCCTCGATCTTGGTCGGCTTGCCCAGCATGCGGCGGACGCTGTCCTGGCTCATGCCGGCGCGCACGCGCTGAAAGTTCTCCGCGGTCAGCACCTGCTCGATCGCGCCGACCTTGCCATCGGCACCGATCGTCACCATCCAGGTGGTCGCGCCCTCGGGCCCGCGCGGATACTCGAGACGGCGCGCGCCGTTTTCCTCTTCCCATACGATCTCGGGCTTGCCGGCCTGGCGGCGGACGTCGTCCTCGCTGGAGACGCCGGGCTCGATCCCCTTGAACAACTGGCTGTCGGGCTGGATCGTTTGCCAGGCCGAGCGCGCGGCATCGCCCGCCTTGTTCAGCGCCTCGTCGACCTTGCGCTGGTCGCAGCCGAACAGCGCCAGCACCGAAGCGATCAGTCCCATCGCTGCGATCCCGCGCGCGGACCGGCGGCCGCTGCCCACGCCGCTGCCCGGACCATGGCCGCCGTCATCGCTTGATGGCCTCGGCAGGCCCTTCCGGTGCCGTGGGTGGCGTGGGCGGATTGTCGGCGTCCCCGTCGGTGCTTCCGGTGCTTGCATCCTGCTCCCTCCTGGCGCCCTCGCGCCGTGTTGTCGATCCTGAAAACAGCTGGCTCCAGCTGTCGAAGCGGCGGTTGAACAGCAGCGACAGCCCGTTGATCGAGCCGCCGCGCGCGATCAGCGACCAGCGCCGCGAGAAGGCCCAGGTCAGCTTGGCGACGTTGGCCGCCGAGGTCAGGCTCTGCTCGTAGCCGACCGAGATCTTCTCGCTGACGGCCTTGCCGACGCTGACCACCTGCTGATCGCTGAGGCCCGCCGTGCTGGGGCCGATCGAGAACTCGTCGATGCCGAATCGCTGCACGATGCCCTTGCCCGCCTTCGAGCCCAGCATGCCGAGCGCCGCGCCGCCCAGCGCACCGCCGCTCAACTGTTGTTGCTGCCCCGCCGCTGCGCTCTCGGCGCCGTAACCGAACATCAGCCATGACAGCTTGTCCTCGTCTGGAACATTGGGCTCGGACACCAGCCGCACCCGCGGCAACCGTACCGTGCCGGTGACCTCGACCCCCGCCTCGACTTCCTGGTTCAGCCGCATCGCGCGGATATTCAGGTTCGGATTGCCGACCGGGCCGTTGAAATTGACGATGCCGCGCGTGATCTGCAGACGGCGGCCGAAGGCTTCGTAGGTGCCGTCGACCACCCGCACGGTGCCGGTGACGCGCAGCGGCGTCAAGGGCTCGCTGTTGACGCCCAGGCGTCCGGCCAGCAGCAAATCCGCACCCGCGCCGCGGAAGCGGAAGCGGTCGCCGAGGTCGACCGACAGGTCGATCACCGGGGCGAAGCGGCTGGTCGGCTGCGACTCGGGCACCGCCGGCGTGGCGGCGGTACGCACGTCGCGCTCGGCGCGCCGGTCGGACTTGCGCACGATCACCACGTCGTCGCCGAGCACCGGTGCGCCGGCCTTGGGCAGGTCGAACAGTCCGCGGTCGACGCGGAACTTGCCGCGGATCACGAACTGCCGGTTCTCGTTGGCCATATCGGCATTGCCCGACACCACCAGCGTGCGCTCCGGGCTGGCGAACAGTTCGAGCCGCTCGGCGACGATGCGCGCGCGCAGCGTGGGGTCGGCCTCGCCCAGCCGCACATTGCCGCTGGCGGTCAGCGTGCCGTCGCCGCCGCGGAACCGCACCTGCCGCAGCTCGATCACGTTGCGGTCGAGCACGATGCGGACGATGCCATCGGTCAGCCGGATCCCGAGGTCGTACAGCGTGACGCCCAGATCGTCGCCGTTGACCGTGCCGGTCAGCACCGGCGCCCCTACCGTGCCGGCCAGCTGCATCGCCGCCGCCAGCCGGCCCTCGAACGCGTACTGCGGTCCGGTCAGCGCCTCCAGCGCCTTGAGGCGCGGCACGTCGAAGGCAACCTGGCCGCCCAGCGCCGAGGCCGGCGTCACCGTCAGCACGCCTTGCTCCGGCATCAGCCCGGCGAATGCGTCGACCTTCGCGTTGCCCAGGCGCGACGACACCACGCTGCCACGCAGCTGCAGGCGGTTGCCGGCGGCCTCGGCGCGCAGCACGGTCTGGCCCAGTCCCATCGTGGTAAAGCCGCGGCCCGCATTGACCGACAGGTCGCCGCTGCGGCGGCGCAGTTCGGCAAAGCCGGCCGCGGTTTCGGCCAGATTCAGGTTCCATTCGCCATCGAGCACCAGGTCCGAGCGCAGCGGCGGCGCCTCGCCGGTGAAGATCTCGGCCAGTTCCAGCAGATGGCCGACCTGCAGGCCGCTGAGCTGGCCCCTGGAGCGGATGCGGCCGCGGTCCCAGTCGAGGCTGTCCAGCACGATGGTCGAGCGCTCCAGCTGCAAGCGGGTGGCGCCCAGCGTCAGCCGCTGCGAGCCGGCGCTGACGGCCACCGGCGTCAGCAGGCGCAGTTCGACGGTGCTGCGCTCCTCCAGCGTATCGAGCGTGCCGGTCCAGGTGCCGTTCTTCCAGCTGCCTTGCCCGGCGGCCTGCAGTTGCAGCGGCCGGCGCCGCACGCGGCCCTCGCCCTGGACGCGGAAGCTGTGCCTGGCCTGGGTGCCGTCCAGGCTTGCCTGCAGCGTGCCGATCGTCAATTGGGGGCCGCGATAGCCGCGCGCGTCGAGCCGCAAGCGCAGCGGACCATCGATGCCGCCGCGCAGATCGGCGTTGCCGCTGGCGCTGTCGACCCGATGCGGGCCCATCGACAGCGCGCGCGCATCGTAGGTCGCGGTGACCTCGGGCCGTTGCCAGGTGCCGCTGACCTGGGCGTCGAGCTTGAGCGTGCCGCCCACGCCGAACTTCAGGCGGTCGAGCTGCGGCGCGTCGACGGCCACCGTCATGCGGTCGCCGCGCGCACCGAAGCTGCCGCGCAGGTCGGCGCGGTTGCCCGCCATCGACAGCGTCGCCTCGCTCGGCAGCAGCCGCTGGCCGGCCAGCCGGACCTTGCCGCCGCCGGTCATCGGCAGCCCCGCGTATTCGCTGTCGCCGATGGAAAAGTCCGCCGCCACGCGCGGCTCGCCGGCCAGCGTGCCGGAGGCGTCGATGTTCGCGTTGATGCGCCCCTTGGCGACGCTGGCGAGCCGCGCCGGGTCCAGATCGGTGATGCGGCCCTTGAAGCTGAACGGCTGCTGCTCTTTCAGTCCGAGCCTGCCCTCGGCGTGCAGGCTTCCCTGCGCGACGCCCAGGCGCAGCGCGGCCAGCGTCACCGCATCGGCGTCGATGCGCGCGTCGGCGAACAGCTTGAGCTCGCCGCCGCCCAGGTCCAGCGCCACGCTCTGGCGGCCGGGCTCGAGCCGCACGATCACCGGGCCGGACAGCCGCGCGCTGCGCAGCTTGCCGTGCAGCGCATGCGGGTCGAGCCGGCGCACGTCCAGATCGAAGCCGCCGCGGCCCTCGCGCAGCGAACCGCTGCCGGCGATCTCGCCATTGCCGGCCAGCGCCACGCGCAGGTCGCGGACATGCTGGGCGGCCTCGCTCAACTCGACCGTGGCGCGCACCGACTGCACCGGCAGCCGCTCGGCGTCGAGCGGCCCGGCTTCGTGATTGCGGATGGATACCTCGCCGGCCACGGTCAACGGGGCGGCGCCCGGGGCGGCCGATGCCGACGATCGAGGAGCCGAGGCGGCCGGCACACTGGCCCCAGGGGGCGAGGGCGCCGGCGCTGCCGGAACATTGGCCGGCGCGGACGCGGCCCCCGGCGCAGCGGGCGCCGCTGCGCCGCCGCTGCGGTCCACCGGCCGCAGTTCCGCATGCACCGACAGGTTCGCCTGCGGCGCGGCTGGATTGAACAGCCTGGGATTGATGCGCTCGCCATCGACCCGCAGGCGCGTGAACGGCACCGGCCCGAACGGCGTCAGCTCGACCTCGCCGCGGCCGCGCAGCCGGTCGCCGCTCGCCTCGATATCGGCACGCAGCGCCTGCAGCGTGCCGTCGGCGCGCGCGCTGACGTTGTAGGCCTCCTTCTGCCATTCGCCTTCGAGCAGCGCCTCGCCGTTCAGCGCGAACGGCGCCTCGCCGGCGAGCTGCGCGTTGGCCGACAGCTTGCCGTAGGGCGTGACCAGGCGATCGACGGTCAGCCGATGCCGGCTGCCGTCCGTATGCAGCGCCGCCGACAGATCGGAAAACACCAGCGGCGACGCGGTCGCCTCGGGCCCGCGCAGGATCGACAGCCGCGCCAGCGTCAGCGCATCGATGTCGATCGCCAGCGGCAGCGACAGCGAATCGGGCAAGGTCGGCGGCGGCTGGTCGGGCTTGTCCTCGGACGGGGGCAGCCGGACGTCGACGTTGCCCAGCCGCAGCGCGGCCACATGCAGCCGCGCCCGGCCGGGCCCGAGATGCCAGGCCAGCGACCAGCTGCCGTCCAGGCGATCGACGCCGACCCGGGTATCGCCCTGCGCAAATACCACGTCGCGCAGCTGAAGACCGTGCGCGAAGGTGCCGCCCTGATACTGGCCGGCCAGCACGCCGGCGGACAGCCGCGTCGCCAGCGACCACAACTCGCGCGAGCCGCGCTCGGTGCGCAGCGCCGCGCCGAGCGCCACCGCCAGCAGCACGATCAGCGCCACCAGCGCGAGCAGCACGATGCCGAACACGCACAGCCAGCGCCGGCGCCGCGGCTGCGGCGCGCGCGGCGGCTCGCTGCCGCGGGCGGGAACGGAAGGCAGGTCGGGCGTGCTCATGCGCCGGGGCTCGGGAAGGCGGCAGGGACGGTGGCGAGCGATGCGATCCGGGCGCTCGGCAGATGCACCGGTGCCGGCCGGCACGGAGGACGCATCGCCATCAGAATGCCACTCCCAGCGAGATATGCGGCCGGAATTGCCGCTCCTGGATGCCGTAGCCGACGTCGAGCTGGACCGGCCCGACCGGGCTGCGCCAGCGCGCGCCGATGCCGACACCGTGGTAGATGCGCACGCCGTCGGGGTTGTTGGTGGCGGTGCCGGCGTCCCAGAAGATCGCCGCGCCCCAGTCGGGCTTGAACCAGTACTGGTACTCCAGGCTGGTGGTGGCCAGGTACTTGGCCGGCAGCACGCTGGCGCCCCGCCGCGTGCCGATCGACTGGTAGCCGTAGCCGCGGATCGAATCGGTACCGCCGGCGCGGAAGCGCAGCGTGGCCGGGATCTTGTCGGCGCTGCCGCTGGTCAGGTCCGCCCCGAGTTCGAGCCGGGCCACGATCAGGTCGCGCGTGCGTACCGGAATGTATTGCCGGATGCGGCCGTAGAGGCGGACGAAGGTCTGGTCGGTCAGCAAGCCTTCGACCGCCGCGCCGACCTGCGTGTTGATGATATTGCCGCGGCGCGGGAACACCGGGTTGTCGACATCGCGCCGGGTCCACGCATATTGCGGCACCAGCGCCTTGCTCAGCTGGCGCGGCTGATCGTAGGGCCGCAGGTCGTCGTAGTAGAAGTCCAGCGACAGCGCGGTGTCGTAGCGCTCGCGCGTGCGGGAGCGGCGCACACCGGTGCGCCAGCTCCGGGTATCGGTGTTCTCGATGTCGGTGGTGCGCTCGTAGCTGCCGTAGACGCTGTTGCGATAGGTCTTGCTGTCCGGCGGCATCGCGATCTCGGCGAAGGCGTACTGGCGCTTCTGCTCGATGCGGGCCTGCGAATCGAAGATCCAGGCGCGGTTGAACAGGTTGTAATAGGCGTAGCGCCCCTCGACCTGCGCGCCGGTATCGGTGTTGTAGCCGACGCCGGAAACGATCCGATGAACCGGATACTCGCGCACCCGCACATTGACCGGCGCGGTCACCGTCTCGCCGTTGCCGTCGGCATCGGCGACCGGATCGCCGAGCTCGACCTGGACATTGGAGAAATATGGCTGGTTCTGGATCGCGCGCTGCAGTTCCAGCAGCCGCTCGACACGGTAGGGTTCGCCGACGTACAGCGGATTGACGTTGTGGACGATCTGCTCGGGATAGCGGCGGGTGCCGCGCACCGTCAGCGCGCCCATCCGGTAGGCGGGGCCGCTGTCATAGCTCGCGCTCAGATCGGCGGCGCGCTCCTCGGGCTCGATGCGCGCCTGCGAGGCAGCCAGCCTGGCGCCGTAGTAGGCGTTGCTCTGCAGCTCGACCAGCGCGTCCTCCTTGGCCTTGTCCCAGTCGGACTGGCGGAACGGCTCGCCGACCGGCAGGCCCCACTTCTCCCGCATCGCGGCGACCTGCTCGGGCGAGCGCGTGGCGGCCGGCCCGCGCACATCGACATCGACCGCGCGGATCAGCGTGCGCGCGCCCGGGTCGACCGTCACGTGGATCACGCGGCTGTCGCCGCTGCCCTCGACGCGGGTGGTGGTCTGCGGATCGAACCAGCCTTCGGTGGCGGCAAAGGCCCGGACCTGGTCGCCGACCGTCTCGATCATGTAGGCGATCTGGTCCTCGCCCAGGTCGGCGCGTTCGCGATAGCGGACCAGGTCCAGATGCTCTTCCAGGATGTCCTTCAGCGGCTCGGGCGCCTCCACCTGGACCCGGTAGGCCGCCTGGACCGGCGCCGGCAGCATGGCGAACAGCAGCGCCAGCGGGAATGCCAGCAGCGGGAATGCCAGTATCGGGGCCAGCCGCCGCGAGGCCGGCGAGGGCGCGGGCGCCGCCGCGCCGCAGGCCCGGGGGCGGCGGAATCCGAGGCGCATGATCCCGAGGTCCAATATCATCCGTCGTTGCGATCCGGCAAAGTCGCTATTTGACCACACCCGGCCGCCCGATCCGCAAACCCCGAGCGCCCGGGGCCGGCAAAGCCCGCCGCGGCATGGCAATACGGTAGAATCGCGGCAGTTTTCCATTCCCCTTTTGCATTCTGTATAGCTTTCCTGCCATGGCCATGTACGAATCCGACATCACCCAGTTCCTGAAGGCGCTCAAGCAGGAGCGCCCGTCGCTGGAGGCGGAACAGCGCCAAGGCCGCGCCCTGCTGTGGGACAAGGCCCCGATCGACCTCGAGGAGCGCCAGCGCGCCGAGGCATCGCGGGTCCCGCAGAAGCCCTACGTCTACTCGCTGGACTGATGCCGGCACGCATCCCGGCGCCGCAGTCCCTGCCGACGACCGCGATGCGTGCAGATCCGCCCCACTCATGAACCATAGCGAACAGGACAAGCTCGCGCTCGCGCTCGAGCTGCCCAGCGTGGCGCCCGATGGCACCTCGCCGGAGACGGTCGACGGCATGGCGTTCGCGCGCCTGTACGGCGAGCCGCTGTTCCAGCTGCCCCAGGACCTGTATATCCCGCCCGACGCGCTCGAGATCTTTCTCGAGGCGTTCGAAGGGCCGCTGGACCTGTTGCTGTACCTGATTCGCAAGCAGAATTTCAATGTGCTCGACATCCCGATGTCGCAGGTCACGCACCAGTACCTGGCGTATGTCGAGCAGATCCGCAAGAGCAACCTGGAGCTGGCGGCCGAATACCTGCTGATGGCCGCGATGCTGATCGAGATCAAGTCGCGCATGCTGCTGCCGGTCAAGAAGGCCGACAGCGACGAGGACGCCGAAGATCCGCGCGCCGAGCTGGTGCGCCGGCTGCTCGAATACGAGCAGATGAAGCTGGCCGCGCAGAAGCTCGACCAGGTGCCGCAGCTGGGCCGCGACTTCCTGCGCTCGCAGGTCTTCATCGAGCAGAGCCTGGCGCCGCGCTTCCCCGACGTCGACACCACCGATCTGCAGGCCGCCTGGGCCGACGTGCTCAAGCGCGCCAAGCTGAACCAGCACCACAAGATCTCGCGCGAGGAACTGTCCGTGCGCGAGCACATGAGCCAGATCCTGCGCCGCCTGCAGCATGCCCGCTTCATGGAGTTCACCGAGCTGTTCGAGGATGCGATCCGCTCGGGCAAGGGCGTGCCGGTGGTGGTGGTCAATTTCATCGCGATGCTGGAGCTGTCGCGCGAGTCCCTGGTCGAAATCACCCAGGCCGAGCCCTATGCGCCGATCTACGTGCGCCTGGCCTATACCCCCGCATAGCCCCGGCACCGCCGCGCGCTTTTCCTGACGAGCAGTACACGCATCCATGAAAGTCATTTCCTCCATTCACGAGCTGCGCGACCAGTTGCGCGGCCAGAACCGGATCGCCTTCGTCCCGACCATGGGCAATCTGCACGAAGGCCATCTGTCGCTGATGCGGCTGGCGCGCCAGCACGGCGATCCGGTGGTGGCCTCGATCTTCGTCAACCGGCTGCAGTTCGGTCCGAACGAGGATTTCGACAAGTATCCGCGCACGCTGCAGGACGACATCGAGAAGCTGCAGAAGGAAGGCGTCTACGTGCTGTTCGCGCCGACCGAGCGCGACATGTATCCGGAACCGCAGGAATACCGCGTCGACCCGCCGCATGACCTGGGCGACATCCTCGAGGGCGAGTTCCGGCCCGGCTTCTTCAATGGCGTCTGCACGGTGGTGATGAAGCTGTTCTCGTGCACGCAGCCGCGCGTCGCCGTGTTCGGCAAGAAGGACTACCAGCAGCTGATGATCGTGCGGCGCATGGCCAACCAGTTCGCGCTGCCGATCGACATCGTGCCGGCGGAAACGGTACGGGCCGAGGACGGCCTGGCGCTGTCGTCGCGCAACCGCTATCTGTCGGCCGACGAGCGGGCCGAGGCGCCGACGCTGTACCGCACGCTGCATCAGGTGCGCGACCAGGTGCTGGCCAATGCCGGCGGCGGCACCGAGCTGAGCGCGGTCGAGGCGCAGGCGCTCGACGCGCTGAAGGCCCGCGGCTGGAAGCCCGACTACGTCTCGATCCGCAAGCGCAGCAACCTGCAGGCACCGAGCCGCGACGAATACGCGGCCGGCGAACCGCTGGTGGTGCTGGCCGCCGCCAAGCTCGGCGCCACGCGGCTGATCGACAATCTGGAAATCTAGCCAGACGGACCGCTGCGCCCGCGCGCGCTCGCACGCGCGGGGCACGGCATCAGCGGCGGGCCGCCTGCCGCTGCTCGGTCTTTTTCAGATGGCGCCGGTGGCCGCGCTGGCGCTTCCACCAGATCAGCACGCCGGTCAACGCGAACAGCAGCGGCGCCAGCCCGAACGCGGAAATGAAGATGCGCCCCGGCATGCCGAACGCCTCGCCGGTATGCAGCGGGTACATCCAGTTCAGCACGGTGTCGCCGGCCGGCGCGGCGAGCGGATCGCGCACGCCGAGGCGGGCACCGGTATAGGCATCGAGCCACAGCCGCGTCGCGCCGCTGCCCTGGCGCACCTCGCCGGGCTGGCGCAGCCGGATCTCGTAGGCGTCGGTCGGCTGGCGCGGGAATGACACGCGCGACACGATCGCCTGCGGATACAGCGCCTGGGCCGCCGTGACGGCCTGCTGCACGCCCATCGGCATGGCACCCTCGTAGGGCGGCGTGGAAGCCGGCCGCGCGGGCGCGGTGACCGTCATCACGCTGCCGACCAGCGGCGTGACCCACTTCGGCAGATTCAGATACCAGCCGGAAAACGCGATGGTCGCGAGCACCGGCGCGGCCAGGATGCCGCCAGCGCGATGCAGCGAATAGTTCAGCCGCCACCATGAACCGCCGTGCGTGATGCGGAACGCCTGCACGATCGCACGCACCTTCAGCTTCGGCCACCACAGCGCGATGCCGGCCAGCACCGTCAACAGCAGCAGCATGCCGCCGACGCCGGCCACGGTCTTGCCGGTATCGCCGGCCAGCAGATAGTGATGCAGGTGGAACAGCGTGGGCATCAGCAGCGGGCGCGACAGCCCCGGCTGACCCCAGACCCGCTCCCCCTTGATCGCCAGCGTGACCGGGTCGACCATCACCTGCCGCGAGCGCCCCGGCACCACGCTGCCCGTGCCGGGCTCCTTGACGTGGTACCAGGCGATGAAGACGTCGCGCTCCGACACCGGCAGCATCAGCATCCTGGGCTTGCCGTACTGCGGGTCGGCCTTCAGCCGCGCCACCACCTGCTGCACGGTGTCCGCCCGCAGCGGCAGCGTGACCGATTCCGAGGCCACCAGCAGTTCGGGATTGAGCGCGGCGTCGATCTCGTGGCGCCACGACAGCACGGTGCCCGTCAGCCCCAGCAGCACGAACAGCAAGCCGAGCCACAGGCCGATATACAGATGGAGTTTGACGAGCAGGACGCGCAGGCGGCCGGTAACCATGGTGCGGAACGATGGCGCGGCCCGATGACCGGCGCGCTGGAGGGCTGACAAAGCCGACAAGTGTAGCAGGCCGGTCCTTGCGGGACCGTGTCACCCGGGGCCCGGGCCTGAAGCGTCAGCCCGCATGCCGCAGCGGCGCGAGCAAGGCCGCCAGGTCCAGATGCGCGGCCATCGTATCGGCCAGCCGCTCGAGCGAGACTTCGCGCAGCGCGGCGAGGTCGACCCCGTCGGCGCCGTCCAGGCCGGCCCAGCGCAACAGCGCGGCGCAGCCCGCCGGATCGTCGAACAGGCCATGCAGATAGGTGGCCAGCACCTGCCCATCGTCGGACAGCGCGCCGTCGGCGCGGCCGTCTTCGAGCCGCAGCGCCGGCCGCGCCAGCGCCGGCCCCTCGGTGACGCCCAGATGGATTTCGTAGCCGGCAACGCTGGCGTCCCCCTGAGGCAGCGCCAGCGTGCCGCGCGCCTGGCGCAGCTGCTTGTCGGCCGCCAGCACGGTGGCGAAATCGAGCAGGCCCAGGCCGTCGCTGCCGCCGGGCGCGCCTTCGCGTCCGTCCGGGTCCTCGATGCGGCGCCCCAGCATCTGCATGCCGCCGCAGATGCCGACGACCTTGCCGCCATAGCGCAGATGGCGCAGCAGCGCCCGGTCCCAGCCCTGTTCGCGCAGGAAGGCCAGGTCGGCGCGCACGCTCTTGCTGCCCGGCAGCACGATCAGATCGGCCGGCGGGATCGGCGTGCCGGGCCCGATCCAGCACAGGTCCACGCGCGGATGGGCCCGCAGCGCATCGAAATCGGTATGGTTCGAAATGCGCGGCAGCACCGGCACGATCACGCGCAGGCGCGGCGCGCCGTCGTCCTTGGCCGACTGCGAGGCCGCCACCGCGTCCTCGGCATCCAGATGCAGCCCGTGCAGATACGGCAGCACGCCCAGCACCGGCTTGCCTGTGCGCTGACGCAGCCAGTCCAGCCCCGGTTCCAGCAACGAGATATCGCCGCGGAAGCGATTGACGATGAAGCCCTTGACGCGTGCGCGCTCGCTCGGCGACAGGCAATCGAGCGTGCCGACCAGATGCGCGAACACGCCGCCGCGATCGATATCGGCGACCAGCACCACCGGACAATCGACCGCCTCGGCAAAGCCCATGTTGGCGATGTCGCGCTCGCGCAGGTTGATCTCGGCCGGGCTGCCGGCGCCTTCGACCAGCACCACGTCGTAGCCCTCGCGCAGGCGCCGGTGCGAGGCCAGCACCGCCTGCATCGCGACCGGCTTGTATTCGTGATAGGCACGGGCATCGAGGTCCAGCCGCGCGCGGCCGTGGATGATGACCTGCGCACCGGTGTCGCTGCTCGGCTTGAGCAGCACCGGGTTCATGTCGGTGTGCGGCGCCAGCCCGGCCGCCTGGGCCTGCAGCGCCTGCGCGCGGCCGATCTCGCCGCCGTCGGCGGTGACCGCGCTGTTCAGCGCCATGTTCTGCGGCTTGAATGGCACGACCCGCACCGCCGCACGCGCCAGCAGCCGGCACAGGCCGGCCACGACGGTGCTCTTGCCGGCATCGGAGGTGGTGCCCTGGATCATCAGCGTGCCACGCAGCGCGGACCACGGCACGGAGGCTGGCGCAGGGCCGGCAGGGTCAGCGGGCTTGGCAGGCGTGGCGGATTGGGGAAGGGCTTGCATCGCGGCGATTATCGCATCGGCCCGAGCGGCCATTGCCGGCGCCGGCTCATTCCGCGCCGATCCCACGTGGATCCGCCCTGTCGGCATGCGATGCGGCCGCTACAATACCCGGATGGAACCCAAGGTCCCTCCTCACGCCGCTGGCACCGGCCCAGCCGATACGCCGTCCGATGTCGCGCTGCCCGCCGGCGAGGCGGCCATCGCGGTAGCGACCCAGGCGGCCGTCGGCCTGCCCAGGCCCGGCCCGCGCGAACTGACGCTGGTGCTGGGCGGCGCCCGTTCCGGCAAGAGCCATTACGCCGAGCAGCTGGCGACCGATCACGCGGTGGCCACCGGCGGGCCGGTGACCTATATCGCCACCGCACGCGAGGATCCCGACGAAACCGACGAGGAGATGCAGCTGCGCATCGCGCTGCATCGCGCGCGCCGCCCGGCCGACTGGAATCTGGTCGAGGAGCCGCTGCGTCTGGCCGACGCGCTGTACGCGCATGCCCGCCGGGACGGCTGCATCCTGGTCGACTGCATGACGGTCTGGCTCAACAACCTGATCTTTCTCGACAAGCGTCCCTATCCCGAACACGGCGTGATCACGCCGCCGCCGGCCTTCACCGAGGAAATGGACGCGCTGCTGGCCGCGCTGCCGACGCTGCCCGGCCATGTGATCCTGGTCTCCAATGAGATCGGCTTCGGCGTGGTGCCGATGGGCGCGATCACGCGCTTCTACGTCGACGAGCTCGGCCGCCTGAACCAGAAGCTGGCCGCCGCGGCGGACCGCGTGCGGCTGCTGGTCGCCGGTCTGCCGGTTGCGATCAAGGGACCGGACCCGGCATGGTGAATTCGCTGTGGCCCGCGGCGCCGCTGGCGCCGGGAGCCGCCATTGCGCTGACGGCCCTCGCCGGGGCGGGACTCGACCGCTGGCTCGGCGAGCCGCGCCGCCGGCATCCGCTGGTCGGCTTCGGCCGGCTCGCCGAT
Source organism: Cupriavidus gilardii (assembly GCF_013347325.1). NCBI lineage: Bacteria > Pseudomonadati > Pseudomonadota > Betaproteobacteria > Burkholderiales > Burkholderiaceae > Cupriavidus > Cupriavidus gilardii. Next base: position 540,995 of record NZ_CP054626.1, on the reverse strand, counting down.
GCCGCCGAGCGCTGCCTGAACCGGCCGGGACCGCGCTGGCGCCAACGCGGCATCGGGCTGGCGGCCTGGTTCGCGCTGGTGCTGGGGCCGGCGGCGCTGGCCGCGCTGCTGATCGCGGCCGCCACCGAGTTCGCCGGCGGGTGGCTGGGCTGGCTGCTGCAGGCGCTGGGCCTGTATGCCACGCTGGGCGCGCGCAGCCTGTGCCAGCATATCGAACCGATCGCCAGTGCACTGGCCAGGGACGACCTCCCGCAAGCGCGCCAGCTGACCGCGCGCATCGTCTCGCGCGACACCGCGGACGCCGATGCGCCGGCGCTGGCCCGGGCCGCCTGCGAATCGGCGCTCGAGAACGGCAACGACGCGATCTTCGGCGCGCTGTTCTGGTTCCTGATCGGCGGCGCCCCGGCGGCGATCGCCTATCGGCTCGCCAATACGCTCGATGCGATGTGGGGCTACCGGACCGAGCGGCTGCTGCATTTCGGCTGGGCCGCGGCCCGCCTCGACGATCTGCTGAACCTGGTGCCGGCCCGGCTGACCGCGCTGTCCTACGCGCTGCTGGGCTCGACCGCGCGCGCGCTGCGCTGCTGGCGCATGCAGGCGCCGGCCTGGTCCAGCCCGAACGCCGGTCCGGTGATGGCCGCGGGCGCCGGTGCGCTGGGCGTCGCGCTCGGCGGCCCGGCCCGCTACCACGGCCAGTGGGAAGCGCGCCCGCCGCTCGGCGAGGGCGAGCCGCCCGGCGCCGCCGACGTGCTGGCCAGCCTGCGGCTGGTGCGGCGAACGCTATGGTTGTGGCTGGCCCTCTGCGTCGCGTACGGCATCGTCGACCAACTGCTGGCGCTGTCGCGATGAATCACCCGCATTCCCTTCCCCCTCCGATCCGCCACGGCGGCAATCTGCTGGCCGCCGCGCGCCGCTATGGCCGCGATCCGTCCGACTGGCTCGACCTGTCGACCGGCATCAACCCCGACGGCTATCCGGTGCCGCCGTTGCCGGCCGATTGCTGGCAGCGGCTGCCGCAGGACGACGATGGTCTCGCACAGATCGCCGCCCGCGCTTACGGCGCGCCGCATGCGTTGCCGGTCGCCGGCTCGCAGGCCGCGATCCGCACGCTGCCCGCGCTGCTGCCGGCGGGCCGCGTCGGCATCGCCGCGCTCGGCTACAGCGAATACGCGCCAGCCTTCGCCGCCGCCGGTCATCGCGTGGTGCCGCTGGACGAGGCGGACTTCTCGTGCCCTGCGCTCGCCGATGGCCTCGATCATCTGGTGGTCGTCAACCCGAACAATCCGACCGGGCGCATCGTGCCACGCGAGCGCCTGCTGGGCTGGCATGCCGCGCTGGCGGCGCGCGGCGGCACGCTGCTGCTCGACGAGGCCTTTGCCGATGCGTCGGCTGGCGAAGAAGGCGGTGCCTCGCTGGCGGCGGACAGCGGCCGTGCCGGCCTGATCGTACTGCGCTCGCTGGGCAAGTTCTACGGACTGGCCGGCGTGCGCTGCGGCTTCGTGCTGGCGCAGCCCAAGCTGCTGCAGACACTGGCCGAACGCCTTGGCCATTGGACCGTGTCCGGACCGGCACGCGCGGTGGCGCGGCTGGCGCTGTGCGACACCGATTGGCAGGCCGCCACGCGGGCTCGTCTGCGCCTGGCCAGCGCGCGTCTGGACGCGCTGCTGCGCCGGCATGGCCTGGCGCCGGTCACCCTGCCGCTGTTCGCCTGGGTGCCGCATGCGGACGCCGCGCGGCTGCATCAGGCGCTGGCGCATGTGGGCGTCTGGACCCGGCTGTTCGATGCACCGGCGCCGTCCCTGGCGTCGCCGCCTTCCACCGGCCTGCCGAGCCTGCGCTTGGGGCTGCCGCCCGACCGGGAGGCCTGCTGGCAGCGGCTTGCCGACGCCCTCGCCACCACTGTTCCGCTCTGACGTTCCGATCCGATATGCCCGTATTGCCGTTCCCGTTCCGCCGGCGCCGGCCGCGCGCCGCCACGCGCCTCGCCGCCATCGTCTCGCTTGCCGCGGCGCTCGCGGCCATCCTGCCGATCGACGCGCGCGCCGCGGTCTCCGTCGTCGACGACGCCGGCCAGACCATCACGCTGGCGCAGCCGGCGCGCCGCATCGTGTCGCTGGCCCCGCACGTCACCGAGATGCTGTTCGCGGCGGGCGGGGGCGAGCGCATCGTCGGCACTGTCAACTACAGCGACTATCCGCCCGAGGCGCGCGCGATTCCGCGGGTCGGCGACAACAAGGCGCTCGATCTCGAACGGATCGCCGCGCTCAAGCCCGACCTGATCGTGGTCTGGCGGCATGGCAACGCGCAGAAGCAGACGGAGCGGCTGCGCGCGCTGGGCCTGCCGCTGTTCCACAGCGAGCCGCGGCGGCTGGCGGCGGTGCCGGACAATATCGAGAAGCTCGGCGTGCTGCTCGGCACCGGCCCGACCGCGCATGCCGCGGCCGAGCGCCTGCGCGCGCGCATCGCCGCGCTGGGCAAGGCCCATGCCGCACGGCCGCCGGTGTCGGTGTTCTATCAGGTCTGGCAGCAGCCGCTGATGACGCTCAATGGCCAGCATATGGTCAGCGACATGCTGGCGCTGTGCGGCGGCCGCAATGTATTCGCCGACGAGACGCCGCTGGTGCCGACCATTTCGGTGGAAGCGGTCATCGCCCGCAATCCGGAGGCCATGATCACGGCCAGCATGGGCGCGACGCCGGCGGACCGGCCGCTGGCGGACTTCGCGCAATGGCAGCGCTGGCCGCAGCTGACGGCGGTGGCACGCGGCAATCTGTTCACGATCGACGGCGACCTGATCAATCGGGCGGGACCGCGTGCGATCGATGCCGCGGGGATCGTGTGCCGGCAGCTGGAGGTCGCACGGAGCCGGCGGCCCGCGCAGTAGCACGGCGCGGGCCTGGCCTTCAGTGCGGGGGGCAGTGCGGAGCCCGGTGCGTCGGCCCTCGTTGGCCCTCGTTGGCCCTCAACCCGCCGTGCGGTTCCACCACAACAGACGCCCCGGCCGCGCGGCGCCCCGATCGAGCCGGACGCCGCAGCTCGCGCCCCAGCCGAGCTGCCACTCCAGCGTGACGGACAACGGCAGGCCGAGCCAATGCGCGGCGAGCATTCGCATCGGGCCGGCGTGGCCGACCACCCACAGGCAGCGCTCGGCGGCGGCGGCAGGCGCTTGCAGCGAGTCAGCCCATTCTGCAACGCGCGCGTACGCGGCGCGCGCCGATTCGCCGCCGTGTGGGCGCGCATCCATCAGGTCGGCCGCCCATTGGTCCAGGCCGGCGCGCGGTACCGCGTCCCAGCGCTGGCCCTCCCAGGCGCCGAAATCAAGTTCGTGAAGACGTGCATCGGCGTCAAGCGCGAGGCCCTCTCGCCCGGCTTGCGCGGCGCAGGCCTGCACGATCCGCTGCGCGGTGACATGGGCGCGCTGCGCGGGACTGCAGACGATCCGCGCGGGAGCCGGCACGCCGTTGGCCGATGCCGCCGCCGACGCGGCGCGCACGATCGCATCGGCCGCCGGCGACATCGGCTCCATCAGTGGCAGGTCGAGCCGGCCATAGCAGACCCCGTCGTCGACCGCGGGATGCGCGTGCCGGATCAGGACCAGATCCATGCCGCCGCCAGCAGATAGATCAGCAGTTCGCCAAGCTGCTGGGCCATGCCGAGACAGTCGCCGGTATAGCCGCCGATGCGGCGCACGAAATAGCGCCCGAGCACCAGCCGCAGCAGCGCCAGCGCGGCGATCGCGGCGACACCGAAGCCCGGCGCGACCGCCAGCAACGGCAGCGCGCCGCAGGCGAGCACCAGCGCCAGCCCGCGCGGCGACAGCCGCTGCGCGACCGGCTTCGCCTTGCCCTCGGCACGTACGTAGTCCAGCGTCGCCAGATAGCTGACCGCCATCGCGCGGCTGGCGGCATGCGCGGCCACCAGCACCAGCAGCAGTTCGCGCAGGCCGCCGCGCTGGCCCAGCGCCAGCAGCAATTGCCATTTCAGCAGCAGGGCCAGCACCAGCGCGAGCGCACCGAAGGCACCGATGCGCGAATCGTGCATGATGCGCAGCACGTCCTCGCGCCGATAGCCGCCGCCAAACGCATCGACGCAATCGGCCAGGCCGTCCTCATGAAAGGCGCCAGTCAGCAGCAGCGTCGCGCCGATGCCGATCAGCACCGCGACCGCGGGCGGCCACAGCAGCCACGCGGCCAGCGTCGCCAGCGCGCCGACGGCGCCGACCATCAGGCCGACCAGCGCAAACCAGCGCGCGGCGGCATGCAGATAGTGCGGGGCGAAGCCGACCCAGGCGGGCACCGGCACGCGCGTGAAATAGCCGACCGCGGTCAGCAGGTAGCGCAGTTCGTCGCAGGGCCGCTGCAGCAGCGGATGGGTCGGCCGCCGAGGTTGCTCGGCTTGCTGGTCTCGCCGATCCTGCAGCGGCTCGGGCGTGGGCTCGGTCGGCATGTTGGTCATGGTGCGGATGGCGACAGCTTGGCGCGAGTCTATCGCGGCGGCGCGCTGCCGGTTGGGGTGTTGGTCGCGGTGTTGGTCGCGGTGTTGCCTGCACCGTCGGCCGCGCTGGCGGTGCTGACCCCCGCCCCGCCGAAGGTCGCCATCTCGCGCAGAAAGGCCACCGCCGACGCCACCAGCGGATACGCCAGCGCGGCGCCGCTGCCCTCGCCCAGCCGCAGGTCCAGCGCCAGCAGTGGCCGCGCGCCGAAGTGCTCGAGCAGCGCGCGGTGGCCCTGCTCGTGCGAGCAATGCGAGAACACGCAGTACGACAGCACCTCGGCATCGAGGCGGCTCGCGACCAGCAGCGCCGCCGAGGCGATGAAGCCGTCGACCAGGATCACCATCCGCCGCGACGCCGCGGCGAGGAAGGCGCCCGCCATCATCGCGATCTCGAAGCCACCCAGCGCGGCCAGCGCGTCCAGCGGTTCGACCGCATCGGCATGGCGCACCAGCGCCCGCTCGAGCAGCGCGAGCTTGCGCGCGAGTCCCGCATCGTCCAGGCCGGTGCCGCGCCCGACGCAGGCCGCGATCGGCAGGCCCGCCAGCCGGCTGACCAGGCAGGCGGCGGCCGACGTGTTGCCGATGCCCATCTCGCCGAAGCCGATCACATTGGTCCCCTGCGCGGCATGGTGCATCACGCGCGCGGCGCCGGCCGCCAGCGCGGCCTCGGCCTGCTCGCGCCGCATCGCCGGTTCGTCGATGAAGTTGCGCGTGCCCGCATCGATTCGGCAGTCCACCAGACCCGGCGCCGCGCCCGGCGGCACGCGCACGCCGGCATCGACGACCTCGAGCACCATGCCGTGCTGGCGTGCGAACACATTGATGGCCGCGCCCCCTGCGGCGAAATTGCGGACCATCTGCACCGTGACGTCGGCCGGATAGGCGCTGACGCCGGCATCGGCGATGCCATGGTCGGCGGCGAACACGATCATCGCCGGCCGCCGCAGCACCGGCTCTGCGGTGCGCTGGATCAGCCCGATCTGCAGAGCCAGCGACTCCAGCCGGCCCAGCGCGCCGAGCGGCTTGGTCTTGTCGTCGATCGCGGCCTGCAATGCAGGGCGCAGGGTGTCGTCCAGCGGTTCGATCGCGGGCGGAGCGAATTTCGCCGCGGTGTTCGATACGGTCGCCATGGCTTACATCTCGATGCCGCGCTGGGCCTTGATGCCCTGCTGGAATGCATGCTTGACCGGCGTCATTTCGGTGACGGTATCGGCGGCGTCGATCAGCGCCTGCGGCGCGCCGCGGCCGGTGATCACCACGTGCTGCATCGGCGGACGCGCGCGCAGATCGGCGATCACGGTATCGACGTCCAGGTAGTGCAGCTTCAGCGCGATATTCAGTTCGTCGAGCAGCACCAGGCCGATCGACGGATCGCGCAGCAGCTGGCGCGCGACCTGCCACGCGGCCTCGGCCTTGGCCACGTCGCGCGCCCGGTCCTGGGTCTCCCAGGTATAGCCCTCGCCCATCACGTGGAACGCGCACTGTTCGGGAAAGCGCCGCAGGAACATTTCCTCGCCACTGGGAAACGCGCCCTTGATGAACTGCACCACGCCGGCCTGCATGCCGTGACCCAGCGCGCGGATCACCATGCCGAAGCCCGAGCTGGACTTGCCCTTGCCATTGCCGGTGGTGATCACGATCACGCCGCGCTCGTCCTGCGCGGCGGCGATCTTCGCATCGATCACCGCCTTCTTGCGGACCATGCGCGCCTTGTGGCGTTCATCGCGGCCCTCGGTGTCGTTGGTGTCGTGGGTGTCGTTGGTGTCGGTCTGGTCGGAGTCGTGATGGCTCGTCATTGCGCGGAGCGGTATCGGTGAGGGGTAAGCAGCCCGGCCCTGCCTCATGCCGGGCCATTGGCGATCAACGCCGTATGCGCGCCCTTCGCGACGGCGACGATCGGTGTGCGCAGCGCGCGCGAACAGTGGGCGGGCGTCAGGATCTGGTCCGCCGGGCCGTGCAGGCATTGGCCGTCCTCGGCCATCAGCAGCGCATGCGTGGCATAGCGGCGCGCCAGGTTCAGGTCGTGCAGGATCAGCATCGCGGCATGGCGCCCGGCTTGCGTCAGGCGCGCCAGCGTGTCCAGCACCAGGATCTGATGGCGCAGGTCCAGGTGCGCCAGCGGTTCGTCGAGCAGCAGCAGCGGCGCCTGCTGCGCCAGCACCGCGGCCAGCGACACGCGCTGGCGCTCGCCGCCGGACAGCGTCAGCACATCGCGGCCTGCCAGGCCCGCCAGATCGAGGGCTGCCAGCAGGTCCGCCACCACCGCATCGTCGTCGCAGCCGCTCCAGCCCCATCCCGACAGATGCGGATGGCGGCCGACCGCGACCGCGTCGTGCACCGACATCGAGAACGTATCGTGAATGGCCTGCGGCAGATAGGCGCGCTGTCTGGCCAAAATCTCGGGGCGCCGGCGCGCCAGCGCGGCGAGCGGCTCGTCGTCGAGCCGGACGTCGCCCCGCTCGGCTTCGCGCAGCCCGGCCAGCACCGCCATCAGCGTCGATTTGCCGACGCCATTGGGGCCGAGCACACACCACAGCTCGCCGGGCCGCATGGTCAGCTCGAGCGCGTCGAACAGCGTCCTGCCGCCGGCACGCAGGCTCAGGCCGCGCAGCGACAGCCGCGGGCACGGCACGGTCGGAACGGTCCAGTCGGCAGCGGTCGTCATTGCGGATCCCCTATCGCGGCCGGCGCAGCAGCAGGAACAGGAAGGTCGGCACGCCCAGCAACGCGGTGATCACGCCGACCGGCAATTGCGCCGGCGCGATCGCGGTGCGCGCGATCAGGTCCGCCGCCATCAGCAGCGTGCCGCCCAGCAACGCCGCCGCTGGCAGCAGCAGGCGCTGATCGTTGCCCCACGCCAGCCGCACCAGATGCGGCACCACCAGGCCGACGAAGCCGATCGAACCGGCGGTCGTGATCGACGCCGCGATCGCCAGCGACGCCACCAGGTAAGCCGACAGCCGTACCCGGCCGACGCGCACGCCCAGCGATCGGGCCACGGTCTCGCCGAGCAGCATCACGTTCAGCGCGCGCGCCATCGGCAGCGTCAGCAGCAGCGCCAGCACCAGCGTGCCGAGCGCGAGCCCGTAGCTGGCGGTGCCGCCAAGATCGCCGGTCAGCCAGAACAGCATGCCGCGCAAGCGGGCCTCGGGCGCGATGCTCAGGATCAGCGTGATCACCGCACCCCAGCCGGCGGCCAGGATCACGCCGGTCAGCAGCAGCCGCGAGCCCGCTTCATGATGGCCGCCCTGGACCTGCGGATGCAGCAGATCGCGCCGCGCCAGCGTGGCGACCAGCACCATCGACATCAGCGCGCCGCCGGCTGCGCCGGCCTGCACGGTCCACAGCGGCGCCAGCGCCAGCATCGCCAGCAACGCGCCGGTGGCCGCGCCGCCCGACACGCCCAGCACATAGGGCTCGGCCAGCGGATTGCGCAGCAGCACCTGCATCAGCGCGCCGGACAGCGCCAGCAGGCCGCCGCAGGCGAACGCCGCCGCGGCGCGCGGCAGCCGCAACTCGCGCACGATGGCGGCCGCGGTCTGGTCGGCCGCGCCGTGCTTGCCCGATACATCGGTCAGCCCGAACAGCGCGTGCCAGACCTCGCTCGGCGACAGGCCGACACTGCCGACCGCCAGCGACAGCAGGAACACTGCCACGGCAGCGCCGGCCAGCAGCGTGCAGACGGCCAGCGCGCGCCGCATCTCAGCGGCGCCGCGCATCGCCGTGCCCGCCGTCTTGCCCGCCGTCGCCGAGGCCGCCGTCCGCATCATGGTCGCTGGTCTGCGCGATGCCGCTCAGCGCTGGCGCCAGCCGAGCGTGATGAAGCCGGCCCGGCCCTGCGTGTTGTAGGGGTAGGCCAGCTGGTAGTCCTTGTCGAACAGATTCTCGACGCGGGCGGCGATGAACCATTGCTTGTCGATGTTGTAGCGCGCGTTGAGGTTGACGATACCGTATCCGCCCAGCGTGCGCGAGCCGCTGTCCCGGCGCGACGACGACACGATCCACTGGCCGCCGAAGCGCCAGTTCCCGACATCGCGGCCCAGGTCGAGCGCCGCATGCCGCCGCGCGCGCCGCATCAGCTGCGTGCCGGTCTGCTCGTCGACCGGGTTCTGCATCGTGACGCTGGCGGTCACGTCGGTGCCGAGCAGCCGCGCGCGCCACGACGCCTCGACGCCCTCGACCTTGGCGCTGCTGACGTTCTGCGCCAGAAACATGCCGTTCGGCTGCAGCGCCGACGTGATCAGATTGTCGTACTGCGTGCGGAAGGCCGTCACGCGCAGCAGGCCCGCGCCCTTGCTGTCGTACTGCGCGCCGATCTCGACCGAGCGCGCCCGCTCGGGCTGCAGGTTCGGCTGGCCATAGTTCGGGTAGTACAGCTCGTTGAAGGTCGGCGCGCGGAACGCATTGCTGGCGTTGGCCAGCAGCTTGAACTGCTCGGTCACGTAGTAGCCGTAGCCGGCGAAATAGCTGCCCTTGTCGCCGAAATCCGAATAGTGGTCGTTGCGCAGGTTCAGCTGCAGCTGGTGCTTGCCGATGCGGCCGTCGTAGCCGCCGAACACCGACACCACGTTGCGGCCGGGCGCGCCATACGAGTTCGAGTCGAACTGCTGCTGCAGATATTCGGTGCCGAACATCAGCTGATGGCCCTTGGCGAGCGCGTATTCGTTCTGCCAGGTGAACTGGCGCGTGCGGGTCTTGAAGCGGCTATCGAACACGCCGTTCAGCCAGTTGTCGCTGTCGTCCTCGCTCTGCGCGACCTTGAAGCGCGTGGTCCAGTCCGGTGCCAGCTTGCCGTTGACGAAGGCGGACAGCGTATAGAGCTCGCTGTCGCTGCGCCAGTCGTCGGTGGGCCGGCCGAACGTGCTGTCGTAGGACAGCTTGCTCTTGCTGTAGTAGGCCGCGACGCCCGCCTCCCAGTCCGGCGCGAAGCGATGCTTGACCTGGCCGGAGACGCTCTTGTTCTCGTACGGGTTGTCGTTCGGATTGGCGCGCGGCTGCAGGCGCGTGTTCACCGCCGAGAAGCCGTCGGTCTTGAAGATCGAGCCGGTCAGGTTGAACGAGGTATCGCCGACCTGGCCGCCGTAGCCGACCGTCGCACGGCGCGTATTGTCGCTGCCGTATTCGACCTGGGCGTTGGCGGCGGGCGGCTTGCCGGCTCCGCTCCTGGTGAAGATCTGCACCACGCCGCCGATCGCGTCGGAGCCGTACAGCGCCGATACGTTGCCGCGCACGATCTCGATGCGGTCGATCTCGTCGGGCAGGATATTGGCCAGTTGCGCGGTGCCGCTGCTGGCCGAGGCGATGCGCACGCCGTCGATCAGGATCAGCGTCTGGTTGGAATTGGCGCCGCGCATGAACAGCGTGGTGTTGGCACCCATGCCGCCGGTGGCGGCCAGTTCCACGCCCGCCTGCGTGCGCAGCAGCGAACGCAGGTCCGGTGCCTGGCTGTTGGCGATCTCCTGCTGCGTGATCACGGTGGTATGGGGCAGCGCCTCGTCCAGCGGCTGCGCGGTGCGCGTGGCGCTGACGACGACCGGGCTCAGCGTGGCGTCCGACGACGGCGGGGACTGCTGCGCCACCGCGGGCCACGCGCACAGCGTGGCGGCGGACAGCAGCGCGGCCTGCGCCGGGGAGCGGACGGCGGCGCGGGCAAGATCGCGCGCAATATCGCCGGCAGTATCGACGGCAAGGGCTTGGGCGCGGACGCGCGCGGTCGGGCGCGCGGCTGGCGATGCCAGGCGACGCGACCTCGAAGACGATGAAAGCATGGTGCTCGAGCGGAAGTGAAAGCCTGGCCCGTTCCCCCGCGGACCGTCTGGCGGTGAGGCTGCGCGAGCGCGATGGCGGCCGGCATGCCCGCATCCAGGCCGGTATCCGGGCTGGCGATCGGCACCGTCCGCCTTCCCGGAACCATCGGTCCAGTGGCATCGTGGGACGGTGAGGCGAGGCCGGCGGGCGTGGAGACGATCGTGCCGATCGGCTCGGGCGCGGCGGCGAACGCAATCGCTTACCGTTGCGGGGGCAGCACAGGTTGGACCGGCATCGCGCGGCGGCGTGGCGGACTCCCTGTTTCCCGTTTAACTGCGATCCGATGGGGACCGGATCGCGAGCACCTGAAAACGCGCGTGAGTGTAGGCAGTTTGACGGCCCCCGTCAAATCGGCGGCGCCCGCGGCCCATTGCGCCGCCGCGTGCCCCTGCGGGGCAGTCATTGCGGCCATTGACCGACGATCGATGCAACTTCGAGGGGAATGCACGGTCACAATCGCTTCCCGCAGTGATGACGCGGATCATGCATCGGCTAGAATCCCGTTACCTGACACCCTGAGACACGACAGGCCCATGCTGACCGAACTCGAACAACTGGCCGCCAAGATCGGCCGCGTGCTGCACCACGCGGATACGCTGGCGGCGGAAAACCAGCGGCTGCGCGAGGAGATCGAACGCCTGCAGGCGGAGGCCGCGCAGCTGCGCAGCGATCGCGAAGCGATGGCTGCCGATCGCGAACTGCTGAACATCAAGATCGAGGAGGCGCAGTTGCGCATCCAGTCGATCCTGGACAAGCTGCCCACGGCCACCGATGCGCGCCAGCTGGATCTGCTCGACGAAGGGGAGCTTCCCGCCGAGCGCATCCAGGGAGAACCGCGCGGCGCCCAGCCTTCCGGAGAACACGCATGAGCGGCAACAAGCAAGTCGAAGTCCATATCGCGGGGCAGCCTTACCGCTTCGCGATCGCCCCCGAGAACGAGGCCGCGCTGCTCGAAGCGGTGGCGCTGGTCGACGACCAGATGACGCGGATCAAGTCCGGCGCTTCCACCAAGGGCGTCGAACGGGTCGCGGTAATGGCCGCGATCAGCATCGCGTCGGATCTGCTCGCGCTCAAGCGCAAGCAGCAGGAGGACGGCGCGATTCCCGTGGACGCGGTGCGCGCCCGCATCCGCGAGCTGAACGAGCGCGCCGACGAGGCGCTGCGCCAGTACGCGCATGTCGGCACCAGCATGGTCGGCGGCATCGGCAATCCCGCCGGCAGCCCCGCCGGCAGCCCCGTTTCGCCGACGCAATCGTGACCCCTTGAATTGCCCCGGCGGACCCGCATATGGGTCCTTGTGCAAGGGCCTTCACCATGGCGATATAGCGCGATATGGGCGATGTGAAGACCGTGCCGCGCATGCCACGCAAAATGTAACGACAAGCCGGGACACGCTTGGTATGCGAGAAACCCCGGTGTATAGTGGAGCCACTGCACGGGGGTACCAAGGTGCAGAAACATGGTCGGGTTATCGCGCCCGGCCGCCGTTCTCCTCCCATCCTAGTTAGAAACGGCAAACGTCTGACCTCCCCCGGACTTCGAGTCCGGGCCAAACTGGATAGTCAGACGTTTGACAGTTTCCCTGCCTGGTTCGCGAAGGTCATAACTCCTTGAACCGATATGCATTGCATGGTGCGGGATGATGCCGTGTGGGCGAGCGCGTCACAGTGTTCATAGCGCAGGTCTCGAACCTGGGCTCCCTGAATAGGTGATGTACCCGAAATGCGGCTTCCGCAGCCACACTGAACCTCACTTGGGTTCAGGATGCCGACCCAACGGCCGAGGCGGGGACCCCATGCAAGAGGCGATGGTCTTTGGACCATCGCCTCTTTTTTTGCCCGTGTTTTGCGCCCGCGACGCCAATGCGGGCGATGATGGCGCTTTCACGGTATGCTTGCCGCGTCGCGCCGCCGCTGCCAGGCCCTCGCCGCGTGCTCGCGATGCCGTTCCGACCATCCAAGACGTGCGAGCATGAGTCCCTCCGACAAGAAGGCGGCCACCAAAGCCGCCGACAGACCGGCCGCCGGCGCGTCCCGCGCGCGCCAGTACTGGCTGATGAAATCCGAACCCGACGAAGCCAGCATCGATACGCTGGCCGAGCAGGGGCGTCTTCCCTGGACCGGCGTGCGCAACTACCAGGCGCGCAATTTCATGCGCGACGCGATGCGCATCGGCGACGGCGTGCTGTTCTACCACTCGTCGTGCCCGCAGCCCGGCATCGCGGGCCTCGCCGAGGTCTGCTCGACGCCCTACCCCGATCCCACCCAGTTCGACCCCGACAGCAAGTATCACGACCCTGCGTCCAAACCCGAGCATCCGCGTTGGGAGCTGGTCGACGTCAAGTTCGTCGACAAGTGCGAGCTGATCTCGCTGGCGGCACTGCGCGAGCATCCGGAGCTGGCCGACATGGTCGTGCTGCGCCGTGGCAACCGGCTGTCGATCACGCCGGTCACGCCGCAGGAATGGCAGTTCATCACCACGCGGCTGATGGGACGCCGCTGAACCGCGTGCGATCCACGCGGGCAAGACACGAGCCGCCCGCGCAATAAACAAAACGAAAAACATCACGAAGCGATCCACGCATGACTCTCTCCCTGATTCCCGCGCTGCTGCTGCTCGGCGCGTTCACCGGCTTCTGCGCCGGGCTGCTCGGCGTCGGCGGCGGTATGATGATGGTGCCGTTCCTGACGCTGACTTTCAGCTGGCTGGCCTTTCCCGAAGAAGCGATCGTCCATATGGCGATCGCCACCTCGATGTCCACGATCCTGTTCACCTCGCTGTCGTCGGTGCGTGCCCACCACAAGCAGGGCGCGGTGCGCTGGAAGATCGTATTGGCGCTGGCGCCCGGCATCCTGCTGGGCGGCATGATCGGCGGCGGCAAGGTGTTCGCCGCACTGAAGACCGGCTGGCTGTCGCTGCTGTTCGCGCTGTTCGTCGGCTTCTCGGCCTCGCAGATGCTGCGCAACCGCAAGCCGTCGCCGAGCCGGCAACTGCCCGGCTTTCCCGGCATGTTCGGCGCCGGATCGGCGATCGGCTTCCTGTCCAGCCTGGTCGGCGCCGGCGGCGGCTTCGTGTCGGTGCCGTTCATGACCTGGTGCAACGTGCCGATCCACCATGCGGTCGCCACCTCCGCCGCGCTGGGCTTTCCGATCGCGGCGGCCAGCGTGATCGGCTACGTCTGGAGCGGCTACCAGATGACCGGGCTGCCGGCCGGCTCGCTCGGCTATGTCTATCTGCCCGCGCTGGCGGTGATCGCGATCGCCAGCGTATTGACCGCGCCGCTGGGCGCGCGCACCGCGCACCGGATGGAGGTCCGCAAGCTCAAGCGGATCTTCGCCGGCATGCTGTTCTGCCTGGCCGCCTACATGCTGTGGAAGGCCTGGCAGGCATTCTGAACGAGCCGACCGCGGCGCGATGCGGGCGCCGGCTCGGTAATACGCCGATACAAGCGCCCGGCGTGGCAAGGGAACCCCACGCTGCCAGTGACCGTCTGATCACCATCACATTGTCATGGAGAACTCGATGAAGCAATTGCTCGCCGCTACCCTGCTCGGCACCACCGCACTGGCCGCGTCGGCACAAGGCGGGCCGATGCCGCCCGAAGGCTGGCAGCCCCCCGCGGGCGTGCTGTCGCTGTCGGCGGAGGCCGTGGCCGAGGTGCCGACCGACGTCGTGCGCGTGACGCTGGCTGCGGAGCAGGAAGGCGCCGAGCCGTCCGCGATCTCGTCGGCGCTGTCGGCCAAGGCCCAGCAGGTGATCGAGCGCGCCAAGCGCGTATCGGGCATCCAGGCCGAATCGGGCGGCTTCACGATCTATCCGAGCACCGACCGCAACGGCCGCATCAGCACCTGGCGCGGACGCGCCGAGGTCGTCCTGCAGTCGCGCGATTTCAGCGCGGCCTCGAAGTTCGCCGGCGAGCTGGCCAGCCAGATGCAGGTACAGAACATCAGCTTCTCGCTGTCGCGCGAGGCGCGCCGGGCGGCCGAGAGCAAGCTGACCGAGCAGGCCGTCGCCGCGTTCCGCGACAAGGCACAGACCACGACCCGGCTGTTCGGCTATGGCAGCTACACGATCCGCAGCGTGCAGGTCGGCGAGGCCGGTGCCGTGACGCCGATGCCGCGCATGTACGCCAAGGCCGCGATGGCCGCCGCCGAGGCCGCGCCGGTACCGATGGAGGGCGGCAAGGCCCAGGTCACGGTGACCGTCAATGGGTCGGTGCAGATGCTGAAGTAAGGCGCCGCGAAGACAGGACACCGCCCCATGGTGTTCTCCCCCTCCCTCTCAGCGGAGAGGGTCGGGGAGAGGGAGATGGCTTCAAACGGCGCACGCATGGCCAGCATCGGCCCCTCTCCCGCATGCGGGAGAGGGCGCAAGACTCCCCCAGACTCGATCAACCGCCGAACCTTTCCCGCAGCAGATTCTTCTGCACCTTGCCCATCGTATTGCGGGGCAGTTCATTGACCAGGTGGATCCGCTTGGGCACCTTGAAGTTGGCGATCCGGTGCTTCAGCGTGCCGATCATCGCCTGCTCGTTCAGCTCGGCGCCCGGCTTGCCGACCACCACCGCCACCACCGCCTCGCCGAAATCCGGATGGGGCACGCCGATCACCGCGCTCTCCTGCACACCAGGCATCTCGTCGAGGAAGCTCTCGATCTCCTTCGGATAGACGTTGTAGCCGCCGGAGATGATCAGGTCCTTGCTGCGTCCGACGATGGTCAGGTAGTCGTCCGGCACCTTGCGCTCGCCCGACATGCCGACGATTGCGCCGCCGAAGCGCCCCATGTCGCCGGTCTTGAACCAGCCGTCCGCGGTGAACTCTTCGCGGGTCTTCTCCGGCATGCGCCAGTAGCCCTTGAACACATTGGGCCCCTTGACCTCGACCGCGCCGATCTCGCCGGCGGGGCAAGGTTTGCCATCGCCATCGACCACGCGCACCGACACGCCCGGCAGCGGACGGCCGACGGTGCCGCCGATCCGTTCGCCCTCGCCGGCGTCATAGGGATTCGACACCAGCATCACCGTCTCGCTCATGCCGTAGCGCTCGAGAATCGTATGGCCGGTGCGCTCGCGGAACGCCTCGAAGGTCTCGAGCAGCAGCGGCGCCGAGCCCGACACGAACAGCCGCATGCGGCGGCACGTGTCCTCGTCGAAGCGCTGATCCTGCAGCATCCGCACGTAGTAGGTCGGCACGCCCATCATCACGGTCGAGCGCGGCAGGAAGCGCAGCACCTGCTCCATGTCGAACTTCGGCGCCCAGATCATCTTGGCGCCGGCCAGCAGCGCGCCGTGCGAGGCGACGAACAGCCCGTGCACATGGAAGATCGGCAGCATGTGCAGCAGCACGTCGTCGCTGCGCCAGCCCCAGGCCTTGTGCAGCGTCTCCGCGTTCGACGACAGGTTGCGATGCGTCAGCATCGCGCCCTTGCTGCGGCCCGTAGTGCCGGAGGTATAGAGGATCGCCGCCAGGTCGTCGGGCCCGCTTTGCACGGTGTCGAAGCGGTCCGGCTGCGCGGCGGCGCGCGAGAGCAGCGTGCCGCCGCGGTCGTCGTCGAGCGTGAATACATGCCCGGTGCCATGGCGGAACGCCAGCTTCGACACCCAGCCGAAATTGGCGCTGCTGCAGACCACCACCGCGGGCTCGGCATTGCCGATGAAATAGTCGATCTCCGCTTCCTGATACGCCGTGTTCAGCGGCAGATAGACGTAGCCGGCGCGCAGCGTGGCCAGGTACAGGAACAGCGCCTCCGGCGACTTCTCGACCTGCACCGCGACGCGCGCGCCTTCGGGCAGATCGAGCGAAGCGAGCAGATTGGCCAGCTTGGCGGTGGCGCGATCGAGATCGTCCCAGCTGTAGTACAGGCCGTCGTGCGTCTCGATGCAGCAGGCCTCGCGCTTGGCGGGGAAGCGGGATTCGAACAGGGCGAACAGATTGGCGTTCATGCGATCAGCGGATAAAAAGCTTGGGGGATAAAAAAACGGGGTACGGCAATGACGGCGCCGGGCGCCCTACTGCCCTTCAAAACGGGGCGGCCGGCGCGCCAGGAAGGCGGCGACGCCCTCGGCATGGTCGCGGCTGGCCGCGTAGGAGAAATGGGCATCGAGCTCGGCAGCCGACAACGGCGCCGGCTGCGGCGACAGGCGGGCGATCGTGGCCTTGTTGATGCGGGCGGCCAGCGGCGCGCCGGCGGCGATGCGGCGCGCGGTGGCCATCGCCTCCGCGGCGACGTCGCCGCGCGGTACCACGCGCGTCAGCAAACCCTTGGCCTGCGCCTCGGCGGCATCGAACACCCGGCCTTCGAGCAGGATCTCCAGCGTCGCCGCGCGGCCCGCCAGCGCCAGCAGGCCCTGCAGCTCGCCCGGCGCCATCGGGAAACCCAGCTTGTTGATCGGCACGCCGAAGCGGCTGTCCGTTGCCGCGATGCGCAGATCGCAATGGCAGGCGATCTCCAGGCCCCCGCCGACGCAGACGCCCTCGATGCAGGCCACGGTCGGATGCAGGCAGCCGGCGATCGCGGCCAGCGCCGGCGCCAGCAGCTCGACGTGGTAGGCGCGCACCGAGGCCGGATCGCCGCGCAGCCGCGGAAACTCGGCGATATCGGCGCCGGCGGCGAAGTTGCCGTCGGCGCCGCGCAGCACCACGCAGCGCAGCGTGCGGTCGGCCGACAGGCGCGCAAAGCCGTCCGTCAGCGCGCGCCACATCGCCTCGGAGATCGCGTTGAGCTTGCCCGGGTTGGACAGCGTGACCAGCGCGATGTCGCCATCGCGCTCGAAGCTGACCGCGCCGCTCACAGCGCCTCCTGCGGCTTGAACATGGCCATCAAGGTCCTCGCCAGCATCATCGCCATCAATCCATCTTGGCGCCGGACTGCTGCACCACCTGGGCCCAGCGCTTGATCTCGGCACGCTGGAACTGCGCGAACTGGTCCGGCGTGTACGACGGCGTCTCCGAGCCGTTGTTCAGCCAGATCTGCTTGAGCTCCGGCGTATTCAGGGCCTTGTTGACCTCGGCGTAGAGCTTGTCGCTGATCTCCTTGGGCGTGTTCTTCGGCACCCACAGCGCATACCAGGTCGATACCTCGTAGTTCGGCACGCCCGCCTCGGCCGCGGTCGGCACGTCGGGGAACGCCGGCGAGCGCTTGGGCGCGGCCACCGCCAGCGCGCGGATGCGGCCGCCGCGGATATGCTGGGCCGACGAACCCAGCCCGTCGAACACCATGTCGACCTGGCCGGCGATCAGGTCGGACAGCGCCGGGCCCGCGCCCTTGTACGGGATATGCGTGATGAAGGTCTTGGTCTGGATCTTGAACAGCTCGCCGGCCAGATGGTGCGACGACCCGTTGCCGGCCGAGCCGTAGTTCAGCTTGCCGGGATTCTGGCGCGCGTAGGCGATCAGTTCCTGCAGCGTCCTGGCCTGGACCTTGGTCGGGTTGACCACCACCACCTGCGGCGGCTGCGCGATCACGGTGATCGGCACGAAGTCCTTTTCGATGTCGTAGTCGAGCTTCTTGTAGAACGAGGGCGCGATCACATGGTGCGCGCCGCCGATGAAGATCGTGTAGCCATCGGGCGCGGCCTTCGAGGCGAGGCTGGCGCCGACCGTGCCGCCCGCGCCGCCGCGGTTGTCGATGACGAACTGCTTGCCGAGCTGCTTGGACAATTGCGCCGCCAGCGGGCGGGCAAAGGCATCGGTGCCGCCGCCGGCCGGGAACGGCACGACGATCGTGACCGGCCTGGACGGCCACGGTTCCTGCGCCGCCGCCGGGGCGAGCGCCATCATCGCGATGCCGCCGGCCACTGCCAACATCGTTGCCGTCCGCTTGAACTGACTACGTTCCATGGTGTGTCTCCTCGCTTTGTCTTATGAAAATGCGATGTGAACTGCTGGTGTGAACCGCGTTGGAACTTCCCGTCGAAAATGCACTGCGAAACTGGATCAGGCGGTGATGCGATGCGTCGATGCCGGCCGACGCCGGTGCGCCCCCTCAGGAACGCGCCAGCAGCTTGGCGACCGAGCGGCTGATGCGCGGATTGCCCTCGCCGAGCTTGGCCAGATTGTCGTCGAGCGCCTCCGGCACGTACAGGTAATTGACCATCATGCCGCAGGACTGCGCGCGCCCCTTGCTCGACAGGTCCGCGCCCCAGTTCAGCCGTTCGACGCAGGCGCCATTGCCGAGATGGAAACGCGCCACCGGATCGGCTGGCAGCGCGCCGTTGCGCGCATGCACGAGGAAGTGCGCGGCCAGCGCCAGGCCGCTGTCGCGCACCAGCGCATCGTCGGAGCCCGCGCTCAACGCGGCCAGCCATTCGGCACCGGTGGCCGGCACCGCGGGCGGCGTGGTCTCGCCGGTGGCCGGCGCACGCGCGCCCCAGCGCTGCATGCACTTGCCGCCCAGCACCTTGGCCACGGTATCGCCGTCCTGCTTGCGCAACCAGTCGGCGAAACCCGGGATCGGCGACAGCGTGGCGAACTGCTTGACCTTGGGGAATTCGCGCTGCAATTCCTCGATGACGCGCTTGAGCAGGAAGTTGCCGAAGCTGACGCCGCGCAGCCCGGGCTGCGTATTCGAGATCGAATAGAAGATCGCCCATTTGACGCGGCGCAGGTCTTCCTGCGGCGCCGCCTCGTCGAGCAGGCTCTGCACATTGGCCGCCATCTCCGGCACGAAGGCCACCTCGACGAAGATCAGCGGCTCGCGCGGAATGCGCGGATGGAAGAACGCGTAGCAGCGGCGATCCGAATCGAGCCGGTTGCGCAGATCGGCCCAGGAGGCGATCTCGTGCACCGCCTCGTAGCGGATCAGCTTCTCCAGCAGCGACGCCGGCGAGTCCCAGGTGATCCGCTGCAGCTCCAGCAGGCCGACGTCGAACCAGTTCGACAGCAGGCCCTCGAGGTCTTCGTCGAGCGCGCGCAGGCCGGGAATCTTCTTGTACCAGCGCAGCATGTCCGCGCGCAGGTGAATGATGAAATGCAGGCCGCAGACCGACTTCGCGCTCGGGCCGTGCAGCCCGGCCAGCCGCTTGAAGAAGCGGATGCGGGCGCTCGACAGCGCATGGCTCAGGCCCGAGCCGTTGCGCCCCGCCTTGCCGCCCTCGTCCGCGGCGGCACCATCGCCGCCGCCCTGCGCGCCGCTGCCGGCGACCTCCGCCAGCAACGTCAGCATGGCCTGGCGGGTCGGCTCGCCGGCGGCCTCGTATTCGTTGCGCCACGCCTGCGCGGCCGCGTTGGCGGCGCCATCGGTCAGGCGGGCATCGAAGCACAGCCGCAGTTCCTCCCGCTGGCGGCGCTGCACGCGCGCGCTCAGCGTGGCCGGCTCCGCGGCGCGGGCCTTGCCGTCGTTGGCCGCGGCCGCCTCGGCCGGACCGCCCTTGCGGTTCCACCAGCGGCCGAAGCGCGCCAGCAGCGTGCCGCCGGCGGTGTCGGGACGGGCGTCGCCCAGGGTTTCGCTGGCGCCAAGCGGCGCGCTGACGGTCTTGTCTCCGGTCTCGAAAGAAGTCATCGAACTACCTGTTGGGCAAAGGATGGAGCGAACTCGGAACGGGATGGTGTGCGTGGTTCAGGTGGTCATCGGGTCAGTGGTCCGACGCGGCCTTGGCGGCGAGGCGCAGCCGGCTGTGGCGCCGTCGCGCGGAGGCCTCGGGTTCGGGCGCCGCGGCTTGCGCGTCCGCGTCCAGCGCCTTCAACGCGGCGCGCTGGCGCAGCAGGTGGGTCTTCATCATCGCCTCGGCGCCTTCGGGATCGCGCGCCTTCAGCGCGGCGAAGACCGACAGGTGCTCGGCGCAGGATTCGTCGATGCGGCCCGGCAGCTGCAGGCTCTTGTGCCGCGACAGCCGCAGCACCTTGCGCAGATCGCCGATCAGCCCGGACAGCCAGCGATTGCCGGCGAGCCGCTGGATCGCCTCGTGAATCTGGTAGTTGGTTTCGTAATAGGCATCGATCTGGCCGGCGCGGGCATAGCGCGCCAGATCGCGATGCAGGTCCTCGAGCGCGTCGAGATCGGCGGCGGTGGCATTGCGGGCGGCCTCGTAGGCGCAGCGGCCTTCGAGCAGCGCCATCAGCGGAAAGATCTCGTCGAGGTCCTGCTCGGACAGCTCGTTGACGAAGCAGCCGCGGCGCGGCTCCAGCCGCACCAGTCCCTCGGCGGCCAGCACCTTCAGCGCCTCGCGCAGCGGCGTGCGCGAAATGCCGAGCGTGGTGGCCAGGGCCGCTTCGTCGATCCAGGCGCCAGGCACGAGCGTGTGCTCGTCGATCATGGCGCGCAGGCGATCGGCGACTTCGAGATACAGCGCCTGCTGGACGATGCGCATGGGTGCCTCCCGCTGCGATGGATGGAGCGCGCGATGGGCGCAGCCCGGCGGGCGGGCCCTCGCAATAATTCATAATTATGAATAACGGCGAGGGAATGGCAAGGCGTTTCGATGTTGCACAGCGTCATGCGCGCCGGACCGCGTCATGGCGGGCAATTAACGCGCCACTAACGCACAACTGACGCAGCAAATATCGCGGCAAATATCGCCGCAATGACGTGGCAACTCCGGCGCTTCAACCGGCAGCCAGAATGCGCCGCGCCCGCTCCAGCACCGGGCGATCGACCATCTTGCCGTCCACCGCGACGGCGGCGCCGTCTGCGGCCGCGGCGGCCTCGACCACGCGCCTGGCCCAGGCCAGTTCCGCCTCGGTCGGCGCGAGACCGGCGTGGACCGGCGCCACCTGGGCCGGGTGGATCAGCAGCTTGGCGCCAAAGCCGAAGGCGCGCGCACGCGCGGTCTCGGCCGCCAGCACCGTGGTGTCGCCGAGCGCGGTGCAGACGCCGTCCACCGGCGCGGGCAGCCCCGCCGCGCGCGAATGCAGCACCAGCAGGCTGCGGAACGCATGCAGCGGCTCGCCCTCGTCGCCGACGCCCAGATCGCCCATCAGGTCGATGCTGCCGAACAGCAGCCGGACCACGCCGGGCTGCGCGGCCAGTTGCGGAAGCTCGGCGAAGCCCGCCGCGGTTTCCAGCAGCGCGTGGCATTGCACGGCCGGCAGCGCCTGCCGCAGCCCCCGCATCGCCTCGGCATCGGCCTTGGGCAACACCAGTGTGTCGACGCCGAGCCCGCGGCACCAGGCGATATCGTCGTCGTGGTACGGCGTGCCGGCCGCGTTCACGCGCACCAGCAGCAGCACGCCGGCGTCAAAGGCCTGCTGCGCCAGCGCGGGCCATGGCGCGCGCAACCCCTGTCGCGCAGCGGCCTTGTCGGCCGGCGCCACCGCATCCTCGAAGTCGACGATCACCGCGTCGGACCCGGCGGCGAGCGCCTTGCCGATCCGCTCGGGGCGGTTGGCCGGAACGAACAGGTAGCTGCGCGGCAGCCGCGTGCCCGGCGTCGTCATCGCGCTCTCCGCCGTCATACCGCGCCGGCCGCGCGCATCGCGGCGATCTGTTCACCCGCGATGCCGAGCTCGGCCAGGATCGCGTCGGTATGCTCGCCCAGCGCAGGCACAGGATCCATGCGCGCGTCGGTCATGCCGGGCGGCAGCAACGCCGGGATCGCGCCCGCAGGCGTGTCGACCTCGCGCCAGCGCTGCCGCGCCGCCAGCTGCGGATGGGCCCAGACGTCCGCCATCGTATTGACCTGCGCGTTGGCGATCTTTGCCGCTTCGAGCCGCGCGCCGACCTCGTCGGCGCTCCATTGCGAGAAGGCCGCGACGATGCGCTCGCGCAGCGCGCCGCGGTTGGCGCTGCGCAGGCTGTTGCTGGCGTAGTCGGGATGCGTCGCGAGCTCGGGCTGCTGCAGCACCGATTCGCAGAACACCGCCCATTCGCGTTCGTTCTGCAGGCCCAGCATCACGGTCTTGCCATCGCCGGTCGGGAACGGCCCGTACGGGTAGATGGTGGCATGCGAGGCGCCGGCCCGCGGCGGCGGGGAAGCGCCATCGAACGCGTAGTACAGCGGGAAACTCATCCACTCGACCATCGATTCCAGCATCGAGATATCGATGCGCTTGCCACGGCCGGTCTGCCCGCGCTCGATCAGCGCGGCCAGGATGTTCGAGTAGGCGTACATGCCGGCGGCGATATCGGCGATCGATGCGCCAGCCTTGACGCCCTCCTCCGGCGTGCCGGTCACCGAGACGAAGCCGGACTCGCTTTGCACCAGCAGGTCGTAGGCCTTCTTGTCGCGATACGGACCGTCGGCGCCGTAGCCCGAGATATCGCAGACGATCAGCCGCGGAAAGCGCTCGGACAACGCCGCATGATCGAGCCCCAGCCGGGCGGCCGCACCTGGGGCGAGGTTCTGCACCAGCACGTCGGCGCGCGAGAGAAGCGCCTCGAGCACCGGCGCCGCGCCGTCGTGCTTGACGTCCAGCGTCAGGCTCTCCTTGCCGCGATTGGTCCAGACGAAATGCGACGACAGGCCGCGCACGCGATCGTCGTAGGCCCTGGCGAAATCGCCGGCGCCCGGACGCTCGATCTTGATCACGCGCGCGCCGAGATCGGCAAGCTGGCGTGTGCAGAACGGCGCGGCGATGGCCTGTTCGAGGGAAACGACGGTGATGCCTGCAAGCGGTCGGGTCATGGCGGTGGCCTGGCGGAGGACGATAGGAAGGAATGGGCGGCCGGGTTGGCGCGATGGCATCAATCTAGCCGCGATCGCCGCCGCGCGGAAATACGGAATCGCGAGCCAGCCATAAGTACAATCAATACCTTCGGCTTTCACTGGTCATTGGGGCGGGACATGGATATCCGGGGCATGCGCTATTTCGTCGCGATCGTCGAGCACGGCAGCCTGACCCGGGCCGCGGAGATCGCCCATGTCGCCCAGCCGGCCTTGAGCCAGCAACTCGCCGCGCTTGAAGCGGAACTGGGCGTGGCGCTGGTCCATCGCGGCGCCAAGGGCGTCAAACCCACGGAGGCAGGCCGCACGCTGTACCGGCACGCGCGCTCGATCCTGAAACAGGTGGAGATGGCGCGGGCCGACGTCAAGGTCGCGGGGGCGGACATCGCCGGCAACGTGGCGATCGGCCTGCCAACCACCGCCGCCGCGGCCTTCGGCATGCCGCTGGTGCGGGCGGTCCGCGAGCGCTATCCGGGCGTGCGGCTGCAGCTGTTCGAGAGCATGAGCGGCTATATCGCGGAGCTGCTGAACAACAACCGGCTCGATTTCGCGATCCTGTTTCGCCAAACGCCGTCGCGCGCGGTCGAGCTCGAGCCGCTGGCCAGCGAGGCGCTGTATCTGGTCGGCACGCCGCCGATCGCCGTGGAACCGAAGCGGCGTCGCGCCGCATCGGGCAAGGAAGCGACCATTGCGTTGAAGTCGCTGGCCGATATTCCGCTGGTGCTGCCGAGCGGGGCGCAGGGGCTGCGCGAAGTGCTGGAGCAACACGCCAGCGGCGCGGGCATCCGGCTGCAGGTCGTCGCGGACCTGGACTCGCTGCCGATCCTGCTGCAGACCGCGCGCGAAGGGCTGGCCTGCACGATCCTGCCCGCGTCGTCACTGAGCCGCGAGCCGGAGGACGATGCGCTGCCGACACGGCTGATTCTTCCCGAGCTCGGCCGCACGCTGTCGCTTTGCTGGCCGCGTGCGCTGCCGCGGACCGCCGCGGCCGAAGCCGTGGCCGAGGCGTTGCGCGAAATCGTTGCCGCCAAGATCGCGGAAGGCGGCTCGTTGAAGGCCCCGCTTGCCTAGCGCCGGGTTACAGCGAAGGCGACGGCGACTGCGCCGTCGGCGGATCCTGCCTCAATTCCCGCTCCATGATCGCCGCGCGCGAGGCGATGGGCCGGGCGAAGAACCGCATCGCTCTCTCGAGCGTCAGGCCCCGGAAGGTTCGCTGGAACACGGAAGCGCAGACGTCGTCCAGTTGGCGGACCAGCGCGCCGGCCTCGGCAATGGCCGCGTTCCAGACCTGGCTGGCCTCGGCCCGCTCCGTGGGACTCGGCAGATCATCGAAGCGCAGGCTGTTGCCGTCGTCGAACAGCGCGCGTAGTCCGGTCACGTGATTGCCAAGAAACCAGCCGCGTTCCATCGACATCGTGACGGCCAGCTGGTTCATCGCCCGGGCGGTGGCAAAGCGGCCGGCATGCAGGCCGCCCATTTCCTCGAGCGCCAGCATCTCGCTGCGTACCTTTTCGAGCAACTGGAAGGCGCACAGAGCCTCGACCATGACCTCCTCCTTGTTCCCGGCCCCTTCGATCCGGTTCGGATAGGGCTGCGCGAGCGCCGTCGAAAGGTGCTGCACATATCTCGCCGCCGTCCGTATACGGCTCTCCGCCCAGGCCCGGCTCGCCTCCCACTGTGGCCGTACGTCAATCGGCGGCGCCTGCACCGCTTGCACTGACTGCACTGCCGAGGTCCCTGGGGCGCCCGCGTCGTCGACCACTTGGACGGTATCGTGCAGGGTCTGCGAGGCGCTGTCGCCGATCCCGAGGCCATAGGCGGACGGATCGCCCAGCCCGTCCGGGCCCTCCTCCATGTCGACCGAGTTGTACGACCCAATGGTCGAGGTGGATACCGTTCGGCTCAACCTGCGGTCGCTGGCCGGATCGCTTCCATTGTCGGCCGACGTGTCGACCGGCGTGTCGACCGCCGTGTCGACCGCCGTGTCGACCGGCATGTCGACCGGCATGTCGACCGGCGCCGCGTCCGCGGGGCGCTCCGCCGTGCCCGATGGATTCTTGCGCTCGAAGCCGAGGCGGTGCCACAGCTGTTCGTTCATCTGATCGTGATCCAGGACTTCGTCCCAATCGCTGTCGTCATTGTCCACCACGTCGTCAGGCGCGTCGTCTGCGCTCGGATCGGGGGAGATCAGCCGCGACGATACGGTGCGCGCCAGGCCGCCCTGCGCCGGCGCCCGCTCGCTGCCATGGTCGACCAGGCGCTTGGCCGCATCGCACAGCTTGCTGTCCCGCACTGCCGCGCAAAAGTGGAACGCACCGATGTCGCCGCCACAGAGTTCCGTCAGCACGTCCGGCGGCAGCGGCGCCGAGAAGCCCGGATTGGCCTCGAGCCAATGGCTCATCCGGTTGCCAAGCTCGTCTATCAGACGGGCGAGATCCGGCTGCTGGTCAGGAAAGTGGCGATAGGCCTCCGGCCTGGCGAACACTTCCGCTGCGCCGAAGATGGTCGCGATCACGCCCACGGCCGCCGATGCACCGGTTCCCGCCGCACAGGCCGCGGTCAGCAGGAAGGACCCGCCCAGCGCAACGCCGGTCACGGCCACCGGCCACAGGATCACCGCCAGCGTGGCGGCACCGGCGATGCCCAGCAGTGCGCCCACGGCGAGCGCGATGATTTTGCCGATGCTGCGCTTTTGCACGTGGGGCGCGATCTCGTCTTGCAGCGACTGAAGCTTGTGCATCAGCGCCTGGCATTGCGTCGCGAGCTTCAGGTTGCGTGCCATCACCACGGCGGTGTGCCGCTGCTGCGCCTGCGCGCCCGCCTCCCATGGCATGGTGGCGCGATGCTCGAGCTGCACGATGTCGCGCGCGGTGTTCAGCAGCGCCTCCAGGTCCTTGCCGCATTCTTCGAGTGTCTTTCTCAGCGGCTGCTTCTGGCTGGCCGGAATGGCCAGCGCGTCGATCGTTCGTTTCAGTTGCTGCAAATGCTGTGCGCAGTCCGCTGTCACCGCGCCGCCGATCGCGCCTTCCGCCTGCGCGAGCGTGTCGATCGGCACCTCGGGGGATGACGGGCCGGTCCGGTCGCCGACATGGTGTCGGCCGCCGGAAGTCAGGGACGGAAAGAGAATCGTGGTGATGGCGGGAGCGGACAGGGAGGGCACGATGAATCCGGAAGCGGGCGGTTGACGAAGCGAAGCGAAAGCAAAAGCCAGGAAGACGACGACGGGAATGCCATCGCCGATGCGCCGCAGGATCGCGCAAGTTATGTGCAATGGCTTTCATAAATCAACAAGCAACTCGCGATAAGTGACACATGTCTCTTGAGCCATGCCGAGCCGTGGACGCATGCTGCTCGTCCGCCCTCTACCGGAGAACGTCATGCTGACTGCCTTCCCCCCCGCGAAATCGCAACCCGTGGTGGTGCGCTGCGCCGTGCCCGAGGCGCTGCGCGTCCGTGACGTGCGCCGGCTATTGTTGGCTCAAGGGGGTTGGCTGCAATGTGGAAGCGATCGCTTCCGGATCCGTTGGGAAAACCAGCAGATCGTTGTGCGCAGCGCGACAGCGACCAAGCCGCAACGGCAGGCGTTGGCCGCGCTGCTGACCGAGAGGTACCACCAACGGTTCGAGGACCGCTTCCACTGGAAAACAGGCACCGACCGGCGGGTGCGGCTCAATGGCCGGGTCGCCTTCGCGCGTGGTCGCCCGTGCGGGCCGATTGCCTGCCGCCATCTGGCCGTCTTCTGGCTTGGACTGTTCCTCGAGGACCGGCCTGACGGCCCCGACTACTCCCGGCTGGCAACCGCACAGGCACTGCGGGACAACGTCCCGGTGGACTACGACTACAGGGTGGTGCCGAACGCGGTGCAGCTCGGCAAGCTGCGTGTGGTGATGAACGGGGACTGGGGCAAGGAGTTCGTCGCGCGGCTGGCCGACCTGGAGCGCCGCGGCGAAACGGCCACGACCCTGCTGGTGCTGACACCGGACCACGCGATGGCCGTCGGGCTGCGCATCGTGCGTCAGCCGCATCGCACGCTCCATGTGGTCGCCTTCTACGATCCCAACTACACGGCCACGCATCTCGAGGCCCGCTTCGACGACCTGGAAGCGGTACGCGCGCTGGAGGCGCGAGGCTTCACCGAGTTCGCGCCCGACTACCCGGCCTTCCTGCTGAAAACCCAGCCCGTGAACACGGTGGACGCCATGCTGATGATCGAGCTGGATAGGGCGACGCTGCGGCAGCTGGGCGACATCGACGTGACCCTGCCCGCGCAGCCGCGCCAATTGTCCGGCGCGTTGCCGCCGCTGACGGCCGATGCGTTGTGGTACCTGCTGCGTTATGGCTGCGATGACGCGGTCCGTCAGCTGGCGCCCGCCCTGCGCGCGCTGCCTGAGCAGGAACGCATCCGGCGGCTCGGTACCAACCGCTCCACCCAGCTGTTCTACGACATCATGTCGCTCGGCTTGCCATCGTCGGCCAGACTGTTTGGGGAGCTGATCACCGACCTTCCGCTGGAGCAGCGGATCCACCTGCTGCAATCGCGGGCGGATTGCGGCACCACGGCCTTCGGTTACGCCGTGAAGGCGGGGCGCACCGAGATGTTCCGGCCATTCCTCGAACTGCTGCAGGCGCTGCTGCCGCCGGACCATCACTACGCCATGCTGGTCGCGGCCATGCCCGACGGCACCTCGGCCCTGTATCACGCGTTCAAGCACGGGCGTTTCGATACGCCGCCGGCGTATGCCGCCGCCTTGTCGTCGCTGCCGCCGATGCTTCTCGCTTCGCTGATGTGCGCCCGTTCGGCCGACAACGAAACGGGCCTGGAGGCGGCCGTGCGGAACGACGATCTGCTGACCGTCGGCAGTGTCGACAAGGTGCTGCCGCTGCTGCCGCCGCAGGCCTGCGTCTATCTGCTCAAGCCCGCGTGGCGGCTGATTCGACGGCTGAACGCGCAGGGGCGCCAGCAGTGGCTCGTCGAACGGAGGATGCGATCGCATCTGGAGCGGTTCGCCCCGTCGCTGCTGCCGGGCAACGGCAGCGGTCGGGGCGGCCGCGCCAAGGCACCCTCCAAGGGGTGGTTGCGCTGGGACTGGAAACTGGGCTGACGCCGAACCGCCCTGAACCGCTGTCAGGACGATATCCGCCGATATCAGGCCGACAGTTGCGGCTGACGCCGATACGCCCACCACATCATCGCCGCGCCGCCGACGATCATCGGCAGGCTCAGCCACTGCCCCATCGAGAAGTTCAGCGCCAGCAGGCCGAGGAAGTTGTCCGGTTCGCGCGCGAAT
This sequence comes from Cupriavidus gilardii, assembly GCF_013347325.1. Classification (NCBI taxonomy): domain Bacteria; kingdom Pseudomonadati; phylum Pseudomonadota; class Betaproteobacteria; order Burkholderiales; family Burkholderiaceae; genus Cupriavidus; species Cupriavidus gilardii. The sequence continues at coordinate 512,807 of NZ_CP054626.1, read as the reverse complement.
TCGGCCAGGAAGCGGAACACGCCGTAGCCGAGCAGGAAGGCGCCCGAGACCGCGCCCATCGGCCGCGGATGGCGGGCAAACAGCCACAGGATCACGAACAGCGCGACGCCTTCGCCAGCGAACTGGTACAGCTGCGACGGATGGCGCGCGATGTTGTCGCCGGCCTGCGGAAAGATCATGCCCCACGGCAGATCGGTCGGACGGCCCCACAGCTCCCCATTGATGAAGTTGCCCAGGCGCCCGGCGGCCAGCCCGCACGGAATCATCGGGGCGATGAAGTCGGTCACTTCCATCCAATGCCGGCCGCGCACCTTCGAGAACACCCACATCGCGATCACGACGCCCAGGAAGCCGCCGTGGAACGCCATGCCGCCCTCCCACACCTTGAAGATATCGAGCGGATGCGACAGGTAGAACGACGGCTTGTAGAACAGCACGTAGCCGAGGCGGCCGCCGAGGATCACGCCGAGCACGCCGTAGAACAGCAGGTCGTCGATGTCGCGGGTGCTCCAGCCCTGTGCCGCGACATGCGGCTGACGCAGGCGGATCCGGCCGAACCACATGAACATGATGAAGCCGGCCAGATACATCAGCCCATACCAGCGGATCGCCAGCGGGCCCAGATGGATGGCGATGGGATCGAAGTTCGGATGAATCAGCATGCGGGTCTATCGCTTGGGGTTGTCGGATGTTGTCGGAGGAATGGAATCGGGATCAGAGGCCGGGCTTCTGCTTCGGCTCGGGCTTCGGCTCGGGCTTGGCCTTCGAGTTCGAGGCGGGCCCCGCTGTGCGGCGCTTCGCTGTGCCGCCGCCGGGCCGCGCGGCCGGCGCCAGCGCCGATGCGATCTCGATGAACGAGCGCAGCACCGGACTGGGTCCGGCCGCGCCGTTGTCGCGCCAGGCGAGGCCTGTCTCGATCTGCGGCACCGCGCCGCGCAATGCCAGATAGGACACGCCGGTGCGCCGCAGGTTGCATAGCGAGGCGGGCACCAGCGCGACGCCGATGCCGGCGGACACCAGGCTGACGATGGTCTGCATCTGGATCGCTTCCTGCGCGATCACCGGCGCGAAGCCGTCGCGCGCATAGTAACCGGTAATGATGTCATGAAACGCCGGCGCGCTTCGGCGCGGGAACAGGATCAGCGGCTCGTGCGCAAAATCGGCCAGCGCAACGGCGCCCGACGGCGCGCCATCCGGCCGTGCGGCATCTGCCTGCGCAGCGTGGCCGCGCCTGCCCGGCGGCCGCCAGTCCTGCGGCACGGCCAGCACCAGCGGCTCGCGCACCAGCGGCAGGTACGACAGGCCGTGCGGCAAGGCCGGCATCTGCGGGCGGATCACCAGCCCCGCGTCGATCTGCCCTTCGGCCAGCGCATCGAGCTGGATATCGCTGGTGGCCTCGCGCAGCTGCAGCTGGACTTCGGGATGCCGCGCGCGAAAGCGCCGCAGCAGGTCGGGCAGGATGCCGTAGTCCGCGGTGCTGACGAAGGCCAGCGACAGCGTGCCGACCTCGCCGCGGGCCAGCCGCTGCGCCAGCGCGGGCAGGCCCGCCGCGTCGGCCAGTACCCGCCGCACTTCGGGCAGCCACTGCTGCCCGGCCGGCGTCAGCGCGACCGAGCGCCGCGTCCGTACGAACAGCTGCACGCCGATCTCTTCCTCCAGCGCCTGGATCTGCTGCGACAGCGGCGGCTGCGTCATGGCCAGGCGCGCGGCGGCGCGGCCGAAGTGCAATTCCTCGGCAACGGTAACGAAATAGCGCAGCTGGCGCAGATCCACGCGGCTCCCGGCGCGGCGACAAGCCACGCGCTTGATAGTAAAAACGACTCAATAAGGCACGAATAATATATTTGACACACAAAAAGGCAAGCGGCATGCTGTCGCCCACAACAAAGGCAGCGCCCGCGGGCGCGACGCATTCCATTCCCGGAGATCCCCATGGCCTACAACCGACGCTCGCAGAACATCACGCAAGGCGTGGCGCGCTCGCCCAATCGCTCGATGTATTACGCGCTGGGCTATCAGAAGGAAGACTTCGACAAGCCGATGGTCGGCATCGCCAATGGCCACTCGACCATCACGCCGTGCAACGCCGGCCTGCAGCGACTGGCCGACGCCGCGGTCGATGCGATCAAGGCGTCCGGCGCGAATCCGCAGATCTTCGGCACGCCGACGATCTCGGACGGCATGTCGATGGGCACCGAGGGCATGAAGTACTCGCTGATCTCGCGCGAGGTCATCGCCGACTGCATCGAGACCGCGGCGCAGGGCCAGTGGATGGACGGCGTGGTCGTCATCGGCGGCTGCGACAAGAACATGCCCGGCGGCATGATCGCGCTGGCGCGCACCAATGTGCCGGGCATCTACGTCTATGGCGGCACCATCAAGCCGGGCAACTGGAAGGGCAAGGACCTGACCATCGTGTCCTCGTTCGAGGCGGTCGGCGAGTTCACCGCGGGCCGGATGAGCCAGGAGGACTTCGAGGGCGTCGAGAAGAACGCCTGCCCGTCGACCGGCTCTTGCGGCGGCATGTATACGGCGAACACGATGAGCTCGTCGTTCGAGGCGCTGGGCATGTCGCTGCTGTATTCGTCGACGATGGCCAATCCCGATCAGGAGAAGGTCGACAGCGCCGCGGAATCGGCGCGCGTGCTGGTCGAGGCGATCAAGCGTGACATCAAGCCGCGCGACATCATCACGCGCCAGTCGATCGAGAACGCGGTCAGCCTGATCATGGCGACCGGCGGCTCGACCAACGCGGTGCTGCACTACCTGGCGATCGCGCACGCGGCCGAGGTCGAATGGACCATCGACGATTTCGAGCGGATCCGCCGCAAGGTGCCGGTGATCTGCAACCTGAAGCCGTCGGGCCAGTACGTCGCCACCGACCTGCACCGCGCCGGCGGCATTCCGCAGGTGATGAAGATCCTGCTGAACGCCGGCCTGTTGCACGGCGACTGCCTGACCATCACCGGCCGCACGCTGGCCGAGGAACTCGAGCACGTACCCGACCAGCCGCGCGCCGACCAGGACGTGATCCTGCCGATCGACAAGGCGCTGTACAAGGAGGGCCATCTGGCCATCCTGAAGGGCAACCTCGCCGAGGAAGGCGCGGTGGCCAAGATCACCGGCCTGAAGAACCCGGTGATCACCGGCCCGGCACGCGTGTTCGACGACGAGCAGAGCGCGATGGATGCGATCCTGGCCAACAGGATCCAGGCGGGCGATGTGCTGGTGCTGCGCTATCTCGGCCCCAAGGGCGGCCCCGGCATGCCCGAAATGCTCGCGCCGACGTCGGCGATCATCGGCAAGGGCCTGGGCGAATCGGTCGGCTTCATCACCGACGGCCGCTTCTCGGGCGGCACCTGGGGCATGGTGGTCGGCCACGTCGCACCGGAAGCCTATGTCGGCGGCACCATCGCGCTGGTGCAGGAAGGCGACTCGATCACGATCGACGCGCACCAGCTGCTGCTGCAGCTGAACGTCAGCGACGACGAACTGGCGCGCCGCCGTGCCGCCTGGAAGCAACCGGCGCCGCGCTATACGCGCGGCGTGCTGGCCAAGTTCGCGAAGCTGGCGTCGACGGCCAGCAAGGGGGCGGTCACCGACTGAAGCCGGACGGCGGTGCGGCGGCAACGACCGCCTCGCCCGCCCGATCGGCCGGACCGATCCGATCCCATTCGAATTCGAAGCCTGCGCGTTCGCGGGCTTCTTTTTTGCGGCTCGCGCCGCGGCGTGTTTACGCCATTTCATTACCGCAGCCATCACGATGCCCACCTACCGCTCCAAGACCTCCACCGCCGGCCGCAACATGGCAGGCGCGCGCTCCCTTTGGCGCGCGACCGGCATGAAAGACGAGGACTTTTCCAAGCCGATCGTCGCCGTCGTCAATTCCTTTACGCAGTTCGTTCCCGGGCACGTGCACCTGAAGGACCTGGGCCAGCTGGTGGCGCGCGAGATCGAGGCGGCGGGCGGCGTCGCCAAGGAATTCAACACCATCGCGGTCGATGACGGCATCGCGATGGGCCACGACGGCATGCTGTACTCGCTGCCCAGCCGCGACATCATCGCGGACGCGGTCGAATACATGGTCAACGCGCACTGCGCCGACGCGATGGTCTGCATCTCGAACTGCGACAAGATCACGCCGGGCATGCTGATGGCCGCGATGCGGCTGAACATCCCGGTGATCTTCGTCTCGGGCGGTCCGATGGAAGCCGGCAAGACGCGGCTGGCAAACCCGGTCACCAAGACCATCGAGCTCAAGAAGCTGGACCTGGTCGACGCGATGGTGATCGCGGCCGACCCGTCCTATTCGGACGCGGACGTGGCCGAGGTCGAACGCTCGGCTTGTCCGACCTGCGGCTCCTGCTCCGGCATGTTCACCGCCAACTCGATGAACTGCCTGACCGAGGCGCTGGGCCTGTCGCTGCCGGGCAATGGCACGGTGGTGGCGACGCACGCCGACCGCGAGCAGCTGTTCAAGCGTGCCGGCCGCCGCATCGTCGAACTGGCCCGCCAGTACTACGAGCAGGAGGATGCGCGCGTGCTGCCGCGCTCGGTCGGCTTCAAGGCCTTCGAGAATGCGATGACGCTGGACATCGCGATGGGCGGCTCGACCAACACGATCCTGCATCTGCTGGCGATCGCGCGCGAAGCGGAGATCGACTTCACGATGGCCGACATCGACCGGCTGTCGCGGGTCGTGCCGCAGCTGTGCAAGGTCGCGCCCAACACCAACAAGTACCACATCGAGGATGTGCACCGCGCCGGCGGCATCATGGCCATCCTGGGCGAACTCGAGCGCGCCGGCAAGCTGCACACCGATGTGCCGACCGTGCATGCGCCGACGCTGAAGGACGCGCTCGAGCAATGGGATATCGTCCGCACCCGCGACGAAGCGGTCCGCAACTTCTACCTGGCCGGACCGGCCGGCATTCCGACCCAGGTCGCATTCAGCCAGAACACGCGCTGGCCGAGCCTGGACCTGGACCGCGCCGAGGGCTGCATCCGCTCGTACGAGCATGCGTTCTCGAAGGAAGGCGGCCTGGCGGTGCTGACCGGCAACATCGCGGTCGACGGCTGCGTGGTCAAGACCGCCGGCGTCGACGAGAGCATCCTGATATTCGAAGGCACGGCCCACGTCACCGAATCGCAGGACGAGGCGGTCGAGAACATCCTGAACGACAAGGTCAAGGCCGGCGACGTGGTCATCGTCCGCTATGAAGGCCCGAAAGGCGGCCCCGGCATGCAGGAGATGCTGTATCCGACCAGCTACATCAAGTCCAAGGGCCTGGGCAAGGCCTGCGCGCTGCTGACCGACGGCCGCTTCTCGGGCGGCACCTCGGGCCTGTCGATCGGCCACTGCTCGCCGGAGGCGGCGGCCGGCGGCGCGATCGGCCTGGTGCGCGACGGCGACCGGATCCGCATCGACATCCCCAATCGCAGGATCGACGTGCTGCTGTCCGACCAGGAACTGGCGCGGCGCCGCGAGGAGCAGAACGCCAAGGGCTGGAAGCCTGCCAAGCCGCGCCCGCGCAAGGTCTCCGCGGCCCTGAAGGCCTACGCCAAGCTGGTGATGTCGGCCGACAAGGGCGCTGTACGCGATCTGTCGCTGCTGGACGACTGATCCGGACCCCGACGCGCCGCAAGGCCGCCCTTCGGGGCGGCTTTTTTTTGGTTCTTCGCAGAATTCCGTGAAGGGTTCCGGTTTTTCGTATGCTTGATGCCTGTTATTTCAGGGGTCAGGAGCGGGAATGCTGGATCGGAAGACGTTGCAGGCGCTGGGTTGCTGGACCGGATACCGTCTTGAGCGGGTAGTCTGGCCCGAAGGCGACAGTCGGACGCTATCGCTTTATCTGAAGCCGACCAGCAAGGTCATGCACTGCCAGGAATGCGGTGCGCGCTGCAAGCAGGTACACGAGACCACCGTTCGGCGGGTACGAGACCTGCCGATTTTCGACTATCGCGTCGTTCTACACGTGCCGCGCCGGCGTGTCTGGTGTGATCAATGTGGCGGCCCGCGGCTGGAGCGGCTGGATTGGCTCGGGCGCTATCAGCGCGTGACAGCGCGCCTGGCCGAGGCTTGTGGTCGACTGTTGCGCGACTGCTCGGTGCGCGCTGTCGCCGCGTTCTATGAGCTTGGGTGGCACACGATCAAGTCCATCGACAAGGCGCGCTTGCGCGAGGCGGTGACGGAGCCGGACTGGGCCAACATCCGCTATCTGGCGATGGACGAATTTGCGCTGCATAAGGGCCACCGCTACGCCACGGTCGTCGTGGACCCGATCGGCCGGCAGGTGCTGTGGATTGGCAAGGGCCGTTCACGCGAGACGGCGCGCGCCTTCTTCGAGCAACTGCCAGCGGGCGCGGCAGAGCGGATTGAAGCGGTTGCCATCGACATGACGACGGCATATGAACTCGAGATCCGCGAGCATTGCCCGCAGGCCGAAGTCGTCTATGACTTGTTCCATATCGTGGCCAAATATGGACGCGAGGTCATTGATCGGGTTCGGGTCGATCAAGCCAATCGGCTACGCCACGACAGGCCGGCCCGACGCGTTCTGAAGTCGACGCGTTGGCTGCTGCTGCGCAATCGGGCCAATCTGAGCGAGGGTCAGGCCATTCATCTGAACGAGGTGTTGGCTGCGAACCGACCGTTGATGACGGTCTACATCCTGCGCGACGAACTCAAGCGGCTGTGGTTCTACCGCCGCCCGGGATGGGCGCAGCGGGCATGGCACAACTGGTTTGAGCAAGCGCAGCAAAGCGGTATTGGTCCGTTACAGCAGTTCGCCCATCGCTTGAGCGGCTACTGGCACGGCATTGTGGCCCGGTGCCGGCACCCGCTGAACACCAGCGTCGTCGAAGGCATCAATAACACCATCAAGGTCATCAAGCGGCGCGCTTACGGCTATCGCGATGAGGAGTACTTCTTCCTCAAAATCCGCGCTGCCTTCCCCGGTATTCCTCGATGAACCTTTTTTTTTGCTGATCGATGCTCGGCCAGCGGCAGGCTTCAGCCGCCCGACACCGTCCGTTCGATCAGCCTGACCATCGCCGCGCGGATGGCGGCGGGGTCGTCGCCCGCGTCGATCGCCAGTGCCGCGCGGTCGAAGGCTGCCGACAGCAGCGTGGCGAGCGCGTCCACCGTCAGCGGCGGCGCAATGCGCTGGTCCAGCGCCGCTGCCAGCCCCTCGCGCAGCGTGCGGCCGGCGTGGGCCTGATCCAGGGCCAGGCTCTCGCCGGGGCCGAGCACCGCCGGACCGTCCACCAGCAGCAGCCGCGTGCGGCCGGCCACCGTCATCGCGTCGAGATAGGCCTCGCTGCCGGCGATCAGCGCCTTGCGCGGCGAGCGCGTGGCGGGTGCCGCGCGCTCGATCTCGTCGGCCACTGCCCTCGCCTCCTCCTCCAGCACCGCGCGAAACAGTGCGCGCTTGTCCTCGAAGTGGTGATACAGCGCGCCGCGCGTGATGCCGGCCGCCGCGACGATTTCCGGGGTCGAGGTGTCGGCGTACCCCTTGGAGACGAACAGCGCGCGCGCGGCCGCCAGCAAGGCGCCGCGCGTCGCTTCGGTGCGTTCACGATTGGTCCGTGGCATTGTTCTTTGCATACATACAGCCTGTATGTTATAACGGCAAAAAAGATACAGACTGCATGTTAATTCAATCCGACCGCCATCCGATCGTGGATCGAAGCGGCCGCACCGAACGGAGCCCGTCATGAAGATCACCAGCTTCTACCCCGTCATCCAGACCGCCGATGTGGCCGCCACCGCCGCCTTCTACCAGCGGCATTTCGGCTTCCAGGCACTGTTCTCCAGCGACTGGTACTGGCATCTGCAGTCCGCAGACGATGCCGGCGTCAACCTGGCGGTGCTTGACTACCGGCACGAGACCATCCCGGCGGGCAGCCGCGCGCCGGTGGCCGGGACGATCCTGAACTTCGAGGTCGAGGACGTCGACACGTTGTACGTCCAGCTGCAGCAGGCCGGCCTGCCGATCCGGCTGGCGCTTCGGGATGAGCCCTTCGGCCAACGGCATTTCATCACCGCCGACCCCAACGGCGTGCTGATCGACATCATCAAGCCGATTCCGCCTTCGCCCGAGTTCGCTGCGCAATACGACCCGCAGGCGATGCCGGGTTGATTCCGCCGGCGGGCGGTATCATGGCCCGGTAATCGGCGGCCGCGAGCAATGCGCGGCCCCCGGCGGCCTTCGAAACCGCAAGGAGGGACCATGAGGACAGTGATGTTGATTGGTGCGCCTACCGATGTCGGCGCCAGCACACGCGGTGCATCGATGGGACCGGAGGCGATGCGCGTCGCCGATCTCGCCGGCGCCCTGCTGCGCAATGGACTCGACGTCGTCGATGGCGGCAATCTGTCCGGCCCGGCCAATCCCTGGCACCAGCCGATCGACGGCATGCGGCATCTCGACGAAGTGGCCGCGTGGAACCGTGGCGTGTTCGATGCCTGCTACGGCTGCCTGCAGGACGGGCGCTTCCCGCTGCTGCTCGGCGGCGACCATTGCCTGGCGATCGGCTCGATCAGCGCGGCCGCACGCCATTGCCGCGAGACCGGCAAGAAGCTGCTGGTGCTTTGGCTGGACGCGCACGCCGACGCCAATACCGGTTCCACCAGCCCCACCGGCAACATCCACGGTATGCCCGTCGCATGCCTGTGCGGCGATGGCCCCGCGCCATTGATTTCGCTCAGCGGCACGGTGCCGGCCGTCAAACCCGAGCATATCCGGCAAGTCGGCATCCGCAGCGTCGACGCCGAGGAGAAACGGCGGCTGCGGGAGCTGAACCTGGCCGTCTTCGACATGCGCTATATCGACGAGAACGGCATGCGGCATACGATGCAGAACGCGCTCGCCGGCATCGACGACAACACCCACCTGCACGTCAGCTTCGACGTGGACTTTCTCGACTGCAGCATCGCGCCGGGCGTCGGCACGACCGTGATGGGCGGACCCACCTATCGCGAGACGCAGCTGTGCATGGAGATGATTGCGGACACCGGCCGGCTCGGTTCGCTCGACGTGCTCGAACTGAATCCGGCTTGCGACGTCCGCAATCAGACCGCGAGGTTGATGGTCGATTTCCTCGAAAGCCTGTTCGGCAAATCGACGCTGATTCGCTAGGTCCGTCGCGCTCCGTGCCGCCGGCGGCTCGCACCATGTCTTTGAAGGCGGCAAGCCGTCCCATCGCATCGATGCGGCGCCGGCTGCAGGCTAGCAGAGGAACACTTCATCCAGGCGTCCGGCGTATAGCACGCGACGCGTCCAATCTTCGATCTGTTCCACCGAGGAGGAAAGCACCTTGGAGACGATGTCTTCGGACAACGGGCCGAAGCGATGGTCGAGCAGTGTGATCAACACCTCCGCCTTCGCCTCCGCTCTCACCTCGGCCTTGACCTTCCGTGTGATGTCTCGCTCCAAGCGGCGCGCCCACTTTCCATAGTCTTGCGACAGTTCCATATCCAGCTCCATCAGGTTGTGCACTTCGTTCAGATCCAGCGCGGCGGCGCTGAAGTTGGCGGCTCTCGCCGCGATCCATGCGGTCAGCGCCGTGTCGAGCGCGGCATTGCCTTGTGCCAGCTCCTTGGCGAGCCGCAACGGCGCGAATACGGCATCGACCGACCTTGCCTGTTCGAGCCGCATCAGAGCGGCGATGAGATTACGCTGCGTCGCCAGCTCCGATTCTGTATAGGTGCTCCGGTCGATCAGGCAGTACTGCAGCCTTGGCTGATGAGCACCGACGCGCCCAGGAACCGGCGGGATCATCGCCGCTATGTCCGTCGGTGCCCGCCATCGCGCGGTACCGTTGTAGAACACGATCGGAAACACCAGCGGATATCGACGCCAGCCCGTGCCGCGGGTTCGCCGGCTGACATCGCGATAGAGCATGCCGACGTAGGCGAGCATGCGGGCGGCCATATGCGGATCGTTGCTGCTCTGGAACTCGATCAGCAGGTAGACCGGCTGCTGCTGTCCGGGCACACGAACCCGCCAGACCACATCGTTCATCCCCACGCGCAGGCCGTCCGACACATGGTGCGTCGGCACCATCTCCATGGAGTCGAAATCTGCGGTCTGTAACCATGGATCCGCAATGAAGTCGCGGATCAGGTCGCGGACGACCTCACGAAAGGCGAACACCAGCTTGTATGAGGCATCGTGATGACGGGCAAGCGTACGTTGCGCGTAGCCATTCGCCCCGTCGGCGGGCTCGCGTACCTTGAGGCAGGTGGGCCCTGGGAAGCGCCACGGCACATCGTGATCGAGGCCATCGTGGGCAGGCGGGATGCGGGAATGGCCGGTGGGATAGTCCGCAGGACCGTACAGCGGATAGCGCACGGCAGGACCGACGGCATGGCGGTCGACTGCGTTTCGGGCGGATTGGCGCGGCACACGCGGCCGCGACTGGCGAGCGGAGTAGTGGAGCATGGGCAAGAACACCTTGAGAAGGGACAACGGGATACGGCCGGGGCCGATGCCGTAAGTTGCCAGCCTATTGGCTACGGTGCTTGCCTGAATTGGCGCGGAGTTAACTAAAGGGGACCTCTATAGGGTGCATTCGAAAACGGCGTTCGAAGGGACCCTTTGAACGGCCCGTGAAGGGACCCGTTGAGGCGGGCGTCCAAGCGGTCTATCAAGCGGTCTATCAAGCGAGCAAGAGGCCGCGGATCGCGGCCCTGGCGACAACACTACGCGCCGGCGTCGCCCGGGTTGCGTTGCCCGATATCGTGGTGCGCCAGCGGATAGCCCCGCTCGCGATATTGGCGATAGCGTTCGCGCCCCGCCGCGCGATCGTCGGCGTCGCCGCCGACCACTTCGATCATCCGTTCGAAGCTGGCGAACTGCAGCGGGATCCTGGTATCGAGATTGATCAGCAGTTCGTGGTGCGGCACCGCATCGAGCGCGGCGGCCAGCACGATCGGCGTTTCCGCCGCGTGCGGGCTGTCGAGCCCGCAGTGCGGCAGGAAGTCCAGCGCCGAGAACGTCCACAGCTGCGCATCGAGCCGCGCCAGCACCGCCGGTTCGGCATGCACGACGATCTTCTGCCCGGCCCCGTAGGCCTTGCGGATCAGCCGGCAGACGTAGCCGAGCTTGTCCGGCACGTTGCTGTGGAAGTCGATGCGCGTCATGGGTCGGAGATCAGCCTGCGCGGTCCATCAGGAATTGCGTCAGCAGCGGCACCGGGCGGCCGGTGGCGCCCTTGGCCGCGCCGCTCTTCCACGCGGTGCCGGCGATGTCCAGGTGGGCCCAGTCGTACTTGTCGGCAAAGCGCGCCAGGAAGCAGGCCGCCGTGACGCTGCCGGCCGGACGGCCGCCGATGTTCGCCATGTCGGCGAAGTTGGACTTGAGCTGATCCTGGTACTCGTCGTCCAGCGGCATGCGCCAGGCGCCGTCCATCGCCTTGCGGCCGGCCTGCACCAGCTGGTCCGCCAGCGCGTCGCTGCGCGCGTACAGGCCGCTGTTGACGTGGCCGAGCGCGATGATGCACGCACCGGTCAGCGTGGCGACGTCGATCACCGCGGCCGGCTTGAAGCGCTCGACATAGGTCAGCGCGTCGCACAGGATCAGCCGGCCCTCGGCATCGGTGTTCAGGATCTCGATGGTCTGGCCCGACATGCTGGTCACCACATCGCCCGGCTTGGTGGCGGTGCCGCTCGGCATGTTCTCGCAGGTCGGCACCACGGCGATGACATTGAGCTTCAGGCCCATCTCGGCCACGGCCTGCAGCGTGCCGAGCACCGAGGCGGCGCCGCACATGTCGTACTTCATCTCGTCCATGCCCTCGCCCGGCTTCAGCGAGATGCCGCCGGTATCGAAGGTGATGCCCTTGCCCACCAGCACCACCGGCGCCTGGCGCGCACCGCCGCCGTCATAGCGCAGCACGATGAACTGCGGCGGTTCTGCCGTGCCCTTGGTCACCGCAAGGAAGGCGCCCATCTTCAGCGCCTCGATCTGCTTGCGGCCGAGCACTTCGACCTTCAGCTTGAAGCGGCGCGCGATCGAACGGGCGGTGTCGGCCAGATAGGTCGGCGTGCAGATATTGGAAGGCAGGTTGCCCAGGTCCTTGGTCAGCTCCATGCCGTTGGCGATCGCCACGCCCCGCGCCACGGCCTGGTTGGCGGCCTTGGCTTCGGCCGCATCGACGGCCAGCACGACCTTGCGCAGGCCGAGCCCCTTGTCGTTGTTCCTGGCGCCGTTGCGCTTGAGCTCGGGATGGCGCTCGAGCAGCCGGTAGCCGGCCTCGCGGATCAGCGTGACGGTGGTGATCACGCGCCAGCCGATATCGCGGGTCGCGCCCTCGCCGGCGCCCTGCCCTGCCGCGCGCGGGGCCGGCTGCGCGAGGCACCACAGCAGATTGGCGGCACGCGTGCCGCTCAACGCACGCAATGCGGTCCGTACCGCATCGGCGAACGCCTTGTCGCCGAACTCCGCCTCCTTGCCCAGGCCGACCAGCAGCACGCGGGCGGCGCCGATGCCCGCGACCTCGTGCAGCATCAACTGCGAATTGCGCTTGCCCTCGAAGTCGCCGAGCTTGATCAATCTAGCCACCAGGCCCTTGGTCGCGGCGTCCAGCGCCTTGGCGACGCCGTCCAGGCTCTGGCCCTCGAACACACCGACCACCAGGCAATCGGTCTTGGTCGCCAGGAAACCATTCTGGCCCGCTTTGCTCAAATCAAGGGCTTTTGTGCTAAATTCCATCGCGCTTCCTTCCAGGGGCTCGTTTAGAACGAAAGCCTCCATTATCCGCGATTTTGCTTCGCGAACTTTTGGCAGTCACTTCCGCAGCGACTGGCCGCCGCTGGCCTGCAGCGCTGACGCCGTACCCTTCGTCAGCCGCCGGCGTGCGCCGCCGCCGCGCTGGCCGGCAGCCCGGAACCGACATCGCATGATTTTTCAACAAGCCTTGCGACGCGAGCTCGCCTACACCGCCGGCGCGGTGTTCCTGGTCATGCTGACCTTCATGCTGACCTCGCTCGTGATCCGTATTCTCGGCATGGCCGCCACTGGCCGCGCCAGCCCCAACGACGTGCTGATGCTGATCGGCCTGGCCGCCCTCGGCTACCTGGCGATCCTGCTGTGCGCGACGTTGTTCATCTCCACGCTGATCGTGCTGACGCGCTGGTACAAGGACTCCGAGATGGTGGTCTGGTTCTCGGCCGGCCTGTCGCTGCGCGACTTCATCAAGCCCGTGCTGCAGTTCGCCGCGCCGTTCGTGCTGCTGGCGCTGTTCCTCGGCGCCTTCGCCTGGCCCTGGGCCAATCAGCAGAGCGCGCTGTTCCGCGACCGCTTCCAGCAGCGCGGCGTGCTGTCGATGATCGCGGCGGGCCGCTTCATCGAGCCGGCCAACGGCAACTACGTATTGTTCATCGAGAGCATCGACGGCGATATGCGCCATGCGCGCAACGTCTTCGTGGCCAATGCCGAGGCCGGCAAGGTCGGTGTCGCGCTCGCCCATCAGGGCCAGTTCGAGACCATGCCCAACGGCGACCGGCTGGTGGTGATGGAAGATGGCCGCCGCTACGCCGGCACCCCCGGCAAGCTGGACTACCGCATCGTCGAGTTCGACCGCTATGCGGTCAAGGTCGACAGCAAGCCGCCCGAGAGCGACGCCAACCTGCCGGTCAAGAGCCGCGACACCATCGAGCTGCTGCGCAATCCGACCAATGAAAACCTGGGCGAGCTGATCTGGCGGCTGTCGCTGCCGATCCTGGCCTTCAACTTCGTGCTGATCGCGATCCCGCTGGCCTATGTCAACCCGCGCCTGGGCCGCTATACGCCGCTGGTGTTCGCCGTGCTGATCTACCTGACCTACAGCAACCTGATCAACCTGTCGCAGGCGTGGGTCCGCTCCGGCTCGCTGCCGTTCGGGCTCGCCTGGTGGCCGTTCCACCTGCTGGCCTTCCTCGGCGCGGTGATGCTGTTCCGCTACCGCCAGCGCTACAGCCTGGGCGGCTGGCGCGCGGTATTCGGGCTGCGCCGCCGCACCCCGCAGGGAGACCTGGCATGAGGGTGCTGCACGTCTACGAGCGCTACTTCGGCCGGCTGATCTACGGCGTTTTCGCGTTCATCCTGTTCGCGGTGCTCGCGCTGTTCGTGTTCTTCGACATGCTCAACGAGCTGGAGAACGTGACCGCGGGCTACACCTCGCTGGTCGCCTTCTTCCACGTGGTGCTGCAGGCGCCGACGCGGATCTACGAGGTGCTGCCGATCGCGGCGCTGATCAGCGCGATCTATGTGTTCTCGCAGCTGGCGAGCCAGTCCGAATACACGATCTTCCGCGTGGCCGGGCTCAATACGCGGCAGGCGCTGTTCTCGCTGTTCAAGCTGGCGATTCCGCTGGCGATCGCGACGTTCCTGTTCGGCGAGTTCATCGGACCGAAGACCGAGCAGTACGCGCAGAAGGTCAAGCTCGATTCGCTGGGCGCGACGGTGTCGTCGGGCTTCCGCTCGGGCGTCTGGGTCAAGGACCGCGGCAAGGATCCGGCCACCGGCGGCGAGCTGACCCGCTTCGTCAACGTGGCGGGCCTGAAGCCGGACCAGACCATCAACGGCGTGACGATCTACGAGTTCGACGGCGACTATCGGCTCAGCGTGATCCGCGTCGCCGAGGAAGGGCGTTACCGCGGCGACCAGTCGTGGCAGCTGTCCAAGGTCACCGAGACCCGCTTTGCCGAAGCGCCGCCGCCACCGGGCGCGCAGCGCGACGGGCTGGCGCCGGCGTTCCGGGCCGAGCGCAAGAGCTTTCCCGACATGACGATGCATTCGGAGCTGACCCCGCAGATCCTGTCGGTGCTGCTGGTGACGCCGGAGCGCATGTCGACGCTGGACCTGTTCCGCTATATCCGCCACCTGCGCGACAACAAGCAGGACACGCAGCGCTACGAGATCGCGTTCTGGAAGAAGGTGGTCTATCCGCTGACGCTGTTCGTGATGATGGCGCTGGCGCTGCCGTTCGCCTATCTGCACGCGCGCGCCGGCGCGGTCGGCATCAAGGTGTTCGGCGGCATCATGCTGGGGCTGTCCTTCCACCTGTCGAACACGCTGTTCTCGCACGTCGGCCTGCTGCATACCTGGCCGCCGATCGTGTCGGCGCTGCTGCCCGGCACGCTGTACCTGCTGGTCGCGCTGACGGCGCTGCGCTGGGTCGACCGGCACTGAGCGATGGTCTCGCGCGCCGACCTGCCCAGCGACAAGCCGGCCCGTCAGGCGCTGGTGCTGTTCGCCCACGGCGCTCGCGATGCGCGCTGGCGCGAGCCGTTCGACCGGCTGCATGCGCGGCTGACCGCGATGCTGCCCGATTGCGCGGTGCGTCTGGCCTTTCTGGAGCTGATGACGCCCGACCTGCCCGGCACGCTGACGCAGCTGGCCGCGCAGAACATCGGCGACATCCTCGTGGTGCCGGTGTTTTTCGGCCAGGGCGGCCATCTGCGCCGCGACCTGCCGGCGCTGCTCGACGATTGCCGCGCGCGGCTGCCGGGCGTCACGATCCGCTGCGCGGCGGCGGTCGGCGAGGCCGACAGCGTGCTCGACGCGATCGCGGCCTATTGCGCGACGGCGCTCGCGGGCGCGGCGGGCAACGCCTCCGCCAGCGATTCCTCCAGCGATTCCTCCAGCGATTCCACCAACGACCCCGCCGACGACCCCGCCGGCAAGGACTGACGCCGCGACATCATCGCGTCGCCACGATGAACAGCCGCGGAAACGGCAGCAGCACCACCCCATCGACCTGCGCCGGATAGGCCTGCGCGATCGCGGCCGTGTAGCGCGCCAGGAAGGCCTCGCGCTGCTCCGCGTCAAGCGGCTCCAGAAAAGGCCGCAGCCCCGTTCCCTTCAGCCATTCGACCACGGCTGGCGCTCCCGCCAGCGTGTGGTGATACGTCGTGCGCCAGATATCGACGCGCGCGCAGTGCGGCCGCAGCAGGTCGTAGTACCAGCCCGCCGGCGGCAACGTGGTGCGCGCGGCCACCGCCTGCGACAGCGCCTGCGCCCACGGCCCGTCCGCCGCGACCTCGCGCATCAGCCGGTGGGTCGGCTGGTCGAGGTTGTCGGGCATCTGCACGGCCAGGCTGCCGCCCGGCGCAAGGCGCTGGGCCAGCGACGGGAACAGGCTGGCATGGTCGGGCACCCATTGCAGCGCGGCGTTGGCGAGCACCAGATCGTAGGGCCCCGGCTCGCGCCAGGCGCTGATATCGCCGAGCTCGAAGCGGAACTGCGGCAGCCGCTTGCGGGCGGCGTCGATCATGTCCTGCGAGCTGTCGAGGCCGACGATCTGCGCGTCGGGATAGCGCGCGGCCAGCGCCTCGGTCGAATTTCCCGGACCGCAGCCCAGGTCGATGGCGCTGCGGACGGTCTGCGTCGGCACGGCGGCAATCAGTTCGCGCGCCGGGCGCGTTCTCTCGTCTTCGAATTGCAGGTATTGACTGGAGGACCAGGTCATGGCGGTGAGCTCCGTGTGGCTGGGCGGTCGAGTGATGCCGCAACGATACACCCGGCACCTCGCGCCCGCATGCCGCGCCAGCGGCCACGGCGGCCAGGGCCAGAGCCCGGAGGCGCCTCGGGGCCCGACGACCCGCCTTCCCTGCTGCTGGCATAATCGCCAGCAAAAAGCCAGGGAACACCATGACCACAACCCGCGCCGCACCGCGCACCGGCCGCGTTTACCGCTACTACGATCTGGTGATGGTGGCCTTCGTCACCGTGCTGTTGTGCTCGAACCTGATCGGCGCGGCCAAGGCGGCGCAGGTCACGCTGCCCTGGATCGGACCGGTGACGTTCGGCGCCGGCGTGCTGTTCTTCCCGGTCTCGTACATCTTCGGCGACGTGCTGACCGAGGTCTACGGCTACGGCCGCGACCGTCGCGTGGTGTGGGCGGGCTTCGCGGCGCTGGCCTTCGCCACCTTCATGAGCCTGGTGGTGCTGTCGATGCCGGTGGCGCCGTTCATGGCCGACTATCAGAAGAGCCTCGAGGACGTGTTCGGCAACACCTGGCGCATCGCGCTCGGTTCGCTGATCGCCTTCTGCTGCGGCAGCTTCACCAACAGCTACGTGCTCGCCAAGATGAAGCTGTGGACGCGCGGCCGCTGGCTGTGGAGCCGCACGATCGGCTCGACGCTGGCCGGCGAACTGGTCGACTCGTCGCTGTTCTACGTGATCGCGTTCTACGGCATCTGGCCGCTGGAGAAGGTGGTGCAGGTCGCGGTCGCGCAGTATGTGCTCAAGACCGGCTGGGAGGTCGTGATGACGCCGGTCACCTATCGCGTGGTCGGCTTCCTCAAGCGTGCGGAGGACGAGGACTGGTACGACCGCGACACCGACTTCACGCCGTTCCGGTTGCGGGTATAGCGCGGTTGCGCGGTTGCGTGGTTGCGTGGTTGCGTGGTTGCGTGGTTGCGCGGTTGCGCGGTTGCGCGGTTGCGCGGTTGCGTGGTTGCGCGGTTGCGCGGTTGCGCGGTTGCCGTCGCGCGCACAGCCGCCGGGTCCCCGCCTTCGCGGGGACGACAGCCGGAAGGAAAAGGATCAGGGCACGCGGCGGTCGACTTCGTCGAGCGTCAGCGTCGCCAGGTGACTGACGTCGGCCCATTGCGCGACGGTCAGCCGGTAGCTGTCGCTGCGCAGACGGTTGACGCTGGCATTGAGCAGCTCATGCTCGCGCGGCGCTTCCAGCGTCATGCCGGTGGCCTCGCGATACAGGCAGTCGAGCACGCCGCCGTGCGCCACCAGCGCGATGCGCTCGCCCGGATGCCGGCGCACCAGCGCCAGCACGACCTCGACGGCGCGCTCGTGGAAGTCGCGCAGCGACTCGCCCTGCGGCGGCGCGTAGTCCGGCACGCGGGCCTGCCAGCGGGCGAAGTCCTCCGGCCGGTGCTGCGCGACCTCGGCATAGGTCATGCCCTCGAGCGTGCCGTAGCAGCGCTCGCGCAGTCGCGGCTCCGGCTGTACCGGCACGCCCACCGCCTCGGACAGCGGCGCCGCGGTCTGCATCGCGCGCGACAGGTCGCTCGAATAGATCGCGTCGATCGGTTCGCTGGCCAGCGCGCCGGCCAGCGCGCGTGCCTGCGCCTGGCCGGTGTCGTTCAGCGCGATATCGAGCTGCCCCTGCAGCCGCCGTTCGCGGTTCCAGGCCGTTTCGCCGTGTCGGATCACGATCAGGTGGGTGATGGCCAGCAGCGACTGCGGCCCGGGCGTAAACGTCATGCCGTTTCCTTCGCGCGCGCCGGGAGCGCGCTGTTCTTGCGCTTGCTTTTGGTATGGCGGCTGCGGCGGCGTCAGCCGGCCGACTGCTGCGCCGCCAGTTTCGGGTTCAGGGTATAGGTGCCGGTCAGGCTGGCCTGGTCGAGCACGTGGCCCTCGATCGCCTCGCGCACCTGCGCGCCGGTGAAACGGCCCTCGAGCGGCAGGCGGTCCAGATCGAGCGCATAGATCGTGAACACATAGTGATGCACGATCGCATCGTTCCACGGCGGGCACGGGCCGTCGTAGCCGTAGTAGTCGCCCGCCATGTCCTTGTCCCCGGCGAACCAGTTGGTGTAGTCGTTGACGCCGTGGCGCAGGCCGCCCGCTGCCGCGGTGCCGCCGGTCGCCTCCGGACCGGGCTTGCCGCGCGCGATCACGCCGTCGCTGTGCGAGCCGGCCGAGATCGTCGTCAGGCCCGGCGGAATGTCGACCAGCACCCAGTGGAAGAAGTCCACCCGGGGCAGGCTGGCCGGCACCTCGCGGCCCTCCTGGTTGACGTCGTCGCCGCGGCTGGGCACGTCGCGATCGTGGCAGATCAGCACGAACGAGCGCGTGCCGGACGGCGCGCCGTCCCAATGCAGGTCGGGATTGCGGTTGCTGGACAGCGTGATGTGGCTGGCGGCGTCCGGCACGGCAAAGGCGAACTCGCCGGGAATCGGCGCCATGTCGGCAAAGGCGTTGCTCCAGAGTCTCATGCTTGTCTCCTTGCGCTCAGGGGTTGGCCGCGCGCGGCGGCGTGGATGACGGGGCGGACGGCGGCGGCACGCGCAGCCAGAACGTGACCGGGCCGTCGTTGACCAGGCTGACCTGCATCATCGCGCCGAACTCCCCGGTCTGCACCACGGGATGGGCGGCGCGCGCGCGGGCGACGAAATGCTCGTACAGGCGGCGGCCATCTTCCGGCGAAGCCGCCGGCGTGAAGCTGGGCCGCGTGCCGCTGTTGGTATCGGCGGCCAGCGTGAATTGCGACACCACCAGCAGGCCGCCGGGCGTACCCTGGCCGTCGATGTCGCGCACCGGCAGGTTCATCTTGCCGGCGGCATCCGAAAAGACGCGATAGCCGAGCAGCCTGGTCAGCAGGCGCTCGGCCTCGCCTTCGGTGTCGCCGCGTTCGGCGCAGACCAGCGCCAGCAGGCCGGCACCGATCTCGCCGGTGACACGGCCATCGACCGTGACGCTGGCGCGCGCCACGCGCTGGATCAACGCGATCATCGGCTCGGCCTCAGGACAGCGTCACGCGCGCGAACCGGCGCTTGCCGACCTGGACCACATAGGTGCCGGCCTCGACCTTCAGCGCCTTGTCGCTGATCTGGGTGCCATCGATACGCACTCCGCCCTGCTCGATATTGCGGTTGGCCTCGGACGTCGACGGCGCCAGGTTGGCCTGCTTGAGCAGCTGCGCGATGCCCATCGGCGCGCCGGACAGGCTGACCTCGGGGATATCGTCGGGCACGCCGCCGCGGGCACGGTGATTGAAGTCCTCCAGCGCCTTGTCGGCGTCGGCGGCGCTGTGAAAGCGCGTGACGATCTCCTGCGCCAGCATCACCTTGCAGTCGCGCGGATTGCGGCCGAGCGCCACTTCCTGCTTCATCAGGTCGATCTCGGACATCGGGCGGAACGACAGCAATTCGTAGTAGCGCCACATCAGGTCGTCCGAGATACTCATCAGCTTGCCGAACATCTCGCTGGGCGCCTCGGTCACGCCGACGTAGTTGCCCTTGGACTTGGACATCTTCTCGACGCCGTCCAGGCCGACCAGCAGCGGCATGGTCAGGATGCACTGCGGCTCCTGGCCATACTCCTTCTGCAACTCGCGGCCGACCAGCAGATTGAACTTCTGGTCGGTACCGCCGAGCTCCAGATCGGACTTCAATGCAACTGAGTCGTAGCCCTGCATCAGCGGGTAGAGGAACTCATGGACCGAAATCGGAATCCCAGACCGGTAGCGTTTGGTGAAGTCGTCGCGCTCCATCATCCGGGCGACGGTGTACTTCGCGGCGAGCTGGATCATGCCGCGCGCGCCCAATGGGTCGCACCACTCGCTGTTGTAGCGGATCTCGGTCCTGGACGGGTCCAGCACCAGGCTGGCCTGGCGGTAATAGGTCTGCGCGTTGGCTTCGATCTGTTCGCGCGTCAGCGGCGGCCGCGTGCTGTTGCGGCCGGACGGATCGCCGATGGTCGAAGTGAAGTCGCCGATCAGGAAGATCACGTGATGGCCGAGGTCCTGCAGCTGGCGCATCTTGTTGAGCACCACCGTGTGCCCGATGTGGATGTCCGGCGCGGTCGGATCCAGGCCCAGCTTGATCCGCAACGGCACACCGGTCGCTTCGCTGCGCGCCAGCTTCTGCAGCCATTCGGATTCGATCAGCAGTTCGTCGCAGCCGCGCCTGGACACTTCCAGCGCGTGCATCACGGACGGTGTCAGGGGGTAGGAGGTCGCGGCGCCGGAGGATACGTCGGTCATGACTTAAGTCGTTGAAATACTTGAACATTCGGGCGGACACCGGGGAAGTTTTTGGTATAATCCGCCGATTCGGCCAGCCGGGAGCCATCCCGCAGGCCAACCGCCATTGTAGGCGGCAAACGAAAGACAGCCCGCGCCGCACCTCGGGGGAGGAAGGCAGACACGCACAGATCGTCGCGGCAGCGGAGCCCGAACCAAGGCAGAATTTTACGTGATGTGGTCCAGACTCCGCGAAGTTTTCGCGCGTGAGCTCGTGGTGCTCGTCGATCCGACCCATGCGCTGCATGCGCGCCGCCGCAAGCAATTGACGGCATCGGTCGCGACCGTTTTTACGCTCGGCATGGCGGCCGCCATGGGCGTGGCACCGCGCACCGCCTATGACGATCCCGATGCGCCCCGCGTGGTCCAGGGCATGCGCCTGCCCGACCTGCGCGACCAGCTCGAGCGCCTGACCGATACCAGCGCCACCTTCGTCCGCCAGGAGCGCATGCAGCGTGGCGACACCATTGCCACGCTGCTCAAGCGGCTCGGCGTGGATGACCCCGACGCGCAGGCCTTCATCCACAAGAACCCGACCGCGCGCGGCCTGTTCAAGCTCGAACCGGGCCAGATCGTGCAGGCGGAAGTCGACCAGAGCAATCTGCTGGTGTCGCTGCAGGCCAATCTGGGCGGCGACGTGTCGATCTCGCGCCAGCTGGTGATCGAGCGCGCCGGCGACCTGGCCGATCCCGACTACAAGGCCCGCATCGAGGTCGTCCAGAACGAGCTGCATTACGAAATGGGCTCGGGCACGATCGGCACGGGCGGCTTCTTCAAGGCAATGGATGCGGCCAACGTGCCGGACGAGATCGTCGATCAGATGATCTCGATCTTCTCGGGCGTCATCGACTTCCACCACGACATCGTCAAGGGCGACCGCTTCCGCATCGTCTACGAATCCGGTTATCGCGACGGCGCCTTCGTGCGCAACGGCCGCGTGGTCGCGATCGAACTGATCAACCGCAATCAGCTGCACCAGGCGCTGTGGTATGCGCCGGATGGCAAGAACGGCGCCTACTACACCTTCGATGGACGCAGCATGAAGCGGCCGTTCCTGCGTTCGCCGGTCGAGTTCTCGCGGATGTCGTCTGGCTTCGGCGGCCGCAATCACCCGCTGCATCACCAGTGGCTGCAGCACAAGGGCGTGGACTTCGCGGCGCCGACCGGCACCAAGGTATTTGCCACCGGCGACGGCGAGGTCGACTTCGTCGGCCAGCAGAACGGCTACGGCAATATCGTCGTCATCAAGCACCACAACGGCTACTCGACCTACTACGCGCACCTGTCGCGCTTTGCCGGCATCCAGCAAGGCCAGCGCGTGATGCAGGGACAACTGATCGGCTACGTCGGCTCCACCGGCTGGGCCACCGGTCCGCACCTGCACTACGAGTTCCGCCACAACGACGTGCCGCAGAACCCGCTGACGATCACGCTGATGGAATCGCCAGCGCTGACCGGACGCGCGCGCCAGCAATTCCTGAGCTACACCAGCGACATGCTGAGCCGCATCAACGCGCTGCGCACCTACAACGTCGCCTCCAACGGCAACTGACGCGGCACCGAGCGCACCGCCCCACGCCGCGATGTCCGCCACGCGCCCCGAACTCCTGATCGGCCTGATGTCCGGCACCAGCATGGACGGGGCCGACGGCGTGCTGGTGGACTTCGCCGGGACGCAGCCGCGGGTCCTCGCGGCCAGCCACCAGCTCTTCCCCGACAGCCTGCGCGACGCCTTCGGCGCGCTGCAGCAGCCCGGCGACGACGAGATCCATCGCGAGGCGCTGGCCGCCAATGCACTGGCGCGCGTCTATGCCGACTGCGTGGCGACGCTGCTGCGCGACGCCGCCGTGCAGCCCGACGCCGTCGCGGCGATCGGCGCGCATGGCCAGACCATCCGTCACCGTCCCGGCCGCTACGACGGCATCGGCTATACACGCCAGAGCCAGCATCCGGCGCTGCTTGCCGAGCTGACCGGCATCGATGTGGTCGCCGATTTCCGCAGCCGCGATATCGCCGCCGGCGGCCAAGGCGCGCCGCTGGTGCCGGCCGTGCACCAGGCGCTGTTCGGCTTGGCCGGCGAAACCCGCGTGGTCTGCAATATCGGCGGCATCTCCAATATCAGCGTGCTGCCCGGCGACGGCGGGCCGGTGATCGGCTTCGACTGCGGGCCCGGCAATGCACTGCTCGACCACTGGATTTCCCGCCATCGCGGCCAGCCATTCGACACCAACGGCGACTGGGCGACCGGCGGCAGCATCGACGAGGCGCTGCTCGCGCGGCTGCTCGACGAGCCGTATTTCAAGCAGCCTCCGCCCAAGAGCACCGGCCGCGATCTGTTCCATCCGGCCTGGCTGGACGCGCAGCTGCAGGACGCCGAACGCGATCCGCAGCACGTCCAGGCCACGCTGGCGGCGCTGACCGCCGAGGCGATCGCCCGGGATATCCGCCGCCATGCGGCGGACGCGCGGCGCCTGATCGTCTGCGGCGGCGGCGCCTGCAACGGCTTCGTGATGTCGCGGCTGGCCGCCGCGTTGCCCGGCGTCAC
Organism: Cupriavidus gilardii; assembly: GCF_013347325.1. Classification (NCBI taxonomy): domain Bacteria; kingdom Pseudomonadati; phylum Pseudomonadota; class Betaproteobacteria; order Burkholderiales; family Burkholderiaceae; genus Cupriavidus; species Cupriavidus gilardii. The sequence continues at coordinate 489,508 of NZ_CP054626.1, read as the reverse complement.
CGTGCAACCTTCCGACGATTTCGGCGTGCCGGTCTCGCAGGTCGAGGCGCTTGCCTTCGCCTGGCTGGCGCGCCAATGCCTGCGCCGCGCGCCGGGCAATCTGCCGACGGTCACCGGCGCCGCCGGTCCGCGCGTACTGGGCGCGATTTACCCCCGCTGAACCTTGCGCCGGCATGGCGCGCGGTTGGTCTGCGGCTTTTCGCCTCCGACGGCCCCGCCTACCGAGCCGCGCCGGCCTCCACCTGCTCGTGCAACGCCACGGCACCCCGCTCCTGTTCTACCCACTGAATGAAGGCCTCCGCCACCGGCGAGGGCCGGATCGATTCCGCCCGCGCCAGCACCACGCGTTGGGGCGTCACGGTCTCGCGCAATGGCCGGCAGGCGATCGGCGTGCCGTCATAGCTGCGATCGCCGGCGGGCCGCGTGCAGGACAGCGCCACGCCATAGCCGTGCGCAACCAGGCCGCGCTGCATCTCGAAGGTCTGCGTGTACTGATGCAGCTGCGGGTACAGGCCGTGGGCCCAGAACAAGGACAGGAAGTACTCGCGCGTCTGCGCGATGTCCTCGAGGATCAGACGCTCGCCGGCCAGCTCGGCCAGGCTGACCTCCGGCTGCGCGGCCAGTGGATGCTCCGCCGGCAGCAGCGCGTAAGGCGCGAGTTCGGCGAGACGCCAGCGCAGCACACGGCGGTCGAAGCCGAGATCGTAGGTCAGCGCAAGCTCAGCCTTGCCGGCGTGCAGCGTACGGGCGACCGTGGTCAGGTCGGCCTCGAACAGCGTCACCGCGACGCCGGGATGGCGGGCACGAAATCCGGCCAGCAGCGCCGGTACATGGTAGGGGCCGAGATCCTGGAAACAGACCAGCGACAGCTGGCCGCTCAGCGTCGCCGCCTCGGCCTCGTCGGCGCCGATTCCGGCCGCCAGCGCCAGGATGTCGCGGGCGCGCGCCAGCAACCGCTGGCCCGCCGGCGTCAGCTCCAGTCCGCGGCTGACCTGCCGGCGAAACAACGGCGTGCCGAGGATCTGCTCGAGCTGGCCGATTGCCAGCGACACGGAGGGCTGGGAAACATGGCGCACGCGCGCCGCACCGCTGATGCTGCCCTGCTCGGCGACGGCAACGAAATATTCGAGTTGGCGGAAGGAGAAGGCGATCATCGGTGGCGGCTCGGCGCAGTCGCGGCCCATCTATAGCAGATGGCTATATTGGAACATAGAGAATATATGCTTTCCCTATTTTGGCGGCGCTTCGATACTGTCGTGGCGGACCAGTGTCAATCGGGGGAGCAGATGGAAATCACCACCACGCAGATCGAGACCTACCAGCGCGACGGCGCGCTGGTGCTGCGCGGCGCCTTCAGCAGCTGGGTCGAGCGGCTGCGCGACGGCTTCGAGCAGAACCTGGCCGAACCGGGGCCGTTCGCCATCGAGAATGTGCGCGCCGGCGAGAGCGGCCGGTTTTTCGAGGACTACTGCAACTGGCAGCGGATCCCCGCCTTTGCCGCCTTCATGCGCGAATCGCCGGCCGCCGCGATCGCGGGAAAACTGATGCGCTCGCAGGCGGCGCAGGTGTTCCACGAGCACATCCTCGTCAAGGAACCCGGCACCGCCAAGCCGACGCCCTGGCATCAGGATCTGCCCTATTACTGTGTCGACGGCTGGCAAACCGCCAGCTACTGGATTCCGCTGGATCCGGTCACCGCCGCCAACACGCTGCGCGTGGTGCTCGGCTCGCATCGCTGGCCCAAGCTGGTACGGCCCAAGCGCTGGGCCAGCAACGACAACTTCTATGCCGGCGACGATGCCTTCATGGAGATGCCCGACGTCGAGGACGGCTCGCACACCATCCTGACGCCGGAACTGGAGCCGGGCGACGCGGTGGTGTTCGACTTCCGCACCGTGCATGGCGCCGCGGGCAATACCGGAAGCGGACGCCGGCGCGCGTTCTCGGCACGCTTTCTCGGTGACGACGTGCGCTATGTCGAGCGTCTCGGCCGCACTTCGCCGCCCTTCCCTGGTATCGGGCTTGCCAATGGCGAACGAATGCGGGAAGACTGGTTTCCGGTGGTCTGGCGAGCGGCGCAGTAAGGCGCGGACCTGGTCGGAAACAGACAACAAAAAAGCGCACCGAGGTGCGCTTTTCGCTGAGGCGGACTGGCGTCAGACCGAGAACGACGAGCCGCAACCGCAGGTGGTCGTGGCGTTCGGGTTCTTGATCACGAACTGGGCGCCGTTGATGTCTTCCTTGTAGTCGATCTCCGCGCCGACCAGATACTGGTAGCTCATCGAATCGATCAACAGGGTGACGCCGTTCTTGACCATCGTGGTGTCGTCCTCGTTCACTTCCTCGTCGAAGGTGAAGCCGTACTGGAAGCCGGAACAACCGCCGCCCTGCACGAAGACGCGCAGTTTCAGATCGGCATTGCCCTCTTCCTCGATCAACTGCTTGACCTTGTCGGCGGCGCTGTCGGTAAAGACGAACGGGGCCGGCACGTCCTCGGTAATGGGTGCCTCTGCGACTGCGTTCATGGGGTTCTCCTATTTAGATACGCCGGTATTCTAAGCGCACTGGAAAGATCGTGCCGATCCCCCATCGATTCAAGGGGCATGGTGCACGCGCCTTTCCGGGCGCGGGGCCTCAGGCGCTTTCTTCGCTGCCTGCCGCCAGTTTCAGGTTGGGCAGCGCCTTCGGCTCGGTGTTCCCGAGCGGAACCAGACGGCCCTCGACAATCGCGCCCTGGTGCATTTCCAGAGCCGCGTAGTGCACTTCGCCTTGCACGCGTGCCTGTGGCTGCAACTCGAGCAGCTCGGCCGCATGCACGGGGCCGGTCACCGTGCCATTCAGCACCAGATGGCCGACCTTGACCTCCCCTTCGACCACGCCGGTCTCGCTGACCACCAGCATGCTCGGCTGATCGGCCACGGCGAGCACGTTGCCTCGCACGCGGCCGTCGAGCCGCAGTCCGCCCGAGAAGTGCAGGTCGCCTTCGACGACGGTCTGGCGACCGATCAGGGTGTCGATCGTCAACCCTTTCTTCTTCGAAAACAGCATCGCGGCCTCACTGGAAAACTGGGGAAAGCGCCATTGTATCCATGACGATGCATTGCGCGGCCAACTGCCCGTCCCCAGCGTGATGCCACAACAACGCTGCCGGCCGCGACGCCCGGACGGCAAGGCCTACAAAACAAAAACCGCACGACGGGCGTGCGGTTCTTGCTGGCTGCGCAATCCGGGACAGGATCCCGGCTTGCCCGGCGCATCAACGCTTCGAGAACTGCTTGCGACGACGTGCCTTGTGCAGACCGACCTTCTTACGCTCGACTTCACGCGCATCGCGAGTGACGAAGCCGGCCTTCGACAGCGCGGACTTCAGCGTGGCGTCATAGTCGATCAGCGCGCGGGTGATGCCGTGGCGCACCGCACCGGCCTGGCCGGTTTCGCCGCCGCCGGTCACGTTGACCTTGATGTCGAAGGTCTGTGCGTGGGCGGTCAGTTCGAGCGGCTGGCGCACGATCATCAGCGAGGTTTCGCGAGCGAAGTACTCGTTGATGGGCTTGCCGTTGACGACGATGTCACCCTTGCCCGACTTGATGAAGACACGAGCCACAGCGCTCTTGCGGCGGCCAGTACCGTAGTTCCAATTTCCGATCATGGATGGCCCCCTTAGATTTCCAGCGCCTTGGGCTGCTGCGCTTCGTGCGGATGCTCGGCTTCGGCGTACACCTTCAGCTTCTTGATCATCGCGTAGCCCAGCGGACCCTTCGGCAGCATGCCCTTGACAGCCTTCTCCAGGGCGCGGCCCGGGAAGCGCTGTTGCATCTTGCCAAACGTGGTTTCGTAGATACCGCCCGGGTAGCCCGAGTGACGGTAATACTTCTTGTCGGTTTCCTTCGTGCCGGTGACACGCAGTTTGGCCGCGTTGACGACGATGATGTAATCGCCCGTGTCGACGTGCGGAGTAAATTCCGGCTTGTGTTTGCCGCGCAGACGGCGTGCCACTTCGCTGGCGACACGGCCGAGGACTTTGTCCGTCGCGTCAATCACGAACCAGTCGCGCTTTACCTCATGAGGCTTGGCGGAAAAGGTTTTCATGATCTTTCCTGAGACTTGTAGAACCTGCCCGTAACATGACTTGCGTCGTCGGCCGGCCCTTTGGACCTGACCTTCCTGCTTGTGTGTGCAGGCTCTCCCTGAGTTCTTCTTCCGCGGGCATGACGGAAAAGCCCTCGATTATACTTGCGGATCGCCGCCTGGCACAAGCAAACAATGCGTTTGCCGTCAAGGGATGGGTCATGCAGTGTCTTGCGGACCGCTTTTCTGAAAAGAAGCCGGCGCAGGGGCGAAAAAAAACCCAAGCCGCTGAGGCTTGGGTTTGAATCCACCAAAGGAGGAGGGTGGAGGAGACACTGGGAGAACAACGGGACGGGGCCGGCGGTGCGGGCTGGCGTCGGGAGACTGTCTCGGTCGCTTCGACCACCCTTCGCTTTCGCACTCTGGCGGGCCTTCGGCGCGCCGTCGTTCAATGGTTCGAATTATACATGACGGCTTGTGCGACGCAAGAAAATTTGCAGTGCGAAATGGCATTTCGTAATGCAAAAAATTGTCACGGCCGCGCCAGATGACACGAAGTCCGTAAATTCAACGACTTACGGACACAGCGCGATGTCACCAAACTGACATCCTAGAGGTTTCCCTCGGTTTTCCGGCCCCGCAAGCGGCAAAGACACCACACGGCGCAAGGAAAATTTGAGGAAAATGCAAGGGCTCGATGCGCGCGCATCGCAGCATCGAAACGAAACATTGAGAGCAGGAACGAACGAAATGGAATGCAAGGTCACCTGGATGGGCAACGACGGCATGAGCTTCGTCGCGCAGACCGGCAGCGGTCACCTCGTCGCGATGGACGGTGCCCCCGAGGGCGGCGGCCACAACCTGGCGCCGCGGCCGATGGAGATGGTGCTGCTCGGCACCGGCGGCTGCACCGCCTATGACGTGGTGCTGATCCTGAAGCGCGGACGCCACGATGTACGCGGCTGTTCCGTCACGCTGCAGGCCGACCGGGCCGCCGAAGACCCGAAGGTGTTCACCCGCATCCACTTCAAGTTCACCGTGACCGGCCGCAACCTGAACCCGGCGACGGTCGAACGCGCGGTGCAGCTATCGCACGACAAGTATTGCTCGGCGTCGATCATGCTGGCCAAGACGGCCGAGATCAGCCATAGCGTCGAACTGGTCGAGGTGTAAGACCGCAGGCTCGATACCGGCGCATCGGCGCGGTGGAGGCGTTCCCGGTGCGGCGCACCGGGAAGCGAATTCGAAGCGAAGCAGGCCGATAAGCCGGATTCTGTGCGCGACGCGCGGGCCTTGCGGTCCGCGCGTGCGTGACAACCATTCCTCTAGGCCGACCGTTACCGGCCGGCTCCAGCTCCCTACCCGCAGACTCGGCGGGCCGCTTCATCGTCTGCCTATTTGGGATTGCTCCGGGTGGAGGTTACCGCGTTTCACCCTTCGCACCGGGCAAACCCGGCGCGAAGACTCGTCTCTGTGGCCCTGTTCCGCACGTTGCCGTGGATGGCTGTTAGCCACCACCCTGCCCTGTGGAGTCCGGACTTTCCTCCCCTCGCCCGTTGCCGGGCGAGCAGCGGTTGTCTGTCCTGCTTCGCGGGCCGCAGTCTAGCACCTTTGCATCGGTCCCGCCGGTTCCGCCAGCCTCGTTGGCGCCGCGGCGCCCAGGGCGGAACACCGTGGTGTCGTCGTAGAAGGCGGCGTCGGCATTGGCCGGCCACCAATGCGGGATGCCGAGCACCGGCAGCGGCGCGAAGCTGCTGCGGCCGCGCAGCTCGGCCCGCGCCAGCATGTCGGCCAGTGGCCCATCCAGCGTCTCCGGCGTGGCCGGACGCGGATCGGCGGGCGCCATGGCGACCGGCCAGGCGTGCGCGGTGATGGACTTGTAGGGCGCGACCAGCTTTTCCAGCAAGGCATGGCCGAACGGCACCACGGTGCAGCGGCCGTGCCACGCATCCCGGCCCTCGATGAACAGCTCGCGCCAGCGGAAGCCGCGCAGCGCCGCCTCCAGCCGCGGCTCCTCGCTGACGAACAGCACCGCGTTCTCGTCGAACAGCGTGGCCGCGTCGCGCAACGGCCCGCGCGTCGGCTGCACGCCCTCCGCGGCAATGGCCTCGGCCTGCAGCCGGTTCAGCATCGCCTTCGTGCGCGGGAAATGCAGCCAGATCAGGCCGTTGAAGAGATCGTGCAGGTTGTCGCGCGTCGGCACCTCGCCGTGCGCGTGGATATGGGCCTCGTAGGCGCTGCCGGTCGGCAGCGCCTGCTGCGGGACGAAGCGCAGCGGCAGTCCGGCGGCATTGGCCAGCCCCTGCGCGGTGGCAACGGCGTCGAGCACGGCATGGACCGGCCGGCCCTGGCGGACCTCGGCCGCGATCGCGGCGCCCGTCCCGGCGAACGGCGCGAACCAGGGCCGGGACCAGTCGATCCCGGCCAACTGGAGCTTCAGGTCCCCGCCGGACTGCAGACCGCCGGTGGCCCGGCCGCCGTCCCGTTCACCCACCGCTCAGGCGGCCAGCGCCGCCTTCCATTGCAGCGTTTCGCCGCCGCGCAGCGGCACCAGTTCCGTCTCGCCATACGGCAGCGCTTCGGGCAGCTGCCACGGCTCGCGCCGCAGCGTCAGCGTACCGGTGTTGCGCGGCAGGCCGTAGAAGTCGGCGCCGTGGAAGCTGGCAAAGCCCTCCAGCTTGTCGAGCGCGCCGGCGGCATCGAAGGCCTCGGCGTACAGCTCCATCGCATGCAGCGCGGTATAGCAGCCGGCGCAGCCGCAGGCGTGCTCCTTCAGGCCGCGCGCGTGCGGCGCGCTGTCGGTGCCAAGGAAGAAGCGCGGATTGCCGGACACGGCCGCGGCGACCAGCGCCTGGCGATGCGTCTCGCGCTTGAGCACGGGCAGGCAGTAGTAATGCGGGCGGATGCCGCCGATGAAGATCGCGTTGCGGTTGTACAGCAGGTGATGGGCGGTGATGGTCGCGCCGACCGGCCCTTCGGCCTCGCGCACGTAGTCGGCGGCATCCTTGGTCGTGATGTGTTCGAACACCACCTTCAGTGCCGGGAAGTCTCGGCGCAGCGGCGTCATCACGCGCTCGATGAACACCGCCTCGCGATCGAACAGGTCGATCTCGCTGTCTGTGACCTCGCCGTGCACCAGCAGCGGCAGGCCGACGCGCTGCATCGCTTCCAGCGCCGCGGTGCAGCGGCGGATGTCGGTCACGCCGGCATCGCTGTTGGTGGTGGCGCCGGCCGGGTACAGCTTGACCCCATGGACGAAGCCGCTCGCCTTGGCGGCGACGATCTCGTCGGCCTGTGTGTTGTCGGTCAGGTACAGCGTCATCAGCGGCTCGAACGACAGGCCGGCCGGCAGCGCGGCCAGGATGCGCGCGCGATAGGCCTCGGCCTGCGCCACCGTGGTGACCGGCGGCTTCAGGTTCGGCATCACGATGGCGCGGGCAAACTGGCGGGCGGTATCGGGCAGCACTGCGGCGAGGGCGGCGCCGTCGCGCAGGTGCAGATGCCAGTCGTCGGGGCGGGTGATGGTCAGGGTCTGGGTCATGACTTCGGCAAATCGAAAGCGTAGGGATTGAGCGGGCGGCGGTGGGCGAACGGCGATCGGCGATTACAGGATCAGGATGGCGCGGTAGTCGTTGACGTTGGTGCGGGTCGGACCGGTCACGACCAGGTCGCCGATCGCATCGAACAGGCCCCAGGCATCGTGCGCTTCCAGCTGGCGGCGCGCCGGCATGCCGGCCGCCTCGGCGCGGGCCAGCGTGTCGGGGTCCGCGAGCGCGCCCGCATTGTCCTCGGAGCCGTCGATGCCGTCGGTATCGGCGGCGATCGCGTGGACGCCGGCCACGCCTTCCAGTTCGATCGCCAGCGACAGCAGGAATTCGGAGCAACGGCCGCCGCGGGCGCGTCCGGCGCCGTCCTTGGGCAGCGTCACGGTACATTCGCCGCCGGAAATCAGCGCCACCGGCGCGGCAAACGGCGCATTGTACGCGCGGATTTCGCGCACCAGCGCCGCGTAGACGCGCGCCACCTCGCGCGCCTCGCCGGTGACGGTGTCGCCCAGGATCACCGGGGCCACGCCCTGCGCCCGGAACACCTCGGCGGCGGCGGCCAGGCTGCCGTGGGCGGTGGCGATCATGCGGTTGTCGACGCGCGCGAACAGCGGATCGCCGGGCTTCGGCGTCTCGGCGTGTTCGCCGCGCGCGCCGGCTTCGAGATAGGCCTGCACCGCGGGCGGCACGCGTGCCTCGTAGCGGCGCAGGATCGCCAGCGCATCGTCATAGGTACTGGGATCGGCAACGGTCGGGCCGGAAGCGATGGCGCTGGGATCGTCGCCGGCGACGTCGGAGACGATCAGCGTGGTCACCGGCGCGCGGCTGGCCTGGGCCAGGCGCCCGCCCTGGATACGCGACAGATGCTTGCGTACCACGTTCATCTCGGTGATCGGCGCCCCGCAGCGCAGCAGCTCCTGCGTGGTCGCGCGCAGATCGGCCATCGACACGCCGTCGGCCGGCAGCGACAGCAGGCTGGAGCCGCCTCCCGAGACCAGCACGATCAGCCGGTCCTCGGGGCCGAGCGCCTGCACGCGGGCCAGGATCTCCGCGGCGGCGCGCTCGCCGGCCTCGTCCGGTACCGGATGGCCGGCCTCGATGACCCGCACATGCGCGGTCGGCAGACCGTGCGCGTAGCGCGTGACCACCAGCCCTTCCAGCGCCACGCCGGCGCCGGCATAGGCGCGTTCGACCGCCAGCGCCATCGACGCCGCGGCCTTGCCGGCGCCGACGACCAGCGTGCGGCCCTGGCGGCTCGGCGGCGGCAGATGCGCGGCGACGATGCGCAGCGGATCGGCGGCCGCGACCGCGGCATCGAAGCTCGCGCGCAGCAGCGCGCGCGGCTCCACGCCCAGCGTGGCGGCCCCGCTCACAGGGCTTCCGCGATCGCGCGGCCGAGGTCGGCGGTGCCGGCGCTGCCGCCGATATCGCGCGTCAGCGGCGCGTGCGCGGGTCCGGCGGACAGCACCGATTCGATCGCACCGAGCACGGCGGCGCCGGCATCGGCATGGCCAAGGTGTTCGAGCATCATCACCCCGCACCAGATCTGCCCTATCGGATTGGCAATGCCGCGGCCGGCGATATCGGGCGCCGAGCCATGGACCGGCTCGAACAGGCTCGGAAAGGTCCGCTCCGGATTGATATTGGCCGACGGCGCCACGCCGATGGTGCCGGTGCACGCCGGCCCGAGGTCCGACAGGATGTCGCCGAACAGATTGCTGGCCACCACCACGTCGAACCAGTCCGGATGCAGCACGAAGTTCGCGGTCAGGATGTCGATGTGGTACTTGTCGACCTTCAGGCCGGGATAGTTGGCCGCCATCGCCTCGACCCGCTCGTCCCAGTACGGCATCGTGATCGAGATGCCGTTGGACTTGGTGGCCGAGGTCAGATGCTTCTTCGGACGCTTGCTGGCCAGCTCGAACGCGAACTTCAGGATCCGGTCGACGCCGATCCGGCTCATCACCGTTTCCTGGATCACGACCTCGCGTTCGGTGCCCGGGAACATGCGGCCGCCGATGCTGGAATACTCGCCCTCGGTGTTCTCGCGCACCACGTAGAAATCGATGTCGCCGGGCTTGCGGTCGGCCAAGGGGCTGCGGATGCCCGGCATCAGCCGGACCGGCCGCAGGTTCACGTACTGGTCGAACGCGCGGCGGAACTGCAGCAGCGAACCCCACAGCGACACATGATCGGGCACCGTCGCGGGCCAGCCGACCGCGCCGAAGTAGATCGCGTCATAGCGCGAGAGCGTATCGAACCAGTCGTCCGGCAGCATCTTGCCGTGGCGGGCGTAATAGTCGCAGCTGGAAAAGTCGAAGTGGTCCCACTGCAGGTCGATGCCGAAGCGGCGCGCGGCGGCGTCCATCACGCGGACGCCTTCGGGCATCACTTCGGTGCCGATCCCGTCTCCAGGGATCACGGCAATCTTGTATTGGCTCATGGCGGAGGGCTCGTTGGAGGCGGATTGAAGCGGATCGACGGGCGATTCGGCCGTGCCGGCGGACCGCGCCGGCAGCCGTGGACGTGCTTGGCAGAACGCCCGGCCCGGCGGGATAATGTCGCAATTCTATTGCAATCGGCCGGCCCTCACGCCGACCCGGTCCCACGCCATGTGCCAGCTGCTCGGCATGAACTGCGCCACGCCGACCGACGTGACGTTTTCCTTCACCGGCTTCGCCGCGCGCGGCGGCGTCACCGATCATCATGCCGACGGCTTCGGTGTCGCGTTCTTCGAGGACAAGGCCTGCCGGCTGTTCATCGACAACCAGTCCGCCGGCACCTCGCCGGTGGCGGACCTGATCAAGAACTATCCGATCAAGTCGAAGAACGTCATCTCGCATATCCGCAAGGCGACCCAGGGCACGGTGCGGCTCGAGAACTGCCATCCGTTCATGCGCGAGCTGTGGGGCCGCCACTGGATCTTCGCCCACAACGGCGACCTGAAGGGCTTTTCGCCATTCCTGTCGGGCGTCTATCAGCCGGTGGGCGACACCGACAGCGAGCTCGCGTTCTGCGCGCTGATGCAGGGCCTGCGCAAGCGTTTCCCGGGCTCGCAGCCGCCGCTGAACGAGCTGTGCCACGCGCTGGCCGACATCACGCGCGAGATCACGCTGTACGGCGTCTTCAACTATCTGCTGAGCAATGGGCAGGCGCTGTTCGCGCACTGTTCGACGCGGCTGTATTACCTGGTGCGCCAGTGGCCGTTCTCGACCGCGCATCTGATCGATGCGGACCTGTCGATCGACTTTGCCCAGGTGACCACGCCGGAAGACCGGGTGGCCGTGATCGCCACCGCGCCGCTGACCGACGACGAAGTGTGGACGCCGTTCGCGCCGGGAGAATTGATGATGTTCGAGGCCGGGCAGCCGACGATGACGCTGACGGTGCCGATTCCGCCCGAGGTGCAGGCGCGCAACGCGGCCAATTCGGCCTGTACTTGAAGGGAAAGCTGGAGGGAGGTTTGACTCCCCTCGCCGGCTTGCGGGAGAGGGGTTGGGGGAGAGGGAAATCAGCAGCGCAGCGGCTGCTGCGGTTGTTGAAACGACTTCCCTCTCCCCGGCCCTCTTCCCCTGAAGGGAAGAGGGAGAACCGCCGGGACAGCAAGGACCTCAGTGCTGCAGGATCTTCGACAGGAACTGGCGCGCCCGCTCCGAACGCGCCTCGATATTGCCGAAGAACTCCTCCTTCGGCGTGTCCTCGACGATGTGGCCCTGGTCCATGAAGATCACGCGGTTCGCCACCTTGCGGGCAAAGCCCATTTCGTGGGTCACGCACATCATCGTCATGCCCTCGTGGGCCAGCTGCACCATCACGTCGAGCACCTCGTTGACCATCTCCGGGTCCAGCGCCGAGGTCGGCTCGTCGAACAGCATGCAGATCGGATCCATCGACAGCGCGCGCGCGATCGCCACGCGCTGCTGCTGGCCGCCCGACAGTTGCCCCGGATACTTGTTGGCCTGGTTCTTCAGGCCCACGCGCTCCAGATACTTCATGCCCTTGGCCATCGCCTCGTCGCGCGAGCGGCCCAGCACCTTGATCTGCGCGATGGTCAGGTTCTCGGTGATCGACAGGTGCGGGAACAGTTCGAAGTTCTGGAACACCATGCCGACCCGCGAACGCAGCTTCGGCAGGTCGGTCTTCGGTCCGCCGACCGAGGTGCCGTCGACCAGGATCTCGCCCTTCTGGAAGGGCTCGAGCGCATTGACGGTCTTGATCAGCGTGGACTTGCCCGAACCGGACGGGCCGCACACCACCACCACTTCGCCCTTGGCCACGCGGGTGGTGCAATCGGTCAGCACCTGGAAGGAGCCGTACCACTTGGAGACATTATTGATTTCGATCATACAGCCACCTTTTTCTGGTATCGCTTGACCAGCAACGATGCGGAAAAACAGATCACGAAATAGACCAGACCGGCGAACAGCAGCATCTCGACGATGCGGCCATCGCGTTCGCCGATGCCATACGCCTGTCCGAAGAAATCGGCCAGCGCGCTGACGTAGACCAGCGAGGTATCCTGGAACAGGATGATGCCCTGTGTCAGCAGCAGCGGCACCATGTTGCGGAACGCCTGCGGCAACACCACCAGCCGCATGGTCTGCCCATAGGTCATGCCGAGCGCCTGCGCCGCGTACATCTGCCCGCGCGACACGCTCTGGATGCCGGCGCGGATGATCTCCGAGTAATAGGCCGCCTCGAACAGCGCGAACGCGACCAGCGCCGACGTCATCCGCAGATCGGTCGCCGGCGACAGGTTGAAGATCGACTGCAGCACCTGCGGAATGATCAGGAAGAACCAGAGCAGCACCATCACCAGCGGTATCGAGCGGAAGATGGTGACGTAGCCCTGCGCGAACCAGTTCAGCGGCTTGACCGAGGACAGGCGCATCATCGCGAGGATGGTGCCCCAGACGATGCCGACCACCACCGCGGTGGCGGTGATCTTCAGCGACACCATCATGCCCTCGCCGAGCACGTGCAGCGTATCGGCGTTGATCGAGGTGAAATCGAATGAATAAGCCATCGCGTTCCCCTTACTTGCTGCCGATGAAGCCCGGCACGCGCGTGCGCTTTTCCACCCAGCGCATTCCCAGCATGACGACGATATTGATCAGCGCGTACATCAGCGTGACCGCGATGAAGGACTCGTACGGCCGCGCCGTGTAGTCGACCAGCTGGCGCCCTTGCGCGGCCAGTTCCAGCAGGCCGATCGTCGACGCCACCGCCGAGTTCTTGAAGATGTTCAGGAATTCGGAGGTCAGCGGCGGCACGATGACGCGGAAGGACATCGGCAGCAGCACGTAGCGATAGGTCTGCGGCAGCGTGAAGCCCATCGCCAGGCCGGCGTTGCGCTGTCCCGGCGGCAGCGAGTTGATGCCCGAGCGCACCTGTTCGCAGATCCGCGCCGCGGTAAAGGTACCGAGGCAGAACATCGCGGCCAGGAATTGCTGGGTGAACGGATTCATCTGCTTGATCGATTCGCCGAACGGCAGCAATTCGGGAATGACGAAATACCAGATGAACAGCTGCACCAGCAGCGGAATATTGCGGAAGATTTCGACGTAGGTGGCCGCGATACCCGACAGGAATTTATTCGGAACCGTGCGCAATACGCCGAGAATCGAGCCGATGATCAGGGCGATCACCCACGAAGTCAGGCCGAGCGCGATGGTGACCTTCAGACCGGAAATCATCCAGTCGAGATAGGTCTCGTTCATCGCGGCTTCTTCGAGGAATACACCCCAATGCCAGTTGTAATTCATGATGCGTCCTCAAAAAGAAACGGAAGGACATGCCTTCGCGCACGCCTTCCGTTTCACACGCGTGACTGGAGCCGAATCAGTCGAGCGCCTTGTCGTTCGGGTTCTTGATCAGCGCCTTCATGTCGTCGGACATCGGGAAGTCCAGGTTCAGGCCCTTCGGCGGCACCGGCTGGGTGAACCACTTGGCGTAGAGGTTGTTGATCTCGCCGGTCTTCATCAGGTTGGCGATCACGTTGTCGGCGACCTTCTTGAACGGCGCATCGTCCTTGCGCAGCATGCAGCCGTACGATTCGCGCGACTGCGGCTTGCCGGTGACGATCCAGTCGGCCGGGTTGCGCGCCTTGGCGCGCTCGCCGTACAGCAGCGCGTCGTCCATCATGAAGGCGGCGGCGCGGCCCGACTCCAGCGTCAGGAACGACTGGCCGTGGTCCTTGGTGCTGATGATGTTCATGCCCAGCTTCTGCTGGTCGTTCATCGTGCGCAGCAGGCGCTCGGACGTGGTGCCGGCGGTGGTGACGACGTTCTTGCCCTTCAGGTCGGCCCAGTCCTTGATCCCGCTGTCCTTCTTGGTCATGAAGCGGGTGCCGATGATGAAGATGGTGTTGCTGAAGGCGACCTGTTTCTGGCGGTCCAGATTATTGGTGGTCGAGCCGCATTCGATATCGATGGTGCCGTTCTGCAGCAGCGAAATGCGGTTCTGCGAGGTGATCGGAATTTCCTTGACCTGCAGATTCGGCAGTTTCAGCTGGTCCTTGATCGCCTCGACGATCTTGACGTTGATGTCATAGGAATAGCCGACGGTGCGGACGCCGCCGAGGTTATAGCTGAAGGGAATCGACGATTCCCGCACGCCCAGCGTAATGACACCCGTGTCTTTGATCTTCTTCAGCGTGCCGGTCAATTGCTCGGCCGCTTGTGCGGTACCGCACAGCACTCCTGCCGCAATCATCAGCGCAGCCAGTTTGGCAACCTTCATAACATCTCCTTGACCATGAGAGAAAGGCGGGACTCTAACAAGAAACGTGCCGCCGACGAAATAGTATTGCGCAAGCCGACGCTCGGATACAACGGGTATTTCCCTAGCCGCCGCTGTCCGGCAATCGGCTGCGCCACGCGGCTGTAATAAAAAAACGGCAGCCGGAATTTTCCGGCTGCCGCCTCGCTGTTGTCCGGACCCTGTCTTGGTGCATCGCAACATCCTGCTTGCCCCGACGCGGGTCCGATCGCCCCGATATCGCGCGTGGCGATCAGGGATACAGGCCGCGCATTTCGCGCGCCTGCAGGATACGGGTACAGGCAATGATGAACGCCGCGGTCCGCAGCGTGACCTTGTTTTCCTGCGCGACCTGCCAGATCGAGCGGAATGCCTCTTGCATGATCCGTACCAGCCGCTGATTGATCTCCTCTTCGGTCCAGAAGAAGCTGGAGAAGTCCTGCACCCACTCGAAGTACGACACCGTGACGCCGCCGGCGTTGGCGATCACGTCCGGCGCCACCAGGATATTGCGCTCGCGCAGGATGTCGTCGGCCTCCGGCGTGGTCGGACCGTTGGCGCCTTCGATGACCATGCGGGTCTTGATGTGGGGCGCGTTGGCGGCGGTGATCTGGCCTTCCAGCGCGGCCGGGATCAGGATCTCGCTCTCGGTCTGCCAGAACTGCTCGGCGCTGATCGTTTCGGCGCGGAAGCCCTCGATGGTGCCGTTGTGCGACACGTGTTCGATCAGCGCCGGCACGTCCAGGCCGGCCGGGTCGAACAGCGCGGTCTTGTGGTCCTGCACCGCGATGACCTTGGCGCCGGCCTCGTGGAACAGCTTGGCGGCGACGCTGCCGACATTGCCGAAGCCCTGCACGACGATGCGCGCGCCCTTGATTTCGAGGCCCAGGTTGCGCGCGGCCTCGGCGCCCACGACGAACACGCCGCGGCCGGTCGCCTCGCGGCGGCCCAGCGAGCCGCCCAGCGAGATCGGCTTGCCGGTGACGACGCCGGTCGACGTGCTGCCTTCGTTCATCGAATAGGTGTCCATCATCCACGCCATCACCTGCTCGTTGGTGTTGACGTCCGGCGCCGGGATGTCCTTGTTCGGTCCGATGATGATGTTGATCTCGCTGGTATAGCGGCGCGTCACGCGCTCGAGCTCGGCGCGCGACAGCTTGCGCGGGTCGACGCGGATGCCGCCCTTGGCGCCGCCGTACGGCACGTTGACCGCCGCGTTCTTGATCGACATCCAGGCCGACAGCGCCATCACCTCGGACAGCGTCACGTCCTGGTGGAAACGCACGCCGCCCTTGCCCGGGCCGCGCGAGGTGTTGTGCTGGACGCGGTAGCCCTCGAAGTGGGCGATGGTGCCGTCATCCATCTCGATCGGCACGTCGACCACCAGCGCCCGCTTGGGGCGCTTCAGCGTCTCGACCCAGCGGGCCAGCGAGCCCAGGTAGGGCGTCACGCGGTCCACCTGTTGCAGATAGATGCCCCAGGGGCCGAGGTTGTCGGCGTTCAGATAGGAGGGAACGGAATGCGCGGAGGCGGTGATGATCGGCGAATCGGAAGACATCGTGGAAATCCGGAAATGGAATGGCGACAAGCTTAGGGGCGCCGCCCCGCGGAAATCCAATGCCGTTTGTTCATTCGGTCATGCAGGAAATGCATAACCTTCGAGCGGGCAACGCACCCTTCCAAGGTGGGTGCGGGCGGGTCTTCCCGGCGGTCCCGGCCGACTCAGGCCACCCCGCCCTCGATCGGCGCGGCGCCGGACGACAGGCTGGCCCAGATGCGGTCGACCAGTTCGCGCTTGCGGCGCAGCTGGCTGCCGCGCCGGTCGTTGCCATGCTCGCCGGGGCGCGCACGGTACAGCCGGATCTCCATCTCGATCGACAGCGGCGCCGCGCGCGGCCCCTCGGCCCGCACCAGCCGGCCCTGCGCGACCTCCTCGCGCACCGCGCTCTCGGGCAGGAAGGCCAGCCCGTGTCCGGCCAGCGCCATCACCTTGAGCGCCTCGGCCATATCGGTCTCGTAGCATTTGTCCAGCTTGAACGACTCGCTGGTGTCCGACAGCAGCATCTCCACCATGCGGCCGAGGAAGGCATTCGGCGTATAGCTGAGGAAGGACACCGGCTTGCGGTCGGTGCCCGGCAGCCGGTACAGCGGCTTGCCGCTGGCGTCCGGCACGCTGAACGGCGACATCCGCTCGACGCCGAGCACCAGCATGTCGTAGTGCGAGGGATCGAGCTGGATCGCCTGGCGCGGATGGTGGTAGACCATCACCAGGTCGCAGCCGCCCTCGACCAGCATCAGCACCGCGTCGTGCACGTTCAGCGCGCGCAGCCGGCAGGCCAGCGTGCCGACCTGCCGCTCCAGCGCCTTCAGCCATTCGGGGAAGAAGGTCAGCGACAGCGTGTGGGGCACCGCGAATTCCAGCATCTGCGCGTTGGCCGAGCGCTGGCCGCGCATCAGCGCGCGCGTCTCGCTGACCTGGGCGAGCATCGCCAGCGCCTGCTCGTAGAACACCTTGCCGGCCGGCGTCAGGCTGGTCGGATAGCTGGAGCGGTCGATCAGCTCGGTACCGAGCCAGGCCTCGAGCGACTGGATGCGGCGCGAGAAGGCGGGCTGGGTCACGTGCCGCAGCTCGGCCGAGCGCGAGAAGCTGTGCGTCTCGGCCAGGCTGACGAAGTCTTCAAGCCATTTGATTTCCATGGCGCATTATCCCCCGGCGGTCACCGGCGCAAAAATATTCCAGAACGACCTGATAAATCGGAATATCATCCTCCAATGGATCGCTTCGGCACCACATTTTAGATCGGCTTGCTCGGCCCCGCTGGCTATGATCGGACCCATCCGATCCCATGTCACCGTTCTCTCCTGCGGAGTCCCCATGCCAAGCCTGCACGCCGAACCGAAGCCGCGCCCGTCCTCGTCCCTGCCCACCGGCCCGCAGGCCGCGCTGTCCGCGCTGTCGCCGGCGCTGGCCCGGGTGTTCGACGACAGCGCGCGGACCGTGGCGGCGCAGGTCCAGGCCTGCCTCGGCGACGACGCCGACGCGCTGCTGGCGCTGCTGCCCGCGGCCGCGCGTGCCGGCAGTCCGGATGGCTATACGCGCCATCTGGTCTATGCCGACCCGATGGCGCGCTTCTCGGCGATGCTGCTGGTCTGGCGCCCGGGGCAGGCGAGCCCCGTGCATGGGCACCGGACCTGGTGCGCCTACCGCGTGCTGCAAGGCACGCTGTACGAGCAGCACTACCGCTGGGACGAGGCGGCGCAGCTGGCGCGGCCGAGCGGCGGCGCGATGCGCGAGACCGGCGCGGTGTTCAGCGTGCCGGCCGGGCTCGGGCATATCCATTCGCTCGGCCATCCCGGCCGTGCGGATCGGGGAGACGGTGCGGCCGCCGACGTCGCCATCTCGCTGCATCTGTACGGCGTCGAGGCCGCGCAGATCGGCACCGGCGTCAACCTGCTGGTGGCGGCCGGCTAGCGCGTCGCGATGCGGTGGCGCGCTCAGGTGCGCCGAGGCCCGCCGGTTCGCGATCCACCGAACCCTGGCAACACCGACGGAGCAAGCGCAATGGATCGATTCGACCGATATGACCGCCAGATCCTGGCCGAGCTGCAACAGAACGCCGACCTGCCGGTGGCCGAACTGGCCGAACGGGTCGGCCTCACCTCGACGCCATGCTGGCGCCGTGTGCAGAAGCTGCAGGAAGCCGGCGTGATCCGCAAGCGCGTGGCGCTGCTCGATCCCGCCAAGCTGAACGTCGGCGTCACCGTCTTCGTGTCGGTCCGCACCAACCAGCACAGCGCGAAGTGGCTCAAGACCTTTCACGGGCTGGTCGCGTCGATCCCGGAGGTCACCGAGTTCTACCGGATGGCGGGCGACACCGACTACCTGCTGCGCGTCGTGGTGCCGGACATCGCCGCCTACGATCGCGTCTACAAGCGGCTGATCCAGGGTGCCGAGCTGGCCGACGTCAGCTCGAGCTTCGCGATGGAGCAGATCAAGTACACGACGGCGCTGCCGCTGGAGTACGTCTGACCTGGCGGGCCATGTTTCTGCTCCCCTCTCCCGCCCTCTCCCGCCCGCTGCGGGAGCGGGGATGGGGAGAGGAGAGACAACCGGGCTGTATCCCGGCCCTTCACCCGCGATGCGCCCAGCCGGTCATCCGCTTCTCCAGCACGGCGAACAGCTCGTACATCGCCATCGCCATCACCGCGATCACCACCAGGCCGGCGAAGGCCAAGGGCATCTTCATCGCCGAGCCGGCCGATACCAGCAGATAGCCGATGCCTTCGTTGGCCGCGTTCATCTCCGACACCGTGGTGCCGACGAAGGCCAGCGTGATCGCGACCTTCAGCGAGGCGAAGAAATACGGCATCGCGCGCGGCAGTCCGACCTTGAACAGCACGTCGGTGCGCCGGGCGCCGAGCACGCGCAGCACGTCCTCCAGCTCGGGCTCGAGCGTCGCCAGCCCGGTGGCGATATTGACCATCACCGGAAAGAACGAGATCAGGAACGCCGTCAGGATCGCCGGCCCGGCGCCGAGGCCGAACCACACCACCAGGATCGGCACGAAGGCGGCCTTGGGCAGCGCGTTGAACGCCGTCATCAACGGATAGCCGGCCGCATACGCGAGCCGCGACGACCCCATCAGCAGGCCCAGCACCACGCCGACCGCGATCGCGATGCCGAAGCCCACCATCGTGGTCCAGAAGGTGCGCCACGCATGGGCCGCGATCACGTCCCAATAGTCGACCAGCGACACCACGATGGCCGCCGGGCTCGGCAGGATGAAGTCGGACACCTCGAAGATCATGCAGGCGCCCTGCCACAGCAGCAGGCAGGCAGCCAGCAGCAGCCAGGGCGCGACGCGCTCCACGCGCCGCTGCGTCGAATCGGTCAACGTGGTCATCTCAGTGCTGGCGGACATGGCCGATCTTCTCGCGCAGCGTGTGCACCAGATCGGCGAAGGGTTCGGTATAGGTCAGTTCCAGATCGCGCGGACGCGGCAGCTCGATCGGCTTGCGCATCAGGATGCGGCCCGGCCGCTGGCTCATCACGTAGACCGTATCGGCCAGGAACACCGCCTCGCGCAGATCGTGGGTGACCAGGATCACGTTGAAGCGTTGGGCCTGCCACAGGTCGCGCAGCACGCACCACAGTTCTTCCCGCGTGAAGGCGTCGAGCGCGCCGAACGGTTCGTCCAGCAGCAGCATGCGCGGCTCGTGGATCAGCGCGCGGCAGATCGACGCGCGCTGCTGCATGCCGCCGGACAGCTGCCACGGGTACTTGTCCTCGTAGCCGGCCAGGCCCACGGTGCGCAGCAGCGTGCGGGCGCGCTCGACGTATTCGTCGCGGCGGGCGCGCAGCGTCGAGCGGTAAGGCTCGACGATCTCGAGCGGCAGCATCACGTTCTGCAGCGTGGTGCGCCACGGCAGCAGCGTCGGCGCCTGGAAGGCCATGCCGACCATCTTCAGCGGCCCGGTCACCCTCTCGCCGGCGATCCTGACCACGCCGCGCGTGGCCGGCTTCAAGCCGGTGGCCAGCTTCATGAAAGTCGACTTGCCGCAGCCCGACGGCCCGACGATCGCGATGAACTCGCCCGGCTGGACCTGCAGCGAGATGTCCTCGACCGCGAACTCGCCGTTGCGGGCCAGCTCGTCGTTGTAGGCCAGCCAGACGCGATTGAAGTCGACGAACGGGGCTTCGGCGTCCGCGCCGGGCGGCGCGGACGGTGCGGCAGCGAACGCAGCGGTTTCCACCGTCATCGCAGCACGTCCAGTTCCGCCGCCGACGGCAGATAGGCGTCGGTCCACAGCGCATCCGGGTTGATCCGGCCCTTGGTGCCGAACGCATCGGCGACCTGCGACGCCATCAGCGACAGCCGCGGCTTGTTGACGCGGCCGAAGCCCTCGGCCTTCGCGTCGGGCGACCTGACTACGCTGTCGAGCGCCAGCTTCAGGCGCCGGACCTCGAGCTTCTCGTCGATGATGCCGTCGCGCGCCTTGACAGCCTTGATGCCCTCTTCGGGCCTGGCGATCACGTCGCGCGCGGACTTGGCGAAGGCGCGCAGGAAGGCCTTGACCGCCTCGGGGTTCTTCTTCAGGAAGTCCTCCGACGCGATCACCGCATTGCCGTACAGCTTGACGCCGTATTGCGGGTACGGCAGCACCACGATGTCCTCGTCCTTCACGCCGCGCGCATTCAGGTTCAGGATCGAGGTGAACGAGAACCCGGTGATCGCATCGAGATCGCCGCGCGTCAGCATGGTCTCGCGCAGCGTCGGGTCCATCGCCTGCCAGTTGAAGCTCGATGCCTGCAGGCCGTTGGCCCTGGCGAAGATCGGGAAGGCGCGGCGGCCGGCATCGAACACCGGCGCGCCGAGCTTCTTGCCGGCCAGGTCCTTCGGCGCCTTGATGCCCGACTTCTTCAGCGCCAGCACGGCGGCCGGCGTGTTGTTGTAGACCATCATCACGGCCACCGGCTTGTTCTTCGCGTCCGGGTTGTTGCCGTAGAACTCCATCACCGAGGCCAGGTCGGCGAAGCCCATGTCATAGGTGCCGGAGGCCACGCGGTTGACCACGTTGCCCGAGCCGTTGCCGGCGTCGATCGACACATCGAGCTTCTCGGCCTTGTAGTAGCCCTTCTGCTCGCCGAGCAGGAACAGCGCCGACGGACCCTCGAAGCGCCAGTCGAGCTGGAAGCGGACCTTGGTCGCGGCCTGTGCATGGGCCGGCGCGGCCCATTGTGTCGACAGCACCATTGCGGTGCCAAGCATCGTGCCGAGCCGCAGCATCCGGCGGCGCAGCATCGATGGCGCCGTGCCGGCGCAGGTCTGTCGTGCCTGCTCGTGGCGATGCGTGTCCTGCTGCGTATGCTGGTGATGCGATCCGTGTTGCGACCCGTGATGCGGCGTGTCCTGCGGCATGTTTGCTCTCCTGTTCGTGCCTGTCTTGCGCGAACAGTGTCTGCAAGCGATATGCCAGCCAAAACCGCATCGAAACCGCCCCAAAGCGGGGCATGACCGCGGCGTCTTGTCCAACCAAACTTGTGCATCGGACATGGCCGCGCGCGATTGCGCGCCGCCATTGTCGACAATACGAAGGCGACCTCGGTGGTCTCAGGCGTCCTGCGTCGCGTCGCCGAGATCGGCCGCCACCGCCGCGGCGCCTTCGATGCGGGCCAGCTCGCCGCCGTCCGCGGCGGCGGCGCCCTGCGCCGCGCTGCGCGCCTGGATGCGCCACATCTCGGCATAGCGGCCGTCCGCGCGCATCAGTTCCGCATGCGTGCCGCGCTCGACGATGCGGCCGCGGTCCATCACCAGGATCTGGTCGGCATGCACCACGGTGGACAGCCGGTGCGCGATCAGCAGCGTGGTGCGGTTCTGCGCCAGCCGCATCAGCTCGGCCTGGATCGCCTGCTCGGTGCGCGAGTCCAGCGCCGAGGTCGCTTCGTCGAAGATCAGGATCGGCGGGTTCTTCAGCAGCGTGCGCGCGATCGCCACGCGCTGCTTCTCGCCGCCCGACAGCTTGAGCCCGCGCTCGCCGACCGGCGTGTCGTAGCCCTGCGGCAGTTCGCGGATGAAGGCGTCGATCTGCGCGGCGCGCGCGGCCTCGATGACCTCGTCGCGGCTCGCGCCCGGGCGGCCATAGGCGATGTTGTAGTAGATGCTGTCGTTGAACAGCACGGTGTCCTGCGGCACGATGCCGATCGCGCGCCGCAGGCTGTCCTGCGTCACGGTGCGGATGTCCTGGCCGTCGACCAGCACCGCGCCGCTGCCGACGTCGTAGAAGCGGAACAGCAGCCGCGCCAGCGTCGATTTGCCCGAGCCGCTATGGCCGACCACGGCGGTGGTGGTGCCGGCCGCGATCGTGAAATCGACGTCGTCGAGGATGCGGCGGTTGCTGTCGTAGCCAAAGCCGACATGGCTGAAACGCACTTCGGCGCCGCGCACGGCCAGCGGCCGCGCATCGGGCGCGTCGGCGACTTCGCGGTTGGTGCCGAGCAGCACGAACATCCGGTCCATGTCGGTGGTGGCCTGCTTGATCTCGCGATAGATCACGCCGAGGAAATTGAGCGGGATATACAGCTGGATCATCAGCGTATTGACCAGCACCAGGTCGCCCAGCGTCAGCACGCCCTGCGCCACGCCGACGGTGGCGCGCCACAGGATCAGGATCAGGCCGATCGCGATGATCGCCTGCTGGCCGAAGTTCAGCAGCGACAGCGAATTCTGCGAGCGGATCGCGGCGGTCCGGTAGGTGCGCAGGTTCTCGTCGTAGCGCGCGGCCTCGTAGGCCTCGTTGCCGAAATACTTGACGGTCTCGAAGTTCAGCAGCGAGTCGATCGCCTTCTGGTTGGCGCGCGAATCGAGCTCGTTCATCTTGCGGCGGAAGTGCGTGCGCCATTCGGTCACCACCACCGTGAAGACGATATAGGCAAGCAGCGCGCCGCCGGTGATCGCGGCGAACCAGATGTCGTAGTGCAGCAGGAAGAAGCCCATCACCAGCGCCATCTCGACCAGCGTCGGCAGGATGCTGTACAGCGAATACGAGATCAGCGACTGGATGCCGCGCGTGCCGCGCTCGATGTCGCGGCTCATGCCGCCGGTCTGCCGGTCCAGATGGAAGCGCAGCGACAGGCTGTGCAGATGGCGGAATACCTGCAGCGCGATCTCGCGCACCGCGCTCTGCGTGACCTTGGAGAACAGGATCTCGCGCAGCTCGGTGAACAGCGTGGTCGACAGCCGCAGCAGGCCGTAGGCGACGATCAGCCCGGCCGGCACCGCCAGCAGCGCGCGAGGATCGCCCGGGGCGATGTTCATCGCGTCGATCAGCCGCTTCATCAGCACCGGCACGCCCAGGTTGGCGGCCTTGGCCGCCACCAGGCAGGTGAGCGCCAGCATCACGCGCCACTTGTAATGCCACAGATAGGGAAGCAGATTGCGCACGGTCTGCCAGTCGCTGCGCTGGCCGCGCGCGACGGAGAACAGCGGCGAGGACGGGGCCGTGGGGGCCGGCTCGTCCGTCGTGGAATAGCGTCGCATACGTTAGAATTCGGGCCAATATGCGATTGTCGCAGAGTTCGGCGCGGGGGGTTTTTGCCCGCTTCGCCCCCTTCGCCGTTAGCCGGATTGACCATGAACCTGACCGAAACCCTGTCGTCCCTGCCTCCCGGCAAGAACCCCGCGCTGCGCGTGGTGCCGATGCCCGCCGATGCCAATGTGCACGGCGACGTGTTCGGCGGCTGGATCATGGCGCAGGTCGACATCGCCGGCTCGATCCCGGCGGTCGAGCGCGCGCAGGGCCGCGTCGCCACGGTCGCGGTCAATTCCTTCCTGTTCAAGCATCCGGTGTTCGTCGGCGACCTGGTCAGCTTCTATGCCGACATCGTCAAGACGGGACGGACCTCGATCACCGTCGAGGTCGAGGTCTATGCGCAGCGGATGCGCCATAGCAACGAGATCGTCAAGGTCACCGAGGCCACGCTGACCTACGTGGCGACCGACGAGGACCGGCAGCCGCGGGTGCTGCCGAAGGTGTGAGGGCTGGGGGCATGCCCCAACCCATCCAGGCCATTCAACCGATCAATTGAACTTCGAGAAATCCGGCTTGCGCTTCTCGAAGAACGCCGTGAAGGCCTCCTTCGCTTCCGGCGACTGCAGCAGCCGGCGGAACACCGCGCCTTCCTGCGCCATCTGCGTTTCCATCTGCGCGGTATCGACGCCCTTCATCAGCCGCTTGGTTTCCCGCAGCGACGACGCCGGCAGCGCCGCCAGCTTGCGCGCCTGCGCCAGCGCGAACTCTTGCAGCTCGCCAGCCGCCACCACGCGCGTGACCAGGCCGATCTGCTGGGCCTCCTGCGCACTGAACGGCTCGCCCAGCAGCAGCTTCTCGGCGGCGCGCTGGTAGCCGGCCAGGCGCGGCAGCAGCAGGCTGGACGCCGCTTCGGGACACAGGCCCAGCTGCACGAACGGCAGCGAGAAACGCGCGCCCTCGGCGGCATAGACCAGGTCGCAATGCAGCAGCAGCGTGGTGCCGATACCGACCGCCGGCCCGCTGACCGCCGCCACCAGCGGCTTGGCGGCATGGCTGATCTCGTGCAGGAACTGGAACACCGGCGCCTTGGTGGCGTCTTCCTCGCTGCTCGGCGGCCGCTTCATGAAGTCTTCCAGATCGTTGCCGGCGGTGAAGATCTCGTCCTTGCCGCGGATCACGATCGCCCGCACGGCGTCGTCGCTCGCCGCCGCGCGCAGCGCGTCGGCCATCTGCTGGTACATCGCCGCGGTGATCGCGTTCTTCTTGTCCAGGCGGTCGAACTCGATGGTCAGCACGCCTTGCTCGATGCGGGTCAGGATGCTCATGGTGTCTCCTTGGTGGTCGGTGTTCTTGTCGGGGGGGCGGGCGGCCGGAACCGCCGGGACTCCCGGGAACCGCCCGCCAGAAGGACGGCCCACGGGACGGCTTGCAGAACGATTCGCGTCAAACCCGTTCGAAGATACCGGCGGCGCCCATGCCCGTGCCGACGCACATGGTCACCATGCCGTACTTCAGGTTGTGCCGTCGCAGCGCATGGACCACGGTGGCCGAGCGGATCGCGCCGGTCGCGCCCAGCGGGTGCCCCAGCGCGATCGCGCCGCCCATCCGGTTCAGCCTGGCCGGATCGAGGCCGAGGTCGCGGATCACCGCCAGCGCCTGCGCGGCGAACGCCTCGTTCAGTTCGATCCAGTCGAGCTGGTCCTGTGTCATGCCCGCCGCCTTCAGCGCGGCCGGAATCGCTTCCTTCGGACCGATGCCCATGATCTCCGGCGGCACGCCGCGCACCGCGAACGACACGAAGCGCGCCAGCGGCACCAGGTTGCAGGCCTTCAGGATCTTCTCCGAGACCAGGATCAGCGCGCCGGCGCCGTCCGAGGTCTGCGAGCTGTTGCCGGCGGTCACGCTGCCCTTGTTGGCGAACACCGGGCGCAGCTTCGCCAGCCCTTCGAGCGAGGTATCGGGACGCGGGCCCTCGTCGAGCGACAGCGTGCGGGTCTTGAGCTCGACCTCGCCGCTGGCCAGGTTCGGCAGCTTCTCGACGATCTCGACCGGCGTGATCTCGTCGGCGAACTCGCCGGCCTGCTGCGCGGCCAGCGCCTTCTGGTGCGAGGCCAGCGCGAAGGCGTCCTGATCCTCGCGGCTGACCTTCCATTGGCGCGCCACCTGCTCGGCCGTCAGGCCCATGCCATAGGCGATGCCGACGTTCTCGTCGCGCGCGAAGATCGACGGCGACATCGACGGCGTATTGCCCATCATCGGCACCATGCTCATCGATTCGACGCCGGCGGCGATCATCACGTCGGCCTCGCCGACGCGGATGCGGTCGGCCGCCATCGCGACGGCGCTCAGGCCCGAGGCGCAGAAGCGGTTCACCGTGATGCCGCCGACCGAGGTCGGCAGGCCCGACAGCAGCGCGCCGATGCGCGCGACGTTCAGGCCCTGCTGCGCTTCGGGAATCGCGCAGCCGACGATGGCGTCCTCGATCAGCGCCGGATCGAGGTTCGGCACCTGCGCCAGCGCGGCGCGCAGCGTGGTGGCCAGCAGATCGTCGGGCCGGTAGTGCTTGAACGCGCCCTTGGGCGCCTTGCCGATCGGCGTGCGGGTCGCGGCAACGATATAGGCGTCTTGCAGTTGTTTCATGATCGATTTCCTCGCGTGCCGATTAGTTGCGCACCGGCTTGCCGGTCTGCAGCATGCCCATGATGCGTTCCTGCGTCTTGGGGTTGCCCAGCAGTTCGATGAAGGCGCGGCGCTCCAGCGCCAGCAGCCATTCCTCGCTGACCAGCGCGCCCGCTTCGACGTCGCCGCCGCAGACCGCCTCGGCGATACGCGAGGCGATCAGGAAGTCGTGCGCGGAGATGAAGCCGCCGTCGCGCATGTTGACCAGCGACGCCTTGATCGTGGCGATGCCCGAGCGGCCCGCCACCGGCACCAGTTCGCCCTGCGCGGGCGGCCGGTAGCCTGCCTCGTGCAGCGCGCGCACCTCGCTGCAGGCGACGTGCAGCAGCTCGTGCACGTTGAAGACGATCGGATCGCCCGCCTGCAGATAGCCCATCTGCCGCGCCTCCAGCGCCGAGCCCGAGACCTTGGCCATCGCCGCGTTCTGGAAGCGCTGCGTCAGGAACTGCAGATAGTTGGTGCTGCCTGCCGCCTGCGCCGCGCGCGCGGCCGCCAGCGCGGCTTCCTTCAGGCCGCCGCCGGCCGGCACCAGCCCGACGCCGACCTCGACCAGACCGACATAGGTCTCGAGCGCCGCCACGCGCCGCGCCGAATGCAGCATCAGCTCGCAGCCGCCGCCCAGCGCGATGCCCGACGCCGCCGACACCACCGGCACCGCGGCGTACTTGACGCGCATCATGCCGTCCTGGAACTTCCTGACGAAGGGCTCGACGCCCTTGGCGCCGCCCATCATGAAGGCCGGCATCGCGGCCTCCAGGTTCGCGCCCGCCGAGAACGGACCGCCCGGCGCGCCCAGCTGCAGCGAGGTCGGCTGCCACACCACCAGGCCCTTGTAGGCGCTCTCGGCCAGATCGATCGCGCGGATCAGCCCGTCGATCGTGTCCGGTCCGATCGTGTTCATCTTGCTGTTGAACGAGATCACCAGCACGTCGTCCTGGCCCTCGCAGACCCAGATCCGCACCGCGTCGTTCTGCTCGACGGTGCGCCCGGCCTTGCGCGGATCGGCCGCGTCGCTGCCCTTCAGTGCGGCGCGGAAGGCCTGGCGGCGATAGACCGGCAGCGCGCTGCGGCCGACGAACGACTGCGTGGCCGGCGACCACGAGCCCTGCGCCGAATGCACGCCCTGGTTGTCCGCCACCGGGCCGGCGAAGACCCAGTCGGGCAGCGGCGCCTTCGACAGCGCCTTGCCGGCCTCGATGTCTTCCTTGACCCATTGCGCGACCTGCTGCCAGCCCGCGGCCTGCCAGTCCTCGAACGGACCCGAGTTCCAGCCGAAGCCCCAGCGGATCGCCAGGTCGACGTCGGCCGCCGAGCCGGCGATCTGGTCCAGATAGACGGCGATGTAGTGGAACACGTCGCGGAAGATCGCCCACAGGAACTGCGCCTGCGGATTGCCCGATTCGCGCAGCAGCTTGATGCGCTCGGCCGGCTCCTTCTTCAGCATGCGCGCGACGATCTCGTCGGCCTTGCCGCCGGCGTCGACGTACTGGCCGGTCTTGGCGTCGAGCACCTTGATCTGCTTGCCTTCCTTCCTGTAGAAGCCGGCGCCGGTCTTCTGGCCCAGCGCGCCGGCATCGACCAGCGACTTGAGCACCGCGGGGGTCTGGTACACCGGCGCGAACGTATCGTCGCGCAGGTTGTCCTGCATGGTCTTGATCACGTGGGCCATCGTGTCCAGGCCCACCACGTCGGCGGTGCGGAAGGTGGCCGACTTGGCGCGGCCCAGCTTGCTGCCGGTCAGGTCGTCGACCACGTCGAACGGGATGCCGTACTTCTCGGCCTCGGCAAACACCGCCAGGATCGAGAAGATGCCGACGCGGTTGGCGATGAAGTTCGGCGTGTCCTTGGCGCGCACCACCCCCTTGCCGAGCGTGGTGGTCAGGAAGGCTTCCAGGCGGTCGAGAATGGCCGGCTGCGTCGCCTCGGTCGGGATCAGCTCGACCAGATGCATGTAGCGCGGCGGGTTGAAGAAGTGCACGCCGCAGAAGCGCGCCTTCAGCTCGGCGTCGAAGCCCTCGGACAGCGCGGTGATCGACAGGCCCGAGGTATTGGTGGCGAAGATCGCGTCGGCGCCCAGATGCGGGGCGACCTTCCTGTACAGGTCGTGCTTCCAGTCCATGCGCTCGGCGATCGCCTCGATCACCAGGTCGCATTCCTTCAGCAGCGCGAGGTCGTCCTCGTAATTGGCGGCGCGGATCAGGCCGGCGTCGTCCTTCAGGCCCAGCGGCGCCGGGGACAGCTTCTTCAGGTTGTCGATGGCCCGCAGCACGATGCCGTTCTTCGGGCCTTCCTTGGCCGGCAGGTCGAACAGCACCACCGGCACGCGGGCATTGACGAGGTGGGCCGCGATCTGCGCGCCCATGACGCCGGCACCCAGCACGGCGACTTTCTTGACGATGAAATTGGACATGCGCGCTCCTTGGAGATGAGCGTTGAAATGATGAGTGCCCCTCGGTTTTCTCCCCTCTCCCGCGTGCGGGAGGGGGGTTGGGGAAGAGGGCATGCGGCGGCAATACCGGCGATACCGCACGCTGCCGCCGCTGCCCTCTCCCCTGCCCCTCTCCCAAAGGGAGGGAGAGGGAAACCGACAGAGTGTTTTCAGTGCCTCAGAACAATTCCGCGTCCAGCGCCATCAGCGGCGCGGCGCCGGCGCGCGCCATGCGGATCTGCGCGGCGGTCTCCGGCAGCAGCTTGGCGAAATAGAAGCGCGCGGTGGCCAGCTTGGCGGTGTAGAACTTGTCGCCGCTGTCCTGCTTTTGCAGCGCGATCTTCGCCATCCGGGCCCAGAAATAGGCGAACACCAGGTGGCCGACCACGCGCAGGTACGGCACCGCGGCGGCGCCGACCTCGTCGGGATTGGCCATCGCCTTCATGCCGATCTCCATCGTCAGCTTCTGCACCTTGTCGCCCAGGTCCGCCAGCGGATTGACGAACTCCTGCATCGCCTCGTCGGTGCCCTCGGCCTCGACGAACTCCTGCACGATCTTGCCGAAGGCCTTCATCTTCGCGCCCATGTCGCCGAGGATCTTGCGGCCCAGCAGGTCCAGCGCCTGGATCGTGTTGGTGCCCTCGTAGATCATGTTGATGCGGGCATCGCGCACGTACTGCTCCATGCCCCATTCGGAGATATAGCCGTGGCCGCCGAACACCTGCATCCCTTCATTGGTGGCGATGAACGCGTTGTCGGTCAGGAAGGCCTTGATCACCGGCGTCAGCAGCGCGACCAGGTCGCCGGCCTGCTTGCGCACGGCCTCGTCCGGGTGCGACAGCTCGCGGTCGATCTGCAGCGCGGTCCAGTAGCTGAACGCGCGGCCGCCCTCGGCGAAGGCCTTCTGCGTCAGCAGCATGCGGCGCACGTCCGGATGCACGATGATCGGATCGGCCGGCTTGTCCGGTGCCTTCGGCCCGGTCAGCGAACGCATCTGCAGCCGTTCCTTCGCGTAGGCCACCGAGTTCTGGTAGGCGACCTCGGTCAGGCCCAGGCCCTGCATGCCGACGCCGAGCCGCGCGGCGTTCATCATCACGAACATCGCGTTCAGGCCCTTGTTGGGCTCGCCGACCAGCCAGCCGCGCGCGCCGTCCAGGTTCATCACGCAGGTGGCGTTGCCGTGGATGCCCATCTTGTGCTCGATCGAGCCGCAGACGATGCCGTTGCGCTCGCCCGGATTGCCGTCGGCATCGGGAATGAACTTCGGCACCACGAACAGCGAGATGCCCTTGGTACCCTGCGGCGCGTCAGGCAGGCGCGCCAGCACCAGGTGGATGATGTTGGCCGACAGGTCGTGTTCGCCGGCCGAGATGAAGATCTTGGTGCCGGTCAGGCTGTACGAGCCGTCGTCCAGCGGTTCGGCCCTGGTGCGCAGGATGCCCAGGTCGGTGCCGCAGTGCGGCTCGGTCAGGCACATCGTGCCGGTCCATTCGCCCGACACCAGCTTGGGTAGGTAGCGCTGCTGCAGCTCGGGCGTGCCGTGGGCGTGCAGCGCCTCGTAGGCGCCGTGCGACAGGCCGGGATACATGGTCCAGGCCTGGTTCGCCGAGTTCAGCATCTCGAACAGCGCGTTGTTGACCAGGATCGGCAGGCCCTGGCCGCCGAATTCCGGATCGCAGGCCAGCGCCGGCCAGCCGGCCTCGACGTACTGCCGGTAGGCTTCCTTGAAGCCGGTCGGCGCGGTCACGACGCCGTCGCCGTGGTGGGTGCAGCCCTCGCGGTCGCCGCTCTGGTTCAACGGGAAAATGACTTCCGAGCAAAACTTGCCGGCTTCCTCGATGACCTGGTTGATGGTGTCCGCGTCGATGTCGGCGTGCGGCGGCATCGCCTTGAGCTCGGCCTCGACGCCGAGCAGTTCGTGCAGCACGAATTGCATGTCGCGCAGCGGAGCGGTGTACTGGCCCATCAAGATCTCCTTGGAGTTGGCGAAGCCGCCGCGCCGCTGGTGCTGTCAAGCACGCCATGCCCGCGGCGGCATCAGGTACGGTAGGACTGAATCAGCTTGTTGAGCGCGACCATGGCAAGCTCGGCGCTGTCGGGCAGGCGCAGGAAGCGGGCGTCGTGATGCAGCCCCAGCTCGAGGCTGTACATCTCGAACAGCATCAGCCGCGGATCGCAGTCCGCGCGCAGATGGCCTTCTTCCTTGGCCTGTTCGATCGCGCGTGTCAGCGCGGCCCGCCAGATCGTGACGCTCTTGATCAGCTCGTCGCGCACCGGGCTTTCCGCGCGGTCATCGTATTCGACCGCCCCGCTGATGTAGATGCAGCCGGTGGTAACTTCCTGGATCCGTTTTTCCATCCAGCGACGCACCATCGACCACAGCCGCGGCAGACCGCGCGGCTCGTTCAGCGAGGGATAGAAGACCTCCTGCTCGAACCGGCGGTGATACTCGCGCACCACCTCCACCTGCAGGTCTTCGCGCGAACCGAAATGCGCGAACACGCCGCTCTTGCTCATTTGCATGCGTTCCGCGAGCAGACCGATCGTCAAACCTTCGAGTCCGTCGCGGGACGACAATTCCAGTGCGGCGTCGAGAATCGCCACGCGCGTCATCTCCCCCTTGCGCATCG
The DNA here is from genome assembly GCF_013347325.1 of Cupriavidus gilardii. Lineage (NCBI taxonomy): Bacteria > Pseudomonadati > Pseudomonadota > Betaproteobacteria > Burkholderiales > Burkholderiaceae > Cupriavidus > Cupriavidus gilardii. The sequence continues at coordinate 458,369 of NZ_CP054626.1, read as the reverse complement.
GGGTGGGAGTCGCGTTGGCGGCGGATTCGAGACGGGCTGACTGGTGTCGCATGATTTTTCTCCGTACTTTTTGCGGCATCGGTTCGCGATGCCGCGCTTGGCCCTGGCCTGTGATGTCGATCGCCGCCGGCCCGCCCGGTAGAGCGGGCCAGGCGGCGAATGCACGCAGTCTAAGCCAAAAAAGAACGGTCGTTCAGATTATTCTGGCCGCGCCTGCCGCTATCAAGTTTTTAATTAGACCTTCGTTTCTAAACCGCTCGTCGGCCGAACTGCGGTGCAACATCCGGCGGTCGGCATCGGCGGCGAGGCCGAGGTGCCGGTGCGCGCCGCATTTTGCCGCAAGGCAGCACCGGCATGCCACGTTTCAGTAGCGGCCCGCGGCCCCGGCGACCATGACGCCGAAGCGCAACAGCATGTAGGCCATCCAGTCCAGGCAGCGGCGCAGGCGTCCGCGGCGGGCATGGTCCTCGGGCACGACCGGTGCGCTGCGCTGTGCGATCGCGCGCTCCAGCTCGTCGCGCAGCCTGGCGGCAAAGGCCTCGTCGTAGACCGCGACATTGGCCTCGCGCGCCAGCAGCAGGCTGAACGGATCCATGTTGCTGGAGCCGACCGTCGCCCAGCTGTCGTCGACCACCGCGACCTTGGCGTGCAGGAAGCTCTCGGCGTACTCGTGAATCTCGACGCCGGCCTCGAGCAGCGTCGCGTACAGCGCGTGGGTCGCGTAATGCTGCAGCCGGTACTCGACCATGCCCTGCAGCAGCAGCCGCACGCGCACGCCGCGGCGGCGGCAGGCCAGCAGCGCGCGCCGCATCTTGGCCCCGGGCAGGAAATAGGCGTTGGCGATGATCACATCGTGCCGCGCTGCGCCCAGCGCCTGCAGATAGGCGCGCTCGATGGTGCGGCGATTGCGCAGGTTGTCGCGCAGCAGCAGTGCCGCCCGCACGCCGCCGCCGTCGGCGGGCGCGGGCAGCGGACCCGGCGGCAAAGGGAACTCGCCGGCCAGGCCCGACAGGCCGCCGGCCAGTCCGCCGCCCTGCATCTCGCCGCGCAGCGCGAGCCGCCACCACAGCCGCTCCGCCGTCAGCGCGATCTGGCTCGCGAGCGGACCGGTGACCCGCACCGCGAAGTCGTAGCGCGGACCGAGCTGGGCCTCGTCGAAGGGGCCGTGATTGTGATCGTCGATGATGTTGATGCCGCCGACGAAGGCAACGCGCCGGTCGATCACCGCCAGCTTGCGGTGCAGCCGGCGCAGATGCCGGCGCGCCAGCCGGAAGCCACGCAGCGGCCGGTAGACCCGCAGCCTGACGCCACCCCGCTCCAGCCGCTCGACCAGCGCCGCCGGCATGTCGCCCGCGCCGAAGCCGTCGACCAGCAGGTGCACGCGCACGCCGCGCTCGACCGCGCGCAGCAGCGCGTCGGCGACGGCCTGGCCGACCTCGTCGTCGGCATAGATATAGGTCTCCAGCGAGACCGACAGCACCGCCTGGTCGATCGCGGCGATCAGCGCGGGAAAGTAGTCGGCGCCGCCGCGCAGCAGTTCGACACGATTGCCGCCCACCGGACGGCCGGGCCCGCCGCGCAGCAGGCGGGAGCCGTGGCGCGCGTCGAGGGTCGTGGCGGCGGCCGCCTCCGTCGTGCCTTCTACCGCATGGGCGACGGCGGTCATGGAAGAGCGGACGGATTCGCTTGGGCTCTCGGGCAAGGACATGACGGCATTATCGGTCACCTGGCGGCGGAAACGCCACCCGGCGCGCAGCGGCGCGGGATGTCGAACCAGGCATCGGGTCCGGCGCGGGGCAGGCGGACCGGGACGGACGGGCGCGGCCCGACTCTGCTATCGTCGCGCTTTATTCCCGACTTTGTTCCCGACTTCGTTGGCGTCTGCGTTGACAGCCTCGTCCACGACATCGTCCCACCCTCGCCCCCGCGCACTGAGCTGATTCCATCGTGAAGGTTTTCGGTATCGCCGGCACCTCCGGCAGCGGCAAGACCACCTTGCTGGACCAGTTGATCCCCCGCTTCGTCGGCGCCGGCCTGCGCGTGGCCGGCATCAAACACACCCATCACGGATTCGACCCCGACACCCCGGGCAAGGATTCGTGGCGCATGCGCGAGGCCGGCTGTGCCAATGTGGTGCTGGTCGGCGCACGCCATCTGACGCTGATGCGCCGCTACGCGCAGGGCGCGCCGTCGCCCGAACTGGCCGACGCGCTGGCGGTGCTGCCGGCCGATACCGACCTGGTTCTGGTCGAGGGATACAAGCACAGCGACGTGCCCAAGCTGGAGGTCTATCGTCCCGGCCATGGCCGGCCGCCGCTGTGGCCCGACGTGCCCGGCATCGTCGGCGTCGCCACGGACGACCCCGAGCGGGTGGCCGCGCTGACCCGGCTGCCAGTGCTCGACCTGAATCGGATCGACGCCATCGAGGCCTTCGTGCGGGAGCAGGCTGGGCTGTCGCTGAAGCGAAAGCGGTAGCGCGGCTTCGCCGCCGGGCCAGCGAACCGGGCGGCTAGCCGGCCGCGCCCGCCGTCTCGTCGCTGTGCCGCGGATTGACCTCGGGTACCTGCGGCCGCGCCAGCTCGGCGACCAGCGGCACGTGGTCCGAGCGCTGCGCCCAGTCGCGGCCGGTCAGCACGCGGGCGCGCTCGATCTCGAAGCCGCGCACGTAGATGCGGTCGAGCTGCCACCACGGCATATGGCTCGGAAAGGTATGCAGCCGGGAACCGCGCGCATGCGAGGCCTCCAGCGCGCCCAGCGTATTGCAGATCAGCGCGTCGAGCCGGTGGTTCCAGTCGTTGAAGTCGCCGGCGATCACCAGCGGCGCGTCGGCCGGCACCACGTTGCGCACCCGTTCGACCAGGGCCTCGGCCTGGCGCGCGCGGCTGCGCGCGAACAGGCCGAAATGCACGCAGATCAGATGCGCCTCGATGCCGTGGATGTCGGCCACTGCATGCAGCAGCCCGCGCTGCTCGAAGCGATGGTCCGAGATATCGAGGTTCTCCGACATCAGGATCGGATGGCGCGACAGGATCGCGTTGCCGTGGTGGCCGTGGTCGTAGACCGCGTTGCGGCCATAGACCGAATGCGGATAGGCATCGGTCGCCAGGTAGTTCAGCTGCGTGTAGTCGGAATCGAACAGCGCGGCGGCCACCAGGCGGTCGTTGCGGTCCTGCACTTCCTGCAGGAAGACGATGTCGGCGTCGACCGTCTGCAGGCCGTCGCGCACATGCTGGATGCGCGGGCGGCGCGCGAAGCCGGTCAGTCCCTTGTGGATGTTGTAGGTGACCACACGCAACTTCATCGCGGCCCTCCGGAGTGGCCGGCGTCCGCGATGGCGACGGGGCCAACGGCGCCTGCCGCACAGGCAGTCGCCCCGGCCGCGGCGCGCCAGGCCAGCTGGCGGACCGCTTCGGCATTGCTCGACGAGAAGCAGCGCGCGGCCGCCTGCTCCCACGGCAGCCAGACCGATTGCAGATGCTCGCGCGGCGCCAGCGTGACCGGCAGCGGCCGGTCGACGCACAGGCCGAACCAGTGCTCGACATTGCGCGTGACGCCGGGCGCGTAGCGATGGCGCCATTCGGGGTAGATCTCGTACTCGATGTGGTGGCCCCAGTCCTGCAAGCGGTGCTCGCTGGCGACGATGCCGGTTTCCTCGGCCACCTCGCGGGCGGCGGTCAATGCCAGGGGTTCGTCGGGGGTATCGAGGCTGCCGGTGACCGATTGCCAGAAGCCGGGACGGTCGGCCCGCTCCAGCAGCAGGACCTGCAGATCGGCCGTATGGATCACGACCAGCACGGATTCGGGAATCTTGTAGGGCATGGGATCGGACGGGAACAGGCTGACAAGCTTAACGCAGTTGCCTGATGGCGCCACCGGCGTTAGTCCGACAAGCCCTGGAGGCGTGGGGATGATGTGATGGCATGGGCACTGGCAAGGCGCCCAGCCCCATTGCCCCCCGCTCAGGCCCGCTCTTCGCGGACGGAAGCTTCGCGCACCCAGCTGTCGAACACGTCCGGCGAGTCGCCGTGGCCCCAGGCGGCGCGCAGCTGCTGCATCAGCGGCGCCAGCGATTCGGTGTAGCGCGCCGCGGCGGCGTGGGCCTCGGTCGCCAGCGCCTCGGCGGCCTGGGCGGCGCGCGCCTGCATTTCGGTGCGGGCCTGCGCGACTTCCTTCTCGCGCTGGCCCAGCGCGTGGTACTTCTGGATCAGGAAGCGCTGGTAGTCGCCACCCTCGCCTTGCGGCGCCTGCGCGGCCTGGGCGTTCACCTGTTCGAAGCGCAGCACGATGCTGGCGGTCTCCTGCTCGATCTGCGCGGCCTCGGCCACCAGCGCCTGCGCCGCGTCCTGCAGCGCCAGCGCATCGCGGCGGCGGGCCTGCAGTTGCGCGGCCATCGTCTCGAAGGTCCGCTGCGCGGCCAGGTAGGCCTGCACCACGGGCTGCGGCGCGACCACCAGCAGCGGATCGGCACCGCTGCCGCGTCGGCCCGGCAGCAACGCATCTTCCGGCAGGCGCAGGTTGCCGACTTCCTCGAGCCAGCGCCCGCGCGCCATCACCGCCGCCACGGTGTCCAGCGCCACGCGCCGCAGCGCCTCGGCGCGCTGCATCTGCACCGCACCGCCCTCGGCCGCCGCGCTGCCGACCTGCGCCGCATGCGCGATATCGGGAACGCAGGCGGCCACCGTGGTCGCCACCGATTCCGACATCGCCTGCGCGGACTTGCGCACCGCGCGGCGCAGCTCGAAGCGCGCCAGCAGCATCATCACCAGCCCGGCCACCAGCCAGGTCAGGATCGTCTCCGCATGCTGCAGCAGGAATTGGCGGATCAGTTCGATATCCAGTGTCACCTTTGTTCTCCGTTGTCAGGCGCTGCTGCCGGGGGCAGCCCGATGGATGACCCAGCGAGGTGGCCGATCGTTCCCACGGGAAACAATTGGAAACCTCGATCGCCCTCCCCAGCCTACACAAACAAAAAACGGCCGCGCTCGCGCACGGCCGTCGTCTCTGTCGCTAGTGCGCCAGCGGCATCACGCCGAAGCCTTCGGCTCGGGCGTGCGCAGCCGGATATGCAGCTCGCGCAGCTGCTTCTCGTCGACCGAGCTCGGCGCCTGCGTCAGCAGATCCTGCGCGCGCTGGGTCTTCGGGAACGCGATCACGTCGCGGATCGAATCGGCGCCGGCCATCATCGTGACGATGCGGTCCAGGCCGAAGGCGATGCCGCCATGCGGGGGCGCGCCGTACTGCAGCGCGTCCAGCAGATAGCCGAACTTGGCGCGCGCCTCTTCCTCGTTGATCTTCAGTGCGCGGAACACCTTGCTCTGCACGTCCTCGCGATAGATCCGCACCGAGCCGCCGCCGATTTCCCAGCCGTTGAGCACCATGTCGTAGGCCTTGGCGATGCACTTGCCCGGATCGGTGGCCAGGTATTCCAGATGCTCGTCCTTCGGGCTGGTGAACGGGTGGTGCATCGCGACCCAGCGGGCGTCTTCCTCGTCGTACTCGAACATCGGGAAGTCGACGACCCACAGCGGCTTCCACGCGTCCTCGAACAGGCCGTTGGCCTTGCCGAATTCCGAGTGGCCGATCTTCAGGCGCAGCGCGCCCATCGCGTCATTGACGACCTTGGCCTTGTCGGCGCCGAAGAACAGGATGTCGCCATCCTGCGCGCCCGAGCGCTTCAGGATCTCGGCGATCGCGGCGTCATGCAGGTTCTTGACGATCGGCGACTGCAGGCCGTCGCGGCCCTTGGCCACTTCGTTGACCTTGATCCACGCCAGGCCCTTGGCGCCGTAGATCGCGACGAACTGCGTATAGGCATCGATCTCGCCGCGCGAGATCTGGCCGCCGCCGGGCACGCGCAGCGCGACCACACGGCCGTTGTCGCTGTTGGCCGGACCCGAGAACACCTTGAAATCGACGTCCTTCATGACCTCGGTCAGCTCGGTGAATTCGAGCTTGACGCGCAGGTCGGGCTTGTCCGAGCCGAAGCGGGCCATCGCCTCGCGGAATTCCATCACCGGGAACTTGTCGTCGAGCGCCACGCCGATGGTGTTCTTGAACACCGTGCGGATCATGTTCTCGAACAGGTCGCGGATGTCCTGCTCGGTCAGGAACGAGGTCTCGCAGTCGATCTGCGTGAATTCGGGCTGGCGGTCGGCGCGCAGGTCCTCGTCGCGGAAGCACTTGGTGATCTGGTAGTAGCGATCGAACCCCGACACCATCAGCATCTGCTTGAACAGCTGCGGCGACTGCGGCAGCGCGAAGAAGTGGCCCGGGTTGACCCGCGACGGCACCAGGTAGTCGCGCGCGCCTTCCGGCGTGCTCTTGCCCAGCATCGGCGTCTCGATGTCGATGAAGCCCTGCTCGTCCAGGTACTTGCGCACTTCCATCGCGACCTTGTAGCGCAGGCGCAGGTTGTACTGCATCTGCGGGCGGCGCAGGTCCAGCACGCGGTGCGTCAGGCGCGTGGTCTCCGACAGGTTGTCGTCGTCGAGCTGGAACGGGGGCGTGACCGACGGGTTCAGCACGGTCAGCTCGTGGCACAGCACCTCGATCTTGCCCGAGGTCAGGTTGGCGTTCTCGGTGCCGGCCGGGCGCGCGCGCACCTTGCCGGTCACGCGGATGCAGAACTCGTTGCGGATGTCCTCGGCGACCTTGAACATTTCGGGGCGGTCCGGATCGCAGACGACCTGCACCAGCCCTTCGCGATCGCGCAGGTCGATGAAGATCACGCCGCCGTGGTCGCGGCGCCGTTGCACCCAGCCGGTCAGGGCCACTTCCTGGCCGGTCAGTTGTTCGGTCACGAGACCGCAGTAGTGAGTTCGCATGGAGGACATAGGAGAAATTCCCGGTAAGGCGCGGCCGCGCTCGGGCGGCCCGCGGTCAATTGGAGTGCGATGGGTCGGCGGCGGAGACGCCGGCAGTGGGGCCCGCAGCGGAGCCGGCGGCGCGGTTCGGCGCGGCCTTGCGCGGCAGCTCGGCCGGCGCGACCACACCCATCGACACGATGTATTTCAGGGCGGCATCGACGGTCATGTCGAGCTCGATGGTGTCGGCCTTGGGCATCATCAGGAAGAAGCCCGAGGTCGGATTCGGCGTGGTCGGCACGTAGACGCTGACGTATTCGCCCTGCAGGTGGTTCTGCACGTCGCCGCCGGGCCGGCCGGTCAGGAAGGCGATCGTCCACGAGCCCTCGCGCGGGTACTGCACCAGCAGCGCCTTGCGGAACGCGTTGCCCGACGAGGACAGCAGCGTGTCGGAGACCTGCTTGACGCTGGAATAGATCGGGCCGACCACCGGGATATGGTGCAGCAGCGCTTCCCACCAGCGCACCAGGCGCTGGCCGATGAAGTTGTGCGCCAGCACGCCGACCAGCAGGATGAACAGCAGCGTCAGGATCGCGCCCAGGCCGGGCACGCGCATGCCGAACAGCTGGCGGTCGAACTGCCAGGCCTCGGGCAGCAGCGCGAGGCTCTGGTCCATCGTGCCGATGATCAGGCTGAGCACCCACAGCGTGATGCCCAGCGGTACCAGCACCAGCAGGCCGGTCAGGAACCAGGTCTTCAGTGCGGAAGTTTTCTTGTTGGTTGCCACGTTCCTTCCTGGTTCAGTGGCAGGCGCAGGCGCTGCCGCAGCCGCCGGCCGCGCTCGCCCCGCTGGCGGACGCCGACGTCTCGGCCGGCTTGGCGGCGCCGGCGTCGCCGGCGTCGCCGGACGCGCCCGAGCTGGCGCCGGCGCTGCCGCTGTTGCCGCCGCGGAAGTCGGTCACGTACCAGCCAGAACCCTTGAGCTGGAACCCGGCTGCGGTCAGCTGCTTCTTGAAGGCCCCCGCCGTATTGCAGGATGGGCAGTCGGTGAGCGGGGCATCGCTCATTTTCTGCAGCACATCGCGCCCATGGCCGCAGGCGTCGCAACGGTAGGCATAGATCGGCATTGTGGTTCTCCGGGAGATCCCCATTGGGTCAACAAGGGATCAACAAAGGGGTCGACAAAAAATCAATGGAAATCAACGCGCGCGGCCGGCGCGGCGTTCCAGGCTGTCGCCCGCCACCGTCCGGCCATGCAAAGCCTTGAATTATAAACCGTTTGGACGCCGTTGCCGCCGGAAAAGCGGCCGGCCTGGGCCGCAGACCGGCCGATTGGCGGCCGGGGCGCAATCTGGCCGCGCGGCAGCCCTTTCGGGCCGCCAATCAGGCGATATGCACTTCCTTGACCGGCGGGCGGTCGCCGATCCACTGCGGCAGCAGCGAGCCGACCAGCATGCCGCCGAGCGAGAACAGCAGGCCCACCATCTGCGGCGGCACCGCGGCGTCGGCGAAGGCGATCTCGCAGACCAGCCACGAGCTCAGGCCGAGCAGGATCGCCGCCAGGCCGCCCTGGCGCGTGGCGCGCTTCCAGAACAGGCCGAACGCGAGCGGCACGAACGACGACACCAGCGTGACCTTGTAGGCATTCTCGACCATGTGGAAGATCGACAGGTGCGAGTTCAGCGCGAACAGCGTGACCAGCGTGGTGAACACCAGCACGACCGCCTGCATCACCCGCAGGAAGCGCCTGTCGTCCAGATGGCGGAAGTACGGCCGCAGGATGTTCTCGGCGAAGGTCACCGACGGCGCCAGCAGCGTGGCCGACGCGCAGCTCTTGATCGCCGACAGCAGCGCGCCGAAGAACATCACCTGAGCGAACAGCGGGGCGTGGTCCAGGATCAGCGTCGGCAGGATCAGTTGCGAATCGGTATCGATGTAGCGCTGCACCATCGCCGGATCGATCAGCGTGGCCGAATACGCCAGGAACATCGGGATGAAGGCGAAGCAGAAGTACAGCACGCCGCCCAGCACCGAGGCGCGGCCGGCGATCTGCTCGGTGCGCGACGACGTGACCCGCTGGAACACGTCCTGCTGCGGGATCGAGCCGAGCATCATCGTAAACAGCGCGGCGGCAAAGCCGATGATCTGGATCAGGTCGAGTTCGGGCAGGAATTCGAGCTTGCCCGCCGCCGCCGCGTGCGACACCACCGCCGACACGCCGCCGGCCTGGCCGCTGACCTCGTAGCCGATATACAGCATGCCGATCACGATGATAATCATCTGGATGAAATCGGTGATCGCCACCGACCACATGCCGCCGAACAGCGTGTAGATCAGCACGCTGGCCGCGCCGATCATCATGCCGGCGTCCTGCGACAGCGCGCCGTCCGAGACCGTGTAGAACACCAGCCCCAGCGCCTTGATCTGCGCCGCGACCCAGCCCAGGTAGGACACCACGATGCACAGCGTGGTCAGGATCTCGGCCAGCCGTCCATAGCGGTTGTGGTAGTAGTCGCCGATCGTCAGCAGGTTCATCCGGTACAGCGGACGGGCGAAGAACAGGCCGACCAGGATCAGGCACAGCGACGAGCCGAAGGGGTCGGACACCACGCCGGACAGCCCTTCCTTCAGGAATACCGCCGGGATGCCGAGCACGGTCTCGGAGCCGAACCAGGTCGCGAACACGGTCGCGGTGACTACGTAGAACGGCAGGCTGCGGCCCGCCACGGCGAAGTCGGTCGTGTTGCGCACGCGCAGCGCGGCCCACAGGCCGATGCCGACCGAGATTACCCAGTAGATGATGACGAACCAGATCAGCATGCTGCTGCCCTATCCCAAAGAGCCCAGGGGCCAAGAAACCGAATGGCGGACGGCGGCAAGATCATGCGCGCGTCCGCAGTCCAATTCATCGGTCGGGGCCGCGTGGGTGGCGGATCGGGTGCCCTGGGACGAGCACTGGCCTGCGGTCGTAGCCGAATCAAAACGCGGATTATAGCGATGCAAGCGGCGATACAAGCGCGCGCTGCCAAAAAAATCGGCAGCCGCGCGGGACATCGAAGCGGGTTGGACCGGCGACGGCGGCAGGCCGCCCCTCGGCCAATCCCTCAACCGAGCCAGTCGACCAGCTGCGTCGCCGCCACCGCGATGGCCACGGCGCCGATCAGCAGCAGCCCGATCGCCAGCATCCGGTTGGTGCGGCGCTGCTCGACCACCAGCGCCGCCAGCAGGCGGTCCTGCTGGCTGTTGTTGACCAGCGCGCGGCGTTCCAGGAACTGATGCGCCAGGCGGGGAAAGTCGGGCAGCATCTTGGCCCATTGCGGCGCCTCGACCTGGATGCGCTCCCAAGCGCCGCGCCAGCCGACCTGCTCGTGCATCCAGCGCTCCAGGTAGGGCTTGGCGGTCTTCCACAGATCGAGGTCCGGGTCCAGCTGGCGGCCAAGCCCTTCGATATTGAGCAGCGTCTTCTGCAGCAGCACCAGCTGCGGCTGGATCTCGACGTTGAAGCGGCGCGAGGTCTGGAACAGCCGCATCAGCACCATGCCCAGCGAGATCTCCTTCAGCGGCTTGTCGAAGTACGGCTCGCAGCAGGCGCGCACCGCGCTCTCGAGCTCCTCGACCCGCGTCTGCGGCGGTACCCAGCCCGACTCGACGTGCAACAGCGCGACGCGATGGTAGTCGCGGCGGAAGAAGGCGATGAAGTTCTGCGCCAGATAGTTCTTGTCGAACTCGGACAGCGCGCCGACGATGCCGAAGTCCAGCGCGATATAGCGGCCGAAGGTCTCGGGTTGCACCGACACCAGGATGTTGCCGGGGTGCATGTCGGCGTGGAAGAAGCCGTCGCGGAACACCTGCGTGAAGAAGATCTCGACGCCCTCCTCCGCCAGCCGGTGCAGGTCGACGCCGGCGGCCTTCAGCGATTCGGTGCGCGAGATCGGGATGCCGTGCATCCGCTCCATCACGAACACCTCGCTGCTGCAGAAGTCCCAGAACACTTCGGGCACCAGCAGCAGCTCGGTGTCCTGGAAATTGCGGCGCAGCTGGCTGGCGTTGGCCGCCTCGATCATCAGGTCGAGCTCGTCGTGCAGGTACTTGTCGAACTCGGCGACGACCTCGCGCGGCTTGAGCCGCTTGCCGTCGGCCGAGACCCGCTCGATCCAGACCGCGACATCGCGCATCAGCGCCAGGTCGCTGTCGATCACCGGCAGCATGCCGGGCCGCAGCACCTTGACCGCGACCTCGCGGCCGCGATACGGGCCGGCCTTCAGCGTGGCGAAATGCACCTGCGCGATCGACGCGCTGGCGACCGGCTGGTGCTCGAAGGTCTCGAACAGCTGCGTCAGCGGCCGGCCCAGCGAGCGCTCGATGATGGCGACCGCGACGGCCGGATCGAACGGCGGCACCTGGTCCTGCAGCAGCGCCAGTTCATCGGCGATGTCGGCCGGCAGCAGGTCGCGCCGGGTCGACAGCACCTGGCCGAACTTGACGAAGATCGGCCCCAACCGCGTCAGCGCCAGCCGCAGCCGCACGCCGCGCGGCACGGTGTCGAGCTTGCGCCCGATCGTGATGACCCTGACCAGCAGGCGGATATGCCGGTTCTGGAAACCGGACAGCACCAGCTCGTCCAGGCCGTAATAGAAGATGACAAAGGCGATCTTGCAGAGGCGCAGGAAACGGGTCATGCAGGTCTTGTCGGTAAGCCGGCCGGATCGGGACGCGCCGTTGCGCGTCGTTGCCGCCGGCGGGCGGGATTCTTGTCAGCGGTTCCGCGCTCGGCGCGGCTGGCCCGGTTCAGCGATGCGCGGACGGCAGCGGGGCGGCGCCGGCACCGGGGCCGGCACCCGGACCAGCACCCGCACCGCGCTCCAGCCGCTCCAGCCGTTTCTCCAGCCTGGCCAGATCGTCGCGCAATGCGGCCACATCGGCGCGGAAATCGTCCAGCGCGGCATGGCGGACCAGTGTCGGCTGTTCGTCCAGCAGATATTCGGTCACGTTCTCGACCAGCACCCGCCCGACCCGCAGCGCGCCGGCGTGGGCCTGCTGCGCGCCGTCGACCAGCCGCTGCGCGACGCTGTCGCCGACGGTGCCGCCCATCACGGCACGCAAGGCCCGCGCCAGATCCTCCGCGGCATCCCAGCGCAGGCTGCGCGCCAGCGTCGACACGGTATTGGCCAGCTCGGCGTCGCCCTCCAGCCTTACATGGCGCATCGCGGCGGCCTGCCCGCCGGCGGCGACATCGGCCACCACCAGCGGCCATTGCTGCAGCGGCACGGCGATCGTCACCGACGGCGGCGGCGCGTCGGCGGCGGCCAGCGCGACCATGCCTTGCGCATCGATCCGCAAGGCCATCGCGAAGGCGGCGGCATCGAAGCCGATCACGCGGCCGGCATAGGGCGTCAGCAGCTTGCGCGCCCACGGCTCCTGTTCCAGCAGATGATTGAGCGCGGCGACGATGGGGCCGGCCAGCGCGGACGGAAGAGTGTTCATGGCGTGATGGTGCGGACCACGCCGGCCAGGCCGGCGCCAATGAAAAAGGCCCACGCGCGTTGGCGCGTGGGCCTCCATTCTAAGCCAGCGCCGGGCACATCACGCCGCACCCGGGCCTTGGCTCAAGCAGCGACTCGGCCGCGGGCTCAGGATTCCTGCTGAATCCCGGCCAGCACCCAGCCGCCGGCGCCGCTGACGGGCTTCGCCAGGTTCCACACCTCGGCGAACGGCTGCGCGGCCTCGCCTTCGTTCTCGCGGATCATGCCGCTGAAGCGCACGCTGGCCACATGCTGGTTGTCGGTCGACTCGATGCCCAGCAGCGTCGCGTCCAGCGTCACCACGTCGGTGTGGTTGCTCTGTGCCCCGCGATCGCCCAGGTCCATCTTGATCTCGGCAAACATTTCCGGCGTGGTGAACTCGCGGATGTCGTCGAGATTGCCGGCGTCCCAGGCGGCCTGCAGGCGCACGAAGTACACCTTGGCGTTGCGCAGGAAGGCTTCGGTATCGAAGTCCGCCGGCACGCCCCAGGGCTGCACGCCCTGCGATCCGGCCACCGCGGCCGCCGTGGCCGGTTGCAGTGCCGGCTGCGCCGAGGGCTGCAGCACGGGCTCGCGCATCATCGGCTCCTGGCCGCGGTCGAAGGCGCCGCGGTTCAGGTCGGTCCGGCCGTTCGGCGAACCGGCGGCACCGGCCGCGCCGGCATACGCCGGCTGCGGACGCTTGGCGCCGCCGCGGAACTTGCGGATCAGCCAGATCGCGATGAAGGCCAGCGCCGCGATCAGGATCAGGTTGGACAGGAAGGTCAGCGCAGCGCCGCCCAGGCCGAACTGCGACAGCAGCCAGCCGATGCCCAGGCCGGCGGCGATACCGCCGAGGATGCCGCCCCAGTTGCGGCGCGGCGCGGCGGCCGTTGCGGCACCGGCGCCGGCGGTCGCCGGCGCGGCCTGCTGGGCCGGCTGCTGCGCCTGCTGCTGCGTCGGCGTCTGCTGCGGCGCCTGCTGGCGCTGCTGGGTCACGTTGGACGATTGCTTGCCGAAGCTGCGAGAGCCGCCCATCCGCTTGGCCTCCGCATCGAACACCATCCCGAAGGCCAGCATGCCGGCCAGCGACCCCGCCAGGAATTTTCCGCGAATGTTGGACATGATTCCTTATCCCCTTTTATTGCGCCGCAATCGGCGCTGATTCAGTACTTACGGCCGACGTGCAAGGCAACCACGCCCGCCGTCAGGTTGAAGTATTCGACGTTTTCCAGCCCCGCTTGTTCCATCAACCGCACAAGCGAATCCTGGTCGGGGTGCATGCGGATCGACTCGGCCAGGTAGCGGTAGCTGTGGGCGTCGCCGGCGACGCGCTGGCCCAGCCAGGGCAGCACCTTGAAAGAATAGACGTCATACGCCTTTTCCAGCGGCTTCCAGACCTTGGAGAACTCCAGCACCATGACCTTGCCGCCCGGCTTCGTCACGCGCCGCATCTCGGCCAGCGCCCGGTCCTTGTGCGTCATGTTGCGCAGGCCGAAGGCCACGGTGACCAGGTCGAAGTGATTGTCCGGGAACGGGATCCGCTCGGCGTCGCACAGGCACGTCGGCGTCACGATGCCGTCGTTCAGCAGCCGGTCGCGGCCCACCCGCAGCATCGATTCGTTGATGTCGGTCAGCCAGACCTCGCCGGTCGGGCCCGCCTGGCGCGCGAATGCCTTGGCCAGGTCACCGGTGCCGCCGGCGATGTCGAGCACCTTCTGGCCCGGCCGCACGCCGGCCTGGGCGATCGTGAACAGCTTCCACAACCGGTGCATGCCGCCCGACATCAGGTCGTTCATCAGGTCGTACTTCGACGCGACCGAATGGAACACGCCGGCGACCTTGCCGGCCTTCTCGGTCTCGTCGACCTTCTCGAACCCGAAGTGGGTTTCGCTCATCGCTGGCTCCAGAAATCCAGGGAAGTCGGTGGGACCGGCGGCTCAGTGATGGCCGCAGCCATGGCCGTGCGCCGCGGCGGGGGCCATCGGCGTGTCGCGGTCGGCGCCGGCGGCCTCGAGCCGCCGCAGGTAGTCCTGCCACAGCGCGTCCTGCTCTACGCCGAGGCGGTACAGCAGGTCCCACGAATAGATGCCGCTGTCGTGGCCGTCGGAGAAGCGGATCAGGATCGCATAGTTGCCGACCGGCTCGACCGCGGTCACGTTGACGTCGCGCTTGCCGGTCTGCAGCACTTCCTGGCCCGGGCCGTGGCCCTGCACTTCGGCCGACGGCGAATAGACCCGCAGGTATTCGAACGGCAGCCGGAAGCTCTCGCCAGTGTCGAAGCCGATTTCCAGCACGCGCGATTGCGTGTGGACCGTCAGCGCGGTGGGGTGCGGGGTATCTTTTTCCAGTCCTGCCATGATTGTCGGCGCTAGCCGTGTTGGCGCGGACCCGGCCGGGGTTGACGCCCGCGGGCCGAGTTCACGCTTCTTGTACGACCCGATAGCTTACCGCACGCGACCCGCCTTGCCCATCCTCGAGCGCCGGACGGGGCACGCCGGCCCCGGTGTCCGCGGCATCGTCCTGCAGCGTCCCTCGCTCGGGCAGATAGCGCAGCCGGCGATCGTGGAAGGCCGCGACCGTGCTGCGGTGCGCGATGCTGACGATCGCCGCGCCGGGCAGCGCGTCGACCATCAGCTGGTACATCGCGCGCTCGGTCTCCTCGTCCAGCGCGCTGGTCGCCTCGTCCAGGAACAGGAAATCGGGCTTGCACAGCAGCGCGCGCGCGAACGCCAGCCGCTGCTGCTCGCCGGGCGACAGCCGCAGCGCCCAGTTGTCGAACACGTCGAGCTGGTTGGCCAGTGCGCCGAGCTGGGCGCGGCGCAGCGCGTCGCGCAGCGTCTGCGCCGGATGCACGTCGCCGGCCTGCGGATAGGCCAGCGCGTCGGCCAGCGTGCCGACCGGCAGATAGCTGCGCTGCGGCAGGAACAGCGTGCGCGACGGCGGCGGCATCGCCACCGAGCCGCTGCCGTACGGCCAGATGCCGGCCAGCGCGCGGAACAGCACGCTCTTGCCGCAGCCCGACGGGCCGGTCACCAGCCAGCGCTCGCCGCGCGCGATCGTCAGCGAGAACGCCGACACCAGGGGCCGCTTGACCACCGGCAGGCCGGGACCGCCCAGCACGGGCAGCGCCAGCGCCAGCGCATCGATCTCGATGCGGTCGCGCTCGCCCGCGCGCCCGTCGGCGACGCTGACCTGGATATCGTGCTCGCCGTCATGCAGCCGTTCCTGCCGCTGGGCCTCGCGGATCGCCTGCTGGAAATCGATCAGGCGGTTCGACGCGGCCTTCCAGCCGACCAGCGTCGCATAGTTGTCGACGAACCACGACAGCGCGCCCTGCACCTGGCCGAACGCGGTCGACATCTGCATCAGCCCGCCCAGCGTCATCTTGCCGGCGAAGTAGCGCGGCGCGGCCACCAAAATCGGGAAGATGATCGCGAACTGGCCGTAGCCCGAGCTGATGAAGGTCAGCCGCCGCGTATAGAACATCAGCTGGTTCCAGTTGACGCGGATCTGCTCGAAGCGCGCGCGCAGCCCGGCCTGCTCGGTCGGCTCGCCGCGATAGAGCGCGACAGGCTCCGCGTTCTCGCGCAGCCGCACCAGCGAGAAGCGGAAATTCGCCTCGTATTGCTCCTGCTGGAAGTTCAGGCCGATCAGCGGGCGGCCGATCCAGTGCGTCAGCAGCGAGCCGAGCACCGCGTAGCCGCCGGCGAACCACACCATATAGCCGGGGATCGTCATCGTCGTGCCGCCCAGCGCGAAGCTGATCGGCCCCGACACCGCCCACAGGATGCCGACGAAGGACACCAGCGTGACGACCGAATTGAGCAGGCCAAGCGACAGCGACAGCGCGCCGTCGGTAAACAGCCGCAGATCGTCGGCCAGGCGCTGGTCGGGGTTGTCGGTCGCGTGCGTCTGCTCGATGCGGTAGTAGGCCTGCCAGGCCAGCCACTTGCCGAGGAACTGGTTGGTCATCCAGGTCCGCCAGCGCATCTGCAGCATCATCGTGTAGTACTGGCGGAAGATCGCGGCGACGATGAAGCAGGCCGCGATCATGCTGAAGCGCAGCAGCAGCTCCTTGAACGAGGCGTAGTCGCGCTGCTCCAGCGCGTTGTAGAACACGCGGTTCCACTCGTTGAGCAGCACGTTGATGTAGACGATGCCCAGGTTCAACGCCACCAGCAGCAGCAACAGGCCGAGCCCGGCCTTGCGGTCCTCGGATTTCCAGTACGGTTTGATCAGCGCCCAGGTCGCGCGAAAGCGCAGGCGGCTCTGGATCTGCAGCTCGCGGGCCGGGACGGCCGGACCGGGCACGGTGGCAGTGGTTGGCGTGGACATGAATGACGGCAGGCGTTAGGAACAACGGCCGCGCCGGCACGGCTGGCCAGCACGGAACGGCGAACAGGCATCAGACGGCAGGGAAACCGCCCGGGTTCCGCGCGGCGCAACGGCGGGCATGCGGCGGGCATGCGGCGCCCGATCTGCGCCCGATCTGCGCCCGATCTGCGCGCAGTCACCACGCCAGCAGAACGCGTTGCCCGCTCACTCGGCTGACAGCGCGGCGAGCGCCGCGCGCAGCGCCGGCAGCCGCTGCTGCAATGCCTCGATGCGCCCGGCGTCCGCCTCGCGCTGCGGCGCGGCCCAGACCGCCTCGGGGAAGTGCGTGTCCCAGCGATAGCGCGGAATGATATGCCAGTGCAGGTGCGGCACCATGTTGCCGAAGGCGGCCAGATTGACCTTGTCGGGCGCCATCACGTCGCGCACGGTGCGTTCGACGCGGGCCACCAGCCGCATCAGCCAGGCCTGGTCGCCCTCGGACAGATCGGTCTGCTCGGCCACGTGGTCCTGCCAGACCACGCGGCAGAAGCCGGCAAAGCGCTCGCGCTCGACCAGGATCACGCGGGCGCGCCGGCCCGGGTCCTGCCAGACCAGCTCGCCGCCATCGCCCTCGCACAGCGGGCAACCCGCCACGCGGGCCGCGCGGGCCGCGCCCTGCTCCGCCGCGCTCATCGCCGGATCCTCACACCAGCACCCGTTCGATGCCGCCGGCGTTGGCCGCGGCGACGTAGTCGGGCATCCAGTTCTCGCCCAGCAGATGGCGCGCCATCTCGACCACGATGTAGTCGGCCTGCACGGAGGCATCCTCGTTGTAGCGCGACAGGCCCTGCAGGCAGGACGGGCAGCTGGTCAGGATCTTGACGTCGCCGTCGAAGCCGTCGGCGCGCAGCTTGCCGGCGCCCTTGCGCATTTCCTCTTCCTTGCGGAAGCGGACCTGCGTCGACACGTCCGGACGCGTGACCGCCAGCGTGCCCGACTCCCCGCAGCAGCGCTCGTTCTTCTCGATGTTGCCGGCCTCGCCGTTGCCGCCCATCAGCTGGTTGACCAGTTTGGTCGGGTCCATCGTCTTGATCGGCGTGTGGCAGGGGTCGTGGTACATGTAGCGCGCCCCGGTCACGCCCTCGAGCTTGACGCCCTTCTCCAGCAGATATTCGTGGATATCGATGATGCGGCAGCCCGGGAAGATCTTCTCGAATTCATAGCCGGCGAGCTGGTCGTAGCAGGTGCCGCAGCTGACCACCACCGTCTTGATGTCGAGGTAGTTCAGCGTGTTGGCGACCCGGTGGAACAGCACCCGGTTGTCGGTGACGATCTT
Source organism: Cupriavidus gilardii (assembly GCF_013347325.1). Classification (NCBI taxonomy): domain Bacteria; kingdom Pseudomonadati; phylum Pseudomonadota; class Betaproteobacteria; order Burkholderiales; family Burkholderiaceae; genus Cupriavidus; species Cupriavidus gilardii. Next base: position 440,412 of record NZ_CP054626.1, on the reverse strand, counting down.
CTCGGCCTTGTCGAACTGGCCGGTGCCGCGCTGCGGATAGCCGCAGCACAGATAGCCCGGCGGCAGCACGGTCTGCACGCCGACGTGCCACAGCATCGCCTGCGTGGCCAGGCCCACCTGCGAGAACAGCCGCTCCGAGCCGCAGCCCGGGAAGTAGAACACCGCCTCGCTCTCGACCGAGGTCGCCTTCGGATTGCGGATGATCGGCACGATCTCGTTGTCTTCGATATCGAGCAGCGCGCGCGCGGTCTTCTTGGGCAGGTTGCCCGGCATCTTCTTGTTGATGAAGTGGATCACCTGCTCGCGCACCGGCGGCTTGCCGACCGTCGCGGGCGGATGCGCGGTCTGCTTGCGCGCCAGCGTCTTCATCAGCTCGTTGCCGGCGCGCTGCGCCTTGTAGCCCCAGTCCATCATGACCTTGCGGGTCATGTTGATGGTCTGCGGATTGGTCGCGTTCAGGAAGAACATCGCCGCCGCGGTGCCGGGGTTGAACTTCTTCTGCCCCATCTTGCGCAGCAGGTTGCGCATGTTCATCGACACGTCGCCGAAGTCGATCTTGACCGGGCACGGCGTCACGCACTTGTGGCAGACGGTGCAGTGGTCGGCCACGTCCGAGAACTCGTCCCAGTGCTTGATCGACACGCCCCGGCGCGTCTGCTCCTCGTACAGGAAGGCCTCGATCAGCAGCGAGGTGGCCAGGATCTTGTTGCGCGGGCTGTACAGCAGGTTGGCGCGCGGCACGTGGGTCGCGCACACCGGCTTGCACTTGCCGCAGCGCAGGCAGTCCTTGACGCTGTCGGCGATCGCGCCGATGTCGCTCTGCTGCATGATCAGCGACTCGTGCCCCATCAGCCCGAACGACGGCGTATAGGCATTGCGCAGGTCGGCGCCGGGCAGCAGCTTGCCCTTGTTGAAGCGGCCCTGCGGATCGACCCGCTGCTTGTACTGGCGGAAGTCGCCGATCTCTTCCTCGGTCAGGAACTCGAGCTTGGTGATGCCGATGCCGTGCTCGCCGGAAATCACGCCGTCGAGCGAACGCGCCAGCGCCATGATGCGGGCCACCGCCTTGTGGGCGTCCTGCAGCATGTCGTAGTCGTCGGAGTTGACCGGGATGTTGGTGTGCACGTTGCCGTCACCGGCGTGCATGTGCAGCGCGACGAAGACGCGGCCGCGCAGCACCTGCTTGTGGATCTTCTGCGCCTCGTCGAGGATCGGCTTGAATTCGCCGCCGTTGAAGATCTTGCGCAGTTCGGCGCGCAGCTCGTTCTTCCACGACACGCGGATCGTGCGGTCCTGCAGCAGATGGAACACGGTGGCATCGGGCTGCTGCACCAGGCGCGCCTCGAAGGCCTGCCCCAGCAGGCCCAGGCCATGGCCGATCAGCGCGGCGCGCGCCTGCGTCAGCGGCGTGTCGAGGTTGTCGCGCAGATAGATCCAGCGCGCGCGCACGTCGCGCAGCAGCGTCAGCGCCTGCTGCACGCGGTCCTCCAGCAGCTCGGCGCTGGGGATCTCGTTGGCGTCGTCGCTGCGGCCCAGCGGCAGGTTGCCGCGCGCGAAGAAGCTCTCGAGCTCGTCGGCGAGCTTGAGCTTGTTCTTGATCGACAGCTCGATATTGATACGCTCGATGCCGTCGGTGTATTCGCCCATCCGGTTCAGCGGAATCACCACGTCTTCGTTGATCTTGAAGGCGTTGGTATGGCGCGCGATGGCGGCGGTGCGCGAACGGTCGAGCCAGAATTTCTTGCGTGCCTCGGGGCTGATCGCGACGAAGCCCTCGCCGCTCTTGCCGTTGGCCATGCGGATCACTTCCGAGGTGGCGCGCGCGACCGCGTTCTCGTCGTCGCCGACGATATCGCCGATCAGCACCATCTTCGGAAAGGCATTGCGCTTGCTCTTGGTGGCGTAGCCGACCGCGCGCAGGTAGCGCTCGTCCAGATGCTCGAGGCCGGCGAGGATCGCGCCGCCCGGCGTCTTCGACTCGATATCGAGGAAGTCCTTGATCTCGACGATGCTCGGAATCGCGTCGCGCGCCTGGCCGAAGAACTCGAGACAGACCGTGCGGATATGGCGCGGCATCCGATGCAGGATCCAGCGCGCGCTGGTGATGATGCCGTCGCAGCCTTCCTTCTGCACGCCCGGCAGCCCGGCCAGGAACTTGTCGGTGACGTCCTTGCCGAGCCCTTCCTTGCGGAACTTGCGGCCCTCGATCGCCAGCGTCTCGCTGCGCAGCAGCTTCTCGCCCGGGGCGCGATTGCCGTCGAACCACTTCAGCTCGAAGGTGGCGACCGGCACGTCGTGGATCTTGCCCAGGTTGTGGTCCAGGCGCGTGACCTCGAGCCAGTTGCCCTCCGGATCCACCATGCGCCACCAGGCCAGGTTGTCCAGCGCGGTGCCCCACAGCACGGCCTTCTTGCCGCCGGCGTTCATCGCGACGTTGCCGCCGATGCACGACGCGTCGATCGAGGTCGGGTCGACCGCGAACACCAGGCCCGCCTTGTCGGCCGCGTCGGCGACGCGGCGCGTCACCACGCCGGCACCGGAGAAGATCGTCGCGACCTTGCCCTGCACGCCAGGCAGCTCGGTCTGCTCGACGGGTCCGAGCTGTTCCAGCTTCTCGGTATTGATCACCGCCGACAGCGGCGTCAGCGGCACGGCGCCGCCGGTATAGCCGGTGCCGCCTCCGCGCGGAATGATGGTCAGGCCCAGTTCGAAGCAGCCCTTGACCAGCCCGGCGATCTCTTCCTCGGTATCGGGGGTCAGCACCACGAACGGGTATTCGACGCGCCAGTCGGTGGCGTCGGTCACGTGCGACACGCGCGAGAGCCCGTCGAACTTGATGTTGTCCTTCTGCGTGACACGGCCCAGCACGCGCAGCGCGCGCTTGCGCAGCTCGTAGGCGTCGGTGAACTCGCGCTTGAATTCCTCGATGGCCTGCCGGGCGAAGGTGACCAGCTGCTCGACGCGGTGCGAGCGGTCCTCGGCGGCCGGCTCGGCGTGCTCGGCGCGATCGGCGGCGCGGCGCTTCTCGATCTCGGCCAGCCGGTGATGCAGCGCGGAGATCAGCATCTCGCGGCGCTTCGGGTTCTCCAGCAGGTCGTCCTGCAGATACGGATTGCGGCGGACCACCCAGATGTCGCCCAGCACCTCGTACAGCATCCGCGCCGATCGGCCGGTGCGGCGCTCGCCGCGCAGCTCGTCCAGGATCCGCCAGGCCTCCTCGCCCAGCAGGCGGATCACGATTTCGCGGTCGGAAAAGGAGGTGTAGTTATAGGGGATCTCGCGCAGGCGCGGAGGGGCGTCCTGCGCGGCGAGCTTGGCGTCGAGCACGAGTGGGGCATTCATGGGCGGGACCGCGGCATGCGGCGCACGGGGACGGTGCGCCTGTCGTCAACTAAAGCGCGATTGTACTGCAACGGCCAATTTTGCCGCAGCGCAACAATCCCATACCCGCGCAGGGGACAGGGGCGCGGCCGCTAGAACCAGCCCCGCATGATGTCGCCCAGCCCCTGCCAGAAACTGTCCGGAATCCACAGCAGCGCGCTGGTCATCGCCAGATAGCGCAGCAGCTTGCCGACCGCCATATAGCCCAGGCTCGGCCAGAACGGCAAGCGCAGCCACCCGGCCAATGTGCACAATGGATCACCAAGCATCGGCAGCCACGACAGCAGCAGCGTCTTCGGGCCGAGCCGCCGCATCCAGCGGAAGTAGCGCGCGTCCAGCGGCGGCTTGCGGGGCTTGCGCGGATGCTTGCGGTGCTCGGCATGCTCGCGCTCGTGCTCGCGATGCTGGCGCCGCAGGTGGTAGCGCACCAGGGCGAGCTTGGCCGCGTAGCCGAGCCACCAGTCGATCGCGCCGCCGACGGTATTGCCGGCGGTGGCCACCAGCAACGCTGGCCAGAACATGTCCGGATTGAGCTTGATATAACCGAACACGGCGGGCTCGGAACCGACCGGCAGCAGCGTCGCCGACAGCAGGCTGACGAGGAAGATCGCGCTCAGCCCGACCTTGGGCAGCGCGGCGGTATCGAACAGCCAGTCGATCAGGCCTTCCATCAATGAATGCGGTGGTTCGGTCGAGGGATCGGAGCGCGAAGCGGCGGCCGTCGGCCCGGCCGTCATGCCGGACGAGCCGGCTCGCGCGGCCGGCCATTCTAGCAAGCGGCCAAGCGGGGCAACCCGCATGGCACACCCCCGGGATTTGTGATTTACTGTTAGAGCCTTTTCGGCCCGAACGTTCACGGCCGATGGGCCGCGACGGATCGCCCGTCGCCCGGATTGACCGCTGCATCGTTAGCTGCATCGTTGCTGTAACACTCGCTGCACCACCATCACGAAATAGCCGCGTTCCAACAAGCGGCAGCACCGCGCCGTAGCCTGTTCCGGGCAGTCATCGCGCATTTTCGGGATACACGCGGGATGTCCGGAGCCGGCCATGTGCGTCCACCCACATGGAGACCAGCATGGCGATTCCGATCCGCCTGACCGTCAACGGCAAGACCGTCGACGCCCAGGTCGAACCCCACACCCTTCTCGTCCAATTCCTGCGTGAACAGCTGCGCCTGACCGGCACCCATGTCGGCTGCGACACCGCGCAATGCGGCGCCTGCACCGTGCATCTGGATGGCCGGGCGGTGAAGTCGTGCAATCTGCTGGCGGTGCAGGCGGACGGTGCCCAGGTGACCACCATCGAAGGGCTGGCTCCCGACGGCGAACTGCATCCGATGCAGGCCGCATTCCGCGACTGCCACGGCCTGCAATGCGGCTTCTGCACGCCCGGCATGGTGATGAGCGCGACCGCGCTGGTGCAGGAGCGCCCGAACGCCGACGCCGCGACGATCCGCGCGCATCTGGACGGCAACCTGTGCCGCTGCACCGGCTATCACAACATCGTGCGCGCGGTGCAGCAGGGGCAGGCCGCGATGGCCGGCGCCTCCGTGCCCGCCGCGGCCGAGTAAGGAGGAGCCCGCCATGAACGCACCCGAGACCCCACGGCTGGTCGGCGCCTCCGTCAAGCGCAAGGAAGACTATCGCTACCTGACCGGCATCGGCCAGTACACCGACGACATCGTGCAGCCGCAGCAGAGCTACGGCTATTTCGTCCGCTCGCCCTACGCGCATGCGCGCATCCGTTCGATCGACACGCGCGAGGCGATGGCCTCGCCGGGCGTGATCGGCGTCTTCACCGGCGACGACATGGCGGCCGACAAGGTCGGCGGCCTGCCCTGCGGCTGGCTGATCCACAGCATCGACGGCTCGCCGATGAAGGAGCCCCCGCATCCGGTGCTGGCCCAGGGCAAGGTCCGCCATGTCGGCGACCAGGTCGCGCTGGTGGTGGCCGAGACGCTGCAGCAGGCGCGCGACGCCGCCGAAAAGATCGAGGTCGATTACGAGGAGCTGCCGGCGGTAGTGCGCACCGCCGACGCGACGTCGGCCACCACGCTGGTGCACGACGACGTGCCGGCCAACACCTGCTACGTCTGGGGCCACGGCGACCGCGCGGCCACCGATGCCGCGTTCGCCAAGGCCGCGCACGTGACCACGCTGGAGATCGTCAACAACCGGCTGGTGCCCAATGCGATCGAGCCGCGCGCGGTCAACGCCAGCTACAACCGGCAGGACGACAGCTATACGTTGTACGTCGCCAGCCAGAACCCGCACGTCGAGCGGCTGCTGATGGGCGCCTTCGTGCTGGGGCTGCCGGAATCGCGGCTGCGCGTGATCGCGCCCGATGTCGGCGGCGGCTTCGGCTCGAAGATCTTCCTGTATCCGGAGGACGTCGCGCTGACCTGGGCGTCGAAGAAGGTCAAGCGGCCGATCAAGTGGACCGCCGAGCGTTCCGAGTCCTTCCTGACCGACGCCCACGGCCGCGACCATGTCACGCGCGCCGAGCTCGCGCTCGATGCCGACGGCAAGTTCCTGGCGATGCGCGTCCACACGACCGCCAACATGGGCGCCTACCTGTCGACCTTCGCCTCCAGCGTACCGACCATCCTGTACGCGACGCTGCTGGCCGGCCAGTACGCGACCCCGGCGATCTACGCCGAGGTCACCGCGGTGTTCACCAATACCGCGCCGGTCGATGCCTATCGCGGCGCGGGCCGTCCCGAGGCGACCTATGTGGTCGAGCGCCTGGTCGAGACCGCGGCGCGCGAACTCGGCATCGATCCGGCCGAACTGCGCCGGCGCAACTTCATCCGCAGCTTCCCCTATGCCACGCCGGTCGGGCTGACCTACGACACCGGCGACTACGAGCCCTGCCTGCAGCGCGCGCAGGAACTGGCCGACGTGGCCGGCTTCCCGGCGCGGCGCGACGAGGCGCAGCGCCGCGGCAAGCTGCGCGGCCTCGGCTACTCGTGCTACATCGAGGCATGCGGCCTGGCGCCATCGAACATCGCCGGCGCGCTCGGCGCGCGCGCCGGCCTGTTCGAGGTCGGCGAGATCCGCGTCCACCCGACCGGCACCGTGACGGTCTTCACCGGCTCGCACAGCCACGGCCAGGGACACGAAACGACCTTCGCGCAGGTGGTGGCGGACCGGCTCGGCATTCCGCTCGACGCGGTCGAGGTGGTGCACGGCGACACCGGCCGCGTGCCGTTCGGCATGGGCACCTACGGCTCGCGCTCGCTGGCGGTCGGCGGCTCGGCCATCGTCAAGGCGCTCGACAAGATCGAGGCCAAGGCCAGGCAGATCGCCGCGCATCTGCTCGAGGCGTCGGCCGACGACATCGAGTTCAGCAACGGCGTGTTCCGCGTGGCCGGCACCGACCGCAGCAAGACCTTCGGCGAGGTCGCGCTGTCGGCCTACGTGCCGCACAACTACCCGCTGGACCGGCTCGAGCCCGGCCTGAACGAGAACGCGTTCTACGACCCGACCAACTTCACCTATCCGTCGGGCGCCTATGTCTGCGAGGTGGAGGTCGACCCGGACACCGGCGAGACGCGGGTCGTCAAGTTCACCGCGGTCGACGACTTCGGCAACATCATCAATCCGATGATCGTCGAGGGGCAGGTGCACGGCGGCATCGGCCAGGGGCTCGGGCAGGCGATGCTCGAGCAGTGCGTCTACGACGGCGACAGCGGCCAGCTGCTGACCGGCTCGTACATGGACTACGCGATGCCGCGCGCGGCCGATCTGCCGGACTTCACCGTCGAGACCGCGCAGGGCACGCCGTGCACGCACAATCCGCTGGGGGTCAAGGGTTGCGGCGAGGCCGGCGCGATCGGCTCGCCGCCGGCCTTCATCAATGCGCTGATCGACGCGCTGTCGCCGCTGGGCGTGAGCGACCTGCAGATGCCGGCCACCCCGCACCGGGTCTGGCAGGCGATCCACGCGGCCCGGCAGGGCGACGGCGCGTTGGGGGCCTCCCCGGCTGCCGGCCAGACCGCCGACCAGACCGCCGACCAGACCGCCACGGCGGCCCGGACCATCTGACGCGCGAGGAGACATCCATGTACGCATTCCAGTTCCAACGCGCGACCGATGTCCAGGCGGCGGCCGCGCTGCTGCGCAGCGACCCCGATGCGAAGATCGTGGCGGGCGGGCAGAGCCTGATCGCCGCGATGAAGCTGCGTCTGGCCGCGCCGTCGACGCTGGTCGATATCAACCGCATTCCCGGCATTCGCGACATCCGCGTCGAAGGCGACACGCTGGTGATCGGCGCCGGCGCGCGGCACGCCGATGTCGAGGCGCACCCCGAGGTCAAGCGCCGGCTGCCGGCGCTGGCGGCGCTGGCCGGCGGCATCGGCGACCGCCAGGTGCGCGCGCTCGGCACGCTGGGCGGCTCGATCGCCAACAACGATCCGGCCGCCTGCTATCCGGCCGCGGTGCTCGGCCTGAACGCCACCGTGGTGACCGACCGGCGCAGCATCGCCGCCGACGATTTCTTCGTCGGCATGTACGAGACCGCGCTCGAGCCGGACGAGCTGATCACCGCGGTGCGCTTCCCTTGTCCGCGGCAGGCCGCCTACGTCAAGTTCCGCAACCCGGCCTCGCGCTTTGCGCTGGTCGGCGTGATGGTGGCGCGTGGCTTCGGCACCGGCGGCGGCGATGGGAGCGGCGACGTGCGGGTTGCCGTCACCGGCACCGCCGACGCGGTGTTCCGCTGCCAGCCGCTGGAGCGGGCGCTGTCGGCCGACTTCAGCGCGGCGGCCGCGCGTGCGGTGACGATCCCGACCGAGGGCCTGAACGACGATCTGCACGGGTCCGCCGAGTACCGGGCGCATCTGATCCCGGTGCTGGCCGGGCGCGCGGTGGAGCAGGCGCTGGGGCGATCGTCCCCGCACACTTCCTCGCCATCGCCCTGAAGCGAAACGGCGGGCCGGCTCGCCGGTCCGCCGTTTCGCCGCGGCCTCCCGCCGCTGACCGGATCACGTTCATCAGCACGCTGCCCGCCATCGCCAGCCATCGCCAGCCATAGCCCGACCCGGCCCGACCTCGCCAGACCTCGCCTTCATGCTGCCCGCTTCGATCGACCAGACCCTGACGCTGCTCCAGCGCGAGCAATACTTCGCCGACCGCGAGACCGCGACCGTGCTGTTCCTCGCGCTGAAGATGCAGCGCCCGCTGTTTCTCGAAGGAGAGCCGGGCGTCGGCAAGACCGCCTTGGCGCAGGCGATTGCCGCGGGGCTGGGCACGAAGCTGTTGCGGCTGCAGTGCTACGAAGGGCTCGACGCCGCCAGCGCGCTGTACGAATGGGACTATCCGCGCCAGATCATGGCGCTGCGCCTGGCCGAGGCGCGCGGCGAACGGCCCGAGGCGCAATCGCTGTACCGCGACGAATTCCTGCTCAAGCGCCCGCTGCTGGAGGCGCTGCTGCCGGACCCGGCCGCCCCCGCGGTGCCGCGCGTGCTGCTGATCGACGAGATCGACCGCGCCGACGAACCGTTCGAGGCCTTCCTGCTCGAGGTGCTGTCCGAATACCAGGTGTCGATCCCCGAGATCGGCCGCATCGCCGCGCAGCGCCCGCCGCTGATCGTGATCACGTCGAACCGCACGCGCGAGGTGCACGACGCGCTCAAGCGCCGCTGCCTCTATCGCTGGATCGGCTATCCCGAGCGCCAGCGCGAACTGGACATCGTCGCGGCCCGCGCCCCCGAAGCCGCGGCGGCCCTGCAGACCCAGGCGATCGACTTCGTGCACCGGTTGCGCGGCATCGACCTGTTCAAGGTGCCCGGCATCGCCGAGGCGATCGACTGGTGCCGCGCACTGGCTGCGTTGGGCGTGACCGAACTCGATCCCGACTCGGTGCGGGATACGCTCGGCGTGCTGCTCAAATACCAGGACGATCTCGCGCGCGTCGACGGGCCAACGGTGGCCGAGCTGCTGGCCGGCACGCCGACGGAGCCGGCCGGGGAGCGCTGAGTGGCGCCGCGCCCGCCAGCCGCCGCGACGGCGCCGGACGGCCCGGCCGCGGAGCGTACCGTGCCTGCGCTGCCGGTGCTGGCGCGCAATATCACCCATTTCGTGCGGCTGCTGCGCGGCGCCGGCCTGCCGCTGTCGCCGGCGCAGGCCATCGACGCGCTGCACGCGCTGTGGCACGTCGACCTGGGCCGGCGCGACGAGGTGCATGCCACACTGGCCGCGCTGATGCTGTCCGGGCCCGATCAGCGGCCGCTGTTCGACGCCGCCTTCGATCTGTTCTGGCGCGACCCCGACTGGGAAGGCAAGCTGCGCGCGCTGCTGCTGCCGCGCGTCGAGGCTGGCGCACCGCCGCCCCGCCGCAGCAACCGGCTCGCCGACGCGCTGGCGGCGCGCGAGCCGCCGGCCGCGCAAGCGAAGCCGCCCGCGTCCCCCGCCGAGCAGCGCATCGGCGCGGTACTGACCTTCTCCGCGCAGGAGCGCCTGGCGCAGCGCGACTTCGACACGCTGTCGGCCGACGAATGGCGCGCGCTGCAGCATCTGATCCGCGCACGCCGCACGCATCTGGCGACCGAGCGCACGCGCCGCCTGCGCGCGGCCGCCCACGGCAGCCATGCCGACCTGCGCGCCAGCGCGCGGCTGGCGGTGCGACAGCACGGCGAATGGCTGCGCTGGAAATACCGCCGCCATGCCGAGCGGCGCCCGCCGCTGGTGCTGCTGCTCGATATCTCGGGATCGATGAGCCAGTATTCGCGCGCGGTGCTGTACTTCTGTCATGCCTTGATGCAATCGCGCGAGCGCCTGTCGGTGTTCCTGTTCGGCACGCGGCTGACCAATATCAGCCGGGCGCTGCGCGAGCGCGATCCCGACGATGCCGTTGAAACGATCGCGCAGCAGGTGCGCGACTGGGCCGGCGGCACGCGCATCGGCGCCGCGCTGTCGACCTTCAATCGCCAGTGGGCGCGCCGCACGCTGGGCGGCCGCGCCACCGTGCTGCTGGTCACCGACGGCCTCGATCACGAACGGATCGACCTGCTCGGCGGCGAAATGGCGCGCCTGCGGCGCTTCGCCCATCGCATCGTCTGGCTCAATCCGCTGCTGCGCTACGCGGGCTTCACGCCGCAGGCGCGCGGCGTGCAGGCGATCCTGCCGCATGTCGACGCGCTGCGTCCCGCCCACAACCTGGCCAGCCTGTTCGCGCTGGAATCGCTGCTCGCGGCGCCATCGGCGCGCCGGGCCAACAACGACAAGGAGAACCCCGCACCATGGAAATGACCCAAACCCACCGGCTGCCGGTGCCGCAGCAGGTCGCCTGGGAGGCGTTGAACGACACGGCCCTGCTCCAGCATTGCATTCCGGGATGTGAGAGTATCGAGCCCGACGGCGACAACGCCTACCTGCTGAGCATGACCGCCGCGGTCGGGCCGGTGAAGGCGAAGTTCAAGGGCCGGATGGCGCTGCAGGACATCCAGGCGCCGGACAGCTATACGATCGCGTTCGATGGCCAGGGCGGCGCGGCCGGCTTCGGCAAGGGCACCGCGAAGGTGCGGCTGGACCCGGACGGCGACGAGACGGTGCTGTCTTACACGGTGCAGGCGCAGGTCGGCGGCAAGATCGCACAGATCGGCTCGCGGCTGGTCGATGGTGCCGCCCGCAAGATGGCGGACACCTTCTTCACGCGCTTCTGCGAGGCGGTCAGCGGCGGCGCGTCGCCGGTGGATGAACCTTCTGCGGCCGATTCGGCCGAAGGCGAACAAACGAAACGGAAGCGATCATGGACAGCGTGGATCTCGAAGTCCTGAAAAGCAGCGTGCGGTGGACCGCCGAAGGCCACCGCACGCTGCTGGTCACGGTAGTCAGGACCTGGGGCTCGTCGCCCCGCCCCGAGGGCGCGATGCTGGCGGTGCGCGACGACGGGCTGGTGGTCGGCTCGGTGTCGGGCGGCTGCATCGAGGACGACATCATCGACCGCGTCCGGCGCGAGGGCATCGCGGCCCGTACGCCGGAGGCGATCAAGTACGGCATCAGCGCCGAGGAGGCGCACCGCTTCGGCCTGCCGTGCGGCGGCACCATCGAACTGGTGGCCGAACCGGTGACGGCCGACAGCGGCCTGGCCGAGCTGCTGGACGCCGTCGAGAACGGCCGGCTGGTGACCCGCACGCTCGACATGGCGACCGGCAAGGCCACGCTGGGCCCGGCCGAGGCCACCGACGGCCTGAGCTTCGACGGCCGCACGCTGGCCACCATCCATGGCCCGCGATACCGGATGCTGGTGATCGGCGCCGGCCAGCTGTCGAAGTACCTGTGCCAGATCGCGGTCGGCCTGGGCTTCCAGGTCACGGTCTGCGATCCGCGCGAGGAATACACCGAGACCTGGGACATTCCCGGCGTCACGATGGTGCGCACCATGCCGGACGACACCGTGATCGAGATGAAGCTGGACGAGCGCTGCGCGGTGATCGCGCTGACGCATGATCCGAAGCTCGACGACCTCGCGCTGATGGAGGCGCTGCGCACGCGCGCGTTCTATGTCGGCGCGCTGGGCTCGCGCCGCAACAACCAGGCGCGGCGCGAGCGGCTCAAGGAATTCGATCTGAACGACGCGCAGCTGGCGCGGCTGCATGGGCCGGTCGGCATCTATATCGGCAGCCGCACGCCGCCGGAGATCGCGATCTCGATCCTGGCCGAGGTGGTCGCGGCGAAGAACCACGTGTCGCTGCCCGACATCCTGCAGGTCGAGGGCGCCAAGGCCGCGCGCGAACTCGCGGCCAACGAGGCCAGCGCATGCAGTCCGGGCCGCTGATCGACTCGGATCTGCCGGCCGGCATCCTGCTGGCGGCCGGCTTCGGCCGCCGCTTCGATTCAAGCGGCGCGCGCAACAAGCTGCTGCAGACGCTGCCGGACGGGCGCACCGTGGCGTGGCACAGCGCCCGCACGCTGGCCACCGCGTTGCCCGGCGCGATCGCCGTGGTGCGGCCGGGACAGCCGCAGCTGGAACGGGAATTGAGCGAGGGCGGCTGCACGGTGCTGGCCTGCGCGCGCGCCGAGGCCGGCATGGGCGCGGCGCTGGCGGCGGCGGTAGAGGCCCGCGCGGACGCACGCGGATGGCTGGTGGCGCTGGCCGACATGCCGTGGCTGCCGGTCGAACTGGCGCGCGCGGTGGCGCTGAGCATCGTCACGCCGGAGGCCAGCGCCGAAGCGATCGCCGCGCCGTGGCGCGACGGCCGGCGCGGCCACCCGGTGGCATTCGGCCCCGCCTGGCGCGACGCGCTGCTGCGGCTGGACGGCGACGAGGGCGCCCGCGCGCTGCTGCAGGGCCGGGCGGTAACGCGCATCCTGACCGATCACGACGGCGCGTTCCGGGATATCGATACGCCAGAGGATCTGCATTGACTGGCGGCGGCTGAACGCGCGCCGCCTGCCCTCTCCCCCGACCCCTCTCCCGCGAGCGGGAGAGGGGAGAAAATCCCGCTCGCCGCCCGCTTCCCTATTGGGTTCTCCCTCTCCCCCTCAGGGGCAGAGGGCTGGGGAGAGGGAGGCGGTTTCCCTCGATCACCCCTGATCGCTCTCCGCCAGACTCCGGAGGTATTCGCGGCTCCACCAGTGCACGTCCTGGGCGCGGATGTTCTCGAGCAGCTTCTGATGCCGGCTCTGCCGCTCGGCCAGCGGCATGTGCAGCGCCTGCTGGATCGCCTGCGCGGTGCCCTGGATATCGTAGGGATTGACCAGCAGCGCTTCCTTCAGCTGCTCGGCGGCGCCGGCAAAGCGCGACAGCACCAGTACGCCGGGATCGTCCGGGTCCTGCGCGGCGATATATTCCTTGGCGACCAGGTTCATGCCGTCGCGCAGCGGCGTCACCAGCGCGACGCGCGCCGCGCGGCACAGTCCCGGCAGGCGGCGGCGCGACGTGGTGCGGTGGATATAGCGGATCGGCATCCAGTCCAGTTCGCCGTACTCGCCGTTGATCGCCCCCGACATGCCTTCGAGCTGGCGCCGCAGATCGGCATAGGCGTCGACCGATTCGCGCGACGGCGCGGCGATCTGGATCAGCGTGGCGCTCGAACGGTTCTCGGGATACTGCGCCAGCAGCGCCTGGAACGCCTTCAACCGCTCCGGCAGCCCCTTCGAATAGTCCATCCGGTCCACACCGAGCAGCAGCCGCCGGCGCGCGTACTGGCCCATCATCATCTCGTAGGTTTCCTGCGCCTCGTGGCCCTTGCCCAGCGACACGAACTCGTCGACGTCGATGCCGATCGGAAACGCCTGCGCCCGCACGGTGCGATGGAAGGCGCGGTAGCGGTGATCGCCCATCGGCTCCGCGCCCGCCTCGGACTGCGCGTAGCGCGCAAAGTGCTCGAGGTCGGCCTGGCTCTGGAAGCCGATCAGGTCATAGGCGAACAGCGCGCGCATCAGCCATTCGTGCTGCGGGATCGTCGTCAGGATCGGCGGCGGCGGCAGCGGGATATGCAGGAAGAAGCCGATGCGCTGGCCGCATCCCATCGCCCGCAGTTCCGCCGCCAGCGGAATCAGGTGATAGTCGTGGATCCAGATCATGTCGTCCGGCCGCAGCAGCGGCGCCAGCTTGCGTGCGAACAGCTGGTTGACGCGGCGGTAGACGTTCAGATGGCCGGCGTCGAAATCGGCCAGATCGACGCGGTAGTGGAACACCGGCCACAGCACGCCATTGCTGTAGCCGAGGTAGTAGGCGTCGTGGTCCTCGCGGCTCAGGTCGACCGTGGCCAGCGTCACGTCGCCGGCATGCTGCAGATGCAGTTCGCCTTCTCCGGGCGTGCCACCCTGCGCGGTCTCGACGACCCGGCCGCTCCAGCCGAACCACAGCCCGCCGGTGGCATTCAGCGTTTCGCCGAGCGCCACCGCCAGTCCGCCGGCGGCGGCATTGCGGGGGTCGGCGACGCGGTTGGATACCGCTACCAGTCTTGACATAGGCCTCCTGTGTGGCGGCGCGCCGGCGCGCGCCTCCCGGTGAATCGGGGCCGGCTCAGATCACCGCGTCCCATGGCGACGACAGGCGCATCGCGCCGTTGATCAGGCCGACCATCGAATAGGTCTGCGGGAAATTGCCCCACATCTCGCCGGTGACCGGATGCGTGTCTTCGGACAGCAGGCCGAGCGGATTGCGCGCGGCCAGCATCGCCTCGAAGATCTCGCGTGCCTGTTCCTTGCGGCCGATACGCGCCAGCGCATCGATCCGCCAGAAGGTGCAGATATTGAAGGCGGTCTCGGGCTTGCCGAAGTCGTCCGGCGCCTCGTAGCGGCGCATGTACGGACCATCGCACAGCACCTCTTCCAGCCGTTCGATCGTCGCGACGAAGCGTGCGTCGCGCGGATCGATGAAGCCGACCTCGGCCATCAGCAGCACGCTGGCGTCGAGCTCGCGCCCGCCGAAGCTCTCGGCGAAGGCCTGGCGTTCCTCGCTCCACGACTCGCGCAGGATGCGCTCGCGCATCGTTTCCGCATGCTTGCGCCAGTAGGCCGCGCGCGACGGCAGCTGCAGCTTGTCGCCGATCTTGGCGAGCCGGTCGCAGGCGGCCCAGCTCATCAGCGCCGATGACGTATGCACCCTTGCGCGGGTGCGCAGCTCCCACATGCCGGCATCGGGCGTGCCGAACACGCGCACCGCCTGCTCGCCGACCTGCTCCAGCACGCGGTATTCGGCGGGGCCGCCGCGATGCAGCAGCCGGTGGTCGTGGAAGGCCTGCGCGGCGCCGAGCACCACATTGCCGTAGACGTCGTGCTGGAAGTGTTCCTGCGCCTGGTTGCCGACCCGCACCGGACCCATGCCGCGGTAGCCCGCGACATGGTCGAGCACGCTCTCGGGCAGCTCGCGTTCGAGGCCGATGCCGTACAGCGGCTGGATATGGCCGTCCTTGGACTGCATCACCACATTGGACATCCAGCGCAGATAGTCTTCCATCGTGCCGACTTCGGACAGGCTGTTCAGCGCGCGGATCACGAAGAAGGCATCGCGCAGCCAGCAGAAGCGATAGTCCCAGTTGCGGCCGCTGTGCGGCGCTTCCGGAATGCTGGTCGTCATCGCGGCGACGATCGCGCCGGTCTCCTCGTACAGCGACATCTTCAGCGTGATGGCGGCGCGGATCACCGCGTCCTGCCATTCGCGCGGCACCGCCAGCCGGCGCGTCCACAGTTTCCAGTACGAGATGGTCTCCTGCTCGAAGTCGCGCGCGGTCTCGTCGACGCCGTGTTGCAGCGTCTCGTCGGGGCCGAGGATGAAGTTCATGCCCTGCGTGACCAGGAACGGCGTGTTGGCCATCACATAAGTCAGCGGCGCGTCGGTGGTCATCCGCAGCGTCATGTCGTCGCCGATGAAGCGGACATGGCTGCTGCCGCGCGAGGTCTGCGGCTTCGTGCGGCCCCAGTTGAAGCGCGGCGCGATCGAGACGCGCACGCGCGGCGCGCCCTTGACCGGGCGGATCCGCCGCACCAGCGTCAGCGGGCGGAAATAGCGGCCGAGGCGGAAAAAGCGCGGCGCGAAATCGGTGATCTCCAGGCAGTTGCCGTGGCGGTCGGTCAGCCGCGTGCGCAGCACCGCGGTGTTCGGCTCGTACCATTGGCGCGACTCGGCGAAGTCCTCGATCTCGATCGAGAAATGGCCCGCGTTCTCGCTGGGGTCGAGCAGCGCGTTGAAGACAGGATCGCCATCGAAGCGCGGCAGGCAGCACCAGACGATGCGGCCGCGCGAGTCGACCAGCGCGGAGAACGCGCAATTGCCGATCATGCCCAGCGATAGCGAAGGCGGGCAATATCGCCCGCCCTGCGCACTGCCGTCGCTGTTGACCTCGTCTGCGCGGTTGCGCGCGACCCCGGATTCAGGCTGACTCACGAACTTCCTCCTTGTCAGGATGAGGTGGTGGACGCGGATGGATTGGCGCCGGTGCCGGACGGGCCTGCGGCGGCCGCGGCGACGGGCGTGGTCTCGGACGAGATGCCGGACGTGGTCTCGGACGTAGTGCCGGACGGTGTATCGGTGCCGGTGTCGCGACCGCTCGCGGCGGCATGCGGGGCCGGCGCCGTGCCGGCCCGGCCGCTTTCGAGCGCCCTGGCGCTGCGATGCAGCCAGGCGCGCAGGTCCGCCGGCGCCGGCACGCTGACGGTGGCGGCGCTCTGCCGCTGGCCGACCAGCACGCCGACCCCGCCCAGATGGGCGACCATCGCGAAGCCATCCTCGTCGGTCACGTCGTCGCCGGCGAAGATCGGCATGCGGCCCGCAAACGGCGGCGAGCGCATGATCAGTTCGACCGCACTGCCCTTGGTGACACCGGCCGGCTTGACCTCGACCACCATCTTGCCGTGGAGCATTTCCAGTCCGCTGACATCGCCCAGCGCCTGGGCGACCTGCTCGCGCACCAGCATTTCGAGTTCGGGCGCCGCGCGGTAATGCACCGCCAGCGCCATCGGCTTGCGCTCGAGCCGCAGCCCGGGATGGGCCTGGGCAAAATCCTCGAGCCGGCGGTGCAGCCGGTCCAGATCAGGGGCCGGGACCTCGAGCCGCCGGCCCTCGGCGTCGCGCAGTTCGGCGCCGTGCACGCCTGCCGTGGGCAGTTGCAGCGGCGCAAGAAAGGCGTCGAGTTCGGCGATGGTGCGCCCCGATACGATCGCGACCGCGCCGCTCAGCTGCCGGTGCAGCGTGCGCAGCGTTCCCACCAGTCCCGCCTCGACCTGCACGAGCTCCGGGCGTGGCGCCAGGTCGGCCAGCGTGCCGTCGAAGTCGAGGAATAGCGCGTTATCGGGATCGATCAGCGGAAGGGATGACATCGCTGCACACCGTATCACGATAGCTTGACGAGCGTCCACCGGGCGGCGTCCTACAAGGCGGATGCGTCACCAGCGCACCCGCCAGGCCGCCGGCTGCACTGCGGCGGTGCGACACGCCCGCGTGGCGTGCATCGTCTTCCGCCACCATGGGCCATGCGGACCCGGCGCCGCCCGATCCTTTATCATTAGCGGTTTCCCGAATGCCAGGGCCGATGCCCAGGGCGGCGCGGACATGACGCGCCGCGACCCCGAGCCGCCCCCTGCGCCCCGCTTCGCGGCGCCGGCCCTTCGCCTTCTTCCGTCCATCCAATCCGGCCCCGCGCCGGTCGTCGACATGACCCGCAAGACAGCCAGCAAACCCGACTACCTGAAGAAGATCCTGACCGCCAAGGTGTACGACGTGGCGCAGGAGACCGAGCTGACCTACGCCCGCGAACTGTCGGCGCGAATCGGCAACGGGGTCTGGTTCAAGCGCGAGGACACCCAGCCGGTGTTCTCGTTCAAGCTGCGCGGCGCCTACAACAAGATGGCCTCGCTGACCGCCGACGAACTGAAGCGCGGCGTGATCGCCGCCTCCGCGGGCAACCACGCGCAGGGCGTCGCGCTGGCCGCCGCGCGGATGGAATGCAAGGCCATCATCGCGATGCCGGTGACCACGCCGCAGGTCAAGATCGACGCGGTGCGCAAGCACGGCGGCAAGTGGGTGCAGGTGGTGCTGCACGGCGAATCGTACAGCGACGCCTACCAGCACGCCGCCGAACTGCAGCGCAAGCACAAGCTGACCTTCATCCATCCGTTCGACGATCCCGAGGTGATCGCCGGCCAAGGCACCGTCGCCATGGAAATCCTGCGCCAGCACCCGGGCCCGATCCACGCGGTGTTCGTCGCGATCGGCGGCGGCGGCCTGATCGCCGGCGTGGCGTCGTACATCAAGGCGGTGCGCCCCGAGATCAAGGTGATCGGCGTGCAGACGGTCGATTCCGATGCGATGAAGCGCTCGATCGACGCCGGCAAGCGCGTCGAGCTGAAGGACGTGGGCCTGTTCTCGGACGGCACCGCGGTCAAGCTGGCCGGCAAGGAGACCTTCCGCATCGCGCGCGAGCTGGTCGACGAGATCGTGCTGGTCGATACCGATGCGCTGTGCGCCGGCGTCAAGGACGTGTTCCAGGACACGCGCAGCATCCTGGAGCCCTCGGGCGCGCTGGCCGTCGCCGGCCTGAAGGCGTATGCCGAGCGCGAGAAGCTCAAGGGCAAGAACCTGGTGGCGATCGCCTCGGGCGCCAACATGAACTTCGACCGCCTGCGCTTCGTCGCCGAACGTGCCGAGGTCGGCGAGGCGCGCGAGGCGGTGTTCGCGGTGACCATTCCGGAAGAGCGCGGCAGCTTTCGCCGCTTCTGCGAACAGCTGGGCACGCGCAACGTGACCGAGTTCAACTACCGGATCGCCGACAACCAGCTCGCGCATATCTTCGTCGGCGTGCAGATCGGCAGCCGCGCCGAAAGCGACAAGATCGCCGCGGCCTTCCGCCGCCACGGCTTTGCCGCGCTGGACCTGTCGAACGACGAACTGGCCAAGCAGCACATCCGCTATATGGTCGGCGGCCATTCGGCGCTGGCGCAGGACGAGCTGCTGTACCGCTTCGAATTTCCCGAGCGCCCCGGCGCGCTGATGAAATTCCTGTCGAGCATGAGCCCGAACTGGAACATCAGCCTGTTCCACTACCGCAACCAGGGCGCCGACACGTCGAACATCCTGGTCGGCATCCAGGTGCCGAAGAACGAGAAGCGCGAATTCAAGGCCTTCCTTGCCACGCTCGGTTACTTACACTGGGAAGAAACCGACAACCCCGTCTACAAGCTGTTCCTGGCGTGACGGCCTGCGACGCGCCGCCGAACCGCCCGCACCTTTGCGAACCTCTGCATCGCGGAACCCGACAGGAGTCCTCATGACCGTGCCCGAACATTCGCCGCTGGGCAAAGTCTCGGCCTACAAGACCGAGTACGACGCCAGCCTGCTGTTTCCGATCCCGCGCGCGCCCAAGCGCGCCGAGATCGGCCTGCCCGAAGGCCGCGCGGTGCCGTTCTTCGGCGTGGACATCTGGAATGCCTACGAGCTGTCCTGGCTCAATCCGAAGGGCAAGCCCCAGGTCGCGCTGGCGAGCTTCATCATTCCGGCCGACACGCCGAACATCATCGAATCGAAATCGTTCAAGCTGTACCTGAACAGCTTCAACCAGACCCGGCTCGAATCGCCCGAGGCGCTGCAGCAGCTGCTGCGCCAGGACCTGTCCGAAGCGACCGGCGGCGCGGTGCAGGTGCGGCTGACCGCCGAACCGGACTTCGCCCGCCAGCAGATGGGCGAGCTCGACGGCCTGCTGCTGGACCGGCTCGATATCGAGACCGATATCTACGAGCCGGCGCCACAGCTGCTGCGCGCCGACCAGGAAGAGACGCCGGTCGAGGAGACGCTGGTCTCGCATCTGCTGAAGTCGAACTGCCTGGTCACCGGCCAGCCCGACTGGGGCAGCGTGCAGATCCGCTATGTCGGCGCGCCGATCGACCAGGAGGGGCTGCTGAAGTATCTGATCTCGTTCCGCAACCACAACGAGTTCCACGAGCAGTGCGTCGAGCGCATCTTCATGGACGTGCTGCGCCAGTGCAAGCCGGTCAAGCTGGCGGTCTATGCCCGCTATACGCGGCGCGGCGGCCTCGACATCAACCCGTTCCGCACCAACTTCAACACGCCGTGGCCGGATAACCGGCGCAACGCGCGGCAGTAACCCCCAAGGCAAGGCAAGGCCAGGCCGGCGTGCGCGCGACAGCGCAACGCCGGCTTCTTTGTAACAGGCCTTGAATTAATTAATGTGCCAATTAATATCCAGCGAACGAGATCCCGACCATGACCGCCCGCCGCTCCCGCTCCTCCACCGCTTCCGCTGCCGCCCTGCCCGCTTCACCGCAGGAAGGCGCCCCGCTGCGCCGCCCTGGGCGTCCGGGGCGCAGCGCCGCAGCGGTCAAGGGCCTCGGCAGCGCGCCGGCGCGCGGACCGGGGCGCGCGCTTGCCGCCGAAGACCAGCGCGAGCGCCTGCTCGACGCCGCCGTCACGCTGTTTGCCGAGCACGGCATCGCGGCGACCCAGGTCAAGGCCATCGCGGCCCGGGCCGGCGTGACGCCGGCGCTGGTCCACTACTACTTCGGCGACCGCGGCCGCCTGCTCGATGCGGTCGCCGAGGAACGGCTGGGGCCGCTGGTCGACCGCGTGTTTGCGCCGGCCGGGCCCGATGATGCCAATGGCAGTGCCAATGCCAAGGCCGGCGACGCAGCCGCCGACATGGCCGCCGACCCCGCCGCGCTGCTGGCCTGCATTGCCGAGCGGCTGATCCGTGCGGCCGTCGCCACGCCGTGGTTTCCGGCGTTGTGGGTGCGCGAGATCGTCACCGGCGAGGGCCAGCTGCGCGAACGCGTGATGCAGCGCTTCGGCCTGCAGCGGCTGGGCGTCGTGGTCGCCGCGCTGAGCGCCGCGCGCGAGCGCGGCCGCATCGATGCCGCGCTCGCGCCGCCGCTGCTGATGGTCTCGGTGATCGGGCTGGCGCTGCTGCCGCTAGCGACCGGCCACATCTGGCGGCGTCTGCCCGGCGCCGATGCCGTCGATGTCGACGCCATGGTCGCGCATGCGCGCGCGCTGCTGACGCATGGCATCCGGCCCGCGGAACGCCCCTCTACCGACGCATCTACCCACCCTTCTGCGCTCCCCGAGGCGCCGCCCACCGATCACCGCAAGGGCCGCTCCGCCGGTCGCCGCTGACCGCCACCGACCCACCCAGCCGCCATGCCCGCCGCTCACTTACCGCAGATCGATTGCCACCCACCCGCATCGCCTCCGGCAGCGCGATGGAGCGCGCGGTCCCGGGCTGGCGCGCTGGCGGCGGCGCTGGTGCTGTCCGGCTGCGGCGACCCGCCGCCCGCGCGCTGGCAGGGCTATGTCGAAGGCGAGTTCGTCCATCTCGCCTCGCCGTTTGCCGGACGGCTGGAGCGGCTGAACGTCGAGCGCGGCCAGCAGGTCGCCGCCGGCGCGCCGCTGTTCGCGCTGGAGACCGACGAAGAATCGACCGCCCGCGCGCAGGCGGTGGCCCAGCTCGACGCCGCGCAGGCCGAGCTCGCCGATCTGCAGACCGGCCGGCGGCCCCCGGAGATCGACGCCGTCCGCGCGCAACTGGCGCAGGCCGAGGCCGCGGCGCAGCGCAGCGCCGCCGCGCTGGCGCGCGACGAGGCCCAGCTGCGCATCGGCGCGATCCCGCAAGCCCAGCTCGAGCAGAGCCGCGCCACCGCGCAGGCCGACGCCGCCCGTGTGCGCGAGTTGCGCAGCGATCTGGCGGTGGCGCGCCTGCCCGGCCGCGAGGCGCGCCGAGGGGCGCAGCAGGCCCAGGTCGAGGCCGCGCGCGCCGCGCTGGCGCAGGCCGACTGGCGGCTGTCGCGCAAGGCGATCGCCGCGCCCGCGGCCAGCCTGGTCTACGACACGCTCTACCGGCAGGGCGAATGGGTGCCGGCGGGCAGTCCGGTGGTGCGGCTGCTGCCGCCGGGCAACGTCAAGGTCCGCTTCTTCGTGCCCGAAGCGGCGATCGGCACGCTGCGGCCCGGGCAAGCCGTACGGCTGACCTGCGACGGCTGCGGCGCCGCGATCCCCGCCACCATCCGCTATGTCTCGAGCCAGGCCGAATACACGCCGCCGGTGATCTACAGCAACGAAACGCGGCGCAAGCTGGTCTTCCTGGTCGAGGCGCACCCGGCGCCTGCCGACGCGCCGCGCCTGCATCCAGGCCAGCCGGTGGAGGTCGAGCCGGCCGCAGCCGAAGCCACCGCACCCGCGTCGGCAGCGCCGGCCAGCGGAGCACGCCGATGAACGGCACCGTGCCAGCCGGCACTTCGGCGGCCGAGCGCGGCGCACCCGAACTGGCGATCGACGTGCACGACCTCGGCAAGCGCTTCGGCGACAAGCAGGTCGTCGACGGCCTGACGCTGCAGGTGCGCCGCGGCGAGATCTTCGGCTTCCTCGGCCCCAACGGCAGCGGCAAGACCACGTCGATCCGCATGATGTGCGGGCTGCTGACGCCCGACGCCGGCCACGGCACCTGCCTGGGCTTCGATATCCTGCGCGACAGCGCGCAGATCAAGCGCCGCGTCGGCTATATGACGCAGAAATTCTCGTACTGGGAAGACCTGTCGATCCGCGAGAACCTGGACTTCGTCGCGCGCGTCTACGGCGTGCCCGACCGCAAGGCGGCGGTCGAGCGGGCGCTGGACGGACTGGGGCTGGCCAGCCGCGCGCGCCAGCTCGCCGGCGCGCTGTCGGGCGGCTGGAAGCAGCGGCTGGCGCTGGCGGCCTGCCTGCTGCACGAACCCGAGCTGCTGCTGCTCGACGAGCCGACCGCCGGCGTCGATCCGAAGGCGCGCCGCGATTTCTGGGAGCAGCTGCATCGGCTCGCCGCCCACGGCATCTCGGTGCTGGTCAGCACGCACTACATGGACGAGGCCGAGCGCTGCCACAAGCTGGCCTATATCGCCTACGGCAAGTTGCTGGCGCAGGGCCTGTCGACGTGGTCAGTCGAAGGCGGCGACCTGAACGCGCTGTCGCGCCGGCTCGCCGACGAGCCGGCCGTCGAGCAGACCGTCGTGTTCGGCAACGCGCTGCACGTGACCGGCCGCGACGCCTCGGCGCTGGAAGCCACGCTGCGGCGGCTGGCCGGCGAGGGCCGGCATCGGATCGCGCCGGTGGACACCAGCCTGGAGGACGTGTTCATCCACATGATGAACCGGGCGGACGACAACATGCGTGCCGACAACAAGCTGCGCGCCGGTGAGAGGGCCGCCGGCCCTACACGGAGGACCGGACCGTGAGTGGCGATGTACGGGCCGATGCGAGCGGCGATGCGAGAGGCCATGTGAAAGGCGAACGGCGCGCCGGCGACGAGCGCCTCGGCTTCTCGCTGCGGCGCTGGTGGAGCATCGTGCTGAAGGAATTCCTGCAGCTGCGCCGCGACCGGGTGACCTTCGGCATGATCGTCGGGCTGCCGGTGCTGCAGCTGCTGCTGTTCGGCTTCGCCATCAATACCGATCCGCGCCAGCTGCCGACCGGCGTGATCGCCGCGGACCACAGCGAATTCACCCGCTCGCTGGTCGCCAGCATGCAGGCCTCGCGCTATTTCCGCGTGGTCGGCACGCTGCCCGACGAGGCGGCGGGACGCGAGGCGCTGATGCGCGGCGAGCTGCAGTTCGTCGTCACCATTCCGCCCGACTTCACGCGCCGGCTGCTGCGCGGCGAGCGGCCCGCGGTGCTGGTCGAGGCCGACGCCACCGATCCGTCGGCGACCGGCGCCGCGCTGGCGGCGCTGTCGCAGATGCCGGTCGCGGTCGCCGACAAGGACCTGAAGGGCCCGCTGGCTCCGCTCGCCGGCGGCAAGCCCGCCTTCGACGTGCAGGTGCACCGGCTCTACAACCCCGAGGGGTTGACCCAGTACAACATCGTGCCGGGCCTGATGGGCGTGATCCTGTCGATGACGATGGTGATGATGACCGGCTTGGCGATGACGCGCGAACGCGAGCGCGGCACGATGGAAAACCTGCTCGCCACGCCGGTGCGCCCGCTCGAGGTGATGAGCGGCAAGATCGTGCCCTATGTCTTCATCGGCCTGATCCAGAGCACCATCATCCTGCTGGCGGCGCGCTGGGTCTTCGGCGTGCCCTTCGTCGGCTCGGTGATCGCCGTCTACCTGGCCGCGCTGCTGTTCATCGCCGCCAACCTGACGGTCGGCATCACGCTGTCGTCGCTGGCGCAGAACCAGCTGCAGGCGATGCAGCTGACCTTCTTCTACTTCCTGCCCGGCATCCTGCTGTCGGGCTTCATGTTCCCGTTCCAGGGCATGCCGCAGTGGGCGCAGGCGATCGGCAACCTGCTGCCGATGACCTACTTCCATCGGATGATCCGCGGCATCCTGCTCAAGGGCAGCGGCTGGGCCGAGCTCTGGCCCAATGTCTGGCCGCTGCTGCTGTTCACCGCGGTGGTGATGGCGATCGCGGTGCGCTTCTACCGCCGGACGCTCGATTGAGGCCGGTGAGGCCATGACCGCCGCCGCGACGGTGACGAGCGACCGATGCGCTCGCCCCACCTGGATGCCTGCGAGGAGATTGCGATGACCCTGTCCGCGTTCCGATGCAAAGGGCTGGCGCCGTTGGCCGGCGCCGCCGCACTGCTGGCCGGCTGCGCGGTCGGCCCCGACTTCGTCGCACCGCCCGCGCCGGAAGGCGCGCGCCATGGCGCCGCGCCCTTGCCTTCGACGACGATGTCCGCGCCGGCACCGCACGGCCAGGCGCAGCGCCTGGTCGATGGCGCCGACGTGCCGGCGCAATGGTGGTCGCTGTTCGGCAGCCCCGCGCTCGATGGCGCGATCCGCACCGCGCTGGCCAACAGCCCGACGCTGGCCCAGGCGCAGGCCAGCCTCGAGCGCGCGCAGCACGACTACGCGGCCGCGGCCGGCATCGCGCAGTGGCCCGCGATCGATGCGCGGCTCGACGCCGCCCGCCAGCAGGTCAATATCGAATCGATGGGCATCACCGCCTTTCCCAGTCCCCCGCCGTTCACGCTGTACGGCGCGTCGGTGCGGGTCTCCTATGTGCTGGACCTGTTCGGCGCGCAGCGGCGCGAACTCGAAGGCCTGCGCGCGGCGGTCGACTTCCAGCGCTTCGAGCTCGAGGCGGCGCGGCTGTCGCTCGCGGCCAATGTCGCCACTGCCGCCATCCGCGAGGCCAGCCTGCGCGCGCAGATCGAAGACACCGAGGCGCTGATCGACGCGCAGCGGCGGCAACTGGCGATCGTCGAACAAGGGGTCGCGCTGGGCGGCACTGCGAGGGTCGAGGCAGAGCGCCAACGCGGCGAGCTGGCGCAAACCGAAGCGCTGCTGCCGGGCCTGACGAGGCAACTGGCGGCGACGCGCCATCAGTTGGCGGTCTATCTCGGATTGCCGCCGGCGGCGGCGGCGGACCCGGGCGCCGAGAGCGAGCGAGGGCCGGCCGGCGCCACCGCAAACGCCAACGCCGACGCCGACGCCGTGCCGGTATTCCGCCTTGCCGAACTGCGGCTGCCCGACGCCTTGCCGGTCAGCCTGCCGTCGACGCTGGCGCGGCGGCGTCCCGATATCCGCGCGGCCGAGGCGCTGCTGCATCGGGCCAGCGCCGATATCGGCGTCGCCACCGCCAACCTGTATCCGAGCCTGACGCTGTCGGCGAGCGCGGGCACGCAATCGCGCACGGGCGGCGATCTGTTCGATCACCTCAATGTCTGGAATGTCGCCGCGGGACTGGTGCAGCCGGTGTTTCGCGGCGGCGCGCTGCGGGCGCGGCAACGCGCCGCGCAGGCGGCCTATCGGCAGGCGCTGGCGGCGCACCGGCAGGCGGTGCTGCAGGGGCTGCGCGAGGTCGCCGATGCGCTGCAGGCGCTGCACAGCGATGCCGCGACGCTGCGCGCGCGGGCCGAGGCGGCCCGGCGCGCCGCCTCGACGCTGGCCATCGTCACCGAGCAGTACCGGCTGGGCGGCGTCAGCCAGCTGGCGCTGATCGACGCGCAGCGCCAGCATCGCGAGACCACGCTGGCGCTGACGCGCGCCAGCGCCGACCGTCTGGCGGATTCCGCCGCGCTGCTGCAGGCCCTGGGCGGCGGCTGGTGGCAGGCCGAGGCGGAAACCGACGGCGCGCCGCAGGGCCGGGCCGCCGCCCCGGCAACGACGGCCTTGCGCTGAATCCCGGCCCCGGCGCTCGCGTCGGGCCTTCGCTCAGACTAGTGACCGCGGCGCCAGCAGCGCGGCGACGTCGCGCTGTCCCGCGGACTGCGCCAGCGTCAGCGCGGTGTGCCCCTTCGCATTGCGCAGCTGCGCATTGGCGCCGGCATCGAGCAGCAGTCCAACCACGCCGGCATCACCGGACCGTGCGGCAACCATCAGCGCCGTCATGCCATGCTGATCGGCCGCGTCGACGCTGGCGCCGGCCTGCAGCAGCAAGGTCACCGTGCGCGCGCGTACGGCGGGGGACCGCCCCAGCTCGTCGCTGCCGACCGCCAGCAGCAGCGGCGTGCGCATCGCGGCGTTGCGCTGCTGGATGCCATCGCCGGCGCCATGCATCACCAGCATCGCCACCACCTCCGGATGCAGCGCCGCGGCCGCGTAGTGCAGCGGCGTCCAGCCTTCGGCCTGGCGCGCGCGCGGATCGGCGCCGGCTGCCAGCAGCGTCGCCGCCACGTCGGCATGGCCGTAGACCGTGGCGCGCATCAGCGGCGTGCGGCGCGCGGCGTCGCGGCTGTCGACGGCCGCACCATGCGCAAGCAGCAGCGCCACGGCCTCGCGCTGGCCGAAGGTGGCGGCGCGCGCCAGCGGCGTCTCGCCGTCCGGGAAGGAAGCCAGGTCGACCAGCCATGCGCCGTGCGGCTGCGCCGCCGCGATCAGCTCGCGCATCGCCGCCAGCTGGCCGCGTCCGGCGGCGATGGCCAGCGCCCCGTGGCCGCGCGGCGACAGCGGCAGCGACAACGATTCGGGGCGCGCCAGCCACGGCCTCAGTTGCCCGATGTCGCCGCTGCCGGCGGCGTGCGCCAGTTCGTCGGTGCCGCTGCTTGCGAGCCAGTCGAGATAGTCCGCCACCAGTTCCCCGATGGTCGCCGTCAGTGCCGCGTCGCCTGCCAGCGCACCGCCGTCCGCCAGCGGCGCCACTGCCACCGGCGGCCGACGATCGGCATTGCGGGCCGACAGCGCCAGCTTCGCGGCGTGCATGCCCTGCTGCTCGAGCTGGCGCAGCAGCGCACGCACCAGCTGCGGCGCGGACGGCCGGATCCGGAAAGCCAGATGCAGCGCGGTATCGCCGTCGGCGTTGGTCAGCGCGGGATCGGCGCCGTGCCGCAGCAGCGCTTCGACCGTCTTCAGCTCGCCGCCGGCCAGCAGCGCCCGATGCAGCGCGGTATTGCCACCGGGGTCCGGCAAGCGCAACAGCGCGGGCTGGGCGCCGGCGAGCGTATCGACCGCCGCCGCGTCGCCGCGCGCGATGGCCGCATGCAGGTCGGCGACCGCCGCCGCTTCGACGGTCGGTGCGCCGCCCGGCGCGCCGGCAGGCTTGGCGTCGATGAAACTCCTGGTTGGTAGCACCATGCGTGTTCTCCTGGCATTTGGGATGGGCGCCGCGCAGGGTCGCGGCACCGATTGCCAGCCGGGTGCCGAGGAGGCGGGCTGGCGGCGTGAGGGGCGGCGGTGGGCTGGCGGATCGCTGCGGGTGGCTGCCGATGGCTCGTCATGGCCGGCGGCCGCCGGGCTGCCTGCGGAATTCCGGAGGCCGAGCGGTATGCCGCTCGACCGGACGCGCCCACCGCCGGCGCGGCCATGCTATGAGGCCCGGCAGGCGGAGTCTTCTCGAAAACACCCGGAATCTGTGCAAAGGGGCGCGCCCGGGACCGGCGGCAGTCGGTGCGCAAGCCCACGCCCGGCAAGCCATGGCGGGCCGCCAGGCGGCGTCGGAGTGGCATCCGGACGGGTCCGCGGGACTTTTGCTAAAGTTTACGCCCGACTTTCCACCGCCCCGGCTCCCCGGCGCGGTGCGCCCACCGAAAGGATTCCTCCCCATGTCTTCCGGCGTCATCCGCATCCGCGGCGCGCGTCAGCACAATCTCAAGCAAGTCGATCTGGACCTGCGCACCGGCGAAATGACGGTGGTCACGGGTCCGTCCGGCTCCGGCAAATCCAGCCTGGTCTTCGATACCCTCTATGCCGAAGGGCAGCGGCGCTATGTCGAGACGTTCAGCGCCTACGCCCGCCAGTTCCTCGACCGGATGGACCGGCCCCAGGTCGAGCGCGTCGAAGGCGTGCCGCCGGCGATCGCGATCGACCAGACCAATCCGGTGCGCAGCTCGCGCTCGACGGTCGGCACCATGACGGAGCTGAACGACCACCTGAAGCTGCTGTTCGCGCGCGCCGCCCAGCTGTTCGACCGCGAAACGGCGCTGCCGGTACGCCACGACACCCCCGAGACGATCTACGCCGAACTCCTCGAACGCACCCGCGACGGCGACCCGCGCCTGGCGGTGACCTTCCCGGTCGAACTGCCGGAATCGGCGACCGAGGACGAGATCGCGCAATGGCTGTCGGTCAGCGGCTATACCCGGGTGCAGGCGCAGCGCGTGGTCAACTCGCCGACCGGCCCGCGCAAGATGCTCGACGTGGTGGCCGACCGCTTCCGGCTGCAGCGCGCCGACAAGGCGCGCGTGGTCGAGGCAATCGAGTCGTCGCTCAAGCGCGGCGCCGGCCGCGTCAATATCTACGTGCTGCCCGAGGGCGACACCGCAGCAGCAGCAGCAGCAGACAGCGAAGCGACCATCTGGCGCTTCTCCACCGGCCTGCACTGCCCAGAGAGCGACCTGCGCTATGCCGACCCGCAGCCGGCGCTGTTCTCGTTCAACTCCGCCTATGGCGCCTGCGAGGCCTGCCGCGGCTTCGGCCGCGTGATCGGCGTCGATCTCGGCCTGGTGATCCCCGACGGGCGCAAGACGCTGCGCCAGGGCGCGATCAAGCCGATGCAGACGCCGGCCTGGAAGGAGTGCCAGGACGACCTGATGCGCTACGCGGCGCGCGCCGGCATTCCGCGCGACACGCCGTGGGCCGAGCTGACGCAGCAACAGCGCGACTGGGTCATCGATGGCGATCCCGCCTGGAACGGCAAGTGGAACAGCCAGTGGTACGGCGTGCGCCGCTTCTTCGACTACCTGGAGTCGAAGGCCTACAAGATGCATATCCGCGTGCTGCTGTCGAAGTACCGCAGCTACACGCTGTGCGACGCCTGCGGCGGTGCGCGGCTCAAGACCGAGGCGATGCTGTGGCGCCTGGGCTCGCGCGAGAACGCCGATGCGGTGCTCGACCCGGCCCGCCGCGTGATGCCGCGCGGCGTCGGCTGGCGGCGCGAGCAGCTCGAGGCCCTGCCCGGCCTGACCGTGCACGACCTGATGCTGCTGCCGATCGAACGGATCCGCCGCTTCTTCGACACGCTGACCCTGCCCAGCGTGCTGCTCGACGACGCGCTGAAGCTGCTGCTGACCGAGGTGCGCACGCGCGTGAAGTACCTGTGCGACGTCGGCATCGGCTACCTGACGCTGGACCGCCAGAGCCGCACGCTGTCCGGCGGCGAGGTGCAGCGGATCAACCTGACCACCGCGCTCGGCACCTCGCTGGTCAACACGCTGTTCGTGCTCGACGAGCCGAGCATCGGCCTGCATCCGCGCGACCTGAACCGGATCGTCGAGGCGATGCGGCGGCTGCGCGATGCCGGCAATACGCTGGTGGTGGTCGAGCACGATCCGTCGGTGATGCTGGCCGCCGACCGCCTGATCGACATGGGGCCCGGCCCC
Source organism: Cupriavidus gilardii (assembly GCF_013347325.1). NCBI lineage: Bacteria > Pseudomonadati > Pseudomonadota > Betaproteobacteria > Burkholderiales > Burkholderiaceae > Cupriavidus > Cupriavidus gilardii. The sequence goes on along the minus strand of NZ_CP054626.1, from coordinate 410,838 downwards.
GGCGAGCGCGGCGGCGAGATCGTCTACGACGGCACGCCGGCCGAAATCCGCCACGCCGGCACGCTGACCGGGCAATACCTCGGCGGCCAGCGCCGCGTCGCCGATGCGTCGGACTGGGTCCGCCGGCCGGTCGACGAGGCCACGCCTCGGCTGGTGCTCGAAGGCGCCAGCGAACACAACCTGCAGGACGTCACCGTGTCGATCCCGCTGCGGCGGCTGGTCTGCGTGACCGGCGTGTCGGGCTCGGGCAAGTCGACACTGATCCAGGACGTGCTGCACCCCGCGCTGGCCCGCCATTTCGGCCGCGCCACCGAAGCCCCCGGCGCGCACCGCGCTTTGGTCGGCGCCGAACAGATCGCCGATGCGGTGTTCGTCGACCAGTCGCCGATCGGCAAGACCGCGCGCTCGAATCCGGCCAGCTATGTCGGCGCCTTCGACGAGATCCGCAAGCTGTTCGCCAGGGCGCCGCTGGCCAAGCAGCGCGGCTACACCGCCGGCACCTTCAGCTTCAACTCGGGCGACGGACGCTGCCCGACCTGCGGCGGCTCGGGCTTCGAGCACGTCGAGATGCAGTTCCTGTCCGACGTCTACCTGCGCTGCCCCGATTGCGACGGCAGCCGCTATCGCGCCGAAATCCTGGAAGTGAAGATCGAACGCGGCGGCCGGGCGCTGGGCATCGCCGACGTGCTGGAGCTGACCGTCAGCGAGGCGGTGGCGCTGTTCGCCGCCGATGCCGAGGTGCTGCGCGTACTGCAGCCGATCGTCGACGTCGGCCTCGAATACGTGAAGCTGGGCCAGCCGGTGCCGACGCTGTCGGGCGGCGAAGCGCAGCGCCTGAAGCTGGCCGGCTTCCTCGCCGAGACCGCGCAGGCGGCGCGCAAGCGCGTCGCGCCGGACGCCAGCGAAGGCCGGCTGTTCATGTTCGACGAGCCGACCACCGGCCTGCACTTCGACGACATCGCCAAGCTGATGCGCGCCTTCGGCAAGCTGCTGGACGGCGGGCATTCGCTGATCGTGATCGAGCACAACCTGGACGTGATCCGCGCGGCCGACTGGCTGATCGATCTCGGCCCGGAAGGCGGCGACGCCGGTGGCCAGCTGGTCTGCGCGGGCACGCCGGACGACGTCAAGCGCTGCGCCCAGTCGCATACCGGCGCGGCGCTGCTGCAGTACGAAAGCCAGATCGGCCGCAGCGATGCGCAGGCCGAGCACGACGCGCTGCGGCTGCAGTCGGCGCACGGCTCGCCGGCGGCCCGCCGCGCGCGGCGCGCGCTGGCCGAGGTCCAGGGCGAGAACGTGGTGCGCATCGTCAACGCGCACGAGCACAACCTGAAGTCGCTGAACGTCGATATCCCGCACAACAAGTTCAATGTGGTGACCGGCGTATCGGGCTCGGGCAAGTCGACGCTGGCCTTCGACATCCTGTTCCACGAGGGCCAGCGGCGCTATCTCGAATCGCTGAACGCCTACGCGCGCTCGATCGTGCAGCCGGCGGGCCGGCCCGAGGTCGACGCCGTGTTCGGCATTCCGCCGACCGTCGCGATCGAACAGCGCCTGTCGCGCGGCGGCCGCAAGAGCACGGTGGCGACCACCTCCGAGGTCTGGCACTTCCTGCGGCTGCTGTACGTCAAGCTCGGCCTGCAGCACTGCGTGCACGACGGCACGCCGGTCAGCGCGCAGAGCGCCGAATCGATCGTCGCGCAGCTGCTGCGCGAATACCGCGGCCAGCATGTCGGCCTGCTGGCGCCGCTGGTGGTCAACCGCAAGGGCGTCTACACCGATCTCGCCAAGTGGGCGAAGGCGCGCGGCCATACGCATCTGCGTGTCGACGGCGCCTTCCTGCCGGTCGATCCGTGGCCGCGGCTGGACCGCTTCCGCGAACACACGATCGAGCTGCCGGTCGGCGACCTGGTGATCTCGCCCGACAACGAGGGTGAGCTGCGCACGCTGCTGGAGCAGGCGCTCGAGCACGGCAAGGGCGTGATGCACCTGCTGGCACCGCTCGATGGGCTGCGCGAAGCGTTCGGCAACGGCCACAACGGCGACGGCGTCGGCCAGACCAAGGTGTTCTCGACCAAGCGCGCCTGCCCGACCTGCGGCACCAGCTATCCCGAGCTCGATCCGCGCATGTTCTCGTACAACAGCAAGCACGGCTGGTGCGAAAGCTGCGTCGGCACCGGCCTGGCGCTGACGCGCGAACAGCGCGCCGCCTATGACGACAGCGTGATCGGCGGCGACGAACGCGGCCGCGAGCAGACGCTGCCGTCGGAGGAGATCGAACCAGAAGGCGTCGGCCATGCGGCCTGCCCCTCGTGCCACGGCACGCGGCTGAACCCGGCCGCGCGCGCGGTCAGCTTCGCCGGCCGCTCGATCGTCGACATCGCGCAGTGGACCGTGTCGCAGACCCGCGCGTGGATCGAGCAGCTGACGCTGCGCGGCCGCGACGCCGAGATCGCGCGCGACGTGGTCAGCGAAATCCGCAGCCGGCTCGAGTTCCTCGAGGAGGTCGGTCTGGGCTATCTGAGCCTGGACCGCGCCGCACCCAGCCTGTCGGGCGGCGAGGCGCAGCGGATCCGGCTGGCGGCGCAGCTCGGCAGCAATCTGCAGGGCGTCTGCTATGTGCTGGACGAACCGACCATCGGCCTGCATCCGCGCGACAACCGCATCCTGCTCGACGCGCTGCGCAAGCTCGGCGACAAGGGCAACACGCTGGTGGTGGTCGAGCACGACGAGGACACGATCCGCCGCGCCGACCACATCATCGACATCGGCCCCGGCGCCGGCAAGCGCGGCGGCCATGTGGTCGCGCAGGGCGGCGTCGCCGATCTGGCGGCGCAGCCGTCGTCGCTGACCGGGCAGTTCCTGGCCCGGCCGATCGTCCATCCGCTGCAGGCGCGCCGGCCGGTCACGGCACCAGCGCGAGGCAAGGCGAGCGCCGCCGACACGGCGGTGCCCGAGCGCTGGTTGACCGTGCATGGCGCGACGCTGCACAACCTGCGCAATGTCACCGCCAGCCTGCCGCTGTCGCGGCTGGTGGCCATCACCGGCGTCAGCGGCTCGGGCAAGTCCACGCTGGCGCGCGATGTGCTGATGACCAATCTGCTCGATGCGGTCGGCCGTTCGGTGCTGTCGTCGCCGGCCACGCGCCGCGCGCGCAAGTCGGCGCAGGCCGAGCCCGCCGCGGGCGCCAGCAAGGGCGTGAGCGTGAAGAAGCTCGACGTCCAGCATGTCTGGCAGGGCTGCGAGGCGGTGACCGGCTGGGAGGCGATCGATCGCGTGCTCGAGGTCGACCAGACTCCGATCGGCAAGACGCCGCGCTCCTGTCCGGCCACCTATATCGGCGTCTGGGACGCGATCCGCCGGCTGTTCGCCGAGACGCTGGAAGCGAAGGCCCGCGGTTACACCGCGTCCCGCTTCTCGTTCAACACCGGCGACGGCCGCTGCCCGGCCTGCGAGGGCCAGGGCGTGCGCACCATCGGCATGAGCTTCCTGCCGGACGTCAAGGTGCTGTGCGACGTCTGCCATGGCCAGCGCTTCAATGCGGAGACGCTGGCGGTCAGCTGGCGCGGCCGCAATATCGGCGAGGTGCTGACGATGGAGATCGACGAGGCGGTGGAATTCTTCGCCGCGCAGTCGAACATCGCGCATCCGCTGCAGCTGCTCAAGGACGTGGGGCTCGGCTATCTGACGCTGGGCCAGCCGTCGCCGACGCTGTCGGGCGGCGAGGCGCAGCGCATCAAGCTGGTCACCGAACTGGCCAAGGTGCGCGACGACGTCACGCGCCGCGGCCAGAAGCCGCCGCATACGCTGTACGTGCTCGACGAGCCGACCGTGGGCCTGCACATGGCCGACGTCGCCAGGCTGATCCGCGTGCTGCACCGTCTGGTCGACGGCGGCCACAGCGTGGTGGTGATCGAGCACGACCTCGACGTGATCGCCGAAGCCGACTGGGTCATCGATCTCGGCCCGGAGGGCGGCGACGGCGGCGGCACCATCGTCGCGGCCGCGCCGCCGGACGTGCTGGCACGCACGCCGGGCAGCCATACCGGGGCGGCGCTGGTGCCGGTGCTGGCGCGCACCGCGGCGGTGGCGGCCAACGAGGTCGGGCCAAGGGTGGTGCGCGGGGCGGTGGCGTAGGAAGGAACTGGCGAGCAGAAAGTCGAAAGGCCGCATCAAGCGGCCTTTCTTCTCTTTTGCGTCCTGGATCGTGACGTCCGTCGTATACCGAGAGCGCTGTCAAGATTTGGTCCAGGCGCTTACCCGGCGATTGTACACCTTACCCCGCCAACGCTCCCGCATCCGGCACCACCAGCGCCACCAGATCGTTCAATTCCGTCAACGCGGTGCGATGCACGACCGCGGCCGGTACCACTTCTCCGTTGACTGGATCGGGCAGGTCGCGCGTCGCGCAGGCGGCTGCGACCACCGTGGTGGTGTAGCCGAGATCGAGCGCGGCACGCGCGGTCGCGCTGACGCACATATGGGTCATGAAGCCGGCGATCACCAGCTGCTTGCGGCCGGTCTTGCCGAGCGTGTCGGCGAGCGCCGTGCCGGCGAAGGCGTTAGGCAGATGCTTGACGATCACGGTCTCGCCTTGCGCCGGCGCGAGTTCGGCGATCAGTTCGGCATAAGGGCCCTGCGGATCGAAGATCGCCCCGCCCGGCTGACCATGGTGCTGGATGTGCACGACCGGTGCACCGGCCTTGCGCGCGGCCGCCAGCAGGCGCTGGCACTCGGCCACGGCCTCGGCCATGCCGGACAGCGGCAGGCTGCCGTCGACATACTCGCGCTGGTGGTCGATCAGCACCAGGCTGGCTTGCTGCCAGTCGGCCGGCTTGCGGGTCGCGCCGGCGAAATCCATCAGGGTCTTGGCTTGCGGCATGGGGTCTCTTCCTCGTCGAATGCACGACATCGTGCGATGCCGCCATGATAGGGTTCGGCTTGCCGATTCACCATGCCAAATTCCGACGAGGCACTGTGCAAAAACGAACAGCCGGGACCACCCATTGGGACGATCTGCTGACGCTCGCCGTACTGGCCCGCTCGGGCAGCTATGCCGCTTGCGCGCGCGAACTCGGGCTGACCCATGCCACCGTGATCCGCCGCCTGCGGCGGCTGGAGACGGCGCTCGGCGCGCCGGTGGCCGAGTCGATGCAGGGCCGGATCGAGCTGTCGCCGGCCGGGCGCATTGCGCTGGCCGCCGCCGAGCAGATGGAGCGGCATGCCGCGCGGATCGGCCGCGAGCTCGAAGCGCGCCGCGCCAGCCCCGGCAGCGTGTCCGGCACGGTCAGGCTGACCGCGACCGAGGGCGTGGCGACGCTGTTCATCGCCGAGCGGCTGCCGGCGCTGCGCGAGCGCCATCCGGGGCTGACGGTGGAACTGATCGTCGAGGCGCGCCGTGCCAGCCTTGCACGCCGCGAGGCGCATCTGGCGATCCGGCTCAATCGACCGGTCGAGGAACAGGTGGTAGCGCGCCGCGTCGGCGCGATCCACTACGGCGTCTATGGCAACGCGGCCATGCGCCGCCGCTACGCCGACGAGGGCCTCGCCGCGCTGCCGTTCTGCCAGCTCGCGCTGTCGCTTGCGCCCGGCGTGGCGCTGCCCGAGATCCGCTGGGTCGACAAGCAGATCGCGCGCGAGGCGATCGTGCTGTCGAGCAACAGCGTCGACACGCTGCTGATGGCGGCCGCGGCCGGCACCGGGGCCGCGCTGCTGCCGCACTTCGCCGCGCGGACGCAGCCGTCGCTGCATCTGCTGCAGGATTGCCCCGACGTGCGGCGCGAGGTCTGGCTGGCCTATCCGTCGGAGTACCGCCGCCAGCCGCGCTTTCGTGCCGTGGCCGACTGGCTGGCCGAGTGCTTCGCGGAGATGCCATAGGCCGGGCTGTCCCGCCGGGCCCTGGGCAATCACGGCACCTGCCGCTGCACCGGCGTGCCGATGCCGGCGTCCGTCACCGGCGCGATCACCAGATAGCGGCGCGCCTCCTGACGTTCGCCACCGCCGGCGACGAGCTGACGAATCGGCCCGACCGTATTGACGATTGCCGAGCCGGCCGGATTGGCCATGAAGCGCGCCAGCGGCTCGATGCGGCCGCCGCCGTCCGCGCGCTCCGCCAGGCCCAGCACATAAGCCTGTTTCGGCTGCAGCCCGGTCGCCGAGGCCTGCAGCACCTGCACCAGCCCCTGATCGAACAGCGCGACGCTGGTGGGCGCCTGTTGGGCAGGTTGGACCTGCTGTGCCTGCTGGGCCTGCTGGGCCTGCTCGGATCCACCCGCGGCGACTGGCACCAGCGACAGCTGCGTGGCTCGTGCGATGCTGCCGGCCGGCTGCAGGTTCTGCCGCCCATCGCCCTGCCTGACCGCGTCCGGCACATAGACCACCGCCTGCGGCGCCTGGCCCACGGGAATCGTCGCGACCACGCGCTGGCTCAGCGTATCGATCGCCGCCAGCGCGTCCTCGTTCTCCAGCCCGACATAAATGCGGCTGCCGTCGCCCGACGGCCACAGCCCGTGCGGCAGCTTGCCGACCGGAATGGTCGCGACCTGCGAAAAATCGTCGGTGCGGAACACCTTGACCTCGTTGGTCCCGCCCACCGTCACGTAGGCGAACTGGCCGTTGCGGTTGCGCACGAAATTGACGTGGTTGGTGATCGGCCCGGTATCGATGGTGCGGATGGGCGCAAAGGGCGGACGCGCATCGAACACCTGCACCTTGCCGATGTCCTTCAGCGTGAACCAGACCTGCTTGCCGTCGGGCGTCGCCGCGATGTTCGGGCAGAAGGCGCTGGTCTGCTCGATGGTCGCGATGACCTTGTGCTCGGCCACGGACACCACGCTGGTGCGCGGCTGGAACGACGAACAGACATAGCCGTACTTGCCGTCCGGCGAGAAGATCTGCATGCCGGGTCCGGCCGGCACGGCGATCCGGGTCTTCTCGCGATAGGTCGCCGCGTCGATCACGGCGACATAGTCCTCCCCGCGCACGGTGACCCAGACCTCCTTGCCATCCCGCGTGTAGAACGCCTCGTGCGGCGAGCGCCCCAGATAGGTCACGTGCCTGACCGCATTGGTCTGCGTGTCGATGAAGGAGACCGAGTTCGAGCCGATCGACACCACCGCCAGCGTGCGGCCGTCCGGCGAGAAGCCCAGCCCGTGCACCAGTAGCTGGCCCTTGTACAAGGGGCTGAAGTTGGCCGGCGTCGGCTCGCCCAGCCGGATCATGCCGAGCACCTCGTTGGAGGCGGGATCTGTGACGGACACCGTGTTGGAGAACTGCTCGGCGGCGTAGATGCGGTCGCGATGGCTGATCGGCCGGTCGGGATCGGCGGCGGCGCGCGGCGGCTGGCCCGCTTGCGTGACGGCCGGCAGGGCCAGCGCCAGGGCCGCGATGGCGGCGACGATGGCGGCGGTCGGGGTGGGCTTCATCGTGGCTCCTTGTGCGAATGGTGGATGGCGCGGTGGCCTGGTTCGCTGCCCGCGGTCGCGCTGCCGGCGACCGCGGCAGTATCGGCGGACGTATTGGCGGACGTATCGGCGGACGTATCCGCCACCGGCGGCGCCTGCCCGATCGCCAGATACATCGCGGCAATCTCCTGCTGCTGCGTGGCGATGATTTCCTGCGCGATCCGGCGCAGCTGCGGATTGCGCCCGTGCCGCAGCTGCGCCATCGCCATCTCGATCGCGCCGCGGTGGTGCGGCACCATCATGTGGACGAAGTCGCGGTCGACGTCGCCGCTGGGCGCGATCGCCATGTCGTTCATCATCCGCTCCATCGCGCGATCGTTCTCGGCGAGGAAGGCGGCGTGATCGCCGGCATCGGAGGACGGCTCAGCCGCCGATGCTGGCGCCGGAAACGCGGCCAGCGCCCCCAAGAGGGTCACGGACATGGCCAACGGCATGGCGGACGCCACCCGCGCGGCGCCGCGATCGCGGCCGCGCCATCGAAAACAGACTGGCATGCTGAACTCCTCGAGGTCCGTACCAGCAGGTGAACAGCGTTGCCGCCTCGCTTATTCCCGTTGGGCGGCAAAAAAATCCGGACAGTGGCCGGCGAAGGCGGGAATAAAATCGCCCCGACGGTGTTCACGCTGCAAGGGCACAACGCAGGGGAAACCCGGCGCGGCCCGCCGACCGACAAAGGAACAGCGATGGGGGTTCGTGAAGAACTGATCGACCACGTGCCGCGGCTGCGCCGCTATGCGCGCGCGCTGGTCCACAACCGCGAACTGGCCGACGACCTGGTGCAGGACACGCTCGAGCGCGCGCTGCGCCATGCGCGGCAATACCACGACGGCACCGATCTGCGGGCCTGGCTATTCACGATCATGCATAACGCCTTCGTCAACCAGATGCGCAGCGCCGGCATGCGCGCCCCGCACGTGCCGATGGACGACGACACGCTGTCGGACGGCCTGCCGGGCGCCGACTGGCACAGCACGGCGAATCCCGCCGGCTCGCTGGAGGTGCGCGACCTCGACTACGCGTTGCAGAGGCTGCCGGCCGAACAACGCGAGGTGGTGCTGCTGGTCGGCCTCGAATCGATGAGCTATGCCGAAGTGGCGCTGGCGCTCGGCATTCCGGTCGGCACCGTGATGTCGCGGCTGTCGCGCGGACGCGAGCGGCTGCGCAGCCTGATGGCCGGCGTCAAACCCGAAGCCCGACTGAGGGTGGTGCGATGAGCAACGAAACATTCGCGATCAGCGAGGAAGAGATTCACGCCTACGTCGACGGCATGCTGCCCGACGCGCGGCGCGCCGAGATCGAGCAGCGGCTCGAGCACGACCCACAGCTGGCCCAGCGGATCAGCCAATACTACGCGCTGAACCATATGCTGCACGCCCGCTACGACCGCGTGCTGAACGAACCGCTGCCGTCGCGGCTGCGCGACCCCGGCCGGCGTGGCGCATGGCTGCGCCGGCTGGACTGGCGGCTGCTGGGCGGCATGGCCGCGGCCCTGGTGGTCGGCATCGGCATCGGCGCCAATGCCGATGGGTGGCGCCGCGCGGTGCCCTCATCGGTGCCCTCCTTCGGCGGCGAACTCGCCCGGCGCGCGCCGGCGCGTCTCGATACCGGCGAATCGTTCGCGCGCCAATCGGCGATTGCCCATGTGATCTACGCCCCCGAAGTGCGCCGGCCGGTCGAAGTCGGCGCCGACCGCGAGCAGGAGCTGGTCAAATGGGTATCGAACCGGCTCGGCGCCGATGTGCGGCCGCCGATCCTGACACGCACCGGCTTCTCGCTGATGGGCGGACGCCTGCTGCCGAGCAACCACGGCCCGGTCGCGCAGTTCATGTACCACGACGCCAACGGCGAACGGATCACGCTGTGCATCTCGCATCGAGACCTCGCCGCCGACGTGACCGCGTTCCGGCTGTATCAGGACGGCCCGGTCAACGTGTTCTACTGGATCGACGGCAAGTTCGGCTACGCGGTGTCGGGCGGCATCGACCGCCAGCGGCTGCTCGAGCTGGCGCATGACGTGCATGCGCAGGTGGCCGCGCAATAGCGGCGGCGGCAATGGCGGCGCGGGCTCAGAACGTCTTCGTCAGCGTGGCCCAGGCCGTGCCGCGGCCCATGTAGCGTCCCTTGGCGTTGGTATAGACCGTCCGGTCCGCGTTGGTGTCGATATAGGCGACGGCCAGCGCGAGGCCATTGCCCAGGTCCTTGGTCAGGCCGAGCTTCCAGTCGGTGTACGAGGCGTCCGCCACGTTCTGCACCTTCTGATAGCCGACGTGCGCGTTCAGCGTCAGGCCCCAGAACTCGAGCGGCACGTTGGCCGACAGGTCGACGTACCAGCTGTTCTTGCTGTCGTGGAAGCCGAACAGGTTGGTCGGCGCGTACGAGTACTTCAGGAACACCGGGCCGTAGCCGATGCCCGCGTACAGCTCGGTGGTGTACGGCCGCGTGAAGTTGGCCGGATAGTCGCCGGGGTAGTAGTACTGCAGCACGCCGACGTCGTAGTTCCACTTGCCGTCGCCGAAGGTGTTCTTGAAGCCGGCGTAGAAGTCCATCTCGATCGGCGCCGACACCTCGTCGTTGCTGTCGTTCAGCCAGCTGATGCTCGAGTTCCAGTTGCCCGCGTAGAAGCCGCTCGCATGGCTGTAGTCGAAGCCGCCCTGGATCGCCGGCCGCCGGTTGGTCTGCATGATCCCGCGGTAGCGGTATTCGGAGGCCAGCGACAGATTGGCCGTCAGCGTGTGTTCGGCGGATGGCGCGGCGGTAGTCTGCGCGGCGGCGGGCATCGGCAGAATCAGCGCGAAGGCGGGAGCGGCCAGCAGCGCCGCGGCGGCATGGTGCGATAGGGTCATGGCAATCGTGACGGAGTCCGGGAAGAAGTCGAAGGGAACGGTCCCGCTGGGGACCCTCGCCACGATAGCGGTGCCCGCGTAAAAACGGTGTCAAAAGCCGTGTGCCCCGCAAGCGAACGGCATAAAGACACGCCGTCGCAGGCCGCGGGCGCTCACCCCGCGAAGCGATAGCCGATGCCGGTCTCGGTCAGCAGATGAACGGGCTGTGCGGGATCGCGCTCGAGCTTGTGGCGCAGATGGCCCATGTAGACACGCAGATACTGGCTGCTCTCCGACTGCGACGGCCCCCATACCTCGCGCAGCAGATCCCGATGCGTCATCACCTTGCCGCGGTGGGCGATCAGCACCGACAGCAGCCGATACTCGATCGGCGTCAGATGCACCGGCTGCCCCGCGCGCGTGATCATGCGATTGGCCAGGTCCACCTGCACGTCGCCGAAGGCGATCCGGTGGCTGCCCTGCGGATTGGCCTTCGCATGCCGGCGCAGCAGCACGCGTACGCGCGCCACCATCTCGCCCACGCCGAACGGCTTGGTCAGGTAGTCGTCGGCCCCGCCGTCGAGCGCGCCGATCTTGTCGGCTTCGTCGCTGCGCGCCGACAGCACGAGGATCGGCACCTGGGTCCAGGTCCGCATCTCGCGGATCAGCTGGACGCCATCGCCGTCGGGCAGGCCCAGATCGAGAATCACCAGATCGGGTTGCCGCGTGCCGGCGTCGATCAGCCCCCGCTTCAACGTCTCGGCCTCATGGACGGTACAGCCCTCGGCCTCGAGCGTCGCGCGCACGAAGCGGCGGATATGCGGTTCGTCTTCGACCAGCAGCACCGTGGGGGAGAATTCGAATGGCATGACGGGTAATGGAGTTCGTTGCGGTCGCTCGGCTGCACCGGCTCAAGCGTGCGGGGCCTCGGGTTCGGCCTCCACCGGCGGGGGATTGCCGCGGGGCAATGCGACGACGAAGCGCGCCCCGGGTCCGTGCGCTGTCTGCCGCTGCGCGGACCGCGCCGGCTCGGCCCAGATGCGTCCGCCATGGGCCTGCACGATGGCTTCGCAGACGGCGAGCCCGAGGCCGACGCCGGTTGTCGCCGACTCGCGCTGCCCGCGCGTGAATTTCTCGAAGATCTGGCGTTCGCTGCCGGCCGGCACGCCAGGTCCGTCGTCCTCGACGACGATGCGGATCGCATCGTCGCCGGCCTCGGCGGACAGCCGGATCGCGGTTCTCGCCGGCGTGTGCTTGGCCGCATTCTCCAGCAGGTTGCACAGCACGCGCTCGATCAGCACGGCATCGCACTGGACCAGCGGCACGCGCGAGAGGTCGGCCACCGCGACGCGGTGCCGCGACAGCGCCTCGCGCATCGCCGCCAGGCTCGAGCCGACCAGCTCCTCGACCGACTGCCACTCGCGCTTGATCCGCACCTCGCGGCCCTGCAGCCGCGCCATGTCGAGCAGGTTGACCACCATCGTGCGCATCCGTTGCGCCTGCTCCAGCATCGCGGCGACGGTGTCGGCCACCGGCGGCGGCAGCGGCGGGTCGCTGCGCCGCAGCGTCTGCGCCATGCCGATCAACCCGGTCAGCGGCGTGCGCAGATCGTGCGATACCGCGGCCAGCAGCGAGCTGCGCAGCCGCTCCGACTCCATCGACAGCAGCGCCTGCTGCGCGACCTCGACATAGTGCAGCCGCTCGATGGCGATCGCGATCAGCGTGCAGAAGGCGTCCACCTGGCGCCGCAGCGACGGCTGCGCGAACGCGCGCCACGCGGCCGGCTCCACCGCCAGCACGCCGCGCGTGCGCATCGGCGCCTTCAGCGGCAGGTAGAGCACGGTGCTGCCGGGCAGCGTATGCGTGCCCGTGCCCGCGGCTTGGCCATGGTCGAACACCCATTGCGCCAGCACGTGGTCGATCGAATCGGTGCGCGCGGCCGTGTCCCGCTGTTCCCGGTCGGTCACCGGCGGCAGCAGCTTGCCGTCGGGGGACGTCAGGAAGAACGCCGAGTTGGCGTCGAACGCGGCGCGCAGGAAGCGGCTGCCGATCGGCACGATCTGGTCCAGCGTCAGCGCCGACGACAGTTCGCGCGCCAGCTCGTACAGCGTGCGCGCATCGGTCTCGCGCTGCACCGCGACCTGCGCCTGCTCACGCAGGCCGGCGGTCAGCTGGCCGATCACCAGGCCGACCGACAGCAGCACGACGAAGGTCAGCAGGTACTGCACGTCGGTGACCGCGAACGACAACCGCGGCGGCACGAAGAAGAAATCGAAGGCGGCCACCGACAGCACCGATGCCAACGCCGCCGGGCCACGCCCGTGCCGCAGCGCGACGCCCATCACGGCGGCCAGGAACAGCATCGCGATATTGACGACGTCGAACCATGGCGTGGCCAGCGCCGACAGCGCCGAGGCACCGGCGCACCAGACCACGGCCCACAGGTAGTCGCGGCGCCGGGCCCCTCCGACCGGTGCGTCGGGGTGCTGGCCGGCATCGTGGCGCGGGCGCAGGTCGGTACGGGTGGTATCGGCGGCGACGCGCACGATGTCGATCTCGGGACAGCCGGTCGCCAGCGCGTCGGCGAAGCTGCGCCGCCCGAACCATGCCGCCGGCGCGCCGACCAGCGGCGACAGTGCCAGCGCCAGCAGCGCACGCGCGCGTTCGGTCAGCGAGGCACCGCCGCGACGCCAATCTCCGGGCGCGCGTCCGATCACCACCTTGGTCAGGTTGTGCCGCCGCACGTAGCCGGCCACCGCCTGCACCATGTCCGCACCGGCCAGCGTCTCGGTGCGCGCGCCCAGCTGCTCGGCCATCCGCATCGCGTCCTCGAGCCGGACCCTGGCCCGCTCCGAAGGCGGCGCCAGCCGCGGCGTGGCGACGGTCACCACATGCCAGTCGCAATCGAGCTGGTCCGCCAGCCGCCGCGCGCTCTTGACTACCTGCGCGGCATCGTCGCCGCTGCCGATGCAGGCAAGCACCGCCTCGCGCGTGCGCCATACCGGCTGCACCGGCTCGGACTGGCGCCACGCGCGCACGTCGTGATCGACGCGTTCGGCGGTGCGGCGCAGTGCCAACTCGCGCAGCGCGATCAGATTGCCCTTGCGAAAAAAATGGCGCGCGGCATGGCGCGCCTGCTCGGGCAGATAGACCTTGCCCTCCTTCAGCCGCCGCAGCAGCTCGTCGGCCGGCAGGTCGACCAGCACGACCTCGTCGGCGCCATCGAACACGGCATCGGGCACGGTTTCCCAGACGCGGATTCCGGTGATGCCGCCCACCGCCTGGTTCAGGCTGTCCAGATGCTGGACGTTGACCGTGGTCCAGACGTCGATGCCGGCGGCACGCAACTCCTGGATGTCCTGCCAGCGCTTCGGGTGGCGGCTGCCGGGCGCATTCGAATGCGCCAGCTCGTCGACCAGGATCAACGCGGGACGGCGCGCCAGCGCGCCGTCGAGGTCGAACTCACGCAATACGCGCCCGCGGTAGGGCACCTCGCGCATCGGCAGCCGTTCCAGCCCGGCCAGCAGCGCCTCGGTCTCGGCACGGCCATGGGTTTCGACCACGCCGATCGCCACATCGGTGCCCTGGGCCAGCGCCGCCCGGGCGGCGGCCAGCATCGCGAAGGTCTTGCCGACGCCGGCGGAGGCACCGAAATAGACGCGCAGCTTGCCGCGCGCGGCACGCTCGCCCTGCTGCCGGACCATCTGCAGCAGGGCGTCGGGATCGGCGCGCGCGCCGCTATCGCGCAATTCGGCTTCGGTCATCGGCAATGGAACCGGACTGGGCTAAGGCAGAACAAGAAGAAGGCCATTCTGCCACGGCACCCGCGGCACTACTTCGGACCGGGCTCGCCCAGCGAGTCCAGCGCCAGGTTCAGCCGCAGGACGTTGACGCCGGCATCGCCGAGCACCGCCAACGCGGGCCGGTCGGTGTTGGCGGCGATCAGCTCGCGTACCTGTTGCAATGTCAGGCCGCGCGCACGCGCGACCCGTGCCGCCTGATACTCGGCCGCGGCCAGGCTGATATGCGGGTCCAGGCCGCTGCCCGAGGCGGTGACCAGGTCCACCGGCACCGGCGCCGTGTTGCCCGGGTCGGCCGCGCGCAGCGCCTCGATGCGCGCGCGCGCCGCGTCCGTCAGCGCCGGATTGCTGGGGCCGAGATTCGAGCCGCCCGAGGCCGCCGCGTTGTAGGGCATCGGCGCCGTGGCCGACAGCCGGCCCCAGAAATGGCGCGGCTCGGAAAACGGCTGCCCGATCAGCGACGAGCCGATCGTCTTGCCGTCCTTGACGATCAGCGAGCCGGCCGCCTCGTGCGGAAACACGCCTTTGGCCAGGCCCGTGACGATGGCGGGATACAGCAGCCCCGTCAGCACCGACAGCGCGACGAAGACGGTCAGCAGCGGGCGCAGCAGGCCCCCCTGTTCGGCGGCAAGGGGCACCGCCTGCGGCGATGCGTGGGTATTCATCATGGTGTCCTTCGATTCGATGATTCGCATGATTCGATGATTCGATGATCCGGCGATCCGGCCCTCAGGCCAGGCCCAGCGCGGTCAGCAGCATGTCGATCAGCTTGATGCCGACGAACGGCACCAGGATGCCGCCCAGCCCGTAGACCAGCAGGTTGCGGCGCAACAGCACCGCGGCGCCCAGCGGCCGGTAGGCGACGCCCTTGAGGGCAAGCGGAATCAGCACGACGATGATCAGCGCATTGAAGATGACCGCGGACAGGATCGCCGACGCCGGCGTGGACAGCCCCATCACGTTCAGCAGCCCCAGCTGCGGGTACGTGGTGGCGAACGCCGCCGGAATGATGGCGAAGTATTTGGCGATGTCGTTGGCGACGCTGAAGGTGGTCAGCGCCCCGCGCGTCATCAGCATCTGCTTGCCGATCTCGACGATCTCGATCAGCTTGGTCGGATTGCTGTCGAGGTCGACCATGTTGCCGGCCTCCCTGGCCGCCTGCGTGCCGCTGTTCATCGCCACCGCGACGTCGGCCTGGGCCAGCGCCGGCGCATCGTTGGTGCCGTCGCCGGTCATCGCCACCAGCCGCCCCTGGGCCTGGTACTGCCGGATCAGCTTGAGCTTCGCCTCGGGCGTAGCCTCGGCCAGATAGTCGTCGACGCCCGCCTCCGCTGCGATCGACGCCGCGGTCAGCCGGTTGTCGCCGGTGATCATCACGGTCTCGATGCCCATCCGGCGCAGCTCGCCGAAACGCTCGCGGATGCCGGCCTTGACGATGTCCTTCAGCTCGACCACGCCCAGCACGCGGACCTGGCCGTCCTGCTCGTCGGCGACTACCAGCGGCGTGCTGCCGGCGCGCGCGACGTCGTCGACGGCATGCATGACGGCATCGGGAAACTTGCCGGCGCGCTCGGCCACGTAGCGGCGCACCGCATCGGCCGCGCCCTTGCGCACGTGGCGCTGCGTGCCGTTGCCGTGCAGGTCCACGCCGCTCATCCGCGTCTGCGCGGTGAACGGCACGAACGTGGCATTGCGCTGCGGCACATCGGGGAGACGCAGGTCGGCCTGTTGGCGGGCGAGCGCGACGATGCTGCGGCCTTCGGGGGTGTCGTCGGCCAGCGACGACAGCCACGCCGCCTCGGCCAGCTGCGCCGGCGCCACGCCCGGCGCGGCAATGAACCGCGACGCCTGGCGGTTGCCATGGGTGATGGTGCCGGTCTTGTCCAGCAGCAGCACGTCGACGTCGCCGGCCGCTTCGACCGCGCGGCCCGAGGTGGCGATCACGTTTGCCGCCATCATCCGGCTCATGCCCGCCACGCCGATGGCCGACAGCAGCCCGCCGATGGTGGTCGGAATCAGGCAGACCAGCAGAGCCACCAGCACCGTGACGGTCACCGGCACGCCGGCCCTGGCCACCAGCACGCTGTAGACCGAGAACGGCTGCAGCGTCGCGGTGGCCAGCAGCAGCACGATGGTCAGGCCCACCAGCAGGATGGTCAGCGCCAGCTCGTTCGGCGTCTTCTGCCGTTTGGCGCCTTCCACCATCGCGATCATCCGGTCGATGAAGGTTTCGCCGGGATTGGCGGTGATGCGCACCACGATCCAGTCGGACAGCACGCGCGTGCCGCCGGTTACCGACGAGAAGTCGCCGCCCGACTCGCGGATCACCGGCGCCGATTCGCCGGTGATCGCGCTCTCGTCGACGGACGCGACGCCTTCGATCACCTCGCCATCGCCGGGGATCATGTCGCCGGCCTCGACCAGCACCACGTCGCCGCGGCGCAGCGCCGTGGCCGCGCGCGGCTCGGTGGCGCCGCCGCGCCGGCCGTCCTTCAGCACGCGCGCCGTCACCGTGGTGCGCAGCCCGCGCAGCGCCGCGGCCTGTTGCTTGCTGCGCCCTTCGGCCAGCGCCTCGGCAAAGTTGGCGAACAGCACCGTGAACCACAGCCAGACCGCGACGGCCAGGATAAAGCCGGCGCTCTCGCCGCCAGGGGACGCCGCAGGCTCGAAGGCGGCGCGCAGGAACAGGATCGTCGTCAGGATGCTGCCGGCATAGACGACGAACATCACCGGGTTGCGCAGCTGCTGGCGCGGCGACAGCTTGCGGAAGGCCGACGCAAGCGCGGGCTTGAGCAGTTGCGGCGCGAACATGCCGTGCGCCGCGGCACGGTCGGAAGTGGGAGAGCGATCGGCCAGGGGCGTGGCGGCCGACATGTCGTCCGGATTGCCGCCGATCTCGGCCGCATTGGCCGTCGATTCTTGTTGCATGGGATCTCCGCAGTGCGCTAGAGAGGAGGAACGGACGCCGACGCAGCAAGCCAGCGCGCGGCGTCCGGTGTCATCAGGAGAAAGAGAACGCCTGGCTCATCGAAACGCGGCGCCTTGCAGCTGCTCGGCCACCGGACCCAGCGCGAGCGCCGGCACATAGGTCAGCGCA
Source organism: Cupriavidus gilardii (assembly GCF_013347325.1). Lineage (NCBI taxonomy): Bacteria > Pseudomonadati > Pseudomonadota > Betaproteobacteria > Burkholderiales > Burkholderiaceae > Cupriavidus > Cupriavidus gilardii. Next base: position 393,656 of record NZ_CP054626.1, on the reverse strand, counting down.
CCGACCAGCAGCACCGTGCCGGCCAGCAGCACCACGAACAGCGGCCCGTGCGTCGGCATGGTGCCGGCGCTCGCCGGCACGCGCTTCTTTGCCGCGAGGGTGCCGGCCATCGCGAGGACCGGGATGATCACCCAGAAGCGGCCGAACCACATCGCCGCCGCCAGCAACGTGTTGTAGAACGGCGTGTTGGCCGACAGCCCGGCGAATGCGCTGCCGTTGTTGTTGGCGGCCGAGGACAGCGCGTAGAGGATCTCGGAGAACCCGTGCGCGCCGGGGTTCAGCGCGCCGGCGCGGCCGGCGTCGGCCATCACCGCCACCGCGGTGCCCAGCAGCACCAGCAGCGGCGTGACGAGAATGACCACGGCCGCCATCTTGATCTCGCAGGCCTCGATCTTCTTGCCCAGGTATTCGGGCGTGCGGCCGATCATCAGTCCGGCGATGAACACCGCCAGCACCGCATAGACCAGCATGCCGTACAGGCCCGAGCCGACGCCGCCGAACACGACCTCGCCCAGCTGCATCAGCAGCATCGGTACCAGGCCACCGATCGCGGTGAACGAATCGTGCATTGCATTGACCGCGCCGCACGATGCCGCGGTGGTGATCGTGGCGAACAGCGCCGATGCCGCCAGCCCGAAGCGCGTTTCCTTGCCTTCCATATTGCCGCCGTCCTGCCAGGCCGAGGCGAGGCTGTCCACCGGCAATCCCGCCAGCGCCGGATTGGCCTGGTGCTCGGCCAGCGCCGCGACGCACGCCATCGCGACGAAGATCGCCGTCATCGAGGCCAGCACCGCCAGGCCCTGGCGACGGTCGCCGACCATCTCGCCGAAGGTGAAGCACAGCGCGGCGGGAATCAGGAAGATCGCCAGCATCTCGATCAGGTTGGCCAGCGCGGTCGGGTTCTCGAACGGATGGGCCGAGTTGGCGTTGAAAAAGCCGCCGCCGTTGGTGCCCAGCATCTTGATCGCTTCCTGCGACGCGACGGGGCCCATCGCCAGCGTCTGCTTTTCCGTACGGACCGGCTCGACGATGGGCTGGCCCTGGGCATCCCGCAGCGGCTGCCCGGCGGCATCGATCTTCGGCACCGTGTATTCGACCGTCGATGCCATCGACACCTGCTTGTAGGCATCGAAGTTCTGGATCACGCCCTGGCTGACCAGGGCCAGCGCGATGACGGTCGCGATCGGCACGAGCACGTACAGCGTGGTACGGGTCATGTCGACCCAGAAATTGCCGATGGTCGCCGCGCTCTGCCGCGCGAAGCCGCGGATCAGCGCAAACACCACGGCGATGCCGGTGGCCGCGGACACGAAGTTCTGCACGGCCAGGCCCAGCATCTGCGTCAGATAGGTCATCGTCGATTCGCCGGCATAGCCCTGCCAGTTGGTGTTCGCGACGAAGCTGATCGCCGTGTTGAACGCGGAATCGGGCGACACCGGGCCGAAGCCCTGCGGATTGAGCGGCAGCATGCCCTGCAAGCGCTGCAGGCCATAGACCGCCACCACACCCAGCACGTTGAACGCCAGCACGGCGATCGCATACCGTTGCCAGCCCATCTCGGCATCGGCGCGTATGCCGGCGGCGCGATAGAGCAGGCGCTCGAGCGGCCGCCCCCAGGCGGTCAACGCGTATTGGCCGTCCTCGACGGCCCGGCGCAGATAGCGTCCAAGCAGCGGGGCGATCGCCATCAGCACGGCGAGATACAGGGCCAGCAGGCCAATGAACTGCGTGGTCATCAGAATTTCTCCGGGCGCAGCAGCGCGATCAGCAGATAGACGAAAAGGGCCGCGGCCAACGCCGCGGCCAGCAGATCGGTCCAGTCCATCATTGCCCCCTGCCCGGGGTGGCGCCGCGCGGCGGCGTGTCGTCCGCCGGGCCATGCTGGCCCGCATTGGCCGGTGCGCGCGGCGTCAGCGCGGCGCACAGCCGCAGCAGCGCGGCGCCGAGTCCGGCGAAACCGAACAGTACGATCAGGAAGATCCCGTCCATGGCAAATACCGAGAGTGATACCGGCTTGCAGATTAGGGACGGACGGCTAAAAACGGGGTAGAAAGGCGGCGGTGAGGCGTAAAGAAGGTATAAAGATGCGGCAAGCGGTGTCGTCAATCGATTTGCGGCATTGTTTTGACAGCCCGGCACATGACCTGTATAACGGGAACCGCAGGATCTTCAAGCAAGCACGTCGATTACCGAGTTGGCCGCCCCCGGCTCCGCCACTTCTTCTCCATGTTTCTTCTTGATCGTCATGCCCCTCGGGACATTCGTCCGATGGGAACAGTCCAGGAGATAGTCATGGATACCGGTACCGTAAAGTGGTTTAACGATTCGAAGGGCTTCGGCTTCATTACGCCGGACGCCGGCGGCGACGATCTGTTCGCGCATTTTTCCGAAATTCAGGGCAGTGGCTTCAAGTCGCTGCAGGAAGGACAGAAGGTGCGCTTCGTGCGCGGCGTCGGCCAGAAGGGCCCGGCCGCCACGAAGATCGAAGCGATCTGACGCTAGCCACGAAAACCCCGCACCTGCGGGGTTTTTTATTGCCGGCGGTTCTTTTGCTGATTGCAGCAAGCCGGCGTCCACGTTGTTCAACAGGAGCGATGCATGGACTCCCTTCCGACCGCCAGCTACAAGGGCTACGAGCTCTATCCGCTGGTCTACCGGCGCGCGCCGGTGCAGACATGGCCGCGCACCAAGCCCGAACTTGCTTTCGATGTCTCCGTGATGATCTGCATCGAGGGCCAGCCGCCCGGCAACGAGCAATCGCGGCTGTACCGCCTGACCAGCGGATCGTGCGAGAACGTCGGCACCGCCCGGCGCGCCGCCGTCGACTACGGCCGCGCCATCATCGACGGCCTGGTTCCGACCGAAACGCTGCCTACGGCCTGAAGCGCCAAAGCGAGGCCGCCATGAGCGAAGCCGTCAGTTACCTTTGTACGTTGCCATGGGCCGGCACCAGCCTTGCCTACCATGTCAGCGTCAATTTCGCCGGTTCCGGCGAATGCGATTGCGTGCGCTTCACCAGCTTCGTCGGCGTGGGCCGGCGCTCCTTTACGATCCGCGCCGGTGCGGGCGCGGACGTGCGCACGCTGACGCGCGACGGCGAGGCGCTGTGCCGCATGGCCATCGGCCAGGCGCTGCGCGACGCGCTGCACGACAAGACGCTGGCCGGCGACCACCGGCTCGATGCGCTGGCCGCACCGTGGCAAGGCGAGCTGCGCCCGGTACGGTCGCGCGACGCGAGCCGGCCCGCCCGTTCGCGGTTGCAGTCGTTCGGCGTGTAAGGGCGCGCGCATCGGTCTCCGCGTACGAGCGGTCCCGCGTATCAGCACCCGCACCGTCGATTCCCTTCAGCGCTCCCGCTGCTCGGCGTCGGCGCCCGCCTGCACCGATTCGGCGCCCGGGCGCACCACTTCGATACGATCGATCCGCCGTTCGGTCGCCTCGACCACCGTGAAGCGATAGCCGTCCAGATCGATCGCGCTGCCCACCGGCGGCACGATGCCGAAGCGGTCCAGCAGCAGGCCGCCCAGCGACGCATAGCGGCCCTGCGATTGCGTCCACGACTCGCCCAGTTCCAGCACATGGGCGACCGCATGCAGATCGGCGCTGCCGTCGATCAGCCAGCGCCCCTCTCCCGCCGCCGCGATGGTCGGATGCTCGTCCTCGTCGGGGAATTCTCCGGCGATCGCCTCGAGCACGTCGACCGGCGTGACGACCCCCAGCACCGCGCCGTATTCGTCGGTCACCAGCACCAGCTGGCCGCGCGACGCGCGCAGCGTCTCCATCAGCGGCAAGATGCGGAGCGATTCCGGCACCACGATCGGCGGCCGCAGGCTGGCCTCGTCGATGCGGCCGTGCTCGGCCAGTGTGCCGATCAGGTCCTTGCCGCGCGCGACGCCGAGGATCTCGTCCAGTTGTCCACGGCAGACCGGAAAGAAGCTGTGCGGCGTGGCGAGGATCTGCCGGCGCAGCGTGTCGGCATCCTGCTCGATATCGATCCACGACAGCTCCGAGCGCGGCGTCATGATCGAGCGGACCGAGCGTTCGGCCAGCGACAGCACGCCGCTGACCATGCTACGCTCTTCCGGTGCAAAGGCCGCGGGCGCGGCCGTGTCCCGCCTGACCGGCTCGCCGGCCTCCCCTTCGGCCGCGCGGCGCGCGCCAAGCAGGCGCAGCACCGCATCGGCGGTGCGCTGGCGCATCGGCCGGCGCGCCTCGTAGCGCAGCAGATTGCGGCGCGCCAGCTGGTTCAGCGCCTCGATGCCGACCGAGAAGCCGATCGCCGCGTACAGATAGCCCTTGGGGATGTGGAAACCGAAGCCATCGGCGACCAGGCTCAGGCCGATCATCAGCAGGAAGCTCAGGCACAGCACCACCACGGTAGGGTGGGCATTGACGAAGCGCGTCAGCGGCTTGGACGCGAACAGCATCACAGCGATCGCGATCACCACCGCGACCATCATCACGCTCAGATGGTCGACCATGCCGACCGCGGTGATCACCGAATCCAGCGAGAACACCGCATCGAGAATGACGATCTGCGTGACCACCAGCCAGAAGCCCGCATAGGCGGGCTTCTCGACCTCATGCTCGGGCTTGCCCTCGATCCGCTCGTGCAGCTCCAGCGTGGCCTTGACCAGCAGGAAGATGCCCCCGGCCAGCAGGATCAGGTCGCGGCCCGAAAATTCCAGCGGACCGAGCGCGAACAGGGGCCGTGTCAGCGTGACCAGCCACGACATCACCGACAGCAGACCCAGCCGCATGAACAGCGCCAGCGACAGGCCGATGATGCGCGCCTTGTCGCGCTGCCCCGGCGGCAGCTTGTCGGCCAGGATCGCGATGAACACCAGGTTGTCGATGCCGAGCACGATCTCGAGCACCACCAGCGTCGCCAGGCCAATCCAGATCGTGGGGTCAGTCAGCCATTCCATGTGGGCATCGTCGCGTCGGGCAAGGGGGATGCTGCGCACGGAATGGGAATGGCCGCGGCAGCCGGGTACGCCACAGTGTAGGGCCTGGGCCGGCTACCGCGTCAATAGGAAGGAGGATGACAAGACCGCAGCGCCCCTTCGGTCAGGCGGCGGCCCGCGCCGGTGCCCTGCCCGCCGGACGTGCCAGACCGAGATGGGCGCGCAGCGTCGCGCCCGCGTACTCGGTCCGGAAGATGCCGCGCCGCTGCAGGATCGGCACCACGCCGTCGACGAAGTCCTGCAGGCCGTCCGGCAGCGCATCGGGCATCAGGTTGAAGCCGTCGGCCGCGCCGTGGCGGAACCAGTGCTCGATGTCGTCGGCGATCTGCTCTGGCGTGCCGACGATCACGCGGTGGCCGCCGCCGCCAGCGAGCTCGCGAATCAGCGCGCGCACCGGCAGGTTCCGCCGCCGCGCCGCGGCCAGCGTCGCGCGAAAGAACGTGTGATTGCCATTGGCCGGCACGGCGAGATCGTCGGGCAACGGCGCATCGAGCTCGAGCCGCTCGACCTCGATGCCAAGCGTGCCGGCAAGACGGTTCAGGCTGTAGTCCCACGGAATCAGATCGACCAGCGCGTCGCGCCGCTGCCGTGCTTCGGCCTCGGTGGCGCCGATGATGGTGGTCAGGCCCGGCAGCACCTTGACCGCATCCGCACCGCGCCCCAGCGCTTCGGCGCGCGCATTGATGGCGCGCTTGTAGGCCAGCGCCTCGTCGAACGACTGCGCGGCCGAAAACACGGCTTCGGCATGGCGCGCCGCCAGCTCGCGGCCATCGTCGGAGCCGCCGGCCTGGAACAGCACCGGATGGCCCTGCGGCGGCCGCGGCAGGTTCAACGGCCCGTGCACGTCAAAGAACGCGCCATGATGGGCAACCGGCTGCAGCTTCGCGGTATCGACGAAGCGCCCACGGGTCTTGTCGCCGATGAAGGCGTCGTCCTCCCAGCTGTCCCACAACGCCTTGACCAGCGTCGTGAATTCGTCGGCGCGCGCGTAGCGCTGGCCGTGATCGGGCGGGGCGGCTCGGCCGAAATTGCGCGCCGAGCCCGCATCGGCGGTCGTCACCACATTCCATCCGGCGCGCCCGCCGCTGACATGGTCGAGCGTCGCAAAACGCCGCGCGACGTTGTAGGGCTCGTTGTAGCTCGTCGATACGGTGGCCACCAGCCCGATATGCGTGGTCGCGGCGGCGACGCAGGCCAGCAGCAGCGTCGGCTCCAGCGCGGTAATGGGTCTGAAATGAATCTGGTCCGCAATCGCGGCGTTGTCGGCGAGGAAGATCGCATCGAACCTGGCGGCCTCCGCGATGCGCGCCACGCGCACGTAGTGCTGCACGTCGACGAAGGCGCGCGGATCGCTGGCGGGCAGGCGCCATGCCGAGGGCACGAAGCCGGAATGCAAGGCATTGATGTTCAGGTGCAGCTGGCGCGGCGGTGTGGCCGATGTCATCGCGAGTCTCCGCAGATTCGGAACAGGGCTCAGAACACCCGACCTTCGGTCAGGTGGGTGGTCTCGCCGTTCAGGTAGTAGGCGCCAACCACGCGCGCCTTGTGCAGCAGCGGGTTGTGGCTGAAGATCGTGCGCAGGTTGCGCCAGTGGCGGTCGAAGTTGTAGCGCTTCGCCGTAAACGACGCCCCGCCCGCCTCGAACATCCGCTCGCCCACGTGCAGCGCCAGCTTGCTGACCACCAGCTGTGTCTGCGCCGTGGCCAGCGCGCCCTGCAGCACCAGCGCCTCGGCATCGTCGGCGCCAGCCAGCAGCGCGTCGGCCGAGCGGTCCAGCACGCGCGCGTTGTCCCGGACCAGCGCATCGATCGCGTGGCTGTGCGCGGCCAGATCGCCGATCACCTGCTGGATGAAGTGGTCCTCGCGCGCGGATGGCGCCGGACTGTGCAGCGCGGGACGGCCATGGTCCTGCACGTAGCGCCGCGCATCGGCCCACGCGTTGCGCACGATGCCGGCCGCCACGGCGACCAGATGCAGCTGGCGCAGCGCGCCGCAATGGCGGCCGACCAGCGTGCTGTTGCCGCGCCGGGTCACCTCGTCGGCCAGTACCTGCACGTCGTCGAACACCAGGCTGCCGCTGGCGGTCATGCGCTGGCCCATGCCGTCCCAGTCGTCGACCACGCTGAAGCCCGGGCGGTCGGTCGGGATCACGATCGAGGCATCGGCGCCGTCGGCGTCCTTGACGTTGATGCGTGCGTAGTCGGCGAAGGCGGTGCCGGTCGAGTAGTACTTGCGGCCCGACAGCCGGTAATGATCGCCGTCCCGGCGCAGCGCCGTGGTGATTTCGCCGGGCCGTGCGGTGCCGACCTCGGTCGATGCCCCGCCGAAGATGGCGCCGCCGACGATGCGCTGCACCTGCAGATCGTTGAACGCCGAGCGCGGCGACAGCCGCAGCGACTCGGTCTGATCGAAATGGATGCGCAGCGCATGCGCGACGTTGGACTCGTGCGCGGCAATGGTGGCGATCACCTCGAACAGATCGACCAGCGTGCCGCCCAGCCCGCCTCGCTCCGCCGGAATCCGCAACAGCCCCAGGCCGGACTGCCGGAACAGCGCAAATCCCTCATAGGGCAGCAGGCGCCGCGCCTCGCGCGCGGCCGCATCGGTACCGATCTTCTGCGCGAGCTCGGGCAGCGACTCGAGCGCGGCCCGCAGGGCGCGGCGCGCGTCGAAGTCCAACGGGGCATTCATTGGCGGGTCCTCCTGGCCGGGTCAACAGGCTACGAGGATAGGGACGCTGCTCCTGAAGCGGAACGAAGGAAAGGGGATATCGATATCCGCGCGGGTGTTCTTTGGATAGGCGCAGAGACGCAAACCCGCGCGCAACACCGGCCGCGCAAATGAAAAGAGCCCGCGTGAAGCGGGCTCGATCGGCTGCCGGTGAGGCAGTGAAGCGGGGAGGCGAAACTCAGAACGGAATATCGTCGTCCATATCCTCGAAGCCATTCGACGGCGACTGCTGCGGCCGGCGTGCGCCGCCGCCCTGGTTGCCACCGCCACCGCCTTGGGCGCCGCGGCCACCGCCACCATAGCCGCCGCCCGACGATTCGCGGGCGTAGCCGCCGCCTTCGTCGCCGCCGCCACCACCGCCCTGGCGCGAGCCGAGCATCTGCATTTGTTCAGCGACGATTTCGGTGCTGTACTTGTCCTGGCCCGACTGGTCCTGCCACTTGCGGGTACGGATGCGGCCTTCGATATAGACCTGGGAGCCCTTGCGCAGGTACTGGCCGGCGATCTCGGCGAGCTTGCCGAAGAAGGCCACGCGGTGCCATTCGGTCAGCTCCTTCATGTCGCCGCTCTGCTTGTCCTTGTAGCGGTCGGTGGTGGCCAGCCGGATATTGGTCACGGCATCGCCACTGGGCATATAGCGCGTTTCGGGGTCCGCGCCGAGATTGCCGACGAGGATGACTTTGTTGACGGATGCCATGAGGTGTTCTCCGAGAACCGCGCCCCGATGGGCGGCGCGGCAATGTGCTGACTGGTTTGACTCTTTCGACTGATTCGCGCCGGGCGCGCCGATGGTAGTGCGGCCCGGCGCCGCAAAGCGTGTCCGCGTGATGCGGCCGTCGCCGTGGACCGCCGCGGTTACGTCGTGCCCGGCAGGCCGCCGCTCAGTGCGCCGGCTGCGGCTCGCTGTCCGGGCCGCCGTGGCGGACCCTGGCGGGCGGCGGCTTCATGCCCCAGGCGATTATAAGCCAGAGGACAAGCACGGCCGCGCAGCCATGGAAGACCGCGCTGCGGCCGGCGTGCTGCAGCAGCCAGCCGCCGACGGCGCCGCCGAGGAACAGCCCGATCGCCTGGGTCGTGTTGTAGACGCCGAGCGCGGCGCCGCGCGATGCCGCCGCGTAGCGCGACACCAGCGAGGGCTGCATCGCCTCGAGCACGTTGAAGGCCACGAAAAACAGCAGCAGCACCCCGACGATCGGCCACAGGCCGTGCACCGCGGCGAACAGCAGCTGCACCGCGGTCATCAGCGCGACCGCGCCGAGCAGCACCGGGCGGATGCGGCCATAGCGCTCTGCCGCCATCATCGGCGCCAGCATCAGCAGGAACGACACCAGCACGACCGGCAGGTAGACCTTCCAGTGCGAGTCGACCGGCATGCCGGCGTCGGCCAGCATGCCCGGCACCACCATGAACATCGCCACCTGCGAGGCGTGCAGCGCCAGCACGCCGACGTTCATGCGCGCAAGGTCCGGATTCAGCAGCACCTTGGGCAGCACCCGGTGCAGCGGCAGCTGGTCCGGATGGGGCGGCGGCGGGGTCGGTACCAGGAACAGCGTGACGGCGATGGCAAGCAGGCCCAGCACCGACATCAGCGCGAAGATGCCCGGCATGCCGATGGTGCGCAGCAGCGGCGAGGCAATCACCAGCGACAGCGCGAAGGTCAGGCCGATGCTGCCGCCGACCATTGCCATCGCCTTGGTGCGATGGCGCTCGCTGGTCAGGTCGGCGATGCAGGCGGTGATCGCGGCCGAGATCGCGCCCGTGCCCTGCAGCGCCCGGCCCGCGATGATGCCGGTCAGCGTGTCGGAGAACGCCGCGACCAGCCCGCCGGCGACGAACAGCAGCAGGCCGCCGATCATCACCGGCTTGCGGCCGACACGGTCGGACAGCCAGCCGAGCGGGATATGCAGGAAGGCCTGCATCAGGCCGTAGATGCCCATCGCCAGGCCGATGCGCTGGGCGTCGTGGCCATCGGGCAGCGTACGGGCGTATTCGGCGAAGACGGGCAGGATCAGGAACAGGCCCAGCATGCGCAGCGCGAAGATGCTGGCCAGCGACACGCTGGCGCGCAGTTCGATACGGGTCATCCGTGCGGAGACCGCGCCGGCTGCTCGTTCGGCACCATCGGCCGCGGCTGGGGAAGAAGACTGGGTCGACGGCATTGCGCTCGTGGGGACTCGGGTGAGACGGGTGGCCGGCCGTGCGCCGGGCCCCGCGCCGCGGTACGCGGCCATGCCGGGGCGCCATCCAAACCGCCACCGTGGCCACCGTGCCGGGCGCCGGAGCCGCGCCCTCTCGCCGGCAGGCGGAGGCAGGGGCAACCCCGGAAACCGAAGTTCGGTATATTAGCAGGTTTGCTCCCGGCGCCCGGCGCCGGATCGGCGGGAAGCGGCCCGGCTGGCCAGGCAATCGGCCGGCGGCACGAAGGTAGCGGCGCGCGGCGCCCGGCGGCGGCGAAAGCGGCGCCCGGGATGGCGGCAGGACCGCCGCGCCCCCCCTCCCCGCCGGCCCGCGCCAAGGCCCCGGCCTGCTTCCTGCTTGAGCGTACGCCTGCGATCCGGACATGGCGCGGGCGCTCCGTGAGACCGGCCTGTCGACCCCGACTGGCGGCCCCGCCTGGCGAAGACAAACGGTATATGGAAGAAATCAGAATCCGTGGGGCCCGTACCCACAATTTGAAGAACATCAATCTCGATCTGCCGCGCAACAAGCTGATCGTGATCACCGGCCTGTCGGGATCGGGCAAGTCCTCGCTCGCCTTCGATACACTGTATGCCGAGGGCCAGCGCCGCTACGTCGAATCGCTGTCGGCCTACGCGCGCCAGTTCCTGCAGCTGATGGAGAAGCCGGACGTCGACCTGATCGAAGGCCTGTCGCCGGCGATCTCGATCGAGCAGAAGGCGACCAGCCACAACCCGCGCTCGACGGTCGGCACCGTCACCGAGATCCACGATTACCTACGCCTGCTGTACGCGCGCGCCGGCACGCCGTATTGCCCGAACCACGATCTGCCGCTGCAGGCCCAGAGCGTGTCCCAGATGGTCGACGCGGTGCTGGCGCTGCCCGAGGACACCAAGCTGATGATCCTCGCGCCGGTGGTGGCCGACCGCAAGGGCGAGCACACCGACCTGTTCGACACGATGCAGGCGCAGGGCTTCGTCCGTTTCCGCATCCGCTCGGGCGGCGGCGCCGCGCACGAGGCGCAGGCCAGGGTCTACGAGGTCGATGCGCTGCCCAAGCTGAAAAAGACGGAGAAGCACAGCATCGAAGTGGTGGTCGACCGCGTCAAGGTGCGGCCGGACATCAAGCAGCGGCTGGCCGAATCGTTCGAGACCGCGCTGCGGCTGGCCGATGGCCGCGCGATCGCGCTCGAGCTGGACAGCGGCGCCGAGCATCTGTTCAGCTCGAAGTTCGCCTGCCCGATCTGCTCGTACTCGTTGCCCGAGCTCGAGCCGCGGCTGTTCTCGTTCAACAACCCGATGGGCGCCTGCCCGAGCTGCGACGGCCTGGGCCAGATCACGTTCTTCGATCCGAAGCGGGTGGTGGCCTTCCCCAACCTGTCGCTGGCCTCGGGCGCGATCAAGGGCTGGGACCGCCGCAACCAGTTCTATTTCCAGATGCTGCAGAGCCTGGCGGCGTTCTACGACTTCGACCTGGACACCGCGTTCGAAGACCTGCCGGCCGAGGTGCAGCAGGTGGTGCTGCACGGCTCGGGCGAGACCGAGATTCCGTTCACCTACATGAACGAGCGTGGCCGCACCACCACGCGCTCGCACGTGTTCGAGGGGATCATCCCCAATCTGGAGCGCCGCTACCGCGAGACCGATTCCGTCGCGGTGCGCGAGGAACTGGCCAAGTACCAGAACAACCAGCCCTGCCCCGCCTGCCACGGCACGCGGCTGCGTACCGAGGCGCGCCATGTCAAGGTCGGCGATGGCGAACAGGCGCGCGCGATCTTCGAGATCAGCGGCTGGCCGCTGCGCGACGCGCTGACCTGGTTCCTGACGCTGCAGCTGCAGGGCGCCAAGCGCGAGATCGCCGACAAGATCGTGCGCGAGATCTCCGCGCGGCTGAACTTCCTGAACAACGTCGGCCTCGACTATCTGTCGCTGGAGCGCAGCGCCGACACGCTGTCGGGCGGCGAGGCGCAGCGCATCCGGCTCGCCTCGCAGATCGGCTCGGGGCTGACCGGCGTGATGTACGTGCTGGACGAGCCGTCGATCGGCCTGCACCAGCGCGACAACGACCGGCTGATCGGCACGCTCAAGCATCTGCGCGACATCGGCAATTCGGTGCTGGTGGTCGAGCACGACGAGGACATGATCCGCGCCAGCGACTATGTGGTCGACATCGGCCCGGGCGCGGGCGTCCATGGCGGCCAGATCGTCGCCGAGGGCACGCCGCCGCAGATCGAAGCCTCGCCGGCCTCGCTGACCGGACAGTACCTGTCGGGCGAGCTCAGCATCGAGGTGCCGGCCTCGCGCACGCCGCCGGATCCGGAACGGATGCTGCGCATCCTGAACGCCAGCGGCAACAACCTGAAGCAGGTCAACGCCGAGATTCCGGTCGGCCTGCTGACCTGCGTGACCGGCGTATCGGGCTCGGGCAAGTCGACGCTGATCAACGACACGCTGTATCCGGCGGTGGCGCGCCATCTGTACGGCTCGACGCCGGAGCCGGCGCCGCACGACCGCATCGACGGGCTCGAGCACTTCGACAAGGTCATCAACGTCGACCAGAGCCCGATCGGCCGCACGCCCCGGTCCAATCCGGCCACCTATACGGGCCTGTTCACGCCGATCCGCGAGCTGTTCGCCGGCGTGCCGTCGGCCAAGGAGCGCGGCTACGATCCGGGCCGCTTCTCGTTCAACGTCAAGGGCGGGCGCTGCGAGGCCTGCCAGGGCGACGGCGTGCTCAAGGTCGAGATGCACTTCCTGCCCGATGTCTACGTGCCCTGCGACGTCTGCCACGGCAAGCGCTACAACCGCGAGACGCTGGAGGTGCTGTACAAGGGCAAGAACATCTCGGAGGTGCTGGAGCTGACGGTCGAGCAGGCCTACGAGTTCTTCAGCGCGGTGCCGGTGGTCCGGCGCAAGCTGCAGACGCTGCTCGATGTGGGGCTGGGCTACATCCGGCTGGGCCAGGCGGCGACCACGCTGTCGGGCGGCGAAGCGCAGCGCGTCAAGCTGTCGCTGGAGCTGTCCAAGCGCGATACCGGCCGCACGCTGTACATCCTCGACGAGCCGACCACCGGCCTGCATTTCCACGATATCGCACTGCTGCTCAAGGTCATCCACAAGCTGCGCGACCAGGGCAATACCGTGGTGATCATCGAACACAACCTCGATGTGATCAAAACCGCGGACTGGGTGCTGGACCTCGGCCCCGAGGGCGGCGCCGGCGGCGGGCAGATCATCGCGCGCGGCACGCCGGAGGACATCGCGGCCAGCAAGGCGAGCTTCACCGGCAAGTACCTGGCGCCGCTGCTCAAGCGGCCCGTGGAAGAACCGGCGCGGCGGGTCAAGCGCCGGTAAGTCGGCGGCAAGTCGCCGGCAAGGCGCCAGCGAGGCGTCAGGGGCACGGGGCGACGCAAGCGCCCCTGCCCTCTTCGGACGTTCCCTACTCCGGCCGCACCCGCGGTGCCAGCGGCTGGGCGGGCGCGCCATTGGCGGCGCCAGCGGCGGCCAGCGGGCGCGCCTGCTCGGTGTCGCGGCCGTCCTCGTCGCGCATCCGGCTGCGATCGAGCGCGCCGGCTTCTTCGAGCACCGGGTAGGCGGTCGCGCAGAACAAGGAGTTCAGGCGCTTCAGGTCGCTGATCACGTCCAGGTGCAGCGAGCTGGTGTCGATGCTCTCGATCGTCTGCGTGGCCACGCGGCGCAGGTGGGTATGCGAATACTTGCGCTCGAGCTCGCGGAAGGTCGCCTTCTCCATCATCAACTGGCGCGCGCTCTTCAGGTCCCCGTTCAGGAACACCGACAGCCCAAGCCGCAGATTGCCGATCAGGCGGGCATGCATCTCGGTGATTTCCTGCATGCCGGCCTCGGAAAACACCAGGTTGTGGGCGATCTTCTTGTCCCGCGCATCGATCAGGATCCGTTCGATGATGTCGGCCGCATGCTCCAGATTGATATTGAGCGAGATGATCTCGGTCCAGCGGCGGCCGTCGCGCTCGTCGAGCGCCTCGACACTGATGCGCGTCAGGTACAGCTTGATCGCGGTATAGAGATCGTCGATCTCGTCGTCGATGCGGCAGGTGGCGGCGGCCAGCTTGGCGTCGTTGGTCCGCAGCACGCGCAGCATGTTGTCGAGCATCTGCTCGACGCGGTCGCCGATGCGCAGCACCTCGCGCGCGGCATTGGCCAGCGCCAGCGTCGGCGTGGACAGCGCGGCCGGATCGAGGTGGCGCGGCGTGACCTGGCTCTCGCCGGTGTTGCGGCCCGGCAATATCGTTTCGCACAGCCGCGCCAGCGGCGCGGTCAGCCCGATCAGCGCCACCGCCAGCACCACGTTGAACAGCAGGTGGAAATTGACGATCAGCCGCTGCGGGTCCGCATCGACCGCGCGCAGCAGCGTCTGCGCGTCGTCCAGCAGCGGCAGCGCCACCACGCAGCCGAGCAGGCGCGACAGCAGATTGCCCAGCGTCACGCGCTTGCCGGGCTGGTTGTTGCCGGAAGTCGTCAGGAACGCCGAGATGCCCGAGCCGAGGTTGGCGCCGAGCACCAGCGCCAGCGCGACCGGAATCGACACCACGCCGGCCGAGGCCAGCGCGCCGCAGAACAGCACCACCGCCAGGCTCGAATAGGACAGCACGGTCAGGAAGGCGCCGACCAGCATGTCGAGCGCGGTATCGCCGGTCAGGCTGGCGAACAGCACCTTGACGCCGGCGGCCTCGACCACCGGACGGGTCGCATTGGAAATCAGCTCCAGCGCCAGCGTGATCAGCCCCAGGCCGATCAGCACGCGGCCGACATGGCCCGGCCTGCTGCCCTTCCAGCTCAGATGCGCGATCACGCCGATGAAGATCAGCAGCGGCGACAGCCACGACAGGTCCAGCGAGAACACCTGCACCATCATCGCGGTGCCGACGTTGGCGCCCAGCATGATGGCCAGCGCGGGCGCGACCGCGATCAGGCCCTGGCTGACGAAGGAACTGACGATGACGGCCGTCGCATTGCTGCTTTGCACCAGGCCCGTCACGCCGAGGCCGGCGGCGAAGGCGCTGAAGCGATTGGCAACGCTGGCCGAGAGCACGTGGCGCAGATTCGCGCCATAGACGCGCAGAATGCCGACCTTGACGATATTCGTGCCCCAGACCAGCAGCGCGACCCCGGAGAGCAGATGAAGCAGAACGCCCATGGTGTGGCACCCATTGCGGCCGGTGCGGCGGTCAGAGGCAGGGGCCGCCCGGCCCTTGTTGTGAATGAACGGCCATTATGCGCCCGCGCTGCGCAAGAGGGCAACGCGAGGCGCCGGCGATGGTGTGCTTCGCAACGCTGGGCGGCGCTGCGGTTGTTGCGTGAACGACGTTCAGTGGCCCTCGAATCGGCACACGGTGAACAGCGGCAGGCCGCTGTCGAGCAGATGGCGCGAGCCGCCGAGCTCGGGCAGATCGACGATGGCCGCGCCTTCCACGACGGTGGCGCCGAGCCGCTCGAGCAGCCGGCGTCCGGCCATCATCGTGCCGCCGGTGGCGATCAGGTCGTCGATCAGCAGCACGCGGTCGCCCGGCTTGCAGGCATCGGCGTGGATCTCGACGGTGGCGCTGCCGTATTCGAGCTCGTATTCCTCGGCCACGGTCTGGAACGGCAGCTTGCCCTTCTTGCGGATCGGCACGAAGCCCAGGTTCAGCTCGTAGGCGAGGATCGCGCCAAGGATGAAGCCGCGCGCATCGATGCCGGCCACCATGTCGAGGCCGGCGTCCATGTAGCGGTGCACGAATACGTCGATCAGCACGCGCAGCGTCTTCGGGTCCTGCAGCAGCGGCGTGATGTCGCGAAACATCACGCCGGGCTGCGGCCAGTCGGGCACCGTACGGATGCGGTCGCGCAGATAGGTGGTGACGTCGCCCAGGGGCGGGGACTGGATGGTGGCAGCGGGCATGGTCGGAAACAATGGATGAAGGGGATGGCTCGAGCGCCAGCCATCCAGGATAACGGCTGCGTCAGCGCTCGGTGATCCGCTGCTCGGCCGCCTCGAGCGCCTCGGGCGTGCCGCGCAGCACCAGGATGTCGCCCGGCTCGAGCACGGTATCGGGCTGCGGATCGAAGGCGCGGATGCCGCGCCGCCGCACGGCGGTGACCTCGACGCCGATATGCTCGAGCCCCAGCGTACCGAGACGGCGGCCGACCGCGGTCGCGTCCGGCCCCAGCGACAGCGAATGCAGCCGCACCGAGTCGCGCTCGATCATGTCCTCCTCGTCGTCGCGGCCGTGAAAGTAGCCGCGCAGCAGGCTGTAGCGCGCATCCCGCGCCTGCTGCACGCCGCGCACCACGCGCCGCATCGGCACGCCCAGCAGCACCAGCGCATGCGAGGCCAGCATCAGGCTGCCCTCGATGATCTCGGGCACGACCTCGGTCGCGCCGGCGCGCTGCAGCGCTTCCAGCTCCGAATCGTCGACCGTGCGCACGATCACCGGCAAAGCGGGCTCGAGCTCGTGCACATGGTGCAGCACCTTCAGCGCGGACGGCGTATTGGCATAGGTGATGATCACCGCCGCGGCGCGATGGATGCCTGCGGCAATCAGCGCCTCGCGCCGCCCCGCATCGCCGTAGACGACCGTATCGCCGGCCGCCGCCGCCTCGCGCACGCGGTCCGGGTCCAGGTCCAGCGCGACATAGCCGATGCCCTCGCGCTCGAGCATCCGCGCCAGGTTCTGTCCGCTGCGGCCGTAGCCGCAGATGATCGCGTGCTTCTCGGTCTGCAGGCTCTGCGCGGCGATACGTGTCATGTTCAGCGACTGCAGCAGCCATTCGTTGGCGGCAAAGCGCATCGCGATCGCATCGCTGTACTGGATCAGGAACGGCGCCACCAGCATCGACAGCAGCATCGAAGCCAGGATCACCTGCGTCAGCACCGGATCGACCAGGCCCAGCCCGTCGATCTGGTTCAGCAGCACGAAGCCGAACTCGCCGGCCTGCGCCAGGCCCAGGCCGGTGCGGATCGCCACGCCGGGACGCGAGCCGAACAGCCGCGCCAGCCCGGCGATCAGCACGAACTTGAACAGCACCGGCACGATCAGCAGCGTCAGCACCAGCCACAGGTTGTCGATCACCACGCGGACATTGAGCAGCATGCCGATGGTGACGAAGAACAGGCCGAGCAGCACGTCCCGGAACGGCTTGATGTCTTCCTCCACCTGATGCCGGTATGGCGTCTCCGCGATCAGCATGCCGGCCATGAAGGCGCCCAGCGCCATCGACAGGCCCAGCCGCTCGGTCAGCGCCGCCATGCCCAGCGTGACCAGCAGCAGGTTCAGCATGAACAGCTCCTGCGAGCGGCGCGCGGCCACCACGTGGAACCAGCGGCTGACCACGCGCTTGCCCAGCACGAAGATCAGCGTCAGCGCGACCACGATCTTGACGATCGCCAGCGCCAGCGCCATCGGCAGCTCGCCCGGATCGCGGGACAGCGCGGGGATCACGATCAGCAGCGGCACCACCGCCAGATCCTGGAACAGCAGCACGCTGAAGATATTGCGGCCGTGCTCGGTCTCGAGTTCAAGCCGCTCGGACAGCATCTTGGAGACGATCGCGGTCGACGACATCGCCAGCGCGCCGCCCAGCGCGATCGACGCCTGCCAGGTCAGGTCGAACACCGCGCTGAACAGCCAGCCGACTGGCGCCACCGCCAGCATGGTCAGCACCACCTGGCTGCCGCCGAGGCCGAACACCAGCCGGCGCATCGAGCGCAGCTTGGCCAGATTGAACTCCAGCCCGATCGAGAACATCAAAAAGACCACGCCGAACTCGGCAAGGTACTTGGTCTGGCCGGAATCGCTGGCCAAGCCCAGCGCGTGAGGTCCGATCAGGATGCCGACCGCCAGATAGCCCAGCATCGGCGGCAGCTGCAGCATGCGGAAGGCGACCACGCCGAGCACGGCGGCGGCCAGCAGCACAAGGGTCAGGTCCAGCGGAGAATGCATTCGGGCGGGCCGGTATTGGTGCGAGCGATGATGCGAGCGGTGGCGCGGATAGCGGTGCGGCAGTGCAGCGGTTGCAGGCGGTAATGCAGGCGGTGGACCGGGAACAGGCCTGCCCCGGCCCGGCGTGTTCCGTCAGGGGGCGGCCGGCCGGCGGAGACGGGACCCGGACGCGAAGGCAGACGCCGCGCCGGACGCGCCGCGACCGGCCCGGGCGTCATCGCATTCATTGGTATACTTCGTCGCCATGATAGCCAATTTCAATGCGGAAAGAGCACTCGAGCTCGCACGCCATACCCTGCAGATCGAAGCCGATGCCGTCGCCGCGTTGTCGTCGCGGCTGACGCCGGACTTCGCGCGGGCGGTGCAGCTGGTGCTGGAGTGCTCGGGCCGCGTGGTCGTTTCCGGCATCGGCAAGTCCGGCCATATCGGCCGCAAGGTTGCCGCCACGCTGGCCTCGACCGGGACGCCTGCCTTCTTCGTCCATCCCGCCGAGGCCTCGCACGGCGACCTTGGCATGATCACGCGCGACGACGTGCTGGTCGCGTTTTCCAATTCCGGCGAGACTTCCGAACTGCTGTCGATCGTGCCGATCGTCAAGCGCATCGGCGCCAAGCTGATCTCGGTGACCGGCAATGTCGAGTCGAACCTGGCGCAGCTGGCCGACGCGCATCTGGACGCCCGCGTCGACAAGGAAGCCTGCCCGCTGAACCTGGCGCCGACCGCCAGCACCACGGCGGCGCTGGCGCTGGGCGATGCGCTGGCGGTGGCGGTGCTCGATGCGCGCGGTTTCGGCGAAGAGGACTTCGCGCGTTCGCACCCCGGCGGCGCGCTGGGCCGCAAGCTGCTGACCCATGTGCGGGACGTGATGCGCACCGGCAATGCGGTGCCCGAAGTCCGCGAAAGCACGCCGCTGGCGCAGGCCCTGATGGAAATCACCCGCAAGGGCATGGCCATGACCGCGATCGTCGACGCCGGCGGCCGCGCGATCGGCGTCTTTACCGACGGCGACCTGCGCCGGCTGCTGGAAACGCCGCGCGACTGGAAGACCGTGCCGATCGGCGAGGTCATGCATGCCAATCCGTTCACCGTCGGGCCGGACCAGCTCGCGGTCGAGGCGGTGCAGATCATGGAAGCGAACCGCATCAACCAGCTGCTGGTGGTCGATGCCGACCAGCGCCTGGTCGGCGCGCTGCATATCCATGACCTGACCCGGGCCAAGGTCATCTGACGCACGCCATGCGCGATCTGTTTCCCTCCCTGTCCCGGCTCGCACTGCGGCTGATGCCGCTGCTGCTGATGGCGCTGGTCGCCGGCAGTACCTTCTGGCTCGTGCAGATCAATACGCCGCGCCAGGTCAGCGATACCGAACGCCAGAAGCGCCATGTGCCCGACTACTGGATGGAGCGCTTCACCGCGACCGAACTGGCCGAGGACGGCAGCACCAAGATGCGCTTCACCGGCGAGCGGATGATCCATTACGAGGACGACCAGACCTACGAGGTCACGCGGCCGGCGATGCGGGCCTACGAGCCGGACCGGCCGCCGGTGACCGGCACTGCCGACCTCGGCCGGATGAACGCCGACGCGAGCGTGATCGACCTGTTCGGCAACGCCCATATCGTCCGCGTGCAGGGCGCCGATCCGTCGCAGGACCCGCAGATGAGCGCGACCTCGAGCTACTTCCAGATCCTGATCAACGACGACATCGTCAAGACCGACAAGCCGGTCAAGCTGACCCGCGGCCCGTCGGTGATGACCGCCAACGGCTTGGTCTTCAACAATGTCACGCGCGAGGTCAACCTGCTCGGCAATGTGCGCGGCACCATCGTGATGGCGCCGCGCGGCGGCGGCGCGAAGCCATGACGCATCGCGCCGCCGCGCCCGCCACGCAACCTTCGAACGATCCCTCCCGGACAACGCCAATCAACGCCATCGTGGCCAACATGACCCTGACCCTGACGACCTGGACCCGCCGCCGCGCCACCGCCGTGCTGCTCGCCTTCGCCGCCGGCATGACGCTCGCCCTGCCGGCGCTCGCCGAACGCGCCGACCGCGACAAGCCGCTGGTGCTCGAGGCTGACAACGCCAGCTACGACGACGTCAAGCAGATCTATACGCTGACCGGCAACGTGGTGTTGACCAAGGGCACCATGGTGCTGAAGTCCGATGCCGCCGAGGTCCGCACCGACCCGGAGGGCTACCAGTACGCGGTGGCGACTTCCAAGGGGGGCAAGCAGGCCTACATCCGGCAGAAGCGCGACAACGTCGACGAGTACATCGACGGCTGGGGCGACCGCATCGAATACGACGGCAAGCAGGAGGTCGCCAAGCTGATCGGCAATGCCCGCATGGCGCGCCTGGCCGGTGCCAAGATCGTCGACGAGATCCGCGGCGCGGTGCTGACCTACGACAGCCGCAACGAGTTCTACACCGCGGCCGGCGGCAGCGGCAACGCGGCGCCGGCGAACCCGTCCGGCCGCGTGCGCGCGGTGCTGTCGCCGCGCCAGAGCCAGGGAACCGGCGGCAGCGGTGCCGGTGTCGATCTGAAGGGCTCGCCGACGGCCAAACCCTGAGCGCTTGCCGGCCCGCCCCCGGCCCACGCCGCACGCGCTTCGCCGCCAGCTTCGCATCACGCAGCATCAAAGGATTGCCCACATGTCCGTTGCCGACACCGCTACCGCCACCGCTCCAGCCGCCAACGCCAATACCGCAGCCGGCGCTGGCGCCGGCACGATGCCCGTCACCAGCAACCTGGTGGTGCGCCATCTGAAGAAGCGCTACGGCTCGCGCACCGTGGTCAAGGACGTGTCGCTCGACGTCAAGAGCGGCGAGGTCGTTGGCCTGCTCGGCCCCAACGGCGCGGGCAAGACCACCTCGTTCTACATGATCGTTGGCCTGGTCGCGCTCGACGAAGGCGACATCGTGCTCGATGGCCAGCACATCAGCGGCCTGCCGATCCACGAGCGCGCGCGCATGGGGCTGTCGTACCTGCCACAGGAAGCGTCGGTGTTCCGCAAGCTCAATGTCGAGCAGAACATCCGCGCGGTGCTGGAACTGCAGCGCGACAACGGCAAGGCGCTGTCCGCGGCCGAGATCGAGCGCCGCCTCGACAGCCTGCTCGACGACCTGCAAATCGCGCACCTGCGCAACAACCCGGCGCTGTCGCTGTCCGGCGGCGAGCGGCGGCGCGTCGAGATCGCGCGGGCGTTGGCCTCCGCGCCGCGCTTCATCCTGCTCGACGAACCCTTCGCCGGCGTCGATCCGATCGCCGTGGGCGAAATCCAGCGCATCGTCAGCTTCCTGAAGGCGCGCAATATCGGCGTGCTGATCACCGACCACAACGTACGCGAGACGCTGGGCATCTGCGACCACGCCTACATCATCAGCGAGGGCGCGGTGCTGGCGGCAGGCGAGCCCAAGGAAATCATCGCCAACGAATCGGTGCGGCGCGTCTACCTGGGCGAAAACTTCCGCATGTAATGGTGCGCTGACATCGGGCGGTCCGCCGCGCGACTCCCCCGCACTGCGGGGCCGCCGCTTCGCACGCCGGCAAGCGATGCCACGATCCTCCTCTGGTGATCCATCAGGCAATCGCTTCTGACCACGCAATCGAAACTTCCGATAGCAAATTCCGTTCCATCGCGGCCGAAGTTGCGCATAAAATAGGCCGCATGAAACCGTCGCTACAGCTACGCCTCTCCCAGCATCTGGCCCTGACGCCGCAGCTGCAGCAGTCCATCCGGCTGTTGCAGTTGTCCACGCTGGAACTGCAACAGGAAGTCGAGCAGGCGCTGACCGAGAATCCGCTGCTCGAACGCGAAAACGACTGGATCGAAAGCCCGCTGCGCGTTGCCGCCGACGGGTCGGTCAATGTGCAGACCGCCACCACGACCTCGCCCGCCGAACCGGCGGCGCCCGCGGACTCGCACGCGGACGGCGCCGCCGCAGCCGACGAAGGCTATGCCGACGGCGCGGGCGACGATTATGGCGGCGACTGGAGCCTGGACGACTTCGCCCGCCGTCCGCAAAGCGATGAGGACGAGAAAACACCGCTGCAATTGCGCGATGCCGAGCCCACGCTGCGCGAATATCTGATGGAGCAATTGACGCCGCTGAAAATCTCCACGCGCGACAAGGGCCTGGCGATTTTCCTGATCGAATCGCTCGACGACGACGGTTATCTGAGCGCGTCGCTCGAGGAAATCCTGTCCGAATTGCCGGAAGAGCTCGAATTCGAACTCGACGAAGTGCATGCGATGCTGACGCTGCTGCAAAGCTTCGATCCGCCCGGGGTCGGCGCACGCAACGCAGCAGAGTGCCTGTCGCTGCAACTGCGCCGCATCGAACATCCGCAGCGCGAGCTGGCGATGACCATCGTCCGCCATCACCTCGAACTGCTGGCCGCGCGCGACTACACACGGCTGAAGAAGGCGCTGCAGGTCGACGACATGCAGCTGAAGGCCGCGCACGAGTTGATCCGTTCGCTCGCGCCATATCCCGGCCACGCCTACAGCCGGCCGGAAGCGGACTTCGTGGTGCCCGATGTATTCGTGCGCAAGAGCGGCCACAACTGGATCGCCCAGCTCAATCCCGATGTGATGCCGCGGCTACGCATCAACGACATGTATGCGCAGATCTTGCGCGGTGCGAAAGGCGATACCGGCGCCGCGGGATTGCAGCAGAAACTGCAGGAGGCGCGCTGGCTCATCAAAAATATCCAGCAGCGTTTCGACACCATTTTGCGCGTCGCACAAGCCATCGTGGAGCGGCAAAAGAATTTCTTTACGCACGGCGAAATTGCGATGCGCCCCTTGGTTTTGAGGGAGATAGCCGATACACTGGGTCTACACGAGTCGACTATTTCTCGTGTGACGACCAACAAGTACATGGCCACCCCGATGGGGACATTCGAGCTGAAATATTTTTTCGGCAGCCATGTATCGACCGAGACCGGCGGTGCCGCCTCTTCCACCGCAATCCGTGCGCTGATCAAGCAGCTGATAGGAGCCGAAGACCCCAGAAACCCGTTGTCCGACAGCCGGATTGCCGAACTGCTGGGGGAACAAGGCTTCGTCGTGGCGCGACGTACCGTCGCCAAATATCGTGAAGCCTTGAAGATCCCGGCCGTGAACCTTCGCAAGTCTTTGTAGCCGAGTCGCATCGCCTGCCTGGTGCGGCTCTTTCAGAAGGAGAAGCGCTATGAACTTCAAGATCAGTGGACACCACTTGGACATCACGCCTTCGCTGCGTGAGTACGTGGAAACGAAACTGGAGCGAATCCTCAGGCATTTCGATCAGGTTATTGACGTCAGCGTGCTGCTATCGGTCGACAATCAAAAGGAAAAGGATCGCCGTCAGCGCGCGGAAATCAATGTGCATCTGAAGGGCAAGGACATTTTTGTCGAGGCGCATCACGAAGATCTCTATGCGGCGATCGACATGCTGGTCGACAAGCTGGACCGGCAGGTAATCCGCTACAAGGACAAGGTGCAGAGCCACGACCGCGAATCGCTGAAGTACCACAGCTTCGCGGCCAGTCAGGCCCAGCAGTAGCTTGATGATTCGGCGCGGCCGGACGACGGCCCGCCTTGAAGCGAGGAAGGAAGCCGTGCCAGGAGCACGGCTTTTTTGCGCCGGTCGCGCGGCGCCACTCCTTGCAGCCTGCAGGATGAAACCGGAATGGGGTTCCGTCTGGCGGGCTTCCCGGTGTATGCTGTGCAATACATCTAGAGAATGCCCGCCCCGTTTCCTGCGCAATGCCGCTCGGGGCGATCGGCATCGGACGGCAGGGAGCCCCCCTGCACTATAATGTGCCGCACGCTGATAGTCGGGAAGCGGCGGCAACGAACGCACCGCCCAGCAACGGCAGACCGGCCCACGCCGGCGAGAACCGCATGGCGGCGCCAGTATCAGGAATTCCGCGCATTTTCAAATGAACCGTTTGGCCAAACTGCTGCCGCCCGGCAATATCTCGCTCGACGTCAGCGTCACCAGCAAGAAACGCGTGTTCGAACAGGCCGGGTTGCTGTTCGAAAACAACCATGGCGTGGCGCGCGCCACGGTGACCGACAATCTGTTCGCCCGCGAATCGCTCGGCTCGACCGGACTCGGCGCCGGCGTCGCCATCCCGCATGGCCGCATCAAGGGACTGAAACAGCCGCTGGCTGCCTTCATGCGGCTCGCCGAGCCGATCCCGTTCGAATCGCCCGACGGCAAGCCGGTCTCGCTGCTGATCTTCCTGCTGGTGCCGGAACAGGCCACGCAGCAGCATCTGGAAATCCTGTCGGAAATTGCTCAGCTATTGTCCGATCGCGACATGCGCGATGGCCTCGCCGCTTTGCCGACGCCCGATGCGATTCACCAGCTGCTGGTGCAATGGCATCCTTGACCCTTCCGGCATAAGCGCGCACAGCCGCGCCCACCGCATACACCACCGCCCTAGCGCCCCGCCTCATCCCGCATGGAACTCACCGGCGTCACCTCCCAGTCGATCTTCGACGACAACGCAGCCGACCTCAAACTGTCCTGGGTGGCCGGGCTGGAAGGCGCCGATCGCGCCTTCGACCTCGACTTCGCACGCGAGGCGACCTCGGCCGCCGACCTGGTCGGTCACTTGAACCTGATCCACCCGAACCGGATCCAGGTCCTCGGCAAGCCGGAGATTACCTACTACCAGCGGCTCGACGACGAAACGCGCAAGCGGCAGATGGGCGAACTGATCCTGCTGGAGCCACCGTTTCTGGTCGTCGCCGACGGCATGGAACCGCCGCCCGACCTGGAACTGCGCTGCACCCGCTCGTCGACGCCGCTGTTCACGACGCCGGTGTCGTCGGCCGCGGTCATCGACCATCTGCGGCTGTATCTGTCGCGCATCTCCGCCCCGCGCGTCACGATGCACGGCGTGTTTCTCGACATCCTCGGCATGGGCGTGCTGATCATGGGCGAATCCGGTCTGGGCAAGAGCGAACTGGGCCTGGAACTGATCTCGCGCGGACATGGCCTGGTGGCCGACGATGCGGTCGACTTCGTGCGTCTTGGCCCGGATTTCGTCGAGGGGCGCTGCCCGCCGCTGCTGCAGAACCTGCTCGAAGTGCGCGGCCTGGGCCTGCTCGATATCAAGACGATCTTCGGCGAAACCGCGGTGCGCCGAAAGATGAAGCTCAAGCTGGTGGTCCAGCTGGTGCGCCGCAACGACGGGGAATTCGAACGGCTCCCGCTCGATTCGCAATATCTGGACGTGCTGGGCCTGCCCATCCATATGGTGAAGATCCAGGTCGCGGCCGGCCGCAACCTTGCGGTGCTGGTCGAGGCGGCGGTCCGGAACACGATCCTGCGGCTGCGCGGCATCGACACGCTGCGCGATTTCATGGATCGCCAGCGTGCCGCGATGCAGGCCGACGCGGCCTCGCGCGGCCAGGGCCGTCTGCTCTGAGCGGCTGCGCCGAGCGCGGCTCGAGACCACATTGACGCATCGGCGTGTCCGACACGCAGACAGCGTCAACCTGATTGGGGTTTTCAGCGTTTTGTGCTGTAATGGGCATCACGCCCAGCCTGCGCCGTTGCGCATCCTGCGCTTGGCGACCCGATCCTCAGTCAGGAGATTCCAGCATGAAGACACTGATCGCAACCTGCGTGCTGCTGTGCCCACTGGTCGCCACGGGCGCCTTTGCCCAGACCGCCTCCGGCAACAGCCAGCAGAGCAAGATGAAGACATGCAATGCGCAGGCAGCCGGCAAGACCGGGGACGAGCGCAAGTCCTTCATGAAGGAATGCCTGTCGGCCAAGCCCGCCACCGCGGGCAACTCGCAGCAGCAGAAGATGAAGGCCTGCAACGCGCAGGCGAGCGGCAAGAAGGGCGACGAACGCAAGGCGTTCATGAAGGAGTGCCTGTCCGCATGACGGCACGCTGATCCGGCATTGTTCCGGAGCGGGCCAAGGCCAGATCAAGGCGAATCGCGGGGCACCCGGCGGTTCGCCTTTTTCTTTGCTATTTCGCTGTTCTCGGCGCCCTGCGCGTGCATTGCGCGGCTTTCGCACGCTTTCGCCACGTTTCCCGCCTGCCACGCCTTCCCCGGCCGCGGATGTCACCGGACCGTCATGACGCAATCATCACGCGATGCTATCCTTCAAGCGTTATGCGCATCGTCCTCATCACCGGCATTTCCGGCTCCGGCAAATCGGTTGCATTGAACGTGCTTGAAGACGCAGGCTACTACTGCGTCGACAACCTGCCCGCGCAGTTCATTCCCGAACTGGCCCGCTATCTGGCGGCCGAGGGCTACACGCATCTGGGCATCGCCACCGATATCCGCAGCCGCGAATCGCTGGCGCGGCTGCCCGAGACACTGCGCAGCCTGTCCGCCGAACACGAGGTCCGCGTGGTCTTCCTGACCGCCAATACCGATTCGCTGGTGCAGCGCTATTCGGAGACGCGGCGTCGCCATCCGCTGTCGGTGCGCCTGGCGGCGGGCGGTGCGGGCGGTGCGCCCGCGCCGACCGAGACTCCGCTGATCGAAGCGATCGAGATGGAACGCGAGCTGCTGAGTCCGCTGGCCGAATCGGCGCACCGGATCGACACCAGCAATGTGCGCACCAATACGCTGCGCGCCTGGATCAAGGACTTCATCCGCGACGACAATCTGCAGCTGACGCTGCTGTTCACGTCGTTCGGTTTCAAGCACGGCGTGCCGAGCGATGCCGACATGGTGTTCGACGTGCGCTCGCTGCCCAACCCGTATTACGACCTGCAACTGCGGCCGTTGACCGGCCGCGATGCGCCGGTGATCGACTTCCTGCAGAGCCAGCCGATGGTGCTGGCGATGGCCGAGGACATTCGGGCCTATGTCGAGAAATGGTTGCCGAGCTTCGTCGCCGACAACCGCAGCTATCTGACGGTGGCAATCGGTTGCACCGGCGGCCAGCACCGCTCGGTCTATATCGCGGAAAGACTTGCCAACTACTTCCGCGCGCATGGTAATGTGCTGGTCAGACACCGCGAGCTGGTGCCGGTAAGCTGATCCGGCCCCACCAGGGCGGTGGATCCCGGCGGCGGCGCAATGTGCGTTCCCCCGCCTTGTGAGCGATGGTCTTCTCGGGATCGCATGTCTTCCAGTTCCGCAGCGTCCAATCACGCGGCACCGCTCCACATCGAAGTCGACAGCCTGCCGCTGTTTCCGCTTCACACCGTGCTGTTTCCCGGCGGCCGGCTGCCGCTGCGCGTATTCGAACCCCGCTACGTCGACATGGTGCGCAATTGCCTGCGCGACAACGCGGCATTCGGTGTATGCCTGATCGCCAGCGGCACCGAAGTCGCGCAGGAAGGAAGCACTACCGTGCCGGAAGCCGTCGGCTGTCTCGCCGAAATCGTCGACTGCAATATGGAGCAACTCGGCGTGCTGCTGATCGAGACACGCGGCAGGCAGCGCTTCCGCATCCTCGAACACCATGCCCGCGACGACGGCCTGCTGGTCGCGCGCGCCGAGCTGCTGCCCGACGACGTGATCGACTGCAAGCTGGAGTTGCTGGGCGAATGCCTGGCGGCGCTGCGCCGCATCGTCGCCTCGCTGCACGCGACGCCGCACAAGCTGCCCTTTGCCGAGCCGATGCAGTGGGAGGATCCGAGCTGGGTCGCCAATCGGCTATGCGAACTGCTGCCGGTGCCGATGAAGGCCAAACAGATGTTGATGGCGCTGCCCGACGCCGGCATGCGGATCGAGATCGTTCATCGCTTCATGCGCCAGCACCACATGCTGTAACGGGTAACGGCTGTAGCGGCCACCGCCTCGCCGGCCGGCTCCCGCGAGCGGCGCAGATCTTCAGAACAACTGCGGCACCACCTCGCCGGCCAGCAGCTTGCGCACCGGCGCCGGCATGCCAAGTTCGTCGAGCCGATCCAGCGACAGCCAGCGCCATTGCTCTTGCGCTGCTTGCGCTGCTGCCCCACCCGCATCGCGCAACGCCAATGCCGCCATGTCGACGCGTACCGCGCGGATCAGCAGCCGGAAATGCGTGAAGACGTGCGTCATCTCGGCGACCATCGCGGCGCGGGCCGGAGTGCCGAACGCCCGTCCGAAGGCGAGCGCGTCGTCCTCGGCCTGTTCGGCGTCGAACGGCAGCGCCGGCACGGGCAGCTCGGGCAGGCTCCACAAGCCGCCCCAGATGCCGCTGTCCGCGCGCAACCGCAGCAGCACCTCGCGGCCATGCCGCAACACCACCATCACCGTGCTGCGCTCGGGCACCGGCGCGCGCGTCTTCGGCGTCGGCAGCACCGCCGTCAGGCCCTCGCGCCGCGCGACGCACAGGTCGGACAGCGGGCAGCGCGCCGGTTCGTCCAGGCAAGCGGGCTTGCCGCGCGAGCAGACGGTCGCGCCCAGATCCATCAGCCCTTGCGTGTAGGCGACCATGTCATCGGACTGGCGCGGGCCCGGCGCAGGCAGCGCGGCCTCGGCCATTGCCCACATCCGGTTCTCGATCGCCTTTTCGCCGGGATGGCCGTGCACGCCGAAGCAGCGCGCGAAGACCCGCTTGACGTTGCCGTCGAGAATCGGGGCGCGCACGCCCGCGCTGAACGCCGCGATCGCCGCCGCGGTCGAGCGGCCGATGCCGGGCAGCTCGGCCAGCAGCGCGGGATCGCTCGGGAAATGGCCGCCGTACTGCTGGACCACCAGCTTCGCGCAGCGGTGCAGATTGCGCGCCCGCGAGTAGTAGCCGAGCCCGGCCCACAGCGCCATCACCTCGTCGGCGGGCGCGTCGGCGAGCGCCTGCACGGTCGGCAGACGCGCCAGAAAGCGCTGGTAGTAGTCGATCACCGCGCTGACCTGGGTCTGCTGCAGCATGATCTCCGACAGCCAGATCCGGTACGGATCCCGGGTGTTCTGCCAGGGCAGGTCGTGGCGCCCGTGCCGGCGCTGCCATTGCACGACGCGGGCGCCGAAGTCCGGCGGCACCGCGCTGGCGGCGCAATCCGGGGCCGCAGCGCAGTCCGTGGTGGATCGAATGGTGGAGCGGCGAGGCATCGATAAGTCGTGGGGCTTCGGTCTGTCTGGTTCAGGGGTGGCGTGTCGCTGGGCTCAACGCTGGCATTGCGGGCAATAGAAGGTCGAACGCTGGCCCTGCACGATCTGCCGGACCGGCGTGGCGCAGTGCCGGCATGGCTTGCCGGCACGATCGTAGACCAGGCAGTCGAGCTGGAAATAGCCGCTGGCCCCGTCGCTGCCGACGAAATCGCGCAGCGTGCTGCCGCCGCGCTCGATCGCCAGCGCCAGCGTCTCGCGCACCGCGGCGGCAAGCCGCTCGCAGCGCGCGCGCGACAGACGGCCCGCGGCCGTGGTCGGCCGGATGCCGGCGCGGAACAGGCTCTCCGAGCAATAGATGTTGCCGACGCCGACCACGATATCGCCCGACAGCAGGACGGTCTTGATCGCCGCGGTGCGCCCGCGCGTATGGCGGTACAGCCAGTCGCCGTCGAAGGCGGAATCGAATGGCTCGATGCCCAGATTGCGCAGCAGCGGGTGGCTGGACAGCAGCGCCTCGGGCAGCGTGGTCCACAGCACCGCACCAAAACGGCGCGGGTCGCGAAAACGCAGCGTCAGCGGCCGGCCTGCCGCGTCGTGCAGCAGCAGATCGACATGGTCGTGCGTGCCCGGCGCGGGCGGCTCGTGCCATACGCGCAGCGTGCCCGTCATGCCGAGGTGGATCAGCAGCCAGCCGGCGTCTTCACCACTGCCCACCCCGCCGGCCACGCCGCCGGCCGTGGCGTGCCCCTCGCGCACGCATTCGAGCAGCAGATATTTGCCGCGCCGCTCGACACGCCGGATCACCCGCCCGGGCAGGCAGGCCTCCAGCTCCTCGGGCACCGGCCAGCGCAGGCCGCGATGGCGCACTGCCACCCCGGCGATGCGGCTGCCCTCCAGATGCGGCAGCAGTCCCCGTCGGGTCACCTCGACCTCGGGCAATTCCGGCATCGAACCTCTCCTTTGCGCACGACTCCAAGCGGCAGACGCCATGCCCGCCATGGTGCGCCGCAGCCGGGCATTGTAGCGGCACGTTACAATGGCCCTAACTTGTCATATGGCACGACGCGTGCCGGAGTCCCACCCATGCCGGACCGCCTGGACCGCATCCCCGCTCTGCTCTCTCCCCACGTACCGCTTGACGAGCCGCCCGCGCTGACTGGCGTAAGCCGCGCAGCGCCAGGCCGGCGTCTGCTGCCGCTGCTGGCCGCGGCGGTGGTCGGCGCCAGCGCGCTGACCGGCTGCGCCAGTGCGCGCGATGCCAGATCGGCCCAGGCCGATCCGGCACGCGCAGAGGCAAAGTCCGACGGTGTCGAGGCGGACCGCCCGATGTTCACCTTGAGCAGCGACGGCGAGCTCGAGCCGACCCCGGCCACGCCGCTGCCGCCGAAAATGCCGCTGCCCGAGCTGCCGCTGACGGCCGACATCATGTACCGCGTGCTGGCCGCCGAAATCTCGATGCAGCGGGGCCTGACCGGCCCGGCCTATCGCACCTACGTGGAACTGGCCCGCTCGACCCGCGATCCCCGCTTCGCGCAGCGCGCCACCGAAATCGCCTTCAATGCGCGCGTCCCGCAGCAGGCCCTCGATGGCGCCCGGCTGTGGACCGATCTGGCGCCGACCTCGCCGGCCGCGCGTCAGGTGCTGTCGACGCTGCTGGTGCTGAACGCGCGCTGGGAAGAAGCCGAACCGCTGCTGTCGCTGCAGCTGAACGGCGTGCCGCCGAGCCATCGTCCCGAGGCCATCCTGCAATTGCAGCAGCAGCTGTCGCGCACCAGCGATCCGGCCGGCGCGGCCGCGTTGCTGCAGCGGCTGGTCGCCAACGACATGCAGTCGGCCGAAACGCGGCTGGCGCTGGCGCGGGCCAAGGAGACCGCCGGCGATGTGCCGGGCGCGCTGGCCGAACTCGACGAAGCGCAGCGCCTGCGCCCGGACTACGAAGCGGCTGCGCTGATGGCGGCCGAACTGCGCGCCGACAGTTCCCCCGAACAGGCCATCGCGGGGCTGAAGCGCTTTCTCGACAAGGCCCCCGCCTCGGTAAACGGCCGCATCACGCTGGCGCGGGTCTACCTGCAGCGCAACGAGATGGACGCGGCGCGGCGCGAATTCGAGGCGCTGCGCAAGGTCGCGCCCGACGACCCGCGCGTGCCGCTGGCGCTCGGGCTGACCGGACTGCAGGCGCGCCGCTACGACGAGGCCGAACGCTATCTGCACGAATACCTGCGGCTGGCCGAAAAGGCGCCGAGCTCCAATCCCGACGTCGCGTACCAGTACCTCGCGCAGATCGCGGAGGAACGCAAGGACTACGCGGGCGCGGTGCAGTGGCTGGACCGGATCGAGGATCAACGCATGGTCGGCGCCGCCTCGGTCAAGCGCGCGCAGATGCTTGGCCGCATGGGCCGGCTCGACGATGCGCAGGCGATCTTCGGCGACATGCTGGCCGACGCCGAGGACATTGCCGATCCCGATCAGCGCGCGCAACGGATGATGGCGGTGCGCCAGGCCGAGGTCGGCATGCTGATGGAAGTCAAGGCCTACGACCGCGCGCGCAAGGTGCTGGACGAGCGCATCAAGGCCGAGCCCAACAACGCCGAATGGCTGTACGAGCTGGCAATGCTGGACGAACGCGAGAAGCGCTACGACAGCATGGAACGCCGGCTGCGCCAGTTCATCGCGTTGCAGCCGGACCAGAAGCAGGGCTACAACGCGCTGGGCTATTCGCTGGCCGATCGCAACATCCGGCTGCAGGAAGCGCTGAAGCTGCTGGAAAAGGCTACCGAGCTGGGCCCCGACGATCCGTACATCATGGATAGCCTGGGCTGGGTCAAATTCCGCCTGGGGCAGCTGCAGCCGGCCGCCAAGCTGCTGCGCGACGCCTATGCGAAGGCGCCCGAGGCCGAGATCGCCGCGCATCTGGGCGAGGTGCTGTGGCAGCTCGGCGAGCGCGACGAGGCCCGCAAGACTTGGGAAGAAGGCGTCAAGCTCGACCCGAACAACGAGACGCTGGTCGAAACGCTGCGGCGCTACAACGTGCGATTGGCGCAGTAGCGCGCACCAGCATCTCGGCTTGCGCACGCAGCCTGACGTGGCCCGGCCATTCGCCATCCTTCGACACCCTCGCCGGCACGGCCCGCGCCACCGCGCGCCGTGACCGGGCATCGATCTCCGTTCTTCGCATGGACCGATCCCGCCGAACCCTGACCCTGCTTTGCCTGTCCGCGCCGCTGTGGCTCGCCGCCTGCGCCAGCGTGACGCCGTCGCGCCAGTTCGATGCCGCTGCCGGTGCCCGCGCCAGCGAACTGACGGGGCGCTTCGCCGCCAATTACGTCCGCTATGGGCGCGACGAGGGCGTGCAAGGCAGCTTCCATTGGCGCGAACAGGGCGACAACGTGCGGCTGGACCTGATCTCGCCGCTTGGCCAGACCCTCGCCGTGGTCACCGCGACACCGTCGGGCGCGACGCTCGACCTGCCCAACGAACCGCCGCGCAACGCGCCGCAGGTCGATGCGCTGCTCGAGCAGAGCTTGGGCTTTGCACTGCCGGTGGCCGGCATGCGCGACTGGCTGCGTGCCCGGCCGGCGCCCGGCGCCCCGGCCAGCGCCACGCGGGACGCCCAGGGCCGGCTCGAGACGCTGTCGCAGAACGGCTGGACCGTGCGCTACGCGGCCTGGCAGCCTGCTCCGGACGGCGCCGAAACGCTGCCGCGACGGATCGACCTGGCGCGCGATGGCGCGGGTGGACCGATGTCGGTCAAGCTGGTGATCGACGCCCCTGTTTCGCACTGATCGCGCTGATCCCGCTGATCCCGCTGATCCCGCACTGAACGTAGCCGTCGCTCATCTGCGCTCCACTCCCTTCCCGACCGATGTCAGCGTCCCTGCCTCCCGCGCAACTGCGCGACTGCCCCGCGCCCGCCAAGCTGAACCTGTTCCTGCATGTGACCGGCCGCCGCCCCGACGGCTATCACACGCTGCAGACCGTGTTCCAGCTGCTCGACTGGAGCGACACGCTGCATTTCCAGCGCCGCGGCGACGGCGCGGTCGTCCGTGTGACCGACGTGCCGGGCGTGCCCGCCGAAGGCGATCTGGTGGTGCGCGCCGCTAAGGCCCTGCAGGCAGCCACGGGAACCCGCTACGGCGTCGAGATCGCGCTGGACAAGGCGCTGCCGATGGGCGGCGGCATCGGCGGCGGCTCGTCCGACGCGGCGACCACGCTGCTGGCGCTGAACCGGCTGTGGGGGCTGGGGCTGCGGCGCGAGCAGTTGATGAGGATCGGCCTGAGCCTGGGCGCCGACGTGCCGTTCTTCGTGTTCGGCCAGAACGCCTTCGCCCAGGGGATCGGCGAGGAACTGACCGCGGTCGATCTCCCGGACAGCTGGTTCGTGGTCATCCATCCACGCCAGCATGTGCCGACCGCAGCAATTTTTTCCGATGAACGCTTGACAAGGGATACGCCCATCTCCATAATTGCGGACTTCGCTGCTTGCACAAACAAATTCGGTTTCGGTCGCAACGACCTGGAAGCGATAGCAACAGCGAAGTTCGGCGAAGTTGCCCGAGCCCTTGTCTGGCTGAGACAATTCAGCCCCGAGGCAAGGATGACCGGTTCCGGTGCCTGTGTGTTTGCACGCTATACTGACGCGCAAACTGCGCAACAGGTACTCGATCGGTTGCCATCCGAATGGGATGGCAGATGCGTGAGAAGTTTGTCGCGCCATCCGCTCGCAGCTTTCGCATAACAAGTTTTCGTTCGGCGTTGTGGCTGTCGGCGCAACGAAGAACGGTCCCGGTTGTGTAGGGGAGTCGCCAAGTCGGTTAAGGCACCGGATTTTGATTCCGGCATTCGAGGGTTCGAATCCTTCCTCCCCTGCCATTACATTCCTCGCAGATCTGCAGAATCTGTCGCCGGCAGCGCCGGCGACCATCCCCCAGCAGCAAGACAGGTGCCCCTCATGAGTAGCGACGGCTTGATGGTATTCACCGGCAACGCCAACCCCAAACTCGCGGAGGCTGTCGTGCAGCACCTCGGCATTCCGCTGGGCAAGGCGCTGGTGGGCCGATTCTCCGATGGCGAAGTCCAGGTCGAAATCCAGGAAAATGTCCGCGGCAAGCACGTCATCGTGCTGCAGTCCACCTGCCAGCCGACCAACGACAACCTGATGGAACTGATGGTGATGGTCGACGCGCTCAAGCGCGCCTCGGCACGCAGCATCACCGCCGCCATGCCCTACTTCGGCTATGCCCGCCAGGACCGCCGCCCGCGCTCGGCGCGCGTCGCGATCTCGGCCAAGGTGGTTGCCAACATGCTGGAAGTCGCCGGTGTCGACCGCGTGCTGACGATGGACCTGCACGCGGACCAGATCCAGGGCTTCTTCGATATCCCGGTCGACAACATCTACGCCTCGCCGGTGCTGCTGGGCGATCTGCGCGAGAAGAACTACGGCGACCTGCTGGTCGTCTCGCCGGACGTGGGCGGCGTGGTGCGTGCCCGCGCGCTGGCCAAGCAATTGAACTGCGATCTGGCCATCATCGACAAGCGTCGTCCCAAGGCCAATGTGGCCGAGGTGATGAACATCATCGGTGAAGTCGACGGCCGCAACTGCGTGATCATGGACGACATGATCGACACCGGCGGTACGCTGTGCAAGGCAGCCCAGGTGCTGAAGGAACGCGGCGCGCAGAAGGTGTTCGCCTACTGTACCCACCCGGTGCTGTCCGGCGGCGCGGCCGCCCGCATCGCCGACTCGGCGCTGGATGAAGTGGTCGTCTGCGACACCATTCCGCTGCGCGACGATGCGCGCCAGACCGGCAAGATCCGTCAGCTGTCGACCGCCTCGCTGCTGGCCGAGACGTTCACCCGGATCGTCAAGGGCGACTCGATCATGTCGCTGTTCGCCGATTCCTGAACTTCCTGTTAGAATTCAAGGCTTTGTCGCGTCCGCCGGCTTGCATGCAAGCGGTGATGCGGCGCAGAGGCGCCCGGTCACCGTATCTGGCGCCGATTCATCGGGCTGTCTGGTCGCGGGCAGCCCTCTTACTTTTTGGAGTCCACAATGAAAGTCATCGCTTTCGAGCGTAGCGTACAGGGTACGGGTGCGAGCCGCCGCCTGCGCAATGCCGGCAAGACCCCCGGCATCATCTACGGCGGCACCGCCGAACCGAAGATGATCGAGCTCGATCACAACGCGCTGTTCCACGCGCTGAAGAAGGAAGCCTTCCACTCGTCGATCCTCGACCTGGAAGTGGGCGGCACGACCGAGAAGGCACTGCTGCGCGCCTTCCAGATGCACCCGTTCAAGCCGCTGGTGCTGCACGTCGATTTCCAGCGCGTGTCGGCCACCGAGAAGATCCACGTCAAGGTGCCGCTGCACTTCATGAACCAGGAAACCGCTCCTGGCGTGAAGCTGGGCCACGGCATCATCAACCACATCCTGAATGAACTGGAAGTGTCGTGCCTGCCGGGCGACCTGCCGGAATTCATCGAAGTGGACATGGGCGCCGTCGAACTGGGCCAGACCGTTCACCTGTCGGACCTGAAGCTGCCGAAGGGCGTGACCCCGATCACGCACGGCGACGACAACCCCGCCGTGGCAAGCATCGCGCTGCCGGCCGGTGGCGTGTCGGAAGCCGCCAGCGAAGGCGAAGGCGAGACGCCGGCCGCCTGATCGGCGCCAGCCCTCGGCTGACCGGCGGCGCAGTCGTATCGACACGCGTCGCCAGAAAGACCGCCGGTTCGTCCGGCGGTTTTTTTTCGCGTATGCTTCCCTGCTGCGCCGCGGCCCACCGCCGTGCATGCCCGCCACCGAATCCGTTTGCACCATGATCAAGCTCATCGTCGGCCTCGGCAATCCCGGGGCGGAATACGAAGCCACCCGGCACAATGCCGGCTTCTGGCTGATCGACCAGCTCGCCCGCATGGCCGGCGCCACGCCGCGCGTGGAAGGCCGTTTCCATGGGCTGGCGGCGCGCGCGCGCCTGTGGGACCACGATATTTGGCTGCTGAAGCCGTCGACCTTCATGAACCGCTCGGGCCTGGCCGTGGTGTCGTTGGCCCGCTTCTACAAGATCCTGCCCGACGAGATCCTGGTCGCGCATGACGAGATGGACCTGCCGGCCGGCGCGGTCAAGCTGAAGCGCGGCGGTGGCTCCGGCGGGCACAACGGTTTGAAGGACATTTCCGCGCATCTGTCGACGCCGGATTACTGGCGCCTGCGCATCGGCGTGGGCCATCCCCGCAATGCCGGCGGCGCCGGCGACCGGGAAGAGGTGGTCAACTTCGTGCTCAAGCCCCCGCGCCGGGAAGAGCAACAGGCCATCGACGAAGCGATCGATCGCAGCATGGCGCCGCTGTCTCTGCTGGCAAAAGGCGAAGCCGAACGCGCGATGATGCAGTTGCATTCGGCTAAATGACGGCCGGATGGTGACGCTGCCCCGATAACTGTGGCGGTCCAGCACCGGCCATAGAGCGGTTCAAACGACTATTGCGACCGGTTCGGCTTCCGCGGCAGGCTTCGCTTCAGGGCGACGTTGCAGACCGTTTTCCACGGCGCGCCGGATACCATCGCCATCCACGAGATTGCGGATTTTGATCTTCAACTCTTCGACGATGGGGTCTTTGACATCCGGATCGATCGGGCAAAACCGCAGTGGCCAAAGATCTTCCCGGGTCAATCCGATCTGTTTCAAGGTGTGCTTGATCAGCCGTCGCGCGTTGGCATCATTTCCGCCGGTCCTGTCCAGCATCCGGACCGCTTGATCGATGACGTCGTCAAGCGGGGGCAACTCGTTGTCCTTCGGCCCGCCCTCTTCCGACGCGGCGGCGTGATTGCTGCCCTTGTCGATCGCCGCCTGGATGGATTTCGCGGAATTGCGATTCCGAATTCCGGCATACAACGTCCAGCCGGCCAATGCCAGGCCGCCGATGATGCCGAACAGAATACCGCCGGTCGACACCCCACCCACGACGAGGAACAGGGCCAGAGAAATCGCGCCGACGGCCATCGCCGCGGCACCATAGGATATCCGCCATTTCCCGACCCGAATCTGGCTCCTGGCGTCGTCCCTGGCGCGGATTTCGTTGTGCTCGGCATGCCTGAGCAAAGACTCTGCAAGCCGGCCGGCATTGGCGAGCTCGGCTTGCTGGCTTTCCTTTGCGTCCTTGAGTCGTTCTTTTGCGGTATTGATGGCTTCCAAGGCGCCGCTGGCCGCAGCCAGCTTCTTCAGCCCGTCATGCCACCGCAACGCTCCTGCGACGATATGGAGCGCGCCGCAACCGAGACTGAAGGCAAAACCGCAGATAGCGGTCGCCGTAGCGTTAATC
The DNA here is from genome assembly GCF_013347325.1 of Cupriavidus gilardii. NCBI lineage: Bacteria > Pseudomonadati > Pseudomonadota > Betaproteobacteria > Burkholderiales > Burkholderiaceae > Cupriavidus > Cupriavidus gilardii. Next base: position 356,490 of record NZ_CP054626.1, on the reverse strand, counting down.
GGCACTGCAGCAAGGTGCAATAGCTCGCTGACCTTGAAGCTGTCCCAGAGCAATGCCAGATTGCAGCCGACGCCGCCACCTTGAAGGATGCCGTCGCGCGCGAACATGACGGAGGAATGCTTCAGGGTATGAGCGGCCTCGCGATGATCTATCTGCGCGGTTTCATATTCCAGGTAGCTAACCGCCAATTCCAGCGCCCGCTTTTCTTTCACCCGCCCGCCTGTTGAACACTGCACAATGGAAATGTCGCGTTCGGCGGAACACACCTCGTGCTCGGCATCCGGCTCTAGACCTTCGCTCGTAATTGCACCTGTCAGCTTTGTTTTCTGGGCGTCGGATTTCCGACACCGGACGTAGTTGACAAATGCTTCATGCCCCTCTCCGTTATCGTCGATTTGCCGACCAGTGCGCTGATGCCGGTTGGCATGCTGCCCGAAAACAACGGACGTTATGATCATTTCGGCGAACGATGCCACGCTGCCGAGCGCGATTCCGGCTTGGGAAACGGTATGCCTGGCGCCCTCAGCGGTGAATCGAGTGGTAAGAAGCGCCGAAGATGGATTTGCGCGGAAGAAGGCTGTGATGGAGTCTATGAACGCGCCGACTCTATACAGCGCAATGCTGCTCCAGCCGTAATACAAACCCGCATTGGCAAAGGCCACCCGCCGCTCTCCCGGCAAAACCCCATGCCGGTCGGCAAGCCAGCTCGCATAGGTAACATGGCCGCGCACGCTTCCCATGGATCGTCTCCTCCTAAGTCTGCTTGGTACGACGAGCATCCTGTCGGACCCGGACTGCTATCCGGCATCTGTTGGTGCGATAACGCCGTTGGAATGCCTGGTTATTGTCAAGAGCCACCACCACCGGCGGTTTCGGACCACGGAACAACGGTACGCGCATACATGGTGGCAACGATTTCCTGGTGCCTGCGATCCCTCCGGGCGCGATCCACCGCATATCGCGGAGTAGCCATGTATCGCAATAGGCGCCGGTTATCTATCTCCCTTTCCTCGGGAGGATATATGGGGATTGTGGAGTCGCTTATCGCTGCGGACGAGGGAAATCCATTAAATCGATTCCGCATGATTTCTACAGCCGGGAAGCCATACTTCGCATCTTTGCCGTGCTTTTCCCAGCGCCGCTGAATAACGACAGCCGTAATGGCCAATCCAAGCACGGCGGCGGATTTGATGGACGTCGATGGTGGAATCAACTCCAGGATCTGCTTCCATCTCGCCTCATCCCGCGCCCTTGAATTGTCGCCGCCCAGCCTCTGTGCTTGTGCGATGGCGCCCAGCAGCGGCTCGGCTTCCTTCGCGGTATCCGCGTTAAGAAAAAGCGGCGTTGCGTAGCGAAGCAGGGCGTCGTGGAAGTCTGCCCCCATTCCTGCGCAAGCCCCGCGGCACGCGAATTCAATGAGCAACGTGATGGCCCAATATGGAGAACGGGCCATGGCATGTTGGAATACGCTATGTAAAACCTCAAGCTTGGTACTATCCGTCAGCTTGTGGAACAACGGCCAGGCCTCGTGAAATATTCGTTCCGGGATACGAGGGTACATTTTGCCAAGCCGCTTGAGCGTCTCCTCGAATATCGCCCTTGCACGCCAGCGGTTCCATCGGTACCCGGTGAAGAAATTGAGCAAGAGCGATACATCCTTCATGCATGACGTCTGCGACCGGAAATCCAGACTCTTCTTGCTGGCAATCAAGTCTCGAAACAACTGAAACTCTGGCCAGTAAGGCTTGAGCTGCTGATGAAGAAGCCGGCAGGTCATGGCAAGCGTTGCGCGTTCGAAAGGGTCCGCGAGGTAAAGGATGATCCGATCGGTGGCTACCTTCGGCAAAGCCGCGATATGTTTGTTTTCGGCTTCCGGCGTGCGTCGCGAGCCGTCGGTCCGCGAAAAGACCTTGGCCAGAGCGGCCATGACCCCATGCGGATTGTCGCGCACGGCGATGGTGGAACCATCCACGCCAAGTCGGCCCTCGGACCGACCGAACGATGCCATTTCATGGGCGCTGATACCCGGCAACGCCGGGCTTGGATAACCCTCGGTGCAGATTTGCGGCATGGCGCTCTCCCGAGCTGTAGGAATGCCGTGCACAGTCGCATGTTGGCGATGGCTGCCGCTTAACAAGCGCGCGGATTCCGACAACTTTTGGTTGCATTCGGCTCCGGCGGTGTTGCGTTGTGCGCGGTCGGTAACCGACCGGCGATAAAAAACCCCGCCGTGGCTCCTGGCGGGGTTTCTATTGCGGCGCACGGCGTGTCAGCCGCCGCCTGCCCTGCTCACGCACGCTGTCTCAGGCGGCGTGCTTGGCGGCCGTCAGCAGCCGGTAGCGCTGCATCAGCACTTCGTGTGTCTCGACCCGGTTCGGATCGCGGGGGATGCAAGCGACGGGGCACACCTGCTGGCATTGCGGCTCGTCAAAATGGCCGACGCACTCGGTGCATTTGTTGGGGTCGATCTCGTAGATTTCGGGCCCCATCGAAATTGCTTCGTTCGGGCACTCGGGCTCACAAACGTCGCAATTGATGCAATCGTCGGTGATCATCAGCGCCATGATATTTCCTTCTGCAGTCCGGCCATCGCCGCGCCCACTGTGCGCGGTCCGCCGCTGGAGTCCGCCCGCGCCCGACTGGCCGCGTCCTGACGGATTCCGAACCCCGTATTCTAGGCGTTTTCGGGCCGGCCCGCCGAGCCGGCCCTGGCTTGCGACGGCGGCGGATCGAGGGCTCAGTCGCCCTTGCCGATCTTTTCCTTGAGCCAGCGCTCGACCGACGGGAACACGAACTTGCTGACGTCGCCGCCGAGCACCGCGATCTCGCGCACGAAGGTGCCGGAGATGAACTGGTATTGATCGGACGGCGTCAGGAACATCGTTTCGACGTCCGGCAGCAGATAGCGGTTCATGCCGGCCATCTGGAACTCGTACTCGAAGTCCGACACGGCGCGCAGGCCACGCACGATGACGCGCGCATTGTTCTTGCGCACGAAATCCTTCAGCAGGCCGGAAAAGCCGTCGACGCGCACATTCGGATAGTGCCCCAGCACTTCCTTGGCGATGCCGATGCGCTCTTCCAGCGAAAAGAAGGGGCGCTTGTTGGGGCTATGGGCGACTCCGACCACCAGCTCATCGAAGATATTGGACGCCCTGCGCACCAGATCCTCGTGTCCCCGGGTCAATGGATCGAACGTGCCGGGATAGACCGCGACGACCATGCTTCCTCCTTGTTCTGCCCGCTGCCGTGAACCGGCAAGCCGCACCGGCACCGGCTTTGCAGCCGGCTTGCGCCGATGCCGCCAGGCGAGCGTTGGCGACAGCGGCGTAGTGTACCCCTAAATGCGCGGCTTGAAAGCCGCCGCGCCGAGCCGGCGGCAGCGCCTTGGGCGATCATCGCGCACTGGCGCGCGAAGCGCCAGCGCCGGGATTCAGTCGGCCGCGCCGCGATGGCGCAGCAGGTGGAAATGGACGGCGCCGGCACGTGCGTGGCGCACGATTTCGAGCGACGCGGGAACCGGCGCATCGGCGCCATGCAACGGGCTTTCCGATTCGACATAGACCAGGCCCGCCGCGTGAGTCAGCCGCTCCGCATGGGCCAGCGCCGGGCCGATCCAGTCCTCGGCGAACGGCGGGTCGAGAAAGACCACGTCGAAACTGGCGGCCGGCATCTGTGCCGCGATGGCGAAGGCATCACCCTGGACGATCTGGATCTGCTCGGCGCCGAGCCGGCCCTGGTTGTCGCGCAGTTGCCGAACCACGCGCGGATTGGCCTCGACCATCGTCACATGGGCAGCGCCACGCGAGGCGGCCTCGAAGCCCAGTGCGCCGGAACCGGCGAACAGGTCCAGGCAGCGCTGGCCGGTCAGATCCTGGCCGAGCCAGTTGAACAGTGTCTCCCGGACGCGGTCCGGCGTGGGCCGCAGCCCCTCGGCATCGAGTACCGGCAGCGGTGTGCGCTTCCAGCGGCCCCCGATGATGCGGACCTGCGCGGGAGCCTGGCGGGCAGAGAACGAGGGGACGCGCCCACGGGGCGCGGTCTGGGAGCGCCCGCCGGCGGCGGGCTGCGGAGAGGGGGAACGCGGACTCATTCCGTGATTGTAGAGCCTGCCGCGTCGTTGCCTGGCGCCGGCGCGCAGGCCGCGTCGGGTCGCTATGCGCGGGAGCGCACTGAGCGGCGAGCCTGGGCAGGCGCCGGAGCGGCGGCGCGGGCCGGCGCCGCCAGGCTCATCGAGCGGCCGCGGTCGGCGCGCCGGCGGGGCCGCCGGTAGGCCCGCCGACGATCACGGTGGCCATCGCGTCAGGGCGCACATGCCGCTGGAAGGCCTGCCTGACATGCTGGCGATCGACCTTGGCGATCTGCGCGGTCCAGGTATCGAGATAGTCCAGCGGCAGGCCGTACCAGCCGATATTCGCGACGTTGGTCAGCAGCTTGCGGTTGCTGTCGATCCGCAGCGGGAAGCCGTTGATCAGATTGTCCTTGGCCGCCTTCAGCTCGGCCTGCGTCGGCCCTTCCTCGACGAAGCGCTTGAGCACCTGCCGCACCAGCGCGAGCGCCTCGTCGGTCTGCGCCTTGCTGGTCTGCAGGCCGATGCCGAACGGTCCCGGCTGCTTGGACGGAGCGAAATAGCTGTCGACGCCGTAGGTCAGGCCGCGCTTCTCGCGGACCTCCTCGGTCAGACGCGAACTGAAGCCGCCGCCGCCGAGCACATAGTTGCCGACCAGCAGCGCGAAATAGTCGGGATCGCCGCGCGCGATGGCCGGCTGGCCCAGCACGACCGTGGCCTGCTGCGCGGGATGCGGGACACGCTGCACGCTGGCGCCAATGTCCATCTTGACCGGCGGCATCTCCGGCGGCGCGGCGCCGTTGGGCAGGCCGCGCGTCAGCAGCTCGGCGATCTGCTCGGCCTGGCGGCGATCGATCGCGCCGATCAGCGTGACGACCGCGCGCGAGGCCGCGTAGTTGGCGCGCCAGAAGCGTTCCAGGTCGGCGCGCGTGACCGACGCCACCGACTCGGCGGTCGCCGACATGCCATAAGGGTGGTTCGGGTAGATGGCCTTGGACAGCAGCTTGTCGGCGATCACGCCAGGGCGCGTATCGCCTTCGCGGATCGCCGCGATCATCCGTTCCTTCTCGCGTGCGACCACGGCCTCGGGGAAAGTCGGCGCCTTGATCAGCTGCGCGGCCAGCGTGACCGACTGCGTCAGCTCCGGATTGGAGGTCAGCGTACGCAGCCCGATGCCGCCGCGGTCGCCGCCGGCCGCGCCGCCGAAGCTGGCGCCGGTATCGGCGAAGGCGTCGGCGATCTGGGCTTCGTCGCGCGCCGGCTGACCTTCGACCGCGCCGGTGCCCTTGTCGAGCAGCGCGGCCGTCAGCGTCGCGAGTCCGGCCTTGCCGGGCGGATCATAGCGGCTGCCGGCATCGAAATCGACGTTGATGTCGAGCATCGGAATCGACGGGCTGCGCACGAAATAGACGCGGGCGCCGGTCGACGCGGTCCAGTGTTCGATCGGAATGGCTGCCTGCGCGGCAGCGGCGCCGAGGCCCGCGAGCAGGCCGGCGGCGACCGCCAGCGTCCGGCGCAGCCGCGCCGAGGGACGGGAAAACGAGAGCGAATCGATGGCGAACATCGGCGGTCCTCAGTGGCGCAGGCCGGACGGGGCCTGGGGCTTGGGCTGGTTGGGATCGATCGGCTGCGGCAGCAGCGTCGCCACGGTCAGGTTGTCCTCGCTGAAGTATTTGCCCGCCACCGTCTTGACCTGCTCCGGCGTGACCTGCTTGATCCGTTCGAGGATGCGATCGAGCTGCTGCCACGAGATGCCGGCGATCTCGGCCACGCCGATCTCCATGCCCTGTCCGAACACCGAGTCGCGCTTGTAGATCTGTCCTGCCACGACCTGCGCCTTGACGCGCCGCAGCTCCTCGTCGGACACGCCTTCGCGCGCGATCCGTTCGATCTGCTGGCGCAAGGCGCGCTCGATCTCGTCGGTGGTATGGCCGTTGGCCGGCGTGCCGTCGAGCACGAACAGCGACTCGCCGCGATTGATGCCGTCGTAGCCGACATTGACATCGTCGGCCAGCCGCTGCGTACGAACCAGGTCGCGCGTCAGCCGTGCATTGTCGTAGCCGTTGAGCACGGCGGCCAGCACCTCGAGCGCATACGGATCGATGTCCTTCTCGACGTCGCGCAGGCGCGGCACCTTGTAGGCCAGCACCAGATAGGGATTCTCGGCGGGCGCCTTGACCCAGATCCGCTTGACGCCCTTCTGCGGCGGCTCGATCTGCGGCTTGCGCACCGGCAGCGGACGCGGCTTGAGCTTGCCGTAGGTCCGCTCGGCAAGCGCCCGGACCTCGGCGGGATTGACGTCGCCGGCCACCACCAGGATCGCGTTGTTCGGCACGTACCACTCGCGATACCAGGCGCTGACATCGTCGACGCGCATATTGACCAGGTCGTTCATCCAGCCGATCACCGGATGGCGATAGCCGGCGCTGGTATAGACGGTGGCCAGCAGCTGTTCGTAGACGGTGCCGCGCGGCGAGTCGTCGGTGCGCAGCCGGCGCTCTTCCATCACGACCTTCATCTCGCGCTCGAAGTCCTCGGCGCGGATCACCAGGTTGGCCATGCGATCCGCTTCGAGCTCCATCATGCGCGGCAGATGTTGCCTGGCGATCTGCTGGAAGTACATCGTGAAATCGCGATTGGTCATCGCGTTCTCGCGGCCGCCGAGCGCGGCGATCTGCCGCGAGAACTCGCCCGGCCCGACCTTGGGCGTGCCCTTGAACATCATGTGCTCGAGCATATGGGCCACGCCGGTGGTGCCGCTGACCTCGTCGATGCCGCCGACGCGATACCAGACCTGATGGGCGACCGTGGGGGCGCGATGGTCTTCCTTGACGATCACGCGCATGCCGTTGGCCAGCTTGAATTCGGTGGTGCCGCCATCGGGAACCGCGGCCTGTACCGCTGCCCCGGGGGCCGGCGGCGCGTCGACCGCGACGCCCTGCGCATGCGCCAGCGGCAGCCAGGCGGCTGCCGCCAGCAACGCGAGCGAGGCCAGACGGGCTGGCATGTCGGGCCGCCATGATGGCGAAGGGAACGGTCGGCGCCGATCGGCGCCTTTGGTGACATGCTGATCGGCGGGCATTGCGCCCTGCCACGTCGACGCCGCGGTCGACCCTGCGCGATGGTTCATGCGACCCCGTCTGCTAGAATTTTGGCGATTGATTCTACCGGGGTATGGACCCCTTTCCCAATGTTTAGTTTCTGGAAGAAGCGCAAGGCCGAGCCGGCCGACGCGCCCGCCGAGGCGTCGACGCAGGCAACATCGGCCCCGGCAGCGCAGGCGCCGGCCGCCGCAGCGCCGTCGGCCAGCGCCGCACCGGCGCAGCCGGAAACGGTGGCGCAGCCCGCGCCGATCGCAGCCCCCGCTCCGGCGGCCCAAGCCAAACCCGCACCGTCCCGCCTGTCACCGCTGTCGTGGTTCACGCGATCCTCGCAACCCGAGGCGGAAGCCCCTGCCCCGGGGTTGCCGCCGGCAGAACCGCAGCGCGAACCCGAGCCACAGCGCGAGCCCGAACCACAACCGGAACCACAACCCGAACCCCAAGCGGCACCGCAGCCCGCCGCTGCCGCGCAGCCCGCGCCCGCTGCCGCCGACGACAGCGATGACGACGAGATGGTGCTGGTCCCCGTCCCGCCGCCGAGCGAGGAGGCCAAGCGCGGCTGGATGCAGCGGCTGCGCACCGGCCTGTCCAAGACCAGCCGCGGCATCAGCACGCTGTTCGTCGGCGTCAAGGTCGACGAGGCGCTGTTCGAGGAGCTGGAGACCGCGCTGCTGATGGCCGATGCCGGCGTCGAGGCGACCGAATATCTGCTCGGCGAACTGCGCCGCCGTGTCAGGAGCGAGCGCATCGACACCGCCGAGGGCGTACGGCTCGCGCTGCGCGATCTGCTGACCGAGCTGCTGCGTCCGCTCGAAAAGACCATGGAGCTCGGCCGCGAGCAGCCGATGGTGATGATGATCGCGGGCGTCAACGGCGCCGGCAAGACGACCAGCATCGGCAAGCTGTGCAAGCACTTCCAGCACTACGGCCAATCGGTGCTGCTGGCCGCCGGCGATACCTTCCGTGCCGCCGCGCGCGAGCAGCTGACGATCTGGGGCGAGCGCAACAACGTCACCGTGGTCTCGCAGGAGAGCGGCGATCCGGCCGCGGTGATCTTCGACGCGGTCAACGCGGCCCGTGCGCGCGGCGTCGATATCGTGATGGCCGACACCGCCGGCCGCCTGCCGACGCAGCTGCATCTGATGGAAGAGCTGAAGAAGGTCAAGCGCGTGATCGGCAAGGCGATGCCCACCGCGCCGCACGAGGCGCTGCTGGTGATCGACGCCAACACCGGGCAAAACGCGCTGGCGCAGGTCAAGGCCTTCGACGATGCGTTGCAGCTGACGGGCCTGATCGTGACCAAGCTCGACGGCACTGCCAAGGGCGGCATCCTGGCCGCGATCGCGCGCCAGCGTCCGGTGCCGGTCTACTTCATCGGCGTTGGCGAAAAGGTCGAGGACCTGCAGCCGTTCAAGGCCGACGAGTTCGCGCGGGCGCTGCTGGGCGACTGAGCACGCGTTCTGCGCGACGAAAAAAAACGGGCGCCGCTGGAGACAGCGGCGCCCGTTCTTCGTTGACGGCCGTCGGCCTTGTCGCGTCCGCTACTCCGCGTCGGGCTGCGCCTTCGGCGCGGCCTGCTGGAACGCCGGCAGTTCCATGCACGCTTCGAAAATCCGCACGATGGTCGGATACGGGTCCAGATCGACCTGGAAGCGCTGCGCGTTGAAGACCTGCGGCACCAGGCAGATGTCGGCCAGCGTCGGCGTATCGCCCAGGCAGAAGCGGCCGGCCTTGCCCTCGCGCGTCAACGTGGCTTCGAGTCCGGCAAAGCCGATCTCGATCCAGTGGCGATACCAGGCGTCCTTCGCTTCCTCGCTGACGCCGAGCGTGTGCTTCAGATACTTGAGCACGCGCAGGTTGTTCAGCGGATGGATCTCGCAGGCGATCGACTGCGCCACTGCGCGCACGTAGGCGCGGTCCAGCGCCGTGCCGGGCAGCAGCGCCGGCTCGGGATGGGTCTCGTCCAGGTATTCGACGATCGCCATCGACTGCGACAGCGCATGGTCATCGTCCAGCAGCGTCGGCACCAGCGCATTGGCGTTCAGCGCGCGGTATTGCTCGCTCAGTTGCTGGCCGCCATCCTTGAGCAGATGCACCGGCACGTATTCGAAGGGCAGGCCCTTGAGCGCCAGCGCGATGCGCACGCGGAACGCCGCCGAACTGCGGAAATAGCTGTAGAGCTTGAGCATCGCCTCAGACCACCTTGACCACCAGTTCGCCCACGCCTTCGATCGCACACTGCATGCGATCGCCCTTGACCACCGGGCCCACGCCCTCGGGCGTGCCGCTGTAGATGAGATCGCCCGGCTGCAGCTCGAACAGCTTCGACAGATACGACACCATCTCGGGCACCGACCAGATCAGGTCGGACAGGTCGCCGCGCTGCTTCTCCGCGCCATTGACCGCCAGCGTCACCGCGCCGCGCTCGGGATGGCCGATCGCCTGCACCGGCACGATCGGGCCGATCGGCGCCGATCGGTCGAACGCCTTGCCGGTCTCCCACGGGCGTCCGGTCTTCTTCGATTCGTTCTGCAGGTCACGCCGCGTCATGTCGAGACCAACGGCATAACCAAACACATGCGCGGCGGCCTGCTCGACCGGGATGTCGCGGCCGCCCTTGCCGATCGCCACCACCAGCTCGACTTCGTAGTGCACGTTGTTCGAACCCGGCGGATACGGGAACGTACCCTCGGCGCCGTCGGCCACCGGGCTGACCGCGTCGCTCGGCTTGCAGAAGAAGAACGGCGGTTCGCGGTCCGGGTCCGATCCCATCTCGCGTGCGTGGGCGGCATAGTTGCGGCCGACGCAGTAGACCCGCCGCACCGGGAAACGCGCACTGCTGCCGCGCACCGGCACGCCGGTGGGCGCGGGGGGTTGGAATACGAACTCCTCGGTCATGCATCTCTCCACTGGATGGATTCTGGAATGGATATCGGAGCGCGGTCCCGACGGCGCGGCGAGCGCCGAAGCGGGACCGGCGCGGCGAGGGCATCGGCGGTGCCCGACCCCTCGCGGCAGGGCATCAGCATACACCGGCCGCCCCATCGCGGGGCAAGCGGCGCCCCAAAACCCGGCGTGATTCTTGCATGAAGCAGGAGCAGAGATCGGCCGCCGAAGCGGCCACAGAAGGCCGGCCAACAAGCCAGCCAGCGAGCCGGCCACCGAACGTCGGCCACGCCTGACCGAACCCATGAATCGCCGTCCGTCCCGTCCCTCCGCCACGCCTGCCGCGCCCTCGGCCGCCACGCCCGCCGGCCCCGCTTCGGGCGCGCGCCCGCTGCGTATCCTGCTGGTGCGCGATCCGCTCGACGCCGATCCGCTGAACGTCGACACGATCCGCGCCGGCCTGGCGGCTGCCGGCTTCGGCGAGGTCGAGACGGTCGACGCCGACCTCGCATTGCCGGACGTCATCGCGGCGCGCCAGCCGGACCTGATCATCATCGCTTCGGAATCCGCTGCGCGCGATACGGTCGAGCACGTGTGCGTGTCGACCCAGCATGCGCCGCGCCCGATCGTGCTGTTCACCGACAACGACGACGCCGAGCGCATCAAGGCCGCGCTGACCGCCGGCATCACCGCCTATATCGTCGACGGTCTGCGCGCCGAACGCGTCAAGACCGTGCTCGATGTCGCCTACGCGCGCTTTCAGCTGGACCAGGCGCTGCGCGCGGAGCTCGACGCGACCCGGCTGAAGCTGACCGAGCGCAAGCTGGTCGAGCGCGCCAAGGGCCTGCTGATGCAGGCGCGTGGCCTGAGCGAGGACGACGCCTACAAGCGGCTGCGCACCATGGCGATGGAGCGCGGCATCAAGCTGGTGGACGCCGCCCAGCGCGTAATCGACGTGATGGGCTAGGACCTCTCGCGCTTTTCCTTTGGAGTCTTGCATGCCCCCTCGCCTCAGTCCCGCCAACGCCCGGCGTCCCGCGGTCGTTGCCGACGCACATGACGCTGGCGCCGACGCGCCGCCCGCCGGCCAGGGCCGCCGCCGCACGCGCACGCATCCGGCCGCAGCTTCGTTGATGACGCTGGTCGATCCGGTGGTGCGCGCGGGCGCCTGGGCGGCCGGTTCGGACGCGCCCGAGAAAACCGAGGTCCGGATCGGCTTCATCCCGCTGACCGACTGCGCCTCGATCGTGATGGCCGCCGCGCTGGGGCTGGACCGCAAGCACGGCATCCGCATCACGCCGGCCAGGGAAGCCTCGTGGGCCGGCGTGCGGGACAAGCTGGTCAATGGCGAGCTCGATGCCGCGCACGTGCTGTACGGCCTCGTCTACGGCGTGCAGCTGGGCATCGGCGGGCCGAGGAAGGACATGGCCGTGCTGATGAACCTGAACCGCAACGGACAGGCGATCTCGCTGTCGACGAAGCTGGCCGACAAGGGCGTCCGCGACGGCGCGAGCCTGCGCGCCTACATGACGCGAGAAACGCGCCAGTACACCTTCGCGCAGACCTTCCCCACCGGCACGCACGCAATGTGGCTGTACTACTGGCTGGCGGCCCACGGCATCGACCCGATGCGGGAGGCACGCGCGATCACCGTGCCGCCGCCGCAAATGGTGGCCAATATGCGGCTCGGCCTGATGGACGGCTTCTGCGCCGGCGAGCCGTGGCACGCGCGCGCGATCGCCGACGGCATCGGCTTCACCGCCGAGACCACGCAGGGCATCTGGCGCGACCATCCCGAGAAGACGCTGGGCACCACGGCCGAGTTCGTGCAGAAGTATCCGAACACCGCGCGCGCGATGGTGGCCGCGGTGCTGGAGGCATCGCGCTTCATCGACGCGTCGGTGTCGAACCGCCGCAGGACGGCCGAGACCATCGCCGCGCCATCCTGTGTGGACACCGACATGGCGCTGATCCTCGACCGCATGCTGGGCCGCTATGCCAACGGGCTGGGCCGGACCTGGGACGATCCCGACGCGATGCATTTCCATCGGGACGGCGAGGCCAACTATCCCTATCTGTCAGACGGCATGTGGTTCCTGACGCAGCACAAGCGCTGGGGGTTGCTGAAGGAACACCCGGACTATCTGGCGGTGGCGCGCAAGGTCAATCGCCTCGACGTCTACCGCCAGGCCGCCGCGGCCGCGCAGGTGCCGCTGCCGGCCAGCGATTTCCGCACGGCCAGGCTGATGGACGGCGTGGTCTGGGACGCCACCCGGGACCCGAGGGCCTATGCCGACGGCTTCGCGATCAGGGTCTGAACTCCCAGGGGCCAGGCGCCTTGACGTATCGCGCTATCATCGGCCGAAACGCTTGATCTGCACCGCCAGAACCGCACTGCTCCGACCGCACCGCCCTCACCGCACCGCCATGCCCGCTGATCGCCACGACGACACCCAGCCCGCCTTTTCCGCGGCGCCCTATATCAAGGAAATCGGCCGCGGCGTCGCCGGCGCCCGTGCTCTGCCGCGCGACGACGCACGTCTGCTGTTCGACGCGATGCTGTCCGGCCGCGTCTCCGACCTCGAACTGGGCGCCGTACTGATGGCGTACCGGATCAAGGGCGAGGCGCCGCACGAGCTGGCCGGCATGCTGGAGGCCGCGCACGCGCACTGCCTGCCGCTGCCGGCGCCGGAACGCCAGGTGGTGGTCATTCCGAGCTACAACGGCGCGCGCAAGCAGCCCAATCTGGTACCGCTGCTGGCGCTGCTGCTCGCGCGGGAGGGTATCCCCGTGCTGGTGCATGGAACGCGCGAGTTCAATCAGCGCGTCACCAGCATCATGCTGTTCGAGGCGCTGGGTATCGCGCCGTGCGCGACGGTGGACGAGGCCGCGCGGCGGCTCGCGCAGCCCGGGGGCGGCGGCATCGCCGATCCCGGTCCGCTGGCGGTGCTGCCGATCGACGTGCTGTCGCCGGCCCTGTCCGCGCTGCTGGACAAGCGCACCGTGATCGGGCTGCGCAATTCCTCGCACACCATCGTCAAGATGCTGCAGCCGGTCGGCGCGCATACGCCGGCCGAGGCGCTGCGGTTGTACAGCTATACGCATCCGGAATACCGCGAAACGCTGACCGATTACTTCTCGCACGAGCCGGCCAACGTGCTGCTGGCGCGCGGCACCGAGGGCGAGGTGGTGGCCGACGCGCGCCGTGGCAGCCGCATCGACTGGCTGCACGACGGCCATCAGCGCACGCTGGTGGATCCGATGTCGGGCTCGGTCGCCGACGTGCCGGCGCTGCCGCCGGGCACCGATGTGGCGCTGACGGCGGCGTGGATCCGCGACGTGCTGTCTGGCACCGTACCGGTGCCGGCGCCGATCGCGACGCAGATCGAGACGATCCGCGGTTGCCTGCGCGAGAGCGCGCGGGTCAGCTGGGTCAGTCCGCTGTAGCGAAAACCTTACCCTCTCCCCGGCCCTGTCCCCGGCCCCTCTCCCGCATGCGGCAGAGGTAAGCAACCCTCGGATCGGGCGTCAGAGCCGCCGCGGCGGCAGCGGAATCCGCTCGGTCTCACCCGGTACGTGCGGGAACTCGTCGTTCTCCCAGCGCCGCGCCGCCTCCTCGATCGCCTCGCGGCTGCTGGCGACGAAGTTCCAGAAGATGTGCCGACGGCCGTCGACCGGTTCGCCGCCGAGCAGCATCAGTCGCGACGGCTCCAGCGCCGTGACGGTCGCCTCGGCGCCGGGCGTCAGCACCGCCAGGTGCTCGGCCGGCAGCGCGATGCCGTCGATCGCGGCGGCACCGTCGACCAGGTACAGGCCGCGCTGCTCGTGCTCGGGCGGAATCACCAGGCTGGCGCCGGCGTCGAGCTCCAGCGCGGCATAGAGCGTGCGGCTGAACACCTGCACCGGCGAGCGCGCGCCGAAGGCGTCGCCGGCAATCACGGTGATGCGAGCGCCGCCGTGGACCAGCCGCGGCAATGTGTCGGCCGGATGGTGGAAGAACGAGGGCGCGACCGTCTCGTGCTCGCGCGGCAGCGCCACCCAGGTCTGGATGCCGTGCAACCGCGGGCCGGCGTCCCGGGCGGCCTGCGGCGAACGCTCGGAATGGACGATGCCGCTGCCCGCGGTCATCCAGTTGACGTCGCCGGGCCGGATGGTCTGTTCGCTGCCGACGCTGTCGCGATGGACGATTTCGCCTTCGAACAGATAAGTGACGGTGGCAAGGCCAATATGAGGATGAGGACGCACATCCATGCCCTTGCCCGGCGCCAGCTCGACCGGGCCCATGTGGTCGAAGAAGATGAACGGACCTACCGTCTGCGCCGCAGCCGAGGGCAGTACCCGGCGCACCGAGAAGTCGCCGATATCTCTTACATGCGGTTTCAACAAATGTTCAATGGCGGACATGGCTGACACTCCAAGGGCGTGGCGGATCGACGCATTGCTGGCAAGTGTAGCCTTTGCGGCCCGATGGCATGGTCCCTGCAGCAGAACCCGGAGCGGGGCCGGCGCTCTAACGAACTCGTGTCCGTCGCCGCTGCGGTTTCCGGGCGACTTTCCGGCAACCTGTGGCGCTATGGAATATTTCTTCCGATATCCTGGAACTATCGCAGCGCGCCGGACTCCAATTAGCACTCACCCGGCTGGAGTGCTAATATGCGTTGCATTGCAGTGTGGGAAGCGCCGGCCACGACGCCGTCGATGCTTCCGACACGCGGGCACGCCGCCCGCCGGATGCGAAAGGAGCCCCGAGTGAACGCAGTCCTGTCTGCCGATTCGATCACCATGAACAACACCCTGCCGATGGTGCCGCAGCGCGCCAACAGCATGGCCCTGACCCTGCCCGCCGGGCTGGGCAATCTCGACAGCTATATCCAGGCTGTCCACCGTATTCCGATGCTCACCGCCGAGGAGGAGCAGCGGCTCGCGCGCGAGTTGCGCGACCACGACTCGGTCGAGGCGGCCCGCCGCCTGGTGATGTCGCACCTGCGTCTGGTCGTGTCGATCGCGCGCCAGTACCTGGGCTACGGCCTGCCGCACGCGGATCTGATCCAGGAAGGCAATATCGGCCTGATGAAGGCCGTCAAGCGCTTCGACCCGGACCAGGGCGTGCGCCTGGTGTCGTACGCGATCCACTGGATCAAGGCGGAGATCCACGAGTACGTGCTGCGCAACTGGCGCATGGTCAAGGTCGCGACGACCAAGGCGCAGCGCAAGCTGTTCTTCAACCTGCGCAGCCACAAGCAGGGCGCCCACACCTTCACCCCGGACGAGATCGACGCGGTTGCGCGCGAGCTGAACGTCAAGCCGGAAGAAGTGATGGAGATGGAAACCCGCTTGTCCGGCGGCGATCTGGCGCTGGAAG
This sequence comes from Cupriavidus gilardii, assembly GCF_013347325.1. Classification (NCBI taxonomy): domain Bacteria; kingdom Pseudomonadati; phylum Pseudomonadota; class Betaproteobacteria; order Burkholderiales; family Burkholderiaceae; genus Cupriavidus; species Cupriavidus gilardii. Next base: position 341,072 of record NZ_CP054626.1, on the reverse strand, counting down.
GCCAGGTCGACGACGGCGAGGAGGAGTTCGCGCCGATCGTCTATCTGGCCGACAACCACAACGAGCCGACGCGCGTGCTCGAGGCCAAGCGCCAGGACCGCATGCAGGTCGAGGGCCTGGAACAGGCTCTGACCAAGCTCGATCCGCGCAGCCGCCGCATCATCGAGGCGCGCTGGCTGCAGGTCAACGACGACGGCTCGGGCGGCGCCACGCTGCACGAACTGGCCGACGAGTTCGGCGTTTCGGCCGAGCGCATCCGCCAGATCGAGTCCGCCGCGATGAAGAAGATGAAGGGCGCGCTGCAAGCCTTCGCCTGATCGACGCCGGCCGCAGGCCATCAACCGAAAGCCACAAGCCAGCCGCTGGCTCCCCGCATGCGCGGGGTGACAGCGGCGACACGGGCCGGGTTCCGCGAGGGACCCGGCCCTTTTCTTTTGCCCCGCCACCGCTCCCCGGAGCCCGCAACGCCACCCGCGCGCCCGGTCCCTCCCCCGCGCGCCTCTCCCGTCTCGGGGTTTGCCCGCATCCGTCCGTCGTGATGTTGACAATCACCAAGACGTGATCTACAAATCCGTACACAACTACAAACGATTTTGTAGACAATCCTGTCTACAAATCAAATCCTGAGAGCGGATTCCCGATCCTTCGATCCACACCGCCCATCCGGCGCCTCCCGCGCGCCGGCCACCGCATGGCATCGCCTTGAGGAGACAAGCATGATGCACACCACCGCGCCTGCCGCCGCCGAGCTGCAGGACAGCGCGTCCGTCCACCATGGCAACGCGCTGATCAAGCCGTCGTACGACGAACGGCTGACCAACGAAGACCTGGCGCCGCTGAAGAAGCAGACCTGGAGCACCTACAACATGTTCGCGTTCTGGATGTCGGACGTGCACAGCGTCGGCGGCTACATCACCGCCGGCAGCCTGTTCGCGCTGGGCCTGACCAGCTGGCAGGTGCTGATCGCGCTGCTGGTCGGCATCGTCATCGTGCAGTTCTTCTGCAATCTGGTGGCCAAGCCGAGCCAGGTCACCGGCACCCCGTATCCGGTGATCTGCCGGGCCTCGTTCGGCGTGCTCGGCGCCAATATTCCGGCGGTGATCCGCGGCCTGATCGCGGTGGCGTGGTACGGCATCCAGACCTATCTGGCCTCGTCGGCCTTCCTGGTGCTGGCGCTGCATTTCTTCCCGTCGCTGGCGCCCTATGCCGACGTCAAGCTGCATGGCTTCGCCGGGCTGTCGACACTGGGCTGGGCGGCCTTCATGACGCTGTGGGTACTGCAGGCGCTGGTGTTCTGGACCGGCATGGAAACCATTCGCAAGTTCATCGACTGGGCCGGCCCCGCGGTCTATGTGGTGATGATCCTGCTGGCGATCTGGCTGGTGAACAAGGCCGGCTGGAGCAACGTCAGCTTCACGCTGAGCTTCGTCAAGTACAGCGGCTGGGAAGCGGTACCGGTGATGCTGACCGCGATCGCGCTGGTGGTGTCGTACTTCTCCGGCCCGATGCTGAACTTCGGCGACTTCTCTCGCTACGCGAAGGACTTCGGCGCGGTCCGCAAGGGCAACTTCTGGGGGCTGCCGATCAACTTCCTTGGCTTCTCGCTGCTGACCGTGATCACGACCTCGGCCACGCTGCCGGTGTTCGGCAAGCTGATCACCGATCCGGTGGAGACCGTCAGCCATATCGACAGCACCTTCGCGATGGTGCTGGGCGCGCTGACCTTCATGACCGCCACCATCGGCATCAACATCGTCGCGAACTTCGTGTCGCCGGCGTTCGACTTCTCCAACGTGTCGCCCAAGCACATCAGCTGGCGCACCGGCGGCATGATCGCCGCGGTCGGTTCGATCTTCATCACGCCCTGGAATCTGTACAACAACCCGCAGGTCATCCACTACACGCTGGACGTGCTGGGCGCCTTCATCGGGCCGCTGTTCGGCATCCTGATCTCCGACTACTACCTGGTGCGCCGCCAGCAGGTCGACGTCGACGACCTGTACACGATGCGTCCGCAGGGCAAGTACTGGTACACCCGCGGCTACAACCCGGTGGCGATTGCCACGATGATCCCGGCCGCGATCATTCCGATCCTGTGCGTGGTGGTGCCGGCCTGGCAGGGCCTGGCCAACTACAGCTGGTTCATCGGCATGGGCATCGCGCTGGTGCTGTACCGCGTGCTGGCGCGCCGCATGATGCCGCATTTCTTCGCGGCCGCCTGACGCCGCGCCACGACCCATTCGACGATCCGACGATCCGACCACCCGACGTTTGCCATGAAGCTGAAGATCATCAATCCCAATACCACGCAAAGCATGACCGACAAGATCGGCCAGTGCGCCCGCACCGTGGCCTCGCCCGACACGCGCATCGTCGCGGTCAGCCCGCGCATGGGCCCCGCCTCCATCGAGAGCCACTATGACGAGGCGCTGTCGGTGCCGGGCATCCTCGAGGAGATCCGGCTGGGCGAGGCCGACGGCGTCGACGGCTACGTGATCGCCTGCTTCGGCGATCCGGGGCTGTACGCGGCACGGGAGATGGCGCGCGGGCCGGTGATCGGCATCGCCGAGGCCGCGATGCACATGGCCAGCCTGATCGGCACCAGCTTCAGCGTCGTCACCACGCTGGCGCGCACCTGCAATATCGCGTGGCACCTGGCCGAGCGCTACGGCATGGAACGGTTCTGCCGCAACGTGCACGCCTGCGATCTGCCGGTGCTGGAGCTCGAGCGGCCGGGCTCGGACGCGCGCCGCATCATCACCGAATCGTGCCGCCAGGCGCTGGCGCAGGACCGCAGCGACTGCATCGTGCTCGGCTGCGCCGGCATGACCGACTTGTGCGACGAGATCTCCGAGGCAATCGGCGCGCCGGTCATCGACGGCGTGGTGTCGGCGGTCAAGATGGTCGAGTCGCTGGTCGCGATCCGCCTGCGCACCAGCAAGCGCGGCGACTGGGCCAGGCCCTTGCCGAAGGCCTACGCCGGCATGCTGGCACCGTTCGCGATCAATTGAGGCGCGGCCTTCATCGCTTACCTTCATCGATTTCCGCCTTCATTGATTTCCGCATACCGCAGATCATGTCCACTCCGCTCACTGCTTCCCGCTCGCCGGCCGGTGCCGATGCCGGCCACCCCTATCCCCGCGACCTGATCGGCTACGGCGCGCGGCCGCCGCATGCCCACTGGCCGGGCGGCGCGCGCGTGGCGCTGCAGTTCGTGCTCAATTACGAAGAAGGCGGCGAGAACTGCGTGCTGCACGGCGATGCGGCCTCCGAGCAGTTCCTCTCCGAGATCGTCGGCGCGGCGGCCTACCCCGACCGCCACATGAGCATGGAGAGCATCTACGAATACGGCTCGCGCGCCGGCGTCTGGCGCATCCTGCGCGAGTTCGAGCAGCGCGGCCTGCCGCTGACCATCTTCGGCGTGTCGATGGCGCTGCAGCGCCATCCCGAGCTGACCCGCGCCTTCGTCGAGCTGGGCCACGAGATCGCCTGCCATGGCTGGCGCTGGATCCACTACCAGAACATCGACGAGGCCACCGAGCGCGAGCACATGCGCATCGCGATGCAGATCATCCGCGAGCTGACCGGCAGCGCGCCGCTGGGCTGGTACACCGGCCGCGACAGCCCCAACACGCGGCGCCTGGTGGTCGAGCACGGCGGCTTCGTCTACGACTCGGACTACTACGGCGACGACCTGCCGTTCTGGACCGAGGTGCGGACGAGCAACGGCGAGACCAGGCCGCATCTGGTGGTGCCCTACACGCTCGATTCGAACGACATGCGCTTTGCCACGCCGCAGGGCTTCAACACCGGCGAGCAGTTCTTCCAGTACCTGAAGGACGCCTTCGACGTGCTGTACGCCGAGGGCGACCCGCAGGGGCTGAACCAGCCGAAGATGCTGTCGATCGGCATGCATTGCCGGCTGCTCGGACGCCCCGGGCGCTTTCGCGCGCTGCAGCGTTTCCTGGACTACGTGCAGTCGCACGACAAGGTCTGGATCGCACGCCGCATCGATATCGCGCGGCACTGGATCGAGACGCATCCCTATCCCGGATCGGTACGTGCGCCGATGGCGACGGCCGTACAGGGCGATCTGTCGCTGGCACTCTGAAGGGGCGGTGCGGATGGCTGGATGGCACGCGGCCTGGACGACTGGATGGCACGCTGCTGCGCGGATGGCTCGATGGCACGCTGCGCGCATCGTCGCAGTGCCGGGCCCGATCCTTCCATCGGTGCGCGCCCGGCGGCGTTTCGGACCGGTGCCGCGCGCTTTGTGTACGATATGCGGATCGTTCGTCGCCAATCGCGGTGACAAAGTCCACCGCGCATCGTCACAATGTCTTCTCTTCGCAAGCCGACCGGCGGCAAGACCGCCGCCGCCTCGGCGCCCACGCCGGCCGGACGCAAGACGGCCGCCGGCAAACCCGCCGCCCGCCGGACGTCCGCCCGCGGCGCTGCCTCGCCGGCTGAGGACGCCCACACCATGAACGCCGCCGAGGCCGCTGCCGCCAATGCCCCCGACAGCCCGGAGAACGGCACCGCCGAGGCGTCGGCCACCGAGGCCATCTATCTGAGCCTGCTGTCCGCCATCATGGAACACCGGCTGCTGGCCGGCACCAAGCTGGTCGAGGAGCGGCTGTGCGAAGTCACCGGGGCCAGCCGCGCCCGCATCCGCCAGGTGTTCGCACGGCTTGCCCACGAGAAGCTGGTCACGCTGGTGCCGAACCGGGGCGCCTTCATCGCCAGCCCGACGGTCGAGGAAGCGCACCAGGTCTTCCAGACGCGCCAGGTCATCGAGCCCGAGCTCGCCGCCACGCTGGCGCGCCATGCGACGCCGGCCAAGGTCCGCAGCCTGCAGCGGCACGTGCAGGAAGAGGACGCGGCGCGCGCGCGCGGCGACCGCGCCGCAGTGATCCGGCTATCGGGGGAATTCCATATCCTGCTGGCGGAAATGGCGGGCAACGCCATCCTGGAGAAGGTCATCCGCGAGATGGTCTCGCTGACCTGCCTGATCATCACGCTGTACGACCGGCCCGGCGCGCCGGCCTGCCCGGAGCACGAGCACCGCGAGCTGATCGCGGCGATCGAGAAGCGCGACGAGGGCGCGGCTCGCGCGGTGATGCGCGAGCATCTGGAACACATCGAAGGGTCGCTGGACCTGACCGTGACCGAGGTCGGGGCGCCGGACTTCTACAGCATCTTCAACAAGGGCTGAGCCGCGCGGCACCGAGGATTGAGAACCGAGGACCCAGGACCGACTGAGGGTTCGGGACTGAGGGTTCGGGACTGAGGGTTCGGGACTGAGGACACGGGGCCAGAGGACTCCGGACCCATGTCCTGTGGGCGATCGAGGCGCTCAGGACAGCAGCTGCTTCATGTCCTTGACGATCGGCTCGGTGCCCTGGCCGTGGCGAATGAACAGCCGCAGCCGCCCTTCCGGATCGAACACATAGCTGCCGGCCGAATGGTCGACCGTGTAGTTGCCCGGCGAACTGCCCGGCACCTTGGCGTAGAACACCTTGAAGTCCTTGGTCAACTGGCGCAGCGCGGCCTCGTCGGCGGGCCGCATGCCCAGGAAGCGCGGATCGAAGGCCGGGACGTACTGGGCCAGCAGCGCCTGCGTGTCGCGCTCAGGATCGACGGTAATGAACAGCACCTGCACGCGATCGGCGTCGGGGCCGAGCTGCTCCATCACCGTCTTCCACTCGACCATCGTGGTCGGGCAGACGTCCGGGCAATGGGTGTAGCCGAAGAACATCACCACCGCCTTGCCCTTGAAGTCCGCCAGCGTGCGCTGCTTGCCGGTGTGGTCGGTCAGCTTGAAGTCCTTGCCGAATTCGCTGCCGCCGGTCACGTCGATATTCTGGAAGGTGGGCTTCTGCTGGCCGCAGGCGGCCAGGCCCAGCGCCAGCAGCGCGACCAGCAGCAGCTGCCGCAGGTTGGCCAGGGACGGGAAGACGGACGAGGAAAACGAGGCGGTGCGCATGGTGTCGGTTCGGTTTGGGCTTGTCTGCGTGTGCCGGCGAGAGGAGTGGCGCGGCAGGCGCGCCGGCGGCAGCGGCTAGTATCGCCGATCGCGGCGCACCGGGCGCTGGCCGCGACATCGTGTCGCGGCCGGGCCGCCGTCACGCCTGCGGTACGAACTTGAAGTAGTGGTCGATCAGCAGCGCGGCGAACAGCAGCGACAGATAGAGGATCGAGAAGCGGAAGGTGCGCTGCGCCAGCGCGTCCGAGTACTGCCGGTACAGCTTCCACGCGTAGGCCAGGAAGATGCCGCCCAGCACCAGCGCCGCCGCCAGGTAGATGTAGCCGCTCATGCCGTAGACGAACGGCAGCAGCGTGGCCGCGATCATCACCAGCGTGTACAGCAGGATGTGCAGCAGCGTGAAGCGCTCGCCGTGCGTGATCGGCAGCATCGGCAGGCCCGACTTCGCGTAGTCGGCGCGGCGGTACAGCGCCAGCGCCCAGAAGTGCGGCGGGGTCCAGGTGAAGATGATCAGCACCAGGAACCAGGCCTCGGCCGGCACGTCGCCGGCCACCGCGGCCCAGCCCAGCGCCGGCGGCATCGCGCCCGACAGGCCGCCGATCACGATGTTCTGCGGCGTGGCGGGCTTGAGCAGGATCGTGTAGACCACCGCGTAGCCGACAAAGGTGGCGAAAGTCAGCCACATCGTCAGGTCGTTGGTGAACACATGCAGCAGCCACATGCCGGCCCCGCCCAGCACCAGCGAGAACACCAGGATCTGGCTCGTGCCGATCTCGCCGGTGGCCGACGGACGCCACGCGGTGCGGCGCATCAGCGCGTCGACCTTCTGTTCGACCAGGCAGTTGATGGCGAAGGCGCCGGCGGCCAGCAGCCAGATGCCGGCGGCGCCGCCGATCAGCACACGCCACGGCACCATGCCGGGCGTGGCCAGGAACATGCCGATGATGGCGCAGAAGACCGCCAGCTGCGTCACGCGCGGCTTGGTCAGCGCGGCGTACTGGCGGGCGAGGTGGCGCAGCCGGCTTGGCGGTTGCTGAGTCTGGGTAGCGGTGGTGGCCACGGGAGCAGTCTTGTCTTTCATGAGGCGCGCGCCGTGTCGGCCGGGCGATTTGCGCCGGCGGCATCGGGAGCCGGGGCGTCATGAGCGGCAGCGGGGGCGCGATCGAAGGAACCGGGGGCCGCGGCGGTGGCGGCGCGGGTCGCAAGCCCTATATTGTAATTGAGCCTGACCAACAGCATCAGCAGCACCGCCGCGCCGCCATTGTGGGCGACTGCCGGCAAAAGCGGCCAATCGAGCACGATATTCGACAAACCGGTCGCCAACTGCAGCACCAGCACGGCCAGCAGCCAGTGCGAGGCGCGCGCCAGCGGCGCAAAGCGGCGCGTGCGCAGCGCAAACCAGGCCAGATAGCCGAGCACCACCACCGCGAAGCCGCGGTGCACCCAGTGAATGGCCACCAGCGCCGAATGCGGGATGTAGTCGCCGTCGGCCGTCATGCCCAGTTGCCGCCACAGCGTAAAGCCATGGCGGAAGTCCATCTCGGGAATCCACTGCCCGTTGCACAGCGGGAAATCGGTGCAGGCCAACACCGCGTAGTTAGTGCTGACCCAGCCGCCCAGGAAGATCTGGATCGTCAGCAGCGCCAGCGCGATCCGCCCCGGCCAGCGCAGGGCCGCCGCGGCTGGCGCGATCGCGCGCGGCGGGTCGCTGCGCGAGCCCAGCCAGATCAGCGCCGCCAGCAACGCCATGCCCAGCAGCAGATGGGTCACCACGATGATCGGCTGCAGCTTCAGCGTGACCGTGAAGGCGCCGAACGCGCCCTGCACGCAGACCAGCACCAGCACGCCGGTGGCGAACCACGGCGACTGCTTCAGCTCGCGGCGCTTGCTCCAGGCCAGCACCACCAGCGCGATGATCAGCACGCCGACCGCCATCGCAAAGTACCGGTGCAGCATCTCGATCCAGGCCTTGGCCCAGGTCACCGGCCCGCTGGGCAGCGCCGTCTCCGCGGCGCGAATGTGTTCGACGGCCGCATAGGGGTTCGAATGGCCGTAGCAGCCGGGCCAGTCGGGGCAGCCCAGGCCCGAGTCCGTCAGCCGCGTAAAGCTGCCGAACATGATCAGGTCCAGCGTCAGGAACGCGGTGATCCAGACCAGCTTGCGGTATTTGTCGCGGCTGCCGCGGGCCAGCACATAGCTGAGCGGCAGCAACGCCAGCAGCAGGCCGATCAGGGCGAGTTGAGTCAGCATGGGCCCTCCATCAGCCGATGCGGTTGTACTTGAGCAGGCGGCTGAGGTCCGAATGCACCTTCTTCGGGTCCGGGTCCTTCGGGAACCGCATCATCAGATTGCCGAGCGGATCGACCAGATACAGCGTTGCCTCCGCCGGCTGGCCCTCGGCAGCCGGCAGCCAGCCGCGGATCTGCTCGCGGGGCATGCGCAGGAAGCGTACGCCGGCATAGGGCTCGTTATACGCGGCGGTCAGGCGCGGATCGATCGGTCCGTCATCGCTGATCAGCCAGACCGGCACGATGCGCTCGCGCTCCTTGCCCTGGCCGGCGCGGATCTGCCGGATCGTGAACAGCCGCTTCGCGCACGCCTCGTCGCAGGCGGCGCTGTCGGTCGACACCAGCAGCCATTTGCCCTTGAAGTCCTGCAGCGGCACCGGCTGGCCGCGCTCGTCCGTCACCTGCACGGCCGGCGCCGGGCGCTGCGGCTCGATCAGCGTGCCGTAGTTGGTCTGCCCGCCGGCCGGCCGGAACACGTAGTAGGTCAGATACGAGGCGATGACCGGCGACGCGCAGACCAGCAGCAGCAACAGCATCTGGATCCGGCCGCGGCGCGTGCGGGCATCGATGCGCGGATCGCTGCGGGAGTCTTGCGGCGCGGCCGGCTTGGCCGTGGCGGGATCGGAAGGCATGGATCGTCGTTGGAGTGATTAATCGTCGTTGCGGGCGGCGCCCGCGGGGGCCGTGCCGGCGCCGCGGCCGGCATCGGCCGGGTTGGCGAGCCGCCGGGCACGCCGCCAGGTCAGCGCGACCAGCAATACCAGCGTCAGCGCGGCCAGACCATACCACTGAAAGGCATAGCCGTAGTGGCGCTCGACGCCGAGGTCGGCGCTCGCCCAGTCGCGCGCCAGGCCATCGCCGCTGTCGCTGCGCTGCTGCAGCACGAAGGGTTGCAGCGGCGTACCGAGTTCGGCGGCGAAGGCGCCCAGGTCCAGGTTCTGCCGGATGCGTTCGCCGCGCTGGGCGTCCGGGCTGCCGAGTTGATAGACCTTCGGCACATCGGCCAGTGCCACACCCTGCAGCGTCACCGTGCCCTCCGGCGTCGGAAACGGCGCGATGCGCGTGCGGTCCTGCGCATCGCGCGGCAGCCAGCCGCGCAGCACCAGCACGGCGCGGGGCGCGGCCGTACCGGCCGCGGCGCGCGTGTCGCCGCCGCCCGCGGCATCGTCGGGCCGCAGCGGCGTCAGCACCAGGAAACCGGAGCGGCTGTCCTGCCCGTTGCCGTGCGGACGGTTTTCCAGCAGCACGGTGTGGGCCGGATCGAACCGGCCGCGCACGACAATCTTGCGCGAGACCAGTTCGGCCGCGGGCAGCGGCGGCGGCGCCGTGCCGATCCGCAGCGGCGCCGCGTCGGCCAGCGCACGCAGCCGCTCGGCGCCCGCGATCTTGTCGTGGGCCCGGCCGAGCTGCCAGTTGCCCAGCGCACAGGTGACCGCGATGACGACCAGCGCCGCCACCGTGGGCACCGGGCTCAGGGCGCGCAGCAGCGTCATCGCTGGAACGGCCGGAGCGGCGGGCACGGCCGCCGGAACGCGGTGCGATAATGGCGCACCACTGTCCCGACCGCCGCCATGCGCATCGTCATCGTCATTGCCTTCATCCTGATCGTCTCCAGCCTGGCCTCCGCCCTGTTCTTCATGATGCGCGACCGCGGCAAGTCGAGCGCGCATATGGTCCGTTCGCTGACCGTACGTGTCGGCCTGTCGATCGCGCTGTTCCTGTTCATCCTGTTCTCGTACTGGATGGGATGGATCGAGAGCACGGGCATCCGCACGGGGCCGTAGCGCCAAGGCATGGCAGTGGGCGCCTTCGGCATGGCGAACAAAGAACAAGCGCCGCAGGGATGGGATTCCTGCGGCGCTTGCTTTTTGTGCTGGCAGGGAATGCTCGGCAATCCCGCATTCTAAAGGACGAAGGGGGCGCGAAGCGCCCCCGTTTCCCTTCCTTCGAGCCGTGTCCGCTTACAGCCAGTACACCACGACGTAGAGGAACAGCCAGACCACGTCGACGAAGTGCCAGTACCAGGCGGCGCCTTCGAAGGCGAAGTGATGGTCCGGCGTGAAATGGCCCTTCAGCACGCGGAACAGCACCACCGTCAGCATGATGGCGCCCATCGTCACGTGGAAGCCGTGAAAGCCCGTCAGCAGGAAGAAGGTCGAGCCGTAGATGCCCGAGGTCAGCTTCAGGTTCAGATCGCTGTAGGCATGCATGTATTCATAGACCTGGAAGCCCATGAAGACCGCACCGAGCAGGATCGTCAGCACCAGGCCCTGCACCACCTGGCTGCGCTTGCCGGCCAGCAGCGCGTGGTGCGCCCAGGTCAGCGTGACGCCCGACATCAGCAGCAGCGCCGTATTGATGGTCGGGATCGGCCACGGGCCCATCGCCTCGTACGGCTCGACCGTGCCGGCCGGACCGGCGTTCGGCCAGACCGCGGCGAAATCGGGCCACAGGATCTTGTTGTTCAGGTCGCCCAGCCACGGCATCGTATAGACGCGGGCGTAGAACAGCGCGCCGAAGAAGGCGCCGAAGAACATCACCTCGGAGAAGATGAACCAGCCCATCGACCAGCGGTACGAGATGTCGATGCGGCGGCCGTACATGCCCCCTTCCGACTCGCCGATCGCGTCGCCGAACCAGCTCTTGAGCACGAACAGGAACCACAGGATGCCCAGCACGCAGACATAGGGCGCCCACGGCTGGCCGTTGACCCATCCGGCCGCGCCGGCGGCGGTCAGCAGCAGCCCCAGGCTTGCCGTGATCGGATGGCGCGACGGGCCCGGTACGAAGTAGTACGGAGCGTTTGCGCGATTCGCACTCATTCTGTTTTCTCCAGCTCAGATCTCTGATTCATCGTTATACGCCGGCTGCCCGAGGGCGGACGACGCTCTGTCTTCTTGTTGCCTGTTCCGCCGGCTATCCGGCTGGCCGGCTATCCGCCGACCACCAGGCGGACGATGCCGATCAGCACCACCACCAGGATCACGGCGCCGAGCACACCGGCGACGATCACATGGATCGGGTTCAGGTTCGCCATGTCGCGATCGTGTTCCGCGCCCTTGCGCAGGCCGATGAACGACCAGAACACTGCGCGCAACGTCTGCCAGAACGACATCTTGCGTTTGACCGCTTCCTTCAGTTCGTCCATGGCAGCCCTCCTCCTCTACTGCGTCAGCTGCCGGCCGTGGCCGGCGGCTGGTCGAGATGGCCCTGCGGCGCCGGCGCCAGCGGCGTGCCGATCTCGAAGAATGTGTACGACAAGGTGATGTTCTCGACGTCCTTGGGCAGATCCGGGTCGATCACGAACACCACCGGCATCTCGCGCGATTCCTTGGCCTTCAGCGTCTGCTGCTGGAAGCAGAAGCACTCGAGCTTCTTGAAATACTGGGTGGCCTGCTTCGGCGCGTAGCTTGGAATCGCCTGCGCCGAGATATCGCGGGCCTGGCCGTTGGCGACCTCGTAGACGATGGTCGCCATCTCGCCCGGGTGGACCTGCATGCTGCTCTTGACCGGACGGAACGCGAACGGCCCGCGGGCGTTGGAATCGAATTCGACCGTGATCGTGCGGCTGGTGTCGACCTGCGTGTTCTGGCTGACCTTGCCGGCGCTGGCGCCGTAGAGCTCGCGCGTGGTGACGACGTTGATGCCGGTGATCTCGCAGATCTTCTTGTACAGCGGCACCAGCGCATAGCCGAAGGCGAACATCACGGCGACGATCACCAGCAGCCGCAGCATCATGCCGCGGTTGTAGCGCTTGTCCTCGACGTCGCCGGTGGAAACCGGCTGCTTCGTGCTCATCTCTGTACCCTGCAGCGGGAGTCGGCCAATTCAGCCATTCAGCCAAGCCACGTCATCTTGGCGAAGAAACCCAAAAAGAAGACCAGCACGATCGACAGCAGGATCAGGCCGAGACGGCGATTGGCGGCCTTGCGGTCGGTTTGCGATGGGCTTTCGTTTGGATGCTGCATCGAATTCTCGGATAGGGGTGGCCGGGCGGGTGGCCGATACTGGCCAGGCGGCCGGCAAGGCGGGCAGCGCGCCGCCCTGCCTTGCCGGATGCCGTTACCGGACCTGCGGCGGCACCTCGAAGGTGTGGAACGGCGCCGGCGACGGCACGGTCCACTCCAGGCCCTCGGCGCCTTCCCAAGGCTTGTCGGCGGCCGCTTCGCCTCCGCGGTACGACGGCAGCACCACGAAGAAGAAGAAATACACCTGCATCAGGCCGAAGCCCAGCGCGCCCAGCGACGAGATCGCGTTGAAGTCCGCGAACTGGATCGCGTAGTCCGCATAGCGGCGCGGCATGCCCGCCAGCCCGAGGAAGTGCATCGGGAAGAAGGCGATGTTGAAGAAGATGATCGAACCCCAGAAGTGGACCTTGCCCCGGGTTTCGTTGTACATGAACCCGCTCCACTTCGGACCCCAGTAGTAGAAGCCCGCGAACAGCGCGAACAGCGAGCCCGCCACCAGCACATAGTGGAAGTGCGCGACGATGAAGTAGGTGTCCTGGATCTGGATGTCGATCGGCGCGACTGCCGGGATCAGGCCGGTGAAGCCGCCGATGGTGAACACGAAGATGAAGCCGATCGCGAACAGCATCGGGGTCTCGAAGGTCATCGAGCCCTTCCACATCGTGGCGATCCAGTTGAAGATCTTCACGGCCGTCGGCACCGCGATCAGCATCGTCGCGTACATGAAGAACAGCTGGCCGGTCACCGGCATGCCGGTGGTGAACATGTGGTGCGCCCAGACGATGAACGACAGGATCGCGATCGAGGCGGTCGCGTAGACCATCGAGCTGTAGCCGAACAGGCGCTTGCGGGCGAAGGCCGGCACCACCTGCGAGATGATCCCGAACGCCGGCAGGATCATGATGTAGACCTCGGGGTGACCGAAGAACCAGAAGATATGCTGGTACATCACCGGGTCGCCGCCGCCGGCCGCCGAGAAGAAGCTGGTGCCGAAGTGGCGGTCGGTCAGGACCATCGTGATCGCGCCCGCCAGCACCGGCATCACGGCGATCAGAAGGTAGGCGGTGATCAGCCAGGTCCAGCAGAACATCGGCATCTTCATCAGCGTCATGCCCGGCGCGCGCATGTTCAGGATCGTGACGATGATGTTGATCGAGCCCATGATCGACGACGCGCCCATGATGTGCATCGCGAAGATCGCCATGTCCATGCCCGGGCCCATCTGCACCGACAGCGGCGCGTACAGCGTCCAGCCCGCGGCGGTGGCGCCGCCCGGCACGAAGAACGACAGCGCCAGCAGCAGCGCGGCGGGCGGCATCAGCCAGAAGCTGAAGTTGTTCATCCGCGCGAACGCCATGTCGGAGGCGCCGATCTGCAGCGGGATCATCCAGTTCGCGAAGCCGACGAAGGCGGGCATGATCGCGCCGAACACCATCACCAGGCCGTGCATCGTGGTGAACTGGTTGAACAGCTCGGGGCGGAAGAACTGCAGGCCCGGCTCGAACAGCTCCAGGCGGATCAGCAGCGCCAGCACGCCGCCCGAGATCAGCATCGTGAAGGAGAACAGCAGGTACAGCGTGCCGATGTCCTTGTGGTTGGTGGCAAACAGCCAGCGGCGCCAGCCATGCGGATGATCGTGGTGTTCGTCATGCGCGTGGTCGTGCGGATGGGCGAGTGCGTCCGGGGTAGCAGTACTCATCGCGAAAACTCCTGAAATCCTGTTCTAACGTCCACGCGTTCAGCTCGCGGCGCCCTGGGCGCCCGCGCTGGCTTGCTCGGCGGCGGGCTTGGCGTCCGCCGGTGCGCCCTGCGCCGACTTGGCGCCGCTGCCCTCGGGGAACTTGCCCGCGCGCGCATTGACGAAGTCGGCCGGCTGGATGACCTCGCCGGTCTTGTTGCTCCAGACGTTGCGGGTGTAGGTCATCACCGCGGCAAGCTCGGTGTCGGACAGCTGCTTCCACGACGGCATGCCGCCCTTGCCCTCGAGCAGGATGTGCATCTGGTCGGCCTGCGGGCCGTTGACCACCTTGGAGCCGTCCAGCGCCGGGAACGCGCCGGCGCCCTTGCCGTTGGGCTGGTGGCAGACCGCGCAGTTGGCGGCGTAGACCTTCTCGCCGCGGACCTTCAGCTCGTCCAGGGTCCAGGTCTTGTTGGGGTCGTCGGCCGCGGCGGCCATCGCCTTCTTCTTCTCGTCGACCCACTTGGTGTATTCGGCGTCGGTCACCACGCGCACCACGATCGGCATGAAGGCATGTTCCTTGCCGCACAGCTCGGCGCACTGGCCGCGGTAAACGCCGATCTTCTCGGCGCGGAACCAGGTGTCGCGCACGAAGCCGGGAATCGCATCCTGCTTGACGCCGAAGGCCGGGATCATCCAGGCGTGGATCACGTCGTTGGCGGTCGTGACGATGCGGATCTTCTTGTTGACCGGCACCACCATCTCGTTGTCCACCTCCATCAGGTAGGTGTTCGACTTGGGCGCCTCGTTGTTGATCTGCTCGCGCGGGGTGGTCAGCGTCGACACGAAGGAGATGCCTTCGCCCTCGCCCTTGAGGTAGTCGTAGCCCCACTTCCACTGGTAGCCGGTGGCCTTGATGGTGATGTCGGAGTTGGTGGTGTCCTTCATCGCGACCACGGTCTTGGTCGCCGGCAGCGCCATGCCGATCACGATCAGGAACGGAATGATGGTCCAGACGACCTCGACCGTGATGCTTTCGTGGAAGGAGGCGGGCTTGGAGCCCTTGGCCTTGCGGTGCGTGAAGATGGAATAGAACATCACGCTGAACACCGCGATGAAGATCACCGTGCAGATGATCAGCATCATCCAGTTCAGCCAGTGAATCTGCTCGGCGATCTTGGTGACCGGCTCGGTCAGGTTCAGCTGGCGCACGGCGGGACCGCCCGGCATGTCTTCGACAGCGAGGGCTGCCTGGCTGGCGAGCAGGGACGCACCTGCCAGACACGCTGCGGATGCCTTCTTCCACATTTTCATTTGTTGTCTCTACCCAAATTACAGATTCGAATCTGCCCCTCGCTCCCAGCGGTGCCACCTCTTTTTACAGGGCGTGCAAGGCTGAAACGAGTTCCTGCGCGAACTTTCGTCGCTTGTACGGGTCCAGAAAACACCCCACCTGCACAGCGTGCGTGCCACAGCGCACCACCACCAGCGCCGGGAACGATTCGCCCAGTTCGACCCGCACCCAGTGCGGGTTGAATTCCTCGCGGGTCACCTCACCGGCGCTGGCCTTCTCGACCACCAACCTGCCCTCGCTGAGCGTGACGCGCTCGTAGTCTGTCGCGTGCTGTGCGTAGGCGAGCAGCGCCACGCCGAGCCCGGCCAGCTCGAGCCCCGCAAAGGGCAGCACGAGCCAAGCTCCTCGCCACGCGAAGAACAGCGCGATGGCAAGGGAAATACTGACGATGGAGAGGTAAAACCAGCCGACCTGGCGTGGAGACAGCGAACAATTCCGCTTCATCAGCCAGTCGTTGTTCGGCACGGCATGGGCTCCGTCTGGACTATCACCGGGCCCGTCACGCGCCGTCTGGAGTGCGATACCGAGTTCCTGCATCGCCAACCACTCTGCATCGCTGCATCGGTTGCACGCCTGGAATTCTGCCGGCTTCACCGCACTGCTGCACTGCTTCGGTGCTAAAACGCCGATCTTCTGTGCCAGGGGACCACTGCGACAAACTGGCGCATTATAGGGCGCTTCGTCAACCGTAACAAGCCAAGCCCGGCGCGGCACGCCGCCCGCGCCACAGCGCGCCGATGCACACCGGCAGTGCGGCGACGCGCTGCGCGGCGGCTCAGCCGCGCGGCCGGCCGCGGCCGATGCGGTCGATCGGCACCACGGCACGGCCCAGTTCGTCGCGGGCCTGGCCGCCCTTCGGCGGCAGCTTCCATGCATGGCCGTAGACGATCTCGAAGGTCAGCGCGATCACGCCGTCGCGATTGCGGCGGCGCTCCAGCGCGGCCAGCAGCGCCTGGTGCCAGTGCCGGCCCTTCAGTCCACGCGCGCCATGCACACCGTCGCCCGCGGGCCGGCGCAGCCCGCCGAACGCATGCACGT
Organism: Cupriavidus gilardii; assembly: GCF_013347325.1. Taxonomy (NCBI): domain Bacteria; kingdom Pseudomonadati; phylum Pseudomonadota; class Betaproteobacteria; order Burkholderiales; family Burkholderiaceae; genus Cupriavidus; species Cupriavidus gilardii. Next base: position 324,760 of record NZ_CP054626.1, on the reverse strand, counting down.
CGCGCAGCAGCCGCTCGGGCGTCTCGTAGGTGACCGTCAGCGTCTCCATGTCCATCACCGGCGTCGACCAGCCGCTGTGCACCAGCATGTCGCCGATATCGTGCATGTCGACGAAGCGCAGCGTGTGCGGCTCGCCGTCGACCTCGGCGAAGGCCTCGCGCAGTTCGCGCAGGGTATCCGGACCGAACAGCGAGAACAGCGCCAGGCCGTCGGTGCGCGTCACGCGATGCCATTCGGGAAACACGCGATGCGGTTCGGGATGCCAGTGCAGCGCGAGATTGGACCACAGCAGGTCGAAGGCGCCCTCGGCAAAGGGAAGCGTGGCAAGATCGCCCTGCACCAGATCGAAGGTCGGCCGCTTGCCGAGCAGGCGGCCGAGCCAGCCGGGCTGCCGCTGCGGATCGCGCTGCGCGGCCTGCGCCAGCATCGCGCCCGAGATATCGAGGCCCGCGATCTGCGCGTCGGGATACTGCGCGCGCAGCGCCGCCAGCCCCTGTCCCTGCCCGCAGCCGATATCGAGCGCGCGCTCCGGCTGGATACGGATCAGCTGCATGCGTTCCTGCATGCGCCGGCCGATCTCGCCGAGCAGGAAATCCAGCTGGGCGAAGCCGGGGCTGCGCCGGTCGAAGGCGAGCCGGGTCAGCCGCGCGGGCGGCAGATAGGTATCGGGGGAGTCGGCGTGAGACGTGGACACGGAAGCGGCGGCAAGGACGAGGATCGGCACGGCGGGACCGGGCACGGGCGGCGCGAAGGCACGGCGGGGCCGGGCGGTGGCGCCGGGCCGACAGTATACGCGCGCCTCGCCGGGCTTGCCGGCTGCATGCGCGAGCGGCTGGCGCAGTGGTGGCTGCCCTGTACCTGCGTGCTGTGCGGGCAGGTACAGTCCGACATCGTCTGTGCAGGCTGCGCGGGCGATCTGCTGACGCCCACGCCGCGTTGTCCGCGTTGCGCCTTGCCGCAGCGGACCTCCAACCTGTGCGCGATGTGCCGCTGCGCGCCGCCCGCCTTCGACATGACCATCGTGCTGGGCGACTATGCGCCGCCGCGCGAGGCGCTGGTGCTGGCGCTGAAGTTCGGCGGGGTGCTGCCGCTGGCGGGCTGGCTCGCGCGGCAACTGGCGTCGGCGTGGGCGGCACGGTACTCGATGGCAGCCCGCGATATGGCCGACCAACCCTGCCTGGTCGTGCCGATTCCGTTGGCGCCGGACCGGCTGGCCGAGCGCGGCTTCAACCAGTCATGGGAAATCGCCCGCAGGCTCGCGCTTCGCCTGGACGCCGCGGCCAGCGCCGATCTGCTGGTGCGCTCGCGCAGCACCGCGCCGCAGGCCGCATTGGCGGCCGACCTGCGGCATCCGAACGTCGCCGGCGCCTTCGCGCTGGCGCGCGATGCCACCCCCGGCGCCTTGCATGGACGACATGTCGCCCTGGTCGACGACGTGATGACCACCGGCGCGACGCTGGCCGAGGCGGCCGCCGTGCTCAAGCGCCACGGCGCGGCGCGCGTCACCGCGCTGGTGGCGCTGCGCACGCCGGCCCCATCGTGACGCGCGATGGGGCTCGGGATGACAGCGCCGCCTCGGCACGGTAAGCTGCGCGCGCCATGTTCCATGTCGTCCTAGTCGAACCCGAGATCCCGCCGAACACCGGCAACGTGATCCGCCTGTGCGCCAACACCGGTGCCCAACTCCACCTCGTCAAGCCGCTCGGCTTTCCGCTGGACGACGCCCGCATGCGCCGCGCCGGCCTCGATTACCACGAGTACGCCAGCATGAAGGTGCACGAGAACTGGGACGCCTTCCTCGCCAACGAACGCCCCGATCCGGCGCGCATGTTCGCGCTGACCACGCACGGCTCGACGCCGTTCGGCCAGGTGGCTTTCGCCCCCGGCGACTGGTTCGTGTTCGGCTCGGAAACACGCGGGCTGGCGCCGGAGCGCCGCGAATGGTTCGCGCCGTCGCAGCGCATCCGCCTGCCGATGCGGCCCAATAACCGCAGCCTGAATCTGTCGAATACCGTTGCCGTGGTGGTGTTCGAGGCCTGGCGCCAGCAGGGCTTCGCCGGCGGCGCCTGAGCGCGGAGCGTTTCGCCCCCGCTATTCCGGCTGCACGCCGGCCGCGCGGATGACCTGGTCCCAGCGCGCCTTCTCGCTGGCCATGGTCTGGCGCAGCGAGGCCGGCGCGGTGCCGGCCGGCATGAAGTACTGCGCCCGCATTTGCGCGCGCACGGCGTCGCTGCCGATGATCTTCACCAGCTCGCGATAGAGCCGGTCGACGATCGGCGCCGGCGTGCCGGCCGGCGCCAGCACGGCCTGCCACGAGATCGCCTCGAAGCCCGGATAGCCGGACTCGGCCACGGTCGGCACCGACGGCAACAGGCTGGTGCGGCCGCTGGTCGTCACCGCGAGCACGCGCAGCCGGCCCGCATTGACCTGCGGCATCGCGATCGCCGGCACCATGAAGGCGGCCTGGATCTGTCCGGCGATCATCGCCGCCGCGATCTGCGGAAAGCCGGGATACGGGATGTGTTCGAGCGAGATGCCGGCGCGCGCCTTCAGCTGTTCCATCGCCAGATGCGCGGCGCTGCCGTTGCCGACCGAGCCGTAGTTCAGCGCGCCGGGCCTGGCGCGCGCCAGCGCGACGAATTCGCGCAGGTCGCGCACGCCGGTGCGCGGGTCGACCACCAGCACATTGGGCGAGGTTGCCACCAGCGTCACCGGCGCCAGCTGGCGCACCGGGTCGTAGGGCAGATGGCGCGACAGCGTCGGCGCCGTGACCAGCGGACCGTTGATCGTGAACAGCAGCGTATGGCCGTCCGGCGCGGCGCGGGCCACCTGTCCGGTGCCGATATTGCCGCCGGCGCCCGGGCGATTCTCGATGACCACCGGCTGGCCCAGCGCCTGTGCCAGCGGTTCGGACACCAATCGCGCGATCAGGTCCGGGGACGAGCCCGGCGGGAACGGCACCACCATGCGGATCGGCCGCGCGGGCCAGTCCTTGTCGGCTGCCAGCAGCGGGCGCGGCAGCACCAGCGCACCGCCGCAGGCGGCCAGCGCACCGAGCCAGTGGCGCCGCTGTTTCATGCGATCGGCTGCCATCATTCGTCGCGCGCGTCGCGTTGCAGCAGCTGCGCGACCGCGTCGGCCACCGCCAAGCCTTCGAACAGCACCGCGCAGACGGCCCGCGTGATCGGCATCTCGACGCCGTGCTGGTCCGCCAGCGCCGCGACGGCCTGCGCGCAGCGCACGCCCTCGGCGACGTGACCCAGGTCGGCCAGCACCTGCTCCAGCGTCCTGCCGCCGGCCAGTTGCTGGCCGACCTTGCGGTTGCGCGACAGATCGCCGGTCGCGGTCAGGATCAGGTCGCCCATGCCGGCCAGACCCATGAAGGTCTCGGCGCGTCCGCCCAGCGCCAGACCCAGCCGCGTCATCTCGGCCAGGCCCCGGGTGACCAGCGCGGCTCGGGCATTGAGGCCGAGACCGAGCCCATCGCTGGCGCCGGTGGCGATCGCCAGCACGTTCTTGACCGCGCCGCCGACCTCGACGCCGACCAGATCGTCGCTGCCGTAGATCCGCATCGCGCGATGGTGGAAGGCGCGCTGCGACAGTTCGGCGATGGCCGGCGCATTGCCCGCGACGGTCAGCGCGCACGGCAGCCCCAGCGCGACCTCGCGCGCGAAGCTCGGTCCGGTCAGCACGCCGTACTCGACCGGCACCGACGCGCCGGCGGCAGCCAGTTCCTCGGCCACCATCTGGTGCGGCATCGCGTGCGTGCCGGCCTCGAAGCCCTTGCACAGCCACAGCATGCGCAACGGCACGCCATGCGCGGCAGCCTCGGCGGCCAGGCGCCGCGTCATCTCGCGCAGGCCCGACACCGGCGTGGCGACGATCGCCAGCCCGTCAGGCGCGCACAGCGCATGCGCGGCGGCGCGGGCGAAATCGGCTTCGAAGCCGAGCCGCTCGGACAGCGGCACCCCAGGCAGATAGTCCGCATTGACGCCGGAGGCCGCCATCGCGGCGAGCTGCCCGGCGTCCCGGCCCCACAGCACGACCGGGTGCACGGCGGCGGCATGGCTGGCCAGCGCGGTGCCCCAGGCGCCGGCTCCGAGAAAGGCAAGGTTCATGATCGATGCGTGGTCGAGGCGTTGGTCGATGGGTCAGGCCGCTGCACGGCTGGCGATGACGGCGATCGCAGCCAATGCGGCAAGCCCGGCTGGCGCAGCCATTCGATCCATTGAAGCTATAGACGCAAAAAGGCGGAACGGGGCCGCAGCCCCGTTCCGCCCGCAGATCGCTTGACGATCAGTGACGTGCCTGCGTGCCATCGGGCATCACGATGCCGGAGCCGCCGCCCTCGGCCTGTGCCTGCTCCATCGCCGCCTGCAGGCGCTGCTCGTACAGCGCCTGGAAGTTGATCTCGGACAGATGGATGGCCTGGAAGCCCGCGCGCGTGATCACGTCGGCGATATTGCTGCGCAGGTACGGATACAGGATCGTCGGGCAGGCGATGCCCAGCAGCGGATCGAGCTGTTCGTCCGGCACATTGCGGATATCGAAGATGCCGGCCTGATGGGCCTCGACCAGGAAGGCGACCTTGTCCTGCACCTTGGTGGTGACCGTGCCGGTCACGACGACCTCGAAAATGCCGTCCGTCAGCTGCGAGGCGCCCACGTTGACCTGCACCTCGACCGAAGGCGCTTCCGTTTCGAGGAAGATCTGCGGCGAATTCGGCTGCTCCAGCGACATGTCCTTCAGGTAGACGCGCTGGATGTTGAAGTACGGTTGATCGTCCTGCTGCTGATTGGTTTGCTGGTCGCTCATGGATGGGTGCCCGAATGGCGGGAATGAAACGTGGCGGGAAGGGGACGGGGTGCGGACGGCCGCGCGCCGGGCGGCGGCCAACCGCGTGGTCCGGTTGGAAAACGCATATGGTACATGACGCGGATGACGAATTCATCCGCGCATGGGGCGGATCAGGCGGCCAGCAGCGGCGCCAGGCCCCCTTGGCGATCGAGCGCGGACAGATCGTCGAAGCCGCCGACATGGCGGTCGTCGATATAGATCTGCGGCACGGTGCGGCGACCGGTGCGGCTCATCATTTCCTCGCGCTTGCCGGGCTCGCGGTCGATCATGATCTTCTCGATCGTCTCGACCCCCTTCGAGCGCAGCAGGCGCTCGGCCATCTGGCAATACGGACACACCATCGTGCTGTACATGACGACGCGGGCCATGCGCTTACCTCCTTGCATCTTGCGGTTCAGACCGGGCCCGCCGCGGCAGTCGCTGCGGCGGCCGGTCGACTTGTGGACTTTACCAGCGTCGGGCAGGGCCTGCTGACGGCCCGCTGCGGCCTTACTTGACCAGCGGCAGGCCGGCCTGCTGCCAGGCGGCCACGCCACCCTCGAGCGAATAGACCTCGCCGAAGCCGGCCTGCTTGAGCGCCGTGTGCGCCTTGGACGAACGCTGGCCGGTCTGGCATACGACGATGATGGGGGCGGACTTGTCCTTCGCAAGGCTGGCCGCGCGATTGGCCAGTTCGGCCAGCGGCGCGCTCCTGGCCTGCGGCAGGTGGCCCTTGGCGTATTCAGCCGGTTCGCGGATATCGACCACGACCGCGCCGCGCTTGTTGATCAGCTGCGTCGCCGTGGTCGCATTGACCGTCTTGCCGCCCGCGCTGCGCGAAATGGTCGGCCAGGCCAGCAGGCCGCCCGACACCACCGCAAGGGCGATCAGGGCAAGGTTGTTGTAGTCGGCGAAGAAATTCACGTTGGGTTTCCGGTGGGTTGTGTCGGCGGCATTATAAAATAGCCGGTTTCGCGCCCAGCCCCCTGTCGACGGGGCCGCTTCCCGCGGCCGGCAAGTGGCTCGCGAGCGGCGCGCGCAGCATTCTCACTCTTTGGAAGCAGCATGTACAAACTCGTTCTCATCCGCCACGGCGAATCGACCTGGAATCTGGAAAACCGCTTCACCGGCTGGGTCGACGTGGACCTGACCGAGACCGGCGCGCAGCAGGCCCGCCAAGCCGGCCAACTGCTGAAGGACGCGGGCTTCGCCTTCGACGTCGCCTATACCTCGGTGCTCAAGCGGGCCATCCGCACGCTGTGGCACGTGCAGGACGAGATGGATCTGATGTGGATCCCGGTGCGCAACGAATGGCGCCTGAACGAGCGCCACTACGGCGCGCTGGCCGGCCTGAACAAGGCGGAGACCGCCGCCAGGTTCGGCGACGAGCAGGTGCTGGTCTGGCGCCGCAGCTACGATACCCCGCCGCCCGCGCTGGAGCCGACCGATCCGCGCGCCTCGTACGACGATCCGCGCTACGCCGGCGTGCCGCGCGAACTGATTCCGCTGACCGAATGCCTGAAGGACACGGTGGCCCGCGTGCTGCCGCTCTGGAACGAATCGATCGCCCCGGACATCAAAGCCGGAAAGCGCGTGGTCATCGCGGCCCATGGCAACAGCATCCGCGCGCTGGTGAAGTACCTCGACCAGATTTCCGATGACGATATCGTGGGCCTCAATATCCCGAACGGCACGCCCCTCGTGTACGAACTCGACGCCGAGCTGCGGCCGATCCGGCATTACTACCTGGGCGACCAGGAAGCGATCGCCGCCTCGCTGGCCGCCGTCGCCAGCCAGGGCAAGGCGCGCTGAGCCGGACGCGCCAGCCCTGGCGCACCGAGGCCTGCGCCGCATTGCGGCGCGGCCTTTTTTACCGCCCGCTCTTATACTGTCGGTCAGACCGGACCGGCAGCGCCCCTTGCGCCACGCCGCAACCGGCGCAACTCACGGCGCGTGACCAGCGCCATCCAACGTTCAGGCAGCCCACATGCGTAAGACGCTCAAGAACATCAGCCTTGTCTCCGCGGGACTCGTTGCCGGCGTGCTCGCCACGCTGCAGCTGTCCGCGACCGCGCAGAACTCCTCGGGGCCGTTGCCCCTGGAGCAGTTGCGGCTGATGGCGGACATATTCGGGCAGATCAAGCGCGAGTACGTCGAGCCGGTCGACGACAAGAAGCTGCTGACCGAAGCCATCAAGGGCATGGTGGCCAGCCTCGACCCGCATTCGTCGTATCTGGACGCCAAGGACTTCAAGGAACTGCAGGAAGGCACGCGCGGCCGTTTCGCCGGCCTTGGCATCGAGATCTCGCAGGAAGAGGGCCTGGTCAAGGTCATCAACCCGATCGAGGACACGCCCGCCTTCCGCGCCGGCATCCAGCCCGGCGACCTGATCACCCGCATCGACGACAAGCCGGTGCGCGGCCTGCCGCTCGAACAGGCGGTCAAGCGCATGCGCGGCGAGCCTGGCACCAAGGTCACGCTGACGATCTACCGCAAGAGCGAGGAGCGCACCTTCCCGGTGTCGATCACGCGCGCCGAGATCCGCGTGCAGTCGGTCAAGGCCAAGATGGTCGATCCGGCCATCGGCTGGGTCCGCCTGACCAGCTTCCAGGAACGCACGGTGGCCGACCTGGGGCGGCGCCTGGCCGAGCTGGCGCAGAAGAATCCGAACATGAAGGGCCTCGTGCTGGATCTGCGCAACAACGGCGGCGGCGTGCTGCAGGGCGCGGTCGGCGTGTCGGCGGCCTTCCTGCCCGAGGACGTGACCGTGGTCTCGACCAACGGCCAGGTGCCCGACGCCAAGCGCGTCTACAAGACCAACTTCAACAATTACCGGCTGTCGTCGGTCGAGGACGATCCGCTGAAGGATCTGCCGCCGCTGTTCAAGAAGATCCCGATGGTGGTGCTGACCAACGCCTATTCGGCGTCGGCCTCGGAGATCGTCGCGGGCGCGCTGCAGGACCACAAGCGCGCGCTGATCATGGGCAAGACCACGTTCGGCAAGGGCTCGGTGCAGACCGTGCGGCCGCTGACGAACGACACCGGCATCAAGCTGACCATCGCGTACTACTACACGCCGTCGGGCAAGTCGATCCAGGCCAAGGGCATCCGTCCGGACATCCCGGTCGACCAGAACCCCGAAGGCGATCCGGACGACGCGCTGATCACGCGCGAGATCGATACCGAGCGCCATCTGCACAACAAGCAGGAGTCCGAGGAAGCCGAGATGACCGAGCGCGAACAGCGCCGCGTCGAGGAACTGCGCCGGCTCGAGGAAGAAAACGCGAAGAAGTCGCCGGAAGAGCGCGAGAAGGAGCGGCGCAAGAAGCCGATCGAGTTCGGCACCAACGAGGATTTCATGCTGCAGCAGGCGATCCACCAGCTCAAGGGCGAACCGGTCAAGCGTTCGCGCTCGAAGCTCGAGGCGACCCCCGTCTCCGACAGCAAGGTGCCGAAGGGCCCGGTCAAGGCCGATCCGTCGAAGCGCGCGTCGGCTCCCGACGCCAAGCCCGCCGCGCCGGAAGGCAAGCCCGACAGCAAGCCGCCGGCCAGCGCGCCGATGGGCAAGCCGCTCGGCACGCCGACCGGCAAGGCGCCCTGAACGCCAGACCGACGCATCGCGGCGGGACCCCGTTCCCGCCGCCCGCCCGATGAACGACGACCAACTGCTGCGCTACTCGCGGCATATCCTGCTCGATGAGCTGGGCATCGAAGGCCAGAGCCGGCTGCTGGCCGGCCGCGCGCTGGTGATCGGCGCCGGCGGCCTGGGCGCCGCGGCGCTGCCCTACCTGGCTTCGGCCGGGGTCGGCACCATCGTCTTGGTCGACAACGACGAGGTCGACCTGACCAATCTGCAACGCCAGATCCTGCACACCACTGCCAATGTCGGCCGGCCCAAGGTCGAATCGGCGCGCGAGGGCATGCTGCGGATCAATCCCGAGATCGATGTGCGGCTGGTGCCGGCACGCGTCGGCGACAGCGAACTGGATGTGCTGGTGCGCGACGCCGACGTGGTGCTGGACTGCTGCGACAACTTCGCCACGCGCCATGCGGTCAACCGGGCCTGCGTCGCCCATCGCGTGCCGCTGGTCTCGGGGGCCGCGCTGCGCTTCGATGGACAGATCAGCGTGTTCGATCGCCGGCGCGACGATGCGCCGTGCTACGCCTGCCTGTTTCCGCCGTCGGAGAACGCGCCCGAGGCCGCCTGCGCGACCATGGGGGTGTTTGCGCCGCTGGTCGGCATGGTCGGCACGGTGCAGGCGGCCGAGGCGCTGAAGCTGATCGCCGGCGTTGGCGAGACTCTCGCCGGACGGCTGCTGATGGTCGATGCGTTCCGCATGGAATGGACCACGATGGCGCTCGCGCGCACGCCCGACTGCGAGGTTTGCGGCCGCCATTGAGGCCATGGTGTTCCTGCCCTCCTCCCGCTCGCGGGAGAGGGGCAGGGGATGGGCAAGAGCGGCCGTCATGGCCGACCGCATCGGTTCAGCCGAAGCCTTTCTCTCTCCCCTGCCCTCTCACGCAAGCGGGACAGGGGACACAGGCCGCGTTCGCTCCCGCAGATATTCCCGTACCGCCAGCCGATCGCCGCGAAAGACGATGCGGCTCTCCCTCGCCTCGCGCTGGTAGTCGTACATCGGATCGTAGTAATGGCGCAGCAGCACCGCGATCCAGACGCGATGCTCGTCGACCTCGCCGCTCTGCGCCTGGCGTTGCAATGCATGCGCGAGCAGCGCGGCCAGGCGCTCGTAGCGCTGGCCGCCGAGCCGGCGCGCGATGCCGGCCAGCGCGTCGCGCATCCGTTCCGAGAAGGCGGCGAAGCCCCTGTCCGGCCCATGCGCGGCGACGAATTCCGCGGCCAGATCGACCACATAGTCCTGCAGCACGCGTTCCACGCGCGCCTCGAACGGTTCGTCCAGCCAGACCAGCGGACTGGCCTGCATGCGGGCGTACAGGCGCTGCGGCACGTCCCGGCTGCCGATGAAGCGGCCCTCGTCCTCGACTACCAGCGTGCCGGCCCCGGCCGCGCGCCGCCGCAGCAGGTCGATCGCCAGCCCGTTCTCGAAGTCGATCTGCGTCGGCTGCGGACGCGCGCGCCGGCCAAAGCTCGAGCCGCGATGCGCGGCGTGGGCCTCGAGATCGATGCCGCTGTCGAGCTCGGCCAGCAGCGCGGTCTTGCCGCTGCCGGTCAGGCCGCCGAGCACCAGCCAGCCGCATTCGCCGACGGCCGCGTCGAGCGTTTCGATCAGGAAGGTGCGCATCGCCTTGTAGCCGCCGATGACGCGCGGATAGTCGATGCCGGCCTCGCGCAGCCACTGCTGCGAGATCTGCGAGCGCAGACCGCCGCGGAAGCAGTACAGATAGCCTTGCGGGTGGCGACGCGCGAACTCTGCCCAGGCCGCCACCCGCATCGCCTTGCGCTCGCCGCTGACCAGCGCATGGCCGAGCGCGATCGCGGCCTGTTGCCCTTCCGCCTTGTAGCGGCAGCCGACCCGGTGACGCTCGTCGTCGTCCATCAACGGCAGATTGACCGCGCCCGGAAAGGCGCCGCGCGCAAACTCGGCGGGCGCGCGCACATCGAGCATCGGCACGCCAGACAGCAGCAGCGCACGATAGTCGGCGCTGTCGGGCCTGACAGCCCCCGCTGGCGCAGGCATGCTGTCCATCACCGCACCACCACCGCGCGATCGGCTTGGGCGTCGCGCTCTGTCATCTCGCCGATGCATTCCAGCGCGAGACCGCATTCGGCTGCCGCGGCGAGGAATTCCTGTTCGCCCGCGGGCTCGACCGCGACCAGCAGCCCCCCGCTGGTCTGCGGGTCGCACAGTATCGCGCGCCATTCGGCATCGAGTTCGCCGTGGAGGCAGCCGATCCGGTGCCCATAGCTGGCGAAGTTGCGCTGGGTGCCGCCCGGCACGCAGCCGGCGGCGACGTACTCGCGCACCCCGGGCAGCAGCGGCACCGCGGCATGATCGAGCTGCGCGCTCAAGCCACTGCCGTCGGCCATTTCGACCAGATGGCCGAGCAGCCCGAAGCCGGTCACGTCGGTCATCGCCCGCACCGCGTCGAGCCGGCCGAAGCGGCTGCCGGGGCGGTTCAGGCGGCACATCCAGTCGGTCGCCAGGCGGCTGTGTTCGTCGCGCAGCTTGCCCTGCTTGCCGGCCGTGGTCAGCACGCCGATGCCGAGCGGCTTGGTCAGGTACAGCCGGCAACCGGCGCGGGCGGTGTCGTTGCGCTTCAGGTGCGCGCGCTCGACCATGCCGGTCACGGCCAGGCCGAAGATCGGCTCGGGCGCATCGATCGAATGCCCGCCGGCCAGCGCGATGCCCGCCTCGTCGCAGGCACGGCGACCGCCGGCCACCACCTCGCGCGCGATCTCGGGCGGCAGCACATTGACGGGCCAACCCAGGATCGCGATGGCCAGCAGCGGATCGCCGCCCATCGCATAGACGTCGCTGATCGCATTGGTGGCCGCGATGCGGCCAAAGTCGAAGGGATCGTCGACCACCGGCATGAAGAAGTCGGTGGTCGATACCACCGCACGGCCATCGTCGCTGCCGTCGATCGCGTAGACCGCCGCGTCATCGCGCGAGGCGTTGCCGACCCACAGCCGTGGGTCCAGATGCTGCGGCCCGCTGCCGGCCAGGATCACGTCGAGCACCTGCGGCGAAATCTTGCAGCCGCAGCCGGCGCCGTGGCTGTATTGCGTCAATCTGATGGGTTCCGGCATGGGAGTGTCCTCGCTGGGAGATCGGACCGCGGAGGGGGCGGCAGCGCTGGAGGTCCGGGAATCCGGGATCGGAAATCTGGAATCGGAAATCGGGAATCGGGAATCGCGAATCGGCGACCGGCAGATCGGAGCGCAGATGAGAAACCGAATGGGAATGAGAGGGATTCAAGCTGCGGAGCGCGCGGCGGCGGGCGGCTCGGTGAGGCGCCGCTGACGACCGCCTGGCCCTGAAACTGGCGTGACGGGGCCTTGCGGGTCCTGCCGCGGCCGGGCTTACTGCTCGCCCGGCTCCATCTGCGATTGCAGATAGTTCTGCAGGCCGACCTTGTCGATCAGGTCCAGCTGCGTTTCCAGATACTCGATGTGCTCTTCGGTATCGGTCAGGATGTCGACCAGAATCTCGCGGCTGACGTAGTCGCCGACCGATTCGCAGTAGGCGATGCCTTCCTTGACCGTCACGTGAGCGGTCTGCTCCAGCTTCAGGTCGCACTTGAGCATCTCGGGCGTGTCTTCGCCGATCAGCAGCTTGTGCAGGTCCTGCAGGTTGGGCAGTCCGTCGAGCATCAGAATGCGTTCGATCAGCCGGTCGGCATGCTTCATCTCGCCGATCGATTCCTTGTACTCCACGTCGCCGAGCTTCTTCAGGCCCCAGTGGCGATACATACGGGCGTGCAGGAAATACTGGTTGACCGCGGTCAGCTCGTTGGTGAGCTGCGCATTCAGATACTGGATGACCTTCTTGTCACCTTTCATCGGGGGCTCCTGTTGCTACGGGCCCGCCAAAACACGACGCGGCGCTGGTTGCGCCGCGTGCAGTCAGAGGAAAACGACGAACACACGCGCCGATCGCCGGTCTGCGATCGGGAAGCGTGTTCAGGCAACCAGCTCGGTTTGCTGGTCGTTCGCGACTGCCGGGTCCCGTGTGTCCATTATGGCACGCGGTACCGACGAGGAACAGGAGGAAAACTGGACGACGTGAACGGTCTGGGCCGTCACCGTGACGGTGGCGCTGTGGCAGGACGCTGCAACGCCTTCGGCGAGAACCTGCTGTGCGCAATCGCGGCAGCGGCCGCAGCACGTGCCGACGCCGAGCGTTTCGGCCAGCTCGTCGAGCGTGGACACGCCCAGCTGGACGGCGCCATGAATCTCGCGATCGGTTACCTGGTTGCAGATGCAGACGTACACAAAGCCTCCTTGGGGCAGCGCGGACACCGGCATGTCCTGACTGTTGAAGGCAGCATAACAGAGATAAAGAATGATAACAATTCCCATTAAGAAACAGAAACACGCCAGGGAATCTGCATCACTTTACTTACAAATCAAGGGCTTGCAACGTCACGTATGTGCATGACAAGCGCTACAGGCAGCACTTCGAGGGCGCTGCGCTGGCCGCTATAACCCCGAGGGTTTCAGGGTTGTGACAGTCGGGCCAGCGCGGCCGCGGCCTCTTCCGGCTCGTAGGCGCACAGCACCTGCTCGACCAGCCCTTCGAGCCGCCCGCAGTCGGCATGCAGGATCTCCTGCTTGACGCGCAGCAGCTGGGCCGGATGCATCGAGAACTCGCGCAGGCCCATGCCGAGCAGCAGCCGGGTCATCGCCGGATCGCCCGCCATTTCCCCGCAGACGGCGACCGGGACGCCGGCGTGGTTGGCCTCGCGGATCGTGCGTGCGATCAGCTGCAGCACGGCCGGGTGCAGCGGGTCGTACAGATGGGCGACGGCATTGTCGGCGCGATCGATCGCCAGCGTGTACTGGATCAGATCGTTGGTGCCGATCGACAGAAAATCCATGCGCCGCAGGAACAGCGGCAGCAGCAGCACCGCCGCCGGGATCTCGATCATCGCGCCGACCTTCAGGCAGGGGTCGTAGGCGACCCCGCGCTGATCCAGCTCGTGCTTGGCGCGCGCGACCAGCTCCAGCGTCTGGTCGATCTCGCGCGCATGCGCCAGCATCGGGAACAGCAGCCGCACCGGCCCGAAGGCCGACGCGCGCAGCAGCGCGCGCAGCTGCGTCAGGAACATCGCCGGCTCCGACAGCGACCAGCGGATCGCGCGCAAGCCCAGCGCGGGATTGAGCGCGGTCTCGTATTCCTCGGCGCGGCCGTCGCGCCCGTCGCGGAAATCGAGCAGCGGCTTGTCGGCGCCGATGTCGATCGTGCGGATCGTCACCGGCAGCCCGCGCATCGCTTCGACCGCGGCGCGATAGGCCTCGAACTGTTCGTCCTCGCCGGGCAATTCGCCGCGCCGGTTCATGAACAGGAATTCGGAGCGGAACAGCCCGACGCCCACCGCGCCGGCCGCCAGCGCGGCGGACGCGTCCTCGGCCATCTCGATATTGGCCAGCAGATCGATCTCGATGCCGTCCAGCGTCACCGCGGGCGTATGCCGCAGCCGCTGCAGCCGCTTGTTCTCGAGCGCCCGCTCGCTCTGCCGGTGGCGGTATTCCTCGAGGATGATCGGCGTCGGATCGACGATCACCAGTCCGGCATCGCCGTCGATGATGATCCAGTCGTCCTGGCGGATCAGCTCGCTGGCGTTCTGCACGCCGACCGCGGCGGGGATGTCGAGGCTGCGCGCGACGATCGCGGTATGCGAGGTGCGTCCGCCCAGATCGGTGACGAAGCCGTGGAAGACGGTATGGCGGAACTGCAGCATGTCGGCCGGCGAAATGTCGTGGGCGACCACGACCACCCCGGGCGCAGGCTGGCCGTCGGCCGCGACCGCGGGCACCGGCGCCGGCGCCAGCACCGGCGCGCCGGCGAGCACCTTCAGGATCCGTTCGACCACCTGCTCGATATCGGCCTTGCGCTCGCGCAGGTATTCGTCCTCGATCTCGTCGAACTGGCGCATCAGATCCTCGAGCCGCGTCGTCAGCGCCCATTCGGCGTTGTAGCGGCGCTCGCGGATCAGTCTCTCGGCCTCGCGCGACAGCATCTCGTCATCGAGGATCATCGCGTGCACGTCGAGGAAGGCGCCCATCTCCTCCGGCGCATCGCGCGGCAGGTCGCGCTTGAGCGCCGCCAGTTCGGCCCGCACCGCGGTGCGCGCATGGCGCAGCCGCAGCACCTCGTCCTCGAGCCGGTCTTCGTCGACCAGGTAATGGGACACGTCGAGCGCGGCGGGCGCCAGCAGATGGGCGCGCCCGATCGCAACGCCGCGCGAGACTGGGATGCCGTGCAGGGCGAATGGCATGAACCGCTCCGTTCAGGAACGTTGGTGAAATCCGGACAGGGCCAGCGCCCTCATTCTCCCTCGCCGAAGCGATTGGCGATCAGCGCGGTCAGCGCGTCCATCGCTTCCTGCTCGTCGGGTCCTTCGGTTTCGATGGTGACCGTCGAGCCGATGCCCGCGGCCAGCATCATCACACCCATGATGCTCTTGGCGTCGACCTGGCGCCCGTTGCGCGACATCCTGACCTGACTGACAAAACTGCCCGCCAGTTGCGTGAGCTTGGCGGAGGCCCGGGCATGCAGCCCAAGCTTATTGATGATGGTGACGTCCTTCTGCAGCATACTTGTCGGGGTGGTTGGCGATCTGGTTCTGTACGGTGGTCGAGCCGATCTGCAGCACGCCTTGCGAGCCGCCGGCGAGCGCCTTGGTGGCGAGCTGGTCCAGCTTTTCGGAGCGGTAGCAGATCGCCCGCACGAGCATCGGCAGATTGACGCCGGCGAGCACCTTGATCCGGCCCGGCTCGGCGAGACGGGCGGCGATATTGGCGGGGGTAGCGCCGAAGATGTCGGTCAGCACCAGCGCCCCATTGTCTTCGATCACGGCGGCCAGGCAGCGGCGCGCCTCGGCCAGCACGGCCGCCGGCTCCGCATCCGGAGCGACGTCGATCGCCTCGACCCGCTTGGGCTCGCCGCAATAGACATGCGCGGCGCAGTCCCGCAGCGCCGAAGCGAGCGGCGCGTGCGCGATGATCAGAATGCCTGCCATGATGGTGAATCCTGTGGATTGCCGCGATTGTAGCAGGCGGGGTAACGGCGCCGTCGCGCGCAGCGGCGGTCCGGCGCCCGCGCTCAGCTCCCCTTCCGGGCCGCGCGCGCAGCGACCGCCCGTTCCAGCGCGTCGATGAACATGCCGGCCACCGGGAAGCCGGTCTGCTGCATGATCTCCTGGAAGCAGGTCGGGCTGGTCACGTTGACCTCGGTCAGGTAGTCGCCGATCGCGTCGAGGCCCACCAGCAGCAGGCCGCGCTGCCACAGCACCGGCGCGAGCGTCTGCGCGATCTCGCGGTCGCGCTCGGACAGCGGCTGCGCACGGCCGGTGCCGCCCGCCGCCAGGTTGCCGCGCACCTCGCCGGCCATCGGCACGCGCGCCAGCGAGTACGGCACCGGCTCGCCGCCGATCAGCAGGATGCGCTTGTCGCCGTCCTTGATCTCCGGGATATAGCGCTGCGCCATCAGCGTGCGCACGCCGTTCGCGCCCAGCGTCTCGATGATCGCGCCCAGGTTCATGCCGTCGGCGCCGACGCGGAACACGCCCATGCCCCCCATGCCGTCCAGCGGCTTGACGATGATGTCGCGATGCTGGGCATGGAAGGCGCGGATGCGCGCCGCGTCGCGCGTGACCAGCGTCGGCGCGATGAACTGCGGGAACTGGGCGATCGCAACCTTCTCGGAATGGTCGCGGATCGCCTGCGGCTTGTTGAAGACGTTGGCGCCCTGCGACTCGGCCAGCTCCAGCAGCCAGGTGCTGGTCACGTATTCCATGTCGAACGGCGGGTCCTTGCGCATCAGCACCGCGTCGAAGGCCGGCACCGGCATCGCGGCCGGCGCATCGAGGCGGAACCAGGCGGTGTGGCCATGGCCGTGGTCATGCTCCTTCCCGGCATCGAGCAGATGCAGCCGCTGCGCGACCGCCTCCACCGCGCCGCCGACCAGCGACAGCTGCGACTGCAGGCAGAAGAACAGCTCGTGGCCGCGCGAGGCGGCCTCGACCATCATCGCGTAGGTGGAGTCCTTGTAGGTCTTGAAGGTCTCGAGCGGATCGGTAATGAACAGAATGCGCATGCTGGCGTGTCCGGTTGGTAGCCCGTGGTCGTGCCGGTCGGCGGATCAGAGGATCGGATTGGGATCGGTCTTCTCCAGTTCCACCGAGGCCGCCAGCAGCGCGAGCCGCGCCACCACGCCATACATGTAGAACCGGTTCGGCACCGCCGCGCCCGGCTTCGCATGCGTGTCCGGGATGCTGTTGGGCGCGAACGCCAGCGGCACGAAATGCATGCCCGGCGCATTCAGATTCTCGTCGACCCCGCGGCCGGTATGGACCCGGTAGAAGCCGCCAACGACGTAGCGGTCGATCATGTAGACCACCGGCTCGGCCACCGCCTCGTTGACCTTCTCGAAGGTATGCACGCCTTCCTGGATGATCACGTCGTTGACCTCGAGGCCTTCCTTGACGACGCTCATCTTGTTGCGTTCCTTGCGGTTCAGGCCCTTGACCTCCGCCGGATCGCGCACCGTCATCACGCCCATGCCGTAGGTGCCGGCATCGGCCTTGACCACCACGTACGGCGTTTCCTTGATGCCGTATTCGCGGTACTTCTTGGCGATCTTCTTGAGCACGCCCTCGACCGCGTCGGCCAAGGCTTCCTCGCCGACCCGCTCATGGAAGTCGATGCCGCCGACCTTGGCGAAATACGGATTGATCATCCACTGGTCGATGTCGATCAGCTTGGCGAACTTCTTGGCGACCTCGTCGTAGGCCGAGAAGTGCGAGGACTTGCGCCGCGTGGACCAGCCCGCGTGCAGGGGCGGCAGCACGTATTGCTCGTTGATGTTCTCGAGGATCGGCGGCACGCCGGCCGACAGGTCGTTGTTCAGCAGGATCGAACAGGGATCGAAGTCCTTGAGCCCCAGCCGGCGGTCCTTGGTGCCCAGCCGGGTCAGCGGCTCGACCACCAGCGTCTGGCCGTCGGGCAGCTCGATCGGGGTCGGTTCGGTGATGTCCTCGGACAGCGAGCCGAGCCGGACATTGAGACCGGCCTGGCGCATGATCAGCGACAGCCGCGCCACGTTCTGCAGATAGAACATATTGCGGGTATGGCGCTCGGGAATCAGCAGCAGGTTCTTGGCATCCGGGCAGATCTTCTCGATCGCCGCCATCGCCGCCTGCACCGCCAGCGGCAACATTTCGGGGGCCAGATTGTTGAAACCGCCGGGGAACAGATTGGTATCGACCGGGGCCAGCTTGAAGCCGGCGTTGCGCAGATCGACCGAACAGTAGAACGGAGGGGTATGCTCCTGCCATTCCAGACGGAACCACCGCTCGATGGACGGGGTCGCGTCCAGTATCTTCTTTTCCAGTTCGAGCAGCGGGCCGTTCAGCGCGGTGATGAGGTGCGGGACCATATCCATCCTATTGATCGTCTTTATCGTCCGCCCCGATTGTAGAGGAACGGCCAATTGCATGCAGATGGCATGCCAATGCCGGCGGAACGGCAAAATGTCCGCGCCGTTTCGCCTTGGGCTAACGATATGGGGATGGAGCGCCGAATTCAAAGGGCGCGAAGCGCGCGCCGGCACGGCAAAAAAAAACGCGGCATCGCCGCGTTTCAAGTGGCCTGACAGATACGGGGAGCGTTCTGCAGGTGGAGGAAACTGCCTCACCTGCACTCTATGCGGGTGCTGTCCTTTACACAAATGAAGGATTTTGAATTCCGATTTAAGCGGATGGCGAACAGTGCTTGCCTGCTGCCGGCAAGCCGCGCCGGCACTGGCCTTGCCGGCGCCCGCCCATAAAAAAGCCCGGCACGCGGCCGGGCAAAACTCCTGAGAGAAGATTCCCAATCAGCTCTCCAGCACAACACCGTGGGCGATGCGGGGGCGGCAGGCCGTGGGACCCCGCATCGCGCGTTCGTTTGGATCAGCCCTCGTACGCGGTCTCGCCGTGCGAGGTGATGTCCAGGCCTTCGCGCTCCTCGTCCTCAGGCACGCGCAGGCCGATCAGCAGGTCCACCAGCTTGAAGGCGACGAAGGCCACCACCGCCGACCACACCACGGTGGTCAGCACGCCCTCGGTCTGCACCCAGACCTGGTGGGCGATCGAATACTCGTCCGACACCTTGTTGGCCACGTAGTCGTAGATGCCCACGCCGCCCAGGCTCGGCGCCGCGAACACGCCGGTCAGGATCGCGCCGGCGATGCCGCCGACGCCATGCACGCCGAACACGTCCAGCGAGTCGTCCGCACCGAGCATCCGCTTCAGGCCGGTCACACCCCACAGGCACAGCAGGCCGGCCACCAGGCCCATCACGATCGAGCCCATCGGGCCGACGAAGCCGGCGGCCGGGGTGATCGCCACCAGGCCGGCGACCGCGCCGGAGGCGCCGCCCAGCATCGACGGCTTGCCCTTGGTGATCCACTCGCCGAAGGTCCACGCCAGCACCGCGGCGCAGGTCGCCAGCAGCGTGTTGACGAAGGCCAGCGCGGCACCGCCGGTCGCTTCCAGGCCCGAGCCGGCGTTGAAGCCGAACCAGCCGAACCACAGCAGCGAGGCGCCGACCATGGTGAAGGTCAGGCTGTGCGGGCGCAGCGCCTCGCGGCCGAAGCCGATCCGCTTGCCGAACATGTAGGCACCGACCAGGCCCGCCACCGCGGCGTTGATATGGACGACGGTACCGCCGGCGTAGTCGAGCGCCCCCTTCTGGAACAGCCAGCCGGCCTTGGCCGTGGCCGCTTCGGCCGCCGCCGCATCGGTGTACGCGTCCGGACCCGGCCAGAACCAGACCATATGCGCCATCGGGATATAGGCGAAGGTGAACCACAGCACGATGAACACCAGCACCGCCGAGAAGCGGGCCCGCTCGGCGAAGGCGCCGATGATCAGGCTGCAGGTGATCGCGGCGAAGGCGCACTGGAACGCGAAGAAGCCCAGCTCCGGAATCACCACGCCCTTGCTGAAGGTCGCCGTGACCGCTTCCGGCGTCAGGCCCTTCATGAACAGCCGGTCGGTGCCGCCGAAGAAGGCGTTGCCCTCGGTAAAGGCGAAGCTGTAGCCGTAGATGGCCCACAGCAGCGCGACCAGCGAGAAGATCACCAGGCACTGCATCAGCACCGACAGCATGTTCTTCGAGCGGACCAGGCCGCCGTAGAACAGCGCCAGGCCCGGCAGCGTCATCAGGATCACGAAGGCCGTGGACATCAGCAGCCAGGCCACGTCGCCCTTGTCCGGGGTCGGCGCGGCGGCCGGCGCCGCGGCTTCCGCGGCAGGCGCCGGGGCCGCAGCGGCGGCGGGCGCGGCGGTGGCGGCAGCCGGGGCGGCAGGCGCCGTGACGGCGGCCGAAGCCTCGGCCGCGGGCTTGTCCTGCGCCGCGGCCGGGCCCGACAGGGCCATGCCCGCCGTGCCCAGCGCCAGCGCCATCGCGCCGGCAGTCAGGAATCGTTTGAACCAGCTAGTCATCTGAATACCCTCTTGTCGCTCTTGTATGGCTCGTTTGTTGGCGTCGGCGTGCCGTTACAGCGCGTCGCCGCCGGTCTCCCCGGTACGGATCCGGATGACCTGCTCGATCGGCGCGACGAAGATCTTGCCGTCGCCGATCTTGCCGGTGCGGGCCGACTTCTCGATCGCCTCGATCGCGCGGTCGACCACGTCGTCGGGCACCGCGACCTCGATCTTGACCTTGGGCAGGAAGTCGACGATGTATTCGGCGCCGCGGTACAGCTCGGTATGGCCCTTCTGCCGGCCGAAGCCCTTGACCTCGGTGACGGTGATGCCGGACACGCCCACGTCCGACAGCGCTTCACGCACTTCGTCGAGCTTGAACGGCTTGATGACGGCGATGATCAGTTTCATCCGTGTTCTCCTGAGAGCGCGGCCCCGTTGCGGCCGGGGCGCGCCCGTGCTGACCGTGAATTAGAAAGTCTTGGTGAGCGTGGCAACCACCGTGGCCTTGCCCATGTAGCGGCCAGAGGTGTTGGTGTAGACGCCGCGCTTGGCATTGGTGTCGATGTACGAGACGGCGGCCGAGAAGCCGTTGCCCAGGTCCTTGGTCAGGCCGAGCTTCCAGTCGGTGTACGAGGCGTCCGCCACGTTCTGCACCTTCTGATAGCCGACGTGCGCGTTCAGCGTCAGGCCCCAGAACTCGAGCGGCACGTTGGCCGACAGGTCGACGTACCAGCTGTTCTTGCTGTCGTAGAAGCCGAACAGGTTGGTCGGCGCGTACGAGTACTTCAGGAACACCGGGCCATAGCCGATGCCCGCGTACAGCTCGGTGGTGTACGGCCGCGTGAAGTTGGCCGGATAGTCGCCGGGGTAGTAGTACTGCAGCACGCCGACGTCGTAGTTCCACTTGCCGTCGCCGAAGGTGTTCTTGAAGCCGGCGTAGAAGTCCATCTCGATCGGCGCCGACACCTCGTCGTTGCTGTCGTTCAGCCAGCTGATGCTCGAGTTCCAGTTGCCCGCGTAGAAGCCGCTCGCATGGCTGTAGTCGAAGCCGCCCTGGATCGCCGGCCGCCGGTTGGTCTGCATGATCCCGCGGTAGCGGTATTCGGAGGCCAGCGTCACGTTCGCCGTGAACGTATGCGGCGAGGCCGCTTCGGCGGTCGCGGGCGCGCTCTGCGCCAGCGCGGTGGTGGCGGAACCGCACAGCGTCAGCGCGCCGATGGCGAGGGCCAGCGTCTTCATGGATTTCTTCTCCTTTTCCTTGGGCTCGGGACTTCTTTGTCAGGCGGATACTGCAACTGCCATGCCAGGAGCCGCCGGCGCCCGGGTGCGCATGGACGGCGCTTCCCACGCGCAAGGGACAGCGAATGAAAGCCGGTTTCCATCTGCCTTCGGAAAGCCCGCAACACGGGGCGGGGCGGGCCATGCCGGGTTAAATGCTGTGTCCGGCAGGTCCGGGCCGCTTTCCCCGGCGCGCTTCACGGGCCATAATCGGCCCATGCCACCGGCTGGTGCCGGCCGCCGCCACGGGCGCGCACTGCACCGATAACGTGCAGACGCACCCATCCGGCCGCCCCCGCCGCCCCCGATCGATGCACCCTCACGGTGCAAAGGAGAAACCGATGAAACCCACCGATCTCTTCAACGACCTGCAGAGCAAGGTCAGCGAGGTCCTGCGCAATTCGCCCGCCAAGGACATCGAGAAGAACGTCCGCAGCATGATGACCCAGGGCTTTGCCAAGCTCGATCTGGTCACGCGCGAGGAATTCGACGTGCAGTCGCAGGTGCTGGCCCGCACGCGTGCGCGGCTGGAGGAACTGGAGATGCGTGTCGCCGAGCTGGAACGGCGCGCCGGCATGGGCGCAGCGGGGCCGGCCACGGTCGGCACCGCCGGCGTCGGCACCACGGTCTCGGCCACTTCGGTGCCGGGCTCGACCACGCCGGAACCGGGCACCGGGCCGACGAACCCGGGGCTGGCTGGCTGAGCGCGCCAGACCCACGTCACGCGAAGGCCGCCGGGCAACCGGCGGCCTTCTGCGTTTACGGCGGCGTTAATAGATCTGCGACATGCACGGCAATGCGCGCGGCGAGATGCCCGCCGGCATGCCGGATCGTTCCCCCGGCTTGCGCCTTCCATCCGCTTCGTCCAACCCTCTCCTGGTCCCTTCCCATGCACCTCGCCGTCCTGCGCAGCCGCGCGCTGACCGGCATCGACGCGCCGCCGGTCTCGGTCGAAATCCATCTGGCCAATGGCCTGCCGGCCTTCGCCATCGTCGGTCTCGCGGAGACAGAGGTGCGCGAGAGCCGCGAGCGCGTACGCGCGGCGATCCTGAACTGCGGCTTCGAATTTCCGAACCGCCGCATCACGGTCAATCTGGCGCCCGCCGATCTGCCCAAGGAATCGGGCCGCTTCGACCTGGCGATCGCGCTCGGCATCCTCGCCGCCAGCGGGCAGATCCCGGCGCCGGCGCTGGACGGCTACGAGTTCGCCGCCGAGCTGTCGCTGTCGGGCATGCTGCGGCCGGTGCGCGGCGCGCTGGCGATGGCGATGGGACTGGCGCGCGAGCAGGCGGCCGGAGCCGGAGCCGCAGCCGCAGCCGGAGCAGCAGCAAGAGCTGGGACAGGGACCAATGCCAGCGCCGCCGCTCGCGCCTTCGTGGTCGCGGCCGGCAACGGCGCCGAGGCCGCGCTGGTCGAGTCGGTCACGGTGCTGGCGGCCGCCTCGCTGCCCGAGGTCTGCGCGCACCTGGCCCGCACCGGCCCGCCGCTGGCGCGGGCCCGGCCCGGAGCGACGGCACCCTTGGCCGGTTCGCCCGCCGGCATGCCGGACATGCGCGACGTCCGCGGCCAGGGGCAGGCGCGCCGCGCGATGGAGGTGGCGGCCGCGGGCCAGCACTCCGCCTTGCTGATCGGGCCGCCCGGCACCGGCAAGTCGATGCTGGCGCAGCGCTTTCCCGGGCTGCTGCCGCCGATGACGCTGCAGGAGGCGCTCGAATCGGCCGCGGTGCTGAGCCTGACCGGCGCCGGCTTCCACACCGAGCGCTGGGGCCGCCGGCCGTTCCGCTCGCCCCACCATACCGCCTCGGCGGCCGCGATGGTCGGCGGTGGCGGCGATCCGCGCCCCGGCGAGATTTCGCTGGCGCATCACGGCGTGCTGTTCCTCGACGAGTTGCCCGAGTTCGAGCGGCGCGTGCTGGAGGTCCTGCGCGAGCCGCTGGAGTCGGGCCGCATCACGATCTCGCGTGCGGGCCGGCAGGCCGACTTCCCGGCACGCTTCCAGTTCGTCGCGGCGATGAACCCCTGCCCCTGCGGCTACCAGGGCCATCCGGCCCGCGCCTGCCGCTGTACGCCCGACCAGGTGCTGCGCTACCAGTCGCGGCTGTCCGGGCCGCTGCTGGACCGGATCGATCTGCAGATCGAAGTGCCGGCGCAAAGCCAGCAGGACACGCTGGATGGCCCGCCCGGCGAGGACAGCGCGGCGATCCGCGCGCGCGTGCTGGCCGCCCGGGCGCGGCAGCTCGAACGGCAGGGCAAACCCAACGGGGAACTGGCGGGACAGGAGATCGAGCGGCATTGCCCGCTCGACGAGCAGGCGCAGGGGCTGCTGCGCGCCGCGATGGCACGGCTGGGCTGGTCGGCGCGTTCGTACTTTCGCGTGCTGAAGGTCGCGCGGACCATTGCGGACCTGGGCGGCGCGGATTTCATCGGCACGGCGCACGCCGCGGAGGCCGTGCAGTATCGGCGGGTATTGCGCCCGGTTTAATGGCTCAGGGCCGCCATCGGCTGCCCTCTCCCGCTGGCGGGAGAGGGTCGGGGGAGAGGGAACGGGCGGTCGCCCTATCGACGCCGCCGGTCATTCAATCGCCCTTGCCCTCTCCCCGCTCCTCTCCCACATGTGGGAGAGGGAGTGAACCGGCGCGGTGGCGGCGCATTGCGGTACATCAAGCCGGAAGTCGCGCTTCAGGCGGCTCGCCCGGCGGTTCCGGCTCCTCCTCGATCGGCGGGTGATCGGGCGGCACGCCAGGCGGCGGCGGGTCTTCTATTGGCGGAACGGTATGGTCGATATGGTCGGCACGGCGCGGCATCGGTCGGCTCCAGGGGCGAGGTAACCACCATTGAAGCAAACCGGCCGGGGGATCGCCAGCCGGCGCGGTCCGACGGCGTTCAGCCCGGCTGGCGCCGCACGAAGAACAGCGCCGCGCCGACCGCCATCAGCACGCTGCCGAACACGCGGTTCTGCCAGCGCATCGCGCGCGCATCGCGGAACAGCCCTTGCATGCGCGAGGCCAGCAGCGCGTAGCCGTGCATCACGATCAGGTCGACCGCGCACATCGTCACGGCCAGGATTGCCAGCTGCGGCGCCAGCGGCCGGCCCGCATCGATGAACTGCGGCAGCACCGCGACCATGAAGACGATGCCCTTCGGATTGGTGACATTGGTCAGCAGGCCGGTGGCGAACCGCCGGCGCGGACTCATCGCGGCCACGCGGATGCCGCCCGGCGCCTCGCCCTCGCCGTTCGCGCCGCCCGGCTCCTGCTCGACGCGCGCGCGCCATTGCTGCACGCCCAGATAGATCAGATACAGCGCGCCCACCGTCTTGACCGCGGCGAACGCATGTTCGGACGCGATCAGCAGCGCGCCGAGCCCGCCGCCGGCGACCAGCAGCACGATCAGCAGCCCGGTCTGCAGTCCTAGGATCGTCGTGGTGGTCCTGCGCAGCCCATAGGACAGTCCGTGGCTCATCGACAGCACGGCCCCAGAGCCCGGCGAGACCGCGATCGCCCAGCAGGCCGCGAAATAGGCGAGCCAGATTTCCCAACGCATGATTTGCTCCTTCCTGTTTTTTTCCTGAGCCCGAATCTCTTCAAACCTTCGGGCCTATCCACACTACGGACCTTTCCAACCCCCGACCTTTCCAAACCCGGACCGTTCAAACCCGCCGGATCATGGGAAACGCCGGCGGCATTCAGGCGGCCGCGCGCCGCCACAACCGCGGCACCAGCGCATACCAGAGATAGCCGACGAGCTGCAGCGCCAGCAGCCCGCCCAATGCCGCGCGGAAGGCGTCGGCCTGCGGCAGCCCGGCGTCGCGGAACAGATCGATCGCGACACCCAGCCCCCACTGGATCAGGAAGCTGCCGCCGAACACCAGCAGGTTGTAGGTGGTATTGGCGCGCCCGGCCACCTCGGCGGGAAACGCCAGGCTCAGCGTGCTCAGGATCAGCGACAGCGTGCTCGCGCACATCGCCAGCAGCGGCCACAGCAGCCACGCCGCCGGCGCGGTCCAGGCGACGATCGCCGCCTGCAGCACCAGTGTCAGCCCGGCGCCGATCATCACCAGCCGCGCGGATTCGACCGGGTCGCGCGCGCGCCGCGGTGCCAGCCAGCCCAGCAGCAGATAGCCGGCCAGCAGCGCGATATTGAACAGGAACAGGATCTGCGCGGTGCGGTCCGGCCCGAAGCCCAGCACGTCGACCAGCCAGGGGCCGACCCACAGCGTCTGCACCGCCATGAAGCCGGCCTGGTTCAGCAGCCCGAAGGGCAGCACGCGGACGAAGGCGGGGTGGCGCAGCAGCGCGCGATAGCCGCCGGCCATCGCCGCGGGCGCCGGCGCCATGCCGGTCGCGCCGGCGGTTCCGATGTCGGCCGCGATATTGGCGGGCTGCGCCGACGCGCTGACGGGCTGCCCCCCGCGCGCCAGCCGCGCGCTGCGCCGCTCGACCCGGGCGAGCCCCCGATACAGCGCCAGCGCCGACGCCAGCAGCAGGCCCGCCATCACCAGGAACACGCCGCGCCAGCCCAGCCATGGCAGCACCGCCTGCACCGGCAGCGTCGTCATCAGCGCGCCGCCGCTGCCGGCGACCAGCATCCAGACCGACAGCTGGCTCTGCCTCGCGGTCGGAAACCAGCGGCGATAGGCGGTATAGGAAGCCATCAGGCAGGCCGACACCCCGGCGCCGATCAGCGCCCGCCCCAGCCACAAGGTCGCCGCCGAGCCGGCCAGCGCGAACACCAGCGCGCCCACCGCCGCGACCAGCAGCAGCACCGTTTCGACGCGGCGCACGCCGCGCCGGTCCAGCCACTGGCCGACGGGCAGCTGCATCGCGGCGAAGGCGAGGAAATAGGCCGACGACAGCAGGCCCAGATCGGCGTTCGACAGCCGCAGGTCGGCGATCAGCTCGGGGGCGATCACCGCGTTGATGGTGCGCAGCGCGTACGACAGCACATAGGCGGCCGCGAAGCAGGCGAACACCAGCGCGCCCTCGCCCCGGCGCAGCAGCGCGGATGGGCGCATGGACAGGCCGATGCGGGTGCTGCGCGGACCGGGACGGGAAGGCATCAGAACGGGTGGAAGCCGGCCAGGAACTGCTCGACCTGCTCGGCCTGGCGCTGGTCGCGCGCGGCATCGCCGGCTTCGAGCACGACCGCCTGGTAGACCTTGGTGCCCTTGGCGACCAGCCGTGCGGTCAGCCGGCGCGGCGCCTTGTCCTGCGGCGACACCGCGGCGACGCGGATTTCGATGGCCGGCAGCGCCACCGGCGGCTGGGCCGACGACATCACCGTGACCGCGCGCATCTGTACCGGCTCGATTGGCGCGTTGCCCAGATTGGCCAGCAGACCGGACTGCATCGCCGACAGCGCCTCGGCGCGCAGCGCGGCGTCGTCGCTGGGCAGCGTGACCACGCCAACCGCGAACAGCGTCTCGTCGACGCGGGCCGCTTCCATCGTCATCGGCAGCTTGCGGCCCGCGATCGCGACATCGCGCGCGGCGCTGGTCGGCTTGCGGGGATAGAGCGCGGCGTACCCGCCCTCGTTGGACTGGATGGTCCGCCAGTCGTAGCGCGGCGAGCAGGCCAGCAGCGCGGCCACCGCCAGGCCGGCGCAACACCGGGCCGGCCGGCGGAGGAACGAAAGGCGAGACATCGAAAGCGGGATCGGACGGGTGAACGAAGGACGGCCCAAAAAAGAGGGACCATGCGCCGCCCCGGCAGCGGGGCGGCCAAGCCGCTATTATCGGGGATCAGGCACTGGCGCAGTGTCTTTCTCTTCTCGATATTTCATTATGCTTTTCGACTTCGCAGCTCGCCGCATCGGTCCGGCATGGCCTCGGGGCTCGAGCTTGGCGTGGCTTGCCGGCATGCCGGTGGCCGCCTTGGCGCTCGCCTGGGCCCTCGCCGCAGCCGCCCCGCCGGCACGGGCGGCGAGTCCCGCGCACCTGCCCGCTGTCAGCGACCTGGCGGCGGAAACCCGCGCGGCCAGCCGGCGCGGCGAACCGCTGGTGGTGCTGGTGACGCTGCCGGACTGCGGCTATTGCGAGGCGGTGCGGCGCAACTATCTGGGCCCACAGGCCGCCGCCGGGCAACTCGTCGCGCACGAGCTCGACATGAGCGCGGCGACGCCGATCCGCGATGCCGACGGCCGTGCCACCACCGCCCGTGCCTGGGCGCGCGAGCACGGCATCCGCTTCGCGCCGACGGTGCTGTTCCTCGACGGACGCGGCCGGCCGGCCGCGCCGCCGCTGCGCGGCATGCAGCCGGACTTCTACGGCGCCTATCTGGAGCAGTCGCTCGATACCGCGCGCGCCGCGATGGCGGCCGGGGCCGGCGCGCGCTGAGCCCGCCCCCGCCAGCGCTCGGGCGCCATCGGCCGCCGCGGCGCTAGAATGGCGTTTTCCCCTCCTTCGGTCGGCCCATCATGACTTCGTCCGCCTCCCAACCGGAACGTCCCGCCTCTGCCCGCAAGCGCTGGCCGCTGATCGTGGGCCTGCTGGTGCTGGTCCTGCTCGGCTGGTTCGGCTACCGCGCGCTGACCCCGGCGCGGCAAGCGCCGCAGGCGACCTTCGTGCTGCTGTCCGGCGAGCGCGTCAGCACCGCGCAGCTGCAGGGCAAGGTCTATATGGTCAACTTCTGGGCCACCAGCTGCACCACCTGCGTCAAGGAGATGCCTGACATGGTGCGCACCTATCGGCAGTTCAAGGACAAGGGCCTCGAGTTCGTCGCCGTGGCGATGAGCTATGACCCGCCGATGTATGTGACCAATTTCACCGAGACGCGCAAGCTGCCGTTCAAGGTCGCGCTCGATTCGGACGGCTCCGCGGCCAAGGCGTTCGGCGACGTGCAGCTGACGCCGACCACCTTCGTGGTGGACAAGGACGGCCGCATCCTGAAGCGCTACGTTGGCGAGCCGGAGTGGGACAGCCTGCACAAGCTGCTGGATCAGGCGTTGGGCAAGGCGGTTTGATGCGCTGACAGGGAAGGGGCGGCTGCGGTATGCCGGCGCCGCTTCCCCTCTCCCCAACCCTCTCCGACAAGCGGAAGAGAGAGAACCCCGCAGGCACTCGGCAAGGCTGCCGGTTGGCTCCCCTCGCCCGCTTGCCGGTGAGGCGCAGTGGGAGAGGGCAACTCGGGCGTCACCACAGCAAAAGCGCCCTTCTCGCCCCTTCAACGATCCCCCGCTTGCCCAATACATCTGTATGGATATACAGTCTGCGGCGAACATTTCCGGTTTTCGCCCTCGCCTGCCCCGTGTCCGTCGATCTCGCCCTCGCTCCTGCCGCCGCCCAGTCCGACCCGGCTGACCCGGTCGACTATCTCGCCGCCCTCAATCCCGAGCAGCGTGAAGCGGTCGAGCACCCGACCGACCAGCCGCTGCTGATCATCGCCGGCGCAGGCTCGGGCAAGACCAATACGCTGGCGCACCGCGTCGCGCATCTGCTGCTGGGCGGCGCCGATCCGCGCCGCATCCTGCTGCTGACGTTCTCTCGGCGCGCCGCGGTCGAGATGGGCCGGCGTGTCGAGCGCATCGTCGACCAGGCCTTC
This sequence comes from Cupriavidus gilardii, assembly GCF_013347325.1. Lineage (NCBI taxonomy): Bacteria > Pseudomonadati > Pseudomonadota > Betaproteobacteria > Burkholderiales > Burkholderiaceae > Cupriavidus > Cupriavidus gilardii. The sequence goes on along the minus strand of NZ_CP054626.1, from coordinate 295,991 downwards.
GCCGCCCGCAACGGCACCACCTCGTCGGCCAATCCCGGCCGCGCCGCGCTGCAATGGGCCGGCACCTTCCACGCGATCGGCGCGCGCCTGCTGCGCGAATACGCGGAAACGCTGGGCCTGTCGCCCTCCTTCACGATCAGCGACCGCGGCGATTCCGCCGACCTGATCAACGTGGTGCGGCACGACCTCGGCCTGTCGGCGCAGAACGCGCGCTTCCCCCGGAAGGAAACCTGCCTGGCGATCTATTCGCGCGTGGTCAACACGCAGTTGCCGCTCGAAGAGGTGCTGCAGCGGCAGTTCCCCCGCTACGCGATGTGGGTCGACGCGCTGCGCACGCTGTTCGCCGGCTATGTCGAGGCCAAGCAGAAGCAGCAGGTGCTCGACTACGACGACCTGCTGCTGTACTGGGCGCAGGCGCTGGCCGAGCCGGCGCTGGCGCGCGACATGGGCGAGCGCTTCGACCACGTGCTGGTCGACGAATACCAGGACACCAATGCGCTGCAGGCGGCGATCCTGCTGTCGCTCAAGCCCGACGGCCGCGGCCTGACCGTGGTCGGCGACGATGCGCAATCGATCTACGCGTTCCGCGGCGCCACCGTGCGCAATATCCTCGACTTCCCGCACCGCTTCTCGCCGCCGGCGGGACAGGTCACGCTGTCGCGCAACTACCGCTCGACGCAGCCGATCCTGGCCGCGGCCAACGCGGTGATCGGGCTGGCCGCCGAGCGCTTTACCAAGGACCTGTGGTCCGACCGCGCCAGCGCCGAGAAGCCGGGCGTGGTGGTGGTCAACGACGAGACCGAGCAGGCGCGCTTCGTGGTCGAGCGCATCCTGGCGCGGCGCGAGGAAGGGCTGGCGCTGATGGCGCAGGCGGTGCTGTTCCGCGCCGCCGACCACAGCGCGCAGCTCGAACTGGAGCTGGTCCGCCGCAACATCCCGTTCGTCAAGTTCGGCGGGCTCAAATTCCTGGAGTCAACCCACGTCAAGGACATGCTCGCGGTGCTGCGCTGGCTCGAGAATCCGCGCGACCGCATGGCGGGCTTTCGCACGCTGCAGCTGATGCCGGGTGTCGGACCGAAGACCGCGGCGCGCGTGCTCGACGGGCTGGAGCTCGCCAACGATCCGCTGTTCGCGCTCGAATCGTTCGAAGCGCCGGCGGCCGCCGCGCACGCCTGGACGGAACTGGTCGCGCTGGCGCGCGAGGCGATGGCGCCGGCGGCGGCGTGGCCGGTCGACTTCGAGCGCGTGCTGCGCTGGTACGAACCGCATCTGGAGCGGCTGCACGACGATGCCGCCGCGCGTGCCGCCGACCTGCAGCAGCTGGCGCGCATCGCCGCGACCTACGGCTCGCGCGAACGCTTCCTGACCGAGCTGACGCTGGACCCGCCCGACGCCTCCAGCGACGAATCGGGCGTGCCGCTGCGCGACGAGGACTACCTGATCCTGTCGACGATCCATTCGGCCAAGGGCCAGGAGTGGAAGGCGGTCTACGTGCTGAACGCGGTCGACGGCTGCCTGCCCTCCGACCTGGCCACCGGCACCACCGAGGAGATCGAGGAGGAGCGCCGGCTGCTCTATGTCGCGATGACCCGCGCGCGCGACCATCTCGACATCGTGGTGCCGCAGCGCTTCTACGTGCACCAGCAGCCCGGCATGGGCGACCGCCACGTGTATGCGTCGCGCACGCGCTTCCTGCCCAATCGCGTGATGCCGCATTTCCACAGCCGCGCGTGGCCGCCGCCTCCGCCGGTCGATGCGGCGCCCCTGCGCGCCTCTCTGCCGGCGGTCGACCTCGCCGCGCGGATGCGCAATATGTGGCGATGAGGGAGGCGCAGCCGGCAGCGGCCCCTCCGCCGCTCGCCACGAGGGCGCCAGGCCGACGCATTCTGTGGCCCATAGCTAACTCGCGCCATCGCGCCGCGCTGCAGGCGCCGCCATGCGGTCGAAACGGCCCCCGGCTCGCCGTATAATTCCGAGCTTCCCACCGTTCCGACCGGCGCCAAGCCGCGCGCGCGGCCCAGCCGAGCGCGCCGCGCCCTCCCACGCATGAGCAGCTACTACCAGCACCACGTCTTCTTCTGCCTGAATCAGCGCGAGCCGGGCGAAAACTGCTGCGCCAACCACAACGCCAAGGCGATGCAGGAATACGCCAAGAAGCGCTGCAAGGAGCTGGGCATCGCCGGCGGCGAGGGCCGGGTGCGGATCAACAAGGCCGGCTGCCTGAACCGCTGTGAACTCGGTCCGGTACTGGTGGTCTACCCGGAGGCCGTTTGGTACACATTCGTCGACGAGCAGGACATCGACGAAATCATCGACAGCCATCTGATCCACGGCAAGCCGGTCGAACGCCTGATGGTGGATCGCTGAGCGCCGCGCTCGGCCGCATCCGCCGCCATCCGCTGCCCGCTTTCGTTCCCGGATTTCCGCCCTTCCTGCCATGAACGCGCATACCCAGGTACTCACCGTTGCCGGTCCCGCCGGCGCGATCGACGTCTCGGTCGACCTGCCGCAGGCCGCCCCGGTGCGCGGCCTCGCGCTGGTCGGCCATCCGCATCCGCTGTTCGGCGGCACCAAGGACAACAAGGTCGCGCAGACGCTGGCGCGCGCCTTCGTGCAGCTGGGCTACGCCACCGTGCGGCCGAACTTCCGCGGGGTCGGCGGCACCGCCGGCGAGCACGACAACGGCCAGGGCGAGCAGGACGATCTGCTGGCGGTGATCGAGTGGATGCGCCAGCAGCGCGACTGGTCCGCCGACGCGGCCACGCTGCCGCTGGCGCTGGCCGGCTTCTCGTTCGGCAGCTTCGTCGTCAGCCATGTGGCGCGGCGCCTGGCCGAGGCCGGCACGCCCGCCGAGCGGCTGGCGATGGTCGGCACCGCGGCTTCGCGCTGGCAGGTCGCGCAGGTGCCCGCCGATACCATCGTGATCCACGGCGAGCAGGACGAGACCGTGCCGCTCGCCAGCGTGCTCGACTGGGCGCGGCCGCAGGAACTGCCGGTCACGGTCATTCCCGGCGCCGATCATTTCTTCCATCGCAAGCTGCACCTGATCAAGCAGCTCGTCGTCAATGCGTGGCAGCGCTGAGCCCGGGCATTGAGCGGGCGGCCACGGCGATCCGTGGCCGCCGCTCCTTGCCCCGCCGCCACGCCCGCGTGGCGGCGCGACGCTGCCCTTTCTCTCTTGTCGGAACCTGAAAACATGTTCAATCAAGCTTCGCCGCTGTTCTCCCACCGCATCGCCCATACCCTGCTGGCCAGCGCCGCCGTGCTCGCGCTCGCCAGCGCACCGCTGACGGTGCGCGCGCAGGCCGTGCCGATGCCGCAGGTGGCAGCCAAGGCGTGGATGCTCTATGACGTCACCAGCGGCCAGGCGCTCGGCTCGCAGAATGCCGACGCCCGCATCGAGCCGGCTTCGCTGACCAAGATCATGACCGCCTACCTGGCCTTCCAGGCGCTGAAGGAAAAGCGCCTGACGCTGGACCAGGCGGTGGTGCCGACCAATCTCGTGCTGAAGGTCAAGAGCGACGAGTCGCGCATGTTCATCGAGCCGAACAAGCCGGTCACGGTGCAGGACCTGCTGATGGGCCTGATCGTGCAGTCGGGCAACGACGCCGCGCTGGCGCTGGCCGAGGCGGTCGGCGGCTCGGAGGAAGGCTTTGTCGCGATGATGAACCGCGAGGCCCAGCGCATGGGCATGAAGAGCACGCATTTCACGAATACCGACGGCATTCCCGACCCGAACCACTACACCACCGCGGCGGACCTGGCGATCCTGACGACGCGCCTGATCCAGGACTTCCCCGAGTACTACGGCATGTACTCGCAAAAGGAGTTCACCTATAACAAGATCAAGCAGCCCAACCGCAACCGCCTGCTGTACATCGATTCGACCGTGGACGGCGTCAAGACCGGCCACACCCGCTCGGCGGGCTACTGCCTGATCTCCTCGGCCAAGCGCCCGCTGGCCAACGTGCCGAATGGCTCGCGCCGGCTGATCTCGATCGTGATCGGCACCACCAGCGAACAGGTCCGCACGCAGGAAAGCCTGAAGGTGCTGAACTACGGCTTCCAGTTCTTCGACACGCTGCGCCTCTACGACAAGGGCCAGGTGCTGGCCACGCCGGACATCTACAAGGGCAAGAACGACTCGATCAAGATCGGCGTCCGCGACGAGACCTACGTGACCGTGCCCAAGGGCACCGCGGGCCGTCTGAAGCCGGTGCTGGAGCGTCAGGAGCTGCTGGTGGCGCCGATTTCGGCGGGCCAGCAGGTCGGCACCGTCAAGCTGATGGACGGCACCACCAAGGTGGCGGAATTCCCGGTGGTCGCGCTGGAGGAGGTGCCGGAGGCCGGCTTCTTCGGCCGCATCTGGGACACCATCCGCCTGTGGTTCAAGCGCAAGTAACACGCAACAAGGAGGCCGCCGCCATGAGCGCCGACAACACCGACAACGGGCGCGACCAGCCTTCGCTGATCGAATACCCGAGCGATTTCCCCATCAAGGTGATGGGCGCGATGCAGGACGGCTTCGCCGAGGCCATCGTCACGCTGGTGCAGGAATTCGACCCGGGCTTTCATGCCGGCAAGATGGAGATGCGCCCGTCGCGCAACGGCAACTATCTTGGCCTGACCGTGACGGTCTGGGTCACCAGCCGCGAGCAGCTCGACGACCTGTATCGCGCGCTGACCGCGCATCCGATGGTCAAGGTGGTGCTGTAACGCGACGCGGACGCCGGCTACGGCCGGCGGAGCCTGTCCCTTTTGCACCGTCCCTTTTGCGCCGTCCCGCTTGCGCCTCCCCGTTTGCACCGTCCCGTTTCCACCGTGCCCTCTCTCCGGCATGTCCCGCAGGCCGGAGAGGAGCGAACCGCGCGGTGAACCCGAAGGCCGCCGATGCGCGGCCTCCCTTCCCTGAATCATGAATACGCTGACCCTGAAGCCCGGCAAGGAGAAGTCCCTGCTGCGCCGCCATCCCTGGATCTATGCGACCGGCGTCGACCGCGTCGAGGGCCGCGCCGAGCCAGGCGCCACCATCACCGTACGCGCCGCCGACGGCCGCTTTCTCGCCAAGGCCGCCTACAGCCCGCACTCGCAGATCCGCGCGCGGGTCTGGACCTTCGACGAGAACGAGCCGGTCGACCATGCGCTGATCAAGCGCCGCGTCGCCGCCGCGGTCGCGCATCGCCGCCAGTGGGTCAGCGACAGCGACGCGGTACGGCTGGTGTTCGGCGAGGCCGACCGGCTGCCCGGGCTGGTGGTCGACTACTACGGCGCCGGGCGCGGTGCCGAGCAGGCGCAACTGGTCTGCCAGTTCAATGCGGCCGGCGTCGAGCAGTGGAAGGACGCGATCGTGCAGGCACTGGTCAGGGAGACCGGTTGCCCCAACGTCTACGAGCGCTCCGACGCCGCGGTGCGCGAGCGCGAAGGGCTGGAACTGGTGACCGGCGTGCTGGCCGGCGCCGAGCCCGATCCCGAGCTGTCGGTCACCGAACACGGCGTGCGCTACTACGTCGATGTCCGCAACGGCCACAAGACCGGCTTCTATGTCGACCAGCGCGACAACCGCAAGCTGGTCGGCGACCTCGCCGAAGGGCGCGAGGTACTGAACTGCTTCTGCTACACCGGCGGCTTCTCGCTGGCGGCGCTGCGCGGCGGCGCGGCGTCGGTCGTGTCGATCGATTCGTCGGGCGAGGCGCTGAAGATTGCCGAGGGCAATGTCGCGCTGAACGGCTTCGATGCGGGCCGTGCGACCTGGCTCGACGCGGACGTGTTCAAGTCGCTGCGGCAGTTCCGCGCCGAGGGCCGGCAGTTCGACCTGATCGTGCTGGATCCGCCCAAGTTCGCGCCGTCGGCCCAGCATATCGACCGCGCCGCGCGCGCCTACAAGGAAATCAATCTGGTCGGCATGCAGCTGCTGCGGCCAGGCGGTCTGCTGTTCACCTATTCATGCTCGGGCGCGATCGGCATGGAGCTGTTCCACAAGATCGTGGCCGGCGCCGCCACCGACGCGCGCGTCGATGCGCGCATCCTGCGGCGGCTGTCTGCCGGCACCGACCATCCGATGCTGGCGGCCTTCCCCGAGGGCGAATATCTGAAGGGTCTGCTGCTGCAGCGGGTGTAGGCACGTCCGGGCGCAATCCGTTGCACCGACGCTATTGCCGCTTCACCGAGACGTCACCGGGTCGTCCCCGGATCGTCATATTGCCGCTCTACCATGCCGTTGACGGTTCCGGCATTGGCAGGTGCCCGCCGTCGATGTATCAGTCTTCGTGGTAATTGCCCCGCCCCGGACGCGGGGCTTTTTTTTGGTTCATCGCCGATTACCGGGCGCTAGACTAGGGCCTCTACCGTTGCGCTACCGTCGCCTCGCGCAAGTTTTCTATAATCGAACGATCGTTCAGAAAAACGCCGATGCCGCGCATCGCTTCCGAGGTTCAGGAGACACCATGCCCGCCGCCAAACAGATTCCCGCCGTCCTGCAGAACCTGACGCTGCCCGTGATCGCGTCGCCGATGTTCATCGTCAGCTATCCCGAACTGGTGCTGGCGCAATGCAAGGCCGGCATCGTCGGTTCGTTTCCGGCGCTGAATGCGCGCCCCGCCGAGCTGCTCGACGAATGGCTGACGCAGATGCAGCAGGAACTGGCGGCGTTCCGCGCGGCCAACCCCGACGCCACGGTCGGGCCCATTGCGGTCAACCAGATCGTGCACGCGTCGAATGCGCGGCTGGAGCAGGACGTGCGCGTCTGCGTCGAGCACAAGGTGCCGATCTTCATCACCTCGCTGCGCGCGCCGGTCAAGGAGATGATCGACGCGGTGCACAGCTATGGCGGCATCGTGCTGCACGACGTGATCAACCTGCGCCATGCCGAGAAGGCGATCGAGGCCGGCGTCGACGGCCTGATCCTGGTCGCGGCCGGTGCCGGCGGGCATGCCGGCACGCTGTCGCCGTTCGCGCTGGTGGGCGAGGTGCGGCGCATCTTCGACGGCCCGATCGCGCTGTCGGGCTCGATCGCCACCGGCGACGCGGTGCTGGCCGCGCAGGCGATGGGCGCCGACTTCGCCTATGTCGGCACGCGCTTCATCGCCTCGCAGGAAGCGCATGCCAGCGAAGCGTACAAGCGCTCGATCACCGATGCGGCCGCCGCGGACATCGTCTACACCAACCTGTTCACCGGCGTGCACGGCAACTACATCCGCGAGAGCATCCTCAATTCGGGGCTCGATCCGGAGAACCTGCCGCAGGCCGACAAGAGCAAGATGGATTTTTCCAGCGGCAGCTCGAAGGCGAAGGCGTGGAAGGACATCTGGGGCGCGGGCCAGGGCGTGGGGCAGATCGACGCGATCGCGTCGGCCGGCGAGATTGTCGCGCGGATGAAGGCCGAGTACGATGCGGCCAAGGCGCGCCTGTGCGCCACCTGCTGACCGTCGCCGCCACCGCGGATGCGGTCGTCCCCGCAGACCGCTGGAGATTCCCCGCTGGATAAACCCCCTGTCGTCATTGCCGAGGTCCGGCGCAGCCGCCGCGAACGCGTCATCCGCGCGGCCTGGGCCACGCTCGGCATCGTCTGCATGGTGCTGGCGGTGCTCGGCATCTTCCTGCCGGTGCTGCCCGCCACGCCGTTCGTGCTGCTGGCCGCGGCCTGCTTCGCGCGCGGCTCGGAACGCTTCCACGACTGGCTGATGAGCCATCCCCGGCTCGGGCCGATCGTGCACGACTGGCAGCGCCATCGCAGCATCCCGCTGCGCGCCAAGATCCTGGCGATCGGAACGATGTGGATCTCGCTGCCGACCACGGCCTGGCTGCTGCGCGCCAGGCCGGTGTTCTCGATTGCGCTGCTGGTGCTCGGCGCGGTGGCGACCGCCTATCTGCTGTACCTGCCGACACGGCCGCGCGGCGGCTATGGGCCGGCATCGGGCACGCGGTCCAGCGAGCCGGAACCGCCGCGGCGGCGCTGACTTCGCTTGGCCTACCGCGCTCAGTCGTAGCTGCGCGCGTCCTCGATGACCTTGCCGTCTTGCGGCAGGGAACCGGCCGGCACGAACTTCACCTCGCCCTTGAGCCGCATCACGTCGCGCATCGACACGGCGATCGCATCGGCCAGCCCTTGATCGTCGCGCGTGGCGTCGCAATGCAGCGTCATCACGTCGGCGCCCGGCGCGCCGGTGACCACCAGCCGCGCGGCGCGCAGCTCGGGATGGCGGCGCATCACCTCGCCGATCTGGCCGGGATGGACGAACATCCCCTTGACCTTGGTAGTCTGGTCGGCGCGGCCCAGCCAGCCGCGCAGCCGGATATTGGTGCGCCCGCAGGGGCTCGGCGTCGTCGACGAGCCCGGCACGACCGCGGACAGATCGCCGGTGCCGAAGCGGATCAGCGGATAGTCCTCGTTGCCCAGCACCGTGACCACCACCTCGCCGACCTCGCCCTCCGGCATCGGCCGCGTGCCGCCCGGTTCGACGATCTCGACCAGCACGCCCTCGTCGACCACCCAGCCGTCGCCGCCGTCGCTTTCATAGGCGATCAGCCCGACATCGGCGGTGCCGTACATCTGGTGCACCTTGATGCCGCGCTCGACGAACCAGGCGCGCAGCGAAGGCGGCAGCGCCTCGCCCGACACCAGTGCCTTGGCCAGGCTGCACGGCTGGCCGAGCTCGGCGCCGCGTTCGAGCAGGATCTTCAGGAACGACGGCGTGCCGGCGTAGGCCGCGGGCCGCAGCATCGACAGCGCCTGCACCTGCGATTCGGTCTGGCCGACGCCGGCCGGGAACACGCAGCAGCCCAGCCGGTGCGCGCCGGTTTCCATCATCATGCCGGCCGGCGTGAAGTGATAGGAGAAGGTGTTGTAGACCAGCTCGCCGCGGCGAAAGCCTGCGGCGAACATCGCGCGCGCGGTGCGCCACCAGTCGGGCCCGTGGCCGTCGGGTTCATGCAGCGGCCCCGGCGATTGGTAGATATGGCGCAGCGCGCCGAGCGGCGTCGCGTTGAGCCCGCCGAGCGGAGCGCTGGCCTGCTGCAGCGCTCCGAGCTGCGCCTTGCGCGTGACCGGCAGCGCGGCCAGCGCCTCGCGCGTGGTCAGCGCCTGCGGATCGACATCGCGCAGCGCCTCGGCGAAGTACGGCGCGTGCGTCCTGGCATGCGCGACCTGGCGCGACAGCGCGGCCATCAGGGCCTGTTCGCGCGCGGCGGGATCGCGCGTCTCGAGAGCGTCGAAGTATTCGGACATGGTGACGGATGTCGGTAAGGATGGGTGCCGGGCGATACCGGATACGGCCGCGGCTGGGCAAGGCAAGTTGCCGGCGCCGATCGCCGCGCGGGCCAGCCGGTCCGCGCGCCGCTCAGGCGAGCCAGCGCTTGCGCCGGCGGTAGCTCTTGACGTCGCGGAACGACTTGCGGCCGCCGCCGTCGGCATCGTTGGCGGCCACGCCGAGGTAGAACTCCTTGACGTCCTCGTTGGTGCGCAGCGCCTCGGCGGCGCCGTCCATCACCACGCGGCCGTTCTCGAGGATGTAGCCGTAGTCCGCATAGCGCAGCGCGACCATCGTGTTCTGCTCGGCCAGCAGGAAGCTGACGCGCTCGCGCTGGTTCAGGTCGCGCACGATCTCGAAGATCTCCTCGACGATCTGCGGCGCCAGCCCCATCGACGGCTCGTCGAGCAGCACCATATTGGGCTTGGCCATCATGGCCCGGCCGATCGCGCACATCTGCTGCTCGCCGCCGGACGTATAGCCGGCCTGCGACTTGCGCCGGGTCTTCAGGCGCGGAAAGTAGGTGTAGATCTTGTCGAGCTCGTCGCGCGTTTCGCCGCGCGACAGTCCGCGCGTATAGGCGCCGGTCAGCAGGTTCTCCTCGATGGTCAGGTGGGCGAAGCAGTGGCGGCCTTCCATTACCTGGATCACGCCGCGCTTGACCAGATCGTTCGGCGTCAGCTGGTCCACGCGCGCGCCGCGGTATTCGATCGAGCCCTTGGTCACGTCGCCGCGCTCGGCGCGCAGCAGGTTCGAGATCGCCTTCAGCGTGGTGGTCTTGCCCGCCCCGTTGGCCCCCAGCAGCGCCACGATGCTGCCCTCCGGCACGTCGAGCGACACGCCCTTGAGCACCAGGATCACGTGGTCGTAGATCACTTCGATGTTGTTGATGGACAGCAGGGTCATGGTGGACCTCGGTAGTGATAGCGGGGCGCGGCGGTGTTCTCCCTCTCCCGCTCCGGGCGGGAGATCGGGAAGAGGGAGAACCCCTACGCAAGCTTCAAGATGCGCATCACGACTTCGCGCACGCCGGCGTGATGCCCTTCTCCTTCGCGTACTGCGCCGCGTTGGCCTTGAACAGCGGGTGGATCAGGCCCTTGTTGCCCTCGATCCAGTCCGACACCACGGTCCACTTGGCGCCGTCCCATTGCTGGATCTTGACCTTGCCCGAACCCTCGTGGTTTTCGCAGCTGGTCTTGATCTCCGGCAGCAGGCCGGTGGCGCCGAGCTGCTGCAGCCGCGCGTTGGTCAGGTTCAGGTTCTCGAAGGCCCAGCGCATCTGCTCGCCGCTCATCGGCTTGCCCTTGCCGAACTTGTTCTGCGCGACGCGAATGGCCTCGACCGTGACCACCGCCGCCGACACGCCGCGGTTGTACAGCACCGAGCCGATCTTGTTGCGGTCCTGCATATTGCCCTTGCCGCCGCCGTAGACCACCTTCTCGATATCGGCGATCAGGGGCACGCCCTTGCCGGCCACGTTCCAGGTCGCGCTCATGTAGCCCTTGGCGGCGTCGCCCGCGGGCACGGTGTCCTCCTCGGAGCCGGCCCACCACGAGCCGATCATCTTGTCGCGCGGATAGCCGACCTTCTGCGCTGCCTTCAGCGCGGTCTGGTTCATCACGCCCCAGCCCCAGAAGATCACGTAGTCGGGCCGCTCCTGGCGGATGCGCAGCCATTGCGCGCCCTGCTCGTTGCCCGGATGCGCGACCGGGATCTCGATCAGGTCGAACTTGCCGAGCCTGGCCTCGGCCTGCAGCGCGACGATCGGCTCCTTGCCGTAGGCAGAGTCGTGGTACAGGTAGACGATCTTCTTGCCGGCCAGCGAACCGCCGCTCTTGCCGGCCAGGTACTTGACGATCGCCGACACCTGCATCTGGTAGGTCGTCACCAGCGGGAAGGCGTAGGGGAACACCGAGCCGTCCACCGCATCGGTGCGGCCATAGCCCATCATCACCAGCGGCACCTTGTCGGCCGCGGTCTTGTCGACCAGCGCGTACGAGATGCCGGTCGACATCGAATGGTAGGCGGTGCCCTTGGTGGTCGGGTTCTTGCCCTTCAGGCGCTCATAGCATTCGACGCCCTTGGCGTTGTTGTACTCGGTCTCGCACTCTTCCCAGCTGAGCTTGACGCCGTTGACGCCGCCTTCCTTCAGATTGACGTAGTTCAGATAGTCGATAAAGCCGCCGTACCAGGACTGCCCGTTGGCGCCATACGGCCCGACCCGGTAGCTCGGCAGCGCGATGAACTGCTCGCCGCTCTGGGCCTGCGCCGGCAGCGCCGGCACCAGCAGCGCGGCGGCCGCGCCGACTGCCAGCGCGACGCGCTGGGCATTGCGAATCAGGTTGCTCATCACTGTCTCCTTCACCTTGGCAGGTGCATTGTTATGGCGTTGTTGTCCAACGACCCGTTTGCATGACACCGACGCGTGCCCCGTCGACACGGCGTCAATGCGGGAACGGCCACAGCCGCAGCTTCTCCTTGCCGATCTGCCACAGCCGAGCCAGGCCGTGCGGCTCGACGATCAGGAAGAAGATGATCAGGCCGCCGAACACCATCATCTGGATGTGCGAGACCGTCGCATTGGTGAACGGCAGGTGCAGCAGCGCGGCCAGCGGCGGCAGCATGTTGTCGAGCAGGATCGGCAGCAGCAGGATGAACGCGGCGCCGAGGAAGGAACCGAGGATGCTGCCGACGCCGCCGATGATGATCATGAACAGCACGCGGAACGACAGGTCCAGCGAGAAGCCGTCCGGCTCGACCGAACCCAGGTAGCAGAACGCATACAGCGCGCCCGCCACGCCGCAGTAGAACGAGCTGACGGCGAAGGCCAGCAGCTTGGTGCGCATCAGCGGGATGCCGATGACCTCGGCGGCCACGTCCATGTCGCGCACCGACATCCATGCGCGTCCGGTCGACGAGCGCACCAGGTTCTTGGCGATCAGCGCCAGCACCGTGACGATCGCCAGCACGAACAGGTACTTGCGCATCGGCGTGTCGATCGGCAGGCCGAACAGGTCCAGCTGCTGCGCGGTGATCACGCCCGACGAGCTGTTGTTCGAGAACCAGGGGAACTTGGTCAGCGCCCACACCACGAAGAACTGCGCGGCAAGTGTCGCCACCGCCAGATAGAAGCCCTTGATCCGCAGCGACGGCAGGCCGAAGGCCACGCCGACCAGCGCGGCCGACAGCCCGGCCAGCACGAACGTCAGCAGCACCGGCAGCCCCTCGATGCGCAGCTGGAAGTTGTACGCCGCGTAGGCGCCGACCGCCATGAAGGCCGCGGTGCCCAGCGACAGCTGGCCCGCGTAGCCGGTCAGGATGTTCAGCCCCAGCGCGGCCAGCGAGAAGATCAGGAAGGGGATCAGGATCGCCGAGAACCAGTACTCGCTGCCGATCAGCGGCACGCCGACGAAGGCGAGCGCGAGCAGCACGGCGAAGCCGATGCGGTCCTGCCGGATCGGAAAGATCTGGCTGTCGGCGACATAGTCGGTCTTGAACTGGCCGGCTTCACGATAGAACATGGGCGACTCCCTGGCGTCGTGCCGCTGGATCGTTGGGGACCGTCACACGCGGTCGATATGCTTTTCGCCGAACAGCCCTTCGGGCCGCACCAGCAGGAACAGCAGCGCGAACACATAGGGGAACCAGCCTTCGATGCCGCCGAAGTTGCCGCCGAACATCGACTGGAACACCGGCGGGATATAGATCTCGGCCAGCTTCTCGGAGGCGCCGATGATCAGCCCGCCGACGATCGCGCCCGGCACCGAGGTGAAGCCACCGAGGATCAGCACCGGCAGCGCCTTCAGCGCGGTCAGCGTCAGCGCGAATTGCACCCCATTGCGCGAGCCCCACAGCATGCCGGCCACCAGCGCGACGAAGCCGGCCACGCCCCAGACGATCGCCCAGATGTTCTGCAGCGGAATGCCCAGCGACAGCGCGGCCTGGTGGTCGTCCGCCACCGCGCGCAGCGCGCGGCCGACCTTGGTGTACTGGAAGAACAGCGCCAGCGTGGCGACCAGCACGCCGGCGATCGCCGCCGCGGCAAGGTCGAACTTCGAGATCACGATATTGAAGCGGGTCAGGATCGCCTCGATCGGCTCGTCGACGATGCCCAGCTGGATCGGCCGCACCTCGTTGCCGAACAGCAGCGGCCCCAGCCCTTCGAGGAAGAACGACAGGCCGATGGTCGCCATGAACAGCGTGATCGGCGGCTGGTTGACCAGCTTGCGCAGCACGAAGCGTTCGGTGCCGATGCCGACCAGCGTCATCACCAGGAAAGCGCCGATCACCGCCGCCCACATCGGCATGCCCTTGTCCATCAGCCCGACCACGGCCAGCGCGGCGAAATAGACCATCGCGCCCTGCGCGAAGTTGAACACGCCGGAGGCCTTGTAGATCAGCACGAAGCCGAGCGCCACCAGCGAGTACATCAGCCCGGACAGCAGTCCGCCGAGCAGGATTTCGAAGAAGAAGGTCATCGGCGTGGCCTCGGTGAAGGACGGGAGTCAGCGTTGCGCAAGTGGGCGATGCCGTTCAGTGCGTCGCGCCCAGGTAGGCGCGGATCACCTCGGGGTTGGACTTGACCTGCTCGGGCGTGCCGTCGCCGATCTTCTTGCCGTAGTCGAGCACCACCACGCGGTCGGAGATGTCCATCACCACGCCCATGTCATGCTCGATCAGCACGATCGTGGTGCCGAATTGCTGGTTGACGTCCAGGATGAAGCGGCACATGTCCTGCTTCTCCTCGACGTTCATGCCGGCCATCGGCTCGTCGAGCAGCAGCAGCGACGGCTCGGCCGCCAGCGCGCGCGCCAGTTCGACGCGCTTCTGCAGGCCGTAGGGCAGGCGCCCCACCGGCGTCTTGCGGATCGACTGGATCTCGAGGAAGTCGATCACCTCCTCGACCTTGCGCCGGTGCGCGATCTCCTCGTTGCGAGCGGGCCCCCACCACAGCGCGTTGGCCAGCAGACCGGAGCGAAAGCGTGTATTGCGTCCGGTCATGATGTTGTCGAGCACGGTCATGCCCTTGAACAACGCGATGTTCTGGAAGGTACGGGCGATGCCCTGGCGCGCGGCGGCGGTCGGATTCATCTTGCGCCGCTCCTCGCCGCGGAACACGATGCGGCCCTGCTGCGGGTGATAGACGCCGTTGATCACGTTCAGCATCGAACTCTTGCCGGCGCCGTTCGGGCCGATGATCGCGCGGATCTCGTGCTCGCGCACGTCGAACGAGATATCGGTCAGCGCCTTGACGCCGCCGAACGACAGCGAGATATGCTGCAGGTCGAGGATCACCTCGCCATGCCGCGTCGCTGTCGCCCCTGTCGCACGCTGGTTCGACTTCGACTCCGCCTCGATCGCCACGCCGCCTTCGGCCAGCGGCTCTCCGGCCGCGCTGGTCCCCGCACCCGGCCCCGCGCCCGCCCATTCAGGCGAGCCGTCGGCCCGCCGCTCCACGCCTTGCCACGCCATCTGCGTCATCCTCCTGCCCCTGCTATGCCGCTTGCTCGGCGGGCGCTGCCGCGCCGGCCTGCGTTGCCGCCGCGGCCTGCGCCGCTCCCGCCGGCGGGAAGCGCCGGGCATCCACCAGCTTCAGCGTCGCGCTGACGCTGCCCTCGCGCCCGTCCTCGAACTTGACGCGCGTCTCGATGAACTGCTCCGCGCGTCCGGCATACAGCGCGTCGATCAGCACGCCGTACTTCTCCGCGATGAAGCCGCGCCGCACCTTGCGCGTGCGCGTCAGCTCGTCGTCGTCGGGGTCGAGCTCCTTGTGCAGGATCAGGAAGCGCGCGATCTGCGAGCCGGACAGCGCCGGATCCTTGGCGAGGTCCGCATTGACCTGCTCCACGCATTCGGTGATCAGCTCGATCACCTGCGGCTGCGCGGCCAGGTCGATATAGCCCGCGTACGGCAGATGGCGCCGTTCGGCCCAGTTGCCGACCGCCTCGAAATCGATGTTGACGAAGGCGCAGACGCGGTCGCGGCCGGTGCCGAAGGCCACCGCCTCCTTGATGTAGGGGAAGAACTTGAGCTTGTTCTCGATGTACTTGGGCGCGAACATCGAGCCGTCGGCCAGCTTGCCGACGTCCTTGGCGCGATCGATGATCTTCAGATGGCCGTCGGCGTCGATCACGCCGGCGTCGCCCGTCATGAAGTAGCCCTCGTCGTTGATCGCCTCGCGCGTCGCATCGTCGCGCTTGTAATAGGCCTTCAGCAGCCCCACGCCGCGCACCAGCACCTCGCCGTTCTCGGCGATGCGGATCTCCATGCCGGGCGCGGCCGGGCCGACCGAGTCGAACTTGACCTGGCCGTCGGGCTGCAGGCAGACATAGGCGCAGGTCTCGGTCTGGCCATAGAACTGCTTCAGGTTGATGCCGATCGAGCGATAGAAGCGGAACAGGTCCGGGCCGATCGCCTCGCCCGCGGTATAGGCCACGCGGATCCGGCTCATGCCGAGCACGTTGCGCAGCGGGCCGTAGACCAGCCATTCGCCCAGCGCGTAGCGCATCCGTTCGCCCAGCGGCACCGGGCGGCGATCGAGGATGTCGGCGCCGCAGCGGCGCGCCACCGCCATGGCCCAATCGAACAGCTTGCGCTTGACCCAGCCGGCGTCCTCCATGCGGATCATCACCTGGGTCAGCAGGCTTTCGTAGATGCGGGGCGGCGCGAAGTAGTAGGTCGGGCCGATCTCGCGCAGATCCGTCATCACGGTCTCGCGCGACTCGGGGCAATTGACGGTGAAGCCCGCGGCCAGCGCCTGCGCGTACGAGAACAGGTTGTCGCCGACCCAGGCCATCGGCAGGTACGACAGCACGTCGTCGTCGGGGCCGAGCCGGTCGAATTCGCAGCCGTGCATCGCCGCGCCGATCAGCCCGCGATGCGAATGGCAGACGCCCTTGGGCTTGCCGGTGGTGCC
Source organism: Cupriavidus gilardii (assembly GCF_013347325.1). Lineage (NCBI taxonomy): Bacteria > Pseudomonadati > Pseudomonadota > Betaproteobacteria > Burkholderiales > Burkholderiaceae > Cupriavidus > Cupriavidus gilardii. Next base: position 279,830 of record NZ_CP054626.1, on the reverse strand, counting down.
CGAGGTGTACAGGATGATCGCGGTATCGTCCGGATCGCCGGCCGCCACGGCCTGGTCGAAGAAGCCCGGATGCGCGCGGTCGTATTCGCGGCCGATCTCCTGCAGGCGCTCGTACGACATCAGCGACGGATGGTCGTAGTCGCGCAGCCCGCGCGGGTCTTCGTAGATCAGATGGCGCACCGCACCGCCCTGCGCCGCCAGGTCCTGCTCGACCTCGAGCAGCTTGTCGACCTGCTCCTGGTCCTCGACCACCGCGAACGCGATTTCGGCGTCGCGCAGCACATAGACCATCTCGCTGGCGATCGCGTCCTGGTACAGCGGCACCGGCACGCCGCCCAGCGCCTGCGCGGCGGTCATGGCCCAGTACAGCCGGGGGCGATTGTCGCCGACCACCGCCAGGTTCATGCCGCGGCCGAAGCCGAGCGCGGCCAGCCCGCATGCCAGCGCGCGTACCTCTTGCGCCGCCTGCGACCAGCTGCTCGTCTGCCAGATACCGAGATCCTTCTCGCGATAGGCCGGATGATCCGGCCGCTGCTGCGCATGCGCCAGCAGCAGTCGCGGGAAGGTCGTTGCCGACCTGTCCTGCATCGCTGTCTCCTGTCCCTCCGGCGGGTGGGTTCCCGCCGGTGCCAAGCGCCGGTGCCGATCGTTATACTTGCCGCTGGTCGTCCGAAGGCCAGCAGGCCGCGGCGCGCCAGGGATATCGTGGCCGCGCTTCGTGCGCGGGTCGGTCCGTGGTGAACGTAAGATAGCCGATGCCCCTCCCCCCGGTTGTCACGTCGGTGACAATTCCGGGTTAATCCCTAGCGGAGTCCTTGCCGGACTCCCGACCGGAGCCTAGCAGGCATGCTCAACGACTTTCTGGACCGGTGCATCTGGGCCGCCGACCTCAGCGACGAACAGCGCCAGCGGGTGCGGCAGGCCATGTTCGTGCGCGAATACAACCCCGGCGACTACGTCTGCCACAAGGGCGAGATGGCCGAACACTGGCTCGGCGTACTGGAGGGGATCGTCAAGATCACGACGGTGTCGCCATCGGGCAAGTCGGTGACCTTCACCGGCGTGCCGACCGGCGGCTGGTTCGGCGAAGGGGCCGCGCTGAAGCACGAGATCCGCAAGTACGACGTGATGGCGCTGCGCCATTCGCGCATCGCCTTCCTGCCGCGCGAGACCTTCCAATGGCTGCTCGATACCAGCCTGCCGTTCACGCGCTTTCTGCTGACGCAGCTCAACGAGCGGCTCGGACAGTTCATCGCCGCGGTCGAATACGAACGGCTGCTCGATATCGACTCGCGCGTAGCGCGGGCGGTGTCGTCGCTGTTCAACGAGCACCTCTATCCCGGCATCGGCACCAAGCTGGAAATTTCGCAGGAAGAGATCGGACTGCTGGCCGGCATTTCGCGGCAGCGGGCGAACCAGGCCCTGAAGGTGTTGGAGCAGCAGGGCCTGGTTCGGGTCGACTATGGCGAGATCGAGGTGCTCGATCTCGAAGGATTGCGCCAGTACGGCGAATGAGGCATCGGATTCAGACCGGCGCCGTTTGCCCGGCTGGCACCTGTCCGGGCAGCGGCGGCGCGGACGGCAACACCGTGGCAGGCGTGGCAGGTGTGGAAGCCGTGGCAGGCGTGGAAGCCGTGGAAGACGTGGAAGCCGTGGCAGGCGTGGAAGCCGTGGCAGGCGTGGAAGCCGTGGAAGCCGTGGAAGCCGTGGAAGACGTGGAAGCCGTGGAAGACGTGGAAGCCGTGGAAGCCGTGGAAGCCGTGGAAGACGTGGAAGACGTGGAAGAAGGCGATGCGGCTGGCTGCTGAGCGTTCGGCGACTTGCCCTTGTCCACTGAATGCCGCTGCGGGCGATCGTTCGGCTTGCGCGGCGCGTCCAGGTCAAACTGATGCAAGGACTCGAACTTGCCCTCGGTGTAGACCGTGACGGGCTTCTCGCAGTCCGTTTCCGCCACCGTGACGACCGGGGGGACCACGGACTTCAGTTCCTGCCGCAGCACGTACGCCGCGGCCTGTTGCGGCGAGATCGGCTGCTCGGCGATCGGACCGGAAAGCACCTCGATCTCGTCGGCGACGACGACGCGTTCGGCAGATAGCCCCCCGGCACCGCCTGCCCCGGCCGCTTCGCCCGCCCAGCGATGGAGGTAGCCGCAAGTGGTATTGCCGATGCGCAGGCTGGACGTCAGCCGGAGCAACAGCTCGGTCGGCACGTCTTCTTCGGCTTTCCACTCGAAGGCGAATTGGCTCTGGAGCCGGCGCACGCTCTCGCCGAGAAGCGGAACGATCTCCCTCTGGTAGAACTGGCCCAGCGAAACGTCGAATACCGTCTGATGCAATGCCTTGGCATCGGCCTCGACATTGCTGGGTACCTCGGCCAGGCGGATGGTCTTCCATGCCCACTTCGCCAGGCTCGGCCGTCCCTGCGGCACGAAGCGCAAGGCCTCGCCATCCTTGCGCGACGCGACCGCCAGCACCTCCTCGTGAGTCCGCTCGCCCGAGATCCAATCGAGCAGCCCCGGCTTGCGGGTAAAGCGTGCCAGTCGCACGCCCTCGGGCAAGGCGGCGCCAGCCGGGCGGTCGTCGTGCAGCGCCTGCGCGGCGGCGGCCGACACACCGCGCTCCTGCACGACCTGGCGCACGAACGCGGCGAGCCGCTGTCCGGCGACAAAGGGCTTGGCCTTCTGCTGGATCGCCTCGATCAGGCTCGCGCGTGCATCGAGCACCGCGGATACGATCTGATCGGCCTTGTCGCGGCACACGCCATTGAGGATGGCCTGGAAGCGCTGTGCCGCGCAAGCCCGGCACGACGCCATGGCTTCGTCGACGGCGCGGGCCAGGGCCCGCCGCGTCGCCCGCGTCGACTCCAGGCTGCCATCCTTCCTGACCGTGCCGATCAGCAGCGGCCTGACATCGTGATTCCCCTCATCGGCCAGGATTCCGCGGGCCCACTGCTCCAGCAGCCGCGGGGCTTCGTCCTCGATCGTCGCGACCATGTAGCGGCCCATCAGTTCGGCCATGTTCCGGTAACCGCAGTCCTCTCGGTCGCCCCTGGCAATCGACAGCAAGCGCTCCATGTCGCGGCGGGCGCGCTCCTTGCGCTCGGCCGAGCCGCTACCCCGGGCGTGCAGTCGGAACTCGATGGCATCGCCTGCGCTCTTGAAGGACAGCACCAGAACCTCGCCCTCGATTCTGGTCTTGCCGCGGTCGATCCGCTCCAGGCTCACCGGACCGCCCTCGGGACAGCGGATCCATGCGTCGATTTCTCCCGGGTTCAGCGAGACCAGCGTGCCCAGCGCGCGCTCCGAGATCGGACGCCGATTCGACAGCGCCGCGTTGCCGCGCCGTTCGGAGGTCCCGGCCCCCGCTTCGGCGCCCGGTGCATCGAAGCCCGGCCACAGCTCCTCGACGATGCGATCGGCATGACCGCGCAGGCCCCTGACCAGACCGGTCGTGATGGCGGACCCGCTGCGCAGCGCGCGCTCCATCGAACGCGTGCTGCTGCGGAAGAACAGATAGTCCATCAGCTGCCGGATGCGCATCTCCACCAACGATTCGCCGTTCTCGAACTGGCGCTCGATGCATAGCTGCCGTGTCTTGCCCTTGGTGACCAGCTTCAGCGTGAAGACGTTGTCGCCGATCTCGAACCGGCCGCTCGGCTCCGAGCCGCTGGCCTTCTGTCCGAAGACGCGCGCAACGAAGTCGCCCGGATTGCTTTGCACCTCCTGGTAGTACTGCTCGTACGTCGTCTTTTTCACCTGTCCGATAAACGTCGCCATGACTTTCGATCCTCATAGGGTGAGTGAAGGCGGTCATCGTACGGATCGCAACGTGGCCACTTTTCGGAAAGCGACCGATTCTTTGTCGATGGAAATGGCACCACGCGGCGCGCTGCGCGTCATTCGCGCGTACTCGTACTCGGGCACGACGCGGACGGTGGAGAAGACGGGAGAAGCGAGGCGCGAGGAAGGGCGGAAAGCGGAGGCGGACGGGACCAGGAGAAGGCGCGAACCGGCGCACGCGTCGAGCGCGGCGCGGCCGGTTCGCAGGCAGCCGACCGGTGCGTGATGAAGGGCGTGTCAGCGGCCGGGGTGTGTTACCGGCTCTGGCTGTAGACGTAGACGCCGCGTCCCGTCTTGCGGCCGAGATAACCGGCGGCCACCATCTCGCGCATCAGCATCGCGGGCCGGTACTTCGGATCGCCGAACTCGGCGTACAGCACCTCCATCACGGCCAGCATCGTGTCGAGCCCGATCATGTCGGCCAGCGCCAGCGGGCCGATCGGATGATTGCAGCCGAGCTTCATGCCTTCGTCGATCTCCTCGGGCGAGGCCAGGCCTTCGCCGAGCACGCAGAAGGCCTCGTTGATCATCGGGCACAGGATCCGATTGACGACGAAGCCCGGGCTGTTCTTCACCGTGATCGGATACTTGCCGAGCTGCTTCGACAGCTGCTCGACCGCCGCGTGCGTGGCGTCGCTGGTCTGCAGGCCGCGGATCAGCTCGACCAGCGCCATCATCGGCACCGGGTTGAAGAAATGCATGCCGATGAAGCGTTCGGGCCGGTCGATCGCCGCGGCCAGCTTGGTGATCGAGATCGACGAGGTATTGGACGCGACGATGGTGTCGTCGCCGACCAGCGCATCGACCTGCTTCAGGATCTTGAGCTTGAGCTCGTAATTCTCGGTGGCCGCCTCGATCACGATCTGCGCGGCCTTCAGGTCCTCGTAGGCGGTCGAGCCGCGCACGCGCGCCAGCGCGGCGGCCTTGTCGGCCTCGGTGATCTTGTCCTTCTTGATCAGGCGGTCCAGGCTGCCGGCGATGGTGGCGATGCCCTTGTCGACCGCGCCCTGGCTGATATCGACCATCACGACATCGAGCCCGACCACCGCGCATGCCTGCGCGATGCCGTTGCCCATGGTGCCTGCGCCGATGATGCCGACGGTTTGGATTGTCATGCTGTCTCCCTGCGTGCCAATGGAATGTGAATGGAATGGGTATGGAATGCGATGGATGCGGATGGCGCCAATGCGGTGAGCGTCAGCCCAGCGCCGCGACGATGCGCGCCGCGTGCTGCTGCAGCACCGCCGGATCCTGCGGCTCGCTCGCGTGGCCGCGCAGCGGGCGGTCGGCGTAGCGCGGCACGATATGGAAATGCACGTGCGGCACGGTCTGGCCGGCGGCGGCGCCGTTGAACTGGCCGATCGACAGGCCGTCCGGTTCGAACGCATCCCGCACCGCGCGGGCGATGCGCTGGGTCGTGCGGATCGCTGCCTGCGCGGCGCCTTCCGACAGCTCGAACAGCTCGGCGGCGGGCTCCTTGGGCAGCACCAGCACGTGGCCGTCGGACTGCGGCATGATGTCCATGAACGCCAGCGTGTCGGCGTCCTCGTAGACCTTGTGGCAAGGCAGCTCGCCTCGCAGGATTCGGGCAAAGATATTGTTCGGGTCGTACACCGTGAGCTCCGGTTCGGGAATGCGTGGCGGCGGCAAGGCGCGCCGCCTGCGAGTTTAACGCACGGTCGTGCGAAATTGCGGCGCGCGAAGATGGCCGCGGAAAACGACAGCGCCGGGCACTGCGGCCCGGCGCTGTCGTGCCGTTCGGCAAGCGCTACATGTTGCGGCGATACTGGCCGCCGACCTCGAACAGCGCATGCGTGATCTGCCCCAGCGAGCAGACCCGCACCGCGTCCATCAGCACCGCGAACACGTTCTCGTCGTCGATCACGGCCTGGCGCAGCCGCGCCAGCATCGCCGGAGCCTGGTCGGCATGGCGGGCGTGGAAGTCCTGCAGCCGTTGCAGCTGGCTCTGCTTCTCGTCCTCGCTGGAGCGCGCCAGCTCGAGCGTGGCCGGGGTCGGATCGCCATCGGGATTGCGGAAGGTATTGACGCCGATGATCGGCAGCGTGCCGTCATGCTTGCGCTGCTCGTAATACATCGACTCTTCCTGGATCCTGGCGCGCTGGTAGCCGGTCTCCATTGCGCCGAGCACGCCGCCGCGCTCGGCGATCCGCTCGAACTCCTGCAGCACCGCCTCCTCGACCAGGTCGGTCAGTTCCTCGATCAGGAAGCTGCCCTGGTTCGGGTTCTCGCACTTGGCAACGCCCCATTCGCGATTGATGATCAGCTGGATCGCCAGCGCGCGCCGCACCGACTCGGCCGTCGGCGTGGTGATGGCCTCGTCGTAGGCATTGGTGTGCAGCGAATTGCAGTTGTCGTAGATCGCGATCAGCGCCTGCAGCGTGGTGCGGATGTCGTTGAAATCGATCTCCTGCGCGTGCAGCGAGCGGCCCGAGGTCTGGATGTGGTACTTCAGCTTCTGGCTGCGCTCGTTGGCGCCGTACTTGTCGCGCAGCGTGACGGCCCAGATGCGGCGCGCGACGCGGCCCAGCACGCTGTACTCCGGGTCCATGCCGTTCGAGAAGAAGAACGACAGATTGGGGGCGAAGTCGTCGATATGCATGCCGCGCGCCAGATAGGCCTCGACATAGGTAAAGCCGTTGGCCAGCGTGAAGGCCAGCTGCGAGATCGGATTGGCGCCCGCCTCGGCGATGTGATAGCCGGAGATCGACACCGAGTAGAAGTTGCGCACCTGATGATCGACGAAGTACTGCTGGATGTCGCCCATCACCTTCAGCGAGAACTCGGTCGAGAAGATGCAGGTGTTCTGGCCCTGGTCCTCCTTCAGGATGTCGGCCTGCACGGTGCCGCGCACGTTCTGCAGCACCATCGCGCGGATCTTCGCGGCCTCGCCGGCATCGGGCTCGCGGCCCTGCTCGCGGCGGAAGCGCTCGAGCTGCTGGTCGATCGCGGTATTCATGAACATCGCCAGGATCGCCGGCGCCGGGCCGTTGATCGTCATCGACACCGAGGTCTGCGGATCGATCAGGTCGAAGCCGTCGTACAGCACCTTCATGTCGTCGAGCGTCGCGATCGACACGCCGGAATTGCCGACCTTGCCATAGATGTCGGGACGCAGGTCCGGGTCTTCGCCGTACAGCGTGACCGAATCGAATGCCGTCGACAGCCGCTTGGCCGGCATGCCTTCGGAGACCAGCTTGAAGCGGCGGTTGGTGCGGAAGGCATCGCCCTCGCCGGCGAACATCCGCGTCGGATCCTCGTTCTCGCGCTTGAAGGGAAAGACGCCCGCGGTGTAGGGGAAATAGCCGGGCAGGTTCTCGCGCATCAGCCAGCGCAGCAGCTCGCCCTCGTCGGTGATGCGCGGCAGCGCCACCTTGCGCAGGCGCGTGCCCGACAGCGTGGTGGTCACGAGGCCGGTGCGCAGCTCCTTGCCGCGGATCGTGACGACGTGCTCGTCGCCGCTGTAGGCGTCGCGCAGCGCGGGCCAGCCGGCCAGCAGCGCGCGCTCGGTCGCGCCCAGCGCGCCGTCGCGCTCGGCCTCGAGCGCCTGCAGGCCCTGCAGGGCCTGCGACGGGTCGGCCCCGGCGGCAGCCGGCGCCTCCGCCAGCATGCGGCGCGCCTCGCGCAGCTGCTGCCGCTCGCGGGCGATCCGGCTCTGCGCGGCCACGCGCTTGTGATAGGCGCGCACGGTATCGGCCAGCTCGGCCAGATAGCGGCTGCGCGCCGGCGGCACGATCGCGTTGCGGCCGGTGCTCTGCCGTCCCGCCAGCCGCGGCAGCGTGCCCTCGCGCAGCACCAGGCCGCGCGCGGCCAGCGCCTCGCGCAGGCCCAGGTACAGCATCGTCACGCCGTCGTCGTTGAAGCGCGAGGCCTGGGTGCCATAGACCGGCATGTCCTCGGCGCGCGCATGCCATTGCTCGCGGTTGCGCTGCATCTGCCTGGCGACGTCGCGCCACGCGTCCTGCGCGCCCTTGCGGTCGAACTTGTTGATCGCGACGAAGTCGGCGAAGTCCAGCATGTCGATCTTCTCGAGCTGGCTGGCCGCGCCGAACTCGGGCGTCATCACGTACAGGGACAGGTCGACGTGGGGCACGATCGCCGCGTCGCCCTGGCCGATGCCCGAGGTCTCGACGACGATCAGGTCGAAGCCGGCGACCTTGCAGGCCGCCAGCGCGTCCGGCAGCGCCCGCGACACCTCGCTGGCGGCGTCGCGTGTGGCCAGCGAGCGCATGTAGATGTGCGGATGGTGGATCGCGTTCATGCGGATCCGGTCGCCCAGCAGCGCGCCGCCGGTACGCCGGCGCGACGGGTCGATCGAAATCACCGCGATGCGCAGGCTGTCCTGCTGATCGAGCCGGAAGCGGCGGATCAGCTCGTCGGTCAGCGACGATTTGCCGGCGCCGCCGGTGCCGGTCACGCCCAGCACCGGGGTCGCGATGCCGGCGGCGTCCGCATGCAGCGCGGCGGCCAGCGCGGGATCGGCCTTGCCGTTCTCGAGCACCGTGATCCATTGCGCCAGCGCGCGGCGATCGCCGGCGCGCAGCGTGTCGAGCGTCGCCGGAGCGTGGCGCGACAGGTCGAAGTCGCAGCGCCGCACCATGTCGCCGATCATGCCGGCCAGACCCAAGCGCTGGCCGTCCTCGGGGCTGTAGATGCGCGCCACGCCGTAATCCTGCAGTTCGCGGATCTCGGCCGGCACGATCACGCCGCCGCCGCCGCCGAACACCTGGATATGCGCGCCGCCGCGCTCGCGCAGCAGGTCGACCATGTACTTGAAGTACTCGACGTGGCCGCCCTGGTAGCTCGACACGGCGATGCCCTGGACGTCCTCCTGCAGCGCGGCCGCGACGACTTCCTCGACCGAGCGGTTGTGGCCGAGGTGGATCACCTCGCAGCCCTGCGCCTGCAGGATGCGGCGCATGATGTTGATCGAAGCATCGTGGCCGTCGAACAAGGATGCGGCCGTAACGAAGCGGACCTTGTGGGTCGGCGCGCCGGCGGGCGCGGGTGCCGGCGCCACGGTAGCGGCCTCGGCTTCGGCGCCTGCCTTGCGCAGGTCGGACAGATCGGTCATGGTCTCCACCCGGTGAGGCCGGGAGCGGCGGACAGACTGCGCCGCCGAAGCACCGGCCATCGCGTTGTGCGGCCATTGCTGGCCATATTGTCTGGGGTCGCCCACACGGCGCAGCGCCGGCGGGCCAGTCGATTGTAGGCCCATCCCGCCGGGCGTGACCAGCGGGCAGCAAACGGCACGTGACGCCCTCTGCCTTCGGCTACAATCGAGAACATCCGCCGGGACTCGGACCTCCGGTCGGCACAACAAAGGACACGCACAGCCGGCCGTGTCGACCTACTGAAGGGAGATTCCTATGCGGCATTGCGTGCCGTGGCTGCCGCGCCTTGCGCTGCTCGCAGGTCTGATCGGCCTGCCCGCCAGCGCCATCGCGTGGGACTACACGCCCGCGGCCATTTCGGGTCTGACCAGCCTGTACGGCTACCTGACCAACCAGAACGCCACGCTGGAGCGCGCCGCGGCCAAATACCCGTCGCTGCGCAACGACATCCAGCAGGTACGCAATGCGTTCGACCGCCAGTATCCCGATGCGCTGGAGACGGTAACCCGGCTGTTCCAGGACATTCCGCTGCCGGCGACCGATCGTGCCCGGCTGGCGACCAAGGTGCTGGAAATGGACCGCGAGGCAATGCAGTCGGCGCTGGCCTCCGAGCCCGCGATGCAGGCCTATCTGCGGCGCGTGCGCGAAAGCGCCCAGGGCGACATGGAGAAGGCCTCGCTGCAACTGCTGCTGGCGGCGGTCTACGAGGACAAACCCGCCGCCGAACTGGCCTCGCCGATGGCCCGCAGCTATACCACCAAGGGCGTCCGCCAGGCCGGTGCGATCGACCTGATGCTGCGCATGCCGCTGTCGTGGGAGCGCGATCCGGCCCGCGAAAGGCTGCTGCCGGACAACGCGATCTTTGCCTTCACCAGCCAGGGCGGCAACGGCCTGTCGACGATCGATCTGCTGGCCCGGCCGCTGCCCAAGGACGGCGCGAAGGACGGGGCCAGGGAAACCGGGAAGGACGCCGCCAGCGCGGCGACGGCCGCGCGCGCGAGCGAGGAACTGAAGGCGCTGACCGGCGCCGGCGCCAGGGTGATCGCCCAGGGCACGGTACGGCTGGCGAATCACCGCGCCAACTGGGCCAGCTTTTCGATCGCCAGCGACGGCGGCCGTCTGCAGTACGGCCGCGCCTGGTGGGTGCCGCTGCCGGAGGCGGGCCAGACCGCGGTGCTGCTGTGCCGCACGCCGTCGCTGCCGCCGCAGGCCGCCGACAACGAGCGGCAGCGGCTGGAGCCGTTGTGGCAGGCAGTCGCCGCCACGCTGTCGACGGCGACGCCGGCGCGCTGAGCGCCGCCGCCCTCACCCTCCCGGCTTGCGCTTCGCACGATTGCCGCTAGCGCGACAGATGCCGCGCCGGCCACCAGCCGGCGGAGGGCTCCGGCAACCGTATCGGGTCGGGCCGCGGCCGCGGGCGCAGCAGGGCGACCAGAGCGCGCCACGACAGCGGCGCCGCTTGCTGGGCCAGCGTGAAGCGGGCCCCCGGCGCGTCGGCCGAGATCCATACCCAGGCGCCCTCGGGCAGATCGAACGACTGGCCCGGCGCCAGCCAGACGTCGCTACGCTGCCCTTCCACCGTCAGCCAGATGTTGCCGTCGCGCGCGACGATGCGCTGCCCCGGCCGCGCGCGCCAGCTGACCGGCGTGCCAGCCTGGTCCAGTTCGAAATCCCTGAGTTCCTGCATGGTGCTGCTCCTGTCGATGGGCATCGAGCGGAGCCGGCTCGTCCGACCCGCCACCTGACGGTCGCACAACAGCGGGTCGCGCAACAGCGGACCGGGTGTTGTCCAGGCGGGCATGGTGGGCGCCGATGGCCCTGAAGCCTTTTGGTATTTCGCGGCGGTTGTTGCCCGCTGCGCCGGGCCTCTTGCCAATGTGGGCGACCGCACGGACGGCCGCGCCACGGCGTGCTTCGATGCACGATTGCATTATGGACAGCCGGCGCGGCCATCACAGGGACAGTTCCGAACAGTTTCCCAGGTACTGTTCCGGCGTTTTTTCTGACAGTTGGGCCGCCGCGGTGGCGAGGCGCCAGGCGAGACGCTGGCGGTGCTGGCGAACCCTGGCTGGACCCTAGCGGTGCAGCACGGCGTTGCGCCGCGCGTAGCCGAAATAGATCAGCAGGCCCAGCGCCAGCCACAGCAGGAAGGCGATCCACGTGAACGCCTGCAGATGCGCCATCAGGAACAGGCAGAAGCCCACCGACAGCAGCGGCACCACCGGCACGCCGGGGCAGCGGAAGGTGCGCGGCAGGTCCGGCCGGGTCCGGCGCAGCACCAGCACCGCGATCGAGATCAGCGCGAAGGCCGACAGCGTGCCGATATTGATCAGTTCGGCCAGCACGTTCAAGGGCACCAGGCCGGCGATCGACGAGAACACGATGCCGACCGCCCAGGTCGCGTGGAACGGCGTCGCGTGCACCGGATGCACCTGCGACAGCCTGGCCGGCAGCAGCCCGTCGCGCGACATCGCGAACAGGATGCGGGTCTGGCCGTAGGTCATCACCAGGATCACCGTGGTCATGCCGAGGATCGCGCCCAGGTCGACGAAGCCGGCGACCCAGTTCTCGCCGGCGTACTGCAGCGCCAGCGAGACCGGATGGTCGATGCCCTCGAACTTCGGGAACGGCACGATGCCGGTCATGATCGCCGCCACCGCGACATACAGCAGCGCGCAGACCGCCAGCGAGCCGATGATGCCGATCGGCAGGTCGCGGCGCGGGTTGCGCACCTCTTCGGCCGCCGAGGTCACCGCGTCGAAGCCGATGAAGGCGAAGAACACCAGCGCCGCCGCATTGACGATGCCGGCGAAGCCGAACGGCGCATAGGGCTGCCAGTTGGCCGGCTTGACATGCCAGACGCCGACCACGATGAACAGCAGCACCACCGCGACCTTGATCGCCACCATGATGTTGTTGACCCGCGCCGACTCGCGCACGCCGTACGACACCACCCAGGTGATCGCCAGCATGATCAGCACCGCGGGCAGGTTCAGCACCGTCTGCACGCCGGGCACGGCGCCGGGCGCGGCGGTCAGCGCGGCCGGCAGCTGCAGGCCGAAGCCCGACAGCAGCGACTGGAAGTAGCCGGACCAGCCGACCGACACCGCCGAGGTCGCCAGCCCGTATTCGAGCAGCAGGTCCCAGCCGATCATCCAGGCAACGATCTCGCCGAGCGTGGCGTAGCTGTAGGTATAGATCGAGCCGGACACCGGAATCGCGGTCGCGAATTCGGCGTAGCACTGCGCGGCGAAACCGCAGGCGAGCGCCGCGATCACGAAGGACAGCGTCAGCGCCGGGCCGGCGGTCAGCGCGCCGGTACCGGTCAGCACGAAGATGCCGGTGCCGATGATGGCGCCGATGCCCATCATCACCAGATCGACCGGGCCGAGCACCTTTTTCAAGCCATCGTCGCGGCTCGCGGCGAGCATCGTTTCGATGTCCTTGGTGCGGAACAAGCTCATGAAGGGATCTCCTGCATTGGCGGCATCCGCCCGGGGTCGGTCATGCGGTGTCGCCTGGAACGAGTTGGCCGGCCTGTGGATGACCGGTCGCCCATGCCCGCGCGCGCCACCGCCTGGGTGGAGTGCGCGAAGCCGCCCGCGCCGGCAAGGTTGTGCCGGCCGGGGCAAAAAAGGCGCCTAGTTTATCGAACCGCGCCGGCCAAGCCGTCACTTATGGAGGCGGGCTTCGGGTTCGAGGCAGGAGATCACGGGGAAAGGGGCGGCTTATGGGCGAGAGGGAGCGGCGGGAGAGAGCGGCGAGAGAGAGAATCCACCCCGACGGGTGTTCTCCCTCCCTGAGGCGGGAGAGGGTGGGGGAGAGGGGGTGGTTTCGATCCACGATGGCAGAACGACCGCCCGCTGCCTACTCCCCTGCCCCTCTCCCGCAAGCGGAAGAGGGGAACAACCAGGCCGGCTTGCCGCACGGCCCTTGCTGCAGGTCCCCTACTGCACGTCCTTCAGCACCTGCCGCACCGTGTCGAACAGCTCGGCGATCTGCGCCTCGGTGACGATCAGCGGCGGCGAGAAGGCCAGGATGTCGCCGGTGTACCGCACCAGCACGCCGCGCTCCAGGCACTTGAGGAAGACCTCGTAGCCGCGCGCGCCCGGCTGTCCCGGCCGCGGTTCGAGCTCGATGCCGGCCACCAGGCCCAGGTTGCGGATGTCCTTGACGTGTGGCGCGCCACGCACGCCGTGGGCGGCCTCCTCGAACAGCGGCGCCAGCTTCGCGGCGCGTCCGAACAGGTCTTCGCTGCGGTACAGGTCCAGCGTGGCGATCGCCGCCGCGGCCGCCAGCGGGTGGCCCGAATAGGTGTAGCCGTGCGGCAGCTCGATCGCGCCCGCGGCGGCGGCATCGATCACCGTGTCGTGGACCTCGCGGCGCACCGCCACCGCGCCCATCGGCACGGCTGCGTTGTTGATCGCCTTGGCCATCGTGATCAGGTCCGGCGTGACCTTGAAGCGCTCGGCCGCGGTGGCCGCGCCCAGGCGGCCGAAGGCGGTGATCACCTCGTCGAAGATCAGCAGGATGCCGTGCTTGCTGGTGATCTCGCGCAGCCGCTCCAGGTAGCCGACCGGCGGCACCAGCACGCCCGCCGAGCCCGCCAGCGGCTCGACGATCACGGCGGCGACATTGGACGGGTCGTGCAGCGCGATGATCCGCTCGAGGTCGTCGGCCAGATGCGCGCCCCAGGTCGGCTGCCCCCTGGAGAATGCCGCCTCGGCGATATTGAGCGTGGCCGGCAGATGGTCGGTGCCCGGCATCAGGTTGGCCGAGAATGCCTTGCGATTCGGGCCGATGCCGCCGACCGCCATGCCGCCGAAGCCGACGCCGTGATAGCCGCGCTCGCGGCCGATGAAGCGGGTGCGCTGCCCCTCGCCGCGGGCACGATGGTAGGCCAGCGCGATCTTCAGCGCGGTATCGACCGATTCGGAGCCCGAGTTGGTGAAGAAGATGCGGTCCAGGCCCGACGGCATGATCGCCGCCACCTTGCTGGCTGCCTCGAACGACAGCGGATGGCCCATCTGGAACGGCGGCGCGTAGTCCAGCGTCTGCACCTGGTGCGCGATCGCGTCGGCGATCTCCTTGCGGCAGTGCCCGGCCGCCACGCACCACAGGCCGGCGCAGCCGTCGAGGATCTTGCGGCCGTCGTGGGTCGTGTAATACATGCCGCTGGCCGAAGCCAGCAGCCGTGGCGCCGCCTTGTACTGGCGGTTTGCGGTAAACGGCATCCACAGCGCATCGAGATCGGGAATCACGGTCTTGGCGGCGTCCATTACTTCCTCCTTGGTTCGTCCTGTCTTGGTCCGGGCTTGGTCCGGTCAGTTCGGGGTATTGCGCCACCGCGCCGGAGCGGTCGATGGTGCGGGATAGCGATCCGGCCACTGTAGCGAGCCCGGCGCTGCCTAAAAATATACGGTTGCGAAATGCTCGCCTTACCGTACTGATTTTCCGACCCAAACCGTACAGGTCGATCGCGGCCTCAGCGGCACGACTTCATCGCCATCAGCCCGTATTGGCAGAGATCACGAGGCATGTCGGCAGGCACAGGCAGGCCGGCATCGTCGTTCGCCACGCTTGAACTGTACAGGCATCCCCCGCACAATGCGGTCGCATGATCCAGCTCGAATTGACCCGCAGCCGCCGGGGCGGCGACACGCTGACCGAACAGATCGTCGCCGGCATCGCGGCGCTGGTGGACCGGCGCGCGCTGCGCCCCGGCATCGCGGTGCCTTCGGTGCGGCGCTTCGCCGCCCAGCATGGCATCAGCACCTTCACGGTGGCCGAGGCCTACGGACGGCTGACGGCGCTCGGCTACCTGGCCGCGCGCGCGGGCTCGGGCTACACGGTGGCGCATCGCCAGGCCAGCACCGGGCAGGCGCCGAGCCCGCGCTGGGAGACCCCTGCGCTGAACGCCGCCTGGCTGCTGTCGGACGTGTTCGCCGACCATTCGGTGCCGATCAAGGCCGGCGCCGGCTGGCTGCCGGGCGACTGGCTCAACGAGGAGGGGTTGCACCACGCCATCCGGGCCGCTGCGCGCGTGCCGGCCGGGCAGGTATCGGGCTACGGCCATCCCTACGGCTTCGCCGCGCTGCGCGAGCACATCGCCACGCGGCTGGCGCAGTACGGCATGCCGATGCAGGCGCAGCAGGTGGTGCTGACGCAGGGCGCGACCCAGGCGCTGGACCTGGTGGTGCGCACGCTGCTGCGCGCCGGCGATACGGTACTGGTCGAGGATCCGTGCTACTGCAATCTGCTGCAGATCCTGCGGCTGGCGGGGCTGAACGTGGTGGGCGTGCCGCGCGGCGCGGCGGGGCTCGATACCGACGCGCTCGACGCGGCGATCCGCCGGCACGGACCGCGCGCGATGTTCGTCAACACGGTGCTGCAGAACCCGACCGGCGGCACGCTGACCAGCATGAACGCGCACCGCGTGCTGCAGCTGGCCGAGCAGCACCGGCTGCTGGTGGTCGAGGACGACATCTATCGGGAGCTGGCGCCCGCGGGCGCGCCGATGCTGGCGGCGATGGACGGGCTGTCGCACGTGGTCTACGTCAACGGCTTCTCGAAGACCATCACGCCGTCGCTGCGGGTCGGCTATCTGGCGGCCAGCCCCGAGCTGGCCAAGGCCTTTGCGCGCACCAAGATGGCGGTCGGGCTCACCTCGTCGGAGGTGACCGAGCGGCTGGTCTATGCGGTGCTGACCGGCGGCCACTACGCGCGCCACGTCGACGCGCTCGCGGCAAGGCTGCGCGCGCAGCAGGACCGCGTCACCGAGAAGATGGAGGCGCACGGCCTCGAGGTGCTGCTGCGCCCGGAGGGCGGCATGTTTGCCTGGGCGCGCGTGCGCGGGGCGCCCGACGGCGCCGCCGCGGCGGCGCACGGGCTGTCCGGCGGACAGCTGGCGACGCGCGCGCTGTCGCACGGCGTGTGGTTGGCCCCGGGCAGCTATTTCGCGCCGGACGAGACCGATTCGCCGTGGATCCGCTTCAATATCGCGACCAGCGATGCGCCGGCGCTATGGGAGTTCTTCGATGGCGTACGCGGCGGCAGCTAGCCGCGCACGCCCCCGGACTACGCCAGACCGGCGCCACCGCCCGGCGCCGGGGCCCTGCTCAGAAACGGTAACGCACGTAGCCGGTGTAGAAGTTGGTACCCGGATTCGGCCGCTTGATGCTGGCGTTCGAGATGTGCTGGAAGCGGAAGCCCGCCTCGGCGCGCTTCTGCGGACCGAACGCCACGCCCACGCCGACCATGTCGGAGAACTGGAACGCGGTGCTGTAGTCGTGCGAGTCCGACGTCGAGGTCGCGCTCATCAGCCGCAGGCCGACCGACAGCTCGGCAAACGGCACCACGCTCCAGCCATGCTTTTCGACGCGCAGGATCGGCGAGAAGCCGAACTCGGTCACGTCGCGGCGATTGTTGCCGGTGCGCGCGTTCCAGCGGGCCAGTTCGACTTCCCATTGCAGCTTGGCCAGCCAGCCCTGCGGATTGCCGTAGGCGAATCCCGAATCCCAGTTCAGGCCGATCTCGTACTTGTTCAGGCCGTGGCCCGGGTCGCGGCCATAGGCCACATGGACGGCGGGGTCGGCCTGGGCCGGCGCCGCGACGATCAGCGCTGCGGCAGCGCAGCAAAGGGCGGCCGAGCGGCGCAGCGAACGCGCCGTCCGTTCTTGTTGTTGTGTCATGGTCGAGGGGAGAGAGTTGAAAGATGCCGGCGAAGGCACTGGCACAGACCGTGCCAGGCAGGAAACGCCACCCGCATCGGTGCCGCGCGAACCGGCTCGGACTACGCCCAGAGCCGTTCGATCAGCCACCCGGCGGTGGCGCACAAGCCCAGCCACGCCGCCATGCATCCGGCAATGAATCGATAGGTCATCGTACTTTTGGCAAGCAAAGAGCGAAGTTACGCAAATTCGTGACCCGGATGATACATGCATTCATGAATGTATGTTATGAGCCGATAAATCCATTTTGCGTCTGGGGGTAAACGATCGGACACCCGAAAACTTGAGCCGGGGCCGCGCAGTCGGCGCACCGCCAGCATGGATTTGCGCCTGCCGGCACGCGCATGCTGCTACCCTTGCGGCCATCGAAAAGAGGCACGCCATGCATACCCACGATCTCTCCCCCTGGACCCATTCGCATGTGTTCGACCGCGGCAACGCCGCCGGCGAACGCGGGACGCGCCTGGTGCTGCTGCTGACGGCCGCGGCGATGGTCGCGGAGATCGGCGCAGGCTGGTGGTTCGGCTCGATGGCGCTGCTGGCCGACGGCTGGCACATGAGCTCGCACGCGCTGGCGATCGGCCTGTCGGTGTTCGCGTATGCGGCGGCCCGCCGCTTCGCCAACGACGGCCGCTTCGCCTTCGGCACCTGGAAGATCGAGGTGCTGGCCGGCTTCGCCAGCGCGATCTTCCTGTTGGGCGTGGCCGCGCTGATGGGCTTCGCCTCGATCGAGCGGCTGTTCGCGCCGGCGGCGATCCGCTATCCGGAAGCGATGGCGGTCACCTGCCTGGGCCTGCTGGTCAATCTGGCGAGCGCCTGGCTGCTGGGCGGCGCGCACCATCATCACCACCACGGGCACGGGGACGGCCACGATCACGCTCACCATCACCACGATCATCACCATGGCCACGACCACCATCACGGCCACGCGCATGGCCACGACCTGAACCTGCGCTCGGCCTATCTGCACGTGCTGGCCGACGCCGCCACTTCGGTGCTGGCGCTGCTGGCGCTGGCGGGAGGCTGGTGGCTCGGCTGGAACTGGCTCGACCCGGTGATGGGCATGGTCGGCGCGGTGCTGGTCGGACACTGGGCCTTGGGCCTGATCCGCCAGACCTCGGCCGTGCTGCTCGATCGCGAGATGGATCACCCGGTGGTCGACGAGGTGCGCGAGGTGCTGGCCGGCTTCGATGATGGGCGCGACGGCACCCGCATTACCGACCTGCATGTGTGGCGCGTCGGCAAGGACAAGTTCGCCTGCATCGTCGCGCTGGTCACGCACGACCCGACGCTGACGCCGGCGCGCGTGCGTACCGCCCTGGGTGTGCACGAGGAACTGGCGCATGTGACCGTGGAAATCGCGCGCTGCGACGATGGCGCGCCGACCAAGGCCCGATGAACGGACCCGCATGCCGGGCCGGCTGACGAGGCTCGCACCCGCGCGTTGGCGCGGGCGGAAAGACTGGAGGCGGGGGAACGGAATCGAACCGTCGTACACGGCTTTGCAGGCCGTGGCATGCCACTCTGCCACCCCGCCGCTGTTCTGAAGCGGTGCGCCGCGAAACAGCGCGGGCCGAAGTGTAGCCCGATTCTCCCGATCGTGCAGGCGAGCGCCCCATCGCGCGTTGGCCCGATCCAGCCGCGGCCAACACCGGGCCGACTTCGGCCCGACACCGCCCCCACTTCGGCCCGATGCCCTGCCCCATCTGCTATCGTCTCGGCCATCGTTGAAAGGCCCCTCCCCGCATGCGACTGCTGCACACCTCGGACTGGCATCTGGGCCAGACCCTGCATCACTACGACCGCACCCACGAACACCAGCACTTCCTCGACTGGCTGCTCGATACGCTGGACGCCGAGGCCACCGACCTGCTGCTGGTCGCCGGCGATATCTTCGACACCGCCAATCCGTCGGCCGCCGCGCAGCGGCAGCTGTACCGCTTCCTGACCGAGGCGCGGCGCCGGCGTCCGCATCTGGCGATCGCGATGATCGCCGGCAATCACGACTCGCCAGCGCGGCTGGAGGCCCCCGCCCCGTTCCTCGACTGGTTCGGCGCGGCCTGCGTCGGTCAGGTCCATCGGCTGCCCGACGGCGCGATCGACGTGGAAAGGCTGGTGGTGCCGGTGCGCGATGCACAGGGCCGGATCGCGGCGTGGTGCCTGGCCGTCCCGTTCCTGCGGCCCGGCGACGTGCCGCGCGTCGACGGCTCCGGCCAGAATGCCGATGCCGACCCGTACCAGGCCGGCGTCGCCGCGCTCTATCGCAGCGCGCTCGAACTGGCGCTCGCCCGCCGGCAACCCGGTCAGCCCATCGTCGCGCTCGGCCATTGCCATATGCGCGACGGCGAGGTCTCGGAGGACTCCGAGCGGCGCATCGTGATCGGTGGCGCCGAGGCGCTGTCCGCCGGCATCTTCGATCCCGCCATCGCCTATGTCGCGCTGGGCCATCTGCACCGGCCGCAGAAGGTCGGCCGCCACGAGCACATCCGCTGCAGCGGCAGTCCGCTGCCGATGTCGTTCTCCGAGATCCACTACCCGCACCAGGTCGTCAGCGCCAGGCTCGACGGCGAAGCGCTGGCCGAGTGGTACGCGATCCCGGTGCCCAGGCCGGTCGAGCTGATGCGCGTGCCGCCGACGCCCCGGCCGCTGGAACAGGTGCTCGACGCGCTGCGCGCGCTCGACCTGCCGCCATTGCCGGACGCGCTGCAGCCCTATCTGCAGGTCCGCGTCACCCTGGACGGTCCCGAGCCGGCACTGCGCGCGAAGGTCGAAGCCGCGCTCGACGGCAAGCCGGTGCGCCTCGCACGCATCGAGGTCGGCGCCGCCGGCGCGCCCGGCGACGAGCCCGCGCCGATGCTGTCGCTCGACGATCTGAACCGGCTCGACCCGGCCGCGGTGTTCGCCTCGCTGTATCGCGAGCGGCATGGTGCCGAGGCGCCGGCCACGCTGGCGGCCGCGCTCGCCGAACTGCTGCACGCCCCGGACGAGGTCGCCGCGCCATGAGGATCCTCGCCATTCGCGGCCGCAACCTGGCCTCGCTGGCCGGCGAGTTCGCCATCGACTTCACCGCCGAACCGCTGACCTCGGCGGGCCTGTTCGCGATCTGCGGCCCCACCGGCGCGGGCAAGAGCACGCTGCTCGACGCCCTGTGCCTGGCGCTGTATGACCGCACCCCGCGCGTCGCGCGTGTCGGCGGCCGCGACACGGTGCTGCCCGACGTCGCGGGCGAGACCATCGGCGCGCACGACACGCGCACGCTGCTGCGCCGCGGCGCCGCCGAGGGGCACGCCGAGGTCGACTTCGTCGGCGGCGACGGCCAGGCCTACCGCGCCCGCTGGAGCGTGCGCCGGGCCCGCGGCAAGGCCGGCGGCAAGCTGCAGCAGACGCAGATGTCGCTGGCACGGCTGCCCGGCGAGGAACCGGTCGGCGGCGGACTGAAGACCGAGGTCCAGGCCGCCATCGTCGAGCGCGTCGGTCTGACCTTCGAGCAATTCACGCGCGCGGTGCTGCTGGCACAGAACGAGTTCTTCGCCTTCCTGAAGGCCGGCGACGACGAACGCGCGGCGCTGCTGCAGGCGCTGACCGGCACCGGCCGCTTCGAGGCGATCTCGCGGCGCGCGTTCGAACGCAACAAGGCCGAGCAGGAAGCGCTGCGCCAGTTGCGCGAGCAGGCAGCGCAGCACCAGCCGCTGGACGCCGACACGCGCGCGCAGTGCGAGCGGCAACGGCGGCAGCAGCAGGACGCGGTCAAGGCGCTGGACGAACGGCTGCGGCAATACGAGGCGCAATTGCGCTGGCACGCCGATGCGGCCGACCTCGCCAGGCTCGAACAACAGGCGATCGACCGGCATCGGGACGCCGTCGCCGCCCACGATGCCGCCGCGCCACGGCGCGCCCGTCTGGCCGACGCGCACGCGGCCCAGCCCGCGCGCGCGCTGGTGGCCGAGATCGACCGGCTCGCCGCACAGCGCGAAGCGCAGCGCCAGGAGCTCGCGCGCGCGGCCGAAGCGCTGGCCGCGGCCGCGCGTGCGGCGCAGGACGCGCAGGCCGAACGGCAGCGCGCCGCCGCCGCGCTGGAGGCGGCGCGCCACGCCGAGGCCGCGATGGCGCCGCGCCTGGCGCAGGCACGCGAACTCGATGCCGTGATCGCGGCGTTGAGCCCGGACCGCGAGCGCGCGGCGCTTGCGCATCGGCAAGCCGGGCAGGCGCTGGAAGAAACGCGCCGCGATCAGGCGCGGCTGCGGACCGAGCGCGAATCCGCCGGCTCGGCGCTGGCCGCGGCCGAGGACTGGCTCGTCCGGCATGCCGGGCTCGAAGCCCTGGGCATGCAATGGCCGCGCTGGGACGCGCTGTTTGCGCAGGCCGACGATTGGCACGGCCGGCACGCCGCCGCCACGCAAGAGGCCGCGCGACTGGCAGCGCTGCTCGCCAGGGCACAACAGGACCAGACCGATGCTCAGGGGCGGCTTGCGGCCGCCGCCGCGTCGCTGCAAGACGCGCAGCAGCAATACGCGGTCGCGCAGCAGGCGCTGGCCGGTCACGACCGCGATGCCATCGCCGCGCGAGCCGCCGAATTGCAGCGGCAACGCGACGCGCTGCAGCAGGCAGCGGCGCGCTGGCGCGAACGCCTCGCCGCCGAAGCGCGCATGGCCGAGCTGGTCCAGCAGCGCGACACGCTGCAGGCGCAATGGCAGCAGTGCCGGCAAGGCATCGACGCGGCCCGCGCCGCACGGCCCGCCGCCGAGCAGGCGGCGGCGCAGGCGGAACGCTCGTGGCAACGCGCGCTGGCCGCCTGCCAGCAAGGCGTCGAGCGGTTGCGCGAGACCCTGGAGCCCGGCGAGCCCTGCCCGGTCTGCGGCGCCAGCGAGCACCCCTACGCGCATGACGATTCGCCGCTGGGCGCGGCGCTGCAGGCCACGCTGGGCGCGCTGGAGGACGAGTACCGCCGTTGCCAGCAGGCGCTGGCGCGGATCGACGCCGACGAGCGCAGCGCCGCCGCATTGGCGCGCAGCCACGGCGACGCGCTGGCGCAGCTCGACACGCGCCTCGCCGCGGCGAGGCAGCAGTGCGACCAGGCGCAGCGTGAATGGCAAGCCGACGCAGTGGCTGCGCAGGCCGAAGCGGTCGATGCCGGCGAACGCGCGGACTGGATTGCGCGGCAACTGGCCGACGCCGATGCACAGCAGCGCAGCGCGGCCGAGCTCGACACCCATCTGCGCACGCTCGACAGGCAAGTGCAGGCCGCACGCCTTCGCCTCGATGCCGGCCAGGCCGAGCAGACGGCGGCCCAAGGCGCGCTGCAACGCGCGCAGGCGCTGGCCGCCGAACTCGCCTTGCGGCATGGCACGGCCAACGAGTCGGCCGGCGCAACGTCGGCGCAGCGCGACCAGGCCTTGCGGGCACTGGACGAGGGCGCGCTGCGGCATGCCGCGGGCGCCGGCTGGCGCAGCCAGTGGCACGACGATCCCGCGGGATTGCGCACGCGCTGCGCGGACGATGCCGGCCAATGGACGCGGCATCGCGACGAACGCGACGCGCTACGCCAGCGCATCGTCCAGCTCGATGGCGCGCTGGCCGCCGCCACGCAGGCGCACGAGCGCGCGCTCGACGCGCATCGCAAGGCCGCCGAGGCGCTGGCGTTCGCCGACACGCGGCTGTCCGGACGGCGCGCCGAGCGCGAGGCGCTGTTTGCCGGCACGCCCGACGCGGGCCTGACGGTCGACGCGATCGCGGCCCGTCTGGCGCAAGCCGGTGCCGACGCCACGGCGCGCGTCGACGAGGCGCAGCGCGTGAGCCAGGCGGCCAGCGAACAACTGGCGCGGCAGGGCACGCGCGCCGAACAGGCGCAGTCCCACAGCGAGGTGCTGGACCGGCAGGCGCGCGAAGCGGCGGCGCGGCTCGAGGCCTGGCTGCAGGGCTGGAACGACCGGCACGATGGCTCGTCAGCGGCTGCGCCGCTCGACGAAGCCGGCCTGCGCGCGCTGCTGGCGCTCGATGCCGATTGGCTGGCGCGCGAGGAAGCGTCGCTGCACGCGCTGCAACGCGAAGTCGATGCGGCGCACGGCGCGGTGCAGACGCGCCGCGCCGAACGCGAACGCCATCTGGCGCGGCGGCCTGGGCAGGACGACGCCGCCACCGTGCAAGCCGCACTGGCGGCGGCCCGTGCCGAACTCGAGGGCGCCAAGCAGGCGCTGGCCGAGGCCGATTTCACGCTGCGCCGCGACGACGAGCGGCGCGCGCAGGCCAGCGATCTGGTCACGCGCATCGAGCGGCAGCAGGCCACGGCGCACACCTGGCAGGTCTTGAACGAACTGATCGGCTCGGCCGACGGCAAGAAATTCCGCAATCATGCCCAGCAGATGACGCTGGACATCCTGCTCGGCTATGCCAACCGGCATCTGGCCACGCTGTCGCGCCGCTACCGGCTCGAGCGCGTGCGACAGAGCCTGGCGCTGCTGGTGATCGACCAGGACATGGCCGACGAGGCCCGCTCGGTGCATTCGCTGTCCGGCGGCGAGTCGTTCCTGGTATCGCTCGCGCTGGCGCTGGGGCTGGCATCGCTGTCCTCGCATCGCGTGCGCGTCGAATCGCTGTTCATCGACGAGGGCTTCGGCAGCCTGGACGGCGACACGCTGCGCGTTGCGATGGACGCGCTCGACAGCCTGCAGGCCCAGGGCCGCAAGGTCGGCGTGATCTCGCACGTGCACGAGATGACCGAGCGCATCGGCACGCGCATCGAGGTGCGCCGGCTGTCGGGCGGTCAGAGCCGGGTGACGGTGGGGGCGTAGCGAGATAGCGGGGGAGAGGGCAGCAGCGCTGGCCATTCCGCGAACGCTGCACGAGACACTGTGTTCGCGGTCGCGAACAATCGCGCGCCATCCCGCGCCCTGTCTGGGCTGGGCATCGCCCCCGCCCCGCACGCCGCGCCGCCGTGCCGTGCAGGATCGCGCCTCAGGGGTTACCCTTACACCGTCCTGCCGCCCGCCCGCCAGACCCCTGGCCTTCGCGGGCGGCGTCTGTTGCAGCAGCGGTGCCCCCGCCGCGCTTCGCCCGACGCCGGCGCACGCATGCCCGCGCATGATCGCCGGCGTCCCACTCAGCGATCTCCCATGACAGAACTGACCAGCACCACCATTCCGGCCGGCCCGACGGAGCGCGACCACGACAGCCGCCGCCGCGTCTTCGCGATCGTCGCGGCCTCGTCCGGCAACCTCGTCGAATGGTTCGACTTTTATATTTACGCGTTCTGCGCGATCTATTTCGCGCACTCGTTCTTCCCGCAGTCCGATCCCACCGTGCAGCTGCTCAATACCGCCGGCGTGTTCGCCGCGGGCTTCCTGATGCGGCCGATCGGCGGCTGGGTGTTCGGCCGCATCGCCGACCGCCACGGCCGCAAGCATTCGCTGCTGATCTCGGTGGTGATGATGTGCACGGGCTCGCTGATGATCGCCTGCCTGCCTACCTACGACAGCATCGGCGCCTGGGCGCCCGCGCTGCTGCTGCTGGCGCGGCTGCTGCAGGGCCTGTCGGCGGCGGAGAGTACGGCACCACCGCGACCTACATGAGCGAGGTCGCGCTCAAGGGCCGGCGCGGCTTCTTCTCGTCGTTCCAGTACGTCACGCTGATCGGCGGCCAGTTGCTGGCGGTGCTGGTGGTGGTCGTGCTGCAGCAGCTGTACACCGAGCAGGAGCTGCGCGCCTGGGCCTGGCGCATTCCGTTCGTGATCGGCGCGATCACCGCGGTGGTGGCGCTGCTGCTGCGCCGGACGCTGAAGGAGACCTCGAGCGCCGCTTCGCGCAATACCAAGGGCGCCGGCAGCGTCGTCACGCTGCTGCGCGACCACAAGGCGGCCTTCTTCACGGTGCTCGGCTACACCGCCGGCGGCTCGCTGATCTTCTATACGTTCACCACCTACATGCAGAAGTACCTGGTGAACACCGCCGGCATGCCGATCAAGACCGCCAGCTACGTGATGACCGGCGCGCTGTTCGTCTACATGTGCATGCAGCCGCTGTTCGGCGCGCTGTCGGACCGCATCGGCCGGCGTACCAACATGATGCTGTTCGGCGCGCTCGGTGCGCTGATCACGGTGCCGGTGCTGACCGCGCTGCATACGATCACCAATCCGGCGGTCGCCTTCGTGCTGATCACGCTGGCGATGGCGGTGGTCAGCCTCTATACGTCGATCAGCGGCATCGTCAAGGCCGAGATGTTCCCGCCGGAAGTGCGTGCGCTCGGCGTGGGCCTGGCCTATGCGATCGCCAATGCGGTGTTCGGCGGCTCCGCCGAATACGTCGCGCTGAACCTGAAGGCGGTCGGCCACGAGTCGGCCTTCTACTGGTACGTGACCGCGATGATGGTGCTGGCCTTCCTGGTCAGCATGCGCTTGCCGCGGCAGGCGAAATACCTGCATCACGACGATTGATGCCGCTTCACCAGGCGCCGACGACAGCGCCTTGACCTTGACGATCGGGCCGGCGATATCGCTGGCCCGATTTCATTGCACTGCCGCTTCGCACACGCCTAGGCCGCCGCCATTTGCCGGCACGCCTGTGCGCAGTCGCGGCAGGCCTGCGCGCACTGCTGGCAATGCTGGGCGTGATGACGCGCACACTCCTCGGCGCAGCGTTCGCAGATCTGCGCGCACAGCGCACATAGCTCGCGCGACTGATTGCTGCCGCGCGACATATAGGCCACCGACAGTTCGCAGATGCCGGCGCAGTCCAGGTCCAGCCGGATGCACTCGGTCATCTTCTGCACGTCGTGTTCCTGCAGGCAGGAGGCCGCGCAGTGACGGCAGGCCTGCGCGCAGCGCGTGCAGGCATCGATACAGGCTTGATATTGCTCGTGAGGCATGACATCCCTCCTCGGTCGGTCGACGCCGGATTGGCGCCATACCCGACCGAGCAAGGCGCGGACCACGACGACGGCGCTTCGTCAGCTCCGCCCGCCGGCACCGCGCCTTGCGGCACCGCGCCGATCGGTATTACATGCCTTGCAACTTCTGCCGGCCGTCCAGCGGATGGCCTGCCCTACCGGCACGAGAAATTGGCCGCATCGTCGGTACTGCCGCTGCCCTGGTAGACCGCCTTGCGCGGATACGGGCACAGCGGCCGCGTGCGCGTCACGGTGCCACCGGTGACCGCCGAGGCGACGATGCGGCCCGGCGCCGTGCCCCTGGTGACCCAGGCATCGAGCGCTTCCAGGATGTCGTGGTCCGCGTCGACCACCGGCGCCGGCGTATCGCCATTGCCGAACTGCGTCGTCCCCGGGCCGCCCGAGCAGTGCCCCATGCCAGGCACCATGAACAGCCGGAAGAACCCGTCGACTGCCGCCTGCGAGCCTTGCGCGGCCTTGACGCGATCGTAGTAGGCGATGGTGTCGACCGCGTTGACCACCGGGTCCTGCCAGCCGTTGTAGACCAGCAGCTTGCCGCCGCTGGCCTTGAAGGCCGACAGGTCCGCGTTGGTCTGATCGACCATTGCGCCGACCTTGGCATCGGCATAGGCCAGGTCGCGATCGAAGTCGAAGGTCCACCAGTTCCACTGCGGGTTGTCGAACACCCAGTAGCGCCAGAAGTCCGCCCGCGTGGGCTCGGTCGTGCCCCAGTAGGTGTTCCAGCCCACCGGCGAGCTGCCGGCCGTGAACAGCGCCTCGCTGGTCTTCGGCCAACCCGGGTACACCTGCTCGCCGGTGCGGGGATTGCGCGCGCCCGCGTACATCGCCTTCAACGCCGATACCTGTTCGGCGGTCAGGCAATTGTCGGCATCGGCCCCCGTGCATTGCAGCGTGGCGGGATCGAAACCGCATTGGCGCGGGTCGTCGACCACGCCGTCGGTGACGCCATCGTCCGCATCGCAGGCCGCCACCGCGGCGCGCGTGACCATCGGCAGCTTGGCCGCCGGTACGATCGGCGACAGATTGTCGTTGGGCCGGTGATTGGCGAGGAACTGCCACAGAAAGCCCGCGTTGAGACGCACGCGGTTGTTGCCCGGCGCGCCGGCGATGATGCCGTCGAAATCGTCGGGGTAGCGCTGCGCCTCGGCATAGCCCTGGTGGCCGCCGGTCGAGCAGCCGTAGAAGTACGCGCGTTCGATCTGGCGCGCGTGCATGCCGGCAACCAGCCGTTTGCCCGGCACCGTGATCGCGTGAATCGAGCGCGTGCCCCAGTCGACGATCTTTTCCGGGTGGTTGACGCCGAACAGCATGTCGTTCGGATTGGCGGACTGGTGGCCGGTATCGCCGCCGACCGTGGCATAGCCGCGCGCGAGCCCCATCGCCATCGCCCGGTAGCCGAGCGCCGGGCTGTAGCCGCCATTGCCGGTCACCAGCAGCTTGCCGTTCCACTGCGCGGCCGCCGGAATCCAAACCTCGAAGCGGATCTCCGAATCGCTGCTGGGCCGCGCCACCGCCTGCACGCGGCAGAACGCGGGCACCGTCACCGTGGTGCCGGCAGCGGGCGAGAAGCTGCCGGCGGGAATCTCGGTGGCCGCCTGCACCGTGGCGCCGTCAAGCGCGGCGGTCGCCATCTGCGCGCAGGATTTTGGTGGCTGGTTCGCGGCCGGAGGCGGTGCGGGCGGCGCGTCGTCGTCCCCGCCGCAGCCTGCCACCGCCAGCGTCATCGCGGCGAGCGCGGCCATCGCCGGCGCACGCCATGGGGTTGGCTTGTCCATGTCGTCTCCTCGGTTCGTTCGGCAATGCATCAAGGCAGCACCGGATTGGCCTGCGCCCGTGCGATCGCGCGCTGCGCATCGGCAGGCAGCAGGAAGCGCTGCGCCACCAGTGCGTCGGCCGCCGACCGCAGTCTTGCCAGATAGCCCGACTGATCGCCGTACAGCGCCTCCAGCGAAGGCCGCTGGTCGCCGGCCGCCGTGCGCGCGGCTTCGGTCTTGTGGAACGGAATATAGCTGCCGGTCAGGTTGACCAGATCGACGATGCCCGGCGTGGCGACATAGTTGAACTCGAGGCTGGTGCCGATCGGCACCTGTACGTCGAGCGAGCGGATGCCTGCCCGCGCCAGCCCGGTCGAAGGGTCGAGCTGCGGCACCAGGATGGCGTAGTCCCGGCCCAGATAGGCGGGCGGCAGTACGGTGGCGATGCCCGACTCGTCCTGCGGCCGGTACTGCGGGCCGTAGTCCAGCAGCGGGAAGCCGTTGTAGCGCGCGAGGTACTGGAAGTCCGGGACCGGCACCGTTCCGCTTGGGCCGGTGAAGCTGACGCCCTTGATCACCGGCACCTGCAACTGATCCGGACGCACCAGCGTACCGTCGGCGACGCGCGGCACCTGGCTG
Source organism: Cupriavidus gilardii (assembly GCF_013347325.1). Classification (NCBI taxonomy): domain Bacteria; kingdom Pseudomonadati; phylum Pseudomonadota; class Betaproteobacteria; order Burkholderiales; family Burkholderiaceae; genus Cupriavidus; species Cupriavidus gilardii. The sequence goes on along the minus strand of NZ_CP054626.1, from coordinate 251,839 downwards.
TCCGGCGGCGCGATGTCGCGCGCGACCCAGTCCTCCAGCGCAATGAACAGCGCGCGGAAGGTATCGGCGAAGTCGATCATCGAGCCGGCCGGATAGACGGTCTGCGCGGGGTTGTAGTTGATCTGCGCCGAGCGTCCGCCGTGCTGCGTGCTGGCGTAGTAGTAGATGCGCGCGTTGTCCGGCTGCTTCAGGTCGGTGAAGCCGTAGGCGTCGGTCAGCACCGGCGAGCCCTGCAGCTGCCAGAACTCGGTGCCCGACAGGCCGAGGAAGAAGCGCGGGCAGGTCTGCGTCTCGCTGCAGCGCTTCATCACGCCGCCGGTGCGGCCGGCGACGGCGTCCTCGTAGTCGGCCGCCAGGCCGCGCGGCGCGGTCTGGCCGAACGCGCGATGGTCGGTGCGCAGGCCACCGCCGCCGCCCGGCACCGCGAAGCGCGTGTTGATATTGGTCTGGCGCGCGGCGACATGCGCGAAGATGCCGTCGAACACCTTGCCGCCGTCCAGCGCCGCGTTGAAGCCCAGATGCAGGAAGGTCTTCATCGCATTGCCCGACTGCGAGGTGCCCTGCCCGATCGCGTAGCGGATCGCGCCGGCGATCGGATTGGGCGTGCCCGCCGCGTCGGCGGCGCGATGGCGGAAGAAGGTCACCGTGTCGCGCAGCGCCGCGAGGCCGACGCCCATCACCTTCGGGTCCTTGGCCACGTAGGTGATCTCGTACAGATAGCCCGGCTGGAAGCCGTCCTTCAGGCAGACCTTGCTGCCGTCTGGCTTGCCGGGAAACGGCGCGCCGCTGGCGGTGCAATCGGCGAACTTCCATTCCGACGGCGCGATCGGCACGCGCGGATCGGTCTCGTTGACGCGGCGCGTCAGCGTGTAGCCCGGCTGCGTGTTGTCCAGGCTGGCCGGCGCGTACGGAATCATCGAGCCGTTGAACACGCCGCCGGGCAGGCTCATCGTCGAGGTCGCGGCGCTGGGCACCAGCTCGGCCGCGTACGGGCCGGTGATGCTGCTGCCGTCCTTGTTGCGCGCCACCGGCACGCTCAGCGTCAGCCGCGCCGGCGAACTCTTGGGCACGTCGCCCTGCCAGGCCGCGTACAGGAACACGTAGCCGCGTTCGAAGTAGACCGCGTCGCCCGGCACCGCGGCCGGGTTCGGCATGGTCAGGATATTGCCGCGATTGGGCGCGTCATAGCGCAGCACGCCGCCGGCCTTGCCGATGTCCTTCGGCTTGAGCATCACGAACTCGGTGGTGTACTCGACCATGCCGCGCGCATTGACCGGTGCGAGCTCGAGGTCCTGGATCACCGCGTTGCGCGGATCCTTCGGATCGACCTCGCCGTGCAGCGAGCCGGTCAGCTTCTCGTACGCGCCGACGCTGCCGAAGCTGCCGGGAAAGTCCTCGCGCGCGGAAATCGTCAGCGTGATCGCCGGCGTCAGCCGTTGCCCGCCGCCTCCGGGCGGGCCGCCAGCCGACGGACCGTCATCGTCGTCGCCGCCGCAACCGGCCAGCAGAGTTGCCGTCGCGACCGCGGCCGCCGCGGCCAATACCCATCCCATCGCCCGCGCCGTGCCGACGCGGCGAGCGTGCCTGATCTCCATGTCTTCTCCTGCCCTGGTGGTTCTTCTTCGGGTCGCTTGTCGTCACGCCCACTGACGGAGCGTTGGCGCCAAGTCTAGGAAGGAGATTGATCGGAGAGAAATGGATAATCTCGATGGATTCAGCGGGTTTTCGGTTTAATCGCCTCCATCAGCGCCGCGATCCGCTCCGGCGCGACGCCGGCCTCGCGCAACACCTCCTCGGTATGCTCGCCCAGCGATGGCGCGGGCCGGCGGATCGCGGTGGGCGTGCGGGCAAAGCGCGTGGTCGGCCGGACCTGCCGGATCGGGCCGACCGCCGGATGCACCGATTCCTCGAACAGGCCCACCGCCGACAGATGCGGATGGCCGGGCAGCTCCTCCAGACGGTAGATCGGCGTGGCCGGAATATCGAGCCGCTCGCACAGCGCCATCCATTGCGCGGTGGTCCGCAGCGGCGCCAGCTCGGCCAGGTGGCCGTACAGCGCCTTGATGTTGGCGTTGCGCTCGCGCCGGCTGGCGATCCGATAGCGTTCGGCCAGATCGTCGCGTCCGAGGTCGTGGAAGAACGCCTTCCAGTGCCGCTCGGTATAGGGCAGCATGCTGATCCAGCCGTCGGCGGTGCGCACCGGCTTGCGCCCGCCTTCGAGCAGGCGTGCATAGCCGGCCCTGGCGGTCGACGACGGGAACATCATGCCGCCCATATGCTCGGTCAGCACGAAGGCCACCATCGTTTCCAGCATCGGCACCTCGACGTACTGGCCCTCGCCGTGGCGCTCGCGCCGGAACAGCGCGGCCAGCACCGCGTTGGCGACCGCGAGCCCGGTGGTCTTGTCGGCGATCAGGCTGGGCAGGTAGTCAGGCTCCGCACCGGCCGCGCTGGCCGCGCCGACGAAGCCGCAGGCCGCCTGGATGATGTCGTCGAACGCCGGCTTGTCGCGGTCGGGGCCGTCCTGGCCGAAACCGGGCGCGGCGCAATAGACGATATCGGGCCGCAGGCGAGCGACCGCCTCGTAGCCGAAGCCCAGCCGCTCGATCGCGCCGATCCGCATGTTGTGGACCAGCACGTCGACGGTCGGGATCAGCGCGCGCAGCGCGGCGGCGCCCTGCTCGTCCTTCAGGTCGAGCACCACCGAGCGCTTGTTGCGGTTCAGCGCAAGGAAGATCGAACTCATGCCCGCATGCTCGACCACGCCGTTGGCGCGCATCAGGTCGCCCTCGGGCGCTTCGATCTTGATCACGTCGGCGCCCATGTCGGCCAGCACCTGCGTGCCCATCGGTCCCAGCACCACGGACGACAGGTCCAGTACCCGCACGCCGTCCAGCGGCCCCGCCACGGCGGTCTTGCCGCCGCCCTCGTTGTGTTCGTTCACGGATGCACTCCTGTGGTGCCGCCTCAGCGGCGCTGAAAATTGGGCAGGCGGCGCGCGGCCATCGCCGCCACGCCTTCGCGGAAATCCTCGGTGGGGAACTGCGTCAGCTGGACCTGCAGCTCGTGCCGGTTGATCTGCGCGATGCGGTCGGCCAGTCCGGCGCGCAGCGTGGCGCGCGTGCTCTCGACGGCCAGCGGCGCGGACAGCGCGATCTCGCACGCGAGCGCATGGGCGCGCGCCAGCACGTCCGCCTGCTCCGCCAGCTCGTCCGCCAGCCCCATCTCGACCGCGGTCGCGCCGTCGATGCGGCGGCCGGTGTAGAACAGCAGCGCGGCGCGCTGTTCGCCGATCAGCCGCGGCAGCGTCAGGCTCAGGCCGAAGCCGGGATGAAAACCGAGGCGGTTGAAGTTGACGCTGAAGCGCGCCTCGCGGCAGGTCACGCGAAAGTCGGCGACCAGCGCCAGCCCCACGCCGGCGCCGATGGCCGCGCCGTGCACCGCGGCGACCATCGGCTTGCGCGTGCGGAACAGCCGCATCGCTTGCCGGTAGAAGGGACTGGGATCGCGCCGGATCGAGGGATCGCTGGCGCCGAAGTCGGCGCCGGCGCAGAAGGACTTGCCCTCGGCCGCGAGCACGATGGCGCGGCAATCGTCGTCGCGATCGAGTTCTTCGATGGCATCGGCGAGCGCCGCCATGCAGTCGGCGTCGACATGGTTATGGGGCGGGCGCTGCAGCACCACGTGCGCGACGTGGTCCTGCGGCATCCGGCGCAGCGAGAGGGGGGATGAGGTGTCCATGGCGGTAGGAGGTCAGTGGTAGTAGCGGTGACGCGAGAAGCGGCGTGGGAAATTGCCGATGGATCGCCGGGATGTGCGCCCGGATAATGGAGCCGATGTTGCCGGCACCTCGCCGGACACAATCGGCCAAATCGAAAGCGGGCCCGGCGCCTTGCCGGCAATGCCCGCTCATCAGGAGCGCAACGCGAATCGACGATGCATAGCGGAGACCATCGACAGGGCGAGCCGGCGCCCGCCAGCGACAGCCGCCGGCTGCCGCTGGCCGAACTGCGGCACAAGGATCTGAACCTGCTGGTCGTGCTGGCCGCGCTGCTGGAAAGCCGCAGCGTCAGCGAGGCGGCGCGGCGGCTCGACAGCAGCCAGCCGTCGACCAGCCGCATGCTCGAGCGGCTGCGCGAGGAATTCGGCGACCCGCTGCTGATCAAGAGCGCGGCCCGCATGCTGCCGACGCGGCGCGCGCAGGAACTGCAGCAGGCGCTCGATACCGCGCTGCGCACGATCGAGTCGATCTACACGCAGACCGATCGCTACGACCCCGCGCAGGAGACCGGCTCTTACGCGATCGGCATCAACGACTCGCTGCAGGCGCTGATCGCGCCGGCCTTCCTCGCCAGGCTGCGCGAGGTCGCGCCGCGCGCCCGGGTGCGCATGCATCCGGTGCCGATGCCCAGCGGACTGAGCGCGATGACCAGCGGCGCGATCGACGTGATGGTGGCGTTCTACCCGGTCGAATCGGAAGCATTGCGCTCGGAGCTGCTGTTCAACGCGCCATTCGGCTGCCTGTGCGATGCCGGCAACGTGCAGCTGGGGCGGACGCCCGGCGCCGCGGAGCTGGCGCCGCTGCCGTGCCTGGACATCTCGCAATTCGGCGTGGTCACCCGCATGGTCGACCGCTACTTCGCCAGGCACGGCCAGCAGCGCCAGATCGCCTGTACGATGACCAGCTACCTGGCCGTCGCCGACGCGATCACCGGCACCGACATGTACGCGATGGTGCCGGGCTATCTGGCGCCGGTGCTGTGCCGCCATCCGGGCGTGCGCTTCATGGCGATCGACGACCCGGCGCTGGCCATCCCGGTCCATCTGTGCTGGCACAACAATGTCCATACCCATCCCTTCGTCTCCTTGCTGCGCGCGATGCTGACCGAGGTCGCGCGCGGCCTGCCGGTGTAGCGCCGATTCGGTCATCGCGTCATTCCGTCATTCCGTCATTCCGGCTGGATGCCGGCGGCCTGCGCGACGCGCCGGAAGCGCGCGATCTCGGCCTGATGGAAGGCGCGCATCGCCTGCGGGGCATAGGGCATCAGGTCGCTGCCCTTGGTGGCCAGGAAGGCGATCGACTCGGGCGTCTTCAGGATCGACTGCATCGCGCCCGCCAGCTTGTCGGCGATGTCGTCCGGCGTCTGCGCGCGCACGTAGAACGAGACCCAGCTGTATTGCACGTAGTCGGGATAGCCGAGCTCGCGCACCGACGGCACCTCGGGCAGCTCGTGATGGCGCTTCTCGCCCGACACCGCCAGAGCCCGCACCTTGCCCTGCCGGATCAGCGTCAGCGCGCCGCTGGTGTCGACCACCGCCAGATCGAGCTGCCTGCCGATGATGTCGGTCATGATCTGCGCCTGGCCCTTGTACGGAATATTGACCAGCTTGATGCCGGCCAGATTGCCGAACCAAGCGGCGGCCAGCCGATACCCCGCCGAATAGGTGCCGACGCTCAGCGGCTTGCTCTTGCCGGCCGCGACCACATCGGCCAGCGTCTTCCACGGCGAATCGACCGGCACCAGGAACACGTTCATGTTCCGGCTCAGGCCCGCCACCGGGCGCAGGTCGGCAAGCGGGTCGTACGGCAGGTTCTTCAGCACGATCGGATTGACCGACAACGGCGAATTGCTGGCCAGCAGGATCGTGTAGCCGTCGGCCGGCGCGCTCTTCAACGCCTGGATGCCGATCACGCCGTTGGCGCCGGGGCGGTTCTCGACCACCACGGGCTGTCCCAGCACGCGGCCCAGCGCTTCACCGTAGAAGCGGGCCGACGAATCCGAGCCGCTGCCGGAGGTGAACGGCACGATGATGCGCAGCGGCCGCGAAGGAAATTCGGCGGCGGACTCCGCGGCGGCGATGCCGCTGGCGACGGCGCTGGTGAAGGCGACGCTGGCCAGCAGCAGCGCCCGAAGCAAACCCGGTACTCGCATCGATGTCTCCTGTAGTGGGCTTGTTTATCCCTGTGATCCCTGTGATCCCTGCGTTCTTGCGCGATACGTCGCGCGCGCGGTGGCCGCCTGCATGGCCGCCGCGCGGCTCAGGCCGCCTGCGGCGCGGTGACGCGCGGCCACAGCGCGGCGCCGCCGGCGCGGATCGCCCGCGCGCCGATCTCGCGCGCCCAATGCGCCTCGCTGCCGTACTCGGCGCGCCAGCTCCAAAGCCGGCGCGTCGACCAGTGCAGCGAGTGCTCGTGCGTGAAGCCGATCGCCCCATGGACCTGGTGCGCGATCGCGGCGGCGCGGCCGGCGGCGTTGCCGCAGATCACCTTTGCCACCATCGCGCTGCCGTCCCAGCCGGGTGCGCGCATCGCCGCGCAGGCGCTGGCCACCGCCATGCGCGCGGCCACCACCTCGTTGGCCAGCATCGCCAGCTGCTGCTGGATCGCCTGGAACTTCGCGATCGGCCTGCCGAACTGGATGCGCTCGGTCGCGTATTGCACGGTCTGGTTCAGCACGCGCTCGAGCACGCCGGCGATCTGGATCGAACGCATCAGCGCACCCAGCGGCGACGGTTGCGGCGATCCGGCGACGGGGCCCAGCATCGCTTCGTCGGCAGGGTTCTCGACCGCCACCGCCGCGGCAGCCAGCGTGTCGTCGAAACGCAGCCGGTCGCGCGGCTCGCCGGCCAGATTGGCGCTCGTTACGACCCGGCACGCGGCGGTCGGCACCAGCAGCCACACCGCGCGGCCGAACGGCTGCCGATCGATCGCACGGACCACGACGTGGCGCACGTGCCGGCCCCAGGGCACGTCCACCGTGCCATCGAGGCGCCAGCCTTCGGCGCTCGAGCGCGCCACCGGCCGTTCCGCTTCGGCATCGGCGACATGCGCGGCCAATGCCATCGGCCCATCGGGCATCGCGATGCCCAGCTGCGCCAGCACCCATCCCGATACCGCGGTGTCGATGAAGGGAATCGGCGCCAGCGTGCGGCTCGCCGCCAGCAGCGCGGGCAGGCCCTGCTGCCAGCCGGCCCCGGCGCCGCCGTCGTCCTCGCCGGCGAACAGCCGCGTCAGGCCGCTGTCCTCCACGGTCCGCCACAGCGCCGCCTGCCATTCGCCGCGCTCGGCCGCTTCGAGCTGCGCGGTGGTGACTTCGTTGCCGAACAGCCGTTGCGCGCTGTCGGCCAGCATCTGCTCGAGCTCGAGTTCGAGTGCCATGTTTCGTTCGCGATCGTTCATCGGACCCCCAGCCCCCTGGCAATGATTCCCCGCAGGATTTCGCGCGTGCCGCCCCGCAGGGAGAACGAGGGCACGGTTTGCGTCAGGTGGCAGTGGGTGGCGACAAACGGCGAGCCGTCCGGGCGCAGTTCATGGCCGAACAGCTGGTGTGCGACCTCGGGGATGCGCTGCTCGAACAGCGCGCCCAGGTCCTTGACGTTGGCCGCGGCCAGTTGCGGGTTCTCGCCGCGATGAAGCATCGCCGCGATGCCGCGGGACATCTGCCGCAGATTGCTGAGCTCCGCCACCAGATAGCCGAGTTCGACCGCGTGCCGCGGGTCGTCGGCGTCGGCGCGATCGACCATCTCGGCCAGCAGCGCGTAGCTGCTCAGGTAGCGCTCCGGGCCGCTGCGCTCGAACGTCAGCTCGGCGGTGACCTGGGCCCACCCCTGCCCCGGCTCGCCGATCACCATCCGGTCGGGCACGAACACGTTGTCGAACACCACCTCGTTGAAATGCTCCTCGCCGGCCAGATTGCGGATCGGCCGCACCTGCAGCCCCTCGGAGCGCATGTCGATCAGCAGTTGCGACAGGCCCTTGTGCTTGTCGTCGGTGCTGCGGTCGGTGCGCACCAGCGCGATCATGTAGTGCGAGCGGTGCGCGTTCGACGTCCACAGCTTGGTGCCGTTGACGACCCATCCGCCGTCGACCCGATCGCCGCGCGTGCGGATCGACGCCAGGTCCGAGCCCGAATCGGGTTCGCTCATGCCGATGCAGAAGCGCACCTCGCCGCGCGTGATGCGGGGCACGATCTCGTGCGCCACGTCCGGGTCCGCGTAGCGCATCAGCAGCGGGCCGCTCTGCCGTTCCGCCACCCAGTGGCCGCCCACCGGCGCGCCCGCCGCCAGCAGTTCCTCCAGCACGACGTAGCGCTCCAGCATCGAGCGCTCCTGGCCGCCGAAGGCCTTCGGCCACGTCATGCCGATCCAGCCCTTCGCGCCGAGCGCAAGGCTGAACGCGGGGTCGTAGCCGGACCAGCTCTGCGCGCGCTTCTGCGGCGGGCGGTCGCCGACGGTCTCGGCAAGAAAGGCGCGTACTTGCGCTCGCAATGGCGCGAGATCGCCATCGGGCTGCGCCGGTCGAATCACGATTTGGCTGGCTGTGTCCACTCCCCCTCCTGTCGTTGGTCCACTGCGTACGTCCACAGTCGATGTGCCGGCCAGCTTAGCGACGGCAAGGACAACCGCCCATCGCGGCAGAGGCATAACAAAAATCCGCGCCGCCGCCGGTCCGCGCGGATCCTCTTCGCTGCAGCGCTTGCCAACCGGTGGTTTGCATCCCGTCCCCCTCGGGGGGACAGGGAAGCTCTTCATACGGCATGCGCATAAGCGATATGTCCGCGCGACAATTGCCCCGGCCGCCGGTACGCGCTTAGGCTGTGGCCTGGTTCGACAGGGCGGGATCACACCGTCCGCAAGGAGACGGAACGATGCGTTATCAGTGGATGGACATGTGGAAGGTTGCGCGGCGGGCTGCGCTGGCTGCCAGTTCGATGGTCGCGCTGGCGACGTTGTCGCCCTTGCCGGCGGTCGCCGGCGATGCGGCGGGCGCGGCCGCGGCCTATCCGGCCAAGCCGGTCAGGATCGTGGTGTCGTTCCCGCCGGGCACGGGCTCCGACAGCACCGCGCGCTTCCTCGCGCAGAAGCTGGAGGCGCGCTTCGGCCAGCCCTTCGTCGTCGAAAACCGGCCCGGCGCCAACAGCTTCATCGCGGCGCAGGCGGTGGCGCGTGCGGACCCTGACGGCTACACGCTGTTCGTCGCCAGCAACTCGCCGATGGCCACCAACGCGGTGCAGTTCAAATCGCTGCCCTACGACCCGGTCAAGGACTTCGCGCCGGTGGCGCGGCTCTATTACGGCGCGATGGTGCTGTCGGTGCCCGCCAGCTCGCCGTATCGCACCGTGCAGGACCTGATTCGCGACGGCAAGGCGCGGCCCGGCAAGCTGAGCTACGGCTCCGGCTCGGCCTCCTACCAGATCGCGACCGAGCTGTTCCTGAAGCAGGCCGGCGTCAAGGCGGTCGCGATCCCGTACAAGGGCGCGGCGCCGGCCGTCGCGGACCTGGCCGGCGGCCAGGTGGACTTCGCGCTGTCGGACTACACCGCCGCGGCGGCGCTGGCGCAGACCGGCAAGACCCGTATCCTGGCCGTCACCGGCGACAAGCGGCTGGACGTGCAGCCCAATGTGCCGACGCTGCAGGAACTGGGCTTCAAGGACTACTACATGGTCAACTGGGTCTCGCTGTTCGCGCCGGCCCATACGCCAAGGCCGATCGTCGACAAGCTGAGCCAGGCCGCGGTCGAGATCTTCAACGGCAAGGAGGCCGCCGAGTTCATCGGCCGCACCAATGGCCAGATCTTCGCCGGCGGCGCCGACGTGCTGCGCCAGTTCCAGCTCGACGAGATCAAGCGGTGGTCGGCGGCCGCCACGCTGGCGGGGATTCCCAAGCAATGAACTCGAGCCGCGAGCTCGAGCAATCAGCGGAGGCGGTGAGGCGCGTCACGGCGCCACCGCCGGCTCCGCTCGATGGGCGCGATGCAGCAGCGCCAGGAACTCCGGCGCATCGGCAATCGCCACCGGCCCGATGCGCCTTGCCGGCACGCCCGGCGTCCATGAGTTCATCACCGCGGCGCCGGACAGCGACGGCAAGTCGGCGAGCCTGATCTCGCGCGTGCGCTGCGCGATGCCGAGCCGGTCCAGCTGACGCTGCACGATGCCCATCGTCGTGCCCGTCAGCATCTCGGCGACCGGCCACACCACCGCCTCGCCGTCCCAGAATGCAAGGTTCCAGATGGACCCCTCGCTGAGTCGCCCCTGACGGTCGACGAAGGCCGCATCGTCGAAGCCTTGCGCGACCGCCTGGCGCAGGTACCAGGTCTTGGCGATTTCGCCGACGTGCTTGATGGCGGGCAGGACGCGCTCGTGCTGGACGGTCTGCAGCGACAGAGGACCGCCGGGGCCCGACGAAGGCGGACCGGTGCGGATCAGCAATCGGGGCGTCCCCGTGCCGTGCGCGGTGAATTCGCCTTCGGGCGAGTACACCGTCGCCGTCAACGAGAGGTCGCCGGGACCCGCCTGCAAGGCGGTCCGCAATTGCCGGCGCACCTGTTCGTCGGACAGCGCGACGCCGAACAGCGCCGCCGATGCCGATCGCAGCCGGGACAGATGCAGGTCCAGGCCACGAATGCGGCCATCCCTGACCTGCATCGCGGTGAAGTGGGCATAGCCGGCAAATGCAAGCGGCGCCAGGTCGGCCGCCGAGGCGGGCAAGCCATCGAGGTAGGCAATTTGGGGGTTCGGTTCGGCCGGCATTGCGTGCTCCTGGGTGTGATCGTCAAGTAGCGCAAACTTTCGCCCATCGTCCGCTTGTTGGGGAAACGAGAAGTTTTGAAGCGATCATCAAGCACGACTTGATGATTCGGATGGGCCGGATGCGGCGTGTCAAGCGCAAACCGGAGTCCCCGGTGCCGAACCAAAGCCGCCCGCCGGTGGTCTGACAGCCGTTGAACACGCAATCAAGGAGAGCTGCGATGCAATGTCCCGTGTGTACCGAGACCACGCTGGTGATGGCCGAACGCCAGGGCGTCGAGATCGACTACTGCCCGAAGTGCCGCGGCGTGTGGCTCGATCGCGGCGAGCTCGACAAGATCCTGGAGCGCGCCTCCGCCGAGCAGGCACCGGTTGCGCCAGCGCCCCAGGCAGCCGCCGCGCCGCAACGCCCGGTCGATCCGCGTGACTACGATCGCGGCTACGAGCGCGGCTATCGCGACGACGACCGCTATCGCGAGCAGAAGCACTACCGCAAGAAGAGCATCTGGCACGAGATCTTCGATTGATCGCTTCGATTGCCGGCTGAGATTGCCGGCTGAGATTGCCGCCTTCGACTGCCGGCTTCGATGGGCCGGCTCCGATCGACTGCATCGACCGGCGATCTTCGATCCCGATGTGACCGCACGGCGCCCCTCGGGGCGCCGTATTCGTCAGAGCGCCTGTCAGAACGCCAGCGTGCGCGCCGCGACGTTGGCGGCGAGATCGGCATCGTGCGTGACCAGCATCAGCGCGCAGTCCGATTCCTGCGCGGCCTCGACGATCAGGTCGATGGTATTGCGCTGCGTCAGCGGGTCGAGCCGCGAGGTCGGCTCGTCGGCGAACAGGAAGGCGGGCCGCAGCAGCAGCGCGCGCAGCAGTGCGAAGCGCTGCAGTTCGCCGCCGGATACCGCGCCCGGCAACCGTGGCAGCAGATCGGCGGACAGGCCGAGCCGTTCCATCCACGGCCGCAGCGGCGCGCGTTCGAGCCTGTGCAGCGCGATCAGGTCGTGCAGCGCGCGCCCCAGCGGAACATGCGGCGCGAACGCGCCCGCCGGGTCCTGATAGAGCTTCTGGTAGCGAACCCGCGCGATGCCGTCGGCGCGGCACACGCTGCCGCGATCGGCCCGGGCGAGACCGAGCAGCACATTGCCGAGCGTCGATTTGCCGCTGCCGCTCGGCCCGGTGACGGCCACGCGCTCGCCGGCGTGCAGCGTCAGGTCGAGCCCGTCGAACAGCAGATGGTCACCGAAACGCTTGCTCAGCCCTCTGGCGCGCAACACTTCGCCGCCGGTATTGGGCATCGGCCGCCGCGGCCACGCCGCGGGCTCTGCCGCGATCAGCGCGCGCGTGTAGTCGTGCGACGGCGCACCCAGCACCGCGTGGGTCTGACCGCGCTCGACGACCCGGCCATCGAGCATCACCATGACGTCGCCGCCGAGCGCGCGCGCCACGCCGATGTCGTGCGTGATGGTCAGCACCGCGCAGCCCTGCTCCAGCGCCGCGCGCAGGCGTGCCACCAGATCGTCGCGCCAGGCTCGGTCCAGGCCCTTGGTCGGTTCGTCGACGATCAGGATCGGTGCGTCGCCGGCGCGCGTGATCGCGAACGCCGCGCGCTGCGCCATGCCGCCGGACAAGGCGGTCGGCCAGGCGCCAGCGGCATGTCCAAGCCCGACCGCGTGCAGCGCCTGCGCGGCGTGGTGCGCGGCGCTTTGTCGCGACTCCCCGGCGACCCAGCGGTAGGTCTCCGCCAGTTGCGCATCGACGCGCATCAGCGGATCCAGCGCGAACCACGGCTCCTGTGGCAGCAGCGCCAGCTCGCGGCCCCACAGCGGCCGGCGCGCGCGCAGATCGCCGGCCTCGCAATGCCAGCCATGACCGGCGAGCCTGCCGCTCGCGCGCAATCCGGAGGGCAGCGAGCCCATCACGGCATGGGCCAGCAGACTCTTGCCGGACCCGGTCTCGCCCAGCAATGTCAGCGCGCGCCCTGCTTGCAGCTCGAACGACACCGGCTGCAGCAGCACGCCGTCGGCACTGGCGACAGACAGGCCGGTCACGCCGAGCAGCCGGCCGGCGCGATCGCCGTGCAGGCCGTCGAAGACGAGCTCGTTGCGCGCGTTCATGGCGACACCCCCGCACGCGGCCGATCGTTCAGCAGCGCCAGCGCGAGGATCGCCAGCGCCAGCACCGCGATCGGGCTGGCGATGGCCCACGGCGCCTCGGCGGCATAGGGCAGCAGCTCGGTCATCATCAGGCCGAGCTCGGCCATCGGCGGCTGCACGCCCATGCCGACGAATCCCATCGCGGCCAGCGCCAGCACCGCCGCGCCGAGGCCGAAGCTGCTCAGCGTGCCGAGCACCGGCGCCAGTTCGGGCAGCAGGTGCCGGCGCGCGATATGGAGCGGACCGAAGCCGAGCAGGCGCGCGGCCTCCACATGGTGGCTCTGCAGCACGATCTGCGCACTGGCGCGCGCCACGCGGAAATACTCGACCCACAGCACCAGCGACAGCCCCAGATACAGCGGCCACATCGCGCCCGGCGCCAGCGCGGACAGCAGCAGCACCAGCAGCAGGCCCGGCAGCGCCAGCACCGCGTCGGCCAGCGCGCCGGCCACGCGGTCGACCCAGCCGCCGCGCCATGCGGCAAACAGGCCCAGCAGCGTGCCGGGCAGCGCGGCCGACAGCACGCACAGCAGCGCGAGGCCCAGCGACAGCCGCGTCGCATGCGCGGTGCGGGCCAGCACGCTGCGGCCCAGATGATCGGTGCCGAGCGGCTCGGTCATCGTCGGCGCCTGCAGCACGCGGTACAGATCCTGCTCGAACGGTTCGCGCGGGGCGGCCCACGGGCCGGCCACGGCGAACAGGGCCAGCAGCACGATCAGCAGCAAGGCGATTCGCCGCCGCGGCGTGGCAACCGCCGATACGCCCTTCAAGCTCAGGCCGGCCATGTCGCTCATCGCGCCACCCTCGTTCGCAGCCGCGGATCGATCGCCATGCAGGCGAGATCGACCGCGGCGTTCAACGCCACGAACAGCAGGCCCATCGTCAGCGCGGTGCCCTGGATCATCGGCACATCGCGGCCGAAGATCGCATGCACCAGCGCATGGCCGATGCCGGGCCAGGCGAACAGCGTCTCGACCACCACCACACCCTCGAGCAGATAGACCAGCTGCACGCCGAGATAGGCAACCACCGGCACCGCGGCATTGCGCACGCCGTGCCGCGCCATCGCGACGCGGTCCGACAGGCCCTTGGTGCGCGCGAACAGCCAGTACGGCGCCGCGACCACGCCGGCCATCGCATCGCGCGCGACACGCATCGCGGTGGCGGCCAGGCCCAGTCCCAGCGTCAGCGCCGGGGCGATCCAGCTGCCGTGCTCGCCGTGGCCGCCGGCCGGCAGCCAGTCGAGTTCGACCGCGAACGCGAGCACCAGCAGCATGCCGAGCACGAACGGCGGCAGCGCGCGCAGCAGCACCGACAGCGCCAGCGTGATGCGATCGGTCTGGCCACCGGCGTGCCTGCCCGCGGCAAAGCCCAGCGGCAGCGCAATCAGCGTCGACACCGCCAGCGCGGCCAGCGCCAGCCACAGCGTATGGCCAAGCTGATGCGCGATCTCGGCGGTGACCGGTGCTCCGGTCACCGTCGAGGTGCCCAGATCCAGATGCAGCAACCGCGACCACCACGCCAGCAGGCCATCGAACCAGGGCTGGTCGAGTGCCAGTTCCGCACGCACCGCGTCGGCAGCCTGCGCCGTCACCATGTCGTAGCCATAGCGGCCGGCGGCGATGCGGAACGCCATGTCGCCCGGCAGCAGCCGCATCATCACGAAGCTGAGGCTGCCGACCAGCGCGGCGACGAACGCGGCCTGCAGGCCGCGCTGGAGCAGCACGCGGGCGAGCAGCCGCGCCGCGGGGCTGGCCCGCCGCCGGCGCACGGCATCGCGCGATGCCGATGCGGATCGGCCCACGCTGGCCGCGGCAAGTTGGGTGGCCTGGGGGTTCGGTGGCGTCATCGGGTCCATTGCAATTCGGTGAGCCGGTAGCTGCGTTCGAACGGGTCGATCGACACGCCCGATAGTTGTGGGCTGGCCGCCAGCGTCTGCTGGTACCAGAGCACCGGCACCAGCGGCAGGCCCTGGTGCAGCGCGCCGGCGATCTGCGCGCGCGATGCCTGCGTACGCACGGCATCGGTGGCCGACGACATCGCCGCGAGGGCGCGTGTCAGCGCCGGCGACGACCAGCCCATCGCGCCCCAATCCGCTCCGTTGCCGTCGGCCGCGCCAAAGTCCTGCGCGATCGTGCCGAACGCATCCGGCACCGCGCCATAGTTGCGCGCAATCAGCGCCATCTGCAGCGTGCCGTCGCGATGGCCCAGCGGGATCTCGCTGGAATTGCCGATCGCCACGCGGACCTGCATGCCGATCAGGCGCAGCTGCTCCTGGATCGCCGCGGCGATCACCGGCAGTTCGGGGCGATCGGGAAAGGTCTGCAGCGTCAGCGCGAAACGCTTGCCGTCGCGCGCCAGCACGCCATCGGCGCCGGGCCGCCAGCCCAGTTCGGCGAGCAGCGCTCGGGCGCGTTCGGGGTCGTGCGCGAGCCCCGGCAGATCCGCGCGATGCCAGCCGGCCAGCGTGGGCGGGAACAGCTGCGTGGCGGCCAGCGACGGCTCGCGCAACACCGCCTGCGCGATGCCGCGCCGGTCCAGCGCGAGCGACAGCGCCTGCCGCGCGCGCGGATCGGCGAGCAGCGGATGGCGGGCATTGAGCTTCAGCGCGGTGGTGCGCGGGATCGGCTGCTGCAGCACGCGCACCGCGCCGCCACGCCGCAGCCGCGCCACGCTGCCGGGGTCGAGTCCGTAGGCCAGTTCGACCTGGCCCGCCTCTGCCATCAGCGCGCGCATCTCGGCGCGGCCGACCGCCAGATAGCTGGCCCGGCGCACCGCGGGGGCCGGGCCTTGCCAGCCGTCGAAGGCTGCCACCGAGAAGCGCTGCGGCGGCTCCAGCGTGACGATGCGGTACGGGCCCGAGCCGACGATCGCGCGGACCGCGCCATCGGCGCCAAAGGACGCGGGCGCAAGGATCTGCGTGCTGCTGTGCGACAGCAGCGCCGGCAGCGCGGGAAACGGTTGGCGCAAACGGATCCGCACCGCCGCGGCAGGCTTGGCGTCGATTGCGCCGTCGGTCGCGTCGTCGGTCGCGCCGTAGGTCGCGTCCTCGATCGCGTCGATCGGTGCCTGCCCGAGCACGCCCGCCGGATGCAGCGCGCGCCGCAGCGCCTGCACGACGTCGGCGGCGCGCACCGGCGAGCCGTCATGGAAGCGCGCGCCCTCGCGCAGCGCAAAGCGCCAGGCGAGCCCGTCGCCGGACACCTGCCAGCGCGATGCCAGTCCGGCGACGGGCCGCGCCTGGGCGTCATAGTCGACCAGCGTCTCGGCGACCTGCATGCGCGCGAACAGATACCCGCCGCGCAGCGGGTCCAGGCTCGACAGCTCCCACGGGCCGATCACGCGCACGGTGCGGTCCGCCGCTGTGCTGGTCATCGCGCCTTGTGCAAGTGCCGGCGACAGCAGCGCGGCCGCGCCGGCGCCCAGCAGGCGCCGGCGGCGTGGCGAACGCGGCGAATCCGGTGAATCGGCTGGCATCGATGCAGGCGGGGACATGGCAGCGGACCGTTTCATCGCGTCAATAGCTGAGCCGCAGCCCGAGCCGGACCGTGCGCCCGGCTCCCGGCGCGATCCACAGCGCGCTGTAGGAGCTGGCGTAGTAGTCGCGGTCGAACAGGTTGTGCACGTTCAGCGTCAGCCGGGCCTGCTTGCTCAGCTGCCAGTAGGCGAGCAGATCGACCAGCGTGTACGACGGCAGCGTGAAGCTGTCGGCGGCATCGCCCGCGCGTTTGCCGATGTAGCGCATGCCGGCGCCGACGCCATAGCGTTGCCCCACCGGCGCCGCGTCTTCGTAGACCGCCAGCGCGCTGGCGCTGGTGCGCGGAATATTGCGCAGCGGCGTGCCAGCCGGCAGCCGGGTATCGGCGGTGATCTCGGCATCGGTCAGCGCGACACTTCCCGACACGCGCCAATGCTGGCCGATGCGGCCCGCCACATCGAGTTCGAGGCCGCGGCTGCGCGCCTCGCCGGCGGTGGCCGAGAACGACGGGTCGGCCGGATCGGCGGTCAGCACATTGCGCTTGTGGATCGTGAACGCGCTCAACGTCGCGCCAAGGCGGCGATCGTCGGTCTCGAATTTCAGCCCCGCCTCGACCGCGCGGCCGCGCTCCGGCGTAAAGGGCTCGCCGGCGGCGTTGCTGCCCGGGTTGGGACGGAAGGAGCGGCTGGCATTGGCGAACAGCGTCACGTTGTTGCTGGCGAGATAGGCCAGCCCCACGCGCGGCGACACCGCGGTCTGGTCCTGCTCGACGCGCGTGCCACGCAGGCGGTTGTCCAGCGTCTGCCGGTACGAATCGACGCGCAGCCCGCCCAGCAGGCGCCAGCGCTCGCCAAAGGCAATCTGGTCCTGCGCGTAGAGGCCGAGATTGGTCTGCCGCTCGTGCGTATCGGTGTTCGGCAACAACGGCGGCGGAGTCGATCCGTAGACCGGCTCGTAGATGTCGATCGGATACGGCGTCGCGGCGGTCGGATTGCCGCGCAACTGCAGCTGGCTGCTGCTGAAGCGATAGGCGTCCAGACCCACCAGCAGCGTGTGCGACAGCGCTCCGGTGTCGAAGCGCCCGGTCAGATCGGCCTGCAGCGCGGTGTCGTCGGACTGGTAGTCGCGGTATCGGCGCTGGCGCCGCAGCGTGCGATCGTCGGCGGCCAGCGCAAAGGGCTCGGTCGAATACCCCTCCAGCGAGCCGCCGCGATAGGCCAGCGACAGCCGGCCCTTCCAGCCCGGCGAGAACTGATGCTCGACGCCGAGCTGATGCGACTGGCTGTCGAGGCGAATGTCGCCATCGCCGGGCTCGCCGAGGAAGGTCCTGCGGCCCACCGCATCGAGGCGGCCGTCGACCGCGACGATGCCGCGGTCCAGCGGCGTGGAGAAGCGCTGCCATTCGCCGGCGTACTGGATCACCGTATCGGCGCCCAGCGTCCACGTCAGCGAGGGCGCCAGCAGATAGCGCTGGCTGTCGACGAAAGCCCGCTGGCTGCCCTGATGGTCGCCCACCGCGATCAGGCGGCCGGCGACGTTCTCGCCCAGCGGTCCGGTGACGTCGGCCGCGACACGATAACGGTCGCGATTGCCGACTTCCAGCTCGTAGTTCTGCGCCGGCTTGAACTGCGGCTGCTTCGTGACCAGGTTCAGCGTGCCGCCCGGCTCGCCGCTGCCGTACAGCGACGAGGTCGGCCCCTTCAGCACCTCGACGCGCTCGATGGTCGCCACGTCGCGCGGCGCGGTGAAGCCGCGATTGGCAACGAAGCCGTTGACCAGATAGCCGGTGCCGGTGTTCTCGTTGCCGGCGAAGCCGCGCACCGCGAAGTTGTCCCACAGGCCGCCGAAGCTGTCCTGGCGCGCGATGCCGCTGACATAGTCGAACGTCTGCTCCAGCCGCGTCGCGCCGATATCGTCGATCATCGCGCGCGGCACCACGCGCACCGCCTGCGGGACTTCGCGCAGCGGCGTGTCGGTGCGCGTCGCGCCGCCGGCCTCGTCCGGGTTGTACGATGCGGCGCCGGACGTCACCACCGCGACCTCGGGCAGCACCGCTTCGTCGCGCTCCGCGCTGCTGGCCGGTTGGGCCAGCGCGGCATCGGCGAACGCGGCGGCGGCGAACATCGCGGCGGCGAGAGGCGACAGCGGATGGACCGCGCGCAAGGCGCGCGCGGGCGACGGGATCGGCGTGGACATGATCGACGAAGGTGAACGACGGCGCGAAACCGCAATGACGCCATGGCGCCATGCGGCGCCGACGGGTACGCCGCCGGCGTGGAAACCGCAGGCAACGGCAATAGCGGCGACAATACGGTCTGCGGCAACGCTGCAGAGCGAAGCCGCGCCTTATTGAGAACGAATTTTCATTATCATTCTAGCTATGGAACGCATGACCCGTCAACGCGAGGCCGTGCTGGGCGCGCTGCGCGAAGCCGCCCGGCCGCTGAGCCCTGCCGAGATTCTGGCCGCCGCGCAGCGCACGGTGCCGACGCTCGGACTCGCGACGGTCTACCGCAATATCCGCGCCATGCTGCAGGAAGGGGGCCTGGTGGCAGTGCCGCTGCCGGGACAGGCCGACCGCTACGAGGTCGCGGCCGAACCCGACGCGGTCGTGCACAAGCACTATTTCCAGTGCCTGAGCTGCGACCGCGTGTTTCCGCTGGAAGGATGCCCCGGGCACCTCGAGGACATCACGCCGCCGGGCTTCGTCGTCGAGCAGCACGAGCTGACGCTGCGCGGCCGCTGCATCGAATGCGCGACGAAGAAGGCGGGGAAACGGCGGGCAAGCTGATACGAAGGGATGTCGTCGTCCCGCGAACGCGGGGACCCAGTGGCATTCAAAGTCGCTGGGTTCTCGCATGCGCGGGAATGACGACGCGAGCGGCGGCGGAGTTACGGCTGCGAGATCGCGAACTCGTGCGCGGTGGTGTCGAGCCGCGAGACGCGGCGCTCGACGCGCCGGTCATGATAGGACGAGGCGATCCGCGTGATCTGCAGCAGCGGACCGCCCACCGGCACCTGCAGCAGCCGATGGTCGTCCTCGTCGGCCAGCACCGCGCGCAGGCGCTCCTCGGTGCGGATCACGTTGATGCCGAAGGCGTCCTGATAGAAGTTGTACAGCGTGTTGGGCCGCTCGCGCAGCATCGTCTCGGTCAGCCCGTCGAACAGCGGCTCGGGCACCGTGATCGCATCGGTCATCACCGGTCTGCCGTCCAGCGACAGCACGTTGATGAAGTGGAAGACCCGCTCGCCCGGCGCGATGCCGAGCGCCAGCGCCTCCTCCTTGCTGGCCTTGCCCCGCCGGAACTTCGCCAGGCGCACGCTGGGAAAGGCGCGATGCCCGTCCTCGCGCACCACGCGGAAGAAGCGGAAGAAATGATCCTCCTGGCGATGGGTCGCGACGAAGGTGCCGCGCCCCTGATGGCGGATCATGATGTTTTCGGCGACCAGCTCGTCGATCGCCTTGCGCAGCGTGCCGATCGACACGCCGAAGCGCTCCACCAGCTTGCGTTCGGCCGGAATCGCCTCGCCCGGCTTCCACTCGCCGGCGGCGAGCGCCACCAGGATGGCCCGCTTGACGTCCTTGTACAGCACGCCGCCGATTGCCGCGCCTGCTTCGAATTCTGCGCCCACCTTCAACGATCTCCCTGACGGATGGATTGGCACGATGCCGGTTCCGTTCCGCCGCCGACTGCGCGGTGGCGGAACGGAACGTCTATATAACATGGATGACTGCCGTCACCCGCCCCACCGCCGTGCTGAAAATCGTTTCGAACGCCGGGGGCCGAGCGCTTCGGTCCGGTAGCCGCGCTCGATGCTCGCGTGGACCGCTGCGTTCGGCGCTGGCGTTCCACGCATGCCCTCGACGCTTGAACCCGCCCCCACAAATCGACCTACTCGGCGCGGATGCCCTTCTGGTCGATCAGCCTGGCCCAGCGCGCGACCTCGCCCTGGAAGTAGTCGGTAAAGGGCGCGCTCGCCTGTGGAGCGGGCGAGAAGCCCGCCGCCACGATGCGGTCACGCACCGACTTGACCTCGACCATCTTCGCCACCGCGGTGCCGACCTTGTCGATCACCGGCTTCGGCGTGCCGGCCGGCATCATCAGGCCGGTCCAGTTCTCGACCAGCAGGTCCGGGAAGCCGACTTCGCCAACCGTCGGCACATCGGGCAGCAGCGGATGGCGTTCGCGCGTCGTCACCGCCAGCGCGCGCAGCTTGCCGCCCTTGACGTAGGCCAGCGACTCGGGGAAGTTGGAGAACACCACGTCGATCTGCCCGCCGATCAGGTCCGTCATCGACGGTGCACCACCTTTGTACGGCACGTGCGTCAACTTGGTGCCGGTCAGGCTCTCGAACAGTGCAAGCGTCAGATGCGGCGGCGTGCCGTTGCCGCTGGAACCGGCATTGAGCTTGCCCTTGCGCGCCGCCTCGACCAGGTCCTTCATCGACTGGATCGGCGAGTTGGCCGGCACCACCACGGTCATCGGCGACGAGGCGATCCGCGCGACCGGCACCAGGTCCTTCTGCATGTTGAACGGCAGCTTCGGGAACAGCGTGACGTTGGACGCGTGCGTCAGCGTGACGGCCAGCCAGGTGTAGCCGTCGGCCGGCGCCTTGGCCACCTGGTCGGCGCCGATATTGGCGTTGCCGCCCGGCTTGTTGTCGATGACGATCGGCTTGCCCCACTCCTCCGACAGCTGATGGCCGACCATGCGCGCCATGATGTCGGTCAGGCCGCCGGGGGCGAACGGCACCACGTAGCGGATCGGCTTGCTCGGATAGTCGGCGGCCCCCTGGGCCGCCGCAGGGGCGGCCGCGGTGACGGCGGTGATGGCGGACAAGGCAACGGACAACGCGGCCACATGCCGCAGCATGGTGCGAATCAACGGGCGATGCATGGTTTGTCTCCTTTGTTTGCCGCCATCCGTACTTTGCGGACCTCGGCGTATTGGGCGGCCAGCGCGGAGGCCGGCCTGAGCTGACGCTTGCTAGGCCGGACGACCCTCCCCGGCCAGCGCCTCCAGTTCGGCCAGCAGCGGGGCGGGCACGGCGATGCCCTCGCGGCTGGCGCGTTGTTGCGATGCCTCGCGGCGCGCGCCCGGCAGGCGCGTGCCTGGGTCGGCCAACATCGCCGCCAGCAGCGCCTCGACGCGATCGTGATAGACCTGCTCGCCGCTGAACGCCGCCGGATCCAGCACCAGGAAGACCTGGCCGATGCGCGGCCGTCCGCCGGCGTCCTCGAAGAAGGAATCGGCCTCCGCGCCGAATTGCGCGCCGGCCAGGGACACCACCAGCAGCTCGACCAGCAACGCCAGCATCGCGCCCTTGACGCCGCCGGCGGGCAGCATCGAACCGCGCAGCGCGGCCGCCGCGTCGGTGGTCGGCTCGCCGGCTTCGTCGAGCGCCCAGCCCAGCGGAATCGGCTTGCCGGCCTTGGCTGCGACCATGATCTTGCCGCGCGCGACCTCCGACAGCGACAGGTCGATCACCACGGGCGCCGCGCCGCGGCGCGGAAACACCGCGGCGATCGGATTGGTGCCGAACAGCGGCTTGCGCCCGCCCCAGGCCGGCATGGCCGCCGGCGAGTTGCCCAGCGCGATGCCGATCATGCCGGCGGCGGCGACCGGCTCCAGGTGCGAGGCGGCGGCGCCGAAGTGATGGCTGTTGGTGACCGCGGCCACGCTGACGCCGAGTTCGCGCGCACGGACGATCGCCTGCTCGATCGCCATCGCGCAGGCCGGGAAGGCGAAGCCGCATTGGGCGTCGACCAGAAGCGCCGCGCGCCTTTCGCCATTTCGCGCCTGCAGAACCGGCACCGCCGCCCCGTCGACGCGGTCGTGCCGCAGATGCGCGACATACATCGGCACCCGGGACACGCCATGCGAGGCGAGGCCCGCCGCATCGGCGCGCACCAGCGCCGCGGCGGTGGCTTCGGCCTGCAGCGCGCTGGCGCCGGCGCGGCGCAGCGCGGCCTCGGCCAAACGCGTCAGGCGTGCAGCGTCTACCGCTTTCATGTCGGCGGCGCTCATGTCGATGCCTCCTCCAGCGCCTGCCGCACCTGCTGCGCGATCAGCATCGACACGCGCGCATTGGCTTCGCGCGTGACGCCGCCGATATGCGGCGTCAGCACCAGATTGGCCACGCCGTCCAGCGGCGAGCCCGCCGGCAGCGGCTCGCGCTCGAACACGTCGAGCGCGGCGCCGGCCAGATGCCCGTCGCGCAGCGCCTCGGCCAGCGCGGCCTCGTCGACCACGCCGCCGCGGGCGGTATTGATCAATACCGCCCCCGGCCGCATTGCCGCGAGCCGTCGCGCGTCGAGCAGATGCCGGGTCGCCGGCACCAGCGGCACGTGCAGGCTGACCGCGTCAGCTTCGGCGAGCAGCGCATCGAGGCCGCGCGGCGCGACGCCGCTGCGTTGCCAGACCGGATCGTCATCGCGCAACATCGGATCATGCGCAACCACGCGCATGCCGAAGGCCTGCGCCAGCGCCGCGGTCTGCCGGCCGATATCGCCGAAGCCGATCAGGCCCAGCGTCTTGCCCAGCGCCTCGCGCCCCTCCGACAGCCGCGCGCGCGGCCACTTGCCCTGCATCACCTCGCCGCTGCTCTGATAGCCGCCGCGCAGCAGCATTGCCGCCGTGGTGACGACGTACTCGGCGACCGAGCGCGCATTGGCGCCGGTGGCCGGGATCACGCGGATGCCGCGCGCCCTGCACGATTCGACGTCGATGTTGTCCAGGCCCACGCCGAGCCGCCCGACCACGCGCAGCCGCGGCGCGGCGTCGAGCAGCGCCACATCGACCTGGGTGCGGTTGCGCACGATCAGCGCATCGGCCGCAGGCAGCGCGGCCAGCAGCTCGGCGCGCCGATCGACCCAGTCGGGTTCGTAGCGCAGTTCGAACCCGGTCGTCAGCGCGGCCACCGCCTCCGGGTCCATGAACTCGCTGATGCAGATCCGCTTCATCAGGCCGACTCGTGAATGCGCGTCAGCACGAACTCGCGGTGGCCCAGCGCCTCGGCCGCGGTCCAGCGGCCATTGGCGGTCGCCAGCATGCATTCGAGCAGCTTGTCGCCGGTCTGGTCCAGGTTCAGTTCGCGCTGCAGCAGCCCGGAGCAATCGACGTCCATATGCTCGCTCATCAGGCGCACGGTACGCGGGTTCGCGCACAGCTTGATCACCGGCACGATCGGGTTGCCGATCACGTTGCCCTGCCCGGTCGGGAAAAAATGCACGACAAAGCCCGAGGCCGCGCACAGCGTCACCATCTCGGCCGCGGCCGACGACGAATCCATGAACCACAGGCCCGGATGGGTCGGCTCCTCGGCCTTGTCGAGCACGCCATCGACGGTGCACTTCTTGCCGATCTTCTGGATGTTGCCCAGCGCCTTCTCCTCGATGGTCGTCAGGCCGCCGGCGATATTGCCCTTGGTCGGCTGCGACTCCGACAGATCGGTGGTCTTCCAGCGGTCGATCATGCTCTGGTAGCGCTCGAACATCGCCATGAACTGGTGGCGGACCTCGTCGTTGGCGCAGCGCGCCGCGACGATATGCTCGCCGCCGGTCAGTTCGGAGGTCTCGCCGAACACCAGTGTGGTGCCGAGCGGATGCAGCTTGTCGAAGGCATTGCCGACGGTCGGATTGGCGCCGCAGCCGGAAGTGGTATCCGACTCGCCGCACTTGGTCGATACCCACAGGTCGGCGATCGGGCATTCGACGCGATGCAGCGCCGTGGCGTACTGCACGAATTCCTTGGCGGCTTTCGACGCGCGCTTGATGGTCTCGTGATCGCCGTGGCCCTCGATGCCGAAGCCGACCACCGGCTTGCCGGTCTTCGCGATACCGTCGACCACGCGCTTGGTCCAGCCGTCCTCGATGCCGATCACCACCACGGCGGCGACGTTCGGATTGCTGCCGGCGCCGATCAGCGTGCGGAAATGCAGCTCCAGATCCGGGCCGAACTGCAGGCGGCCATACGGATGCGGAATCGCCATCGTGCCCTTGATGGCATGCGCGACGGCCTCGGCGGCGGCGTTGGACAGGTCGTCCAGCGGCAGGATGATCACGTGGTTGCGGACGCCGACCCGGCCGTTATCGCGGCGGTAGCCCCAGAAGGTGGTGTTTTGATCGATGATGGACATGGCTTGGTGTTCGGTTCTCGGATGACTGGATCGCCTCGTTGGCGGGAATGGCTGCGAGAGCGGGGATGGCAGGAACGTCCCGCGCGGCCCCGCGGCGGCGCTTACCAGCGCTTGGTCTTGATGTTGTGCACGTGGGCGTGCTCGCCGGCCTTGATCGGCGCGACCACCTTGCCGATGTCGACGCCGTACTTGTAGACCGTGTCGTTCGGCGCCATGTCGCGCAGCGCGACCTTGTGGCCGATCGGGATCGGCTGGCGCGCGGTCACCGTGATGGTGCGGTCGTCATCCATGATCCAGGCGTTCAACTCGGTGCCCGCCTCGATCCCTTCCACCACGGCCACGGCCACCGTGTCCTTGGCGTCGTGCAATACGACGTGAATCATCGCTGTGTCTCCTCTGTGGGTTGGTGCGTGCATCGGATCATAGGTGGTGAAATCATAAAGGTCAACCAACTCATCTATATGAATTAGA
The DNA here is from genome assembly GCF_013347325.1 of Cupriavidus gilardii. Taxonomy (NCBI): domain Bacteria; kingdom Pseudomonadati; phylum Pseudomonadota; class Betaproteobacteria; order Burkholderiales; family Burkholderiaceae; genus Cupriavidus; species Cupriavidus gilardii. The sequence goes on along the minus strand of NZ_CP054626.1, from coordinate 227,066 downwards.
TGTATATCGATGTGCACTTCTGACGCCCTGGCGCACGCCAACCCGGCTTACCCTGGAAATGAGAAGCGTTTGCTGTCGCACGGACGGAAGCCGGCGGGCCGACCGAAGATCGGGTTCGCGGAGCTTTCCATGGGCTCGGCCGCCCGGCACCGGCGGGAGATCGGCCCCCCAACCTCCGCTCACAGGGAGAGTCGGTCATGCGTCCGATCAGGCTGCTATTGATGGCATCGCTGCTGCTGAATCTCGCGTTCGTCAGCGCCACCGTGATGGCGGTCCACCGCCTCGGCGGCATCGGCTATCTCGCCTTCAAGCTCAAGCACCGCGACGACGGCTCGGGCTACAGCGCCGGGCGGCTGCAACATCTGCGCTCGCTTGACGCCACGCTGCCCGCCGGCAAGATCGTCTTCGTCGGCGACTCGATCACCGAAGCCGGGGAATGGGGCGAGTTCCTCGGCCACCACGATGTCGTCAATCGCGGCATCGGCGGCGATTCGACGGCGCGCATCCTCGATCGCATCGAGTCGGTGGCGAAGACGCGGCCGTCCAAGCTGTTCCTGATGGCGGGCATCAACGACCTCGGCGCATTCGACGAGCGCGAGGTGTTCGATCGCTATCGGCAAATCGTGGACACGGTCAAGCGCGTGTCCCCCGGCACGCGGATCTATCTGCAGAGCACGCTGCCGGTCAACCGCGAGATCCGCGACACCGGCCGCGACAATGGCCGCGTCGCGCAGCTCAATGCGCTGCTGGCCGAACTGGCGGCCAGGGACGACCGGGTCGAGTGGATCGACGTGGGCCGCGCGCTGGCCGACCCTGACGGCAATCTGGACAGCGCCTACACCTATGACGGCGTGCATCTGAACGGCGCGGGCTATGCGCGCTGGAAGGCCGTGATCCTGCCGTATCTGCAGGGCACGAGCGTTGCGGCGCGATAGCGCACCATTGCGCGCGCCGGCGTTCGGGGGACATGCGCGGCCTGCCAGAACCGGCTTCTGGTATGTTGTGCGTCGCGTCTTGCGCCCGACGCGTTCGTCCCTTCTCCGCCGCCTCCCCGGAAGACCCAGCCATGTTCCTGGTGATCGCCCCTTGCCTCGCGTTGGCGCCTTACGTCAACGGCTACTGGTTCGTCCAGGATCTCGAGGGCGTCTACGAAGGGCAGCCGATCGTCACGTGCCCTTACCCGGGCGCGGTGCTGTCGGTCAACTTCGGCCGTCCCAATGCGATGGAGGGCGGCCCGACGGTACCGAAGGTGTCGCTGCTGGGTTTCCAGTCGGCCAGCCGCCGCTGGCGCTCGTGGTCGGACACGTATTTCGTCATGGCAATGCTCAGCCCGGTGGGGTTGGCTCGGCTGTTTCCGGGCATTGGCGCGGACTGCAAGGATCGCTTGATCGACCTCGCCGCCTGTCTGGGCGACGGGCAGGCCTACACGCTCGAGGCCGACCTCAGCGCCGCGTGGTCCCCTGTTCGTATCGCCACGCAACTGGACGCCTGGCTGCTGCGGCGCCTCGACGCCATCCGGGCGCCAATGGAACTGCCGGCCCTCGCGGCAGCCCACACGCTGTTGCGCCAGGGCCGGCAGGTGCAGGACATCGCCCGGCTGACCGCCGTCGATCGCCGCCAACTGCACCGATGGTTCGAGCGGCATCTCGGCCTCGGCCCCAAGCAGCTGATGGACCTGGAGCGGCTGCAGTCGAGCATCCAGGCCGTGCAACGCGGCAATGGAGACGCGCTGTCCGGCTACAGCGACCAGGCGCACCAGATCCGCAACTGGCGGCGGCGACTGGGCCGGACGCCGGGCGGCTACGCCCGCGGCGGTCCATCGCCGCTTGCCGAACACTTCGGCGCGCAATCGACTGGCGGCCCGGCGTTCTACCTCTGACGGCGCGACGTCCGGCGTCCCAAACGTTCAATACGGCACGTCCGTGCGGCGGCATCCTGCCGGTGGCACACGACAGGGAGGTACGTATGGACGTTGAAGAGATGGCGCTGGAACGAACGCTGGTCGACTACACCGACGGCGAGACCACCTTCGAGGGTTACGTGGCCCGGCCCACGCGCCTCGGGCCTTCCGCGCCGTGCGTGCTGCTGGCGCACGAGTGGAGCGGCCTGAGCGAACCGATCAAGCGCAACGCCGACCGGCTGGCCGCACTGGGCTACGTCTGCTTCGCCGCCGACGTCTATGGCAAGGGCGTCCGCGGCGACCCGATGGGCGACAACTCGCATCTGATGAATCCGATGCTCGCCGACCGTGCCCTGCTGAGGCAACGGCTGCTGGCGGGATTCGATGCCGCCATGGCGCTCCCCGGCGTCGATCCGGCCCGCATCGCCGCGGTCGGCTACTGCTTCGGCGGCCTGTGCGCGCTCGATCTGGCGCGCGCGGCACCGCCGAATCTCGTCGCCGCGATCAGCATTCACGGCGTGCTACGGCCGCCACGGATCGGCCGGCAAGGGCCGATTTCCGCAAGCGTGCTGCTGTTGCACGGGTGGGAAGACCCGGTCGCGCCGCCGGCCGATGTGCTGGCCATCGCCAGCGAACTGACCGACGCAGGGGCGGACTGGCAGTTGCATGCCTATGGGCACGCCCGCCATGCCTTCACCTTCGCCGGCGCGAACATCCCGGAACGGGGGATCGTTTATGACCCCAAGGCCGACAGGCGCTCATGGGCGGCGATGAAGGGATTCCTGGCCGAGGCGTTGGAGGCGAAAGCCTAGCGGCAGCGCCCCGACTGTTGAGGCGACTTTCATATACAGGCGCCGCTGAGCGGGAAAAAGGCCCATCCAGTTGCCTTTACCAATTTTCCTTGGCGCGCCCCGCCAAACTCCGCCTTGGTGGATATCTACGTCGTCGCGCAGGAGCTATCGATGGGAAAAAGGAAAGTACTGGACGAGCGGGCCATGCAGCTCGCTGAAGCTCTAATACCTGCGTTGGCCGAATATGCTTTAAGACGAGCCCGCGATCGCGCGTTGACTCTTGGCGGCACGGTCTTGGAAGCGATCGATGGCAAGCTGGTAGAAACAAGCGTCGACGCGAGCCAGCGCTTTATCGCAAATCTGCCACCGGCCACGCCTATCAGGCCGGGGAGTAAGCGCCTTCGGTCGCGCGGCGATTGACCCGACATTGACCGCTGAGGTGGGTTTGCTGGCTTCCTGACATAAAAACAAGCGGCAGACGCCATGCCGGCATCTGCCGCTACATCTGCGCATCGCGCCGCTTACTTCTGTTGCTGCTGCTTGCGCTCGCGCTGTTGGCCGCCTTGCTGCTGGCCGCCCTTGCTTTGTTGCTGTTGTTGCTGCTGCTTGCTGCCGCTCTTTTGGCCTTGGCCTTGCTGTTGCTGAGTCATGATGGTCTCCGGATGTGCGGACATGACGTCCGGACCCGAATGGATGCATCGAGCGTGCCAGCGGACAGATCGGGCGTGATACCGACGTGAGGAGACCTATCGTCCGCAGCGCAGGCGTCATGCGCTTCGGCAAGGCCGTCGCTAAGGCAGTCGGTGTCGCAGAATCTGCACGAGGTATTGTCAATGCTGCAAACGAGCCTTGGCCTACCGCGGCTACCCCCCTTGCAGCGCCTCCGGCGACAGCGTGCCGAGCCAGGCCACCAGCGCCACGATGGCCGTGGCGCAGCCGGTCTCCAGCCACAGGCTGCGGCGCAGCGCCGCTGCCGCCGAGCGCGCTTCGCCTGAAGCCCGCGCCGCTGCCAGGCGCGAGCTGAGGCGATAGCGGTTCAGGGCGGCAAGCCCCAGCATCGCACCGAACACCGTCAGCTTCGCCAGCAGCAACACGCCGTAGGGGGTCGAGGCGACGCCGGCCAGCGACGGGCCGACGATCAGCCAGTAGTTGATGGCGCCGGTTACCACCAGCGTGGCGACGACCAGCGTGCCGACACGTGCAAACCCGCTGGCGACGCGAGCGAGCATCGCCACTTGGGCCGCGGTGGCGCGGCGCACACCGGCGGCCATGCAGACGAAGGCGAGCAGCGCGCCGACCCAGGTACCGGCCGCAAGCAGATGCGCGATGTCGGCGCCCAGATGCACGTAGCGGCGGGCTCCCTCGTCCATGGCGCCGTGGCCGGACCACGCCAGCGTGGCGAGCGCCACGGCCGCCGCAACGGTCGCCAAGCCCAGGCGAAGCCCGTATGGGGAGCCGCGGAGGCACAAGGCAGGCAACGCGGCAAGCAGCGCCGCCATCCGCACACCCCAGGCCACGCCCCAGTCGGTGGCGCTCAGCACCATGCCGACGGTTTCACGGTCCAGTTGCGCGTATTCCGCGACGCCCGACAGCGCCTTGGCCATCATCAGCAAATTGCCGGCGGACAGAAGCAGGCCCGCAATTGCGCCACCGGCTGCCGCGTACAGCATCGCCGTGGCGAAGCGCGATCGCCGCTCGTCTCCGCGCAGCCCGTGCACGACAAAAAACGGCAGCCCGAACACCAGCATCAGGTCCAGGTACAGCGCGAATCGCAACAGAACGAGCGGCCAGTCCGGCGGCATCGGGTCACTTCACCTGGAACGAGATCCTGCCGCTGACAGGATGCGTATCCGATCCGACCGCACGCCATTCCAGACGATAGCTGCCCGGCACCAGCGGCTTGGCCGGCGTGACGACCAGCGTCTTCGGATCGTCGCCCGGCGACACGGTGACCGCGATCTTCATCGGGCCATGATTGGCCATGCCCGGCATGCCGGTCATCAGCAGATTGGCGCCGGAAAACTGCCTGACCAGCCCCTCGGAAAACCGCAGTTCGATCCGGTCCGGCGCCGACACCTGGGCCTTATCGGCCGGCGTAGACGACAGCAGCTTCGGATGCGCAAGCGCGGCCTGGGCGATCAGCAGGGTCGCGCCCAGCGACAGCCATTGGATGGTCTTGCGGACAGCGCGCATGGCAGCCCTCCAGAAAGTCGGCAATCGAGACATCGGCAAACAAGTCAGCGCGGCTCAGAACCACACGCGCACGCCGGCGACAAAACGCGTTTCGCCGCTGCGGCCGCCCGACGCGCGCACCATGTCGGCGGTATTGCCGAACGCCTGATAGCGCTCGACGCCGATGTAGGGCGCGAACTGGCGGCTGAACTCATAGCGTAGCCGCACGCCGACCGCGCCATGGGACAGGCCGCTGCCGACGCCGACCTCGCGGTCGTTCTTGCCGTAGACATTGGCCTCGATGCGCGGCTGCAGGATCAGGCGCTGCGTGATCAGCAGCTCGTACTCGGCAGACAGCCGCAGCGCCGTCCGCCCTTCGGTGCCGAGGTAGCCGGTGGCGTCGATCTCGAACCAGTAGGGCGCCAGGCCCTGCACGCCGAACGCGAGCCAGTTGCGCGCGGGGCGGCCGTGACCCGCGTCGTTGCGGATACCGAGCTGGGTGTCCCAATAGCTGGCGATCGCGTGGCCCCACAGCAGTTCGGTGCGGGCCTCATGGACCTTGCCGCGTTCCACGTCGCCCTCGGCCTTGATCACCAGCCGGTCGTAGGTATTGCCGAACCAGGCCTGTGCCTCGTACGCGGCGGCGTTGGTGTCGCTGCCGCGCGCCCATTCGAGGCGGTCCACCAGCACCGAGCCGAACAGATGCTCGTCGGCCATGTGCAGCTGCCGATGGGGACCGAGCGCGTACTGGCCGACGCCGAGCCGATGACCGCCGGAGTAAGCGTGCGGATCGCGCGCATCGGGGGGAGCGCTGCCGCCCTGCATCTTCATGTCGCCGTGATCCATCGCCGGTGGCGGAGCGCTGGCGGGCGGCACGCCTAGCCCGGTGCCGTGGGCGCCGTGGTCCATCGATTGCGCAGTGCCGTGGTCCATGTGGTGCATCGCGCCATGGTCCGGGCCCGGCTTGTCGGCGTGCGCGGCAGCGGCTTCGGCGGGCTTGCCGGCCGCAGGCTGTGCCGCGGCCGGTTGATGGTGATGCCCGTGGTGGTCGTCGCGCCCGTGCTGCTGCTGCTGCTGCTGCTGATGCTGCTGGTGCTGGTGCTGGTGCTGGTGCTGGTGCTGCTGATGATGCTGCTGCTGGTGCTGGTGTTGGTGGTGGTGGTGGTGGTGCTGGTGATGATCACCGTGATCGTGCTGGTGCGGCTGCTGTGCCAATGCGGCGCTGGCGCCGGCGGACGCCAGCAGGAAGGCTGCAAGTGTTTTCGAAGGCATGGCTCGGGCTCCGTGCGTCTTGGAATTCGGATGAAAGCTCGGGCCCGTCAGGCCACCACCACTTCGCGGAACATGCCTGCGTCCATATGCATCATCAGATGGCAATGCCAGGCCCAGCGGCCGAGCGCATCGGCCGTGACGAGGAAGCTGATGCGCTGCGCCGGCTGCACCGGAATCGTGTGCCGGCGCGCCTGGAAGGTGCCGTCCGGCGCCTCCAGCTCGCTCCACATGCCGTGCAGATGCATCGGGTGGGTCATCATCGTGTCGTTGTGCAGGATCACGCGAAGCCGCTCGCCGTGGCGGAAGAACACCGGCGTCGACCGGCCGAACTCCAGGCCGTCGAACGACCACGTGTAGCGCTCCATATTGCCGGTCAGGTGCAGCTCCACCTCCCGGCCCGGTCCGCGCGGATCCATCGGACCGCCGACGGTGCGCATGTCGGCCAGCGTCAGCACGCGCCGTCCGTTGTTGCGCAGGCCGATGCCGGGGTCGTCCAGATTGGTCCGCGCCATGTCGACCCGCATGTCGGTGCTGGGTCCGTATTCGGTGCGCGCATGGCGGGCGGTCCTGCTGGGCACCTTCAGCGAGCCATCGGCCGGCATCGCGGCCATCGCATGCTGGCTGTGGTCCATCGCCATGCCGCCGTGGTGCATGCCGTGCATGCCATGCGCCCCGTGCGTGCCATGCGCCCCGTGCGTGCCATGCGCCCCGTGCGTGCCGTTCGCGCCGTGCGAGCCATGCGTGCCCCGCATGGCGCCATGGTCGTGCCCGCCGCCATGGCCCATGCCGGCCATCCCAGCCGCGCCCATCGCCCCCATGTCGCCCATCATGTCGGTCATGGTCAGCCATTCGGCCTTGTCCAGCGCGGGCACGGCGGCCTGCAGGCCTTCGCGCGTCGCCAGCGTGCCACGCGCGTAACCGGTGCGGTCCATCGACTGCGAGAAGATCGTGTAGGCCTCGTCGCGCGGCTCGACGATGACATCGCAGGTCTCGCCGGGGCCGAAGCGGAATTCGTCGACCGTCACCGGCTCGATGTTCTGGCCGTCGACCTGCACGACCTTGAGCTTCAGCCCGGAAATGCGCACGTCGTAGAAGGTATTGCCGCTGCCATTGATGAAGCGCAGGCGGACCTTGTCGCCCGGCCTGAACAGCCCCGTCCAGTTGCCGGCCGGCGTCACGCCGTTGGTCAGATACGTCAGCGTATGCGCGGACAGATCGGCCAGATCGGTCGGGCTCATCCGCATCTGGTTCCACATGCGGCGCTTGTCGACGGCGGCCTTGACGCCCTCGTTGGCGATATCGCGGAAGAAATCGACGACGGTCGGCTGGTTGTAGTTGTAGTAGTCGCTCTGGGTCTTGAGCTTGGACAGCACGCGCATGCCGTCCTCGTCGGTCCAGTCGGACAGCAGCACGGTATGGTCGCGGTCCGCCCGGATCGGATCGTCGTCGCCGTCGATGATCAGGCCGCCGTAGACGCCGGTCATCTCCTGGAAGCCCGAGTGCGAGTGGTACCAGTAGCTGCCGCTCTGCACGACCTTGAATCGGTAGGTGAAGGTCTCGCCCGGCGCGATGCCGGGGAAGCTGATGCCGGGCACGCCGTCCATCTCGAACGGCAGGATGATGCCGTGCCAGTGGATCGAGGTCGGCTCGCGCAGGCGGTTGGTGACGCGGATGGTCACCGTATCGCCCTTGCGCCAGCGCAGCGTCGGCCCCGGCAGCATGCCGTTGATCGTGTGGGCGATGGCGGGCTTGCCGGTGAAGTTGACGACCGCCTCCTCGATGACCAGCTCGAATTCGGTGCCGGACAGCACCGGCGCGCTGCCGCTTCCCGCGCGCGGCGGACGGTCCGCTTGCTGGGCCCATCCTGCGCCGGACACGCCGGACAGCGCACCGAGCACGCCCCCCGCGACCAGTCCCTGCACGAAACGCCGGCGGGACAGGTGGGGCGGCACGGCCAGGATGGTCGGGGCAACGCGTGGCATGGAAGCGGTCCTTGTTGTCTTGTCGTGGTCTATCGTGGCCGCCAGCATAAGGAGGCCGCAGTAACCGCCCAATTACCCCGACATTACATTCCGGTAATGTTGGCGTCATGTTGGGTAGCGCGGCCCTACACTATCGCGACGGTTGCGCAGGGCGACGATGGCGGGCCTGGCGCGAAAGCGGGCCAAAAGCGGGGAAGCGGGAAGCGGAGAAGCAGGAAAGCGCCGATGAAATTGCTGGTAGTCGAAGACGAAGCCAAGACCGGGGAATACCTGCGGCAGGGCCTGACCGAGGCGGGGTTCGTGGTGGACCTGGCCGCCAACGGCCTGGACGGCCAGCATCTGGCCATGACGGAGCCCTACGACCTGATCGTGCTCGATGTGATGCTGCCCGACGTCGACGGCTGGCGCATCGTGCAGACGCTGCGCGCCGCCGACAACCGCGTGCCGGTGCTGTTCCTGACGGCACGCGACAGCGTCGCCGATCGCGTCAAGGGGCTGGAGCTCGGCGCCGACGACTATCTGGTCAAACCCTTTGCCTTTGCCGAACTGCTGGCCCGCGTCCGCACGCTGCTGCGCCGCGGCGCCACGCAGGTGGCGCTGGACCGCATCCAGATCGCCGATCTGGTGCTCGATCTGGCCCGCCGCCGCGCGACGCGCGCGGGCCGCCGCATCGTGCTGACCAACAAGGAGTTCTCGCTGCTGGAACTGCTGGCGCGCCGGCGCGGCGAGGTGCTGCCGCGCTCGCTGATCGCCTCGCAGGTCTGGGACATGAACTTCGACAGCGACAGCAACGTGATCGACGTCGCCATCCGCCGCCTGCGCGCCAAGATCGACGACGACTTCGACATCAAGCTGATCCAGACGGTGCGCGGCATGGGCTATGTGCTCGAGAATCCGGAGGAAGGCGACTGATGCCGCGCCTCTCGCTGACGGCCCGGCTGACCGCGCTGTTCTCGCTGACCTCCGCCTGCGTGCTGCTGGGCCTGGGGTGGTTGATCTTCTCGGCGATGGACCGGCACTTCGCCGATCAGGATTACGCGCTGCTCGGCGACAATCTGCGGATGGTCGAACGGATCGTGGCGGCGGGCCCGTCCGACGGCATTGCGGCACGGCTGGCCGACGCGCAGAAGCATCACGGCGGCCTGCTGATCCATGTGCAAGCCGAACCAAACGCGCCGCTGTTTGCGAGCCCCGGCTTCGATTTCGGTGCGGCGCTCGATGCGGTGGCGCGGCCCCGCAAGCACGATCGGGATGACGCGGACGGCATGCAGGCCAATGCGCTCGAATGGCGCCAGAACGGCCAGCTGTATCGCGGCATGGTTCGCACCGTGCAAGAATCCGGCACGGGCGAGCCGCTGCGCATGCTGGTCGGCATGGACACCGAGATCCACGATCACTTCATTCACGCATTCCGCCAGTCGCTGGTGTTCTATATCGCGCTCGCCGCGCTGGCCAGCGGCGTGCTGGGCTGGTGGGCGGCGCGCCGCGGCCTGGCGCCGCTGCGTACCATGGCCTCGCGCGCGCAGACGGTGACGGGCAGCAAGCTGTACGAGCGGATGCCGGTCGAAGCGGTGCCGGTCGAAATGGCCGATCTGGCGGCCAACCTCAACGCGATGCTGGCCCGGCTGCAGGACGATTTCCGCCGGCTGTCCGAGTTCTCGTCCGACCTGGCGCATGAACTCCGCACGCCGATTACCAATCTGATGACGCAAACCCAGGTCGCGCTGTCGCAGCCGCGCGATGCCGGCAATTACCGCGACATCCTGGCGTCGAACGCCGAGGAGCTGCAGCGCCTGGCCCGCATGGTGTCGGACATGCTGTATCTGGCCAAGATGGAACACGGGCTCGACCTGCCCAATACCGAGGCGATCCGCATCGCCGACGAAGTGCGCGCGCTGTTCGACTTCTACGAGGCGCTGGCCGAGGACAAGGCGGTGCGGCTGGACCTGCAGGGAGACGGCCGTATCCAGGGCGACCGTTTGATGCTGCGGCGGGCGCTGAGCAATCTGATTTCCAACGCGCTGCGCCATACGCCGCCCGGCGGCCGCATCGTTGTCGCGGTGGCCGACGCCGGCGACCACGTCGAGGTCGCGGTGGAGAACGACGGCGCCGAGATCGACCCGGCCCTGCTGCCTTCGATCTTCGACCGCTTCTCGCGTGGAGACAAGTCGCGGACGAGGCCGGAATCGGACAGCGTGGGACTGGGGCTGTCGATCACCCGCGCCATCATGCTGGCGCATGGCGGCGATATCGCGGTGCGGTCGGAGCGGGGGAAGACGCGGTTCGGCTTGCGGTTTCCGAGGCGGGGAGACTGAAAGAGCCTGCCGAAAGGGCCGCCCGAAAAGGCCCACCGAAAAGGCCGACCAAGAGGGCCGGCCGAAAGGGCCGACGCCCAAAGAAAAAGGCGCTGCGGCCGATACCTCGCCGCAGCGCCCTTTGCGGGGAGCGATCCCGTTGCCGATTCGGCCCTTACTCCACCGTCACCGACTTCGCCAGATTGCGCGGCTTGTCGACGTCGGTGCCGCGCGCGCAGGCCGTGTGATACGCCAGCAATTGCAGCGGCACCACGTGCAGGATCGGCGACAGGTCGCCGTAGTGCTCGGGCAGGCGGATCACCTGGATGCCGTCGGTCGACGTGATGTGCGTGTCCGCGTCGGCGAACACATAGAGCCGGCCGCCGCGGGCGCGCACTTCCTGGATGTTCGACTTCAGCTTCTCCAGCAGCGCGTCGTTCGGCGCCACCGTGACCACCGGCATCGCCTCGGTCACCAGCGCCAGCGGCCCGTGCTTCAGCTCGCCGGCCGGATAGGCCTCGGCGTGGATATACGAGATTTCCTTCAGCTTCAGCGCGCCTTCCAGCGCGATCGGGTAGTGCAGGCCGCGGCCGAGGAACAGTGCGTTTTCGCGGCGGGCGAAGTCTTCGGACCAGGCGATGATCTGCGGCTCCAGCGCCAGCACGCCGTGCAGCGCGGCGGGCAGGTGGCGCAGGTTCGCCAGCGCCCTGCCCTGGCTTTCCTCCGACAGCGTGCCGCGCAGCTTGGCCAGCGCCAGCGTCAGCATGTACAGCGCGGCCAGCTGCGTGGTGAAGGCCTTGGTCGAGGCGACGCCGATCTCGGTGCCCGCGCGGGTGATGAAGCGCAGCTCGGTTTCGCGGACCATCGCGCTGCTGGCGACGTTGCAGATGCACAGCGTGTGCTCGTGGCCCAGTCCCTTGGCATGGCGCAGCGCGGCCAGCGTGTCGGCGGTCTCGCCCGATTGCGAGATCACGACCACCAGCTGGCGCGGATTCGGCACCGTTTCGCGGTAGCGGTATTCGCTGGCGACCTCGACCTGGGTCGGGATGCGGGCGATCGCCTCGAGCCAGTACTTGGCGGTGCAGCCCGAGTAGTAGCTGGTGCCGCAGGCCAGGATCAGCACGCTGTCGATATTGGCGAACACCTGCGCGGCGCGTTCGCCGAACTGGCTCGGCTCGATGCTTTCGATGCCTTCGAGCGTGTCGGCCAGCGCGCGCGGCTGCTCGAAGATTTCCTTCTGCATGAAATGCCGGTACGGGCCCAGATCGACGGCCGCCGCATGGGCTTCCACCACGCGCACTTCGCGCTCGACCGGCTCGTCGTTGAGGTCGTGGATCGTGATCGCGTCGCGCCGCACGTCGACCACGTCGCCCTCTTCCAGATAGATCACGCGGTTGGCAGTGCCGGCGACGGCCAGCGCGTCCGAGGCGAGGAAGGCTTCGCCCTCGCCGAGCGCCGCGACCAGCGGCGAGCCGGCGCGCGCGCCAACCACGACGTCCGGCTGGTCCTTGGCCACCACGGCAATCGCATAGGCGCCATGCAGGCGCTTGGTGATCGCGCGCACCGAGGCGAACAGGTCGCCGCGCGTGGCGCTGCTCGGATAGGTGTAGGCCTGGTGCACCAGATGGGCGACCACTTCGGTATCGGTCTGCGAATCGAAGCCGTAGCCGGCGGCGCGCAGTTCGTCGCGCAGCGGCTCGTAGTTCTCGATGATGCCGTTGTGCACCAGCGCGATGGTCTCGCCGGAGAAGTGCGGGTGGGCGTTGATGGTGTCGGGCTTGCCGTGCGTGGCCCAGCGCGTGTGCGCGACGCCGATCGTGCCGGACAGGCCCGAGCCGCGCGTCTGCTCGTCCAGGTCCGCCACCCGCGACACGGTGCGGGCGCGCTCGAGCGTGTCTTCGCGGACCACCGCCACGCCGCAGGAGTCATAGCCGCGGTATTCCAGGCGGCGCAGGCCTTCGATCAGAACCGGAACGATATTGCGCGTCGAAACCGCGCCGACGATGCCACACATGTTGCTCTCCCTGGGTGCCGCGGCTCGTGACCGCCTGCATTGATGCCTTGTTCGATGTCCCGGATGGCTGGGCGCTTATGCCGCCCGCCCCCGGTCCTGGCGCGCCGGCCAGCGCGGTGCGCCTATCTTACTTCGTGCCCTGCCTGGGCTGCTTGACCGGCCGCTGCCAGCCCGGAACGGTCATCTGCCTGGCGCGCGACAGCGTCAGCTGGTCCGCGGGCGCTTCCTTGGTCAGCGTGGTGCCGGCGCCCAGCGTGGCGCCGCGCCGCACCGTGACCGGCGCCACCAGCTGCGAGTCCGAGCCGATGAAGACGTCGTCCTCGATCACCGTGCGGTGCTTGTTGACGCCGTCGTAGTTGCAGGTGATGGTGCCCGCGCCGATGTTGACGCGCGAGCCGACCGTGGCGTCGCCGACGTAGGCCAGATGGTTGGCCTTGCTGTGCGCGGCGATCTGGCTGTTCTTGACCTCGACGAAGTTGCCGATATGGACGTCCTCGCCCAGTTCGGTGCCGGGACGAAGACGGGCATACGGCCCGATCCGGCCGTCGGCGCCGACCTGCGCCTGCTCCAGATGACAGAAGGCCAGCACCCGCGCTCCGGAACCGATGCGGCTATCGCGGATCACACAGTGAGGACCGATCTGCACGCCGTCTTCCAGGTGAACCCGTCCTTCGAACACGCACCCGACGTCGATCGTGACGTCTCGGCCACAAGTCAGTTCGCCCCGGATATCGATACGGGCCGGGTCGAGCACGGTCACGCCGGCTTCCAGCAGGCGCATCGCCTGGTTGCGCTGATGCAGGCGCTCGAGTTCGGCCAGCTGCACCTTGCTGTTGACGCCCAGCGTCTCCCACAGCGCGCCCGGCTGGGCGGACACCACCTCGACGCCATCGGCGACGGCGCGCTCGACGGTATCGGTGAGGTAGTACTCACCTTGCGCGTTATCGTTGCGCAGCGTGGCCAGCCATTCGGTCAACTTCGCCGTCGGGCACACCACGATGCCGGTATTGATCTCGCGGATCGCGCGCTCGGCCTCGCTGGCGTCCTTCTGCTCGACGATGCGGGCGATGCTGCCGGCGGCGTCGCGCACGATGCGGCCGTAGCCGGTCGGATCGTCCATCTCGACGGTCAGGATGCCGAAGCGGTCCTTTCTGGCGGCTTCCACCAGACGGGCCAGCGTATCGGCCCGGGTCAGCGGCACGTCGCCGTACAGCACCAGCGTCGGCTGGGCCGGATCGAGCAGCGGCAGCGCCTGCATCACCGCGTGGCCGGTTCCCAGTTGCTGGGCCTGCAGCGCGAAGGCGACATCGGGCGCGGCAACCGCGGCCTGTACCCGCTCGGCGCCATGGCCCACGACCACCACCAGCCGCGTCGGCGACAGCGTACGCGCGGTATCGATCACATGAGCAAGCAGCGGCCGGCCGGCCAGCGGATGCAGCACCTTCGGCAAATCGGAATGCATCCGTTTGCCCATGCCGGCGGCGAGAATGACGATGTTCACGAGGAGGTTCCTAAGTGAGTGCGCCCGAATTGACATCCGGATCGGAAAGACGCGCGACCAGCCCCGACGTGACAGCCGGGCGTTGGCGCCACTGGCGAACGCCAAGCCATTTATCGGCCGCGTTCCGTCCCGGACGGGCTGATGCGGAAGCCGTCGCCGGCACTCCGCCATCGCCCGCAAACCGTTGCCAGACCTTGCCTGGCGGGCGACGGCAAGTGGCCGTCGGCGCGTCCGGCGATTCTAGCATGGGGGGTATCCGCCGCTTGACGGCTGTTGCTCAAATTCACAATGTGCGGTGGCGCGAACTGATCGCGGCCGGGATGCTGGTGTTGCTGACCGCCTGCAATGCGATGAAGCTTGGCTACCAGCAGGGCGACCACCTCGCCTACTGGTGGATCGACAACTATGTCGACGTCTCCGACGACCAGGAGCCCCAGACGCGCGACGCGATCGCCCGCTTCTTCGCCTGGCACCGGCGCGAACAGCTGCCCGAGATCGCGGCCCTACTGCAACGCACCAAGAACGAGGTCCAGGGGCCGGTGACCGAGGCGCAGCTCGAACGCGTGCGCGACGACACGCAGCGCATGGCGCGCGTCGCCTTCGACCATGCGATTCCGGATGTCGCCGATCTGCTGCTGACGCTGACGCCGGACCAGATCAAGCGCATGGAACGCAAGTTCGCCGACGGCAACGAGAAGTACCGCAGGAAATTCCTGCGCGGCAGCCCCGAAGACCGGCTCGAGGCGCGCTACGACAAGGTGATGGAGTGGGCCACGCTGATCTACGGCCGCTTCTCGCGCGAGCAGCAGGACGCGATCCGAGCCGCGCTCCGCCCGGTGGTCGACAACGCCGAATCCCGCTTCGGCGAACGGGTGAAACGACAGCAGGCCTGGCTGGCGCTGGTCCGGCAGGTCCAGGCGGAACACCCGCCCAAGGCGCGCGTGATCGCGCTGCTGCAGCGCTTCGGCGACCAGTGGCAGGCGCCGCCGACGCGCGAGCGCCGCGTCAGCTACGAGGCCAATACCGAGGCGGGGCTGGCGGTGGCGGCGCAGATCGCCAACATGACCACGCCGGAACAGAAGCGCCACGCGGTCGAGCGCTTCCAGAAGTGGATCGAGGATACGCGGTCGCTGATGCGCGAGGCGCCGCGGCAACCGGCCATCGCGCCGTCGCGCGCCGCGAACTGAGACGGCGGGCAAGGGAAAACCGAAGAGCGCGGAAGGCGGGCTGGAGGAGAGCCGGAGAAGCGCTGAATGAACCGGCGCGAGCGCGCCGGGGCCTTATTCGGCCGCCGACGCGGCCGCCGCCGTGGCGGTCCCCGCCGCCGCGCCTTGGGGCTTCGTGTCGCGCACCGCCGGCCTCTCGAAGCGGACGAATTCCATCCGGTTCTCGGCGCTGCCGCCGGCAAACACCAGCGGCTGCTGCGTGAAGGTCGAATCGCCGAACAGCGAGGCCTCGTCGACCTTGGCCAGGCCGGTCGCCAGACCGTTGAAGTCGAACAGCTCGGTATCGGCCAGGTGCGACGGCACCACGTTCTTCAGCGCCGAGAAGATGTTGTCGATGCGGCCCGGGTTCTGCCGTTCCCACTCGAGCAGCATCTCCTTGACCTTCTTGCGCTGCAGGTTCTCCTGCGAGCCGCACAGATTGCAGGGGATGATCGGGAACTCCATCGCGCGCGCATAGGCCGCGATGTCCTTCTCCGAGCAATAGGCCAGCGGGCGGATCACGATGTGCTGGCCGTCGTCGGTGGCCAGCTTCGGCGGCATCGCCTTCATCTTGCCGCCGAAGAACATGTTCAGGAAGAAGGTCTGGACGATGTCGTCGCGGTGGTGGCCCAGCGCGATCTTGTTGGCGCCGAGCTCCTTCGCGGTCCGGTAGATCACGCCCCGGCGCAGCCGCGAACACAGCGAGCAGGTGGTCTTGCCCTCGGGCACCTTCTCCTTGACGATCGAATAGGTGTCGGCCTCGACGATCACGTACTGCACGCCGATGCCATCCAGGTAGCGCGGCAGCACGTCCTCGGGGAAGCCCGGCTGCTTCTGGTCGAGATTCATCGCGATCAGCTTGAAGTCGATCGGCGCCCGCTTCTGCAGCGCCATCAGCACCGACAGCATCGTGTACGAGTCCTTGCCGCCCGACAGGCAGACCAGCACCGTATCGCCGTCCTCGATCATCTTGAAGTCGCCGATCGCGCGGCCCGTCTGCGATTGCAGATAGGTCTCGAGGCGGTAGAAGTTCCTGGAGTGGGTGGTTTCGGTCATGGCGGGGTGGGAGGCAACGGGCGGGGCGCCGTTCTGGCGCAATCGAACCGGGTATTTTAGCGGAGCGCCCCAGCGGCTGCATCAAGTGTCGGCCACGTCACGAAGGCGCGCGGCGCGCCGTGGCTCGCCTAGCTCTTGATATGGAACACCTCGACGCCGACCGAATCGCAGTCCGGGTACACGTCCGGCTTCTCGGTCGACACCCGCACCGCGCGCACCTTGGGGTGGCGCAGCATCGCGCGGGCGACGTCGTCGCACAGCGTTTCCTGCAGGTGCACATGGCCCTGCGCCATGCGCTCGGCGACGGTATTGCGCATGAAGTCGTAGTCGACGACCTCGTGCAGCTTGTCGTCGTGCGGCGTGCTTTCCGCCAGCGGCACGTACAGGTCGATATTGATCAGCACGCGCTGTTCGCCCTTCTTCTCGAACTCGTGCACGCCGATGTTGATCTGCACTTCGTAGTTGCGCAAGAACATGCGGCGGCAGTCTTGCAGGCTGGGATGGGAAAGAGCGGCGGACATGGCGGCGTCGGAGAGAAAGGGCAGAGGGAAGAGAGCCGGGAACCGGCAAAGGCCGCCGATGGTACAGGCGGCGCCGGCTCCAGGGAAGTCATTCGGTCAGGAACATCACGTCGCGCGCGAGCGGCATCAGGTGCTGGCCGCCGTCCACATACAGCGTGGTGCCGGTCACCGCGCGCGCCTCGGCCAGATAGGCGACGGCCTGCGCAATATCGTCGGGCGTCGACGACTGGCCCAGCGGCGTCATCCGGTGCGCGCGCTTGAAGCCGCCGCCGGACTGGTCGCCGGACACCAGCGTGATGCCCGGCGCCACGCCGACCACGCGCAGCCGCGGCGCCAGCGCCTGGGCCAGCTGCATGGTCGCGGTCTGCAGCGCGGCCTTGGACAGCGTGTACGACAGGAAGTCCGGGTTCAGGTTGTCGAGCTTCTGGTCCAGCAGGTTGATCACCACGCCGCGTGCATCGTCCGGCAGCGCGCGGTGCAATTCGCGCGACAGCAGCAGCGGCGCGGCGACATTGGTGCGCATGTGCGTGTCGAGCGAGCCGTACGAGAAGCTGGTGGCGACGTCGTACTGGAACAGCGAGGCGTTGTTGACCAGGCAGGTCGGCGTGCCAAGCGCGGCGGTGCAGGCCGCGATCAGTCCGCCGGTGGCGGCCTCGTCGGCCAGGTCCGCCTGCAGCACCGCGGCGCGTCGGCCGAGCGCGCGGATCTGTGCGGCGACCTCCTCGGCCTCGTCGCGCGAGCGATGGCAGTGCACCGCGATATCCCAGCCGCGCGCTGCCAGCTCCAGCGCGATGGCGCGGCCGATGCGGCGGGCGCCGCCCGTCACCAGCGCAATGCCGCGGCCGTTGCCGGGCGCGGCCGCCTGCGTCGACGAAGCCGCGGACGAAGCGGGCGCGGCGCCGGAAGAAGTGAAATCTGGCATTGCTACAATCGCGGGATGCAGAAAACCGGTAGTTTACCCCTTCCCTCCGCGGACGCGCTCGATGCCTCCACGGCATTGGCCACGCGCATCGGCGAGGCGATCGACGCCGCGCAAGGCTGGCTCGGCTTCGACCGCTATATGGCGATGGCGCTCTACACGCCCGGGCTCGGTTACTACAGCGGCGGCGCGGCCAAGTTCGGCCGCGACGTGCGCGACGGCAGCGACTTCATCACCGCGCCAGAGCTGACCCCGTTCTTCGCCCGCACGCTGGCGCGCCAGCTGGCCCAATGGCTCGAGCTGGGCCTGGACGAGGTGATGGAATTCGGCGCCGGCACGGGCCGGCTGGCGGCCGATCTGCTGCTGGCGCTCGAGACCGAAGGCCGGCTTCCCTCGCGCTACTGGATCGTTGAGCTGTCCGGCGAGCTGCGCGAACGCCAGCAGGCCACGCTGGCCGCGCGCGCCCCGCATCTGGCCGCACGCGTGCAGTGGCTCGACGCGCTGCCGGCGCGCTTCGAGGGCGTGGCGATCGGCAACGAGGTCCTCGATGCGATGCCGGTGCGGCTCTACGCGCGGGTTGGCGGTGTCTGGCACGAGCGCGGCGTTGCGCGCAACGATGGCGAGCATGGCCACGATGCGCGCTTTCGCTTCGCCGACCGGCCGCTCGACAAGACCGAAGTGCCCGCCGCCGTCGCCGCGATTCCCGGCGACCACGACATCGTCACCGAGACCCATGCCGAGGCCGAGGGCTTCATCCGCTCGCTCGGCGCGATGCTGACGCGCGGCGCGGCGCTGCTGATCGACTACGGCTTTCCGGCCAGCGAGTACTACCACCCGCAGCGCACCGGCGGCACGCTGATGTGCCACTACCGCCATCACGCCCATCCTGATCCGTTCCTCTATCCGGGGCTGCAGGACATCACCGCTCACGTCAACTTCAGCGGCATCGCGCAGGCCGCGGTCGACGCCGGACTCGAGGTCGCGGGCTTTGCCTCGCAGGCGCGCCTGCTGATGAACGCCGGTATCACCGAGCTGCTGATGACGCTGGACCCGAACGATGCGCGCAGCTTCCTGCCGGCCGCCAACGCGGTGCAGAAGCTGCTGTCCGAAGCCGAAATGGGCGAGCTGTTCAAGGCCATCGCGCTGACGCGCGGCCTGGCCGACAGCGTGCCGATCGGCTTTGCCGCGGGCGACCGCAGCCACACCCTGTAGCCACGGAAGGCCCCCATGCTGCGCTGGACACTGACCATCTTCCTTTCCGTGATCATCCTGTCGTCCGCGCTGCCGTGGCTGCAGAAGATCGGACTGGGCCGCCTGCCCGGCGACGTGCGTTTCCGCCTGTTCGGCCGCGAGTGGGTGCTGCCGTTCGCGTCGACGGTACTGCTGTCGCTGATCGCGCTGTTGGTTGGCCGGCTGCTATAGCGGGAGGGTCGGCGGCAGGTGCGGCGGGAGTTCCTGCGAGACAAGATCCGCGGGCAGGTCCATTGCCGGTACGCCCTCGCACAACGCCGCCAGCGGCTCCAACGAGGGCTCGCCGTAGCCCCAGGCGAGCCGGCGGCGCAGATCGACCAGCGCATGCAGCGGCGAGCCGCGGTAGGCCGGCGCCAGGCCGCCCACCGCGTCGAGCAGCGCGTGCCATATCGCCATGCATTCGGGCCGGGAACGGATCATGACGGAGCCGCGCGCCAGCACCGTCAGCACGCTGGCCCGCCGCGTCGCCGGCAGGCCCGCAACCCGCTCGAGCAGCAGCAGCGTCGCGTCCGGATGGTCGATCGCCGCGGCGGCCACCAGCCATTGCTCCTGCGCGGCCGGCGGCTGCCGCGCCAGCGCCTGCAGCAAGCCTTCGCATGCCGCCGCCCGGTTCACCTGGCCAAAGGTAATCCCGACCACCCGCCAAAGCGCCAGCCATGGCCGCAAACGCTGTTCGGCCGGCACCCGGTGCAGCAACGCGACCAGTTCGGGCCACGCCGATGCGGCGAGGAGCGGACTCATTCTGCGCAACTGCCAGGCCATCCTTTCCAGTTCGACCGCCAGCGCCGCGGCAGGCAATTGCCTGATCTGTTCGAGATAGCGGTCCCAATGGCGCTCGAGCAGCGCCTGCGAATCGGCACAGCATTCATGCAGCACCGCCACCTGCTGCGCCGGAGGAAGGCAAGCCGCGGCATCGAGCACCATATCGCCCCGCGGGTCCCAGATCATCAGGCCCAGTTCGGGCAAGGCCGCCACCAGCGCCTGCAATGGCGCGGCACGATCGACGAGCGGCAATGCGTCGACGGTATGCTGAAACAGCGACAGCCACGAATTGACCCGTTGCGGGTAGCCCGGCATCACCGTCAGCGACGCAGCGAGGGATGCGATGGCGTCGGCGCGCCGAGGCGGCGCCATCGTCGCCACGTCGGCCCATACCGTGGCCCACACCTCCGACAGATCCTGCACCGGATGGCGGTGCATCGCCGCGAGCCACCGCCCCAATGCGAGCGCATCGCCGCACGCCCGCACGCCGATGTGCCACAGGCGTTGCGGCCCGTCGCCGTCGGCATGGAGCGACAAGGACAACGTCGGCCATGCGGCCACCCGCGTCAGCACCTGCAACAGGCTGTCGCCGGGCAGCGATTGCGCCGTGCCGACCAGCCACTGCCGCAACCGCACTGCTCTGGTCTCGTCATCCGGCAGTTGCCGGACCGCGCCGGCCTCGCCCGCCGCCGCGCACAGCAACGCGGTGCGCTCCGGAACCGCCGGCTGCCCATCCGGCCGCACCAGTTGCGCGTACACCGACTGCAACACGCCGAGCAGATCGAACTGCCGCGCGTGTTCGACCGTGCGAACGGACTGCAGCATCGCCACGACCAGGGGACCACGATCCGCCTCAGGCAAGGCCAGTGCCCACAGCAGGCGCGCGGGCAGCTCGGCAAGCAGCGAGGGGGCCAGCCAGGGCATGTTGTCAAAGAAGGCCTGGCATGCCGCGGCCTGCTGCCGGGCGGGCAGTTCGAACACCAGGCGCAGCAATCGGGCTTGCAGCCATGGATCGCGCGCCCGCTCGCTTCTGCCATGCACCCAGACGAAGCCGCGCAGCCATTCGCACAGCGGCGCCTGGCGCGCGCCGGCCGGCAGCGCGGCGATGGCCTGGAGCAGGACATCGCACGCTTCAGGACCCATGTCGAGATGCAGCAGCGGCAGCCGCTGCGCCAGCGCCGCCAGACGAACGCAGCGCGTGCGGGCCGGCATTCCGGCTGCATCGATCTCGCGCAATGCATCGTGCAGCGTCGACAGGTTCGACACGCGCGCGATGCGCCAGTCGACTCGTGCCAGGCGCACCGCCGACGCCAGCGCGGCGCGGCCGCGGCGGTCCGTGCGTGCCATCGCGCCAAGCGGTGAATCGTCGAGATAGCCGGCGATATGGCGCAGCAGATCGGTCGTCAGATCGTGCCACGTCGCGCGCGGGAGTCCGGCTTCCGCGGCCCGCTCGGTGGGGACTGCCGGCATGTGCGCCGGGTTCGTGATGCAGCAAGCATCGATTTGCAGCGGCATGGTGCCTCCGTGAAGCGGCTCAGGGCCAGGTCTCGTCGATCCGCGCACGCTTGGGCGCGACGGCCTGCATCGCGAGCGGGTAACGCGGCCGCTTCAATACACGGCGTACCACCGCGGATTCCGAAAAGGGATCGGCCGCGGCGAAGCCGGCCGGCATGTCGGTCGGCGGTACGCCGCGCAGCAGCGCGACGAAGTACCGGCGGGCCGTGCGCCGCATGTCCGCCGGCAGATCGGCAAGCAGCTGCGCCAGTTGCTGCAGCGGCGCGCCGCGATAGTGCGCAGGCAGATCCTTTACCGCGCCGGCCAGATCGATCCACACAGCAAGGCGCCGATCGATGCCCCATTCCACGCGATTGCGCGTATCGGCAAGCCGGGCCGCCCGCGCTACGCGCGCCAGCACCTCGGCTTGCAGCGCCGGAGGCAGATCGCGTGCCTGCGTCACGATCCATTCGCAGCGCCGGGGGTCGGCCTGCGAGGTCGCGCCCAGCAAGCATTGCTGCCGGGCGAGGGCCGGCTGGCCCGCCAGCAGATCGGCGAGCGTGTCGCGCGCGCCTTCGTGTCCGACCGGATCGCGCTCGAACACCCGATTCATCCGCCGCAGCAGCATCTGCCACGGCGCCTGCCGGTGTTCCGGCGGCAGGTCGTTCACCGAGCCCGCGATATCCCGCCATGCCTGTATCCGATGCGCGTCCGCCTGCAGCTGGACGATCCGGTCGGCCAGCTGGGACAGCGCCGCGCCCCGCTGGGCCGCCGGCAAGCGCAGCATGATGCGGTGGCACGGCGTCCAGAACGGCTCGGCGGTACCGAAGTCGATGCAGGCGAGCAGCGCCCTGGCCTGCGACGCCGTCGGCAGCGCAGGCATGGCGTCGACCAGCAGCCGCCAGCGCTCGTCCTGGATCGCGGCATCCTCGGCCAGCAACGCGTCGGCCAGTCCCACCAATGGTGCGGTACGCGCTTCGGGCAGTGGTATCGCGAGGGCCATCTGGTACAGCGCGAGCCAGCGCGCATGGCGTTTCGGCTCATCGGCCGCGGCGGCGGCGCCGCGCGCCAGCATGGCGACCACCGGCCCTGTTTCGCGTGGCGGCAGCGTGCCGGCCGCATCGAACAGGCACTGCCATGTTCCCTCGGGCTGCACCCAGCCGTGATGCAGGGACAGCGCCGCCAGCCAGCGCGCGTATTGCGAAGGGTTCGCGCCGAAACGCCGGCCCGCCTGCCACAGCATGGCCCAGCGCAGCGGGCCGCTCGCGCCGCCTCTCAGTGCGCCCGGCCCCGCCAGTGCCGCCATCACGTCGAGCGCGCAGTCGGGACGCAAGGTCTGCGCCGCGGCCAGCAGGTCGCACCACAACCCGTGCGCGGCCTCGTCTTCTCCGTCCTGCCGCGCCAGATGGTGGTCCAGCGCATCGGCCAATGCGATCAGCACGGCGGCCTGCTCGGCCGACGCTGGCTCCCCGTTAGGCATCCGCAGCGCCTGGCAGGCGCGCAGGAACTGCTGCACGCGCGCATCCGTGCGCATCGGACTGCCAAACGAGAAGCGCCGCACGACCTGAGCCAGCAAGGGGCCACGGTCCGGCGCCGGCAGCGCCAGCGCCTCGTCGATCCACTGCGTGACGCTCGGCATCGCGCTTCGCGCCAGCGACGGGATGCGCAGGCACGCGATCAACGCCTCGCCGCGCCGCGCGGGCGCCACGGTGTGTGCCGCCATCAGCAGCGGCCAGGCGCCGCCCTGGTGCACCACCGATTGATGGCAGCGCGCCAACCCTTGCATCACGCCGTCAAGCGGCTGCGCCCGCTGCGGAACCGCCAGCTGCGCAATCTGGTCCAGCAGGACATCGCGCGCCGCGGACACGATGCGGCCATCCAGGCTCGGCAGGCGGCCGGCGAGCGCCCCGAGCGCCTGCGCCCGCTGCATGTCGGACAGCAGCGGGCTGCGCAGCTCGCCCGCCGTGCGCGCGAACATCGACAGGCTCGATACGCAGACGATGCGCCAGCCGACGCGGGAATGAACGGTACAAGCGGCCAGCGCCTGCCGCGAGCGGCGATGGGTTCGGCCCAGCGCGTCGAGCGCCTGCCATGGCAGGAAACTTCCGATATGGACGATCAGCTCGGCGGGCAGACGATGCCAACCCGTGTCGGGCTCGATATCGATATTGGTATCGGCATTGGCATTGGCATTGGCTTCGGCATGGTTTTCGGCTTCGATGGCGACGAACGGCATCGGGCCGGTGGATTGGTCCGATGCGGGCGGCAGCGGACAGGCGGGGATATGCGCAGCGATGGGATCGGGCATGGCGTTCGACCTTTGGACAGGACAACGCCGACGCTGGGCTGCCGTGCCGGATCGGCACCATGGCGAGGAAGAGACGATGCGCTTCGGTGCTGGCGTCGGCGACTAGCCGCTCGAACGCAGTGGCAGGCAGGCGCCCCGCATTCGAGCGAGGCGCCATTCTGTTGTCCGCTGCAGACCGTCGCTTTCGATTTGTGTCGGTGGCTTGCAGCGGTGACTTGCCGCGGTGACTTGCTGCGGTGACTTGCTGCGGTGATTTGCTGCGGTGGCTTGCCGCGGCACCCGTTGCGCTATTCGGCCCCCTGCCCCAACGCGCGCGCCACCGCGCCGACCCGCGCCTGGTGCACGCGCTCGCGGATCAGTTCGACTTGTCCCGCGCACTCGCGCGCGATGGCGCCGGCATCGACGCTGGCGGCGGCCTCGCGTGCGGCCAGCAGCCGGGCCGGCTGCGGATAGTCGCGCTGCTCGAAGCCGAGCCGGCCGCGGGCGTCGGCCTCGCAGGCCTGCAGCGCCTCGGCGAAGCGCTCGGGCTTGCGCAGCGCATCGCATCGCTCGAGCAGCCGCGTCACCGCCGCGGCGCCGAATTCGCTGGAGCGATGGATATTGCCGTGCTCGCGCGCGACCAGCACGGCGAGGTCGCGGCAATCGGTCGGCACGCGCAGCCGCTTGCAGACCGCTTCGAGCAGCGCCACGCTGCGCTGCTCATGGCCGATATGGCGCGGCAGCACGTCGGCGGGCGTGGTGCCCTTGCCCAGGTCATGGACCAGCGCGGCGAAGCGCACCGTCAGCGGTGCCTGCATCGCGGCGGCGGTATCGATCACCATCATCACGTGGACGCCGGTATCGACCTCCGGGTGATACTCGGCGCGCTGCGGCACACCCCATAACCGGTCCAGCTCCGGCATCAGCCGCGCCAGCGCGCCGCACTCGCGCAGCACCTCGAACATCCGCGACGGGCGCGCCTCCATCAGCCCGCGCGCGAGCTCCTGCCAGACCCGTTCGGCCACCAGCGCATCGACCTCGCCGCTGTCCACCATCGACCGCATCAGCGCCAGCGTCTCCGGCGCGACGGTGAATTCGGGCAGGCGCGCCGCAAAGCGCGCCAGCCGCAGAATGCGCACCGGGTCCTCGGCGAAGGCGGGCGAGACATGGCGGAATACCCGGGCGGCCAGATCGCGCTGGCCGCCGTGCGGATCGATGACCGGGCCGACCAGGTCGCCCTGCTCGTCCACCGCCTGCGCCATCGCGTTGATGGTCAGGTCGCGCCGGATCAGGTCGTCCTCCAGCGTGACATCGGGCGAGCAATAGAAGGCGAAGCCCTTGTAGCCGGCGGCGGTCTTGCGCTCGGTGCGCGCCAGCGCGTATTCCTCGCGGGTGCGCGGATGCAGGAAGACCGGAAAGTCCTTGCCGACCGGCTTGAAGCCGGCCGCCTCCATTTCCGCCGGGGTCGCGCCGACGACCACGTAGTCGCGGTCCTGGCTCGATGCGCCGAGCAACCGGTCGCGGATGGCGCCGCCGACGGCGTAGATCTGCATCAAGTTCTTCCTCGGTCCGGCCCTTCAGTGATGGATCACGACCGCATCGTCGCGCTCCGGCGCGACGCGATACGGCTCGTCAGGCGCGAGGAAATCGCGCTCTTCACGTGCGGCGGCGATCCAGCGCTGCAGCGCCGGCAGTTCCAGCACCAGGTCCGCGTAGGCCTTGGCGTGCTCGGGCAGATGAATGCCGTAGGTCGCGAAGCGGCACACCACCGGCGCAAAGTAGGCATCGGCGATCGAGAACGCGCCGAACAGGAACGGGCCGCCGTTGCCGAAGCGCTGGCGCGCCTGCTGCCACAGATGGACGATGCGGTCGATATCGCGCTGCACCGCGACGTTCCAGCCCATGCCGGGCAGCATCGCGCTCAGGTTCATCGGCAGCTGACTGCGCAGGTTGCCGAAGCCGGCATGCATCTCCGCGCAGATCGAACGCGCGAAGGCGCGCGCGGCCGGGTCCTGCGGCCACAGCTGCTTGTCGGGGAAGCGTTCGGCCAGGTATTCGACGACGGCCAGCGAGTCCCAGACCACGATATCGCCGTCGATCAGCGCCGGCACCTTGTTGGCCGGCGCATAGCGGCCGATCTCCTCGGCAAAGCCCGGCGTAAACAGGCGCACCGGCACTTCCTCGAACGGAATGCCGGCATGCGCCATCACCAGCCAGGGACGCAACGACCAGGAGGAATAGTTCTTGTTGCCGATGACGAGCTTCATTTGGGAGTCCTTGGAGAGGGAGAGAGCGAGGCGAGCGCGATCGGCGGCATGCGGGAAAAGACAGGAAAGACGGTATGGCTGGCCACTCTGCGCTTCAGGCGGAACATTGTAGCCAGCGGCTCGGGGACGGGCCAAACGAATTGGGCTCGCAAGCAGTGTCAATCTGGGTCACATAGGCGCGGTGGGTCCGCTGCCTCACCGCCGATGCACGCTCGACCGCAGCGCCTCCAGCCGCGTCTCCCTTCCGCCCGACAGCGCCTCGGTCATCACCGCCTCCAGGCTGGTCGGATGCACGCCCAGCTCCGGCGCCATGGGGCCGCCCAGCACATTGTCCAGCCGCATCGAATCGAGGTTGTCGCGCGACATCACCGGACCGCCCGGCATATGTTCGAGCACGGCCGCCTGCAGGCGTGCCAGCGCGTCGGGCAGCGGCAGCACCGGCCGCGGATGGCCCGAGGCCTCGCCGGCGAAGCGCACCAGCTCTTCGAGCGTATAGACCCGCGGGCCCCCGAGTTCGTAGCAGCGGCCGATCGTGGCCGGGGTCGCCATTGCATTGACCATCGCCTGCGCGACGTCCTGCACGAACACCGGCTGGAAGCGCGCCTGCGCGCAGGCCAGCGGCACCACCGGCGCGAGCCGCTGCATGCTGGCGAACAGGTTGAGGAAATGATCGTCGGGTCCGAACACCACCGAGGGGCGGAAGATCGTCCAGTCCAGCCCGCTCTCGCGCACTACGCGCTCGCCGTCGCCCTTGCTGCGCAGATACATCGATGGGCCCGCGCTGTCGGCGCCCAGCGCGCTCATATGCAGCAGCCGGCGAACGCCGGTGCGCCGCATCGACTCGACCAGCCGGCGCGGCAGTTCGACATGGGCGGCGGCAAACCCCGGCCCGTAGGGATCGCCACGCCCGCCATGCAGCACGCCGACCAGATTGACGACGATGCCGTCGATGCCCAGCGAACCGATCGCGCTGTCGAGCGCCGTCTCGTCGGCGACATCGAGCACCGCGATCTCGACCCGCGGCAACGCCAGCAGGTCGCGCGCGTTGTCCTCGTTGCGCGTCGCCACCACGATCCGCTCGGGGTCCATCGGCGGGATGACCACCGTCGCGTGTTCGAGCGGCGCGTTGCTGTGGTTGGCCACGCCCGACAGGCGTGCGGCCAGATGACTGCCGATAAAGCCCGAACCGCCGATCACCAGTACATTGCTCGTCAGCATGATGTCCTCCGTGGCACGGTGGCCGCGGCACGGCTGCCGCGGCGGGTTTCGACCCAGCGTTCGATGCTGTGCGTTCGATGCTGCGTCAAGGCAGCGGCGGACATCTCGCCCCGAGGCGCCCCGGCAGGGCTGGCTCGGGGCACGGTCGCAGCGCCGTCAGGGCAGGCTGGTGGTAGTGACCTGCGACGGCACCACCGTACCCAGCCGTGCCTTCAGCGACTGCGGATGTCCGTGCATCAATGCAGCATAGTACGTGGCGTTGGAGAGCACATTCTTGACGTAGGTTCGCGTCTCCGTGAACGGAATGGTCTCGGCGAAGATCGCGCCCTCGACCGGCCGCGACAGGCTGGTGCGCCAGCTCTTGGGCCGGCCCGGGCCGGCGTTGTAGGCCGCCGAGGCCAGCGTCTGCGAGCTGTCCAGGTCGGTCAGCACCATGCTCATGTAGCTGGTGCCGAGCAGGATGTTGACGTTCGGGTCGCTCATCATCGACGGCGTGAAGTCCGTCATGCCGATCTTGCGGGCCACGTACTTGGCGGTGGCCGGCATCACCTGCATCAGGCCGTGCGCGCCGGCGGACGAGCGTGCGTTCATGATGAAGCGCGACTCCTGCCGGATGATGCCGTAGGCCCAGGCCATGTCGAGGCCCGCCTGGTCGGTGGCGCGCTGCATGATGTCGCGGAACGGCATCAGGAAGCGCAGCGAGAAGTCATGCTGTGCCTGCGTGCGGTCGGCCGTGTTGACGGTGCGGTCCAGCAGCGAGATGCGGCGTGCGTACTCGGCGGCGGCGAGCAGCTCGCGGTCGCTCATGCCGCGCAGCTCCCAGTTCCACTCGCGGTTGCCCTCGAAGCGCAGGTCCATGTCGTAGAACGCCTTGGCGCGCTGGAAGCCGGGGCGCGTGCGCATTGCCATGGCCTCGGCATCGCTGACCTGGGTACGCGCCGGCAGCGTGATGCGCTGGCCCAGCTCCTCGCTGGCGAGCTGCCCGTAGAAATGGAAGCCGCTGGCGATGGCCTGGTACTGCTGACGCGCCTCGTCGTTGCGGCCCGCTTCGGCCAGCGACCGGCCCAGCCAGTAGGTCCAGGCCGGATCCTTGGTACGCAATTCGGGGCGCATCGATTCGATCGCCAGGCGCACCAGCTTCCAGTCGCCCTGGCGCAGCGCCGCGCGCACGCGCCACTCCTGCGTCTCGGTCGACAGCCACTGGTTGCCGCCGAGCTCGACCTGGCGGCGGTAGTAGCCCGCCGCCTCGGGCAGCAGCTTCTTGGCGGCGAACTGCCCGACCACGCCCCAGCCCGCGCCCTGCTCGTCGCGCGACAGGCTGCCCGAGCTGGCGGTCAGGTAGGCGGCGGCCTGGGCCGGATCGTTGCGCGCCATCTTGACCACGGTGGCCAGCGTATCGCCGTCGACGGCGCCGTCCGGCACGGTCGCCGCGATGCGTCCGGCCAGCGTGGTGTAGTTCTGCTCCAGTGCGGTGCGGGCCTGGAAGGCGACGTCCGCGCGCGTGATCTGGCGGCTCTGGTACAGATAGCCGATCAGGTCGACGCAGCCCTCGCCATAGTTCTTCGGCTCGGTCAGCAGCGCGCGCGCCTCGGCGGCGACGTTCTGGCCCTTCAGCGCGCGCGAGAGCAACGCATAGCACTCGACCTGGGTATCGTCCTTCAGCACGAACTGCGGATACTGCGCGTCGAAGTTGGCCCAGTCGCGCCGCTTGCCCAGCACCAGCAGCCAGTCGTTGCGCATGCGGTCGGCGATCGCCTCGCCCTGGTAGCGCTGCAGGAAGGCGCGCACCTCGTCGTCGGGCGCGTCGATGCGCGCCAGGCCGCTGGCGTCGAACAGCTGTGGCTTGATGCGGAAGTATTCGACGTACGAGGGCACCGGGTAGTCGACCAGCGTGGCCGAGATCGCGTAGGCGCGCGCCACGTCGTTCTTGCGGGCGGCATCGCGCAGCGCCCGGAAGGCGTCGTCCGGATCGCTCGGGATCATCGTCGATGCGGCGCCCTGCCCGTTCGACGATACCGTTCGCTTCTGCGCGGCGGCCGGCGTTGCCAGCAGTGTCAAACTCAAGGCGGTGGCGATCGCGGTCAATGCGAACTGTCCCGCACGCTGCCGATATACTCCGTTGCGCATCCTGTCTTTCCTTGTTGTGGCGGCCCGGCCGGCGCTGGATGTGGCTGCCGAACCGCTTGAAAACCAATAGTCCGCGGACATTATCACACGCACTTCTCACCGGCCGATCCGGGACTAACGCCCCGCTTCGGCACGTATTTCTGCCCCCATGACCAACGCACCGACCGGTCCGCTCGATCCCCCGCCAACGTCGCCGCAAGCGTCGCCGCAAACGTCGCCGCAAGCGTCGTCCTCCACGTCGTCTCCGTCGGACGACGCCGCCGCCGAACGCCGGGCGCTGCGCGCCGCGCTGCTGGCGCGCCGCGCGAGCCTGCCGCAGCGGGCGCGGCTGGACGCGCGCATCGAGGCCGAGCTGGCCGCGCTGCTCGACTGGCTGCCGGTGCGTTGCCTGGGGTTCTACTGGCCGATCCAGCAGGAATTCGACGCACGCGCCCTGGTGGCGCGCTGGCTGGCCGCCGCCGCGGGGCGCGACGCCGCGCTGCCGGCAGTCAGCCGGCCCGGCGTGCCGCTGGACTTCCATCGCTGGACGCCCGACACGCCGATGCGCGAAGGCCGCTACGGCATCCCGGTGCCCGACGGCACGGCTGCGGTGACGCCCGACGCGCTGCTGATTCCCTGTGTCGGTTTCAGTGCCGAGAAGTTCCGCCTGGGCTACGGCGGCGGCTTCTATGACCGCACGCTGGCCGCGCTGCCCGGCAAGCCGGTGGCGATCGGCATCGGCTATGAAGACTGCCGGATCGCGCTGGCGCCGGCCGCGCACGATATCCCGATGGACTGGATGGTGACCGAGGCCGGGCGGTTCTGACGCCTGCGTCGTCCCCGCGCACGCGCGGGCCCGGCGACTGCGGAAGACGCTGGGTTCCCGGCTTCGCGGGAACGACATGGCGGCAATCGGGACGTCGTCAGCAGTCCGCCGCGTCGCGCGCGTCGGCCGTCCCTTCCGGCAGCATCAGCGAATCGACCAGCGCCCGCATCCGGCGCCAGTGCGAACCCTCCCAGAACACCCGCCGGCAGGCCTCGCAGGTCGAAAAGCGCTCGTGCCGCTCGAGCACGGCGGGCGGCACGCGGCCGGCCACCTCTTCGCTCGAGGCGGCGCGCAGCGGCACATTGCAGCTCAGGCACAGCGAGAACGGCCGCGCCTGCCGGCGCAGGTCCAGCCGGGCGAAGATCTCGCGCAGCTGCGCCTGCGGCTTGAGCGCGCGCACATAGCAGCCGTGCGTGATGCTGCTGCGCTTGAGCAGCTCGCGGTCGCGCGTCAGCACGATGCGGCCCTCGCCGGCAGCGATGGTCTCGATCTCGCGATCGTCGAAGTGATTGTCGTAGAGGGTGTCGTAGCCGGTCAGCCGCAGCAGCGCGGCGAGACCGCCGAGGTGGGCGTCGGCGACGAAGCGGGTGACCCGCAGCGGGGCCGGCCGCAGCCGCAGCAGCGGCGTGACGTCGAGCGCCTCGAACGTCGGGTAGACCGAGACCCGGTCGCCGTCGGCCAGCACGCGGTCGAAGCCGCACGACTCGCCGTTGACCAGGATCAGTTCCACCTCGGTGTGCGGCACCCCGAGCGCCTCGATCATGTGCTTGACCGTGGCCGCGCGGGCGCACGGACAGGACCAGTCCCGTCCGCGCATCGCCGGGGGGAGGAAATCGTTCAGCTCCTCGTAGAAGCGGAACGTGGCGGTAACCATGCGGCACAGTATGCCATCGGGGGCGCAGCTTCCGCCCCCATGGCCGCCATCGCGGTCGGCGTACTACGGCAGGGCAGCCTTACAGCTTCAGCCGCTGCCAGATCGCCTTGGTCGCGCCGGCCGCGTTCAGCGTATAGAAATGCAGGCCCGGCACGCCGCCGGCCAGCAGCCGCTCGCACAGCGCGGTGACCACGTCCAGCCCGAACGCGCGGATCGCCTCGCGGTCGTCGCCGAAGCTCTCCAGCCGCTTGGCGACCCAGCGCGGCACCTCGGCGCCGCACATCTCGGAGAAGCGCATCAGCTGCGCGTAGTTGGTGATCGGCATGATGCCCGGCACGATCGGCACGTCCACGCCGAGCGCGCGTACGTCGTCGACGAAGCGGAAGTACGCATCGGCGTTGAAGAAGTACTGCGTGATCGCCGAATCGGCGCCCGCCTTGACCTTGCGCACGAAGTTCTCGAGATCGTGCCGCGGCGAGCGCGCCTGCGGGTGGTACTCCGGATAGGCGGCCACCTCGATCTGGAACCAGTCGCCGGTCTCGGCGCGGATGAACTCGACCAGTTCGTTGGCATAGCGGAATTCGCCGATCTCGCCCATGCCCGAGGGCATGTCGCCGCGCAGCGCGACGATATGGCGGATGCCGTTGTCGCGGTAGGTGCGCAGGATCTCGCGGATGCCCTCGCGCGTCGAGCCGACGCAGGACAGATGCGGCGCGGCGTCGATGCCGTCGCGCTGGATCTCCAGCACGGCGTCGAGCGTGCCCTGCTGCGTGGTGCCGCCGGCGCCGAACGTCACCGAGATGTATTTGGGCCCCAGCGGGGCCAGCTGTGCGCGGGTATTGCGCAGCTTTTCCCGGCCCTCCGGCGTCTTGGGCGGGAAAAACTCGAAGCTGTAGTAGCGGTCTTGCATGATGGTGGCGCCGCCGTCGAGGCGGCGCTGGAAGGAGGAGCGCCCGGCGTCAGGCCGCTTCGCGGTCGCGCAGCAGCAGGCCGGCCAGCAGGGTCGAGATCACGCTGTACAGCAGCGAACCGAGCAGCGCGGTCCAGAAGCCGGACACGGTGAAGCCCGACAGCAGATTGCCGACGAACAGGAACAGCAGCGCGTTGATCACGAAGATGAACAGGCCCAGCGTCAGCAGCGTCACCGGCAGCGTCAGCAGCACCAGGATCGGCCGGATCAGCGTATTGATGATGGCCAGCACCGCCGCCGCGATCATCGCCGAGCCGAAGCCCCGCACTTCGATGCCGTCGACCACCGCGCTGATCGCGAACAGCGTCAGCGCGTTGATGATCCATACCGCCAGCAATCTCATGGCTACTCCTTGAGTGTCGGATTCAACAAAACGACATTCCGGGCCCGGGTTTGCCTCCCCTCTCCCGCACGCGGGAGAGGGAGCACGCCGTCGACATGTCGACCGGCTCCGGCACGGATCGGCCGTGTTCAATACCGGTAGTGATCCGCCTTGTACGGGCCTTCCTTCGACACGCCGATATACGCGGCCTGCTGGTCGGTCAGCTCGGTCAGCTGCGCGTTGAGCTTCTTGAGCTGCAGGCGCGCGACCTTCTCGTCCAGGTGCTTGGGCAGCGTGTAGACGCCGACCGGGTACTTGCCGCTATCGCGTTCCTGCCACAGTTCGATCTGCGCCAGCGTCTGGTTGGCGAACGAGCTGCTCATCACGTACGACGGATGGCCGGTCGCGCAACCCAGGTTCACCAGACGGCCCTTGGCCAGGATGATCAGCTTCTTGCCGTCGGGGAAGATCACGTGGTCCACCTGCGGCTTGATCTCGTCCCACTGGTACTTCTCCAGCGAGGCGATGTCGATCTCGTTGTCGAAGTGGCCGATATTGCAGACGATCGCCTGGTCCTTCATCTTCGCCATGTGGTCGTGCGTGATCACATGGTAGTTGCCGGTGCAGGTCACGAAGATGTCGGCCTTGTCGGCCGCGTATTCCATCGTCACCACGCGATAGCCTTCCATCGCGGCCTGCAGCGCGCAGATCGGGTCGACCTCGGTGACCCACACCTGCGCCGACAGCGCGCGCAGCGCCTGGGCACTGCCCTTGCCCACATCGCCGTAGCCGCACACCACCGCGACCTTGCCGGCGATCATCACGTCGGTGGCGCGCTTGATGCCGTCGACCAGCGATTCGCGGCAGCCGTACAGGTTGTCGAACTTGCTCTTGGTGACCGAGTCGTTGACGTTGATCGCCGGGAAGCGCAGTTCGCCCTTCTGTGCCATCTGGTACAGGCGGTGCACGCCGGTGGTGGTTTCCTCGGTGACGCCGCGGATCGCTTCCAGGTTGCGGCTGTACCAGCCCGGATCCTTGGCCAGCTTTTCCTTGATCGCAGCGAACAGGAAGGTCTCTTCCTCGCTGCCGGGGTTGGCGATCACCGACGGATCGCGCTCGGCGCGCGCGCCCAGGTGCAGCAGCAGCGTGGCATCGCCGCCGTCGTCCAGGATCATGTTCGGCGTGCCGCCGTCGGCCCAGTCGAAGATGCGGTGGGTGAAGTCCCAGTATTCCTTCAGCGATTCGCCCTTGAAGGCGAATACCGGCGTGCCGGAGGCGGCGATCGCGGCCGCGGCGTGGTCCTGGGTCGAGAAGATATTGCACGAGGCCCAGCGGACGTCGGCGCCGAGTGCCTTCAGCGTCTCGATCAGCACCGCGGTCTGGATCGTCATGTGCAGCGAGCCGGCGATGCGGGCGCCCTTGAGCGGCTGGCTGGCGGCGAATTCCTCGCGGATCGCCATCAGGCCGGGCATTTCGGTTTCCGCGATGGCGATTTCCTTGCGGCCCCAGCCGGCCAGGCCGATGTCGGCCACCACGAAATCATTCTTGAGATCGGTCACAGCGTTCATGTTTCACTCCGTCGAAGAGTGGCACGCCGGTGACGGGAGGGGGACGGGATCCGGAACGGCTGCATGCCCAAGGGTGGGTGCAGCGTGCGGATAGGTCGACTCGCCACCGTGCGAACCACGGTTCAGCGAGCGCCGTTGAAGACATTCCGAGCCTGGCGGATGGCAGAATGCGGGGTTGGGCCCGCGCGCCGTCCGTTGCAACGCTCCTCGGAGTGGCGGTATTGTACCTGCCCGGCGCGGCGACGGTGCGCCGCTCTCCGAATTCTTTTCTGGCAGGTCCGGCTGGGCCGGCAATCGTGCGCCGATCGTCCCGGACCTCGCCTTTCGACTCGTTATGACCGCCTTTCCCCCGCGTACCCTGACCATCGCCGGCTCCGACTCTGGCGGCGGCGCCGGCATCCAGGCCGACCTGAAGACCTTTGCCGCGCTCGGCTGCTACGGCATGAGCGCGATCACGGCGATCACCGCGCAGAACACGCTCGGCGTGACCGGCGTGCATGCGATCCCGGCCGAGATGGTCACGGCGCAGATCGATGCGGTGGCCGGCGACATCGGCATCGACGCCGCCAAGACCGGCATGCTGGGCACCGCGGCGATCGTCGAGGCGGTGGCCGCCGCGGTCGACCGCCACGGCTTGCGCAAGCTGGTGGTCGATCCGGTAATGGTCGCCACTTCCGGCGCGACGCTGTCGGACGACGCCACGGCGCAGGCGATGGTGCGGCTGCTGTTCCCGCGCGCGCTGCTGGTCACGCCCAACCTGCCGGAGGCCTCCTACCTGCTGGGCCGGCCGGTCACGCGCCGTGCCGACATGGAACGCGCCGCGCAGGAACTGATCGAACTGGGCTGCCAGGCGGTGCTGCTCAAGGGCGGGCATCTGGCGGAAACCGGCGAGCAAGGCAGCCTGGACGACCTGCTGATGCATGCCGACGGCAGCGTGCGGGTCTTCAGCCATCCGCGCATCGATACCCGCAACCTGCACGGCACCGGCTGCACGCTGGCCGCCGCGATTGCCTCGCAACTGGCGCGCGGCGATGCGC
Organism: Cupriavidus gilardii; assembly: GCF_013347325.1. NCBI lineage: Bacteria > Pseudomonadati > Pseudomonadota > Betaproteobacteria > Burkholderiales > Burkholderiaceae > Cupriavidus > Cupriavidus gilardii. Next base: position 192,457 of record NZ_CP054626.1, on the reverse strand, counting down.
TGGAGCAGGCGGTCGGCACCGCGCTGGACTTCGTCGCCCAGGCCATCGCGGCCGGCGCGGACCTGCGGCTGGGGGCCGGCAACGGCCCGTTGAACCACGGCTTCGCGCCGCGGGTGCTGGGCTGAAGGGATCGGGGAGAGGCCGCTGGAGGCCGGCTCGCCTCTGCCCGGCGTCTCAATTCCCCCCGGCCGCCAGCGGCACCAGCTTGAACGCCGCCCGCGCCACGCACACGACGTTGCCGGCGGCGTCCTTGACCTCTCCCTCGCAGAACGCGATGCGCGCGCCGCGCCGCATGCAACGCGCCTCCAGCGTCAGCTCGCCGCGCGCGGCGGCCAGGAAGTGGGTCGACATGTCGATCGTGATCACGCCGGTCTCCAGCGGCGCATGCGAGCGCGCCGCGCCGCTCAGCGTGAAGTCCAGCACCGCCATCAGCGTGCCGCCATGCACATCGCCACGGCTGTTGACCAGGGCCGGATGCGCGGGCAGCCGCGTCTGGCACAGCCCGTCCTCGATATGGACGGGCTGCAGGCCCAGATGCCGCATCAGCGGGACGTCGATGCCGAAATAGGGCTTTTCGGCCGTGCCCGGCGCGACCGGGACAATTTGCGCACTGCTTTCCAAAACCACTTCCTTACTCGAGTTCGATCACGACCTGGCCCTCGGCGACCGCATCGCCGGGTTGCACCAGGATGGCCTTGACGACGCCGGCCTGCTCGGACTCGAGCGGGATTTCCATCTTCATCGACTCGATGGTCATCACGGCATCGCCGGCCGCAATGGTAGCGCCAACTTGCACGTCGACGGCGCAGACATGGCCGGCGACGGCCGCTTCGATTTGCTTCATGGGGGACTCCGGGGATCAGGATGTCAGGGTGGATGCGGCCGCCGGCGCCGCGGCGGCAGACTTCGTGCCGCCGGCCAGCACGCGCTGGGCGAGGCCGGTATCGATGCGGCCGGCGACGAAATCGTCGTCGTCCAGCACCCGCTGGATAAAGGGAAGATTGGTCTTGACGCCCTCGATGGCGAAGGCGTCCAGCGCCGCGCGCAGCCGCGCGATCGCCTGGGCGCGATCGGCGCCGGTGGCGATCACCTTGGCGAGCATCGGGTCGTAGTAGGAGGTGACACGGCCGCCCTGCGCATAGCCGGTCTCGACCCGCACGCCCTCGCCCGCCGGCGGCCGATACACGGCCAGCGGACCGGGCGACGGCAGGAACCGCACCGGATCCTCGGCATAGACGCGCGCCTCGATCGCATGGCCGCGCAAGCGCACCGGCGTCGGCAGCACCGCGTCGATCGGCTCGCCGCGGGCCAGCCGCAGCTGCGCCGCGACGATGTCGATGCCGGTGACCTGCTCGGTGACCGCATGCTCGACCTGCAGGCGAGTATTGAGCTCGAGAAAGACGAAGCCGGTCGACGGCGTGTACAGCATCTCGACGGTGCCGATCACGTCGTAGCCCAGTGTCGCCAGCAGCGTCGCCAGGCGCCTGGCCATCGTGTCGATCTCGTCGGCCGGCACGTTGGGGGCTCGCGCTTCCTCGATGACCTTCTGATGGCGCCGCTGCACCGAGCAGTCGCGCTCGCCGAGCACGCGCACGCCGCCGTAGCGGTCGGCCAGCACCTGGAATTCGATATGGCGCGGCCGCTCGATCAGCTTTTCCAGATACAGCTCGGCCTGGCCGAAGCTGCGCTGCGCGACCGAGCGCGCGCGCTGCCATGCCGCGGCCAGTTCGCTGTCGTCGCGTGCCGGCAGCATGCCGATGCCGCCGCCGCCACCGGCCGGCTTGATCAGCACCGGATAGCCGATGCGCGCGGCCGCCCTGGCGACGACCTCCGGATCGTCGGGCAGCACGGCGCTGCTCGGCGTCATCGGCATGCCGTGGGTCGCCATCAGCGCGCGCGCCTCGGTCTTGTGGCCGAGCCGGCGGATCCAGCGCGACGACGGGCCGATGAAACACAGTCCCGCCGCCTCGACGCGCTCGGCAAAGCCGGCGTTCTCCGACAGGAAGCCGTAGCCCGGGTGCACGCCGTCGGCCGCATGCTCGCGCGCAATCTGCAGCAGCGCGTCCTGGTTCAGATAGCTCTGCAGCGGCGCGGCCTCGCCCAGCCGCACGCGCACCGTGGCCTGCTGCAGGTAGGGCGCTTCGGCATCGGCGTCGGAATAGACCGCGATCGACTCGATGCCCTGCGCGTTCAGCGCGCGCAGGATACGGGCGGCCACCGCGCCCCGGTTGGCGACCAGCACGCGGCGCAGCGGACGGATCTGCAGTTTCGGCGTCATCGCTTGGTCCCCTCGCTGGCGGCGTTGCGGACCACCACTGCATCCACGATGACCGGGGCGGCGTCGCCGCGCGGCACGATCACCGGATTGGCATCGACCGACTCGGTCCGCTCGTCGCGCTCGCTGCCGGCCGCGCTGCCGGCGAACCAGTCGCCCAGCCGCACCAGCATCGCCGCGAGCCGCTCGACATCGACCGCCGGCATGCCGCGCACCGCACCGAAGGCCCGCGCGATATGCAGGCGCGAGATGGCCTCGCGCGCCTGCCCGGCCGAGAACGGCGCGGGCAGGAACTGCACGTCGTCCAGCGCCTCGACCAGCACGCCGCCCTGCCCGATCATGACGACGGGTCCGTAGACCGGATCGCGATGCGCGCCGACCGCGAGTTCGAACGCCCCCTTGTGCTGACGCGCGATCAGCACACCGCCATGCTCGACGCCCTGCTCGGCCGCCAGCGTGGCCAGCCTCGCATCGAGTTCGTCGAAGGCGGCCAGCACGCGCTCCTCGCTGTCGAGGCCGAGGCGCACCAGCCCGTACTCGGACTTGTGCGTGATGGACGCCGACACGCCCTTGGCCACCACCGGCAAACCCAGCTCGGCGACGGCGCGCCGCACCTGCTCGCGGTCGCGGCACAACCGATGGGCGACCGTCGGCAGGCCAGCCGCAGCCAGTTGCGCCAGGCTTTGTACTTCGTCGAGCGTGGTGGTGGTCGATGCCGCCGCATCGGCATCCGAGGCCGACACCGCCGACACCGCCGATACAGCCGATACCGCCGCCGGTGCCGCCAGCGCCGCGGCACGCGCCCGCACATAGCGCGACAGCAGCCCCAGCGCGCGCATGGCGGCGCGCTCGCTGTCGAACACCGGCACGCCATGCCGGCGGAAGGCCTGCGCCACCCATTGCTGATTGGCGCTGACCACGACCGGCACGCCGCTGGCCGAGGCAAAGCGCCCGGTCTGCGCGGAAAAGTCGTCGAAGTCATAGCCTTCGCCGCCGATCGGAAAGCCGACGTGAATCATGTCGGCGGCGCCGCGCGCGGCCACCGCGTCCAGCGTGCGGCCGAAGATCTGCGGCTGGCCCAGCAGCGCCGTCGTCATGTCGATCGGATTGCGCGCGCTGACGTAGCTGGGCAGCACGGCGCGCAGGGCCTCGGTGCCGGCGGCGTCGAACTCGACCAGGCGCAGGCCCTCGTCCTCGGCGGCATCGGCCGCCAGCACACAGGTCGCGCCCGAATTGCTGATCGCCACCACGCCATCGCCACGCGGCCGCTGGCCGCCGACGAAGACCTGGCAGTACTCGGCCAGCTCGCGAAAGTCCGCCACGCGCACGATGCCATGCCGGCGCAGGAAGGCATCGGCGAGCGCGTCCTCGCCGGCCAGCGCGCCGGTGTGCGAACTTGCGGTCAACTGTCCCGAGCGCGTGCGCCCCGCCTTGACGGCGAGGATCGGCACGTCGCGCCGGTGCGCCAGCCGCGCGGCCTGCGCCAGCATCTGCGGGTCGCGCAGCGACTCGATATAGAGCAGCACCACGCGCACCTGCTCGTCGTGCAGCACCGCGCGCACCACCTCGGCGGCGCTGACGTCGGCCTCGTTTCCGGTGGCGACCATGTAGCGCACGCCAATGCCGTTGCGGCGCAGCCCGCCATAGACGATGGCCGAGCCCGCGCCACTCTGGCTGACGATGGCGACCGGACCGTCCTGGCCGGCCTCCTCGTTGATCATCGTCGAGAAATGCGCGATCGCGCCGCTGGCGAAATTGGCCAGCCCCTGCGTGTTCGGACCGAACAGCCGCAGCCCGCCGGCACGCGCGCGCTCGACCAGCCGCCGCTGCTGCGCCGCGCCGGCCTCGCCCAGTTCGGCGAAGCCCGACGAATAGATCACCGCGCCGCGCGCGCCGATTGCCAGGCACCGTTCGATGGCCTGCTCGACCTCCGCGCCCGGCACGCTGATGACGACCAGGTCGAGCGCGGCCGGCAACGCGTCCAGCGACGGATAGGCGGCCAGCCCCTGGATCGTCGCGCGATTCGGATTGACCGGATAGATCGCGCCGGCAAAGCCGTGCCGCCGCATGTAGTCGATCGGCCGGCCACCGGCCTTGACCGTGTTGTCGGAGGCGCCGAGCACGGCGACCGAACGCGGCGACAGCAGCGACAGCAGCGCGCTGCCGTCGTCGGCCGGCGCCGCGGGATTGGCATGGAGATCGGTCATCGCGTCATTCCACCTTGACCTTGGCTTCGCTGGCCACGCGCTTCCACTTGGCGAGCTCGGCCTGCACGAAGCCGCCAAACTGCTCGGCCGACATCGTGCCCGGCGTGGTGGCCGATTGCGCGAGGCTGGCCTTCGAGTCGGGCGCGTTCATGCTCTTGACCGCCTCGCGGTTGAGCCGGTCGACGATCGGCCGAGGCAGATTGGCGGGCCCGTAGAAGCCGATCCACGTGGTCGCCTCGTAGCCGGCCACCCCTTGCTCGGCGATGGTCGGCACATTCGGCAGCGCGTCGCTGCGCCTGGCCGAGGTCATGCCGATCGCCTTGACCTTGCCGTCCTTGACGTACGGCGCCATCGTCATCGCATCGTGGAACAGCGCCGGGATCTGCCCCCCGAGCAGGTCCGCCATCGCGGGCGTGGCGCCCTTGTACGGGATATGAACCATCGGCGCCTTGGTCATCAGCTTCAGCAGCTCGCCGGACATGTGGGTCGCGCCGCCGATGCTCGACGAGCCGAACGACAGTCCCTCCTTCTGCTTCTTCGCATAGGCCAGGAATTCGGGCAGCGTCGAGGCCGGGATGTTGTTGTTGACGACCAGCACGTTGGGCGTGGTCGCCAGCAGCGCGATCGGCGTGAAGTCCTTCGCCGCGTCGTACGGCAGCGAGCCGCGCACCGCGGGGTTGATCACGTGGTGCGTTGCCGAGACCAGCAGCGTGTAGCCGTCGGGCTTGGCGCGCGCGACCATCTCGGTGCCGATCTGCCCGCTGGCGCCGGCACGGTTCTCGACCACGACGGGCTGCTTCAGATCGACGGCGATGTCCTTGGCGATGCGGCGCGCCAGCACGTCGGTCATGCCGCCGGCCGGGAACGGCACGATGATGGTGACCGGCTTGGACGGCCAGTTCTCCTGCGCGGCGGCGGTGCCCGGCATGATGGCCGATACGGCGGCGATGGCACCGAGGACGGTCAGCGCCAGCGTGGTTCGGCGTATGGGCCGGTGGGTTCGATTCATGATGGTCTCCTTGATGTTGGCTGTCGTTGTTCTTGTTGTCGTTGTGGTCGTGGTTGTCGTGGTCGCTGTTGTTTTCGCTGTCCTTGCCGCCGTCCTAGCCGGTCCTTCGCGGTAGCCCTTCCTCATGGCCGGATGCCGAACTTGCGCACGCCGGCCTCGCGCAGCGGCGCCGCCAGGTTGGCGAACTCGCACAGCAGCGCGCGCGTATCGCGCGGATCGATGATGTCCTCGATGACGAAGGCCTCCGCGCTGCGGAACGGCGAGGTCAGGCTGCGCACGCGCTGCTCGATCTCGGCGCGCTTCTGCACCGGATCGTCGGCGCCCTCGATCTCGGCCTTGTAGGCGACCTCGAGCCCGCCCTCGATCGGCAGCGAGCCCCAGTTGCCCGAAGGCCAGGCATAGCGGAAGTTGAAGCGGCCCATATGCTGGTGCGCCGCGGCGGCGACACCGTAGGCGCGCCGCAGGATCACCGAGCACCACGGCACCGTGGCCTGATAGACGGCGGCCAGCGCGCGCACGCCGTAGCGCATCGTTCCCGCCTTCTCGGCCTCGAGTCCGATCTGGAAGCCGGCGATGTCGACCAGATTGATCACCGGCAGATGGAAGGCCTCGGCCATGTCGACGAAGCGCGTGAATTTCTCCGCGGTGGCGCTGTCCCAGCCGCCGCCGTAGTAGTACGGGTCGCTGGCCACCACCGCGACCGGCCAGCCGTCCACGCGCGCCAGGCCCGTGACGATGGCCCGGCCCCAATGCCGGCCGATCTCGAAGAAGGAGCCCGAGTCGACCAGCGTCTGCACGATCGGGCGGATCTTGTAGACGGCGCGGCCGTCGCGCGGGATCGCCGACAGCAGCCATTCGTCCCGGCGCGCCGGATCGTCGGTGGGCTCGGCCCTCGGCGGCAGCTCGAACACCGAGGTCGGCAGGTACGACAGGAACTGGCGGGCGCGGGCGAACGCTTCTTCTTCGCTGGCGACCTCGTCGTCGACCACGCCGTTGCGCGTGTGGATATGGCTGCCGCCCAGCTCGTTCTTGGTCAGGTGCTGGCCAATGCGCGCCACCACCGGCGGGCCGGCGTTGAACAGCTGCGAGGTCTCCTTGACCATCAGCGAGTAGTGACTGGCCGCAACCCGCGCGGCGCCCATGCCGGCTACCGAGCCCAGCGCCAGCGACACCACCGGCACCAGCGACATGTTCTCGACCACGTGCTGCCACACCTTCATGGTCGGAATCAGCGTATGCCCCTTGGTCTCGATATTGCGCACCGAGCCGCCGCCGCCGGTGCCGTCGACCAGCCGCACCATCGGCAGCCGCAGATCGCGCGCCATCTTCTCGGCGTGGACCAGCTTGTCGCCGACCGCCCCATCGTTGGCGCCGCCGCGCACGGTGAAGTCGTCGCCGACCAGCACCACCGGGCGGCCATCGACGCGGGCGCGGCCCATCACCAGATTGGCCGGCGTGAAGCCGACCAGCCGGCCGTTGCCGTCGTACTGGCCGCTGCCGGTCAGGCTGCCGACCTCATGGAAGGAGCCGGGGTCGGCCAGCGCATCGATGCGCTCGCGTACCGTCAGCTTGCCGGCGTCCTTGTGCCGCTGGACCTTGTCCGGCCCGCCGAGTTGGGCCGCCAGTTGGCGGCGGTAGGCCAGTTCATCGATTTCGGGTTGCCACGACACGCGTTGTCTCCTGTTGCTCGTTGCTGTGGAGGCCACAAGCGCAGCAACCGTGCCAGCCCGCGCGGCCGCCGCAAATCCTTGATTTCCTTGCACAAAGGCTTGCACGCGAAGCCGGCGGCTGCTACGGTGTCCGCAATAACGACACATCCGGACACTTCGATGTCCGCCATGGAGACAGCCTTTGTCGTCATTGAAGACACACACCGGGACATCGCCCTGCATGCCGGACGCCGTGGGCGCGCTGGTGATCGGCCGGGACGGACACGTCGCCACGGCGAGCGGCATCGCGCGCGACGACGCACTGGCTCGCGCTGCGCTGGCCGCGCTGGCCCAAGCCACCGATTCCGACGCCGCAGGGGCGGCCCGCCCCTTCGCCGATGAAGAGGCCGGCATCCGTCCGTATCTGTTCGAGGTGGCCGCGCCCGGCGCCGAGGCAACGCGCCATATCGCGCTGGCGCTGGACGACGGCACCACGAAGCTGGTGCTGCTGCACCGTCCGGGCAGTGCCACCGCGCTGTTCGATTTCCTCGGCGCCGTGCCGTTTGCGGGCGCCATCCTCGAGCACTTCATCACCAACCCGTATCAGGCGATCACCGTGGCGGACCGCGACGGCCGCATGCGCTATATCAGCCCGGTGCACGAGCGCTTTCTCGGGCTGCGCACCGGCGAGGGCATCGGCCAGCCCGCCGAGCGCGTGATTCCCAACTCGCGGCTGCCGCAGGTCGCGGCCACCGGCAAGGCCGAAATCGGGCAGCTGCAGCGGATGAACGGCGTCACGCGCGTGGTCAACCGCATCCCGATCGTCCAGCACGGGGAGGTGGTCGGCGCGATCGGCCAGGTCCTGTTCAAGGAACCCGAGGCGATCGCGCGAATGCACAAGGAGGTCAGCGAATTGCGTTCGCAGGTCGCGCACTACCGGCGCGCGCTGGACGATCTGCGCGGCGGCCCCGGCCGGCTGATCGGCGACAGCGCGCCGATGCAGCGGCTGCGGCGCGAGATCGAGACGGTGGCACGGCTCGACGTGCCGGTGCTGATCCTGGGCGAAAGCGGCACCGGCAAGGAGCTCGTCGCGCGGGCGATCCACGAGGCAAGCCAGCGCGACGGCGGCGACACGCGCGACGGCAAGCCGCTGGTCAGCCTGAACCTGGCCGCGTTGCCGGCCACGCTGATCGAGTCGGAACTGTTCGGCCACGCCGCCGGCGCCTTCACCGGCAGCCGCCGCCAGGGCCAGGCCGGCAAGCTGGAACAGGCGGCCGGCGGCACGCTGTTTCTCGACGAGGTCGCCGATATCCCGATGGAGATGCAGGTCAAGCTGCTGCGCGTGCTCGAGGACCACCTGGTCGAGCGCATCGGCAGCCGGCAGGCGCGCCGCATCGACTTCCGGCTGGTGGCGGCGACCAACCGCGACATCCAGGCGCTGATCGACGCCGGCCGCTTTCGGCTGGACCTGTACTACCGCTTGAGCGGCGTGGTGCTGCGCATCCCGGCGCTGCGCCAGCGCCGCGAGGACATCCCCGCGCTGCTGCAGCACTTCGTGCAGGCCTTCTGCCAGCGCAACAACGTACCGGTGCCCACCATCGACAGCGCGGTGCCCCGCCACCTGGCCGAACGGCCATGGCCCGGCAATATCCGCCAGCTACGGCAGAAGATCGAGGAAGCGCTGGTGTTCTGCGACGGCGGGCGCCTGCGCGTGGCCGACTTTGCCCGCGGCGACGAAAGCGCGACGGCGGCCCTGGCGGCCGACGCCGCGCCGCACCCGCTGGCGAGAAGCTATGCCGAACACGAGGGGGAAGACGAGCCGCGCGGCGAGACACCGACGGCCATTGCGACCACGCCGCCTTCCCGCCCCGCCGCGCTGCGGGAACTGGCTTACGAAGCCGCGCTCAAGGCCATTGCCGACCATGGCGGCAACAAGAAACGCGCCGCGCAGGCGCTGGGAATTTCGCGCTCGCATTTGTACACGTTGCTGGCGCGGGGGACGGGTGATGGAGCGAATCGATAGCGGGCCACGGTGACCCTTGCCGTGGCGCCGCGACAATTCAATGCCCTTGCGCGACGAACGCCGCTTCGAGCAGTTCCACTTGCCTTGCAAACTCCGCGGGGCGCCGCTGGCGAAACGTTTCCAGATTGCCGACTTTCCATCGCAATGCCGGCAGTTCCGCGACATGTCTGCACTCGAGCAGCGACCAGTCCGGCGTGGCTCGGGATAGCCCGGTCAGGAACCGCCTGTGCCGCTCGCTCAGCCGCCTTGGCAGTTCGTCCTTCAGCCGTATCCGGGTATCGATCAGTGTCTTCAGGGAGCAGTCGACCTCCGTCATGCCTATAAAGGCGCGGTGATACTCGCCACTGATTTCCTTGTCGTTGCCGAACAGCACCTCATGGATGGGCCGATTGTGGCCGGCGACATAGGTGACGAAGCACTCCACCATGCCGTCCGTGATCCCACCCGATTCGTACAGCCGCCATACGTCGAAGAGGTCACGAGGATGCTGCCTGTCCAGCGCAGCCACCAGTTTGCCGGCGTAGAGCTCATCGGTGGCGAGAATCGGCACGTCAAACTCGACACCGAAGAGATCGGCGGTCCTTGCGCTCAACGCTCGTCGCTCGACTGGCAGCACGGTGCCACGAAATACCAGGTTGACCTCGACCTTCACCTGGCTGATGTCGTTGTCGACGATCAGCTTGGTTTCGCGCTGATCGCGTGCGCCGATCATCCTCGTGCGAAAGCCAAGCGCCGCCGCGCGTTGCGCGATAGCAGTCAGTTCGCGATGGATGGCAAGCATCGCGTCCTCTCTCAGCACGTCGCGCGGAAGGTAGACCACGTCGATGTCCACGGAGAGGCGAGGCATATCGCGGACGAACAGATTGATGGCAGTGCCACCCTTCATGGCGAACAGGTCGCTGGCGAAAACCGTGGGAGCAACGGCAAGCAGGAGACGGACAGTATTGGCGTAGGCGTTATCCATGGGGCTTCAGGCTGAGCAACGTACCGTCGTCGAGACGGCTGATCCATCGCTTGTTGCTGCCTGAGCGCACCGGATACTGGGCCAGCAGGGCATCGACGTCGACCAGTTCGGTCTCTCGGGCCCACGTCAAAAAGAGGCGAACGGCCTTGACGCTGGTACAGCACGATAGCAATCGTCCGAGCAGGTCCTTGCGAGGGGAGCGTAAGACGTCGAAGACGTTACGCGCCTCCTCAAGGCCTTGCTTAACACCCACCTCGTAAAGCATCTCAAGTGCGGCACGTTCGGGAGCCGACACGCTGACGCCGTTCGACATGCCGGGCGGAGTCATCAGCGTTCGATCGGCCAATGCGCGATCCGGCCAATCGAACAGGCGCGCGTGCACGTAGCGAGCAGGATGTCGCGCGGTGAACCACTCCGGAAGCGAAAAACGGGCATCGCCCCAAACGACGATGGCTTCGCGGGACCCCAGGTTGTGTCGCATGCCTTGCCAGGCCAGAGCCGTCTTGCCGCCTACGTGGAAGCCGGGCACTTGCCGCTGCAGGAAACGTAGCGAACCATCGATGCCGAAGTCATCGTTCGTGAAGGCATAGACGCCTTGGGCAAGGCGAACCAGCCAGCCGCCATCGGCATAGCGCGCGGCAAGTTGAGGCGACACGCCCAATTCCCGCAATGTCGCAAGGCTGAACGGCGCCCCCCGGTGCAGACCGGTCTGCAAGCGTTTGATTATCTGGTAGCGAGAAACTTCAACCATCGTTGAAGAATAGCACCATATCTAAACACTTGCGGCAAACCCGATTAGCACGGGCGGAACAATTAGAACCTTGATGTATTTCTGGAGCAAAATCTAATCAAAGGGCGCGGCGCATGAGGCACTGCCCCCATGAGCGTGGCGGACAGCACGGTGCCGCCCGGCGCTTCAACCAGCCTGCCCGAACGCCGCCATCAGCCGCGCCACCGCCGCCGGCACGTCGGCCGCCTCGGTGATCGCGCGCACCACGGCCGCGCTGCCGACGCCCGCTTCCAGCACTTGCGGCAGGTTGCCCGCGTCGACGCCACCGATGCCGACCAGCGCCGGCACCTGCTCGCGCATCAGGCGGGCATAGGCGTAAAAGCGTCCCAGCCCTTGCGGCTGGGTCGGCATCACCTTGGTGGTGGTCGGAAAGATGGCGCCGAGCGCCAGGTAGCTGGGGCGCAGCGGCGCGACGCGCAGCATCTCGGCGTAGCCGTGCGTGGAAACGCCGAGCCGCAGGCCGGAGGCGCGCAGCGCGTCCAGGTCGGCTTCGTCCAGGTCTTCCTGGCCCAGGTGGATGCCGTAGATGCCGCTGCCCGCGCTGTCGTTGCCGTGCGCGGCGTGGTAGTCCAGCGCGGCGCGCCAATGATCGTTGATGAACAGCCGGCTGCGGCTGCCGCGCGCGGCGAGCGCCGAGCGGGCGATCTGCTCGCGCACCGCGGCGGCGTCGTCGGACTTGAAACGCAGCTGCACGGTCGGCACCCCGAGCGGCACCAGCCGTTCGATCCAGTCGGCGGTCGGCACCACGGCGTAGAGGCCGAGGCGCGCCGGGCATGGCACGAACGGTTCGGCCGACTGCTCGGGCGCGACCAGCGCGGCGTGCCGCACGCGCGGGAAGCGCGAGAATTCGGCGGGCCAGTCCAGCGAGCCGGGCCGCCAGGCGCGCGCCAGGCACAGCGCGTCGTGCGCCGGGAAATGCAGCGCCAGCGCGGCCAGCAGCGTGGCGACGAAGGCCGGCGACTGCGCGGCATCGTCGTTGGCGTCGGCCCGCGTGGCAAACACCCAGGTCCCCATCGGCGAGCGCACCGTGTCGATCCACTGGCCCCCCTCGCGCTCGGTCTGGATCAGCATCGCGCCGCGTGCGGCGACGCGTTCGAGCGTCGCGGCATCGAGCTCGCCGTCCGCCAGCAGCAGATCCGTCTGGCTCAGCGTCTCGGCGACATCGGCATGCAGCGTGTCCTGCAGCCGCCAGGCGCGCCAGCCGCGGTCGGCCACGCCGAAGGTTTCGCCATGGCGCGCGACCAGTGCGGATTGCAGCGCCGTATCGAGCGGCATCGGCGTCGGTTGGCGCGTCATGCGTGCTCCTGTGCGTGCCAGAACGGCATGCCGACCACCGGCGTGCTGGCCTGCGCGATCTCGCGCTCGGGCATCGGTCCGGCCAGATAGGCCAGGCGCCCGGCTTCGACGGCACGCGCGAAGGCGCGCGCCATCTCGATCGGATAGGCGGCCTGTGCCACCGCGGTGTTCAGCAGCACGCCGTCGTAGCCCCATTCGAGCACCTGCGCCGCATGCGACGGCAGGCCCAGGCCCGCGTCGACGATCAGCGGGGTGTCCGGCAGGCGGTCGCGCAGCACCCGCATCGCATGCGGATTGACCGCGCCCTTGCCGGTGCCGATCGGCGCGGCCCACGGCATCAGCGCCTGGCAGCCGGCGTCCAGCAGGCGGCGGCACAGCACCAGATCCTCGGTGCAATACGGCAGCACCTTGAACCCTTCCTTGATCAGCGTCTCGGCCACCGCCGGCAGGTTCAGCGTGTCCGGCTGCAACGTGTAGTCGTCGCCGACCAGCTCCAGCTTGATCCAGTCGGTCTCGAACACCTCGCGCGCCATCATCGCGGTGGTGATGGCTTCTTGCGCCGCCATGCAGCCGGCGGTATTGGGCAGCACCGGCACCTGCATCGACTTGAGCATCTGCCAGAAGGCCTGGCCGCCCTCGCCGTCGCCGACCGCGCCCTGGCGGCGCAGCGCCACCGTCAGCATGGCCGGCTTCGAGGCTTCGACCGCGGATTGCAGCGTCGCCGGAGACGGATAGCGCGCCGTGCCGAGCAGCAGGCGCGAGGAAAACGATTCGCCGTAGAGCACGAAGGGATCGCGCACGGCATCCTGGGTCGGGAAGGTCATGGGATCAGCCTCCGGTAACGGGTTGCACGAGATCGATGCGGTCGCCGGCGGACAGCGGCGTGTCCGCATGCGCGGCCCGCGGCACGAAGCGGCCGTTCAGCGCCGCGGCGAACGGTGGCGGGATCTGCGCCGCGGCCACCGCGTCGGCCAGCGTGGCCGGCGCATCGAGCGCCAGCGGCTTGCCATTGAGCAGGATTTCCATGGTGTTCAGCGCGTGTGTCATCGATTGGGAGGAGCCGGGCAAGGCGGCGCTCGACGAACGAACGCCTTGCGCGGTGGCGTCGGATTCAGCGGCGCTGGATGGCGTCGCGCGGGAGGGCCTCGAGGCTGGCATCAATGCAGCACCGCATTGCCATGCACGGGCGCGATCATGCCCGGCCAGCGCGTCGACGCGGGCACCGCATGCGCAGCGGGATCGCCGTCGGCCAGCGCGCGCACGACTTCGCAGGCCGCCTCGACCACCGCCGGCGCGATCAGGAAGCCATGCCGGTACAGGCCGTTCAGGCGCACCACGCGCGCCTCCTCGTCGACCCGCACCGCGGGCAGATGATCGGGACGCGTGGGCCGGCGCTGCACGTTCAGCTCGAGCACGCGCGCCTCGCCGAAGGCCGGATGCAGCGAATACGCGGCCGACAGCAGCTCCAGCGCCGAGCGCACGCTCATCGGCGAGTCGTCCTCGCTTTCCAGTTCGGTGGCGCCGATCACGTACAGATGATTGGGCTTGGGCGCGATATAGATCGGGTAACGCGGATGCAGCAGCCGCACCGGCCGGTGCAGCGAAACCTCGGGCGCGAACACGCGCACCACCTCGCCGCGCAGGCCGCGCAGGCCCGGCATCCCGCCCCCGCCGACGGCCCCCTCGGCGGGCCACGCGGCACGCGCGCCCAGGCCGCGGCAATCGAGCACCACGCGCGCGTCGATGCCAAGCCGCGGCAGATCGCGCTCGTCGATCTCGCCCGCTTCCCAGACGCAATGGACGCCGGCGGAAACCGCGCAGGCCAGCAGCGCGCGCAACGTGCCGCGGTTGTCCAGCTGGCCCTCGCCCTCGAGCAGCAGCCCTTGCTGGAAGCGGCCCGCCAGCGCGGGCTCCAGCGACGCGATGCCGGCCGCGTCGAGCCGGCGCAGACGCTCGGCAACCAGTTCCGGCGGCGACACGGCGCGAATGCGGCTGGTGAACAACGGCATCTCGCCGCGGTCGTGGGCGTGCCAGACCACCAGCGTGCCGTCCTGCTGGAAGAAGACCGGGTCGACCGCGGTGGGCTCGTCCGCCTGTTCGGCGTTCAGTTCGGCCACCCATGCGCGCCACAGGTCCACGCTGGCGATGCCGAGCTCGACGATGCGGCGCTCGCTGATGGCCGATTCGGCCAGCGGCGCGAGCATCGCGGCGGCGACATGGGCGGCCGCGCCCGCGCCATCGGGACCGGCGCGTTCGACCAGGGCCACGCGCTGGCCGCTGCGGACCAGGCGCCAGGCGGCCAGGCGTCCGGCCAGGCCGGCGCCGAGAATGGCGACGTCAAACTGCTGTTTCATGGGTGTATTGTGCCAGCCCGGCCGCGGGCGGCCCGGGTACATCGAATTCGAAAGGAAGCCGCTCCGCCGCCCCCGCGCACGCGGGGGCCAGCGTCCCGCTCTCGCCGCAGCGAGAAGAAGGCGCCCGATTCCCGCATGCGCGGGAACGACGGGCCGGCTTTCGCCAGTCGATTTACGAGTAGATCTTGCCGCCCTTGCTGACGAACTCGATCGACTTTTCCTGCATGCCGCGCTCCGCTGCCGCGGCCTCGTCGGACTTCAGCGAGGCGGCGTAGTCGCGCACGTCCTGCGTGATCTTCATCGAGCAGAACTTCGGACCGCACATCGAGCAGAAGTGCGCGATCTTGGCGCCTTCGGCGGGCAGCGTCGCATCGTGGAAGGAGCGCGCGCGTTCCGGATCGAGGCCCAGGTTGAACTGGTCCTCCCAGCGGAACTCGAAGCGCGCCTTCGACAGCGCGTTGTCGCGCAACTGCGCGCCGGGCCAGCCCTTGGCCAGATCGGCGGCATGCGCGGCGATCTTGTAGGTGATGATGCCCTCGCGCACGTCTTCCTTGTCCGGCAGGCCCAGGTGCTCCTTCGGCGTGACGTAGCACAGCATCGCCGTGCCCATCCAGCCGATATTGGCCGCGCCGATGCCGCTGGTGATGTGGTCGTAGCCGGGAGCGATGTCGGTGACCAGCGGTCCGAGCGTATAGAACGGGGCCTCGTAGCAGTGCTTGAGCTCCTCGTCCATGTTGGCCTGGATGCGCTGCAGCGGCACGTGGCCCGGGCCTTCGATCATCACCTGCACGTCGTGCTTCCACGCCTTGGCGGTCAGCTCGCCCAGCGTGCGCAGCTCGCCGAACTGCGCCTCGTCGTTCGAGTCGGCGATGCAGCCCGGACGCAAGCCGTCGCCGAGGCTGAACGACACGTCATAGGCCTTCATGATTTCGCAGATCTCGTCGAAGTGCGTGTACAGGAAGTTTTCCTTGTGGTGGGCCAGGCACCATTTCGCCATGATCGAGCCGCCGCGCGAGACGATGCCCGTCACGCGGTCGGCGGTCAGCGGCACATAGCGCAGCAGCACGCCGGCGTGGATCGTGAAGTAGTCCACGCCCTGCTCGGCCTGCTCGATCAGCGTGTCGCGGAACATCTCCCAGGTCAGGTCCTCGGCGATGCCGCCGGTCTTGTCCAGCGCCTGGTAGATCGGCACCGTGCCGATCGGCACCGGCGAATTGCGCAGGATCCATTCGCGCGTCTCATGGATATGCTTGCCGGTGGACAGATCCATGATCGTGTCGGCGCCCCAGCGGATCGACCAGACCATCTTCTCGACTTCCTCGGCCAGCGACGAGGTCACCGCCGAATTGCCCAGGTTGCCGTTGATCTTCACGCGGAAATTGCGGCCGATGATCATCGGCTCGAGCTCCGTGTGGTTGATGTTCGCGGGGATGATCGCGCGGCCCGCGGCCACTTCCTGGCGCACGAATTCGGGCGTGATGTCCTCCGGCCGCAGCGGCAGGCCGGCACCCAGCGCATTGCCGGGATGCTGGCGCAGCAGCGCCTTGTACTCGGGCTTGTCGTACAGCGCCTGCAGGTTCAGCGATTCGCGCAGCGCCACGTATTCCATCTCCGGCGTCACGATGCCGCGGCGGGCGTAGTGCATCTGCGTGACATTGGCGCCGGCCTTGGCGCGGCGGGGATTGGTCAGCTGCGCGAAACGCAGGTGCGCGGTGGCCGGATCGTTGGCCCGTGCGCGGCCGTACTCGGACGACAGGCCCGGCAGCACCTCGGTATCGCCGCGTTCCTCGATCCATTTGGCCCGAACCGGCGGCAGGCCGGCCTTCAGGTCGATGCGCACGTCGGGGTCGCTGTACGGGCCCGAGGTGTCGTAGACCGGGATCGGCGGGTTCGGCATCTCGCCGTGCTCGGTGCGCGTCGCGGTCTGCAGGATGGTGCGCAGCGGCACGCGGATGTCCGGACGGCTGCCGGTCAGATAGGTCTTGCTCGATGCGGGGTAGGCGAACTTCTGGTCGAGATCGCTGGCGAGCGATTCGAAGGATGCGGCGGGGGCGGCGTTATTGCGGGCCATGGATATCGTCCTCTCTCTTTGGGGGATGGACGAAACCAGGAGTCCTGTGAGCATGTCCCTTCGGGACCATGCTGGCGCGGCTGGAATGCGCGCCGGCGGGAACTGCGGTCTTCAGTGAAACTTCCCACGCCGGTACTAACCGGATCGGGTTCGAAGGGACTCTCTCAGCCGCGCGGCCAATCCGCACGGCACCCCTGTTTCATCCAACGGGGCCAATTTAAGCACAAGGGAACTGGCTGCGCCAGCCTTGTTTCATTCGCACTGTGGTGCGCTGCGGTATCGGATCGGCCCGCGGCGTGACGCCCGGGCCGCCTGCGTCGGCCGCCGCCAGGGCCTCGCGCGTTGCTCTACCATGCAGACAGCGCATCCCCGCACGCGCGCCGGCCGCCGACGATTGCAACGGCAATCGCAACGGCAATGGCAGGGGCAGAGCCAGGACCGTCCGCCACAGGAGACACCATGAGCACCAGCGACGCCGCCACCCATCGCGTCTTCAACCAGGTCCCCGATCTGGCGCACCACAACCTGTTCGCCATCGACACCGCGCTCGGCGCCGCGCTCGAACGCCTGGGCGGCGGCTGGCATGCCGGCGAGCTGCGCGAGTTCGGCGCGACGCTGGGCCAGCCCGAGGTCCAGGCCTGGGCCGACCAGGCCAATCGCCATCCGCCCGAATTGCACACCCACAGCCGTACCGGCGAGCGGCTCGATCAGGTCCGCTTCGATCCGAGCTGGCACGCGCTGCTGTCGCTGCTGCGCAGCCGCCAGCTGCATGCGTTGCCGTTCGCGCAGCCGCGTCCCGGCGCCTGGGCCGCGCGCACCGCCGGCTATTTCCTGCAGGCGCAGCTCGAGTCGGGCTCGCTGTGCCCGGCGACGATGACCTTCGCCAGCATCCCGGTGCTGCAGAAGGAGGCTGCGCTGTTCAGCGAGCTGGCGCCGCGGCTCTATGCGACCGCGCACGATCCGGAGGATCTGCCCTGGCGCGACAAGCGCGCGGTGATGATCGGCATGGGCATGACCGAGAAGCAGGGCGGCTCCGACGTGCGCGCCAACACCACGGTGGCACGGCCGGTGCGCGGCGAGGGCCGGGGCGCCGAGTACGCGCTGACCGGCCACAAGTGGTTCTTCTCCGCGCCGATGTGCGACGCGCACCTGGTGGTCGCCCGCATGGGCGCCGAGGACGGGCCGCCGTCCTGCTTCTTCGTGCCGCGCTTTCGCGACGACGGCAGCCGCAACGCGATCCAGATCCAGCGGCTCAAGGACAAGCTGGGCAACCGCTCCAATGCCAGCAGCGAGGTCGAATTCCGCGGCGCCAGCGGCATCCTGATCGGCGAAGAGGGACGCGGCATTCCGACCATCATCGAGATGGCCACCAATACCCGGCTCGATTGCGTGATCGGCAGCGCCGCGCTGCTGCGGACCGCGCTGGTGCAGTCGATCCACCATGCGCGCCATCGCAGCGCGTTCGGCAAGCGGCTCGCCGACCAGCCGCTGATGCGCAATGTGCTGGCCGATCTCGCGCTCGAGAGCGAGGCCGCGACGCTGCTGATGATGGAGCTCGCCCATGCGTTCGAACACGCAGCCACCGACCCGCTGGCCGGCGCGTGGAAGCGCATCGTGACGCCCGCCGCCAAGTTCTGGATCTGCAAGCGCGCGATCGAGGCGACCGGCGAGGCGATGGAGGTCTGGGGCGGCAACGGCTACGTCGAGGAAGGGCCGATGGCGCGGCTCTACCGCGAGGCGCCGGTCAATTCGATCTGGGAAGGGTCTGGCAACATCATGTGCCTGGACGTACTGCGCGCGATCCAGCGCAGTCCCGACGATGCGCTGCGCTTGCTGCAGGATCTCGGCCAGCGCGCCGGCGGGCATGCCGCGGTGCGCGCCGAACTGGCTTCGCTGCAGGCGATGCTGCGCGCCGCGCCGGAAGAACTGGAAACCCGCGCGCGCCGCTTCGCGCAGGGTCTGGTGCTGACCGCGCAGGCGGCGCTGATGCTGGCGCACGCCGATGCCGACAGCGCCGAGCGCTTCGTCGCCAGCCGGCTCGAGCGGCAGCATGGCCGCGTGTTCGGCACGCTCGACGGCAGCGCGGCACAGCTGGGCAAGCTGATCGAGCGAGCCTGGCCGGTTTGATCGCGGCAGTTGCGGTCAGTTCTACTCGTTGGACTCGCCGTCGCGCAGCAGGCGCCGACATTGATCCAGATAGAACAGGCAGCAGGTGCCGCACCACAGGCCAGTGGCTGCGATGATCATTGCCACGCCAGGGTGGAGCGCTTGCGGGTCGCCGCGGACCAGCACAACGGCGCCGGCCAGGCCGATCGGCAGCGACATGGCCGTCGCCATGACCGCTGTCGCCAGCGCGCGATGATGGCGCGTCAAGGCCCCGAGGGCGATCCAGGCACGCCGCAATCCGTCGGCGCCAGGATCGCGGGCGTTGTCGCCCTCGGTTTCGATCCAGTCGATCCGATGGGGCGACAGCGGAGCGTTGGCGTTGGCGGCGCCGGGCGGCTGACGATGGCGCGCATCCGCGGGGGGCCGGCCGGCATGCCAGGCCGCGGCGGCCCTGGGGGTCCCTGTGCTTTGCACGGTGACTCTCCTTTCCATGGTGGGCTCACAGCATAAGGCTGGTCGCCGCCGCACAGGCTGCTGCGCGAGTATCGGCGTACCGAAAATGGGAAAAAATGCGGCGAAAGCAGGGGAAAACCGGCACCCGCGGGGCGAGCGTGGCGCTCAGGCGCGCGCCAGCAAGGTCTCCAGCGCGCGCAGCCGCACCCGCGGACCGTGACGGATCAGGTCGTGCGCGCGCTCGCCGATCATGATCGCCGGCGCATCGGCATCGCCGCCGGCCAGCGTCGGCATGATCGACGCATCGGCGACGCGCAGCGCCTCGACGCCGCGCACGCGCAATTGCGGATCGACCACCGACAGCGCATCGATGCCCATCCGGCAGGTGCCGGCCGGCCGCTCCGCGGCCTCGGCATGGGCGCGGACCAGCGCATCGATGGCCGCCTCGTCACCGGGATCGGCGCGCACCCCGCCGCAATACAGCGCCTTGCCGCCGAACGCGGCCAGCGGGGGCTGGGCGAGAATGCGCCGCACCAGCGCCACGCCCGCGATCAGGTCGCGCACGTCCTGCGCGTCGCCGAGCAGCCCGGCCTCGACCAGCGGCCGCCGCTGCGGATCGCTGCCGGCCAGCCGCAACCTTCCGCGGCTGCGCGGACGCAGCAGCAGCACGCGGCATCCGTAGCTCTGGCCGTGCCCGCCGCCGTCGCCGCGCGCATGACCTGGACCGACGACGAAGCGCAGTTGCAGGTCGGGTTCCGGCAATTCGGGCTGGCTCTTCAGCAATGCGCCGGCGCTGATCGGCTCGGCCTGCGCCAGCGTGCTGCGCCGCCCGCCAAATCCGGCGCCATGCCGCAACCAGTGCCATGCCGCGGCGAACGTCCTGCCGACCGACATGCCGATCGCCGACTGGGCGCCGAACCAGCGCGGTCCGAACGATTGCCGCAGCGACGGCGGCGTCGGGCCGCGCTTGTGCAGCAGCATGCCGACCGGCTGCTGCAGGTTCAGCCCCACGCCCGGCAGATGCTGCACCACGCCGATGCCGTGTTCCTGCAGATGATCGGCGGGGCCGATGCCGGAGACCATCAGCAACTGCGGCGAGCCGATCGCGCCGGCTGCGAGCACCACCTCGCGCCGCGCGCGCAACTCGATTTGCCTGCCATGGCGCAGCGCCTGCACGCCGACCGCACGCCGTCCTTCGAAGACGATGCGCTGCGCCTGCATGCCGTGCAGAACCTGCAGATTGCCGCCGACGCCGCGATGCAGATAGGCCCGCGCGGCGCTCCACGGCTCGCCGCGATGGCGCGCGCTCTGGAACCAGCCGACACCCTCCTGCTCGGGGCCGTTGAAGTCGTCGTTGCGGGGATGGCCGGCGTGCGCGGCCGACTCGACGAAGTAGCGGGCCAGCGGCGAAGGCGCCGGCGGATCGCCGACATGCAGCGGGCCGTTGCCGCCATGCCAGGGATCGTCGTCGCGCCCCATCACGCGGGTATTGCATTCGGCGCGGCGAAAGCACGGCAGTACGTCGTCCCAGGACCAGCCGTCGCAACCGGCCTCGGCCCAGCCGTCGTAGTCGGATGGCGCGCCGCGCAGATAGGGGCCCCAGTCCGGCGCGTCATCGTCGGGCCAGGCGGCCTCGAGCAGGGCGATCGATTCGCTGCCGCTGTCGGCGAGCCTGCCGGCCAGCGCGCATGCCGCCGCGCCGCCCCCGATCACGATGTAATCGAAACTGGTGTCCATTTGTCCCCTCGCACGATGGCAAGTCGGCGCGCCGCTCGCTCGCGCGTCGGGCCGCCGCCGAAGGCTGGCGGACGGGGCGCGAACGCGGTCTATGCTGCCCAGTGTAGGCGCTTTGTCGAGGGGCAGAAGAAGAACGCGGAGGGGCCGGACGAGCCCGGCGAAAGCGGCAAGGGAGACAGGGGAAAAGGCAGCGGAAAAGACCGCGGAAAGGAGGCAGGACGCGCGATCCGCGCGCCCTGCCGTTGCCGCACCGATCAGGACTTCAACATCGGCTTGCCGAGCATCCGCGACAGCACCGCTTCCGGCGAGTGCGTGTGGTCCGAAATCGCGCGCGGATCGAGGTAATAGGTCTGCTCCATCATCGCGCGGCCGCGCATCGCCGCGTGCAGCACCTGGTCGCTGAAGACGATCCAGGTCGAGCCCGGTGGGAAGTGGAATTCCTGCTGCGGCACCCTGGCCTGGTAGTCCAGGTCTGCCTTGGCCATGTCGTGCAGCTGCAGCATGCGGTGGTCGTATTCCGAACGCTCGCGCTTGGTGATATGCAGCTGCTTCATCAGCCAGGCCTGTCCCGGCCACATGCCCTTGGTACGCGGCACGAAACGTTTGGCGAAGTCGGCGAACGGCTCTCCGACGCGCCACACCCGCGGCGCCTGCGGATCGATATTGTGGAACACGCGCAGCAGCCGCTTGCCGAGCAGCGGATTGGACGGGAACGAATCGACGTGCAGCCGGGTGTCGTCCTTGCGCCAGCTGACCGGACGCCCGGCGATCTCGCTGGGCCGCAGGGAGGTGCCGGCGCGCTCCAGATGCGGACCGTATTCGGGGAACAGCGACAGCACCAGACGCTCGCTGTATTCGGCATAGCGCCGGATCAGCGCATACAGGTCGGCGAGGTCCTGCGGGCTGCCGACGGCGCCGCGCACCGCGGTGTCGTTGGCACGCAGGTTGATGTTCTTGGACTTGCCGTCGGACCAGCGGCTGTCCAGGAAGCGTTCCTCGCCCGGCTCGAAGCGGAAATGCAGATCGGGGAAATACAGCACGGCGCCCTGCTCGAGCTCGCGGCGCAGGCCGGCGGCCGTGTCGGCGCGCAGCTGCGGCGCCCAGTCGGTATAGGGCTGCGGGCGGATCAGGTCCAGTCCGCCCGGGGCGGCGGATGGCGCCGCGCCAGTCGAAGGCGCGACGCGGGGGACAGCGGTTTGAACGGACATGGGATTCCTCGGCATGCTGGCGTGTGCCACGCCTGATGGCGCGATTCTACCGCCGCGCCATCAGAGGCTTCGCGCGCCGGCGTCGCGCCACGTTTCCGACTCTTGAAGCGACGGCGTCCGACACTACATTCGTGTCGAAGCGCGCCGGCCAGGTCCGGCACGCGGGGGACCGGCCGCGCCGGTCCGAATGCATGACAGCCAGCAGCAGCAAGGAGGGAATGCCATGTATGC
Source organism: Cupriavidus gilardii (assembly GCF_013347325.1). NCBI lineage: Bacteria > Pseudomonadati > Pseudomonadota > Betaproteobacteria > Burkholderiales > Burkholderiaceae > Cupriavidus > Cupriavidus gilardii. The sequence continues at coordinate 170,084 of NZ_CP054626.1, read as the reverse complement.
ATCGTTGCTGAGTTCTCCGGGCAGCCTGTTTGCCGAGTTCGACCGGCTGCAGCGCGAGCTGCAACAGGTCTTCTCGGCGCCGAGCAGCATCCGCGCAGTGGCGCGCGGCGCCTTTCCGGCCGTCAATATCGGCATGACGCCGTCCAGCGTCGAGGTCTACGCGTTCGCGCCGGGTATCGATCCGTCCACGCTCGACGTCAGCGTCGACCGCGGCCTGCTGACCATCGCCGGGCGGCGCGGCGCGCGGATCGAGCGCACCGGGCAACAAGCCGCGCAGAGCGACCCGTCGGCCGACCCGCAGGCCAATCAGCAAGCCGGCCAGCAGGGCCACTCGGCACCGGGCGCGTCGAGCCTGCGCGACGACACCAACGTCTATGTGCGCGAGCGCTTCGACGGCAGCTTCCGGCGCGTGATTTCGCTGCCGGAGGACGTCGATACCGCCAGGATCGAGGCGACCTATCGCGACGGACTGCTGCGGATCTCGATCGCTCGCCAGGAAGCGGCGCAGCCGCGCCGGATCACCGTGAACTGACCCGATGATTGCACCGAGCAGGAGGTTCGACATGAACGACCAAGCCGTTACCCGGACCGATCAGGACCGGAACGTGAACGTCAGCGGGAACGCCAACGGCAACAACGGCAATGCCGGCACCAACGCGACGCTGTTGCCGCGCGTGGACGTGACCGAGGATGCGACCGGCATCACGCTGCTGGCCGACCTGCCGGGCGTGTCGCGCGACACGCTGCAGGTGCGCGCCGACCGCGACAGCCTGACCATCGAGGGCGAGATTCGCCAGGAGATGCCGGAGGGGCTGGAGCCGGTCTATGCCGAGGTGCAGATCGCGCGCTACAAGCGCGTCTTCACGCTGAGCCGCGAGCTGGACAGCAGCGCGATCTCGGCGGTGCTCAAGGACGGCGTGCTGAACCTGCGGATTCCGAAGCAGGCCGAAGCGCAGCCGCGGCGGATCGAAGTGAAGGTGGGGTGAGAGAGAAGGCGGCGATGGCGGCGTCGACACCCGCCGTCGCTGCCCTCTCCCCCGGCCCCTCTCCCGCGAGCGGGAGAGGGGCGAACGAACGAGCGTATCGCCGCTCGTCTTGCCGCCCGTGTTACAGGCCGGCTGCCGCGCGCAGCGCGGCAGCCTTGTCGGTCGCTTCCCACGAAAACTCCGGCTCCTCGCGGCCGAAGTGGCCGTAGGCGGCGGTCTTCTCGTAGATCGGGCGCAGCAGGTCCAGCATCTGCACGATGCCCTTGGGCCGCAGGTCGAAGTGCTCCATCACCAGTTTGGCGATCGCCTCGTCGGAGATCTTGCCGGTGCCTTCGGTGTAGACCGTCACGTTGATCGGACGCGCCACGCCGATCGCGTAGCTGACCTGCACCTGGCACTGGCGCGCCAGGCCCGCGGCCACCACGTTCTTGGCCACGTAGCGGGCCGCGTAGGCCGCCGAGCGGTCGACCTTGGACGGATCCTTGCCCGAAAACGCGCCGCCGCCGTGCGGCGCCGCACCGCCATAGGTGTCGACGATGATCTTGCGGCCGGTCAGGCCGCAGTCGCCCTGCGGGCCGCCGATGACGAAGCGGCCGGTCGGATTCACCAGGTACTTGGTGTCCTTCAGCATTTCCGGCGGCAGCACCGGCTTGATGATCTCCTCGATCACCGCCTCGCGGATCTGCGCCTGGGTGATGTCCGGCGCGTGCTGGGTCGACAGCACCACCGTGTCGACGCTGTGCGGACGGCCGTCGACATAGCGCACGGTGACCTGCGACTTGGCGTCGGGGCGCAGCCAGGGCAGGCGGCCATCGCGGCGCAGCTGCGACTGGCGCTCGACCAGGCGGTGCGAATAGTAGATCGGGAACGGCATCAGTTCCGGCGTCTCGTCGCAGGCATAGCCGAACATCAGGCCCTGGTCGCCGGCGCCCTGGTTCAGGTAATCGTCGGAGGCACGGTCGACGCCCTGGGCAATATCGGGCGATTGCTTGTCGTAGGCGACCAGCACCGCGCAGCCCTTGTAATCGATGCCGTAGTCGGTATTGTCGTAGCCGATGCGCTTGATGGTTTCGCGCGCGACCTGGATATAGTCGACGTTGGCCGTAGTGGTGATTTCCCCCGCCAATACCACCAGCCCGGTATTGCACAGGGTTTCGGCGGCGACGCGCGCGTATTTGTCCTGGGCCAGGATGGCGTCCAGAACGGCGTCGGAAATCTGGTCGGCGACCTTGTCGGGATGGCCTTCGGAGACGGATTCCGAAGTAAAGAGGAAGTCGTTTGCCACGAACTTTTTCTCCAGGTTAGCTATTGCGTGCCAACCATTTCAGTCCGGGCGGCGACGCTTTAGCGGTATTTTCAGCACGTCCTGATGAGACGGTATCGCCCCGCAAGTTGTCAGTTAACTCGGCGATGCGCGGTATTATACGCGCCTGCGCGGCGCGGCACACGCACCGCCGCAACGGTGTGCCGAGGCCATCGGCGCCCGCCGAAGCGATCGGCGGCGGCCGCGAAACGATAACCGCGCAACAATGAACCAGCCGGCCCCGGGGCCGGCCCCTTGTTGGGACTCCATGACCTTCCTGTTCTGGCTGATTGCCCGCTTGCCGCTGGCATGGCTGCAAGCCATTGGCGGCGTGCTCGGCCTGCTGGCGGCGCGCCTGCCGGGCCGCTATGGCAGGCGGCTGACCGAGAATTTCCGCCAGGCCTATCCGGACGCCACCGATGCGATGCTGGCCGAGGCGGCCCGCTCCACCGGCCGGATGGTGATGGAGATGCCGTATTTCTGGAGCCGCAAGACGCTGAAGGCGCGCCTTGCCGGGTTCTCGGAGCACACCTGGCCCGAACTGGACCGACTGTTGGGCAAGGGCAACGGGCTGATCATGCTGGTCCCCCATCTGGGTTGCTTCGAGGTGCTGCCGCAGGCGTACGCGCTGCGCCACAAGGTGACCGCGCTGTACAAGCCGCCGCACCAGCCATGGCTGCGCGACTGGATCGAGCGCATGCGCACCCGCCCGAATCTGGTGATGGCGGCGGCCACGCCGCGCGGCGTGCGTACGCTCGTCAAGGCGCTCAAGCGCGGCGAGTCGATCGGCATCCTGCCCGACCAGGTGCCCAAGGGCGGCGAAGGGGTATGGGCGCCGTTCTTCGGCAAGCCGGCGTACACGATGACGCTGGTGCAGCGCCTGCAGCAACTGACGGGCGCGCCGATTGCGATGGTCTTCGCCGAGCGCACCGCGCAAGGGGCCACCTATATCGCCCATATGCGCGTACTGGAAGACCGGCTGCCGGACGACCCCGTCGAGGCGGCGACCGTGCTCAACCACACGGTCGAATCGCTGGTCGCCGAAGCGCCGACCCAATACCTGTGGGGCTACAACCGTTACAAGCACCCGGCAGGTGCGGAGCTCCCGCCCCAAGCCGCGTGACAGAATCCCATGACTTACCTGTTCTGGCTGATTTCCCGCCTGCCGCTGGCCTGGCTGCAGGCCATCGGCGGCGTGCTGGGCCTGCTGGCCGCCAAGATGCCCGGCCGCTACGGGACGCGCCTGACCGAGAACTTCCGCCACGCGTTTCCCGACGCCACCGACGAGATGGTGAACGAGGCGGCCCGCTCGATGGGGCGCATGATCCTGGAAATGCCGTATTTCTGGACCCGGCACACCATCAAGGCAAAGCTGGTCGACTTCAACGAGGTGGTCTGGCCGACGCTGGACCGGCTGCAGGACCAGGGGCGCGGCGTGATCGTGCTGACGCCGCACCTGGGCTGCTTCGAGGTGCTGCCGCAGTCGTACGCGATGCGCCGGCCTGTCACGGTGCTGTTCAAGCCGCCGCACCAGCCCTGGCTGCGCGACTGGGTCGAACGCATGCGCAACCGCCCGAACATGACCAGCGCGCCGGCCAATCCGCGCGGCGTGCGGATGCTGGTCAAGGCGCTCAAGCGCAAGGAAGCCATCGGCATCCTGCCCGACCAGGTGCCGATCGGCGGCGAGGGCACGTGGGCGCCGTTCTTCGGCCGGCCGGCCTACACGATGACGCTGGTGCAGCGGCTGCAGCAATGGAGCGGCGCGCCGCTGGCGATCGTCGCTTCAATACGGCTGCCGCGCGGCAGCGGCTATCGCGCCTTTGTGCGTGTGATTGAGGAACCGCTGCCGGAAGATCCGGCCGCCGCGGCCACCGTGATCAACGGCGTGGTCGAGGAGCTGGTACGGCTGGCGCCGACCCAGTACCTGTGGGGCTACAACCGCTACAAGCACCCGGCCGGCGCGGAACTGCCGCCCGCGTGGCCCGCCGAGGCCGCTTCGTCGCCGACACCGCCCGCCACGCCGCCGGCATCGCCCCCGGCCGCCGCCGACGCAGGCGCCACGGAATCGACTTCGTCCACTTCGCATCCATGAGCCGTCTTTTCACCTGGCTGGGCATCGGTCTGCTGACCGTGCTCGGCAAGCTGCCCTACCCCCTGGTCGCCCGCTTCGGCGAGGGGCTGGGCAGCCTGCTGTATCTGTTTCCGAGCGGCCGCCGCGAGGTGGTCCGCGCCAATCTGCGGCTGGCCTTTCCCGACAAGCCCGACGCCGAGATCGCCGAGCTGTCGCGCCAGTCGTTCCGCTCGGTGTTCCGCAGCTTCGCCGAGCGCGGCATCTTCTGGACCGGCAGCGAGGCGCAGATGCGCCGCTGGGTGCAGATCGACGACCAGGCCAACCTGGTCGCGCTCGATGGCCAGCCGCACATCCTGGTCACGCTGCACCTGTCCGGCGTCGAGGCCGGCGCGATCCGGCTGACGATCTACCTGCGCGACCACGTGGGCCGCTCCGGCGCGTCGCTGTACACCAAGCAGAAGAACGCGCTGTTCGACGGTTTCCTGAAGCAGGCGCGCGGCCGCTTCGGCGCGCACATGATCGCGCGCAACGACAGCGTGCGGGACATCATCCGCTGCCTGAAGAAGGGCGAGGCGCTGCAGCTGATCTCCGACATGGATTTCGGCGAGCGCGACTCCGAGTTCGTGCCCTTCTTCGGCGCCCAGGCGCTGACGCTGACCTCGGTATCGCGGCTGGCGCGGCTGACCGGCGCCAAGGTCGTGCCGATCTATACGGAGCAGCTGCCCGACTATCGCGGCTATGTGCTGCGGATCCTGCCAGCCTGGGACAACTATCCGGGCGAGAACGTCACCGAGGACACGCGCCGCATGAACGCCTTCTTCGAGGACTGCATCCGCCCGCGCATCGCCGAGTACTACTGGGTGCACAAACGCTTCAAGCATCGCCCGCCCGGCGAACCCGAGATATATTGACGTTCGGCCGACATATCGGCGGCCGCAAACCCAGAACACTGACACCGGCCGTCCGCGGCCGCCCCCCGGTTTCCGGCCCGCCCCGGTCCCGGCCTTTCCCGATCCGCGCCATGAAGATCCAGTTCACCAAGATGCACGGCGCCGGCAACGACTTCGTCGTGCTGGACGGCATCCACCAGACCCTGAACCTGAGCACCGGGCAGTGGCGCGCGCTCGCCAGCCGCCATTTCGGCGTCGGTGCGGACCAGATCCTGATCGTCGAGAAGCCGACCCGGCCCGACGTCGACTTCCGCTACCGGATCTTCAATGCCGACGGCGGCGAAGTGGAGCACTGCGGCAATGGCGCGCGCTGCTTCGTCCGTTTCGTCACCGATCACGGCCTGACCGACAAGCGCTCGGTACGGGTCGAGGTGATGAACGGCGTCATCACGCTGACGCTGAACGACGACGGCCAGGTCACGGTCGACATGGGCGCGCCCGAGTTCGAGCCGGCGCGCATCCCGTTCCTGCCGGACGGCCTGCCGACCCGCATCGAGGGCGACGACACGCTGTACGGCATCGAGACCAATGGCCGCACCGTGTGGATTTCCGCGGTGTCGATGGGCAATCCGCATGCGGTGCAGTTGGTCGACGACACCGAGCGCTTCCCGGTACGCGAGGACGGCCCGGTGATCGAGCACCATGCGGCCTTCCCGAAGCGCGTCAATGCCGGCTTCATGCAGGTGGTCGACCGCAATACGATCCGGCTGCGCGTGTTCGAGCGCGGCTCCGGCGAGACGCTGGCCTGCGGCACCGGCGCCTGCGCGGCGGTGGTCGCCGGCATCCGGCGCGGCCTGCTCGACTCGCCGGTCAGGGTGCATACGCACGGCGGCGACCTGACCATCGCCTGGGATGGCGACGGCACGCCGGTGCGGATGACGGGCCCGGCCACCACGGTGTTCGAAGGTTCGATCGATCTGGACGCGCTGCAGCCGCGCGGCTGATTCAGCGACCTTGCGGGGCATGCCCCAGCGGCGCCCCGCCCCAGCGACCCTGCCGGAAGCCCGGCGCCCACGCGGAGACGCGCCATGCCAGACACCCCGCTCGACCCCTACCGCATCGCCAATGGCAAGGGCTTTCGCCTGGACCGCTTCGACGCGGGCGCCAAGCCCGTTTCCAGCGGCGACAAGACCAGCGACCGGGCGCGCCTGACCGAGCTGTCGACGCATCTGGACGAGCAGCAGGACGTCTTCTACGCCGAGCAGTCACGCAAGCTGCTGGTGATCCTGCAGGGGATGGACACCAGCGGCAAGGACGGCACCGTGCGCGGCGTGTTCCGCAGCTTCGATCCGCTCGGCGTGCGCGTGGTCGGCTTCAAGGCGCCGACCTCGGAGGAGAAGGCGCGCGACTACCTGTGGCGTGTCCATGCCCAGGTGCCGCGCGCCGGCGAGATCGTGGTATTCAACCGCAGCCACTACGAGGATGTGCTGATCACGCGCGTGCACGGCTGGATCGACGCGGCCGAGTGCGAGCGCCGCTATCGGCAGATCCGCCACTTCGAGAGCCTGCTGGCCGAGACCGGCACCACGCTGGTCAAGTGCTTTCTGCATATTTCGAAGGACGAGCAGAAGGCACGCCTGGAAGCGCGGCTCGCCGATCCACACAAGCACTGGAAATTCGACCCCAACGACCTGGCCGAACGCCGGCACTGGGACGCCTATATGGACGCCTACCAGGACGCGATCGCCGCGACGGCGACGCCGGACGCGCCCTGGCATGTGATTCCCGCCGACTCGAAGACGCACCGCAATCTGATGATCGCGGAAATCCTGCGCGACACCTTCGCGCGGCTCAAGCCGGCCTATCCGCCGTCCGCGCCGGGGCTGGACCAGCTGAAGGTCGAGTAATCAGACGCCGTAGCGCTGGCGGTAGGCGGCCACCGCATCGCGCGACGCAGTCAGCGCGGGGTCCTGCGCGGCGTCCAGGTAGGACAGCAGATCGGCCAGCGAGGCGATCGCGATCACCGGCACGCCGAATTCGCGCTGCACGTCCTGCACCGCGGAATGCGCGCCGATCTGCTCGGCGGTGCCGCTTTTTTCCATCCGGTCCAGCGCGATCAGCACCGCGGCGGGCTCGGCGCCGGCGGCACGGATCATCTGCACCGATTCGCGCACCGAGGTGCCGGCCGAAATCACGTCGTCGACGATCACCACCTTGCCCTGCAGCCTGGCGCCGACCAGCGTGCCGCCTTCGCCGTGGTCCTTGGCTTCCTTGCGGTTATAGGCGAAGCCGACGTTGCGCCCCATGCCGGCCAGCGCCACCGCGGTGGCCGATGCCAGCGTGATGCCCTTGTAGGCCGGACCGAACAGCATGTCGAATGCGACACCCGAGGCCAGCAGGGTTTTCGCATAGAATTGCGCCACCTGGCCCAGCGTGGCGCCCTGGTTGAACAGCCCCGCGTTGAAGAAATACGGCGATTTGCGTCCCGCCTTGGTGACGAACTCGCCGAAGGACAGCACGCCCGCGTCCAGCGCGAAGCGGATGAAGGTCTGGCTGAGGTCGTCCGCCGCCGGCGTGGTTTGCTGCGTCATCTTTTCTCTCTTCCAAAAAATTTCCCGAGATGTTACGGATTATCAGTGCCAACCTCAACGGCATCCGCTCCGCGGCCAAGAAAGGCTTCTTCGACTGGATGGGCAAGCAGGACGCCGACATGGTCTGCGTGCAGGAGCTCAAGGCGCAGGCCGCCGACATGACCGAGGCCTTCCTGGCGCCGCACGGCTATCACGGCTACTTCCACTACGCCGAGAAGAAGGGCTACAGCGGCGTCGGCCTGTACACCCGCCACAAGCCCGAGCGCGTGATCACCGGCTTCGGCAATGCGGAGTTCGACAGCGAGGGGCGCTACGTTGAAGTGCAGTATCCGCATCTGGCGGTGATCTCGGTCTACGTGCCGTCCGGCTCGAGCTCCGAAGAACGGCAGTTGGCCAAGTACCGCTTCATGGAGGCCTTCCTGCCCCATCTGCTGCAGCTCAAGGCCAGCGGGCGCGAGATCGTGCTGTGCGGCGACGTCAACATCGCGCACAAGGAAATCGACATCAAGAACTGGAAGGGCAATCTGAAGAACTCCGGCTTCCTGCCCGAGGAGCGCGCCTGGATCGGCGAGCTGTTCGACGTGCACGGCTATGTCGACGTGTTCCGCAAGCTGGACCCGCGGCCCGAGCAATATACGTGGTGGAGCAACCGCGGCCAGGCCTACGCGAAGAACGTCGGCTGGCGCATCGACTACCACCTGGCAACGCCGAAGATCGCCGATACCGCGAAGGCCTGCTCGATCTACAAGGACGAGAAGTTCAGCGACCACGCACCGCTGTCGATCGACTACGACTTCCCGCTGTGACGGGGCCGCCCGGCCGCCGGGGCGGATTGCCGCTGCGATGGCCGGGCATCCTCGCTACAATGCACCCTCACCCGTAATACCCAAGCGAGTCCACCATGGCATTCAAAGTGTTCGTCGACGGCCAGGAAGGCACCACCGGCCTTCGGCTGCTCGATTATCTGTCCGGCCGTTCCGATGTCGAACTGCTGCGCATCGCGGAAGACAAGCGCAAGGATCCGGCCGAGCGAGCACGCTTCCTGAACGCCGCCGACGTGGCCTTCCTGTGCCTGCCGGACGTGGCCTCGCGCGAGGCGGTATCGCTGGTGACCAATCCGGACACCTGCGTGATCGACGCCAGCACGGCGTTCCGCACCGCCGACAACTGGGCCTACGGCCTGCCCGAACTGGTGCGCGGCCAGCGCGAGAAGATCCGCGCCAGCAAGCGCATCGCCGTGCCGGGCTGCCACGCCAGCGCCTTCGTGCTGGCCGTGCGTCCGCTGGTCGATGCCGGCGTGATGCAGCCCGACTACCCGGTCACCGCGTTCTCGCTGACCGGCTACAGCGGCGGCGGCAAGAAGATGATTGCGGACTTCGAGGCGGGCGGCAATCCGAAGCTCGACAGCCCGCGCGCCTACGCGCTGGGGCTCGAGCACAAGCACCTGCCGGAAATGCGCGTGCAGACCGGCCTGGCGCAGGCGCCGATCTTCAGCCCGATCGTCGGCAAGTTCTACAAGGGCCTGGCCGTCACGGTGCCGGTGTTCCCGGACCGGCTGGCGCGCAAGGTCACGCCGGAGCAAGTCGCCGAGATCTACCGCAAGCACTACGAGGGCGAGCAGTTCGTGCGCGTGATGCCCGCCGCCAGCGACGAGCATCTGGACAACGGCTTCTTCGACGTGCAGGCCAACAACGACACCAACCGCGTCGACCTGTTCGTGTTCGGCTCGGCCGACCGCATCGTGCTGATCGCGCGGCTGGACAACCTCGGCAAGGGCGCGGCCGGCGCCGCGGTGCAATGCATGAACGTGCATATCGGCGCGGACGAGGCCACCGGGCTGACGGCCTGACGCCTTCCTGCCTGACCGAAGAAAACGGCCCCTGATTCAGGGGCCGTTTTCTTTTGTTGGCAAGCTTGTCGTCCCCGCGAATGCGGGAACCCTGTGACTTCACGGGACGCTGAGTTCCCGCCTGAACGGGAACGACAGCCTGCTACCGCTTCAACGGCTGCTGCTTGTCCTCGTCGCCGCGGTCCACCGGCGCGTTGGCCAGGCCGCCCATATTGGTCCGGTAGGCCGGCAGCCGCTCGACCGTGGTGCCGATCGCCCGCGCGTACAGCGGCAGCACCTCGGGCATATGCCGCTGCAGCTCGGCGATGCGCGACTGGCCCGACGGGTGCGTGGACAGGAAGTCCATGCTGGCGCCGGCCGCCGACGATTGCGACACCTTGCCCATCTTCTGCCACAGCGTCACCGCGGCGCGCGGATCGTAGCCCGCGCGGGCCGCGATATCCATGCCGACCAGATCGGCTTCGGTCTCGTCCGAGCGCGAGAACTTCAGCGTCAGCAGATGCGCGCCGGTACCCAGCGCCAGATTGCCCAGATTGCCGAAGCCGAACAGTTGCGAAATGACGTTGGCGCCCAGGTTGGTGATCTCGGCCTTGGCGGCGCGCTCGCGCGCATGCTCCTGCAGCGCGTGGGCGATCTCGTGGCCGATCACCATCGCCAGCTCGTCGTCGGTCGGCTTGATCTGGTCCAGAAAGCCGGTATAGACCGCGATCTTGCCGCCGGGCATGCAGAACGCATTGACCTGCTTGGCCTTGATCAGATTGACCTCCCACTTCCAGCCGCGGGCGCGGTCGTTCCAGCGCCCGGCCTGCGGCAGGATCCGCTCGGAGATCGTGCGCAGGCGCGCCAGCCGCGGATCGTTGGACGGCGCCAGCGCGCCCTTGGCGCGCGCCTCCTGCTTGATCTGCTCGTATTCCTGCGCGGCCTGCTGCTCGATCGCCTCGGCCGGCACCAGCTGGCTGACCGCGCCGCCGCCGCGCTGCACATTGACGCCATCGGACTGCGCCAGCACAGCTGGCGCGCCGAGCAATGCAACGGCGCCGAGCACCGCCAGCGTCAGCCGGCGCAGCGGCGCGGCGACCGCAAGCGAACGCGATGGGGGAACGGCAACGGAAAGAGCGGACATGGCCAGGCGCAAGGGAAGGGGCATCGTTTTCAACGAGAATGCGACAGACATCACGAAGGCTGATGCAATAATACACGGCGCCCGATCGCCACCCAGGGCCCTGCAGGCACTTGCACCGCCTGTTCCGCCCGGCCCCTGCTCCCGCCTTCATGACCTTCCAAGACTATCTCGATATTTTCCGCAATCGCCGCATCGGCGCGATGCTGACGCTGGGCTTTGCCTCGGGGCTGCCGCTGGCGCTGACCTCGGGCACGCTGCAGGCCTGGATGACGGTCGAGGGGCTGGACATCAAGACCATCGGCTTTTTCTCGCTGGTCGGCCAGGCCTACATCTTCAAGTTCCTGTGGGCGCCGCTGATGGACCGCTACACGCCGCCGTTGCTGGACCGGCGGCGCGGCTGGCTGCTGCTGACGCAGGTCGGCCTGGTGCTCGGCATCGCCGGCATGGCGTTCTGCCCGCCGCGCGAGGCGCTGTGGCTGCTGGCGGGGCTGGCCACGCTGGTGGCCTTCCTGTCGGCCTCGCAGGACATCGTGTTCGACGCCTACAGCACCGACGTGCTGCGGCCCGCCGAGCGCGGCGCCGGCGCGGCGGTCAAGGTGCTCGGCTACCGGCTGGCGATGCTGGTGTCCGGCGGCCTGGCGCTGTGGCTGGCGGACCGGGTGCTGGGCTGGCAGCAGATGTACCTGCTGATGGCCGCGCTGATGGCGGTCGGCCTGCTGACGCTGCCGTGGGCGCCGCGCGCCGAATCGCCGCCGCGCGCGCCGCGCTCGCTGGAAGAGGCGGTGGTCGGCCCGCTGCGCGATTTCTTCGGACGTACCGGTGCCTGGTGGTTGCTGGGCCTGATCGTGCTGTACAAGCTCGGCGACGCCTTCGCCGGCAGCCTGTCGACCACCTTCCTGATCCGCGGGGTCGGCTTTTCCGCCGGCGAGGTCGGGCTCGTCAACAAGACGCTGGGTCTGGCCGCGACCATCATCGGCGCGCTGTTCGGCGGCACGCTGATGGTCAGGCTCGGCCTGTACCGCTCGCTGATGCTGTTCGGCGTGCTGCAGGCCGTGTCGAACTTCGGCTACTGGCTGCTGGCGGTGACGCCCGCCCATCTGTGGTCGATGGGCGCGACCATCGCGGTCGAGAACCTGTGCGGGGGCATGGGCACCGCGGCCTTCGTCGCGCTGCTGATGGCGCTGTGCAACCGCTCGTTCTCGGCGACGCAGTACGCGCTGCTGTCGGCGCTGGCCTCGGTCGGACGCGTCTATGTCGGCCCCACGTCGGGCTATCTGGTCGAGTCGTTCGGCTGGGCGCCCTTCTATCTCGGCACGGTGCTGGTCGCGCTGCCGGGGCTGTTCCTGCTGCGCGCGATGCGCAGCACGGTCGAGCGCTATGAAAGCCAGACGCGCACGCCGCGGGACGAGGCTAGCGGGGTTCCCCCTCTCCCGCTAGCGGGAGAGGGTCGGGCAGAGGGCAAGGGGGTTCGCGAGGGCTGATGCGGTAGTGTGTTAGCGACCGCCGCTGCCCTCTCCCCACCTCTCTCCCGCGAGCGGGAGAGCGGAACCGGATGCGAGCGACCGCGGCAGAGCAGCCGAGCGGAAGCGGTTTCCCTGTGCGGACTACCGGTTGGCTCCCTGTCCCGCTTGCGGGAGAGCGCTGGGCACAGGGTCGGGAGTGGGCCAGCCGCCTCGCCTACTGCTTGTAGTAAACGATCTGATGCGAGCTCGCCAGCAGCTCGCCGTCCGGGCTCCACAGCTGCGCGCTCTGGTCGAAGAAGCCCTGCCGGAACACCTGCGCCCGCGCGCTGCCCAGCGCGTGGCGATCGCCCAGCGCCGCCAGCGTGGCGGCATCCGCGTGGAAGTAAGTCGTCAGCGAGACCGTGCCCGCCGGCACGAAGCCGGCGCGCTTCAGGAAGATGCGCGGATAGAAGCTGTCGCACCAGGCCGCGACCGACGCATAGTCGGGCGTGCGCACCGGATGGTCGCGCAGCCAGAACTGGGTCAGGCTGTCCGGATGCTCGGTGCCCGGTTCGGCCGCAGGCTTGGCGCCGCGCACGGGCCGCATCTCGTAGGACTTGAGCCAGCGCACCGGCGCGAACCCGGTCGGCAGCGGCGCGATCGCGTCGGCCGGCGGCACGTCGGGAAAGACGGCCTCGCCGCAGCCCCAGGTATCGCGCCGCACCGCGAACACCGCGCTGGCGGTGGTCGCTACCTCGCCGTTCTGTACCAGTTCCAGCGACCAGTGCTGCGTCGAGCGGTTGGTGCGCGAGGGCCGCGCCTCGATCGTGAACGGGCCCTCGGCGATCGGTCCGGCGAAATTGACGGTCAGCGCAATCGGATCGCCGAGCCGCTGCGGATGCTGCAACACCGCCTGCAGCAGCGTCGCCGCCGTGATGCCGCCGTACGGCCCGATCATGTTCCAGTACGACTCGGTGGTGCGGCCGGCAAAACGGTGTTCGCCGGCTTGGGTCAACGCAATCGCGTCGTCGAAGGGATGCAGCTCGGATGTCGCGGACATGGGGCCTCGCCGAAAAAGCGAACGGTCGTTCGTAATTTCCGTACGGTAGTCGCCCGAGTGGCCGCACGTCAAGTGCCGGCCACTCCGTTCGAGGTCATCCTCCGACTGAACCGATCGGACCGAACCGATCGGGCCGAACCGATCAGGCAGAGCAGACCCGATAGACCGCCAGGCTGCCCCGCCAGTTGACGCCCCAGTTCACCGTGATGCCTTCGTGCATCACGACGCGATCGAGAATGCGCAGCCCGACCTTGGGCGCCAGCGCCTCGAAGTCGCTGATGGTCAGCACGCGCACGTTCGGCGTGTCGTACCACTGGTAGGGCAGCGACTCGGACACCGGCATGCGGCCGCGGAACACCGACAGCCGGTGCGGCCAGTAGCCGAAGTTCGGGAACGACACGATGCACTCGCGGCCGACGCGCAGCGTGTCGCGCAGGACCTGCGCGGTGTTGTGAATGGTCTGCAGCGTCTGCGACAGGATCACGGTGTCGAAGCTCTTGTCCTCGAACAGCGCGAGCCCGCCCTCCAGATTCTGCTGGATGACATGGACGCCCTTCTGCGCGCACGCCAGCACGCCCTCGTCGCGGATCTCGATGCCGTAGGCCTGCACGTCGAGCTCGTCCTGCAGCACGCGCAGCAGGCTGCCGTCGCCGCAGCCCAGGTCGAGCACGGTCGCATTCGGTTCGATCCAGCGTGCGATCGCGCGGAAATCCGGCCGCCTTGCCAGCACGCCGTTGGCCGCTTCGGTGATGGACCTGGCATTCATGCGCCGATCTCCCGGGCGATGCGTTCGTAGTAGGCGCGCATCAGGTTGTGGTAACGCGGATCGTCGAGCAGGAAGGCGTCGTGGCCATGCGGGGCATCGATCTCGGCATAGCTGACCGGCCGCTTGTTGTCGAGCAGCGCCTTGACCAGCTCGCGGCTGCGGCTCGGCGCAAAGCGCCAGTCGGTAGTGAAGCTGGCAACGAGGAAGCTGGCCCTGGTATGGGCGACCGCGCGGGTCAGGTCGCCGCCGAAGGACAGGGCCGGATCGAAGTAATCGAGCGCGCGCGTGATCAGCAGATAGGTATTGGCGTCGAAATACTCGGCGAACTTGTCGCCCTGGTAGCGCAGATAGCTCTCGACCTGGAACTCGACATCGAACGAGAAGCGGATGTCCTCGGCCTTGAGCTCGCGTCCGAATTTCGCCGCCATGTCCTCGTCGGACAGGTAGGTGATATGGCCGATCATCCGGGCCACGCGCAGCCCGCGCTTGGGCTTGACGCCATGCGCGTAGTAGTTGCCGCCATGGAAGTCGGGGTCGGACAGGATCGCGCTGCGCGCGACCTCGTTGAAGGCGATGTTCTGCGCCGACAGCTTCGGCGTCGACGCGACCACGATGCAATGGCGCAGCCGCTCCGGATACATCAGGCTCCAGGCCAGCGCCTGCATGCCGCCAAGGCTGCCGCCCATCACCGCGGCGAACTGCTCGATGCCGAAGGCGTCGGCCACGCGCGCCTGCGCATTGACCCAGTCCTCGACCGTGACCACCGGAAAGGCCGCGCCGAAGGGCTGGCCGGTGGCGGGGTTCAGGCTCATCGGCCCGGTCGAGCCGAAGCAGGAGCCGAGGTTGTTGATGCCGATCACGAAGAAGCGGTCGGTATCGAGCGGCTTGCCCGGGCCGACCATGTTGTCCCACCAGCCGACGTCGCGCGGATCGTGCGCGTAGACGCCGGCCACATGATGCGAGGCATTCAGTGCGTGGCACACCAGCACGGCATTGGTCCGCGTGGCATTGAGCGTGCCATAGGTTTCGACCATCAGGTCGTAGCCGGCCAGCGAAGAACCGTTGCGCAGCGGCAGCGGCTCGGCGAAATGCATGCGCTGCGGCGTCACGATGCCGACCGAGTCGGGCGGCAGGGGCAGGTGCAGCGCGGCGGCGGAAGCGGCGTCCGGAGCGGGGCCGGCAGCGGCCGGCTCCACCGGGTCCGCGTGCGCGGATGGCGAGGCAACGTCAGTCATGTAGGCGGGCCCGCGCGAGGCGGGCATCAAAAAACCCGACCGGTCTTGCGTCTGGAATCACGCAGCCAAGTCGGGTTGTTTCGCACCGGATGTTCCTGTCCGCCGCGCGGTGGCGTTGTCCCGCATATCCGTTCCGTCGGATCGAATCGCGAATCGCGAATCGGAGAGAGGGGGCGCCGACCAACCTCTTTAGCCGCATTTATAGTGGCGGGGAAATTTCCTCGCCGCGCGCCCGCAAGCCAGTCATCAAATCGGCGCGACCGGCAGATTATAGAGCAAAGCGATAGACATCAGCTGAAGTCGGCAGAAGAGGCGCGCGCAGAGGGATATCGACGGCCGCAGTCCGGCTAAGGGGATCAGCCCAGCAGCACGCGCAGCTGCGCATCGATCTGCCCGGCCGGCAGCTTGCGAAAGCCGCTCTTGGCATAGCGATGCCAGTGCCCCTGCACGGTGGCGACGAACAGCGCGGCACGCGCCGATACGTCGGCGTCGGCTGGAAACGCGCCCTGCGTCGCGGCGACCTTCAGGCATTGGCGGATCGACGCCTCGATCCGGTCCACCAGCTGATTGATCCGTTCCTGCAGACGTTCATGCTCGCCGACCAGCGCCTCGCCGGTCAGCACGCGGGTCATGCCCGGGTTCTTCTCGGCGAACGACAGCAGCATCCGCACGATGGCCTGCACCTGGCGCAGCCCGTGCTCCTCCTGCGCGGTGATCTGGTTGATCAGGCCGAACACCGTCTGCTCGATAAAGGCGATCAGCCCCTCGAACATCTGCGCCTTGCTGGCGAAGTGCCGATACAGCGCGGCCTCGGAGACGCCGAGCCGGGCCGCCAGCGCGGCGGTCGTGATGCGTTCGGAACGCGGGTGCTCGAGCATGCCGGCCAGCGTCTGCAGGATCTGCACGCGCCGCTCGCCGGGGCGCGGGCGCTTGCGCGCGACCACGGCCTCGCCGGCGCCGCCGCTCTCGCCCTGCCGACTGCGCTCGTCCGCGTTCGCGGCCGGCGCGGCTGCCTCGTTGCTCTGCGTCATGACCCGTTTCTCCGCATTCGTCGATGGAGTTGATGCACCGATTGTACTTTTATGTCCACATAACCCGGCCGGTGCACCATGCGGGCCCGAGCGCGGGCTGTGTTGCGGGCTGCCTGCCGCGCCTCGGGCGAGAGCCGCGGCGCCGGGGCCTGGTTTTCGGCGGCGACCAGCGTCACCGCCTCCTCCCGGGCCGCACGGTCCGCGTCGCGGTCGTGCGCATGGCGTTGCGCCTCGGCGCGCAACGCCGCCTGCTGCGCGGCATCGCGGGCGGCGCCCGCCGGCACGTCGTGCGGCCGGCTCGGCGTCATCGAACGCAGATAGCCGGTGATCCACGCGGTGCGTATCCCCAGGCCAGCATAGCGCTTCAGGTGCGAGACCGTGTCCTCGACCAGCACCGCTCGGCCCGGCGCGATCCGCAGCCGTGCCAGCAGACGCCGCAGCATGCGCCGATCGGGCTTGGGACGCAGATCGCCGTGGACCCACATCTGCTCGATGGCGATCACGCGCTCGAAACAGTGCTCGATGCCGGCCACGCGCAGCACCGCGCGCGCATAGTCCTGCGGCGCGTTGGTCAGCAGCACCTTGCGGCCGGGCAGGCGGCGCAGCTGGGCCGCGAGGCCGCGGCGCACGCGCACCATCCGCGCGATGTCGGGGAATTCGTGCGCGGCGCGCAGGAAGTCGGCCGGGTCGACGCCGTGATGGCGGATCATGCCGAGCAGCGTCGCCCCATAGCGCTTCCAGTAGTCGACCCGCACGCGGCTGGCCGTGGCCTCGTCGCAGGCGAGCACGCGGGCGACGTAGGCGGTCATCGCGGCATTGATCGCCGGGAAGATCGCGTGCGAGGCGTCGTGCAGCGTGTTGTCGAGATCGAACAGCCAGACCGTGCCGCCGGCGTTGTTGCCGGCCGGGCGATGCCGCAGGCGGAGAGGGGAGCGGCGGGAGGCGTGGGAAGGCACGAGGGAAAGGCGCCGCGCCGCCGCGGCGGCGGGCGCCTGGTTGCGGTACGTCAGTGCGAGCGGATCATGGTGCCGAACGCCTGCTCGGTCAGGATTTCCAGCAGCAGCGAATGTTCGATGCGGCCATCGATGATGTGGACCGAGTTGACGCCGCTCTTGGCGGCGTCCAGCGCCGACGAGATCTTCGGCAGCATGCCGCCCGAGATGGTGCCGTCGGCGAACAGCTCCTCGATCTCGCGCGCCGACAGGTCGGTCAGCAGGTTGCCCTTCTTGTCCATCACGCCCGGGATGTTGGTCATCATCACCAGCTTCTCGGCCTTCAGGATCTCGGCCATCTTGCCGGCCACCACGTCGGCGTTGATGTTGTAGGCCTGGCCATCGTCGGAGAAGCCGATCGGCGAGATCACCGGGATGAAGGCGTCGTCCTGCAGCGCCTTGACCACGGCCGGGTTGATCGCCTCGATGTCGCCGACATAGCCGATATCGATGAACGCGCCCGGATTCTCGCGGTCCGGCATCTTCAGCCGCTTGGCGCGGATCAGGCCGCCGTCCTTGCCGGTCAGGCCGACCGCCTGGCCGCCGTACTGGTTGATCAGCATCACGATGTCCTGCTGGACCTCGCCGCCGAGCACCCACTCGACCACTTCCATGGTCTCCTCGTCGGTGACGCGCATGCCCTGGATAAAGGTGCCGACCTTGCCGACCTTCTTCAGCGCCTCGTCGATCTGCGGACCGCCGCCGTGCACCACCACCGGGTTCATGCCGACGAGCTTCAGCAGGATCACGTCGCGCGCGAAGCCATGCTTGAGCTTCTCTTCGGTCATCGCGTTGCCGCCGTACTTGACCACGATGGTCTTGCCATGGAACTTGCGGATATAGGGCAGCGCCTCGGCAAGGATCTCGGCCTTGAGGGCGGGGGCGATGGCGGCCACTGCGGTTGCGGTGGGCCCGGAGGTATCGGAGGTCATGGCAATCCGTGAAAATCGACAGGTATCATGGCAACGCGGCGCATCCGGCGCCCCGCGGCAGGCGCCCGAATTTTACAAGAAACGGGGTGCCACGCTAGCGACAGGGCCGACCGGACCCTGCACGGGGCGCCAACGGTGCGTCCGAGGGCCCATCGGCCGTTCCTTTCATGCAACAACTACGCCAACGGAAGCCACCGCGATGTCAGCAGAAGGCGCAGCGAAAAGTCCCGGCGCGAACACCGGCCCCGCTGCCGTGCTGACCGGCCAGTTGCGGCCGGTCGAGCGGTGCTCGGCCTGCGGCGCGCGCTTCGTCTGCGGCCATGCCGCCGGCCTGCCGCATTGCTGGTGCGCGACGATGCCGCTGCTGCCGGCCCGGCTGATCGTGCCGGGGCAGCACTGCCTGTGTCCGGACTGCCTGCGCGCGCGGCAGGCTCAAGCGGGACAGTGAGCGCTGACAGTAAGCCGGTCAGCGGCCCGGCTTTCCCGACGATCCTGCTGTCTCAATCGAGCGCCGCGCCCACGCGCGCCGGTCCGCTCCACTGCATCGCCACCACGCCCAGCACGATCAGCAGTGCGCCGCCGAGCCGCGGCGCGGTCAGTTCGCGCACCGCGAAGCCGGCAATGCCGGCATGGTCCATCCATAGCGACGCCAGCATCTGGCCGGCCACCACGGCCGCGATGAAGCCGCTGGCACCGAGCCGCGGCGCCAGCATCAGCGCGGCGGTCAGATAGAACACGCCGACCGCGCCGCCGATCCACATCCACGCGGGCCCGCCCGCCCAGCCGGCGCCCGGCGGACCGACGCGAAGCGCCAGCATCAGCGCCACCACGACGGCCAGGCTGACCAGCAGCGACACCAGCGTCGCCCACAACGGATGCCCGAGCGCGCGGCCCAGCGCGGCATTGGCGCCCGCCTGCAGCGGAATCATGGCGCCGGCCAGTGCGGCGATCAGCACCGGCACCGCGGCCGCAACGACCGGGACGGCGGGATGGGACGAAGACAACATGCGCAACCTCCTCGGCTCGTTCGAAAACGGGATTGGGCCAGTCTGCCCCTACGCCGGATGGATTTCCAATTCTGGTTTCTAACGTTTAATATTCGCCGCATGAATAATCTGCGCAACGTCGACCTGAACCTGCTGGTCGTGCTCGAGGCCCTGCTGGCCGAGCGTCATATTTCCCGCGCCGCGCTGCGGCTGCATCTGAGCCAGCCGGCGGTCAGCCACGCGCTGGCCCGTCTGCGCCAGCTGCTGGACGACCCCTTGCTGGTGCGCGGCCAGGGCGGGCTGGTGCTGACCGCGCGGGCGCACGAACTGTCCGGTCCGCTCGCCGAGGCGCTGGCGCAGGTGCGCATCCTGCTCGGTCCATCCGGCTTCCAGCCGGCGACGGCCAGGCGCACCTTCCGGCTGGCAATGTCGGACTACGGCGCGATGGTGGTGCTGCCCAATCTGCTGCGCGCGGTGCGCAAGGCGGCGCCGGGCATCGAGCTGGTGGTGACGCAGGGCAGCCGCGAAGCAATGTCGGCGCAGGTGGCCGATGGCGAGATCGATCTGGCGCTGGGCGTATTCGTCTATCAGCCCGAAGGCGTCAAGATGGCCGCGCTGTTCCAGGAGGAGTACGGCTGCGCGGTCGATGCCGCGACGGTGCGCGACCACGGGCGGCTGGACCAGGTCGCCTACCTGGCGCGCTCGCACGTGCTGGTGGCCGCCCACAACGCAAAGGTCGATCCGATCGATGCCGCGATCGCCAAGCATGGCGGGCGCCGCAAGATCGCCTGCGTGGTGCCGCACTGGAGCGTCGCGCCGGCGCTGATCGCCGGCACCAATCTTGTCCTGACCACGGCGCGCCGCAGCCTGGCGGCGCTGGAGGACGACCCGCGCTTCGCGGTGTTCGAGCCGCCGTTCGCGTTTCCGGGCTTCACCTTCAGCGCGATCTGGCACGAGCGCAACGATGCCGATCCGGGCCATGCGTGGCTGCGCGAGCGGCTGCTGGCGGTCGGCGCGGGCCAGGGGCTGGACGAGGCGATCAGCCTGCGCGGTTGATACCCGGCGGTTCGACCGCGGATCGGCCCGCTTCGCGCCGGTGCGATCCGCTGGCGTTGCGGCGAAGCGTGACGTCAGTGCTTGTGATTGGCCGCGGCGCCGCCGCCGTGAGCCGGCGCGGTCAGCCCGCGCACTTCGGCGTCGACGCGCTGTTCGATCAGCTTGCCGCCCTGCTCGAACTTCAGCGTCACCGGCACCTTGTCGCCGACGTTCAGCGGCGCCTTCAAGCCCAGCAGCATCACGTGGTAGCCGCCGGGCTTGAGCTCGACGTCCTCCATTTTCGGCAACGGCAGCGCGTCAAGCGCGCGCATCCGCATCACGTTGCCTTCCATCTTCATCTCGTGCACCTCGGCGGTCGTCGCCACGGGCGTCGACACGCCGACCAGGCGCGCGTTCTGGTGCGCGTGCAGCGTCATGAAGACGCCGGTGGCGGTCTGCGCCGGCACGGTGCCGCGCGCCCATGCGTTGCGGATGTCGATCTGCGCGGAGGCAGCGGTGGAAAACAGCGCGCAGCATGCAGCGGCGGCGGCGAACAGCTTGGCTTGCATCTCTATCCTTTCTCGGTGCAATTCGTTCAATCGAGGCGGTTTGGCGGAGGCGGGAAGTCCGCGTGAATGGTCGTGCAAACAGTCGTGTGACCGGTCGTGTAAATGGTCGGGTAGATGGTCGGGTAAATGGCCCCGTAACAGCGCGATTAGACCATGAACCGCGGCGGGGTCACGGCGGGCATGAACACGCCATGGAGACCCACGCGATGCAATCCGCCAGTCTGGCAGCGCCCCGCCGCGTGACCAATGCGGCATGGTGTCGCACGAGCCGGCCGGTGGCGGCGCCGTTGCTACACTCGCGGCATGACGATGACCGCCCACGCCGCCTCACCCGGAGGCGATTCCCTGCGCGCGCAAGGCCTCGGCGCGGACAGCCTGCTGAGCCTGCGCCGCGTGTACTGGCTGCGCTGGGCCATCCTCGGCGGACAGGGGCTGCTGCTGGCCTGGGCCGAGACGCTGGCGGCGCTGCAACTGCCCTATCGCCCGCTGCTGACGATCTTCGCGCTGCAGGCGCTGTTCAATCTGCTGACCGCCTGGCGGCTGCGCCAGCATGCGCGCGCCGGCTCGGTGCCGGGCGATGCCGAATTGATGGGACAGCTGCTGGTCGACCTGACCGCGCTGTCGGCGATCCTGTTCTTCACCGGCGGCGCTACCAACCCCTTCGTCTCCTTCTATCTGCCGGGATTGGCGCTGGCGGCCGCCATCGTGCCGTGGCGCCAGGTGGTCGCGCTGGCGCTGTACGCGCTGGCCTGCTATTCGCTGATGCTGTTTGAGTACGTGCCCCTGCACCTGCACGACCCGGACAACGCGGTGGTCTACCATCTGGTCGGCATGTGGCTCAATTTCGTCGCCAGCGCCGTGATGATCGCGCTGTTCGTCGCGCGGCTGTCCGGCGTGCTGCGCGAACGCGAGGCGCAACTGGCCGATGCGCGCGAACGGCTGCTGCGCGAGGCGCGGGTCGAGTCGCTGAACGCCCAGGCCGCGACCGTCGCGCACGAGATCGGCACGCCGCTGTCGACGCTCGCCGTGATCGCCGGCGAGCTGCGCGCCGACGCGGCCGACGCGGCCCGCGGCGGTACCGCGATACGCGACTATCTGCCCGACCTGAATACCGTCGAACAGCAGTTGGCGCTATGCCGCGGCATCCTGGCGCGATTGCGCGAAGCAAACCGCGGCGGTGCGCTGCAGCCGGTCGGACATTGGCTGCCCGCCTTCGCCGACGGCTGGCAACTGCGCCATCCGCAGGCGCGCGTCGACACCGCGATCGCCCCGGATGCCGCCGGCGTGCCGATCGAGCCGGCGCGGACCGGGCAGATGCTGACGATCCTGCTCGACAACGCCGCCCGCAGCCAGCAGGCCGCCGGACGCGGCGATTTGCCGCTGAAGCTGGCGATCGCGCTCGATCGGCGGAGCGGTCCGAGCGAACTCGTGCTGCGCGTGATCGACCACGGCACCGGCATGCCCGCGGCGCTGCGCGCGCGGCTCGGCGAGGCGCCGGTGGCGAGCACGCACGGCGGCCAAGGCATCGGCACCTATCTGGCGCAGAGCGTGGCGCGCCAGATAGGTGGACGGCTGCTGTGGCAGGACCGTCCCGAAGGCGGCACCGTGGCCGAGCTGCGGCTGCCGGCAATCAGCGATTCCCTGGAGCATCCGGCATGAACCTGACGTCGACCGCTTCCCTTTCCTCCGCTGCCGCCGACAACGCCGACGCCGGCGCGCCCTTCCTGGTGATCGACGACGACCCGGTGTTCTCCGACACGCTGGCACGCGCGCTGTCGCGGCGCGGCTTCGCGGTCGACGTCGCGCGCAACCGCCAACAGGCGCTGGCGCTCGCCGAGAAGACCGCGTTCCGCTATGTCACGCTGGACCTGCATCTGGCCGCCGGCCCCGCGGCCGGCGTAACCGCGCCCGCCGACTCCGGGCTGCAGCTGGTGGCGCCACTGCGGGCGATGCTGCCGCGCGCGCGCATCCTGGTGCTGACCGGCTACGCCAGCATCGCCACCGCGGTGGCGGCGGTCAAACAGGGCGCCGACGAATATCTGGCCAAGCCGGCCAATGTCGATTCGATCCTGGCCGCGCTCAAGTCCGGCATCTCGGAAGAGGCTGCCGAGGCCGCGCTCGAGGATCCGCTGCCGTTGTCGGTGCCGCGGCTGGAGTGGGAGCACATCCAGCGCGTGCTGGCCGAACACGGCGGCAACATCTCGGCGACCGCGCGCGCGCTGAACATGCATCGGCGCACGCTGCAACGCAAGCTCGCCAAGCGGCCGGTCTCGCGCTAGGCGCGCGAACGTAAAAAGGGCCTGCATTCGCAGGCCCTTGCCGTATCGCATCACGGCCACCGCCGCGCGCCGCTTCACAGGCGCAGCTGCACGTAGTCCCAGCCGAGGTCATCGCCGCCGTTGGCCGCACGATCGGCCATGTCCGTCGTGCCGGTCATGCCGCTGGTACCCACCCGCAGCGCATCGAACGCATGCCGGTTCGAGCGTGCGCCGTACTCGGCGGACTCGCTGACGAACACCGCGTGCGAGACCTTGACCTTGCCGTCGCCCGTGGCCGCATCGATGCGCGTGGCTTCGCCGCGGTCGGGCACGGCGCACAGGAACGCCGTCGCCCCCGCCAGTCCGGCCAGCACGCCTGCCGACATCCAACCGATATGCTTCATTCTGACCTCCTGCTTACGGCCATACTGCAGCCCAACGAGGCGCAAGCTTCTCATCGTCGCGGCGGCCGTGCCAGCCTGCTTACCAACGCTTACCTGGCTTACCTGCCGTCAACGGATGTCACCGGGCGGCCATCACCACCGGGTGTCGCGCTCCCACTCCCGCATTTCTTCCTCGGCGCGCTCCTTGGTGTAGCCATAGCGCTCCTGGATCTTGCCGGCCAGCTGATCGCGCTTGCCGTTGATCTGCGTGAGATCGTCATCGGTGAGCTGGCCCCACTTCTCCTTGACCTTGCCCTTGGCCTGCTCCCATTTCCCTTCGATCTGGTCCCAGTTCATGATCTGCTCCTCAATGTGGATGGATACGTTCGCGACTTCGCTCGCCGTGCACAGATGGCACCGGCCGCGTCAGCCGCGGCCGGCCCGTTGCGCATCGATCAGCGGTTGTACTTCGCCTTGACGTCGGCCTCGCAGCGGTCCTTGGCGTCGCCCGACATCGCGTCGCACTTCTCCTTGTCCGCCTTGTAGGCCGCGTCGCTGGTGTCCTTGCGGGCCTCGCGGCGCGCCTCGGCGACATCGGTGCGCGTGCCGCCGCCGGCAGCCGCGCGGGTCGTCTTGGCCTCGCCCAGCGCCTTCTCATGCGCCGTCTTGGCTTCCTTTACGCAAACGTCCTTGTCGTTGCCCTTCTTGTCGTCGCAGCGTTCCTTCGCGACTTCGTACTCGCGGTCGGCCTTGACCTTCAGGACCTTGGCACGTGCCGCCTCGGTGCCATCGCGGCGCGCCTCGGCTTCGGCCTTCGCCACGTCGCGGTCGCGCTTGGCCTCGGCCTCGCAAACGTCCTCGGCGTTGTCCTTCATGGCGTCACAACGGGTCTTCGCGTTCTTGTAGTCGGCGTCGGCCCGCGAGACGGCGGCGTCATAGTCGGCGCGGGCACCGGACGGCGCGCTCTGCGCCAGCGCAAACCCTGCCGGTGCGGCAACCATCATCGAACACACTGCAGCAGACAGCCATTTCTTCATCATGTCGCGCTCCTGTCGTCATCAAACGGTGAGAGGTCGCAAGGCCCGACGGTGGCGTCCGCCTTGCTGTCTCGTCGTATATGAAGGTTATGTGGCGTGCGCTTTTGCAAGCAGGCGGGGGCTTCCGAAAGGGGAGTAAGACGATTCCCACATGAGGCGGGCACGTCACGACGAGACGACAGAGGGCGAAAAAAATGCGCCTTCTCATCGCTGAGAAGGCGCACTTCGGTGTGCGGCTTTCGGGGATCGCGCCCTGGCTTACAGCACGTAGCGCGACAGGTCCTCGTTGGCCGACAGATCGCCGAGCCGTTCGTCGACATAGGCCGCGTCGATCGTCACGGTCTCGCCGCTCGAGCGGGTGGCGTGGAACGACAGGTCCTCGAGGAGGCGCTCCATCACCGTGTACAGCCGGCGCGCGCCGATGTTCTCGACCTTCTCGTTGACCGAGTGGGCGATCTCCGCCAGCCGGCGGATGCCGTCCGGCGCGAATACCAGGTCGACCTGCTCGGTCGCCAGCAGCGCCTGGTACTGCTTGGTCAGGCTGGCGTCGGTCTGCGTCAGGATGGCCTCGAAGTCGGCCACCGACAGCGACTCGAGTTCGACCCGGATCGGGAAGCGGCCCTGCAGCTCGGGGATCAGGTCGCTCGGCTTGGACAGGTGGAACGCGCCCGAGGCGATGAACAGGATATGGTCGGTCCGCACCATGCCGTACTTGGTGCTGACCGTGGTGCCCTCGACCAGCGGCAGCAGGTCGCGCTGCACGCCCTGGCGCGACACCTCGCCGCCGCCCAGTTCGCTGCGGCTGGCGATCTTGTCGATCTCGTCGAGGAACACGATGCCGTTCTGCTCGACATTGGCCAGCGCCTTCTGCTTCAGGTCGTCGTCATTGACCAGCTTGGCCGCCTCCTCGTCGATCAGCTGCTTGAACGCTTCCTTGACCTTCATCTTGCGGCGCAGCTTCTTGCCCTGGCCCAGGCCGGCAAACATGCTGCGCAGCTGCTCGGTCATGTCTTCCATGCCCGGCGGGCCCATGATGTCCAGGCTCGGCACCGCGGCCGCCAGTTCGAGCTCGACTTCCTTGTCGTCGAGCTGTCCCTCGCGCAGCTTCTTGCGGAAGACCAGGCGGGTGTTGGAATCCTTTTCCTCGGGCTGGGCGAAGCCGATGTCGCGCGGCGGCGGCAGCAGCACGTCGAGCAGGCGGTCCTCGGCCGCATCCTCGGCCTTGGTGCGCACCTTCTTCATCTCGGATTCGCGCGTCTGCTTGATCGCCATTTCGACCAGGTCGCGCACGATGGTGTCGACGTCGCGGCCGACATAGCCGACCTCGGTGAACTTGGTGGCTTCGATCTTGATGAAGGGTGCATCGGCCAGCTTGGCCAGGCGGCGCGCGATCTCGGTCTTGCCGACGCCGGTCGGGCCGATCATCAGGATGTTCTTCGGCGTGATTTCCTGGCGCAGCGGGTCGGCCACCTGCTGGCGACGCCAGCGGTTGCGCAGCGCCACCGCGACGGCCTTCTTGGCCTTGTTCTGGCCAATGATGTGCTTGTCGAGCTCGGAAACGATTTCCGACGGAGTCATGGTGTGGGACATGGGTCTCGGTATCCGGGTATCCGTTCAATGAGGGCCGGTCAGGGCGCCGCCACGGCGCACTGCCGCGCGGTGGTGCGCCCGGCGGGCGTCACGTGCGGGAAAGCGTGATGCGGACGCTCACTCGAGCGTCTCGATGACGAAATTGGTATTGGTGTAGATGCACAGTTCGCCGGCGATGCGCAGCGATTTCTCGACCACGTCCTTGGGCGAGAGCTCGGTGTTCTCCATCAGCGCCTTGGCGGCCGACTGCGCATAGGCGCCGCCCGAGCCGATCGCCGCAATGCCGCCTTCGGGATCGAGCACGTCGCCGTTGCCGGTGATCACCAGCGTGGTGTCGCGGTCGGCGGTGATCAGCATCGCCTCGAGCCGGCGCAGCGCGCGATCGGAACGCCAGTCCTTGGCCAGATCGACCGCGGCGCGCGTCAGATTGCCCTGGTACTTCTCCAGCTTGGCCTCGAAGCGGTCCAGCAGCGAGAACGCGTCGGCGGTGCTGCCGGCGAAGCCCACCAGCACCTTGCCGTTGTAGATGCGGCGCACCTTGCGTGCGGTGCCCTTCATCACGATATTGCCGAGAGTGACCTGACCGTCACCGCCCAGGGCAACCTGGTTGCCGCGCCGGACGCTGACGATGGTAGTGCCGTGATACTGTTCCATGGTGGCTTCTGAGTTGGGTTCAGGCAGCTACTTGGCGACGGCCTGACGGAATTCAAGGGCGGGCGCCGACAGTGCGGACGAGGCGCATTCGTCGCCGCTCCGCGCGCGTCTCCTCAATATAGATGGCCGCAGCGGCCCCTTGCCTCGGCTGCCCCGGCCCCCGTCAGCGCAGGCGCGCAGCTTTCCACCATGCAAAAACAAAAAGGCCACGCGCTGCCGCGTGGCCTCGGATGCCGTTCCGCCGCCGCGCTGCGCGGAACGCAGCGGCGGCGAATCGGTCAGCGTCGCCTCGACTCAGTCCGCATAGACGCCGGCCTTGCGAATCACCGGGGTCCACTTGTTGATTTCGTTGCCGAGGAAGGTCTTCAGCGAATCCGGCGTGGCGCGCTGGGCCGGCACCGCTTCGGCGCCCAGCTCGGCCATCTTGGCGCGGAAGCCCGGGTCGGTCACCGACTTCTGCAGCGCCGCCGACAGCTTCTCGATCACCGGCTGCGGCGTGCCCTTCGGGGCGTACATCGCGTGCCAGATCTTGACTTCGATGTTCGACAGGCCCTGCTCGGCCGCGGTCGGGATGTCCTTGAACGCCTCGACGCGGCGCGGCTGCATCGCGGCATAGGGCTTGAGCGCGTTGGCCTTGAGCTGGCCGGCGATATTGGTGGTCTGGTCGCACATCAGGTTGACCTGGCCGCCCAGGATATCGGTCAGCGCCGGCGCGGTGCCCTTGTACGGAACCGTGGTCAGCTCGGTCTGGATCGCGCTCTGGAACAGCAGGCCGCACAGGTGCGAGGCCGAGCCGATGCCGGCGTTGGCGAGCGACAGCTTGCTGGCGTTGGCCTTGATGTACGGCAGCAGGTCCTTCAGCGTGTTCGGCGGCAGGTTCTTGTTGCCGACCAGCACCATCGGCACGTCGGCGATTTCGCCGATGTACTCGAAGTCCTTCAGCGGATCGAAGCCCAGATTGCGGTACAGCGCCGGCGCAGTCGACATGCCGATATGGTGGATCAGCACGGTGTGGCCGTCGTTCTTAGACTGGGCCACCTTCTTCGCGCCGATCGTGCCGCCGGCGCCGCCGAGGTTTTCGATCACGATGGTCGCGCCCAGATGCTTGGACATGACCTGCGCCAGTTCGCGCGCCACCTTGTCGGTCGGACCGCCCGCGGCGAACGGCACCACGGCCGAAACCGGCCGGCTGCCCGGATAGTCCTGCGCCTGTACCACGCCAGGCAGCGCCAGTGCGGCGGCCGCAAGGGCGGCGGCCACGGTTTTTGCAACGTGTTTCATTATTTCTCCTGATTTCCCCGACTTCCCGTCGTGCAGACTGCCATGCCGCCCAGCCGCCGTGGCGGCGTGGGCCGCCTCACCGGAGGCCGCGGCTTGGAGCCGCCATGCTATCAACGGCGACTTGCGTCAAATATCAGGAAATACCCGGGCAGAAGCGCACGGCGCGCCGCTTGCCCCGGGCGGTGCCGGCTCGATGTCAGTGGCTGCCGGCGCCCGGTTGCGCTTCCTCCGTCAGCACGCCTTCCAGCCGTTCGAACACGCGCCGCGTCGAGCCGCGCGCCTCGAGCGCGAACAGCAACACCGAGCGCCCGGTGACCTGGTAGACGTCGCCGGACGAGAACTCCGGCAGCTCCTCGCGCACCGGCATGTTGGTGTCGATCAGGCAGGTCCACTGGTCGCTGCCGGGGATCTGCGGCAGGGTGAACTCGACCATGTCGTGATAGGCGTTGAACACCAGCAGCAGCGTCGCCTCCGAGGCCGGACGGCGGATGCCGGTGGCGCGCGCGCGGCCGTCGATGACCAGGCCGAAGCAGCGCATCGAGGCGTCGTCCCAGTGTTCCGGCGTCAGTTCGTCGCCGGCGGCGCTGATCCACTTGACGTCGGCCACGCCAAGCTCCTCGTCGAACTCGCCGGTCAGGAAGCGGCCGCGCCGCAGCACCGGCAACGCACGCCGCAGCGCGGTCAGCTTGCGCACGAATTCGATCAGCGCGCGGCCGCGCTCGTCGATGTCCCAGTCGACCCAGCTGATGTCGTTGTCCTGGCAGTAGGCGTTGTTGTTGCCCTGCTGGGTGCGGCCGAACTCGTCGCCGGCCACCATCATCGGCGTACCCTGCGAGAACAGCAGCGTGGCCAGCAGATTGCGCTTCTGGCGCTCGCGCAGCTCGACGATATCGGGGTCGTCGGTCGGCCCTTCGGCGCCGCAGTTCCACGAGCGGTTGTCGCTGGTGCCGTCGTTGTTGTCCTCGCCGTTGGCATCGTTGTGCTTGTCGTTGTACGAGACCAGGTCGTGCAGCGTGAAGCCATCGTGCGCGGTGATGAAGTTGACGCTGGCCCACGGCCGGCGCCCGCTGTGGTTGAACTTGTCGCCGGAGGCGGTGACCCGCGCCGCCAGTTCCGGCGCGACGCCCTCCTCGCCGCGCCAGAAGTCGCGCACCGAGTCACGGAACCTGTCGTTCCACTCGGCCCATCCGGCCGGAAAGCCGCCGACCTGGTAGCCGCCCGGGCCGCAGTCCCACGGCTCGGCGATCAGCTTGACGCTGGACAGGATCGGATCCTGCCGGCACGCCTTCAGGAAGCCGCTGCCATAGTCGAAGCCGCCTGGCTCGCGGCCGAGGATCGTGGCCAGGTCGAAGCGGAAGCCGTCGACCTGCATCTCGGTGACCCAGTAGCGCAGGCTGTCCATCACCATCTGCAGCACGCGCGGATGCGACAGGTTCAGCGTGTTGCCGGTACCGGTGTCATTGATGTAGTAGCGCTTGTCGTCCGGCATCAGCCGGTAGTAGGACAGGTTGTCGATGCCGCGGAACGACAGCGTCGCGCCCAGTTCGCTGCCTTCGGCGGTATGGTTGTAGACCACGTCGAGGATGATCTCGAGCCCCGCCTCGTGAAAGCGGTCGATCATCTGCTTCAGTTCCCCGACGGCGCCCGGCCCGCGCGCGAAGAAGCGCGGATCCGGCGCGAAGAAGCCGATCGTGTTGTAGCCCCAGTAGTTGGTCAGGCCCTTGTCGAGCAGATGGCTGTCGTTCAGGAAGGCGTGGATCGGCAGCAGCTCGATCGATGTCACGCCCAGCGCCTTGATATGGTCGATCACCGCACGCTGGCCTAGTCCCTCGAAGGTGCCGCGCATCGCCTCCGGTACCACCGGATGGCGTTTGGTATAGCCCCTGACATGGGTCTCGTAGAAGATGGTCCGCTCCCACGGCACGCGTACGCTCAACGGGTGCTCCCAGGTGAAGGCCTGGTCCACGACCTGGCACTTCGGCATGAAGGGCGCGCTGTCGCTGTCGCTGAAGCTCAGGTCGTCCTCGCCCATCCGATAGCCGAACACCGCGGGGTCCCAGCGCAGCTCGCCGACATAGGCCTTGGCATAGGGGTCGAGCAGCAGCTTGTTCGGATTGAAGCGATGGCCGTTGGCCGGATCGTAGGGCCCGTGCACGCGATAGCCGTAGACCGCGCCCGGCGCCAGCCCGTGCACGCGGACGTGCCAGACCTCGTCGGTGTATTCGGGCAGCGCGATGCGCTCGATTTCCCGTTCGCCGTTCTGGTCGAACAGGCACAACTCGACCTTGCTGGCATGGGCGCTGAACAGCGCGAAGTTGACGCCGTCGCCGTCCCAGGTGGCGCCCAGGGGAAACGGCAAGCCTTCGCTGATGGTGTGATTCGACATGGCGCGCGGCACTCCCGTGTGGAAACGATCGTGCGGGAGCACGGCGCATGCCCGGACGCCGGCCATGGCACGCAGGGCGGCGCTTCCCATAATTGCCGCCGCGGCTCCGGCACCGTTGTCAAAACTACAGGGACCCAGCGCCACGCTGAACTCGACAAGCCCCCGTTCTCGCAACTGAATTGCATCTCCGTGGGCACTATGGTTAAATCGCCCCATGTCTTCGCCCACTCCCAGCCTGCCGGCCGCCGTCGATGCGGCACAGGAGCGCCTCCGGGCGCTGGGTGCGCGCGTCACGCAACCGCGCGTCTGCATCCTGGCGTGCCTGATCGGCAGCGACATCCCGCTGACCCACCAGGCCGTGATCGACCGTCTTCCGGGCGGCGTCGAGGCGATCGACCGCGTCACCGTCTATCGGGTGCTCGACTGGCTGGTCGAGCAGGGCCTGGCGCAAAAGCGCGCCGGCAACGACCGCGTGTTCCGCTTCAGCCTGATCGAGCATGAGGCGGCGCGCGCCGAGGTCCATCGCCGGCACAGCCATTTCCATTGCAGCCGGTGCGACCGCACCTTCTGTCTCGAGGCCGAAAGCGCGCCGCCGCGGCAGGCCGCGCCGCGCGTGCCGAGCGGCTTCGCGGTCGAGCACGTCGAATTGACCGTCAACGGCATCTGCGCCGAATGCGGCGCGCGCACCGTGGCCGACGCGCCCGCCGACGATGCCTCTGAAGGTGCGACCGAAAGTGCCGCCGACGCTTCCCCCCATCCCGGAGAACCAACATGTCCAAACTGATCCCGGTCACGATCCTGACGGGCTTTCTCGGCAGCGGCAAAACCACGCTGCTCAAGCGCATCCTCAACGAACAGCACGGCATGAAGATCGCCGTGATCGAAAACGAGTTCGGCGAGGAAAACATCGACAACGAGATCCTGGTGCAGGACGGCCGCGAGCAGATCGTGCAGATGAGCAACGGCTGCATCTGCTGCACGATCCGCGGCGATCTGGTGCAGGCGCTGTCGGACCTGATCGGCCGCCGCGACGCCGGCGAGATCGATTTCGACCGGGTCGTGATCGAGACCACCGGCGTGGCCAATCCCGGCCCGGTGGCACAGACCTTCTTCATGGACGACGAGATCGCCTCGCGCTATCTGCTCGACGCCGTGGTCACGCTGGTCGACGCCAAGCACGGCAACCAGCAGCTGGACAAGCAGGAGGAGGCGCAGCGCCAGGTCGGCTTCGCCGATGCGATCTTCATCACCAAGGCCGACCTGGTGTCGGCGGACGAGTTGGCCGACCTGCGCCATCGCGTGCTGCAGATGAATCCGCGCGCGCCGATCGGCACCGCGCATTTCGGCGAGGCGCCGATCGACTCGATCTTCGACCTGCGCGGCTTCAACCTGAACGCCAAGCTCGAGATCGACCCGGACTTCCTGCGCGCCGAGGAACACGACCATGACCATGACCACGAGCATGGCGAGCACTGCGGCGCCGACTGCGGCCATGACCACGACCACGGTCACCAGCACGGTCACGGTCACGGTCACGGCCACAACCACCTCCATCATCACCACCACACCGACCGCATCGGCTCGTTCGTCTTCCGCAGCGACAAGCCCTTCCACTACGGCAAGCTCGAGGAATTCCTGTCGGGGATCCTGACCGTCTACGGCGAGAAGCTGCTGCGCTACAAGGGCGTGCTCTATATGGAAGGGGTCGACCGCAAGGTGGTATTCCAGGGCGTGCACCAGCTGATGGGCAGCGACATCGGCGGCAAATGGGAAGATGAAACCCCAGGCACCAAAATGGTGTTTATCGGCGTCGACCTGCCCAAGGACGCGATCCTCAAAGGCCTGGCCAACTGCCTCGCCTGACGATGGCTGGGTGACCGAGGCGGGCTCCGCTCCTCGGTTACCAGCACCGCCAGCGCCCTGCTTGCCGCGATGCGGCCCCCGTACGGGTGAAACACCGGTGCTGCGCACGGATATACGCGGTACGCGCCGCTCGGTGAAACACCGAATATCCGGTCCGGTTTTCCACCGTATCTCCTGGTAATTTGTTCAAGTACAATAAGCCGGATGTGATGCGGGCAGCGCGGTCTTGCCGCCGCCCGCGTCGTATGCAGGGCGGCGGTAGTCGTCAGCATCAGACGGCCGTCCTGCGGTGCGGCCGCTGTGCTCGTGCGATGGCCGTCGAACGCGCGGGATCTCGTGCCGCAACGTTTCAGGGCGTTGCCGCTGGGGCAACGACGCCGACCGATGTCGACCGACGCCGAGAAAGGGATCCCATGGTAGCCGCAGCAAAAACCAAAGAAAGCCGCAGCAAGACCGCTGGTGCTGCGGCCGCTACGACAAAGGCGCAGGGACAGCAAGCTGCGCCTACCCCCCGGAACGGCTCGGCGCCGGCCGGTACCGGAGCGGCAAAGGGAGGCACGCGAAGCAGCAAGACTGCAGCCAGCCAGAGTGAAACGGTCGAACCGCGCAAGCGGACCGACACTGCATCCGCGCGGAATACGACGCCGCCGGTCGCATCAACAAGAGAATCAGCAGCAACCATGAGCAGCAATAAACTTCTGACTGAAGCTGAAATCCTGAAGATGGACGACAAGGACTACATGAACGAGGCCCAACTGGCCTTTTTCAAGAACCGCCTTGAACAGCTGCGCGACGAAATCCTGAAGAACGCCGACCAGACCACCGAGCATCTGCGCGAAACGGTCATCGTGCCGGATCCGGCGGACCGCGCCACGATCGAAGAAGAACATGCCCTGGAGCTGCGCACGCGCGACCGCGAGCGCAAGCTGCTGAAGAAGGTCGAGCAGTCGCTGGCCCGCATCGAGTCCGGCGACTATGGCTGGTGCGAGGAAACCGGCGAGCCGATCGGCGTGCCGCGTCTGCTGGCCCGCCCGACCGCGACGCTGTCGCTGGAAGCCCAGCAGCGCCGCGAGCTGCGTCAGAAGCTGTTCGGCGATTGAGGCCTGCCCCCCTCGATTCGCACTGCCGACGGCCCGGAACACCGGGCCGTTTTGCTTTTCAGGACGGCGCAGCCGCGCTCGTCGTCGCCAGGCCACGGCAAGGGTGCCGCGGCCGCGCATTTCTGCTACAGTCGCAACCTTGTTGCATCAGCGCGGCCGCCGTGCCGCGCACCTCGGCGCAACGCCTGCCCCCCATACCCTAGATCGCCATGGCCGACCGTCTTCCCGTCACCGTATTGGCCGGCTTCCTCGGCGCCGGCAAGACCACGCTGCTGCAGCACGTGCTGGCCAACCGCGAAGGCAAGCGCGTGGCGGTCATCGTCAACGATCTGGCCGACGTCAATATCGATGCGCGCCTGGTCGGCGAAGGCGTGCTGGCGCAGGCCGGCGAGCGGCTGGTCGAGCTGTCCAACGGCTGCATCTGCTGCACGCTGCGCGAGGATCTGCTGGTCGAGATCGCGGCGCTGGCGCGCGAGGGGCGCTTCGACTATCTGCTGGTCGAATCGACCGGCGTGGCCGAACCGCTGCCCATCGCCGAGACCTTCACCTTTGAAGACGAACACGGCCACGCGCTGGACAGCCTGGCCCGGCTCGACACCATCGTCACCGTGGTCGACGCCGCGCATTTCCTGCAGGATTTCGACGAGGCCGATTATCTGAGCGACCGCGGCCAGGCCCGCGACGACGAGGACGACCGCACCGTGGTCGATCTGCTGATCGAGCAGGTCGAGTTCTGCGACGTGATCGTGCTGAACAAGATCGATCTGGTCGGCGACGCGGAACGCGAACGGCTGATCGCGCTGCTGCATGTGCTCAATCCGCGCGCCGAGATCGTGCCCGCCAGCTTCGGCAAGGTGCCGCTGGACAAGGTGCTCGACACCGGCCGCTTCGACTTCGAAGCGGCCGCGGCAGCGCCGGGCTGGCAGGCGGAACTGCGCGGCGAGCATGTGCCCGAGAGCGAAGCCTACGGCATCGGCAGCTTCGTCTACCGGCGTCGGCGCCCGTTCCATCCGCGCCGCTTCGCCGACCTGATCCATACCGAATGGCTGCGCCAGCACGGCAACGTGCTGCGCTCCAAGGGGTTCTTCTGGCTGGCCAGCCGCATGGACGTGGCCGGCAGCTGGAGCCAGGCCGGCGGCGTGTGCCGCCACGGCGGTGCCGGGGCCTGGTGGGCGGCGATCGATCCGGCCGACTGGCCGCAGGACGACGAGACACTGGCCGCGATCCGCGCCGACTCGCAGGTCGACGGTGCGCCGGCGCCGTTCGGCGACCGGCGCCAGGAGCTGGTGCTGATCGGCCAGAACATGGACCGCGCCGCGCTGGAAGCGGCGCTCGACGCGTGCCTGCTGAGCGACGCCGAGATGGCCGCCGGTCCCGAGGCCTGGATTGCCTACGACGATCCGTTCCCCAGTTGGGAAGACGCCTTCGACGACGAGGGCGATCACGACCATCGCGACCACGATCACGATCACGATCATCACGATCACGACGGGGCCCCGTGCGACTGCGGGCACCATGGCGGACATGCGCACTGAGCTGCTGCGCGCGCTGCGGCGCCGGGGCACGGATCGCCTGAGTGGCGCGCTGTGGGCCCTGTGGCTGGTGCTGTGCCTGCTGCTGGCGCAGCACGCCGGCCTGGTTCACCGCATCCAGCACGGCGGCTCGCCGGCCGTGCCAATGTCTGGCAACCCGGCTTCGGCGAACCTGGTCGGCACTTCGCTCGCCTCCGCCGGCAGCGATACCCGTATCGACAGCCATGCACCGGACAGCGCGCGCACGCCGATCCATTCGTGCGTGCTGTTCGACGCCGCCACGCAGGCGCTCGGTGCCTGCGGTACGCCGCCGATGCCGCTGCTGTCGCATGGCAAGCCGCTGGTGCCGCCCGGCATCACTTGGCGCTGGCCCCACCTGCCGCCGCAACGCAGCTTCCTGACGCGCGCCCCACCTTCTTCGCTCGCCTTCGCCTGAGCGCGGCCGCTCTTGCGGCCGCTTGTTGACGACCCGGCGATCCCGACGTTCGACCACGCTGACCGGCATTCCCCCTGCGACGGCCCGGCACTGCCACGCCATCGCCGCGGGCCTTGCCTTGCCGCGCCTTGCCGCACCAGTCCGCAGCGAGTCACCGAGCGCGACCGATCGCCACGATGTTCTTCGCATCGCGAGCCATGAATCCGACCCTGCAACGCACTACCGCACACCGTTCCGCCGACGCTTCGGCCAGCCCGACACAACACCTGACACATATCGCGCCTCGGCTCGGCGCCCGCCTGACCCCGCTGGCCGCCGTCGCGCTGTGCCTGGCCGCGCCTGCCGCGTGGGGCCAGGCCGCCCCGGCAGCCGCCCCCGCCGCCCCCACCCTCGGCGAAGTGGTGGTCACCGCCAATCCGCTCGGCAGCGACCTGAACTCGCTGGTGCCGGCCGTCTCCACGCTGCAGGGCGACAACCTGGCCGTGCGCCAGAACAGCACGCTCGGGGAAACGCTGAACAGCCTGCCCGGCGTGTCGTCGACCTATTTCGGGCCGAACTCGAGCCGGCCGGTGATTCGCGGGCTCGATGGCGACCGCATCAAGGTGCTGCAGAACGGCGGCAGCAGCATCGACGCCGCCACGCTGTCCTACGACCACGCGGTGCCGCTCGACCCGCTGGTGGCCGAGCGCATCGAGGTCGTGCGCGGCCCCGCGGCGCTGATGTACGGCGGCAACGCGATCGGCGGCGTGGTCAACGTGATCGACAACCGCATCCCCAAGGCGCCGATCGAAGGCGTGACCGGCGCCACCGATCTGAGCGCGACGATCGACGGCGACGCGGCCCGCAATGCCAGCGGCCTGATCGAGGCCGGCAACGGCAAGTTTGCGATCCACGCCGACGCATTCGCCCGCAAGACCAGCGATCTGCGCATCCCCGGCTACGCGCGCAGCGAGCGGCTGCGCAACAGCCAGCCGTTGGAGGAAGGCGAGAGCGAGGTGCGCAAGCGGTTGCCCAATACCAACGCCGAGCAGCACGGCGGCGCGCTGGGCGGCTCCTACACCTGGGCCGACGGCTTCGTCGGCGCCAGCTACAGCGCCTATCGCAACGACTACGGCACGCCGGCCGAAGACGAGGTACGGCTGAACATGAAGCAGGACCGCTTCGCGCTGGAGGGCGAGGCGCGCAACCTGTCCGGCACCACCGGCGGCTGGTTCGAATCGGTCAAGGGCAAGTTCGGCTATACCGACTACGAGCACAAGGAAATCGAGGGCGGCGAAACCGGCACGGTGTTCAAGAACAAGGGCTGGGACGCCCGCATCGAGGCGCAGCACGGCAATATCGGCCGCATGCGCGGCGTGATCGGCGCGCAGTTCGGCGCGACCCGCTTCTCCGCGCTGGGCGAGGAGGCCTTCGTGCCCAGCAGCGACACCGACAATGCCGCGCTGTTCGTGTTCGAGGAAATGCCGCTGGATTCGGCCGGCAACCTGAAGCTGAACCTGGGCGGCCGCATCGACCATACCAGCATCAAGGCCACCGCCGGCGGCAACGAGCGCTTTGCCGATGCCAAGCGCAGCTTCAATGCCGGCAGCGCCTCGGCCGGCCTGC
The DNA here is from genome assembly GCF_013347325.1 of Cupriavidus gilardii. Classification (NCBI taxonomy): domain Bacteria; kingdom Pseudomonadati; phylum Pseudomonadota; class Betaproteobacteria; order Burkholderiales; family Burkholderiaceae; genus Cupriavidus; species Cupriavidus gilardii. Next base: position 133,098 of record NZ_CP054626.1, on the reverse strand, counting down.
TGTACAAGCTCGGCCCGGCCTGGTCGCTGACCTCGAACGTCGCCTACACCGAGCGCGCGCCGACCTTCTACGAGCTGTACGCCAACGGCCCGCACGTCGCCACCGGCGCCTGGGAACAGGGCAATCCAGACGCCAACAAGGAACGCGCCACCTCGGTCGACCTCGGCCTGCGTTTCAAGCAGGGCGATCACAGCGCCGGTGTGTCCGGCTTCTACAGCCGCTTCTCGAACTATCTGGCGCTGTCCGCGACGGGCAACGCGCGCAACGAGGAAGGCGAGCTGGTGGCCCCCGGCAACGCGGACGCCCTGCCCGAACTGCGCTATCTCGGCATTCCGGCGACGCTGTACGGCTTCGAGGCCGAGGGCAAGACCCGGCTGGCCCGCAAGCTGCTGACCGGCAGCGATACGCTGGACTTCGAGGCGCGGGCGGACTACGTGCGCGGCGAGAACCGCGAGACCGGCGAGCCGCTGCCGCGGCTGGCGCCGCTGCGTCTTGGCGGCGCGCTCGTCTACGGCGCCGGCCCCTTCGGCGCGCGCCTGGACCTGACCTGGGCCGCGAAGCAGACCCGGGTGCCCGTCAACGACACGCCGACCGACGCCTACACGATGCTGGGCGTCGCGCTGACCTACAAGATCAAGAGCGGGCGCACGCAAACCCTGCTCTACCTGCGCGGCGACAACCTGACCAACGAGGAGGCCCGCAATTCCACCTCGATCCTGCGCGACATCGCGCCGATGGCCGGCCGCAGCGTGCGCGTGGGCTTGCGCACGACGTTCTAGCGCAGCGCTGGCCGGCGGCGCGCAGGATGCGCCGCCGGCCGTCCCGGACGCATGGCGTCGGCCCCCGTTCCGGCGCCGTGCTTCATGCGCGGTCGAACCTGCAGATCAGCCTCGCTACCGCATCCTCCATCATCACTGCCACCTGCGGCATCACGAGGGATTGCGGCTCGAGACGATCGTCGGGCGGCAAACGCTGCAGCGCTTCCAGCCATTGCGCGCCGGCTGCCACGAAATCGTCGTCCTTCCGTGACGCCGCACTCGGCGTCGAAGAGACGACGCTGTGGAACCAGTCCGTGGTCGCGCACAGCAGCGACGCCTGATACTCGGGCGGAATCTGCATGATGGCGCGCCATACCGCGCGCCTGGGCGCCCAGCCATATTCGCTGCCGCTCGCTTGGTGCCACATCGTGGCCACAGCATTGCGCCGCGTATCGGCCTCGGCCCACTGGCGCAGCACGTCGACGCGATACGCCGGCGGCAAGGACGCCGCGACGGACAGGATCCATTCGGTACTCGCGTTGATACTGGACAGGCCCTCGTACTGCTCGGTCGGCCCTTGCCCGAGGTCGAGCAGCACCGTCTGCCGAACCTCGATCGGCAAACGCCTGACCGACCGGGTCAGGAGATCGACGAAGTTGCGCAGAACCATCGCGTCGGCACTGTGGATGCGATCGCGGCCTTGTTCCGACTGCCACTGCACCACGATGGCAAGACGCGCAAACTCCAACGCCAGTGCCGGTTGCGGGGCCAATTCCATCTCGCCGGTCCAGGACGGCAAATCGGCCGCGAGCGCGACCATCTTCGCGGAAAACGGCTCGGACGTGTCGCATAGCCGCTGCATCGCCTGCGCGAGCACCGCGCGGCCATCGTCGGCCAATGGCATGGCCGCCATCAAGGCGTCCAGGAAGCTTTGCATCTCGGTGGGGGGCGGCTCGCCCGGAGCCGCCTCGAGCCATTGTGCGAGCGATGCCGCACGCTCCAGCGGCGCCGCGGCATCCGATGTTTTCCGCTGCGTGTCCGTGAATGCCCGTTGCCGTGGCATCGAACGCGCGCCCGGCGGGGCGGTGTCGAACAATCGATTCAGCCAGTCACGTCGGGAACGCGTTGTGCCTTCGGTGGCGCACCGCTCCATCAGCTCGTCGCACAGTGCTTCCCACTGCTGCGCAGACAGCCAGCCGCCCCATCGCGCAAACAGCCTGGCGCGTTGATCGACATCGAAGCGCAGATCGACGCCGAGCTGCCACAGCGCGTCGATGCCCTGCCTGCGGAACGGGTCGGCAGCCCAGCCGGCGCGCAAGCATCGCATCAGACCGACCGCCAACTCCGCGGCAGCCTCCCCGGTGCAGCGTCCGGCCTGTGCGAATGCCTGCTGCCACGCCAGCTGGGGCGCTTCCAGCGCACTGAGCAGCGGCGGTCCTTCGACGGTCCTGGCTTCCAGCAGCGCCACTAGCGTCCACGCGGATATCGTCCGACGACCAGCCGCACAGGCGGCGCCAAAGCCGTCGCGCCAGAGTTCCGCTGGCGTGCCGGGGGAACGCAGGTGGTATTCGACAGCGAGCCGCGCGGCATCGCGGTGCCGGCCCGCCGGCAACAGGGCGGCCAGCGCAAGATGGCCCGCCAGGTCGAATGGCTGCCGCGGGGGCGGCTTCAGGTACACCCCGCCGCCCCGCTGCGGTGCGCGTACTTCAAGCAAGGCAAAGGTCAACGCCGCCCGGCCGGGCCCGGGCAGGCCGTTCAGGCGCTGATCCAGCATCGCCAGGCAATCGGGAACATGGACTTCGCGCACGCTGTCATGCCACAACGGCTCCGGCATCCGCGCCACGCCTGGCACGGACGCCAGTTCAACGAGCACGGCGCCGCGTGCCGCCACAGGCAGCGCATCGCTCGCGCGCAGCACCAGCCGCCATGCGCGCACACGGTGGGCACGCGCCAGGCAGCTCGTGCGCCGCGCCAATGCCCGCAAGACCAACATGCGATCACCCACGTCCGCCATCGCGTCGATGCGATTCAGAACGCCGGACAAGGCGGACAGGGTCGACACCTGGCGTGCGCGCTCCAGCGTCGTGGCAGCGAGCTGTCCCAACGCGTCGCGCACGGCATGGTTGGCGCGCGACAGCGCGATGCGATCGTGCAACGACAGATAGCCGGCGATGCGCTTCATCGGTTCGGCCAACAGCGTCCAGCACGGGCCGGGCGCCGCGTCGGAGCCGGCGACGACCAGCGCAACGCTGGACGGCTGCCCGGGCGCCTGCGGATGCAGCGTGCCGGTTGGCGCGGGCGCTTCGCCGGTCAGGCGGTTTGGCCGGGTCGGATTGGAACCGGTCGGGTCCCAATCGGTCGGATCGGGCCCAATGGGCATGGCCGCGCTCGCGCGGCCGAGGTCGTGGATGGGCATCGGATTCCTCGAAGGGTCGGGTCAGGGCGCCGGGGCCTTCGCGCCGGAGGGGCATTCTTGCGTCGGTCGATCGCCTCGGTCTGTCGACTACCGGCGCGACGTTTCATCGCGGTGCAGCAGGCACCCCTGCGGGGCGCCAGCGGGCTAGCGGTGCCCCGGTCTGCCTGCCCCCGGTGCAATGCCGTGCCGCGGGTCTGTCCGTCTTGACACTGCAAGAGCCACGTCCGGACAATGCGCCACACCACAACCGACGGGAGTGCCCGATGCCATTCGTTCGTCGTACCCTGCGCGCCGCGGTGCTGGCCACAAGCCTGGCCCTCGGCGCCGCTGCCCTGCCTGCGCACGCGGCCAGCCTGACCATCGGCCTGTCCGGCGATATCACCTCGCTCGATCCGCACTATCACAACGTCACGCCCAACGCGAACGTCGCCGAGCACATGTTCGAGACGCTGATCGCCAAGGACGAGAAGATGCGTTTCAAGCCGGCGCTGGCGCAAAGCTGGCGCGCGGTCGACGAGACCACCTGGGAGGTCAAGCTGCGGCCCGGCGTCAAGTTCCACGACGGCAGCGAATTCACCGCGCAGGACGTCGTGTTCTCGCTGGCGCGGCCGGCCACCGTCAAGAACAGCCCGTCGCCGTACACGATCTACACCAAGGGCTTCAAGGACGTGGTGGCGGTCGACAAGCTGACCGTGCGCATCACCACCAACGGTCCCTACCCGCTGGTGCCGAACGACCTGTCGACGATCTACATGGTGTCGAAGAAGGTCGCCGAGACCGCATCGAGCGACGACTTCAACAGCGGCAAGGCGATGGTCGGCACCGGGCCGTACAAGTTCGTCAGCTTCCGCAAGGGCGACCGCGTCGAGCTGACCCGCAACGATGCCTATTGGGGCAACAAGCCGCAATGGGACACGGTGTCGCTGCGCATCCTGACCAACGACGCGCCGCGCGTGGCGGCGCTGCTGGCCGGCGACGTGCAGGTGATCGAGAACGTGCCGACCTCGGACATCCGCAAGCTGTCGGCCGATCCCGGCGTGTCGGTGTTCAAGGTGCCGACCTTCCGCATGATGTACCTGCATATGGACAGCGACCGCGAGGTCTCGCCCTTCGTCGCCGACAAGGCAGGCAAGCCGCTGCCCCGCAATCCGCTGAAGGACGCGCGCGTGCGCCAGGCGATCTCGAAGGCGATCTCGCGCCAGGCGATCGTCGACCGCGTGATGGAAGGCGCGGCCGAGCCGACCGGCCAGCTGGTCAACAGCTCGCTGTTCGGCCACGTGCCGGCGCTCAAGCCCGACACCGCCGATGCGGCAGCGGCCAAACGCCTGCTCGCCGAGGCCGGCTTTCCGGACGGCTTCCAGCTGACGCTGCATACGCCGAACAACCGCTATGTCAACGACGAACAGGTCGCGCAGGCGATCGCGTCGATGCTGACGCGCATCGGCATCCAGACGCGCGTCGAGGCGATGCCGTCGGCGAGCTTCTTCACGCGCGCCAACAAGCTCGATTTCTCGTTCATGCTGGCGGGCTGGGGCGCCGATACCGGCGAGGCCGGCTCGTCGCTGAAGTCGCTGCTGGCGACCTACGACCCCGGCAAGGGCTGGGGCGCCTCGAACCGCGGGCGCTACAGCAACCCGGCGCTGGACGCCAAGCTCAGCGCCGCGCTGACGACGATCGACGACCGCGCGCGCGAGAAGCTGCTGCAGGAGGCCACCGAGATCGGCATCAAGGACTACGGCGTGATTCCGCTGTACTACCAGATCAATGTGTGGGCGGCGAAGAAGGGCCTGACCGTGATTCCGCGCCAGGACGAACGCACCTACGCGTTCAGCATCACGCGCTGATCCATCATGGCGGCGCGGCCGGAGCGGTGGGCATCACCGACTCCGGCACCAGCGAGTAGATCGCCGCGCGGCACGGCACGCCGTGCAGCACCAGCCGGTTGCGCGCGATGCATTCGAGCAGCGCGCCGGTCTTCTCGGCGACGCGGCGGCTCGCCAGATTCCGCTCGGCGGCGACGATCTCGATGCGGGTCAGATGCAGCCGGTGAAAGCCGAAGCAGGCCATCATCCAGGCAGCGCGGGTCGCAAGGCCCTGGCCCTGCCGGCTCTTGCGAATCCAGTAGCCAAGATTGGCGATGCGGTTCTCGGTCGAGATCTGGTTCAGCGCGACGCCGCCGAACAGCACGCGGCCGTCCTGCGAGTAGACGCCGATGTCGTACGACAGCCCGGCCGCGAGATTGTCGGCGCAGGTATCGATCCACAGCTGCGCGTCCCGTTCGCTGTAGCGCAGATGGGCCCATGGCATCCACGGTGCGAGGCTCGCCATCGACTCCTGCACCGCGGCGGCGAACTGCTCCGCGTCGGCCTGTCGAAACGGACGCAGCGAGAACCCCTCGCCCCGCAGGATCGGCACCGTACTCATCGCGCTCAATCCGAATTGCGCACCATCTCGCCGTCGACGGTGGCCGCGCCCGCCTTGACCAGGCCGGACAGCACCTGCTCCATCACGCCGGGCAACGGCGCACCGTCCAGATGGCGCAGCCGCACGCGCTCGAGCAGCGGTGCCTGCGCCATCCACTGCAGCAGCGCGTCGCGCGTCATCTGCCGCTGCTCCAGCAGCTTGAACTTGACCAGCACCTTCAGCGCGTGCACGGCGTTGCGGCGCGGATCGGCGCGCAGATAGTCGAGCCGGCCGCGGGCCCGCTCCAGCGCCGCGCCGACATCGGCGAACGGGCTGCCATGGCCGGGAATCACCAGCCGTACGTCGAGCTCGGCGATCCGCCGCAACACGGCGTCCTGCTCGGCGAAACCGCTGTCGCCGTCGAGCTCGGGAAAGATCACGCCGAAGCCGTGTTGCCACAGCGCATCGCCGGAGATCAGGATGCCTTCCGCCGGCGCGAACAGCATCACCGCGTGAGGGTCATGCCCGGGGGCGGCGATGACCTGCCAGTCCAGGCCACCCATCCGCATCGACTGGCCGTCCTCGAGCAGCGCGTCGAAGGAGAAGCGGTCGCACTGCTGGCCGGTGGCGCGATAGCTCAGCGCATCGACATCCCACTGCGCCACCGCGCGGGCCTCGGCCGCCGGAATCCATGTGCGGGGCTGCCAGCGCCGCTGCAGCAGCGCATTGCCGCCGCAGTGATCGGAATGCAGATGGGTATTGATCAGCCGCTTCAGCGGCTTGCCGTCCAGCGCGGCCTCGACCAGCGCCACGGTCTGCTGGGCATGGCTGACATAGCCGGTATCGACCAGCACGGTATCGTCGCCGTCGATCAGCAGCACGTTGTTGGCCGACAGCCAGCCGCGTTCGAACACGCGGATGCCGGCGGGCAACCGGTCGGCGCATGCGTCCGGCTGGTTTGCTGTGGCTTCGCTCATGGGCGCCCCGACTGCACCGTGTCGCCTGTATTGGAGGTATCGGAAGTATCGAAGGTATTGCCGGTATCGCCGGTATCGGCGGTATCGGCGGTGCCCGCCGCGGCGGCGCGTTGCGGCAGCATCTGCCAGATCGCGCGCTTGTCTTCGTCCCGGCGATTGGCCCAGCCGGCAATCTCGTCGATGGTGCGGAAGCACCCTTCGCAGTAGCCGTGCTGGCCCATGCGGCAGACATCGCGGCATGGCGAGGCGACCGGCCTCGCATACTGGGCGGCAAGCGCGCGGCGGCGCAGATCGGCAATCAATTTGGCGTCGGCTGGCATGGGGACGAAGGGCCGGAGGCTGATCGACGCAGTGTAGCGCCATTGCGCGGTCGGCACAGCCCGGCGGGCCGGGGCTGCCGCGTCCTCAGCGCCAGGCCAGTACCGGACGGTGGTCGGACTGCACGCCATCGACCATGGCGAGGTACTGGCGGCGGGCGTCGCGCCACGCCTGGCGGCTGGCCGCGTCCGCCGGGGCACGGGCAAACCAGTACGACACCTTGTCGAGCAGGCGGGCGCGCGCCCGCTCCCGGGCCGGCAGGTCCACGATGGCCTGCCACAGCGTCTGGCGGCAGCGGTCGAAACCGCGCCAATCGATCGGCCTCGCGCCCGTGGGCCCGGATTCCATGTCGACCAGCAGCGGCAGCAGGTCGCTTTGCTGCTCGGGCGACAACGCCGGCAGCAGCTCCAACGCATGCCTGACCGTGGCCAGATGAAAGTGGCGCTCGTACGACGGGGCAAAGGGCGCGCGCACCGCGCACAGAGTGCCGAGCATGCCGAGCGTGCTGGCAAAGGGCAAACTGCGCACGCATCTCCATACGGCATCGACGAAGACCAGGATCGCGTCCCTGTCCCACGGCTGCCTGACCGGCGCGGTCGCGCCGTCGTGCAATTGCAGCAGGATGTCGCCGATGCCGATCAGCGCCGAAAGCGCCGCGGTATCCAGGCGCGCCGCCGTGCCCTCCAGCTGCACGAGGGCCTCGGTCAGCCCGGCGATCCGCGTTCTCCAGTCGGCGTCGAGCGCAACGCCGTGACTGTGACACTGCACCGCGACTGCACCGATCAGCGAGGCCTGCAGCGCCGCATTCGGCAACGGCGGCTCCATCGCGGCCAGTCCCACATCGATCCATAGCTGGGGCACCACCCGATTGCGCGAAAGCGCCACGATCCACTGGGCCTGCTGGGCCGTCGGCAGGCAGACCAGCGCGCTGTCCAGCGCATCGCTGTATTGGCCGTAGTCCGCCAGCGTGCGCGCGCGATACCAGAGCGTCAGCGGTTTCAGCAGTCGATGATGGACCGCCAGGTTCAACACCCGCTCGAACAGTTCCATCGTATGCGGGCCCCTGTACAGGAAGGCCGGCAGGTTTGACAGCAATGCCGCCTGCTGCTGCGGTGGCAACGGCGTCAGCCGCGGCAGCAGCATCGATTCCCACTGGGTGGCATCGGCCACGTACGTCAGACATCGCGCAATCTGCCGCAGTTCCGCCTCGGCGGCGTCGTCGTGCTGCGACGTCGGCGGCGGCAAGGCGTCCCACATCGCGTTCCAGGCAGCGAGACGGGCGGGTTCGGCCAATAGCGCGAACAGCAGCGCCTCGATCATATGGCGATCGTTGCCCGGCAGCTCGCCGGCATTCTGCAGCCATCTGCCTGCGGCGAGGCGGGCCTTGTTCTTGACGCGCTGGTCCGACAGCGCGGCCAGCGCCTGCAACAGCGCCTTCATCAGAATGACAGCTGCCTGCGTCGGCCATGCGGACGCCGTTGCCAACAGGCGCTCCCATACCGCCATCCCGGCACGGGACGCCGCGTCGCCACCGCGCGGATCGGGCGGATCGGGCGGATCGGGCGGACAGTCTTGCACCAGCATGGCCGGCGCCGAGATCCGGAACAGTGCCGCGAGCGCGTGCGCGCTGGCGCCCGGATCGAGTTCGGCCAGCTCCAGCGCCTGCAGGGCCAACGGCACGGCCTTCGACGGCGGCAAACGGGAAGGCTCGGCAACAAGGCTGGCAAGATCGTCGACGACGCGGCGCCGCTGCACCGCTGGAACCACGCGCACGGCCAGCAGCCAGCAGGACTCCGGCACCAGCAGCGCGCGTACGCGGTCGGTGATCGACAGCGTCGGATTCCTGTGCAGCGCCAATGCCGCGCCGATCCGTTCGGCCAGTGGCAGGCGCTCGAGCGCGCGGCAAAGTTCCACCGCGAGACGCTGGACCTGACGGCTCTCTTCCACGGCAAGACATGGCTGCCGCGCCAGCTCGGTGGCGAGCACGCGCAGCGGTACCGCGGCGCCGTCGCCGTCGGGAAACGCCAGCTGGATCGCATCGAGCACACTGCGCAGGCCCGCGCAGCGCTGGCTGGCGGGCAGCTCCGAAACGCGGTCGGCCGCCACCTGCAATGCCTTTGCGCGCGTCGGCCGGTCCGGCTCGACGGCGAACGGCCGGCTCTCCGTTTGCGGCAGCGTATGCGCGAGCGCGCGGCGCAGCCCCGGCAGCGTGGTCCACAAGGCCGCCTGCAGCAAGGGCACGCAGTGCGCCATCGGCTTGGCGAACCGAGAGCAGACCTGCCGCAACACATGGCAGTCCTGCAGACTGAGCCTTACGCCGATCGCGTGCAGCAACGGCAGCGGCAACGCTTCGAACCGGGACAGCGTGCTGGCGTCGCGCCGATCGCGCACCGCGGCCTGCTCGTGCTGGCATCGCATCTGCTGTTGCAGCGCGCGCGCGGACATCGCGAACATCCAGGATTCCATCTCGCGGCGGTCGCGCCCGGTCAGCTGCCATCGCCGCCCGCCTTCCAGCCGGAACAGCGACCGCACGAGGTCGAGCAGCCGGTCGAGCAGACTGCGCGGCCGACCCGCTGCATCGAGCCGGATCGCGACGAAGGTGTTGTCGTCCAGGCGCTCGACCCGGACCGGCTCGCCACGGAAGCGGAACACGCCGATGGTTTGCGCGTCGCTCGACGGCGCCCGTCCGAGACGGGACAGCGCGGCAATGCTGTCGGCGTGGGTCGGATCGTAGAGGTACTTCGGAGAATCAGGCATCGTCCGTCGTCCGTCTTCAGGGCGCGGCAGGCTCACGCGTTTGCCGCGAGTCCATGGATCGGCGCCGGACCGGCGTGGCGACCGCGAACGACAGCGCCTGTTGCACGGCAAGCCGCCATGGACGGACGCAGTTGCGGTCGACTTCGGCCAGGCCGTCGCACAGCGCCGCGTATTCGGCCATGCAATGTCGCCAGCGCAAACGCATGACATCGTCCATCGGCGAATCGATCAGCCAGCGTCCGACCGCGAACAGGATAGGTAGGCGGTTCCGGTCGGGCATCGCATCGCGCAGCAGGTCCCACATCGCGAGGTGCATGGCACCGAATCCGGCCGCTCTGGCGCTGTCGATACGCGCCACCGCGAGCGCAAGCAGGATGTCGCCACGGCGCCCGGCCGGCACGCTTGACACGCTGCTTCTGACCAATTCGAGCACATGATGCAGGCTGGGCCTGGACAGGTAGTGGTAGACGTTCGCGTTCTCGGTATTGCGTCCCGAACCCGGATTGCGCAGCAGCAGTGCCTGGACGACTTCCGCGCGCATCGACGCTGGCGCGCGTGCGACCCAGCGCCAGATCCGATCCAGCAGCATGATCGCCTCCACGACCTCGCGCGGCGGTGGCTGGCGCAGGCTAGCCGCCATGGCTGCGGTGTTGCCAAGCATCACCATGTCGGTGGCGAACTGGAGTTGGGCCCGTACCGGCGGACTCGCTTCGAGTTCGCCGGCCAGCGTCTCGATGCGGTCCAGCACCTTGGACAACGCGAGACCCGCGCGCGTCTCCTCTTCGCACAGCCTGGCCAGCAGCGAGGCGAGCCGGATCCGCACCGGGCCTTCCTCGATGCCCGTCGTCGGCTGCCGCAGCCAGTTCATCGCCAGCGTCGCCGCGCAAGGCAGGCGGCGCTCGTCCTGCAGCAATTCGTACAGCAGACCGAACCGGCTGACCGAGTCCATGCGTTGCAGTATCGATTCCACGCTGCGCTGCTGCGCTGGCGACAACGCACCTGCCGCGTACCACCACAAGGCGGCAAAGGGGCTGTCGTACTGCTGCGCCAGACGCATCGACTCGGCCAGCACCTGCGCCATGCTGCCGGGCGCATCGCGCATGGCCTCCGCCGGCAACATCGTCAGCAGCCTGGCGTGCAACCCAGGCGCCAGCGGCGCGCTGCCGCCGTGCCCGCCGAGCTGAGCCGGCCAGTTCGCCAGCGACGGCACGCTCCAGAGCATGCCGATCAATCCGCGTGCCAAGCCGATGCGCCGCGCATCATCGTCGCCGACACCGCCGCACCAGTCGGCCCACCTTGCCTCCCAGTAGGCGCCTCGCTCGTCTTCGGGCAGACAGGAGATCAGTGGCGCACCGAGTTCGATCCGCTGCGCGGCCGGCAGCGCGGCCGTTTGCAGCCAGCCGCGAAATCCCGACGCACACGCCCGGCCGACGGCCTCGGGCAGATCGCTCAGACGGGCGCGCAGCCGGCGCATCGGCGGCGCGATCAGCGCGGGCGGCAGCGCGCTCATCCGTTCGAACAATGCTCGCCACCGCGCCTCGTCCTCCTCGGGATTGCCGCCGACGATCCAGGTCTTGCACATGGCCTCCAGTGCGAATGCCTTGCGCCGATCGCGATCCGGCTCGTTGCAGGCCGTGCCGGTCCGATCGATGGCGCCGAGCATCGCGTCCCACGCCTCGGCGCGCGGCGGCTGCGCGGACCACTGGTCGGGGAACCCCTGCAGCAGCGCCTCGCAGACGATCCATGTTGCCCTGGCCCATTCGGATGCCGGAAGCCGGCCGACGACGGCGAACCAGTTCTCGGCGGTGCAACCCAGCGCGGTGAACGCCCGCCGCGCTTCCCGCGTGCGGTGGCTCGCCAGCACGGGGGCCAACGCCGGATATCGATGATCGGCCGGCAGCGCGTCGATCAACCGGCCGAGGCGGCTTTCGGTCGCGTCGCGGTCGGAGTCGCGTACCGAATCGAGGGAGCGGGCGATCGCGGCGAGCGCACGGGCGCGCAGGCCGACCGCATGAAGGCGCTCGGCGGTGTCGAGCAGTACCTCGCATGCCGGCTGCCGCTGCGCGGGCAGCAGAACCTGGACGCGTGCCGCGAGCGCCGACATCAGACTGCCATGGCTGGCCATCGGCACGGGCCACTCGGGATCCTGGCGCCGCTGCCAGCCGGCCATCTCGTCGAGCACGGCCAGCATCGCCGACAGCGTCGTGGCTTCCGCCGCGCCGCGCATGGCGCGCGCGACCAGCGCATGGCTGGCGGTGGAGCGCCTTGCGTCCTTGCTGACCGCCGCCACGGCCAGTACCTGGTCCGGCTCGAGGAATCGGCAGACCTCGCGCCAGAAGAGCGGATGGATGCATGCGGGTGCAGGCGCAGCTTCCGGTGCGGGTGCCGGTGTCGCAGCGATGTGGCGCGTCGGCGTGCCGGCCTTGTCATTGCCGTTGGCCTGCTTATTCTCGCTGGCCCCGTGGGCCGACCACCACGCCTGTTCGATCCCGCGTCGCTGCTCGATGATGGTACGGGCGTCGCGCCGGCCGATGGCCCAACTGCGGCCGCCTTCCAGACGCAGCAGGCTGCGCAGCCAGTAGATCAGTCTGGACCATGGCGAACCGAACCGGGCCGGCGGATCGCGTTCGGCGCGCACGGGCTTGTCGTGCAGCCATACGATCCTGACGCTGTAGGCGCGCTCGAAGACGGGGCGCAGGTGTTCGATGTCTTCGAATTGTCGCGGCGGCAAGCCGTGGTAGACGTACTTGTACGATTCGGGCATGGCGTTCGGACATGGAGTGAATCAAGACCGCCCCGTATCGGGGTGCCCACAGGGCGAAGGCGCACCCTGCGGACCTGCACGGTATTGTTCCCATGCCGAACATGGCTGCTTGCCAAAACGGCGGCAAACCCAAGCGTTTGGGGCGGCCGATCTACCTTGGCGCGGCGGCCGCCCGTTCGCGCTTGGCGGCGACCTTGTCGTTGAAGCGCGCCGCGTCGATCAGATGGCGCTCATGCACGCCTTCGGAGATCTTGTCCTCGCCATCCCAGGCGGACAACTCGAAACGCAGCTTGCGGCCCTCGATCGCCGTCAGCACGCCCTTGACCGTGATCGTCATGCCGGCCGGCGTCGGCGCCAGATGCGTGAAGCTGACCAGCGTGCCGAGCGATTGCTCGCGTGGCCAGTCCAGGTATTCACGCAGCATCTGCAGGCACGCGCACTCCATGATGCCGACCATATAGCCGGTCGCCAGCACGTCGGGCATCTCGGGACAGCCGGGCACATCGTCGTAGAGATTCGGCACCGTGGCCTTGGGCGGCACCGTATAGCGCCAGGTGAACGCCAGGCCGGGTTTCAGATCGGGGCTCATGCCGAACCCTCCTGCGCCACGTCGGCCACTTCCGCGCCGGTGATGGCCTGCAGTTGCTGCGGGGTCAGGTTGAACACCGCGTGCGGATGGCCGGCGGCGGCCCACAGGCTGTCATGGCGGAACAGGTCGCGATCGAGCAGCATCACCGGCGCGACCGCATGGCCGATCGGGCAGACACCGCCGATCGCATAGCCGGTCTTTTCCCTAACGAAGCGGGCATCGGCCTTGCCGAGCGCGCCGACGCGCGCGGCGACCTTGGCCTCGTCGACACGATTGCTGCCGCTGGCGATCACCACCACCGGCGCGTCGTCGTCGAGCCGCCGAAAGACAATCGACTTGGCGATCTCGGCGACGGAGCACCCCAGCCCGGCAGCGGCCTCGGCCGAGGTCTTGCCGGTCGACGGCAGCATCACGATCGGCTTGTCATGGCCCAGCTCGGCGAGCAGGCGCGCCACGCGCCGGGCGGATTCGGGCAAGGCAGCCTCGGCGGCGGTGCCTTCGGACAACGACAAGGGTCGGGCGAGGTTCTGCATCGGGCTTCGGTCTCCGCGCGTTGTGGTTTCTTGTCTGGATCGGACTGGCTTCGGACGGCTCAAGACGGCTTCAGACGCAGGCCGCGGCATTGCCTTCGGCCTGGTCGGCCGCCCACTTGGTCAGCAGCGCGCGGCCGACCCGCGAGTTGTTGGCGCGGCCGATCGCCTGCGAGATGAAATCGCCGGCGCGCACCACCTGCTCCAGGTCGATGCCGGTGCGCACGCCCATGCCATGCAGCATGTACAGCACGTCCTCGGTCGCGACATTGCCGGTCGCGCCCTTCGCATAGGGGCAACCGCCGAGGCCGGCTACCGAGGCGTGGAAGATCTGGATGCCGACGTCGAGGCTGGCGAGGATGTTCGACAGCGCCTGGCCATAGGTGTCGTGGAAATGGCCGGACAGGCGGTCCAGCGCAAACTCGGCGGCGGCGGCGCGCATCACTTCCTGCACGCGGGCCGGCGTGCCGACGCCGATGGTGTCGGCGATGTCGATCTCGTCGCAGCCGAGGTCCCGCATGCGGCGGACCACGTCGACCACCGCGGCGACCGGCACCTCGCCCTGGTAGGGGCAGCCCAGCGAGCACGAAATGCTGCCGCGCAGCCGGATGCCCTTTTCCTTGGCGGCAGCCGCCACCGGCTCGAAGCGCGCGATCGATTCGGCGATCGAGCAATTGATGTTCTTCTGCGAAAAGGCCTCGCTGGCGGCGCCGAAGATCACCACTTCGTCGGCGCCCGCCGCGACCGCGCCCTCGAAGCCCTTCATGTTCGGCGTCAGTACCGAATACAGCGTGCCGGGCCGGCGCTGGATGCGCGCCATCACCTCGGCGCCGTCCGCCATTTGCGGCACCCATTTGGGCGACACGAACGAAGCCGCCTCGATATTGACGAAGCCCGCTTCGGTCAGCCGATCGATCAGCGCGACCTTGGTGTCGGCCGGCACCATCGCCTTCTCGTTCTGCAGGCCATCGCGCGGCCCGACCTCGACGATCTTCACGTAGTTGGGTTGGTTCATCGCTGCTCCTCGTCTGGTGGTGGCCGCCGCTCGCGGCGGCGGTCCGGTTTTATGTGGTGCGCCGCTCAGTAGCCGCGCTGCAGGTCGACCACGCCGGCGATCGGCTGGCCGGCCCGCAGCGCGCGGATCTTGTCGGCGATCTGCGCGATGCTGTCCTCGCGCAGCGTCAGCGCCGAGATATGCGGCGTGATGGTGATGCGCGGCTCGCGCCAGAACGGATGTTCCGGCGGCAGCGGCTCGGTGCGGAACACGTCGAGCGTCGCGCCGGCGATCTGGCCCTGCTGCACCGCGGCCAGCAGGTCCTCTTCGACCAGGTGCGGGCCGCGCGCGACGTTGATCAGATAGGCGCCCTTGGCCAGCCGGTTCAGCAGCGCCGCGTCGATGATGTTCTCGGTTTCGGGCGTCAGTGGCAGCACGTTGACCAGCACGCGCAGCCCGTCGAGGAAGGTGGCCTGCCCGGCCTCGCCGGCATGGCACTGCACGCCGTCGACGGTCTTCGGCGATCGGCTCCAGCCGCGCACCGGGAAGCCGAACGACGCCAGCGTGCGGGCGATCTGCGCGCCCAGCGTGCCGACGCCCATCACGCCAATGGTGAAATCGGCGCGCCGGTTCGGCTTGAGGAATTTCCACGTGCCCGCCTGCTGCTGCGCCACGTAGTCGTCGAGCCGGCGGAAATAGCGCAGCACCGCGTGGGTCACGTACTCGGCCATCTGCGCGCCCATGCCGGCGTCGTCGAGCCGCACGATCGGCACCCCGGCCGGCAGCGCTTCGGGATCGGTGTCGCGCAGCCGCAGGATGCCATCGACGCCGGCGCCCAGATTGAACACCGCCTTCAGGTCTCGGCGTCCCTTCAGCATCTCCAGCGGCGGGCGCCAGACCACCGCATAGTCGACCGGCTGTCCCTGGCTCTCTTCCCAGGTGACGCACTGCGCCTCGGGCAGGGCTTGCGCAAACCCTTCGATCCACGGCGCATAGCGGCCATCGGGCACGTACAACTGCAGCTTCATCGCTTCTCCACGTCTTTGGTCTTGTCCCGGCGTATTGTCTCAGACTCCGTCATTGTCGGACCGGCGCCCGCACAGCCCGCACAGCCCGGGCAGGCCGGCCGAATCGCCGGATCCCCTGTCAGTCCGGCTGCATCCAGTACTCGATACGCTGGCGCGCCACCATATGTTCCACCGACAGGCCTCGTACCCGGGCGACGAAAGCGGACTTCGCCTTGTCCCAGGCGTGCGCCTCGGCACGGTCGGCTGGCCGGCTGGAGAACCATAGCGCGAGGCGCTGCGCGGCCACCGCGAACTCGCTGTCCGGCAACGCGACCGTCATGGCGTGGATCTGCATTCGCGCACGGCCGAAGTGGGCGCCGACGTTGTTCTGGCCATCGAGCATGTACTCGGCCTTCGCCAGCCCCACCAGCAGAACGGCGCGGCCCGGCATGTCGTCCGATATGGCCCGGGCGGCCCGAAGCAAGGTCCTGCCGGCCCAGAATTGCGGCGTGCGGCGTATCTCGTTGGGCGGCAGCGGCTCCTTCAGCGCGATCAGCGTTTCCAGCACGGCGCGGCGGCCAGCGGGCGAGAGCGCATCCACCAGCGCCCACGTCGCGTCAAACAAGGCGTCGATGCGGCCGGCGCGCGCGATACCGGGCTGCTCGTTCGCCGCCAGCATGAGGCTGTTGACCAGTTGCGCCAGCCGCGCCAGCGTGGCGACGCCGCCGTCATCGCGGCACGTACCTTCCACCAGCGGCAGCAATGCTTCCGCCAGCGCCAACCCCGACTCCCCCTGCCTGCCGTCTGCGGCGACCTGCGTATCGGCCCATGAGGCGACCGCCATCGCCACTCGCTGCCCGGCCTCGCGCGCCGGGTGCCCGCCATGCTGGCCGATATGCCGGGCAAGCCGGGCCAGGTCCGGTTGCAGCGCGAGCAGGTCGGGCAGGCTCCAGTGCGCCGCCGCATCCTGATGACCGCGGTACTCGAGCCATTGCACCAGCGCCTGGCAATGATCTGGCCAGTCAAGATGCTGCCGGATGGCCGCGGCGATCTCGGCCTTCGGCCGCCACTGGCATCGCAGCAGCGGGATCACGGGCCCACCGCTTTTCATCAGGTCCAGCGCGGCCTCGTGAAGCTTCGGCTTCAATGCCTTGACGTCGAGCTGGCGGTAGAAGAACCGCCGCATATCGACGAGCTGGACCAGCGCGAGCAGCATATCGGCACGCTGATCCGCCGATGCGTTGCGGCGGTCCATGCAGAAGTCCACCACGCGTTGCCAGCCCTGTTGCGCCGGCACCCATGCCAGCTCGCGCGCCGCCTGGGGGCCCAGGCGGCCAAGCTGCTCGGATTCGATACGGTCCCACACCGCCGACCAGCGTTCGGCCGGCCCATCGGTCGGTTTGAGGTGCGCCAGCCGCGCGAGAAGCCTGACCTGCTGTTCGCAGGTCAGCTTCACGCTGGCTTGCCAGGCATCGACCAACGCCACTGCCTTTGCGCGGTCGATGCCGTCGACGTCGAGACGATCGAGGCTTCTGGACAGCGCGTACGCGAGCTCGACGGCTTCCGTGGCAGGCAAGGCCGGCAGCTGCCGATGCAGCGCGTGCCAGCGATCGAACGCGACAGCGGGCAGCTCGCGATCGCCGTTCCCCCCGGGCCTTCCGATCTTCTTCAGGCATGCGGCCAACGCGCACAGTTGCCGCTGCGCCAGGGCCGGCCGTGCAAGCAGGTCGCCCTGGGCATCGGCAAGCAGTTGGTCCCAGCGGCTGACCGCCTCCCCTACCGTGCCGGGCTGGTGCAGAAAGGCCTCGGTAATGCCGACAAGCCGCTCTTGTTGTTCCTGCGGCGTCTGCGACCGGATCAGCGCCGCATAGGCCGCCTTGTCGGGCATCAGCACGGCGGCCGCCTGTTCCCGCTGTTCCTTGGGCAGCGACATCAGCAGCGCGGCGCGTACCCGCATCCCGTTGCGGCCCTCCAGCCCCGCGGCCTGGCGGCACAGACAGTCGAGCGCCGCACCGCGTTGAGCGCTTTCCAGCATCGGGATGCGCTCGGCAAGCGCCACGACGAGGGCCTCCTTTTGTCTTGGCGCCAGCCTGTCCGGCCGCTTGGGATCAGCCTGCCGGCCGGCGTCCAGGCCGTAGTCCGCCGCAACCTTCTGCAGGCCCGCCAGCGTGCGCAGGCCGCGCGTGCGGGCCAGCGCCGCATGCAGAGCGAGCTCGCCCTGCATCGCTTGCTGCATGCCCCACGAGGCCAGTCCGAGCGCGGCACGATCGCGGCTCTCCAGGCAGCCGAGCACGACCGTCCAGGCCGCCTCGGCCCAGGCCATCGCCGGCAGGTCGATCGCCGGAGGTGGCGGGGGCGGGGGCGGCGTCGTGAACGATCGCAGATGCCGTTGCCGGTCCGCGGCCCAGCGCTGTCCGATCACCTCATTGCTGTCGCGCTCGTTCAGATACCACGACGCGCCGCCCTCGGCCTTGCACAGCGTCTTCAACCAGTACAGCAGCGCATGCAGCGGGCTGGACAGCGTGGTGGGCTTGACCAGCCGCTCGGCTCGCATGCCGTGGTCGTCCATCCTGATGGACACGGCATAGCCGTCGAAGCGGAACACGCCGAAGTCGTGTTCGGGGGATGGGGCGGCGGTGGCGGTGGTCGAGGAGGTGACCGCGGACCTGGCCGCGGTGGCCGCGGTGGCGGCGGTGGCGGTGGCGGCGGTGGCGGCGGTGGCGGCGGATGGCGCCGGTGCGCAGGCGTCGATGGTGTATCGGGGCATGGGAAACTCAAAACGTGCGATTGAGGATTTCCTCGTGCCGCAAAGCCATGCGGTCCGGTGCCGACGTGCCGATGGCGCATGCCCGGGGTACGCGGGCGGGCGCCAATGCCGTTGGTTCGATGCCAGGCGGGGCCCCCGGGAACCGGCCTCGCGGAGACAAGGCATCGGGGGATTGTCGACGCGAGGTCGCGGCCCGGCTTTCGGGAAGGCATGCGGTTCTTGCATTTCGCAACGCGAGTGCCGCATGCCACGTCCCCGAAGGCTCAACCGGCCTTCGCCTCGAAGCCGAGCAGTTGCTCGCCCTCGCCGACCTGCTCGCCGACCCCATACAGCACTTCGCCGACGATGCCATCGGCCGGGGCGCTGATGGTGTGCTCCATCTTCATCGCCTCCATCACCAGCAGCGGCGTGCCGCGCGTGACGGTGGCGCCCGCTTCGACCATCACGGCGATCACCTTGCCCGGCATCGGCGCGGTCAGCTTGCCGCCCTCGCCTTCGGCATCGCCGGCATGCGCCAGCGGATCCTGCCATTCCAGCGACACATGGCGTCCGCCGGCGAATACATGGAAGACGTCGCCGTCGCGATGCACCTCGCCATGCGCGCGGCGCGTGCCGAGGTCGACCTGCACGTCGTCGGCCACGCAATGCGTGCGGAACGGCGCGGCCTGGTCGGCATAGAACAGCGTGCTGCCCTGCGCGTCGGCCTGCAGCGTGACTTCCAGCGTGTCGGCGCCATGCGTGAAGCGCAGCACCCGCTGGGCGCCCGCGTTCAGCCGCCACGGCCCGGCATGGGTCCACGGCGAATTCGGGTCCGCCGCATCGATGCGGCGCTCGCGCGCCTCGGCATCGAGCAGCGCCGCCACCGCCAGCGCGATCAGTTCCATGCCGACCGGTGCGGGCGGCGCGAACAGCGTGGCCTCGTTGCGCGCGATCAGGCCGGTATCGAGATCTGCTCCGGCAAACGGCTCGGAGGCCACCAGCCGCTGCAGGAACGCGATATTGGTCGACAGCCCGACCACGTGATAAGCGGCCAGCGCCTGCCGCATGCGCGCCAGCGCCTCGTCGCGGTCCTTGCCCCAGACGATCAGCTTGGCAATCATCGGGTCGTAATACGGGCTGATCGCATCGCCCTCGCGTACGCCCGAATCGATCCGCACGCCGGCCGGGCCATGCACGTCTTCACCGCGCATGAACTGCACCGCCGGCGGCGTGCGCAGATAGCGCAGCGTGCCGGTCGACGGCAGGAACTGCTTGTCGGGGTTCTCGGCGTAGATGCGCGCCTCGAGCGCATGGCCGTCGATGCGCAGCTGGTCCTGCGACAGCGGCAGCGGCTCGCCGGCGGCCACGCGCAATTGCCATTCGACCAGGTCCTGGCCGGTGATCATCTCGGTCACCGGGTGTTCGACCTGCAGCCGCGTGTTCATCTCCATGAAGTAGAACGAGCCATCCTGGTTTGCGATGAACTCCACCGTGCCGGCGCCGACATAGCCGACCGCCTTGGCCGCGGCGACCGCCGCCTCCCCCATCGCGCGGCGCCGCTCCTCGGTCATGCCCGGTGCCGGCGCTTCCTCCAGCACCTTCTGATGGCGCCGCTGCACCGAGCAGTCGCGCTCGAACAGGTAGACGCAGTTGCCCTGCGTGTCGGCGAACACCTGGATCTCGATATGGCGCGGCCGGGTCAGGTACTTCTCGACCAGCACCTTGTCGTCGCCGAAGCTGGCGCTGGCCTCGCGCTTGACCGACGCGAGCGCCGCCTCGAAGCCGGCGGCGTCCTCGACCACGCGCATGCCCTTGCCGCCGCCGCCCGCGCTCGCCTTGAGCAGCACCGGATAGCCGATGCGGTCGGCCTCGCGGCGCAGCAGCGCCGGGTCCTGGTCCTCGCCGTGATAGCCCGGCACCAGCGGCACCGCGGCGCGTTCCATCAGCTGCTTGGCCGCGCTCTTGCTGCCCATCGCGCGGATCGCCGATGCCGGCGGCCCGATGAACACGAGTCCGGCCGCGGCGCAGGCCTCGGCAAAGCCCTCGTTCTCCGACAGGAAGCCGTAGCCCGGGTGGATCGCCTGCGCGCCGGTCGCGCGCGCCATTTCGATGATGTGGTCGCCGCGCAGATAGCTGTCGCGCGCCGCGGCGCCGCCGATATGCACGGCCTCGTCGCAATAGGCGACATGGCGCGCCTGCGCGTCCGCGTCGGAATAGACCGCGACGGTGCGGATGCCCAGGCGCCGGCAGGTGGCGGCGACGCGGCAGGCGATTTCGCCGCGGTTGGCGATCAGGATCTTGGTGAACATGGCTCCTCCTTGTTGATGGGGAACGGCGACCGGCTGGCTGCAGGTGTCCGCGCCGCCCGCCACTCTCCGTCGTCCCCGCGCGGGGCGGGGCAACGGGAGCACGGCAGGCGCGGACACCCTCGTCATCCCGCGTGTCCTTCCGCGCGGATGCCGAGCCGGCCCAGCAGCGCGCGATCGCGCTCGGCCTGCGGGTTGCCGGTGGTCAGCAGCTTGTCGCCGTAGAAAATCGAATTGGCGCCGGCCAGGAAGCACAGCGCCTGCAACGCTTCGTCCATGGCCTCGCGGCCGGCGGACAGGCGCACCATCGCGCGCGGCATCGTGATGCGCGCGACCGCGATCGTGCGGACGAACTCGAACGGGTCCAGCGGCGCGGTGCCCGCCAGCGGCGTGCCCTCGACCTGGACCAGATTGTTGATGGGCACCGACTCCGGATACGGGTCCATGTTGGCCAGCTGCGCGATCAACCCGGCGCGCGCCTCGCGCGTCTCGCCCATGCCGACGATGCCGCCGCAGCAGACGTTGATGCCGGCGTCGCGCACATGGCCGATGGTGTCCAGGCGGTCCTGGTAGGTACGCGTGCTGATGATCTCGCCGTAGAACTCCGGCGAGGTATCCAGATTGTGGTTGTAGTAGTCGAGGCCGGCTTCCTTGAGCCGCTGCGCCTGCTCGGCGCGCAGCATGCCGAGCGTGACGCAGGTCTCCAGGCCCATGGCCTTGACCTCGCGGACCATGTCGATCACCGGTTCGAGATGGCGGTCCTTCGGGCTGCGCCAGGCGGCGCCCATGCAGAAGCGCGTGGCGCCGTTGGCCTTGGCGGCGCGGGCGGCGTCGAGCACCTCGTCGAGCGCCATCAGCTTGCCGGCCTTGACGCCGGCATCGTGGTGCGCGCTCTGCGGGCAATAGCCGCAATCCTCCTCGCAGCCGCCAGTCTTGATCGACAGCAGCGTCGACAGCTGCACGGTATTGGCGTCGAAATGCTCGCGATGGACCTGCTGCGCGCGGAACAGCAGATCGTTGAAGGGCAGCGCGAACAGCGCGGCGACGGCGTCGACGGTCCAGCGGGCGCTGTTGCCGTTGGTATCGGCCGCGTCGGCGCGAGCGGCTTGAGCAGCCTGTTGGCGTGCGCTCTGGCGCAGCGAATCGGCGGAAATGGTGGCGATGGTAGTCATGTCGGGTCGAATTCTGTTGTCAGGCGGCGCGCTCGCAGGGCGCGTCGCCGGGATGTCGGGTGGGGTCGAGCAGCGCGGCCAGATCGAGGCAACGCGCGGCCTGGTCGGCAGGCACCTGCCAGGGCAGCGTGCCGAGCCACGGCGTGCCGATCGCGTCGAACGCGTCCCGCAGCGTGGCGATGTTGTCGTCGGCGAGCAGCATGTCCGGATCGATCCGGTTGGCGATCCAGCCGGCCAGGCGCAGCCCGCGCGCGCGTACCGCCTCGGCGGTCAGCAACGCATGGCTCAGGCAGCCCAGCCGGATGCCGACCACCAGGATCACCGGCAGGCCCAGCAGGACCGCGAGGTCGGCGGTATCCCAGCCGTCGGGTCCGGTGGCCAGCGGCACGCGAAAGCCGCCGACGCCTTCGACCACGACCGCGTCGGCCTGCACGCGCAGCGCGGCAAACGCCGACAGGATCGGCTCGGCGTCGATGCGGACGCCATCGGCCTGCGCGGCGAGATGCGGCGAGCACGGCGTGCGCAGCAGCCACGGGCAGGTCTGCGCCAGCGGCACGTCGACGCTGCTGGCCGCGCGCAATTGCGCGACATCGTCGTTGTGCCACTGGCCGTCGCGCAGCTCGCAGCCGCTCGCGACGGGCTTCATGCCGACCGTCGTGCGGCCCCGCGCGGCAAGCGCATGCAGCAGCGCCGCGCTGGCGTGCGTCTTGCCGACCCCGGTATCGGTACCGGTGACGAAACAGGCAAAGGCGGGAAGTCGGCTCATGCGGCCTCCTTGCACGTAGAGCTGGCCGGTGCCGCGAGCGTGCCCAGTGCCGCCAGCAAGGCCGCGACATCGCCTCGGCCGTGCGCGGCCGACAACGTGATGCGCAGCCGCGCGGTGCCCTCGGGCACGGTCGGCGGACGGATCGCGCCCACGCGAATGCCGGCCTGCTCGAGTCCCGCCGACAGCGACAGCGCCGCGGCGTTGCCGCCGACGATCAGCGGCTGGATCGCGGTCGCGCTGTCGGCCAACTGCCAGCCGGCCCGCGCGGCCATCGGCGCCAGACCGGTCCGAAGTTCGGCGATGCGCTGCCGCAGCGCCGCCCGCCGCTGCGCGCCCTCGTCGCCCTCGATCAGCGCGAGGCTGGCCAGCAGCGCATGGGCCGCCGCCGGCGGCGCCGCCGTGGTGAAGATATACGTGCGCGCGGTATTGACCAGATGCTCGACGATCAGCCGATGCGCGGCGACAAAGGCCCCGGCGACACCGGCCGCCTTGCCCAGCGTGCCGATATAGATCAGCCGCCGCGACGACAGGCCCAGTTGCTCGAGCACACCGTGGCCGCGTTCGCCCAGCACCCCGAAGCCATGGGCGTCGTCGACGATCAGCCAGGCATCGTGCCGCTCGGCCAGCGCCAGCAGTTCGGCCAGCGGCGCGATGTCGCCGTCCATGCTGAAGACGCCGTCGGTGACGATCAGCTTCAGCGGCGACGCGCTGGCGGCGAGCAACGCATCGAGCGCGGCGGCATCGCCATGCGGGTAGCGCTGCACGCTCGCGCGCGCCAGCCGTGCGCCATCGATCAGCGACGCGTGATTCAGCGCCTCGCAGAACAGCGTCACATCGGCGCCGCCGAGCGCGGTCAGCACCGCCAGATTGGCCATGTAGCCGGTGCAGAAGGTCAGCGCGGCCGCCTCCGGAATCGAGTCGGCGTACCAGCGCGCCAGTTCGGTCTCGAGGCGGTGATGCGCGAGACCGTGGCCCGTGACCAGATGCGAGGCGCCGCTGCCGGCGCCCCAGCGCCGCGCCCCCTCGGCGAAGGCCTCGACGATGGCCGGATGGTTGGCCAGGCCCAGATAGTCGTTGCTGCTGAAGCCCAGCAGGCAACGGGGCTCGGCCTCGCTGCCGTCGGGCAGCATGGCGCCGACGGTCTGCCGCGGGGCACACGGCGTATGCGCGATACGGCGGCTGCGGGTCAGCGCCTGGCGTTCGCGCTCGGCCGCGGCCTGGCTCAGTCGATCAAGCAGCATGGCGCGCCTCCTTGCCCGAGCCGGCCGGCGCCGTCACGGTGCCAAGCGCGCTGTCCAGCGCGGCCAGCAAACGCTCGCCGAGCCAGTTGGCCAGCGGCGCGTCGAAGACGTACGGGGGCATCACGTACAGCGTGTTGCCGATCGGCCGGATCAGCACGCCTTGCTCCAGCGCGGCCCGATGGAAGTCGGCGGCGAAGGTCTCGGAGGCGAACGGTTCGTGCAGATCGGCAGCCCAGATCAGGCCGCGCTGGCGCACGTGGCACAGCCGCGCATCGGCGGCCAGGCCGGCCAGCCCCTCGGCCAGCCACTGCGCGCGCTGCCGGTTCATCGCCAGCACGTCGTGCTGGGCGAACAGGTCCAGCGTGGCCACCGCGGCGCGGCAGGCCAGCGGATTGCCGGTGTACGAGTGCGAATGCAGGAAGCTGCGCGACAGCTCGTCGGCGACAAAGGCCTGCTGGATTGCGCCGCGCGTCAGCACCAGCGACAGCGGCAGATAGCCGCCGCTGATGCCCTTGGACAGGCACAGGAAATCGGGCCACTGCTGCGCGCCGAGCGCGGCCCCGCCACGCGACTGCTCCCATGCGAAGAAGGTGCCGGTGCGCCCGCAGCCGACCGCGATCTCGTCGGCGATCAGATGGACGCGATAGCGGTCGCACAGCGCGCGCACGCCGTCCAGATAGGCCGGGTCGTGCATCGCCATGCCGGCCGCGCACTGCACCAGCGGCTCGACGATCAGCGCCGCGATGCTGGCGGCGCGCTGCTGCAACAGCGCTTCGAGCTCGTCGAGCGCGCGCTGCGCGACCTCGCGCGGCGATTCGCCGGGCGCGGCCTGGCGCGCGTCCGGAGACATCGCCACGTGGGCGCGCATCAGCAGCGGATCGTAGGCATCGCGGAACACCGCGACATCGGTGACGGCCAGCGCGCCGACCGTCTCGCCGTGGTAGCCGTGGCGCAGGCAGACGAATTCGCGCTTGCCGGGCAGTCCGCTGTTGCGCCAGTAGTGGAAGCTCATCTTCAGCGCGATCTCGACGGCCGAGGCGCCGTCCGATGCGTAGAACGCATGGCCGAGCGCGCCGCCGGTCAGCGCCGACAGCCGTTCCGCCAGCTCCACCGCCGGGGCGTGCGTGCAGCCGGCCAGCATCACGTGTTCGAGCGTGTCGAGCTGGTCCTTCAGCGCGGCATTGATCGCGGGATTCGCGTGGCCGAACAGATTGACCCACCACGAGCTGGTGGCGTCGAACAGGCGCCGGCCTTCGTCGTCGTAGAGCCAGGGCCCTTCGCCGCGGACCACGGCCAGCGGCGGCCGGTCGCCGCCCGGACGCAGGCGCGTGCAGGGATGCCATACCGCGCGCAGGCTGCGCGCGGCGAGCCCGTCGCCGTGCCGCCGCGCCGGCGCGGCGGGCGGATCGGTGGGGGCGGTGTGCAAGGACTGGGTATGCAAGGGAGTCCTCCATGGTTGGCCAGCCGTACGCGCGCCAGCCCGGGCAGGCCCGGACGGTGCGGCGAACGCGGCTGGATTGGGAGAACGCATGGTAGGAAGGTCCTTGCGGGCTTGGCAAACGGCCGTGGTGTTGCGCGTTATGGGTGTGTTGACGTCAGATTCCGGCCAGATCGGCGACGAAACCGCAATCCCGCGGTACTGCGCGCGCATCTGCGCACATCGTCGCCGGCGAGCCCGCGGATGTCGCCGACACCATCGACGCCATCGGCGCCACCGGCGCCACCGCCAGCATCAGGCCGGCCGCCACGACGGGCTACGCTTCTCGAGGAAGGAGCGCACGCCCTCGCGGCCCTCGTCGGAGGCGCGGATGGCCGCGATGCGCTCGGCGGTATCGGCCAGCAGGTCGTCGTCGATGGACTGGCCGGCGATGTCCTGCACCAGCCGCTTGCTTTCGCGCACCGCGTTCGGGCTGTTGGCGACCAGCGCGGCGGTCAGCTCGGCAACCTTGGCGTCGAGCGCGTCGGCCGGCACCACCGCATGCACGAAGCCGAGCCGCAGCGCCTCGGCCGCATCGAAGCGCTCGGCGGTGATGAAGTAGCGGCGCGCCGCCTGCTCGCCCATCGCGCGGATCACGTACGGGCTGATCGTCGCCGGCAGCAGCCCCAGGCGCGCCTCGGACAGGCAGAAGTGCGCGTGGTCGGCCGCGACCGCGATATCGCAGGCTGCCACCAGGCCGACACCTCCGGCATAGGTATCGCCGTGGATGCGCGCGATCACCGGCTTGGGACAGGCCCAGATCGTATGCAGCATCTGCGCGAGCTGCAGCGCGTCGGCACGGTTCTCGTCGTGCGAGTAGCCGGCCATCTTCTTCATCCAGTTCAGGTCGGCGCCGGCGCAGAACGCGGGACCCTGCCCGGCCAGCACGATGGCGCGCACCTCCGGCGTATCGCCGAGCGCGCGGAAGGCGCCGCTCAGTTCGGCGATCACGGTCTCGTTGAAGGCGTTGCGCACATCGGGGCGGTTCAGCGTCACCGTGGCGACATGGCGCTCGACGCTCACGGTCAACGTGGTGAATTCCATCGCGGTTTCCATCGCTGTCTCCTTTCAGTTCTGTCCAGGTCTATTCAATGCGTCGATTCAATGCGTCGATTCAATGGGCCGGCTGGGCGCGCCGGTTCAACGGGCCCTGGCCGGCACGGCCGCCTTCGCCTGGCTGCCGCTGGCGCCCATCGCCGACCCTGGCCGGTTCAATGGCCGCGGCTCGAAGCCGGCATCGCGCAGCGCCTGCTCGGCCAGCGGCCTCCAGCGCGTCAGGCCCCGCGCGAACAGCTGGTGGCCGTCCTGCCCGAAAGCGGGCAGCGCGTGGTACTTGCCCACGCCGCCAGCGCTACGGAAGGACTCGAACCATTGCGCCGGATACGGTCCCATGTAGCGGTCGTTGGTCGTGTAGATCCAGTGCGTCGGCACGCGCGCGCTGCGGCCGTATTCGGCGAACAGCGCGGCCTGCTGCTCGGGCGCGCAGGGCTCGCCCGGATGCAGCCGCGGATCGCCGCCGCCGCCGCCAGCGAAGTTCAGCACCAGCCGGACGCCCGGGGGGTTCTTCGCCGCCAGCGCGATCACCGCGGCGCCGCCGAACGACTGGCCGACCAGCACGACGCGCGACACGTCGATCTCCGGGCGCGAGCGCGCCATCTCGATGACCTGCAGCACCTGCTGCGCGGCCACCTCGAAGCCGGGCCGATAGTTCTTGCGCGTGCAGCTGCCGGTGTTCTCGATGTCGTCGCCGCCGCTGGCGCCATAGCCGATCCGCGTGGGCACCAGCACCTGGAATCCCAGCGAGGCGAAATATGCGGCCTGCTCGGCCAGCCGCACGCGCCCGAGCCGGGCGCGCGCATAGGGATCGGGCGCGCGGCCATGATTGAGCACCAGCAGCGGATAGCGCTGATGGCCCGGCTCGCGAAACGCCGAGACGACGATGCGCTGTGCGACCTGCCGGCCGTGCGCGTCGGTCACCGTGACCGGCACCGACCAGGTCTCTTCGAGCGGCGCGGCGCCGGCCGGCAATGCAGGCAACGCGGTCCAGGCCAGCAGGCACAGCGCCAGCCGGACGAACGGCACGAACTGCACGAATTGCACGACATCAGGGGCACCGCGCGCACGGCAACGACGCAGCATCGCTTACATCCGGAAGACGCCGAACTTCATCTCGTCGATCGGGGCGTTCAGGCTCGCCGACAGCCCAAGGCCGAGCACCGTGCGGGTCTGCGCGGGATCGATCACGCCGTCGTCCCACAGCCGTGCGCTGGCGTAGTACGGATGGCCCTGATGTTCGTACTGCTCGCGGATCGGCCGCTTGAAGGCCTCCTCTTCTTCGGCGCTCCAGCTGCCGCCGCGGGCCTCGATGCCGTCGCGCCGCACCGTGGCCAGCACGCTGGCCGCCTGCTCGCCGCCCATCACCGAGATCCGCGCGTTCGGCCACATCCACAGGAAGCGCGGCGAATAGGCGCGGCCGCACATGCCGTAGTTGCCGGCGCCGAACGAGCCGCCGATGATCACCGTGAACTTCGGCACCTGGGCGGTCGCCACCGCGGTCACCATCTTGGCGCCGTTGCGCGCGATGCCCTCGTTCTCGTACTTGCGGCCCACCATGAAGCCGGTGATGTTCTGCAGGAACACCAGCGGGATCTTGCGCTGGCAGCACAGCTCGATGAAGTGCGCGCCCTTGAGCGCCGATTCCGAGAACAGGATGCCGTTGTTGGCGACGATGCCGACGGGGTAGCCCCAGATCCGCGCGAAGCCGCACACCAGCGTGGTGCCGTAGCGCGCCTTGAACTCGTCGAAGTCCGAGTCGTCGACGATGCGGGCGATCACCTCGCGCACGTCGTAGGGCTTGCGCGTATCGGTCGGGATCACGCCGTACAGCTCCTCGGCCGGATAGCGCGGCTCGACCGGCGCATGCAGCCGGATCTGGTCCGGCTTGCGGCGGTTCAGATGCTGCACGATATTGCGCGCCAGGCCCAGCGCATGCGCGTCGTTCTGTGCGAAGTAGTCGGCCACGCCAGACAGCCGCGTGTGCACGTCGGCGCCGCCCAGGTCCTCGGCGCTGACCTCCTCGCCGGTGGCCGCCTTGACCAGCGGCGGGCCGCCCAGAAAGATCGTGCCCTGGTTCTTGACGATGATCGACTCGTCGCTCATCGCCGGCACATAGGCGCCGCCCGCGGTGCACGAGCCCATCACCACCGCGATCTGCGGAATGCCCATCTTCGACAGGTTGGCCTGGTTGTAGAAGATGCGCCCGAAGTGATCGCGGTCGGGGAACACATCGTCCTGGTTCGGCAGGTTGGCGCCACCCGAATCGACCAGGTAGATGCAGGGCAGATGGTTCTGCTCGGCGATCTCCTGCGCGCGCAGATGCTTCTTGACGGTCATCGGGTAGTAGGTGCCGCCCTTGACCGTGGCGTCGTTGCACACGATCACGCATTCCTGCCCGGCCACGCGGCCGATGCCGGTGATGATGCCGGCGCCGGGCGCGGCATTGTCGTACATGTCGTACGCCGCCAGCTGCGACAGCTCCAGGAACGGCGTGCCCGGATCGAGCAGCTGCTGCACGCGCTCGCGCGGCAGCATCTTGCCGCGCGACAGATGCTTGTTGCGCGCGTCTTCGCCACCGCCCTGCGCGACCTGGGCGATCTTCGCCTTCAGGTCGGCGACCAGGGCCTGCATCGCCTCGGCATTGGCCTTGAAGGCCTCGGAACGGGCATTGAGTTTGGATTCGAGCGTGGGCATCGGGTCTGTCTCTTCCTGATCTTGTGATGCGTTGCGATGGATGCGTTCGGATGCGTTCGGATGCGTGGATGCGTGGAAGCGTCGGTTCGCGGTGCAGAAATTCAGCGTGCGGCGGCGGCGTGGTTCATCGTGCTTCGCCGCGGATGTCCCCATCGAGGTACAGCCAGCGCGGCGCTTGTCCCGGAGCACGCGGCTCGCGCACGAAGCGGCTGCGTTCATGCAGCCGCGACGCCCGCCCGCCGACCTTGTAGCGCGCGACGAATTCGACCTCGGCGTGCGTGTCGTCCCGCGGCACATGCTCGACGATGGTCAGGCCCAGCCACTGGGTGCGCGGGCCACGATGGTCCTGCGCCGCTTCCTTCGCCATATCCTGCTCCAGCGTCGCCGGGCAGGTCGACGGGTGCCAGCTCTGGCGCAGCCACTGCGCGTCGTTCAGCACGTAGGCGCTGTAGCGCGAGCGCATCAGCTGCTCGGCGGTGTCCGGCAGCGCCTCGCCGCGATGGAAGCGCCCGCAGCAGCCGGCGTAGCTGGCGCCGCCGCAGGGGCACGCGCCGTCGCGCGAAGGCGCCGCCGCCCGCTTCATGCCACCAGCTCCGGCAGTTGCCGCATATCGGTGAAGATGGTCTGGGCACCGGCCTCGCGCAGCATCGCGGCATCGTTGCGCGCGGCATAACCGAACACCGTCATGCCGGCCGCCACGCCGGCGGTGATGCCGGCCGGGCTGTCCTCCACCACCGCGCAGCGCGACGGCTCCACGCCCATCGTGCGCGCCGCCAGCAGATAGACGTCGGGCGCGGGCTTGCTGCGCTCGACCTCGGTGGCCGAGAACACGTGCTCGCGCGGCTGGCCGTCGGCGTCGTGCTGGAACAGCTCCAGCAGGCCGGTGCGCTTCAGTTGCAGCTTGACCTTGACGCGGTCGGCGCCCGAGGCCACGCACAGCGGCATGCCGGACGAGGCGATCGCGGCGATCGCGTCGCGCACGTGCGGCACGGCCTCGACCTCTGCCTCCAGCACTTCGTTGCGCCGGGCCAGCCAGTGCGACAGCCAGTTCTCCGGCAGCGGCGCGCCGCGCATCCGCTCGATGGTGTCGAGCTCCTCGCGCACGGCGCGGCCGAGGAACAGCGCGGTGGAGTCCTCCAGCGAGATCGCGATGCCCAGTTCGTTCAGCATCTGGTTCAGCACGCGGTTGACGATCGGTTCGCTGTCGACCAGCACGCCGTCGCAATCGAAGATCACGCAGTCGAAGCGGCGGGAGGGGGAAGCACTGAGGGTCATGCGGGTTTCTTTTCCTTGAAATCGGGGGTCGGCACGGCCCGCAACTCGGTGGGCGTGCCGCTCTTGAGCAGGGCCTCGATCTGGTCGAAGCGGTCGAAGCCCCAGTAGGGTTCGCCATCGACGATGACGAAGGGCGAGCCGAACACGCCCTTGGCCATCGCCACTTCCATCTCGGCCTTCAGCTGGTCCTTGATCGGCTGGCTGCTGGCGCCGGCGTCCATCGCGGTCGCGTCGATCTCCAGCGCCGCGGCGATCTTCACCAGCTCGGTGGGCTCGGCGATGTTGATGTCGTCGACGAAGTAGGCGCGGTACACCGCGTTGGCGAAGCGCACCGCCACGTCGGCGGCATGATGGTTCTGCAGCCACAGCATCGCGCGCGCGGCTTGCGTGGTCGGCAGCGGAAAGTTCGACGGCCGGCGGTAGGCAATGCCGTGGTGGCGCGCGGTGCGCTCGAAATCGCGCCAGCTGTAGTCGCCCTTGAGCGGAATCTGCGGCAGCGGCGCCATGCCGGTGGTCTTGAACACCACGCCGAGCAGGATCGGATGCCAGGCCACGCTGCGGCCGTACTGGCGCGCGAGGTCGTCGATGCGCGTGCTGGCGAAGTAGCCGTAGGGCGACGAGAAATCGAAATAGAAGTCGATCGGGGCGGCGGTCATGTCAGGTCCTCGGCAAGGGAAACGGCGAACGGAACGGCAGGAACGGCAAGGGCGGCAAACTGCTCGCGTCGGCGCGGCTCACGCCAGCGCCCGGGCAATCAGCATCTTCTGGATGTCGCTGGTGCCCTCGTAGATCTGGCAGACCCGCACATCGCGGTAGATCCGCTCGACCGGGAAGTCGCTGACATAGCCATAGCCGCCGAACACCTGGATCGCATCCGAACAGACCGCCTCGGCCATCTCGCTGGCATTGAGCTTGGCCATCGCGGCTTCCTTCAGGCACGGCCGGCCGGCGTCCTTCAGCACGGCGGCATGCCAGATCATCTGGCGCGCGACCTCGATGCGCGTGGCCATCTCGGCCAGCCGGAACTGCACCGCCTGGTGCGCGAACAGCGGCTGGCCGAAGCTCTCGCGCTCCTTCGAATAAGCCAGCGCCGCCTCGAACGCCGCGCGCGCCATGCCGACGCTTTGCGCGGCGATGCCGATGCGTCCGCCCTCCAGCCCGGACAGCGCCATCCTGTAGCCCGCGCCCTCTTCGCCCAGCAGATTGGCGGCCGGCACGCGGCAATCCTCGAACACGATCTGCGCGGTGTCCGACGAATGCTGGCCGAGCTTGTCTTCCAGCCGCGCGACGACATAGCCCGGCGTATCGGTCGGCACCAGGAAGGCGCTGATGCCGCGCTTGCCGGCGGCCTTGTCGGTGACCGCCATCACGATGGCCACGTCGGCGTGCTTGCCGCTGGTGATGAACTGCTTGACGCCGTTGAGCACGTAATGATCGCCATCGCGCGTCGCGGTGGTGCGCAGCGCCGCGGCGTCCGAGCCGACATGCGGCTCGGTCAGGCAGAACGCACCGAGCATCTCGCCTTTGGCCAGCGGCACCAGCCACTGCTGCTTCTGCGCCTCGTCGGCGAATGCCATCAGCATGCTGCAGACCGGGCAGTTGTTGACGCTGATCACCGTCGAGGTGCCGCCGTCGCCGGCGGCGATCTCCTCGAGAATCAGCGCCAGCGACAGGTAGTCAAGCCCCGCGCCGCCGTAGGCCTCGGGCACCGCCACGCCATAGGTGCCCATCGCCGCGAGTTCGCGGTGGACCTCCTTCGGGAACGTCTTGTCGCGGTCCCACGCGGCGGCCTGCGGCGCGATGACCTCCTGCGCGAATTGCCGGACCGCATCGCGGATCATTTCCTGTTCGGGACTGAGCAGCATCGATACCTCACCAGGGCAGCACGCTGCCGTCGTAATTGCGAAAACCGCCGTTGTCCTGCGCGGTGGCGTCGGCCAGCACGCGGCGCAGGCCGGACACGCTTTGCTGCGGCGTCAGGTCGGCGCCGGCGCCGCCCATGTCGGTACGGACCCAGCCCGGATGCAGCGCCAGGCAGACCGCGTGACGCGCATCGAGCGACACCGACTTGAGCGCCGCGTTGACCGCCGCCTTGCTGACGCGATACAGCCAGCTGCGATTGCTCTCCATCGCGCCGATGCTGCCCATGCGCGAGGACAGCACCGCCAGCACGCCGCCCTTGCCGCCGCGCCCCGTCTCAACGAACGGCAGCACCAGCGGCAGCGCCATCATCGGCCCCAGCACATTGGCATGCATCACGTCGTCGAACTCCTCGGCCGAGACCGGCTGCGCGCCCTCGGTGCGTGGGCCGATCACGCCGGCGTTGTAGACCGCCACGTCGAGCGATTCGCCGTCGAGCGTCCAGCCCAGGCCGGCAACCTGATCGGCTTCGGCCAGGTCGGCGCGGTGCGCCTCGGCGCCCAGCGATTTCAGTGCGGCCAGCCCGTCGTCGCTGCGGGCGGTGGCGATCACGCGCCAGCCGTCGGCGCGGTACTGGCGGACGAACTCCAGGCCGATGCCGCGCGAGGCGCCGAGTATCAGTGCGGTTGGCAAGCTAGCCTCCTGTCGGGTCGGGTGCAGGGTTTCCCGGCTCAGCATTCCGGGTTCGACGTGAGATGCGCGCGGCTTACACCAGCTCGATGCCGACCGCCGTGGCCTCGCCGCCGCCGATGCACAGGCTGGCCACGCCACGCTTGCCGCCGGTCTTGCGCAGCGCGCCGATCAGCGTGGTCATGATGCGCGCGCCGGAGGCGCCGATCGGATGGCCGAGCGCGCAGGCGCCGCCATGGATATTGACCTTGTCGCGCGGGATCTTCAGTTCGTGCATCGCCGCCATCGGCACCACGGCGAAGGCCTCGTTGATCTCGAACAGATCGACGCTGTCGCTGCTCCAGTCGAGCTTGCGATACAGCTTGGCGATGGCCTCGACCGGCGCGGTAGTGAACCAGCCCGGCGCCTGCGCATGGCTGGTATGGCCCAGCATGCGCGCCAGCGGCTGCAGGCCCAGCGCCTTCGCGGTCGATTCGCGCATCATCACCAGCGCGGCGGCGCCGTCATTGATCGACGACGACGAGGCCGCGGTGATGGTGCCGTCCTTGGCGAACGCGGGCTTGAGCGACGGGATCTTGTCGACCTTGATGCGGCGCGGGCCTTCGTCGGTGTCGATCACCACGTCGCCGCCCTTGGCCGCGACCGTGACCGGCGCGATCTCCCAGCGGAAGTCGCCGCGCTCGGTGGCCTGCTGCGCGCGCCGCACGCTCTCCATCGCGAAGGCGTCCTGCGCCTCGCGCGTGAAGCCGTACTTGGCCGCGCAGTCCTCGCCGAAGGTGCCCATCGCGCGGCCCTTCTCGTAGGCATCCTCCAGACCGTCGAGCATCATGTGGTCATAGATCATGCCGTGACCGATCCGGTAGCCGCCGCGCCCCTTCGGAATCAGGTACGGGGCGTTGGTCATGCTTTCCATGCCGCCGGCCACCGCGATCTCGTACGAACCTGCCACCAGGCCGTCGTACACCGTCATCGCGGCGCGCATGCCGGAGCCGCACATCTTGTTGACCGTGGTACAGGCGACCGACAGCGGCAGCCCCGCGCCGAGGGCGGCCTGGCGCGCCGGCGCCTGGCCCTGGCCGGCCGGCAGCACGCAGCCGAACACCACCTCCTCGACCTGCTCCGGCTGGATGCCGGCGCGCTCGATCGCCGCGCGGATGGCGGTGGCGCCAAGCTGCGGCGCCGTGACGCTGGCGAACTCGCCCTGGAATGCGGCCATCGGCGTGCGGGCCGCGGATACGATCACGATCGGATCTTGCATGGTGGTCTCCTTGATGGTCTGTGCTGTGCTGCCGTGCTGTCGTTCGATTTGCTCCCTGCCTCGGCTGCGAGGCCGGACAGGGAGCGGCCTGTCACCGCACCGGAATATGCGGCGGGTCCCCGTACTGCCGGTAGGCCGCCTGCAATTGCGCGCGCAGTTCCTCGTTGCTGCTGGCCGCCATGCCGAGATCGCGCAGCAGGCCATCCGACACGCCGTAGATCCAGCCGTGCACCGTGACCTGCTGGCCGCGCGCCCAGGCATCCTGGATCACCGTGGTCTGGCAGACGTTGTTGACCTGCTCGATCACGTTGAGCTCGCACAGCCGGCTGTGCGCATCGTCCTCGCGCACGATGGTGCCGAGGTAGGCGTCGTGCTTGTCGGCGACGTCGCGCACATGGCGCAGCCAGTTGTCGACCAGGCCCACGCGCTCGCGCTTGAGCGCGACCTTGACGCCGCCGCAGCCGTAGTGGCCGACCACGGTGATATGGCGCACCTTCAGCACCTCGACCGCGAACTGGATCACCGACAGCGCGTTCAGGTCGCTGTGCGCGATGACGTTGGCGATATTGCGGTGGACGAACACCTCGCCCGGGGCGAGACCCAGGATCTGGTTGGCGGGCACGCGCGAGTCCGAGCAGCCGATCCACAGGTATTCGGGCGCCTGCTGGTTGGCCAGGCTGGTGAAGAAGTTCGGATCTTCCGCATTGACGCGGTCGACCCATTCGCGGTTGTTGCGAAACAGCTGGGCGATGGCGTCAGTCATGCTGCCCTCCTTGCCGGCTCGCCGCCGGTTTCGGTTGAGCCGTATCGATGAATGAAGCGTTCCGAGGCATGGTAAGCGTAGAAGTCATGAACATGTCCGGCCAGCAGCCGGTCCTTGTGTCCCTGCCACAGGGCAGGATCGAAAAAGTCCGCATGGTGCCGCAGGAAGGCCGCGCGCACGCGCGGATCTCCCAGCAGGAAGGTGCGGAAGGTTTCGGGAAAGATGTCGTGGCGGCCGACGCTGTACCAGACCTCGCCCGACATCTCCTCTTCCTCGTTGCGGGGGGTCGGTACGCGGCGGATATTGCAGTCGGTCAGGTATTCGATCTCGTCGTAGTCGTAGAACACCACGCGGCCATGTCGCGTGACGCCGAAATTCTTGTACAGCATGTCGCCCGGGAAAATATTGGCGGCCATCAGTTCCTTGATCGCATTGCCGTATTCGATGATGCCGTGCTCGACCTGCTCGTCGGTGCCTTCCTGCAGGTAGATGTTCAGCGGCGTCATGCGGCGCTCGATATAGAGATGGCGCACCACGATTTCCTCGGTGCCGTCCTTGGCGCGCTGGTATTCGATCATCGACGGCGCATGCTCGTGCAGCTCGCGCACCAGCGCATCGTCGAAGCGCGACAGCGGAAAGGCGACGTCCGAATATTCCAGCGTGTCCGCCATGCGGCCGACGCGGTCGTGCTGCTTGACCAGCTGGTACTTCGACTTGATCAGTTCGCGCGTGGTTTCCTTCGGCGCCGGATAGAAGTCCTTGATCACCTTGAAGACATAGGGATAGGACGGCAGCGTGAACACCAGCATCACCAGCCCGCGAATGCCGGGAGCGATGATGAACTTGTCCGACGAATGCTGCAGGTGGTGCAGGAAGTCGCGGTAGAACAGGTTCTTGCCCTGCTTCTGCAAACCCAGCGACGTATAGATTTCCGCGCGCGGCTTGCGCGGCATGATGTCGCGCAGGAAGGTCACGTAGGCCGACGGGATCTCCATGTCGACCATGAAATAGGAGTGCGTGAACGAGAACAGGATCAGCAGCTGTTCCTTGCGCAGCAGCACCGTGTCGAGCGCCAGCTTGCCCGACGGGCCATGCACGATCGGGATCGCCAGCGGATAGGTGCGGTCGCCGTTCAGCAGGCGGCCGATGATGAAGGCCGACTTGTTGCGGAAGAACAGCGACGACAGCACGTGGATCTGGAAATTGGGCGCGATGCGGAAGTCGCCCAGGTGCTCGGTGACCGCGCGCACCACATAGCCGATATCGCGCTTCAGGTCCTCGTATGGCCGCTCGAGCTGGAAGTTGTGCACGATCCGTTCGAAGCAGTCGGCCATGCCTTCGCGGCTGCCCGGATAGTAGGCGCGGAAGGTCGGCCTGGTCGGCGACTCCTCGTTCTCGATGTATTCGGTCGAGATCGCCGGACGCACGAAGATGAAGTCGTTGTTGAAGTACGAGCGGTGCAGGATGCGGGTGAAGACCGAATTGAAGAAGGTCTCGGCCAGCTCCGGCTGGTGGTGGTTGGTCAGCAGGCCGATGTAGTGCAGCTTGATCTGCTGCCAGATCTCGTCCTCGATCTGCTCGGCGTCGTACTCGTCCTCGAGGATCACCGTGGTCTCGCGCACACGTTCGTTGTAGAACGCGATGCGGTCGCGCTGCAGCTGCTGCAGCCCGGCCCAGTCGCCCGCTTCGAACCGGACCTTGGCCTCGATGCTGACCTCGCGAAACAGCCGGTAGTGCTTGTCGAACCCGTCCAGCATGGTGCGCGCCACATCGTAGGCGATCTGCGACGACAGCAGTTTCGGGAAGTGGGACATGGCTGGGGCGGACTACCTGGGCGGGTCAGAATCGGGACGCGGATCCGGCTGGACATCGGCGGAAACCTGCATGCGGCGCTCGCCGCGGGCGAGACCGGATATCAGGGGTGATTGTAAGCGCTTCGCGCGTGGCATCGGTGGCGCCGCCCACCATGGAGCGGCGCACCGTACACCCCGCTTTGCTGTCTTTACCTCGTCATCGCCTCGTCATTACATCGTTTCCGCGAACAGCTCCCGGCCGATCAGCATGCGGCGGATCTCCGAGGTGCCGGCGCCAATCTCGTACAGCTTGGCGTCGCGCCACAGGCGGCCCACCGGATATTCGTTGATATAGCCGTTGCCACCCAGGATCTGCACCGATTCGCCGGCCATCCAGGTCGCCTTCTCGGCCGTGTAGAGGATCACGGCAGCGCAGTCCTTGCGCACCTGGCGCACGTGCTCGCTGCCGAGCGCGTCCAGGTTCTTGCCGACGGTATACAGATAGCTGCGCGCCGCCTGCAGCGTGGTGTACATGTCGGCGATCTTGCCCTGGATCAGCTGGAATTCGCCGATGCTCTGGCCGAACTGCTTGCGGTCGTGGATGTATGGCGTGACCACGTCCATGCAGGCCTGCATGATGCCGA
The DNA here is from genome assembly GCF_013347325.1 of Cupriavidus gilardii. Taxonomy (NCBI): domain Bacteria; kingdom Pseudomonadati; phylum Pseudomonadota; class Betaproteobacteria; order Burkholderiales; family Burkholderiaceae; genus Cupriavidus; species Cupriavidus gilardii. The sequence continues at coordinate 95,844 of NZ_CP054626.1, read as the reverse complement.
CCGGGCCGCCCGACAGCACCGCGCGCTCGTAGTCCAGGCCGCTCATCAGCACCCTGGCGCCGCCGTTCTCGGCGCCGAGGATGTTCTCGGCCGGCACCTCGACGTCCTGGAACACCAGCTCGCCGGTATGCGAGCCGCGCATGCCGAGCTTGTCCAGCTTCTGCGCCACCGAGAAGCCCTTCATGCCCTTCTCGACGATGAAGGCGGTCATGCCGCGCGCGCCGAGCTCCGGTTCGGTCTTGGCGTAGACCACCAGCACGTCGCAGTCCGGACCGTTGGTGATCCACATCTTGGTGCCGTTCAGCACATAGCGATCGCCTTTGCGGTCGGCGCGCAGCTTCATGCTGACGACGTCCGAGCCGGCATTGGGTTCGCTCATCGCCAGCGCGCCGATCCAGTCGCCGGACACCAGCTTGGGGAGGTACTTCGCCTTCTGCGCCGGCGTGCCGTTGCGGTGGATCTGGTTGACGCACAGGTTCGAGTGCGCGCCATACGACAGGCCGACCGAGGCGGAGGCGCGGCTGATCTCCTCCATCGCGATCATGTGGGCCAGATAGCCCATATTGGCGCCGCCGTACTCCTCGGCGACGGTGATGCCCAGCACGCCGAGGTCGCCCATCTTCTTCCAGCAGTCCATCGGGAACTGGTCGGTGCGGTCGATCTCGGCGGCGCGCGGCGCCAGCTCGGCCTGGGCCCAGGACTGCACGGACTCGCGCAGCATCTCGATGTCTTCACCCAGGTCGAATTTCAGGCCTGGCAGGGTCGCGGTCATGGTTGTCTCCTATTTCCTGTTGGAATCCGGATTCGATACGGAATGGGTCGATGGTTGGCCGACGCGGGCGCTCAGACGTGGTCCAGCGTGCGCACCACGCACAGCGTCATCAGCATCGTCGCCACCGCCTTGCGGGTGCCGGCGGTCTCGGTGAATACGTCGCCCTGGGCGACGATCAGCGTGCGGCCGGGCTTGAGCACGCGGCCCACGGCAATCAGCCGCTCGCCCCTGGCGGGCGACAGCAGATTGATCTTGTACTCGGCGGTCAGCCCCGCCTCGCCTTCGCCGACCATCGAGAGCGCGGCATAGCCGCAGGCGCTGTCGGCCAGCGCGCCGACCACGCCGCCGTGAAAGAAGCCATGCTGCTGGGTGACGCCCTCGGACCACGGCATCGCCAGCTCGACCTCGCCGCGCTCGACGCGGACCAGCGAGGCGCCGAAGGTCTGCATCAGGCCCTGGCGGGCGAAGCTGGCGGCGATCGCGTCGGCACGGCCGGTCGGCAGGTCCCCGTCGGTGCGTACCGACACATCGGGCGTAACGTGGGGGGCCTCCGCAGCCTCCGCAGCCTCTGCAGCGGCGTCTGTCACAACATCCGTGGTGGAATTCGGCATGGCAACTTCCTGTCGGCGCCGGCACCGCTCGCTGCGGTGGGCTGTCGGCTTATTTTATTTACGTTTACGTAAACGTCAATCAAATTTGTCGCAAGGTGGGACGTCGATGGTGGCACCGGCCACATTCAGGCACCTGTGACCTCAGCCCACATTCAGGCGCCGGCCGTGCGCTGCCGCTCGGGCTGCGCCGCCGCCAGCAAGGCGCGGCACTGGCGCTCGTGCTGGTCGATTTCGGCCAGCTGCGCCTGCAGATCCTCCATTTGCCGCTCCAGCGCCTGGCGGTGCTGCGCCAGCGAGGCCAGGAAGCGCTCGAGCTGGGGCACCGTATCGCGCGGCGACTCGTACAGGTCGAGGATCTCCCGGATTTCGTTCAGCGTCAGGCCGAGCCGCTTGCCACGCAGCGTCAGCTTCAGGCGCGTTCGCTCGCGGCCGCTGTAGAGCCGCTGCCTCCCCCCGGCGCCGACCCGGTCGGGCGACAACAGCCCCTGATCCTCGTAGAAGCGGATCGCGCGCGGCGTGATGTCGAACTCGCGCGCCAGTTCGGTGATGGTGTAGGTGGTACCGGCCGACAGGTTGGCGGGCTGGTCGGCGGGCTGAGCGGGAGGTGTTGGGGGCTGGCTGGCGGAGCTGGGCATGGGCGCCTGTAAAAGAGAACGAACGTTCGATACGCGTGCGCGTTTTCGCTTAAGATGGCAACAGGCCGTCCGAATTGACGTTTACGTTAGCGTCAAGCAGCGCGCCTGGCAACCGCCCCGACGCCGTCCCGCGCATTGCGTGCCCGGCGTCCGGAATCCGGATCCAACGACGAGAAAGCCCAACGCAGGGCTTCGCAACCGAGAGACTCCCCGATGAACGCACTCGAACACCAACTCCAATATCCGTTCGGCGAGACCATGCCGGAGCCCGGCGCGCGCCAGCAGGTCGCCCCCGGCGTCTACTGGCTGCGCATGCCGCTGCCGTTCGCGCTCGACCATATCAATCTATGGCTGGTGCGCGACCGTGTGGACGGGCGCGACGGCTGGACCGTGATCGATTGCGGCATCACCAACGACACCATCAAGGCGCACTGGGAAACGGTGTTCGCCAACGAGCTCGAAGACCTGCCGGTGCTGCGCGTGCTGGTCACGCATTGCCATCCGGACCACGTGGGCCTGGCGCACTGGCTGTGCCAGCGCTGGGACACGCGGCTGTGGATGAGCCTGGGCGACTATATGAGCGCGCGCGTGATGAGCGGCGGCAACGGCGTCGGCTCGAACGCCGGCGGCGACTTTGCGGCCAGCCACTTCGCGCGGCACGGCCTGGCCGACCCCGACAGCCTGGAAAAGCTGCGCGCGCGCAAGAGCTACTACGCGACGCTGGTGCCCGATCTGCCGACGCAATACCGGCGGCTGATGGACGGCGATACGGTGACGATGGGCGCCGATCCGGCCGCCGCCAGCTGGCGCGTGATCACCGGCTACGGCCACGCGCCGGAACACGTCGCGCTGTACAACGCCGAGCTGAAGGTGCTGATCTCCGGCGACATGGTGCTGCCGCGGATCTCGACCAACGTCAGCGTGTTCGACATGGAGCCCGAAGCCAATCCGCTGGCGCTCTATCTGCGCTCGCTCGACCGTTACCAGGACCTGCCCGAGGACACGCTGGTGCTGCCCTCCCACGGCCGGCCGTTCCGCAACCTGCAGACGCGCATCGGGCAGCTGCGCGAGCACCATGTCGAGCGCCTGGCCGAGACCCGCGCCGCCTGTGCCGAGAAGCCGTGCAGCGCGCGCGATATCGTCAACGTGATCTTCCGCCGCCAGTTCGACATCCACCAGATGACCTTCGCGATGGGCGAGGCGCTGGCCCACCTGCACGTGCTGTGGCATGCCGGCGAGCTGCGGCGGGCCATCGACGACGATGGCATCATCCGGTTCCGGGCCAACGCCTGAATTGCCGCCGGAGTTGCCGCCGGCGGTGCCGCCTGGATTGCCCGTCTGAATCGCCCACCTTGACCGACGCCTGGATTCCGATCCCATGTCCGCCATCGACAGCGCCTTTGCCCAGACCCCGCCGCCGCCCTACTACGCGGTGATCTTCACGTCCACGCGCACTGGCGCGGACGTGGGCGGGGCCAACCACGAGGCCGACTACGGCGCGATGGCGCAGCGGATGGTGGAGCTGGCCGCGACGATGCCCGGCTTTCTCGGCGTCGAATCGGTGCGCGACGGCAGCACGCCGGGGTCGCCCGGCATCACGGTGTCGTACTGGCGCTCGCCCGAGGACATCGCCGCCTGGCAGGCGCATGCCGAACACCGGGTCGCGCAGCGCCTGGGACGCGAGCGCTGGTATCAGGGCTTCCAGCTGCGCGTCTGCAAGGTCGAGCGGGCCTACGGGTTCGAGCGCTGATCTTCGCTGTCGTGGCCGCGCCGGGACGCGGCGTCGTTCGCCGTACCGAAGGCAAGCCCTTGCGTCCCCGCATGCACGGGCACGACGGAAACCTGACGGGAACCTCAAGCCTGGCGCGCCAGCGTCTCCAGGTACGCCAGCCCGTCGATCGCACGGCTGCCGTACCACGACACCATCTCCCCATCGACCAGCAGCACCGGCAGGCCGAGCTGGCGCTCCAGCGCATCGGCGTGGTCCTCGGTGAAGCGATAGGGCTCGGTCGACAGCAGCACCAGGTCGAGCTCGCGCACCAGCGCCTCGCTCCAGCGAAAGCTCGGATAGCGTTGCCCCGGCGCATTGGGCCGCGCGCAATCGCCGCCGACGCAGGCCTGCAGCGCGGCGCCGGTATCCTGGACATCGGGCCAGGTCCGCCAGCCGATCAGCGCCAGCATGCGGCTGATATAGGTGTCGCGCGACACCGTCATCCATGGGTCCTGCCAGATCGCGTACAGCACGCTGCGCGTCGGCCAGGTCCGCGCCTCGAGCCGCGCCAGCGCGTGCTGCAGCCGCGCACATAGCAATTCGGCTTCGGCTTCGCGATCGAAGATGCCGCCCAGCAGCCGGTACAGCTCGAGGTTGTCGCGCGGCGCGCACGGATGGGTGACGATCACGTTGGGCACGAAGCCGCGGATCTCATCGACGGTCTCGCGCCGGTTTTCGTCGATATTGACGACCACATGGGTCGGCGCCAGCGCGCGCAACTTGTCCAGCTGCACGTCCTTGGTGCCGCCGACCTTGGCGACCGCGCGCACCTGCGGTTCGGGATGGATGCAGAAGCCGGTGCGCGCCACCATCCGGTCGCCGAGTCCCAGCGCAAACAGCAGTTCGGTGACCGATGGCACCAGCGAGGCGATGCGCGCATCGGGCGCGGCGCGCGGGTGCGGCTGGCCCAGCGCGTCTTGCCACATCACACGCTCCCGCTGCCGTCGCCGGCCGGATCCGCGGGGCGCTGCCGCTGGCCCTGCTGGTTGTGCTGGCCCTGCTGGCCCTGCCGTTCGTGCTGGCCTTGCGGATCCTGCGTGTCGCGATGATCCGGCTGGCGGGGCTTGCGTGGCGCGCGCGTGAACAGCGCGTCGTACAGCCAGCGCGGCAGCACGTGCAGCACCGAGGCGACCACTCCCATCTGCCACGGCACCACGGCAAAGCGCCGGCCCGCGGCGATCGCCCGCACGGCCTTGCGCGCGAAGGCGTCGGCATCCATCAGGAAGGGCATCGGATACGGATTGCGCGCGGTCATCGGCGTGCGGATATAGCCCGGCGCGATGGTGACCACGCGGATCCGGTGCGGCCGGTGCTCCAGCCGCAGGCTCTCGAGCAGCTTGATCACCGCCGACTTCGAGGCACTGTACGCGCCCGCGCCCGGCAGGCCGCGCACGCCAGCCACGCTGGCAATGCCGACCAGCGTGCCGCGCCACTCGCGCGGCCCCACCTCTCTGGCCTGCATCGGCGCCAGGAACGGCTGGAAGGTGGTCAGCACGCCAAACCAGTTGGTGTCCATCACCGCGCGGAAGGCTTCGAGGTCCTCGCGTTCGCTGGCCACCGTGCCGACCGACACGCCGGCATTGGCGATCACGACATCGGGACAGCCGAAATGGTCGAGGAAGTCCTGCGCGGCGCCGAGCATCGCATCGGCATCGCGCACGTCCGCCGCATAGACGCGGGCGGCATTGGGATTGGGCAGGGTGGCGACGAACGCGCGCAGCGCATCGTCGCGGCGGCCGACCAGGCCGAGAATCGCGCCCTGCCGGGCGTATTCGCGCGCCAGGGCCTGGCCGATTCCGCTCGATGCGCCGGTGAGAAAGACTTTGACGGGTCGCATCGGGCGGCGGGGAGGAGAAAGTCGAAGCGGAGCGCGCTCAGCCGTTGGGCAGCCGTGCCTGGGCGGCAACGGCGGCGCGCAAGGCCATCACAGCTTCTTGTCGCGGACCTGGGTCACCAGGTAGTCCATCGTCTGCAGCGCGGCGCCCTTGCTGCCCGCGATGGACGGCGAGGTCACGTACTTGCCCTGGATCACGATGGTCGGCACGCCGTCGATCTTGTAGGCGTCGGCGATCTTGTTGGCGCGCGTGGTGTTGGTCGACACCGAGAACGAGTTGTAGGCCTCCAGGAAGGCCTTGCGGTCGATGCCGTTCTTGGCCATCAGATCGGCGATCTCGTTCGGGTCCAGCAGGCGCTTGCGCTCGGCGTGGATCGCGCTGAAGACCTTGCCGTGCATGGCCTCGAGCTTGCCCATCGATTCGAGCGCGTAATAGATGCGGGTATGCGGCAGCAGGTCGTCGCGGAAGGCCACCGGCACACGCTTGAAGACCACGTCCTTGCCCTGCTTCTTGACCCAGCCTTCGATCTCGGGCTCGAAGTCGTAGCAGTGCGGGCAGCCGTACCAGAAGAATTCGGTGACTTCGATCTTGCCCGCGGTGACGGGCTGGGCCGCCTTCAGGACCTGGTATTCCTTGCCTTCGGCCGGCGCGGCCTGGGCGGGCGATGCCATCATCAGTCCCGCGGCGGCGGCGAGCGTGGCGAACAAGGCGGCGATTTTCTTCATGGCGCGAGAGAAAAGTGAAACGGTGTGCGTATGACAGCGATGCGCCGCGCGGGTTCAGCCCGCCACGGCGCCGCCGCCTCCTGGCTTACTGCTTGGTGAAGCGGATCACCGACGCCTCGAAACCGGCCGATTGCAGGCGGTCGCGCGCGCGGTTCATGTCTTCGATCTTGTTGTATGGGCCGAGCCGTACGCGGTACAGCTTGACGCCATTGACCTCGCGGTCGGTCACCTTGGCCTCGAAACCCTGCATCGCCAGGTTGGCCTTCTGCCGGTTGGCGTCGTCCTGCGAGCGGAAGGCGCCAACCTGCAGCAGATAGCCGACCTTGTTGGCGTCGGCCTGGGCAATCTCGGCGATCGGGTCGGCCACCGGACGCTCGGCGGGCTTTTCGGCCGGCTTCTCCGCGGTCTTCGGCGCGGGCTTGACCGCTTCCTCCGGGGCCGGGGTCGGCTTGGTGGCGGGCGCGGCCGGAGCGGTCGGCTCGCGATGCGCCGGCTCCGCGGGCGGGCCGACCGGCTTGGGCGGGGTCTTGCTCCACAGCGGCTTGTTCGGGTCCGATGGCGGCTCCTGCACCGGCGACGGCAGCGTACCGACCACGTTGCCGGACTCGGCCGGCTTGGGCGTGCCCTTGCGCTGGAACGGCGTCGGCGCCTTGGTGATATACAGCGCCACCACCACCGCGATCGCCAGGCCGATGATCAGGCCGAGCACCAGGCCGAGAAACGTACCCCCGCGCTGCTGGGCGCGGCTGGCCTTGCGCGGGGCACGCTTGCGTTGCTGTTGCATGGAGTCCTCTTGGATATTGCCGGAAGATTATAGAGCCAGTGCCCGGCCGGGCAGCCGGGCGGCGCGGTCACCGCGGCCCGCGGACGGCAGGCCGTCGACAGGGCCGCGCTGCCGCCTCACATGCGCTGCGGCGCGGACACGCCGATCACCGCGAGGCCGTTGCGCAGCACCTGGCGGGTCGCCGCCAGCAGCGCGAGCCGCGCCAGCTTGACCGGCTCGTCGTCGACCAGCACGCGGTCGGCGTTGTAGAAGGCGTGGAAATCGCCGGCCAGGTCGCGCAGATAGAAGGCCACTGCATGCGGCGCCAGCTCGTTGGCGGCCTGGGCCAGCATCTCGGGGAATTCGGCCAGGCGCTGCCCCAGCGCCAGCGCCTGCGGGCTCGCCGCGGCACCGGTCACCGGCTCCAGGTCGGCGCCGGCCAGCTCGGCCAGGCGCTGCTGCCAGCCCTCGCCGCCCCACGACTCGAAGATCGAGCAGATGCGGGCGTGCGCGTACTGGACGTAGTACACCGGGTTTTCGTCGTTCTGCTTGAGCGCCAGGTCGACGTCGAAGACGAACTCGGTATCGGCCTTGCGCGACAGCAGGAAGAAGCGGACCGCGTCACGGCCGCGCGTGAAATGGGCCGGCCAGTCGGCCACGCCCGCCTCCAGGCAGCCGCGGATGGTCTCGTCGCCGCCATTGCTCCATTCGATCAGGTCGCGCACCGTGACATACGAACCGGCGCGCTTGGAGATCTTGACCTCCTCGCCGTTCTTCATCACGGTGACCATCTTGTGCAGCACGTAGTCGGGATAGCCGGCCGGGATGCCGATTTCCAGCCCCTGCAGGCCGGCCCGCACGCGCGCGATGGTGCCGTGGTGGTCGCTGCCCTGCACGTTGATGACCTTGTGGAAGCCGCGCTCCCACTTGGTCGTGTGATAGGCGACGTCCGGCACGAAGTAGGTGTAGCTGCCATCGCCCTTGCGCATCACCCGGTCCTTGTCGTCGCCGTCGTCGGTGGTGCGCAGCCACAGCGCGCCTTCGCTCTCGTAGGTCTTGCCCTTGGCGATCAGCGTGCGCACGGCCTCCTCGACCTTGCCGTCGGTGTACAGCGACGATTCCAGGTAGTAGCGGTCGAACTTGACGCCGAACGCCTGCAGGTCGATGTCCTGCTCGTTGCGCAGGTAGGTGACGGCGAACTTGCGGATCGAGTCCAGATCCTCGATGTCGCCGGAGGCGGTCACCGGCTCGCCGTCGGAGGCGCGCACGGTCTTGCCGGCGAGGAAATCGGCGGCGATGTCGGCGATGTAGTCGCCGTTGTAGGCGGCCTCGGGCCAGCCGGCCTCGCCGGGCTTCAGGCCGCGGGCGCGCGCCTGCACCGAGATCGCCAGGTTCTGGATCTGCACGCCGGCGTCGTTGTAGTAGAACTCGCGGTGCACGGCGTAGCCCTGCCACGACAGCAGGTTGGCCAGCGCGTCGCCCAGCGCGGCCTGGCGGCCGTGGCCGACGTGCAGCGGGCCGGTCGGGTTGGCCGACACGAACTCGACCAGCACCTGGCCGCGCGCGCCCTGCTGCTGCGCGCCATAGCCATCGCCCTGCGCCAGCACCGCGCGCAGCGTCTCGGCCTTGGCCGCCGGGGTCAGCCGCAGGTTGATGAAGCCGGGGCCGGCGATCTCCAGGCTGGCCACCAGCGGGGCGGTACGCGCATCGGCCTTCACCGCGTCGACGATCTGCTGCGCCAGCTCGCGCGGATTGCGCTTGAGCGTGCGGGCCACCTGCATCGCCAGATTGCAGGCGAGATCGCCGTGGGCGGCCACCTTGGGCCGTTCGAAGGCGACAGCGGGCAGCACGGCATCGGCCGGCGCCAGCGCGCGGACCGCATCGGTGAACGCGGCGGCAAGTTTGGAGGTCTGAACAGGCAGCATGAATGTCTGGGCCCGGCGCCACGTCCAGGACCGCGATGGCTTCGGCCATAGTGGCGGTGCCGTCACCGGCAGCGTAGCGATGCCGCAGCGCGGCACGGGCAATCGATTGCAGAACGCGGATTTTATCAGGTGCTATGCTGACATCATCCGCAGGAGCCAGTCGGCCGGCTCCCGGCACGCCGGAGCAGGACGGCTACCATCCCAACATGGCTGACAAGGAACCACCATGCTGATCACCTTCAAATCCCACGCGGCGCAAGACCTGATCATGATGAACGATCTCGCCGTCACGTTGCTCGGCATCATCGGCAAGCACGTCGGCGAACGCGGGGTGATCACCAAGGAAGAGCTGCCGCGCGCGATCCACCGGCTCGAGGCCGCGGTGATGCAGGCAAGGCAGTCCCCGGCGCAGAGCCAGCTGCCCGAGGAACAGCGCGGCAAGGGCGACGACTACGACGACGAAGAGGAGCCGCTGCACCTGGGGCAGCGCGCCTATCCCTTCCTGGACATGCTGCGGGCCTCGCAGCGCGAGGGCTGCGACGTGTTGTGGGGCGTCTGACGCAAGTCAGGCGTTCCCCCCCAAAAAAACAGGTTCTTCGCAGAATTCCGTGAAGGGTTCCGGTTTTTCGTATGCTTGATGCCTGTTATTTCAGGGGTCAGGAGCGGGAATGCTGGATCGGAAGACGTTGCAGGCGCTGGGTTGCTGGACCGGATACCGTCTTGAGCGGGTAGTCTGGCCCGAAGGCGACAGTCGGACGCTATTGCTTTATCTGAAGCCGACCAGCAAGGTCATGCACTGCCAGGAATGCGGCGCGCGCTGCAAGCAGGTACACGAGACCACCGTTCGGCGGGTACGAGACCTGCCGATTTTCGACTATCGCGTCGTTCTACACGTGCCGCGCCGGCGTGTCTGGTGTGATCAATGTGGCGGCCCGCGGCTGGAGCGCCTGGATTGGCTCGGGCGCTATCAGCGCGTGACAGCGCGCCTGGCCGAGGCTTGTGGTCGACTGTTGCGCGACTGCTCGGTGCGCGCTGTCGCCGCGTTCTATGAGCTTGGGTGGCACACGATCAAGTCCATCGACAAGGCGCGCTTGCGCGAGGCGGTGACGGAGCCGGACTGGGCCAACATCCGCTATCTGGCGATGGACGAATTTGCGCTGCATAAGGGCCACCGCTACGCCACGGTCGTCGTGGACCCGATCGGCCGGCAGGTGCTGTGGATTGGCAAGGGCCGTTCACGCGAGACGGCGCGCGCCTTCTTCGAGCAACTGCCAGCGGGCGCGGCAGAGCGGATTGAAGCGGTTGCCATCGACATGACGACGGCATATGAACTCGAGATCCGCGAGCATTGCCCGCAGGCCGAAGTCGTCTATGACTTGTTCCATATCGTGGCCAAATATGGACGCGAGGTCATTGATCGGGTTCGGGTCGATCAAGCCAATCGGCTACGCCACGACAGGCCGGCCCGACGCGTTCTGAAGTCGACGCGTTGGCTGCTGCTGCGCAATCGGGCCAATCTGAGCGAGGGTCAGGCCATTCATCTGAACGAGGTGTTGGCTGCGAACCGACCGTTGATGACGGTCTACATCCTGCGCGACGAACTCAAGCGGCTGTGGTTCTACCGCCGCCCGGGATGGGCGCAGCGGGCATGGCACAACTGGTTTGAGCAAGCGCAGCAAAGCGGTATTGGTCCGTTACAGCAGTTCGCCCATCGCTTGAGCGGCTACTGGCATGGCATTGTGGCCCGGTGCCGGCACCCGCTGAACACCAGCGTCGTCGAAGGCATCAATAACACCATCAAGGTCATCAAGCGGCGCGCTTACGGCTATCGCGATGAGGAGTACTTCTTCCTCAAAATCCGCGCTGCCTTCCCCGGTATTCCTCGATGAACCAAAAAACAGCCCGGCCGCTGGGGGCGGACCGGGCACCGGACCAGGGGGATCCGAAGGGGGGTACTGCGATATTGCGGCGTCGGGGGAGGCACCGCAATTCCTTGTCCGGCGCTGCCGATGGCTCGATCGGCAGCGCCGGCGACATTCCTGATCGCCGCGTTTCCGGCGGCGGCATGCGCCGCCGCCAATGACCGGGTCCGCTACTCCTTGCTCAGCATGTCGGCCAGTTCGTCGGCGTGTTCCTCCTCGACCGCCAGGATCTCTTCGAGGATGCGCCGCGTGGTCGGGTCCCGCTCGCCCATGTACTGGATCATCTCGCGATAGCTCTCGATCGCGATCCGCTCGGCGATCAGGTTCTCGCGGATCATGTCGGTCAGCCCGTTGGGCGCGACATATTCCGAATGGCTGCGCGCCGACAGACCGTCGGGCGAGAAATCCGGCTCCCCGCCCAGCTGCACGATGCGTGCGGCGATGCGGTCGGCGTGCGCCTGCTCTTCATCGGCATGGACCTTGAACTCGGCCGCGATCGGCTCGGCGTGGATGCCCTTGGCCATGAAGTGGTGGCGCCGATAGCGCAGCACGCAGACCAGCTCGGTGGCCAGCGCCTCGTTCAGCAGCTTGAGCACGGTCGCGCGGTCCGCGTCGTAGTTTTCGGTAACCGCGCCGTCCTCGATATGTTTGCGGGCACGTGCGCGGATGGTGGCGACATCCGACAGAAAGCCCTGGGTCGGCCCCTTGCCGGCGGAGGAGGCATCGGTGCGGGAAGAGGCGGCGCCCGTGGTCTGGGTGTCCATGTATGCGGTTCTCCTGTCAGGTTGCTTTGTGGGGTTCGCGGCCGGAGGTGCGTTGCCTCCGTTACCGTTGCTGGTTGCCCTGGCTCGGCTTGCGTCGCCGGCCTGACCCTCAGTTGCCGTCGTATTGGCCGTCCTCGCTGCGCCGGCGGCTGCTGCCGCCCACCAGCAGCAGCGCGGCGATTGCGCCGACCGCCGCGGCGATCGCGATGGCGCGGAACGGCGACTCGGCGACGCGATGCTGCACGCCGACGACGGCCTGGTCGACACGCTCGCGCGCACGTCCCGCGCTCTGCATCGTGGCCTCGCGCGCCTGGTCCGCCAGCATGCGCGCCCGCGTCTGCAGGCGGCGGCTGGCCTGCGCGGCCTCGGACGAACCTTCGCGCGCCAGCACCTCGATCGTGTGTTCGAGCGCCGAGATCAGTCCCCTCACCTCGTCCACCACCGGCGAGGCGGCCTCGCGCGCGGCGCCGCTGGTATCGCGGGCGGCATGGCGCAGCTGGCGCACCGTATCGCTGGCGCAATCGGCAAGATGGCGGACTTCCTTCTTCACCTTCGGATTGTGGGTCAGCATGGGACTCTCCTTAAGACGCGCGTCGGCCAACGCGCGACGCGACGCGCCGCGCTTGGCCGACGCAATGCAGGCGACCTGGCGCAGGGCCGGCCGACGATCAGCCGGCCAGCGCCGGCCCGTTCATCGGCCCATTCGACGACCGTTCATCGGCCTTTGCGGACCAGGCTCATGACGAAGGTCACCAGCGCCACTACCAGGAAGATGAAGAACAGGATCTTCGCGATCTCGACCGCGCCGGCAGCGATGCCGCCAAAGCCGAACACGGCGGCGACCAGGGCGATGATGAAAAAGACCAGTGCGTAGTAAAGCATGGTGAAACTCCCCTAGATGGATCGAACTGCCTCAGCACAACGGCGCGCAACAGCGCGAGCGGTGGATCGTCGGTAGGCCGTCATTTGACCGACTTGAAGATCGTTACCCCAAGCACCAGGAACAGCACGAACAGAATCAGGAACAGGAAGAACAGCACCTTGGCGATGCCCGCCGCGCCCGCCGCGATGCCGGTGAAACCGAGCAGTCCCGCGACGATGGAAATCACGGCAAAGATCAGCGCCCATTTCAGCATGGTGTTTCTCCTGTTCTCGCGGCTCGGGTGCTTCGGTGCGCCAGGCCATGCAAGCATGGTAGGAATCGCCACTTCGGCGAGGCACCGACCTTGCACCGATTCCCCTGTCAGCGGTTTCCTACAGGTCCGGCGCGGCGCCAGGTCTCGTGCGGAGCACCGCCTTCCGATGCCTGCGAGCGGGCCGGCGGATTGGTTGACCGGGCGCAACCGTTGTGATTCCATCGGCGCAGTCACCGCGCGCGACCGCGAGCGCGCAATCCAGGAACTTCCATCATGTTGAAGCTATCGTCGTTGCGGTCCACCGTGCTGCTCGCGGGTGGCATCCTGCTCACGGTGGTCGTGCTGATCGCCTCGGAGGCCGGCAATATCCGGCTGCGCCAGGGGTATTCGCAAGTCATCCGCTCGCAGAACGTGCAGAGCGACATCAGCGCGCTGCTGGCCGAACTGGTCAACGCCGAAGCGGGCCAGCGCGGCTACCTGCTGACCGGCAAGGAAAGCTATCTGGAGCCGTACCATCGCGCCATCCCGCGCATCAACACGCTGATGAACGACATCCGCAACCGCTTCGCCGACGACCCGGAGGCGTTGAAGCAGTTCGGCGAGGCATCGCTGCTGATCAGCCGCAAGCTGACGGAAATGGAACTGACGCTGATCTACGGCAAGCGCGATGTCGAAGTGGCGCTGGACCTGATCCGCACCGATTTCGGCAAGCAGACGATGGAGAAGGCGCGGCTCGGCCTGGAGACGCTGCGCGCGCGCTCGGCCGCGTCGGTATCGCGCAATCTCGAGAACGCCGACCGCGACATCAACCTGTCGCGCTACGGCATCGGCCTGCTGACCGCGATCAACATCGTGCTGCTGGTCATCGTCGGCTTCCAGCATTCGCGCCGGCTGGCGGTGTCCGAGGCCGCGCGCAGCGAGCTCGAGGAGGAAAGCGCGCGGCTGGACCGCATGGTGCGCGCGCGCACGCGCCAGCTGTCGGCGCTGGCCTCGCACCTGCAGCGCGTCACCGAGGACGAGAAGACGCGGCTGGCGCGCGAGCTGCACGACGAACTCGGCGCGATCCTGACCGCGACCAAGCTCGACATGCACTGGATCCGCCGGCGCCTCCAGAACGACTATCCCGAGATCCAGGAAAAGATCACGCGCGTGATGCTGCATGTGGACCAGGGCATCCAGATCAAGCGCCGGCTGATCGAGGACCTGCGCCCCACCGTGCTGCTGAACCTCGGCCTGAAGGAGGCCATTGCCCAGCTGGTCGAGGAAGTCGGCACGCGCAACCACTGGCAGACCGAGGTCGAGCTCGACCCGTCGGTGCCGCCGCTGCGCGATGCCGCCGCCATCGCGCTGTACCGCATCGTGCAGGAGTCGCTGACCAACGCGACCAAGTACGCCGAGGCGAGCCGCGTGTCGGTCGCGCTGACGCGCACCGACGATCATCTGCTGCTGAAGGTCAGCGACAATGGGCGCGGCCTGCCGGCCGATATCGAAACGCGCCGCACCTCGGGCCACCATGGGCTGCTCGGCATGGAGCAGCGCGTGATCGCGCTGGGCGGCACGCTGCAGATCGATTCGACGCCCGGGGCGGGGGTCACGATCCGCGTCGAGGTGCCGCTGACCGACGCGGTGGTCGCCCCGCCGCCGTCGCTGGACGAGGGCGACGAGCCGCTGCCGCACGAACTGCCCGCCGCGCCGGCGCAGGTGGAACCGCCGCCGCGGCCGGCCGCGGATGCCGGCACCGGCCCGTCTCCCGCCGGCCCCGCCGGGGCGCCGCAGCACGGCCAAGGGGCATGAAAAAAGGAGCCTGGAAAGGCTCCTTCTCGATGGCCGTGCCGGGACGCATTACATCTTGCGTTTCGTTTCCTCCGCCGAGCCCTGCATCTTCTCGCCGCCCCTTTCGATGTCCTTGCCGGCACCGGCGATGGTGTTGCAACCCGTAATCAGCGTGACACCGGCAAGAGCGAACAGCGCGATCAGCTTTTTCATGACGATCTCCTTTGCTTGGCGAAGGGTGCGGCGCGTTGCCGCGACGGAAAAAATTTGCTGCTCAAGGATCGGTCGATGGAACTCGGCACGAGTCGTCGTCGCCGGCCGCCAGCCACAAGCCGCCCGGCGGAACTCAGGTCGGTGCCTGCGCGTATTCCTCGATCACGCGGAATACCTGTTCGAGCTCGAGCGACTTGTCGAAAAAATAGTCGGCTCCCGCCTCGGCGCACTGACGCCGGTAGGTGGGCACCTGCGCATGATTGGTGTAGACGATCCGGATGCCCGGCGCCTGCGCCTTCTGGATCGCCCGCAGCACGTTGATGCCGTTGCCCTGACGCAATTGCAGGTCGACGATGACGACCTCATACCTGCCGCTTTCGAACAGGCGGATGGCGGTGCTTTCGGTATCCGCCCAATCGACGGTCTCGACGAAGGAGAATGCGTTCAAGTACTCCAGCAACATGCTCCGCAGGACCGCCGAGTCCTCGATCAGTAAGACCCGCAGCGTACGGTAGGGAGTTGCCGCGGCTTGATCCAACATGGTTCGATGGTAGCAATGGGGCCAGGGGCCAGGTATCCGGGTCCGTCCTACAGCACCGCCGCCGGCCCCATTGACGCCGGGACGCACGGCGTGCCGTCTATTCGACCAGGCCGTTCTTGATCGCGTAATAGGTCAGATCGGCATTGGTCTTCATGCCCATCTTTTCCAGGATGCGCGAGCGGTAGGTGCTGACCGTCTTGACACTGAGGAACAGCTCGTCGGCAATCACCGAAACGGACTGCCCGCGCGAGAGCTTGCAGAAGATCTGGAATTCGCGCTTCGACAGGGTCTGGTGCAGCGGCTGGTCGGTCGGCTTCTCCAGCCCGCCGATCAGCAGCTCGGCCACGGTCGGGCTGACATAGCGCCGCCCCTGGGCGACGGTGCGGATCGCCTTGACCAGATCGTCGGGCGCGCTTTCCTTGGTCAGATAGCCGGACGCGCCGGCGCGGATCAGATTGATCGCGTACTGGTCCTCGGGATAGGTCGACAGGATCAGCACCGGCAGGTCGGGATGGCGCTGGCGGATCAGCTTGAGCACGTCGATGCCGTTGCGGTCCGGCATCGAGATGTCGAGCACCACCACGTCGAACTCGGTTTCGCGCAGCCGCGCCATCACTTCGTCGCCGCTGGCCGCTTCGCCTTCGACGCGAATATCCGGTTCGTCGGAAATGAACTGGCGCAGACCGGCACGGACGATCTGGTGATCGTCGGCGATCAGGACGCGAATCATGAAGTTTCCCCCCTGCGATGGTATTGCCCGGACGCCGGGGCCAGGCTGTGTTTGGCCTGTTGCATTGTAGTCATTACAAAGCACCGGGAATGTCGGTGTCAGGCTGACAATGTGGCGTGCCAATGGCGCGCGGCACGACGGCGTTTCTTTCCAACGACAACCGGCAGCCAACGGCATGACGGGCCCGGCATATCTCGCGGAACGGAGTCGGCAAGTGTTCAAACCCGGGATTTTTTGATATCGGTGCCGCGTTTTGCGATGGCAATCTCGCAGCCTCCCGGGGAGCCCCCTCCGCAATCCCTCCTCCCGCATCCTCCCCGGCAATCCCACTCCATTACGACATGCCAGCCCAGACCGTTTCCATGGCAGTGCCCGCCCACCAGCCGGCACCTGCCGCACCCTCGCCCCGCCTCGCGCCCACGGCCGCGACCCTGCGCTGCAAGCGTGTGCGCGACGTCAGCCATCTCGATGCGACGACGATGCGTGCGCTGCGCCTCGGTGGAAAGCTGATGATAGGCAAGCAGGCGTTCAGCGTTCGACTGGACAACGCAGCGGACAAGCCACGCTACGTCGTGCAGGCGCTGGCGCGGTCGGGGAGCGGCGAGCGCGCCATGACCCCGGCAGCGGAAGCGAGCCGGCAGGCCCAGGCCGCCATGCTGGCGACGCGGCTGGCCAATCGCCACGTGCAACTGGCGGACCGCGTGCACCGCTTCACCAGCGATCGCCATCTGGTCGAACTGTGCCGCGCCTTCGCCATCAGCCGCGATCTGAACGTGCTGCCGTTCAAGGAGTTCCTGGCGAAATGCAGGGACGGCGCGAAGCTGCGCTTTCACGGCCAGGACTACTACGTGCACGTGGAGCCCGGCAAGCGGGGCATGGCCGATGCCGCCGCAAGCCTGGTGCCCGTCGGGCAGCCGACCACGCCGCTGGCGCGGCTGCTGCAGGCGCTGCGCAACCTGCTGCGCTTCCCGTCGTCCCGGCCGCCGCTTCGTACGGTCGAACAGCTGTTGACGCGCGCCGTACGCGCCTACCATGCGGGCGACAGCGTACCGGCCGAATCGCCGTCCCCGGCCGCGGGCCGTGCGCGGGTCGAGGCCGCGCTGCGGGCGACCGAGGTCGCCAGGCGCGTCGCACCGAGCACGGTCCCCGATCTGCGAGGCGCAAGACTGGCCGGCGCCGACCTGAGCAAACTGGATCTGAGCGGCGCGATCCTGGCTGACGCCGACCTGCAGGGCGCGCTGCTATGCGGTGCCACGCTCGTGTCCGCCGACCTGTCCGGCGCCAATCTGGCGAACGCCGATCTGGAGGATGCGCGCATGGCCCGCGCCAGCCTGCGCCACGCCAATCTGGCGAAGGCACGACTGTCCAGGGCCGCGCTGCCCGGGGCGGACCTGTCGCAGGCGAACATGACCGAAGCCAGTCTGATCGGCACGACCCTGCGCGAGGCGCGGCTCGAACACGCCAATCTGTCGAGGGCCATCGTGTCGTTCGCGCTTTTTGCGGGGGCGCAGATGGATGGCGCGGTGCTGACGGCCTGCTACGGCACCGCGCCGATGTTCGTCCGTGCCAGGGTGACCAACGCGGAGTTCGGCTATGCCTATCTGCCGGATGCGCGCTTCGACAATGTCGAGCTCGCGGGCACGACCTTTCACCACGCCACCTTGCACAATGCGCACTTCAATGAAGCCGGTATTGGCGGCGCCGACTTCGGCGAAGCCGCCGTCGAGGGGGCACGATTCAGTCGCGTCGACGTCGGCGATGGCAAGTGTCTCCTGACGCTGTCGCTGCAGGCGGGCAGCGACTTTTCCATCCGGATCCGCGACGTCGACGAAGCGTTGGCGCAATTGACAACGGGCGTGCCGTTGCGGGATCTGCCGCCGTCCCCGCGCGCCCGGCGGACAATTTCGGAGTATCTGTTCCAGCTCGCTTGCGCCTGCCGGGACGACGTGCGGCGTTGCGCCGCGCTGCGCAACTGGCTGCTGGAGCATCCGCAGTACGAAGCCGAGGCGGCGCGGCAGGTCCTGCGGCGCCTCTATTGGGAAGCCGAACGATCGGCCGACTCCCGCCCGCTGGCATGGCCGGAAACCGCCCCATTGCTGCCGGGGTTGATGCACGACGCCATCGCCTCGCTGGGCGAGGGCAACAGGGCTGCCTGGGCGCGCAAGCACGCGGGGCTGGTGATGCAGCTCGCATTTCTCGCCGCGCGGCCCGATGCGCCGGCAGCGGCGGCGCAACGAACGACCGCGCTGATGGACGCGTACCGCTCAACATTGCCGCCCGCCCTCGCCGATACGGTGGCCAGGCTCGAGAACAACGAGGGCGAAACGTTCTTCCCGATCGTCGCCGATGCAGGCCAATATGCACTGCTGGTGGCGCCGGAATACTATGGCTGCCTGATTCGCGGCGAGTCGCTCGAGCAGAGTGGCGTGTCGTCAAGTCACGGGGCGCTGCCCCCGACCTGGCAGTCGATGCTCCGGCTGACCGCGGTTGCCGATCCGGTGAACACCGGCGCGCAACGCTATGACGTTGGCGGCCTTGCGGACATCGGGAAGGATCTGGCCGCCTGCCCATTGCTGCACAACGCCTATGTCGGAGCGAATCGGTCGCAACAATGGCACGACGGGCTTCTTGCCGTCCTGCCGTTTGGCAGTGAATACCTGACCGATTTCCGGTCGGCAATCGCGGACAACCATGCCGTCCGACGGCTTGTCGATCATGAACATCAGCAGGCGTTGGCGTACCGCTCCAACGAGGTGCTGATCGGCGAGGGAAAGGATGTCCGGCCGACCCCCGCCCATCTGGAGGCGCTGCTCGACACCATGCCGTCCCATCGCGAAGACCCGGCATGCCAATCGCATTTCCTGTGGTGTGTTGCCGCCGTGCTGGCCCGGCTGTCTTCCGACGCATTCCTGGGCACCAGCAATGATGGCCCGTTTGCGCTGAGGCGCTATGCGGCGGCGTTGGGCAATG
Source organism: Cupriavidus gilardii (assembly GCF_013347325.1). Lineage (NCBI taxonomy): Bacteria > Pseudomonadati > Pseudomonadota > Betaproteobacteria > Burkholderiales > Burkholderiaceae > Cupriavidus > Cupriavidus gilardii. The sequence goes on along the minus strand of NZ_CP054626.1, from coordinate 76,758 downwards.
CGGCCATCTGCATCGACGCGTCGATGGCCTCCGTGCGCCGGAACTACATCGAGCGGCTGCTTTCGGACAGATGTACCGACGAGCTGTCCACGCACATGCTGCTCGACTTGTCCTTGAAACGGACCAACAACACGCGCCAGATGGACATCTTCGATACCGTCTGGCCATCGAAATGGCGCCCTCATCTGCGCAACGTGTTGGCACGGGCAAGGCAACAATAAAAAAGGGGCGGAGATCTCGATCCTCCGCCCCCTGGCAGCGCGGCGATTCGACGCCGCGCTGGCCCGCTTGCTCGCGGGCGATCCCTCTACGGAATCTACTGGATCCAGCGAACTTACTGAACCTTGGCCGACGCGCCCGCGCCGACCGTGGCCGAGGTGCCGCCAGTCGCGCCACCCACGAGGCCGCCCACCTTGCCGGCGGTGCCGCTGACCGTATCGCCAACGGCGCCGACCGTCTTGTCGGCGGTGCCTTCCACCGCGCCGACCGTGTCCTTGGCCTTGCTCTTTGTCTTGCCGTGCGCGTCGTGGGCCTTCGACTTGGCCTTGCTGCCGGCGGTGGCCGCACGGTCCTTGGCGCTCTTGCGGGTGTCGTCGATTTCGCCGGCCTTGTCGTTCAGGCCCGCCTTGACGCCGGTATCCATGTTCGCGCGGCTTCCTGCGACTTCAGCGCCCGCGTTCACGCCGGCGTTGGCGCCGGCCGACGGAGCCGTTGCCGTCGGCGCGGTCAGCGAGCCGGCGGCGCCGCCGGTCGCACCGGCTTGCGTACCTTGCGCCATGGCCAGCGACGAGGCGGCGGCGATCGACAGGGCGGACAGCGAGATCAGCAGTTTCTTCATGGAGTACTCCTTTCGAATGACTGTGCGGCGAGGCTTTCGCCGCGGGTTGTCGCCTGGAGAGCGAGACCTCAGTCTAGGGAGCACCCCACCGCGATGCTGTGAGGAGATGTAATGCGCTGTAAGGAGTCGTGAGCAGGCACACCGGCCGCGGCAGCACTCGCGATGGCAGCTTTCGCCAGTCCCGTCAACGACTTGCGGCGTGGCGCCGCGCGCCGACCGCGCCTGCCGTGGCCGCGCGGCTTCGCACACCGTTACAGGTTCGGCGCGAGCGCGCGCTCGAGCGCGGTCCGGTCTTCGTGCCGGCGCGCCACCATGTCTTCCAGCTGGTCCTGCCCGATCTTGCCGACCGAGAAGTAGGTCGCTTCGGGATGTGCCAGATAGAAGCCGCTGACCGAGGCCGCCGGCGTCATCGCCAGCGCGTCGGTCAAGCCCATGCCGATCTCGCCGGCATCGAGGACCTGGAACATCGGGCCCTTGACCGTGTGCTCCGGGCAGGCGGGATAACCGGGCGCGGGCCGGATGCCGCGATAGGCTTCCGCGATCAGCTGTTCGTTGTCGAGCGATTCATCGGCGGCGTAGCCCCACAGGTCGCGGCGAACGCGCGCGTGCAGGCATTCGGCGAACGCCTCGGCGAGACGATCGGCCAGCGCCTTCAGCATGATCGCGCTGTAGTCGTCATGGTCGGCCTCGAACTGGGCTTCCTTCTTGTCGACGCCGATGCCGGCGGTCACCGCGAACAGACCGACATAGTCCGCGATGCCGCTGTCCTTCGGCGCGACGAAGTCGGCCAGGCACCGGTTCGGCCGGCGCACGCCGTCGACCACCGGCCGCTCGCTCTGCTGGCGCAGGTTGTGCCAGGTCAGCGCGACCTGGCTGCGGCTCTCGTCGGTGTAGATCTCGATGTCGTCGTCGTTGACGGTATTGGCCGGCAGCAGCGCGATCACGCCGTTGGCGGTCAGCCAGCGGCCCTGGATCAGCCGCGCCAGCATCGCCTTGCCGTCGGAGAACACCCGGCGCGCCGATTCGCCGACGATCTCGTCGTTCAGGATCGCCGGGAATTTGCCCGCGAGATCCCAGGTCTGGAAGAACGGCGCCCAGTCGATGTAGTTGGCCAGCTCCGCCAGGTCGTAGTTGCGGAACACGCGCCGGCCGATGAATTTCGGTTTCGGCGGCACGTAGCCGCTCCAGTCGATCGGCGTCTTGTTCTTGCGCGCCTCGGCCAGCGTCACCATCGGCACGGCCTTTTTGTTCGCGTGCTGCGTGCGGATGCGCTCGTAGTCGGCGCGCAGCTCGTCCAGATAGCGCGTCGCGCCCTCGTCGGACAACAGGCTCGAGGCCACGCTGACCGAGCGCGAGGCATCGGGCACGTAGACCACCGGCCCTTCGTAGTTCGGCGCGATCTTGACGGCGGTGTGCACGCGCGAGGTGGTCGCGCCGCCGATCAGCAGCGGAATCTTCTTGACGCGGAAATAGTCGTCGCGCTGCATCTCGGAGGCGACGTAGGCCATTTCCTCGAGCGACGGCGTGATCAGGCCGGACAGGCCGATGATGTCGGCGCCCTCGACCTTGGCCTTGGCCAGGATCTCGTTGCACGGGACCATCACGCCCATGTTGACGACCTCGAAGTTGTTGCACTGGAGCACCACCGACACGATGTTCTTGCCGATGTCGTGCACGTCGCCCTTGACCGTGGCGATCACGATCTTCCCGCGCGCGCGCACGTCGCCGCCGGCCTCGGCCAGCAGGCGCTTCTCCTCTTCGATGAAGGGCAGCAGATGCGCTACCGCCTGCTTCATCACGCGCGCGCTCTTGACCACCTGCGGCAGGAACATCTTGCCGGCGCCGAACAGGTCGCCGACGATGTTCATGCCGTCCATCAGCGGGCCCTCGATCACCTCGATCGGGCGGCCGCCGCGCGCGGCGATCTGCTGGCGCGCCTCCTCGGTGTCCTCGACGATGAAGGTGGTGATGCCGTGCACCAGCGCATGCGCGAGGCGGTCGGCCACCGGCACCGGCTTCTCCGGCGTGCCGCGCCATTCGAGGTTCTCCTCGCGCTTCGCGCCGCCGCCCTTGTAGCGGTCCGCGATCTCGAGCAGGCGATCCGTCGCGTCGGCACGGCGGTTCAGCACCACGTCCTCGACGCGCTCGCGCAGTTCGGCATCGAGCTGGTCGTAGACGCCGAGCTGGCCGGCATTGACGATGCCCATGTCCATGCCCGCGGCGATCGCGTGATAGAGGAACACCGTGTGGATGGCCTCGCGCACCACGTCGTTGCCGCGGAACGAGAACGAGACGTTGGACACGCCGCCGCTGACCTTGGCGTACGGCAGGTTCTGCTTGATCCAGCGGGTCGCCTCGATGAAGTCGACCGCGTAGTTGTTGTGTTCCTCGATGCCGGTCGCGACCGCGAAGATGTTCGGATCGAAGATGATGTCCTCGGGCGGGAAGCCGACTTCGTTGACCAGGATGTCGTAGCTGCGCTTGCAGATCTCGGTCTTGCGCGCGAACGTGTCGGCCTGGCCCTGCTCGTCGAAGGCCATCACCACGGCGGCCGCGCCGTAGCGGCGGATCAGCGCGGCATGGTGGCGGAATTGCTCCTCGCCTTCCTTCAGCGAGATCGAGTTGACCACGGCCTTGCCCTGCACGCATTGCAGGCCGGCCTCGATCACCTCCCACTTGGACGAGTCGATCATGATCGGCACGCGCGCGATATCGGGCTCGGACGCGATCAGATTCAGGAAGCGCACCATCGCGGCCCTGGAGTCGAGCATCGCCTCGTCCATGTTGACGTCGATGATCTGCGCGCCGTTCTCGACCTGCTGGCGCGCGACCGCCAGCGCCTCGTCGAACTGGCCGTTCAGGATCATCCGGGCGAAGGCCTTGGAGCCGGTGACGTTGGTGCGTTCCCCGACGTTGACGAACAGGCTGCCCTCGCCAAGCGTGAACGGCTCCAGGCCGGACAGGCGCATCGGACGAGCGGGACGGGTATCGGTAGACATGGCGGACTCAGGTTCGGGATCGGATGCGCGGCACGCCGGGAACGGATGCGTTCGGCGGCGCGCCGGTAGGGCGTGGGCGGCGGGACGGCGGGGCTGCCGGTCAGGCCGCGGGCGCTTCGTCGCGATACTGGCCGGGCCAGGCGCGCGGCTTGCGGTTGGCGACCCGCTGCGCGATCGCGGCGATATGCTCGGGCGTGGTGCCGCAGCAGCCGCCGACCAGGTTGACGAGCCCCGATGCGGCAAACTCGTCGACCAGCGACGAGGTGACGTCCGGCGTCTCGTCGAAACCGGTATCGCTCATCGGGTTCGGCAGCCCCGCGTTCGGGTAGCACGAGATCGCGGTATCGCACAGCTTGGCCAGCTCGGCGATGTACGGCCGCATCAGCGTCGCGCCCAGCGCGCAGTTCAGGCCGAAGGTGATCGGGCGCGCGTGGCGCAGGCTGTTCCAGAAGGCTTCGACGGTCTGGCCCGACAGGATGCGGCCCGAGGCGTCGGTGACGGTGCCGGAGATCATCACCGGCAGGCGTTCGCCGGTGTCCTCGAACAGCTGATCGATCGCGAACAGCGCGGCCTTGGCGTTCAGCGTGTCGAAGATGGTCTCGACCAGAAACACGTCGGCGCCGCCTTCGAGCAGGCCCTTGCCCTGCTCGTAATACGATTCGCGCAACTCCTCGAAGCTGACGTTGCGCGCGCCCGGATCATTGACGTCCGGCGAGATGCTGGCGGTCTTCGGCGTCGGGCCGAAGGCGCCGGCGACAAAGCGCGGCTTGTCGGGCGTGCTGTAGCGATCGCAGGCCTCGCGCGCCAGCCTTGCGGCGGCCACGTTCATCTCGTAGGCCAGGTCCGCCATCTTGTAGTCCTCCTGCGCGACGCGGGTCGCGCCGAAGGTATTGGTCTCGATGATGTCGGCGCCAGCGGCCAGGTATTGCTCGTGGATTTCGCGGATCACCGCCGGACGGGTCAGCAGCAGCAGTTCGTTGTTGCCCTTGACGTCGACCGGATGCGCGGCGAAACGCTCGCCGCGGTATTCGGCCTCGCCCAGCTTGTAGCGCTGGATCATCGTGCCCATCGCGCCGTCGAGGATCAGGATGCGCTCGCGCAGCAGCCGCGGCAGCTGCGCGGCGCGGGTGTACGGCCGAGCCCGGGGACCGGCCTGCGGGCCTGCCTGCGGACCTGCCTGCGAGAGCGGCGCATTGGGGGACGCCATGCCGGGCGATTCGATGGTTGCAGCGCTCATGGCTTCACTGGCCTCGGTGATGCTGGAAAAGTGCACGATTTTATCAGTTACGGCCCCTTGCCGCCCCTTGCCGGCCTTCCTTGCCCGCGCCTACACTCGGGCAGACCGACCCGTCGAACCGGCCCACCCCGGGGCCGCCGACGGGCCCATCGACCGACACCGACGACTCCGCATGCAACACCTTGCCCCGCGCGAGGCCCAGACCCTGCTGGCCGAGCATCCCGACGCCCTGTTCATCGACTGCCGCAGCGAGATGGAGTACCTGTTCGTCGGCCATCCGACCGGCGCGCTCAACGTGCCGTGGAACGACGGTCCGGACTGGGAGGTCAATCCGCACTTCGTGCAGGCGGTCAAGAAGCTGGCCGGACAGGCGTCGGCGCGGCCGGTGCTGCTGATCTGCCGCAGCGGCAACCGCTCTACCGCGGCGGCACAGGCGCTCGAAGGCGCCGGCTTCACCACCGTCTATAACGTGCTGCACGGCTTCGAAGGCGATCTGGACGCGCAGCGGCACCGCAATACCGTCAACGGCTGGCGCTTCGAAGGGCTGCCGTGGGAGCAATACTGATGTCGTCGACGCCTTGAGCGCGCACAAAAAAACCCGCGCCGTGGCGCGGGTTCTTGTTGCAGCGGGACGCCGCTGTGTCAGGGCATCGGCGGTGCGTCGTCAGTGCATCGCCAGCGAGTGCGTCATCACCGTATCGAACTTGCCAAGAAATTCGTCCACCTCTTCCACGGACGGTTCGCTCTCGATCAGACGTTGCACATCGGCGCGGAAATGTTCGGCCAGCTGGCCGCCAAGGAAGATCTCGCGCTTCATGTTCTTGTCGACGATCTCGTAACCGCCGGAGGCAAGAGGGGCATGCTCGACGTCGGCACCGAACTCGACGATGCAGTAGTTGTCGCTGTTGTAGATCATTTGCATGGCGCACCTCCGGGCTATGGGACGGGCGGAAGGTTTGTTGATTGTTGCGTCAGCCGGTGGGAGCGCCGGCTTCCTTCCGCGATTTCACCTCCAAGCTGAGGGCATGAAGACGCTTTTCAAGCGCATGCCTCGCTGGGCGCTGGCGTGGTGCCCGTTGCCGTTGCGCCCGCTCGTCAGGTTGGAGCCGCGCCGGAGGCGGCAAGTTCGGTCCGCCACCCGAAAAGAGGGTTTGTCCTACGAAGCGTGTCCGCGACGCCTACCATGGCCGCCTGGCGGAATCATGCACACGGCCGGTGAGGCTCACGGCGTGTCGCACTGTGCCCCGCATGCGGCCTTGCACAGAAAAGCGTCGAGAACGGCATGAAACTGCTCCGCCTGCTCGATCGGCGACAGATGAGCCGCGTCAGGGAGCACCTCGAACTGGGCGGCCGGGATGCCATCGGCAATGGCCCTGGAGTCGGCCACGGGGCAGCCCTGGTCCTTGTCGCCGACCACGACGAGCGTCGGGCAATGAATGCGCGCCAAGGCATCGGCCTGGTCGAAGCCGAGAATCGCCAGGCAGGCACCAACATAGCCGCGGACTGGCGTGGCGAGCACCATCTGCCGGATCCGCTCGACCTGATTGGGGTGCGCGGCCCGGTACGGGGCAGTCAGCCAGCGTTGAAGCGTCGCATCGAGCACTCCAGCCATCCCGTGCGCCTCCACATGGCCGATGCGCTCGTGCCACATCGGATGCGCCTGGCGCGGGGTGCGGCAGACCGTGTCGACCAGCGTCAGCGAATGCAGCTGCTCCGGATAGCGCACGGCCAGCGTCTGGCCGATCATGCCGCCCAGCGAAATGCCGACGAAATGGGCCTGCGGCACGTCCAGTCCGTCCATCAGCGCAGCCACGTCGTCGGCCATGCGCAGCATCGAATAGGGACCGACCGGCGCGTCGCTGCGGCCGTGTCCGCGCAGGTCGTAGCGCAACACCCGATAGCGCGGCGCCAGATGGGCCGCGGTGGCGTCCCACAGCGTGTGGTCGCAGGCCAGGCCATGGCACAGCACGACCCACGGGCCTTCGGAGCCGTCGATGCGGGCATGCAATGACACGTCGCCGACGATCACGCGATGGGTTTCGGAGGCAGGGGGGCGGGCGGCGGGGGTTGAACCCGCGCTCGATCCCGGGCTTGAGCCCGAGGCGGCGGTGGGCGTGGCGGTGGGCGGCAAGGTGTCGGTCATCGGTGTCCTCCTGTCGGGGTAGGTCGGCGGCGACGCATCGCGCGGGGAGCGTCGCGGCAGGCACGCCGGTCGGCTCCGATCCTTCCAGACTAGGGCCCGGCGCCGCGCAGTACCAGATCGATCTGCGTGCCGTCGGGCTCCGTCTGCCGCAGTTTGACCGGCATCCAGCCGACCGATTCCGCCAGCCAGACCTCGACGCGGCGGCGGTCGTCGGCGCGGCGCGGCAGGCGGATGAAGTGCTTGGCGCGCACGAAGCCCGCCCCCGTCTCGATGTCCTCCTCGCCGACATACTGGACGCGCATCGGCTCGACATCGCTGGTGTCGGCGACCTGGAAGGTCTCGGTTGCGCCCGGCGCGGCATAGCGCTGCGGGTTGCCCCGCACCAGGCCGACCAGCTGCAGGAAGACGCTGAAGCGGTCCTGCGCCCCCTCGGGCAGCGGCGCCTGGCCGCCGCGCGACTCGAACACGATCGCGTTGGCGGCGCGGTCGAAGCGCGTCACCTGGCTGCGCTTGCGGCGCTCCTCAACGTAGCGCTCGGGCGCCAGCCCCTGCTCGCCCAGCGCGCCGGTGCTGTGGAAGGCGAAGCGGAACCACAGCATGCGGGTTTCGACCGACAGCTGATAGTGCCCGCCCGCGTGGTGCCAGCGAATGGTGCCGTCGGGGTTCTCGACGCCGTTGACGAAACTGGCGTAGCGCAGCGTCGCAGACGGCGGCGCGGCGTAGCGCAGCGCATCGGCCGGGGCCGGGTCGGCACCGGAGCCGGCCCCCGGGCCGCCCGCGCCGCCTCCTGCGGCGACGCTGCCGGCACCTCCCGGCGAGGTCGCCAGCGGCGGGCCTTCGGCCGGCGCAGGCGGACCGGGCGCCGGTTCGGGAGCGGGCGCCGGTTCCGGCGTGGCAGCCGGCGCGGGAGCGGGTTTGGGTGGGGGACGGCGGGGACGCGGCGGCGGCGTCGGTGCCACGGCGACGGGCTTGGGCGGCAGCAGGATCGCCTCGAGCGCCGGCGTGTCGACCGCGTCCAGCGGAATCAACGGACCGGGCATGCGCACCAGGCCGATCAGCACCACCGCATGGGCGATCAGCACGACCGCCAGCGCGACCGCCCAGCGCAGGCGGCGCGCGCGTTTTGCATCAGGCGTGACCGGCGGTTCCGGTCGGCGGGGTCCCGCCAAGATATCCAAGCTCCGTCGAGATCCGGTGTGCGATCTCGCGCACCTGGCGGTCGATCGCTCCGCCCCATTCTGCATCGAATACCGTCTGCGCGCCCAGCACGATCAGCGCCATCGAGACATGGCCGCTGGCGTCGAAGACCGGAAACGAGATCGCGTTGATGCCGGGCAGCACGCCGCCCAGCGTGCGCGCCGCGCCGTGCGCCCGCACGTCGGCGCAGACCGCGTCGTAGTCCGCCAGCGAGCGCGGCAAGTCCGGCAGATTGTCGTCGCGGCGCTCCTTGAGTTCACGCTCGATCAGCGGCAGCGTCTGCTGGCGCGGCAGATAGGCACCGAACAGCCGCCCGGTGGCCGAATTGAGCATCGGCATCACGTCGCCCAGGCGCAGGCTGACGGTGACCGGATGGCTGGACTCCTCCCAGTGCACCACGGTCGGGCCGTGATTGCCCCAGACCGCGATGCCGACGGTCTGGTCGATGTCGTCGCGCAGTTGCGACAGGATCGGCCGCGCCTTCTTGACCGGATCGAGCCGGTTCAGTCCCGCCAGCCCCAGCTGCAGCGCGAAGGGGCCGAGGTCGTAGCGGCCGCTGACCGGGTCCTGCGCGACCATGCCCAGACGCTGGAAGCTGACCAGATAGCGGTGCGCCTTGGCCGGATTCATGTCGGCCGCGGCGGCGAGGTCGCGCAGCATCATCGCGCGCGGCGAGGCGGCCAGCGCCTTGAGCAGCTGGAAGCCCACTTCGATGGACTGGATGCCGGTGCGCAGCTTGGCGTCGTCTTCTTCTGGTTCGGTCATGCGTCGGAACAGGACGGGGCGGTGGATGGCGAGTGGGGCGGTTGGCCGCGCCGCATGCGGCGCCTTGCCGAACAAGCGGCCGGCAAGCGCGGCAATATAGTTCGATTCCGTCACGTCGCGCTACGCCTCGATCGGTAAATTTACTATAGCGAAATCGATTTACCAGTTTTTAATCCGTCGCTAGACTGCGCAAAGGCGTGTCCGGCCACGCTCGAACTGCCACCACGCCCGTACAACAACATCCCGGAGACCCGCATGCCAGCCCTGCTCGCCGCTGCGCCCGCCGCGCCCCTTTCCATGCCGAACCTGCGTCGCCTGCTGAACGCCGCCGTGCTCGGTGCCGGCGCGCTGGCGGCGCTGGCCGCCGCTCTGCCCCGCCCAGCCGCGGCGCAGCCCGCCTGGCCGAGCCAGCCGGTGCGCTGGGTCGTGCCGTATCCGGCCGGCGGCGGCACCGACGTGGTGGCGCGCACGCTGGCCCAGGCGATCTCGCCCGCGCTGGGCAAGCAGGTGGTGATCGACAACCGGCCGGGCGCGGCGACGATCGTGGGCGCCGACACCGTCGCGCACAGCAAGCCGGACGGCCACACGATCCTGACCGCCGACACCGCGACGCTGGCAGCCAACCCCTCGCTGTACCGCAAGCTGCCGTACGACCCGGCCAGGGACTTCGTCCATGTCGGCATGATCGCCCGCTTCCCGCTGATCCTGGTCGCCAACCCGAACTTCCCGGCGCGCACGCTGAAGGAGGCGGTCGACTACGCGCGCAAGAACCCGGACAAGGTCAATTTCGCCTCGCCGGGCGCCGGCAGCCCGCACCATCTGGCGATGGAGCTGTTCATGGAGCAGACCGGCATCCGGATGACCCACGTGCCGTACAAGGGCGCGGCGCCCGCGGTGCAGGATCTGCTGGCGGGCCAGGTGGACCTGATGTTCCTCGATCTGGCGGCCGGCCAGCAGAACGTGCTCGGCGGCAAGCTGCGCGCGCTCGGCAGCGCCACGACGAAGCGGCTGGCCGCGTTGCCGCAGGTACCGACGGTGGCCGAGGGCGGCGTCGCCGGATTCGAAGCCTATGCCTGGCAAGGCGTGGTCGCGCCGGCCGGCACGCCGCAGCCGGTGGTGGCCCGTCTGAACGCCGAGCTGGTCAAGGCGCTGAAGCAGCCCGAGGTCCAGAAGCGCTTCGAGGGCATCGGCGTCGAGCCGGTCGCCAGCACGCCGGATGAGTTCGCCAAGTACGCGCGCGGTGAGGCCGAGCGCTGGGGCAAATTGATCAAGGCCAAGGGCATCACGGTAGACTGACGCCCTCGCGGCGGCCGGCACAGCCGGCGCCATATCAGCCATCCGGACGCCGGCGCCATGCCGGCGTCGTTCTTGATGCAGGAATCCCGATGAAACTGGCCACCCTGAAGGACGGCTCGCGCGACGGACAGCTCGTGGTCGTGTCGCGCGACCTGAAGACCGCGCACTATGCCACCGACATCGCCGGCAAGCTGCAGACCGCGCTGGACGACTGGCATTTCCTCGCGCCGCAGCTGCAGGATCTGTACGACGCGCTGAACGCCGGCCGCGCCCGGCATCCGTTCGCATTCGACCCGCGCCAATGCATGGCGCCGCTGCCGCGCGCCTACCAGTGGGCCGACGGCTCCGCCTACGTCAACCACGTCGAGCTGGTGCGCCGCGCACGCGGCGCCGAGATGCCGCCGGAGTTCTGGACCGACCCGCTGATGTACCAGGGGGGCGCCGACGATCTGCTCGGCCCCTGCGACGACATCGTCTGCGCCAGCGAGGCCTGGGGCATCGACTTCGAGGCCGAAGTCGCGGTGATCACCGGCGACGTGCGCATGGGCGCCACGCCCGAGCAGGCGGCCGAGAGCATCCGGCTGCTGGTGCTGGCCAACGACGTGTCGCTGCGCAACCTGATCCCGGCCGAACTGGCCAAGGGCTTCGGCTTCTTCCAGAGCAAGCCGGCCACGGCGTTCTCGCCGGTCGCGGTGACGCCCGACGAGCTGGGCGACGCCTGGCGCGAACGCAAGGTCCATCTGCCGCTGACGGTCTGGTGGAACAGCAGGAAGGTCGGCTCGCCCGACTGCGGCACGGACATGGTGTTCGACTTCGGCCAGCTGATCGCCCATATCTGCAAGACGCGCAATGTGCGGGCCGGCAGCATCGTCGGCTCCGGCACGATCTCCAACGTCGACCGCAGCAAGGGCTACTGCTGCATTGCCGAGAAGCGCACGCTGGAGACCATCGAGAGCGGCGCGCCGGTGACGCCATTCATGCAGTACGGCGACGCGGTCAAGATCGAGATGTTCGACGCCCAAGGCCGCTCGATCTTCGGCGCGATCGACCAGGTGGTGGCGGCCCCCGCCTGACGCGGCGATCGCGGCGGCGATGCGCCTATAATTCCCCGACCGCCCGGTTGGGGAATGGCCGCGGGGCCCGCCCCGGTCCCCGTGCTCCCTTTCCTGTCGGGCGCCGCCGCGGCAGCCTGCCGCGCCCTCAACCCGTCCGCCACGAGTCCGCGCCGCCATGAACGCCCCTTCCGCCGCCACTCCCGCCGCCACTGCTGCCACCACTGCTGCCACCACTGCTGCCACCACTCCAGCCGCTGCCTCGGCCGCCACCGTCGGCACCAACGGCACCGGGCCTTCCGAACGCTACGCCCGCTATCAGGCGCTGACGCTGCGCCAGCACGGCCCCATTCTCGAGATCGTGATGGGCGCCCAACAGTCGGCCAACCGCAAGCTGGCCACCGCCGACGCCAACATGCACCGCGAGCTGGCCGAGATCTGGCGCGACGTGTCGGCCGATCCCGAGATCCGGGTCGCGCTGATCCGCGGAGAGGGCAAGGGCTTCTCGGCCGGCGGCGACCTGGCGCTGGTCGAGGACATGGCCAACGATTTCGAGACCCGTTCGCGCGTCTGGCACGAGGCGCGCGACCTCGTCTACAACGTGATCAACTGCGACAAGCCGGTGGTCTCGGCGATGCACGGTCCCGCGGTCGGCGCCGGACTGGTGGCGGGGCTGCTGGCCGATATCTCGATCGCGGCGCGCACCGCGCGCATCGTCGACGGCCATACACGGCTGGGCGTCGCCGCCGGCGACCACGCCGCGATCGTCTGGCCGTTGCTGTGCGGCATGGCCAAGGCCAAGTACTATCTGATGCTGTGCGAGTCGGTCAGCGGCGAGGAAGCCGAGCGCATCGGCCTGGTCTCGCTGGCGGTCGACGAGAGCGAGCTGGTCGCCAAGGCCTTCGAGATCGCCAACCGGCTCGCCGAAGGATCGCAGAGCGCGATCCGCTGGACCAAGTACGCGCTGAACAACTGGCTGCGCATGGCCGGGCCCGCCTTCGATACCTCGCTGGCGCTCGAGTTCATGGGCTTCGCCGGACCCGATGTCCGGGAAGGCGTGGCCAGCCTGCGCGAGAAGCGGCCGCCGCGCTTTGGCGACTAAGTCTGCGCGTGCCGCCCACCGATGACGATCGCCCCACCGCGGAGCACAGACCATGTTTGGACAGATACCCGATTTCAACGACGGCTTCGAATTTCTGCGCAAGATGTGGGGCAACGCGGCCGGCATGCCGACCGGGCTGATGCCGGGCCTGCAGGCGATGACGCCGCCGATGGATCTGGACGAGGTCGACAAGCGCATCCACGACCTGAAGGCAGTCGAAAGCTGGCTGCAGCTGAACGCCAATCTGCTGCGAACGACGATCCAGGGCCTCGAGGTCCAGCGCGCGACGCTGGTCGCGCTGAAGACCGTCGGCGAGGCGCTGTCGCCGGAGGCCTTGCAGAGCGCGATGGAAAACGTCGCACGGGCGGCCAACGCCCCCAGCGCGGCGCCGCCGCGGCGTCCGGCTTCACCGCCGCCCGCACAGCCCGCCGCCGGCGCCGAAGGCATCGATCCCAGCGATCTGGCCGACATGGCCGAGATGGAGGCCACGCCGGACCAGGATGACGATGATGACGGCGACCAGAGCCCGCCGGACCATGAGGCGCCCCCCGCGGGCGGCGGGCAGCAGGCCGCGCAAGCAGGCCGGACATCGCAGTCGGCCGGCGCCGCGCCGCCGCCACAGGCCAATCTGTGGTGGGACATGCTGCAGCAGCAGTTCAATCAGATCGCCAGCAGCGCCGCCGCCGCGAGCCTCGCCTCGCTGAACAACCTGGGCGGGTTCGGCGCGGGGCAGCCCGGGGCGGCACCATCGGCCCGGGGCGGCGGCCAGCCCGGCCATGGCGCAACGGCACCCGAGCCGCCCGCGCGGTCCGGCCAGGGCGCGGCGAAGACGGCAACCAGGACCCGCGCCAGGACGGCAACCAAGGCAGGCAGCCGCGGCACGGGCGGCGCCGCCCACGATGCAAAGGCCGGCACGAATGGCGCGACGAATGGCGCGACGAATGGGGCCACGGAAAGCCCTGACAAAGGCCCCGCGCCGGCCGGCAAGCCCGCGAAGACCGCGCGCCGCGGCAAGGCCAGCAACGGACACTGACGCCGGAGGCGGCCTTGGCAGCGAGCAAGACCACCGCGGTGATCCTGATGGGCGGCGGCGCGCGGGCCGCCTACCAGGCCGGCGTGCTGCGCGGCATCGCGCGCATCGCCGCCCGCCACGGCGCGGGCACGCGCAATCCGTTCGAGATCGTCTGCGGCACCTCGGCCGGTGCGATCAACGGCGCGGGCCTCGCGATCGACGCCGGCGACTTCGATCGCGCCACGGAAACGCTGGCCGCGCTGTGGTCCAGCATCCATGCCGAGGACGTCTATCGCACCGACGTGCTGCGCGTCGGCATCTCGGGCGCGCGCTGGCTGTCCGCGCTGGCGGTCGGCTGGGCGCTGCAGCACGCGCCGCGCGCGCTGTTCGACAACAAGCCGCTGGACAGCCTGCTGAGCGAGCTGTTCGATCCGGACCGCGTGCAGGCCAGCCTCGACGCCGGCCACCTGCAGGCGCTGGCGATCACCGCGCTGTCCTATTCGACCGGGCGGCACGTGACCTTCTACCAGTCGCACCGCCGTATCCAGCCCTGGCGCCGCAGCCAGCGCGTCGCGGTGGAGGCGCGCATCGGCGTCGATCATCTGCTGGCCTCGTCGTCGATTCCCTTCCTGTTTCCCGCCACGCCGCTGGAACTCGACGGCCATCACGAGTGGTTCGGCGACGGCACCATGCGGCAGATGTCGCCGCTGTCGCCGGCCATCCATCTCGGCGCCTCGCGCATCCTGGCGATCGGCGCGGCCTCGGCGCCGCGCGCCGGCTGGTACGACACCGTGCCGGCGGGCGGCTATCCGTCGCTGGCGCAGGTCGGCGGCCAGGCACTGGCCAGCATCTTCCTGGACGGGCTGTCGACGGATCTCGAGCGGCTGCAGCACATCAACACGCTGCTCTCGCGGATGCCGGAGATCGCCAACGATCGCGAGGGCTGGCGCCCGGTGCAGGTGATGACGATCGCGCCGAGCGAGCCGATCGAGGCGCTGGCGATCGAGCACGTCAAGCGGCTTCCCCGCACCGTGCGCGCGCTGCTGGCGCCGCTGGGCGGCACCGAGGCGAAAGGCGCGGCATTTGCTAGCTACCTGCTGTTCGAGCCCGAGTTCACGCAGGCGCTGATCGCACTCGGCGAGCGCGATGCGCAGGCGCAGGGCGACGAACTGGCCGCTTTCCTCTATGGCGTGATCCCCGGCACGCCGGCCGCGGGCAGCACGCCGGCGATCAGCGAGGCCGGCTCTCCGCCCGCCTCGGCGCTGGCCTGACGCGTTTTCCGCGGTTTTCACAGTGGCGACAGCTGACTGTGGCAGGCTGCTGCCCGGTCCGCCATTGGCAGGCGGCATCGAACCGTTCGCAGGGCAACTTGCGAACGGGCAGCAAAAGGTCTATAGGAATGATTCGCATCTGGTAGAATCTGCCCGTAATTTCAAAGGCTTACCATGCTCTACCCCGAACTGTTCAAATCGCTGGAAGCGGTCCGCTGGCATATGGACAAGGACATCCCCTGGGATTCCTTCGATGCCAGCCTGCTGACGGACGATCAGGCGAAAACCATCCGCATGAACGCGATCACCGAGTGGTCCGCCCTGCCGGCCACCGAAATGTTCCTGCGCGACAACCGCCACGACTCCGACTTTTCGGCGTTCATGAGCGTGTGGTTCTTTGAGGAGCAGAAGCATTCGCTGGTGCTGATGGAATACCTGCGCCGCTTCCGCCCGGATCTGGTCCCGACCGAGGAAGAACTGCACGCCGTGCGCTTCGAATTCGATCCGGCGCCGCCGCTGGAAACGCTGATGCTGCATTTCTGCGGCGAAATCCGCCTGAACCACTGGTATCGCCGTGCCGCCGAATGGCACACCGAGCCGGTGATCAAGCATATCTACCGCACGCTGTCGCAGGACGAGGCCCGCCATGGCGGCGCCTACCTGCGCTACATGAAGAAATACCTGAACCAGTTCGGCGACAACGCGCGCTCGGCCTTCGCCAAGATCGGCGTGCTGATGGCATCGGCGCGCCGCACCGAGAAGCCGCTGCACCCGACCAATCTGCACGTCAACAAGGCGCTGTTCCCGAACGACACCGTGCAGTCGCGCCTGCCCGATCCGGACTGGCTCGAGCACTGGCTGGACAAGCAGATCCGCTTCGACGAAGGCTGGGAGAAAAAGGTCATCGACCGCATCCTGCACAACATGTCGCTGCTGTTCGAGCGCACCTTCGAGACCGTGCAGGACCTGAACCGCTATCGCAAGGAACTGAACGCGCGGCTGCAGGCCAATGGCGGCACCAAGCCCGCCGAAGCCTGACACCGGCGCCGTCCTTGCGATGACGCTGTCCCCTCCGGCCTTCGAGGCCAAGCTCGCTTCGACCGACGATCCCCAGGTGCTGCAACGGCGCCTGGCGGCCTTGCCGCGCCCGATGGTGTTTACCAACGGCGTTTTCGACATCCTGCATCGCGGCCATGCCACCTATCTGGCCCAGGCACGCGAGCTGGGCGCCTGCCTGGTGGTCGGCGTCAACAGCGACGCCTCGGTGCGGATGCTGGGCAAGGGCGACGACCGCCCGCTCAATGGCGAGGCCGACCGCATGGCGCTGCTGGCCGCGCTCGAGTCGGTCGATCTGGTGCTGATGTTCGGCGAGAAGACACCGGTCGAGCTGATCCGGCTGGTACGCCCCGACATCTACGTCAAGGGCGGCGACTACGACATCGATACGCTCGAAGAGACCCGGCTGGTGCGCAGCTGGGGCGGCCAGGCCCGCGCGATCCCCTTCCTGCACGACCGCTCGACCACCAAGCTGCTGCACAAGGTCAGGCAAGGCGGCTGAAGCCGCCGGCGGTCCGCCCCCCGCCCATCGAGCGGCGCGGGTCTTCAGCTCGCGCGCTGCTGCGCGGCCATCACCGACAACCCCAGCAACACCAGGTTCTCGTGCCGCTCGAACGGCAGCGTCAGCGCGCCGGCCAGCGCCTCGCGCGCGCCGCCCGACAGCAGGCAGCGGGCCGGACCGCGCCGCGTCAGCGCGCTCCAGGCCCGTTCGATCGCGCCGGCCTGCGCCGCCAGGCAGCCCGCGGCGATCGCGTCGCGGGTGTTGTCCGCCCACGCCGCCGTGGCCTGGGCCTCGGCAATCTCGACCGCCGGCAACTGCGCCGTATTGCGCGCCAGTGATCCCATCATCAACGCCAGCCCCGGCAGGATCATGCCGCCGGCGAAGCGCGAGCGCGCCGGCGTGCCGGCGCCGGCGCTGCCCGGCGCCAGCACCACGTCGATCGTCGTCGCGGTGCCCGCCGTGACGATCAGCAGATGGCCCTCGGGCAGATGGCGGCGCGCGCCGATGGCGCCGACCCAGCGGTCGACGCCCAACTGGCTCGGTTCGCGATAGCCGTTGTCCAGCGTGCCGTGCGACGCGGTGGCGCGGGCCCAGTGCACCGCCGGCGGAGCGCCGAAGGCATCGGCCAGCAAGGCGTCGACCTCGGCCGCGATGACGGGCCCGGCCACGTTACTGATCCAGACACCGCGCGGTGCGCCTTCGGCATCGGCCAAGGCGCGCCAGTCCGCGGCGAGCGTGGGCAGGGCTTCGTGCCCGCAGGCACCGGCGGCGCGCCACGGCACCGGCAACGCACCGGAGGGCGCGGCGCCTGGCGAATGCGCGCCGCACCAGGCCCACTTCAAGCGGGTATTGCCGATATCGATCAGCAGCACGGTGCCGGCCGCCTTGGCATCGGCATCCGCACTCGCATTCGCATTGGCGAGCGCGCTCATCGCGCCCCCTCGCTGGCGGGCCGCAGCGACAGTTCGCCCGACGCGATCCGCTGCAACCCGCTTGCCGTCTCCAGCAGCAGATGGCCTTCGCCATCGACGCCGCGCGCCATGCCCTCGGCCTGCACCGCGCCGTCGTGCAGCAGCCGCACCGGCTGGTTGCGATAGGCGTCGCGCGCCGACCAGCGCCGCGCCATCGGCGCGAAGCCGTCGGCGAGAAAGGCGTTGCGCATCGCCGCCAGCCGGTTCAGCACCGCCGCCAGCAGATCGGTCGGCCCATGCCGCGGATCGAATCGGTCCGTGCATTCGGTGACGCCGGCCAGAGAGCGGCCGAGCGCGGCCTCCATCGCGGCATCGCGCACCAGGTTCAGGCCGATGCCGACCACCGCCCATACCCGCTGCGGACCCGCGGGCACCGATTCGATCAGGATGCCCGCCAGCTTGCGGTCGTCGATCTGCAGATCGTTCGGCCACTTGAGGCCGACCGCCTTGCCCAGCCGGGCATCGACATCGTTCAGCGCCTCGGCCAGCGCCAGCCCGACCGCCAGACTGAGACCGGCCAGCCGCGCCGGCGGCAGCGCCAGCGGCAGCGCGACGGAGAACGTCATGCCCGCCTGGCCCTGCCAGGGCCGTCCCTGGCGCCCGCGTCCGGCGGTCTGCCGGTAGGCGAGCCGCAGCATGCCGGCCGGCAGCATGTCTGCCTCGGCCCACGGCGTGCGCCGGCAGGCCTGAACCAGGTCGGCGTTGGTCGAGCCGGTCTCGTCGACGATCTCGAGTTGCCACTGCGCCGCGTCCTCGACCAGTGCGGCCCGCAGGCGTACCGGATCGATGCGCCAGGCAGGCGGCAACGAGGGAGAAGGCGTGGGGAGATCGGCGGAGGAATCGGCCGAAAAATCGGTGGGGGCGGTGGTCATGCGGGCGGAGGAGGCAGGAAATCGGCGGCGGCCGACGATATCGGGCCATGCGCATTGTAGCCGCGTCCACTTTGGCGCCTGCCGGCGCGTGGCTTAAAATCGGCTTTCGCACCTTACATCGGTCAGCCATTGGAACGCTATACGAAGCCGGACATCGCTGTCACGCAACAGGACGGCACTGCCGCCGTGCAGTTGCAGGGAGACTGGACCGCGCTGTCGCTGGCGCAGGAGCGCTGCGCCCATGACCTGCGCCGGCAGCTGCAGGCCCTCGTTCCCGGCACGGCGCGCTGGCAGCTGGGCGGCATCGGCCGGCTCGACCATATCGGCGCGCAGTTGTTGTGGCAGGCCTGGGGCGAAAGGTTTCCGGCCCATCTCGAGGCCACCGACGGCCAGCGCCGCGCGTTCGAGCGGATCGCCGCGGTGCGGCGGCACGGCTGGAAAAAACGGATGGTCGACCGCTTCAACCCGATCACGCTGCTGGGCGCGTCGATGCTGTCGCTGTTCTCGCAGCTGGGCAACGGCGTCGCGATGCTGGGCCAGCTGTCGCTGGACCTGCTGCGCTTCGCCGCCGCGCCGCGGCGCGGCCCGTGGCGCGAGATCTCG
Organism: Cupriavidus gilardii; assembly: GCF_013347325.1. Classification (NCBI taxonomy): domain Bacteria; kingdom Pseudomonadati; phylum Pseudomonadota; class Betaproteobacteria; order Burkholderiales; family Burkholderiaceae; genus Cupriavidus; species Cupriavidus gilardii. The sequence continues at coordinate 57,842 of NZ_CP054626.1, read as the reverse complement.
GCCAACGTCTACAGCATCGGCTACAAGGCGCTGGGCATCACCGCGCTGGTGGGGTTCCTGATCGGCGTGGTGCTGGCCTATCTGCTGGCCAACCAGCTGCGGACCTACGGCGCCAGCGTCTTCATCGTCAATATCCTCGGCCTGTCGGTGATCCGCGAGCTCGGGCCCGTGCTGGCCGCGATCCTGGTCGCCGGCCGCTCGGGCTCGGCGATCACCGCGCAGATCGGCGTGATGCGCGTCACCGAAGAGCTCGACGCGATGCGGGTGATGGGCATCTCGCACAGTTTCCGGCTGATCATGCCGCGCGCGATCGCATTGGCCGTGGCGATGCCGCTGCTGGTCGCCTGGACCGCGCTGCTGGCGCTGGTCGGCGGCATGGTGGCCTCGAACATGCAGCTGGGCCTGAGCCCGGTGTTCTTCCTGCGCGAACTGCCCAACGCGGTGCCGGTCGCGAACCTGTGGCTGGGCCTGGGCAAGGGCGTGGCCTTCGGCATGCTGATCGCGCTGACCGCCTGCCATTTCGGCCTGCGCATCAAACCCAATACCCAGAGCCTGGGCGAGGGGACGACCGCGTCGGTGGTTACCGCGATCACCGTGGTGATCGTGGCCGATGCGATCTTCGCGATCCTGTTCAAGGATGTCGGCATATGACGGCGATCGTCGATACCGGCCGGGACACCGCGCAACGCGGACGCACGCCGATCATCGAGGTACGCGGCCTGGTCAAGCGCTTCGGCGATACCGTCGTCCATGATGGCCTGGACCTGGAGGTCTATCGCGACGAGGTGCTGTCGATCGTCGGCGGCTCGGGTACCGGCAAGACCGTGCTGCTGCGCCAGATCGTCGGCCTGGAGCGCCCCACCGCCGGCACCATCCGGCTGTTCGGCGAAGACCTCGCCGGGCTCGATCCGGCGCGGCTGCAATGGATGCGCAACCGCTGGGGCATGCAGTTCCAGCGCGGCGCGCTGTTCTCGTCGCTGTCGGTGATCGACAATATCGCGCTGCCGCTACGTGAACTTCGCTGCCTTCCCGACAATCTGATCTGCGAGGCGTCGCTGCTCAAGCTCGAACTGGTCGGCCTGTCGGCGCGCGACGCCGACAAGATGCCGGCCGATCTGTCCGGCGGCATGATCAAGCGCGTGGCGCTGGCCCGCGCGCTGGCACTGGAGCCGGAACTGGTGTTCCTGGACGAGCCCACCGCGGGCCTGGACCCGATGGCGTCGGACGACTATGTCGCGCTGATCCGCGAACTGCGGCGCGAACTGAAGCTGACGGTGGTGATGGTCACGCACGATCTGGACACGCTGGTCGCGCTGTCCGACCGCGTCGCGGTGCTGGCCGACCGCAAGGTGCTGGCCGCGCTGCCGATCCCGCAGTTGGTGAAGATCGACCATCCCTTCATCCGCGAATATTTCCTCGGCGAACGCGGCCAGCGTGCGCTGAGCGCGCTGCCTGCCAGCGCCAACCCTGCATCGGACGTGGCGGCGGTGTCCGGCCACGCTGGAGAGTCGTGATGGAAAACAAGTCGAACGCCTTTCTCGCCGGCGTGTTCACCATCGGCCTGGCCGTGCTGGTGCTGTTTGCGCTGTTCTGGTTCGGCACCGACCACACCGAACGCGTGCCCTACGATCTGGTCACGCGCTCGACCGTGACGGGGCTCGGCCCCCAGGCCGACGTCAAGTACCGCGGCCTGACGGTGGGCCGGGTCGAGTCGATCCGCTTCGATGCGTCGGTGCCGGGCCAGATCATCGTGCGCATCAGCGTCGACAAGGAGGCGCCGATCACGCGCACGACCTATGCCACGCTGGGCCTGCAGGGTGTGACCGGCATCGCCTACGTGCAACTGGACGACACCGCCGCGCAGGAAGGCAGCACCGCGCCGTCGCCGCCGCTGGAGACCTCGCCGCGCGCGGTCGCCCGCATCCAGATGCGGCCGGGCTTCTTCGAGGAACTGGAACGGCGCGGCGACTCGCTGCTGACGCAGGTCGAATCGCTGATGGCCTCGCTCAACGACATGTTCCAGGGCGAAAACCGGCGCGAGCTGATGACGACGATCCGCTCGATCAAGGAGGGCGTCGACGACTATGCGCGCGTGGCCCGTGCGCTCGAACCGGCCGCGCGCCAACTGCCGCAGGTCACCGCGAACCTGAACGCGACGCTGAAGTCCACGCAGCAACTGACACGCGAACTGGGCAGTCCCGACGGCACGTTGATGCGCACCGTCGACGGCGTCGGCCAGCAGTTGCGCGCCGCGGCCGGCTCGGTCGAGCACGCGGCAAACAATCTGAACGACCAGACCTTGCCGCAGCTCAATGGCCTCGCGCGCGATGCGCGGCAGACCGTCCGCAGCCTGGACCGCGCTGCCGGCCAGTTCAATGAGCGGCCGCAAAGCGTGCTGTTCGGCGGCTCGGCGACTCCCCCCGGTCCCGGCGAGGACGGCTTCAGCGCGCCCTCTGCGGCGACCGCGCCGTGACCGCAACCCTGCACGGAAACCGATGCCCATGACCGACGCCGTCCTGCCACGCCCTGCCCGCCTCGCCGGCCTGCCCAGCCTCTCCCGCGCTTGCGCCATGCTTCGCATCGGCGCCATGCTTCGCCTCGGCGCCGGCGCGCTGCTGACCGCCTCGCTGCTGGCCGGCTGTTCGCTGCTGCCTGCCACGCCGCACAGCACCACCTACGATCTGGGCCCGCCCACCGCCGCGCCGGCACAAGGCAAGACGCTGCCGCGGCTGCGCGTGCTGTCCACCGATGGCCCGTCCTGGCTGGACGGCAGTGCGATCCACTACCGGCTGCGCTATGCGCAGGCCGAGCGCCTGCAGCCCTATGCCACGCAGCGCTGGATCATGTCGCCGGTGCGGCTGTTCGACGAACGGCTGCGCGAAGCGGTGTCGGCGCGCGGCGAACTGACCTGGGCCGGGGATACGCAGGCGCCCGCGCTGAAGGTCGATATCGTCGACTTCGAGCAGGTCTTCGACAGCGCCGACAGCAGCCGCGGCGTGGTGCAGGTGCGCGCCACCGTGATGCGCAACGGCATCATCGGCCAGAAGACCTTCACCGCCGAGCAGCCCGCCCCCAGCGCCGACGGCGCCGGCGGCGTGCGCGCGCTGGCCGGCAGCACCGATGCCGTGATCGCGGCAATCATCGACTGGGTCGCGACGCTGCCGGTACGATGAGCCGATACATCAGCGGGTACGCCAGCCGGTACGCCGGGCCGGTACGCCGGCAAGCAGCATCATGAAACAGCACGACCTGCCACCGTCTCCCGTCCCTGCGGACCCGCGCCTCGGCGCGGCGCCGCCCGAGAACGCGGCCATGCTGCGCCATTCGCCGCTGGCGCGCTTCGGCCTGCTGTGCCTGACGCTGCTGATGATCTACGCCAGCCTGTATCCGTTCACCGGCTGGACCGACAACGGCATCTCGCCGTGGGCCTTCCTCAATGCGCCCAAGCCGCGCTACATCACCGACTTCGATCTGCTGACCAATGTGCTCGGCTATTGCCCGTTCGGCGCGCTGGTGGTGCTGTCGCTGCATCCGCGCGTGACGGGCGCGCGCGCCGCGCTGCTGGCGTTCGCCGCCGGCATCGTGCTGTCGGGCGCGATGGAGGCGCTGCAGACGTGGCTGCCCAACCGCATTCCATCGAATATCGACCTGATGACCAATGCGCTGGGCGCGCTGCTCGGCGGCACGATGATGGCGCCGTTCGCCAGTGCGATGATCGATCGCGGCACGCTGCGGCGCATGCGCATCGCCTGGTTCGAGTCGCACGCCAGCTTCGCGATCATCCTGATCCTGCTGTGGCCGTTCGCGCAGATCTTTCCGCAGGAGCATCTGTTCGGCATGGGCGGGCTGGTGCGGCAGTGGCTGACCAATCCGGAGTCGTGGCCGATGCAGCTGGTGCAGTGGGTGTTCCCCGGTTTCCTGCGGCTGCAGGAGGACATCGGCCTGCGCCCCGACGACATGCAGCAGCACCAGCTGCTCGAATCGCTGGTGACCGGCTGCGCGTGGGTCGGCACCGGGCTGTTCGCCTCGGTGGCGATGCGCCGGCAGGCGCCGACGCTGCGCATCCTCGCCGGCCTGCTGGCCGTCACGCTGCTGCTCAAGGGACTCGCGGCCGAGCTGCAGTTTCCCGCCGACAACGCCTTCAACTGGCTGTCGGAGGGCGGCCGCTACGCGCTGCTGACCGGCACGCTGGCGCTGGTGCTGCTGGTGCGCCTGCCCCGCCCGCTGCGCGGCATCCTGGCGATGAGCGCGCTGCTGACGCTGGTGATCCTGACCAACGTGCTGCCGCCCAATCCCTATGCCTGGGTCTCCGAACAGGGCTGGCGGCTCGGCCGCTTCGTCCATTTCAACGGCCTGGCCCAATGGCTCGGATGGCTGTGGCCGTTTCTGGCCTTCTGCTATCTCGCCTGGCGCGTCGAGCAGTTCGGGCTCACGCGGCGAAGGGAGCGGCGGAGGCAGCGCGGGGCGCCGCGGGCAGACCGCTAGACGACGTAGCGCTGTCCCCCATCGCCCTTCCCGCGACGTCACCGTTTTCACATATTCCAGAACCGGAAGACGGCAGCAGCCTGCGACTCTTTCGGCAGCCAACGCGAATGTCGGCGCGTCATCGCAGCACTGAGCAGAGATCGCCCTTCAAATCGTGCTTGTATCGGGGGCGTTGGAGGAAGTGTTGCAGACCCCGGACTCGAGGAGCCCACCTGTCGAGGCTGCCGTCATACTGACGACCTCTACAATCGTCCGCGCTTGTCTGCAACGTACGAAGTTTAAGTGGCAAATCGGCACAGGCAACAGCCGTTCGACCCGCCGCGCAAGTTCAGGGCAATTCGAGCAAGAATATCGCCTGCCTAAGCCCGCACCGCAATCCCCTCTTCCCCCAGACGATCGCGGATCCGTTGGGCGAAGGCCAGTGCATGTGGCCCGTCGCCATGCAGGCAGACGGTATCGGCCTGGATCGGTATCCATTGGCCGTCGATCGCGCGGACCTTGTGCTCGCGGACCATCGACAGCGTTTGCGCCAGCACGGCCTCGTCGTCGTCGAGCAGCGCACCGGGCGTGCCGCGGCGGACCAGCGAGCCGTCGGGGTTGTAGCCGCGATCGGCGAAGACCTCCTCCTTGACCGTCAGCCCGGCCTCGCGCGCGACCTCGATCATCACGCTGCCGGCCAGGCCGAAGAAGACCAGTTGCGGGTCGAAGTCGCGTACCGCGTCGACGATTGCCTGCGCCTGCGCGCGGTTGCGCGCGGCCTGGTTGTAGAGCGCGCCATGCGCCTTGACGTGGGCAAGGCGGCCGCCCTGGGCCTTGACGATCGCCGCGAGCGCGCCGATCTGGTACAGCACGTCGGCATAGATGTCGCGCGGGTCGCGCTGCATCTCGGTGCGGCCGAAATTCTCGCGGTCGGGATAGCTAGGATGCGCGCCGATGGCGACGCCTTTCGCCAGCGCCCACTGCACGGTCTGCAGCATGGTGGACGCGTCGCCGGCATGCCAGCCGCAGGCGACATTCGCCGAGCTGATCAACGCCAGCAGCGCTTCGTCGCTGCCGCAACCTTCGCCGAGGTCGGCGTTCAGATCGATCTGCATGACGGGCCTCCAGGATGGGTTCGGTCGTTTCGTTGCGTTCTTCTGGTTCGCTGCGTTCGTTGGCGCTCTCGCGTCACGGCGGCGTGGCACCGGCCGGTGACAGCCGGCGCGTCATCGCGCGCCGCCGCGCGGCCGGCGCCTGCGCCTCGGTCCGCGCCTCGGATTGCCATGCCACCGCCTGCGCGACCTGGCGCAGATAGGTCTGCACCTGCATGCGCGCGGCCTCTGCCTCCTCGAGACCGACGCGGTGAAAGCGCACCGCCGCGCCGAGCGGCGCCTGCGCCAGGCGCCACAGATCGGCCTCGATGACGACGCCGATCTTCGGATAGCCGCCGGTGGTCTGGGCATCGGCCATCAACACGATCGGCTGGCCGCCCGGCGGCACCTGCATGACGCCCGGCACCACGCCATGGGACAGCAGTTCCGGTGCGCCGCGCCGCCGGGCCAGCGCCGGCCCTTCGAGCCGGAACCCCATGCGGTTGCTGTTCGGCGTGACGGTCCAGTCGGCCTGCCACAGCGCCTGCTGGGCCTCGGTCTCGAACTGATCGTACTCCAGCCCCGCCAGCATGCGGATCGGCAGCGCGCGGCCGTCAGCGGATGCTGCGTTGGATGCTGGTGACGACGGCGAAGGCAACGCCCACGGGGGCGCCAGCACGCCGATCCGCGGCAATGGCGCCGGACCCGGGCCGGGCCGCAGCGCCGCGAGCCGATCGCCCCGCCGCAGCGCTCGGCCCCGGTATCCGCCGAAGCCGGCCTTCAGATCGGTGCTGCGCGAGCCCATCGCCAGCGGCACGTCGATGCCGCCCGCCACGCACAGATAGGTACGGGTGCCGCCGCGGGGCGCCGGCAGCGTCAGCGTGCTGCCCGCGTGCACGTCGAACGCATGCCAGCACCAGACCGGCTCGCCGTCGACATCGGCACGGCATTCGGCGCCGGTCAGCGCGATGCGCAGATCGGCATGGAAGCGGACCGTGACGCGGCCCAGCGTGAATTCGATGGCAGCGGCGCCGGCGTCATTGCCAAGCAGCAGGTTGCCGACCCGCAGCGCGACGCTGTCGAGCGCACCGGCTCCACCGACCCCGAAGCGGCGCATGCCGTCGCGGCCCAGGTCCTGGATCGACGCCAGCGCGCCGGGGCGAAGGATCTCGATCATGCGCGCACCGATTCAACCACGAAGCGCACGGTGTCGCCGGGCGCCAGCAACGAGGGCGGATCGCGCTCGGGCAGGAACAGCGGCAATTCGGTACGTCCGATCAATTGCCAGCCGCCGGGCGCGGCTGCGGGATAGACGCCGGTCTGCTCGCCGCCGATGCCGACCGCACCGGCCGGCACCGCCAGCCGCGGCTCGGTGCGCCGCGGCGTGGCCAGCGCCGGGTCCAGCCCGCCCAGATAGGCGAAGCCGGGCTGAAAGCCGAGGAAGTAGACGGTATAGCTGCCCGCGCTGTGCCGCCGCGCCACTTCCTCGGGCGTCAGGCCGGTATGCGCGGCCACGTCGGCCAGGTCGGGGCCGTCGTCGCCGCCGTAGCGGACCGGGATCTCGACGACGCGGCCGCCGACATGGCTGCCGGCGTTGCTGCCGTCGCCTTCTCCGTCGGCGCGCTCCCACGCCTGCGCCAGCCGCGCTTCGAGCGCGAGCGGGTCGGCGCCCTCATCGAACAGCACCGTCAGGCTGTTCATGCCGGGATAGGCATCGACAACGCCAGGCCACGTGCCGGCGGCGTCGGCTATCGCCCAGAAGCGGCGCTGCACGTCGAGCGACGCGGGTGGCGGCACGCTGCACAGCAGCGCGCGCTCGGCAAGGCGGTGGATCGTGCAACTAGCCATGATGTTGGTCGGTCCGGAATTCAGGAGGCGCGCGGGGTCCGGGAATGCGGGTCCGGAATGCAGCTCCGGAGTGCACCTCCAATATGCGCGGCGGAGCGCCCGATGCGTCTTATCGGCAATTTATCGAGAAAGTGAGTTTTGCGAAACCTGTGCCGCCATGCCGGCGCCTAGGGTTTTCCATAGCCGCACGCGACGATAGTTGATTAGATCAATCGTCGATGTCCCGCTTAAATTTGCCCGCATCCTCGTAGAAAGGACCCTCACGGAGACGCCATGACATTCGCAACCTTGGCCCGCAAGGCCCGCCGCGCGGCGCTGGCCGTCGCGCTGCTGAGCGCGGCCGCGCCCGCCGCGCTGGCACAGAACATCGGCAAGATCGACGGGCCGCTGCGCTTTGTCGTCGGGTATGCGCCGGGCGGCGCCTCGGACCGCGCGGCGCGCATCGTCGGCCAGGCGCTGCAGGCGAAGTACGGCGTCACCGTGGTGGTCGAGAACAAGGCCGGCGCCGGCGGCCGGCTCGCCGCGCAGCAGCTCAAGCACGCCGCTCCCGCCGACAACGTGCTGATGCTCGGCAATCCGGCCGTGATGACCGTCGCGCCGCTGGTGTTCAAGGACACCAGCTATGACCCCGACGCCGACTTCGTGCCGGTGTCGCAGGTCTCGTCCTACGACTTCGCCGTGATCACCGGCCCGCAGGTGCCGGTCCGCGAGATGTCGCATCTGGTGGCCTGGCTCAAGGCCAATCCCGGCAAGGCCTTCTTCGGCGTGCCGGCCACCGGCAGCCTGCCCCACTTCTTCGCGCTGATGCTGGCCGAGCGCGCCGGCGTCAAGGGCGACGTGGTCGGCTACAAGGGCTCGGCGCCGCTGGCCACCGACATGCTGGGCGGCCAGGTGCCGGTCGGCGTCGACACGCTGGACGCGGTGCTGTCGCTGCATCAGAGCGGCAAGCTGAAGATCCTCGCGGTGTCGGGCAAGACCCGCTCGTCGTTCGCCAAGGACATCCCCACGCTGAAGGAGACCGGCATCGAGCTGGCGGCCGACGGCTGGAACGCCTTCTTCGCGCCGAAGTCGATGCCGGCCGACAAGGTGAAAGCGCTGTCGGCGGCGATCTACAGCGTGATGTCCGACCCGGCGGTACAGCAGCGTTTCGTCGCCGCCAACATGCAGCCGGTGGCCAGCACGCAACAGCAGACCGCCGACATGCTGAAGGCCTACAAGGCGCAGTGGCAGCCGGTGGTCAAGCGCAGCGGCTTCCAGCAATAAGGGCCGGGCGCCACTGCAGACAGCAAGGCAGACAGCAACTGCAGCCAGCAACAGCAAGCAGCAACCGCAAGCAGCAACCGCAAGGAGCGACGCCGATGGCCCGCAATATCCTCTTCATCATGTGCGACCAGCTGCGGTGGGACTACCTGTCCTGCACCGGGCATCCGACCATCCGCACGCCGAACATCGACGCGCTGGCCGCGCGCGGGGTGCGATTCTCGCGCGCCTATGCGCAGTCGACGATCTGCGGCTCGTCGCGGATGAGCTTCTACACCGGCCGCTATGTCGATTCGCATGGCGCCGCCTGGAACAACTTTCCGCTGAAGGTCGGCGAGATGACGCTGGGCGACTATCTGCGCCCGCTCGGCCGGCAGACCGTGCTGGTCGGCAAGACCCATATGGCGGCCGACACCGAGGGCATGGCGCGGCTCGGCATCGATCCGGACTCGCTGATCGGCACGCGCGTGGCCGAGTGCGGCTTCGATCCGTACGAGCGCGACGACGGCCTGCACGGTAGCGGCCCGGCCGGCCGCTACGATCCGAAGCCGGTGCGCTACAACGACTATCTGCGCGAGCTCGGCTATGCCGGCGACGACGGCTGGGACGACTGGGCCAACGCTGGCGAGGACGAGAACGGCAATCTGCTGTCGGGCTGGCTGCTGCGCAATTCGAGCCGGCCCGCGCGCGTGGCGGAGGAGCATTCGGAAACGCCGTACATGACGCGGCGCGCGATGGAGTTCATCGACCAGGCCGGCGACGCGCCGTGGTGCCTGCACCTGTCCTATATCAAGCCGCACTGGCCCTGCATCGCGCCGGCGCCCTATCACGCGATGTACGGGGCCGCCGACGTGCCGCCGCCGGTCCGCAACGAGGGCGAGCGCGCGCAGCCGCATCCGATCTATCAGGCCTTCCTGAACTCGCGCGTCAGCCGGGCGTTCTCGCGCGACGAGGTGCGCGAGGCGGTGATTCCCGCCTATATGGGCCTGATCACGCAGATCGACGACCAGATCGGCGTGCTGACGCGCTTCCTGGAGAACAAGGGGCTGCTCGACGACACCATGATCGTGTTCACGTCCGATCATGGCGACTACCTGGGCGACCACTGGATGGGCGAGAAGGACCTGTTCCACGAGCCGTCGGTGCGGCTGCCGCTGATCGTCGTCGATCCTTCACCGGCGGCCGACGCGACGCGCGGCTCGGTGTGCGATGCGCTGGTCGAGGCGATCGACCTGGTGCCGACCTTCGTCGAGGCCTGCGGCGGCGCGCCGCAACCGCACCGGCTCGAGGGACGTGCGCTGCAGCCCTGGCTGCACGGACAGGCGCCGGCGAACTGGCGCCGCTACGCGATCAGCGAATACGACTATTCGGCCACCGGTGCCGCGGTATCGCTGGGCGTCGCGCCGCTCGATGCGCGGCTGTTCATGGTCGTCGACGCACGCTGGAAGTACATTCACGCGCCCGGCTTCCGGCCGATGCTGTTCGATCTGGCCGAAGACCCGCACGAGCTGCACGACCTCGGCGCCGATCCCGCCCACCAGGCGCAATGCGAGCGGATGTATCTCGCGCTCGCGCAATGGGGACTACGGCAGTCGCAGCGTACCGCGATCAGCGATGAACGCATCGCCGCGATGCGCGGCGCATCGGTGCGCAAGGGCATCCTGCTGGGATTCTGGGACGAGAGCGAGCTGCCGGAGGAGCTGCTACACGAGAAATGGCGCGGCGCGCGCGAGGCGCTGCGCTAGCGGGCGGCGCTGTCTTCGTCCGAGGCGGGGTCCATCTCCGACTCAGCCTCGGCTTCGTCTTGCGGCGCGGTCCATTGGCGCCGCGCGCCGCCGCCACGCCAGCGGTTGGTGCTGACCGTGGTGGCGACCTGCCGCTTGACGCGGACGGCCTGCTCGGTCAGCGCGGTCAACAGCGTGTCCAGGGTCGCCAGTTCTTCATTCGATAGCGTCTCGACCAGGCGCCGATTGATCGCCGCCACCTCGTCGAACAACTGCCGGTAGAGCGCCTGCCCCGCCGGCGTCAGCGCGACGCTGGCGCGGCGGCGGTCGCCGTCGAGTGTCTGCCGCCGGATCAAACCCTTGGCGGTCAGGCGCGTGATCGCCCGCGATACGCGCGTGCGGTCCAGATGGCATTGGTCGGCGATCTCCGACGGCGCCTGCGCGCCGCGCACGGCCAGCAGCCCGAGCAGCGCCCACTCGCGGCGCGACACCCCGTACTGGCCTTCGCACAGGCGGATCACCGCCGCGCCGCTGGCGCCAACCAGCGCCGCGAGACGGAAATTGAGCAGATCGGTGATATCGCGCGGCGCGCGCAGGCGGCTGGCGCCTGCGTCGTCTGCCACGGGATCGGAAGAAGGCAAGGCAACATCCGGCGCCGCGAACGGGCGCCGGGCGGGATCAGGCGAAGCCGGCCTGGTGCGCCTGCTGGTCGGCATGGTAGGAGCTGCGCACCATGGCACCGACCGCGGCGTGGGTGAAGCCCATCTTGTAGGCCTCTTCCTCGAACATCTTGAAGGTGTCGGGATGGACGTAGCGCAGCACCGGCAGATGGTGATTCGACGGAGCGAGATACTGGCCGATGGTCAGCATGTCGATGTCGTGCGCGCGCATGTCGCGCATGACTTCGAGGATTTCCTCGTCGGTCTCGCCCAGGCCCACCATCAGGCCCGACTTGGTCGGCACGTCCGGATTGCGGCGCTTGAACTCCTGCAGCAGCTTCAGCGAGTGCGCATAGTCGGCGCCTGGACGGGCCTGCTTGTACAGGCGCGGCACCGTTTCCAGGTTGTGGTTCATCACGTCCGGCGGGCAGGCCTGCAGGATGTCCAGCGCCTTGTCGAGACGGCCGCGGAAGTCGGGCACCAGCACCTCGATGCGGGTGATCGGCGACAGCTCGCGGGTCTTGCTGATGCAGTCCACATAGTGCTGGGCGCCGCCGTCGCGCAGGTCGTCGCGGTCGACGCTGGTGATCACCACATAGTTCAGCTTCAGCTGGGCGATGGTCTTGGCCAGGTTCAGCGGCTCGTTGACGTCGAGCGGATCCGGGCGGCCGTGGCCGACGTCGCAGAACGGGCAGCGGCGCGTGCACTTGTCGCCCATGATCATGAACGTCGCGGTGCCCTTGCCGAAGCATTCGCCGATATTCGGGCAGCTCGCTTCCTCGCACACGGTCACCAGGTTGTTGGCGCGCAGGATGTCCTTGATCTCGTAGAAACGCGAATTGCCGGTGGCCGCCTTCACGCGGATCCAGTCCGGCTTCTTCAGCTTCTCGGCGGGGACGATCTTGATTGGAATGCGGGCGGTCTTGTCGGCCGACTTCTGCTTGCGGGTCGGGTCGTAGGCCGCGCCTTGGGCGGCATCGCCTTGGGGATTCGAGGTGGCGATCAGGGCGTCGCTCATGGTGTTCTCCGCGCGCTCCCCGCGCGCATAGGTCGGCTAGGCCGTGGTCAGGGGTGTCAATTGGCCGGAGGCCGTGGCGGCTGGTTCGTTCGCTTGCCGGTTCGCTTGCTGGTTCGCTGCCGGCTCGCCGGCCGCCGCGCGCGCCTGCGCTGCAGCCAGCACATCGCACAATGCCGCCGCCAGGCGTCGCGCGATCTCGGGTTGATGCCGGGCATCGACCGGTTCCCGGCGCACGCCCCCGTCGGCATCGCTCGCCGGCACCGTGGCGCCGGCGCGAGCCATGTCGACCGTCTCGAGGCCGGCATAACCGCACGGATTGATACGCAGGAACGGGTCCAGATCCATCCGCACGTTCAGGCTGACGCCGTGGTAGCTGCAGCCGTTGCGGATCTTCAGGCCCAGCGCGGCAATCTTGGCGCCGCGGTGCGGACCGTCGGACAGATAGATGCCGGGCGCGCCAGGCTTGCGTTCGGCGGGCAGATTATACGCCGCGAGCGTGTCCAGCACTGCCTGCTCGATCGCATGGACCAGCTCGCGCACCATCAGGCCGCGGCGTCGCAGGTCCAGCAGCAGGTAGGCGACGACCTGTCCCGGCCCGTGGTAAGTGATCTGTCCGCCACGATCAATGCGGACCAGCGGGATCGCCGTATCGGGCGACAGCAGATGCGATGGATCGCCCGCCTGGCCCAACGTATAGACGGGAGGGTGCTCGACGAGCCAGATCTGGTCGGGAGATTCGGCGGTGCGCGCGGCGGTATAGGCGCGCATCGCGTCGAAACAGGGCGCGTAGTCCTCCCGGCCCCGTTCGATGACTTCGATTGCTTGCATGCCGAGAGTGTAGCGAAAAGGGCCGGTTCGCACCGGCCCCTGCTTCGCTGGCGGCTGTCACCCTGGCGCCCTCAGGGTTGTCCGCCGCCGGGACGTCGTTCGTCCAGGGTCCCGGGCGCCGGCGGCCGGCTGTAGACCAGCCGCAGATGGCGCCGGCCCGCCGCTTCCTCCTTTCCGTCAGGACGCGGCGACGACGTCCTGGTTAGGCGACCATTGCGTCCCTCGAACCAGTCGTCTCACGATGCGGTTCACCAGATGCGGCAGGTTGGTGGCGGCCGGGCGCCGGGCTTCGGCGATCAGGGCCAACCGCACCGCACGTTCGGCGCGCGGATCGACGCTGAGCACCACTTCGTCGCCGCGGTTCAGCTGCAGGCTGGCGCCGCAGCGCAGCCAGTAATCTTCCGAATCGCCGTCGCGGGTGACCCACAGGTTCAGGCCGGCGGCATCTTCCACATAAAGCCGTTGCGCGGTATGGACCGACAGCGGCGCGACCTCGCCCGGGTTCAGGCTGAAGACGGTCGTTGTGAGCAGGGTTTCCATTTTGGACTTCCTTCACTAAGGTGACGGTACCGTCCGGCACGCGCATCTCGCGTGGCTGGCGTCGCGCTTTACCGTATGTAGCCTGGTCTGGCCTGGCGCGCTCGCTGTTGCGGTCCCGATGCACTGCATTCTAGTGATTGCCCGGCCACCTCCAAAACGATATATATTGATTTCCCTTGTTAGCCGAACTCACATAAAAACCCTGCGATGACCCTCAAGCGCAACCCCGTCGAACTGCCGCGCGCGTGGCATCGCGAGCTGCCAAGGCTGCCGGCGCTGACCGCACTGCGCGCATTCGAAGCCGCCGCTCGGCACGAAAGCTTCTCGCGCGCCGCCACGGAGCTGTTCGTCACCCACGGGGCGGTCAGCCATCAGGTCCGGGCATTGGAGGAGGAGTTGGGCCAGCCGTTGTTCGCCCGCAACGGCAAGCGGGTCAGCCTGACGCCGGCCGGACGCGTCTACGCCGAGCGCGTGCGCGACGCGCTGCTGCAGATCGCCGAGGCGACGCGCGCGCTGCAGTCCGGCACGCGCGACAAGCGGCTGACCATCAGCACGATGCCGTCGTTCGCGGCGCGCTGGCTGACGCCGCGCATCGGCAGCTTCATCGAGCGGCATCCCGAGCTGGACGTCGAGCTGATGTCGTCGAACACGCTGGTCGATTTCACGCGCGACGAGGTCGACGTGGCGCTGCGCATGGGCAGCGGCGACTATCCGGGGCTCTATGTCGAGCGGCTGCTCGACGACGTGTTCTTTCCGGTCTGCAGCCCGAACTTCCTGGGCGGCAAGCTGCCGCGGCGCCCCGAGGACATGCAGGGGCTGACGCTGCTGCGCGGCGAGGGCGATCCGTGGCGGCCCTGGTTCGAGGCGGCCGGGCTTGACTGGCCGGAACCACGCAAGGGCCTGATGTTCGAGGACTCGTCGCTGCTGCTGCAGGCCGCGGCGGAAGGCCAGGGCATCGCGCTGATCCGCTCTTCGCTGGCCTACAACGATCTGCTGTCCGGGCGCGTGGTGCGGCTGTTCGACGTCAGCATCCCATGTCCATGGCTGCTGTACTTCGTCTGCACGCCGGCAATGCTGGAGACGCCGAAGGTGCAGGCCTTCCGCAACTGGCTGCTGCCCGAGATCGCGGCGTTCCGGGAGATCCTGTCGCAGTGGGCCTAGGCGCTTCCGGCGCGCTTCCGGCGGGCTTCAGGCCGGTTCGTCGTCCGGCGCCGATGGCGTCGACGGTGCGGCCGGCGTGTCGCGCTCGGCGAGCCGTGCGCGCGGATGGGCCTGGTCGTAGACCTTGGCCAGATGCTGGAAATCGAGCGCGGTGTAGATCTGCGTGGTGGCCACGCTGGCGTGACCGAGCATCTCCTGCACCGCGCGCAGGTCGCCCGACGATTGCAGCACGTGGCTGGCGAACGAGTGCCGCAGCATGTGCGGATGCACGTCGGCCGGTACGCCGGCGCGGATGGCCTGCTGCTTGATGCGGGCGCGCACGGTGCGGTCCGACAGCCTCTCCCCGCGCCGCGACAGGAACAGCGCGTGCCGGTGGCCGATGTCGGCCGACGGCCGTACCCAGTCGCCCCGCACCGCCAGCCAGGCCTGCAGCGCCTGCACCGCCTTGCTGCCGACCGGCACGCTGCGGCGGCGCGATCCCTTGCCGAGCACCGTGACTTCGCCCGCGGCCAGGTCGATCCAGCCCGACGAGCGGTAGCCGTCCTCTTCCACGTAGCGCAGGTCGAGCTGCACCAGCTCGGACACGCGCAGCCCGCTCGAATAGCCGAGCTCGAACACGGCCTGGTCGCGCAGCCCTTCGGCGCCCTCGCCGGCCGGCTGACCGACCAGCGCCACCGCATGTTCGACCGACAGCGCCTTGGGCAATGGCCGTCCGGCCTTGGGGGCGCGCACGCCGTCCACCGGATTGGCCTCGACGCCGTGGCCGTGCCGCGCGGCCCACAGATAGAAGCCGCGCCAGGCCGACAACGCCCGGGCAATGCTGGTGGAAGCCAGACCGCTGCCGCGCAGCCGCGCGGCGAAGCTGCGGATCTGGTCGGTGCGCAACGCGGTCAGCGCGGTACCGGGCGCGAACCTGGCGGCCTGCGCCTGCAATACCGACAGGTCGCGCCGGTAGCCGACCAGCGTGTGCTTGGCCAGCTTGCGGCTGGTGGCCAGCCAGTCCAGATAGCGGAGCAGCAGCGGATCGAGGGCCGGTGGGGGCGCGTGCGCAGCGTTGTCCACGAACGCCGGTTCGCTGGAGCGGGCCATCCGTTGCCGCCCGAGTCCCTGCTCAGCCGCGCAGGCGCGCCAGCGCCGCGCCGGCCAGTTCGCCGATGCGGCTCAGATAGGCGGTGCCCATGCCTTCGTGGAAGCGGCGCGGATCAGGCGAGCCGAGCACCAGCAGGCCGAAGGTCGGTCCCGCTTCGGCGTCCTCGCCCGCGGGGGCACGCAGCGCCACCATCGCCAGCGAGGCGATGTCGTTGCGCTCGAGCCAGTCGAGCGCCTGCTTGCCGCCTTCGCCCAGCGAGTCGGCCGCTGCCGCGGAAGCGGCCGGCGCGGACGGCGCCCCCTCTTCGACGGGAGCGGCTTCGACGGCCCAGGGATTGGCGCCGCAATACGGGGTGTGCAGGCCCTCGGCAAAGCGGCGCGCGGCTTCGCTGGCGGCGGCCTGTTCGCCGCGCAGCAGATCGAGCGGGGCGTGCGTTTCGGCCAGCTGCCACAGCCGCAGCGCGACCGCCGGCACATCGAAGACCTGCTGCAGGCCCTGGCTGACCGCCATCGGCAGCGCCAGCGCATCGGCCTCGCCGAGCAGCCGCAACTGCCACGCGTGCATGCGGTTCTGCGTGCGGTCGTTGTCGTGGCCGTGGCGCATCAGATTGGCCAGCTTCAGTTCGAGGCCCTTGTTCTTCTCGCGCAGGATTTCCATCTGGCGCTGCTGCAGCGAGACCGCGCGATGGCTGTGCGGGCTCGTCAGCTGCACCGAGGCCAGCAGCTCGGCATGGTCCTCGAAGAACTGGGGATGACTTTGCAGATAGGCGGCGACGTCTTGCGGATTCATTGGCGGGTCATCGAACGATTTGCGCTGGAGTGTAGCAAAGCCTGCCGGGAGGAGACCCCGCGCGAGAGCTCGACGCGCGCGATTCCAACCCGCCGTCCCATGAAAAAACCCGCGCCGGAGCGCGGGTTCACCATCTGCTCGATGCAGCCCGTCAACCGAGCTTCTTGCGCAGCAGCTCGTTGACCTGGGCCGGATTGCCCTTGCCCCTGGTCGCCTTCATCGCCTGGCCGACCAGCGCGTTGAACGCCTTCTCCTTGCCGGCGCGGAACTCCTCGACCGACTTGGCGTTGGCGGCCAGCACCTCGTCGATGATGGCCTCGAGCGCGCCGGTGTCCGACATCTGCTTCAGGCCCTTGGCGGCGATGATCGCGTCGGCGTCGCCGTCGCACTCGCCGGCCCACATCGCCGGGAACACGTCCTTCTTGGCGGTGTTGTTCGACACCGTGCCGTCGGCGATGCGCTTGAGCAGCAACGCGAGCTGCGCGGGGCGGATCGGCGCGCCATCGATCTCGATGCCCTCGCGGTTCAGCTGCGACGCAACGTCGCCCATCAGCCAGTTGGCCGCGGGTTTGGCGTTGGCCGCGCCGGCTTCGGCGACGACCTGCTCGAACCAGTTGGCCAGCGCCTTCGACGAGGTCAGCACGCTGGCATCGTAGGCCGGCAGCCCGTATTGCGAGACGAAGCGCGCCTGCATCGCGGCCGGCAGCTCCGGCATCGCGGCGCGCACGCGCTCGATCCAGGCCGGCTCGATTTCGAGCGGCAGCAGGTCCGGATCGGGGAAGTAGCGATAGTCGTGCGCGTCTTCCTTGGTCCGCATCGCGCGCGTCTCGCCGGTGTCCGGATCGAACAGCACGGTGGCCTGCTGGATTTCGCGGCCATCCTCGATCTCGGCGATCTGCCAGCGCACCTCGTACTCGATCGCCTGCTGCAGGAAGCGGAACGAGTTCAGGTTCTTGATTTCGCGGCGCGTGCCCAGCTTGTCGCTGCCGACCGGCCGCACCGACACGTTGGCATCGCAACGGAAGCTCCCTTCCTGCATGTTGCCGTCGCAGATGCCCAGCCACACCACCAGCGTATGGAGCGCTCGCGCATAGGCCACCGCCTCGGCGGCGCTGCGCATGTCGGGTTCGGTCACGATCTCGAGCAGCGGCGTGCCGGCGCGGTTCAGGTCGATGCCGGTCATGCCGGCGAAGTCCTCGTGCAGCGACTTGCCCGCGTCCTCCTCGAGGTGGGCACGGGTCAGCTGCACGGTCTTCTCGTAGAACTCGCCCTTGCGGCCCTCGACCTGGAAGGTCAGGCTGCCGCCCTGCACCACCGGGATCTCGTACTGGCTGATCTGGTAGCCCTTGGGCAGATCGGGGTAGAAGTAATTCTTGCGCGCGAACACGCTATGCGGCGCGACATGGGCGCCGATCGCCAGGCCGAACTGGATCGCGCGCTCGACCGCGGCCTTGTTCAGCACCGGCAGCGTGCCGGGCAGCGCCAGATCGACCGGACTGGCCTGGGTATTGGGCGCCGCGCCGAACGCGGTGGAGGCGCCGGAAAAAATCTTCGAGGCCGTCGATAGCTGCGTATGCGTTTCGAGGCCGATCACCACTTCCCATTGCATGGCGGTATTCCTGTTGGTTCCTTGCGGCGGCGCCGGCATGGGCCGCGCCGCCGTGTGCTTTCGCGTTCTGCTTACTGCGTTGAGCTTCTGTCGCGGTGCGTACGGCCGCGTTATTGCGTGCGCGCGCAGGTGCCGGTGCCCGGTTCGAACATGACCGGCCACGCCTCTTCATAGATGCCCGGCGTGCAGCGGCTCTGGCAATTGGCGTGCGCCAGCGTGACGCGGCGCGGGTCCTGCCAGACCAGCAGCTTGCACGCGCTGCCGTCGCGCGCGGCCAGCTCGATATGCGGCTTGCGGCGGGTCTGGCGGAATTCGGCCAGGTCGAAGCTGCACGAGCCCCGCTTGCCGACCCACAGCTTCCACGACAGCTGCTGCACGTTGTTGTCCGACACGCGCAATTGCGCGTCCTCGCGGAAGCCGTCTTCCTCGGTGCGGCGGCAGTCGCCGGCCAGGTCGATGTCGCGATCGGCGATCGGCGTCGGGCCGCCGATGCGCGGCAGCGGTATGCAGCCCGCCAGCGCGGCCAGCAACACGGCCGTCAATGCAAGGCGGCCGGCAGAGAGGCGGGACGGGCGGATCGAAAGCAGCGCGTTCATGATCATCCCTGCGAGGGCTGGCGCAGATGCCAGTCGGTGGCCTGCTGGAAGGCGTGCGCGGCCTGCAGCAGCTGCGCTTCGCCGAAGTAGTTGCCGATCATCTGCAGGCCGACCGGCATGCCGCCCTCGCCGAAGCCGCAGGGCACGCTCATGCCGGGCAGGCCGGCCAGGCTGGTCGACAGCGTGAAGATGTCGGCCAGGTACATCTGCACCGGGTCGGCGCTCTTCTCGCCGAGCTTCCACGCCACCGTCGGCGCCACCGGTCCCATGATCACGTCGCACTCGCCGAAGGCGCGCTGGAAGTCGTCGGCGATGATGCGGCGGATCTTCTGCGCCTGCAGGTAGTAGGCGTCGTAGTAGCCGTGCGACAGCACATAGGTGCCGACCAGGATGCGGCGCTTGACCTCCCAGCCGAAGCCCTCGGCGCGGGTCTTCTTGTACATGTCGAGCAGGTCGCGGTACTCGGCGGCGCGATGGCCGTAGCGCGCGCCATCGAAGCGCGACAGGTTCGACGAGGCCTCGGCCGGCGCGATCACGTAGTAGACCGGGATCGACAGCTCGGTCTTCGGCAGCGACACCTCGACCAGCGTCGCGCCCAGCTTCTCGTATTCGCGCAGCGCGGCGCGCACCGCGGCCTCGACATCGGCCGACAGGCCCGCGCCGAAGTACTCCCGCGGCAGGCCGATGCGCAGGCCCGCCAGCGGCTGGTTGGCGCTGGCGCCGCCGCGCGGCTGGCCCAGCAGCCGCGTGAAGTCTTCGTCCACGCCGCCCTGGGCCGGCGTCAGCGAGGTCGAATCGCGCTCGTCGAAACCGGCCATCGCATTGAGCAGCATCGCGCAGTCCTCGGCGCTGCGCGCCATCGGGCCGGCCTGGTCCAGCGACGAGGCGAACGCGATCATGCCGAAGCGCGACACGCGGCCGTAGGTCGGCTTGATGCCGGTGATGCCGGAGAACGCGGCGGGCTGACGGATCGAGCCGCCGGTATCGGTACCGGTCGCGGCCGGTGCCAGACCCGCGGCCACTGCCGCGGCCGAGCCGCCCGACGAGCCGCCCGGCACGCGCGACGCGTCCCACGGGTTGCGAACGGGGCCGAAGTGCGAGTTCTCGTTGGACGAGCCCATCGCGAATTCGTCCATATTGGTCTTGCCCAGCGTCACCATGCCGGCGGCGGCGAGCCGCTCGACCACGGTGGCATCGAACGGGCTCTCGTAGTTGGCCAGCATGCGCGAGCCGGCGGTCGAGCGCCAGCCGCGCGTGACGAACACATCCTTGTGGGCGATCGGCACGCCGGTCAGCGGACCGGCCTCGCCGCGCGCGCGGCGCGCATCGGCCTCGCGGGCCTGGGCCAGTGTCAGTTCGGCGTCGACATGCACATAGGCGTTCAGCGCGCCGGCCTGCTCGATGCGGGCCAGATAGTCGCGCGCCAGTTCTTCGGCCGACACCGCGCCGGCGGCGAGCGCATCGGCGATCTGGCGCAGCGAGGTCACGGTCGAGCCGACCGGGAAGGAGGAAGCGGAGGAAGACATGGAGTGTCGGAAGAGCTTCGGAGAACGGCCCGCGGTACGTCGCCGCGCGGGCCGGATCGATTCAGGAGACGTCGTCCTGCGTATCGGTACGTCGATACGTGATGAAATGCCGGGCGACGTCGGCGAGCCGGGTGCGGGACCGTTATTCGATCACCTTGGGCACCAGGTACAGGCCGGCCTCGGTGGCCGGGGCCGGACGCTGGTAGTCCTCGCGCCGGTTGGGCTCGGTGACGACGTCGTCGCGCAGCCGCTGTTGCATCTCGCGTACCGCCGACAGCGGATGCGCCAGCGGCGCGACGCCGCTGGTGTCGACCGCCTGCATCTGCTCGACCAGCGAAAAGAATTGATTCAATTGCCCGAGCGTCTGGCCGGCTTCGTCATCGCTGATGTCGATGCGGGCAAGATGGGCGATGCGCTTGACGTCGGATAGCTCGAGTGCCATGGCGTGGGTGCGAGGAATTCCAGAGGGCCCGGCGGTCCGGCGCGAGGCCGGGACGAACCGGGAGAATGACGACAGTGCGACGACCGTGCGACGACCGTGCGCGCAGAGTCGGGAGGCGCTGGACCGGGCCAGGCCGGCGCGCCTCGGGCGGCGCCACATCCGGGCCATTGTCGGCCCGGTATCGGCCTGGGAAAGTGCCGCGCGCGGCGCCCCACAATCGTCAGAATTACAGGTTTTTTCAGGGCAATTTGCCGCCGAAACACGCGGAATTATAAGGTATCATTCCGTTTTGCCGCCGCCCCCGGCGGCGCCTTCGCCGCTTGGGACCCAGGGCCCGGCCGCAGAAGGATGCCGGACCCGACTGCCCGCGGGGCCCGGACCAGGATCCTCCGATTAGACCGACTCGCTGCTGCCCCATCGTGGGTGCCGGGTCTGTGGCGCCCGGACCACCGTCCGGCCATCCGCCAAATGAAGTTTGGCGAACTTTCTGGCGCCGTCTAATCAAAGGTTCCCGTGGGAATGCGTTCCGCCGGCTCGGCGGACCCATTCCCCCAGCACTGTCGCGGTTCGCCTGGCGCACCGCAACGGCATGGGCGGGACCGTGGATGCGCTGAAGGACGCGCGCCGTTTCCATCGACGACATATGAATATCGCGGCCGGCGCCAACGACTGGCGCCGGCCGCTTCGCATACCTGCGAACCCACCAGAAAACAGGACTCCTGATGTTCGGATTTCTCCGCAGCTACTTTTCCAACGATCTCGCGATCGACCTCGGCACCGCCAACACGCTGATCTATATGCGTGACAAGGGCATCGTGCTGGACGAGCCTTCGGTGGTCGCGATCCACCTGGGCGGCGGCCCGAACGCCAAGAAGACCATTCAGGCAGTCGGCAAGGAAGCCAAGCAGATGCTGGGCAAGGTGCCGGGCAACATCGAGGCGATCCGCCCGATGAAGGACGGCGTGATCGCCGACTTCACCGTGACCGAGCAGATGCTCAAGCAGTTCATCAAGATGGTGCACGACAGCAAGCTGCTGCGTCCGTCGCCGCGCATCATCATCTGCGTGCCGTGCGGTTCGACCCAGGTCGAGCGCCGCGCGATCCGCGAGTCGGCGCTGGGCGCCGGGGCCTCGCAGGTCTACCTGATCGAGGAACCGATGGCCGCCGCGATCGGCGCCGGCCTGCCGGTGTCCGAGCCGTCGGGCTCGATGGTCGTCGATATCGGCGGCGGCACCACCGAGGTCGGCATCATCTCGCTGGGCGGCATGGTCTACAAGGGCTCGGTGCGCGTCGGCGGCGACAAGTTCGACGAAGCCATCGTCAATTACATCCGCCGCAACTACGGCATGCTGATCGGCGAGCAGACCGCCGAAGCGATCAAGAAGGAAATCGGCTCCGCCTTCCCGGGTTCGGAAGTGCGCGAGATGGAGGTCAAGGGCCGCAACCTGTCCGAGGGCATTCCGCGCGCGTTCACGGTCTCGTCCAACGAGATCCTGGAAGCGCTGACCGACCCGCTGAACCAGATCGTGTCCACCGTCAAGATCGGCCTGGAGCAGACTCCGCCGGAACTGGGCGCCGACATCGCCGAGCGCGGCATCACGTTGACCGGCGGCGGCGCGCTGCTGCGCGACCTGGACCGCCTGCTGGCCGAGGAAACCGGCCTGCCGGTGCTGGTCGCCGAGGATCCGTTGACCTGCGTGGTGCGCGGCTCGGGCATGGCCCTGGAGCGCATGGACAAGCTGGGCAGCATCTTCGCCTACGAGTAAGCCGGTCCGGCAAAGGATCGTTCCCGTGGCGAAGCGCGCCCTGCCCGCACCGCTGGCCGACGCCGGCCACGGGCGGGGCCGCCGCCGCGCCACCCTGGCCACGCCGGCCGCCGCCCACCGGCGGCCCGCGCGACTGAGCCAATTCCGGTCCGCCCCCGGACGCCCGCGCGCGGCGTACCGGCGATGCGGACCGCCACCGCCTGCGTACGGCTAAATGGATTACACGCCGCCACCGCTATTCAAGCAGGGCACGTCCGCATTTGCGCGCCTGGTCATCTTCGTGACGATGGCGCTGGTGCTGCTGGTCGTCGACGCCCGCTTCGATGCGCTGTCCACGGTCCGGCAGGTCGCCGCCACCGTGCTGATGCCGGTCGAGCGCGCGGTGCTGGTACCGCGCGACATGGCGCGCGCCGCGTTCGACTATCTGCAGTCCTCCGCCGCGCTGGCCAGCGAGAACCGCGAGCTGCGCCGGCGCGCCGTGGCCCAGGCCGACGACGCGCTGCGCCAGGCCCAGCTCGAGGCCGAGAACCGCCAACTGCGCAAGCTGCTTGACCTGAAGGAGCAATCGGCGACGCCGGTCACCGCGGCCGAGGTGCTGTACGACGCGCGCGATCCGTACAGCCAGCGCATCGTGATCGACCGTGGCAGCCAGCACGACGTGCGGGCCGGGTATCCGGTGATCGACGATCGGGGCGTGGTCGGCCAGGTCACGCGTGTGACGCCGTTCCAGTCCGAAGTCACGCTGCTGACCGACAAGGAACAGGCGATCCCGGTGCAGGTGGTACGCAACGGCCTGCGCAGCATCGCCTTCGGCGGCGGCAAGGCCGGCATGCTGGATCTGCGCTTCATGGCGGCGTCGGCCGATCTGCAGCAGGGCGACCTGCTGGTGACCTCGGGGCTGGACGGCGTCTATCCGGCCGGACTGCCGGTCGCGCGCATCGTGCAGATCGAACGCAAGGCCGACACCGCGTTCTCGCGCGTCTACTGCGAGCCGGTCGCGGGCGTGCGTTCGCACCGCCAGCTGCTGGTGGTGCGCTACGAGGCCGAGAAACCTTCGCGCGACCTGCCGGCCGGCGGCGACGGCAAGAGCGCGGCGGGCAAGACCAGCAAGACGGAGAAGGCCGGCAAGGCCGACAAGGCGCAGAAAGCCGCCGAGAAAGCCGAGAAAGCCGATAAAGCCGAGAAGGCGCCCAGGCCCAGGGCGGACGCCGCGGCCACGGTCGCCACGGCGCCTGCCGCCGCGCCCGGCCAGGAGCAGAAGCCGTGACCCATCCCCAATACCTGCTGCGGCCGGTCAATCCGGCCTTCATCGCGCTGACCTTCGTGCTGGCGTTCCTGTTCAACCTGCTGCCGTGGGGCGACATCCTGTGGGTGCCGGACATGGTGGCGCTGGTGCTGGTGTTCTGGAACATCCACCAGCCGCGCAAGGTCGGCATGGGCGTGGCGTTCGTGCTGGGCCTGCTGATGGACGTGCACGATGCCCGCCTGCTCGGCGAGCACGCGATGGCCTATACGCTGCTGGCCTACTTCGCCATCACGATCCACCGCCGCGTGCTGTGGTTCAGCGTCTATACGCAGGCGCTGCACGTGCTGCCGCTGCTGTTCGTCGCGCATGCGGTGCCGGTCGTGATCCGGCTGCTGATGGGCGCGCCGCTGCCCGGCTGGCCGTTGCTGGTCGCGCCCGGCATCGAGGCGCTGCTGTGGCCGCTGGCCACCGGCCTGCTGCTGGCGCCGCAGCGCCGTTCGATCGACGTCGACGAAACCCGGCCGATCTGACGGCATGGCACTCCACTCGCTGTTCCCCTCCGTGCCCCGACCGCCCGTCCACGCAGCACCATGACCGAAATCCGCAACGTCGAACTCGAGCTCGGCCGCTTCCGCCTTCGCGTGGCGGCCGCGGCGCTGTTCGCCGTGATCCTGTTCGGCCTGCTGTTCCTGCGCTTCTTCTGGCTGCAGTGGTACAAGCACGACCAGTATTCGGCCAAGGCCGAGGACAACCGCATCTCGGTGGCGCCGATCGAGCCGAACCGCGGCATCATCATGGACCGCAACGGCATCGTGCTGGCGCGAAACTATTCCGCCTACACGCTGGAGATCACGCCGTCCAAGCTGACACAGTCGCTGGACGACACCATCGACGAGCTGTCCGAGCTGATCGAGATCCAGCCGCGCGACCGCCGCCGCTTTCGCCGGCTGATGGAGGAGTCGCGCAGCTTCGAGAGCCTGCCGATCCGCAGCCAGCTGAGCGACGAAGAGGTGGCGCGCTTCTCCGCGCAGCGCTTCCGCTTCCCTGGCGTCGATGTGCGGGCGCGGCTGTTCCGCCAGTACCCAATGGGCGAATCCGCCTCGCACGTGGTCGGCTATATCGGCCGCATCTCGCAGCGCGACCAGCAGCGCATCGAGGCGATGGACGAGGCCAACGACGCCGATCCGGCCAAGTACGATCCGCGCAAGGACGCCGACAACTACAAGGGCACCAACTACATCGGCAAGATCGGCATCGAGCAGAGCTACGAGACCGAACTGCATGGGCTGACCGGCATCGAGGAGGTCGAGGTCAGCGCCGGCGGGCGGCCGATCCGCACGCTGTCGACCGCGCCGGCGACGCCGGGCAACAACCTGATCCTGTCGCTCGACATCCGGCTGCAGCAGCTGGCCGAGGCGCTGTTCGGCGACCGCCGCGGCGCGCTGGTGGCGATCGAGCCGGCCACCGGCGACATCCTCGCCTTCGTCTCCAAGCCGACCTTCGACCCGAACCTGTTCGTCGAGGGCATCGACACCGCCACCTGGAACGAGCTGAACAATTCCCCGAACAAGCCGCTGTTGAACCGCCCGCTGCGCGGCACCTACCCGCCCGGCTCGACCTACAAGCCGTTCATGGCGCTGGCGGCGCTGGCGACCGGCAAGCGCACCGCGAACTGGGGCATGCACGACCCCGGCTTCTTCACGCTGGGCAACCACACCTTCCGCGACGACAAGCCGGGCGGCCACGGCTGGGTCGACATGAACAGCTCGATCGTCGCGTCGTGCGACACCTACTACTACGCGCTGGCGCGCGACATGGGCGTCAACGCGATCCACGACTTCATGAAGCCGCTTGGCTTCGGCCAGCTGACCGGCATCGACATCGAGGGCGAAAGCCGCGGCATCCTGCCGTCGACCGAGTGGAAACGGCGCGCCTACCGCAAGCCCGAGCAGCAGAAGTGGTATGACGGCGAAACCATCTCGCTGGGCATCGGCCAGGGCTACAACAGCTTCACGATCCTGCAGCTGGCGCACGCGACGTCGATCCTGGTCAACAACGGCGTGGTGATGAAGCCCCACCTGGTCAAGGCGATCGAGGACGCGGTCACGCGCCAGCGCCGCCTGACGGTGCCCAAAGAAAGCTACCGCCTGCCGTTCAAGCAATCCGATATCGACGTGATCAAGCGCGCGATGGTCGGCGTCACGCATTCGGGCACCGCGGCCAAGGTATTTGCCGGCGCGGCCTACGAGTCGGCCGGCAAGACCGGCACCGCGCAGACCTTCTCGCTGAGCAAGGGCGAGAAGTACAACCACCACGCGCTGGCCGAGCACAAGCGCGACCACGCGCTGTACACCGCTTTCGCGCCCGCCGACAAGCCGAAGATCGCACTGGCGCTGATCGTCGAGAACGCCGGCTTCGGCGCGGCACACGCGGCACCGATCGCGCGCAAGGTGATGGACTACTACCTGCTCGGCAAATGGCCCGCCGAACTGGCCGAGATCGCGCCGCCGGTCTCCGAGCGCGCGCACGGCCTGCCGCCGGTCGATACGCCCAGCGTGTTCACCACCGGCCATACCGCCAGCATCGCCAGCGCCAGCGCAATGGGCAACACGCTGGCCAACGAGGAAGGGGAAGGCAAGCCGGGCGCGAAGGATCAGCACGACGCGGCACGCGACGGCGGCGCGAGCGCGGCCGCCGCCGCGCCGGACATCGATCCGCAGGCGATCGCACCGGCCTCCGCGCCGCTGACGCTGGGCGAACGCATGCGTCAGGCGCTCGGCCACGCCAGGCCGCCGCATGATGGTGCGCCGCCGGCGCCGGCCGCCGCGCCGCCCGCTCCTGCCACACCGGGCGCGCGCCAGACACGCCCGGCCGCGCCGCCCGCCGCCCCGGGCTCCACTCCGTCTCCCGCATCCCGCGCCCGGCAGGCCGCCGCGGCGCCGGGCGCCAACGCCACGCATTGAAGGAGGCGCAGATGGATCGCAGACGCGCCCTGTCCCTGATCAAGTCCGCGCTGACCGGCTTCGACAAGCCGCTCGCGCTGATCGTCTTCCTGCTGTTTGCCACCGGCATCGTCGCGCTGTATTCGGCGTCGATCGGCGTACCGGGCCGCGTCGAGGATCAGCTGCGCAATATCCTGCTGTCCTACGCGGTGATGTGGGTGATCGCCTATCTGCCCACGCAGACGCTGATGCGGGTCGCGGTGCCGCTCTATACGGTCGGCGTCGCGCTGCTGATCGCGGTGGCGATGTTCGGGCTGATCCGCAAGGGAGCGCGCCGCTGGCTCAACGTCGGCATCGTGATCCAGCCGTCCGAGCTGATGAAGATCGCGATGCCGCTGATGCTGGCGTGGTACTTCCAGAAGCGCGAAAGCGCGCTGCGCTGGTTCGACTTCATCGTCGCCGGCCTGCTGCTGGCGGTACCGGTCGGGCTGATCGCCAAGCAGCCGGATCTGGGCACCGCACTGCTGGTGCTGGCCGCCGGCATGTACGTGATCTACTTCGCCGGCCTGTCGTGGAAGCTGATCCTGCCGGCGCTGGCGATCCTGGTCACGCTGATTTCCGCGCTGCTGTTCTTCGAGCACGATATGTGCGCACCGGGTGTCAACTGGCCGGTGCTGCACGACTATCAGCAGCACCGGGTCTGCACACTGCTCGATCCGACCACCGACCCGCTCGGCAAGGGCTTCCACACGATCCAGTCGATCATCGCGATCGGTTCGGGGGGCCTGATGGGCAAGGGCTGGCTCAAGGGCACGCAGACCCACCTCGAGTTCATTCCCGAGAAGCACACCGACTTCATCTTCGCGGTCTACTCCGAGGAATTCGGCCTGGTTGGCAATGCCGTGCTGCTGGTGCTGTACCTGCTGCTGATCTTCCGCGGGCTCTATATCGCCGCGAACGCGCCGACCCACTTCTCGCGGCTGCTGGCGGGCGCCGTCACGCTGATCTTCTTTACCTATGCCTTCGTCAACATGGGCATGGTCAGCGGCATCCTGCCGATCGTCGGCGTGCCGCTGCCGCTGATCAGCTACGGCGGCACCGCGCTGGTCACGCTCGGCATGGGGATCGGCATCCTGATGAACATCTCGCGGCAGAAGCGGCTGATCCAGACCTGAGGAAGCGCCGGCGCGCTCGCGCGCGCTTGCCCCGTCTACATCGTCGGCGCGCGCGACCTGACCGTCTGCTCCAGCAACGACCGCAGTTTGGCCAGCGCGCCGGGGTCACCGCGCGCCGCGGCGCGGGCGTACCAGATCTTGGCCTGCTCGATATCGCGCTCGACCACGCCCGGCTCGCCGCGCTCGTAGAAGCTGGCGACGATGTACTGCGCCCCGCCGTCGCCGGCGGTCGCCGCCCGCGTGTACCACTCGAAAGCCTTGGCGTAATCGCGCGGCACGCCACGGCCGATGAAGTAGTTGGTCGCCAGCGCAACCTGCGCCTGGATATGCCCGCCCTGGCCGGCGCGCTGATACCAGCGGTTGGCCTCCTCCAGCGACTTCGGCACCAGTTCGCCGCGCTCGTGCAGTTCGCCCCAGGTGAACTGGGCATGCGTCATCTCGTTGTCGGCCGCCTTCTTCAGCCAACTCAGCGCTTCCTGGGGTTTCGACGCGGTGCCGTCGCCGCGCAGCAGCATCATCGCGTAGTTGAACTGCGCCAGCCGGTTGCCCTGCCGCGCCGCGTCGGCGAAGTCGCGCAGCGCGGATTCGAATGCGCCGGCCTCGTAGGCGGCCACCGCCTGCCGGGTCAGCGTCTCGGCGGGCTGGGCCGGGCGGGGTGCCGCCATCGCGGTCTGCCACCCGCCAAGCAGGATCAGTGTGTACGCGGCATGACAGGCGAGGCGGCGAAGGAACGGCATGGCGAACTCCCAGCGGGATCGGGCTTTCCAGCCAGTGTAGGAGCCGGTGAAAGGCGGCGATAGGCTGCGCCGGCTCATTCAATCGACAAATAACGAATGGCACTTCCTTGGCCACTTCATTCATCGATCATATGAATTCCGTCCCGCCTTGGGGCTTGGCCGCGGCAACGGCGCGCGCGTGCAGGCCGCTTCGAACGCTCTAGAATGACGCGGCCGCGCAAGGAACATGCGCCGCCGCCCGCCCTTTCCGCCACGAACCGATCGTTCCCTCCCCATGCATATCCGTTGGCTCGAAGACTTTGTATGTCTGGCCGAGGCCGGCAGCCTCGCCCGCGCCGCCGAACTGCGCAACGTCACCCCACCGGCCTTCGGCCGCCGCATGCAGGCGGTCGAAGTATGGGCCGGCGCGCCGCTGATCGATCGCAGCGTGTTCCCGGTCCGGCTGACCGCCGAGGGCCGGCAGTTCCTGGAGGCCGCGCAGTCCGCGCTGCATACGCTCGAGGAGACTCGGCTGGCGTTGCGGGCGGCCCACCGCGTCGACGCCAGCACCGTGGTGATCGCCACCGGCAAGACGCTGTCGCGTTCGCTGGTGCCGGCCTGGCTGGCCGGGCTGCGCCAGGCGCTGCGTCACGATCCGGTGGCCGCGGGCTTCCGCACCCGGCTGTCGACCTTCGCCATGCACGATGCGATGGCGATGTTCACCGAGGGCGATGCCGATTTTCTGCTGTGCTACAGCCCGCCCGACCTGCCGGTGCGGCTGGACGAGGCCCGCTACCAGTTCCACCCGGTCGGGATCGAACGGCTGGTCTGCGTCGCCGCCGCGGATGCCTCGGGCGGCCCGTGCTTCCGCCTGCCCGGGCGCGGCACGGGGGGCAAGAGCGGCTCGCCGGTGCCGGCCATCGCCTATGCGGAGACGCTGACGATGGGGCGCATGGTCAATCAGGAAATCGCCCGTCGCAAACTGGCCGGCCGCCTCGACGTGGTGGCGGTCTGCGACTTTGCCGAGTCGGTGCACGAGATGGTGCGCCAGCGGATGGGCCTGGCCTGGCTGCCGGCACGGCTGATCGCCGACGATCTGCATGCCGGCCGGCTGGTGCGCGCCGATATCGGCAACGTGGCGGACGCCGGGACGGAAGCCGGCCAGGGCGGCAACCGGGATCTGGTGCTGCAGATCCGGCTCTACCGTCCGCGCGCGCCGATGCGCCCGCTGGCCGAGGCGTTCTGGCGCGCCGCGACGGCCTGATGCCGCCGGGGCGGCCGGGCGTGCAGGCGGCGTGCAGTCGGTGCCTCGCCTTCCCGCTTGCCGATCCGGCAATCGCCATTGCCAAACCCGCATGCGACGACACGGCGCCGCTCCCTAACATCGCGCCATACCACATCGATAACAGATAGACACGGGAGCGTTGCCATGAAGATCTCGCTGCGGACTGCCACCGCCGCCACCTTGCTGTTCTCCGCCATCTCCGCCATGTCGCTGGCTCAGGCCGACGCGCGCGCCAGCGAATGGCCCGCGAAACCGATCACGCTGGTGGTCGGCTACACGGCCGGCGGCAGCGTCGACCTGGTGGCTCGCACCGTCGCGCCCGAACTGGGCAAGCGGCTGGGCCAGAGCGTGGTCATCGAAAACCTGGGTGGTGCCGGCGGCACCATCGGCGCATCGCGCGTGGTCAAGGCGGAGGCCGATGGCTACACGCTGCTGATGGGCTCGGGCAGCGAGGTGTCGATCGCCCGCCTGACCAATCCGGCGGTCCGCTACGACGGCGAGAAGGACCTGGCACCGATCACGTTCGTCGGCACGCAGCCGATGGTGCTGGTCGGCAAGCCGACGCTGCCGGCGCGCAATGCCGGCGAGCTGATCGCGCTGGCCAAGGCGCAGCCGGACTAGCTGGCCTACGCGTCGTCGGGCGTCGGCACGCCGCTGAACCTCGCCGGCGAGCTGATCAAGCAGCAGGGCAAGGTCGGCATCACGCATGTGCCGTACAAGGGCGCCTCGGCGATGGCAACCGACCTGCTGGGCGGCCAGATCGATCTGGCGGTGATGGTGCTGTCGTCCGCGCTGCCCCATATCCAGGCCGGACGGGTCAAGGCCTATGGCGTGACCGAGGCGAAGCGCGCCGCGGTGGCGCCCGACGTGCCGGCGCTGGCGGAGACGCCCGCGCTGAAGGGCGTGGACATGGGCGTCTGGTTCGGATTGATGGCGCCGAAGGCCACGCCGCGCCCTGTCGTGGACCGTCTCAACAGCGAGATGCAGGCCGTGCTGGCGATGCCCGAGGTCCGCAAGAAGCTGGCCGAGGCCGGCGTCGAGGTCGCCCCCGCCAATCCGGCCCAGTTCGCGGCCTTCGTCAAGCGCGAGACCGCCAAGTACCGCACCATCGTGCAGGCCGCCGGCATCCAGCAATAACGGGAACCCCATGAACACGATGACCACGCTCGACGCCTACCCGGTCGAAGTCGCATTTCCCGATATCCGGCCGTACGCCGACGGCAATACCGGCGTCGCCTACGTCCACCACTTCGACAGCGGCGTGCCGGGTCCGCACGTGATGATCAACGCGCTGACCCACGGCAACGAGGTCTGCGGCGCGATTGTCGTCAAGGAGCTGCTGGATCTCGGGCTCAAGCCCCGCCGCGGGCAGCTGACGCTGGCGTTCGCCAACGTCGACGCGTATCACCGCTTCGATCCGGCCAGGCCAGACGCCTCGCGCTTCGTCGACCAGGACTTCAACCGCGTCTGGACCGCCGCCGTGCTCGACGATGCGTCGCGCGACTCGTCGGAGCTGCGGCGCGCGCGCGAGATGCGCCCGCTGATCGATCGCGTCGATCTGCTGCTGGACCTGCACTCGATGCACGAGAAGAGCCTGCCGCTGATCGTGTCGGGCCCGCTGGACAAGGGCGTGGCGCTGGCGCGCGCGCTCGGCGCACCGGCGCATGTGATCGTCGACGAAGGGCATCCGGAAGGCCGGCGCATGCGCGACTATGCCGGCTTCGGCGATCCGGCCAGCCCGAAGAATGCGCTGCTGATCGAGTGTGGCCAGCATTGGGAGGCGTCGTCGGTGGCGGTGGCGCGCGACAGCACGGCGCGCTTCCTGCTCGCCGCCGGCATCGTCGACAGCGGCGACCTGCCGGCCGGCTGGCTGTCGGCACAGGCCGCACGGCAGCGCGTGGTGCGCGTGACCGAGCCCGTGGTCGCCACCAGCATGAACTTCTGCTTCGCCGGTCCTTATACCGGCCTGGAGACCTTCGCCGAGGCCGGCACCGTGATCGGCTGGAACGACGACGTGCCGGTGATGACGCCGTATCCGGACTGCGTGCTGGTGATGCCGTCGCTGCGCCAGCTGCGCCCGGGCGTGACGGTAGTGCGGCTGGGACAGCTGCAGCCTTGATTCTCCGCGGCAAAGATGCCCACCAAGAGCATCGCCGCGGCCTTTAGCGTGTCTTGAAGACGGCGTCGAGCGATTGCGCGTCCAGGAGCCGCCCGCTCCACCGCCTGATGTCGGCCGCCTGCGCCGCATTCAGCTTGGCGACGACATCCGGCGGCAGCGGCCCAAACCGGCGCGCCAGCAGTTGCTGCAGCACCCGGGCCGCACCTTCCTGCCGGCCCTTCGTGATTCCCTTCTTCTCGCCCCGCTTCTCGCCCCGCTTCTCGCCCTTCTCCTCGTGTCGGGCGGCCCACTCGTCCATCCGTTGTGCCAGTGACATTTCCAGTTCCTCCAGATCGCGAACCCGTGGCAGCGCCAGCTTGCCCTTGCGCTGCCTCA
The DNA here is from genome assembly GCF_013347325.1 of Cupriavidus gilardii. Lineage (NCBI taxonomy): Bacteria > Pseudomonadati > Pseudomonadota > Betaproteobacteria > Burkholderiales > Burkholderiaceae > Cupriavidus > Cupriavidus gilardii. The sequence goes on along the minus strand of NZ_CP054626.1, from coordinate 25,573 downwards.
ACAATACTCCGCGCATCCACATCGCCAAAGTCCGCCTGAGCTCCTTGCGTCCATCGATCCAGTAACGGACCTCCCGAATCAGGCGGACCAGGCTCCGCTCGTTCTTCAATCGGTTGAAACGCATCACCGCCGCCACCAGATTGCGCCGCCGAGCGAGCCGTGCTTCGGAGTACCGGCTCTCGTCGATCAGGTGATAGCGAAAACGCGGAATCGGCAGGTCCGCATCGTGAGCGATCAGGCTTTGGACATCCACCGGCGCCGTCCATTTCGTTTCGCCGTTGTACAGCACGATCGGCAACACGGGTGGCAGCAGACGGCCCGGTAAACATTCCTTGCGCCGGATCAGGTCCTGGTACAGAAGCATCAAGTAGCTGAGCACTCGCACGGCCATGAACGTGTCCACGGTACTCTGGAACTCGATCAGGATGTACAGGTACATCCACTGCTGTCCCGTTCGCACCCGCCAAACCACGTCATCGGCGCGCTCGCGGAAGTCATCGGTCACGTAGCTGCACGGCATGCGCTCCAGGGTGGAGAAATCCACCTTGCGCCACCATTGCTTCGGCACAAAGCTCTTCAGCAGGTCCCTGACGAATTCGGGACAGGTGTACAGAAACTTGTAAGAGACGTCGTCGTGCTTGGCCATCGTGCCGATCATGCGTGGGGGCGCATCGCGCCGAGACCGCCAGCATGCCGACTCAACCGCTATGAAGCTTTCTTAATAGTTGCCGCGCTATGAGTTACTGATCTGTTGCCACCGCTCAGCTAACTCCCGCCGCTTCGGGGGCCTTGCGCTGCTGCTTGAATCGTTTCAATCCTGCCGCGGAGAACCATCCGCAGCGCCCGTCCGCGCTCGAGGGAATCACCGTCCCGTCGTCAACGAAGCGCTGGAATGCGACCAGCGACACCTCAAGATATTCCGCGGCTTCTTCTGCGGTGAATTGCTCCTCGGCCAGATGGCCGAACAGTTCTTCGTGACAGACGTCGTCATCTGCAGGTTTCGGATATTCGGCGGAACGGACGGAGTATCGAGCCATGATTTGAGCCATGATTTTTTTGGTGCCAGAACGGATTGCGTAGGGAGACGCAGGATAACGACGCCCGGAAGGCCCGGCCACGCTTTGCGTACCACCGCCTGTAGAAATCGGTGAACACCCTCATCAAGCGCAGCACGTCCTCAGCCGTAAACCGATCCATGACGACGTGACGGAGATCATGCGTCCGCCGTGCGCCATGTGGTGCCGGCAACTTCCTTTTCGCAGGAAACGGACGTGCGCCCCCTTGCCCCCGCCCCCCTTGCCTCGTCGGCCGCCGGCCTTGCCGGCGTCCTGACTCCCTCCCCTACCGATACCCCGTCCATCGGCAAGCCGTCGCGCCGCTGGCGCCTTGGCGCCGCGCGGATCGGCACGCGGCTCGCGCTGATCGTGCTGGCGGTGCAGGTGCTGGTGTTCGGCCTGTTCGCCTGGGTGCTGTCGGACAGCAGCATGCGCCAGCTCGAGGCGCAGCAGCGCGCGGCGATGAGCGCGCAGAACGAGACGCTGCGCGATCTGCTCGGCCAGTTCGACGACACCATGCTGCAGGAGGCGGACCGCTTCCTGCTGAGCTTCGCCGCGGTGGTGCCCGGCCCGTATGCGGTCGATCCCGCGCAGACCATCGAGGTCGCCGGGCAGCCGACGCCGCAGTTCACCAGCGGCGAGGTCGTGCTGAACAACAACTTCGCGGTACCGGACCGCTTCTTCTCGACCACTGGCGGCACCATCGCCACGGTGTTCGCGCGCCGCGGCGACGACTTCGTGCGCGTGACGACCTCGCTGAAGAAGCAGAACGGCGAGCGCGCGGTCGGTACGCTGCTCGATCGCGCAGGCCCCGCCTATGCCGCGGTGCAGTCCGGCCGCTCGTATCGCGCGCTGACCTGGCTGTTCGGCAAGCCGTACATGAGCAAGTACGAGCCCGTACGCGACGCCACCGGCAAGGTCGCCGGCGCGCTTTATGTCGGCGTCGATGTCAGCGCCGAGCTTGCGATGCTGAAAAACCGCATCCGCCGCAAGTCGATCGGCACGGATGGCCATTTCCTGGTGGTCGACGCCAAGCCCGGTTCCGACCAGGGCAAGCTGCTGGTCGGCCGCCGCCAGGAGGGCACGGTCCAGCTTGACGCCCGGGACGAGGACGGCAACAGTTGGCTGCGCGACATGATTGCCGCGCGTCAGGGCAGCCTGACACATCGGGTCGCGTTCGACGGCGGCGCCCCGGCGTTGCGCCTGACCGCGTTCGAGACCTATCCCGAATGGCAATGGCTGATCGTCGGCTCGGTGCCGGTCGACAGCCTGCGGGCGGAATTGATCGCCAACCGCAACCGCTTCCTCGGCGCGGGCCTTGCGCTCGCGCTGCTGGTGTCGGCGGGATTCTGGTGGATGCTGCGGCGGATGGTCAGCGCGCCGCTCGCCGATGCGGCGGCGGCCGCGCGCAGCCTGGCCGCCGGCGACCTGACCGCGCGCCTGGACAGCCCGCGCCGCGACGAGATCGGCGAGCTGATGCGCGCGATCGATGGCGTCGGCCAGGGCCTGTCGGGCATCGTCGGCACCGTGCGCGCCAGCGCCGATGCCATCGTCGCCAGCACCGGCGAGATCGCCAGCGGCAACGCCGACCTGTCGGCGCGCACCGCGAGCCAGGCCAGCAGCCTCGAGCGCACGGTCGCCAGCATCGAGCAGCTGAGCGCGACGGTGCGCCAGAACGCCGATGCCGCCGTGGACGCCGACGCCACCGTACGCAGCGCCGCCGACGCCGCCCGGCACGGCGGCGGCACCGTCGAGCGCGTGGTGCAGACGATGGACGGCGTGCATCGCAACGCGCAGCAGGTGGTCGACATCATCGGCATGATCGACGGCATCGCGTTCCAGACCAACATCCTGGCGCTGAACGCAGCGGTCGAAGCGGCGCGCGCGGGCGAACACGGACGGGGCTTCGCGGTCGTGGCCGGCGAGGTGCGCAGCCTCGCGCAGCGCAGCGCCACCGCCGCGGGCGAAATCAAGGCGCTGATCGAGCGCACGGTCTCCGATCTGCGCGACGGCCACGCAGCGGTGCAGCAGGCCGGCAGCGCAATGGAGGACATCGTGCGCCAGGTCGAAGGCATCGCCACGCGCATGGCGGAGATCAGCGCGGCCTCGCGCGAACAGTCGCAGGGGATCGCGCAGGTCAGCGATGCGCTGGCCGAGATGGACGGCGTCACGCAGCAGAACGCCGCGCTGGTCGAAGAGGCGGCGGCCGCCGCCGAAAGCCTCGATCAGCGCGCCCAGCAGCTGCGCGAGGCGGTGCAGGCGTTCAGGCTGGCGTAGCGGTTGCGCCTTGGCCTGCCCCGCTGTCCGGATCGGACAGCGGGGCGTTGCGATCCTGCAGGCGGCCGGGGTCAGGCTGGCGTAGCCGCGGCGCCTTGGCCTGCTCCGCTGTTCGGCTCGGAAGGTGAGGCGTTGCGGTCGCGCGCCTCCGGATGCGGCAGGCGGCCCGGGAACAGCTGGTCGACCAGTTCGTCGATCTTCTGCTGCGGGTCGATCAGATGGCTCAGGTTGACGCCGCCCTGGCTGCGCCGCGCATCGTAGACCGCCTTGCCGACGCGCTCGCCGCGGCGGTAGACGGTGATGTCGGCGGTCGACAGGAAGGTGCGCCAATACGACTGCGAGGTGGCCGCATAGGTCGCCGTCAGCGTACAGGCCGCCACCGACGATCCGGGCGGCAGCAGCCTGGCTTCGAAGCCGCGGCGCTGCAGCGATTGCAGCAGCGTCGCCGCGAACGGTGCGCGTCCCGCAGGGCTGTCGATCACGCAGAACGATGCGCCGAGGTCCGGATCGATGCGGACCATCGCCGCGATCGGGTCGGCCGGCGGCGCCGCTTCGGCCGGGCTTACCGACTGATAGGTGGCGCAGCCCGCGGTCAGCACGGTCAGCGCCGTCAGCGCGGACATCGTCAGCAGGCCCGCACGGGCGGACGAAACGGCAAACGCGGCGCGGCCGCGGCGTGGCAGGGCGGAAGTCATGGCGGTTCCCCTCGGGCTCCGGTGGGTTCGATGGCGCGGTGGCAGGCTTTGCCCCGCCGGTATCGCGGTGCTCGCATGGCGGGCTCTCTGCCGGTTAACGGCGACCAGCCGCGGGATCTGTAGGGGCGATTCGCTCGGCAACCGATGCGGGATCCGATGCGGTATCGACGGCAGTGGCGCCCGATTTTGAACCGCGATTCTGCACAGCGGAATTCTTGATTGGCCGATTATCGCCAACGTCTTTGCCGGACCGTGGTAAACGCCCTTGTCCCCCACATCCCCCGACATGTAGATTCTGCTTTGCAGAATCACATGCCACAAAAAACAATGCGCCCCGCTCGCGCGGCGGCGACATCGAGAGGGGACACTTGTGAAGAAGCTGTTGATCGCCAATCGCGGCGAGATCGCGCTGCGCGTGCAACGCGCGGCCCGCGATCTGGGCATCGCCACCGTCGCCGTCTACGCACGCGACGACGCCAATAGCCGCCACCGCCTGCTGGCCGACGAAGCGGTCGCGCTCGACGGCGAAGGCCCCACCGCCTACCTCGACATCCCCGCCATCCTTGCCGCCGCGCGCCGCACCGGTTGCGACGCGGTCCATCCAGGCTACGGTTTTCTGAGCGAACGCGCGGACTTTGCGCGGGCTTGCGCCGAGGCCGACGTGGTCTTCGTCGGCCCGACGGTCGACCAGCTCGCACTGTTCGGCGACAAGGGCCGCGCGCTGGCGCTGGCGCGCGAATGCGGCGTGCCGGTGATGCCCGCCACCGAGGGCGGCGCGACGCTCGAAGCGGTGACGGCCTTCTTCGATCAACAGGACGGCGCCGGCATCGTGCTGAAGGCGGTCGGCGGGGGCGGCGGCCGCGGCATGCGCGTGGTGCGCGAACGCGACGCGCTGGCCGAGGCCTATGCACGCTGCCGCTCGGAGGCGCGCTCGGCCTTCGGCATCGACGCGGTCTATGCCGAGCGACTGGTCATGCGGGCACGCCATATCGAAGTGCAGATCGCCGGCGATGGAGCCGACGTGATCGCGCTCGGCGAGCGCGACTGCACGCTGCAGCGGCGCTTCCAGAAGCTGGTCGAGATCGCGCCCAGCCCGGCGCTGGACCCGGCGCTGCGCGAACGCATCGTCGACGCGGCGCGCACGCTGGCGCGCCGAACCCGCTATTGCAGCCTGGGCACCTTCGAATTCCTGGTGGAGGAAGCCGAGCCCGGCAGCACGGCCGCCCGCGACGGCGCACGCCAGCCCTTCGTCTTCATCGAGGCCAACCCGCGCCTGCAGGTCGAGCACACCATCACCGAACAGGTGACCGGCGTCGACCTGGTGGCGCTGCAACTGGGGCTCGCACAAGGCCGAACATTGCGCGAACTGGGCCTCGATCCCCAGCGGCCGCCCGCGCCACGCGGCTATGCGATCCAGGCCCGCATCAACGCCGAATCGATCGACGCGCAAGGGCTTGGCCGTCCGGCCCAGGGCCGGCTGGAGCGATTCGATCCGCCGACCGGCCCCGACGTTCGCGTCGACACGCACGGCTATACCGGGTACGCGCCCTCGCCGCAATACGACACGCTGCTGGCCAAGCTGATCGTGACCTCCGGCAGCGGACGCTTCGCCGACGCGGTGCGGCGGCTGCAGCGGGCGCTGGGCGAATTCACGATCCGCGGCATCGCCACCAATGTCGATCTGCTGCGCGCGCTGGCCGAGCGCGAGGACTTCGCCAGCCAGCGGATCCATACCCGGCATGTCGAGGCGGTGCTGCCGGAACTGCTGAGCCGCGCCGCGCAGCTCGAAGCGCAGAGCCGCGCGCAGCAGGCCGTGCAGGACGGCGCCGGCGGCGCCATTGCCACTGTCGCCGCCGCACCGGTCGGCGCCAGCAGTTTCGACGAGCAGCTCGGCGAGGGCCTGCACGCGGTGCGCGCGCCGATGGCCGGCCGCCTCGTCGAGGTCAGCGTCGCGGTGGACCAGCTGGTGCAGGCGGGCCAGACCGTCGCCGTGCTCGACGCGATGAAGATGGAACACGCGATCGTCGCCGAGCAGCCGGGCCGCGTGATCGACCTGCGCGCAGAAGCGGGCGAGCAGGCCGCCGAGGGCCAGGTGCTGCTGGTGCTGGAACCGGCCGAGGCCGGCGCGCACACCGGCGGCGATGCCGAGCAGGCCGATCCGAACGCGATCCGCGCGGACCTGCAGCGCGTGATCGAGCGCCATGCCTTCCTGTACGACGAGGCGCGGCCCGACGCCGTCGCCAAGCGCCATACCCGCGGGCAGCGCACCGCGCGCGAGAACGTCGCCGACCTGTGCGACGCCGGCACCTTCGTCGAATACGGCGCGCTCGCGGTCGCCGCGCAGGCCAGCCGCCGCAGCGAGGCGGACCTGATCGCCAACACGCCGGCCGATGGCCTGATCACCGGCATCGGCGGCGTCAACGGCGCGCTGTTCCCGGCCGAACGCTCGCGCTGCGCGGTGCTGGCCTACGACGCCACCGTGCTGGCCGGCACGCAAGGCAAGCGCAACCACATCAAGACCGACCGCATCCTGCAGGTCGCGCTGCAGAACCGGCTGCCGACCGTGATCTTTGCCGAGGGCGGCGGCGGCCGGCCCGGCGACGTCGACTTTCCGACCGTGGCCGGCCTGTACCAGCCCTCGTTCGCCGCCTTTGCCGCGCTCAGCGGCGAGGTGCCGGTGATCGGCATCGCTTCAGGCCGCTGTTTCGCCGGCAACGCAGCGCTGCTGGGCTGCTGCGACCTGATCGTCGCCACGCGCAACGCGAATATCGGCATGGCCGGTCCCGCGATGATCGAGGGCGGCGGGCTCGGCGTGTTCCGTCCGGAGGACATCGGCCCGGCCACCGTGCAGCACCACAACGGCGTCGCCGATCTTCTGGTCGACGACGAGGCCGCCGCGGTGGTCGCGGCCAAGCACTATCTGTCGATGTTCCAGGGTCCCGTCGCCGGCTGGCAGGCGCCCGATCCGCTGGCGCTGCGGCGCGTGGTGCCGGAGAACCGGCTGCGCGTCTACGACACGCGCGCGGCGATCGCCGGCATCGCCGACGTCGGCAGCGTGCTCGAACTGCGCAGCGGCTTCGGCACCGGCATCCATACCGCGCTGGGCCGCATCGAAGGGCGCCCGGTCGGCATCCTGGCCAACAACCCGCGGCACCTCGGCGGCGCCATCGACGCCGACGCCGCCGACAAGGCCGCGCGCTTCATGCAGATCTGCAATGCGCACGGCCTGCCGATCGTCTCGCTGATCGACACGCCGGGCTTCATGGTCGGCCCCGAGGTCGAGGCACGCGCGCAGGTGCGCCACGTCTCGCGGATGTTCGTGATCGGCGCCAAGCTGCGCGTGCCCTTCCTCGCGGTGGTGCTGCGCAAGGGCTATGGCCTGGGCGCGATGGCGATGGCTGCCGGAGGGTTTCGCGCGCCGACCTTCACGCTGTCGTGGCCGACCGGCGAGTTCGGCGGCATGGGCCTAGAGGGGGCGGTGCGCCTGGGCTTTCGCAAGGAGCTCGAAGCGCTGCCCGAAGGACCGGAACGCGATGCGCTGTATCAGAAGCTGGTCGCGCAGATGTACGAGCGCGGCCATGCGATCAACGCCGCCGCGGCGCTCGAACTCGATGCGGTGATCGATCCCGCCGTGACGCGCCAGTGGCTGGTGACCGGACTCGATGCGGGCGCATCGCATCGGGACCGGCCGCTGCGGCCCTACGTCGACGCCTGGTAGGGAGGACCCGCACCGACACGCCATCGCCGCCGCAGCGTCCCGGCAGCGTCCCCCCATCCCTTCCATCGAACCCGACAAGAACGCAACAGGAGACAGCAGATGGACCGCGAGCAGTCGAACCCACCGGCATCGCATGACGCCACGTCCGAAGCGCAGTTCTTCGACGATCTGGAAGCGCGCCACCGCCGGATCTGGCCCGCCGGCCTGCCTACCGCGCCGGTGTACCCGCACGGCGAGGTCGCGCTCGGCGACTACCTGCGCGCGTGGGCGCGCCGCCGGCCCGCGCATCCGGCGCTGATCTACTACGGCACCGAAGTCGGCTACGCCGAGCTCGACGATCTCAGCGAGCGCTGCGCCGCGCTGCTGGCCTCGCACGGCATCGGCGCGGGCGACCGCGTCGCGGTGATGATCGGCAACTGCCCGCAGTTCCACGTGGTGTTCTACGGCATCCTGAAGCTCGGCGCGGTCTACGTACCGGTCAATCCGCTGTTCAAGGAAGAAGAGCTGCGCTACGAGCTGAACGATTCGGGCGCGACCGCGATCGTCGTGCTGGACCAGCTGGCGGACATGCTGATGGCGGTCAAGAGCCAGACGCGCATCCGCACGGTGTTCACCACCAGCCAGGGCGAGATGCTGCCGGCGCAGCCGACCGTGCCGCTGCCCGCGGGACTGGACGCGCCGCCGCGGCGCATCGATGGCGCAACCGACCTGATGCCGGCGATCCGCGCGACGGCGCCGATCGCGCTGCCACCCGTCGATCTGGACGCGCTGGCCGCGCTGAACTACACCGGCGGCACCACCGGCATGCCCAAGGGCTGCATGCATACGCAGCGCGACATGGTCTACACGGCCGCGGCCTCGTACGCGCTGACCGGCGGGGTCGACGCGGCGCGCATGGCGGAGGGCTCCGACGACGTGATGCTGAACTTCCTGCCGATGTTCTGGATCGCCGGCGAGAACCTGGGGCTGATCTATCCGATCTTCAGCGGCGCCACCGTGGTCGTGCTGGCGCGCTGGGACCCGGTTGCCGTCATGGCGGCCATCGACCGCTACCGTGTCAACCGCACCTTCGTCGTGGTCGACAACGCGGTCGAACTGATGAACCACCCGGAGCTGCCGCGCTACGACCTGCGCTCGCTGCGGCATACGCGCGCGGCCTCGTTCATCCGCAAGATCACGCCCGACATCCGCCGGCGCTGGTTCGAGCTGACCGGCAGCGTGCTGGCCGAAGGCGCGTGGGGCATGACCGAGACGCATACCAGCGACACCTTCACCACCGGCATGCAGCACGACGACATGGACCTGCGCGGGCGCCCGGTGTTCGTCGGGCTGCCGGTGCCCGGCACGCGCATCAAGATCTGCGACTTCGACACCGGCGCGCTGCTGCCGATCGGCGCGGAAGGCGAGATCGTCGTCAGCACGCCGTCGCTGTTCAAGGGCTACTGGGGACGGCCGGACGTCGACGCCGAAGTCTTTCGCGACGGCTGGTTCCGCACCGGCGATATCGGCGCCTATGACGAGGACGGCTATCTGCATTTCCTCGGTCGCCGCAAGGAGATGCTGAAGGTGCGCGGCATGAGCGTCTTCCCGTCGGAGCTCGAGGTGCTGCTGTCGCGCCATCCCGCGGTGCTGGGCTCGGCCGTGGTTGGCCGGCCCGACCGCGACAAGGGGCAGATGCCGGTGGCCTTCATCCGGCTGCGGCCCGAACACGCCGCCACGGTCAACGCCGAATTGCTGCATGCCTGGTGCCGCGAGCAAATGGCGGTCTACAAGGTGCCGGAGATCCGCATCGTCGACGAACTGCCGCTGACCGCGACCGGCAAGGTGCGCAAGGTCGAGCTGCAGGCGCAGCTGGAGGCGGAGCAGTCACAGTGAGCCTCCCAATGCGCGCGCCATGAGGACGCAATGAAGACGCAATGAGAACGCATTGAGCAAGCGCGACCGAAGCCGTGCAAAGCCGCGGTCGCACATCGATCGGAAGGGCGCCGCAAGAGCGCCCGATGACATCAGGAGACAAACCATGAACCCGTCCCGCCGCAAGCTGCTGCAGACGTCGGCCGCGCTCGCCGGCAGCCTCGCGCTGCCGCGCCTGGCCGCCGCGCAGGCCCCCGCCCCCGCCAACGTCGACGGCCCGGTCCGCATCGTGCTGCCGTACCCGCCCGGCGGTTCGACCGATGCGATCACGCGCTTCATCGCCGACCGTCTCGGCGCGGCGCTCAGGCAGACCGTGATCGTCGAGAACCGCCCCGGTGCGGCCGGCATGATTGGCGCGGCGCAGGTGGCCAAGGCGCCCGCCGACGGGCGCACGCTGCTGTTTACGAATACCGCGCTGATCCAGAGCCCGCTGATCCAGCCCAAGCCGCTGTACGACCCGATGACGGACTTCGATCCGCTGTCGCTGGTCGCCGACGCCGCGCAAGTGTTCGTCGCCAACGCCGATCTGCCGGTCAAGTCGCTGCGCGACTACGCGGCCTATGCCAAGGCGCATCCGGGTTCGGGGTACGGCAGTCTCGGCGTCGGCTCGACCGGGCATCTGTACGGCGAGCTGTTCAAGCGGCGCGCAGGCATCGAGACGGTGCACGTGGCCTACAAGGGCGATGCCCCGGCGATCGCCGACCTGCTGGCCAGGCAGCTGCCGGCCGGCTTCGTCTCCACGGTGGTGGCGCGCACCTATGGCGAGGCGGGCCGCATCAAGGTGCTGGCGACGCTGGGGACCAGCCGCGTACCGTCGATGCCCGACGTGCCGACCTTCGCGGAATCCGGCTACCAGGGGTTCGAGGCGATCGGCTGGATCGGCATGCTGGCGCCGCATGGCTGCGCACGCCCCGTGATCGACCGGCTGTCGACGGAAATCGCGCGCATCGTCCGCTCGCCCGACGGCTCGCGGATGCTGACCGAGGCCGGCATGCTGCCGCGCGGCACTAGCGCCGACGAGTTCGCGGCGCTGCTCAAGCGCGACCAGAAGGTGTGGCAGTCGCTGGTGCAGCAGACCGGCATCCGGGTCGGATGAGCGGCCAGCAGGAGTCCATTCCCATGCGCGACACCCCGACCACGAACCGGGCCGCACCGAAGGCCGCATCGAAGGAAGACCGGCATTTCGTCACGGCGCTGGCACGCGGACTCGAAGTGCTGGCGTGCTTCCGCTCCAGCGACCGTGCGCTCGGCAATCAGGAGATCGCGCAGCGCTGCCGCCTGCCCAAGTCCACCGTGTCGCGCCTGACCGCGACGCTGACCCGGCTCGGCTACCTGACGCAATACGAAGGCACTCCCAAGTACGCGCTCGGCACCGCCTGCCTGGGACTGGGCAGCGCGATGCTGTCGCGGCTGGACATCCGCAAGGTCGCGCGGCCGCTGATGCAGGAACTGGCCGACTTCTCCGGCGGCACCGTCTCGCTCGGCGCGCGCGACCGGCTGTCGATGATCTATGTCGAGCACTGCCGCAGTTCGGCGGCGATCTCGCTGACGCTCGACATCGGTTCGCGCATCCCGGTGTCGACGTCGGCGATCGGACGGGCGTGGCTCGCGGTGGCGCCCGACGGCGAACGGGAGGCGCTGCTCGAGCAGATACGCGAGCTCGACGACGTGGCCTGGCCGCACATCCGCAAGGGCATCGAACAGGGAATGCAGGACCATGGCGCGCTGGGCGTCGCCTGCTCGTTCGGCGACTGGCAGAAGGACGTCAACGGCATCGGCCGCGGCTTCGATCCGGGCAACGGCATGGCGAGGATGGCGCTCAATGTCGGCGGCCCATCGTACAGCCTGTCGCCCGAATTCCTGCTCAACGAAGTGCGGCCGCGCCTGCTGGAGGTGGTGCGGCAACTGGAATCGACGTTCCCCAGGTAAGGCGTGCGCGGGCAGGCCAAAGCCGGCGAAAAAAAGCCAGCCCGTAGGCTGGCCAAGAACCAAGGAGACACACAAACGCGCATAAACGTCGCGCGCAAAACGGAACAAGCACTACAAGCTACTGCGGAACCTGCTGGCGGGCTTGCGTCAATCGCAGCTGCGCGTGCGAGAGGCCGGTCCGGCGTCAGCCGACGAAGGCCTGGCGGCAACGCAGCGCCATCACCTGCGCCTCGAACGCGCGTGCCGCGAGTTCGGCAAGATGGGCGGTACGCCGGCCGCGCGAAGTGCGGTGCGGCTGCGCGGCGTTGCCGGTTTCGGCGTATTCATTCAAGCGCCAGGCGGCGCGGGTCACGGACAGAATCCGGGCAAATGCCCGGGCATGCTCCACAGGCATGCTGACAAGGGCCGAAGCCATGATTGCTACCTCTGCGTTGTTCGGTACGGAGTGACAAATCAATGTCAACCGTAACTGAACGATACACAGGGGACTGGCGGGTCCTTATCAAGCGCGCGCCGAAAGCCATGTGGGTGTAGTCCTACAAACCTGACAACCGCGCAAACGTACCCGCAAGGCTCGCGGCGGTCAGGTCGTCGTGCTCGGACTCCAGAACGCCTGCCGCACCGCCGGCAGTGCAGCCAGCCGCTGCACCAGGCGGTCCAGCGCATCGCCATCGAAGGAACTGGCCACCAGCGTCGCCTCGATCTCGACCTCCTCCTGACCGAACGGCTGGATGTCCAGGTCGTGCACCGGATAACCGCCGCGCTCCAGCGCCTCCTCCAGCTGCGCCATCACCGCCTTCTGCTGGCCGCGCTCCGCGATCACGTGGACCGTGCCGGTGACCTCGACCGATTCGACGTCGAGCGGCTTGCGGTTGATCGCATCGACGATGGGCCGCAGCAGCGTATTGGCCGCCAGCACGAACACCGTGGCCATCATCGCCTCGAGGATCAGATCGGCACCGGCCGCCGCCCCGACGCCCGCCGAGCCCCACAGCGTCGCCGCGGTATTGAGCCCGCGCACATTGCCCTCCTCCCGCATGATCACGCCGGCGCCGAGAAAGCCGACGCCGGATACGACATAAGCCATCACATGGACCGCGCCATCGTGCCCGTGCAGCCGGTTGGCGACGTCGACAAACACCGCGGCACCGACCGCGACCAGCACATTGGTGCGCAGCCCGGCGGTGCGCTGCCGGTACTGCCGCTCGAAGCCGATCGCGCCACCAAAAACGAAGGCGGCGCTCAGGCTGATCAGCGTATCGAGCAGCGAGGCGAGATTGACGTTGTGGAAGGCTTCCATGCGTGCTCCTGTCGCGATGCGATGCTCTGTGCAGGGCGCGATCGTGCGATCGTGCGATCGCGATGCGCACCAGTTTCGAGGTCCCGATTCAGGACCGGCTGCAAGACCCGATGCGCCGGCTACGCGCTGCCGGCACGCGCTGCCTCTTGCAGGATCCACTCGCGAAACGACGCGATCTTCGCGCGCGCGTGGCTTTCCTCCGGGTAGACCAGGTAGTAGGCGAACGCATCGAGCAGCGTGACATCGGCGAGCCGGACCAGCGAGCCGTCGGCCAGTTCGCGCGCGACCATCGCGGCCGGCAGCAGCCCGGCGCCCTGACCCGCCATCACCGCCTTCCACAGCAGGCTCGAATCGTCGAACGACGGTCCGCGCGGGCGTTCGATCTCGTCGATGCCCTGCGACGCGAACCACAGATGCCAGCCCTTGCGCTCGGTGTCGTGGACCTGGGGCCAGCGCAGCAGATCGGCGGGCGTGGCCGGCATGCCAAGCTTGCGGACCAGCGCCGGCGCGGCGACCGGCACGATCTCCACCGCGATGATGCGCTCGCTGTGCAGGCCCGGATATTGGCCCAGGCCGTGCCGGACCGCGACATGCACGCCGTCGCGCGTGAAGTCGGCCAGCGCGGTGGTCGTGATCACGTGCAGGTCGATATCGGGGTGCGCCTGCTGGAACGAATGCAGGCGCGGCACCAGCCATGCGGCCGCGAAGAACGGCGTGACGCTGATGTTCAACAGGCCGGTGTCGGCTGGCGCCGCGATGCGGCCCGTCGCCTCCTTGATCTGCCGGAAGGCGTTGCGCACGGGGGGCAGATAGGCGCGCCCCGCCTCCGTCAGGTAGATGCCGCGGTTGACCCGCTGGAACAGCTTGACGCCCAGATGCGACTCCAATGCCTTGACCATCTGGCTGACCGCGCCGGCCGTCACGCACAGCTCTTCGGCGGCGTGCTTGACCGACAGATGCCGTGCCGCGGCCTCGAAGGCCCGCAAGGCATTGAGCGGCGGCAGTTTGTGATTTGACATTAGTTTTTCTAAGGCGAAAACCGCATGAAATCTGGTTTGCGAGGCTGACGGCGCGAACGGTAACTTTGGGGCGTTATCTGGCCATGTCAGCGCAGCGTTGGGTACGCTCCGGCGCGGGGCCGATTCAATTCTACTTAACCTTTCTCCATACGAGCGAATCATGGTTTCCGATTGGCACTTCCTCTCGATGATCGAATTGGCCGCAAGAATCCGGCGCCGGGAGATCTCGCCGGCTGCCGTGGTACGCGCCCAGCTCGATCGCATCGCCGCGCTCGACGGCGCACTGCACAGCTACGCCCTGGTGATGGCCGACGCGGCGATGGCCCAGGCGGAAGCTGCCGAGGCCGAGATCGCTGCCGGCCGATACCGCGGTCCGCTGCACGGCATGCCGATCGGCATCAAGGACCTGTGCTGGACCGAGGGGGTGCCGACCGCCGCCGGCATGGCGATCCATCGCGACTTCCGTCCGGACCGGGACGCCACCGTGGTACGGCGGCTTGGGGACGCCGGCGCGGTGCTGCTGGGCAAGCTGCAACTGACCGAAGGCGCGTATTCGGACCATCACCCCTCGGTCACTGCGCCGCTGAACCCGTGGCATGCGGACTACTGGCCGGGCATCTCGTCGAGCGGCGCCGGCGTGGCGACGGCGGCCGGGCTTTGTCATGGCGCCATCGCGTCGGATACCGGCGGCTCGATCCGCTGGCCGGCGGCCGCCACTGGCGTGACCGGGCTGAAGCCCACGTGGGGCCGCGTCAGCCGGCATGGGGTGTTTGCGCTGGCGCCCTCGCTGGATCATGTCGGCACCATGGCGCGCTGCGCGGCGGATGCCGGCCTGCTGCTGCAGGTCATCGCAGGCGCCGACGCGCACGACCCGACCGCTCTGCAGGAGCCGGTGCCAGACTACGTTGGCGCGATGACCTCGGAGCTGCGCGGCGTCCGCATCGGCGTCGATGCGGACTGGAACGGCGACGGCGTCGATGCCGAAGTCCAGGCCGTTGTCTGCGCTGCCGCACAGGTCTTGCGGGGGCTCGGCGCGACGATCGTCGACGTCCGCGTTCCCGATGCGATGCGTGCGGAGGGCGCCGGAAGCGCGCTGACCGACGACTGGGCCGCCAACTGCGCAGTCGAGGCGGCCGTCGAGCATGCCGCTACCTATCCGGCCCGCCGCAACGAGTATGGCGCGGTGCTGGCCTCGGTGATCGACGCGGGCCGCGCGCTGTCCGGCGTGGACTATCAGCGGATCCTGCTGCGGCGTGCCGACTTGCGCGGCCGCATGGCTGGCCTGCTCCAAACCGTCGACCTGCTGCTGACGCCGGTGCATCCGTATGCGCCGCTGTCGCTGGCCGCTGTTCGCACGCTCGGCGAACAGCCCGCGCTGATCGCCGGGCTGCAACGGTACACTTGTCCCTTCAACCTGACCGGCCATCCGACCATCACGCTGCCAGGCGGTTTGTCGCGGCTAGGGCTGCCGATCGGCTTTCAACTCGTCGCCCCGCATCTGGGCGAAGCGATGCTGGTGCGCGCGGGCGCCGCCTTCCAGGGCGCCACCGATTGGCATCGACAACATCCGGTGAACTGACATGACGACACTGGTGGTCAAGCAGCGCATTTTCTACGGGTGGTGGGTTGTCGCGGCGGCGTTTGCGGTGACCTTCGTCGGCTTCGGCAGCGCCTATACCTTCAGCGCGTTCATCGAGCCCCTGCAGCGGGAATTCGGCGCGTCGCGCGGCGCGGTGTCGCTGGTGTTTTCGCTGGCCGGCTTCCTGTACTTCGCGCTTGGCATCGTCAGCGGGCCGCTGGCCGATCGCTGGGGCGCGCGCCGCCTGTGCATCGCCGGCATGCTGCTGGTCGGCGCGGGGCTCGCGCTGGCGAGCGTCGCGCGCAATATCGTCGAGGTCTACGCGGCCTACGGGCTCGGCGTCGGCCTGGGTGTCGGCCTGGCCTATGTGCCGGCGGTCGGCGCGGTGCAGCGCTGGTTCGTCAAGCGCCGCGGTCTCGCCTCGGGGCTCGCCGTCAGCGGCATCGGCGTCGGCACGCTGGCGATGCCGCCGCTGGCTGCGCTGCTGATCGACGGCGTGGGCTGGCGCGATGCCTATCTGACGCTCGGCGTGCTGGCCGCGGTGCTCGGCGTGGGCGCCTCGCTGCTGCTGGAGAACGATCCGCGCGAGCGCGGCCTGGCGGCGGACGGCGAGCCGTTGCCCGCCCACGCCCACACCGCGGCGCCGTCGGCCGATGTGTCGGTCGGCGACGCCGTACGGACGCGCCAGTTCATCAGCCTCTATGCCGCGTGCCTGATCGCCTCGTTCGGCGTGTTCGTCCCCTTCGTCCATCTGGTGCCGCACGCGCAGGACCTCGGCATCGCGCAGGGCACCGCGGTGCTGCTGCTGGGCGTGATCGGCATCGGCAGCACGGCCGGACGGTTCTTCCTCGGCAGCCTGGCCGATCGCATGGGCCGGCAGCGCTTCCTGCTGTGCACGGTGATCGCGCTGGCCTTCACGCTGGTGATCTGGGCCGTCGCCACCGGCTTCTGGATGCTGGCGCTGTTCGCCTTCCTGTTCGGCGCCTGCTACGGCGGCTGGGTCGCGGTGCTGCCCGCGGTGGTGATGGACCTGTTCGGCGGGCGCAACGTCGGCGGCATCATCGGCGTGCTGTACACCAGCGTGGCCTTCGGCACCCTGATCGGGCCGAGCGCGGCCGGTTATGCCTTCGATGCGAGCCGCAGCTATACGCTGCCGATCCTGGCGGCGGTGGCGGCGAATCTGCTGGCCGCAGGAATTCTGATGGTGGCGGCGAGGGACACGACGCGCGGCGCCGGGCAGGGCTGACGTCCAGCCTGGGGGCAGCGCGCAAACCGGCCCTACTTGCCGATGCAGAACCGCGTGAAGATCGTGCCCAGCAGATCGTCGCTGGTGAATTCGCCGGTGATGCTGTTCAGGTGTTCCTGCGCCAGCCGCAATTCCTCGGCGAACAGGTCCAGCGCCTTGTCCTGCTGATCGGCGCGTTCGGCGGCGAGATCCAGATGCGATTGCGCGCTGCGCAGCGCGTTCAGATGGCGCTCGCGCGCGAGGAAGGCGCCCTCGTTGCCGGCCTGCCAGCCGATCACGCGCAGCAGTTCATGGCGCAGCAGATCGATGCCGGCGCCGGTGCGCGCCGAGATCCAGATCTCGGTCGGGTTCGGGCCGTTGGCCACGACCACGTGCGGGCGGTTGCCGCCGAACGTGGTGGCGCCGACCGCGGGCGCCAGATCGATCTTGTTGACCACGCGCAGGATCGGCGCGCCCGGCGGCAGATGACCGGACAAGCGGTCGTCGATCGCATCGTCGATTTCGGACAGGCCATGCTGCAGGTAGTCGGTCGCATCGATCAGATGCAGCACCACGTCGGCGCGGCCGATCGCCTCCCAGGTGCGTTCGATGCCGATGCGCTCGACCTCGTCGACCGCGTCCTCGCGCAGGCCCGCGGTGTCGATGATATGCAGCGGGATACCTTCGATCTGGATCGTCTCGCGCACGCGATCGCGCGTGGTGCCGGCGATCGGCGTGACGATGGCAAGCTCCGCGCCGGCCAGCGCGTTCAGCAGCGACGACTTGCCGACGTTCGGCTGGCCCGCCAGCACCACCGACAGGCCTTCGCGCAACAGCGAACCCTGCCGCGCCTGCGCCAGCACGCCGCCCAGCGCGCTACGGATCGTATCGAGCTGGCCGCGCGCGTCCGACGCCTCGAGGAAATCGATCTCCTCTTCCGGAAAGTCGAGCGTGGCCTCGACCAGCATGCGCAGATGGATCACCTGCTCGACCAGCGCGCGGATCGCCTGCGAGAACGCGCCTTCCATCGAGCGCGCCGCGGAGCGCGCGGCGGCCTCGGTACTGGCCTCGATCAGATCCGCCACGGCCTCGGCCTGCGCGAGATCGAGCTTGTCGTTGAGGAAGGCGCGGCGCGTGAATTCGCCGGGTTCGGCCAGGCGCAGACCGACTTCGCGGCCCGCCTGCAGGCAGCGCGTCAGCAGCATCTGCATCACCACCGGGCCGCCGTGGCCCTGCAGCTCGAGCACGTCCTCGCCGGTGTACGAATGCGGGCCGGGAAAGAACAGCGCGATGCCGTGATCGATCACCTCGCCCTTGCCGTCGAGAAAGGGCAGATAGGTGGCGCGGCGCGGCGTCAGCGGCTGGCCGCAGACCGCGCGCGCGACCGTGCCGGCTTCGGGTCCGGATACGCGGACCACGCCGATGCCGCCCCGTCCGGGCGCGGTGGCGATGGCGGCGATCGTGTCGATGCTGGGCTGGGCGGTCATAGGGCGGTATTGTCGCAGATCAACGCGGCGTCGGCGTCACCAGTTGGGCAGTCTTCGATGGGGACAGGGGCGGCGGCATCGCGGTCATGGCAGTCGTTGCAGATGCCGCGGCGATTGGTGTCCCCGCCGTCCCCGCGGATTCGAACGGATGCTCCTCGCCCGGGCCGGACAGCAGCGCGGACAGCAGGCTGCGAGCGCTGGCGGCATCGGTCTGCGCGCCGAGCCTGGCCTGGCGGGCGACCAGCTTGCGATGGACGCGGCCGGTGTAGCGCCCCGGCAGCACCGGGCCGACGGCCTCGATCGCGTAGCGCAGCCGCTTGCCGGCGACGCGCAGCGCGTGCAGAACGTCGGCAGCCGGCGCAAGCGCCAGGTCCGCTTCGGTTCCGAGTTCGCGCCAGCGCGCCTTCAGCGCCCGTACGCTGCGTCGCGCCTTGCGCACGCGTCGGCGCGCCAGCCGGCCCAGCGGCGCATTGGCCTTGCCCGGGATACCGTCGACCGCGCGATGGCGCAGCGCGGCCAGATCGTCGTCGAGCACCGGCAAGGTCTGGCTGCGCAGGGCGTGCAGAACCGTCATCAGCGTGGCCCGCGCCGCCTCCCGCCTGGACTGCGCACTGTCGAGCAGCGCCAGAAGTACCGGATCGCCCGGCTGGCGCGATACCGCCGGCTGCAGCGTGTCGGCGATCAAGACGTCCCAATCGCGTACCGGGCCGGTGGCGCGCATCAGGTCGCGCAGCACGATGCGCCAGCGCGCCGCCACCGTTCCCGGCAGCGCGGGGGCAAAGACCCAGCGCACCGCACGCAGGTGGCGGACCGCCACGCGCAGGGCATGCAGGTCGTCGGGCCGGTCACGGCGGTCCAGCGCACGCAGCGCGTCGGCGATGCGCTGCAGATCGGCGGCAGCCAACGCGACAAAGGCGTCGAGCGCGCGCATCCGGCGTTTCAGTGTGAGGGTGCCCATGTCGCCATATTGGAGCCGGTGGCTCGCGCCAGGCCCGCTGTCAAATCACCTGGCTACAGTGTAGGAAACGGCCTCGCTTGAAGCGGCGCATGGTCGTCTCGGGTCCCGCGGCCACCCAAAGAAAAAGCCCGACGCTTTCGCGTCGGGCCTGGTTGCGGCGAGGTGCCGGTCGGGCTCAGCCCTTGGCCGGCGCCGGGGTCTTGCCCTTGCCCAGCATCCGGTTGATCTGCCATTGCTGCGCGATCGACAGGATGTTGTTGACCACCCAGTACAGCACCAGGCCGGCGGGGAAGAAGAAGAACATCACCGAGAACACCAGCGGCATGATCATCATGACCTTGGCCTGGATCGGGTCCGGCGGCGTCGGGTTCAGCTTGGTCTGCACGAACATCGACACGGCCATCACGATCGGCAGGATGTAGAACGGGTCGGGTACCGACAGGTCCTTGATCCAGCCCAGCCACGGCGCGCCGCGCATCTCGACCGACGACAGCAGCACCCAGTACAGCGCGATGAACACCGGAATCTGGATCAGGATCGGCAGGCAGCCGCCGAGCGGATTGACCTTCTCGGTGCGGTACAGCGCCATCATCTCCTGGTTCATCTTCTGCGGATCGTTCTTGTAACGCTCGCGGATCGACGTCATGCGCGGCTGCAGGTCCTTCATCTTGCCCATCGACTTGTAGCTAGCCGCGGACAGCGGGAAGAACACCAGCTTGATCAGCACGGTCAGCGCGATGATCGACCAGCCCCAGTTGCCCAGGATGCCGTGCAGCTTCTCGAGCAGCCAGAACAGCGGCTTGGCCAGGATGGTCAGCCAGCCATAGTCCTTGACCAGCTCCAGGCCCGGCGCGATCTGCTCGAGCATGTGCTCTTCCTGCGGACCGGCGAACAGGCGCGCGTCGGTCGACACCGTCGCGCCCGGCGCGATCTCGCCCAGCGGCTGCTGCACGCCGACGCGATACAGGTTCGGGTCGATCTGCTCGACGTAGAAGCTGTGCTGCTTGCCGGTCTGCGGCAGCCAGGCCGAGGCGAAGTAGTGCTGCACCATCGCGACCCAGCCGTTGTCCGACGCGCCGGGCAGCGTGACCTTGCCCTTGGCGATGTCTTCGAAGCTGATCTTGTGGTACTTGTCCGCGTCGGTGTAGACCGCCGGGCCGGTGAAGGTGCTGTAGAACTGCGACTGCTCGACATGGCTGCCGTCACGCGCCAGTTCCATGTACAGCGTCGGCGAGACCGGCTGCGCGCGGTTGTTGGTCACGTCGAAGCGCGTCGCGACCACATAGCTGCCCTTCTGGAAGCGGTAGGTCTTGGCAAAGCGCACGCCGTCCTTCTCGGCGGTCAGCACGACGTCGAGCGAACCGGCGTTGCCCAGGTCGCGCGGACCCGGCGCGGCGGCGAACACCGTCGTGTGGTTCGGCAGGTCGCCATTGATCAGGCCCGAGCGCGCCATATAGGTATGCGCGGCGCTGCGCTGGAACAGCACGACCGGATTGCCGGCCTCGTCCTTGTGGCGCAGCAGTTCGAGACGAGACAGGATGCCGCCCGCGGTATCGATCTCGGCGCGGACCACGTCGGTCGTGATCACGATCTTCTCGCCGGCCGGTGCGGGGGCCTGCGGCGCGGCCGCCGGGGCGCCGGTCGGGGATGCGCCGCCAACCGCCTTCGGCACGTCGCTGCGGGCCTGCGGCGCGCTCGCCGGCGTGCCGGTGGCCGCGGGTTGCGAGGCGCTCGGGAAGAACATCGAGGCGTGGCCGTTGGCGCGCTGCCAATTGTCGTAGAGCAGCACGAGGGACATCGAGAAGATGACCCAGAGGATGGTGCGTTTGATATCCATGTCTCGCTGTATCTGGGAATTCAGGGTCTGGGCAGCCGGACGCTGACCGACGGGCGGGCGGCATCGCGCGAGGGCGGCACCGGATCATACCCGCCTTGCGCGAAGGGATGGCAACGGCACAGCCGGCGGGCGGCCAGCCAGCTGCCGCGCGCGGCGCCATGACCGATGATGGCTTCGCGGGCGTAGTCGGAACAGGTCGGCATGAAGCGGCACTGCGAGCCCAGGTAAGGACTCAGCGCGATCTTGTAGAAGCGCAGCAGGGCAAGCAGGATAGGCTTCATGTCGGTGCCCTCGATCAGGCGCCGGAAGGCGAGGTGAGCGCAGCGGGCGGAGCGGACGGCAGGGGCCGGGCGGCGACTTCCATCAGCTCGACCAGTTCGGCCTGGCAGGCCAGCCGGACTGCGCGGCGGCTGGGGAATTCGGTGCGCGGGAACTTGGCCTGCAATCGCAGCAACACGTCGCGGCCGACCAGTTGGTCCTGCCGCTGGCGGAACAGTTCCCGCACCATGCGCTTCACCAGATTACGCTCGGCGGCGCGCGGCGCAAACTTCTTGCCGACCACGATGCCCAGCCGCCCCTGCGGCTGGCCGTTGGCGCGGACATAAAGCACGAAATGGGCGCTGCGGCGCCGCGGGCGCAAAGCAAAAACGGATGAAAACTCATCCGTCTTTGTGAGCCTCGCGGCTTTGGGAAAGGCATGGGTCGGCACGCTGGTCAGACTGGGCTGGCACGCGTTGCCGGGCCGTCCTCGGGGCAAGGCACAGGGGACAACGGCGAAGGGCGTCGGCCGGGACTCGACCGCGCCGGGCACCGCGCTCATGCGCCGGCGCTTGCCGGCTGCATCGAGGCGGGCCGCCGTCCCGTCACCCGGCCCTTAGACTGCCAGGCGCTTGCGGCCCTTGGCGCGGCGCGCGTTGATCACGGCGCGGCCGCCACGGGTCTTCATGCGCACGCGGAAACCATGGGTACGCTTGCGGCGGGTAACGGAAGGTTGGTAGGTACGTTTCATGTTGCACTCTCTGGTTGATCTGGGCACGCCCGGCCGCGAAGGGGCCGTGGCTGCCGCGTATGGTTCGCATGGGGCCGCCGCGGATGCGGTACTGCCGACGCTTGTGATTGTCCTGAAGCTGACCTGACGCCGGCCTAGGGTGTCGCGATACAGGTTTCGCGACGCAGGCTGGGCGGGATGACCGCGCGGCTGGCGCGGGCGACCCGTGCTCAGGTCCGCCGCCGCTTATGAAGCGGGTCAGACCCGGCGATGCGCATACGTGATCCCCTGCCGCATCGCAGAACCCGCCATTTAACGGATTTTCCGCGCGCCTGTCAAGGCTGCCGTGGGAGGATGCCGCTGTACGGGTGCACGCACAGGCAATCGCGGCGGTTTTCTTGTCCACAGTGATGCGATGCACATTTTCGAGTGCCCCAAACACCGCTTTTTTGGCGTGATGCGAAGGGCAATCCCCTTTTAAATCAAACGATTGCCTTCTATAAGTGCCGACTGCGGCGCTGCGCCGGTCTGAGTTGTGCACAGTCATCCACCGAATTTTCACAAGTTGTCCACAGACTTATCCTTTGTGGATAACTTGGGCCGGGGGGTACAATCCCGGTCCAAACACAACACGGCCTGCGTGGCGCACGCACAACCCGAGGTGTGCAGGACATGACGGTTAGGCGGCTTGGCGGGCGGGGGACCCGACAAGCCAGCTGCGGTAGCGGTCATGCCGGCACTCGGGAGACAGCGGCGCCCTTTTTTATTGGGACTCGAAAGATTGCTGACGTGACGACACGCGGCCGTGGCACTACCCAACAACAACCGATGCAAGATTTCTGGCAGGCGGCAGCCGCGCAGCTCGAGCGCGAACTGACGCCTCAACAGTTCAAGACCTGGATCAAGCCGCTGGCGCCGGTGGCGTTCGACGAGAACGCCCTGTCGCTGCGCATCGCCGCGCCCAACCGCTTCAAGCTCGACTGGGTCAAGAGCCAGTTCTCGGGGCGCATCACCGCGCTCGCCTGCGAGTACTGGGAGGCGCAGGTGAGCGTCCACTTCGTCCTCGACCCAACCGCGTCGGGGCGTGCGGCAGCGAACGGCTATCCGGCCGCGGGCAATCCGGGCGGCCCATACGGTGCCGCTCAGGATCCGGCCGCCCCGGGCGCGGCAGGTCCCGCCGCCCATCTGGCGCCGGCCTACGGCGCCGGCCAGGCGATGGGCCAGCCGCCCGTGCACGGCGGCCAGGCGCCCGGCCCGGGCGCGCTGATGTATGGCGCGCCGGAGCAACCGGGTGCCGGCGTGGCCGCGCCGGCCGGCTATGGCGCCATCCATGGCGGAATTGGTGCCGGCATGGGCCACCCGCAAGCGGCCCCCTACTCCGGCGGCAGCCAGGCGATCGGCGCCGATGTGGTCGATGTCGACGTGCCGCAACTGGACCCGGCCGAAGCCGCGGCCCGCTCTTATCGCGTCGCGCAGCAACCGATGCCGGGCCAGCAACCGGCCGACACGGTCCATGAGCGCTCGCGGCTCAACCCGATCCTGACCTTCGACAATTTCGTCACCGGCAAGGCGAACCAGCTCGCGCGCGCCGCGGCGATCCAGGTCGCCAACAATCCCGGCAAGTCGTACAACCCGCTGTACCTGTATGGCGGCGTCGGCCTCGGCAAGACCCACCTGATCCACGCGATCGGCAACTTCATGCTGATGGAGAACCCGCGCGCCCGGATCCGCTATATCCATGCCGAGCAGTACGTGTCCGATGTGGTCAAGGCGTATCAGCGCAAGGCGTTCGACGAGTTCAAGCGCTACTACCACTCGCTCGATCTGTTGCTGATCGACGACATTCAGTTCTTCTCGGGCAAGAACCGCACGCAGGAGGAATTCTTCTATGCGTTCGAGGCGCTGATCGCCAATCGCGCCCAGGTCATCATCACCAGCGATACCTATCCGAAGGAAATCACCGGCATCGACGACCGGCTGATCTCGCGCTTCGACTCCGGCCTGACCGTCGCCATCGAGCCGCCCGAGCTCGAAATGCGCGTCGCGATCCTGATGAAGAAGGCGGCGGCCGAGAACGTTTCGGTTCCCGAGGAAGTGGCCTTCTTCGTTGCCAAGCACCTGCGTTCCAACGTTCGCGAGCTGGAAGGCGCGCTGCGCAAAATCCTGGCGTTCTCGAACTTCCACGGCAAGGACATCACGATCGAGGTCACGCGCGAAGCGCTGAAGGACCTGCTGACCGTACAGAACCGGCAGATTTCGGTAGAGAACATTCAGAAAACCTGCGCCGACTTCTACAACATCAAGGTCGCCGACATGTATTCCAAAAAGCGGCCTGCCAATATTGCGCGGCCGCGCCAGATCGCAATGTATCTGGCCAAGGAATTGACGCAGAAGAGCCTGCCCGAGATCGGCGAGCTGTTCGGGGGACGCGACCACACCACCGTGCTGCACGCGGTACGCAAGATCGCCGACGAGCGCAGCAAGGACGCCCAGCTCAATCACGAACTGCACGTTCTGGAACAGACGCTGAAGGGTTGAAACCCGGCGTCGCGGATTTTGAGGGACCGGCTCGGCGGGCTGGCATACTGTGGTCTGCGCGCCGCGCGATGCCGGGGGAGGCGAAAGGCCCGCTGGAAACCCGCAAACCCGCGCGGGACAAGGGTTTCCGGGCAACCGTCACATATTGGGGGATCGTGGCTTTTCATGCACAATATGCAGACGAGCCACACATCGTCCGGCTTTGCCGAGCCGCCCGTTTCGAGGTAAAATGCGACATTAACTCCTTGATTCCTAAGTGATTTTGGAGTTGTCCAGGACACCCGGCGGACGCTGACTATAAACGACGAAGGACATATTCAATGCAATTGGTCAAAACCTCGCGAGACAATCTGCTGCGTCCGCTGCAAATCGTGAGCGGCATCGTGGAGCGCCGCCACACCCTCCCGATCCTGGCCAACCTGCTGATCCGCAAGTCCGGCGCCAACGTCTCCTTCCTGTCCACCGATATCGAAATCCAGATCACCACGCACGCCGAATGCGGCGTCGGCAGCGACGACGTGGCCACCACCGTGGCCGCGCGCAAGCTGCTCGACATCCTGCGCGCGATGCCGGACGGCGATGTCGCGCTGTCGCTGTCGGACAAGCGGATGACGGTGCAATCGGGCAAGAGCCGCTTCGCGCTGCAGACGCTGGCCGCCGAAGAATTCCCGACGGTCGCCGAGGCCACCGAATTCAACGCCAGCGTCACGCTGCCGCAGAAGACGTTCAAGCATCTGCTGGCGATGGTGCACTTCGCCATGGCCCAGCAGGACATCCGCTACTACCTGAACGGCATGCTGCTGGTGGTCGACGGCAAGAAGCTGATGGCGGTCGCTACCGACGGCCACCGCCTCGCCTACTGCGCGGTCGAGCTCGAACAGGAAGCCGCGGGCGCCGGCGCACGCCAGGAAGTCATCATCCCGCGCAAGACCATCCTGGAACTGCAACGCCTGCTCGAGGACAACGACGATCCGGTGCAGGTGCAGCTGGCCGCGAACCAGATCAAGTTCACCTTCGCCAACGTCGAGCTGATCTCGAAGCTGGTCGAAGGCAA